>CAWJBM010000006.1:0-133417 GCA_963841155.1 uncultured Acidimicrobiaceae bacterium | reverse complement strand
CGGGTGCGGAACACGTGAGCAACCTGCCCCAAAGACCGGGATAACACCGGGAAACTGGTGCTAATACCGGATACCCCCACGAGCTCGCATGGGCTTGTGAGGAAAGGGTTTCCGCTTTGGGAGGGGCTCGCGACCTATCAGCTAGTTGGTGAGGTAACGGCTCACCAAGGCGACGACGGGTAGCTGGTCTGAGAGGACGATCAGCCACACTGGGACTGAGACACGGCCCAGACTCCTACGGGAGGCAGCAGTGGGGAATCTTGCGCAATGGGCGAAAGCCTGACGCAGCAACGCCGCGTGGGGGATGAAGGCCTTCGGGTTGTAAACCCCTTTCAGTGGGAACGAAATTGACGGTACCCACAGAAGAAGCCCCGGCCAACTACGTGCCAGCAGCCGCGGTGATACGTAGGGGGCGAGCGTTGTCCGGATTTATTGGGCGTAAAGAGCTCGTAGGCGGCTTGGTAAGTCGGGTGTGAAACCTCCAGGCTCAACCTGGAGACGCCACTCGATACTGCCCTGGCTAGAGTCCGGTAGGGGATCACGGAATTCCTGGTGTAGCGGTGAAATGCGCAGATATCAGGAGGAACACCAGTGGCGAAGGCGGTGATCTGGGCCGGTACTGACGCTGAGGAGCGAAAGCGTGGGGAGCGAACAGGATTAGATACCCTGGTAGTCCACGCCGTAAACGTTGGGCACTAGGTGTGGGGCCTTATCGACGGGTTCCGTGCCGCAGCTAACGCATTAAGTGCCCCGCCTGGGGAGTACGGCCGCAAGGCTAAAACTCAAAGGAATTGACGGGGGCCCGCACAAGCGGCGGAGCATGTGGCTTAATTCGAGGCAACGCGAAGAACCTTACCTGGGCTTGACATGTGGGGTAAGGCGCAGAGATGCGCTGATCTTCGGATCCCATACAGGTGGTGCATGGCTGTCGTCAGCTCGTGTCGTGAGATGTTGGGTTAAGTCCCGCAACGAGCGCAACCCTTGTCCTATGTTGCCAGCGGGTAATGCCGGGGACTCGTAGGAGACTGCCGGGGTCAACTCGGAGGAAGGTGGGGACGACGTCAAGTCATCATGCCCCTTACGTCCAGGGCTGCACACATGCTACAATGGCCGGTACAAAGGGCTGCTATCCCGCGAGGGTGAGCGAATCCCAAAAAGCCGGTCTCAGTTCGGATCGGAGTCTGCAACTCGACTCCGTGAAGTCGGAGTCGCTAGTAATCCCGGATCAGCAACGCCGGGGTGAATACGTTCCCGGGCCTTGTACACACCGCCCGTCAAACCACGAAAGTCGGCAACACCCGAAGCCGGTGACCCAACCCTTGTGGAGGGAGCCGTCGAAGGTGGGGTCGGTGATTGGGGTTAAGTCGTAACAAGGTAGCCGTACCGGAAGGTGCGGCTGGATCACCTCCTTTCTAAGGAGTCACGGTCGGCCCCGGTTCGCCGAGGCCGAGCACTCCCAGTCGATCACTGGCTAGTCGGCGACGTTCCCGTCGGTCGTGGTAGAAGCCCGAGAGCTTGCTCGAGGGAGTCCCACAACCGGTCGCGAGCGACGCCCAGCTGTTCCTGTTCCGCTGTCAGGGAGCGCCGGCCGTCGTGCCGCTGTGCCCCTTGAGAACTCCATAGCGAGCACGAGCATCTTTTTAAATATCTCCAAGCTACAAAGAGCCAACGGTGGATGCCTTGGCGCCTGAAGCCGATGAAGGACGTGGGTGGCTGCGATAAGCCACGGGGAGCTGCCTACCAAGCTTCGATCCGTGGATGTCCGAATGGGGAAACCCCGCACCCGTCATGGGGTGTGACTCCGGTCTGAATGCATAGGACCGGCAGAGGGAACCGGGGGAACTGAAACATCTCAGTACCTCGAGGAGAAGAAAGCAACAGCGACTCCCTGAGTAGCGGCGAGCGAAACGGGATCAGCCTAAACCGGACCAGTGTCAAAGCCTGATGGCGTTGCTGGTTCGGGGTCGTGGGACCTGGACGAAGGGGCATCAGACCCTTCACGGAGTTACAAAACTGCTGTCTAGTGGAAGCATGCTGGAACGATGCGCCGTAGCGGGTAAGAGCCCCGTACACGAAAGACACGCAGTCTCCGCCCAGTCTTCCCGAGTAGCGCCGGATCCGGGAAAGCCGGTGTGAATCTACGAGGACCACCTCGAAAGGCTAAGTACTCTCAGGCGACCGATAGTGAACTAGTACCGTGAGGGAAAGGTGAAAAGCACCCCGGGAGGGGAGTGAAATAGTACCTGAAACCGTTGGCTTACAAACAGTCAGAGCGTCGTCGGCACTTGTTGCCGGCCGTGATGGCGTGCCTTTTGAAGAATGAGCCAGCGAGTTACCGTGTGTGGCGAGGTTAACCCGATTGGGGGAGCCGGAGCGAAAGCGAGTCTGAATGGGGCGTTCAGTCGCATGCGGTAGACCCGAAGCCGAGTGATCTTGCCATGGGCAGGCTGAAGCGGGGGTAAGACCCCGTGGAGGGCCGAACCCACTCTGGTTGAAAACAGAGGGGATGACCTGTGGTAAGGGGTGAAAGGCCAAACAAACTCGGTGATAGCTGGTTCTCCCCGAAATGCATTTAGGTGCAGCGTCAGATGTTCAGCATCGGAGGTAGAGCACTGAATGGGCTAGGGGGCCTACAAGCTTACTGACCCCAATCAAACTCCGAATGCCGATGCTCCAGAGTCTGGCAGTGAGACCACGAGGGATGAGCTTCGTTGGTCAAAAGGGAAACAGCCCAGACCGCCAGCTAAGGCCCCAAATTCTAGGCTAAGTGGGAAACGATGTGGGAACGCAGAGACAGCCAGGAGGTTGGCTCAGAAGCAGCCATCCTTGAAAGAGTGCGTAATAGCTCACTGGTCGAGTGGTCCTGCGCGGACAATGTAACGGGGCTCAAGCCTAGAGCCGAAGCTGCGGACTTCCGCGTAAGCGGGAGTGGTAGGGGAGCGTCGATCTTGCAGAGAAGCGGCGGTGGGAACCGTCGTGGAGCGTGATCGAGTGAGAATGCTGGCATGAGTAGCGAGAGAGGGGTGAGAAACCCCTCCGCCGTAAGCCCAAGGGTTCCTGGGGAAGGCTAATCCGCCCAGGGTCAGTCGGGAGCTAAGGCGAGGCCGAGAGGCGTAGTCGATGCACAACTGGTTGATATTCCAGTACCACCGTGTCCGCGCCCATCCTGAATCGAGGGTACTAAGGGGCTGGCCTTCGGGCCGATCCGACCGACCTCGACAAGGGAAGCGAAGGGGGGACGCAGGAGGGTAGATGAGCCCAGGCGTTGGTTGTCCTGGGGGAAGCGAGTAGAGGGAGGTCTAGGCAAATCCGGACCTCACATACCTTGAGTCGTGATCCCGAGCCGTTCTAGGCGAAGTCATTGAGCCCATGCTGCCAAGAAAAGCCCCTAGCGAGCTGGCACGGTGCCCGTACCCCAAACCGACACAGGTGGGCAGGTAGAGCATACCAAGGCGATCGGGAGAACTGTGGTTAAGGAACTCGGCAAAATTCCTCCGTAACTTCGGGAGAAGGAGGGCCTCGGTAGGGTGATGGACTTCGCGTCCGGAGCTCGAGGAGGTCGCAGAGAATTGAGGGAAGCGACTGTTTACTAAAAACACAGCAGCGTGCTAAGTCGTAAGACGACGTATACGCTGTGACGCCTGCCCGGTGCCGGAAGGTTACGGGGAAGGGTTAGTCCTTCGGGACGAAGCTCTGAACCTAAGCCCCGGTAAACGGCGGCCGTAAAGACAAGTTGCGGCTCCAGGAGGGCAACCACCTGGAACAAACCCTGCTATATGCTGGAAACTCCGAGTATCCGGCGGTACTAGTCCAGATGTCACACCCTTTCTTTAGGGTGCCAGAGTATGGATAGTGACAATCCGTCCGGTGCGGACAATCAGCAGGAAAGGCCTAGTTTCTCAGATGAGAGCTACATCCTCGAAGCATTGAGAGGCTGGGAATCCTCAGAGGCCATACGCAGGGCTCCACCCGTGAAGCTGGGTGGATGAAGATATGGTCCACGCCTTATAGCGATATAGGGGTAACGGGAACTATAACGGTCCTAAGGTAGGAATACCTCTTAGCAGGAAAGAGGTGCTGCCCCCCGCGCCGGTGACGACGCGGAGAGCAGTCGGCTATATGCTGGAAAACCCGGTGAATTCTCCACTACTCGCTGTTCACGAGGAGTGATACAGCCTCGCTGTGTGACTTCGCCGTGAACTGCAGTGACAAAGTGCGAGATGCGGAAAACCAGCAGGAAAGACTCCTGTACCAAGGATGGATCGTCGGTTTCGTCGATGGAGAGGGCTATTTCAGCTGTCCGATCCTTCGCAACCGAGGCATGACGATGCGCTGGCAGGTCCAACCAACCTTCGTGGTTGTGTGGGGCGCCGGCAGTCGTGCGGTCCTGGAAGAGCTGCGCCGCTTCTTTGGGTGCGGCAAGGTGTACGTGAATCGTCGACGCGATAATCACCGGGAGGATCTCTACCGGTACTACGTCGGTCGGTTTGTGGACCTGCGGGATGTAATCATCCCAGTCTTCCGTGAACATCCGCTGCGAACGTCGAAGCGGGAAGACTTCGAAAAGTTCGTACGAGTCATCGATCTGAGGGGTCAAGGGCAACACTTGACGGGGCCTGGCCTCGTCGAGATCGCTGAGATCGCTCAGACGATGAATCATCGGAAACCGTCCGAGGTCTTGAGAATCCTCAGAGACCATACGCCGACCATCTCACCGTCCCGCGGTGAGATGAAGAGATGGTCCGGTCCCTGTGGCGACGCAGGGAGGCCGGCGGAAACGACCGGCCCGCCCATTGAACTAGTGCAGACTCAGTGGGTCTTCAAGTAACAGAACCAGCGAAATTCCTTGTCGGGTAAGTTCCGACCTGCACGAATGGCGTAACGATTTCCCTACTGTCTCAACCACAGACCCGGCGAAATTGAAGTACGAGTAAAGATGCTCGTTAGCTGCACCAGGACGGAAAGACCCCGTGGACCTTTACTGCAGCTTGATGTTGAGCTTTGGTACGGATTGTGTAGGATAGGTGGGAGTCTGGGAAGCTCCGGCGTTAGCCGGGGTGGAGACAACGTTGAAATACCACCCTGTTCGTACTGGGGCTCTAACCTCGGCCCGTAATCCGGGCCAGGGACCGCGTCAGGTGGGCAGTTTGACTGGGGCGGTCGCCTCCTAAAATGTAACGGAGGCGCCCAAAGGTTCCCTCAGGCTGGTTGGCAATCAGCCGTCGAGTGCAATGGCAAAAGGGAGCTTGACTGCGAGACTAACAGGTCGAGCAGGTGCGAAAGCAGGGCATAGTGATCCGGCGGTTGCTTGTGGAAGCGCCGTCGCTCAACGGATAAAAGGTACCCCGGGGATAACAGGCTCATCTTCCCCAAGAGTCCATATCGACGGGAAGGTTTGGCACCTCGATGTCGGCTCGTCGCATCCTGGGGCTGAAGCCGGTCCCAAGGGTTGGGCTGTTCGCCCATTAAAGCGGTACGCGAGCTGGGTTTAGAACGTAGATAACACTGCGTCCCCAGGAGGTAATTCCTGGGTGCTCATCGGCTCATATCGGTGAAACCCTGAACTGTTACTACCGAACTGTAACTTCAGGGCAATACCGAGGGAAGGCCAACACAATGAGAGCGTTGGACGCGTCGTATGTAGCAGGATTCCTGGATGGCGATGGAAGTATTCACTTCCAGCTCGTCAAGCAGCAGGAGTACCGGTTCGGGTTCTACATCCGAGCCAGCGCCTCCTTCTCGCAGAGCACGTCGGCCCGATCAGGCCTGGAGGTGATCCAGGATCTGATCGGAGGTGGCTACCTGCGGGATCGGGGTACCGGAATGAGTGACCTCGTGGTCACCAGCCGGCCTCTGCTGCTGGACTTGCTCTTTGCCGTCCAGCCGTACGTGATCTTCAAGAGGGAGCACGTACGGCGGGCGCTCCAGCTTCTTCCCCGCCTAGAGCGGTTGAAGGAGCCAGAGCGTTTTCTGCAACTCGCACGTGATGTTGACGCTTTTGCAGCCCTAAACTATTCGAAGACGAAGCGGATCACCGCCGTAGATGTTGAGCGACATCTGCGTAGCAAGGGCGTGTTGTGCCCCTGTAACGACTTCCTCGCTTGCTACAGCGAGGGGATGGCGTCGAAACAAGAAGCAATCATCGCAAACACGGACGCCATGAGACGCCGGCCCCTAGAAATAGGGTGAAGGTATAGTCTGTGCCCGTAGTAATACGGGATAACACGCGTGAGACAGTGGACATACGCGCTGTCTATAAACTTGGCTATATGCTGGAAACACCGATTGGATCCTGTGCTACTCATCAGTGATGTTCTGTGACTGTTACATTCGAGAGATATGTTATGGTCATAGAGTTCCCTGGTAGTGACAATGCGACAGGTGCGGTCAATCAGCAGGAAAGACTGGATGCATAAATGGTGGGATTTGTCGGCGGAAGGTACCGTCGGTTTTATCGCAATTCGGCATCCAGGATCCTCAGAGACCATACGCCAGGCACCGCTCAAGCGAGCGGCGAAGATATGGTCCGATCTGCATGGCGACATGCAGAGTCAGACAGAAATGCTCTGGCCCTTGGCGCTCAGCGCCCAGGTAACAACAATGTCGGTCCCTATCCGGTGCAGCCGTAGGAAATCTGAGGAAGGCTGTCCCTAGTACGAGAGGACCGGGACGGACGCAGCTCTCGTGTGCCAGTTGTCCTGCCAAGGGCATGGCTGGTTTGCGACCTGCGGAAGGGATAAGCGCTGAAAGCATCTAAGCGCGAAGCTCGTTTCGAGATGAGATTTCCCACAGGGATAACCTGGTAAGGCCCGTGGTCAGACCACCACGTTGATAGGCCGGAGGTGTACGCACAGCAATGTGTTCAGCCGACCGGTACTAATCGGCCGAGGGCTTGGGGCTCGTGCTCGCTATGGAAGGCTCGAGGGGTAGTTGGCGACAACACCCTCAAGCGGGAGCACCGGCGGTCGCCGATGCCCGCAGCGTGCTGCGGCACCCGCTCGAGCGAAAGGTTTCCGGTGGCCATAGCGGCAGGGTCACACCCGTTCCCATCCCGAACACGGAAGTTAAGCCTGCCCGCGCCGATGGTACTTGGGGGGAGACTCCCTGGGAGAGTAGGTCGTCGCCGGAATTCATCTCGGACAACGCCCACCTGCAAGCGCAGGTGGGCGTTGTCGTGTCCGTGGAGAGGTAACGTTCCCGCTTGTGGCCAATTCGCGCGGTGCCCCGGGACAGCGTCGCGCCCGCGGTGCGGCTCCGGCGGTTCGAAGCGAACAGAGGGCGGCGACAAGGCCGCGCGCTCCGTCTCGCGAAGGCCCGCAAGCTCTGCGGGATCGCGAATCGGAGCGCGAGCGCCGTGCTCGCAGGCGGGCCGAGGGCGACGAGCTGCCGCCCGAGGTCCGTGACGAGCTACGGAGAGCAGTCGGTCCCGATCGCTCCGCCGGGCTGGAGCGGCGCCTTGGCATCGCGACCCGCGCCTACGAGCGCGACCGGTACCGGGAGGCGCTATCGGAGCTGCGCGTGCTCGCCCGGCTGGCGCCGGAGGTCGGGGCGCTTAGAGAGCTGCACGGCCTCACGCTCTACCGGCTCGGCCGCTGGCGGGAGGCGGTTCGCGAGCTTCGGGCCTTCCACGACCTCACCGGGTCGTTCGACCAGCATCCTGTGATCGCCGACTGTGAGCGGGCTCTCGGTCACGACAAAGCCGTCGTCGCCGTTTGGGACGCGTTGCGACAAGCCGGCGTGGACAGGGAGGTTCTCGTCGAGGGCCGGCTCGTCATGGCCGGCACGCTGGCCGACCGGGGCGAGCTCAAAGCGGCGATCACCCTCCTCGCGCCTGGCGGCAAGTCCCTCCGCCATCCCGACACGTGCCACCTCCGGCAGTGGTACGCCCTCGGCGACCTCTACGAAAGGGCGGGCGACCTCCCGCGGGCGCGGGAGCTGTTCACGCGCGTCGCCTCCTTCTCGCCCGAGCTCTTCGACACCCAGGACCGTCTGGCCGCCCTGCGCTGATCCGGGCGAACGCGCCGTCGCCCGCGGCCGGGCTGAGTTGGCCGTTGAGGAGCAGGACCACGGCAGCGGCGCTGCGGTCGTCGGGGCAGCGCCGCGACGAAGTACCGTCAGTGGTGTGGACCGCGTGGGCCTTGTCGGCCTGCCCAACTCGGGCAAGTCTTCCCTCTTCAACGCGCTGACGGGCGGCGATGCGGTCGTCGCGTCCCACCCGTTCTCGACGATTGAGACCGAGGTGGGGGTCGCGCACGTTCCCGACCCTCGGGTCGACGCGCTCGCGAAGATGAGCGAGAGTCGCAAGATCGTCTATGTCGGCTTCGAGGTCGTCGACATCGCCGCGATAGGAAAGGGCGGTGAGAAGGGCGATGCCCTCGGGGGCCGTTTTCTTGCAGGGGTTCGCGAGGTTGACGCCCTGTGCTTGGTGCTGCGCAGCTTCGAGGACGACAACGTGCCCGGCGACTGTGATCCTCTGGCCGCACTCTCGGTCATCGAGCTCGAGCTCGCGCTGGCAGACATGGCGACACTCGAGCAGCAGCTCACAAAGAAGCGCAGCCGTATCGCGCCGGTCGACCCAGCCGTCGCGGCCGGCTTGAAAGCCGCGCCGGCGGCGCTGAGTGTCCTCGAGCAGGGCACGCCCTTGTACCGTTCGAGTCTGCGGGTGGGCGACCGCGAGGCGTTGAAACCGTTCTTCCTGCTGACCGACAAGCCGACGATGGCCGTGGTCAACGTGGGCGAGGACGAGCTCGCCGACAGCGACGAGCTGGTGTCCTCGGTGGAGAAGGAGGTCGGCGGTGCCGTGGACGTGCTTGCCGTCTCCGTCCAGCTCGAGGCCGAGGCGGCCAGGCTCGACCCGGCCGGGCGGGCTGAACTGCTCGAGGGTCTCGGCCTCGGGCAGGGCGCGGTCGTCCGCGTCGCGCAGGCTGCATTCGACATTCTCGGCAAGTGGGTGTTCCTCACCACCGGCGAGGACGAGTCGCGGGCCTGGGTCTTCCGCAGAGGGGCAAAGGCCCCCGAATGCGCCGGAGTCATCCACTCCGATCTCCAGCGGGGCTTCATCAAGGCCGACGTGATCCGGTGGGACGAGCTGCTCGAGTTCGGCTCGCTTGCTGCCGCCCGCGCAAAGGGCAAGGTTCGGCTCGAAGGCAAGGAGTACGCCGTGCACGACGGCGACGTGCTCGAGATCCGGTTCAACGTCTAGGGCTCGATCGTGAGTGCCGCCGACCTGCTGGAGCGCTGGCGGTCAGATCTCGAGTCGTGGGCGATCCCCGCCGAGATTCTTGCGGCCGCGCCCGCATCTCCATGGGTGCTGCCGCGCCAGGTCTTCGTCCGCAGGGCCGAAACAAGGCGTGGGGCTTGCTGGGGTCCTTCCTACCAACGAGCCTGGGAGGCTCTGGCCGCGTCCGGCTCGGTTCTCGATGTCGGCGCCGGCGCCGGCGCTGCGTGCCTCCCGCTAATGCCCCGGGCGACGGCTGTGACCGCTGTCGACAGCGATCAGGAGCTGCTGGGCGTCCTGGTCGAGACCGCCGACCGGCTCGGCACGGCGGTGCGCGCGATCTGTGGCCGCTGGCCGGAGGTCGCCGGCGAGGTCGGGCCGGCTGACGTGGTGACGTGTCATCACGTGCTGTACAACGTCGCGGACCTTGGGCCCTTCGTCGCCGCGCTCAGCGCCCACGCGCGTCGGCTCGTCGTGGTGGAGCTCACCGCTCGCCACCCGCTCACTGCGCTGAATCCGCTTTGGGAACGCTTTCACGGTCTTGTCCGACCGGAGGTCCCGACCGCCTTCGACGTGCTGGCGCTGTTGGAGGCGCTCGGGCTTGCGCCTTCTCACGAGGTCTGGTCGCAATCGGACGAGTCCGGGCACGAGAGCTTCGAGGATCTCGTCGAGGTGACAAGACGCCGCCTTTGCCTGGGCCCGAGCCGCGCGGGCGAGGTGGCCTCGGCCCTGCGCGAGCTCGGCATCGATAGCGGCCGGCCAGTCGGTATCGGGTCGTCGGGCGTCGATCTGGTCACGATCTGGTGGGCCGGAGGCGTTTGATCGCCAACGACGGCAGGCTCTAGGATCCCGCGAGGAGCGCCCATCAGGGCGCGGCACGGACCCGTACCGACCCGATCCGGTGGAGAAATTCGCCCCCGCTGCGGCGGAGGGGTTCGAGCGAATGCGCCGACCAGGAGGAACAACATCATGGGAATCAACATCCGCGAGACGCTCGGGGACGAGGCTGACTCCCTGCTCGGCCATGAGTGCAAGACGATCGGGCGAGACCAGCTCTCGCTCCCCGGGCCTGACTTCGTCGACCGGGTCCTCGTCCAAAGTGACCGGCCGGTACCTGTCTTGCGCAACCTGCAGCAGTTGTTCAACCACGGCCGACTGGGCGGCACCGGGTACCTGTCGATCCTGCCGGTCGACCAAGGGATCGAGCATTCCGCGGCCGCGAGCTTCTCCAAGAACCCGGCGTACTTCGACCCGCAGAATCTCGCCGAGCTAGCCCTTGCGGCCGACTGCAGCGCGTTTGCCTCGACGCTGGGCGTCCTCGGCATCGTCGCTCGTCGCTATGCCCACAAGATTCCCTTGATCGTCAAGCTCAACCACAACGAGCTCCTCACTTACCCGAACCGGGGCGACCAGGTGCCCTTCGCTTCAGTCCAGCAAGCCGTCGACCTTGGGGCCATGGGCGTGGGTGCCACGATCTACTACGGCTCGGAGGAGGGGACCCGGCAGATCCGAGAGGTGAGCGCGCTCTTTGCCGAAGCACACCGCCACGGCCTGTTCACGGTCCTGTGGTGCTACCTGCGCAACCCGGCGTTCAAGACCCCTGAGGCCGACTATGCCCTGGCGGCCGACCTCACGGGGCAGGCGAACCACCTCGGAGTCACGATCGAAGCCGACATCATCAAGCAGAAGCAGCCGGAGAACAACGGCGGCTACACAGCGCTCAAGTACGGTCGCACGGATCCCCTCGTCTACAGCAAGCTGACGACAGAACACCCGGTCGACCTCACCCGCTGGCAGGTCGTCAACTGCTACGCGGGGCGTATCGGGCTCATCAACTCCGGCGGCGAGTCATCGGGCGCCAGCGACTTCGCACAGGCCGTGCGGACCGCCGTGATCAACAAGCGCGCCGGTGGTATGGGGCTGATACTGGGGCGCAAGGCCTTCCAGCGCCCGTTGCGCGATGGGGTGGACATCATCCACGCCGTTCAGGACGTGTACCTCGACGAGTCCGTCACGGTGGCGTAGAGCCGGCCGGAGAACCTCACCGGGTCGTCCGCGGCCGCCCTTCCCGGGCGTCCGGGACTCCGAGCGCGGCCTGCGACGGCCGCGCACATGACCGGGATGCAAAGGTGTCGGCGGTAGAATGCCGACAACCACGGGCAAGCAGGTGAGAAGGTGATCGCGACAGTCGCGGCGGGTACGCCGGTGAGCCGGGTGGAGGAGCCGTGACGACAAAGTCCAAGCCGGTCAACGAACCGGGCAAAGTCGAGACGATCGACCAGGTGGTGATTCGTTTCGCCGGGGACTCCGGCGATGGGATGCAGCTCACCGGCGACAGGTTCACTGACGAGAGCGCACTGTCCGGCAACGACTTGTCGACGCTTCCCAACTATCCGGCCGAGATCCGGGCCCCGGCAGGCAGCCTGGCGGGTGTCTCCGCGTTCCAGATCCACATCTCTGACCACGAGATCCTCACGCCCGGCGACGCGCCAAACGTGCTCGTGGCGATGAACCCCGCGGCTTTGAAGGCAAATGTCGGTGACCTGCCGTCCGCAGGCACTCTCGTGATCAACGTGGACTCATTTGACGAACGGTCCTTGGCCAAGGCGGGCTACGAGACCGACCCGCTCAAAGACGGCAGCCTGTCCGCCTTCCGGGTCTACGAGATTCCGATGACCTCGCTGACCCTCGAGGCGTGCAGGCCGACCGGGGCCAAGCCGCGTGATGCGGAGCGGAGCAAGAACTTCTTCGCTCTCGGACTGCTGTCGTGGCTCTACCACCGGCCGATCATCGACACCGAGCGCTGGATCGCGCGTCGTTATGGCCGTGTGTCGATCGTCGCAGAGGCGAACACCCTGGCGTTCCGGGCCGGCTACAACTTCGGCGAGACCGCAGAGGTCTTCGAGTCCTCCTACGAGATAGCGCCGGCCGAGCACCTCCCGGGCACCTACACGAACGTGACCGGCAATGTGGCGCTCGCCTGGGGGCTTCTCGCCGCGTCCCAGCTGGCCAAGCTGCCCCTGTTTCTCGGGTCCTACCCGATCACGCCGGCGTCGGACATCTTGCACGAGCTTTCCAAGCACAAGAATTTCGGCGTGCGGACCCTGCAGGCCGAAGACGAGATCGCCGGCATCGGCGCGGCGCTCGGAGCGGCCTTTGGTGGTGCCCTCGGGGTGACGACCACGAGCGGGCCGGGCATCGACCTGAAGGCGGAGACCGTCGGTCTCGCCGTGAGCCTGGAGCTGCCACTGCTCATCGTCGACATTCAGCGTGGCGGACCGTCGACAGGGCTTCCCACCAAGACCGAGCAGTCGGATCTCCTGCATGCAATGTTCGGCCGCCACGGCGAGGCTCCTGTCCCCATCGTGGCCGCGAAGACACCCTCGCATTGCTTCTATGCCGCGATCGAAGCAGCCCGCATCGCCCTCAAGTACCGGACACCGGTCTACCTGCTTTCCGACGGCTATCTCGCTAATGGATCCGAGCCCTGGCGCCTTCCCGATGTCGAGTCGCTGCCGGACATCTCGGTGGAGTTCGCGACCGAGCCGAACGCGACGGGCACCGACGGGGAGCCGACCTTCTGGCCGTTCGCGCGGGACCCCGACACGCTCGCGAGGCCGTGGGCGATTCCGGGTACGCCGGGCCTCGAGCACCGGATCGGCGGTCTCGAGAAGCAGGACGGTGTCGGGACGGTCTCCTACGAGCCCGCGAACCACGAGGTGATGGTCAGGGCTCGCGCGGCCAAGATCGCCGGCATCGCGAAGAACCTCCCGACGGCCGAAGCCGAAGACCCCGATGGCGACGCGAGGGTGTTGCTGCTCGGCTGGGGGTCGACCTACGCGGCCATCACCGCCGGCGCGAAGCGCGTGCGCAGGGCGGGCAAGTCGGTCGCGCAGATGCACCTGGTTCACCTGAACCCGTTCCCGCCCAACCTCGGCGAGGTCCTGCGGTCCTATGAGGTGATCCTCGTCCCGGAGGGCAACCTCGGTCAGCTAACCCGCCTTGTACGCTCCGAGTTCCTCGTGGATGCCAGGGTGCTGTCGAAGGTGCAGGGATCCCCCTTCCGGGTCGACGAGATCGAGCTGGCCATCCTTCAAGAGATCGAGCGCCTCGAGTCGGGCGCGGAGGTACGGGATGCCTCCGGCCAGGTCGATGCCCGTGGTAGAGGACCCGCTGCCAGCGGGTCAACCGCCGAGGAGGCTGCACTGTGACCGACGTGGCCGTTCCCTTGACGACCCGAAAGGACTGGGCAAGTGACCAGGAGGTCCGCTGGTGCCCGGGCTGCGGGGACTACAGCATCTTGTCCGCTGTGCAACTGCTTCTGCCCGAGCTCGGCGTCCAGCGCGAGAACACCGTGTTCATCTCCGGGATCGGCTGCGCGGCCCGCTTCCCGTACTACATGAACACCTACGGCATTCATTCGATTCACGGCCGCGCCCCTGCGATCGCGACAGGCCTGGCGGTGACGCGGCCCGATCTCGACGTGTGGGTCGTGACCGGGGACGGCGACTCACTCTCGATCGGTGGCAATCACCTGGTCCACGCGCTCCGGCGCAATGTGAAGCTCACGATCCTGATGTTCAACAACCAGATCTACGGCTTGACCAAGGGCCAGTACTCGCCGACGTCCGAAGTCGGCAAGATCACCAAGTCGACCCCCTTCGGCTCGCTCGACACGCCGTTCAACCCGGTGAGCCTCGCGCTCGGTGCCGAGGCGACCTTCGTCGCACGGACCCACGACCTGGATCGCAAGCACATGATCGAGACGTTCCGCCGTGCACACGAGCATCCGGGCGCGTCCTTTGTCGAGGTCTACCAGAACTGCAACGTCTTCAACGACGGTGCGTTCGAGGCGATCAACAGCAAGGAGAACCGCGCCGACATGCTGATCCCGCTCGAGCACGGACAACCCATCCGCTATGGCGCCGACGGCGAACACGGGGTCGCCTCCGATGGCCAGGGTGGTCTCCGCCTCGTCGAGGTAGCCGACGTCGGCGAAGAGGCGTTGGTCGTCCACGACGAGCACCGGGTTGATCCGAGCCTGGCCTTCGCGCTGTCGCGCCTCGCGACCGGACCACACGAGCCGACCCCGATCGGCGTGTTCCGAGCGGTCGAACGCCCGGATTACGGCAGTTTGGTCGACCACCAGCTCCTCGAGGCGCGGATGCGCGAAGGGGCCGGCGACCTCTCCTCACTACTACGGTCCGGAGCCACCTGGAACTACGGCTGACGTTCGGGCCGCACAGTCCTCGAGCGGCCGGAAGGCCATGCCGGTGCGGGGCTTGGGCTGGAAGAAGGTGCTCTTGGGAGCCATTAGGTGGCCGCCGTTCGCGACGCGCTCGATACTGGTGACCGGGACCGGCCTCAGCAAGAACGCAGCGTCAGCTCGACCCTCACGGACCGTGGCTATCGCCTCGTGCCATCCGGTCTGGTAGGTGAGCTCGTGCGCGGGGAGGCTGTCCAGCGCCACCTTGAGCCGGCTCGAGTCGAGATCGTCCTCCGCGGCCTGCTCTAGAGCAGGAAGCGGGTAGAGAAGCTTGAACCCGTCCCTCGTGAGCAGACCGATCACGCCTGGGGCCGCAGTGGCCGGGAGGGCGAACAGATCCTCTGGCGCAGACTGGATCCGGAAGAATGGCGCGAGCAGATCAGCCAGACGGTCCGGGGGGATCCCCTTCACGACCCGGTGGACCGCCCTGATGGAGAGCTCCTCCTCGCAGAGCTCGACGACGAAAGCGAGCGCGAGGTCGTGCGGTCCTGGCGAGTCGTTGTTTCGTGTGCGGCATTCTGTGGCATAGGTGCAGGCGGTCTCGTAACGGTGATGGCCGTCGGCGATGAGCACCGGAGCGCTCGCGCCAAGCGCGGTGACCTCGGCCATCTGGCGCTCGTCGGTCATGGGCCAGGTCTCGTGGACCACCCCGGCAGCGTCGGTGGCCCGCCAACCGGCCTCCCCGGCTCGCGACATCGCCTCCCGGCAGAGGGACGTAAGGCCTCTCGCGAGAGAGAGCACCCAGATCGGCGAGGTGTTCAATCGGGTGCTCCTCAACAGCGAGAGCCGGTCCGTGCTGTCCTTCGGGATTGTCTGCTCGTGGGGAAGTACCTGTCCGGTGCCGTGAAGATCGAGACCGAGCGCGCCGAGGAGCCCGGTCGTCACCCTCTTGTGCCCGCGCTCGTCGTGGAAGGTCATGCGGTAGAGGTAGAACGCCGGGAACCCGTCACGGCGCAGGATGCCGGCCTCGAGCCAGCCGCGGAAGGTCCGTGCGGCGTTCTGGTACTGGTCGAGACCGTTTGACTGGTCGCGAACGGGGAGCTCGACGTGGATGGCGTTGTAGGCGCTCCTTGTGGCGAGCCTGGCCCGTTCGGCAGGACCGACCACGTCGTAGGGCGGCGACACGACGTCATCGGGATCTACGCGAGCCGGGTTGTAGCGGATCGCTGCGAATGGTTCGAGGCGGGCCATCGCCATTGCGTAGCACATTGAGTCCGGCCGCTCTGGCAGGATCTCCGATCGTGACCTGGCTCCTCGATTGCGACGGCGTCGTGTGGCTCGCCGAACAGGCGATCGCGGGCGCGCGAGAGGCCGTGACGACCTTGCGAGCCTCGGGTCACCGGGTGGTCCTGCTTACCAACAACTCCTTTCCAAGGCGTTCCGACCACCTCGCGAAGCTCGAACGCATGGGGATGCCGACGGACCCGGCGGACGTCCTGAGCTCGGCAATGGCCGCGGCGCTCCTGCTCGAGGCGGGTGAGCGGGCCCTTGTGCTCGGAGGCCCGGGGATAGTCGAAGAGCTGATGGCGCGCGGCGTCACCTCCGTGAGACCCGGCACGGGGCGAGAGGTCGGTCCAGTGGACGCCGTCGTCGTCGGGATGGACCCGTCCTTCGACTTCTCGTCGCTAGCCGCCGCGGCGACGGCGCTGCGTGCGGGTGCTCGCCTCATCGGGACGAACGACGATCCCGCGTTCCCCACACCGGCAGGCATGCTTCCCGGTGCCGGAGCGCTGCTGGCCGCGGTGGCCCGTGCAGGCGAGGCGGCACCGATAATCGCCGGCAAGCCCTATCCGCCGACGGTGGCCCTCGTGCGCGAGCGGATCGGCGAGGTCGAGATCGTCGTGGGCGATCGTCCTTCGACCGACGGCCTTCTCGCGTGGAGGCTGGAGACCCGTTTCGGGCTCGTGCTCACAGGTGTCACACCTGCCGGCCACGGTCAGCTCGACCCGGAGCCCGACCTCGAGGCATCCGATCTGCTCGCCCTGGCTCACGCCGAGCTCCACTGAGCGTCACCTCAGAGCGTGCTAGCTCGAGCAAGCACAGGTCCTGGGGCCGGGCTCTGGGTGCTTGCTGTTGCAAGCAAATGGGTATAATAGAGGCATGTCAAAGAAGAAGCCTCTAGAGAGGTATGTGGACGCCGGCAAGGAATTCACCGAGACGAGCCGCAAGCGAGTCCAAAAGGTCGCTCGCGATCTCGCCAGGGAAAGCGAGGCCGGACGCGAGCATGCGGAGGATTGGGCGGAGGAGTTCGTCCAACGCGGTCGCCGGACCGCAGAGCAGTTCGCCGAGCTCGTCAGGAAAGAGATTCGCGAGCAGATCAAGCAGTTCAACCTCGCGACGAATCAGGACGTGATCAAGGTCGTGCAGCAGTTCATCGAGCGCACCACCAAGGCCGCTGCTCCTGTGATGGAAGCAGCAAGCCGAAAGGTGACGGCGACCAAGAAGGCGGCAACCGGCAAGGCTGCGTCTGCCAAGAAGGCTGCGTCTGCCAAGAAGGCTGCGACGGCGAGCAAGACTCCTGCGGCCAACAGGGCGGCTGCTGTGAAGAAGCCGGCGCCGGCGACCAAGGCTCCTGCGGCCAACAAGCCTGGTGCTGTGAAGAAGACGGCTGCTGTGAAGAAGACGGCTGCGGCCAAGAAGTCGGCGACGGCGAGTAAGGCTCCTGCGGCCAAGAAAGCCCAGCCCAGCGCCAGTTGATCCTTGACGCCTCCCTCGCGGGTGGCGGCTGGGCACTGGGACCGCAAGGATGGCGGTATGTCGACCATCCTTCTAGTGGTCCATCCCGAGAGACCAGCCGCGTGGGAGCTGGCCAATATCGCCACGCGCTGGTGGCAGCGCCAGGGCCGTGACCTGATCGAGGTCCGGGAGGCCGAGCCTGGGTCAGCGTTGGCCGTCCGCGACGACGTCGAGTTCGCGCTCAGTCTCGGCGGTGACGGAACGATGCTTCGCACCGTGGAGCTTGTCCTGGCTTCGCGGGTGCCCGTGCTCGGTGTGAACCTGGGCCGGATGGGCTATCTCACCGCGGTCGAGCCGGCCGGCATGGAGCGAGCCTTTGAGGCGATGCTGGCGGGGGACTACCTCGTCGAGGAGCGCATGGCCCTGGAGGTGGAGATCACGGGAAGCGTGCAGGGGCGGTTCATGGCGCTCAACGACGCGATCGTCGAGAAGACCGCGCCGGGGCACACGATCCGCGTGGCCGTGGAGATCGCCGGGCGCCCGTTTCTCACCTATGTCGCTGACGGGATACTCGTCTCGACGCCGACCGGCTCGACCGCCTACAACCTGTCGGCGCGGGGCCCCGTCGTCTCCCCGCGACTACGGGCCATAGTGTTGACGCCCGTGTCGCCGCACATGTTGTTCGACCGGTCCCTCGTGCTCGAGCCCGGGGAACATGTCCGGCTCACAGTCGTCGACGACCGGGCTGCCGCCGCCGTGATCGACGGCGCGCGCATCATCGGGCTGGCCCTGGGCGACAGCGTGCTGTGCCGGGCGGCCGCAGAACCGGCGCGGCTGGTCAGCTTCGGCGAGCGGGACTTCCACTCGGCACTCCGGCACCGCTTCGGCTTGACCGATCGCTGACAGCGGCGATGCTTGTCGAGCTGCGAGTGCGTGACCTGGGTGTCATCGCAGACCTCGACCTGGTGATCGGCCCGGGCATGACGGCGCTCACCGGCGAGACCGGTGCCGGAAAGACGCTCGTCGTCGAAGCGCTCGAATTGCTGCTCGGAGGTCGGGCCGACGCTGCCATTGTGCGGGCCGGCGCCTCGGAGGCGGTGGTCGAAGGGCGTTTTGTCGTCGATGAACGAGAGCTCGTGCTGTCGCGGGCGGTTCCAACTGCCGGGCGGTCTCGCGCCTATGTGGATGGTCGTATGGCGCCGGCATCCCTGCTGTCCGAGCTCGGTGAGGACCTCGTCGACCTGCACGGCCAGCATGTGCATCAGTCATTGCTCCACCAGGCGGCACAGCGGGAGGCCCTGGACGTCTTTGCCGGCGCCGACCTCGAGCCGCTTGCCCAAGCGCGACAGGAGCTCGCTGCTATTGACGCCCGCCTTAGCGACCTCGGCGGCGATCCACGGGCGCTTGCCCGTACGGTCGGTCTTCTCCGCTTTCAGCTCGACGAGATCGCCGCGGCAGCGATCACAGCTCTCGACGAGGAGGAGAAGCTCGTTGCCGAGGAGTCGGTTCTCGCAAGGATCGGGGCGCTCAGGGTTGCGACGGCCGAAGCACGCAACGCTCTGGCGGGGCCCGACGCGTCTCTGGCTCACGCCAGCCTTGGGGCCAGCGACCTGCTCGGGATGGCGGCATCCAGGCTGGCGGCTCACGAGACCCTGTCGGATATTGCCGCGCGGATCAGAGCCGCACAGGCCGACATCGAGGACGCGGCCCGGGAACTGAGGCTGCGAGACGAGCGGCTGGAGGAGGACCCCGACCGCCTCGAGGCAGTCCGCCAGCGCCTCCAGCTCTTGGCAGACCTGCGGCGCAAGTACGGCTCGAGTCTCGCCGACGTCCTCGAGTTCGAGCGAGCAAGCCAGCTACAGCTGGCCGAGCTGGAAGCGGCGGAAGAGACACGCTGTGGTTTGGAAGCCCGTCGTCGTGCCGCGGCCGAGCTCCTCGAACAGGCGGAGAAGCGGCTCGGGGCGAGCCGGAGGCAGGCCGCGCCCAAGCTCGCTGCTGCGGTGGAGGCTCACTTGCGCGAGCTCGCCCTGCCCGGAGCCCGACTAGAGGTTCGCGTCGGCGACGACCCCGCCGGTCAAGAGGTCGAGTTCCTGCTCGGGGCGAACCCCGGGGAGCCGGCGCTGGCCTTCGCGAAGGTGGCTTCCGGCGGGGAGCTCGCCCGGACGATGCTTGCGACTCGTCTCGTCTTGTCAGTTGCACCGCCGACACTCGTCTTTGACGAGGTCGATGCCGGCGTGGGAGGCGAGGCCGCATTGGCCGTGGGTCGCGCGCTGTGCGCGATCGGGCGTGATCACCAAGTTCTGGTCGTCACGCACCTCGCGCAGGTGGCCGCGTTCGCCGACGAACAGGTGCTGGTGTCCAAGAGCGAGGCAGAGGGCCGGACCGTGGCGCGGGCCCGGCCCGTCACCGGCGAGGACCGGGTCGTCGAGCTCTCGAGGATGCTCTCGGGCCACCCCGACAGCGCGGCGGCGCGCCGCCACGCAAGAGAGCTGCTGGCGCTGGCCGCCAGGTCCGTCACGGCCCCGAGTGGCTCCAGTAGCCTTGAGTGATACCGGACGGGAGGAGAGCGTGACGAAGTTCGTGTTCGTGACAGGTGGCGTGATGAGCTCTCTCGGGAAGGGGCTCACGGCCTCCTCCCTCGGCCGGCTCCTCAAGTCGCGTGGTCTCCGGGTCACAATGTGCAAGCTTGACCCTTACATCAACGTCGACCCCGGCACGATGAACCCTTTCGAGCACGGTGAGGTCTTCGTCACCGAAGACGGCGGCGAGACCGATCTCGACCTCGGGCACTACGAGCGGTTCATAGACGAGTACCTTCACAAGGACTCGAACGCCACGACGGGACAGATCTATTCGTCGGTGATAGCCAAGGAGCGACGCGGCGACTATCTCGGCAAGACGGTGCAGGTCATTCCGCACATCACCGACGAGATCAAAGAGCGAATCCGGCGTCTCGGCCGCGAGAACATCGACGTGGTCATCGTCGAGGTTGGCGGCACCGTCGGTGACATTGAGATCGTGCCTTTCCTCGAGGCCATTCGCCAATTCCGCCGTGACATCGGCCGGGACAACGTCTGCTACCTGCACCTGACGCTCGTGCCCCATTCGCTGCCTTCGGGGGAGCAGAAGACCAAGCCGACACAGCATTCGGTCACCGAGCTGCGCGGGCGCGGCATCCAGCCCGACGTGATCGTCTGCCGTAGCCATCATCCGATCTCAGCGAACCTGAAGCGCAAGATCTCCCTGCTTTGCGATGTGCCGACCGAAGCGGTCGTGTCTGCTATCGATGCCGAGAACATCTACGAGATCCCACTCGTGTTGCATGCCGAAGGGCTTGACGAGATCGTTTGCAGGATCCTGCGCCTGGACAACTCGGATCGTCTGATCGACCTCTCGGGCTGGGAGGCGCTCGTCGAGCGCGTGCGTGCCACCTGCGAAGTGGTTCGCATCGGCGTGATCGGGAAGTACGTCAACCTTCCCGACGCTTACCTGTCGGTTGTCGAGGCCCTCAAGCACGCCGGCTTCCATCACGGGACGAAGGTTGAGATCGACTGGGTCCAAGCCGAGGAGGTGACGGGCATGCTCGCCCTGACCCGCCTCGACAGCCTCGATGGGATCGTGATCCCCGGTGGTTTCGGCGAGCGCGGCCTGGAGGGCAAGATCGCTGCGGCCGGCTATGCGCGTGAGCACGCCATTCCGTGCCTCGGTCTGTGCCTGGGCCTGCACATGATGGTGGTCGAGTTCGCCCGCTCCGTCGTCGGCCTCCAAGGAGCCAACAGCCGCGAGCTCGCCCCCACGACGCCACATCCGGTCATCGACCTCATGGACGACCAGGTCGACGTCGAGGAAAAGGGCGCCACGATGCGGCTCGGAGCATGCCTGGCCCAGCTGGAGCCGGGCTCGCAGGTGGCCGCCATCTACGGGTCCGAGATCGTCTCCGAGCGGCACCGGCACCGCTATGAGGTCAATCCTCGCTACCGCGAGCGGCTCACTGCAGCCGGTCTCAGGTGCTCGGGCACCTCGCCGGACGATCGACTCGTGGAGTTCATCGAGCTGCCAGGGCACCCGTTCTGGATTGGCACCCAGGCTCATCCCGAGTTCAAGAGCCGGCCGGACCGGCCTCACCCGCTGTTTCGCGCGTTGGTCGGAGCGGCGCTCAATCGGGCCCACGAACGTACTCCTCGGCTCTACGACCTCGATAATGTCCCCTCCTGAGCTCGACGCTCAAGGCGCGCACACGGGGCCGACAAGAGCCGGCGGGGCCTGGATGGGAGACAGCGCCACGTTTCGCCAGATCGGCGAGCGACCGCGGTACTCGGGCGAACGCCTGCGGGTGGTCATCGGCACCTTCGTGGGCCCGGACGGGTTTACTTTCGAGCGCGAAATTGTGCGGACCTTCGGGGCTGTCTGTGTCGTGCCGCTCGAGAGCGATCGCGATCACGTGTTGCTCGTGCGCCAGTACCGGGGCCCGGTCGACCAGGCGCTGCTCGAACTGCCTGCCGGAAAGCTCGACGTCCCCGGCGAGCCGCCGGAGCTGTGCGCGGCGCGGGAGCTCGCCGAGGAAGTCGGGGTGAAGGCCGAGCGGTTCACCGAGCTCGGCCACTTCTGGAATTCCCCCGGATACTGTGACGAGCTGACCGTTTGTTTTCTTGCCGAGGAGCTCGGGGCGGGCACCCGATCTGCGGACGGAATCGAGGAGGAGCATCTCGTCGTCGAGCGAGTCTCCCTCCGCTCGGTCGAGGACCTCATAGCGGCGGGCGACATCGCGGACGCAAAGACGATTGCGGGCCTGCTGCTGACGCGCTCGTTCCTCGAGATGCCGCGTCAGGGCTCGTATCCGTCCGGCTGAGGGGCCGTTCGTTGGCCGCGCAGGCCGTGCTGAGCCGGGACGCTGAGGAGTTTCTCTCCTATCTGGCCGTGGAACGGGGGCGAGCACCTGCGTCCATCTCCGCCTACCGGCGCGATCTGGCCGCGTACGAGCGTTTCCTCGCCGACAGAGGTGTGACGCTGTTGAAAGCCGACGTCGGCCTCGTCGAGGCATACGTGGCGCTCCTCAGCGAAACTATGCGACCGACTTCGACGGCGCGGGCGCTGGCAGCTGTTCGTGGCCTCCATCGTTTCTGCGTGGACGAGCGTGGAGCGACGCTCGATCCGACCGAGGGCGTCTCGACGCCGCGGATCCCCCAGGCCATCCCGAAGGCGCTCTCGGAGAGCGAGGTGGAGCTCCTTCTCTCGGCGGTCGTCGGTGAGGACCCGCGGGCACTGCGCGACCGGGCGATCCTGGAGACCCTCTACGCGACGGGGATGCGAATCTCGGAGCTGGCCGGCCTCCGGCTCGGCGACCTCGACACCCGCCAGGGCTTGGCCGTCGCTTACGGGAAGGGGTTGAAGGAGCGCCTGGTCCCCATCGGCAGGCAGGCGCTGTCGGCGCTCGAGGCCTGGCTGGGATCGGAGGGGCGCAACGCCATGGCCCCGGCGCGCTGGGCGCGGCGGGTCGACGCGGAAGCGGTGTTCATCTCGACCCGCGGCAGGCGGATGTCACGTCAGGCGGTGTGGCAGGTCGTCAGGACCGCCGCTGTGAAGGTCAAGCTCGAGGACCGGGTGACGCCCCACGTGCTGCGGCACTCCTGTGCCACACACCTGCTCGAGCACGGCGCGGACATTCGCGTGGTCCAGGAGCTGCTCGGGCACGCGACCATCACGACAACGCAGGTCTACACGAAGGTCTCGCCCGAGTTGCTCCGCCGCGTCTACGAACAGGCCCATCCCCGGGCTCTGGTCACCCGCGCGGCCGGCGCCGCTCCAGGCGCGCCGCCGAGGCGGTGAGGTTCACAGGCGGGCCTGGACTCGCCGGCGACCCGTCACGGCGCTGAGGTTCACAAGCTGGCCTGGACACGCCGACGACACCTTGTGGGCCGCGCCGGGTCGCGCTGGGGCTAGTGTTGCGCCGTGGCGAACGAAACAGCTGCCGTCGATTACCGCGCGCTCCTCGAGGAGGAACGCGGATCGCTTGTACACCAGCTGCAGGAGATCGGTTTCGGCGAGGACGGCACACTGACCTACGACGCCAACTTCGCCGACTCCTCTCAGGTCACGGCCGAGCGCGGCGAGGCCGAGGCGCTTGCCGCGCAGCTGCAGGAGTCGCTCGAGCACGTGGAGGCGGCCCTGCGCAAGATCGAGCGGGGCACCTACGGCATCTGCGAGCGTTGCAGCAAGCCGATCTCCCCAGCTCGCCTAGAGGCTCAGCCAGCTACCGCCCTCTGCATCGACTGCGCTTCGGTTCGACGTTGACCGCCGGAGCGCGGTGGCGCTCGCTCGGGTCCAACCAGAGGCTCCCCACCTACGTCGTCATTGCGGCGGTCGCAGTCGGTGTCGCCGTGCTCGCGCTTCGGCACCACGTTCTCAACCAAGACACGCTGATATTCCTGCTGGCGCTCATTCCCGCCATAATCTGCCACGAGGTGAGCCACGGCGTTGTCGCGCTCTGGTGCGGCGACGACACCGCCAAGCGGGCTGGTCGGCTCACCCTCAATCCGCTCAAGCACATCGATCCGTTCGGCTCGATCGTCGTGCCACTGGTCCTCGTGCTGACTGGCGGGCCCCCTTTCGGCTGGGCCAAACCGGTACCTGTCGCCGTGAACCGCCTGCGCCATCCCAGGAACCAGTCGGTGCTGGTGTCGTTCGCCGGCCCGGCAACCAACATCATCCTGGCGACGATCGCGGGCATCGCCCTACATGAGCTCCTCGTGCACTCGCAGGGGGGCCTCGTCGCTCAGATCGTGTACGAGTTCGGGATCGTGAATGTCGTTCTCGCGGTGTTCAACTTGCTCCCGATCCCGCCGCTCGACGGTTCGGCGCTCGTCGAGCGGCTCCTGCCGGTGTCGGCGCTGCCCGGGTACTACCGAATGCGGATGGGCTTCATGGTGGTCGTGCTGCTGCTGGTCTTCTTGGACCAGGGCCTGCTGTCGCGAATCCTCTACGACGCCGAGAACTGGTACCTGAACCTGGTCGTGTGATGCAGCCGGGCCCGCCAGGCCGCCGAGTGTCGGTGGTGGGGCTGACGGCCCGCTACGGCGCCAGCAGCCCGATCGCCTGACGGGCCCGGACAAGAGTCTGCGAGGCGACCGCACTTGCCTTGAGGGCGCCCTTTGCGAGCAGGAGCGGCACGGCGCTCGGGTCGGCGGTGATCTCGGCGTAGCGCGCACGAACCGGAGTGAGCACCTCCACGAGCGTCTCGGCGAGATCGGCCTTGAGCGGGCCGTAGCGGTCGTAGGAGGCGGTGACCTCGTCGATCGAGCGCTGCGATGCCGCCGCGAAGAGCTCTATGAGATTGGAGAGCCCCGGTTTGTGCTCGGGGTCGTAGCGCACTTCGCCGTCGGTGTCGGTGACGGCCTTGCGGATCTTCTGGTGGATCGCGTGCGGCTCGTCGATCAGGTCGATGGTTCCCAGCGGCGAGGTGACGGACTTCGACATCTTGCGATCCGGGTGCTGGAGGTCCATCACCCTGGCGGCGACCCTGGGCACTTTTGCCTCGGGGACGACGAAGGTCTTGCCGTAACGGCTGTTGAAGCGAACCGCGAGGTCACGGGCCAGCTCGAGATGTTGACGCTGGTCGTCTCCGACCGGCACCTTGTTCGTGTCGTAGAGGAGGATGTCGGCGGCCATGAGCACCGGATAGGTGAACAATCCCGCGCTCACCGACTCGTTGCCCTTGCTCTTCTCCTTGAACTGGGTCATGCGTTGCAGCTCGCCGTAGGTCGCCGTGCACTCGAGCAGCCAGGCCAACTCGGTGTGCTCGTGTACGTGGCTCTGGGCGAACACGGTGCAGATATCGGGGTCGAGTCCGCTCGCGAAGAGCCAGGACGCCGTCTCGAGCGTGCGGCTGCGACGCAGGGCGGGCTCCTCCTCGACAGTGAGGGCGTGCAGATCGACGACGCAGAAGACCGAGTTGGCGGCGTGCTGGTCGGCGACCCACTGGCGGAATGCGCCGAAGTAGTTGCCGATGTGCGGCGCGCCGGACGATTGCACCCCAGAGAACACCCGCTCCATCGGCTGCAGGATAGTGGGCATTGCCGCGACATCGAGTATTCCCGGGTCGCTCTGGTATCCGACCCTCACGCGCATGCGGCCGGTAACCTCGCTCGTGTGGCATACAAGGTCCACACCGATGTCTTCGCCGGTCCTTTCGACCTGTTGCTCAGGCTGATCACCGAGCAACGGGTCGATCTCTACGAGGTCGCCCTTGCCGACATCGTCGACGCCTTCCTTGCCGAGGTCGAGGCCATGCAGCGGCTCGACCTGGAGGTGGCCACCGAGTTCCTGGTCATCGCCGCGACCCTTGTCGAGCTGAAGTGCCGCAGGCTGCTGCCCGACCGCGAGGAGCCTGACGAGGAGAGTCTGGCCCTGTTGGAAGAGCGCGACTACCTGCTGGCGCGTCTGGTCGAGTGCACGACTTTCTCCGCCGCGGGACAACAGCTCGCCGTCGCGGAGCTTCGTGCCTCGAGGTCATGGCCCCGGCTCGCCGGGCTCGACGAGCGTTTCGAGGGCCTCCAGCCGGACCTGCTCGCGTTGCTGAGCCCTGAGGATGTTCGCCAGGCGGCCTTGCGGGCGCTCGCACCTCGGCCGACACCTCACGTCGAAGTCGACCATGTCCTTGTCGATGAGGTCACCGTGGCCCAGGTCGTCAAGGTGCTGTGCGCCCGGCTGCCCGGATGCTCTCCGACGACCTTCTGGGAGCTGACCGCTGGCGCCCGCACGCGCATGGAACTGGTCGTGCACTTCCTCGGCCTTCTGGAGCTTTACAAGCAAGGCTTCGTCGAGCTCGAACAGGCCACGACCTTTGGCGAGCTACGGGTGCTGTGGACCGGCGAGCTCTGCGAGGCCACGCCGGCGGCCGGGGATCTGGACGACGTGCTCGGGAGATTCGGCTGGCGTCAACGGGCCCCTGCGTCGCTCGCGGACCTGGACTACCGGGGATGAGCGCTGAGGAGCCGGGCGTGAGGTCCGAAGCTGCCACCGAGGCTCGCGACGACAACGGCGCCGAATGCCGGGCCGAGTCCGCGGCCATCGAGGCGGTGCTCACCGTCGCGACCGAGCCCGTGCCGCCTGGCCTGCTGGCCGAGCTTCTCGAGCTCCCAGTCGAGCGGGTGGAGGAGCTCTGCCGCAGGCTCGCAGCGACCTACGAGGCCGACGGTCGCGGATTCACACTGGCGAGAGTCGCAGGCGGGTATCGCTTTCAGAGCAGTCAAGAGTACGCGCCCTACGTGGAACGTTTCGTGCTGGACGGCGGACCGCAGAAGCTGTCTCCGGCGGCGCTCGAGACCCTTGCCGTCGTCGCCTACAAGCAGCCGATCTCCCGGTCGCAGATCTCGGCCATCCGTGGGGTCAACGTCGAGAGCGTGATGCGGATGCTGGTCGCGCGCGGCTACGTGCAGGCCGTTGGACGTGACGAGGGCCCCGGTCAGTCCATCTTGTTCGGGACCACCTCGATGTTCCTGGAGCGTCTGGGCCTCGATTCGGTCGATGACCTCCCACCGCTCGGCGCGTTCGTACCGCCGGTGTCGACAGTTGAGATGCTCGAGAACGTGCTCCGCTCCGAGCCGGGCGAGTGAGCGATGCCGAAGGCGAGCGGCTCCAGAAGGTGCTCGCTCGGGTCGGCTACGGCAGTCGGCGTGCCTGCGAGGCGCTGATCGCCGAGGGGCGGGTCACCGTCAACGGCGAGCTCGCCGTGCTCGGTCGGCGCGTCGGGGTCGAGACGGACCTCGTGGCGGTCGACGGAGCACCGGTGGGCGTCCTGCCGGGCCTGGTGTACTACCTGATGAACAAGCCCGCCGGGGTCGTGACGACTGCGGATGACCCGCAAGGGCGCCCCAGCGTGCTCGAGTTGCTGCCTGGCAAGCCACGGGTCTTCCCGGTCGGACGCCTCGACCGCCAGAGCGAGGGGTTGCTCGTGCTCACCAACGACGGCAACTTCGCGCAGCTGCTTGCGCACCCAAGCTTCGGTGTGGAGAAGGAGTACCTCGCAGAGGTCAGAGGGACCCCTGGTTCCGGAGCTCTCCGCCGTCTCAGGCAGGGAGTCTTGCTCGACGACGGCGAGACGACTGCCCCGGCCCGTGTGGCAGTCGTCTCTCCGGGCGTGATCCGCATCGTGATCCACGAGGGGCGCAACCGGCAGGTACGCCGTATGTGCGATGCGGTCGGCCATCCTGTCGTCAGGCTGGTCCGCACCAGGATCGGGCCGATCACCGACCGCTCGCTGCGCCCGGGGGCCTGGAGGCCGCTCGGGGCTCCCGAGGTGCGGGCGCTCACCGAGGCTGCCCTTCGCTCCTCGCCCAAGCGGTAGGTAGGCTCCCCGCCCATGGCAATGGTGCTGCGCGCTCTCCGGGGCGCGACGACCCTCGATGAGGACACCGGCGCGCAGGTCAACGACCGCGTCCGGGCTCTCATCAGCTCGATGCTGGAGCAAAACGGAATCGCTCACGACGACCTCGTCAGCGTCCTGTTCACGGCGACCGATGACATCTCCTCGATGTTCCCGGCGACGGCGGCCCGCTCGCTGGGACTCGGCGACGTCCCGCTCATCTGCGCTCGCGAGCTGAACGTCATTGGTGCCGTGCCACGTTGCATCCGGGTCCTGGTGCACTTCTACACCGAGCACTCCAGGGAATCGCTGCACCACATCTATCTCGAGGGTGCACGCGGGCTTCGCGATGACCTCCCCGACTGACTCGGCCGCTATCGGCACGACAGCCGCCCTGCAGCGGGCGCAGGTGACTGGCCTCGGGCTCGTGGGCACCTCGATCGCTCTTGGGCTGCGAGCGCAGGGGTGGCGCGTGACGGGTCACGATCTGGACGACGCCCGGGCACAGCGCGCCCGTGAGCTGGGAGCCGTTGACGAGCTGGGCGTGGACCACTTTGCCACCGTCGCCTTCGTGGCGACACCGGTCCTCGCCATCGTGGCCGAGGTCAACGCCCTGCTGGGTACGGATGAAACGGGCGAGCTCGTGGTCACCGATGTCGGTGGAGTCAAGGGGCCGATCGTGTCGGAGATCTCGCACCCGCGCTTTGTGGGCGGACATCCGATGGCCGGGTCAGAGCAGGAGGGTCCCGATGGCGCTGACCCGGAGCTGTTCGCGGGTGCGACCTGGGTCCTCACACCCACCTCGAGCACCGACCCGGCAGCCTTCTCCACGATCCAATCGGTCATAGCCAGCCTCGGCGCTGACCTGGTGGCGCTCGCGCCGGACCGCCACGACGACCTGGTGGCGGTGGTGTCCCATGTGCCACACCTGACCGCCGCTACCCTCATGGGGCTTGCCGCCGAGGCGACTGAAAGCCACACTGCGCTTCTCAGGCTTGCCGCCGGCGGTTTCCGGGACATGACCCGGATCGCAGCCGGGTCACCTGTGATCTGGCCCGACATCTGCAGGGAGAACGCGCCGGCGATCGTCCCGATCCTCGACGACCTCATTGCCAGACTGAACGAGGTCCGCCGGATCGTCGCCGAGAAGGATCGTCTGAGTCTCGTCGCGCTCCTCGACCATGCCCAGCTCGCGCGGCGCAACCTGCCACCGCGTGCAAGCCGGCCGAGCTCGGTGACCGAGCTCCACGTGCTGATCCCGGACCGTCCGGGCGTGCTCGCCCAGGTCACAACGATCGCGGGGGAGCTCGGGGTCAACATCGAGGATCTGGAGATGTTCCATTCCCAGGACCGGCCGCGCGGCGTTCTCATTCTCACCGTGGCGGCGGAGGCGGCTGACCGTGTTCGGCGCGCGCTCGGCGAGCACGGTTTCGGGCTGAGTCAAGCCGCCACACGCCGACCAGTCATCGCGATCGACGGCCCCGCTGGTGCCGGCAAGTCGACCGTGGCGACCGAGGTGGCTCGCCGGCTCAGCCTCGAGCGCCTCGACACCGGCGCCATGTACCGCGCAGTGACGCTCAAGGCGCTCGAGCAGGGTGTCGACCTGCGTGACGCCGAGGGTTGTCGGGCACTCGCCCGATTCATGAACCTGAGCCTCGGCGAGCGCGTCGTGCTCGACGGCGAGGACGTGACCGAGAAGATCCGCGCGCCCTGGGTCACCGACGCGGTCTCGATCGTCGCGGCTCACCCGGAGGTGCGCGCGGAGCTTGTGCGTCGTCAACGAGCCTGGGTGGCAGCCAACAGTGGGGGAGTCGTGGAAGGCCGTGACATCGGCAGCGTCGTGCTCCCCGAGGCGGACCTGAAGGTCTTCCTCACTGCCGACTCGGCCGAGCGTGCCTGGCGGCGCGCGACCGAGGGGCAGACGGGCCCGGACACCCTCGCCGTGACGACCGAGTCGATCCGGCGTCGCGACGAGCTCGACTCGACCCGGGCGGCATCGCCCCTCGTCGTGCCTCAGGACGCGCTCGTGGTGGACTCGACGGGACGAAGTGTCGAGTCCGTCGTGGAGGAGGTGCTCTCCCACCTGTGACCGGATCTGGTGTCGTGGCGCCGCCGTCCGGAGGGGACCTCATCGTCTACCGGGTCTGCCGCTTCATAGCCGTCGGGGTGTCCCGGCTTTACTTCCCCGGAACCGTGACCGGCAGGGAGAACCTGCCGGCCGGGGGAGCCTTCATCGTGGCGCCGGTGCACCGCTCCTACGTCGACTGGCTGATCGTCGCCCGGATCACCAGCCGGCAACGGCTCCGCTTCATCGTGAAAGACGAGGTTTGGAAGTCGAGGTTGATCGGCAGGCTCCTCGCGGCCTGCGGTGCGTTCCCGGTGAACCGTTCCGGTGCGGACCGCGAGGCACTCCAGCGATGTCAGGCTGCGCTCGGTGGCGGGGAGCCTCTTGTCATGTTCCCAGAAGGCACGCGGCGATCGGGGCCAGAGGTACACGAGCTCAAGGACGGCGTCGCGTACCTGTCCCTGCGGACAGGCGTCCCGGTCGTTCCCGTCGGCATCGGGGGCTCCGAGCGCGCCATGCCTCGCGGCTCGTCGTTTCCTCGCCCGACGCGGGTGAACATCGTCATCGGACAGCCGATCCTGGCCCCCAGCCCGGGCGACGTCGGCGGGCCTCACCGCTCGAGCGGGGCCCGGGAACCGGCGGCGCCGGGCAGGCGAGCTCGTGTCGGACGCACGGCGACGAGCGAACAGTCAGCACGCGTTCGCGCGGGGATCCAGCAGGCCTTCGACTCCGCAGAGGCGAGCCTGCGGCGCTGACAGCGCGGGTCCCGGCCCGCGGGCAGGCCCGCTTTCCGGAGTCGGCCTGGGAGCCTGCTAACTTCCCAGCGTGATGGACGATGGCTGAAGTTCGGCGGGTTCTCGTGACCGGCGGTGCCGGTTTCATGGGGGCGACGCTGGTCAGGCGACTCGCGGGGAGCGGGCGCGCCGTGCGTGTTCTCGACAACCTCACTACCGGTGACGCCTCGTACCTGGACGGCGTCGACATCGAGCTGATCGAGGGTGACGTCCGTGACGCCGAGACGCTGGACCACGCGCTCGACGGGATGCAGTCGGTCGTGCACCTCGCGGCGGCAGGTTCCGTCGTCAAGTCGGTCGAGGACCCGGCGACCAATTTCAACGTCAACGTCTTCGGCACCTTCCAGGTGCTCGACGCGGCCCGGCGGGCCGGCATCGGGCGCACCGTGCTGGCCTCAACGGGCGGAGCGCTCATCGGCGACGCGATACCGCCGGTCGACGAGTGCTCGCTTCCCAAGCCGATCTCCCCGTACGGGGCCAGCAAGCTGGCCGGTGAGGCTTACGCGCACGCCTTCGCAAAGGCTTACGGCCTGGGCACCATCGCCCTGCGTTTCGCCAACGCCTACGGACCGTGGAGCGCCCGCAAGGCAAGTGCGATAACGACGTTCTTCCGGGCGATCGATGCCGGCGAGCCGATCGTCATCTACGGTGACGGCTCGGCCTCGCGTGACTACACCCACGTCGATGACGTCTGTCGCGCGCTGGAGCTCGCGCTGGAATGCGACGTGGCCGGCGGCACTGTGTTGCACATCGCCTCCGGCGTCGAGACCACCGTGCAGGAGCTCGCCGACCTGTGTCGGGCCGCCGCCGGCGTGCCGAAGCATCCGATCGAGTACCGCCCCAGGCGGCCCGGTGAGGTCGAGCGGAATTTCGCCTCGTACGACCTCGCGCAAGAGGTCCTCGGCTATGTGCCGACCATCGGCCGCGAGGAAGGGATCCGCCGGACCTGGCAGTGGTTCCAGGAGTCGGTCTTCGGCGGGCGCTTAAGCCACCTGCAGCGCTCGAGCAACTAACGGGTTTACCGTCTGGACGGTAGATTCGCTCGGTGACAAGAGCTGAAGACACACGCGAGCGGATCCTGTTCGGCGCAGAGGAGGTCGTCTTACGCGACGGCGTCGCCCACCTCACCCTCGAAGCCGCGGCGAACCAGGCCGGCGTCAGCAAAGGCGGGATCCTCTATCACTTCCACACGCGTGCCGCGCTCGTCACCGCCATGGTGCAGCGGCTCAGCTCGTTGTTCGATGCCGACCTCGAGCGGGAAGGTGGCTTGTCGGGTCGTCCCGGAGCCTTCACGAGGGCGTACCTGCAGGCGACCTTCGGGACCTCCAGCGACGCCGCGGAAGGTCGTCAGCGGCGCCTCGGAGCCGCGGTCATCGCCGGCGTGGCGGCCGATCCCGAGCTGTTGGAGCCGCTGCGCGAACGCTTCGTCGCCTGGCAGCACGCGCTCGTGACCGACGGCCTGGCGCCGGCGAGCGCGAGCCTTGTCCGGCTTGCGGCCGACGGCCTGTGGTTCACCGAGCTGCTCGGCCTCGCGCCGCTCGAGGAGGATCTGCGTTCCTCGGTACGTGACGAGCTTCTCGCGCACCTCGACTCGGCGTTGGCCCCGCACGCGGCGCCCACGGCCTCGCAGGCGCGGACGGGACGCGGAACCAGGCACCCTCGCGGTGGGAAGAACGCACCATGAGCGTCGCTTCACCCGCAGCGGTCCGGGCCGGCAGGGCTCGCAGCGCCCGAGGTGTGATCGTGGCACTGTCAGTCTCGACCTTTGTCGAGTGGGCAGGGGCCGGCTGCGTGATACCGCTCCTCCCGCTCTACCTTCGCAAGCTGGGCGCGCCGGTTGGCCTTGTCGGAGTGGTGATAGCGGCCTTCTTCTTTGCTGCGATCCTCGTGCAATACCCGATCGGTCGACTGTCGGACCGGATTGGCCGCAGACCCATCCAGCTGGGCGGCCTGGTGACCTACGCGGTGGCGAGCGCCGCCTTTGCCCTGATCGGAACCCCCATCGCCGCGCTGTTCGTGCGGGGCCTGCAGGGTGCGGGCGCCGGGGTCGTCGATGTCGCGAACAATGCCACCGTCGGCGAGCTCGTGCCCCCGTCCCAGCAGGGCCGCGCCTTCGGGGCACTCTTCGGGTCCCGGACGGTCGGGCTCGCGATCGGGCCGTTCATCGGCGGGTTGGTCGGCATCTCGGCCATGCGCTGGCTGTTCGTCGCTGCGGCGCTGGCGTCGCTCCTGGCCTGTGTGCCCGTGCTGCTCGCAGTGCCGAGGAGCGGGTGGCGGCACTCGCACGTGGTCGCGCCGCGAATGGTGCTCTGGCGTGACCGCAGTGTGCTCGGCGTGGTGATGGGCTACGCGAGCGCAGGCCTCGTCATTGGTGTCTACGAGGTCTGCTGGAGCCTCCTGTTGCATTTGCGAGGTGCCACCGGATGGCAGATCGGCCTTTCGTGGACGTTGTTCGCAGTGCCCTTTGCTGCGATGTCGGTTCCCGGAGGCTGGCTGGTCGATCATTTCGACCGCCGTTACCTCGCGGCCGGCTCGACGCTGATGTCGGCGGCCTTTGCGGCCAGCTATCCGTTTCTTCATTCGGTCTGGCTGCTGGTCGGTCTCGGTGCGGCCGAGGCGGTGACGGTGGCGGTCGGGGGGCCGGCGCTCGCGTCGCAGCTCGCGCACAGCGTTCCGAGCCGCCAGCTCGGGCGGGCCCAAGGGGCCGCTTCGACGGCGCAGACGGGTGCGACCGCCGTGGCGGCCCTCGGGGCGGGCGCACTGTTCGCGTTGCAGCCCTGGGTACCGTTCGTGGGGGCGTCGAGCGCGATCGTCGTGCTCGTGGGTCTTCTCGCGTGGTGCTGGCGGGGCGTGCCCGGCCGGGACAGCGCCCGGGCGGCTCGCGTGGAGGGTCGGTCAGGCTGAGCGGAGGATCTCCTGCACGGCCGAGGCCTGGCCCGGCCGGCGACCCGGCGCCGATCGGGCCAGTTCAGGCGGCGACCGGCTGTGCGGGCCGGCGCTTGCGCTCTCTCAGCCAGGTGCGCAGGACCACGCGACCGTAGCGGACGCCGTAGAGGAGATTCACGCTCTTCTTGGACCTACCGGCACCTCGGGCCCGCATTGTCACGGGCCGCTCCTCGAAGCGACATCCGTGCATGATGGCCCCGATCAGCAGTTCTGACGCCTGGTACTGCGGCTCCCCGAGGATGAGCTGGGCGGGCAGCTCTGCCCGGAAGCCTCGGATCGGGTTCGCCGTATCGGTCACCGGCGTCCCGGTGAGCATCGAGATCAGCGCAGCAAAGAAGACGACTCCCGCGTTGCGCACGGTGTCGGTGCCGTGAGTTCGACCGAGGCGCCGGGACCCGTTGACGAAGTCGGCCCGGCCGGAGATCACGGGCTCGAGGACGACCTCCAGGTCATCGGGATCCGTCTGGCCATCTCCGTCCGAGGTCACGATGAAACGGGCGCCGTGCTCGCGGGCGATCCGGTAGCCAAGTCGCAACGCCGCGCCCTGGCCCCGGTTGACCGGAGCGATGCAGGCGTAGTGACCGGCGGCACGAACCACAGCACCGGTGCCGTCGTCCTCGCCGTCGACGACAACGAGCAGCGAGGCTGGCTGTCGGCAGATCTCCTTGGGCATACCGGCGACAACTTCCGCGATGTTGTCGCGCTCGTTGTAAGCCGCGATCACGATCGCGACCGGGGAGATCTCGATGGGGCCTTGCGCGGCGACAAGCTCATCGAGGGCGACGCGGTCGATCAGCTCGTCGATCTCTCGTCTACGGCGCTCGGCGCGGGCGTTCACACCGAGTGGGCGCTCGAGGCGGCGGCGAGCATGTCGGTCGCGGTGACCTGGCGGTCTGTCGCGGTCGGAGTCGGGCCCTGAACCGGAGCGCCGAGGGCGAGGCTCGCCGCGAAAGCGAGGCAGCCGAGCAGGTCGCGCAGCTCCGGAGGGGGAGGGAAGTACTCGTCCTCGTCAGTGGTGTGCACAACCTCGACGCCATGGGTCGGTGCCAAGCGGTCGAGCAGGTCGCGGATCAGCCACTCCGGAGCTGAAGCGCCGGCGGTGACGCCGACCACTCCGGTGAGGTCGTCTGGCACGTCGCTCGGGCCGTTGACCCGGAGCACCCTCGGGCAACCGGCGGCGACAGCCACTTTCGCCAGGGCGACTGTGTTCGAGGAATTGGCAGAACCCAGCACGAGCATCGCATCACACCTGGGTGCTACGGCCTTCACCGCGCTCTGACGGTTGGTGGTCGCGTAACAGAGATCCGACCGTCCCGGCATCCACAGATCCGGGTGCCGCCTGCGGGCACGCGCGACGATTCCCTCCCACTCGTCGTGAGCGAGGGTGGTCTGGGCGAGCAGCGCGACTTGCGCGCCCGGGTCGAGCTCCAGCCGGTCGAGGTCGTCCTCGTGCTCGACGAGGTGAACGGCATCGGGCGCGACCGCCATCGTCCCGATGGCCTCCTCGTGGCCGGCGTGACCGACGTAGAGGATCGTGTAGCCCTTCCGGGCCCGCACCCTGAGCTCGTGGTGGACCTTGGTGACCAGAGGGCAGCAGGCGTCCACCACGATTCGCCCGTTCGATGCCGCCGCCGTTTCGACCTCGGGAGCCGAGCCATGGGCCGAGAGCATGAGCGGCGCCGAGTGTGGGACCTCGTCAACGTCATCGACGAACACGACACCCTGACGCCGGAATTCCTCGACGACAAGGCGGTTGTGCACGATCTCGTGGTAGCAGTACACGGGAGGCTCGAATACGCGCACCATCCACGCGAGCGCCTTGATGGCCATCTCCACACCCGCGCAGAAGCCGCGGGGCTGCGCCAGCAGGACGAGCCCGACACGGCCCGCCTCCGGTTGGCAAGGCTGCTCTCGAGCCGATGTCACAGTAGACCAGGGTAGCCTTTGGGAATGCCGCTACCGCAGGTGGTGGCCGTGGCCGAGCATTCGCCCGCTGAGCGTTTCGGGGTCTGGCCGGGCGACGAGCTTCGCTCGATGAACGGACAGGTGCCCCGCGACGTCATCGAGTACCAGCTGCTCGCGGACGAGCCGGTCGTCGACCTCGAGGTTGTCCGCGGTGGGGTTGAGCTCGAGGTCACGGTCGTCAAGCAAGCAGGCGAGCCACTCGGGCTCGAGATCTCCGCCGCGATCTTCGACCGCGTGCGCACCTGCGACAACCATTGCGAGTTCTGTTTCATCTACCAGCTGCCCAAGGGGATGAGACCGAACCTGTATGTGAAGGACGACGACTACCGGCTCTCGTTTCTCTACGGCAATTTCACGACGCTCACACGCTTCACAGAGCTCGACCTCGAGCGAGTGCTCGACCAGTGGCTGTCGCCGCTGTACGTCTCGATCCACGCCACCGACCCCGAGGTCCGCTCCCGCATGCTGCGCAACCGACGCGGCGCGACCAGTCTCAGATGGCTGCGGTGCCTCCTCGACCACGGCATCGAGGTCCACGGCCAGGTCGTGATCTGCCCCGGCCTGAACGACGGCGCGGTGTTGCACGGGACCCTTGCCGGCATCCTCGACCGCTTTCCCGAGCTCGTGAGCCTTGCCGTGGTGCCCCTCGGCGTGAGCCGCTACTCCAAGGAGCCGGCGATGCGGCCGCACACGACCGAAGAGGCGAGGACGGCCGTCGAGACCGTCGACGAGTGGCGCCAGCGCTTCAGCCGCGCCCTCGGCCGCCGCGTCGTGTGGGCATCGGACGAGTACTACCTGCTCGCGGGCCTGCCGTTCCCCGAGCCCGGGGAATACGAGGGCTTCGCGCAACACGAGAACGGTGTCGGGATGGTGCGTGCGTTCGAGCAGGGCTTTGACGCAGGCGTGCCGCAGGCGGCCTCGGGTGGGGGCGTGCCTGCAAGGACGGGGTTCTTCGCCTGGGTCGAAGGTGCTCCCGCTGAGGGCTATCGCGTGTCGCGCACGGGCGGGGTGAGCCTGGGCTCCTGTGCGCCACAGGCGGCGTGGGACCAGCCGATCACGATCCTGACCGGTGAGTACGCCGAGCTCGTGCTGAGACCTCTGCTGGACCGCTGCGGCTTTGGCAGCGTGCGCGTCCTGCCGGTACGCAACGACTTCTTCGGCGGCAACATCGCCGTCGCCGGTCTGATCACGGGTCCCGATCTCGCCCGGACCTTGGCAGGAGAGCCACCGGGGGGCCGTTACCTGCTGCCCGACGTCTGCTTGTCAAAGGGCCGGTTCATAGACGGGTCCTCGCTCGAGGACCTCCCCTGCGCAGTGGAGGTCGTCCCGACCGACGGGGCGTCGCTGCGCCTGTTGCTGGAGGCGGCCCGATGACCGTGGCAAGCTCTCCACGGCTGCCGGTCGTCGCCGTGGTCGGCCGGCCGAATGTCGGAAAGTCGACGCTCGTCAACCGGATCGCCGGCAGGCAGCTCGCCATCGTCGAAGCGCGCCCCGGGGTGACGCGTGATCGGCTGGAGGTCGAGTGCGAGTGGAACGGGCGGTCGTTCCTCGTCGTCGACACCGGCGGAGTGGTGGAACGTGGGGGCACCCTCGAGACCAAGGTGACCGAGCAGGCCCTCCGGGCGCTCGGCGGGTCGGACCTGGTGCTGCTCGTGCTCGACACGACCACGGGGGTGACCGGGGAAGACGCTGTGGTGGCACAGCTGGTCCGCCGTGACGGCGGCGCGGTCATCGTGGTCGCGAACAAGGTCGACTCCGACCGGCGGGAGGTCGACGCCTGGGAGTTCGCGGGTCTCGGCCTCGGCGAGCCTGCGATGGTGAGCGCGCTGCACGGACGGGGTGTTGGGGACCTGCTCGACGAGGTCGTCAAGCGGCTGCCCGAGGCCTGTTCGCCCGGGGACAGCGACACCCCGGCAGGCGGCACAGTCTCCGATGCTCCGGGTCAGGCCGGTCCCGGCGTCCCGGCCGTTGCCATAGTCGGGCGCCCGAACGTCGGCAAGTCGACCCTGTTCAACCTGTTGTCGGGTGAGGAGCGGTCCGTCGTGCACGACCTCCCGGGCACCACCCGTGACGCCATTGACACCGTGATCGAGACCGGCGATGGAGCAGTCAGGCTCATCGACACCGCCGGGATGCGGCGCCGGGCACGAAGCGGCGAAGGGCCCGAGTACTACTCGCTCGTGCGAGCGCTTCGAGCGCTCGACCGTGCCGACGTCGCTTTGCTGGTCCTGGATGCGACCGAGGGCGTGACCCACCAGGACCAGCGCCTCGCCGAGCGGATCGACGCCTCGGGCAGCCCGGCGGTGATCCTGCTCAACAAGTGGGACCTGGTCGGCACCGAGGGCCGTCTCGAGGTCAGTGAGGCTGTCGCGGACAGGCTTGCATTTCTCGGCTACGCGCCCGTGCTGCGGGTCTCGGCCAAGACGGGCCTCGGGGTGCACCGTCTCCTGCCGGCAGTGCAGGAGGCCATGAACGCCTACCACCGCCGGATCCCGACGGGTCGGCTGAACGACGGTTTGCGGAGTGCTCAAGCAGCCCACCCGGCACCGGGCGGCGCCCGTATCCTCTACGGCGTGCAGGGCGCTGTCGACCCACCCACGATCACGTTGTTCGCCACGCGGCGTCTTCCGCCTACCTACCTGCGCTATGTGGAGCGCTCCCTGCGGGAGCGCTTCGAGCTCGGCCCGACGCCGATCGAGCTTCGCGTCCGGGTCCGCCAGCAGAGATGACCGGCCTGCCGTCGCAGGCCGCGCGGACCGAGGTGCGGCCGGCCTCGGCCGGGTGGGTGACCGCTGCCACGGCTCGGCACCGGCCTGATCAGGCCTGACGGGGCTTAGGACCATGCCGTGGTGCCAACAATGCGGTCAGCCGGTCGAGGACGACGAGCTCGTCGCAGGACCGCCGGGAGCCGTGGCAGCGTCGCCGGGCTCTGAGGGGACGGACGCTGACAGCTCGGACAGCGATGTTCGAGACCGGTGCCCGAGGTGCGGGACGGTGCTGGAGCTTGAGGAGGCAACCGACGACGAGGACACCCACCCCAGGGCACCGTGGCACTTCAAGGTGCTGGTCGTTGGCACGGTGGTCTACCTCGGGTACCGCCTCTACCAAGGGATCGGCTGGCTGATCCATCACGCCTGAAGGCCCTGAGCTGTCCGCCGGGTCCAAGCTCCGGGGACCGGGCTGCCGTGTCGAAGCTCTGCGCATGCCGGTAGCCTTGGTCTTGCGCAGCCGCGGAAGGAGGCGCCATGTGGGTGATAGCAGGAGTTCTGCTCGGGCTCGTCGTTCTCGCTTCGCTGATCGGATTCCACGTAGGCCCGCATGCGCACGTGGCGGCGGGGATTTTCGGGGTGGTCGCTGCGGCGTGGCTCGTCGTGATGGCGGTCGACGGACGGTCGGCGCCGATGCTGTGGGCGCTGCTCAGTGCTGATCTGGTGGTGTCTGCCGGCATCGGCACACTGGCCTGGAAAGGACTCACGACCCGGAGCAGCTACGAGGCCGGTCACCGCCTGGTCTCGCTCGACGGGGCCGAGGGCGTTGCCATAGGTGATCTCGAGCCGGACGGGATCGTCCGCGTGAACGGCGAGAACTGGTCGGCCGTGGCCGTCAACGGGGCCGTGCGGGCAGGGACGCCCGTCCAGGTGCTGCGCGTCAAGGGAGTCCGCCTCGAGGTCTGGGGCGACGAGACGGTGGCCGCCGCTGGATCCGCGGAGCTCCAAGGCGCGATCTTGCCCGACAGCGCCCCAACCGACACAGCGCCGTCCTCACCTGCCGAGGTGACCAACGAAGGAGGTTGCTCATGATCATCGGGATCGTGGTTGGCGTGGTTGTTCTCTTCCTCCTTATCACCTCGGGGCTGGCGGTGAGGATCGTTCGTGAGTACCAGCGGATCGTGCTGTTTCGGCTGGGCCGGGCGCTCGGAACTCGGGGGCCCGGGCTGGTCCTCATCAACCCGGTCACCGACCGGACGACGTGGGTGGACCTGCGCGAGCAGTACCTCGAGATCCCGCATCAGACGGCCATCACGAAAGACAACGCGTCGATCTCGATCGACTTCATCATCTTCTACAAGGTCGTCGACCCCTCGATGTCGGTGCTACGCGTCGGCAACTTCGCGGGGGCTGCGCAGAACGTGGCGGCGACGACGCTTCGCAGTGTGGTCGGCGACATGCCACTTGACGACGTGCTCTCCAAGCGCGAGCAGATGAATGCGTCTCTTCGCGTTCGTCTGGACGAAGTGACCGAGCGGTGGGGCGTGAAGGTCACCACGGTCGAGGTGCGGGAGGTCAATCCGCCGCCCGGCGTTCTGGAGGCCATGACCCGCCAGATGTCCGCCGAGCGCACCCGGCGCGCGGCCGTCACGGAGGCCGAAGGCAAGAAGCAGGCCGCCATCACTCTGGCGGAGGGCACAAAGCAGGCCGCAATCCTGGCAGCCGAAGGGGAACGCCAGGGCGCCATCCTGCGCGCCGAGGGTCTGTCAGCGGGGCTCGAGAGGATCCTGACGGTCGCGCGCGGTCTCGACAGCAACACCATGCAGCTGCAGTACCTCGAGACCCTGAAACAAGTCGGCTCGTCTCCATCGACGAAGTTGGTGGTGCCGATGGAGCTCGGCGGTCTCTTGAACGGGCTGCGCAACATGTTGCCGGCGGACCCAGGGCGCTACTCGGGTGGCCCGTCGCTGGGCGAAGTGGCTCCGAAGAGCGCGGAACCAGTCCCAGGGACCAACGCGGCGCTCGGAGAGGCTGCTCCCTGATCCGCAGTGAGCTCGACACCGGCCCAAGGTCGGCAGCGGGTGTCTTGGGGCTGCCGATGAGTCCTTTGGTCTCTCTGGCGACTACGTGCTCGCACGTGTGAGTTGACTTCAGCGGTTGCTCTGCGGTTCTGTGTGAGCCGGTGACGGAACTGTTCGCCCCGCTCCGCAGCCGGGCGTTTCGGTGGCTCGAGGGCACGGGCCTGTTCGCCAACACCGGCGTCTGGATGGTCACGCTCGTCGGTGGCTTCATCATGGAGCGCCTGACGACCTCGCCGGTCCTGGTCACCCTCGCCGCGGCGATCGGCCCGCTCGCCGGCATCGTCGCCGTCGTGTTCTCCGGTGCCGCGGCGGACTCCCGCGACCGGCGTGCCGTGCTGCTCGTGGCCAAGATCCTGCTCATCGGTTCGGTGGCGTTCCTCGTCGTGGTGTCGTCGGCGCAGCAGCTGACCCCGGGGACGCTGCTCGTGGGGCTCGCCGGCATGGGGATAGCCGGCGGAACGTCCTCGCCGTCGTGGTGGACGACGATCGGCATGCTCGTGCCGCCCGAGCTGGTTCCCGTCGCGCTCAGCATGGACAGCTTCCAGTGGAACATCGGCCAGGTTGTCGGTCCGGTGCTCGGCGGCGCCGTCCTGCGGGGCGCGGGCACCACGGTGTTCTTCGCCCTCTGCGGCACGGTCATGCTCCCCCTCGTCGGCTTCCTCCTGTTGTGGCGGGGGAGGGACGACTTGCGCCTGTCCACGCCGGGGGCGTCGGCTGCCGAGAGCCTGCTCGGTGCGATCTCGTCCGGCTGGCGGTACTTCTCGAACACGCCGGGCCTGCGAGCCATTGCCGCCCGCACGACTCTCTACGTCACGCCGGCGGCTGCTCTCGGAGCGCTGCTCCCGCTTTTCGCTGCGCACTACCTGCACACCTCGGCCTTCGGCTACGGCCTCTTCCTGGCACTGAGCGGGGTGGGCGCCATGATCGCGGCCCTCCTTCTTCCCCGCCTGCAGGGCCTTCTCCACCTCGACGCCATCGTTGCTGCCGCGACGCTCGCCAACGGGCTCGCCGTGGCCGTGTTGGTCGTCTGGCCGACGCGCTGGGCAGCCGTGCCCGTCCTGGTCGTCACGGGCGCGTCGTGGGTGTGGGCGACGGTGGCCTTCGTCATCGCCGCGCGCCAGGTGACCCCGGAGTGGGTGCAGACGCGTTCCCTGTCGCTCTTCTATGTCGTGTTCCAAGGACCATTTGTTCTCGGCGGGCTCGGCTTCGGCGTGATCGACACGTTCCTGCCGCTGCGCGGCACCCTGCTCGTCGCGGCCGTCGCCTTCATTCCGGGCATCCTTGTGATCCCCCGTTACGGCCTGCCGGTCGTGGACCGTTCGTCGTTGCAGCTGGTCGTGAGCCCATCGCTCGCCATCGGCGAGCACATCCACCCCGACGACGGCCCAGTCCTGATCCTCGTCGAGTACCGCCTCGGCGGGGAGGACACAGACGACTTCCTGACCGCCATGGCCGAGCTGCGCATCGTGAGGCGGCGCCTGGGCGGGACACGCTGGGGCGTCTTCCAGGATGTGACCGCGCACGGCAAGTTCTTCGAGACCTTCCTCGTGCCTTCCTGGCAGGGCTACCTGCTCCAGCGCGCTCACTACACCAAGGCGGACAAGCAGGTCGAGGAGCGGGCCTTCGCGTTCCACCAGGGACCAGGCGAACCCAAGGTCACTCGTTTGGTCCACCCCGAGACGGTAGAGGCCGCCCGCGCCCGGTCTGCCTGGCGGCGGGAGATCTTCCGGCTGCTGAGACCACCGCAGGTCGACTCGGCTTCCGACACGGCTCAGCCACCCACTTGAGCGGGTTCGTCCTGGTTCTGTCGTGTCGGACCGGCCTGGTTCAGCTGCGCTGAACCAGGCCTGGTGCAGTCGTCAGGGGCGAACCGGGCGCCGCCCCGTGGCAGCCAGTCTCCACGTGGTCTGACCGTCGTCGGCACCGCCGACGGCTCCGATTGCCGACCCAGGGGACGGCTCAGCGGGCGGGCGAGCTCACCAGCGGTTGTGGACTTCGGGGGCGATGCGCTCTCGGTAGACCCCGGCGAGCCGGCCGAGCGTGGGCACGTCCAGCGGTCCGAGCTCGCCGGCTGCGGCATTCTGCCGTGCCTGGTCGGGGTTCTTCGCACCTGGGATGACCGTCGAGACTCCCGGGTCCGAGATGCAGAAGCGCAGGGCGAGCGTCGCCATCGTCTCGCCGGGAGGCACGAGCGCGCGTAGCTCGTCGACCACGCGGAGACCAGTCTCGAGGTCCACGCCCGAGAAGGTCTCGCCAACGTCGAACGCCTCGCCGTGACGGTTGTAGTTCCGGTGGTCGTCCGCGGCGAACTGCGTCTCGCGTGTCATCTTGCCGGTCAGCAGGCCCGAGGCGAGCGGCACACGGACGATCACTCCGACGCCGGCATCCCGGGCGGCGGCGAGGAACCTCTCGGCCGGACGCTGGCGGAAGATGTTGTAGATGATCTGGACCGTCGCGACGCCCGGGTAGTCGAGCGCCTTCAGCGCCTCCTCGACCCTCTCGACGCTCACCCCGTAGTGGGCGATCGTGCCGGCTGACACGAGGTCGTCAAGCGCAGCGAACACCTCAGGGTGGTAGTAGAGATCGGTCGGCGGACAGTGCAGCTGGACGAGATCCAGAGTCTCCATCTCAAGGTTCTCCCGGCTCCGGTCGACCCAGGCGACGAGGTTCTCCGGGCTGTAGTGCTCGACGCGCTGCGCCGGTGCGCGCCGGCCGGCCTTCGTGGCGACAAAGATCGGGTCGGAGAGCTCCTTGCGCAGCTCGGCCACGAGGCGCTCGCTGCGTCCGTCGCCATAGACGTCAGCGGTGTCGAAGAAGTTCACGCCAGAGGCAGCTGCCGCCCGCAGCGCCGCTCGTGAGGTGTCGTCGTCGGCCTGCCCCCAGTCGGCACCGATCGCCCAGGCGCCGAAACCGATGACGCTCGCGTCCCACCCAGTCTTTCCCAGCCGGCGTGTCTCCATTGGCCCCACGCTAGACGTTCAGCCAGCGACCCGAGCGGCCGCAACCTGACCTGTTCGGATGCCTCGCCGCCCCTGTTTGCCAATGAGGCCGGTTCACGCCGCCCGGGTCGTCGGTTTTGACGTTCACAGCTCAGTCGATCCCACCTGCCAGGGATCCGCCTTCACCGCCTCCGCCACACTTGCGCCATCGCGGCTCTAGAGGCCGCCACACCGCTCAAGACAGTGAGGCGGTGACCGTTGTGCTCTGGCCGCAGTCGAGGAAACGGTGGCCGGGCGACCAAGGAGGAGGCGTTGCTTGGGCGCTCGTCAACTACAGTGCAGGAGTCGACGGGCTGTGGCGCAGCTTGGTTAGCGCGCTTGACTGGGGGTCAAGAGGTCGCCGGTTCAAATCCGGCCAGCCCGACCAGGTAGAGGGCACTTTTTCTAGACAACACAGCAGCTTGTGCAGCCTGCGTGTGTGAGCGAAGGAGGTTGCCATGGGGACTCTGAAGCATCCGATCGCCCTGTTCATCGTGGCGGTTCTCGCTGTCGTCGGCATTGGCGTGGCTGTTGTGGCGGATGTCCAGAAGGGGTGAGGTTGACCCAGGTGTCGTAGAAGTTTGAGTGGCGGTCCTCCGCCTCGGCCCCGCCGTGAGGCAGGCTCGGGGTGTCAACCAACCAAGTTGAGGAACGGAGGACCACCAGTGAGTCAAGCATCACACAACCAGCCGCGCGCCGCGAGCCGCCCGCGTCTCATACCAGAGCTCGGCCTCGTCGACCTGGCCGATACGACGCTCGAAGAACGCCTGGCGGGAAAGCTGAACGAGCAGCTCGAGCTGTTCGCCTGTCGCATGCGACAGGGTCTGCTCGCCGCGTCGGTGGCGATCGGCCTCGAGGTCATGGACGAGCTCATCGATGCCGAGGTGACCGATGCCGCCGGGCCGAAGGGAAAGCACGACCCCGGTCGCTCCGCCTATCGCCACGGCACCGAGGCGGGCAAGGTGACCCTCGGCGGCCGGCGGGTCCCTGTCGTCCGCCCGCGGGTTCGGACCGTGGCTGACGACGAGAACGGCCAGGACCACGAGGTGCGCCTCGAGTCTTACGACACCTTCGCGAAAGTCGACCTGCTCGCTGGCCACATGGTCGAGTGCCTGATGGCCGGGCTGTCGGGTCGGCGTTATGAGGCCGCCCTCGAACCCGTCGGCTCCGAGATCGAACAGACGGCATCGGGAACCAAGCAGTCCTCGGTATCACGGCGCTTTGTCACCGTGACCGGCGAACGCCTCGCCGAGTTCAGGACCCGGCCCCTCGACGCACAACGCTGGCTCGTCTGCTTCATCGACGGCTTCGACTTCGCCGAGCACACCATGGTCGGGGCGCTCGGCGTCACGGCCGACGGCACGAAGGTCCCGATCGGCCTCGCGGAGGGCTCGACGGAGAACGCGACTGTCGTGAGAGGCCTCGTCTCTTCGCTTCGCGACCGGGGACTCGACGCCACCGACGGGATCTTGTTCGTGCTCGACGGCGCCAAAGCGCTTCACAAGGCGGTGCGGGACGTCTTCGGCGACAACGCCGTCATCGCCCGGTGCAGGCTCCACAAAGAGAGAAACGTCATGGACTACCTGGTACAAGCCGAACGACCCTGGGTGCGCCGAAAGCTCCGGGCGGCCTGGGCGAACCCGGACGCGGCGGAGGCCGAGGCGGCGCTTCGGGCGCTCGCTTCCCAGCTCGACAAGGTGAACCCCGATGCCGCGGCGAGCCTTCGCGAGGGGCTCGTCGAGACGCTGACGGTCACCCGACTCGGCGTCACGGGTTCGTTGTTGAAGACCGTGATGGGGACCAATCCGATGGAGTCCATGATCGAGATCGTGCGCGACCACGCACGCAACGTGAAGCGCTGGCAGCCGGGCGACATGAGGCTGCGCTGGGCGGCCGCCGGCATGTTAGAGGCCTCCAAGCAGTTCCGCCGGGTGAAGGGCTACCGGCAGTTGCCGAGGCTCGCCGCAGAGCTTCGCCACGCCGTCGGATCCGACGCCAAGCAATCAACCGGGAGCGAAGATGCCGTCGCGTAACGACAGCCGTAACGATAGGGTCGCCCCCTGCCCGGCCTGCGGCCAGCCGTTCGTCCCCACGGGTCGGCGCCAGTGGTGTTCTGACGCGTGCCGCCAAGCTGGTTGGCGGCGCCGTCACCCGGCCCCGGCGGCGCCCGAGGTCGCGCTTGTGCCCCCGCCACGGCCCACACGAGAGATCACCGTGTACGAGTGCCCCGCCTGCGAGGCCCGCTACCTCGGCGAGCAGTACTGCAGCGACTGCCGAGGCTTCTGTCGTCGCATTGGGCCAGGCGGAACCTGTCCCCACTGCGACGAGCCTGTCGCCATCAACGACCTCATCGTTGCTACAACGTGACCGTATGATCCATCAGGAGGCCGTCACGAAGTTCCACGACCAGCGGGTCAACCTCGAAGGGGTTGCCCGTCCTCGTTATCATCACGCCCCACAGAGCCGAAACGACAAGCACTCTAGGAGTGCCACGGAACTGCACGCCTGGTGCAATCTACCCAGAAGGAGAACCGACAGGCACGCCGACTCCACGACTTATGTTTGTGATTTGCGGATGGAAACCCGGCAAACAGTCCCTTACGTATCAACGGATTACAGGTCGGGACCAGATTCAGTTCCTAGTTCTTGGTGCCGTGCAGCCGCCCACGAATCATCCCCACACTGACACGGCTAGCTACAGCTTTGCGACGACGAGCGTCGTTGGCTCGGCCGCGATGAAACAACTGACTGCTAAGGCAGCGACAAGTCTTCTGGGTGTTTCAAATGCAGTCATGGTGACAGTGAATCTCAGAGAGAAGGTTCCTGCTGGGTCCTACGTTAGCGCAGGCGGCTCAGAGATTGCTGTCTGGCTGTATCCGCCCGCGACAAGCGACCCCTGCACTTATGCCCACCTGCCAATAGTGTTCCCATCGGTCACTGGCACCGTGGGCCTCGATCCATACGTCACATTGCAGTTGGACTGTACTCCCAACTTCATGGCCCAGGTCCCGAATCCGCCTGCGCCCTTTAGGCTGAATGATGGCATCGAAGATAGTCACCTCGTGTCTTCCAGCGAGTTCCAGTTCACGATTGCGGGAACGCAAGCTGTCTCGCCCAGCACGATGTCACCCGAAACAAAAGTTATTGTCAGCGGTTCCAGTATTCCTTTAGGGAGCGGTAGGAACGACTTGGACTTACTGACGATGGTTGAGAAGATGCTGCCACTCCGTGACGCAACTGGCTCCGCAAGGACTCAAGGAGTCCTCGTAACCGTTTCGTTCAACAGCCCGATGGTCAGCTGCGGAGCCTTGGGTGGGGGTGGTGCTGGAGACTACTCTGTCAACGTCAACTGCGTGCCAGTGGCCACGACCGTGCCCGCCCCCAAATCCGGATGGTCGGCGATAAACCTGAACTGCAATGAAGGTTTTCTGACCAGCGCGGGCTATGCAGTCTTCGTAACGAACTTCGGTGTACCAAACTGCTTAGGGTTCGAGTCGGCGACGCAAGTTGTCTGGCTTGTCATTGGTTGGGGTGGGTCGATCACGTGGAACGCTGGGAAGGAGACTATCAAGACCTCGCCTGGTGGGTCCTTGGTGGCGGTAGAAATCTGTGCACTCGATGCGGGGTGTGCTGATCCCAACTCATCTCATGCCCTCTCCGGTTTTGTGTTCTACCCCGCCCCGGATGGCACCGCCGTTATGAACTTCAGCACGCCCGCTGCGCCTCCGTTTGTTGGACTGCAGGATGGCTGCTACGGCATGGTGTTCGACCCCCTTGTTGGTACCTGGTATAGCTACGCTGGCCTCCCAGCTTGGTGGAACCTTTCCGCAGCACATCCAGTTGGAGCGACACAGATTCCAGCACCTGCGCCAGAGTCACTCGCTGCTCTGGATCAGCCGGCCCCCCGGCCGACAGTCACGGCAAAGTGCTAGGCACGAGAAGTCCGCTTCTTGAGTCCACCGCTGCGACGGGCGAGGCAGTTAATCGTGAGGCTCTCGACCTCGTTGGTCCCGCGTTCATCGAATTCCGCCGGGATCTGACAGGCAGCTTCCGTTTCATCCCCGTGGAGGGATGGATGGACTGCCGCGAGGCGCCTCACAACGAGTCCCCCGGTGTCGAGTTCACCTGGGAAGGGAGTGAGGACGACGATCGTGCGTGTGGTCGCGGCTGGGCGGCGCTCGAAGAAGATGGCTCGCTGATCGGCCACAACTACTTCCACCTGGGGGACGACTCCGGGTTTCGAGCGGTCAAGGAGCCGAGACCAGAACGAGGGCAGAAGGGGGCGCGCGCTCGGTCGCGCTCGAGGAATCTTCAGGGATACACGTTGCCGACGCCGATCACCCGCCAGCTCTTTCCCACTCGACCGAGCACGATGCTGACCGACCAGCCCGCTTCGGCGATGTCGGAGGCAGCCGTCGTCACCGTGACCGGACCGACGCCGCCGTCGAGGAAGATCGCGCCGGGCTCGACCCTCTCGATCATGAGGTAATCCTCGATGTAGTCGTCATCACTCAGCTCGTGCACATTGATCGAAGTCCTGCACGCCTGCTCGTGGAGCAGGCGCGCCAACTTCTCGGCCCTCGGAAGGTCCCGAAGCGCTGCTGATCCCCGGTCGACTGCGATGTCGACGCCGTGCGGGTCGAGATAGCCCCGCTCGCCGAGCCACTTGGCGAGCTTCTTGGTGACGGTGCCAGCGGCCCGTAGCAGCTCCTCGCCGGCCATGACCTTGCGGATCATGAAGTAGCCGAGGAACTCGCCGAGGTTGTCGGTGATCTTCTCGGGACCGAAGAGGTGGACGAACGCCTCGTCGTCGCTGTCGTAGACATCGTCGAATCGCGATCGCTCGGCGTCGTCGAGGTTCTGGTACCCATAGCTGTTCAGGCAGTCGCGGAGCAGAGACACGACATCGGCGTAGTTCCTGTACGTCCGTGGCGCGAGTCGCTGTTCCTGCTTGGCGAGGAACTCGACGAGCACCGTGTCGATGTTGGTTGGTCCCTCAGGTTCGTGCTTTCCCAGGTCCTGTCCGTCTTCCGGAGGCACGAGCTCGATCACCTCGGCATCGGGACGAACGTCTTCACATCGATCCTCGAGCGTCAGTCGAAAGTGCCAACCCTCGTAAGGCTCGAGCGCCCGCCCGAGCTCTTCCCAAGTGAGAGTGCGCCCGTCCACCACTACGTCGTACGGACCGCCGACCGCTGTTTCCTCGCCGCAGACGAGCCTCCCAGCGGCCTCGTCTCCATAAATGATCCACCCGGCCCGGTGCGGGTTCGGCTCGAGGTACCGGCGGGCGATCTCCTCCTCGGCGCGGCGTGTGACGAGGGCGACCAACTCCCCGACGTCGGCGTCATGGGCGCCGAGCACGGCAAAGTGGTAACCCTCTTCGACCCCGGCCTCCTCGAGCTCGACCTCGATGCCCGTCGGTGCCCGCCAGACCCGGTACTGGAGCAGATGGAGCCGGCCGTCAGCGTCCGCTACCTCTATGGGCTGAGGCGCATCGGGCAGCTCGGGATAACCGGTGATCGCCGCCACGCGCCGGTCCGAGCAGCGGTCGCAGAGCGACACCCCGCCGAGGGAGACCCGGGGGCCGGGGGCGCCGCAGTCCTCGCACAAGTCAGAGTCCACGGCGCAAGACTAGGGGCCGTGGATGCCACGGAGCAGAGGTCGATGCTGCGGAGCACTGTCTATCGTGGCGACGGCAGAGCAGTCGTCGCGTTGGCGCCGAGGGCTTCGGAGCGCCCTCGTAAGACTTCGGACTGCGCGGGGATGACCCGGCTTTGTTGCGCGCGGTCGCGGGGTCTCAGGAGGAGCAGACTGGCTCGGCAAACGGCACTGTCGGCGGGTTCGATCGGTGTTCACAAGAGACCGGGCACACTTGAGAGAGAGCAGCAGATGGCTTTGAAGCGGGGGTCGATCCCACGCGAGGGCGGCGCGCCTCACTGGCTGGAGGACGCGGCGGTCAACTTGGAGTTGCTTGGCTCGGAGGTCCCCTTCGCACTGCAGGTTGAGATCACGAGCCGGTGCAACCTCCGCTGCAAGATGTGCCCTGTCACATCGGGTTCCACCGCCTCACGGACTACCCCGGGCGACATCGGTGAACTCGTGTGGGCCGAAGTGATCAAGGCCGCGCGTCGATCCCGGCAGGTTTTCCTCGCGGGGTTCGGCGAGCCCCTGACTAGTCCCCGATGTGTGGAACTGCTTCGAGACCTCGATGAGCAGGCCGTCCGCACAACTCTGGTCACAAACGGCCTGGCGTTGAGCCCAACTATCGCGGCACAGCTGGCCGCCTTGGAGCATTTGGTGCACATCAACGTCTCGATCGACTCCCCGGACGCCGACCGGTACCGCGAAATCCGGGGGCGAAGCCTTAATCGGGCCCTCGATGGCCTGCGCGATCTCATGGCCGCAATGGTTGCTGTGGGCAAGCACGATCGCGTATCGGTGTCGTCGGTGGCGATGCAATCGAACATCGAGACCCTCGGAGAGTTCCCCGGGTTGTTGTCCGAGCTAGGAGTGAGGCACTACATCGTGCAGGGGCTTGTTGAGTACAACGATTACGCGGGGCAACAGCGACTTCTGGGCAGGGCCCGGCTAGGAGAGGAGCTGGACCACTTGCGTGTTGAATGCGAGGCTCATGGCGTGGATCTGGACATAACCACATCCGAGAGATTGAGCATTGAAGGACAGGACGTGGATCGTGCCTGGGCCGACTTCTTCCGCTGCCCCAATGGGACCGAGCACGACACCCGTCAGTGCCTGCTGCCATGGGAGCTCCCCTACATCGACAAGGACGGCAGGGTCTTCACGTGCTGTTACGCGGCGTCTGCCGACGAGGAACCACTTGGGCAGCTGGGTCCAGCCACGCTAGAGGATGTGTGGTCGGGTGAGGCCTACGAAGTCTTCCGTCGCAGCCTTCTCGACGGCCGCTCGACACCGGCGATCTGCAGGTCCTGTACGGGCGCACGGCTTGGTCCTCACCCTCTTCGTGAGTACCGGGCAGTGCTTGTCCTCGGCAGCTTGAGGGTCACGGCCAACGGCTGGGTCTCGGTGCAGGTTCGCAACCTCGGCACAAGAACATGGACGAACCACGACGAGATCTTCGTCGGGACGACGCTGCCACGCGACGGTCCGTCCCTGTTGGCCCACCCGTCCTGGATCAGGGCCGACAGGGCCTGTTGCTTCTCCGAGGACCACGTGGTTCCAGGCGCTGTCGCCACCTTTGAATACCTGATTGACCCGCCCAGGGGTGGCGCCACCCAGAACTTTCAGATTGTGGTCGAGCACGTGTGCTGGCTGCCCAACACGCAGTTCACCGTTGATGTCTCGGTTCGCGCAGGGAGGGTGTCCGGGCTCTTGTTGAAGTCCGGCGGTCGGCACCTCTTGTTGAGGCTGCCGCCAACGCTTAGGTTCATGCTGAAGCGGAAGCTCGCTCCCGTGAAGCTGCGGAGGTGAAGCCCAAGGCTGACAACAGAGAGCAGGCCGCTGCATCTGCGCATGCTGTGGCACCTCGGGCATCAGTTGCAGAGGAACTTGCACTGCTTGCTGAGCTCAAAGAGCCCTGTTTGCTCTCCGAGGAGGTGCTTGCGGCACAGAAGACGAAGCTGCTGTCGTAGGGGTCTGCGAACAGTTCTGGACAAGAATCCAGGCCGACGCCCTTTCCGGTGACGGGTCTCCCAGGCCCTATAGCCCGTACACCGAGTCGCACTGGCCGCGGGCGGGAAGCCCCTTGCCGCCCTGCGAGCCAGCCCGACGGACGGGTCCTCGAAGGACAGCCATCACCTGGCGCCCGGTCGAGATCCTCGTCAGGGAGCGCGCCCAGGGCTCCCGCAGGCCCCACCGCCGGGCCGAGCTCGAGCTCGTCCCTGCCGGAGTCCCAGCCGGGTGACGGCACGAGAGTACCCGAGGCGCCCGTCGGAGAGAACCGCCATGAGAGCCATGGCCGTGCGAAACCAACGTACGGACGGTTGCGGCGGGTCGTCGCCGGTCATGACAGCTCAGGCAGGTCGGTGTTCAAGGGCACTGCCGGTTGTGAATGGCCACGACCGGTGTCGAGCGGCGAGCGCCTTGGCGCGAAAAGGGGTCGAGATACTGCCGGTTCAGATCCCGCCACGTCGCGTTGTCCCTGGTCAAGTCTGTCCAACGGTGAATCCAACTGCTGGCACATGGTGCGGTCCGCCACGGAGGGAGGCTCGTCAGGATGCCAACCCGCATGGCCGAGGTCCAGGCCGGCTCCGAATGGGACGTCAACTGAGGGTCGATCCTTCGCGCCATCCGGGCACGGGCGAACGAGCCGGGATTGCTGGAGCGCGACGGGCTCGACAACGACGCCTGGCTCCACGCGTGGGCCATCGGGACCGTGGGAGCCTCTTGTGCCACTCTTGGACCGCGTTCACGCTCTCACGAGACTGATCGTGTTCGACACGGTGCCGACGACCTTCTTCGCGACCCCTGGTAGGGCACCAAGGCGGTTCCTCACAGACGAGGTCAAGACCTGGCACCCCACGTGCTCAGCTTGCCGCTGCCGGCATCTCGTGCCCGGCCGGTGGTGCGATGGCGAGCAGGTGGAGGACACTGCGGTTCCCGAATTGGTTCCGCGCACGGGGGCTGGCGATGCCCGGAAGGGCCGGCGGTTTCACGTCGGCGAGTTCAGCAGGCGCGGGTTGCGTCGGTGGACTGCCAGGAACTGACTGTGCAGCGCGCCCTATTCGCGAGATACTCGTATCGGTGCACGGCCCCTTGCTTCCCTCGCAAGGCAACGGGGGTCGTGCACCATCTATCGACACGTTTGCCTCCGGCCTTGAACAACTGTCGTGCCAGAGGCGGTGCTAACTGGACAGGAGCTGCCGCGTTGTCGACCCTCGAGTGCGAACAAGGCTTCGGCCGCCGCTTCAGAGGTGTCGTCACGTACCTGAGACATGCTCGCGGAGTCGCTCCAGTGCGCCGGTTGCTCGGTGCTGGACTGTGTGCTCTACGAACGGGGCGATGAGGGCGGCTGCGACTCCGGCCGGCTGTTGGTAGGTCACGGTGAGCTTGACCGTTGTCCCGGCGCGCACCGGACTCAATTCGAACGTGAGACTCTGGCCGTCGTCACCTGCCGAGGACCAAGTGATGTTCCGACCCGGTTGCAGTGACGCGATCACGATGGTGGTCCGAAGCGTGTGGGCCCCTACCTTGAGCACCGCCGCGAACTGAGCGTCTTTGCCTGTTGTCTGAGTCCCAATGGGGGTGAGCTGCTGGAGACCCTCGATGAACACATCCGCGCGCTTGTAGTCGGCCAGACACTCGAAGAGCGTGGCGGCCGATGCCGCGATCGTCGCCCGCGCTTGAACGGTCTTCTGCAAGCTCAACTCCTCCGGAGTTTCTACTACGCGAACCCAAAGGGACGCCCTCGCACCGTCAGGTGCCGACGAAAGGCGAGCCGACCCGCGCTCAAGTATCGCGGACCGACGAGCTGGCCGTCCCAGGCTCGTGCGGTCGGGCCTGTTCGTGATGAGAGCCCTGTCTACCTGGCCTTAGGCGCTTCAGGTGACGCCCTGGCTAGGCTCGCGCCCCGGTGAGACCGCTCAGCCGTATCGTGCCGATGGAATCGCGGGTGGCGGACACTGCCGATGTGCTGGCAACACTCTTGCAGTCGTCACCGGATGCCGTCATCGCGGTCGATGGGGACGGGATCATCGTGCTCGCCAGCGAGGCAATCAGGACGCTGTTCGGCTTCGATCCGGACGAAGTGGTCGGCCGCGACCTGGAGATGCTCGTGCCGGAGGAGGTTCGGTCCATTCACGAGCAGCACCGGAGGACGTTCGCACAGGCTGACAAGGCGCGTCCGATGGGTCTTGGCCTCGAGCTCACCGGGCGGCGGCGCGACGGAAGCGTGTTCCCGATCGACGTCAGCCTCGTCCCGTTCACGATCGGTGACAGCCGGCTCGTCGGGGCGTTCGTGCGCGATGCCACCGATCAACGTCGTCTAGAGGCAAGGCTGCAAGCGATCAACGAGATCACCCAGCGCCTGCTTGGCGGCGAACCGAGCGAGGTCACATTGGGGCTGGTCGCGCACCGGGCACGCGGCCTGGTCGAGGCCGCGGCGAGTTGGGTGGTCGTACCGTCTGGCAAGGACGACCTTGTCATCAGCGCCAGTGACGGAGAGGGAACCGGATCTCTCGTTGGCATCGAGGTCCCGTCCGAGACGAGCATCGCGGAGCGGGCGATGACACAGGGGACGTCGATAATCGTCGCGGACCTGTCAACCGAGACAGACGTTCCAGCCGAGGTGAGGGCGCTCGGTTTGGGACCTGGCCTGTTCTGCCCGCTGAACGCCGAGGATCGGGTGTTCGGTGCCCTCGTGGTCGCTCGGCTCCGCGCAGCTCCGGACTTCAGCCCAGACGACACGGCTCTCGTCGAGGTCTTCGCCAACGCCGCGATGGTCGCGGTCACCTTGGGAGAGGCGCGCATTGAGCTCGAGCAGCTGCAGGTCACGGCCGAGCACGAAAGAATCGGGCGCGACCTCCACGACACTGTCATCCAGCGGCTGTTCGCGCTCGGCATGGGCTTGCAGAGCGTCGAGCGACTGACCACCGGTGCGGTGGCCGAGCGGATCGATCACGTTGTCGACGGCCTGGACGAGGTCATTCGCGACATCCGCGAGACGATCTTCCGTCTCGAACGGCCCGGGATGTCCGACTGGGGCCTTCGCTCGGCGGTCACCGGTGTCGCCGCAGCTGCCGCAGAACAGCTCGGCTTCTCACCTCGTGTCGGGTTCCAGGGGCCGGTGGACTCGGTCACGAGCGTGCAGCTGGAGCCCCAGGTCGTCGCCGTGTTGACCGAAGTGCTCTCCAACGTCGCTCGACACGCCAGGGCCTCGTCGGTCGAAGTGGTCATCGCCGCAGAGGACGGCATGCTCCTGGTCTCCGTAGCCGACGACGGCGTCGGACCTCCCGCGGGGCGAACCGCCGGCAACGGGTTGCGGAACATTGCCGACCGGGCCCGTGCGCTCTCCGGCTCGGTCTCGATCACGCCTCGCCTGCCGTCTGGAACCTTGGTCGAATGGTGTGTGCCAATCGGGTCGTGAAGCCGGCCGTCTGTCGCCGGGTGCGCCGCACGGCCGGATGAAACGTGACTTTCGCCTCTAACCGGAAAGGGCCGCACCGGCCGACTCTTGACACGTGGACTGCGAGCGGCAACGGGTTTTCGAGGATCTCGGCCGTGAGGACTGTCTCGAGCTGCTGCGAGATGAGCCGGTCGGCCGCGTAGCCCTCACAGCACACGCTCTGCCGATCGTGCTCCCGGTGAACTTCGCCCTCCTCGACGGCGACATCGTCTGGCGGTCGGCTGAGGGTACGAAGCTGAACGACGCCGCAGCGGGGTTCGTGGTGGCTTTCGAGGTCGATCACTACGAGTTGGACCATCAGCAGGGTTGGAGCGTGATGGTCCAAGGACTGGCGCACGTGATCACCGATGTCGAGGAGCTCGAACGGGCAAAGGAGCTCCCACTCGAGCCTTGGGCACTCGACGGGGTACCGGACCGCTATGTCTGCCTCGAGCCCAACATCGTGACGGGTATGCGCGTCCGCCAGGTCTCAATGCACTGAACTCAGGCCAGGGCCCTGGCATCGGGTCCGGATACCTGCTCAGCAAGCCCACGACCGGACGCGGGCCCGGAACCGTTCACCACCCGTACACTTGCCAGCGTGGAGGCGGTGCCGACCGAAGCCGTGAACGGCGAGGACGGCGGCCTCGACCGCGTCTGGACCGTGCCGAACCTGATCTCCTTCGCCCGGATCGTGCTGCTCGGTGTCTTCTGCTGGCTCCTGTTCGGCCCCAACGAGCGGATCGCGGCAACCGTGACGCTGATGTTCGTCGGTGCGACCGACTTTCTTGACGGCTATCTCGCGCGAAGACTTCACCAGGTCAGCACCCTGGGGAAGGTCCTCGACCCGCTCGCCGACCGGGTGGTGCTGGTGACCGGTGTCCTCGCCATTGCGATCTACGGTGCCGTCCCACCCTGGCTCGCAGCAGTTGTGCTCGGCCGCGAACTACTCGTCTCTGGGGCCGTCGTGGTGCTCGCTGCGCTCCGGGCGAGACGGATCGACGTGGTGTGGGTGGGGAAGGCGGGAACCTTCGGGCTCCTGTGCTGCTTCCCATTGTTCCTGCTCGGGGACCAACAGGCGACGTGGGCTCGTGTGCTGACCGACGTCACCTGGGTGGCGGTCGTACCTGCTCTGATCTTCAGTTTCCTCGCCGCCGGCGCGTACATCCCGCTTGCCCGCCGGGCGCTCGGCGAGCGCCGGCCAGAGCGTTCTCGGCACGAGGCGGTGACCTCGTGAAGGCCGTGATCATGGCGGGCGGGGAAGGGACCAGGCTCCGGCCGCTCACTGCCAGCCAGCCCAAGCCGATGCTCCCGATGGCCAACGCGCCGATGGCCGAGCACGTCGTGAACCTGCTCCGGCGACACGGTTTCGAGGAGATCCTCGTGACGGTCGGCTTTCTCGCGAGCACGATTCGCACCTATTTCGGGGACGGGTCGGAGCTCGGGGTCCGTCTCGTCTATGCGACCGAGGAGACACCGCTCGGGACCGCCGGCTCGGTGCTCAACGCGAGGGACGAGCTGGACGATCGCTTCCTTGTCATCTCGGGGGATGTCCTGACCGACGTCGACCTGACGGAGATGGTCGAGTTCCATGCCAAGCAAGGCGGGGTCGCCACGCTTGCCCTCCAGTCCGTGGAGAACCCCCTTGAGTTCGGCGTCGTGATCCTTGACCCGGACGGGCGCGTCGAGCGCTTCCTCGAGAAGCCGGGCTGGGGCGAGGTCTTCAGCGACACGATCAACACCGGCATCTATGTGCTCGAGCCGGAGGTCTTCGACTGGATACCGGGCGGCCGCGCAGTCGATTTCTCCGCTGACGTATTCCCCTTGATGCTCGAAGCCGGCCGGCCGCTGTACGGGTACGTGGGAGGCGGCTACTGGGAAGACGTCGGCACCTTGGAGGCCTACTTGAGGGTGCACGCGGACATCCTCGACGGCAAGGTCCACATCGACATTCCTGGTTTTCGGCTGCGTCCCGACGTGTGGCTCGGCGCAGGTGCGGAGATCCATCCCTCGGCGGAGATCGTGGGGCCCGTGCTCATCGGCGACAACTGCCGGATCGGAAGAGGCGTCAGGCTGCAAGGCCATTGCGTGCTGGGCGCCAACGTGCGTGTCGGCGACAACACCGTCATTGAGCGGTGCGTCATCCACGACAACGTCTACATCGCCTCGGCTGTGAGCGCCAGAGGTTGTGTCATCGCGCGCTCGTGCGATGTGCGCCAGGGCGTGCACCTGGACGAGGGAGTGATCCTCGGCGAAGGGTCAAGAGTCGGGCGCGAGGCCGTCGTCGGTGCCGGCGTGAAGGTCTACCCGCGCAAGATCATCGAGGCGGGCGCCGTCGTGAACTCCTCGATCATCTGGGAGTCCCGAGGCTCGAGGAGCCTCTTCGGGCGATACGGCGTCGCGGGCATCGCGAACGTCGACCTCTCGCCCGAGGTGGCGCTGCGCGTCGCCTTGGCATACGCGACCACGCTGCCCAAGGGCGCCACCGTGGCCACATCGCGGGATTCCAGCCGGGCGGCGCGGATGCTGAAGCGTGCCGCGATGGTCGGCATCACCGCAGCTGGCTGCAATGTCGAGGATCTCGAGGCCGCGACGGTACCGCTGACCAGGTTCCTGACCCGTACCGGGACCGCCGTCGGAGGCATCACGGTCCGGCTCGTACCGGGGGATCCGCAGTCGGTGGCCCTGCGTTTCTTGAACGAGGACGGCATGGACCTCGATGACGCCGCCCAGCGCAAGATCGAGCGGCTCTGCGACCGCGAAGAATCGCGGCGAGTGCTCGCGTCCGAGATCGGCGACGTCGGTTTCGCGTCGAGAACGCTCGAGTTCTACACCAGCGAGCTCACGAGCCTGGTCGACCTCGAAGCCATACGGGCGGCGAGGTTCAAGCTCATTGTCGACTACGCCTTCGGTACCACGAGCTTCGTCATGCCGAGCGTGCTGGCCAAGCTCGGGGCCGACGTCCTCGGGATCAACCCGAATGTATCGACCTCCGGCGTCATCAGCTTCGACAGGACAGTGCACGCGGCTCGGCTCGTCGAACTCGTCCGGTCCTCGGGCGCCAGCCTCGGGGCGATATTGGACCCCGACGGCGAGCAGCTGACCCTCGTGGACGACACCGGCCACGTGCTCGAAGACCACGAGGCCATGCTCGCGCTCTGCCTGCTCGTCTCGAGCGCGGAGCCCGAAGGCGTGATCGCGGTACCGGTGGACGCGAGCCGCCATGTGGAGGCAATATGCGCTGCGACGGGCTCGGAGGTGCTGTGGACCAGGCTGTCGGCCACGCAGCTGCTGGAGGCTGCCGGCTCGCCGCGGGTCCGCTTCGCGGCGAACACCTCTGGGGGCTTCGTCTTCCCCCAATTCCTGCCGGCCCTGGATGCGGTGGCCACTCTCGTACGGCTTCTCTCGCTTCTCGCCTCCAGGCGAGAGGCGCTATCGCGCGTTGTGGCGGGCCTGCCCGAGACCTCTGTCATCCGACGTGAGGTGCCGACACCCTTCGAGCAAAAGGGCCTCGTCATGCGCACCCTGGTGGAGCAGGCAGATCCGGCCGAGCTCATCCTGCTCGATGGGGTGAAGACGATCGATGAAAACGGCTGGACCCTGGTGCTACCGGATCCGGAGACCCCGGTCACCCGAATCCACGCCGAGGCGAGAACCCGGGCCGAGGCCGAGCAACGGGCCGAACGGGCGGCCGACGACATCGAACGGATCCTCGCCGAAGGCACGGCCTGACTCGCGCACGAAGGCCGGGCACGGCACAGGCTCGGCGCGCTCAACAGCACGAGCGGCGCTGGGCCGGGCGAGTGACTACCATCGCCGCAGCGTTGGAGTTCCCCGCCCTGGCGAAGGAGGCGTGTGAGATGAATGTCCCGCAGGACCTGAGATACACCTCTGACCACGAGTGGGCGCGTCTCGAGGACGGCAAGGTCAGGGTCGGCCTCACCGACTTCGCCCAGGAAGCTCTCGGAGACATCGTGTTCGTCCAACTGCCCTCCGTCGGTGACACCGTCGTCCAGGGTGGAGAGCTCGGTGAGGTCGAGTCGACCAAGTCCGTGTCGCAGGTGTACGCGCCGGTGGGCGGGACTGTGGTCGAGGTGAACGCCTCACTGACTGAACAACCCGAGTGCATCAACACCGACGCGTATGGCGAAGGCTGGCTCTGCGTCATCGAAGCCTCTGCTCCCGCCGAGTTCGGGAAGCTCCTGGACGCCGCTGGCTACCTCTCGCTCACTGAATCCTGAGACATCGCGGGTCGGGTCCAATCGCGGGACACGCCGGTTCGAGCGCGAGCAACCACGAGCGCCACAGTGGCGATCGAGATCACGGTCCAGCCTCAGTTGGCCGAGCACGCCCCCGTGAGTCTCAGCTACCGTACGGGAGTGTTCTGTAACAACTGCGGACGCCGGAACCCGGACGAATCGAATTTCTGCTCATCATGTGGCGCGCCTCTCGCTGCGAGCACCGACACGACGATCTCGTTCCTGCCGGAGGATTCCTCGGGTGGTCCTGCCGACGAGGAGATCAGTGTTCCCGCAGGCGATCTGTCGGAAGGCATGGGCGTGCTCGTCGTCAAACGCGGGCCGGATGCCGGGGCTCGTTTCGTGTTGACGGGGGAGGTCACGCGTGTGGGCAGGCATCCCGACAGCGAGATCTTCCTCGACGACGTGACGGTGTCGCGTCGCCACGCCGAGTTCCGGCGCGAAGCCTCCCACTACGTCGTGGCGGATGTCGGCTCCCTGAACGGCACCTACGTCAACCGGGAGCGGATCGAGACCGCCACCTTGAAGGGTGGCGACGAGGTCCAGATAGGCAAGTTCAAGCTCGTCTTCCTCTCCACGAGCGCAGGCTGAGGACCCAGTGGGGGAGCGCTCCTACCTTGCAATTGGCGACGTGCTCGCCTTGCTCCGCGAGGAATTCCCGGACATCACAATCTCGAAGATCCGCTTCCTCGAGAGCAGGGGCCTGCTCGTCCCCGAGCGCACGCCGTCGGGCTACCGCAAGTTCTACGAGCCCGACGTGGAACGCCTTCGCTGGATCCTGCGCCAGCAGCGGGAGCACTTCTTGCCTCTCAAGGTGATCAAGGGTCGTCTCGAGAACGGCATGACGGACCCGGACGCGCCCACGCCGCAGCTGTTCGAGATGGGTGACCCTCCGCCTCAACGAGAGTCGCAGGCGGTGCTCGTGGGCGCGCGCCAGACGGCGGAGGCCACTCGTGGGGCACAGCTTCAGGCGCTGGAGCCGGTTGCCGCGGTCGCCTCCGCCGGTGACCGCACACCGAACCGAGACGACTCACGGGTCCTGGCGAGCCGTGAGACGGCGCCGGCTTCTGGGCGCGCGAAGGGACCAAGCCCGAGGGGATCGACCCATGGCACCACGCCCGGCGCCCGCCAGCCGGCGTCAGGGCACAGGTCGCCGGACCCCGAGGCGACGGCAACCGGCAACGCCGGTCCTTCGCGAAGCCGCCGCTCGCGCAGCACCCGGCCCGAACCCGACACCGGATCGCAGAATGCCACGGCCGAACCTGGTCCTGCGGGCGAGCCGGGTACCGAGGAAGGCAAGGACGCCGGCGGATCAGCCCGGCGCGCCTCTTCGCGTTCGACTTCAGGACTGCCCGGCACCGGGCTGTCCGGTGCGAGCCTCACGCTCGTCGAGCTTGCCAATGCCAGCGGTCTCGGTGTGCCTGGCATCGAGGAGCTCGAGAGCTTCGGCCTCATCGCCGGCCGGACCGTGGCAGGAGTCCACTGTTATGACGAAGAGGCGGTTCTGGTCGCGAAACTTGCAGCCCGCTTCGCGCCATATGGCATCGAGGCACGGCACCTCAAGGTCTTCAAGCACGCCGCGGACCGACAGGCGGGCCTGTTCGCCCAGGTCGTCACACCCCTGCTCAGGCAGCGGAACCCCGAGGCGCGAGCCCGTGCGATCGAAGAGGTCTCCGAGCTCGCCGAGCTCGGAGAAGCGCTGATGCGTTGTTTCTCGCAAGCGACGCTACGCGAGCTGACCGGGGGGTGAGCCGGCCAGAAGACCGGGTCAGGTCCCTGCTCGATGCCACGGAACTGGCCGCGATCACCCGCCGGCTCGGACGCGAGATCAATCACGACTATCCCGATGGCGTGGTGCTGGTTGCCCTCTTGAAGGGAAGCATCTGCTTTCTCGCAGACCTCGTCCGGGAGTTGCACGGCCCCTGCGAGGTCGACTTCCTCGCCCTGTCGGCCTACGGCGACGGGCGGACGCGGGTGCGGGTGATCAAGGATCTCGACCTCGAGGTCGCGGGTCGGGATGTCGTCGTCGTCTTGGACATCGTCGACACCGGCCTTACGCTCGCTTATGTGCTCCGTCTCATCGCCTTGCGCGGCGCTCGTTCGACGGCGGCGTGCGCCCTCCTGGACCGGAAGAACCGCAGGCTGTTGCCGGTCGAGGTGCGCTACGTGGGCCAGTTCATCAGCGACGAGTACGCAGTCGGCTACGGCTTGGATCTCGACGAGCGCTACCGGAACCTGCCGGGGCTGCAGGTCGTCGACGAGGCGGAGCTCCGCGCTGAGCCGGCTGCGATGTTCGAGCGGCTCTCACGGCGGTAAGTTGCTGTCATGGTCGAGGTGCATCTCAGAGCCGTCCGAATCGACCTGGGGTCGAGCACCCCGGTCGTGCTGCTCGAAGAAACTGAAGGCGCCCGCCGCTCGCTGCCGATCTTCGTCGGCGGACCGGAGGCGACCGCCATCGCCTTTGCTCTGCAGGGGGTCGAGCCTCCGCGTCCGATGAGCCACGATCTCATGCGGGAGCTTGTCGAGACGCTCGGTGCCAAGGTGGTGCGCGTGCTGGTGACCGAGCTCCGCGACGGGACCTTCTTCGCCGAGCTCCACCTTCGAGCCGGCGAGCGTGAGGTTGTCGTGTCGTGTCGTCCTTCTGACGCGATTGCGCTCGCGGACGCGCACGCATTCACCTCTGTATGTCGCCGACGACCTCATGGAGACCGAGGGCCTCGTGATCGAGCCGGACGACGAGGACGTCACCGTCGAGGGCAACCCGGACGAGCTCGTCGGAGAGTTCCGGGAGTTCCTGGACCGGATCCGACCTGAGGACTTCACGTCCTGAGCTCCCGCGCGGCTGACGGTCAGCCTGCATGGCAACCGTGAAGCTGAAGCTGCAGTAGACGTCCGCCGTTCGGGCTCAAGGGGTCGACCGGTCGTTGACGTCGAGCCGCGCGAGCCGTAACCTTTCTTACGAGGGTGTAACTACCGCGCTGTGCTCTGTCGAAAGCCAAGCGCGGGAGCGTGGGAGCCAAGGACAGGGGCACAGGATGGACCAAGTCGGTTTTCGTGGGCCGCAGGTGTGCAGCATCGTCGGTATCACCTACCGTCAGCTGGACTACTGGGACCGGACTGGCCTCAGCCGACCGTCGCTCGCCAAGGCACGCGGCAGTGGATCTCAGAGGCTGTACGCCTACAGGGACCTGCTCGAGCTGAAGGTGATCAAGCAGCTCCTCGACGGTGGTGTCAACCTGCGCCAGGCCAGGCGCGCGATCGAATGCCTCAGGCAGTCAGTCGGAGAAGACCTCACGACGGCGAACCTCGTTCTTGTCGGCGAGGGATCGGTGCTTCTGCGCACCGGCGAAGAAATCATCGACCTGCTGCGAGGCGGTCAGGGCGTCTTCAACGTCGTCCCGCTTGCCGGGGTGGTCGGTGAGGTCGACGCGGCCATCCACCGCATCGACAGCGGCCGCGTCGTAAGCGGTGTCTCGCCGCCCGCTGCCCTGGAGGACGCCGGCACGACCGACAGCGCGACGACCTCCGGTCCGGCCCGGCTTGCCGAGGGAGGCTAGACGCTCTCCTGCCGGCGATCCCGCCCGGCACCGGAGCGGCGGCGCGCAACGGTGCGGTTCGCACACGATTCCGAACGTTTGTTTGCCGAGCTTCTCGACTACTACGAGGTCCTCTGGGAGTACGAGCCCGTGGAGTTCGTTCTCGCGTGGGGCCCCGATGGTCAGCCGACGAGCGCGTTCCGGCCTGATTTCTACTTGGTCGAGCACGACTTGTTCCTAGAGCTGACGACGCTTCGCCAGGAGCTCGTCACAGCGAAGAACCGCAAGCTGCGCCAGATGGCCGAGCTCTATCCCGAAGTCCGGGTCAGGGTCCTTTATCGCCGCGAGGTCTTCAGCCTCCTGGGGAAGTACTTGCCAGAAGCCACCGCTAGATTGGCCGGGTGACTCTCAGGCACTCGTCGTTGCACGCCGAGCACGTCGAGCTCGGCGCCCGACTCGTCGACTTCGGCGGCTGGGAGATGCCGCTGTCGTACCCGGAGGGCACCATTGCGGAGCACCTCGCCTGTAGGAACGACGCCGCGGTCTTCGACGTGAGCCATCTCGGCACCGTGCGCGTGGGAGGGCCGGGCTCGTTCGAGCTGCTCCAGACGAGCCTCACCAACGACCTCCACCGGATCGGACCGGGGCGCGCCCAGTATCAACACCTCCTCGACGAGGCCGATGCATCGGTGCTCGACGACCTGATCGTGTGGTGGGTGGGCGAGGATCGATTCGACGTGATGCCGAACGCTTCCAACACGGCGCGGGTGATCTCGGTGCTCGGCGGCCATGACGTGACCCACGAGCGGGCGGTCATCGCCGTGCAGGGGCCGCGGGCCCGGGAGCGACTCGCGACCGTTTCCCCGGATGCAGCGGCGGTCGGGCATTTCGCGGTGGCCGACTTCGAGTTCGGCGGGGCACCGTGCCGTGTCGCCGGCACCGGCTATACCGGCGAGGACGGTGTCGAGTGCGCCGTGCCGTCCGAGATGGCCGCCGCGTTCTGGCGGGCGGTCATCGGCGCCGGGGTCAGGCCGGCCGGTCTCGGTGCCCGTGACACTCTCCGCCTCGAATCGGGGTTGCCCCTCCACGGCCATGAGCTCGGCGCCGGCATCACGCCGCTGCAAGCCGGTCTCGGGTGGGTGGTCAGCTGGGACAAGGGCCCATTCCGGGGTCGCGAAGCTCTGGAGCGCGAACGCACGGCCGGCCCGTGGCGACGCCTGCGCGGTCTGCTCGCCGAGGGGCGCAGGCCGCCCCGTAACGAGGATGCTGTCCTCGTCGACGGGGAGGTCTCGGGTGTGGTGACAAGCGGGAACTACTCTCCCGTGCTCCAGTGCGGGATTGCGCTCGCGTTCTTGCCCCCCGGGACCGCCATGGGTGCCAGTGTCGAGATCGCGCAGCGGGGAGGTCCGGTTCGGGCGGTCGTGGTGAAGCCGCCGTTCCAGCGGCTGAGAGTCCCGTCGAGCAAGGACGGTGGCGGTTCTCTCCGGGTCGCCGGCTCGGGCGCTAGGGAAGGGACTGGGCCTTGAGCGCAGCGTTTGTTCCACACACCGACGCCGAGATCGCCGAGATGCTCGCTTTCCTCGGTCTCGAGGATCTCGATGACCTGTTTGCCGAGATTCCCGAGGCACTACGGCTCGCAGGCGGTCTGGATCTCCCGCCGGCGATGAGCGAGCCGGACGTGGCCTGGCGACTCGACGACCTCGCCTCCCGGAATCGGCCGTGCGGCCGCGACCTCGTGTGCTTTGCCGGGGCCGGTTCTTACGACCACGAGATCCCGGCAGTCGTGAGGTCTCTCGCTTCCCGCTCGGAGTTCCTGACCGCCTATACCCCTTACCAGCCGGAGGTGTCCCAGGGGGTTCTGCAGGCCATCTTCGAGTATCAGACGATGATTGCCCGGCTCAGTGGCCTCGACGTCGCCAACGCCTCGCTCTATGACGGGGCGGCATCGCTCGTGGAGGCGGTGAATCTCGCCGTGGTGGCGACGGGCCGCCCACGCGTGCTCTGTTCTCAGGCCGTCCATCCCCATTGGCGCCAGCAGCTGGAGACGTTCTCACACGGTTCTGGCAACGAGATCGACACTGTGCCGCTGTCGGCGGGCGTCACTGCCTGGAACGAGGTCGTCGACGGCGGGCCGTTCGCCGCGGTAGTAGTCGCCGCTCCCAATTTCCTCGGCTGCCTGGAGGACATCGGCGCCGCCCGAGCGATCGCCGACCGCTTCGGAGCCCGCCTCATCGTGTGCTTCGATCCCGTCTCAGCGGGGCTGCTCCGCCCGCCGGGCGAGCTCGGTGCCGACGTGGTGGTGGGGGAGGGGCAACCGTTTGGTACCGCGCTCGGATTCGGCGGACCTTACCTGGGCTTGTTCGCGTGCCGCCTCGCGGATGTGAGGCGCATTCCCGGACGGATAGTCGGGGAAACCCTGGACAGAGAGGGCCGACACGCCTACGTCATGACATTGCGAGCGCGCGAACAGGATATCCGCCGAGAACGGGCGTCCTCGAATGTCTGCACGAACCAGACATTGATGGCCGTGACCGCGGCCATCCAGCTTTCCTGGTTGGGCCCGAAGGGCCTGCGCGAAGTGGCCTTGGGATGCGCGAGAGCGACGCGTTACACCCGCGAGGCTCTCTTAAGGATCGACGGTGTGCAACCGCTGACAAGCGCCCCGGTGCTGCGTGAGTTCGCAATCGGCACTCCCGTGGCGCCCGAGAAGCTCATCGAGCGCCTCGTGGATGACGGGTTCCTTGCCGGTGTGCCGATTCGGCCGGGCTTCGAGGGGACCGCGTATGACGGTGGATTGCTGGTAGCGGCCACCGAGAAGCGCACTCGAGCGGAGATCGACGACTTCGCGTCCGCATTCGAGAAGGCGGTCCGGTGAGCGCGCCGATGCCCGCTGGCCGGGCCCTGGGGGCACCGCTTCTCGCTCACGACTTCGAGCCGACGATCTTCGAGCTCTCCGCACCGGGGCGCCACGCCGCCTCGTTCCGGACGACGGACCTGCCGGCGTGGACCGCCGAAGAGCTCGTTCCCGAAGCCTTCAGGCAGACCGAGTCAGTGGCGCTGCCGGAAGTCTCCGAGCGTGATCTCGTCGCGCACTTCACACGCCTCACTCACCGCCAGTACTCGGTCGATCTCGGCGCGTACCCACTGGGTTCGTGCACGATGAAGTACAACCCGAAGGCCGCCGATGCCGGCGCGTCTGTTCCGGGCTTCACACAGGTCCACCCGGCTGCTCCGGCTTCGTGCACCCAGGGCTGGCTCGAGCTCCTCGTCGAGCTCGAGGAGAGCCTCTGCGCAATCACCGGGATGCAGGCCGCCACCTTGCAGCCCGCAGCCGGGGCGGCCGGTGAGCTGACGGGCCTGTTGCTGATGCGCGCGTACCACGACGCACACGGGCAGTCCCAGCGTCGGCGCCGTGTTGTCATCCCCGACTCTGCCCACGGCACGAACCCGGCTTCGGTGACACTGAGCGGCTTCGAGGTCGCCACGGTCGGGACCAACGCCCGGGGTGGGGTCGACCTCGACGCGCTCCGGGCGTTGCTGGACGACGACGTGGCGGGGATCATGCTCACGAATCCCAGCACCCTCGGTCTGTTCGAGGAGGAGATCGTCGAGATCGCCGAAGCGGTCCACGACGTCGGTGGCTTGCTCTACTACGACGGTGCCAACCTGAACGCGATTCTCGGGATCGTGCGTCCCGGTGACATGGGCTTCGACATCGTGCATCTGAACGTGCACAAGACCTTCGGGACACCCCACGGCGGAGGGGGCCCCGGGGCCGGCCCGGTTGCTGTTTGTGCCGAGCTGGCTCCGTTCCTCCCCGGCCCGAGACCCACGCGTACCGAATCGGGCTACAACCTGACGATGCCCGAGCATTCGATCGGGCGAGTGCATTCGTGGCACGGCAACGCCGTCGTCCTGCTCCGCACCTGGATGTACCTCCGCCTGAACGGGGGCGACGGCTTGAAGCGTGTGTCCGAGGTGGCCGTTCTGAACGCGAACTGGCTGAAGGAACGTCTCCGCGGCACCTACGACATCGCCTACGACAGGACCGTGATGCACGAGTGCGTCGTGTCCGCGAAGTCACTCCACCACCAGGTGGGCCTCAGTGCGCTGGATGTCGCAAAGCGCCTCATGGAGCTCGGCTTCCATCCTCCGACGGTCTACTTCCCCCTCATCGTCGAGGAGGCCCTGATGATCGAGCCCACCGAGACCGAGAGCCCACAGACGCTGGCGGCGCTCGCCGACGCGTTCATCCAGGTCGCGCGCGAATCGCTAGAGGCCGGGAACGCCGATGACGCGAAGGCCGCCCCGAGAACCACGCCGGTGGGACGCGTGGACGACGCGCGAGCAGCTCGCAAGCTCGTGGTGACCTTCGACCAGCGCAGTGCGCAGTGAGCCGGTCGAGGTCGCTGGCGCAGTCATGAGGCCTCTGGCGCGGCGAGAGAGCCGGCTACGAGAGGCGCTCGGCGAGATAGGCGAGCGACAGCGGGTAGCGGTACTCGATCGAGGAGTGGGTGCCGTCGAACAGCTCGAACGCGACGTCGCTGACCCCGATCGTCGCTAGCTCGGCGACGAAGGCCGCAGCGCCGACGTCGAGGTGGTACTCATCGGACCGACCGGCGTCGACCCAGATCGCCCGCTGTGAGCGCAGAGCCGGTGCGTGCAACGGGACCATCCTGACCGGATCCCAGGCGAGCCAGCGTGCCCACACGGCCTCGTCGATGCGCCCCGTGCGGAGGTCGAACGGTACCTTCACCGTCCCGTCCTCCTCTGGCGAGAAGCAAGCCCCGATCGCCCAGACCGACAGCACCTCCGCATCACTGCGCCGTGAGAGGGCGGACCTTGTGGCCATGTCGGCGAAGAAGGCCTCGAAGCTCGAGCCGTAGTGATCGCGAAGCGTCCGATAGGCCTCGAGGATCCCGGGTAGGTAGCAGTACTCGTAAAGGGCGTCGCCCGCATGGGTGGCGAAACCGCCGAACAGGTCCGGTCTCAGCATCGCGGTGATCATCGCTCCAAAGCCGCCCGAGGACTTGCCCTGCAGGCCGCGGTGCGCAGGGTCGTCGAGGGTGCGGTAGGTGGCGTCGACGAACGAGACGACATCCTCGCACAGGTAGCTGTGATAGCGGCCCGTCGCGGGTGAATCGACGAACTGGCTGCCGCCGAGCGAGGTCCAGGCGTCGACGAAGACGACGATGCACGGTGGAGCCCCGCCGGACGCGAACAGCTCGTCGGCCATCTCGAGATAGGTCGGCCGGAGATTGTTCGCCCGGCTCTTCCACGCCGGCAACGCCCCGAAGAAGCCCTGGAGAACGTAGACCGAAGGGTAGCGGCGGTCGGGCTCGTCGTCATAGCCCGGGGGCAGGTACACATAGAGCGGCCGCCGGGCGGAGTCGCCGAGCGCGTTGTGCTCGAGGGCTCGGCTCGTTATCTCCAGCTCCTCGAGGCGGCCTACGTATGTCGATGACCAGGGACGCATGGGGCCAACCCTACGTGCAGGTGGCGCGCTTGGGAGATGCACCGGACGTTGTCGTGCCCGAGGAGGCTCGGCCGGTGGGAGAGCGCAGGTGGGGGAGGGCTAACCTCACAGCGTGGGTCCCGCGTGGTTCTCGCGTCGGGCGGTGCTCCTCCACCTGACTGCGCTGGTGGTCGTTCCCGGCTGTCTGGTTCTCGGATGGTGGCAGTTGCATCGCGCGCTTTCCGGCAACACGCTCAGCTGGGCGTACACGGTCGAGTGGCCGTTCTTCGCCTGTTACGGCGTCTACACGTGGTGGAGGGTCCTTCACGAGCAGCCCACGAAGCTTCCCCTGGTGGCGTCGGACACCGCCACCGACGGGCCTTCGACTGACGAGCCACATCGCCATGAGGAGGAAGAGGACGAGGACGAGGAGCTCGCTGCCTACAACCGCTACCTTGCCCAGCTCAACGCCGAAGACGCGAAAAGGCTGCGTTGACAGGCTCGTGGACGCCGCCCAGAGATCCACCCTCGTCCGCTACCGGGCCATGGCCTACGTCGTCGGCGTCGGCCTGCTTGTCCTGGTGCTCGTCGGTGTCCCGCTCCAGTACGCAGCCGGAAAGCCGGCCGTCGTCCAGGTAGTCGGCCCGATCCACGGGTTCTTGTACATCGTCTATCTCGTCTCCGTGGCCGATCTCGTCCGTCGGTTCCGCTTGGGCCTCGGCCAGGTGTTCGCACTGGTAGCCGCGGGATTCGTGCCTTTGCTTGCCTTCGTGGTCGAACGGTGGATGACGCGCCAGATCACAGGGGGGCGACAGGTCATCACCGCAGACGGCGCCACGCCCGCTTCGGGCCGGCCCTAGGAGTGCCGAGATGACTCGAGCCGTGTTCCTGGAGTGCGGTGCGTTGGGCACACCCGCCGTCGTGATCCACGGTGGGGCCGGGGAGTTCCGGGGCGCGACCTCGACAGCCGATCTCGCTCGGCTCGAGGGGGACCTGGTCACGGCGCTCGGGGCTGCGTGGGAGGTGCTGGACCCAGGTGGGCCCGCCCTGGGAGCCGTCGTCGAGGCCGTGGCGTCCCTCGAGGCCTCGGGCCACTTCAACGCGGGGAGAGGCGCCGTAGCGACCTGCGAAGGAACGGTCGAGACCGACTCGGCGGTCATGGACGGCGCCAGCGGGAACATCGGGGCGATCTGCGCTGCGACGTGGCCCGAGAGCCCGATACGCGCCGCTCGGGCGGTCCTGGCGCTGGGAGGTCCTGCCGAGGGACCGATCCTGCTGGCCGGCGCGGGCGCCGACCGGTTCTGCGAGAACGCAGGGCTTGCGCGCAGAGATCCGGCCCTGCTCACCGGCGAGGGTGTCGTGCCGATCTCCCGCAGCGGCACGGTCGGCGCCGTGGCCATCGACGGCGATGGTCATCTCGCCGCGGCGACCTCCACGGGAGGCCGCCTCGGCAAGCTGCCCGGGAGAGTGGGTGACTCGCCGATCGCTGGGGCAGGAACGTGGGCAAACGACCGGGGCGTCGCTGTCTCCGGGACAGGTGAAGGTGAGTCGTTCCTCGTCGCAGGGTTCGCCCATCTAGTCGAGTGGGCAGTGACAGCCGGGGCACCCCTCGAAGCGGCGTTGCGTGATGCCCTCGGGTCGGTTCGCGCCCGGGGTGGGCGCGGCGGCGCGATCGTGCTGGCAGGAGACGGCCGCTTTGTTGTTGCGTACGACACCTCCGCCATGGCACGGGGCTGGCGGGACGCGAGCTGCTCCACGGTTCGGCCTCTGCGGCCGGGTCACGATGGGCCTGCCGGGGCTCAGAGTTGAGATGAGGGCTGGCTCGCTTCGCACAGGCCCCGCACTGACGGCTGCTGATTTGGGCGCCGGCTAGCCCTCCGCCTCACGGCGACGAGCCGGAGGAGGTTCGCTTGCAGGATCCGGCGCGAGGACGATGCGGTCTCGTCCCTCGGCCTTGGCTCTGTACATAGCGACATCGGCGGCATTGACGACCTCGTCGAGCACGGCGCCATGGCGCGGGAAGAATGCCACCCCGATCGAAGCGGTTACGCGCGGCACGACACTTCCGGGCGCGGACAGCTTCGTGAGGGCCTTGCGCACGGCTTCGGCGACCCGCATGGCCCCGACCTCGTCGGTGTTGTGAAGCATCAGGAGGAACTCCTCGCCTCCGTAGCGGACGGCCGCGTCGCCGGTGCGAAGCGTGGCCTGTATCGCGCGACCCACGTTGCGGAGCAAGGCGTCTCCGGCCATGTGCCCGCACTGGTCGTTCACGCTCTTGAAGTGGTCGAGGTCGATCAGCAGGATCCCCAGCTGAGTGCCGGCTCGGCTGGTGAGGGCGGCCTCGCGCGTCGCCAGCTCGACCCACCAGCGATGGTTGAGAAGTCCCGTCAGGATGTCGGTCATCGCGCGCAGCTCGAGCTCGGCATACAGCTGCGCGTTCCGCCAAGCGGCCGCGGTGATGTAACCGAAGATCGCACAACGCTCGAGATCTTCCTGGGTGAACTGGGACCTGCCGTTGCGCCACACGTCGATGACACCGAGCGGGTGGTCACCGGCCATCAGTGGTATGACGAGCAGGGACTCCTCCAAGGTCGACTCGTCTTGTCCGGGGATCGGCGCGGCTTCGGAGTGGCTGCGAGTGTCCGGGCAGTTGTAGGGGACGCCGCGGAGAAAAGCCCAGCCGGTGACACCCCGGTCGAGCGGAATGTCCATTTCGGTGAGACCTTCCAGCGCCTCGCCTGCGAGGACGCGTGGCCGGAGCCGGTATCGGTCCCAGTCGGCTTCCAAGATCGCGAAGCGGTCGGCACGCACAGTCAGCGGCAGCTGCTCGGCAGCGACCTGAAGCAGTCGGCCCGGATCGTGCTCGGCCAGCATGTTGCGGGCGGCCTGGCCGAGAGACCACGCGAAACCCTGGGCATCGACCGGCAGTCCTCCGGCGATCGGAAGCCTGGCGACGAGGGCCGGGGCATCGAGCGCTTCGCCCGTCGCGGTGAGCACCCGTACTCCTTGCTGGCGGAACCAGGCCGGCGAGACGACCTCGTCGCCCGGCTCGGCCGCCGCAGCGCTGAGCACCGCAGGCGGTCCCAAGTGCGGGCCGATCCCCAGTCGCACGCCGAGCCCGATCAAGCGGCGGGCAACGGCGTCGTCGGTGATGCCGCGAGAAATGACACGAGCGTTCAGCCGAGCGCAGTATCCGAGCAGACCGGCGAGCTCGGCTTGCGCCCGGACACCCGTCGAGACGTAGTCCTTGTACGTCGGATCCAAGATCACAAAGCTCGGCATCAGGTCACCGACGGCTCCGCGGCTGAGCACGTCGGGTGCGACCTCGTCAAGGGCGACCTTGAATCCCTGGTCGCGCAGCTGGGCGACCCGCCGCTCGACAAGCTCGGGCAGCTGCAGCGCCGTCGCCTCGGCGATGAGCCATACGACCTCTCCCGGTACGGCTCCGATTTCGTCAGCTCCGGCGAGGGGGTCGAATCCGTCGTCCTGGAGGAGATCTGCGGCCAGCGGCACGAAGAGCAGCGCGGGACTCGTGTACTGGACCGCTGGGAGCGCACCGCGGACGAACTCTCTCGTGTCATGGCGCATCGGCCCGCGGGGGAGGGCCTCGTAGGCGAACACCGTGCGGTCCTGGAGGTCCATCACCGGCTGGAGCGCAACTAGAGCGGAGAGGTCGGCCGATCTCTCAGCTGACCCGTTGCCCTTCAGTGCAGGGGCAGGCACAGCTCAAGCGTAGAACGATCGAGAACCGAGAGGGGCAAGAAACATCACGTAACGGCAACAACTTCTCGGAGGTTCGCCACCTGGTTGGGGGCTAGAGTCCCGCAACGTGAACAGCGGGAAGGTTCGCTTGATGCGTCGCGACCTTGCAGCTGGGTCAGGTCCTGTGGCCGCTGGCGACGGAGACAACCGTGCCTCGAGTCTCCGACCCGCATGGTCAAGACGTGCACGTGTCCGACTCGTTGTGAGCTCAGCCGCCACGATCGCCGGCTTCGCCGGCCTGGTGTTGCTCCTCTACGCGATCTCGGCACACGACCGCGCCGGCACCTCAGACACGGCCACAGTGATCCTCGAGGGTCAGGCCATGGCTGCGGGGCACCTTCTGCTTCACGGCTGGGCCTTGACCTTCGCGTCGTACTGGACGAGTGACGCGGCCTTCTACGCCGTGGCTGTTGGGCTCGGCGGTCTTCGGCCAGGACTGCTGTACGCCGGGCCGGCGGTCATCGCCGCTCTCGTCATCGCGGCGGGCGTCTTCATCGCCAGGGAGGCTCGCCGCGGCGCGTCGGCACTCGTCGGGGGCGCAGCGGTCGTTGCCGTCCTGGCCTTTGCCACTCCTGCCCTGGCCTTTTACCTGGTCGGCAGGGGCTTTCACGTAGGCACCGCCCTGTACGCGCTCGTGGTGTTCGCAACCCTCAGGCGAGGACGGTTCGGCTGGGGATGGGCTCTGGCAGTCGTGCTGCTCGCGCTCGGGATGCTCGGCGATCTGCTGCTTGTCGCCTACGCAGTCGTGCCCCTGTTTCTTGCGGGTCTCGTGGCCGCCCTGCGCCAGCAGAGATGGCGGAGCGGTCTTGCATATGTCTCTGCCGCAGCCGCCAGCCTGTGCGCGGCCGGAGTCGCACGCTGGCTCTTTGTCACGCTGGGCGCGTTCACGTCCCGGCCGGCGTTGTCCCTGGTCAGTTTCCGCCAGATGTTCACGAATCTGAAGAACGTGCCGACCTACGGGGCTGACCTCATCGGCCTGAGAAACGGGCTGGTCAACAGTGGGGGAGTCCCCCTTGTGCTGCGCGCCGCACACGTCGTGGGCGCAGCGTGCCTGTTGGCCTGCCTGTTGGCCGCGCTGGCGAGCCTAGTCATCGGCGTTCTCAGAGGGCGGCCACGACAGCCCTCGGCGGGCGATGCGGAGCTCTGGCGGCTCGACGACGTTCTCCTCCTGGCGATGCTCTGCTCGGTGGTGCCCTTCGTCGTCTTCGCAGGGCCCGACGGAGAAGGGGCCCGCTACCTGATCGGGAGTGTCGTGTTCGCCGGCGTTCTTACCGGTCGCATGGTCGCTCGTGTCTGGTCCAAGCTCCCGACGGGCTGGCCGGTCCGCGGGGTCGCGATCTTGGGCATGGTCGTGTCACTTGGCTACGCGGCCGGGCTCGGCTATGCACTGGCCAGCCCCGAGCCGCCGAGCCGGGTCTCGTCGCTGGCCGCCTGGCTCGAGGCCCATGGTCTTCGGAGCGGGATTGGCGACTACTGGGCCGCCAGCGTCACCAACGTCGAGAGCAGCGGAGCGGTCACGGTGCGGCCCGTGTCTGCTGGGGGCGGTGAGGTGCGCCCCATGACGAGCCTGTCGTGCGCGAGCTGGTACGCCGGTCAGCACTTCCAGTTCCTCGTCTACGAGATACCCCACGTCGCCGAGGTCGACATGAAGACGGCGACGAGGACTTACGGTGCACCCAAGCACGTCTACGTGATCGGGTCGTACCGTGTCCTGGTCTGGGGCCACCGGCTGACCGTCGCCTCGTTCCCGCGTGAGTCTTCGGCGGCCTTCTATGGACACAAGGGCTTAGCCGACCCTGGCAAGCCTCACGGGGGTGAACTGTGACGACGTCACCGGTGACTGCGAGCTCCTGGGTCGTCGTGGGCCTCGACAACGGCGGCACGTGCAACAGCGCGACAGTGCTCGACGGCTCAGGGCGGTTCTTGGTGGACAGGTTGGTGGAGAGCCCAAGCCGTGTCCTCGACGGGCCGGATGTGGCACTCGGGGCTCTCGTCGAGGCCCTCGATCACGTGCTCGGCCTCACAGGCGTGCCGAGGGAGTCGGTGCGGGCCGTCGGCCTTGGGACGCCGGGTCCGGCGAGCGCGGATGGCGTGATCTCTTCCAGGGGAGCGACGAACTTCTCCCAACCGCCCTGGCACGGGTTCGAGTTTCGCGCCGTGCTCGAGCGTCGCCTCGGTGTCCCCGTCATCTACAACAACGACGGCAACGCCGCCGCGCTCTACGCCCATCACGCGCATTTCGGCCACGAGGCGGCACTGCACTCCTCGGTCTCGGCGATCGTCGGCACGGGCCTGGGAGGAGGGGTGATAGAGGCCGGGCGCATCATCCGAGGGGCCGCCGGGATGGCGGGCGAGCTCGGCCATGTCCACATACCGATGCAGGGACTCCTCGCCGAGGGGCAGCCTATCCCGGTTTGCAACTGCGGCTTCGTCGGTGATGTCGAGAGCGTCGCCTCACTGACAGGCATCGAGAGGAACCTGCTGCCGTACTGGCTGAGGCGATACCCGGATCACGAACTCGCCAGAGCGGGGTCGATCGGCGAGGCCGCGAAGCTGGTCCGAGGCTACGCGGGCTGCGAAGACCCGATGGCGCTCGAGATCTTCGGTCAGCAGGCGATGGCGCTCGGTCGGCTGTTCACGGTTGCGAGCAACTTCATCGATCCGAGCGCCTACTTTCTCGGAGGTGGCGTCGTCGAGGCCTCGCCCAAGTTCCGCGATTGGTTCCTCGCACGAGTTCGCGAGCACACCTCGCTGCGCGAGGAGCAGCTCGGGGTAGTGACGTTCGCGCTCATCGCGGACCTGGACATGGCGGGAGCCAGGGGGGCCGCGCTCGCGGCCCTGGACTCGTTCGACGCGCTCTGATCGGGCGCGGACTGCGACACCAGTGACCGGGAACGCTGGCAGGGGACAGCGCCCGGCCCGAGGGCCCGCTCGGCGCCAAAGCGGAGGCCTGCTCAAGTCCGGCCAGCTCGGCACGGCGGACCTGACGGCCTCGACGGTGGCCAACATCGGGCCAGGGATCGATTTCTACTTCGCGTTCGGAGTGATCGCAGTGACAGCGGGCATAGCCGCGCCACTGACGATCCTGGCGGCCGGCATCGCCGTGGTCCTCCTGGCCTCTACCGTCGCCGAGTTCACCAGGGCCGAGCCGTCGGCCGGGAGCTTCATCACCTATGTGGAGACCGGCCTCGGACCGGCGGCCGGCGTGGCGACGGCCTTGCTGGTCACCGTCGGGTACACGGCCGCCATGGCGGGGGTCTTCACCATGTCGGGAGGGATGACGGCCATGACGCTGGCTCACTACACGTCGTGGCACGTGCCCTGGGGGCCACTGACGCTGGTGTTGACGGTTGGGGCGATCTGGCTGACGGCCCGGGGCGTCAGGCTCTCCACCACTGCGGTGGGAATGGCAGTCGTCGCGCAGGTCGCGATCATGCTGGTTGTCTGCGCGGTCGTTCTGGTGGACGAGCGTGGGCATCTGTCGGGCGCGCCGTTCTCCTGGGCGCATCTCTCTGGAGGACTGACCGGTCTGTCCACGGGGTTTCCCTTGGCGCTCTACATGTTCATCGGCTGGGAGAACGGCCCGGCCCTCGCCGAAGAGTGTCGTGACCCGAAACGCACCGTTCCGAGAGCCCTGTACCTCTCGATCGCGATCGGCGCCGCGCTCTTCGTGTTCTTCGCTTACGCGACCGTGACAGGGTTCCACTACGACCTCTCGTCCATCGGGAGGTCCTCGGTGCCGTTTCTCACCGTGGCCGACAACTCCCTCGGCAAAGCGGCCGTCCTGGCCTGGGTCGCCGGGATCGTGTCCGTCCTCGCGACGCTGGTCGCCGGCTGCAGCTCACAATTGCGCATGCTCTTCGACGGAGGACGGACAGGGCTCCTGCCGGCATGGCTCGGGCGCGTCCGTCCGCGGGTCGACACGCCGGTGAACGCGCTCGTCGCCATGACCGTGATGGGCCTCGGCATCATCGGGGTCTGGGGGATATCCCACGTCCTCGGCGTCGGAACCGGGTCGATGAACCCCGTCGGGCTGTACGCAGAATGCTCCACGATGGGCACGATCGTCATCCTGGTCGTCTATCTCTTGACGAGTCTCTCCCTGCCTGTGTTCATGTGGCGCCGCCACCGCGCGATGTTCTCCCCAGTACGCCACCTGGTCGTCCCGTTCCTGGGATCGGGCACCCTGGTCGTCCCCTTCGTCGAGCTGTGCAAACCAGGCCAGCCCGCGCCGTACAGCGCCTTCCCGTTCGTCGCCCTCGGAATTGTGGCGGTGGCGGCAACGACTGCCGGCCTGGTCGTGCGCCACCGGCCGTCCACCGGCGCAGGCGAGGGCGTTGCAGCATCAGGGGCCTGAGCGGGCGGCAGCGTACGGTTGTTCAGCGGAACCCTCGATATCGGACTTGAGTGCAACGGTGCGTTCTCCATGATTGCGCGCACCCGGTGCGGAGTCTTCGCCCACTGGCGCATCGCTCACGCGGCGCACCGCGGACCCCTGGCGATATCGGGTCACTGCAGTTGCAAACCGCAGTGAACCGCGCGACCTTCAACACTGAGATCTATGGCATGACGGAGATCACAGGTCTGTAACTCTCGAACCCCGAGGCGAGGGAGAGGCCTATCTCTCATGCCGCGGGATGGTCCGGCCTGCAATACGACATGACGGAAGAGTCCCGCGTTTGTCCCTGTCGAGGCTTGCGCGGTACGCGGCCTGCTCGCCGGCGGGGGAGCAGAAGGCGCACGGAGGTCGACAAGCGCCGGGTACCGGCACGCCGGCGAGATCTGTCGCGGACGGAGTGATCGAACCGCCATCCCGCAAACCTGCCTGTTTCGGTGGCTGTTGAGCGTGATGCTGATCGTCATCGCTTGCTCCACCGCTTGTCGGCCTCTTGCAGCCAGCATCGTGTATGGCCAGTGCCCTTACCGGGGATTCGAGCTTTGCTCGCACGATGACGGGAACCGAGCACGAACGCTCGGGGCGGATCACCATGAGCGCGATAGACGCGCCGTCCTGCTACCATTTCTTCTCGAGTGCACAGGCCAACCTTGGCGTCTTGCTCCGTTCGCCGTTATACGATTCCCGCCGCGGGAACCATTGCGCTTGTCTGCGTGTTCATGGGAATGAGTCTTTGGGTCTTGCCTGAACTGCACCATTTGCGGGGATGGTCCTACACCATGGACATCTGGGACAACTTCCAGCTTGCCCACCTTGCAGATATCGGTGCTTATCCGGCCATCTATGGGCAATCTTTTGTCGAAACACCAGGGATCGTCTTCGTTCTCGCGCCTGTGTGGTGGATCATCCACGCGGCCGGCATGTCGGTCTCGTATGTCTTCCCGCTCTGGCACCCGACGGCGTGGCCTGTCCTCGGGACTTACGAAGCGCTGCTCAGTGCCTCGGCCCTCTTTGCCGTCGACGCGGTGGCCGTACGCCTCGGAGCCTCTACCGCTCGGAGGCTAGTTATCTGCGCAGGCGAGGTGTACGCGCTCTACAACGTCGTGCTGTGGGGCCATCCCGAGGACGCGGTTGCCGTGGCCTGTCTGCTCTATGCCTGTCTTGCCGCCTCGGAGAAGCGATGGTCGAGGTTCGGATGGCTCATCGGAGCGGCCGTTGCCTTCGAGCCCGTCGTCCTTCTCGCGCTGCCCGCGCTGCTGTTTGCCGCCGGATGGAGGAGAGTGCCGGGCTTGCTGGCGCGCGCGGCAACACCAACAGCGGCATTGCTCGTCCTGCCCCTGACGATGAACTGGTCAGTGACAGTTCACGCCCTTTTCAGCCAGGCTACGTATCCTTCGCTCAATCGGCCGACGCCCTGGCTTCATCTGGCTCCATCGCTAGGCCACGGCGGCTACATTGGCGCAACCGCCGTGGCGGCGACTGGGGATGGTCCTTCTCGATTCCTGGCGATCCTGTTCTCCGTCATCGTCGGTGTCCTGTTCCGCCGAGCCGTACGGGAGCTCGGCGTTCTCATCGCGGTCGTGGCGCTCACCTTGTCGCTGTGGTGCGCCTTTGAGACTGTGATCGCCCCCTATTACGTGTGGCCGACCATCGCAGTCGCCCTGATCGGCCTCAGTGCCACCAGCCGATCGAGGACTGCCGCCACGCTGGTCTTTGCCCTCCTCGCGGACTTGGCAAGCAACGCCGATCTTCACGCCGAGTGGGTGTGGTGGGTGATCGTGTCCGCCCTGGCAGCGCTTCTGGCAGCGTCGTGGCCACAAGCCCGTGCACGATCCAGCGGGCCGGCCGCCGTTGAGGCGCCGTGTTGCGTGGGAATGGCAGTCGTGGGGGCACGTCCGCTCACCAACAGCGACCGCTGACGAACCGGTACATCTGTTGAGCTCGCGGGAAAGTCAACCGGAACAGGGCAAAGGCATTCCGGACGGGGAACACCGTGCCAGCGGCGATCGAGCGGTCCTGTCGCCACGGTATCTGTGACGGGTGGAGTCATGGATCCCCTTGCGGCTGCAGGCAGTCGCGTCGAAGAGGGCCTGACGCCGCGCTTTGCCTCGTTGTCCTCCGCAGCGTGGCCGGCCCGTCGAAGCTTCCGCTATGGGTGGCCGCGGCCCGCCTTGACGGGCCTGCGTTGTCCCGGCCGACAGCCCCTCGACTATGCAGTTCGTCAGAGCTGTCGCAGAAGCTGTGACCGGCTACTCGCTCGTTGCAGCGCAACTGGGCGATGCTCAGGCCACCAGCGCGGCGACCGCCTCCGGCGACAGCGGGCGCGCGAAGAGGAACCCCTGACCCTGGTCGCAGTCCAGCCCGGCGAGCGCGTCGAGCTGGTTGCTCGTCTCGATGCCCTCGCCGACCACGGTTGTGCCCAGCGTGTGGGACATCGCCATCACAGCAGCGACAAGCTCGCGGTCGCGGGGGCTCCTGCCGATCTGGGCCACGAAGCTGCGGTCGATCTTCAAGATGTCGACCTTCAGGCGCTGCAGGTGGGAAAGCGTCGAGTAGCCGGTTCCGAAGTCGTCGAGGGCCAGGCGCACGCCGAGCTTCGGCAGGGCAGACAGTGTCTCTTGGACGTCGCCGAACTCGCCGACGAGCGCGGTCTCGGTTATCTCCAGGCACAGCAGCGACGGCTCGATGCCGTGGCGGTCGATCACCTCGGCGACACGCCCGGCGAACTCGGGGTCCGACAGCTCGGCGCCCGACACGTTGACCGCCATGGTGAAACCGCTCGGCCAGCCGTCGCGGGTCGTCCACTCTGCGAGCTGGCGGCAGGCCTCGTCCAGGACGAACGAGTCGATCCTGCCGATCAGCCCGTGCTGCTCGGCGAAGGGGATGAAGTCGTCGGGCGCCACGACCCCGCGCTCGGGATGGCGCCAGCGCACGAGAGCCTCGACGCCGACCAGCGACCTGTCCTCCAGGGAGAACAGCGGCTGGTAGAGCAGGAACAGCTCCGAGTCCTCGATCGCACGGCCCAGCTCGTCCTGGAGCCGGCTGGCCACGGTGCCGATGCGCCGGGAAGAGTCGAAGGCCCGGTAGCGGTCCCGCCCCGCTTCCTTCGCCTCGTACATCGCCTCGTCGGCCTCGCGGATCAGCTGCTCGGGCTCGGAGAGGGGATCGTTTGTGACCACTATGCCGACGCTGCAGGTGATGGAGAGGTCGCGCCCGTCGTTCACATAGGGGGCGTGCATCCCCCCGACGATGCGGTCGGCGATGAGACCGACGTCCTCGTCGTCGCGCAGGGCCCCGCACAGCACGACGAACTCGTCGCCGCCGAGGCGGGCGACGGTGTCGACATGCCGTGACAGGAGCGAGAGCCTGCGCCCGACCTCGGCGAGCACCTGGTCGCCGGCTTCGTGGCCGAACGAGTCGTTGACCGCCTTGAAGTGGTCCAGGTCGACGTACAGCAGAGCGAGCCGGGACGGCTGCCGTTCCAGGGCGACAAGAGCCTGGGACAGCCGGTCCATCAGGGCGGCCCGGTTCGCCAGGCCGGTCACCGGGTCGTGCAGGACCTGGTAGGCCAGGGCGTTCTCAGCCCTGACCTGCGCAGTGACGTCGCGGGAGATCCCGAAGGTGCCGATGATCCGGCCGTTCTCGTCACGAAGAGGCGTCTTGGTGGTCGAGACCCAGGGACTGGTCCCGTCGCTGAAGGTCTCCCGCTCCAGCTTCCCCACGATCGGCTCGCCGGTGCGGATGATCCGCTGCTCGTCCTCGAAGGCAGCTGCGGCGTGCTCCTCGCTGAAGAAGTCGAAGTCGGTCTTCCCGAGTATCTCTTCCACGGTATGGCCCGGGGCTGCCGTGGCGGCCCAGCCTGCGCTGACCAGGAGGAACCGGCTCTGCTCGTCCTTGAAGTACACGCGCTCCTCGGTGCTGTTCAGCAGGTTGTCGATGCAGGTGAGCTTGAGCTCGAGCAGCGGTTCGCTCTCCTGCGAAAGACGTGGATGCTGCTCCCTGTCGACCATCGCGGCTCCTGTTCGGGGACAGGCTAGTACTACCGACCGATTCGTCGAGAGTGCTAGGTGAGAGGTCACCGGCTTGTTCGCGAAGGCGGCGGAGTCGTCGTTCGAGGCAGGCGGCCAGGTCCTTGCACCGCCATGACCTCACCCAAGTATCAGTACTTGCAGACGAGTCCGCAGTGTGCATCAAGCGGTGGAAGCACAAAGCCACCATGACCGTCGACGACAGGTCCGCCAGCCGGCACTCGTGTTTCATCGCGTCCTCCTGAATTGGTCGCCACCTCGAAGATCCGCGGAGTCGGCCCTCCGACGGTCGGCAGGTCTTGCGTCGCCGCGCCTTTCATATGCGTCACGCTCGCTTCCGGCGTCCCTTGACCCGTCGCTCAGCGACGCCATTAGCACCCAAGCCCGGCTCGCGTTCCGCCTCGCCGGGACTGGGGGAGAGGTACTGCCGGTACACCGTCGAGCGATCTACACCGAGTGCCCAGGTAACGGACCAAGCACTGGTTCCGTCATCCCTAGCCGCTCGCACCAACCGTCGCGGTTCCTCGTCAAGCACCTCTGCGGTATCGGCCGTCCGACAGTCGGCTCTAGCGGAGGATCCTCCGTCGTCTCGTCGCAGTTCCGAGGCGACAACAACACGCAGCTTCTTACATAACGGACATTATAGGCGGTTCTGGAAAAGCCTGGCAGGGGCACGCGGAACGCCAGGTTCAGTGGTTGGTCGGCGTTTCGGCGCCCGCGGACGACGTGTGGCTATGTGCCGGCAGGGTGTGTGCGCAGGCCATCAAGGGTGGCGCGAATGGCGAGCGCCCAGCGGTGGTCGATTGATGCCTGCGCGGTCCCGAGCCAGCCGTATCTCTCTTCTGTCGCCAGACCGTGCACGAGGGCAACGAGCACGTGGACGAGGTCAGATTCGTCTCCTGCGAGGAGGCCGGCGTCAAGGCAGCGCCGGACGCGTTCGACGAGCGGAGCAAATGCAGCGGCCTGTGGCGGTCCTGGAGCGAAATCAGAGAAGGGACGTGAGAACATCACCTCTGCGAGGACCGGGTTGGCGCGGAGAAAGACCCGAAATCCTGCGACGACGCTATCCAGGTCGCCCAGCGGATCGTCGGAGCTCTCGAGTTGGTCGAGGTCACGGCGCAGAAGCCTGAACCCCTCCAGGAACACTTCTCGGACGAGTCCGCCCTTGTCGCCGAACAGCTCGTAGACCGCCGCCGTGGAGGTTTCCGCGCGCCGGGCAACCTTGCGGGTCGTGAACCCGGTGAGCCCGTCTTCAGCCAACATGGCAACTGCCTGACCAAGGACACGATCTCGAAGTTCCTGGGTTCGCTGCTTGGTTCTAGGCACCTCGAAATCCTATCGGAACGCTGTTACGATTCCTTTGCGGACGCCTGCGGACTGTTGTCAGGCGAAGATCTTCCGCCGAGGAGTCGTAAGGGACCGGAGACTGGCCATCAACTGGCGGATCTCGCCCCTGGCACGTCGATGAGGTGTCCAGGTCTCCCCCACCTCCAGCTACCTATCACTCGCTAGGTAGCTGGAACATCGTTACGAACCAAAGTTACGATCGATCGCTCTGGCCGGAAGCGGCGGCAGTGTTGCCGGCTTCGACCGACTTGACCTGCTCGAATCTCCCCACAAGGAGGGGAACTCTCCCCCACTTTTAGCATCCGGGGCCGAGCAGACGCCAGGAGCTGGCACTTGCAGCCAGGCTGGAAACCGCAGTCAACTGGCGAAACCATGAGTGCGTGGCTCGATGCACAGAAGCATGGCGACGTGGTCGGCTCGTGACCGCTCTCCAGCTGCTGGAGCTCGAAACTGGTCCGATCGCGGCTGGCGGTGGCTGTGTCGCGAGAGCCGACGACGGTCGTGTCGTCTTCGTGCGCCACTGTCTGCCCGGCGAGCGCGTACGCGCGGCGATCACCGCGGAAACGAAGTCGTACCTCCGGGCAGACGCGCTCGAGATAGTCGAGTCGTCGCCGGACAGGGTCTTGCCTCCGTGCCCCTGCGCAGGCCCAGGGTTGTGCGGGGGCTGTGACTGGCAGCATGTCGCGCTTACGGCCCAGCGAAGCCTGAAGGCAGACCTGGTGGCAGAGCAGCTTCGGCGCGTCGCCAGCATCGAGCAGGTCGTCCAGGTCGAGGAGGTCGCCGGGGCTCCTGAGGGGCTCGGCTGGAGGACCCGTGTCCGTTTCGCGGTCGACGACGCTGGTCATGTGGGCCTCCACAAGCATCGCTCGCACGAGCTACAGCTGCTCGACCGCTGTCTCATCGCTTCGGCCGCTGTCGAGACACTAGGCGTCGAAGGCCGCGAGTGGCCCGAGGTGAGAGATCTCGAGGTGTTCGCGTCAGACGAAAGCGGCGAATGCGTCGTGTCACTGACCACCCGCGGGCGGCGGCTCGCGCACCTGCCGGCCATTGAGGCCGGCCTGGTCGTGAACGGGCGCGTCGCCCGTGGGCCCGAACGACTTGGCTTCGAGGTCCTGAAGCGTCACTACGAGGTGAGCGCAGGGGTCTTTTGGCAGGTGCATCCCGGCGCCGCTCAGGTTCTCGGTCGCGCCGTGCTGGACGGGCTCGCTGCCCAGCCAGGAGATCGCGTGGCCGATCTGTACACCGGAGCCGGCCTGTTTGCCGGGCTTGTCGGGGACGTCGTGGGCCCGAGCGGATCGGTGCTCGCTGTGGAGCGGGACAAGTGGGCTTGCGCTGACGCTGCGAGGAACACCTCCGAGCAACTCCACGTCGAGGTACTCAAGGCTGGCGTCACGCCGTCTTTGGTGACCGAGCTGCTTGGCAGTGTGGGCCTGGTGGTGCTCGACCCGTCTCGCGAGGGCGCCGGCCGCGCGGTCATGGCTTCGCTGGCCACACTCGAACCCAGTCTCCGCCGGATCGTCTATGTCGCGTGCGACCCGGCGTCGTTCGCGCGCGACCTCCGTGTCCTGCTCGACGCGAGCTGGGCCCTGCATTCGCTGAAAGCGTTCGACCTGTTCCCGATGACCGAGCACGTGGAGTTGGTCGCCGTCATCGAGTCTCCCGAGACCGCAGCCGCGAAGTCCTTGTGACTGTTGGGCTATCTCGCTGTTGCTCTTTCCAGGGAAACCTAGCGACGTCTACGCGTCTCTAGCCGTGTTGCGTGGTTGATTGCGTAGATGGTTGCTGACACGAGAGCGTCAGACCCCCTCCCCCACCCTTACCCGTGGAGGACGGATTGGCGTGCGGACCCCGCGAATGGCGCACGCCGTCTTCCCATGCGACCTCGCTTCCAAGTCCGAAACCGGCGAACATCGGGTTGATATGGCGCCTTCGACCGGAAACCTCCAGGGTAATCATCGCCAGATGGTCAGGATCACTATCGATGCTCCACCCGAGCGTGCAAGCACGTTTGCTCAAGTCATCGAGAGTGAAGGACTCCACGTTACGTCCTGCACCTCGATGGAAAGGCGATCAGGAGAGCTGAGCGAAGTCGCTCGGATCGTCTATCGGGTCGCTGGCACTGCCGCTGTCAACGGCCAGTTTGTGGTACCCACTGGTGGCCAGCAAAAGTACCCACCCCTCTTGGTGCTTTGCTTTGACGATCGCGGTTCATTTCCTTGATTCAGATCGTCTGTGCCGGCGAGCGGCCAACCCTTCGATCTCGGGCTGACCGCAACACCAGCGAGCTCTCAGATGCTGTCGCTCACCTCCTTTGCAGCCGTCTCCGTCGTCGGCGCTCCGCGCGGCAGTTTCGCCCCGGCAGATCGCTGGCGTGCCTCTTTCATGCGGAACGACTCGCCGTCGGTGACAACGACGATTCCGTGATGCAGGAGTCGGTCGAGCATGCTGACTGCCGTCGTGTGCTCGGGCAGGAACCGGCCCCACTGGTCGAAGGGCCAGTGGCTGCCGATCCCGAGCGAGACGCGCTCGTAGGCCGCTGCCACGAACCGGAACAGCAGCTGTGCACCGGCGTCATCGAGCGGGGCGAAGCCAAGCTCGTCGACGATCACGGCGTCCGCACGGAGGATCTGCTCGATCACCTTGCCGACGGAGTTGTCTGCGAGCCCTCGATACAGCGTCTCGACAAGCTCGGCCGCGGTGAAGTAGCGCACCCGCTTTCCCGCTTCGACGGCGGCATGGCCGAGGGCGATGAGGATGTGGCTCTTGCCGGTGCCGGCCGGGACAGCGACAGACTGCAACAAATTCGCCAGTTGCTGCCCTGCGATGTGCGCGTCACCTCCACCAAGCACCCGCTGTTCGGGACCGTGCTGCTGGCGAGGGGCTTTAAGCGATGGAAAGGCGAGCTCATGCTCGTCGTCGTTCTCCCCGACGGGTCACCAGGCACCTTGTCAGTGGCGGCCACCGATCTGTTCGGCACCGAGAGGGCGACCGAGTTGCAGACGTTGGTGCTGTCAGTCGACGGCGTCCGTCGGCTGCAGGTGCTCGTCGAATCCCTGAGCCCGGCGAAGCGATCCGCCATCAGGGCCAAGACGCGGAAATAGGCTCAACCGACCCTGCACGCGCCAACGAACAGGAGGTGAGCCTCTTTGCGAAGGCTCAGGATAGCCGCGCCCGCCCAGCTGACCCTGGGCATTCCCGATCTCACTGTGTCACCGGCCGAACAGTGGTCGACACTTCCGACCGAAGCTCAAGAGGCCGTGGTCTGCCTCCTGGCGAGGATGATCGCAGCCGGGGTCGTAGTAAGCGACGAGGAGGAGGTGGGCTCCAATGATGCTCAGCACTGAGCTCACCTCGAAGGTCACCACCTCACATCTCGAGCGCGATGCCTATGTCTATGTGCGCCAGTCGACGATCACCCAGGTGAGAGAGCACACCGAGAGCCTCGAACGCCAGTATGAGCTCGCAGCACGCGCACAAGACCTCGGGTGGGCTCCACGCAAGGTGGTGATCGTCGACGACGATCTCGGTCGCTCCGGTGCTGACGCCACTGCCCGCGAGGGCTTCAAGGGTCTCGTGGCAGACGTCGGGCTCGGCAAGGTCGGCATGGTCTTGGGGATCGAGGTGTCCCGTCTCGCCCGCAACAACGCCGACTGGTATCAGCTCCTCGACCTGTGCGCCATCACCGACACGCTCATTGCGGACGGCGATGGGCTCTATCACCCCGCCGACTTCAACGACCGCCTCGTGCTCGGACTGAAGGGAACGATGTCCGAGGCCGAACTGCACCTGATCCGCCACCGCCTGACCGCCGGTCTCCGTCACAAGGCGGCCAAGGGGGATCTGCGCCAGGGACTGCCGGTCGGCTTCGTGCACGACGAGGAAGACGCCATCGTGCTCGATCCTGACGAATCGGTCCGGGCCGCGATTGCCACAGTGTTCCGTCGCTTCGACGAACTGGGCTCGGGACGCCAGGTCATGCTCTCGCTTCGCGAGGACAACCTCCTCATTCCGAGACGACCGACCGGGTCACGGCGGGTGAGCTGGGCGCCGGCGAGCTATCCGGCCATCCACGACTTCCTCACGAATCCCAACTATGCCGGGGCCTTCGTCTTCGGCCGGACCCGGACCGAGAAACGTCTCGACACCGACGGAAGGATCGTCACCCGCACCCGAATGCTGCCGCGCGACGAGTGGGAGGTGCTCATCGTCGACCATCATCCCGGCTACATCACCTGGGAGCGCTATGAGCGCCTCCAAGACGAGCTGCGGGCCAACTGGCGAGCCCCGCGAGGCTTTGGGGGCGGGCCGGTCCGTGAGGGGACGGCGCTCCTGCAGGGTCGGCTCCGCTGCGGTCGATGCGGACGGATGATGCGTGTGGGCTACTCAGGCACCAAGGGCAACTGCCCGCGTTATGTCTGCGCACATGCCAAGGCGCTCTATGGTGCCGAACACGCCTGTCAGAGCATCGGCGGCCGCAAACTCGAGGCCCGCGTCCTCGACGAGGTCTTTGCCGTGCTCGAACCTGCCAGCCTGGCCGCCACGGCCAAGGCTCTTGCCGAGGCCGACACCAATCACCGCCAAAAAATGGCGGTGTTCGAACTCGCCGCCGAACGTGCCCGCTACGCGGCGGAACGGGCCCGGCGTCAGTTCGACGCAGTCGAGCCCGAGAACCGCCTCGTCGCCCGGACGCTGGAAGGCTGCCTCGAGGAAGCGCTCAGCCTGCAGCGCCAAGCCGAAGGGGAGGTTGCCACACAGCGACTCCGGCGACCGACCAGGCTCACCGATGCCGAGCTGCAGTGGCTCGAACGTGCCGGTGCGGACGTGCGCGCCGTTTTCGATGCGCCAAGCACGACATGGCGTGAACGAAAGCAGTTGCTGCGGGCGATCGTCGCCGAGGTGACCGTCACCGTGCGCAAGGACGATGGCGAGGCCGACGCGATGATCACCTGGGAAGGCGGCGCCACCACAGCGTTCGTTCTCCCCTTGAACAAGACCGGTGGGCACTTCCACGCAACCGACGAGGGCACCGTCGAACTCCTCCAACGTCTCGCCGAGCGATATGACGACAAGACCATCGCCATGATCCTCTCCAAACAGCGGCGTCTCACGGCCACCGGCTTGCCATTCACCAAGGCGCGGGTCGCCTCCTTGCGGGTGTCGCGAGGCATCGGTGCCTATCAGGTCCCGGTCGACACACCCTCGGGGGAGGATGGCGACGTGGTTAGCCTCGCCAAGGCGTCGGAGATTCTGCACGTCTCGAGAGTGACGCTTTACCGGTGGCTCGCTGATGGCTTCATCGTTGGCGAACAGCTCACTGTGGGCGGACCCTGGCACATCAGGCTCACCGACGAGCTACGCGCCCGGCTCGCCCCCGCGGCCCCCGAGGGGTGGGTTGGCCTCGATCAGGCGGCAAAGGCGCTCGGAGTTGCCCGCCAGACGGTGTTACACCGGGTCCAACGCGGGGAGCTTCGCGCTGTGCAAGTCACCGAGGGAAAGAGAAAAGGCCTGCGTATCGAGGTGAACCCGCCGAACCCTGGACTGTTCGATACAACCCAATGAAAGGAGTGCGCAGTGTCAATGAGGCCCGGACGGCCCCACAAGGCACGGGTTCTCCCGGGCATCGATCCACTCGAGCGATGCCAGGTAGTCAAAGGTCCCCCGTGGGATCGAGGAAGCGTGCACGTCGAAGTCCTCGAGCGACTTCGAGACGGGAAAGCGTGCTTGTTTCAACCTCGCCATCGCGTTGGAGGCGTCCCTGCTCTCGATCTCGGCTTCGACGAGGGTCCGCAGCAGCTCCACCGGCGCCCAGCGCTGGGTCTTGGCGACGGCGAGGACATCGGGCCCGATGCGGCGCATGGTGGCGAGCTTGAGACGCCGCAGGCCTGCCACGAGATCGGCGGGCAGCTCGGCCGGCGGGGCGCTCATGAGGTGGTCTCCATGAGCCGGCGGGCGAAGTGCAAAAGTGCCGAGCGAAGCTCGCACACGCCGTAGCCGGGGGCATATGCCTGCATGGCCGCGTGCATGAGTCGGGGCTCGGCCTTCAACCAGCCGGCCACGAACTCGAGCATCTCGGCGCACTCGTATCTCTCCTCGGGTGCGAGCACCTTCGAGCTTTCGGGGCCATCGACATGCTCGACGCCCTCCTCGTTCGGATCAAGCCCGGAGCTTCCCTGCGGCGGGGTCATCGGAGCTCTCCGAAGCCGTAGGCGGACAGGGGCCTGGTGGGAACTTCGGGGAAGGCGGCACTGAGCGGCTCGCCGACCGCCTGCAGGCGGGGCACACCCGCGCCGGCATCGAGGATGGAGCGCACATCGGCGAGGGAAGAGCGCGAGTAGGTGGTCGCCCGCTCGAGTGCACAGATAAGCGCGTCGCGTCCGTAGGCGCTCTCGAGGGCCACGATGGCCCCGAGCTCGCCGCCGAGCTTGCTCGCACCGCCTGCCGCCGCGGCCTTCAAGAACGCCATGCCCACCTCGCCGAGACCGACCATGGCGTGCTCGGCCGCGGTACGAGGCCGGGGCGCCCGCTGCGGTAGAGGCCGCGGACCGCCATAGTGGTCGTCGTTGATGGACGTCTCACCCGGTGCCACGAGATCGTGCAAGGCCATCTCGACGCCGAGATGCACGACGGCGAGCTTGCCGCCGGCGACCTCCACCTCGACCTGCTTTCCGATGAGGCGCATCGGGACCGAGTAACGGGCCGAGCCGAAGCGCACGCAGCTGAGCTTGTCCACCTTTCGGATGACCGCCTTTGCGACGCGGGGGCGCAGCGACGGCAACGGGGAGAACAGCGGTGCTTCGACCCTGAGCCGCTCGGTGGGAATCGCACAGATCTCCGAGTGCTCGACGCAGTTGACCTCCTCGCACCACGCGGCCGCGGCGACATTGGCCGAGGCGAGGTCGAAGAACGGGACCTGCGGGACCATGAGGTCGGCCTTGGCGTAGCCCACGAGGTTCTCGACCAGTCCCTTCGACTCCGGGTCGTTGGCCTCGCAGAAATCCGGCCGGAAGCGATAGTGGGCGGCGAAGCGGACGTAGGCCGGTGTCGCCACGACGAGGTTGGCCACCACGCCTGCTTTGAGGCAACCCATGCGATCGGCCAGCACCACCTTCGGCACCCCGCCCAGGAGCTCGAAGCAATCGATCAGCATCGAAAGCGTCGTGTCGGAGCGCTCGTTGTCCGAAAAGCGCACAAAGCGCCACCGGCTCCAGGCCGACACCGCACAGAACACGTGCAGGCCGAACTCCGAGCCCCAGTCGATGACGAGTGTCTCGCCCGGGCTCCAGATCGCCGGGCGCCGTCCCCGGTGGTGCTCGTCGCGCCAGTCGCTCTTCGCCCTGGCGACAAGACGTCGGAAGTTGCGGGCTGAGCCGGTGTAGCCGGCGGCGCGTGCCTCGGGTAGGAGACGCTTGGCCGAGATGCGCCCGCTCGTCTTTCTCACCTTGGTGGCCACGATGCCCGCGACGACGTCGTAGTTCCTCTTGCGCTCGGCCGCCTTGTCTGATGTCGCGTCCCGTTCTTCGCGTTTGAGCACTGCACGCTTCACGGTCCGGTGCGTCGTGTTGCAGATTGCTGCGGCGCCCCGGTAGCTGCCCACCTCTCGGTAGGCGGCGATGATGTCCATTGTCTGCCTCACTGATTTCATGGTTCTGTCCTCCGGTCGGAGCGGTGTTTGGTTGGCACCGCCACCGTGTCCGGCCGGAGGGCACGAACGGTGGATGTTCAGTGAGGGGTGGGTACCTCTACATGGCCACGAGTGGGTACCTCGTCCTGGCCACACGCGGGTACTTTTTCATGGCCACGGACAGCCGCGCCGGGACTCGTCGGAGGCACAACGTTTGCGCTCGCCAATAGTGCCGTTGAGAGGATTCGAGATCGGTACCCCAGGGTGAAGGCCAAGGTCGACCAGGATGAAGACCCAGGTCGATAGGGATCCGGACGTAACGTGAGCGTCCCTGCCCCTCAGATGCGCTCAGATCCTCTGAAACCGGCTCCGGCACCCAGTGGTGGACCGGACCCTAACGGGTCGCTGAATCGCTGGCAGGCGCATGTTGTTGGGTGCCGCGGTCTTCGACCTTCACAAAGAGCGGCATTGTTGCCATCGTCTCACCCTCATGGGCAATGTCGAACCTGTGTAATCCCGATGAGTTCCCTGGCGCTACCGTGTTGCAGAACGAGACTGCCGACGCAGAAGTGCGCTATGGGCGAGACATCGTTGACGAGGCACTGCCGTCACGTTGTATCGACAACCTGAAAGCCCTCGGCCAGCCGCCCTTCGGGCAGACCCAGGGACGCCGCAGTCGCCGCCCCCCACGAGCGGATCATCTCCTCGAGGTGACCTGTGTCAGCCACTTGGCTGCGATGGCAACGCAGGGCTGCGAGCTTGCGTTCGATGGTCGCCGTGATGTCCACGCCGTGCGCCGACCGCGGTGAGGCCATGAGCCAGACCTCTCCGACAACGTGAGGCTCGAGTCCGGCAGCGAGAAGCTCGGGATGGGAGTACGGGTTCCTCGCATCCGGGTACACCGCCTGAAGCGTTGCCTCGCCTGCGGCGAGGTGGTCCGGGTGACTCGCGCGGATGCGGTCCCAAATGCGCTCCGGTGACTGGCAGACCACCCTGTCAGGCCGGATGCTCCGGATCACGCGGGCGATGTCCCGGCGAAGCTCCTGCGAGACTTCGAGGGAGCCGTCGGGATAGCCGAGGAAGTGCACCTCAGTGACGCCCACCTCGGCCGCCGCCTTGCGCTGCTCGTCTCGGCGGATGGCTATGAGGGCGCCGGGATCGATGGACGCGTCGGTGCTTCCGGCCGAGCCGTCGGTGACGATGCAGTACGAGACCGCGACCTTCTCCTGGGTCCAGATCGCGACCGAGCCCGCTGCGCCGAAGTCGACGTCGTCGGGATGCGCCGTTACGACCAGCACCTTTGCCGGATCGAGTGAACTGCTCACGCCTCGACGCGTTTCAAGATGACCACGGGGATCACGCGCGTCGTCTTCTCCTGGTACTCAGCAAAGCCCGGGTAGCGCCCGGACTGGATCGCGTAGAGACGATCCCTCTCCTCTCTGCTTGCAACCTCGGCGTCAACCTCGAAAGTCTCGGTCCCGACCTCGACGCGCGCCCGTGGATGAGCGACAAGGTTGTGGTACCAGTCCGGGTTGGTCGGCGCACCTGCTTTGGACGCGAACACGACGAATCTGCCACCGTCGGCGAGATACATCATCGGTGTCGTGCGCGCCTGACCGGTCTTTGCGCCTGTGCTGGTGAGGAGCAGGAGCGGTGCTCCCGCGAACTGGCCGCCCACCTTGCCGCCGGCGGAGCGGAACTCCTCGATGATCTTCTGGTTCCAGTCGTTGAAGTCCGTCATCATTCCTCCGAGGGCACGAGGGGGTTCAAGGCCTTCGTCACGGTAGCGGGCAATTGCGTGGCCTCGGGCCCTTTTCGATTCCCGACCAGCTCCAAGAGCCGGATCAGTCGAGTGTGAGCCGATCGATCAGAAGCGACTGGGTAGAACGCGCCATCGGCCCTTGCTCAGCCCGGAGCCTGCTCTCCGAGATCGCTATCGCCTGCGACTCGCCGGAGGTGTGCGACTCGAGACCGGCCCACTCCCCCATCGGCATGCAGCTCAGGTGGATCGTGAGGCCTCAGTTGATGAACAGCCAGTGCCCGAAGCCGAGGAGACATGGCGTGATTGGCTAGCGCGCGCTCGCGATCGCGAGCAGATACCAGCAGATGGCTGCTACACTTGGGAGGTCCGGTCGGTTGACCGGTTTCCGGCTGTCGCCGGTGAGGCCTCGAGACGATGTTCTGGTTGGCCTTGTTTCTTGAGCTGACTGGAGTCTTCTTGTCCTCCACTTTTGCCGGTCTCGGCGTGCCCGCCGACGTCATAGCTCTGCTTGAACGCGACGGCATCACATCCCCGTTCCCGATCCAGGAGGCGACTCTCCCCGACGCGCTCGCCGGCCGCGACGTCTCTGGTCGGGCACCGACGGGCTCTGGCAAGACCCTTGCCTTCGCGATTGCCATCGTGGAGGCGCTCACGGGCGCCTCTCGTTCCAAGGCCCACCGCCCTCGAGGTCTCGTGCTCGTGCCAACCCGGGAACTCGCCGCCCAGGTCTGCGCCGTCCTCGGCCCTCTTGCCAAGGCCCGAAGCCTCACGGTAGTCGCCGTCTATGGCGGTGCGGGTTATGGCCCCCAGCTTCGTGCCTTGCGCGAGGCGGTCGACATCCTGGTGGCCTGTCCCGGTCGGCTCGAGGACCTGATCGACAGGCGCGACGTGAGTCTCGGAGACGTGAGCATCGCCGTTGTCGACGAGGCGGATCGGATGGCGGACATGGGGTTCCTGCCGGCTGTGCGACGGATCCTCGACCAGGCCGCGGCCGACCGCCAGGTCCTCTTGTTTTCTGCGACGCTCGACGGTGAGGTGGACGTCCTGGTCCGCCGGTACCAGAAGAACCCTGTACGTCACGAGGTCGAGCTGGCAGAGGCCTCCTCCGGCGAAGTGCGTCACATGTTCTGGAGAGTCGACCGTGCAGACCGTGTGCAGCTCGCGGTGAAGGTGGTGGCCGGCCACGAGACCTCGATCGTCTTTTGCCGAACCCGGCACGGCGCCGACCGGCTCTCACGCCAGCTCGTCCGCGCCGGTGTGCATGCGGTCGCGTTGCACGGGAGTCGCACCCAGGTCCAACGCGAGCGGGCCTTGCAGGCGTTCCACTCGGGAGCGGCCCGCGTACTTGTCGCCACGGATGTCGCGGCGCGCGGGATCCATGTCGAGAAAGTTGCCTGCATACTTCACTTCGACCCGCCGAGTGACCACAAGGATTACGTGCATCGCTCAGGTCGCACGGGCCGGGCAGGCGCTGACGGCACGGTCATCTCACTCGTCACACCTGACCAGGCCACTTCGGCCCGCACCATGCAGCGCGTGCTCGGATTTCGGCAGAGCCTCGACCAACCGGTCGACCTGCCGTCGGTCCCACAGCGCACGATGCACATGTCGCCCCACCCCGTCGTGGTTCGCCCGAAGCCTTCACCGCACGCGCCGGCCGTGCAAGAGCGGTCAGAGCATGGCAAGGGATCTCGGCGCGATGCTCGTCCGGTTCGTGCCGGGCACCTCGACGCCTCGAAGGCAGGCATACGCGGTCCTCGGTCGCTTCGTCCGGCAACCGGGACGCTGAAATGGTACGACCCCGTCAGAGGGTTCGGCTTTATTGCCCCGGACGCCGGCGGTCGTGACGTGTTCGTGCACCGTTCGGCGCTGAACGAGACCGATAAAGTGCCCGCCGAGGGTGCCCGCGTTGAATTCCTCTCCCGCTCAGGGCCGAAAGGCCTCGAGGCCGTGGAGTTGCGCGCCAGCTGAACGGACTCTCAGTAGACGACTTCGGCAGTCCACCCTGGGATCCGAAAGGCCCACGGCCCTGCTCTAACGTGCTCAGCTCGTGCCTGCTTCCGGTGCCGGCTTGGTGCCGAGCACGAGAGAGATCATCATGATCGCTCGGCCCCGGTACAGCTCGACCGTCACTCGTTCGCCGGGATGAGTCATGCCTACGGCCACGGTGAGAGACACATCGGTCGTTATCGTGTGCCCGGCGAAGCTGATGATGACGTCGCCAACGCCGATTCCGGCCAGCGTGGCCGGAGCGCCTGGGAACACGCCCACCACCAGTGCGCCACTTGTCGCGGTGAGCCCCCAGTCGGCGCGCTCAGCTGGCGTGACCGAAACCACTTCCACTCCCAGGAAGGCCTTGGGCGGCCCGGTTTCACCTCCTTTGGTCAGTCCGGAGAGAAGCGACTTGATGGTACCGATCGGGATCGCGAATCCGACGTTTTGCGTGGGCGCGTTTCCCGCCGTGCTCGTAGCAGCCGCCGTGTTCATGCCAATGACTTGACCAGCGCTGTTGACCAGCGGACCGCCCGAGTTTCCCGAGTTGATCGCCGCCTGGGTCTGCAAGAGCCCGGTCAGCGACTCGGTTCCGGCACAGTCGTCTCTACCCGCTTCGATGGACCTCCCTTCAGCAGAGATGATGCCCTCGGTGACCGAGGGCGTGCTCTGCGAAAGAGCGAGCGCGTTCCCGATCGCGAGAACATCGTCTCCGACCTGGATCGCCGAGGAATCACCCAACGAGACGGCTCGAAGGGTCGTCGGCCCGTGCAACTGAAGGAGTGCGACGTCGTAGGTGGGGTCTGTGCCGACAAGGGTTGCCGGGTAAGCCGTCTTCTGGCCGTAGAGCGTGACCTTGATTTGAGTTGCGTTCGCTATGACGTGATCGTTTGTCAGGATTTCGCCGCTACGCGTGAGGATCATCCCGGTTCCCTTTTCGAACTGGGTCGGCCCGCTGAGAGATCCTGATGTGCAGCTGGGTCCGAACGCTTGAATCGCTACCACGGAAGGCAGGATCCGTGCGAGAACTGCCTGGACATTGTTCATGCGCCTGAAGACGCTCGTGTTCGGCGAAAATTTGATGGTTGTTGTGTCGTGGGCGTGGATCGCCGCGGCGACCCCCACACCCACGCCCATGCCAGTCGCGGCACCGACCAATGCGGCGATGAGCACGACTCCGATCCAGCCCCGGCGCGTGTCGCCTGACTGGGGTCCTTGGGTCGAAACTCCAGCTAAAGGCCAAGCGGCAGAAGGGAATACCGGCTCGGCGGCAGGATTCGCTTGAGGTAGTGGATGAGGGGTCCCGGTGGCCCTAAGGTCGTCTGGGGGTTGCCCTTCATCGGCGTCGCGTTCCACAGTTGAGTTGTAGCGCGTTGGCAAGTAGGGCGTGACGCGTGACCGTTCGCCGCGCCTCTCAGCGATCGCCACTTCGCAAACCCGGCTCCAGCCTGTAGTTTGACCGGAGCATGCCTAATCGTCTCGATATCGAACTGACCAGCGTGCGGGGTGACGGCAGCTACACCTGGCGCGCCGCCGGGGCACGGCAGCCGAAAGGCGTCATCGATTCCAAGATCCTCGCCGACAACGCCAAGGTTGGAGATGTGTTACGCGTCGAAGCCGAGGTCGAGATCGATGGGATCACGATCCTTTCTGTTTTGCCGCCGAAAGAGAAGGTAACGCCTTCGGGACGGATCGAGCTGCTTGGCTCCTCGAAGTCGGTTCCAGCGGTGACGACTGTCCTTCTCTCCGAGGGGGGCCGCGGCGGCGATCGCCGCGATCTCCTCGACAGCCCGCGCCGCGGCGATCGAACCGGCTCGCGGGATCGTCCGGCACGTGGCGGAGAGCGACGACCCGAAAGGCGACCGCAACCGGCTGCCAGCGCTCTGGAAGCGGCCGGCGAGCGGCGTCCTGAACGGCGACCACGACCGGAGGCAACGCCCACAGGCGGTCCTTCTCGTAGCGCTGAAGGCCGCCCGGCAGCCTCTGGCGGCGAGCGGCGTCCTGAACGGCGACCACGACCGGAGGCAACGCCCACAGGCGGTCCTTCTCGTAGCGCTGAAGGCCGCCCAGCAGCCTCTGGCGGCGAGCGGCGCCCTGAACGGCGACCACGACCGGAGGCAACGCCGACAGGCGGTCCTTCTCGTGGCGCTGAAGGCCGCCCAGCGGCCTCTGGCGGCGAGCGGCGCCCTCGGACGGTGGGCAGCACTGGCGCTCGTCGTCCAGGAACGCTTCGCGGAGACCAAGGCCACGCCGACGCTCGGCGACCCGGGGCCTTGCGCGCCGCCCAAGCACAAACCCCACCCCGTCGGATCACCCCGCGCTTCGAACCGCGAACGGAGCATCGCGATCTCTTGATTGCAAGTCTGTCGCCTGAGCAACGACCCATCGCCGAACGTCTCGCTGCCGGAGGCCTACCGGCAGTTCGTCGAGCGATTGCCGTAGAGCGGGAACGGGCTCGCTCTGAAGGCAGGCCCGAGGTCACCGGCGAGGCGATCCTCGCCTTGGCAGAGCAACTCGCCCCATCAGTCAAGCAAGCGACCTGGCTTGACCGGGCGGAAGCGGCAGTCGCGCAACTAGATCAGATCTCCCTTCGAGACCTGCGAACGACTGTCGCGGCAGCGGCGCCGCGTGACGAGACGACCAGAGATCTGGATCGCAAGCTTCGGGAGGAACTCGACCGCCGGGTGAAGAAGCTCCGTTCCAACTGGGAAGAGCAGATTACCCACGCCCTCGAAGAGGGCCGCGTTCTCCAGGCGTTACGTTTTTCGGCCCAGCCGCCGGAGCCGACCGCACGGTTCCCAGCGGCCCTTGTGGAGAGCCTCGCGAACAGTGCAGGCGCGGCAATGAGCGCAAGCACGCCGGTTGAACGCTGGCTGGCCATCCTCGATGCCGCCGTCAGCTCCCCGATCCGGCGACAGATCCATCCCGCAGGCCTGCCTGAGGACGCCTCCGGGGAGGTAGTGCGCAAGGCCCGACTCGCGGCGGGCAGCCTCCCGGCGCTTGCACCGATGTTGGGCCTGCCGATGCCTCCGCCACCAAAGCCGCTTCGACCGACTCGACCCTCTCGCCCATCGCGCCCTCCCCGTTCGACGGCGCGTGCCCCGCGACAAGCGGTTCTGGCCGGAGCGTCGACGCGCGTCGAGGCTCCCGCTGACGTTCCCCCGGCGGAGGTTCCCGCTGACGAGGTGACCGAGGCTCCCGCTGACGTTCCCCCGGCGGAGGTTCCCGCTGACGAGGTGACCGAGGCTCCCGCTGAGGTTCCCCCGGCGGAGGTTCCCGCTGACGAGGTGACCGAGGCTCCCGCTGAGGTTCCCCCGGCGGAGGTTCCCGCTGACGAGGTGACCGAGGCTCCCGCTGACGTTCCCCCGGCGGAGGTTCCCGCTGACGAGGTGACCGAGGCTCCCGCTGAGGTTCCCCCGGCGGAGGTTCCCGCTGACGAGGTGACCGAGGCTCTCGCTGACGTTCCCCCGGCGGAGGTTCCCGCTGACGAGGTGACCGAGGCTCTCGCTGACGTTCCCCCGGCGGAGGTTCCCGCTGACGAGGTGACCGAGGCTCCCGCTGACGTTCCCCCGGCGGAGGTTCCCGCTGACGAGGTGACCGAGGCTCCCGCTGACGTTCCCCCGGCGGAGGTTCCCGCTGACGCCCTCCCGGCTTCAGCCGACTTGCAAGGCTGACAGTCGGCGCCGGCCCCTGCCCGGGTTCAACTGCCTCGTCGACCCGCTATTGCTTGTCGCTAGTTCAGGCGTCGGTGCATGACGAGAAGGCGCGCGACAAAGCCCGCACCCTCGAGGAAATTCTTTGATGCCCTCATCCCGGGAAGCACCTTCACGTCGACGCCGGTGGCGCCGCGTTGAGCGGCCCAACCGACGGCTGCCTTGAGAAGGTCCTCTTTGATCCCCACTTCGCGCGCGGCCGGATCGACATAGACGACCTCGACGGTCGCGAGCAACGACGAGTCAGACATCTCATCAAGTCGGGCAACCGCGAGGCCAACTGGCACATCGTCGAGCGTCCCGAGCAGGACCAGCCACTGGTCGTCGTGGACAATAGCTGCGAAGTGCGGTTCAAGAGGCTCCCCGAAGGCCTCTTTCGACAGGTACATGCTGCCACCTCGCTCGGAGACGAGGGCTTCCCGGGACGCTCGGTAGAGCTCCACCAGCGTCCGCACGTCACGTTCGTTGCCTACGCGGGTTCCCGCACGCATGTTGTCGTGGTGCTCTTCATGCATCGCCGGCTCAGGGCGTGGCGCCGTCACGTTCGGAGCTCAGCTGTGCGATCCGGTGCAACACGGTGCGCCGTTTCCGACCAGCCGATTCGTGCTTGCGCACGGTCTCTAGCTCAGCCGCCGTGAGTGAAGCCAGTCTCTCAACGACCTGTGATGCGGCGAGGGTGTCGTAACCCGGAATCGGAAGGTCCGGACCAGTGGTGCTTGCCCCGAGGCCCGAAGATTCGTCGGACCTCTTCTTGCGAGCGGCCGTGAGGCGCGGTGATTGCGATCGCGAGCGCCCGCTCACAGGCGCCGCCGGTCCCCGCACAGCGCGGGATCCAGGAGTCTCCGCTCCAGCTGGACGCGAGTCGCCATGTTCCTGCGCGCGCTCTTGGGCCTCCGCGGCGTCGTGGTCCGAAATCCCAGGAGAGGCCGATGCCGCCACTGGCGTCGTTGTCGACAGCGCGTCGCCGGACGTGAAGAAACCGGGCTGCGAGCCTTCCTTCGCGCGATGGGCTTGCTCGCGCGACGGACCGGACGAAGGTGCTCGCAAGCGCCGGCGAGCTTCATCTACGGCGAACTTGCCGACCAGCCGAGCGACGACGATACGCTCGCGGCCGCGTTCTGCGAGCCGAGGCACCTCCTCGACGAAAACGACCGCCGCGCCCAGCGGCGCGTAAAGGAGGCAATCGAGGAGCGTCTCGTAAACGGGGCGTTCTTCAGCCACGACTCGACGCTACCGCAGGCCTCGCTGGGCCAGCCGCACCCTGCTCACACGCAGTCTCGACAAAGAAGGCGCTTCTTGTCCGCCAGTTGTGTCTGGCTCTTTACAAGGAAACAGGACCGGCACACGAACTCTCCTGGCTGTTTGGGCAGCACGCGGAGAGAACCCTCGCCTCGATCCTCGGAATCGGAGGCCTCCTCCTCTTCGTCCTCCTCGTCGTCGACAACGACAAGTCGCTCCTTCAAGATCACATCGAGGCTGGCTTCGACGTCATCGTCGTCGAGCTCGTCTTCATCGTCGTCTTCGGTCTCGATCGGCACGATTTCCCCGTCGACGCCCAGGTCGGTAGTGCCAACGACCTCGTCGTCATCGTCGAGATCGTCGACGAGCGCGACGTCACCGAGCTCCTCGTCGTCTTCGAGCAGATCTGCCTCTGCCAGATCCTCGAGGTCCTCATCGTCCGCGTCGGGAGCCTCGAGATCGTCCACCTCGATGGGCTCTTCGAGATCCGCCGTGTCCTTGGTGTCCTTGCGCATCAACGTCCTTCAGGTCCTCAAAGCTCGGGCCCGCGATGCCCCGGTGACCGGTGGTGCCGAGGTCGCGGCGGGATGGACTATACGGCACCAATGCTTGCTTGCGGCGATTTCCGGGCGAGATTCCCCCAGCCGGCCAGAAGTCGGTATAGGAGTCAGCGGGCGGCAGGACCCAGGACGTCTTTGGCTCCACCCTTCTCGCCTGCCCGGGCGATACGCCGACGTGACATGCCGACGGGGGCGTTCTCTACTCGACTCCTGGGTCCCCACCACTCGCAACACCCCCGGATGCTCTTCGAGCAACCCCGGACATACCGGAAGCCGCCCTCGGCTTGAGGGGACCCTTTAGTTATTACCACTGTAAGAGTGCTCGTCAAGGCGGAAAGAGAAGTCCCCTGTCAGAGGCTCGGCCCGGAGAGTTGGTGCCTTGCCTCCGAGCGCTGCTCTGCCTCGAGGCGGCCGAGCTCGGTCTCGGTGTGGTCCACAAAGCGCATGGCTTCCGCGATCGTGTGATGGCCGGCCTGCTGGGCAATGAGCCGGTGCATCTCCTGAGCGATCCTCCGATAGGCGGGATGGCCCTGGGGACCGGACCGTAGCTCGAGGACGTGCATCGCCTCGCGGGCGTTCAGCTGCAACACGAACCGGATATTGAAAGCCAGGGCCACCGCATAAACGCTCTGTTCCGGAAAACAAGGGGCAAGGATGTCGTGCAGGCTCTTGGAACGTTCGAGCGACTCGAGGAACCGAGCCGAGAGGCCTGCCGCTTCGACAAGCGGGGGTACCTCGAAGCCGAGGTCGGTGCCAAGCGGCTGCCACTCGACAGTGAGCATGCGGTGGCGTTGAAGATCCCGGAAGGCTCCGTAGTCCGCCACGATGTCGAACCGGTACGAAGTGCGCTCCAGGGCTCTTCCGGGACGGTGGCGGCGGTTGGAGCGCTCTCCGACGTACGCCTCCAGGATCCTCTGCCGTCCTTCGGGCCCCAGGGCGGAGACGTGTCGGGCAACGTCTTGCTCCGCAAGGTTGAGGTACGGATAACACATCGCCACGAGGACTTTGTCCTCCCCCGCCGGGTCGAAATCGGTGAGGGTCACCGACGTGCCGGGCACAGGGACCTCGGCCGGCCACATTTCCTGCACCGCAGTTTCCATCGATTCGCGGCGAGCCTGAAGGTATTCGGTCCACACCCCGCCGCGTTCGGGCCGGTCGATCCTGGAAAGGAAGGATGGGATCACCTTGCGCAGCTCGACGAGGATGAGGTCCGAGTACAGGCGGGCCTCGGGCAGCGGATGAGCCCGCATCCGCAGCAGCAGCTGTTCGTAGCTCTGCCCTGATCCGAAGATGCCGACGTTGGAGAGTGAGCCGGCTGGCAGGAGGCCGCGCAGAGCGTCAAGACAGCGCGCTCTTACCGCCTGTCGGTGGGCGAGCTCGGACACGCCTCCGTGCCTCGGGTTCTCGCGGTTGACGAACGACTGCAGCAACGGCAGGAGCTGCGCGTAGGTGTCGAACATGCGGTCCATCTCGCCCACATAGCGGGCACCCAGCGGTGACTCCAGCACGGCCTGGTCACGGTGGTAGCGGTAGTGCCCCGACGGCAGGCGGCTGTCGTAGGGGATGTAGCGGGTCGACTGCTCGAGGTAGGACATGAGCCGTCCCCGTTCGAGGATCTTGGTGAGCACGTTCGACGATTGCTCGCACGCGAGATGGACGCCTCCGAGCTGGGCAACCGAGTCGTCCCCGTACTCGCTGAACACCCTTGCGTAGAGGTCCTCGGCACGCCGCAGTCCTACGGACGCGTCGAGGCTCGCGTCGCCGGCGACATCGAGCTCTTCCACGAACTCGTCGAGGAAGAGCCGGCGCAAGCTCTTGGAGGATCGCGAGTATCGCGCGAACAGGGCGCCCTTGACGACCTCCGGCAGGTTCACGAGCGCGAACACCGGGCCGTCGAGATTGGTGAAATACCTCCCGAGCAGCTCCCGCTCCCCGACGGTGAATGGCTCAACGCCTGCGATGGACATGCCCGGACGACATTACGGTGCGGGTTGTCCGCCGGCGCGGATGGTACCGAGCTCAACGGGAATTGTGACCAACGACGACGCGGCGACCACGTCGCGGAGCAGACGTTCGGCCGCGGCCCGAGCGCTCTTGGCCGTCTCGTCTCGGGCAGCGACCATCGCCACCTGCCGGAGAAGGTCGATGACCTGCTTCACATTGCGGACGAAGTCACCTCCCGACATGAGCGCCGCCACCTTGCGGCCCCGTCGGCCCGGGCCTGCGCTCGGCTGCAGGACCTGACGAAGGTCTCGGCCTCTCGCCCATTCGTAGATGAGGGACGCGAACCCGCCTTCTACGCCTCGCGTCACGGGCAGATGCCCGGGACGCTCCTCGGCCGCCAAGGCCTCCGAAAGCTCCTCGATCGCCTCCAGACGGTGGGCGACCTTGGCATTCGGTGCAGGAACCGGAGCGTCGCGCTCTCTTCGTGCTTCGTAGCACAAGGCCGACGCAACAGCCGCGAGGCTTGCCGGGTCGAGACCGTCGAGCTGGCCGGCTTCCAACGCCTCGGCAAGGAGAAGGTCCGCCTCGTGATAGAGGCCTGCGAGCCGAGCTCCCGCCTCGGTGACTCTCCAGCCGTCCAGATAACCCCGGCGCTCGAGTATTCCCAGGACCGCGTCGAGCTCACCTGCAAGGTCCTCGTCGCTCAGGAACTGGGCGAACGACGAGCTGACCAGCGTGTAGGCACCTTCACGGGAATGACGGCGGACGAGGTTGACGGCGAGGTTGTAGGTGGGCCGGAACGAGGACGACAACGCCCGCGGGCGACCGCCCGCGATGCGGGCCACGTCGCCGAAGGTGTGGAACGGGGAGCACAGAACCGCTGCGTAGCCGATCTCGTCGATGCCCCGCCTGCCCGCGCGGCCGGTCAGCTGGGTGTACTCGCCCGGTGTCAGCTCCTGGTGCCCTCTGCCGCCGAACTTGGTCACCTCTTCTATGACCACCGACCTTGCCGGCATGTTGATCCCGAGAGCGAGCGTCTCGGTGGCGAACACGACCTTGACCAGTGCCTCGGCGAAGCAAGCCTCCACCGCTTCCCTGAACGGCGGAACCATCCCGGCGTGATGGGCGGCCACGCCCGCCTCGAGGCCGGCCGCGTAGAGCGGGTAGCCGAGCACAGCCAGGTCGTCATCGGTCAGCGGATCGACGTATGACTCGACGATCGCGCGTATCCGAAGCCGCTCCGCCGGTGTAGTCAGGCGCAACCCGTCGTCCAGGCAATGCCGCACCGATTCGTCGCAGCCGGCCCGTGAGAAGAGGAAGTAGATCGCGGGTAGAAGCCGCTCGGCGGCGAGACGCTCGACAACCTCGACACGTCGGGGGCGGTACAGCTGTGGTCGCCCCGAGCGTGGGCGGCCACCCGGCGTGGTCGGCCGTCCGCCTCCGGCCGGCGGCCGAGGCGCGTTGGCGCTCCTTCGGCCGGTTCCCGGACGGGCGATCAGCTCGTCGAGCCTCAAGGCCTCGGGGTTCGGCCGACCGTCGACGAAGGTCGGCAACAAGTGGAGGTGCTCAGCGAAGCGGTCCCCCACCACGAACAAGTTCTTGAGCTCGACAGGCCGGTGCGCCTCGATCACGACGCCGGTCGTGCCGCGGACCTCGGAGATCCATGCCGCCAGCTGGTCCGCATTGGCCACCGTCGCGGACAGGCACACGAGCGTCACGTTCAAAGGCGCGCCGAGGATGACTTCCTCCCAGACGCCTCCTCGGTACGGGTCCTGGAGGAAGTGGACCTCGTCGAGCACGACATAGCGCAGGTCGGCCAGGCGGCCGGGCTCGGCGTGGATCATGTTGCGCAGGACCTCGGTCGTCATGACGACGATCTGAGCCTGACCGTTGATGGAATTGTCCCCGGTCAGCAGGCCGACCAGATCGGCGCCGTACTTGCGCCGGAGGTCGCCGTACTTCTGGTTCGACAGCGCCTTGATCGGCGTGGTGTAGAACACCTTCGCACCCTCTGCGAGGGCGAGGTGCACCGCGTACTCGGCGACGACCGTCTTGCCGGAGCCCGTGGGCGCGCTCACCAGCACCGACTGGCCTTCGTCGAGAAGGTCGAGGGCGTCGAGCTGGAATCGGTCAAGTGGATAGGGATGTTCCGCGACGAATTGTTCCCGGGACGCGACTGCGGAGGCGGGACCGTTCATGCGCTGTTTCGCGCGCGACCAGTCACTTGCCCAGCATCTTGCCGATGACGATGGACGCCTCGTAGAAGAGCAGCAACGGGATGGCGAGCGCGAGCATCGAGAACGGGTCCGAGCTGGGTGTGACCACAGCTGCGAAAAGCACCATCCCGATGATCGCCCACCGCCGCCAGCTCGACAGGCGCGCCGTGGTGAGGACACCGGCCAGCTCGAGTGCGACGAGCACGACGGGGAATTCGAAGGTCACGCCGAACGCCACCATCAACAGCAGGATGAGTTGAACGTACGAGTTCGGCGACAGGAGCTGCTTGATGGTGGTGCTGGGGCCGCTCACGTCGATCAGAAAGCGCATCGCGTGCGGGAAGGTGAGGTACGCCACAAACGCACCAAGAGCGAACAAGCCGGCAGTGGCGAAGGTGAACGGGAGGGCGTAGCGCTTCTCGTTCGCCTTCAGGCCCGGGGTGACGAACCGCCACAGCTGGAAGAACAGGACCGGCAGGGCGATCACGATCCCGCCGTAGGCGGACACGTTGAGACGCAGCGAGAACCCCTGCAGGGGTGTGGTGACGAAGAAGGAGCACTGACCGGCCTGACTCGTGTGGGTCACCGCCTGGCAATAGGGAGCTTGCAGCACGTGCAAGATGAAGCCGTAGAAGACGTAGGTGACGACGGCTCCGACCGCGATCGCGCAGATGGAGATGATGAGACGTCGGCGGAGCTCGCCAAGGTGCTCGCCAAGGGTCATCGCATCCGGGGTCGGACGGGGATTGTCTCTTCGGGCGCGAAGCTTGGCCAGCCTCGCCGGTGCGGCCATGGTTCAGTTCATGCTCGGCTCGTCGAACACGAACACCGTGTCGGCGGAAAGCGCGTTCGTGGATGACGACGACGGCACCGACGGTGGCCTGCGCGCCGATGTCGGGTGCTGTCGCCCAAGCAGGGGCTGCCGGGTCGGCCGTGCACGATCCTGCTCGTATCCCCCGCGCCAGGAAGCTCCCCTGCTGGCTGCGCCAGAGCGCGTGCGTTCGGTGGCTGCGACCGCTTCGGCAGCCGATGTGTCTGCGCTCGCGGCGGCACTGTCGAGCGACGCGTCGCTCTGGCCTGATACCAGGCCGGTCAGATAGCCGGTGATCGCCTGGCTGGGACTGGTCGGGATCTTCGACAAGTCGATGTCCGGCACCGCGGAGCGGATCTCCTGCTCCACTTTCAGTCGCATCCGGTTCAGCTCGCGCCACATGCCGCCCAATTGGCGCGCGGCCCCGGGCAACCTCTCCGGGCCGACGACAATAAGCACGATGACCAAGATCAAGAAGATCTTGGACGGGTCGAGACCGCCCACGTGCCGATCCTACCGTGCTGCCCGCGCGACGAACGGGCGGGACCGGGCCGCCGTCATCAGGTCGACTCGCCTTTGCCCAAGACGCCTGTTCGGCGGCGACAGGCGAGCATGCATCTCATGGCCACCGAAGGCTACTCCTTCGCTTGGACCGCTCCGAGCGCCGCGCGGGCTGCCAGCTAGAACCAGTGAAGGTACGGGTGCCCGAAACGCCACACGATCGCGAACACCTTGCCTACCACCAGTGAGCCCGGCAGCGTCCCCCAAGATCGGCTGTCGGCCGAGTTACCGCGGCAATCGCCCATCACGAAGTAGTGCGCAGGGGCGATCTTGGTGAGGGGGATGTTCTCGGCGCTCTCGGCGCACGACCCGGTGAGAGGGGGCAACCAGGGCTCCTTGAGCGGCCGCCCGTTTATCAGGACCGTGCTCCCGCGAGAGGAGATCGTCTCGCCCGGGAGGCCGATCACGCGCTTGACGAGATCTGTGTCGGTGGTGCCGACATCTTGGGGGGGCCGCTTGAAGACCACGATGTCACCCCGGTGAATCGTGTAGCCGAACTTGATCACGACTATGCGGTCGCCGATCTGCAGCGTCGGCAGCATCGAGCCCGACGGCACGTAGAACGCTTGGACGACGAAGGTGCGCAAACCGCCTGCGACCAGCACGGCGAAGACAATGACGGCGACCCACTCGAACAGGTGGCGCCGCAGGCTCCGCTTGCCCGGCTGCTTCGACGCGCTGGCGCGGGGCGTGTCAGCGGCGGGTTCCACCTCCTCTGCGGGCTGCACTCGGGGCTCGTCGGCCGCGACCATCGGAAAGGCAGGCACCAATGTCGTGGAGGGTTCTCCCAAGTTGTCCGCCTCCTTCGAGGCCTCACGCGCGTCGGTCACCAGCCAGCAGCCTAAATCGACTCGATGAGACGCTCGACGCGCTCGTCGTGTGAGCGAAACGGGTCCTTCAACAGGACCGTTCTCTGAGTCGGGTCGTTCAGCTTCAGGTGGACCCAGTCGACGGTGAAATCGCGGCGCTGTTCCTTCGCCCGTTTGATGAACTCGCCCCTAAGCCGCGCCCGGGTCGTTGCCGGGGGTGAGTCCATGGCCTTGGTGACGGCCTCGTCTGTCACCGTGCGGTCCACCCGGCCTTTGGCTTGGAGAAGATAGAAGATTCCGCGGCTGCGGTCCACGTCGTGGTACTGAAGGTCGAGCAGTGCCACCCTGGGGTGTCCCAGGGGAAGCTGGTGGCGCTCTCGATAGGCCTCGACGAGGCGGTACTTGATCACCCAGTCACATTCCCGGTCCAGCTCGAGCGGGTCGTTCTCGATGGCCTCAATGCAGTGCTGCCACATCGACAGGGCGCGCTCCTCGATGGCCGGAAGACCGCGGCGCTCGTGGTAACGAAGCGCCCGGTCCAGGTATTCGCGCTGGATGTCGAGGGCGCTGAGCTCACGTCCGTTTGCAAGGCGCACTTCGCGCCGGCACGTGATGTCATGGCTGATCTCGCGGATCGCCCGAATGGGGTCCTCGAGGGTGAGGTCGCGAATGACGATGCTCGGGTCTTCCAACATGCGCAGCAGGATGCTCGTGGCGCCGACCTTGAGAAAAGTCGCGTACTCGCTCATGTTCGAGTCGCCAACGATCACGTGCAGCCGTCTGAAACGCTCCGCGTCCGCGTGCGGCTCGTCCCGGGTGTTGATGATCGGCCGGCTACGCGTCGTCGCGGAGGAGACCCCTTCCCAGATGTGCTCGGCGCGCTGGCAAAGGCAGAACATTGCGCCACGGGCGGTCTGGAGAACCTTGCCCGCTCCGCAGTAGATCTGCCGGCTCACGAAGAATGGGACCAGCACCTGTACAAAGTGCGAGAAGTCGTCCCGGCGGCTCGTGAGGTAATTCTCATGGCACCCGTAGGAATTGCCCGCGGAGTCCGTGTTGTTCTTGAACAGGTAGATCACACCGCGGATGCCCTCGTCGTTCAAGCGGCTCTCGGCTGAGGCGATCAGACCTTCGAGAATCCGCTCACCTGCCTTGTCGTGCGCGACAAGGTCCTCGATCGAGTCGCACTCCGGAGTCGCATACTCAGGATGGCTACCCACGTCGAGGTACAGTCTCGCCCCGTTCTCGAGAAAGACGTTGCTCGAACGTCCCCAGCTCACGACGCGCCGAAACAGGTAGCGGGCCACCTCGTCTGGGCTCAGCCGACGTTGGCCGCGCAAAGTGCAGGTGACACCGTATTCGTTTTCGAGCCCGAAAATCCTGCGTTCCACCGAAGCCCACGGTAGCCTCGAAGCCGATGCCGCCATCCGACCGCATGGTCCACTTGACCACCGTCGTGGGTTCCTTTCACGGCCACGTGGTCGCGGCACGCCTCGGATCGGAAGGGATCCCGGTCGAGCTACGTGGCCTGAGCGACGGCCCCTATCCCCTTCCGGCGAACGTCGAGGTGTTCGTCCACGCAGACCAGCTCGAGTTGGCGCGGGCGCTCCTACTCGGCGATGCCGTCGACGCGGTCTTCGACGAGCGCTACGCCGACCTGGGTCCCCAGGATGCGGGCATGCTCGATCTTCCTCCGATGGATCTCCCCGACGCCGGACGTTCCCGCCGTGCCCGGACTGTTCTCGTCCTCGCCATGGTCGGGCTCGTCCTGGTGGTCGGTGTCATCGCGGCCTTTTACTGAACCGGCACAGCCGTGCCAGTTGTGAGTCGTCCGATCGGGCCGGCCTGGCCCTTCACGCGACGCCGCTGTCCGCCCTCAGTCCGGCTGGGCCTCGCCCGTGCGCGCTTCCCCGGTCTTGTCGCCTTTCGGGTCGAAAGAGCCTGCCGCCGGCTCGCCCTCGGCAGCTGACGACGCCGCTTGCTCGAACGGCTCGCCGTCCTTGAGTAGCTCTGCCACCTCGTGATCCTCGATACGCCGGAAGGCCCTGCGCCAAGGCCCGTGTTCCAGCACCGCGATCTCGAGGTCGTCGGCGCGCAGCGTTCGAGCCGGGCCCGACAGGCTCGCCACGCACGCCAGGACTGCCTCCCCGAGGGTCCAACCCTGACGGAACCGCGCCGCCATGCGATGCGCGATCGCGTCCACCTCCCCGCCGAGCACTGTGAAGCGTTGTTCGTCTGCCACCGTGCCGTCGTAGGCGATGTGGAACAGCTGGTGCGCGTCGCCGAGCGGATCGAGCTCCGCAACGAGGATCTCGACCTCGAGGGGCTTCATCTCATGGGTGAACACCTGGCCGAGGTACTGCGCGTACACGTTCGCGAGCGAGCGAGCGTCCACGTCTTCTCGCGAGTAGGCGTAGCCCTTGGTGTCGGCGTGGCGCACGCCTGCGACCCGCAACTGGTCGAATTCGTTGTAGCGGCCCACTCCGGCGAACGCGACGCGGTCATAGATCTCGCTGATCTTGTGAAGGGTGCTGGAAGGGTTCTCGGCCACGATGAGCACACCCAGGTCATAGGTGGTCCCCACAAGCGCGCGACCCCTGGCGATCCCCTTCTGAGCGTATTCCGCGCGGTCCTTCATGACCTGTTCGGGCGCTACGTAGTAGGGCATCGTCATCAGGACGCGCCTCCATCGGCCCGCTCGCGGCGCCTCTCCAAGACGTTGCGGAACCGCTCGGCGACCTCGGTGTCCTCGAGGCGGCGGTAGCCCTCGGCGTCTACGGTCGCAACCACCGGGTAGATGCCGCGGACAAGGTCCGGACCACCCGTGGCGGTGTCCTCGTCGGCCGCTTCGTACAAGGCGGCCACCGCGAGCTCGACCGCCTCGTCGCGTGCAAGGCCTTCGCGGTAGCCGAGCTTGACGGTGTTCTTGGCGTCACGGCCGCCGGACCCGGTCGCGTGAAAGTCGGTCTCCTCGAAGCGGCCTCCGGTGACGTCGTAGGTGAAGATCCGTCCCCTCTTCAAGCGCAGGTCGTAGCCGGCGAACAACGGTATGACGACAAGGCCCTGCATCGCCATCTGCAGGTTCGCACTGACCATCTGTCCCAGCTGGTTTGCTTTGCCTTCGAGGCTCAGGCACGTGCCTTCGACCTTCTCGTAATGCTCGAGCTGGGTCTGGAAGAGTCGCACCATCTCGGCGGCACTGCCTGCGGCGCCGGCAATGGCGACTGCCGAGTGCCGGTCTGCCGGGAAGACCTTCTCGATGCTGCGGTGCGCGATCATGTTGCCTTCGGTGGCGCGCCGGTCGCCCGCCACCACTACGCCGTTGTCGTAGCGGAGCGCCACGACCGTCGTGCCATGAGCGACTCCAGGAATCGGCCCCACCGCGAAACCGGGAGTCTGGCGGCCGGCCGCGCTGACCACCTCCGACACCGTTCCGGGGGGAATCTGCGCTCCTGTGACGCGCGTGCGGCGGAGCAGCTCAGTGAAGCTTGGCCCCGGATCGCTGCCGGAGGGGAAAAGAGGCAGGCTCATGAACGCAAGCTCCGGTGCGACACGCCCCTGCTCATTCGCCGCCCTTTTGGACGTAGTTGCGGACGAACTCCTCCGCGTTGCTCTCGAGGACCTCGTCGATCTCGTCGAGCAGGTCGTCGATCTCGGCCTTGAGCCGGTCCCGTCGCTCGGTCGTCGCCGGCGCCTCACCTTCGGCCGCGGTCACCTCACGGCTCGTCGTCGGTCGCTTCTTCAGCTCGCGCTCTGCCATCACCGTTCCTTATGAGCCCAATCGCCTAAGTAGCTCTGCCGGAGTGTCGCATCCCTCCAAGAGCGTATCGACATGGCGCGCCGTGCCTCGCAGCGGCTCCATCATCGGCACACGACGCAGCGAGTCCTCCCCGATGTCGAAGAGGATCGAGTCCCAGTTGGCAGCGACGATCGCCGACGAGAAGCGCTCGAGGCAGCGGCCGCGGAAATACGCCCGCGTGGTTGCCGGCGGCTCGGCGGTAGCACGGGCCACCTCCTCGTCGTCGGTGAGCCTCTCCATCGCGAGCCGTGCGAACAGCGACTTGGAAGGTCGTAGGTCGTGATACTGGAGGTCGAGCGCAGCGAGTCTCGGGTCGTCCCATTCGAGACGATGACGCTCACGATAGGCCTCGACCAGCCGGAGCTTGGCGACCCAGTCGAGCTGGCTCGCCAGGGATTGCGGATCGCTCTCGAGGCCTTGAAGGACCGTTTCCCAGCGATCCAGCACACGGCGCGCGACATCCTCGTTTCCGAGTGCCTCGAAACCGCGTTCGGCGGTGTACTTGCGAGCAAGGTCGTAGAGCTCCCACTGCAACTCGAGCGCCGTCAGGGTGTCGCCCGAGGCGAGCTCCACCGTCGTACGCATCGTGGTGTCGCGCGACACCGAGCGGATCGCCACCACCGGTGTCGCCAAGGTGAGGTCTCGACTGGCGTGGAAGGCGTCTTCGATCATCGCCAGCACGAGCGCGGTGACACCCAGCTTGAGGAAGGTGGCGATCTCTGCCAGGTTCGCGTCACCGACGATCACGTGAAGCCGACGGTACTTGCGCGGATCGGCATGTGGCTCGTCGCGGGTGTTGATGATCGGCCGCTTGAGCGTGGTCTCGAGGCCGACCTCCTCCTCGAAGAAATCGGCCCGCTGGCTGAGCTGGAATGCGGGTACGTCGCCGCCGTGTGGGACCTCCTCGCCGATCTTCCCCGCTCCGGTGTAGATCTGACGGGACACGAGGTGCGCAGTCAGCTCATGGACGATCCTCGAGAAGGGGACGGCCCTGTCGAGGAGGTAGTTCTCGTGACAGCCGTAGGAGTTGCCCTTGCCGTCGGAGTTGTTCTTGTAGATGACGATCTCGTCGCCCGGAGCCAGGAGACGGTTGGCGGCTTGCATGGAGCGTCTCAGGATCAGCTCCCCGGCACGGTCGTGGACGACAACCTCGAGCACGTTCGAGCACTCGGGAGTCGAGTACTCAGGATGAGCGTGGTCGACGTAGTAGCGGGCGCCGTTGGTGAGCACGGCGTTGACGAGGTGGGTCTCGACATCGGGAGGCATCGAGCCCTCGCGGGCATCGCCACGAGCGTCACGACCAGGCGACTCGTCCTCGAAGTCCCATCCGACCTTGCGGTCGAGCTCATCGACGTACGCGTTGATCAGGAGCGAAGACGCGGTCATCGGGCTCGTGTCGCCCGTGGTGTGTACCTGAACCCCGTACTCGGTCTCGATCCCGCAGACCTTCGTGATCGCCACGCTCGGACGCTACCGCACTGCCGGAAGCCGGCCGCAGCACCGACGCTGGTACCCGCCCGGAACTTCAGAGATACTGCCCGGTCCCGACCCGCTCGATCGAGCGCCCGCCGCGCTGCTCCCCGCCCTGGCCCATGAGCGTGCGGACGTAGACGATCCGCTCACCCTTCTTGCCCGAGATCTTCGCCCAGTCATCTGGGTTCGTCGTGTTCGGGAGGTCCTCGCTCTCCTTGTACTCCTGCCTGATCGACTCGATCATGTCGGCAAGGCGGATGCCGCGACCCTCCCTGGAGATCGCGCGCTTGATGGCGAGCTTCTTGGCTCGTCGGACGATGTTCTCGATCATCGCCCCGGACGAGAAGTCCTTGAAGTACAGCGTCTCCTTGTCGCCGTTCTGGTAGGTGACCTCGAGGAAGCGGTTCTCGTCGTCGGCTCGGTACATCTCGGCCACTGTCTGTTCGATGATGACGGCGACTGCCTTGTTCGGATCGCCACCGCCGAGCACAGTCACATCGGCGGCGTCGAGCGGCAGCTTGTTGGTGAGGTACCGGGCGAAGACCTGCTGGGCCGCGCTCTCGTCAGGTCTCTCGATCTTGATCTTCACGTCGAGGCGCCCAGGGCGCAGGATCGCCGGGTCGATCAGATCCTCCCGGTTCGAAGCCCCTATCACGATGACGTTGCGCAGTGCTTCGACCCCGTCGATCTCGGCCAGGAGCTGGGGGACGACCGTCGACTCCATGTCTGAGGAGATTCCACTGCCCCGAGTGCGGAACAGCGAGTCCATCTCGTCGAAGAAGACGATGACCGGCACTCCCTCCTCGGCCTTCTCCCTGGCACGCTGGAAGACGAGCCGGATCTGGCGTTCGGTCTCTCCCACGTACTTGTTCAGCAACTCGGGACCCTTGATGTTGAGGAAGTAGCTGGTGACCCGTGCGTTGCCCGTGTGCTCGGCGACCTTCTTGGCGAGCGAGTTCGCCACTGCCTTGGCGATCAGGGTCTTCCCGCAGCCGGGAGGCCCGTAGAGCAGGACCCCTTTCGGCGCCTGCAGGCGATACTCCGCGAAGAGCTCCCTATGCAGGTACGGGAGCTCCACTGCGTCGGTGATCGCCTCGATCTGGCTGTCGAGCCCCCCGATGTCGGCGTAGGTGACGTCCGGCACCTCTTCCAGCACGACTTCTTCGAGCTCGGGCCGCGGCAACTTCTCGTAGAGCAGCATCGTGCGCGGATCCAAGAGCAGCGAGTCGCCCGCTCGCAGCTTGACACCGGTGAGGTACTCGGAGATCTCGGCCACCTGCTCCTCGTCGGCCCGGCCGACGATCAGCACCCGGCGACCGTCCTCGAGCACCTCGAGCACCGAGACGACCTCGCCGCCCAACTCCGGGTCTCGGGCGAGCACGACGTTGAGAGACTCGTTCAGGACGACCTCCTGTCCTTTGCGGAGCTCCTCGCCCTCGAGGCCAGGGTGAATCGCGACACGCATCTTTCGCCCGCTCGCGAACACGTCGACAGTTCCGTCGTCGTTCCCGTTCAGGTAGGTGCCATACGCAGACGGCGGCTGGGTGAGCTTGTCGACTTCCTCGCGCAACGCGGCAATGTGCTCTTTGGCCTGTTGGAGCGTGAAGGTCAACTTCTCGTTCTGGGACACCGCATGTGCGAGCTGCCCTTTTGTCTCGAGCAACCTCTCCTCCAGCGTGCGCACCCGCCCGGGCGCTTCTTGGAGTCGGCGCCGGAGCTCGGTGATCTCGTCCTCGGCCTGCTCGGCCCGGCGGTGCAATGCCTCTTGCTCGTCATCATCTGCCGGGATTCCGGCGTGCCCGTCGCTCTCCATTTGCCTGACCACCTCCTCACACGGCGTGCCCGATGCCTGCGTCGGGACCCTACACCGGCCTTGCACCCGTTTGACACCGCACCAGTAACTCGTTACCTTGCGCCACGTCAATCGGCGGGGACCCTAAACTTGGCTCGCGAGAAGGAACGGTCATGGCCGTCCCGGCCAAGCAGTTCCAAGCGTTCCGAGGAGAAGAGTGGCTGATGAGGGTGTGGATTGACCAGGACCTCTGCACGGGAGACGGTCTCTGCGAGGAGATCTGTCCTGCCGTGTTCACCCTTCTCGACGACGGTTTGGCCTATGTGAAGCAAGGCGACACGGTCTTGAACGAGCCCGGCGGCTCCTCCCAGACGGCGACAGCGGCCGCTGATCTCGAGGACGCCGTCACCGAAGCCGCCGAGGAGTGCCCGGGGGAGTGCATCTTCATCGTCGCCGAGTGACAGGCGGTGCTCGCCGCCAAGGCGCAGCTATCTGGCCACCGGGCCGTTGCGTGACCGGTGGCAGGCAGGCTCACCCCGCCAGCAGGCGTGCGGAGGTGATAAAGCCGGTGTGCGCGACCATGCGGTGGTCGGGCCGGACCGACCGACCCTCGATGTGCCAGGTGCGCCGCAGGATCTCGAAGGTCTCTGCCATGGCGAATCCGCTCTGCTGCAGAGCGCCGCGCAGCTCCGAGGTCTGGTTGATCGTCGGCAGGTAGGCCAGGAGGATCCCACCGGGCGCGAGAGCCCGTTCGGCATGCTTGACGACCTGCCACGGTTCGGGGAGGTCGAGCACGACCCGGTCCAGGCCGTCGGTGGCGATCCCTAGGTACACGTCCCGTTCCAGCACTGAATAAGGCTGGTCTGGACCGAGGAACGCCGTCACGTTCGCCCGTGCCCGTTCGGCGAAATCGGCTCTCAGCTCATAACCGGTGATCACCGCGCCCGCGCGCAGCATCGCCATTGAAAGTGCGCCCGACCCGACGCCGGCTTCGAGCACACGCGCGCCCGGGAAGATGTCCGCAGCGATCAGTATCGCCCCGAGGTCCTTCGGGTAGATCACCTGCGCGCCACGCGGCATTCCGATCACGGCGTCGGCGAGCGTCGGGCGCAGCACGAGATACCGCGCGGCGTTCGTGACGCGGCCGTCGCGCTGACGGGCCTCGACCTGCTCGCCTTCGGACCTGCCGATCACACTGTCGTGCTCGATCACGCCCGCGTGGGACTGGAACGACCGGCCCGGATGAAGCGTGACCAGGTACCGACGGTCCTTCCGGTCGACAAGGAGAACCCGCTCACCCGCGGCCAGCGTTCGGCGTCGTGCCGGAGGCGTCTCCGCGCTCACACCGGCTCCTCGGCATCCCCTTCCGAGCGACCACGTCCAGCCGACCGGCCGCCGCGGCACGGCCGCCCGGCCTTGCAGGAACGGTCCTGCTTGCGTGCCTGCTTGGCCTCTACGGCCGCCTGTTGCCTGGCAGCCTTGGCCATCGAGCGGACATAGCGGCGGCTCGCCTCACGCTTGGCCTGTTGCTCGGCCCGGCGTTGCTCGAGCTTCGCGGCTTCGCGGACCGCCTTCTTCTTTGCGCGTCTGCTGCGAGGAGGAGCCGGAACGTGGCTGACGATCACTGACTCTCCGAGACCGAGCCGCTCGACGCTCACCTGGGCCGGCTGCCGCCGGATCATCAACCGCAAGAGCCAAGCGATCGCAGCGATCGAGAGCCAGACATTGCTGCCCTCGATCAGACCCGATCGAACTCCGCGCCGTACCAGCCGGCGTGCCCAACGATCGAGGAAGCTACCCACCGATGCCCCGCTTGCCGCTGCGCACCGTCAGATGCGGCGGATCTCGAGCACCGACGCCCGACGACGACCACGCCGGCGCCCGAGCAGGTAGACGGCCGCGACAGCGAGCACTCCGGCGACCACGACGGCGCCGATGGTCGGGGGGGCGGCATCGCTCGCCAAGGACCCGGCGCTGCTGCCGAGCTCGCGCAGCTTGTTCTCCACGTCCGACAGCTTCACAGGCCCCGAGTCGTCAGGCGCCAACAGCAACTGTCGGACCAGGCGGATCGTCATCACCCTGCCTCCGATCGCTTCATCGTCCTACCCCTACTTGTCGGCGGCCCTGGCGCGAGAGCGCAGGAGCACGAGCCCAAAGCCGCCCACCAAGACCAGGCCGAGGATCGCCGTGATCGGATAAGGCACCCACGACCACGAACCTTTGAAGGCCCCGCCCGTCTCGGTCTGCAGCACGCGGAGGACCCCGACCAGCAGCAGAACGGTGCCGATGCCCAGAAAGATCGCCGCCACGGACCCGAAGAGCAGGGTCCGGCCGATGGCCCGGATGGGAGTGACCGTCTCCTGGATCACATACCGACGAAGGAGGGCGAACAGCTCGGCTCCCTCCCCGAGCGGATCGGCGTGCTTGGCGTCACCTTTTCCCGACATGAAACCGCAGGTTATCGGCCCAACCGGCCCGCCGCTAGTACCCGGGTGCGCGTGAGGCGCGCCTCGGCCAATTTCCGTGCGCGATCAGGGGGTCGAGTCTGGCTCGCCGGCTGAGATCACCCTCAGGAGCGATCTGAAGGCCGGTGGTGGCCCAGTCACGGTTCCAATGCGGCGCGGAAGAACGCGCGCAGGTGCTGAAGGCGCCGATCCAGTTCGAGCGGCCCGAGCGGGTCGGTCTCGAGCAGGGCCTCCAGGAATGGGACGTCGCTGAAATACGTCAGCAGCGCCCCGTAGCCGGTGAGCACGACCTGCTCGGCGTCGTGGGAGCGGAACCGGCCGGCGGACATCTCACGTTCGAAGAAGGCGATGGCCCGTTCGAGCATTGGACGGAGCGCGGCACCGAGCTCGCTGGCCATCGGACCGCCGCCTTCGAGCGCTTCGCGGCGAACCAGGCGAACGAACTCGGGGCTCTCGGCGAAGAAGCGGAAGCCTGTCGTCAGAACCCGGTCCACCTGCTCCCACCCGTCCCGTGGCCGGTCGGTTGCCTCGGCCACGCGAACGAGCCAATCAGAGAACCAGGCCTCGATCACTTCGCGATAGAGGGCCTCTTTGGAGGGGAAATGATGCAGCAGGCTCGGACGCCTGATGCCGACAAGCTCGGCGATGTCGTTGAGCGAGGTCCCCTCGAAACCGTGCTCAGCGAAACACCACAGCGCGGCATCCAGGATCGCCTGGCGCGTCGGGACCCCCGGCTGGCGTGCAAGATGCGCGGGGAGCACGGCGTGGGACTCCCCCGGGCCAGCCTCGGCCGGCTCGGGTGGGCTCGGCGGCATCTTCCAAGGCTACCTACCAGACGGTAGGCACCCACCGATACCCGTCGCGATGGTCTTCCGGGTGCATTCGAGGTCATCGCCGTCTACGGTCCGCTGGCACGTTGACCGGCTCGCCGCGCGTAGTCTTGGGCCCAATGTCCGAATCGGAAGTGGAACAGCTCTGCGTAAATGTCGTCCGCGGCCTTGCGATGGACGCCACCCAAGCTGCGAGCAGCGGTCACCCGGGCACGGCGATGGCACTGGCTCCGCTGGCCCATGTCTTGTTCTCTCGGGTGATGCGTCACGACCCTGGCAGGCCCGACTGGCCCGATCGCGACCGGTTCATCCTGTCCAACGGGCATGCGTCGATCCTGCTGTACTCGATGTTGTTCCTCAATGACTACGGGCTCGGTCTGCGGGACATCGAGCAGTTCCGTCAGTGGGGGTCCCTCACCCCGGGTCACCCGGAGGTGCATAGCACCGCCGGGGTCGAGGTCACCACCGGGCCGCTCGGCCAGGGATTCGCCAACGGGGTCGGCATGGCCATCGCCGAGCGCTTCCTGCGTGCGCACTTCGGGCCTGAGGCGATCGATCACCACGTCTTCGTGATCTGCGGCGATGGGGACCTGATGGAGGGCGTGAGCCACGAGGCCGCGTCGCTCGCAGGCCATCTCGGGCTGGGCCGTCTTGTGTACGTCTTCGACGACAACCACATCACAATCGACGGGTCGACCGACCTCGCGTGCTCAGACGACGTAGTGAAGCGCTTCGAGGCCTACGGGTGGCACGTGGAACGCCTGGGCGAGGTGGCGAACGACCTGGACGCCCTCGAGGCCGGCCTGCGTCGCGGCATGCTCGAAGTGGACCGCCCGTCGCTGTTGGTGCTCCGCAGCCACATCGGCTGGCCCTCGCCGCATCTCACCGACACCAAGGAGGCGCACGGGGACCCCTTTGGTGCTGAGGAGGTGCGCCTGACCAAGGCGCTCCTCGGTCTGCCGGTGGACCAGGAGTTCTACGTTCCAGACGAGGTTGTTGGGTTCTACCGGGAATGTGCCCTGCGCGGCCGGGCGGCGCGCGAGGCCTGGGAGCAGCGCCAGGAGGTGTCAGTCGAGGACCAGGACCGCTTCGAGGCCTGCCTTCGCGGCCGGGGTCTGCGGGGGTGGGCCGGCAGCCTCCCATCCTTCGAGGCCGGTACCAAGCTGGCCACGCGCAAAGCCATCAACAAGTGCCTGACAGCGACCAGAGAGCGGATCCCGGGCCTGGTCGCCGGTGCCGGTGACCTCACGGGCAACACCGGCGTCGACCTCGGAGCCGGCGTCGAGGCACAGTCCCACGCGCATCCCGGAGGGATGCAGGTGCACTTCGGCATCCGCGAGCACGCCATGGCCGCCGCGATGAACGGGATGGCTCTGCACGGCGGCGTGCTGCCTGTCGGCGGCACGTTCTTCGTCTTCAGCGACTATGCCCGCCCGTCGGTCCGCCTCGCGGCGCTGTCGAGGGCCCATGTCGTCTACTTCTTCACGCACGACTCCGTCGGCCTGGGCCAGGACGGCCCTACCCACCAGCCCATCGAGCAGCTCGCGTCGTTGCGGGCGACGCCGGGCCTGCGTGTGATCCGCCCCGCGGACGCCAACGAGACCGCGGCGGCGTGGAGGATCGCCGTGGACTACGACGGGCCAACGGCGTTGCTGCTCACCCGCCAGGATCTTCCCGTTCTCGCAGAGACGAGCGCTCTTGCAGCCGAAGGGGTCGGTCACGGCGCCTACGTCCTCGTGCCAGGTCGCGACAACGGCACGGCACCCGACGTCGTGCTGATCGGGACCGGCAGCGAGGTCCAGTGCTGCCTCGGGGCGGCACGACTCCTCGAGCCCGAGGGCATCGCTGCCCGAGTCGTCTCCTTTCCCAGCTGGGACCTGTTTGCCGAACAACAAGCCGGGTATCGAGACGATGTCCTGCCGTCCGGCGTCCTGCGGCTCGCTGTCGAAGCAGCGGCCTCCTTCGGCTGGGAGCGCTACGCGGACGCGACCGTGGCGATCGACCGCTTCGGTGCTTCGGCGCCGGGGCCGGTGAACATGGAGAGGTTCGGCTTCACAGCCGATCACGTCGCCCAGAAGGCCCGCGAGCTGCTCGGGACTCGGGCGCGACAGACGGGAGAGCAATGACGAGACTGCACGACCTCTACAACCACGCCGGCCAGAGCCCCTGGCTCGACAACCTGAAGCGCTCCTACCTGACCTCGGGTCATCTGGCCGAGCTCGTCTCCTCCGGCGTGCGAGGACTCACCTCCAACCCGACGATCATGGCGAAGGCGATCGAGGCGGGCGACGACTATGACGAGGCGTTGGCGGCGGCCCTTGCCGGTGGCCGGAGCGTCGAGGAGGCCTACTGGGACCTCGTGATCGCCGATGTCGAAGGGGCGCTCGGCGTGCTCGGTGGGGTGTACGACCAGAGCGACGGCGGGGACGGTTTCGTGTCCATCGAGGTCTCACCGCGTCTCGCCCACGACACCGACGCCACGATCGAATCGGCAAGACAGCTGCATGAGCGCGTGGATCGGCCGAACCTGTTGGTGAAGATCCCTGCCACGTGGGAAGGTCTCGGTGCAATCGAGTCCATGATCGCCGAAGGCCGCAGCATCAACGTGACCCTGATCTTCTCCCTCGATCGCTACGGCGAAGTCATCGAGGCGTACCTCAAAGGCCTGGAGAAGCTCCTGGGCCACGGGGGTGACCTCTCCAGGGTCGCTTCAGTGGCGTCGTTCTTCGTCAGCCGCGTGGACACCGAGACCGACCGCCGCCTGGAGCAGATCGCCAGGGACAACGCGGGCGGTTCCATCGCGACGCTTGCTCACGCGTCGCTCGGCACGGCCGCGGTCGCCCAGGCTCGGCTCGCGTACCGGCTCTACCTCGAGATGTTCTCCGGTCCCCGTTGGGAGGCGCTCCAAAGCTCGGGCGCCAGGCCACAGCGCCCGCTGTGGGCTTCCACTTCCACGAAGAACCCCGCCTATCCCGACCTCGCCTACGTCGACACCCTTGTTGCTCCTGGCACCGTCAACACGATGCCAGAGGAGACGGTCGAGCTCTACCTGGATCACGGAAGCGCCGTGCCGGTCAGCGAGGCCGACCTTGCCGCGGCCGAGTCGGCCTTCGAGCGCCTGGCCGAGTGCGGGATCGACATCGCGGAGGTCGCCGCGGTGCTCGAGACCGAAGGCATCGCCGCCTTCGCCGCCTCCTTCGACGATCTCCTCGCCAAGCTGCAGGAGAAGGCGGACGCGCTCGGGACGCTCCGTTGACATCGGAGCTCCTGCGCCGGCTGGAGGCGCGCGACCACACTCTGTGGCCTGACGGCAACGTCGCTGCCAACCGTCTCGGTTGGCTCGACCTGCCACGCCGGATGCTCGACCAGGCGCGCGTGTTGAGGAGCTTTGCCGCCAGCGTCGATCAGGACACGATCGTGTTGCTCGGCATGGGCGGCTCGTCGCTTGGCCCGGCGGTCCTCGCCGCGGTCAGGGACCAGCTCGGCGGTTGGTCGGGCCGCCGCGTGGTCGTCTGCGATACCACTGACCCCTCGACCGTCGCGGCCCTGCCGCTCGAGGACGCCTTCATCATCGTGTCCTCGAAGTCCGGCACGACGCTCGAACCGAACGTGCTGTTCTCCTATGCCCGCAGCCGAGTGGCCGATCCCGCCCGTTATGCGGTCGTCACCGATCCCGGCACTCCTCTCGGGGTTCAGGCAGGCGAGGTCGGTATCCGGCATGTCTTCGAGAACCAGCCCGACATCGGTGGCCGGTACTCGGTGCTGTCGTTGTTCGGCCTGGTCCCGGCGGCGCTGATGGGCTACGACGTTGCCGAGCTGTGCGAGCGTGCCCTCGACGCCGACCGGGAGGAGGCCGTGGCGCTCGGTGCGGAGATGGGCCAGGCGGCCCTGTCAGGGCGCGACAAGACCACCATCGTCGTGGGCGAGCAGGTCCGCTCGTTCGGCCTGTGGGTCGAACAGCTCATTGCCGAATCGACAGGCAAGCAGGGTCGTGGCTGCGTGCCTGTGCCGACCACCGAGGAGGAGGGTGGTGACGACCGGCACGTCCTCCACGTCGCGATAGATGAACCAGGCGGCCTCGGAGCGGAATTCTTCCGTTTCGAGCTGGCTGTCGCGATCGCCGGGCACACCCTGGGGATCGATCCCTTCGACGAGCCCAATGTCGCCGAGTCGAAGGCGAACACCCTCAGAGTGCTCGGCGCCCTGCCGCTGCCGTCACTGGAGTGCTACGCAGCCGAGGACATGATGGCCCTCATCGCAGCGCAGGTCCGCCCGCGCGACTACGTGTCTTTGCAGGCCTACCTGCCCTACGGCCAGGACGACCAGCTCGAGGCGCTCCGCCGCCGAGTGCGCGACGCGAACGATCAGATGGCCGTCACCGCCGGCTACGGGCCGCGCTTCCTGCACTCGACCGGGCAGCTCCACAAGGGCGGCCCGAACAGCATCATCGCGGTCCAGCTGGTCCGCTCGACGCCATCCGCGGAGCTCCCGGTCCCCGGTGAGCCCTACGACTTCCCGACTGTGATCGACGCGCAGTCGATCGGCGACCACGAGAGCCTCGTGGCCCACAACAGGCGCGTGATCCGCATCGAGCTCGACGAGCTGAGCGAGATCGGCTAGTCCACAGCCGCGAGGAACCGAAGGCGAGGAAGGAACGCAACCATGAAGATCGGCATGGTCGGCCTGGGCAAGATGGGCGCCAACATGACCCGGCGACTGATCGACAAGGGTCACGAGGTGGTCGGCTTCGACCTCGGAACCGACGCGGCGAACGGCAGTCGCTGCCTACGGAGCGGACACGGCCTCGAGCCTGGAGGAGCTGGCCGCGAAGCTCTCAGCGCCCCGGGTTGCCTGGGTAATGGTGCCGTCCGGCAAGCCGACCGAGGAGACCGTCGCGTCGTTGGGTCAGCATTTCGAGGCGGGGGACCTGGTGATCGACGGCGGCAACTCGAACTTCAAGGACGCCACCCCGTACGCGGCACTGCTTGCCGAGCGTGGCGTTCACTTCGTGGACGCAGGTACTTCTGGTGGTGTCTGGGGCCTCGAGAACGGCTACTGCCTCATGGTTGGCGGCAGCCGCGAGGCCGTTGCGATCGCGGAGCCGGTCTTCCTGGCCTTGGCACCCGAGGGTGGGTACGCGCACGTCGGCCCGGTCGGTGCGGGCCACTTCGTGAAGATGGTGCACAACGGCATCGAGTACGGGCTCATGGAGGCCTATGCCGAAGGCTTCGAGATCTTGTCCAAGGCCGACGAGTACGACCTCGACCTGCACGAGATCGCTGCGATCTGGAGATATGGATCGGTGGTCAGGTCATGGCTGCTCGAGCTCGCAGAGCTCGCGCTCAGGCCTGGGGCCGGCCTCGAGGACATCGAGCCGTTCGTCGTCGACTCCGGGGAGGGACGCTGGACCCTCGAGGCGGCGCTCGAGCGCGACGTACCGGTGCCGGTCATCGCCGCCTCGCTCTTCCGGCGCTACGAGAGCCGCGAGAACAACTCCTATGGGCTTCGATTGCTGGCCGCCTTGCGGAACCAGTTCGGGGGTCACGCGGTGATCCGCGCCGATGCAAAGGCGTCCTCATGACCGCGCGCCTCGCTCAGGTCAAGACTCCGCCGCTCTCGCTGGTGATGTTCGGTGCCTCCGGCGACCTGACCGCGCGCAAGCTGTTGCCGGCCCTCGCGTCGCTGGCGGACAAGGGGTCGCTGGCAGAGGGCACCGGGCTGGTCGGCGTCGCCAGGACCAAGTGGTCGGACGACGAGTTCCGGGATCACTGCCTCAAGGCCGTCCCTGACGCCAAGCCGACTTGGGCCGAACTCGTGAGGCGATTCCGCTACGTGAGCGGCAACTACGACGACGACGCGACCTTCGAAAGGATCCTGGAGATCCTCGTTGAGCTCGACAACCCGAGCGGAGACGGGGGCACGGCAGGCAACCGGCTCTTCTACCTCGCCACGATCCCGGCCCTCTTCGGAGAGGTTGCCCGGGGCCTTGCCCGCCACGGGCTGAACCACCCTGGGCCCGGGGGCAAGTTTGCGCGGCTCGTGATCGAAAAGCCCTTCGGCCGGAACCTCGAAACTGCGATGGCCCTTGACGAGACCCTGCACGAATGCTTCGAAGAGCCTCAGATCTACAGGATCGACCATTACATGGGCAAGGAGACCGTGCAGAACGTGCTGGCCCTCCGGTTTGCGAATTCGATCTTCGAGCCGGTCTGGAATCGGCGCTACGTGGGCCACGTGCACGTCACGGTTGCCGAGTCCCTCGGTGTCGAGCACCGGGGCTCGTTCTACGAGAGCGCCGGCGCGTTGCGCGACATCGTGCAGAACCACGTCATGCAGGTCCTGGCACTCACATTGATGGAGCCCTCGGCGACGATGGACCCGACCGCGATCCGAGACGAGAAGGTCAAGCTGCTGCGCTCGATCATGGCCCCGCGTGCCGACGAGGTGGAGACTGCGGTCGTCCGCGCCCAGTACCTCCCGGGCACGGTCGACGGCCGGGCCGTACCCGGCTACCGGAACGAGGACGGCGTCGACCCCCAGTCCACGACCGAGACGTTCGTCGCGATGCGCCTCAGCGTCGACAACTGGCGTTGGGCCGGCGTCCCGGTCTTCATCCGTACCGGCAAGCGGTTGGCCAAGCGATCGACCGAGGTCGTGATGGTCTTCCAGAGGCCCCCTCACCTCCCCTTCGCCGGCCAACTGGTCCGAGGTCTCCAGCCCAACGCGCTCATCTTGCGTATCCAGCCCGACGAGGGCATCACGCTTCGCTTCGGGGCCAAGGTGCCTGGTCAGGACTACCGCGTGGGCACCGTGGCGATGCAGTTCTCCTACAAGGAGGCATTCGGAGGAGATCCGCCCGAAGCCTACGAGCGGCTCCTGCTCGACGCGATGACCGGTGACCCGACGCTGTTCATCCGCACCGACGAGGTGGAGCAGGCCTGGCGGCTTCTCGAACCGATCCAGGAGGCGTTCGCAGAGGGGTATCCCCACCTGTCGCTCTACGAGGCAGGCAGCTGGGGCCCGCTGGAGGCGGCGCGGCTGTTGGAACCCGACGGGTACGAGTGGGTGAATCCCTGAGTGTTGCCCGACGGCGAGCTGAGCCTTCCTGACGCGGAGCTGCGCTTGGTCAATGACGTGCCTGCCGCCTTTGCCGACCTGGTGGCCGAACACGTCGCCCTGGCGCTTGCCGATGCGAACCGGGCCGACGACGAGCCGTTCAGCCTCGTGCTGTCGGGTGGCTCTACCGCCCGCTCGTGCTATGAGCAGCTGGCCTTGCGAGCTGACCTCGACTGGGCTCGTATCGACTGCCTCGTGGGAGACGAGCGCTGTGTACCGGCGGACGACCCGGACTCGAACCAGCTGATGATCCGAGAGGCGCTCGTCGATCGCGTCCGGCCACGTCCGCGATTTCTCCCGATGGACTGCGGTGCTCCGCCGGCGGCCTACCAAGCCACCATCGCAGCTCGCCCCCACCTCGACCTCGTGCATCTCGGGCTGGGCCGAGACGGCCACACCGCCTCACTGTTCCCGAACTCGGTGGCACTCGAGGCCCCAGATGAGCTGCTGGTCCGGCGAAACGTGGACCCGTCGGGCCGAAATCCCCACGAACGCCTCACCTTGACCCTTGCCGGGATCGCACGCGCTCGCCTGGTCGTGTTCACCGTCGCGGGAGCTGACAAGCATGAAGCAATGTCGAGGGTTCTCCACCACGACGACCTCCCCGCGACACGAGTGCGCGCCGATCGCGTGGTCTGGCTCTGCGAGCGGGGGGCGAGGGAACCCGAAGCGCTTGGGTAGGGTAAGCCCATGGCCGAGCTGACCAGAGCCGCTCGCGGCGGCGCCCACGATGCCGGGGACCGCTTCGGACCGAGCGGTCATCTGGATCTCACGGACGCCGAGCTGCTGGCGGCACCGCTGGAAGACCTGCTGTCGCAGGCGCGCCGCGTGCGCGACCGCCGTTACGGCACGCGGATCACCTTCTCTCCGAAGGTCTTCATCCCACTTACGATGCTGTGCCTGGACCGCTGCGGCTACTGCACCTTCGCGAAGCCTCCTGCCCGCCTCGCTGGCGCGTACCTGAGCCCCGAGCAGGTCCTGGCCATCGCCCGGGCCGGTGCCGAGGCGGGCTGCCACGAGGCCCTCTTCACCCTCGGGGAACGCCCGGAGCTCCGCTACCCGATTGCAGCCGCATGGCTCGCCGACCACGGCTTCCCCTCGACCATCGACTACCTCGCAGAGTGCTGCCGACTCGTCGCAGCCGAGACGGGTCTGCTCGCGCATTCGAACGCGGGGGCACTGTTCGCCGGCGAACTCGCCCAGCTTCGCACCGTGACCGTCAGCCAGGGGATGATGATCGAGTCCCTCGCGCAGTCCTTGGCGTGCCACCGCGTGTCGCCGGACAAGACGCCCGCCCGCCGGTTGGCCACCCTCGAGGCGGCCGGCCGGCTTCAGATCGCGTTCACGACCGGCATCCTGGTCGGCATCGGCGAGACCCGGGCCGACCGCCTCGCGGCGCTGCGGGCGATCGCCTCCAGCCATGCCCGGCACGGTCACGTCCAGGAGGTGATCGTCCAGAACTTCCTGCCCAAGCCCGCGACGGCGATGCACGCAGCGGCCCCGTGCCCGGCCGAGGAGCACCTGTGGTCGATCGCCGCAGCCCGGATCGTGCTCCCCCCCGAGGTGCACCTGCAGGCGCCCCCGAACCTGACCGAGGACTTCTCGACACTGCTGGGCGCGGGCATCGACGATTGGGGCGGCGTGTCGCCGGTGACAGCCGACCACGTGAACCCCGAACGCGCCTGGCCGGCAGTCGACCGCCTGCGCCAGGTGACTGAGCAGCACGGGCATGTGCTGGCCCCCCGTCTCGCGGTCCACCCGGAATGGGCCGACGCGAGATTCGTGGCTGAGGAGCTTCGTCACGCCGTGATGGACCATGCCGACGCTGAGGGCCTCGCACGGGACTCGGACTGGTGCTCGGGCGGTGAGGCGCAGCCGCCGCGTTTGCTGGCGGTCTCGAGGCCGCTGAGGGCCCGCCGTCCCGGTGTCTCCGGCCCGCCCGCCGGCAGGGGACGCTCGAGTGCCGGCGGAGCCGTCGGCGAAGTGCTGGCGGGCGTGCTCGCGGGTCAGGAGGTCGGCGAGGACGAGATCGTCACGCTGTTCGCGGCCCGTGGTCCGGAGGTTGTGGCGGTCGCCGAGGTCGCGGACGAGCTCCGGCGATCAGCGGTCGGCGATGTGGTCACCTTCGTGGTCAACCGGAACATCAACTACACCAACATCTGCACGTTCAAGTGCAAGTTCTGCGCGTTCTCCAAGGGGCCGTTGTCGCTGAACCTTCGTGGCAGCCCCTACCTGCTCGAGGTCGGCGAGATCACCCGCCGCGTCGTCGAAGCGGAGCAGGCCGGCGCCACCGAGGTCTGCCTTCAAGGTGGGATCCACCCAGACTTCGACGGCACCTACTACCTCGAGGTGCTGAGGGCGGTCCGTGCGGGTTCCGAGCGCGTGCACATACATGCCTTCACCGCGCTCGAGGTCCACGAAGGGGCGCGCCGGCTCGGCGAGCCGCTGGACGCGTATCTGGTCCAGCTCCGGGATGCCGGGCTGCGCACCTTGCCAGGCACGGCGGCGGAGATCCTCGACGATGAGGTCCGAGCGGTCCTGTGCCCGGACAAGGTCAACACCGAACGGTGGCTCGAAGTGCACCGTGTAGCGCACAGCGTCGGCTTGCGGTCGAATGTCACGATCATGTTCGGAGCCATCGAGCACCCCGGTCACTGGGCGCGGCACCTGGTCCGCACGCCGCGCCCTGCAGAAAGAGACCGGCGGGTTCACCGAGTTCGTGCCCCTCCCGTTCGTGCACATGGCCTCCCCGATCTATCTCCAGAAGAAGTCCCGGCGGGGCCCGACGTTCCGAGAGACGCTCCTGATGCATGCGGTGGGGCGTATCGCCTATCACGGCTGGATCGACAACATCCAGGCGAGCTGGGTGAAGGTGGGTGTCGAGGGCGCCAAGCAGCTGCTCGCCTCCGGTTGCAACGATCTCGGTGGAACCCTCATGGACGAGAACATCTCCCGGGCCGCGGGCTCAAAGCACGGCCAGCGGATGGAGGAGGTCGACTTCCGCGACCTCGCCGAGTCCGTCGGGCGCCACCTCGAGCAGCGCACGACGCTCTACGGGCGGGTCCTGCCCGCCGCCAGCTGAGCCATGACTCCCGCATCGCCGGCCACTCCAGAGGAGGAGATCGAGAGCCGTATCGCCGAGTTGCTGGAGCTCTCCGGTGCTCGGGACAACCGCGACCTGCTCCGGGAGATCCTCCTCACGGGACTCTCCCTTGGCGGCATCGACGCCAGCCGGCTCGACCTGAAGATCGCGGCGTCCGCGCTCGCCGAGATGGAGCGGGCGTTCGACCTCTTCGCACCCTATCGGGGCATCCCCAAGCTGACCATGTTCGGCTCCGCGCGCACGGCGGTGTCGGACCCGCTCTACGCCCAAGCCGTCGATCTCGCCGCGCGCATGGCACATGAGAAGTGGCTCGTGGTCACCGGCGCCGGGCCAGGCATCATGGCTGCGGGAACCGACGGTGCCGGGCTCGAGATGTCCCTCGGCGTCGAGATCCGGCTCCCCTTCGAGACCGTCTCTCATCCCCAGCTCGCGGCCGAGGGCCGACTCGTCGAGATGAAGTACTTCTTCACGCGCAAGCTCATGCTTATGAAGGAGTCGGCTGCCTTCGCGGTCCTGCCGGGTGGCTTCGGAACGCTGGACGAATGCTTCGAGCTGCTCACCTTGCAGCAGACAGGCAAGGCGGAGCCCGCACCGATCGTCCTGCTCGACCTTCCCGGCGATCCTTACTGGGAGGGGCTCGAGCGGTTCCTCAAGGGCGAGGTGACCCGCCGCGGCCTCGTGGACCACGACGACGGGGCCCTGTACCGCATCACCGACGATGTCGGCGTCGCGGTCGGGGAAATCCTGGGCTTCTACCGCAACTACCAGTCGCGACGCTTCGTCGGCTCGACGATGGTCATCCGCTGCCGGTACGCGCCGACCGACCAGGAGCTGGCGGCGCTCAACGAGGAGTTCTCGGACATCTGCACCTCAAAGGGGATCTGGCGGACGGGCCCGTTGCCGCCCGAGCGCGCCGGGCGCGACCAGCTCGATCTGAAGCGTCTCGCGCTCGAGTTCGACCGGCGCTCGCACGGCCGGCTGCGCATGCTCATCGACACCATCAACCGCTGGCCGGCTTCGAGCTGAACGGTCAGCGACCGGAATTCTCGTCGCCTTCCTCAACGCCTCTAGGTTCGGCGGCGCGTTCGGCCTGCGCCACGAGCGACGAGGCGCGTTCGATGGCGTTGCGGGCGCGCGACAGCAACTTCTCGCGCACGAGGTCCGGGTCGCTCCTGGAAGGCTTGTCACCGCGGTGGAGCTCGGCCCGCAGAGAGTCGTAGGCCGCATCGCCGAGCCGCTCGGCCAGAGTGTCGAGCTCTGCCCGGATGGCCTCAAGGGTCTCGTCGCTCACGTCACCTCCGCTCGTCTCGGCGGTTCTGGCACGGCCCGGCGCGTTCGACGCTGACGATCTCGAGCTCGCCGTTGGACGGCCCGGCGCGCAGGACCCTCTTGTCGAACTTACGCCCTCGAAGCTCAGGACGTGGCCCCAGCCGGGGACCTGCTTTACGTACCGGAGGACATCCCGCACGAAGAGAGGCCTCTCATGCATGGCGCCACGTACCTCGCGCCCCGCGTTGTTGCGGGTGACTTGGCAATGCCCGGCCGTCATACCAGCGAGTGCCAAGCCTCCAGGGGGGGCCCCACGTGCTGGCTCATCCTGTGGTCGCCAAGCCTCGGCGAAGAACCCACCCACCCCGGTGCCCCCTGGATAGTCTTGGCGCACGCGCGGGGAACGGCCGAGGAGGTTGCCGGTGGGGCACCGGAAGGGGTCGTCCTCGCCTCCCTCTCAGTCTGAGCGAGGCGAGAGCCCGATGATCCGCGTCCTGGACTCCGTCGCCGGCGCGCTCAACGCGGGCGGTGCCCAGGTGACGAGCACCGGTTCGATCGTCCAGCTCGCAAGCGCTGCGACGCGCAGCCTCGCCACAGCCCTGGGCGGCTCGGCGGTGCTTTGGCTCCTCGATGACGCCGAGGACCTTCTCGGGGCTGTCGCGAGCGCGGATCAGGACCCAGCGCTCAGTTCCCTGCTGGCCCGAGGGCTCGCAAGGGCCCGGCCCTCGAGCGCGCCCGGCCTGCTCGGCCGGGTTGTCTCGACCGGAGCCCCCGTCGAGGTGCCGAAGGCGGCGTGGAAACAGATCGGCGAGTGGGACGACCCCGAGGCGCTGGCCCAGCTCGAGGCTTCCGGCCCCGTGGCCTTGTGCATCGTCCCGGTCCGTGCACGCTCCAAGGTTCTCGGGGCGCTGCTCCTCGGCCGTCCGGGCGGGCGAGGAGCAGCGCCTGCGTCCGAGCGGACCCTTCTCCAAGCTGTCGCCGATCAGGTCGGCCTCGCCGCGGCGCATGACGCGCAAGTATCGGCTCGCGTCGCCGCCGAGAGGTTGGTGCTCGACGCCACCCGCCGCCAGGCTGCTCTTGTCGAGCACGCGTCGGACGTCATCATCGTCATGACACGAGACGAGGTGCTGCTGTTCGCCAACCCGGCTTCCCGGAGTCTGTTCGGTGATGCCTGGGACGAAGGTCAGCTGCTCGAGCTTCAGTCTTTCGTCCACCCTGGCGACCGCGACCGCGTGCAGCGCCACTTCGTGGAGGCGGCCGAGCACCCGGGCAGCGGCCCGTCGATCGAGTTCCGCGTCGCACACACAGATGGCAGCTGGAGAACCGTCGAGGCGATCGGCAACAACATGATCGAGGACCAGGCGGTGAACGGCTTCATAGTGACGCTCCGGGACGTGACGGCCCGCCGTGAGCGCGAGGAGCGCCTACGGTCGAACGCCGGAGGTCAGGCAGCGCTCGCTGACCTCGGTCGGTGGGCACTGGTCGGGCTCGCCTACCGCGACCTTGTCGAGGACGCGGTCGGCCTTCTCGCCACGCAACTGGAAGTTGACTTCGTGCACGTGTTCGAGGCGATGCCGGACGCAGCCTTCGTGACGCTGACCGCCAGTCACGGACACAGCCCGTCGGGGCCGGAGCTGCTCTCAACCGACCCGACGTCCTCGCCCGTCAGCTTCGCACTCGTCACCCAAGAAACGGTGATCTGTGATGACCTGGCGCGAGAGGCCCGCTTCGAGGTCCCGGAGTTTTGGACCCGCTCGGAGGCCATGAGCGTGGTCGAGGCGCCGATCCCGGGCCAGGACTCCCCCGCCGGCGTTCTGGGAGTCGGATGCCGGAGCCCACGCAAGTTCGGCGACGAAGAGGTGAACTTCGTCGTTGCTGTCGCGAACGTCCTTGCTGCAGCGGCCGCCCGGAGCCGTGCTGAAGACGCGATCAGGAACCAGGCGCTGCACGACCCGCTGACCGGCCTGCCCAACCGTCTTGTGCTTGCCGACCACAGCCACACGATCGCGGTGCCGAAGCCTTCGGAGATCAGTGGCGCCAAGCGCACGGTGCTCGTGCTCGACATCGACCGCTTCAAGGAGATCAACGACACCTTGGGGCACGCCCTCGGTGACCTTGTCCTCGTCGAGGTCGCGCGCCGGCTCAGCGAGCTCGGCAGTCCGGTCGAGATGGTGGCCCGTCTCGGCGCGGACGAGTTCGCCGTCGTCGTCTCGAGCGTCCCGGGGCCGGCCGATGCCGATGTCATGGCCGCTCGTGTGCTTGCTGCGCTTGCCCCGGCGATCGTCGTCGGCGGCGTGCGGCTTCGCCTGCGCGGCAGCGTCGGTGTCGCGGAGGCCGCTCTCGACCAGAACGGCGCGAGCCTCGGTGTGCCGGCCCTGCTGCGGCGCGCGGAAGTCGCGATGCACCAGGCAAAGGCTGAGCGCCGTGGCATACGTCGTTACAGTGACGACCTCGAGCGCCCGAGCCCCTCGCGCCTCGCCCTCGCCGGCGAGCTCGCAGACGCCGTCGACAAGGACGAGCTCCGCCTCGACTACCAACCCAAGATCGACGCGTTCGCCAGGGTAGTCACGGGCGCCGAGGCGCTCGTGCGCTGGCGCCACCCCACCCGTGGCCTGCTGGTTCCGGACGCCTTCATTCCTCTCGCGGAGCAGACGGGCATCATCCGCGAGATCACCAATTGGGTGCTCGCGAAGGCGTTGTCCGAATGCGCCGGCTGGCATCGCTCAGGGCACCTCATCCCGGTGGCCGTGAACCTGTCGGCCGCCACGGTGCACGACCCTGAGCTCATGGACGCGGTCACGACCGCCGTCAGCCGTTCGGGGCTCCCGCCCACGTCCGTCGAGCTCGAGATCACCGAGAGCGCAGTCATGTTCGACCCCGAGGGAGCGCTACGGAGCCTCCGCTCCCTCGTCGAGTACGGCGTGAGGATCTCCCTCGACGACTTCGGCACGGGCTATTCCTCGCTGTCGTACCTGCAGCGCCTCCCCGTCACGGCGGTCAAGATCGACAAGTCCTTCGTCGAGCCGCTCTTGAGTGACGACACGGCAAACGCGATCGTCCATGCGGTGGTCGAGCTTGCCCACAGCCTGGGCCTTTCGGTCATAGCCGAAGGTGTCGACTCCGCCGCGGTCATGGAGCAGCTGACTGCGCTCGGCTGCGACGCTCTCCAAGGCTTCTACGTGGCGAGCCCGATGAGCCCGGGCCGCCTGGAGCGATGGATGGCGGTCAACTCAGGGACAACGGCCCGGCCAGCGCGCTAGGCCCTCGGCTCCGGCTCCGCAGGTCTCCCGCGTCGTGCCCCCTGGGCACCGCGCCTTTCGGCTCCTGTCGAGCTGGGACCGGCGGAGAGCTGCCCGATGATCCGATCGGGCGCCGGCACTGTCACGGCGCTGCCACCGAAGGCCCCGCCTGGTGCCTGCGTGCCGCAGGCTCACGATGCCGCGGCCTCTCGCCGTGGTTGGCCCTACGTTGAGCTCAGCACCGACAGAGGCGGCACGGCGGCGGCTACCGCAACGGTTCAGTCGCAGCAACGTGCCGTCGAGGTGCGCGCAATCCCCTGCTGCGCATGGGCAAAGCGCGGCCCGACGTCCATGCGCGTCTGGGTGCGACGAAACTCAGCCGCGACGGGTGCTGAGTCCGGAGGCCCTGCGAAGGCACTACGGACTATTGACTAACGGGTATCACGGGCGTACCGTGGAAAGTTGAGCAAAGGTTTTCGGTGGTGGGTGGGCAGCTTCCGGGGTTGTCCGCCGATCATTGCGGGAGGGTTGCATCCGCGGACCCGTCGTGTTACAAGTGTGCATTGAAACCATTCGACAGTCGGCGAGGAGGTGGAGTGCAGTCGACCATCGCAGACGTGGCACGCCACGCCGGGGTGGCACCGAGCACCGTGTCTTACGTCCTTACCGGCAATCGGAGGATCTCCGCCGAGACGCGCGAACGGGTTGAGGCAAGCATTCGCGCGCTGAGCTACCGTCCGCACGCTGGCGCCCGCTCGATGCGTAACGGTCGCACCGACGTCATTGGCCTGGTGGTGCCCATCTACCAGTGGTCGACGATCTACCAGTGGTCGGCCGAACGCATTTTGATGCCGTACGTCTGTGGCGTCGTCGAGAGCGCACGCCGGCACGGTTGGAACGTCATGCTGCTCACCGCTGAGGATGGCAAAGCAGACATCGAGCAAGTTGTGCGAAGCCAGATGATCGACGGCCTGATCCTTATGGAGGTTCTGCGCCATGACGAGCGTGTGCCGCTCGTAGCAGAGCTGGGCATGCCGGCGGTCCTTCTCGGCGTACCCGACAACACGAGCGGCCTCCCCTATGTCGACTTCGACTTCGAGGGTGCTGGTCGGCTGTGTGTGAAACACCTCGTTGGGCTCGGACATCAAGAGATTGGCTTCCTGGGGCCACCCCAAGGCGTCTTCGACAGGGGTCTCGGGTACGCGTTTCGTGCCTGGAATGGTGTCGCCGAGGAGCTTGCAGAACGCGGGCTGCTCTTCCACGGCATCGCCACCGAGCCGATGGTGGAAGGGGTCCAGTCGGCTCTCGGGCGGCTTTTCGATGAGACCCCTGCTCTTACCGCCCTGGTCGTGCACAGCGAGGGTGTGCTCAACCTGGTGATCGAGAGGCTGACACGATTGGCCAAACAGGTACCCGAGGATGTCTCAGTCATTGCCATAGCTCATCACGATCTCGCTCTCCAGGTCAGGCCTACCCTCACCCACGTGAGAGTTCCCGCAGACGAGATGGGCCGCCAGGCGGTTCAACTATTGAGTTCTTGGGACGGCACCGGACCCGGCCGGCTCTTGCCACCGAGCCTGGTCCGAGGACAAAGCAGCTCTCCCCCGTCCAGGGCACATCAGACACAGCTGGCACATCACGGATCGGAGGTGACATTCGGGCCACCGCGGCAACCGGCCTTCAGCCGCGATGCGGGTTTAGGTGCCCACTTCCCGGCCAGACAGCGAAGCTGACCAGGCGCGCTTCGCCTGAAAGTGAGGTAAATGACGTGGCGACTTTTGTTGGTGGTAGGTCCGGTTTCACAGCTCTCGCGGGGCGCGAGGTTCTGCAAGTCCAAGCCTGGGGAGAGAACAGCGCCCGGGTGCGCTCGACGCTGGCGCCGTCGGCGACCGAGACGCCCGGTAGCGCTCTGACGGAGGCGGGATCTACCGACGCGCAGGTCGAGATCTCCGACGGCCGTGCCCGCCTGCACAATGGGCAACTTGTTGTCGAAGTTTCAGATAACGGCGGAGGCTCGTTCGTGGACTTCCCGCCCCTCGTGCGCTTCGTCAGTTCGGATGGCAAGGAACTGTTTAGCGAGCGCGTCCCCCATTTCTCGTCGCCCCCGCAGCGGCATTACGGCCCGGGCAACGGCGGCCTTTACCGCTGTGAGGTCACGTTCAACGCCTACCCCGGTGAACGAATCTACGGCCTTGGCCAGCATCAGCACGGCCTGTTGGACCAGAAGGGCACGGTCCTTGACCTCATCCAGCGCAATACTGAAGTCAACGTGCCTTTCGCCCTATCGAACCGTGGGTATGGCTTCTTGTGGAACATGCCGGGAGTGGGCCGGGTCGAGCTGGGTACCAACCGCACGAGATGGGTGGCAGACGCAGCTCGGCAGATCGACTACTGGGTGACAGCGGGCCCCACGCCCGCTGAGATCGTCAGCCGCTATGCCAAGGCAACCGGGTTGCCCCCCATGCTGCCGGAGTGGGCTTCCGGCTTCTGGCAGTGCAAACTCCGCTACCGCACGCAAGACGAGCTTCTCGAGGTCGCCCGCGAACACAAGCGTCGGGGGCTGCCCCTCTCAGTCATCGTTATCGACTACTTCCACTGGACACACCAGGGAGAATGGAAGTTCGACCCTTCCGACTGGCCTGACCCCCAGGCCATGGTGGACGAGCTGCGGGGGCTCGGCGTGGAGCTCATGGTCTCGATTTGGCCTACGGTCAACCCCAACAGCGAGAACTACGCCGAGATGGACCGCCGAGGGCTCCTCGTCGGCAATATACGTTCCTTGCCCCTTCACCTCCCCTTCTGGGACAAGGGCAGTGACGGCCAGACCTTCGTGCGCTTCTATGACCCGACCAATCCCGAAGCTCGTGAGTACATCTGGCAGAAGGTCACCGAGGGCTACGGCCGGTACGGGATCCGAGCCTTCTGGCTCGACGCCTGCGAGCCCGAGATGCGCCCTGAGGACCCCGAGAGCAACTTGTACCACATCGGCTCGGGTGCCGAGGTGCAGAACCTGTACCCCCGGGAGCACGCCCGAGGCTTCGCCGAGGGGCTGCGGGCCAGTGGCGAGAACGACGTATTGCTGCTCTGCCGCTCCGCCTGGGCGGGCAGCCAACAGTATGGCGCGGCGGTGTGGTCGGGTGATATCGAATCGACGTTCGAAGCGCTAGCGGCTCAAATCCCGGCCGGGTTGAACATCGGGATCGCAGGCATACCCTGGTGGACGACCGACATCGGAGGGTTCATGGGAGGAGACCCCAATTCCCCGTACTTCCAGGAACTTGTGGTGCGCTGGTTCCAGTTCGGTGTCTTTTGCCCGTTGTTCAGGCTGCACGGCAACCGCGAACCCGGGCCCCTGTTCGGCTCGGGCCAGACTGGCGGCCCCAACGAGGTGTGGTCCTTCGGTGACCAGGCGTACGGGATAATTCGAGAACAGCTGGCACTGCGAGAGCGGCTACGGCCCTACGTCATGGACCTTATGGCGACCGCCAGCGCCACCGGACTGCCTCCGATGCGGGCGCTGTTCCTGGAGTTCCCAAACGAGGCGTCGGCGTGGGAGGTCGCCGACGAGTACATGTTCGGCCCGGACGTGCTGGTTGCGCCCGTCACTTCGCAAGGTGCGAGTAAGCGCGACGTCTACCTGCCCGAGGGAGCGGTGTGGCTGGACGCCTGGACGGGGGCCCCTGTCAAGGGCAACGGCTGGACCACGGCAGAGGCGCCTCTGGAACGCATACCCGTATACCTACGGCAGAGCGGAGCCTTGAGTACCCTGTCCAGCGGCGAAAGAAGCCAAGGATGAGGGGGCCCGGACGTCGACGTCTTGGCAACGGCGGGGCCGTCTTGGTTCGGGCCAACACGAACGCGGTGGCAGGCGCTCCAGCGCAGAGCGTAGGAGCGGGACAGGGACGCGGGGGCGCTCACGCCTCAGGGGTCAGAAAGGCCCGGGGGTTCACGCTCGGGCGTCGCCAACAGGTCGCGGCCTGGCTGTTCCTCACGCCGGCCGTGTTGTACATCCTTTTCGCGTTCGCCCTGCCCATCGTTTACAACATAATGCTGAGCTTCGAGCAAACCTCTCCGGCGACGATCGCCGATATCACCGCCCCGTTCGCCGGGCTCGCAAATTACCGCTTCATCCTAAGTGACCCCACGAGCCAAATGGCCATTATCCACACTCTCGAGTTCACTGC
>CAWJBM010000005.1:0-843458 GCA_963841155.1 uncultured Acidimicrobiaceae bacterium | reverse complement strand
TACTTCTTCGTCGCCCTCTATGTAGCGATGCTCGCGTGTCTCGGCGTCGCTCCCACGGTCTATGCGATTTCACTCGCGCTCAGGACCCCTAGCGGCCTTGGTGTTTCGAACTTCGTCGACAGCTATCACCTGCCTCAGTTCATACCCGCTTTCGAACACGTGCTGTTGTTCGAAGCCATCTGGCTAGTCAGTCAATCGGTACTCGTCGTGGTGCTGGCGCTCATGGTTCATAACATGGCACGGCGCGTAAGCTCGACGTTTCGTTTTATCTTCTATCTCCCGGGAGCTATGGCGGGAGCGGCAAGCGTGGTCATCTGGTTGTTCATGTTTACCCCAACCACAAGTCCTTTTGCCTTCATCCTGCATGCACTTCATTACACACTTCTGGCAAACACGGTCACGCCAGGCAATCTCCCCGTGCTCTTCGCCATCATGGCGTTCTGGACAGGCGCTGGGGGATGGATCGTCGTCATGCACGGCGCGCTGAACAACGTTCCCACTGAGCTGATCGAAGCTGCCGAGATAGACGGTTCGAACGTGCTTCAGACCGCCCTGCGAATCAAGCTCCCGCTCATTCGGAAGTGGGTCGTTTACATGCTCGTGCTCTCGTTCGCGGCCGGCACGCAGCTGTTCGTGGAGCCGCAGATTCTTGGCATCGCGACCGGGGGTGAAGTCCCCCCACAGTGGTCGCCGAATCAGCTTGCGTACTACCTCGCATTCCAGCTTGACCGTTTCAACGAAGCCGCGGCGATCTCGGTCGACCTTCTCGTGTTCGGCTTGCTCGTGGCAGTGCTGATCGTCTGGCGCGGCAAGCTCTTTGAGGTCCAGTGATGCTTGCGCGACGCTACGCCTACCGCATCATCGCAATGCTCGTCTTGCTCCTGTTCGGCGTATTCTTTTTCGGGCCCATCATCTGGCTGCTCCTGGCGCCCACCAAGACGGATAGCCAGATCATCAATCAGACACCGCTCGCGTTCGGCAGCCTCGGAACATTTGGCCACACGTTCCACGATCTCACTACCTACGAGGGCGACCTCGTCTTGACCTGGCTCAAGAACTCGGCGATTTACTCTTTTGGCGGTACCGCGCTCGCAGTACTGACTGCAATTCCGGCCGGATACGGCCTGGCGCTGACGCACTTCGTCGGGCGCCGCGCGCTGCTCGCGATCACGCTCGTCGTGATGATCGTGCCGGCGACCGCGCTCGTCCTGCCCCTGTTTCTCGAGGCCAATACCGTGCACTTGGTCGGCACGGTCTGGTCGCTGATCTTGCCGTTCGGGTTCTTCCCGTTCGGTGTCTATCTCGCTTACATCTACTTCTCAACGACTATTCCGAAGGATCTGATGGGGGCGGCGCGGATTGACGGCGCCGGGGAATGGGGCGTGTTCCGGCGTATTGCACTGCCGCTCGCGACGCCGATCGTGGGGCTCGTCGGATTCTTTTCGTTCGTCGCGAACTGGAACAACTACTACCTTCCGTTTGTGATGACCTATGACAACTCGCAGTACCCGATGCAGGTGGGCCTACCGATCCTGCTGGGCAGCTCGCCGTCGATCAACCCGGTCGCGGCGACTGGCGGACAAGCCGTCATCTATAGGCCCGAGCTGGCGATGGCGACGATCATCGCAATTGCACCGGTACTGATCGTATTCCTGTTCGCGCAGCGGACCCTTGTGGCCGGCATGCTCGCTGGATCGACAAAGGAATAGGGATCGCGGAGGCGACAGTTGGCCCGACTGGATCAATGTCTTCCTGCCCTACGTGATGTCCTGGGACGACAGGCATTGCCCGCTCCCGGTCGGCCTGCAGTACCGCCTGGAAAACACGGCCGCGTTCAACCCGTCGCTCGGTGGCGCGGTAAGCCCGGTACTCCGGCCGGAGCTGGCGATGGCCACACTCATGGCGATCGCGCCGGTCTTCATCGTTTTCTTCTTTGCCCAACGTGCGTTGGTCACCGACATGCTTGCTGGCGCCACGAAGGGATGAGCCATTCAGGGCTCTAGGCACAGCGGGCCCACCAACAGGAGGTTCCTTCGTGAGGGTCGTCTTCATCGGAGCGGGAAGTGTGGTGTTCACGAGGAACCTCACCAGGGACATCCTCACCTTTCCTGAGCTCGGCGACAGCGAGATCGTGCTCATGGACATCGACGGCGAGAGACTCTCCCGTGCCCACAAGCTCGTCAGCCGCATGGCTGAGACGGCCAAGTCACCGGTACAGGTCATCGCCACCACCGATCGACGCCAGGCCCTCAAAGGGGCCGACTACGTGGTCGTCACCATCCAGGTGGGCGGGATCGACCAGTGGGAGGTTGACATATCCGTCCCTGAGAAATTCGGGGTGAGCCAGTGTGTGGGTGACACCCTCGGACCCGGTGGGATCTTCCGTGGGCTGCGCCACCTCGCTGTCTTCGACGGCCTGATCGAGGACATGGCAGAGCTCTGCCCGAGGGCCCTGGTCCTGCAGTACTCCAACCCCATGGCCATCCTCACCTGGCGGGCCGCCCTGGCGGGCCTGCGGGTGGTGGGCCTTTGCCACAGCGTCCAGGGAACCGCACGTCTGCTCGCCGAGTACTGCCAGGTGCCGGTCGAGGAGCTCACGTACTGGGTGGCAGGCATCAACCATCAGGCGTGGTTCCTCACGCTGGAGCACCATGGCAGCGACCTGTATCCCCGCCTGCGTTCGCACCTCGACAACTCCGAGTCGCTTGGGCAGGAACCTGTGCGTTTCGAGCTGATGCGCAGGTTCGGCTACTTCGTGACCGAGTCCAGCGGGCACGCGTCCGAGTACCTTCCCTACTTCCGCAAGCGGCCCGACCTCCTCGTCTCGCTGGTGGAGGCATTCGAGGCACCAGGGTCGGACTACTCGGCGTGGTTCGGCTACGGGCACACGGGTGGTGATGTCGCCGCCAGGCGACTCGAGGAGCCGGCGTACGAAGAAGAGGTTGCCCGGCAGATCGCCGGCACCGAGCCCATCGAGCTCCGGCGTTCGGACGAGTACGGCGCCCTCATCATTCATGCCGAGCAGACCGGCACGCTGCTTCGCATCAACGGCAACGTGCCCAATGACGATCTCGTAACAAACCTGCCTGGCGGCGCGTGTGTCGAGGTCCCCTGTCTGGTGGACCGTGGCGGAATTCACCCCTGTGTGGTGGGAGCCCTCCCCCCTCAGCTGGCCTCCTTGAACCGGAGCAACATCGCCGTGCAGGAGCTCGTCGTGAAGGGTCACCTTGAGCGGGACAGGGAGGCCATCTACCATGCGATGGCCCTTGACCCGTTGACTGCCGCGGTTTGTTCCCTGGACGAAATATGGCAGATGACCGACGACATGTTCGCGGCGAACGAACCCTGGCTGCCGCAGTTCGCATAGGCGCAGCCAACCTTCGAAGAGAATGACCGAGTGTGGGCCTTTGGTTAGTGTGACTTCTGGCAGCGCTAAGTGCTCGGCGGGCTCACGGCCGGTGCGCTCAAAGGTTGAAATCAAACGGCAACGTTTAGAAAGGTACCAGAATGCTCGATGACACCGGAGCAGTGCTTGAGTACTCCTCGGGCCATGAGCGCTTGCGCTTGGAGGCTTGGGGCGAAGACTCGGTCAGAGTGCGTGCCAGCCAAGCCCAGTTACCCGAGGATCTCCCAGGCGCGCTCATCTCGCCTCGCCCATCCCCGTCAGCAGGCGCGACGAGCGACGGGGCCACCCTCGTCAACGGAAAGCTCAGGGCTCGGCTTTCCCCGGACGGGCTAGTCAGCTTCTGGCGCTCCGACGACGGCCGCGAGCTGCTTTCCGAGCAGAAGGCGCACTTTTGGTGGCCAGGGCCCAGGCTGTTCGTGGCGAACGGCAATGGGCACTACCGCATAGAGCAGCGCTTCAGAGCCTACGAGGGAGAGAAGCTTTACGGTCTCGGTCAGCACCTCCACGGCCGGTTCGATCAGAAGGGCCTCGTTATGGACCTGGTCCAGCGAAATGCGGAGGTTTCGGTGCCCTTCATGGTCTCGAGTCGGGGATATGGGTTCCTATGGAACTCTCCAGCAGTAGGGCGGGTTGAGCTTGCCAACAACGGGACTCGCTGGGTCGCCGATAGCGCGCGCCAAGTCGACTACTGGGTGACCGTCGGCAACAAACCTGCAGAGATCCTCTCGCATTATGCCGACGCCACCGGGCACGCACCCGAGCTGCCTTCTTGGGCAAGCGGCTTCTGGCAGAGCAAACTTCGCTACCGGACCCAGGAGGAGCTCCTGGCAGTAGCACGGGAGTACCGTCGCCGAGGGGTCCCGCTGGCAGTGATCGTGAGCGACTTCTTCCACTGGAAGTACTTGGGCGACTGGAGCTTCCATTCTGGCGAATGGCCCGACCCGGCTGCAATGGTGAGCGAGCTCAGGTCCATGGGCACCGAGCTCATGGTCTCGGTCTGGCCCTCTGTTAGCCCACTTTCGGCCAACTACAAACCCATGTTGGACCGTGGCCTGTTGATTTCGAGTGAGCAGAGTGCACCGCTGCACGTGACCTGGCCGGAACGGGGCGTGAACTCCTGGATCGCGGTTTCCTTTTACGATTCCACCAATCCCGCAGCCCGCGACTATATCTGGGAGCAGGTCGAGAAGAACTACCACAAGGCGGGGATCCGGGTCTTCTGGCTCGACGCCTGCGAGCCCGAGATGCAGCCAAACTGCCCCGCGAGCTTGAACTTCGCAGCGGGGCCCGGTCTCGAAGTTGCAAACCTCTATCCCCGTGAGCATGCTCGCGGGTTCTACGAAGGCATGCTCGGCTGCGGAGAGGAAGAGGTGCTCCTGCTGTGCCGGTCTGCTTGGGCCGGCAGCCAGCGTTACGGCGCGGCAGTCTGGTCGGGCGACATACCGTCGACGTTCGAGTCGCTCCGGGTGCAGGTCCGCGCAGGGCTCAATATGGCCATGAGCGGCATTCCATGGTGGACGTCCGACATTGGTGGCTTCTTCAAGGGCGACCCGGACGACCCGGCCTACAGGGAACTTCTCGTACGCTGGTTCGAGTACGGGGCATTCTGCCCGCTATTCCGCCTCCATGGGGACCGTCTGCCTAATTCTGCAATGGGCGCGGACATGACCGGTGGCCCCAATGAGATCTGGTCTTTCGGTGAGGAGGCTTACTCGGTCCTGAGGGACTACATCTTCCTTCGCGAACGCCTGCGGCCCTACCTGCATGCAGTAGCAAGAGAAACAAGCAGGACGGGCGTACCTATCATGCGGCCGTTGCTCGTCGAGTTCTCAGACGATGAAACGTGCTGGGACGTTGACGACCAGTTCATGTTCGGCCCAGACCTACTGGTGGCTCCCGTGCTGGAGCAAGGAGCGGACGAGCGGTCCGTGTATCTGCCTGCCGGCGCGAAATGGGCAGACGCCTGGACGGGAGCAAGTGTGCCTGGCGGTGCCGTGGTGACAGCCGACGCTCCTTTGGAACGGATCCCAATTTTCCTCCGCGACGGGGCACGACTCGATGTCGGGGTCTTCACAGACCAAGATTGAGTTCGGCGGTCCGGTTTGCCCGCGCATCCCACCTGGGCAGTTCTGGGCTCCGGGGCTTGCAGTCGGTCACTCCGCTCTTGCTGCTGTCGAAGAGGGCGGCCGCCCATGAGCGGCGGCCTCTCGACGGCAGTCATCGCTATTCGGTCGTCGTCTCGACCTCAATGACTGAGAATGACTGCGGCGGTAGCGAAGCGCGTAGCTCCGAACCTTTCGTGGCCTGGGAGCCCTCCGCGATGTTCACCGACTCGACGTCGGGAATGGTCCGCTCCGAGGCGTCTCGCTCCGCGGTCACGACCCGGATCCTGGCTTCGCGCTGGAATGCCGAGCCAAGCAGCACGATCTGCACCGGCTCAGGAGCCTCCGGGCTACGGTTGACCACGGTGACAGAAAGCTTGCGACGTGCTCGATCCACCGTCGCGGACGCGTCCACGAGATCGAAGGGGGCGAGGTCGCCGACACCGTGGGGCCACCTGCTCGTCTCTTCCGGACCGGGCCCGCCTATCTTCGGTCCCTCTGTGCGCACGTCGACGGCGACGTCGAGGGCTGACTGCGAGTGAAGCAGAAACGGGTAGTAGATCGGCTGCACCACCGCGACCTCGGGCGTCGTCACGATGGGCGCGATCGCGTTGACCATCTGGGCGAGGTTCGCCATGTGCACCCAGGCACAGTTCCTCACGAAGATGTTCAGGTAGGTGGCCACAGCGAGAGCGTCTGAAAAGTTATAGCGCTCCTCGAGCGCACCGTCTTGTGTCCGGAACCAGACGTTCCACTCGTCATATGCGACGCGCGGAAGACTCTTGACCTTCCGTAAGTACGCGGCACGCTCGATCAGCGCGCGAGTGCAACGGATCGCTCGTTCAGCCTGGTGGGGTTGGAGGACATTTGTCCAGTAGTCATCCGAGCCGGTATAGAGGTGGATCGAATGGAGATCCACAACGCTCACCATGTAATCGATGACCTGGCTGTCCCAGGCGCTCAATCCGTCCAACCCGCAACTGACAAGCTTCACGCTGGGGTCGAGCATCCTGATCGCCCGGGCCCAGCGAACGGCTTCTCGCGAGTACTCCTCCGCCGAGAGTGCGCCTATCTGCCAGTCGCCGTACATCTCGTTGCCGAGGCCTCAGTACGGCACCGCATACGGTTCGTCGCGTCCGTTCTGGCGACGCCGTTCCGCCCAGTAGGTGCGCCCGGAGGAGTTGCAGTACTCGACCCATTCCAGTGCTTCTCTCAAGTCTCCCGTGCCCATGTTGAGACAGATGTACGGTCGGGTGCCAAGCTCGGCGCAGTACCTTAGGAACTCGTCGGTGCCGAACCGGTTCGAGTCCTCACCTCCCCAAGCCAGTTCAGGGCGGCGAGGACGGGCGTCTCTCGGTCCTATTCCGTCCACCCAGTGGTAGTTGCTCACGAAGTTGCCCCCAGGCCAGCGCAGAACGCCGAGCCTGAGATCGCGCAGAAGGTTGAGTACGTCGCCACGAAAGCCGTCGGCATCGCTGAGAACCGAGTCCTCCTCAAAGATCCCTCCGTAGACGCAGCGACCCAGATGCTCGACGAACCCACCGAAAACCTTGCGATCAAGAACACCGAGTTGGCGACCGGGATCTACTGTGAGACTGGTCATGGCTGAACCTCGCGAAGCGAATTGGTCGATTGTTCCACGGCAACTATTAGGTACGGACGACTGTATCTGAACCCGCGATCCTCGCCTGGCATGGTTCCGGCGAACGTCCAGTTGGCGAGGAGTTGGCACTTCTGAATGAGGCCTTCTACTCCGCTCCCGGTGTCGCGTCCGGAGCGCGCGGAGCCTACAGGTCGAGATCGCCAAGTGGCCGTTGATCGGGCACTGAACAAAGCGCTCGATCAGAGCCGACCCGAGGTGAAGTCAACCAAAGGCCCACACTCGGTCATTCTCTTCGAAGGTTGGCTGCGCCTATGCGAACTGCGGCAGCCAGGGTTCGTTCGCCGCGAACATGTCGTCGGTCATCTGCCATATTTCGTCCAGGGAACAAACCGCGGCAGTCAACGGGTCAAGGGCCATCGCATGGTAGATGGCCTCCCTGTCCCGCTCAAGGTGACCCTTCACGACGAGCTCCTGCACGGCGATGTTGCTCCGGTTCAAGGAGGCCAGCTGAGGGGGGAGGGCTCCCACCACACAGGGGTGAATTCCGCCACGGTCCACCAGACAGGGGACCTCGACACACGCGCCGCCAGGCAGGTTTGTTACGAGATCGTCATTGGGCACGTTGCCGTTGATGCGAAGCAGCGTGCCGGTCTGCTCGGCATGAATGATGAGGGCGCCGTACTCGTCCGAACGCCGGAGCTCGATGGGCTCGGTGCCGGCGATCTGCCGGGCAACCTCTTCTTCGTACGCCGGCTCCTCGAGTCGCCTGGCGGCGACATCACCACCCGTGTGCCCGTAGCCGAACCACGCCGAGTAGTCCGACCCTGGTGCCTCGAATGCCTCCACCAGCGAGACGAGGAGGTCGGGCCGCTTGCGGAAGTAGGGAAGGTACTCGGACGCGTGCCCGCTGGACTCGGTCACGAAGTAGCCGAACCTGCGCATCAGCTCGAAACGCACAGGTTCCTGCCCAAGCGACTCGGAGTTGTCGAGGTGCGAACGCAGGCGGGGATACAGGTCGCTGCCATGGTGCTCCAGCGTGAGGAACCACGCCTGATGGTTGATGCCTGCCACCCAGTACGTGAGCTCCTCGACCGGCACCTGGCAGTACTCGGCGAGCAGACGTGCGGTTCCCTGGACGCTGTGGCAAAGGCCCACCACCCGCAGGCCCGCCAGGGCGGCCCGCCAGGTGAGGATGGCCATGGGGTTGGAGTACTGCAGGACCAGGGCCCTCGGGCAGAGCTCTGCCATGTCCTCGATCAGGCCGTCGAAGACAGCGAGGTGGCGCAGCCCACGGAAGATCCCACCGGGTCCGAGGGTGTCACCCACACACTGGCTCACCCCGAATTTCTCAGGGACGGATATGTCAACCTCCCACTGGTCGATCCCGCCCACCTGGATGGTGACGACCACGTAGTCGGCCCCTTTGAGGGCCTGGCGTCGATCGGTGGTGGCGATGACCTGTACCGGTGACTTGGCCGTCTCAGCCATGCGGCTGACGAGCTTGTGGGCACGGGAGAGTCTCTCGCCGTCGATGTCCATGAGCACGATCTCGCTGTCGCCGAGCTCAGGAAAGGTGAGGATGTCCCTGGTGAGGTTCCTCGTGAACACCACACTTCCCGCTCCGATGAAGACGACCCTCACGAAGGAACCTCCTGTTGGTAGGCCCGGGCCCGGTAGGCCGGGGTGTCAACTCCAGATGGCCGCCCCGTTCTCGAAGTCAAAGAAGTTGAGCCGCTCGGTGTCGACGGCGAAGGTCGCGGGTGAGCCGGCCTTGAGCCCGCTACGGGGAGAGACCCGGGCGACGCCCGCGGCCCTCACTCCTCCGGACTGCAGGGTCTGGAGCCCCTCGAGCTCACGGGTCTCCGCGGCCGCCTGGGCTTCTTCTGAACGGACGCGTGTCGCGTCCACGAGGAAGTGCACCTGCAATTCGTTGCCGAGGGCCTCTATCAGCTCGACATCCGCGCTGAGGATGGTGCCCGGTGCCGGCACCGGCCCCAAGGCGGCGTCCGAGAGGTGCTCGGGGCGGATGCCGACGACCACCTTGCGGTCCGTGTAGTTACGAAGAGCCGGGCGGGCCTGTAAGAGCGCCTGGGAGAGGACAAGCGACTGCGAGCCCACTTTGACCTGCGCGGCGTCGGAGGAGATGACGGCCTCGTACAGGTTCATGGCCGGGGAGCCTATGAAGGCGGCCACGAAGAGGTTGTCCGGGTGCTCGTAGAGCGACTGGGGGGAGTCGCACTGCTGGAGCCGGCCCATGTGCAAGACCGCCACCCTGTCGCCCATGGTCATCGCCTCGGTCTGGTCGTGGGTGACATACAGCGTCGCGACGCCCACGCGCCTTTGGATGCGGGAGATCTCGGCGCGCATCTGGACCCGCAGCTTGGCGTCGAGGTTGGAGAGCGGCTCGTCCATCAAGAACACAGACGGCTCGCGCACGATGGCGCGTCCCATGGCGACGCGCTGGCGCTGGCCACCGGAAAGCTGGCCGGGCTTGGAGTTCAGGTACTCGGTCAGGCCCAACAGCTGGGCCGCCTCGCGGACCTTGGCGTTGATCTCGGACTTGCGGAACTTGCGCAGTTTCAGGGCAAAGCCGATGTTCTGAGCCACGGTCATGTGCGGGTACAGGGCGTAGTTCTGGAACACCATGGCCACGTTGCGGTCCTTGGGGGGCAGGTCGTTGACCATGTTGCCGCCCATGCGAAGCGTCCCGGAGGTGATGTCCTCCAGGCCTGCCACCATCCGAAGAGCCGTCGTCTTGCCCGAACCGGATGGTCCGACCAGCACCATCAGCTCCCCCTCTGCGACGTCCAGGTCTAGCTCTGACACCGCAGGCAGCCCGTTGGGGTAGACCTTGGTCACCTTTTCCAGGTTCACAGTTGCCATGGATTCTCCTTGATGGCTATCAAGTATTTCCTGCCCAGGGAGGGTCGACGTCGCTGAGACGACTGTCGGTCTCGGCGAGTTCCTCCTCGCTCAAGTCTAGGTGGGTCAGGGCGTCGGGATTCTCCTCGAGCTGCGCCACGCTCCGGACGTCGACGGTGGCGGAAGTGACACGCGGGTCGCGCAACGCCCAGATGGTCGCCGTCTGGGCGAGTGATTGCCCACGCTGATGGGCGATCGCATCCAACGTGCACACTTGTGCGAGCCTCTCTTCGGTGATCGAACGCCCGCGGAGTACTTTGTCGAAAGCAAGCTGGCTGGAGGAGAAAAGCACCGCGGCACCGGTAACGCATCTCGTTGTAGCGCTGTTGTCAGTGCGGTGCATGTCTATCCCGGAAGAAGATCGGAGCGCTCATGACTACGGACTTCTCTCGGCTCTACGCAGACTGGCGCTCGCGGCGACTCACCACTGCCATCTGTCGCGTCATTTCTGTGAGTTGGAGAAGGCACTCCACCACCATTACACCGTACCACCACAGCCGTGACGGCCACAATTGACCTCTGCGAATAGGAGGCCACCGGCCCGGTGACGTTGACGACTGCCTCTTGGCGGATGTCAGACGATGAACGGCCTACGGCGAAGCGGAAAAGGCCGGGCTCCACGACAAACCGCATGGCCTCGTCATAGAAGGCGAGGCGGCTTGGGTGGACGTCGAAGGTCACCCGCGCTGCTTCGCCTGGGCGCACGCACAGCCGCGTGAAGCCAATGAGAGAGGCTTCCGGTCTGGCCACCGACGCCACCAGGTCCGACACGTAAAGCTGAACGACCTCCTCGCCTTCGCGAGCCCCCGTGTTGGTCACGGTCAGTCCCACAGTGATGGTGGACGAAGTGTCGTGGGCCTCGACCGTGAAATCCGAGTAACCAAACGTTGTGTACCCGAGGCCATGGCCAAAACTGAACAGTGGGGTGCGGGCGCAGTCTGTGTAATTGCCGTAGAAGACCGAACGCGCCCCGCCGGAACGATGGCTGCTGTAGAGCGGGATCTGCCCGGTTGCCCGCGGAAGGGTCACAGCCAACCTGCCTGTGGGCTCCGTACGGCCCAACAGGACATCAGCGAGAGCATTGCCTCCCTGTTCCCCGAGCGGCCAGGCCACGAGCAGAGCTTGCACCTGGCCGGCCACCTCGCTCAGCACGTGGGCCCTCCCACTCATGACGACAAGCACAGTCGGGGTGCCTGTCGCCGCCACGGCGGTGGCCAGTTCTTCCTGGACGCCCGTCGGCCTGAGGTTCGTGGCATCGCGAGCTTCTCCCACCGTTGAACTCTCGTTCAGCCCGGAACGGCCTCCGAGCACCACTACGGCGACGTCGGCTCGCTTCGCTGCAGCGACCGCAGCCGGGAAACCTGCGCGGTCGTCCCCCTGTAGCTCGCAACCCTTTTCGTAGGCAACTTCAATCCGGGCACCCAGGGCGGCCTTGAGCCCCGCAAGCGGCGTAACGTGCTCGGTGTAGTACCTGCCGGGTTTGAGTGCCCCTTTTCCGCTGGGCAGGTCAATGAGGTCAGTGATCTTGTCGTCCGAGCTGACGCCGGCGAACGCGCTTGGAGCAGGCTCCGAGGCAGTGCCTGCCTCCTTATGGGTAGCTGCCAAAGACGGCCGGTTGAGCGCAGGCGCCCCATCGGGATCGAGGAACAATTCCTGGTGCGCCGGGTAGTGATAATCGCCTTGCAGCAAGCGCCGGTCATCGGCTGCAGGCCCTATGACTGCCACTTTCGCCACGTGCCCTGCCAACGGCAATACGCCGTCGTTGGACAAGAGGACAATGCCCCGGGTAGCGGCCCGCCGGGCCAGGCCGGCGTTGGTCGCGTCGGCGAAGACGACCCTGACTTGGCCGAGGTCTACGTACGGCGACTCGAACAGGCCCAGGCGCATCTTGGCCGTCAGAACTCGGCGGACGGCCCTGTCGACCACAGCCATGGGAACCTTCCCGCTGGTCACCGCCGCCTTGAGCGGCGCGCCAAAACAATCGAGTGCGGGAAGCTCTAGGTCGAGGCCAGCGGTGATGGCCTTGACGGCAGCCTCAGAACGGTCGGCGGCCACGCGGTGGTAGCTCATCAAGAGGCTGACCGAGAAATAGTCGGCTACCACCATGCCTTCGAACCCGAGCTCGTCGCGGAGCAACCGGGTCAGGATCTCGGCTGACCCGCTGCCAGGGAGCCCGTCGATGCAACTGTAGGAGCTCATGACCGACCCCAACCCGGCGTCGCGGATGGCGGCGGCAAAAGGCTCCGCATAGACCTCGCGCAGCTCCCTTGGCCCAACTTGCACGGGAGCGTGGTTGCGGCCACCCTCGGAGAGCCCGTGGGCCAAGAAATGCTTCCCGGTGGCGAGGACGCCACGCGACAAGTCGTCGGTCTGCATGCCTCGCACGTAGGCCGTCCCCAGCACTCCGGCCAGCACGGGATCTTCGCCGTAGGTTTCCTCCAAACGCCCCCACCGGGGGTCTCGAGCCACGTCGAGCACAGGCGCCAAGCTGTGCCGGGCCCCCACGGCCAGCAACTGGCGTCTGATCTTGTCCGCCACCTCCCGCACCAGCTCAGGATCCCAACTGCAGGCGAGAGCGAGTGCCTGAGGGAACACCGTGGCACCCCGGGCGCAGTAACCCGCCAGTGTTTCTTCGTGCACCATTACGGGGATCCCGAGGCGGGTACGTTCGACCACGAGCCGTTGGATCTGGTTCAACAGCTCGGCACTTTGCTCGGGCTCGAGACCGGTCGTAGCACCTATACGCGTGACTTGGCCGATACCGTGGGGGACCACAGCCAGCGCCGCGTCCTCGTCGAAGTGTTCGTCTTTGATCAAGTCTGGAAACCCAACTGCCCCCAGCTGGGCCAACTTCTCGTCGAGGTCCATGCGGTCGATCAGGTCGCTGACCCGGTCTTCTGTAGCCAGAGCGGCATCGGTGTATGCGGTGGTAGTCATCGGTTCACCTCGGTGCTGTCCTCGGAAATTCATCGATTACCCAAAACCGACATCGCGCAAGGCTGCTTGGGGTCAACGGAGGGCAAAGCCGCCGATGCCCTTGACGAACTGGCGGCGCAGGATTATGTAGAGGAGCAATATCGGCACCATCGTGAAGAAGACAAAGGCCATCACAACCGGCACGTTGATGCCGTACTCCGAGTTGGTGGCGAAGCGGTACATCCCCAGGGGGAGCACCATGTCGTTATTGGACTGCGTGAGGATGAACGGTAGCAGAAAGTTGTTCCAAGCACCGAGCCCGGCGTAAATGCTGACAACGGCCAGTACCGGGCGAGCCATGGGGACGACCAGCCTGACGAAAGTAGCCCATTGCCCCGCCCCGTCGACGGCCATGGCATCGTAGAGCTCTCGTGGTATCAGCCGTACGTAGTTGACCGTCAGCAGCACGGCCACCGGTATGAGCGATGCCGCGGCCACCAGGACAAGGCCGTAAAGCTTGTCGTAAGTATGGATCTTGTTCGTTACGAAGAAGAGAGGTATCACGATCGCCTGGATAGGCACCGCGATGCCAAACAGTATGAGCCGGAACGAGACGGCCGCGTAACGCGACCCTCGCCGGACGATCCGGTAGGCGGTCCCAAGCGAGAGCACGGTGACCAGTACGATCGTGCCCACAGCGAGCTCGGCACTGTTGCGGAGCAGTGTCCCGATACCGGAGCCGTGGAACATGGACGTGTACGAGGAGAAAGTCAAACCGCCCGTCGGCAGCCAGGCGTTGGCCGTCATGTACTGGTTGCTGTTTCGGAAGCTCGCCAGGATCATATAGTAAATGGGTCCCAGTACAATAACCAACCAGATCGTGCCGAGAACAAAGGTGATGGCTCCAAAGAACTTCGACCTGCCCTTGACGCCACTCAGTGCCGCTGAGCGGACACGCTGCCGTTGGCGGCGAGTAGCTGGCGCTGCCGCTACCATATGCCCTCCTGCCCCCCCTCCATCGAGCCAAATCCCGTAAGCCTGACGAGCGCTACAGCTAAGAGGATCCCAAGCACTCCCAGGACCGTTGCTATTACGCTCGCATAGCCGAACTCTGTCTCGACGAAGCCGGTGTTGTACATGTCCATCGCCAGGACCCGGGTCGTGTCGCCCGGCCCGCCCAAGGTCAAGATGTAGATGATGTCGAAATACGTCAGGGAACCGACTAAGACCAGTGTTGACGACGTTACGATGCTGTAGCGCAGCTGGGGCAGTGTCACGTGCCAGAATGTTTGGCGCACATTGGCGCCGTCGACAGTAGCTGCATCATAGAGCGCCGCCGGTATGGCTCGCCTGCCCGCCTGGAAGATGAGCGTATGGAACGGGACGAACTGCCAGGCGATTATGACCACGATGGTCAAGAGAGCAAGGCTCGGGCTGCCCAGCCAGTTCTGGTTGAGGAAGTTCATGTGGAAGTGGAGCCCCAGCCAGGCCAGCCCGCCGAACTGAGGAAAAAGGAGGTCCTCCCACATGAGGCTCAGCCCGACCGTCGACAGCAAGAGAGGGACCAGGTAGATGGCCGCGTAGACCGCACGGTAACGCTGCCTCCCGGCGATGAATATACCGAGGGCCATCGCCAACGGGGTCTGGGCCAGCCAGCTGAAGCCAGCAAGCTCGAAAGTCACCAGCAGGGAGTGATGGGCTACCGGGTCCGAGAAGAAACGGCTCCAGTTTGAGAACCCCGCCCATCTCATCGGGGCGATCACGTCCCAGTTCATGAAGGAGAGGACCAGGGCAAGGCCCGTCGGGATCACGATGAAAGCCCCGTACAGGGCCAGTGTCGGTGAGATCCCGAGCAGGTCGCCCAAGAAGTTGCGACGGCGGGCTGTGGTGTAGCCAGAACGGGCACGACCTGCTTGGTTGTCGCCGAGAAGCACGGTACTAGCTGCCATGGGCTCACCTCTGGTCATGAAAGGCCCGGCCCACAGGGAGGACGCGGGCCGGGCCTTCGTTCGTTCAGTAGTTGCCTAGGTCAGGGTCTTTATTGGAGCTTGTTCATGACAGCGGCGAACTGCTGCGGTGTTTGAAGGAGATCGAACACCTTGGCGAGGTTGTCGAGCATGGGTTGAGCCTTTGTCGCCCCTAGAGCCTGGTCCCACGAGTACTGGAAGTAGGGCGCCTTCAGGACGGCGTTGTAAATCGGGACGAGGTACTGCTTCAACTTCGGGACCGCGTTGAAGGCGCTCGGGTTGACCTTGAGCGCAGGTACCGCTCCTTGGGCGACCAGTTCCTTCGCGTAGGCAGGCCTGTCCCAGCAGAACTTGGCGAACGCCTCAGCGACGTAGGTCTGTGCAGCGCTGAGGTGCGCAGCCAAGCCGACGTAGGTCGTCGTGTTGCCTTCGAGGTCGGCTGGGTTGCCCTTCCCGCCCGGCACGGTCGGGAACGCACCGATGCCAAGCTTGCCGGAGTTGACCCACGCCGGGGCGTCAGAGGTGAGGAAGGTGATGTCCCAGTCGCCCATGAGCTCCATGGAAGCCACACCGTTGTAGACGAGCGCGTCGATGAACCCGGTGCCCCAGTCAATGGCGTCGTAGCCCTTTTCGAAGGCGTTGTCCTTGACGAGTGTCTGGATGTCGGTGAGGGCCTTGATGATGGCGGGGTTGGACCACGCCCCCGGCTTGTTTTCCTGGATGTTCAGGAACACTTGCGGGCCGCCCTCTCGGTCCGTGAAGTACTCGAGGTACATGAGGCCTTCCCACTCGCCGTTGTTGCCCAGGGCGATGGCGGTGACGTTGTGCTTGGCCAGCAGTGTGACGTCCTTGATGAGCTGGGTCGTCGTCGTGGGGAAGCTCAGGCCGTACTTGGCGAGCAACGGCTTGTTATAGAAGAAGAAGACAGGCTGCGTGCCCGTGAAGGGCATGCAGTAGAGGGCCACGCCGTAAGTGCAACTGCCGAGGGTCGATGACAGGAAATCGGATTCCCAGGTGGGGTGACCAGCATCGTTCTTGCCCGCATCGGCGAAGGGTTGGACCACCTTGGCGCTTATGTACTGCTGGAAGATGCCGCCGCCCCAGGTTTGGAACATCGCGGGGGGGCTGGAGCTCTCGAGTTGCAGTAGGAGCTTTTGTTTGTAGACGTTGTTCGTCGGGACGATGTCCATGCTGACATGGTCGCCAGGATTGGCCTTGTTGAAGGCCGTAGCCTGCGCGGTGTAGTAATTGTCAAGGATTTTGCCTTGGTCTTGGAGTTCCACGCTGATGGTGGCTTTCGGCGCAGACGAAAGTCTTACGGTGGACGAAGCTGTGGCGGGTACCGCGGCGGCAACAGTGGCGGCAAGGCCTGCCAACAGGCCGGCTCCCAGTAGGGCGGTTACCCCGCGATGCAGCCGTGGGTGCTTCAGCGATGTTCGGGACAAGTTCTCTTCCCCTTCCTGCTCACCCCTTCCGGGGCGGACCGAACTCTCATGATCGCCTCTGCCGGAGGGCAGAGCTAATCAAACCCCCTTTCTTGGCACGGCTAAGCCCGGTTAATGCTGAACCGAGATGTTTCGAACAGTTTGTCTAGGTGTTACGAAGGCACGATACACTCGGGCCGTCCGGGCGTCAAGGATGCAAAATAGTGGTGATTACCTGCTATTATGTATGACATCACCTGCCAGGCCCGACGGTGACGGCTGTCCACGGGCCAGTTCAGCTCCTCCACGCGAGGCCGAACGGGCGGCGTCCTGGGACGCTCGCAACCGCCAGAGCATAAGTGACGAGTCCGAAAGCTTACGCCCGAAGGGTGCCGGTACTATCGTGGGGTGAGATGAGAGGACGTGACACGTACACCGACAGGATGCTGAGCGAGGGAGCTGGCGCTCCGTCGGCAACCGTGCAGGCCCGCCGACCAGCACTGCAACATGGCGCCCGGGCCCGTCGGCCGGTCACGATCGCACAGATCGCGGAAGAGAGCGGCTTGTCGACGGCGACGGTGTCCAAGGTCCTCAACGGCAAGCCCGACGTCTCTTCCCGGACGCGCAAGATGGTCCAAGACGTCCTGTTGAGCTCCGGGTACCGCAAGCGGGGGAGCAGCAATGCGCCGCCGCTAATCGACGTCGTGTTCAACGACTTCGACAGCCCTTGGGCGATCGAGATTGTCCGGGGGGCTGCGGCGGCCGCTCAAGCACAGGGGCTCACGGTCGCCTTCACTGCGCTGTCGGAGGGAGATGAGCGCCGAGTCTGGTTCAACCACATCACTTCCCGCGGCACCCGAGGGATCATCCTGCTGCTCTCTGAGCTTTCCGAGCGTCAGAGGGGAGAGCTCGCTGTGCGGGGTCTGCCGATCGTCGTGATTGACCCGACTGCGGAGCCCGGTCCGGAGGTGAGTTCGGTCGGTGCCACCAACTGGTCGGGCGGGCTGGCCGCGACCAAGTACTTGGTGGACATAGGGCACCGGCAGATTGGGATAATTACCGGCCCCCCCGAACTGCTGTGCAGCCGAGCGCGCCTCGATGGTTACCGCGCCGCCCTCGAGAGGGCAGGGCTCTCGGTGAATGACCAGTTCGTGAGACCGGGCGACTTCCGCGTCAAAACCGGGTACGAGCAGGCGAAGGTCCTGTTCAATCTGAGGGAGCGCCCGACCGCGATCTTTGCGGGGAACGATCTGTCTGCTCTGGGCGTCCTGCGTGCAGCGCGCGAAGCCGGTCTTCGTGTTCCCGAGGATCTGAGCGTCGTCGGCTTCGATGACATCCCGCTCGCCGCGTGGAGCACCCCCGCGCTGACGACGGTGCGCCAGCCGTTAACGGAGATGGCTGCGGTGGCCGTACGCACGTTGCTCGAGGGCGTCGAAGCCAGCGGGCCGCTCAGGCGTCGTGTCGAGCTAGCCACCGACCTGATCGTGCGCGAGAGCACGGCGCCACCCGGAGCGACCTCTCCGGTCGTGCCCGAGGAGCCTTTCCAAGCAAGAACTCCCACTCAAACCGGTTAGGGCCGCCCATCATGTCCGGGTTCGTCGTCGTGTTGGGCAGGCGGTCCCCGTCCGGGCGAAAGAGAGGGCAGAACTCGCGTTACTTGAATCGGTGTACCAGGACTTCCCGGCGGGCATGACCGTTTGGGGTGGCCCCGAAAGAGCCACTCACATCCCCCGACCACCACGAGGAGCCGTTCATCGCCATATTGAGCACGGCCGCACCTGCAGCGCCTCGCCGGCCGCACCCTCGCCATTCTCGAGATGTTGACGATGGAGAGCGCAGCCCGCGCACCGGTCCGTTGTGGACATCGGCCACATAGCCGGCGTCTCGTGCCGACCAGGATTCGCGACTGTGGTTCGTACGTCTTTCGCGTTGGCATCGGGTCTTCCGACGTATGCAAGAGCACAATCGCCGGACCTCTGACGCGCAGGACCGGTGGCGTCATCCTTCTTCGTGACCGCGCCGTTCGTGACTTGGGCAACCCGCTGGCAGCGTGCTCCTAGACGTCCGCCCGCAACCTGTAAGTCCCAGGGACACGGGCATTGAGGGCGCCCAATCCAGGCTCGTCGGTTGGCGAGAACCTGGCCTCTTCCGGCTGATATTCCGCAAGCCGGAGCGGGGTATCGCAACGTAGCTTCACCACCCGGGCGCGCGGCACGTCGAGGCGGACCTCGGTCACGCGCCCTTCCTTCCATGTGATGCCCACCGACAACCCCCCTCGCGCCCGAAGGCCAGAGACTTGACCCTCGGGCCACGCGGTCGGCAAAGCGGGCAACAAGTCGAGGGTGCCCGCATGGCTCTGGAGCAGCATTTCGGCGATGGCGGCCGCAGCCCCGAAATTACCGTCTATTTGGAACCAACCCGGGGGGTGGAGGTCGAAAAGGTTGTCGGTTACGGAGCTCCTGAGGAACTCTCGTAGATGCTTCCAGGCCATCTGCCCTTCAAGCAGCCTCGCCCATAGCGCGACCACCCAGGCTCGGCTCCAACCCGTTGCCCCGCCGCCGTTTGCCAGCCGGTGCTCGAGGGAGCGCCGGGCTGCCGCTGCTAGTGCAGGGGCCGACCTCGGTGTCACCTCGTCACCCGGGTAAAGGCAGAACAAGTGCGACAGGTGACGGTGCCCCGGCTCCGGTTCGTCGAAATCCTCCCACCATTCCTGCAAGCGGCCGTCGTTGGCCACTTGAGGCGCATGAAGCTTCTGCAGGGAGCTCGCCAGTGTCGCTCTCAGCTCCTGGTCCGTACCGAGGATCTCCGAGGCGGCGATGCAGTGGCGGAAGAGGTCCATGGTCAACCAAATGTCCATCGTGGACGCCGCGCTGACGGCGGCTTCCCTGCCGTCGGGGGCCAGGAAGGTATTCTCCGGGGAGGTTGATGGGCAGGTGACCAGCGTCCCGCCGGGTTCCTCGACCAAATAGTCCAACAAGAACACGGCCGCCTCGCGCATGGCCGGGTAAGCACGCTCCAAGAATGCGCTGTCCTCGGAGAATGCGTAATGTTCCCATAGGTGCTGGCACAGCCAGGCGCCGCCCATCTGCCAGTTCACCCAGAACGGGTTTGCCTCCTGGTTCCCGACCGGCCAGGTCGAACGCCAGAGATCCACGTTGTGGTGCGCCGTCCAACCTCTGCACCCATAGAAGTCGTGTGCCGCGCTGACGCCGGCTCGTGAGAGGTCGGCCACCAGCTCCATGAGCGGCTCGTGGCACTCGGCCAGGTTGGTCGTCTCCGCGTGCCAGTAGTTCATCTCGGTGTTGATGTTGGTCGTCCAGTTGCAGCTCCAGGGCGGGCGCACTTGGTCGTTCCATATGCCCTGCAGGTTGGCTGGCTGGTTGCCCGGTCGTGAGCTCGCCATGAGGAGGTAGCGACCATAGTGGAACAACAGTGCGAACAGCCCCTCGTCAGCGCCGTCGTCGCGCAGCGCCTTGAGACGCTCGTCGGTCGGCACCCCGCTGACGCCACCCCGCCCCAGCTGCAACCAGCACCGATTGAAAAGCGCCCGATGCTCTCGAACATGCCGCGCCCTCAAGGCCGAGTATGGTTCGGCGGGCAAGGGCGTGAGCCACTCCAGGCAAGTGCGCCGGAGCATGGCAGGGTCCTCGACCGGCGGGATGGCGGACCCTGCGTACCCGGTGACGGAGGCAACGAACAAAGTGACAGCGTCAGCACCCTCCACCCGGAGAGGCCCGCCGCTCTCTTGCCTCACTACGCCGTCCGTAACGTTCAGGACCAAACCAGCGGCAAAGCGCAAACCAGAGCCGGGGTCGTAAACAACGGCTGGCTCTTCGGCCCAGTAGTGCGGGACCACGTGCGCGGGCGCCCTGCCTTCCAACCACGCAATGCCCTCGTCCTCGTGCGACAGCTCGCTTGGATGGGGACTTCCCAGTTCGAGTGACAGGTTCAGCTTCGCGGCCCCCCGCACCCTGAAGTGCATCACGAAGGCGCGGTCAGGGACCGAGACGAACGCCTCCCGCTCGTACAGGCTTTCGCCCATCTTGTAACGGACCGAGGCCACGCCCTCAAGGAGATCTAGCGATCTTTCGTAGTCGCGGAGCTCGCCCACGCCTTCGACGTCGACGGTGAGCCACCCCAGTGGCTGGTACGCCTCGTTGAACGGGCCCTGGAGGCCATGAACAAGAGTGTCGGCCTCAACATAGTCACGCCGTTCGAGCACGGCGGCGCGCAACTCCCTGAGCAGAGCGCCAGAGTTCTCCGCATGGGCAACCCGGGGGCCGCCGGACCAGAGGGTATCGACGTTAAGGTCGGCTCTTTCCCTGTGGGGCTGACCCCATAGCATCGCCCCGAGGCCGCCATTGCCGAGAGGGAGCGCTTCGGACCACTCGTGCGCCGGTTGGCGGTACCAAAGACGGAACTCCCTACCGGAGACCAATTTCGCCCCTTCCTTCACAACCGCCGAACAGTGTGCCCAGGATCGGTCGGCCGGGCCCGTACCTCACCCACGCCTCGACAGTAACCGTTCCGCCTGCCTCTTCCGCCTTTGCCCCTCAAGAAAGCCAACATTCGAGCCAACAAACCCGTCCCGAAGCGTCGCACCCAGTCGCACGTTGCTGCGGACGACCCCTGGACAGCAGTCTGGACGAGCCAGAACGCGACGGCGCGGGACGATCTGACACGAGCTGCATCGGTATTGACCCATCTGGCAGTCAGGAGGCCCGAGGGTTCGAGTCCTTCACCTCCACCCTTCACCTCCACCCTTCGACTCCACCCGTTGTTGGAAGCACAACGTGTTGGCAGGTAAACGGCCATATTCCGCGTCCGGTCGCTCGCCGACGTTGAGGGTCTTACTCGTACCTCTGTGGGTGCGTCTGATCCAGTCTGCGCTCTTGGCGTTTCGGCGCAACACGGTTCTGTACTGGCGTTCTGTGTTCGCACCTGGCCTGACGAGCACAGCTGGCGACCCGGCTGCGCCCGTTCGGTGCGATGCTCTGATCGCGACGGCCAGGCGTTGACCAGCAGACGACAACAGAGCTGATGCTGTACGCCTTTCTGGGGGCACCCACAGGTCCTGAAGGCAGTACCTTAGGGTTCCGCTCATCGCACCCTTTGCCCGCGTTATGACATGGTCCCAGCAGCCGTGGAAGAACGGTGCGACCCCGGTCCAGATCTGAGAGGCAACGTGGCAGGGCCACGCTCATGTGCGCCGGTATGAGCCGTATTTCTTTGCCGATTCAACGAGTGCGTGAATGTTCTCGGCTGGGGTGGCCGGGGCCATCGCACACCCTGGGCCCAGGATGAATCCCCCGCCGGGCTTGCAAATATCGATGAGCTCGTGGCAGGCGGCGTCAACTTCTCCGACCGACCCGAGTGCGAGCAGGTTAGTGTCGATATTGCCAAGCAGGCACGCAGTGTCGCGCGCAGTTGCTTTGAGGCGTGCCGCGTCTGTCTTATGGTCAATTTCCAGTACTTGGGCCCCGGTGGCGATGAAATTGTCGGTAATTCCCTGGGTGTTTCCGCAAATGTGCAGGTGCAAAATGATACCGTGTTCCTTGAGCTCCGTTACCATGCGGCACTCATGAATCCAGGGATACCGGCGGTAGTGTCGTGGCGATATCATGGCAGGTCCCGCCATTGGCTCGCCGATGGACGTGGAGCGACCACCGCACTCGATCAGGGCATAGGCATAACGCGTTGCCACGCGCCTGGCATAGTCAAGCAGCGCGTGGACCAGATCCTCTTCCTCGCCGGTGGCCAGATCCATCATGATTTCGCTGATGCCCCGAAGTTGCGCTGCCAGGTCCATCGGCCCCTGATCTGCACGCGCGCAGATCCAGGCCTTGTCACCGACTTCGCGCGCGAGGATGCGGGTCGCCTTGAGAATCTCGGACATCGGGAAGGTGACGTAGGGATCCGGCACCTGCAGATCGACCACTCCGGCGAGGGAATCGAGAATCGGTCGGCCGGCCACAGGCGCGATGTCATCGCGGTAGTGCACCTCCACGCCGCAGGCCTCAGCATTGCAGGCGGTGCCGTTCTCCAGCAGGATCATGTCCTGCCCGAACTCGCGCCAGGCCGTGAGCATGGCTTCGGCCAGCAGCGTTCCGTCACGAAAGATCTGCGACATCGGCAAGCCGGAAACGCGGGTGGCTACCTGAAAGTTGTGCAGATCCACCGGCACGCGATCCGGCTCGCGCAGCTCAATGGCAGCCCCTACCCGCTCAATCGAGTTCATCTGAGGACCCCAGCTGTTCGTCTGGCCGGTGCCGACAGACACGATTCGGAAGGGCGCTGCGTTCACGAAGGCAAGCTGCGGGCTTCCGTCTAGCGGTCATGTGATCACTGTAAGGTCGTGCTGATCGTTGCGCGACTCGGGAGGCGAAGGAACCATGCATCGCGAACGTGTGGTCGCAGCGCTGAGTCACGAGACGCCGGATCAGTGCCCGTGGCAGGCAACCTTCACCCCCGAGTTCGCCGAACGACTCCGTGCTGATCTGCATCTCGATGCGACAGCCGGCGCGCACAATCCGCACGGCGGCGGTAATCCGTGTGATCTCGAGATGGCCCTCGACCAGGATGTCCTCATCACCTCGGTGGGCTGGGCGAACTCTTACTACGGGAAGGGCAGCGAGTACGTTGACGAGTGGGGCGTGGGCTGGGTGTCGGTGCCCTATGACACCCCTTATGGCGGTGGTCGCTACACAGAGCCACGCGTGCATCCTCTCGCCGACGCGGATGCTGACGCGGTCGCACGCTACCGTCCGCCCGATCCCGGCCGACCAGAGCTCTACGCGGACGCCGAACGGCTCATCGCCGAGCACGGAGCCGAGTACTGGATCGTCGGATCCACGGTCACCACGATTTTCGAGACGGCGTGGGCGTTGCGTGGCCTCGAGCAGATGCTGACCGACTTCATCGACAACCCCGATCTTGCGGACGCCGTCCTCGAGATTCCCTACCGTTACCACCTCGCCGCAGCCGAGACACTCGTGCGCATGGGCGTGGACATGATCTGGCTCGGCGACGACGTTGGGCATCAGCAAGGCATGCTCATCTCGCCCCGCCACTGGCGGCGTTTCCTCAAGCCACGCATGGCGCACATCATTGAACGCCTGAAGGCCATCAACCCGCAACTGAAAGTCGCGTACCACTCCGATGGCTGTGTCTACGCAATCATCCCGGAGCTGATAGAGATAGGGCTCGACGTGCTCAACCCGGTCCAGCCTGCCGCGATGGACCCTTCCTGGCTCAAGCGCGAGTACGGCAAGGACCTCTGCTTCTGGGGCTCGATGGATGAGCAGTACACACTGCCGTTCGGCAGTCCCGACGAAGTCCGCCAAGAGGTTCTCAAACGGATCGCCACGCTCGGTGCCGGCGGTGGCCTCATCCTGGCGCCGACTCATCACCTGCAGCTCGACACGCCGCTCGAGAACTTCTGGGCAATGGTCGAAGTGGTCACTGGCCGCGCCCGCGTACTCCGAACCACTTGGGAATAGCACTAGACGGCAGTCGGAGGGGGTGTCCCGACAGGGGGCAGAATGCCCTGGTCGACATCCAACCACAGGGGAAACGGTAGGTGGCACAGGAACCACCGGGCTCAGCATTGCGTGATCGCATCGCGCAGATGACGGAGTCAACAGATGCCTGCGCAACTCAACCCGAATGCCACGCTCAGGCCCGAGGAGTCGGACCGCTCCCCCCCATCAGAGTGGCTCTGGCTGCGCGTCGAACCCTAGCTCGACTCGGTGATCGACGAGGCCCGTCACGACCCGCGCTCTGCCTCTGTCGAGACCTTCTGGTTGCCCGTGCTCGAGCCAAGCAATAATCGTTCACGTACAATGCGGCGTACGATCCCTCAGTCAAGTCAGGAAGCCGATGGCGTCAGCTCACCGGCCCGGTAGGTTTTCATGTACGCGCTGCAGTTCTCATGGGCGCCGGTGAGAACGTCGAGGGCGAGCTGGAACGGGCGGGTCGTTCGGTCCGCGGCCACAGCCCGCTGGACGTTGACGACTGTCGGGTCAACGATGCCGCTATTGGTGCCGGCTTCGATGGTCAACACCAAGAACGCGTCGTTCAGGAGCCGGCTGGCGTTGACCACCCGCTCCTCGGTATTCGTCGGTATTCGCCGCTCACCGGCGGCTGTAACCACGACGGGTCCCCTGAGTAGTGCCGCCAGCTCGAGCGCCCCGATTCGTTCGAGCGGCGCCGAGTTGAGCATCGGTGGTCCGACGCGAGTGTCCGCCACCTCGCCTGCCTCCGCGACGCCTGCGCCAATGATCTCGAGATTTGACGGATCGATCGACAGCCGGATAACGACAAGAGCTGCCAGCTCCATCACGAGCCAGCGCATCGCCTCGAGCTGGTCGTCGAGCTTGGTCGAGATCTCGTCGACGTTCACGTCGAGAAGGTGCGCGCCCGCCTTGACCTGATGCTGGGCGAGCGTGCTCAGGTACGAGAGCGCAGTGAAGCGGTCGGACTCGGCTGCTGGGGATCACTGGTCAAGGAGCCGTGCGTGTCGACATCGCATGCTAGGAGAATGGAGTAGGGACGCCATGGCGTTACTCGAGGAGCTTCGTGAGTCAGTCGTAGACGGACATGCAAAGGTCGCTGTAGCCAAGGTGAGCGAGGGGTTGGACGGCGGCATCGAAGCGGGGACGTTGCTGCGTGAGGGTCTGATCGCGGGCATGGCGCAGGTGGGCCGGCTCTACGAGGAAGGTGAGATCTTCGTACCGGAGATGCTGGTGGCGGCGCGCGCCATGACCGCCGCGCTCTCGGTGTTGAAGCCGTACCTCGTCGAAGAGGGCGTGGCATCCAGCGGCAAGGTGGCGATCGGCACCACCCAGGGGGACCTGCACGACATAGGCAAGAACCTCGTGGCGATGATGCTGGAAGGCTCGGGCTATGAGATCGTCGACCTGGGCGTGGACGTCCCGGCGGACAAGTTCATCCAGGCCGTCCGAGACGGGGCGAACGTGGTGGCGATGTCGGCGCTCTTGACCACGACGATGACGAACATGCAAGTTGCCATCGAGGCGATCACAGAGGCGGGTCTTCGCGATCAGGTGCGCATCGTCGTCGGCGGGGCGCCGATCACCAAGTCCTACGCGGACGAGATCGGGGCGGACGGCTACGCAGAAGACGCCTCCAGCGCGGTGCGCCTGGTACGGGAGGTGCTTGCACGTTGAGCGGCCCCCGGGCTCACGGTGCGGCATGGAGGAGTGCCTCGATCACAATCCGGCTCCACCTGCCGGGCTGTGCTTGCTGCAGCCTGTCCGAAGTCCGGAGCTAGTCAGTTGACCAGGTGCGCGGAGCTTGGCAGCGGCGGGCCGGTGAGAGTTACGAATAGTTCCCGTCTCAAGAGAGGGCGCGTTGCCACGATGTCGATAGTTCGCGATTGGGATCTTTGCCCCGATGTGGACATGGTGTTGCGCCCACTAGGTGTGGACCCTTTGGGCGTGCGCTGCCGCCAGTCGTCGGCGCTGGGTACTGCAGAACAGGCCGTCGAAGCGGGTATGGGATTGCTGCAGCCGGTCGTGCTGTCCGCGAGCTTGCCGGTACGAGAGTTCCGCCACGGGCGAGTCCGGATGGAGCACGGTCATCTTTCAGAGCCGTTCCTCACCGAGCACGTGCATGCCGCGCAGTCAGTCATGGTGGCCGTCAGCAGTACCGGGCCCGGCGTGGAGGAGGCGGCCTCAGAGTGTCTTGCGGAGGACCCGGCCATTGCCGTCGCGCTCGACGCCTTCGGGTCGGCCGCGGTCGAGCTGTTGGGACAGGCGATGTGCCAGAGCGTGGACGAAGAGGCAAAGGCCGAGGGGCTGCGCACCACCGTCCCGCTGAGCCCTGGTCCCGTGGGCTGGCCGGTGGCGAGCGGCCAGCGCCGGATCTTCGCGTTAGTTGACGCGGACTCGGCGGGTGTCAGCCAGAGCGAGGGCTGCACGATGGTGCGGAAGAAGTCGACCTCAATGGCGATCGACATGGGGGCGGACGTGGAACAGGCCGGCGAGTCCCGCGACTGTTACGGCATGGCCGCGACCCGCCGCTACCGCGAAGAGCGCATCTCCCACCATGGTTGAAACCGATCCCACGGCGCTCGTCGCCGTGGAACTGCAGCCGGTGGGCCGGCGCGTGCAGGTGGCGCCAGGCGTGACGGTTCTGGAAGTGGCACAGGCATCGGGCATCGAGCTGGTTTCGGTGTGCGGCGGGGAGGGCACCTGCGGCACCTGTCGGGTGCGGGCGGTCGAAGGCCCACTGAGCGCTGAGACCGCTGAGGAAAAGGGCCTGTTGAGTGTCACCGAGCGCGGCGATGGCTGGCGGCTGGCCTGCCAGGCGCACGTGCGCGGCGCTCTGCGCCTGGAGATACCCCCCGAATCGCTCAGCGCCCCACAACGCCTGCAGATCGAAGGTCAGGCGGTGGACTTCACACCGGACCCACAGGTCGTCGCCGTCGACCTGGTGCTCGAGCCTCCCTCGTTGCATGACTTGCGCGCTGACTCCACGCGGTTGCAGGAGGCACTGGCTCAGGAGGGCATGGGAGGGATCGCCATCGGCTTGCGAAGTGCCCGGGCGTGCTCGAAACGACTGCGTGCGCAGCAATGGCGAGGACGAGCGGCCGTCTACAGGCAGACGGATGGCACCGGGGCGCTGGTCTCGATCCAACCCGCCGGAGGAGCGCTGCTCGGCCTGGCCGTGGACACCGGAACGACCAAGCTGGCCGCCTATCTGGTCGACCTCTCCACTGGCGCAACATTGGCCAGGGTCGGCGCGATAAATCCTCAGACCGCCTACGGCGAGGATGTCGTGACCCGCATCACCTACGCGAACACCGCCGACGGGGCTGCACAGCTGCTGCACGATAGGTTGGTCGAGGAGCTGAACCGGATGGTGGGCGAGCTCTGTGTGCAGGCTGGAACACACCGCGGCCAAATTGTCGATGCAGTCGTCGTCGGCAACACCGTCATGCACCACTTCGTGGCCGGCCTACCCGTCCGCCAATTGGGCGAGGCCCCCTACGTCGCTTGTGTGAGCGATCCAGTGCTCGTGCGCGCCGAGGAAACCGGCCTGAAGCTGGATGGCGGTGCGATGCTCTATCTGCCGCCGAACATCGCCGGCTATGTCGGCTCCGACCACGTGGCAATGCTTCTGGCCAGCGGGCTGGCGGACACTAAACAGACTGTGCTGGCCCTGGACATCGGCACGAACACGGAGATCAGCTTGTCGCACAGGGGTGCGATCTGGAGTTGCTCTGCTGCGTCGGGTCCGGCCTTCGAGGGGGCACACATCCACGCCGGGATGCGGGCTGCACCCGGTGCCATCGAGCACGTGCGCTTTCACCAGGGCGCTTTCCAGGTGCAAACCATCGGGGGCGCACGCCCGATCGGCATCTGCGGCTCGGGCATCCTGGACGCTGTGGCCCAGGGGTTGGAAGCGGGGATCATCGACGAGCGAGGGTCGCTGGCGAAGGACCATCCGCTGGTGAGCAGGACCGCTAGTGGGCCCACCTGCCTGCTCGTGCCGGCGGGACGGGCGGGGCACGGGCGCGATGTCGTCTTCACGCGCTCGGACGTGAACGAGATCCAACTCGCCAAGGGTGCGATCCGGGCCGGTACGGAGTTGTTGTTGAGGGAGGCCGGCATCGGTGCTGCAAGCCTGGACAACATCGTTGTGGCCGGCGCTTTTGGCACTTATCTGGATCTGGAGAGCGCGATACGGGTGGGGCTGTTGGTGGATGTGGGACGAGAGCGTTACAGGCAGGTGGGAAACGCCGCTGGTCGGGGGGCCGAGCAGCTGCTGCTGTCACGAGAACTCCGTGCGCTTGCGGATCGCCTGGCCAAGCGTGTGCGGTACGTTGAATTGACGGTACATCGATCTTTCACCGACACGTTTGCACAGTCGTTGGGCTTCGGTCGCGGCAATCCGCCTGAAACGGGTGGGCCGTCGGCGGACTGGCCGAGCTCAGGGTCATTTCGCGAGCCGTTTCATTCCGACGAGGTCCGACGGGGCCTTGTCCGCGAACCGAAGGGAGAGTAACCACGTCGAGCTCGAGTCAACTCCCGACTTGCTCGAGTTCTTCGTGGAGGGCCGCCATATCCAACCGGTTCCACAGATCTCGGCTGCCAGATGAGCGTGTCTCCCGCGATCACTGAGCAAGTCACGGTCGATGCCCGAGGTCATCCGAGCTTTCGTCACCTGCTCGAGGAGACCGAGCGGTTCGTCACAGCTGTCGAGCTCGTCACGAGCCGCGGCCTGCTCAGCGACCGGGAGGGCCAACGGGTTCTGGCGCGGGCGCGTGTCCTGGCCGAGTGCCCGCGGATCGACGTGCTCTCCATCACCGACAATCCGGCGGGGAACGCGATGCTGGCAGCCGACACGCTCGGCACCGACCTCATGTCACACGACCAGGAAGTGATCATCCACCTCGCCTGCAAGGACTGCAACCGCAATTCGCTCCAGAGTCGTGGATGGAACCTCGCCTCGGAGGGTTTCGACAACATCCTCGCCCTCTCAGGCGACTACCCGAGTCCCGGCTATGGGGGGATGGCGCGCCCCAGCTTCGATGTCGACTCGGTGGGACTCCTCTCGATGTACTCGAAGATGAACCGAGGCCTCTTCGACGAGAAGACGGGACAGCGAATGAAGCCGACGAACTTCTTCCTCGGTGCCGTCGAGACGAATCACAAGCGATACGAGCGAGAGGTGGTGCCCCAGTACCTCAAGTTGCGAAAGAAGATCGATTCTGGGGCGCGTTTCATCATCAACCAGGTCGGCTACAACTCGCGAAAGGACGACGAGCTGTTGCGTTGGCTCGCTCTGAGCGGGCTGGACGTGGCGGTGATAGCCAACGTCTTCATCCTCTCGCGCGGCACGGCCCGCGCCTTCAACGCCGGCCGGATCCCTGGCGTCGTCGTAACCGACGAGCTGGTCGCTCTCTCTGAGCGCTACGCAGCCTCTGGCGACAAGGGACGTTCGTTCTTCCTCGAGCTGGCGGCAAAGCAGGTGGCGATCGCGCGAGGACTCGGATTCCGCGGCGCCTATCTGGGCGGGAAGCTCGAGCCGTCCGACTGCGAGGAGATCCTCGCCCGGGCGGACAAGTTTGGGCCTGACGACTGGAAGGCGTTCGCGGGCGATGTCCACTTCGACTATCCGGACGAGTTCTACTACTTCGAGCGGGACGAGACGACGGGCCTGTCCTCCTCCGAGGTCAACCGCGCCTTTGTTGCATCGCGTCGCGCCGCCGCACGGCGACGTGCCCGCTTGCGGGTACCGGTCGCCTATCGCGCGAGCCGCCTGACTCACTCGGCCGTCTTCGACCCTGAGGCTCCGCTGTTTCCCGTCGCTCGCAGGTTCTACGCCGCCCTCGAGCGTTGCCCGTGCCCGGCCCAGAGCGTGCTCCACCTCGCCGAGCACACCGCCAAGAAGCCGCTATTCGACTGCCAGGACTGCGGAGACTGCTCGTTGCCGGAGATCGCCTATCTCTGCCCCGAATCTCAATGTGCGAAGAACCAGCGCAACGGCCCCTGCGGTGGCACCCGCGACGGCCTCTGCGAGGTCGCCGATCGGGAGTGCATCTGGGCTCGCGCCTACGAGCGGCTGAAGCCCTACGGGGAGGAGGACGCGATGCTGGAAGGACCAGTCGTCTTCAACAACAACGTCCTTCGTGGCACGAGCGCCTGGGCGAACACCTTCTTGGGAAGGGACCACATAGCCCGTCCCGCCGCCGAGCGGGAGGATGTCGGGTGAGCACGGCCGGTCGGGAGTTCGTGATGATCGGGGAGAACGTCCACGCCACGCGCGTGCTCCTGCGAAAGAGCGAGCGGATCGCTCCCAACGAGGAGGGGGAGGAGGGGATTGTCTTCGTCGACGAAGACGGCGTGACCCGCCACTTGCGCATCCCTGAAGAAGAGAAGCGCACGCAGCCCTACCTCGAAGGGCGCGTCAAGCATGTCAAGCTCGCCATCGGGGTCGCCATGGCCGGAGACGAGCCCGATCGTTCGGTCGCCCTCGCCTACCTGAAGACGCTCACCCAGCGTCAGGTCAAGGCGGGGGCTGACTTCCTCGACGTGAACATCGACGAGATCTCGAACAAGCTCGCCGATCAGGTCGAGACGATGCGCTGGCTCGTGAAGACGCTGGCACCGCTGGTCGGCGTCCCACTCTCGATCGACTCGTCGAAGCTCGAGACTATTGAGGCAGGCGTGGAGGCAACCGAGGCGGCGGGCACCCGCGTCGGACCGCCGATGCTCAACTCGGCCTCGTTCGAGCGGATCGACGTGCTCGAGCTGGCGGCCAAACTCCAGGGTCCCGTCGTGGTCACGGCTGCTGGTGAGGCAGGCATGCCCGCGAACGCCGAGGAACGGGTGGTCAACGCCGGCAGGATGATCGAGGCGTCCCTGGCAGCCGGCGTCCAGGCAGACCGGATCTTCGTCGATCCCCTCGTCTACCCCATCGCTGTCAACAGTGAGTCCGGCCGACACTGCCTCGACGCGATAGCCGAGCTGCGCCGGCGCTACGGGGCCGAGATCCGCATCACCGCCGGCATGAGCAATGTCAGCTTCGGGCTTCCCCGGCGCCGGCTCTTGAACGATGCCTTCCTGGTGCTGGCGATCGAGTGCGGCGCTGACAGCGGCATCGTCGACCCGACCGCCGTCAACATCGAGCGGGCTCTGGTCGCGGACCGGACGGCACGGCCGTTCCAGCTCGCCCTCAACGTCCTTAGCGGTGCCGACAGCGATTGCCGCGAGTACGTGAAGGCCTACCGGGCCGGCGAGCTCGTGCCATCGGCGTCCTGAACACGCCACGGCCTGGTGCCGGGCCTTCTCCTGGCGGTGTATCCCCGCGCAGGTCAAGGTTCTTACCGCGGAGGGTCGGCCGCGCTCGGCGCAGCTCTCCGATTGCTTTACGTCCGCCACTACAACGAACACCGCCCGCATGGCGGCCTGGATCAGCAGGCGCCGGGGACGTTGGGGCTCGTGGCGGATCCGATCGACGAGCCCGACCCAGTGCGGCTGCGGGGAGACGAAATCCTCGGCGGCCTGATCAACCAGCACCGGCTAGTTGCGTGAACCGGGTGAATGAGGTTTCCGGCACGCACACGAGCGGTACGTCTTGGCAGGCCGACAGGCCTTACGTCCTAGGGCCGATCCGCCGGCAGGTGAGGTGAGACAACCCATTTCCTTACTTCACGGGATCTTAAGGGAGTGTCTCTAGGCTGGGTCTGATGCCCGACGTTCCCGCCAGGGAGCTCCATGACTCTGACCAACCTCCTGCTCGGCGGCGGTTCGGCTGGCGACGCAGAAGTTCGCGTCGCCCACGCTGGCTCCGCATTCTGGTCAAGGCATCGATAGCTCTCCTGGCGGTCGTCCTCGCCCTTGCCGGGGCCGAGGTGGCTCTTGTTGCCTTCCGGCTCCACCAGATCCACCGTGTGACGGTGCGTCAGCTCGTCACGGCGCCGACCTCGGGCCCGTACGTCGGCACCCAGACGTTCCTCCTCATCGGCTCGACGTCCCGGTGCGTGCTGAACAACAAGCAGACCGCGGCCTTCGGAAGCTGTGCCGAAGGCATCACCGGCGTCAACTCGGACGTGATCATCCTGCTACGGGCAGACCAGCGGACTCACTCGGTCTCGATCCTTTCCATCCCGCGTGACCTCGTCATGAACAACGTCCGGCCCGGGCAGTTCTTCAAGATCGACGCCGCCCTCGCGGACGGTCCCGGCCAGCTCGTCGCCGCCGTCGAGCAGAACTTCGGGATCCCGGTCAACCACTTCGTCGAACTGAACTTCGACAGCTTCCAGAACATCGTGAACGCCCTCGGCGGGATCAAGATGTACTTCCCCTACAGGGTTCGCGACGACAGTAGCGGGCTCCACATCGGAACGACCGGTTGCGTCTACCTGAACGGTTTCAACGCTCTCGCCTTGGTCAGGGCGCGCAATTACTGGTATTTCAAGGATGGTCAGTGGATCGACGACGGGAGCGGCGACCTCGGGCGCATCATCCGAGTGCACGAGTTCCTGCGAGTGCTGGCCACCGCGGTCTCTCAGCGTGGGCTCTCGAACCCGCTCACCGACAACTCGCTCCTGGGTGCTGTCGCCCCGGACCTCGAGGTCGACTCGAGGTTGTCGCTCGGCGACATGGTCGATCTCCTGCGGGCTTTCCATTCGACCAAGATCGCCACGGTTCCCGAACTGACCATGCCGAACGTGGAGAACTTCGCAGACTACATATACGAGGGCTACGACTATGGATCGGTCGTATTGCCGACCTATCCTCAAGACCAGCAAGCCGTCGACGAGTTCCTTGGGCTGAAGACTCCACCGGGCTCGTTGGTCGCGCCCGGCTCGGTCACGGTCTCGGTCATGGACGGAACGGGGACAGCCGGTCAGGCAATGGCGAGCGCCGACCAGCTTTCGTCGCTCGGATTCCGTGTGGTGGGCACGGGCAGCGCGACACCGGTCGGCCCGATATCGGAGACCGTCGTCTACTACGCGCCAGGCCATCTCCTTGGTGCCGAACGGGTCGCGGAGGATCTCCACGGCATCGTCGCCATGGCCGAGGGAGCGACCGACGCCGGGGCAGACGTCACGGTGGTCACGGGCTCGGACTACTCAGTACTGGTCAAGTCCGCGCCCGCCCAGGGCGCGACGACAACCACGGTGCCGCGGGCGTCGGCAAGCACTCTCGGACCACCCAGCCCGGCGGTTCAGCCCCTTCCTTCGTACGACCCGAGGGCCTGTCCCTCCGGGTGAGGAAGTGGCGGTATAGCGAACTGCTGACGGCACTTCGCGCTCGCCGGCTCTGGCAACCATGGACATGGCGCGAACGTTTCGCGCCTTGCCATCAGCTATTCCCGTGTGAAGGTGGGAGTTGCAAACACGGATGGTCCGGTGGGGAAGTGTGAGCAACGGCTTGTCCCCGTGGGGCTCGTCAGCAGTCCAGAGCCGGAGGACGACGACCGGCAGTACCACACGTCCCTAGATGCGAGTCTGGCAGAGGTCGCCGGAGAGCCAACATTCGAGCCAACAACGCCTCCCGAAGCGTTGCATGCAGTCGCACGTCGCTGCGGAAATCCCCCCTGGACGGCAGCGTCGACAGGCCGAAACGCGACGGTGAGGGACGATTCGCCACGAGCTGCGACGACATTGGGCTACCTGGCAGTCAGGAGCTTCGAGGGGTCGAATCCCTTCGCCTCCACCCGAAAGTCCTGGTAGATGACAGTTTATCCGGCCCCTCCACCTGCTCTGGGCGCCCTCCGGCAGCCAAGCCGATCGACATCGATCGACACAGATCGACCGGTGGTCACCTTGGCAGCCAAGAAGGCTCCCGGTCGCCGCTGGCACGCCCGGGCAGGTCTCGGCTCGTCGATCGGGAGCAGACTACTGACATGGAGCGCGCGGTCCCGAGCATCTTCCCGGCCCTGGTCGAAGGCGAGCGGATCCGACTGCGTGAGGTCACCATCGACGACTTCGAGGCAACGTGGGCCTGGGCCTCGCGACCAGAGTTCTTCCGACTCTTGCCGATGGACCAACCGACCCGTGACGAGGAACGACGATGGCTGAGCTCGATCGTCGATGAATCCCATGAGGTGCCCCGCCGCCAGTACGAGCTCGGCATTGAAGTCGTCGACGGTTCCGAGCTCATCGGCATGGTCCGCCTGGGGATCGACTCCCAACGGCACCGGAGCGCGAGCATCGGTTACGGCATTGGTCCCGACCATTGGGGCCACGGGTACGCGACCGAGGCAGCGCAATTGATCGTCGGGTTCGGATTCGAGGTCCTCGGGCTTCACCGCATCTGGGCGACGCACCACCCGGACAATTTTGCCTCCCGCAAGGTCCTGGAAAAGGTCGGGCTTCGAGAAGAAGGGCGCAGGCGGGACGATCGGCTTATCGATTGCGTGTGGTACGACTCGGTCGTGTGCTCGATCCTCGAAGACGAGTGGCGACCCGGGGGAGCGTGTTCATGAGCAGTCCCCACGAACCGGCTCGCCTCCGGGCTGGGTACTGTCACCAAGCCCTGTCACGACCGCGCCGGACTCGACATGGAGCAGGCCATGATGAGGAGGTACCCGCAGCGACCGAAGACGGAAGAAGAGAAACCGGGGCTGCGTACGTATCTGTTCATACGCGACCGGGTCGCGAGCCGCGAGTTCCTCCAGCGGCTCCGGCTCGACGAGGCGCTCTGTCACGAAGCCAGCGGATGCTATGGCCTGGCACATGGCCGTAAGCGGGCGTCGCCAGAACGTGACCTCGAACTGCCCCGATCCTTTTGCCCAGGTCTCGGTCACCTGCCTGACAGCGAAGTAGTCGTCGGGAGCATGCAACTGCCAATCCATGGCTGGATGATGAACCGAGAAGACAACCGTTCCCTCGGGTTTCAGCACGCGACGGAATTCGACAAGCACCGCTTCCCAGTCGCGCACGTAGTGCAGCACGAGCGAGGCCACGACGAGATCGAACGTCCCGCTCTCCGCGAAGGACAGCGGCTGCGCGAGGTCGGCGACGAACACGGTGGCTCGGTCGCCGACGCGCTGGCGCGCTAGCTGGGCCATGGCGGGGCTCACATCCAACGCGGTCACGACCGCCCCGTGGTCGATCAACCACCTGGTGAGTTGACCTGCACCGCAGCCGACTTCCATCACCCTGCGTCCCTCAACTTCAGCGAGGAGAGCGACAGTTGCCGGGCGTTCGTAGTAGCCGTTGTACGCGCTCTCGGCGTTGTCGGCGGCGTAGTCGAGGGACATGGCATCGTACTGGCGGGCACTTCGCTGCCCGTCGCTCATGGTCATTCCTCGTGCATGGCCGGCGGCGTGCCGGTCTCCATCATGCGGCGGGGCGCACGCCGACTTCCTCGAGATGGTCGAGCATGTCCGCGGGATCGGCATAGACCCGGTACGCCCCGGCTGCTTGGAGCTCGGCTCGCCCGTACCCGCCCGAGAGCAGACCGACACCCATCGAGCCGGCCCGCTGAGCAGCCAGAAGGTCCCACACGCTGTCTCCGACGACGAAGCTCTGGCGGGGATCGACCTTGAGCAGGCTGGCGGCAGCCAAGAACAGGTGCGGGTCAGGCTTGGCCCGCTCCACCAGGTCGCGCGTTACCACGACGGTGCCGGGCGGGAGCCCCAACAGCTCGATGGCCGGCGAGGCCGTCACGCGTGACCCGCTCGTTGCTATGGCAAACGGCACTTCGTGGTCTCGCAGACAGCCGAGGAGCTCGGTAGCGCCGGGAAGTGGCACCACGCCTCCGATACGGCGCAGGTAGTGCTCGGCATGGAGCGAGAAGAGCCGCTCAAGGGTCTCGGTGTCGAGCTCATGACCGGTCTCGCGCTGCAAGGCGTTGAGGAACAATCCTCCGCTCATTCCTATCCGTCGGTGGATCCTCCACACCGAAAGCGGCACGCCACACTCCGCAAGGGCTTCTTGCCAGGCGGTCACGTGCTGATAGACCGAGTCCACCAGTGTCCCGTCCAGGTCAAACAGGAATGCAGGCTGCGGCACCTCGATGTGCGGCCGCGAATCGGTGATCACAAATTCAGTCTACGGGTCAACCCCACAGACAGTAGGACCACTGTCGGGTTCTGGGACTGGGATACTTTGGCGACGAGATGCTGGAGGGAGCCGACATGGCCAAAGCGACAAGTGAGGAGCGGCTGGCGGACTACGAGCGCCGCTACCGCGAGTTTGCCGCACAACTCGCAGAGATCGGCCTCATCTCATCAGGGAGCGTCAGGCGTCCCTGCACGCGTTGCGCGACGCCGGGCTGCAAGCGTCACGGCAATCCGCCGCGACCGCACGGGCCCTACTACCAGTGGACAGCCGAGGTCGACGGCAAGACCGTCACGCGACGGCTCAGTGGCCGCGAAGCGCAGCTGTATCGGGAAGCGGACCGCCAACGACCGGCGGATGCGCGGTCTCATCACCCAGGTGCGTCAGGTGGCGGCGAAGGCTGGCGAGCTGAATATCGGTCGGGCCGCCACTACGTAGGGCGGAGGTTTAGTCGCAAGCTAAGTTAAGATATGAAAAAAGTGTTGAGGGAGCGGGACGAACTGACTCGGCCATCGCGTCTCCTGGGTCACCTGCGACCATCCCGCAATCAACAGGGCGGGGTCGGCCCGCGACAGGGGTCAGGAGTCCGTAACGTCGGTGTCGGCTTGGGTGTCCGCGCTGAGGTGGGCGTGGAGGGCTTCTGTGATTCGAGCTCACGGTGGCTCGGAGGTCCTTCACCGTCCCGGTTCCTGGGTCACCGTTGAAGAACGAGGGAGTAATCCTCGAGCAGGCGGCGCCAGTCGTGCTCGGTTGGCTCGCCACTGCTCCGGCGTGGTGATGACGCCATGGCGACGAGGAGGCGTCGCCGCATGTCCCCTCGACGTGCGCCCTGGCGCTCTGCCAGGTGGCGTACGGCTCCTGGAGACGGCAGAGCGGGCGAACTGCAGGAGGGACTTCGGGGGGCGGAGGCCAGCATTGCGTCGAAGGGATCCTCCGCTATCCCGCCTCTCTCCGGGGTGCCAAGGCGCTGAGGCACGAGACGATCAACAGCGTTGTGCTCGATGGCCCCAGGGTGGTGGGGAAGTGGCTGGAGCTGTTCCCACGCTGCGCAGGGCGTCGAGCGCCCCTCGCGCCTGCGCCAAATCAGGTGCGCTTAGGCTCGGTCCGCGGGGCGGCTCTCAAGAGGGCGCGCATGTGCGGACTCGAGGTCGCCTAGCCGAAAGGTCAGTCCGGCGCTCCAGGCGTGAGATCCTCCCTGTAGGGTGATGGTGTTCAAGTTGATGTGCTCAAGTGAGGGGGGAAACAGTATGTCCGAGGTTGTCGTCATCGAGTTCGACGTGCCTGAAGCATTGGTGATCTATAACGCGGTGAATCGCCTTCTCGGTGTAGATCCGTCGTCCGGTTCGGGCGACTGGCCAGCTCCCTTGACCAGCCATGTCGCGGGCGAGTCGGGTGACAGGCTGATTGTCGTGGAGGTCTGGGAGTCAAGGACGGTTCAGGAGGAGTTCATGCGGTCCCGGTTGGGCCCCGCGTTCCAGGAGGCGAACGTGCCTAAGCCGACGCGCGTCGAGTGGTTCACCCTGGCCGGAGAAATGCATCGCCGCTGACGCGAGTCCACCGGAAGTGGTTGGCGCGAGGCGGAGAGCTGGAGCCATCGAGTTGTAGTCTCGGCTGAGTGGAGACGCGGGCGCGGGAGCGTTCGGCTCGTGTCGTCCAGGTTGAGCAGCCTCGGCCAGGCTCGCCGCGGGCGCACATAGCGACCCTTCGGGCGGGATGAGGCTCGGCCATCAGAGACCAAGCGAGCTGCACTTAGCGAGGCTATGTGCGGCTCGCTGACCTGGAAGGTCCTGCCGCGTTGGGTGACTGACACCACCGGAAGGCGAGAGGCCGGAGGATCGTTCAGTTGCACACTCTGCATGCAGGCGCGAGACTTGCCATTCGCGCACTTGCGAGGGACAGCGCTAGCCCGTGATGAGCCACGTGTCGCAGACAAGGGCGTCGGCCGTGATCGGAGGCGTCACATGCGTAGGGCACGTTTGGGCGGCCTGCTCGCGATAGCAGCAACCTCTCTGCCACTCCTAGCGGGCACTACAGCGGTCGCAGCGAGTCAGCGGACCACGCCTACGATCGGCAAGCAAGCAGCCGAACTTATGGGCTCCGACACGGTCGCCCTCGATTACTTCGGCGTCTCGGTGGCCACGTCGGGCACGACCGTCGTCGTGGGCGCACCGAACCACGCCAAGGATGTCGGCCGGGCGTACGTGTTCACCAACACGGCGGCCGGATGGAAGCAGGCCGCCGAACTCAAGGGCTCCGACACCGTCGGCGGTGATTACTTCGGCTACTCGGTGGCCGTCTCGGGCACGACCGTCGTGGTGGGAGCTCCCGGAGTGGTGGCAGTTCCGGCGGAGAATGGACTTCCCGCCTCTCCCGGCCGGGCCTACGTGTTCACCAAGACGGCGGTCGGCTGGACGCAGGTCGCCGAGCTGAAGGGTTCCGATACGGTCACCAACGACAACTTCGGCGTCTCGGTGGCCACCTCGGGCACGACGGCCGTCGTGGGTGCGCCGGGCCACGCCAGCTTTGCCGGCCGTGCCTACGTGTTCGCCAAGACGGCGGCCGGCTGGACTCAGGTCGCCGAGCTGAAGGGCTCCGATACGGTCTCCAACGACAACTTCGGCGTCTCGGTGGCCACTTCGGGCACGACGGCCGTCGTGGGTGCACCGGGCCACGGCGGCTTCGCCGGCCGGGCGTACGTGTTCACGGATCGGGCGGCCGGCTGGAAGCAGGCCGCCGAGCTGAAGGGCTCCGATACGGTCTCCAACGACAACTTCGGCCTCTCGGTGGCCACCTCGCACACGACCGTCGTCGTGGGTGCATATGACCACGCCAGCTCCGGCGGTCGAGCGTACGTGTTCACCAAACAGGGGGGCGGCTGGAAGCAGGCCGCCGACCTGAAGGGTTCCGACACGATCGTCGGTGACGGCTTTGGCATCTCCGTGGCCGCCTCGGGCACTACCGTCGTCGTGGGTGCATCTGCCCACGCCAATTCCGCCGGCCGAGCGTATGTGTTCACCAGAACGGCGACCGGCTGGAAGCAGGCGGCCGAGCTGAAGGGCTCCGACACCGTCGCCGCCGACTTCTTCGGCTACTCCGTGGCCACCTCGGGCACTACCGTCGTCGTGGGCGCATATGCCCATGCGAGCTTCGCCGGTCGGGCGTACCTGTTCGACGTCTGACTCTTTCTGCGCGTCAGGTGACATTCCCGCAGGCTGGCCGCCGCAAGCCTGCTGGACCTTGAAGGCCGGCGACTTGTCGGTCGGGCGAGGATGTGCCGGCGGCCCCTGTCACCGACGCGTTGCAAACAGGATCGTGCGACACCGGAGGGCCAGGAGCGCAGGAAGTCAGGCCGGAGTTTGGCGCAACTCTTGACCCGGGGACCTTCCGCGAACCTCTGACATGGACAGGCTTCCGATGAGCGCTCGAGCGGGCTCATCCAGGCCGGACATCGCGCCTGCACTCGTCGCGCTGCACCTCGGTGTGCCCGATGATCACCTCGCGCAGATCGCCCAAGTCGTCAACTCCCGGCCGAGAGCGATCGATGCCGTGGAAGAGCCCATGGCTAAAGCCGCCTGCGCGTCGGGGACCGGGTCCGCCTCGACCACAACCTCCGGCCTCAGTACCTGCACGGCCGAAGTGCGACCGTCGTCGCCCGGGACGGAGAGAAGTGGATAGCACGGCTCGAGGAGCCGGTCGGCCGGTTCGCCGACGGCGACCTACGCGCCTCGGCAACTCGAATCCGAACGATCGAAGCATCCGACACGTGAACGGTCACGGGCTGGGCGAGCTTGACGAACTAGTCTCGCCGAGTCGAGCCGCCGGGGTCGGTGCGAATCCCTCGGACGATCGACTGGAGGGACCGGTGCCATTTCCAAGGGCTGTTGCACGTCTGAACCGGGTGGGGCTCAACCGGGTCACGCAACGCATCGCTGCTTGGGCCCGAGGGCTCGGAATAGTCGTGCACCAGGGTCGGCGTTCCGGGCGAGCCTACGAGACGCTTGTCGACGTGTTCTCGACCACAGATGGGGTGCGCATCGCTCTGACGTACGGCGTAAACAGCGACCGGGTCAAGAACGTCCTTGTTGCCGGCGGCTGCTGCTTGCGGACCCGAGGCCAGAAGTTGTCGCTGATCAGACCACAGGTGGTACACGACCCGATGCGCAACCGAACTCGCTCTGTCGAGCGGCAGATCCTACGGCTATTGGGGGTCGCTGATTTCCCCACCCTCGTCAAGAGCCATGACATTGCCGAAGGACCGAGCCCATGCGGCTGAAACATCGCCGAGTCGTGAGCAGAGTGCGACCTGGTCTCGCGGCTGTCACGTGACGATGGTCGGCGGTCACTCGTGAAGCGAAGAGCCGTTCACCGATCGTCAAATGGGGCCGGCGGCAACCAGCACTGTCTCCGGTTCCGGCTCGCGGGCCGCGAGAGGACGGAACCGCAAATCAGACTCAGCGGTCCCACCCGACCGCTGGCGCCGTTTCCGCCCGAGCTGGTTCGTCTGCATTCCCACTGGCGCACAGATATCAGCGCGGATCAGGCTGTCGCGAAATCCCAGGAAGACCGCATGGTGCTGCGGGGCTCTGCATAGTCTCTCACGTTGTCTGTTCTATGACGAGGAAGCGTCAGCACCCAATAGTAGTGATCGCTGGCGGACTAAATGATACGATTGTTGTCGTGGCACAGAGCTGCATCAACTGTGATCGTGACCAGCCATTCCTATTGCCATCACGCATGCGTGATTGGACTCCAGAGGACGATCTTGCGTTCTTAGTGATCGACGCGGTCCAGGTGATCGACATATCGGTGTTCTACGATCGTCACGACGACTCTGTGTTCTTCGAGCCGAGCGCCGTGACAGCCTCACCAACAGAAGCAAAGAAGTGCTCGGCGCCAATGCGTTCGAGCAGGCCACTTCGGGCCAGACCTTGGCGCAGGTGCGTTCCTGCCCGAGCCACCGCGACTTCGATGTGGTGCCGATCGAGTTCGTCGAGCACTTCGCGAAGCGCACGCGACCCGGTGTAGTCGATGTCGCTCATGCCCAGCGCGTCGAGTACGAGGAGCGTAGGTGTCCCTTCGGCGCGGCCCAGTGCACGATCCACCTCGGCTCGGAAGTGGACAGCGTTCGCGTACCACAACGGCGTAGCGAAGAGCACGACCAAGACGCCGGGCACCTGGGCGGCGTTAGCGGCAATGCTCAATGGTGCCCAGCTCGTCGTGCCGGAGATGCGGCCGAGGACGTGCAGCTGAGGGCGGGCGCTGAGTCGAGTGCGATCGAGGACGGCGAGGCCGACCGCCACACCGATGCCCTGTTCGACGCCGACGAGAGCAACCGTGAGCAACGTGACCACCGTCAGCCCGAGCTCGAACCGGTCGAATCGTGCGATGGCGACGAGCTCGCGGAAGTGGAAGATCCGTGTCGCCACGAAGATCAACACTCCCGCGAGGGTCGCCAAAGGGACGTCCTTCAACAAGCCCGCAGCCGGCACCAGCAGCGCCAGGGCTGCTGCAGTGCCGAGACAGGCGGCCTGGGTGCGGCCGCCGGCAGAGGCCACTATGGCGGTCCGGGGAGGGCTCGCGTTCACGGGAAAAGAGCCGCAGAGGCCCGCGAGGACGCTTCCCGCTCCCACCCCGAGAAAGTCCCGCCCTACATCCACCTCGTATCCGCCCTGGTCGGCAAAGGCACGAGTCGTGGCTGCCGACTGGCTGAGGACGACGAGCGCGACCACGGCGGCGACAGGGGCGACGCTTCCCAACGCCGACCACGACAGGCCCACCAGTCCGAAGCGGGGCGCACCGTGCGCAAAGCTCCCGAGCACGGCAACACCGCGGGAGTGAAGGCCGAGAAGGCCGACAAGGATCGTGGAGCCGACCAGGGCCACGAGCGCGCCGGGGAGCTTGCGGTCCACACGTTGCGCGGCAGCGACGACTACGAAAGTGACCACGCCGATGCCGAGAGCCCAGCCGTTCGTCTGATCGAGTTCTCCCGCCGCCGTCCCGATTCGATGAAGTGTGGAGCCGCTGATCGAGGACAAGCCCAAGAGGTCGGGGAGCTGGTGCACCACGATGATGATCGCCACACCGGCGAGAAAGCCGGTGATGATCGGCGCGGAAAGAAGATTGGCGATCGACCCGAGCCGGAGGATACCGACGAGGGCCACGATCACTCCGACCATCACGGCGAGGATCCCGACCAGGTCGACGTAGCGGGACGAGTCGATCGGAGCGAGGTGCGCGATCCCGACCGCGAAGAGCGGGGCGATCGTGGAGTCAGCCCCCACCGACATCTGCGGGTTTGACCCGAGTATGGCGAAGAGAACCGTGCCGGCGATGAAGGCGTAGAAGGCGGAAATCGGGGGCATTCCGGCCAGTCTGGACGTCGCCAGTTGCTCAGGCACGACGATGGCGAGCAGCGTCACGGCAGCAAGCGCGTCGGCCCCGGCGAACGACAACCTGTAGCCGCGCAGAGACGGAAAGAACGCTCGGGCCAGGTGTCGGTGTTGCTGTTCCTGCGTCCCGAGAAGCGAGCGACGCGACCCGGTCCCTTCCACCGGATCATCATCGCCGATATGGCGGCTTCTGCCCAGGCTTGCATGAGTGAGTGGCTGACCGGGCGAGTAGCGGGTCTCACCCGACGGGGCGGCTTGCGGCGATGGCCGGCAGCTACGTTGGCTGCTCCCGATCGGAGGTTCTGTGCCGGTGGAGGCTCCACCAGACAACTGCTGAGCGGCTCTTCAAGGTGGGCGGCGCCTCTCCGCCCGGCTGGCACTCAGCCTGACTGCGAAACCGGCGCGGATGACTGGGTACGTGGATGATTCCGCGGAGGCAGACGCCTTTGGAGGTTCCAGGCGACCGGAGCCTGCCACTCGGCCGGAGAAGGCCACCAAGCACGAACCGGTCGCAGGCCGCCGAGGACGGCCTCTGCCAGGTGAGCAGGCTCCATCTGGGAATGGGGTTTCAAGTCTGCAAGCGAGGAGGCTCGATGAAGGCGAGACACATCGTCTTGATAGGACTGGCGGTCCTGGCGACGGCCTGTTCCAACATGAGTGTGACGTTGACTCCGTCGAGTTCGACGCCAACAGTCGTCAGCTCGACCACAACTTCCACAACCGTGAACCAGACGCCTGGCAAGCCGCCGCCGGTCCCGCATTGCTACTACACCGGCTCGGGATACGGGACCTGCGAGGACTACATCATCCCGGCGCCGGGCACGGTCATACTTTTGACGCACCCGGACAACAAGGGGATCTTCAAGTTGACCGGCCCGGCACCGCTCCAGACCAAGGTCTCCGTCGCGTGTGGGGACGCGGGCTGTGTCTACAACCATCTCGACTGGGCCAACTCCTACGGCAGCGGTGTTTCCGACGCCGTCGACGGTACCTGCAAGTCGAACACGACTGTCTGCAACGTCCAGGTCCCACCGGGTCTCCAGGCCTGGACGCCGGTCTTCGTGAGGCAGAACAACAATCCGGCAATCCTGTACCTGCTGTGGAACTCCGGCAAGCCCGGGGCGACGATCAGCGGGTACGTCCTTGACAAGACCCAGCAGGCTGTCCAGGGTGCGACGGTCAGTGCCAAAGGCCCCGGCGGGGGCGGCAGCTCCGTGGATTCCACGACGGGTTTCTACGCGATCAACGTGAAGGCTGGGGACTACAGCGTCGCCCCCTCTGGCGGCCCAAGCGTCATAAAGCCTCCCAGGTTCGAAAAGGGGGCCACCCTCGGTGGTGGATGATCAGTCCACCGAGGCTTCAGGACCGGGGAATCGCGATGAGCTGGTCCGTCAGTTCAAAGTGAGCATGGTCACCGGCCCCCTCCAACCAACTGAGTACCGCACCAGCTGCCGATCCCGAGGTCGTGGTCCGCGCCGGTAGAGGGCCGATGTGTTGGCATGATCTTGGGCATGGTCGCGATGTCGGTCGTGCAGTTCGAGGAGTTAGTGGCCAACGCTCTCGATGGAATACCCGCCGAGCTTGGCGCGGCCATGGAGAATGTTGCCGTCATGGTGGATGATCACAGCCCGCCTGGACGACTGCTCGGCCTCTATGAGGGCGTGCCGCTGACGAGCCGAGGGGCCCACTACTCGGCCGCCACTCCAGATCGCATCACGATCTACATGGCAACGATCTGCGGGACATGCCGAACAGCGGAGGAAGTTGTCGAGGCGGTTCGCCGGGTGGTGATCCACGAGGTCGGGCATCACTTCGGTATCGATGACAGGCGTCTCGAAGAACTGGGGTGGGGGTGAGCCGGCACCGTTGCGCAGGCGACGCGCGCCAGGCGAGGGCTCGCGTGTACTCCAACTTGGCGGGCAGTGGAACACGACGTCGTGGACCGAGCCGTAAGTACCCGGCCGGAGGCACGACACCGCCGAAGTAGTGACTATGTGCCCAGTCCCGGCGACGGGTCCAGGTTACGAGGCGCGCACCTCCTAACCTTGGCGTTGCCGACAACCTGTTCGAACCGCGCCAGCTGGTCCTCCTGAAGTGCCACACATGGGCGGAGCCGATACGGAAGCCTTGCGGGCGTCTCTGGGCTAGACAGGTCGGCATGGAACAACTGAGCCGGGGCTCGACCCGGGTCGCCGAGGAGCTCCGCCGCCTCGGAGTGACCAGCGATGTGAAGGAGATGCCCGAGAGCACAAGGTCGGCGGCAGAGGCCGCAGCCGCCTTGGGTTGCGATGTCGCCCAGATCGTGAAGTCGCTGATCTTCCGCTCCGTCGTCGCTGACGAGGCGGTGCTGGTCCTGGCGTCGGGTGCGGACCGCGTTGACGAGTCCCGCCTGGCCGAGGTGGTTGGCGAGCAGGTAGAGCAGGCCACCGGCAAGTTCGTGCGCGCCCGCACTGGGTTCGCCATCGGCGGCGTCCCGCCGGTGGGCCACACCCAGCCTCTTGTCACCTATCTCGACGAGCACCTGCTCGATCACGCTCTCGTGTGGGCGGCGGCCGGCACGCCGAGTGCTGTCTTCTCCATCAAACCCGCCGACCTGATTCGAATCACGTCAGCCAAGGTCGTGGCAGTTGCGACTGACCAAGGCGGCGGCCACCGATAGAGCGCGCCGATGCTCATCCCGCCTCGACAGCGCGAGCCCGCTCGCTCCAGCTGGTCGCGTCGAGCCCGATAAGGACAGTTACCCCGAGGTTGGGGCGGTCGCGGGCTCAGGCTCTGCTTCGTCGTCGCGCCAGATGTGCCACAGGTAGCCGGCGAGCGGTGAGGCCACCACCAGAGCGACGATCACCCAGCCCCACCAGTAGAGGGACACCGCTTCGTGCAGCACCAGGTATCCGCTCGCGGACGGCTTGGCGGAAAGGTGCACGAGGTCGGTCGGCCTCACGTGCCAGGCGAGTTGGCCGCTCGCGGAACGGAAGGAGACTGGGAGGATTCCGGTGTTCACCACGGTGGCGCTCGTTCGGTGGGCCCGGTCGAGCGTGATCGAGATGACGCTGCCCCGCACAAGCGGGTGCAGCGTCCACAGCGGGAGCACGACGACTGCCGTCATCCACGCCCTGTCCCAGGTTCGCCGTGTGCGCTTCCTGACCCATGGGCGGGCCAGCACCCAGGCCAGCACTCCGATCGCCAGGAAGGGCAGGGCCCTTAATAGCCAGCCCAGTCCCCACACGTTGAAGACGACCTCTCCGACGATGTCGGACCTGGTTATGAGCCACGGGTCGTGGCCAGAGCCGGCCACGCCGCGGGTCTGGATCATCCCGTTCGCGAAGATGTGGGAGATCTCGTGGGTGTAGGTCTCGGCCGAAGCGTTGGGCGGGTGGAAAGTGATCAGCTCGCCGAGGTGCACCTTGCCCTGCAGCGGGCGGTCCCCCACCAGCGACCCCACACAGACGGTGGGGCACATCGACGGGGTCTCCATCACGAACACCCGTCCGCCGGAGAGGTCCCAGCCCAGCAACGCCAGCACCACCAGGACCACCGAACCGAGGACAACCAGCGAGAGCAGCCCGTCGACGTGGCGACGACGTTGAGCCTTGCGAACGACCACCGCCGGCGGCGAGCCGGGCCTTTCGGTTGATGGGCCCCGCCTGTCTGGCAAGAGCACGGTCGAGGTCACGGCCGTCCCCGGATCACAGCTGTGACCACGCGTACGGGTACGCGATCTGAGCCGACCACAGGGTCGATGGCTTCGCCGTGCCGAAGGCGATTCCCGCAAGCTCGTGGAGGCCCAGTACCCCCGTCGGCGAGGCTGCGCTCAGCTTGACCGTGACCGTGACCGATACCGGCGTGCCGGCCGTCGGAGCCGTGATCGAGCGCACCCCGAGTCCCGTGACGAGGTAGGCCGAGCTCGGGGCGGCGCAGGTTCCGGCCGCGGAAGGGTAGATGCAGGTGTTGGTGGCGCCCACCGTCTGCTGAACCGTGATCTCGGTCGTCCCGCAGATGTTCGAGGCGGAGTCTTGGAGCGGCCAGTACGAGGTGGGCGAGAGCTGGCCCATGTCCAGCATGAAGGCAGCTGCGCTGCCGGCGTTGTAGAGGGTGGAGATCTGGGCGGACGAGAGCTGGCTCGGGATGATCGCGACCTGGCTCAGCGAGCCGGAGAGGAAGCTGCTCGTCGGTGCGTCGGACCAGGTCGCCTCGTCGTTGCCCCAGCCGATGTGCCAGTAGCCCGTGAAGCTCTGGGCGGAGGTGACCGACGAGTTCGAGCCGACCTCGGTCCCGTCGACCCACAGCTGCTGGCCGGCCGAGCCGATCTCGGCTGCGGTCGAGTAGCAGTCGACGGTCCCCACCGTCGCTTCCAACTGCAACCTGGAGGATGAGAAGGAGTCCTGGCTGGGAATCAGGGTCGCACTGAACCCCGTGGCCCCGGCTGCTGTTGCGAGGACGAGCAGCGACGCGGCCAGCACGCCCAGAGAGCCGAGCCCCCTGAGCGCAGCCCGCCGCGCAGCTCCGAGTTGGACTGAGTGCATGATCCCGTTTTTCGGGGCTCTCCCCAGGGCCCGGCAGCGACGGGCCCCGGAGAGCCCTGGACCCGTCGCTGTGTGTGGCCCGGTGGGTTACTGGCTGATGCTCCAGGTGAACGGTACGGTCGCGGCCAGGCCCTGGTCGGCGTTGGTGGCCGAGCTGTCGAGCTGGGTCGTGACGACGTAGGTCGCCGACGCCCCTGCCGCGAGGGTGGACATCGGGACGGCGCTGAAGGTCGTGCTCGCCAAGCCGGCGAGGGTGTTGCTGCTCGACAGCGCCGGACACGCAGCTGCGAGGGTGGGGTACACGCACTTGTCGGTCGCGCCGGAGGTGGTGTTGGCGACCGTGACGTCGACCTTGCCGCAGAAGCCGGCGGTGTCAGAGCCGGCGTAACCGCTGTCGTCCGAAGCGTTCCCCACTGTGCAGGCCCCCGTCACCATCGAGGCGACGCTGGCGTTGTGGTTGCCCACGTTGGTGAACGTGAGAGTCGTCGTAAGAGCCGTGCCGGCCGGTACCTGGTCGGACGTCCCGACGAGCGCGTTGATCGAGCAGGAACTGTTCGTGTTCGTCGCCGTGACCGTGCCGCCCGCTCCTGATCCTGTCGAGTAGCAGGTGGTCGAACCGTTGCTCTCTTCCAGCTGGATCGTGGCGGAACTGAACGAGCTGGCGCTGTTGGAAATTCCGGCACTGAACCCGCCGAGTGTGAATGTAGCTGTCATCACAAGGGCTGCCACCGCCGCCAGTGAGGCGACGAGCCCTCGCGTATTGGCACGGATGCGGCCTACAAGTGACATGACGTGACCTTTCAATCAATGAGCCAATGTTCGTACTTGAATCGACACGTCATGCCGGAACTTGAGCGCGGATTGGCAACTCGCGGCCGTCGTGGTTGTCCGGCCGACCCGCCCGGTCCAGGTGAGTAGCTCTTTCAGTCGGCCGAGCGCCGCCAAATTGACGCCCGTTCTCAAGCAAAGGGGCGCCACTTGTTCTCGCTATCAGTGAACTTGTTGACGCCCCGGACGAGTTGATGCAGGTCGCGCAGAGGATCCAAGGCGTAGCGGAGCACCGAGCGAATCGGGTCGTGTCACTCGAAAGGCAGCACAAGAAGCTCACACCGGTGACCCAACGCGACTGTGATCCCTGCCGACTGCTCAGCGCGCTCCGCGCCCGGGGCGACGTCGGCACAAGCCGTCGTCCAGCGGTCCATCATCCCCCTTTCAACAAGTGCTGACAGTCGACCGCCGGCGACCGCCGGTCGAATTCGGTAGCGTTCCAGTCGAAAACGGCAGTCCGGCGTCAGAAGTCATGCGGTGCCGGGATCCTGGCCCACAGCCGCCGGGGCCGGCGGCCGGCTCTGGCACGGCTGAACCCCGGGAAGACGAGTTTCGAGCAGCGGCGCGAACGCGGGTGGGCTTGATGTGATCGCGGCCGACGCTTTCCACCGTGGCGAGTGCCGTCGAGCTCGAGCGGCACCGGTGGTCGGTCGGCGTCGAGCAGCGGACCGCGCAAGCGGGCGTGGAGATTGGTGTGTCGGCTGGCGACACTCGTCGTCGGGCTTGCCTCTTGGCGTCCATGCCTCGAGCGGTTAGCGTCGAATCGGTACAGCAGAAGTGTCTGATCGTCGTAGTAGAGACGGATCGAGAGCCCGGTGCGAGGAGGAACGATGGGAAACAAGAAGCTCTGGGTGGCCATGGCAGTGATACCGCTCTTGGCCGCTGGCCAGTGGGCGGTGTCCACAGCCTCGGCGCAGCCGAAGGCGAGCTCGGGACTGGCGCCCTTGACGTCGTCCCAGGCGGCTGTGCTGTCCACCAACGTGACCAAGAAGGTCATTGTGGTCTTCAAGAACCAGGTCACGAGGGACCCGGCGTCGCGTGGCTTGGTCCAGGCCAGGCGTCGTGTGGAGACCCAGGATCAGCGTCCGATCCTGAGCGAACTGAGCGAGACCAAGGCCAGGAACGTCCACTCGTACACCCTTATCAACGCGGTGGCTGCGACCGTCTCTCCCGGAGAAGAGGCCCGCCTGAGGGCCAATCCTGCGGTTGGAGAGGTCGTGCCCGACCAGATCATCCAGCTGGCCAGCCCCTTCGACGCTCCTAGGACGCCCCGGCAGGGGAGCACTCCAGCCGGACGCACTCCTCCGCCCGGTACCTGCCCCGCACCGGGCGCTCCGCCGCTCCTGGAACCCCAGGCCCTCCAGGCCATCGGCGCCGACTCGACCGATCCCAACGCCAAGACGGCCCGGTCGCTCGGCATCGACGGGTCGGGCGTGACCGTCGCCTTCATCGCCGACGGCCTCGACATCAACGACCCCGACTTCATCCGCCCGGACGGCACTCCCGTCTTCGTGGACTACAAGGACTTCAGCGGCGAGGGTACCTCGGTGCCGACCGGCGGCGGTGAGGCGTTTCTCGACGCCAGCTCCATCGCGGCCCAGGGCAATGAGGTCTACGACGTCAGCAACTACAGCTCGTTGCCATTGAACCGTCCCTGCGACATCCGCATCGAGGGCGTGGCCCCCGGGGCCAGCCTGGTCGGCCTGGACATCTTCGGGGCCGGGGACGCCGGGTACAACTCGTCGTTCCTCCAGGCAATCGACTACGCAGTGTCACTCGACCACGTCAATGTGCTGAACGAGTCGCTCGGCAACAACTACTACCCCGACGACCAGGCCAGCTTGGATCTCATCAAGCGGGCCAACGACGAGGCGGTCGCGGCGGGAACCACCGTGACGGTCTCCAGTGGCGACGCCGGCGTGACCGACACCATCGGCACTCCGTCCACCGACCCCGACGTCATCTCCGCTGGAGCCACCACCACATACCAGGTCCCGGCCCAGCTCGGCTATGGCGGCTTCCAGTTCCCAGGAGTCACCGGTTATCTCAACAACAACATCAGTGCCCTCAGTTCCAGCGGGTTCGAGCAGGACGGGGCGACCATCTCACTGGTGGCCCCCGGTGAGCTCAACTGGGCGCTGTGCTCCACAGACACCGCGAGCTACGGCGATTGCACCGACTTCGCCGGAGGACCCACCCCGATCGAGGAGAGCGGCGGGACCAGCGAGTCTGCGCCCCTCACCGCCGGCGTAGCCGCCTTGGTCATCCAGGCTTACGCCAAGACCCATGGTGGCACCCTGCCGAGCCCCGCCCTTGTCAAGCAGATCCTTACGAGCACTGCTGAGGACATCCAGGCCCCTGCCGAGGAGCAGGGTTCCGGTCTTCTCGACGCGTACCGTGCGGTGCTCGCCGCGGAGTCCTACCATGCCCCGGCACCGGCGAACACGCCCGACACGCTCCTCGAGAACGCGTCGCAGTTCAACTCGGTGGCGGCGGGTGGGACGCCCGAGACCTTCACAGAACAGCTGACGAACCTCGGGTCGGCTCCCGACACCGTCAACGTCAGCAGCCGGACCCTGGGCGCCTACTCGATGGTCAAGACCGCCACTGTCACCTTGGGCGACTCGGCCAGCCCGCAGAGCGTCGACTACCAGGGAGTGACCGACAACTACGAGACGGTGAACTTCTATGTCCCACCCGGCGTGGACCGGCTCAACGGCTCGATCGCGTACCAGGGAGTCACGGGCGCCCTGGCGGCGCGGGTTCGCCTGGCACTGGTGGACCCGGAGGGTCAGCTCGCCGACTACTCGGTGCCACAGGGTATCGGCAACTACGGCGACGCCCAGGTCGCCGACCCGCCTTCAGGCGTCTGGACGGCCTACATCTGGAGCCGTGACAGCGCCAGCGGCGGCACAACCGGCCCGGTGGTGTTCGGGGCGAGCGTCGCCAACTACCAGAGCTTCGGCTTTGTCTACCCATCAAGGCTGACTGTTCCGCCCGGAGCGACCAGGTCCGTGACGTTGTTCGTGCCCACCCCGGAAACGCCAGGTGATGTGGCCGGTTCGCTGGTCGTCGACTCGCCGTGGCAGCCGGGCCTGGCCATCCCGGTGACGCTCCGGACGCTCGTGCCGCGCGGCCCGACCAGGTTCTCGGGCGTCCTGACGGGAGGCAACGGCCGGACATCGTTCACCGGAGTGACCGAGTACTACCAGCTCAATGTGCGTGCCAACACGCCCGAGCTCAACGCCTATGTCACCCTGGCCGACAACCCGAACAACCAGACCTACGTCTGGCTGATCGACCCCTCCGGGCAGGCCCAGGCCTTCCAGAGCAACGGGGTCATCACCGAGGCCGGCGGTGGGAGCCTCATCTACACAAACACCCTCGGGACCAATGTCCACGTGGTCAACCCCGTTGCCGGCTTGTGGACCCTGATCATCACGTTCGCCCCGACCGTGTCGGGGACGGCCCTCAGCGAACCGTTCACTGTCAACCTCGACGAGAGCCCGGCCCAGGTGACGGCCTGGGGGGTGCCGCGCGGCAACCAGATCCACGCGGATCACCCTGACACCGCCTTGATCAGGGTGACCAACACCGGGACCGGGCCCGAGGCCTACTTCGTCGACGGCCGCACCGACGCCCTGACCCAGTACTCCCTGGCGACGGTCGACTCACCCGACACGACTGTTCCGCTCAATGCCACGGAGAACGTTCCTGTCTATGTCGTCCCGAGCGAGACGACGGCCATCGAGGGCACGGCCTCGACCACCGGGACCGAACCGATCCAGTTCGACATGGCCGCTCCGACCGGCGACCCTGACGTCGTCTCCGGCCAGGGCTTGTCGGTAGCGGCGGAGGTGACCGGGAGCCCGGTCACGGCAGGGGAGTGGGACATCGCCCCCGACGTGGTCGGCCCGTTCGGGTCCAGCGGGGCTGCCTCGTCAGAGCCTGTCGACACGACCCTGACGGCGACTACCGAGGCCTTCGACCCGGCAATCAGCTCGGGCACCGGTGACCTCTGGCAGACGGCCGTCGGCGGAGGGCTGACGGTGACCCCGGTCGTCGTCGAGCCGGGCCAGAGCGCCACCATCCCGGTGACAATCGCCCCGAGCGGCACCGCGGGCACGGTCGTCTCCGGGGTGCTGTACCTCGACGACGACAGCCTGTGGTCCCTTTACGGAGGCCCGGCTATCGACGCCGACACCGTGGCGGCCATCCCCTACAGCTACAGGATCCCGGGATAGCCAGAGTCCAGGGCTTTGGGGACCAGGGCGGAAACAGCTGGCTGGTGCCCGCCGGTGCATATGCGCCGGTGGGCACCGGGGACGGCCGGCCTCGGCCGGCTCTGAGCGAGTGGCCGGGCACCGACAAGGCCTGCACATGGATGACACCGCCCCGGAAGTGGGTTTGCACAGCACCGCCCCGGAAGGCTCTTGTGCAACACCGTCCCAGCCGGGCAGAGCCAAGACCTGACCACTCAGGTGGGGCGCGCACATTCGTGCCGCAGTGCGGCAGGGCGCTTCAGGGGTCCGAGACAGCCTTTGCGGGCGTCAGCGGTCACCCCGGTCGGCCACGACGAGGATCTTGACCTCGCCGCCCGAGGCGATGGCGGCGAAGGCCTCTGCCGCCTTGGAGAGGGGGAAGGTGGCAGTGACGAACCGATCGGCGTCGAAGGTGCCGCTGGCGATGATGTCGATTGCATCATCGAAGTCCTCCCAACGGTATGTGGCCGCTCCTTGGATACGGATCTGGTACTCCTGGATCACAGGCAAGTCGACGGTCGCTGGCTTACGCGGTCCCCCCAGCACCACCACGGTGCCCCCCTTGACGGCCATCTTCACCGCCTCTGCGAGGGTGGCCTGGTTGGCCACGCAGTCGAAGACGACGTCGACGCTTTCCCCCAGCTCGCCTCGGACCACCCCGGCAAGGTCGTCAACTCCCGCGTCGACCACGGCGTCGGCCCCCAATGTCAGAGCGAGCTCACGCTTGGCGGCCAGGGTGTCGGTGCTCAGGACCTTTCCCGCCCCGGCACGGCGGACGGCGGTGAGGGCCAGGAGCCCGATGGTGCCCGAGCCAAGAATGGCCACCGTCTTGCCGGCCAGGTTCCCGGCCAGGCGCACGGCGTGCACAGGGGTGGCCAAGGGCTCGATGAGGGCCGCCTGGTAGTCGCTGAAAGTCTCGGGCACCTTGTGCAGCCGTCGGGCCGGTGCGGAGAAGACGTCGGCCATCCCACCTTCTCTGTACCCGCAGCCGAAGAACTCCAGGTTCTCACAGAGGTTCTCTGCTTGGCGCCGACAGGGCTTGCAGTGGCCGCAGACCAGGGTCGGCTCGACGGTCACCCGGTCTCCGACTGCGACATCGTCCACGCCATCGGCGACGGCGAGCACCACACCGACCACTTCGTGTCCGGGGTAGTAGGGCGGTGAGAGAAAGGCGTGCTCGCCGTGGGCGCCGGCTTTGTCCGAGCCGCACACCCCCGACACCGACATCTCAACCAGCGCTTCACCGGGCTCCAGTGGCGGTACGGCCTCAGTGACCACTTCGACAATGTCGGGCGCACTGACAATGACACGTCGCCGGCTCGGCTCATTGGTCATGGCATCTCCTATCGCTGCGGAGCGGTTCCCGCTCGATCGTTCACAGGTGGGACGGGACTGCTGGTGGGAGTGGTCAAGACAGGCCAATTCCCGAGGCGGAGGACTGCCCGGTGGCCCTTGTCGCACGGCATGCCGCCGCGTAGACGCGAAGCACGTCGCGGACGGCTTCCAGCGCCAGGGTCCTCGGTACGGGATCCACTGCGCCGCTGGCCACACGTGGATAGAGCTTGGGAAGGAACTGGCTGATCAGGGGCTCCGGGATGTCTGTCACGGTCAGGCGGTCCAGGAGTCTTTGGACCGCTTCTTGTGACGCCGGGGACGCCCAGTAGTAGCGGATACGGTCGCTGTAGCTGTAATGGCGGAGCACACGCTGGCTGCCCGGCTCACCCCGGTAGTGCGACTGCCAGTAGCCGGGGTTGGCGAGCATCTCCCCTTCCATCGTTGCCATCAGTGAGTGCTCGCACCAGCCGGGGTCCAGCGCCGCCGCGATCTGGTCGAGCGCATAGAGCGCTTCGCGCAGGGCAAAGGTGAGACCGGGCCCGACCTTTAGGATGGCAAAGCCGTCGCCCACCAACCTGGCGAGGCTCTCCGGGGGCTGATAATCCGTGGAGTGCGCCTCGAACACCAGCCCCGGCATCTCGCCCAGCGCGGCACTGAGCTCACGGGCACGCTCCGGCCGGTAGACCACGACGTTCCGGTCGTCGAACTCGACTCCGGGCTGAACCACCAAGGCGATCACCGCCTCGAAGCCCGCCTCCGCCCCGGCGGCAGCGAAGGCTCGCCGATGCGCCTCCAGAGTGGCGGCGACGGCCTCTGGTCGCGTCACCTCGAGATGCACGATCTCCGCCGCCGCGCCGCCGGGGACGGGCACCTCGGTGCCGATGACGTAGCGAGGCGCCGTTGAGGTGTCGGCCGCCACGGCTTCGGCGATCACAGCGAGGCGGGCGGCGCGCTCGGCCGTTACCGAGTCCGACAGGTGGTCGGGCTCGCCCTGACAGCCCATGGAGGTGTCGATGTGGATCTTCTTGTAGCCGGCGGCGACATACGCGGCCATCATCGCCTCTGCTTGGGCCAGCGCGGCCTCGGCGGGCAGGTGGCGCCACGGGCTCGGGCCGAGGTGGTCGCCTCCGAGAACTATGTTTTGGCGCGGGAACCCGACCTGATCAGCGATGCGGTGCACCTGGTCGCGGAAGGCGACCGGGGTCAGACCTGTGTAGCCGCCCTGGTGGTTGACCTGGTTGCAGGTCGCCTCGATGAGCGCCGTCGTCCCATCGGAGGCGGCCTGGCGTATCGCCGCCTCGACCACCATCGGGTGTGCCGAGCACACCGAAGTGATTCCGGCCGGCCCCACGCCGGCACCGCCGCTGCGGAGGGAGACGAGGGTCTGCAGGCGCGTCATGCGGCCTGATTCCCGGGCGCCCGACCTCAGGGCGTCGAGCTGGGCGAAGCTCGAGGTACCTTCCATCGGGCCTCTGATGCCCACTGCCCGGGCACCGCTGGCGTTGGCGTAGTCGAGGCTCTCCTCCACACTGCGGCCCTGCAGCCGGCAGGTGACGAACGTGGCGCCGAAGCAGTCACCGGCGCCGGTTGGGTCCAACTCGTCCACGGGATAGCCGGGCGCGCTCACGCTGCCGGTGGCGTCGTGGTAGGTCGCCCCGTTGGCGCCGTTCTTGACGACGATGGCGCTGACCCCCGAGCCCAGGATCTCGCGGATCGCCGCCTCCGGGGTCGTGGCCTCGGTCAGCAGCGTCAACTCCTCGCCGCTGGGCAAGAACGTGTCGCAGCGTGCCAACATGGCCTCGAGCGCTGCGCGCGCCTCCGGGTCCGAGGTCACCTCCTTGCGGATATTCGGGTCGAAGGAAATCGAGCCGCCATTGCTCTTCACGAGCTCGACTGCCCTCATCGCCATCTCGCTCAAGTGGGCGGAGGAGAGCGAGGCGCCGGAGACGTGCAAGTGGCCGCACTCTCCCAACAGCCCCAATGCTGCGTCTGTCAACCGCAGCTGACCGCAAGCGCTGTCTCTTATGTTGTAGACGAAGTCCCTGTCTCCACTTTCCCGGTAACGGACAAAGGCGCTGCCGGTCACGTACCCCGGGAGAATCTCGACAGCTTTGACGTCGACGCCGTCGTCACCGAGCCGTTTCAGGTTCAGCCAGCCGAAATCGTCGTCCCCGACGCAGCCGATGATGCCGCAAGCTTGACCGAGCTTGGCGACTTGGTCGATGAATATCGCCGGAGCACCACTGGGGAATGGGCCAACCAGCTGCACGGGCTGGCGAAAACCACGCCCCCGCTTCTCCGCCACGATCTCCACCAGGATCTCACCGAGAGTTACGACCTTTGCCACTTGTTCCTCTCCCTGCGAGGGCTGCTCGACTCCCGCTCGCGACCTTCCCATGCCCATGACAGCAATGTCCGCTTTCCCTCCTGCCTCAACTCCCGTCACCAGGAGGTAACCCGGTGCCCGTCGAGGTTAGCGCGCCGCTGTCCGCCGTCTCTCCTCTCCGGAGGCGTTGCCAACCCGCTGCCGCACGACGAGAAACGCACCGGTGCCTGGCTCGAATTGACGGGCACGGTCTCCGGTGGCAGCTCGTGACCGAACACCTCGTGGGTGGCAGCGATGTCTCCTTCCGCATCTGCCGCGAACCTGACAACGCCTTGCTGAACGAAGTCACGACCATCGGTGTGGCAAGGATTCCGACACAGGACATTGGCCCTTTCTAGAAAACGATTTACCTGCCACCTCCTAAGATTCCAAGAGGTTAGGATGCCCCGGTGTAGGGACTTTAGGCCCTAATAGTTAGAGCCTTTGGGTCAGTACTCGCGGCGAAGAACCGCCGCCAGCGTGTGTCGTTGTGGGTCTTTCGGTAATCGTGTACCACGATTGCATTCCGATGTCAAGCCCTCAAGAAGTCGATGTCGCCTCAAATGACGTGGACGCCGGGACCGATCACTGAGGTCGGGTCATCAGGTGCCTTTCGGCGTGAAGAACCATCAACACATCGGACGAGACGCCCGAGGAACCCGTGTCCAGTCTGACCTCGACGAACTGCTCGACGCGGTCCGCGCTGGCGACGACGACGCGCTTGGAACTGTGCTGGGCCTCGAACGACCCAGCGGAACGGCCACAGTGAGCGACTGCTCTCGACTGAGGCCGTTGCCGGAGTGGGCGGCAAGCCGGAGGTGATCTCCCAGCACTACCTAGGTAAGGCGGCCGACATCGAGGCGGCGATGGCCGGCGCGACGGTGATGCCGGACCGCACCCGGCACCTCGCCGCCACACGTCTTCCCGGGCTGACGGCCTTCGAGACGAGAAGAGTCGTGTTCGGTGTCGAGCGCCTCATCGTCGTCACCACTCGGAGTACCTCCGTGCCAAACAGGACTGAGGCTTCGAGCAGACGCTTTCAAAGGCCTGCCAGCAGCTGAGCGCGCTCGCGGCCCGTCTCGCCAGGGGAAAGACCCGCAAGTCGAGAGAAGAGGCCGTAGCCGAGATGGCTGCCATCTTGAAGCCCTGCTGGCTCTCCCGGGTGATCTCCCCGTCGCTGGCGGGCGATCTACTGCCCGGGCTACGGCTCATCTTCCGCACCACGGCGAAGGCCTGAGAGGCTTTCGAAGAGGAGCTGTTCAGCGAGCGGATCCTCTTCAGCGACACCGACCAGGAGATCCGAGTGCACGTCTTCCTCGCCCTTGTGATCGCCCGGTAGATGGTCCACTAGGCCGACCGCCGTGGGGTGCACGTGAGCGTGCACAAGTCGCTCGAGACCCTTGCCGGCATAGAAGAGATTCCCAGGGCCACCACGGGTGGCCGCACGTGCGCCGGATGCTCACCGAGATCGACGTCACTCGGCAGCACCTCTTCGACCACTTCGCTCAAAACGTCTGCGCACCGCGAGACTGACACACCAGCTCGGCTCAAACAGCAACGCTTACCTGCGAGAACGTTACGTCGTCACGCGATGGCCAGGAAGGTACCGCTCGGCGGTCAGTTGGCTATGCAGGAGCTGTTGGACCAGGTCGAACGCCCCGAAGCGGTGTTCGTGACCAACCACCTCATGACCGTCGGCGTCCTTCAGGCCATCGCCCAGGCGAAGTTGGCCATTCCCGCCGACATCGCCGTCGTCAGCTTCGACGACATGTCCTGGGCTCCCCTGCTGCAGCCCCCACTCACGGCCGTGGCTCAGCCGGCTTACGACCTGGGAGTGGAGAGCGGCCGGCTGCTCCTCAGCCGGCTGGAAGGTTACAAAGGCGCCGCCAGGACGGTTACCCTGTCGCCCTCGTTGCAGGTCAGAGGGAGCTCGACACCGAAACGCTCCGTTGTCGCCTCGCGCCGCTGAGGAGGCCTTCCGATAGACAGGGCCGTTCCAGACAGGTTCCAGAAAGGAGCTGCGAATGCTGAAGAAGATCGACCCGCCGCGGAGTCGTTGGAATGCACAGTTTGGCGTATGCCTCCTACAGTCCCGGGCGCCGGCCTCGGGTGGGCGTGAGCCGTGGGCCCCGACCACGTGCTGCAAGGATCATGGACAGTGGCCTCTGCCATCATCTAACGTGAGAGGGCGTAATGATCTAATCAGGAAGTCAGATGCCTAGGAATCGATCGGAGAATTTACATCGTGCGAACGACCATTTTCAATCTAGTTGATGGGCACGTTGAGTTTCAGAGTTCCGAAGTTCCGCCTTGGTCAGACGCGGATGAATTTGGGCAATCTGCCGCGGAACTGCATCGCTCATCCAACGGTACCAGCGTGCTATATCGGATTCCGGCTGGATGCTCCGTTCCAATTCATGCTGGTCCCGGCTATGCGTTGTGCCAGATCATCACTGGGCGCGGCAAGTTAGTCCTCCCAAGTAACCGGGAAATGGATTATTGCGGCCCCGAGCTATATATCTTCGAGCCCGGCGCCTTACACGGTTGGAGCGATGTTGTCGAAGACACGCTATTGACGGTCTGCGAGGTCAAGGCTGAAGACAGTTGAGGCTCGCTGATTAGGATTTCTCGAAGAGTGGCTGATTGTTCCACACCGGGTGCTATGTCTAGTAGCAATAGGCTACCTCTTGCAGGTTCGTCGTTGAGATTGACCCCGTGCGCTCAAGCACGGTGACCGCTAAGTCATTGAGGTAGACCGAGGTCGCGCCCGAATGCCCAGTCGAGACCCGTTGTTTTCAGTGTGCGGCGAAGAAGGCGTGCACTGATCCCTCCTTGAGGAGGTGCTGGCACGCCAGCGCCGCGTCAAGGGACTACCGATCAGGTCGTGAGGGCCGTGCACGAACCCAACTCCTTGCGATCGGCTGGGAAAGAGAGAATGGAGATGCTACCTGGGAATGCAGGCATCAGCCGGTCGAGCAGCGGCGCGGCTTGTGCGGGATCCTCCGTCATCGTCTGGCCTGACTACGCGATCTGGGCCTGGGCGATGACGGTGTCCATGGTCTCAATGATCGCGAGGGTCTCGTCGAGTGGCATCAGTGGGCTCTCGAGTAATCCGGCTCTGAGGCAGCGCGCGACCTCGTCGGCTTCATAGTGCAGACCGTTGCCTTCGTGCGGTGGCTCGAAGCGGGTGGCACTCCCATCGCGACGGATCAGCGTGAAGGTGGAAGGTGCGTAAAAGAAGCTGTCGATCTCGATGCGGGCCTCGGTGCCAACGATCGCCGCACGGGTCGGAGTCCGGGCAGAAGACGTGCAGGTTAGGACCGCTTGAGCACCGCTGGCGAACCCGAAGAGCATCGAGGTCTGCCCGTCGACACCCGTGAATGCCGGGGTGATCAGGGCCACGACCCGATCCGGCTTGCCGAGAACCATCGACGCGAACGACACCGGGTAGACACCGCAGTCGAGGAGCACACCACCACCGAGCTCGCGTGCGAAAAGGCGAGATGCAGGATCCTTCGGGAAAAACTGGCCGTGATCGGCCATGACGGTCACGATGTCACCGAGCGCGCCATCCGCGAGCAGGCGACCGATTTCGACGATGTGCGGCAGGCACCGTGTCCACATCGCCTCCATCAGGAACAGCCCCTTGGAGCGCGCGCTGTCGATCAGCTGGCGAGCCTCATCGGCGTTCATGGTGAACGGCTTCTCCACCAACACCGGCTTGCCCGCTTCGAGCGCGAGCAGCGCGTTGGCGGAGTGCATCGGGTGTGGTGTCCCCACGTAGACGACTTCCACGGCCGGGTCGGCCACCAGCGCCTCGTAGGAGGCGTGACGGTTGGGGATGTCGAACTTGTCGGCGAATCGGTCGGCCGACTCTTGGCTGCGTGAACCGATGGCGACGACCCGGCCAGAGTCCGTCAGGGTCAGGTCGTCAGCGAAAGCGCTGGCGATCTGACCCGAACCGATCAATCCCCAGCGCAACGGTTCTGTCGTCATTTCTTGCTCTCCTTCTCCTGTAGAAGCCACGCAGGACATCCCTCTTTCCCGACTGACCGAGTGTGCTCACCTGACTTGGATCGCTCAGCAGTCTCTAGCTCTCCGGGGGCAGAGCTCCCTTCCTGATCAGCACGTTCCCGTAATACCGGCGTTCTCCAGTGAGGACTACGGCGTAAGAGCCACGGGCGGCCTCGTAGAAGGCGAAACGCTCCAAGATACCCATCGGCCAATGCCGGCCGGTGGCGCCATCGATGACCGCCTGAACCTCTTGCTGCACCTCGGGAAGTTCGTCGGACGTGGCGTCGATGGCCATCCTGCGCACCGGCTCGTCGACGAACTCATCGAGAGGCAGAACCGAGAGGATGGCGCCCACCGCCTCCGGCATCGAAGCGCCGGCAAGGGACACCACCCGACCATGGCAGGTACGGTGGGCCACGCTGTCGGCGGGAAAGTTGGCGTCGATGACCGCCAGCTCATCGCCGTGACCCATCGCTGCCAGCACATAAAGCAGCTCCGGGGTCAGCAGCGGGTCGATCTTCTTCAGCATTCGCAGCTCCTTTCTGGAACCTGTCTGGAACGGCCCTGTTTATCGAAAGGCCTTCTCAGCGGCGCGAGGCGACAACGGAGCGTTTCGGTGTCGAGCTCCCTCTGACCTGCAACGAGGGCGACAGGGTAACCGTCCTGGCGGCGCCTTTGTAACCTTCCAGCCGGCTGAGGAGCAGCCGGCCGCTCTCCACTCCCAGGTCGTAAGCCGGCTGAGCCACGGCCGTGAGTGGGGGCTGCAGCAGGGGAGCCCAGGACATGTCGTCGAAGCTGACGACGGCGATGTCGGCGGGAATGGCCAACTTCGCCTGGGCGATGGCCTGAAGGACGCCGACGGTCATGAGGTGGTTGGTCACGAACACCGCTTCGGGGCGTTCGACCTGGTCCAACAGCTCCTGCATAGCCAACTGACCGCCGAGCTCCCGGAAGTCGGCCACACGTACCAAGGAGTCGTCCAGGGCCACGCCGGCCTCCTCGAGGGCTTTGCGGTACCCGACCTGGCGTTGGTAACCAGTCGTGGTCGTGAGCGGCCCCGTGATGCACGCGATGTGCTTGTAACCTCCTGCCAGCAGGTGGCTTACCGCCTCGTACGCACCCGAAACGTTGTCGACGAGGACGCTGTCGGCCTGCTGAGAGGGAAGCGTCCGATCAGCGAGCACCACGGGAATACCAAAGTCCACCAACGGCGACAGGTCGGTGCGTGGCCCTGAGGGCGTAAGGATCACGCCTGCGACGTTCTCGGCGACGGCGAGCTCTATATAGGAGGCCTCTTTGGAGGGGTCCTCGTCGGTGTTGCAGAGGAAAAGCGAGTAGCCCGCCTCGTAGGCGACGTCCTCCACTCCCCGCACGACCTCGCCGAAGAAGGGCCCGGTGCGGATGTCGGAGATGATCAGCGCCCAAACTCGGTTACGGCGGGTGCGCAGGCTGCGTGCGACCCGGCTCGGACGGTAGCCCAGGTCCTTCACCGCCTGCAGCACGGCGGCAGCCAGGCGGGAGTCAACCTGCGGATGGTTGTTGAGCACCCGCGAGACCGTCGCGGTGGAAACCCCGGCGGCACGGGCCACGTCGACGATGGTGGTCATGGCAGTTCGATGCTACTCACGGCGCCTCGGTACCCCTCGGGGCTCTGGCTGGCGGCCACCCTGTGCTCCTTGAGGGCTTGACATCGGACTGCAATCATGGTACACGATTACCACAGGATCTACAACGGCACACCCTGACGGCGACTCCCGGGTGCCGAGCATCGACGAAAAGGCCCCACATATTAGGGCCTAAAGTCCCTACACCGGGCGTCCTAACTTCTTGGAGACTTGCGGGAAAGTAAGTAAATCGTTTTCTAGGAGGGCCAATGCCTCGTGTCGGAATCCTCACCTTCAGCGATGGTCGTGACTTCGTTCATCAAGGCGTTGCCGGGTTTGCAGCAGATGTGGAAGGACGCATCGCCGCCGCCTGCGAGGCGTTCGGCTGCGAGGTGGTGCGGGGCACCGAGCCCGTCACCTCGAGCGAGATGGCGGTGCGTGAGGCCCGCCGCTTGTCCGCCGAGCGGCCCGACCTCACTATCTTCAACTACCCGGTGTGGGCGTTCCCGCACTTCTCCGTGCACGCCGCGCGGGCCACGATAGGTCCCCTGTTGCTCTTCTCCAACATCGACCCCACCTATCCGGGCATGGTCGGGATGCTGGCCGCTGGGGGGAGCCTGCAGCAGCTGGGACGTCGCCATGAGCGGCTCTGGGGCGACGTGGAAGAAGAAGCGGTAGGCGCACGGCTGAAGCAGCTGGTCGCTGCCGCACACGCGGTCAGGTCCCTGGAAGGTTCCACCTTCGCTCGGGTCGGCGGCCGCTCCATGGGGATGTACACGGCGGTCGGCCGGACCGACGAGTGGATGCGCCGGTTCGGCATCGACGTGGAGGAGGTCGACCAGTGGGAGATCGTCCGCAGGTCGGAGCTGGTGCCCGCTCATCAGGCTGTCGCCGGGAGGGAGTGGCTTGAGAAGAACGCAGCGGGCGTCCACTACGACGGCAAGAAGCTCACCCCCGAGATCCTCGAGCGCCAGGTCCGTTCGTACCACGCCATGAGGCAGATCATCGAGGACGGTCAGATCGATTTCTGCGGCATCAAGGGCCAGCCGGAGCTCACCAACCACTTCGTCACCACCGACATAGCCGAGGCCTTCCTGAACGACCCCTACGACTGGGAGGGCCCCAAGGCCCCGGTCATCTGCGCGACCGAGAACGACATGGACGGCGCCCTCACCATGCAGATCATGCACAAGATCAGCGCCACCCCGGTGCTCTTCGCCGACGTGCGTCACTATTTCCCCGCCGAGGGCATCTGGGACCTGGAGAACTCCGGGCAGCACGCCACCTGGTTTGCCGCCCGTTCAGAGGATCCCGCCGAGAACCTCTCGAAGGTGCATCTGTACCCCGAGGAGTGGTACTTCCCAGCCGGCGGGGCGGCGGTCCATCACCTCGCTGCCCCCGGGGAGGTCACCCTTGCCCGCCTCTCCCGCTCCGACGGTGCGTACCGGATGCAGGTCACCAAGGGACGATTCGAGGTCTATGACGACGAGAAGAACGAGACGCTGATGCGCCAGAGCAACTATATCTGGCCCCACGCGTTCACCCGGATGGAGGCCTCTGTCGAGATGTTCCTGTCCCGGTTTGGAGCGAACCATATCCACGCCGTCCCGGGTGACATAACAGGCGAACTGGGGGCAGTTTGCCGTTTCTTGGAGATCGACCTGGAGCGACTCGACGCGTGACTGAGCGGAGGTGATTGCAAGGGTTTGACGGCTATGGGCCCGAGACCGGTGCGTGAGTTGGTGGCGGAACAGGAGATGATTCCAGGCACGCAACCGGGAGGCCGGAGTCACAAATGTCCCAGGCAACTACAACGTAAGTGTCACTATAACCTCAAGACGAGTGAACAGAAAGGAGAGTAATCGCGTTTTCCGAAGCTTGGCCTGTGAGTCCAAGCGGAATTCTTCACAGAATTGGGAGGATTAATGAAACTTCGACTTAAGAAGGTCATGGGCGTGATGGCCGCGGCTGGGCTCGTTGCGCTGTCTGTGAGCAGCGTCGGGGCAGTTAGTTCCGCGAGCGCAGCGGCACCGATCAAGATCGGCGTGGCCCTGAGCTACAACAACACCGCGTTCTGGTCTGCCTACATCCAGTACGAGCAGCAGTTCGCCAAGTCGATGGGCGCCCAGCTCATCGGCCCATTGGAGTGCTGCGACACCTATGGCAGCAACGCCACCCTGCAGAACGAGCAGGTCAAGGACCTCGTCAACGAGGGCGCGAAAGCGATCATACTGAACCCCGAGGACGCCTCTGCTGAAGGCCCCTCGATCTCGTACGCCTACGCGCACCACGTCCCGATCATCTCGGTGGACACGATCCTTGGTGCCGGCAAGGACTACATCGTCGTGCGGGCGTCCAACTTGTTCTACGGCTACTCGGCGTGCTCGTACATCGCGTCCAAGGTGAAATCGGGGTACGTCGTTGACAACGAGGGTCAGCAGGTCTCCTCCAACGGGCATGACCGCGCCCTCGCCTTCAACGACTGCATGGCGAAGCTGGACCCCAAGGTCCATGTCTTGTCGAAAGACACCCTCTGGAACCCGAATACCGCGCTCACCTTTACAGAGACGGCCATCGACGCCTATCACTCCCAGGTCAAGGCCGTCTACGACGAGTACAGCGGGCCCGACACGGGGATCGTCAAGTTCCTCCAGGCAAAGGGCTTCGGCCCCGCCGGCAGCAAGAAGGACCATGTGATCCTCGGCGGAGATGACGGCGTCGCCTTCGAGCAGTGCTACATCAGCCGGGGTTGGATGGACTTCGCGTCGTCGCAGCCGGCCAACCTGTACGCCGAGGGCGCGGTCAAGTACGCCATAGACGCGGCGAAGGGTGTCGTCCTCAAGGTCGGGCAAGCCGGTTTGACCAGCGCCCCTCTGGGTTACGTCTCCTACAAGGGCGACAAGCAGCTGACCGACCCGATCGTCGCCCCCTTCGTCACCAAGACGTCGCTGACGCTGAAAGGGCCCAAGACCGACGGGCAGCCAGCCAGCTTCAAGACCACGGCGGTTACCGATCCATCGCTCTGGGGCAACGTCTACGGCAAGGCCCATGGTGGGATTTGCAACGGGGTAACGCCCTAAGCTAAGCCTCTCAACCAACTAATAGGCCTCGTCCCTGCTCCCTCCTCTCCAGTCTGAGGAGGGAGCAGGCGGGCCGACATTTGGAAGGTCTTGTCGTGAGTCCTGAGACAACATCAATGAAAGACGGAGATGTGCCCGCCGCCGAAGCCATTGCCATTTCCAAGCAGTTCGGTGCCACCGTCGCCCTGCGGGGGGTAAGCCTGTCCCTGCGCTCGACTCGCTGCGTCGGGTTGGTTGGCCGCAATGGGGCCGGCAAGTCCACCCTGGTTGGGAGCGTGACAGTATGACACGGGCCAGCAGCGAAGAGCAGGCCGCCGCGCTGGCGCAGCCAACGGGGCAGGAAGCCGATAGCCCGGCAGCCGCCGAAGCCGAACTGCAGCAGCTCCGCGGGGACAGCAGAGCCCTGACCCTCTTGAGGGACGCGAGCCTACTGCCGGTGCTCGTCGTGCTGATCGTCTTCGGCGCCCTGGTCAGCCCTTACTTCCTCCAGAGCGACAATTTCTGGGGGATCGGCCAGTATGCCGCCTCTATCGCGCTGATCACGGCGGGCGAAGCGCTCGTCCTGATGATCGGCAGCATGGACCTGTCCCTCGGAGGTACTTATGGGTTTGCGCCGATGCTGGCGGCCTGGCTGGTAGCGCCTGCGTCGGCCTACGGTGTCGGCCTCAATCTCAATCCGTACGCCGGGCTCATCGTGCTCCTCTTGGCGGGCGCCGCTGTAGGTTTCGTGAACGGCCTCCTGATCGTGAAGGTGCATCTCAGCGCCTTCATCGTCACCCTCGGGATGTTGATAGGGCTGGCAGGTGTTCAAGACGGCCTCGTCGACGGGCAGACGATCTCCTACCTGCCAACTTGCTTTTCCTACATCGGAGGTAACTTCTGGGGCCAGGTACCGGTATCGCTGGTGGCGGCGGCGGTCGTATTTGTCGTGGTCGGCTTGTTCCTGCGTTACCGCCGGGCTGGCCGCGCAATCTATGCCGTGGGCGGTAACGCCGAGGCCGCTCGCGCGGCCGGCATCAATGTCGACCGAGTGAAGATCGGCGTCTACATGGCGGCGGGTGTGCTCGCCGCCATGGGGGGCTTCGTGGAGATGGGGCGTGACGGCGCGATTACCGCCAGCCAAGGGTACAGTGAGGGCATCATTTTCATAGCGTTCGCGTCAGCCGTCATCGGCGGTGTGAGCCTCCTCGGAGGCAAGGGCAACATGGTCGGCGTCGCCGTCGGGGTTTTGGTCCTTGCGGTGGTCCAGAACATCTTGGACCTCAAGAACGTCAACCCCTTTTGGGAAAACGCGGTCTACGGACTGGTGATCCTTATCGCGTTGGTTATCGCCCGGTTCATCGGCGATAGAGAAACTCAAACCTGAGCGCGAGCACCTGGGAGGAAGCATGCTTGATAACAACACAGTTGCCGTCCCGCGCTTGGCAGCCACGCACTTGTCAAAGTGGTACGGGCACGTTGGCGCCCTGAGGGAGGTGTCCGTAGAGTTCTGGCCGGGCCTTACCGGCATTGTCGGTGACAACGGTGCTGGCAAGTCGACATTGTTGAAGATCTTCAGTGGTTTCGAGGTGCCAGACGAAGGAGAGGTACTGCTCGACGGGCATCCTGTGGCGTTCCACACCGCCCGGGCGGCGAGGACAGTTGGGATCGAGTCGCTCTACCAGACCCTAGCTCTCGTAAATACCCTGTCAGTCGCGGATAACGTCTTTCTCGGCCGTGAACTGTATAGGCGAATCTTGGGAGTGCGCGTGGTCGACCGGCGCGCGATGCGGAAGGACACGGACGACGCACTGAGGCTGCTGAGGATAAGCATGCCTCCGTCCAGGGTCGGCGTGAAGCAGCTGAGCGGCGGGCAACGCCAGGCTGTCGCGCTTGCTCGGGCCATGTACTTCGGGGCACGAGTGGTGCTCCTCGACGAGCCAACGGCCTCCCTCGGCCCGCGCGAGACTGCTGCTTTCTTGCGGATCATCCGGGACACGGCGGACCACGGTGAAACCGTGGTCGTGGTGGGCCACAACTTGCCGCAAATGTTGGAGCTTGCCGACCATCTGTTGGTCATGAGGGCAGGCAGGATCGTAGCGGCCTTCAGACCGAAGGAGACTTCGCTCAGAGAGCTGACGGACTTCATGGTGGGGTCCGCCTAGCCCGCCTGTTTCACGACTTTCCGGGTTCTGAGGGCCTGAAAGACGCGCAAAGAGCCAGCGGTCAGGGACTGGCTCTGGGTGGGGTGCACCTTTCGTCAGCAGGTCGTAAGGGAAAAGACCGCTGTCCAGACTGAAAGGAGGACGGGGACGCGGGCCCTCTTGAGGAACGTGCCCCTGACGACAAATGATGGAATGGGTCTGCAAGGCTCACTTTAGAAGTGATCGCCGCCATGTCTGTTGATCCGGCGCTGGTCCCGAAGCGGAAGCTGCATACGGGTGCTCTGATGCCGGCCATAGGGTTGGGCACCTTCGGCTCGGACCGCGTCCCGGCCGACAAGGTCGCTCAAGCGGTGAGCGGCGCCCTGGAGGTCGGCTACCGACATTTCGACTGTGCCGCGGTCTACGACAACGAAGATCGTATCGGGGAGGTCCTCCAGGGGTTTCCTCGCGAGCAGCTTTGGATCACGTCCAAGCTGTGGAACGACAAGCATTCTCAAGGGGACGTCATCCCCGCCTGTGAGAAGTCCTTAGCCGACCTCCGCACGGACTACTTGGACATGTATCTGGTGCACTGGCCGTTCCCGAACTTCCACGCACCAGGCTGTGACGTGAACTCTCGCAGCCCCGACGCCCGCCCGTATGTCCACAGCGAGTTCATGGAGACCTGGCGCCAGATGGAGAGACTGGTCGACATGGGCCTCGTCCGGCACATCGGCACTTCGAACACGACGATCCCGAAGCTGGAACTCCTCCTACGCGACGCTCGGATTCCTCCGGCTGTGAGCGAAATGGAGCTGCACCCTCACTTTCAGCAGCCGGAGCTGTTCGCGTACGTTCGCAGTCGGGGTATTCAACCAGTCGGCTTCTGCCCGATAGGCTCACCAACTCGTCCTGACCGTGATCGGACGCCCGAAGACAGTGTTGACATAGAAGATCCAGTGCTGGTCGGCATCGCCCAGGACCACGGAGTGCACCCGGCAGTGATCTGCGTGAAGTGGGCCGTCCAACGAGGGCAGATCCCGATACCCTTTTCCGACAGGCGCAACGAGTACGAGGCCAATCTCGAGGCGGTGGTGAGCGACCCGCTGACAGGAGAGGAGATGCTGGTCATCGCCGGGATCGACCGGAATAGTCGTCTGATCAAGGGCCACGTCTTCCTATGGAAACCCGATCAGTCCTGGGAGGACCTGTGGGACGTAGACGGTGTCATCGTCGATGGCGGTAACGGCTGAGGAACAGGGGACATATTCTCGCCGCGCGACTGGCGGGACAACCTCCGGTCCAGAGAGCAGGCGCAAAGGGCGCGTCAGCGGGTTCGGATCCGAGAGTGTCGAAGGATCCCGGGTGCGATGGAGAGAGCAGAGCGCTCTTCGGGACGCACTACGGTCATCGTGGCCAAACCGCGACCTGGAATCTTTCGGTCGATGTGAGAGAACTACGCGCCCCGACGTTGCAGGGTGTAGTCGACCCGGAGATCAGCGGTGACCCTCTCATGGCTTCAGCAGTCCGGTTGCATGCTCGACGACCGCCGTCTTGCAGACCGAGCCCGGCTTGTTGTTGGTCAGTTTGCAGATGCCCGCTGTGTAGTAGTTCGCGGTGACGAGGATCGTCTGGGCCGGCGATGCAACGGGGTCGGCAAGGCTTCGCGCGATCTGCACGTGTGTGAGGCCGGTGAGGATGGTTGGATCCATGAGGGTGCCGACTTCAAGGAACTTGTTGGCAAAATCGATGAAAGGGATACCGCCTTCGTTGGCTGAGGAGACGTACGGCGGGAAGTCGTACTTGAGGAGGATCTTGTGAGCTGTTGGCGACAAGGACTGGAGCGGCTCGTAGCCGTTGCAGGCCTCGACCGCCGCGGAGTTACTGGACGACAGGATGTCGGTGCACTGTTCGGTGGCCAGGAAAGCGATGTAGCGGCTCGTGTAGGTCGAGCCGTAGAAGCTGAGGGTGGCGATACTCGGATTGATCTCCCCCGAGGCGGTTACTCGGAGCCCCTTGAAGCTGCCGAACCGGGAGAGGGCGATAGCGAACGGCCAGCGGGTCGCTGCGCAGTAGGGGCACCAGTTGGAGCCGATGTAGGCGACCAGCGGCTTGCCGTCGCGAGTCATTGAGGGCTGGTCCTTGAGGACCGTGATCGAATCGGTGTAGGGCCCAGACGAGGTGATCGTGGTCCCTGCTTCAGCGAAGGCCGCCAGCGGTACGTGACTGATCGCGTTTGCGACGGTCGCGGGAGCAGGCTGCATACCGAGCCGGCCGCTGCTGGGTGCAGTGCTCGGAGCCTTCTTCCCGGTCACCGAGACGAGGACGATGACTGCCAACATGACGAGCACGGTGCCGAAGATCCCCGCCGCCATGGCGGTGCTGCGCTTGGGGGCATCTTTCGCGGATTTGCGCCGCGAGGCGGACCCGTCCGCCTTCACGTGTTGGGTCGAATGTCCTGACGACCACGCCCGCTGCGGGTCGCTCTGGTGTTCTTGACCGGAGGGGCTCTCTTCGGCCAGCCGTTCGCGCGCCTGCTCAGCAGCGGGTTCGTCCTGCACGCCGTCGGTGCCGGGGTCGCCGTTGCTCAGCAGCCGGTCGCCATTCTTCGGCGGTCGGGCACGCCGCCGGGGATGGTTGCCACTATGTGCCATCACGGCGCGCTCTCATCGTTGGTACCGCGACTGTAGCGCCAGCTCTCGTGATCGAACCCAGCCCAGGTCGAGCCTTGGCAGGCTCCCGATCCGACGCTGGCGCTTCCCGTGGGTTGCTGTTCGCGCGCCCGTGGACAACGGTGCCTCGATCCCGGTCGCGCCCGTGCTTTGCGATTCGATCCGGGCGGCGTCGAACCGGATTTCCGGCAATGCGTCCAGGCCCTCGTACCACGTCAATCATGGACGCCTCCCATCGCCTGACGTGGATCCCAAGACGGCAGGGACAGGTTGGACTCACCTCATCTAGTCGCAGTTCGATGGAATTGCTGGCTACCTCAACTCCTGGCGAGGCGGGCCTCTGCGGCCTCCCACCGTTGGGCCTCACCTTCGGAAGGTTGGTAGATGCGCAGTTCAATTCGGTTGAGGGCGCTCGCCCGGGCGGCCCACCGGCCACTTCCGATTGCGCCAAGAGCCTGGGCCTGTACCAGAGCGTTTCCGATCGCTGCGGCCTCGACCGGGCCTGCGACGACCGGCAGCCCGCATGCATCGGAGGTGAGCTGACAGAGCAGGGTATTGCGCACGCCGCCGCCGACTATATGAATTGCGTCGACGGATTTTCCTGACAGCTCACAAGCCAAGCGTAGGGTTCGCCGATATGCGAGGACAAGGCTGTCGAGGATGGCACGAGTTATCTGTGGCGGTGTCTTGGCAATCGGCTCACCCAAGTCGTGACAGAGCTGTTCGATTCGAGCGGGAATATCACCCGGCGGGAAGAACATCGGATCATCGGGGTCGAAGATGCTGCGAAGAGGTGTCTCGGTGGCGGCCCAGGAGACCAGTTCCTCGAGGGAGAAGGTCTTGCCGAGACGTTCCCAGGTCCGCATCGATTCTTGGAGCAGCCAGAGCCCCATCACGTTGCGGTGGTAGAGGATCGAGCCGTCGACACCTCGTTCGTTCGTGAATTGCGCAGAGCGGCTCTCCTCACTTAGAACCGGCCCATCCAGCTCGACGCCTGCAAGTGACCACGTGCCGCAGGAGATGAACGCGAAGTGGGGGTCAGCGGCTGGAATGGCCGCGACCGCCGATGCGGTGTCGTGGGAGCCGACTGCTGTGAGAGGGACCTGGTAGTCCAGCCCCGTTTCAGCGAGCACCTCCGGGAGCAGTGGGCCAAGTTGTTCTCCGGGCCGGCGGATCGGTGGGAAGAGACCAGGCGCGACGCGTATCTTTGCGATCAGGTCGACATCCCATCCCGATCCGTCGACTCTGAGAAGTTGGGTCGTCGACGCGTTGGTTTCCTCGCTGCCGATAGATCCGGTAAGCCAGTACCCGAGCAGATCCGGCATAAGCAGCAGGGTGCGCGCCAAAGTGAACTGGGCGTCATCGCGACCAGCGACAAGCTGGAAGATCGTATTGAAGGGTACGACTGCTATGCCAGACCGGCGATAGAGGTCAAGGGCGCCAACGCTCTCCACGACCGGGGCGACGACGGCGTGGGTCCGATCGTCACGGTAGTGGACAGGGTTGCTGAGCAGCGTTCCAGTGGCGTCAAGCAAGCCGTAGTCGACCCCCCAAGAGTCGATACCGATCGAATCCAGGTGTCCCGAGCGACCAGCCGCATGGATTCCGTCGAGAATTCCACGATGGAGGCCCAGCACATCCCAGTAGATATGGCTGCCGGCCCTGGTGCCTCCGTTCCAGAACCGGTGGACCTGAGCGAAGTCGAAGTATTCGTGACCGAACTCGACGACGAATACGCGTCCGCTGGAGGCACCGAGATCGACCGCGACGACACGCACCATCCCCAAGGGCGTTGCGACTGCTGGGCCAACGACTGACGCGGGCTGTGCTATCGACGAAATTCCTTTCGAGTGGTCCTACCTTGTGACGAGGCGAATCCTAGCGGACCGGGCTTGCACGGCATCCACGGTTCAGCCTAGACCGCTGCCTGCTTCTCGACTGCTGGGTCGATCGCCGCGTGGGTGTGATCGCCTGTCTTCTGAAGGTCAGTCCCATATTCCCCTCGAGCCCTCCCTCTTGTTGACGCCCTACGACCAAGACGCTCGGTTGGTGAAGACGCTGCCCGCGTTCGCGTTCTCGCCGTCGCGTGGGCGAGCCCGGGGCCTCTTGCAACGGCCCGGTGGTTCGGAGGGCTCGCAGACCTATCCCGTCCCGCCTGACGGTCCTTCGGCGCCGGACAAGAGCGCGGGCAGCTCATCGATCCTCGTCAGGATTCTCAGCCGGGGTGAGGACCGATCGAACGAGAATCCGAGCTCGTGCATCGAGGTCAGCGGGTACGGCACAAGCACGGCCCAACTTCGCAGCGCGACGGCCGGCAGCGCGTCGGACACCTCGCTGTTGCCCACCATCAGGAACTGCTCGGGCTCGATCTCGAGCCTGCGGAAGATCTGGAGGTAGGAGTCGGCTGTCTTCTCGCTCAGGATGTCGATGCTCTCGAACAGTCCGGCGAGCCCTGAGCGCGCGATCTTGCTCTCCTGGTTGAGAAGATCACCCTTGGTGATGAGGGCGAGGCGGTAGCCGTCGGCCAGGAGCGGTACCGTCTCGGCCACGCCGGGGAGCAGGTCCACGGGTCGCGCGAGCATCTCGCGCCCCGTCGCGAGCAAGCTCTCGATGTCCGCGACCGGCACCGTGCCGTTGCTCACCTCGATGGCCGTCTCGATCATGCACAGCGTGAACCCCTTGACGCCGTAGCCGAACAGCTCGAGGTTGCGCCTCTCGATCTCCTGCAATCGGGCCAGGACCTCCGCGTCAGAGGCATGGGCGGCGAGCAGGTCGACAAGCCGCTCCTGTGCTCGCGCGAAGGCATCCTCGCTGTGCCACAGCGTGTCGTCGCCGTCGAATCCGATGACCGTGACCTCCGCGGCGAACTGATCCCCGCTCATTTCCCAGACGCTACGGTGGACGCGAGATCATGGTTGACATGAGCGCCCGATTGTCCTTGACGGTCGCACCGCAAGTCCAGGCGGCGCTCGACGCGGGGCGCCCCGTCGTGGCTCTCGAGTCGACCATCATCAGTCACGGCCTGCCCCGGCCGCGCAACTTGGAGGTCGCCCTGGAGCTGGAGGCCATGCTGCGGGCGGCCGGGGTGGTGCCAGCAACCGTCGGCGTGCCGGCCGGCCGGCCCACCGTCGGGCTCGACCCGGCACAGCTCGAGACGCTCGCGACGGCGCCGGAGGTGGCCAAGGTCGCCGTCCGTGAGCTGCCGCTCGCGGTTGCCGCGTCACGGCACGCGGCGACGACGGTGGCGTCGTCGGCGATGCTCGCCCGGCTTGCTGGGATCCGCGTCCTGGCCACCGGCGGGATCGGCGGAGTCCACCGCCGCGCCGGCGAGACCTTCGACGAGTCCGCCGACCTCCCCACGCTGGCCCGCACCGCGATCACCGTAGTTTGCGCCGGCGTCAAGTCGATCCTCGACGTGCCGGCGACCCTGGAACGACTCGAGACGCTCGGCGTCACCGTCGTCGGATACCGGACGTTGCGGTTCCCGGGCTTCTACGTCGCCGACTCCGGCAACGACCTCGACTGGGCTGTTTCCGACCCGGAGGAGGTCGCTGCGGTGATGAGGGCCGCCGATCGCCTCGGTCTTGGCAATGCGATCGTGATCGCCAACCCCGTGCCGGTCGGCCACCAGCTGGACCCGGAGACCCACGACGCGTTGCTGGCCGAGGCACTCGCCGCCGCAGAGCGAGACGGCATCCGTGGCAAGGCGGTGACGCCCTTCCTCCTTGACCACATCTATCGGGGGTCGGGAGGGGCCAGCCTGGAAGCGAACATCTGGGCGGTGCGCAACAACGTGGCCCTGGCGGCAAGGATCGCCCGGGCCTGGGCCGAGACAGGCGAGTGACCCAACCGCTGGTGGTGATTGTCGGCGACGTCATCAACGACATCATCGTCCGGCCGCAAGGACCGACCGAGGTCGGCACCGACACGCCGTCGGGGGTCGAGCTCTCACCCGGTGGCTCGGGGGCCAACCAGGCCGCATGGCTCGCAGCGCTGCACACGCCTGTGCGCTTCGCGGGCCGGGCAGGTGCGCCGGACGCTGCCCACCATCGGGCCGTACTCGAGCAGCTCGGCGTCGACACCTGGCTCGCATCAGATCAATATCTCGCCACGGGGACCATCGTCGTGCTCGTTTCCCCGGACGGCGAGCGCTCGATGTTCACCGACCGCGGGGCCAACCGTAACCTCCGGGCCGCCGACGTGCCCGAGCGCGTGCTCGAGGATGCGGCCCTGTTGCACATCTCCGGTTACCAGCTCTTCGAGCCCGGGACACGGTCCGCCGTTCGCAGCCTTTGGGCGACAGCGCTCAGCACCGGCGTGCCGACCTCCGTCGACCCGGCCTCGGTCGCGGGTCTGCGGGCTGTGGGGCGACAGTCGTTCCTGGAGTGGACCTCCGGAGCCCAGATCGTGTTCCCGAACCTGGACGAGGCTCGGCTGCTGACCGGCCGCGACGAGCCGGAAGCGATCGTCTCCGCGCTGCTCGAGAGCTATCCCGTGGTCGCGCTCAAGCTCGGCTCAGCCGGCGCCCTCGTCGCCGCAGCCGACGGGCGCCGGGTCCCGGTGGCTGCCCAGCCGGCGCAGGTCGTGGACTCGACCGGTGCCGGGGACGCCTTCTGTGCGGGCTTCATCACGCCGTGGGTGCGCGGCGGTGCTCTGCAGGAGTGTGCCCTCGAGGCGGTCACGACGGCGGCTCGAGCCATCGGCCAGGTCGGCGGGCGCCCGCGAACGACTTGATGCGCGCGGGCGGTGCGATCGTCGGCGGCACGGGAGCGGGAAACAAGGCTGCGCCGGCCGTGTTCTCGAGCATCGACAAGCCCATGGTCGTCCCCTAACGTTGCGTCTCATGGAATATCGCCAGCTAGGTAACTCCGGACTGCGTGTCTCGACCATCACTCTCGGCACGATGGGCTTTGGCGGGACGGGATGGGCAAGTCCGGTAGGCCAAATCGACGTCGAGGGAGCTCGCAGGCAGATCGCCCTGGCCCGTGACGCAGGCGTCAACCTGATCGACACAGCGGACGTGTACTCGTTCGGGTTGTCGGAGGAGATCGTCGGCCAGGCTCTCGGCAGCAGTCGCGAGGAGGTGCTGATCTCGACGAAGGTGCGATTTCCGATGAGCAGCGAGCCCAATGACGCGGGGCTGTCTCGTCACCACATCATCAAGGGGGCCGAGGCGAGCCTGCGCCGGCTGGGTACCGACTACATCGACCTGTACCAGGTACACGGATGGGACGGCCAGACTCCGCTCGAGGAGACCCTGGAAGCGCTCGACTCACTGGTCCGCTCGGGCAAGGTTCGCTACATAGGCTCGTCGAACTTCTCCGCCTGGCACTTGATGAAGGCGTTGGCGGTGTCCGATCGCAGAGGCCTGGCACGTTTTGTCAGTCAGCAGATCTACTACTCGCTACAGGCCCGAGATGCCGAGTCCGAGCTCGTGCCGGTGTCCATAGACCAGGGTCTCGGGATCCTGGTGTGGAGCCCGATCGCGGGCGGCCTGCTTTCGGGCAAGTACCGGCGCCACGGGGCCGAAGCTGCCGAGGGCAGCCGGCATCTCAGCGGTGAGTGGCACGAACCGCCGATCCGCGACGAGGACAAGCTGTACGACACCATCGAGGTGCTGGTCGAGATCGGCTCAGCTCGCGGCGTGTCGGCGGCTCAGGTCGCGCTGGCCTACACCATCGGCAAGCCGGCGGTCACCTCGGTGATCGTCGGCGCGCGCACCGAGGAGCAGCTCACCGACGACCTGGCCTCGGCCGAGCTCGTGCTCACCGACGACGAGGTCTCGCGGCTGGACGAAGTCAGCGCCGAGCCACTGCGCTACCCCTATTGGCATCAGGCCCTGAACGCGCCCGATCGTCTCAGCCCGGCCGATCTCAGCCTGCTAGGCCGGCATCTGGACTGACGGCAGCCTCCCTTTGCCGGCGGGTGGGCCACCATGCTCATCTGGACCGGCAGGTGACGTTGTCAACAGTCGGAGGAGGTGTGGACTTGGACAGACCGCCGCTCAATCGGCAGTGGCACGAGCAGCACCGCCTGGGAAGCGGAGCGTCCCTGGACGAGCGCGTCCAGTGGCACCTCGAGCACGTCGAGGTCTGCGGTTGCCGGCCGATCCCTCCTCGTGTGCTCGAGGAGATCGAACGTCGCAGGCTCGCTCCGGACTGAGCGCTCCCGGAGCTGGCGATCACCGCCAGGCCTGCCGGAACCTGGCGATCGTGTCTTTGAAGGTGTCGAAGACCGGCGTCTGGCACCCGAGGTCGTGCCCGGTGGCGGACCTCGCCCAGCGAGCACACCTCGAGTTCGCCGCCCGAAACCTGCTCTGAGTCTCAAGGACCCCGGAACCAAGGGACTATTTGTGTTCACCCGAGCCCTTGGCCCGCCCCGGCGTTGGGCCGACGGGGTCATGGTTTGGGCGATTCGTAAGGGCTCGTTATAGGGCGCTACGCGGCCAGCTGGGGGGACCGGCCCTGCATAGATGCGGTGCGCCTAGTCGGCTGCCGCGTCCTCTTGGCGTGTCGGCTCGAAGCGCTCGTACTGGGGTGCCCAGATGCAGGCGTCAACCGCGGCTTCGATCTCCGCATCGGTGGCCACCGGCGCTACGCCGCCGTCCCGGGCTTCGCGGGCGACCGCGATGGCGATCTCTCGCGAGATCGTGCGTAGGTCCGTGAGGCGCGGATACATCGCCCCTTGCTCGATCCGCTCCAGGGGAACCATGCCCGCCAGCGTCGTGGCCGCCACGAGGAACATGCGGTCGGTCACCTCCCGGGCCCGGCCCGCGACCGCTCCGAGCCCGACGCCCGGGAACACGAAGACGTTGTTCGCCTGTCCCACGATCTGAGTGCGCCCACCGATCTCGACCGGGTCGAAAGGGCTCCCGGTCGCCACGAGAGCCCTGCCGTCGCTCCATGCGAGCACGTCGGCAGGCGTGGCCTCGGAGTTCGCGGTCGGATTGGAAAGCGGGAGCACGATGGGCCTCGGTGTCCGCTTGGCCATCTCCCGCACAGCGGTCTCACTGAAGGCACCGGGCGTGCCGCTGGTCCCAATCAGGATCGTCGGCGCAACGCGGCGGACAACGGTCTCGAGGTCGTAGCGATCGCTCGGTTCGAAACCGAAGCCGCTCAGCTCGTCGGTGGTCAGAGCGAAGGGACGCTTGTCGTCCTGCACTGCGTCGCGCCCCTCGAAGACGAGACCCTGCGAATCGAGCATTGTCACCGCGTGGCGGGTCTCCTCCTCACTGGCGCCTTCCGCGCGGATGATGGACTGGACGAGCCGGGCGATCCCGATACCGGCAGCCCCTGAGCCGACGAGCACCAGCCGCTGTGCCGAAAGCTTCTCGCCTCTGTGCTTGAGTGCGGCGAGTATGCCGGCGGTGACCACAGCAGCGGTTCCCTGGATGTCATCGTTGAAGCACGGGAGCCGGTGGCGGTACTGGTCGAGCAGCCGAATTGCGTTGTGCTGCTTGAAGTCCTCCCACTGCATCAAGGCGTCGGGGTACACCTGCTTGACCCCGTCGACGAACGCCTCGACGAAGTCGTAGTAGGCGTCACCCCGCAGGCGGCGCTCCGGATAGCCAAGGTAGAGGGGGTCGTGCCGCAGCTGCTCATTGTCCGTTCCGCAGTCGAGGGAGACCGGCAGGGTGAGGCGCGGGTGAAGTCCGGCTCCCGCGACGTAGAGCGCGAGCTTGCCGATCGGTATCCCCATGCCGCCGGCTCCCTGGTCGCCGAGGCCGAGGATGCGCTCGTTGTCGGTGACCACGATGAGCCGGACTCCGGGCTGGCCCGAGTTGCCGAGCAGCTCCGGGATGCGGTCGATGTCGTCCGGAGTGATCCACACTCCCCGGGTTCGGCGCACGACATGGCTGTACTCCCGGCAGGCACGCCCAACCGTTGGCGTGTAGATGATCGGGGCGAGCTCTTCGAGGTGATCGACCAGCAGCCGGTAGAAGAGCGTCTCGTTGCGGTTCTGCAGCGCTGCGAGACCGATGTACTGCTCGAGATCGTCAGCCTTTCGCCGGAGATGCTCGAGCTCGAGGGCCACCTGTTCCTCGATTGTCATGGTCCGCCACGGCAACAGGCCGCGAAGTCCGAACGCCGCTCGCTCTTGCTCGGTGAACGCGGCGTCCTTGTTGACTGCAGCGCAGTCGAGCAACTCACGACTCCGTGCCGACGCCGCCTCATCCGGCGGGTCAACCCGACCAGACCGACCCGCGCTAGACACCTTGTTCTCCTTTCGCTCGCCTGCACCCAGGTAACTCGCCTTCCCCCCCGTGCCGAAAGGGCCGAACGTCACATTCGCGCAAGACCGGTGCAGACCGGGGAGACGATAAGTTGGAAGCCGCTCGCGGGCCGTCAGCGGCTCACCAGGCATCGGAGGACCATGGAGCTCGAGTCGGAAGGTCGGGGCCCGTCAGCGGAGCTGCTCGCGGAGCTCGACGAATCCGCAGCTCGCCTCGACAAGGCGGACCCGGTCCAGATCATCGAGTGGGCCGTGAACCGGTTCCCCGGCAAGGTGGCCCTGGCGGCCTCGTTCCAGGATGCAGCGCTGCTTGACATGGTGGTCGGCGTCGAGCCCTCCATCGAGGTGATCTTCCTCGACACCGGCTTCCACTTCCCCGAGACGCTCGCGTACGTGGAGCGCCTGCGCAGCCGTTACGACCTCAACCTCGTCGTCACGCACCCCGAAGTGCCGCTCGACGAGTTCCCGTGCGGGTCCAGCCGTTGCTGCGAGCTGCGCAAGGTAGCGCCGCTCGCCAAGGTGCTTCGCGGCCACAGTGCGTGGATGACGGGCCTGAAGCGGGTCGACACCCCTGAGCGGGCCGAGGCGCCAGTGATCGCCTGGGACCCGAGCCGCAACATCGTCAAGCTGAACCCGGTCGCCGCCTGGGACGACGGCGATGTGGAAGCGTACGTCGCGGCCCACGACCTGCCTCGTCACCCGCTCACCTACCTCGGCTATGTCTCGATCGGGTGCGCACCGACGACCATGCCCGTCCCGGAGGGCCGTCACCCTCGTGAGGGCCGCTGGGCCGGTACCGAGAAGACCGAATGCGGGCTGCACTTGTGAGCGTCGGTCGGACCGGCTGAGGAGAGCCGTGTGAAGCCGACGCCGCTGACATGGACTACTTGAACCTGCCGGAGCGCGGCTAGCCTCTGGCCAAGTGCCACAGCGTCGTCGCAATGGCCAAGGCCCGGGTGTCGCTCCTGGGGAGGCCGAGGTAAGAGAGCTCGTTGCTCACATCTCCGAGCTCGGCAGCGGTACCCAGACGCGGGCGTACCGGATCACGCCGGGGACCGAATGGTTGATGCGGCGGGCGATGGGGAACGCGGGACTGCGGACGCAGATGTTCCGTTTCGTGGACGCGTTGCCGGCCATGGCGGACGATGACGACCTCTACCGCCACGTCGAGGAGTACTTCGGTGCCGAGGTCGTGCCCCGTTTCTTCTCAGGGGCTGTCGCTGTGTCCGGGCGAGTTCCCGGTGGCCGCAATCTCGTGGCGGCGATCGCTCGCCGTGAGGTCGCCCGGATGGCGACCCAGTTCATCGTCGCCACGGACGCCGCGAGCACCGCGCGTCAGCTCGAGGCGTTGTGGCAGCGCGGTCGTGCTGCCACCGTCGACCTGCTGGGTGAGCACACCCATTCGCAAGCCGAGGCCGACCGCTACGCCGCCCGGCTTGCGGATCTCGTCGCGGTGCTGATCGGCGCGAGCCGCGCTTGGCCACGAAACGAAGTCCTCGAACAGGACGATCTCGGGCCCATGGGCCGAGTCGCGGTTGCGATCAAGCCAACGGCGCTAGCCCCGGACTTTGCGGCGCTGACCGCCGCTGCCGGCATCGCGTCGGCGGCACGACGGCTCATGCCCATCTTGGAGGGCGCCGCTGCAGATGGGGCCCAGGTCTGGTTCGATCTCGAGCGGTACGAGGTCAAGCACGTCACGCACCGGCTCGTACGCGACCTGCTCGCCCGCCCGGAGCTCGCAGGGCTCCAGGCCGGGATCGTGGTGCAGGCCTACCTCAAAGACAGCTACGAGGACCTCGTGTCGCTCTGCGAATGGGCTGCCGGTCGCGAGGTGCCCCTCGGGATCCGGCTCGTGAAGGGCGCGTACTGGGACACCGAGACAGTGGTCGCCGAGGCGGCTTCCTGGCCCGTTCCCGTCTACGAGCGCAAGTCCGAGACTGACGCGAATTTCGAGCGGTGCGTGCGGCTCTTGCACTCCTACCACGGCAGGGTGAGAGCGGCGTTCGGCTCGCACAACCTGAGGTCGCTCGCGTACGCGATCGCGGCGGGTCGTGCCGCAGGCATTCCCGATGAGGGCTATGAGGTCCAGCTCCTGTGGGGCATGGCAGAGCCCGTGCACGAGGCGTTCCGGCGGCTCGGCTTCCGGCTCCGGGTCTACTCGCCGATGGGTGAGCTCGTGCCGGGCATGGCCTACCTCGTGCGCCGCCTGCTCGAGAACACCTCGAACGACAGTTTCGTGAGGCTGCGTTTCGCGGAGCACAAGGACCTCGTGTCACTCGTGGCCGCGCCGGTTGCCGACTTCGACGCCGTCCCTGCGAGCGTTCTGGCGCCTGCAGCCGTGGCGCGACCGGCGACCCAGGCGCACCAGCCGCGCGCCTATGCCCCCGAGCCGCTCGTGCGATGGTTCGCGCCCGAGGCGCCGCGCCTGATGGGCGCGGCGCTCGAGTCGGTACGGGCGTCCCTCGGAGGCGAGGTCCACGGCCTGGTCGGCGGCTCGGAGCTGCGCACGAACCGGACGATCGTCTCGGTCGACCCCGCCGATCCCGCGAAGATCGTCGCCGTGTCGGCTTGTTGCGGCCCGTCGGAAGGCGACCGGGCCGTCGCGGCCGGCGAGTCGGCGTTTGAAGCCTGGAGCCGTACCGCGCCAGCCGACCGCGCCGGGGTTCTGTTCCGGGCCGCAGACTGGCTGCGCCGGCGCAAGTTCGAGGTCGCCGCCCTCGAAGTCTTCGAAGCAGGCAAGTGCTGGGACGACGCGGACGCGGACGTGGCGGAGGCGATCGACTTCCTCGAGTACTACGGTCGGCAGGGCTTGCGCCTGGCGCACGGAGGCGAGGTCCAGTCGCCACCGGGAGAGGTCAACCGGCTGACCTACCACGGGCGGGGTGTCGCGGCGGTGATCTCGCCGTGGAACTTCCCGCTCGCGATCCCGAGCGGGATGGTGAGCGCGGCCCTGGTCGCCGGCAACACCGTCGTCCTCAAGCCCGCCGAGCAGACGCCCTCGACAGCCGCCATGCTCGTCCGGGCGCTGAGTGAGGGAGGGGTCCCCGACGGCGTCCTGTCGTTCGTCCCTGGGTTGGGCGAGGAGATCGGCGCTCATCTCGTCAACCATCCCGGCGTGAGCCTGCTCGCTTTCACTGGCTCCAAGCAGGTGGGGCTCGCCATCGTGGAGTCGGCCGGCCGCACGACCGAGGGCCAGCGGGAGATCCGCCGGGTGATCGCCGAGCTGGGCGGCAAGAACGCGATAGTCATCGACTCCGACGCCGACCTCGACGAGGCTGTTCCGATCGCGGTCCGGTCGGTCTTCGGGTTTGCCGGCCAGCGCTGCTCGGCTGCTTCCCGGATCATCACGGTGGGTGCCGTGCACGACCTGTTCCTCGAGCGGTTCGTGGAGGCAGCGCGTTCACTGGCCATCGGGCCGCCGGCCGAGCGGGGCACCGAGCTCGGCCCGGTCATCGATGAGGACTCGGTGAAGCGCATACGCGGTTGGCAGGACCGTGCCGAGCAGTTCGGCCGTGTCGTGCTTCGACGCGACGATCTGCCAGGCAGCGGATATTTCGTCGGCCCCACGATCGTGGACGACGCCGTAGCGGGCTCGCCACTGGTCACCGAGGAGATCTTCGGCCCGGTGGCGGCGGTGCTGCGTGCCCGGGACTTCGAGCACGCCTTGGAGCTCGCGAACCAGACCGATTTCGCGCTGACGGCCGGGATCGTCTCGCGGTCTCCTTCGCACATCGAACGTGCTTCGGCAAACCTGAGGGGAGGCAATATCTACGTGAACCGGGCGATCACCGGTGCGGTCGTCGGGCGGCAGCCCTTCGGGGGGCACGGGATGTCGGGCATCGGTTCCAAGGCGGGCGGCCCGGACTACTTGTTCCAATTCGTGCAGCCGAGAGTCGTGACGGAGAACACGCTGCGTCAGGGCTTCGCCCCTGCCGACGACCAGGCGAGCGCCGGACGGCGGGACGGCATGTCGCCGAGCGGCAGCGCCCGCTCGTCGAGGGGCGGGTGGGCACGACGGCGCCGAGGGTGACAGTGGTTCCGATATTCTCCGGCGTCGCGGTCGCTCTGCTGACGATCTTCGACTCCTCGGGAGCCGTCGACGCCGGCGCCACCGCTGAACTTGCCACCCGCCTGGTGGAGCTCGGGCTTCAGTCGGTGCTCGTCGCCGGGACCACCGGCGAGGCTGCATCGCTTGCCCCCGAGGAGCGGGCGATCCTGGTCGGTGCCGTGAGGGCCGCGTTGCCGCAACAAGTGATGGTGCTGGCGGGCGCCGGCGCTCCTTCTGCCGCAGAGGCCGTCCATCTGACCAAAGTGGTCCTGGACGCGGGTGCCGACGCCGTGCTCGCCCTCTCGCCCCCGCAGACCTCCGACGCGCAGCGGTACTACGAGCTGGTGGCCGGTGCCGCGAACGGGGCGGCCGTGCTCGCATATCACTTCCCCGCCGCCTCGTCGCCAGGGCTGCCGGTTGCCGTCCTCCCCGAACTCCCGGTTCAGGGACTGAAGGACTCCAGCGGGGACGTCCGCCGGCTTTACGACGAGCTCGAGGTTTTCGCCGGATGGCTGTACACGGGCTCCGCCGATCTCGTCCTGCTGGCGGGAGCACTGCAATGCGCCGGAGCGATCCTGGCCATTGCGAACCTGCAGCCGGAGCTGTCGATTCGTGCCTTCGAGGGCGACGGCACGGCCCAACGGCAGCTCGTCGTGGCAGCAGACGAAGTATCGGGCCATTGGCCACACGGGCTCAAGGGGGCAGTCGCCGCTCGCTTCGGCACCTCAGCGACGGCCCGCATGGGGTAGAGGGCGCACCGGATAGGCAGTGCCCGGCCTGCGCCGCGAAGGCCTAACCTTCTTCGGTGGCCGAGACACGCAGGTTCCTGGTTCGTACCTTCGGGTGCCAGATGAACGAGCACGACTCGGAGCGCATCGCCTCGGTGCTTGCAGCCGACGGCATGACGCGAACCGACGACCTGGAACAGGCAGATGTCGTCGTGCTCAACACCTGCTGCATCCGCCAGAACGCTGACGACCGGCTGTACGGACAGCTCGGCCATCTGAAGTCGGTCCAGGAGCGGCGCCCCGGTCTGCAGATCGCCGTTGGAGGCTGCCTCGCCCAGAAGGACCGTGGGCTGCTGCTCGAACGCGCGCCGCATGTCGACGCCGTCTTCGGCACTCACAACCTCGGCAGGGTCGCAGCGCTTCTCGGCCTTGCGCGCGCCAGCGGCGAATCGGTGCTCGAGGTGCCGGAGGCTCCAGCCCGCGACGAGGACGCCGACTTCCCGACGGCGATGGCGGTGCGGCACGACCAGCCCCATGCGGCCTGGGTCACGATCCAGGTCGGATGCAACAACTCGTGCGCCTTCTGCATCGTGCCGGCCGTGCGCGGCCCGGAGGTCAGCCGGCCCTTCGGCGAGCTCGTCGAAGAGCTCAAGGGCCTTGCGGCCCGCGGGACAGTCGAGATCACGCTGCTCGGCCAGAACGTGAATTCCTACGGCCGCGACCTGACCACGAAGTGGCGCGGCGTGGCGGCCGAAGATGCCGATCTGGCGTGGATCGCCGGCGAACGATGGGTGACAGAGGGTGCCCGAAAGGCGCGTCCGCTGTTCGCTGACCTGCTCCGGGAGCTAGGCGCCGTGCCCGGCATCTGCCGTGTCCGGTTCACGAGCCCCCATCCCAAGGACCTCCGGCCCGAGACCATCGCCGCGATGGCCGAGACCCCGGCGGTCTGCGAGCAGCTGCACCTGCCCCTGCAGTCAGGCAGCAACCGCATCCTTCGGGCGATGCGGCGGGGTTACACAGCGGAGCGCTACCTGGCCCTCCTCGCGGACGCAAGGGCCGCGATCGCGGATCTCGCGGTGACCACCGACATAATCGTCGGGTTCCCGGGCGAGACGGCACAGGACTTCGAACGCACTCTCGAGGTGGCCTCACAAGCCGCGTACGACAGCGCCTATACGTTCGTCTTCTCGCCGAGGCCGGGCACGCGTGCGGCGCAGATGACAGAGATGTACGTCGCGCCCGACGAGGTCGCTGATCGTTTCGAAAGGCTCAAGGTCGTCATCGAGCGGTCCGCGCTCGCCCGCAACCTGACCCGCATAGGCCGGATCGAGCAGGTCATCGTCGAGGGCCCGTCCAAGAAGGACCCGGAGGTGCTCTCGGGCCGTAGCCGCCAGGGCAAGCTCGTGCACTTTCCTCCTCCCGAGGGCGGCAACCTCGCCCCGGGCACGTTCGTGAACGTGCGCATCGAGCGCGCAGCGCCGCACCATCTCGCCGGCGCCCTGGTCCCGAACGGACAAGGCCCGGGACGCCGGGTCGGAGCACCGATCCCGGTGGTCGCCGGCTGAAGCGTCGCTCCACGATCTGAACGGCCGTCGGCCCGACCCGGAGTCGGAGGGGCGGCGGCGTACAATGGCCGGTCGTGAGCGTGTTCGGGAAGGTCCTTCGCGTGGGCGAAAGCAAGAAGGTCCACAGTCTCGCTGCGATCGTGCCCTCGATCAACGCGTTGGAACCCGAGATGCAGGCCTTGTCCGACGAGGGGCTGGCCCGCAAGACCGTCGAGTTCAAAGAGCGCCTCGACAACGGCGAGGACATGAACGATCTCCTGGTGGAGGCCTTCGCCGTCGTGCGCGAGGCGGGAGTCCGCACCATCGGCCAGCGCCACTTCGACGTCCAGCTCATGGGCGGCATGGCCCTGCACTTCGGGTGGATCGCGGAGATGAAGACCGGTGAGGGAAAGACGCTCGTGTCGACCCTTGCGGTGTATCTGAACGCGCTCACAGGCCGAGGCGTGCACGTCATCACCGTCAACGATTATCTGGCCAGGCGCGACGCGGAGTGGATGGGCCAGATCTACCAGTTTCTCGGATTGACGGTAGGGCTCGTCACTCCCGAGGTGGACGACTTCGCCGCCAAGGCGGCGGCGTACCGCTCGGATGTGACCTACGGGACCAACACCGAGATGGGGTTTGACTACCTGCGTGACAACATGGCCGCGCGCCGCGAGCACATGGTCCAGCGCGAGCACGTCTACGGGATCGTCGACGAGGTCGACTCGATCCTGATCGACGAGGCTCGAACGCCTCTTATCATCTCCGGGCCCTCGAACGAGTCGACGAAGCTCTACTACCAGTTCGCGAGCGTCGTGCGGACCTTGCGGCGTGATGTCGACTACGAAGTCGACGAGGAGAAGCGCACCGCAGTGCCGACCGAGGCCGGTATCGCCAAGGTCGAGCGGCAACTCGGGGTGGTCAACCTGTACGACTCGGTCGCGGTCAACTACGTCCACCAGCTCGAGAAGGCGCTCCAGGCCAAGGAGCTCTACCACCGGGACAAGGACTACCTGGTGGCCGACGGCGAGGTGAAGATCGTCGACGAGTTCACGGGCCGGATCATGGAGGGCCGGCGCTGGTCCGACGGTCTGCACCAGGCCGTCGAGGCCAAGGAGCGGGTCCGGATCCAGGACGAGAACCACACCTGGGCGACCGTCACGCTCCAGAACTACTTCAGGATGTACGAGAAGCTCGCCGGGATGACCGGCACCGCCGAGACCGAGGCGGCCGAGTTCGCCTCGACCTACCAGCTGCACGTCGTGCCGATCCCGACACACCGCCCCATGATCCGAGGCGACGAACCGGACCTGATCTTCAAGTCGGAGGCCACCAAGTTCGAGGCGGTCGTCAAGGACCTGAAGGAGCGCTACGAGCGGGGCCAGCCGGTGCTCGTCGGCACGGCATCGGTGGCGAAATCCGAGGAGCTGTCCTTGCTGTTGGACAAGCAGGGCATCCCTCACCACGTGCTGAACGCCAAGCACCACGCCCAGGAGGCTGTGATCGTCGCCCAGGCGGGACGGCTCCACACCATCACGGTCGCCACGAACATGGCGGGACGTGGCGTCGACATCGTGCTCGGCGGCAACCCCGAAGGTCTCGCTCGGGACGAGGTCCGCGCCCAGGGGCTGGACATCGACTCCGAGGAGGGGAGAGAGCGCTACCAGTCGCTGTTGGGAAAGTTCAAGCAGCAGTGCGCCGCCGAAGCAAACGAGGTAGTTGGTCTCGGTGGCCTCTACGTGCTCGGGAGCGAGCGCCACGAGAGCCGGCGCATCGACAACCAGCTCAGGGGTCGGTCCGGGCGGCAGGGCGACCCCGGCGAGAGCCGGTTCTACCTGTCGCTCGAGGACGAGCTGATGCGGCTGTTCGCGACCGGTGCTGTCAGCTGGGTCATGGGACGGGCCCTGCCCGACGACGTGCCGATCGAAGCACGCATGGTCACCCGGGCGATCGAGCGGGCCCAGCACACCGTCGAGGGTCGCAACGCCGAGACCCGCAAGGAGCTGCTCAAGTACGACGAGGTGAGAAACGAGCAGCGCAAGGTGATCTACAAGCGCCGGCTTCAGATCATCGACGGCGAGGACCTCAAGGCCCACACTGAGGAGCTGCTCACCGCGATGGTGGACCGAGTCGTCGCGGGCCACTGCCCGAACGACTTCCCCGAGGAATGGGACCTCGAAGGCCTCGTGGTGGAGCTGACGCAGTACTACCCGACCAGGTTCACGGTCGAGGACCTCGAGGCGGCGACCGGCGTGCTGCAGCTCACAGAGAGCATCCTCACCGAGGCCCTCGAGCTCTACGACGAGCGGGAAGTGACCTTCCCCGGGGGAGCCGAGACCGCGCGGGAGATCGAGCGCAGCGTCATGATGCAGATCATCGACCAGCGCTGGCGCGAGCATCTCGTGGAGATGGACTACCTGAACGAGGGCATCCACCTCCGTGGCATCGCACAGACCGACCCGCTCGTGGCTTGGCAGCGCGAGGGATTCGAGATGTTCGGCAAGCTCATGGACTCCATCGACGACGACTACCTGCGCTATGTAATGCACGTCCAGGTCCTTGCCGGCCCGGCGGAGGACCCCGACTACGCCCAGGCGGCGTTCGTGGCCGCAGACGACCCGGCTGCCGGCATGGGGGAGCTTGCCCAGGTTCCGGCCGGCGAGCTCACCGCCGGCTCGGCTCAACTGCCGCCGGCTGGCCTTCCGCCAGGGCAGGCATCACCGCCGGCTCCGCGCGGCCAGCAGCCACCAGCTCCGGCGCTCCCGGGCACCGGCCCGCCCGGTCGCCCACCTAAGCGAGGCACGCCGAACCGGGGTGGCAACGGCAGCGGCGGGGCAGCTCAGCGGCGTCCGCCTTCCGGCCCGATCTCGCCGAGCGGGATCCGGATTTCCACCGGCCCGCCGGCCAAGGTCGGGCGCAACGAGCCGTGCTGGTGCGGCAGCGGCCGCAAGTTCAAGGTCTGCCACGGCGCGAGCTGAGAGATCGTGGCACGGACATCCGACACCGGCCCCGACCGAGCGCGTCCTGACCTCGGCGAGGTGCTGGTGTCACTTCGCGCCCGCCTCGACGCGGCGAAGCTCTATCTGAGGCTCGACGACTCGATCGAACGCCTCGGGACCCTCGAACACGCCATCGCCGAGCCGGACCTGTGGTCGGACGCTGACCAGGCGCGCAGGGTGACCTCGGAGTACGGCCGGATCCGGGACGACATCGAGGGCCTGCGCGCTCTCGACACACATCTCGCCGACGCCGAGGCCCTGCACCTCATGGCCGAGGAGGAGGGTGGTGGAGAGCTGGCCGGGCTCGAGGGCGAGCTCACCGACATTGCCGCGACGGTCGCCAAGGCGCTCGACGAGCTCGAGTTGCGCAGCTTGTTCTCCGGAGAGCACGACGAGAGGGACGCGGTAGCCGACATCCACGCCGGCGCCGGGGGTACCGATGCCCAGGACTGGGCCGAGATGATGCTGCGCATGTACCTGCGCTGGGCCGAGCGCCGGGGCTTCGAGGTCGAGCTCGACGATGTCTCCGAGGGAGGCGAGGCCGGCATCCTGTCGGCGACCTTCATCGTGCGCGGGCGCTATGCGTACGGACTGTTGGCCGCCGAGCGGGGCGTGCACCGTCTCGTCAGGATGTCGCCCTTCGATTCTCAGCACCGGCGCCATACGAGCTTTGCGTCACTCGATGTGGCGCCGTTCCTCGAGGACCTCTCCGGCGAGGTCGAGATCGACGAGAAGGAACTTCGCATCGATACATACCGCTCCTCGGGGGCCGGAGGCCAACACGTGAACGTGACGGACTCGGCCGTGCGGATAACCCACATTCCGACCGGCATCGTCACCTCCTGCCAGAACGAGCGCAGCCAGCACCAGAACAAGGAGAAGGCCCTGCAGATCCTCGCCGCCAAGCTCGCCGATCGCCAGCGCGCAGAGCGCCGCAAGGAGCTGGAGACGCTCTCGGGACCCTTGAGCGACGTCGCCTGGGGGAGCCAGATCCGCTCCTACGTCCTGGCCCCCTACCAGCTCGTCAAGGACCTGCGCAGCAGCTACGAGACAGGCAACGTCGAGGCCGTGCTGGACGGGGATCTCGATGACTTCATGATCGCGCTTCTCAGATTTCGCAGGGAACATGAGGGTTCCTGAGCAACAGAGGCGTCGTTACCGCCCTGCGGCAAGCCTGACTGGTAGCCTGCCAATCAGGGGTCTCGTGCCGGAACGTGGGGGAGAAGGGGACCGATGATCCGCTTCGAGGACGTCACGAAGTCCTACAAGGGCACAATTGTCGCATTGAGGGACGTCTCGCTCGAGATCTTGAAGGGCGAGTTCGTCTTCCTCGTCGGGGCGTCGGGATCGGGCAAGACCACGATGCTCAAGCTCCTGCTACGCGAGGAGCTTGTCGACCGCGGCGAGATCTGGGTGGCGGGCAAGGAGATCGGGCAGCTCGCGAACTGGAGAGTGCCGTATCTGCGGCGCAATATCGGTTGCGTGTTCCAGGACTTTCGCCTGCTGCCGAACAAGACCGTGTTCGAGAACGTGGCCTTTGCCCTCGAGGTCATCGGCCGGCCGCGCCACGTGATCAGGATCCAGGTACCGCAGGTCCTGGAGCTGGTCGGCCTTGGCCAGAAGGGTGATCGGCTGCCGGACGAGCTGTCAGGAGGCGAGCAGCAGCGCGTCGCGATCGCGCGCGCCTTTGTGAACCGCCCCCTGATAATCCTCGCCGACGAGCCCACCGGCAACCTCGATCCCACGACAAGCCAGGGCATCATGTCGTTGTTGGATCGGATCAACCGCACCGGGACCACGGTGGTGATGGCGACCCACGACGCCGGGATCGTCGACAGCATGCGCCGGCGGGTGATTGAGATCGACCACGGCGCGGTCATCCGCGACCAGGCACGTGGGATCTACGGCCTCGACCCTACGGCGTCGAGCACCCGGGGAGTGCCTGCCGTGTCGGTGTCGGCGGTGCGCGCCGAGCTGGCCGGTGTCGATCCTGACGATGAGGACGAACTGGTCGCCAGCCGTCAGGAGACGGTGAGGGCGCGGAGGGGGCGGCGCTGATGCCCATCTCGGCGGGTTACGTCGTGCGCGAGACCGCGACGAACCTGTGGCGCAACCGGTTGATGGCGGTCGCGGCGGTTCTCACGGTCGCGGTTTCGCTTTCTCTCGTCGGCACCGCGCTCCTGTTGCGCCAAGCGGTGAACAACGAGCTTGTGCAGTTGAACCAGAACGTGGACCTGCAGGTCTTCGTGAACCCGACGGCCCCGGCGGCCGACGTGGCGACACTGCGCAGCACGATCAGCCAGACGCCGCAGATCCGCAAGTTCACCTACCTCGATCACGAGCAGTCCTACAAACTGGCTTGCCGGATCGACGGTCCGACGGTCTGCAGTGCGCTGACCCCGCAGAGCACCCCACCGGTGTTCCAATGCACCTTGACCAACCCCGCGGCGGCGGCCAGCGTCGCAAGCGTCTTCCTGCACCTTCCCGACGTATTCCGGGCCACCTATCCCTCCCTGGAGGCGCACACGCTGACCTCGGTGAGCAACGTCCTGCAGATGGTGCTGCTCGTGATCGCCCTGGTGCTCTTGATCTCGGCACTCGTGCTGATCCTGAACGCGATCCGGATGGCGATCTTCTCCCGCAGGCGAGAAGTCGCCGTCATGCGCCTAGTCGGCGCGACGAGCTGGTTCATTCGCCTGCCGTTCATGGTGGAGGGCCTTGTGCAGGGACTCATCGGAGCGGTCGTGGCGGCCGGGATGGTGCTGCTCGGAGACTTCGGCATCCGGACGCTGATCAGGCACTTTCGACAGTTCTCCTCGGCGGTCGTGCCCGGTCACGACGTGATCGTCACCGAGATCCTGGTCGTGGTCATGGGCGCGTTGATCGGCGCCATCGGCTCGGCCGTGGCTGTGAGGCAATTCCTCGAGGTCTGAGAGAGTCCCGGTGGGCTCCCGGCGTCACGGCGGACCCGAGCCCGCTGCGGGTACACGGTGCCGCTGCGCGCGGTGGCCGATGGCCCCTCAGCACAAGACGTCCTTGCGTTGGAAGACGCGGAAGGCAAGGAGAAGGGGCACGACGCCCCAGATCCCAGCAGAGATGACACCGTGCAGCATGCCCTGGAGCGAGGTACCGGGCACGAACAGGTTCGTCCAGGCCTCGAGGTAGTGCACCGGCAGTAGCGGGTGGATGCGGCTGAGCCCCGACAGGGCATCGAGGATCGCCGAGACTATGTACAGCCCGATGCCCGAGGACATGGCAGCGAGGGCGTTCTCGGTCGCGACACCGACCAGCGTCGCAATCCCGACCACGCTGAGCATGCTGAAAAGCGTGTACGCCGTCGCCAACAGCAAGCGCCCAAGGGCGCTTGCGATCGGCAATGTCACGACCGACGAGCCGCTCACGTACGAGCCGGTCCCGATGCCAAAGGTGTGGACCGGGTGAAGCCCGAAGAAGGCGATCCCCACAATCGTCCCGGTGATCGGGATCAAGAGCGTGGTGCCGACGGCCAGCACTATCGAGACGCCGAGCTTGGAGCCGAGGACCCGCGGTCGTGTCACCGGCCGGACCAGCAGATAACGCAGCGACCCCCACCGCGCCTCGGAGGCGATGGGCTCTCCGGCGAAGATCGCGAACACGATCGGGATGAGCAGCACCGATGAGAACGACAGCGCAAAGATACCGATGACGATGCCGGACTGATGGGTCACGAAGTTCAGGCCGTTTCCGCCGTTCGCGTTGTTGTTGCCGCCGAGCTCGAAGCCGAGCCCGATGAGAAACGGGATGACGATGCAGATCGCCGCGACCACCCATGTGCGCACGCGGCGGACCTGCTTGGCGAATTCGACGGCGATCATACGGAATGCTCCCCGACGAGATCGAGGAAGGCGTCCTCGAGGCTTCGGCGCGGCGTGACGGTATCGACGCGCACGCCCGCACCGACGAGGGCCGCGACGAGGTCGGACCGCTTGGCGCCGTCGAGCTGGACCACGATCCCGGGCGGGGAGGGCTCAACGCTTCGCACGCCAGGCAACGCCGCCAGGAGCGCGATCGCGCCGCCGGCGTTGTCCACCTCCAGGTACGCCGAGGCGACCGAGGCCGTCACCTCGGCGACGGTCCCGGACTGCATCAGCCGTCCATGGTGCACGACGACGACGTGGCTGCAGGTCTGCTCGACTTCGCTCAGCAGGTGGGACGAGAGCAGGATCGTCGTGCCGCTGGCGCCGATTCGCAGCAGCGACTCGCGGACCTCGACGATCTGCCGTGGGTCGAGGCCGTTGACCGGCTCGTCCAGGACGAGCAGCTCCGGCCTGCCGAGGAGCGCCTGAGCGTAGCCGAGACGTTGGCGCATCCCGTGGGAGTACGTCTTCACCTTCCGGTCGGCCGACGGGCCGAGACCAGAGACATCCAGGCAGTGCTCGAGGTGTGCCTCCGACAGCGCCCTGCCGTTCGAGCGCCAGTAGAGCTCGAGGTTGCGCCTGCCTGACAGATGAGGCACGAACCCGGGTCCCTCGACGAGCGCCCCGACCCTCGAGAGCACAGAAATGCCGGGCCTGACGATCTCGCCGAAGATGGCCATGGTCCCGCTCGTCGGGCGGATCAGGCCGAGCAGGGCTCGAAGCGTCGTCGTCTTCCCAGCTCCGTTCGGGCCCAGCAGACCGACGACCTGGCCGCGACGCACGGTGAAGGACAGGTCGTCGACGGCAAGTACGCCGGCCCCGAACCGTTTGGTGAGGCCGGTGACCTCGATGACCGCAGGCGAGTCCATCGCCGCAGCCTACGGCCCGCCGAGCAACCCCACGGGCCATCGGCCAGCGCCGTTGCCCTGTCACGACGCCGGCATGCCGACTCCTGTGACGGGCCCGCCGCTACGCTCGCCGCGACACGGGACCCCACCAAAGAGAGACCTTTCGATGAACGAAGGGGACAAAGCGGCACGCGCAGCGCCTTGTCGACGCGTTGGGAGGCGAGCACGCGGCCTGCGTGCCGTCGCGGTCGTGGCATGCCTGGCCGGACTCGCGCCGCCGGCCTTGATCGCCGGTTCGGCGACGGCATCGGTCGCGACGACCGGGTCGCCCCAGGGCCCGGACCGGTTGGTGCGCATCGGGGCCGCGCCCGTGGTGTCGCGCGCAGCGGTCCTGCTCGGCCGGGTCCCGGGATCGCAGCCGATCGCGATCGACGTCGCCCTTCGTCCGCGCGATCCGGCGGCGCTGGCAAGATTTGCCAGCGCGGTCTCGACTCCCGGTTCTCCGGAGTTTCGCCGCTACCTTCGTCCCGGCACCTTCGGTCGGGTCTTCGGAGCGACGGCTGCGACGGTACGCTCGACGACCGCCGCGCTCGGCAAGCTCGGTCTGCACGTCGGCCCGGTGAGCAGCAACCACCTCGTCGTCAAGGTGTCCTCCACTGTCGCGATCGCCGAACGCGCTTTCGACACGACGCTCGTGCGCTATCGACTCGGGTCGGGGGCTCAGTTCTACGCGAACCTGTCAGCGCCGCGGGTCCCGGCAGCTCTTGCCGGCGCGATCCAGGCGATAGCCGGTCTCAGCGACTTGTCGCTCGCACACCCGGAGGGTCTCGTGCGGCCTGATCGGTACGCCGAAGCGCGTGCACCCAGCCCGGTCGAAGACAGCGGCACCGCCTCGCCCGGCCCACGGCCGTGCCCGGCAGCGGCCGGCGTGGCTTCAGCTTCCGGCCCTTACACCGCCAACCAGCTCGCGTCCGCGTACGGCCTGTCGGGCCTGTACGCGGCCGGTGACCTCGCAGCCGGCGTGACGGTTGCGATCTTCGCGCTCGAAGCCTTCAGCAAGCCGGACGTCGAGGCCTACGACAGCTGCTACTTCGGGCCGACCCAGGCTGTCGCCATGGCAAAGCCACCGCGGCTGGACGTCTTTCCCGTCGACGGCGTGAACAGCGGCGGGAAGCCCGCCAACGTCGAGTCGACACTCGACGTCGAGGACGTCAGCGGCTTTGCACCACAGGCAAGAATCGACGTGTACGAGGGGCCCAACAACGACACGGGCCCGCTCGACGTCTACAACGCGATCGTCACCCAGGACCGTGCCGAGGTGATCTCGACGTCGTGGGGGATCTGCGAGGCGCAAGTCGGCGGGAACGCCGTCGCGGCGGCCGAGGCCAACCTGTTCGAGCAGGCGGCGGCGCAGGGTCAGACGGTCGTGGCCGCGTCCGGCGATGACGGTTCGACAGACTGCACCGACGCGAGCGACAACCCGACTGCCGTCTACGCCGTCGACGACCCCGGGAGCCAACCGTACGTGACCAGCGTCGGGGGCACCTCCCTGACCGCGCTTGGACCGCCTCCGACAGAGACCGTCTGGAACGACGCATACGGTGCCGGAGGCGGCGGCATCTCATCGAACTGGGGGATGCCCGCGTACCAGTCGGGCGCGTCACCCAGGTTGCACGTGATCAAGAGCTACTCCTCGGCAAGGCCTTGCGGCGTCCCGACCGGCTACTGCCGTGAGGTGCCCGACGTCTCGGCGGACGCGGATTTCTTCACCGGCCTTGTGATCTACGGAGCCGATTGGCCCTCTCCCGGCTGGGGCCCCATCGGGGGCACGAGCGTCGCGGCACCGCTGTGGGCGGCGCTGGTCGCGCTCACAGACGCCTGGCCGACCTGTGAAGCGCACCCGGTCGGATTCCTGAACCCCGCCCTCTACTCCATCGCCGGGTCGAGCCCGAGCGCGTACGCAAAGGCCTTCAACGACATCACGGTCGGCAACAACCACCTGAGCAGCTTTCCCAACTCGTGGCGGTACGGGGCCACGGTTGGATACGACCTCGCCTCGGGCCTCGGGACGCCCGATGCCGCCGCCACCTCCGGTGGCGGCCTCGTCGCCCGGTTGTGCACGTTGCCCGAGAGCGGAGGAGTGCTGTACGCCTCCCCGACCAAGTCTTCGATCACCGCCGTGCGGCTCATGGTCAAGGCGAGCCGCACGGCGTTCTCCACCATCACGGTCACCCTGCGCACCTCGTACGGCTTGCCCATTGCCGCGAAGCGAGTGATCCTTGTAGGGACCGCGGTGCCACCCACCGCGGCGAAGACGAGGATCAGGCCAGTGCAGGTTATGACCAACGCGAAGGGAGTGGCGGTCTTCGATGTGAGCGATCCCGTGATTCAGGAGGTCATCTACCGCGCGACCGATCTCACCGACGGTGTCCTTGTCGACCCGTTCGTGACCGTGAGCTTCGTGAAGCCATGAGGGGCGTGATACTCGCCGGCGGAACGGGCAGCCGGCTCCATCCCCTGACCCGAATCACCAACAAGCACCTGTTGCCGATCGGCGACCGGCCCATGATCAGCTACGGGGTCGAGGCGCTCGTGAAGGCCGGCGTCACCGAGATCATGGTCGTGACAGGCGGCACGCACGCCGGCGAGTTCCTCAGGCTCCTCTCCAACGGGCAGGAATTCGGCGTGGAGCGCCTCCTCTACGTGTATCAGGAGCGCGCGGGGGGAATAGCCGAGGCTCTGGGACTGGCGGCACAGTTCGTCGGCGACGATGCCGCCGTGGTCATGCTGGCCGACAACATCTTCGGTCGGTCGTTCGCGTCCTCCGTGCGCCGGTTCGCCGACAAGCCCGAAGGGGCCCGGCTGCTGCTGGCCGAGGTCAAGGACCCGGCTCACCTTCGCCATCTCGGCGTGCCTGAGCTCGACGAGTCGGGGAAGATGGTGCGGATCGTCGAGAAACCGGACGATCCTCCGAGCACGTACTGCGTCACGGGCGTCTACCTCTACGATTCCGGCGTCTTCGACGTGATCCGCACTCTGCGACCATCAGGACGCGGCGAGCTGGAGATCACCGACGTGAACAACCATTACGTCGCCGAGGGCCTCATCGGCTACGACGTGCAGGAGGGATTCTGGGGAGACGCCGGTGAGTCCATCGACGCGTACTACGCCGTGAACGACCATGTTCGCCGCTACGGCGCCAACCTGGACTGAGGGTCTCGCGGCGCGAGCGCGGCCGCCAACGCCTCCGAGAGATGGGCATGGACATGGACATAGCCCGCATCTGTCAGCTTCTTCGGCAGCACCCTCTGGCTGGCGAGCAGCAGCTCGTCGGCGGCCCCGCGGCCGAGCGCGACCCGCAAGAGCGACGCGGGCAGCGCAAGCCTGCTTCGCCGCCCGAGCGCGTGAGCGATCGCGTCGGTCAGCTCCGCGTTGCGAACCGGGTTCGGGGCCGTTGAGTTCACCGGCCCTACGAGACCGGTGTCGTCGATCGCGCGAAGAACGACGGCAATCTCGTCGTCGAGCGCGATCCAGCTCGTCCACTGTCGTCCGTCTCCGAGACGAGCGCCGAGACCGAGCTTGAAGATGGGGACCTCGGCAGCGAGGATCCCGCCGTCGGCGCCTCCGGTGCCGCCGAGCACGATGCCGGTCCTGATCGTGACGACTCGGATGCCGCGCTCGGCCGCCGGGGCGCTGGCCTGTTCCCATGAGCGACACAGCTCGGCAAGCACCCCTGTTCCCTGAGGACTCGTCTCGTCGAGCACCTCCTCGGCCCGATCGCCATAGAAACCAACGGCCGAGCCGGAGACCAGGACAGCGGGCGGGCGCTCGAGCAAAGCGAGCGACCGGGCAAGGAGATCGCCGACAGCGACTCGGCTCGAACGGATGTCCTCCAGGCGCTTCGCACTCCAGCGCGTCGTGATCGGGGCTCCGGCCAGATGGACGGCGGCGTCGATTCCTTCCAGGCTGTGACCGGGAATTCGCGACGTGTCGAGGTGTCGCCGGGCCAGGTCGATGCCCACCTCGCCGTGGCCCGGCGGATGGCGGACGACCGGGTAGACCTCGTCACCGCGTTCGCGCAACGCCCGGACGAGAGCGCCGCCGATGAAGCCGCTGGCACCGGTCACGACGATCTTCAACTGCAGGTTCTCCCGCGAACTGCTTCGGCGGACGCGAGCCCCACCGTCGCCCGGACGAGCCTCGCGGGCCCCTTCGAGGCCATGAGCCGCGAGTCGGCCCTCGCGAGATGGTCGTCAGCCTGTGAACGGGCCACCGAGGGTGTCGATCGATCCGTAGGGCTCGTCCGCGTCGAGGTAGCACTCCTCGTGGAAGTGGTCCACCCGATTCCAGGCTCCGTCGAGATAGACGTTCGCGATCACCTGGCGTGGGTGGGTGCGTGCCGCGAACTTGATCTGCTTGCCGCAGCGCACGCAGCGCACATCGTTGCCCGGCTCCACGCCGCGCACGACAGCTCGCGTGCTGCTCACGTGCGCACTCCGACGGCCGGCCCGGCCGTCGGCACAGCCGGTGGCCTTGCAGCGATGTTCACACTCACACGCTAGTGCGACCCCGGCCTTGAGCCCGCGGGGACAACGAGTGTCGTTGTCGCATCGGGCGAGGTCCCACGAAGGCCTGACCGTGGTCAGGAATGGTGCTTGACTACAAGGGACATGCCCATCGAGCACATCGTCGTCGACGGATCCAACATCGCGACCGAAGGCCGGTCACTGCCGAGCCTGAAACAGCTGGAGGAGGCCGTCGCCGAGCTGCGGCGCGACCATCCGAACGCGGAGATCACCGTCATCGTCGACGCCACTTTCGAGCACCGGATCGATCCCTCCGAGCTGCCGCGTTTCGAACAGGCCGCACTGCGCGGCGAGTACGTTCATCCGCCCGCTGGTGCCATCGGACGCGGAGATGCGTTCTTACTGCGCGTCGCCGAGAAGGTAGATGGGACGGTGCTTTCCAACGACTCGTTCCAGGAGTTCCATGGCGAGCACCCCTGGCTGTTCGAGCGGGGTCGCCTTCTCGGCGGCACTCCGGTGCCCGGCATCGGATGGATCTTCAGCCCTCGCCAACCGGTTCGCGGCCCGCGGAGCCGTCACGCGGTGCGAGAGACGGTACAGGCGAAGAAGCGAGTGACGAAAGCCATCGCCGTGGCGACGAAGGAGGTCGTCGAACCGGTCGGCCAATCGACCGGCGCCAGATCCTCCGGTCCGGGATCGAAGAGACGCACTGGGAGTGGCGCGACCGGGCCGGAAACGCTCGTGGAGGGGTCCCGGGACCTACCCAAGCCCACCCCGCTGGCGGTGAACGACCCTCTGCCGTTCATCTCGTTCATCGCCGCGCACCGTCTCGGCGAACAGCTCGAGGGCGAGGTCGAGGGTTACACCTCCCACGGTGCTGTGGTCCGCGTCGGTGAGATGCGCTGTTACGTCCCGCTCGCCAATCTCGGCGATCCTGCGCCGCGCAGTGCTCGGGAAGTCCTGAAGCGCAACCAAACCGGGAACTTCGTGCTGACCGCGTTGGACCCGCAACGGCGTGGCGCGGAGCTCGCCTTGCCGGGAATCGCGCTCGTGTCCGGCCATCCTCGAGCGGAGACCGTGGCAGCGGAGGTCCGCCTCGCCCGTCCGCCGTGGAAGCGTGCAGACGGCTCGGGCTCAAAGACTGTGAAGCCGGCGAAGAAGGCGTCGGCGGCTCAGAGACCGGGGGAAACGGAGGCGGGGAAGGCGACCGGGAAGAAGGCGGTACCGGGGAAGGCCGCAGCGGGAAAGGCGGTGCCGGGGAAGGCGGCGGTGAAGGAAGCGGTGCCGGGGAAGGCGGCTGCGAGGAAGGCGTCGGCGGATCAGAAACCGGAGAAGGCCGCGGCGAAGAAGGCGTCGGCGGATCAGAAACCGGAGAAGGCCGCAGCGGGGAAGGTGGCGGCGAAGAAGGTGCCACCTGCACACCGGGCGGCCCCGCCCAGGGCCTCGGAGAAGGCTCCGCTCGCCCGGAAGGCGTCGGTCGCGCGCGCGACGGAGCGCTTGCCGGCGGACGCGGCTCAAACAGCGTCTGTGCCCGGGCCGGCCGACTACGAACCGCGAGCGACGCCGACAGCCCGAAGGTCCCCGCGAACGACGGCGAGCGTGAGCGGAAGAAGATCCTCGCGCGGCGACCGTGGTCGCCGAGGCGGCGTTGGCTGATCTGCGGCCCGGCCTCGACTCGCGTCAGCTCTGTACGGTTGCGGAATGCCTATGATCTCGATCGAGGGGCTCATCCCGCACAGGGCTCCGTTTCTTCTTGTCTCCGAGATCGTGGAGATGGTCCCGGCGACCTCAGCGAGTGGTCGCTGGCATCTCACCGGCGAGGAGGAGTTCTTCGCCGGTCACTTCCCCGGCAATCCGGTCCTGCCGGGCGTCTTGATGGTCGAGTCCCTCGCGCAGCTGGCAGCAGCAGCGGTCCTGGCCGACGAGCGTTACAGGGACCGGCTGCCGTTGTTCGGGGGCATCGACCGGGCACGCTTCCGGCACCAGGTCCTACCCGGGGACACCTTGGACCTCGAGGTCTCGATCGGGCGTCTCTCGGCCCGCTCGGGGCGAGGCCACGGCGTGGCGAGCGTTGGCGGACACCTCGCCTGCGAAGCCGATCTGCTGTTCGTGCTCGCGCCGCGCACGCCCGCCTCAGAGCACCTAGAGTGAGGGTACGGGCGCTTGGCGCGCGATTCGAGAAAAAAATGATAAAGTCGTGTGGGCCGAGCGCGCAACCGATCGGTGCCGTGTGAAGCGTCGCGGCACCAGAATTCGCCGGGGTGAAAAGAAGGGTAGCGGTCATGGGGCGAGGGACAGACCGAGCAGTGCAGAGAGGATGCCGAAGACGACGACCGGGGACCTCCTCCTCGCGAGGTGACGAAGGGGTCACGCTCGTCGAGCTCCTTGTCGCGGTTGCGGTGATCGTCATCGTTCTGCTGCCGACGACGATCTTCGTCATCCAGGCTCAGAAGACGGTTTCCGCCGAGCACCTCGAGGCCGAAGCCATCAACGTCGCGACCAGGCAGCTCGAGACCTTGCAGCTCGAAGCAGGGAAGGGGACGTTGCCGACGGGCACCACTACCGAGATATACCCGGTGGGCGAGACAGGCTCGCGCGTCACCAAATTCAGAGTTGAGACCAGCTGGACCACCGTCACCCAGGGCACCAACCAGTCGATCTGCAGCTCGGACGCGGACGTGGCCCAGCAGATCTGGCTCGTGACCGCAGTGGTGACCTGGCCCGGCATGGGCAGCACCTCGCCGGTCGTCCAGACGACCGAGATCGCCCCCGCCCAGGCCGGCGCGGTCCAGCAATTCGAAGGCGAGGTGGCCGTTCGCATCCAGGTCGACCCGACGGACCTCTTCGTGGCCGATCCCGTGACCGCGACGGTGACAGGCACCTGGAGCGGGAGCGGCTCTGCTCCCGCGGTCCCAGACGGCACGTTCACCACCGAGACAGCGAGCACGGCCAGTACTTCGTCCGCGCTCAGCAACGGTTGCATCGTGTTCGAGAACCTCGACGCAGACAGCAACGCAAACGGCTCTTGGCAGTACACGCTCTCGTTTGCCGGCAACACAGGGCCCCCGCCACTGGTCTCCAGTGACGAGCACGCGGACTCCAACCCGAACGGCGCCCTCACCGTGGCGGTCCCCCCGCTGGAGCCCGGTGTCCCCAACGTGGTGACCGTGACGCTCGACACCGGTACCACGGTCAACATCGCCTATACCGGTCCAGGCGGCAGCTGCACCATCGCCCCGAGCTCGCCGGTGTCGCCGCCCGTCAGCCCGAGCACGATCCCGGTCTCGGTTGAGAACTCCTTCCTCACCACGTACTCGAACAACACGTGGATCGCCTATGGCACCACGCCGTTCAGTTCGCTTCTGTTGTTCCCGTGGTCGGGCGTGACGGGCCTGTGGACGGGAGACCAGCCGGACAGCGCGCCGTCTTTGTACGGGTCGTACACGCCCGCGCCGATCGCCTGTGGCGTCAACGCGGTCAGCGGAGGCCAGGTTTCGGTCTACCTGCCCGTCTATCCCCTCAATCTCACCTACAGCGGATCGCCCACTTTGATGTCCGCCAAAGAAGTCGCCGGCAACGCCTACTCGATGGCGCTCAACTTCGGTTCAGGTCACAGCAATACAAGCCTGCCTCTCGGGGAGTACCAGCTGTTCGACAACAACGGCCCAATGGGCCCCTCGGCGCCCTACTACGTGTGGGTCACCCCGGCGGGTGAGTGCCACTCCGGCTCGGTCTCGGCGACGCCGCCCTCGCAGTCGGCATGCAACGGGAGCACCCTCGCGGTGACCGCGCCATGAGCAGCCTGCGGCGGGCCCTCGAGCGGCGACGGGGCTCCGCGTCGTGCAGCGCCCGGGCGAGATCCGAGCGTGGCTTCACCGCCCTCGAGCTCATCACCGTCCTCGCTATCTTGAGCGTCGTCTTCACGATCGTCACTTCACTGTTCATCTCGTTCAACCAGCAGGCGACCAACACCCAGGACTCGGTCGTGGCAGTCCGGCAGGAGACCCAGGCCCAGCAGACGCTGATCCAGTACCTGCGCGGGGCAAGCCAGGTGCTCGCCGTCTATGACCAGTCCGGCACCCAGATCGGCCCATCTGCGACAGAGCTCGACGCAATAACCTCCGAAGGTTTCAGCATGAGCGGCCCGAACGCGTATAGCTCGAACTGCACGAACCTCGACGCCCTCTGGTTCAGGCCGGTCGGCGCCGTGCACGCCGACGCACAGTTCGACATCACCTTCGACGTGCCCGCCACCGGTCCGGCGGCCGGGACGAAACCGTGGTCGTCCATCACCCCGGCGATCGACGTGCCGTCCGCGTTCACCCCGGCGTCGAGTTGCACGCCGTTAGCGCCGACACCACGGACGGTTGCGACTTATTTCGCCCTCAGCTCCCAGACCAGCCCGGTCTTCACGTACTACACCTACGTCGGCACGACGCTGACGCCGCTCTCGATTCAGAACCCCGTCCCGGCATGCGCGATCAACGAGATCGCTGCCATCGGCATCCACGTCACGTTCCTCGCAGGACCCCAGATCCCGACCGAGGGTTACGCCGCCGACGAGCCGACGACGCTGGACACGATTGTCTACCTGCGTGGCTCGTCGACGGCCGCGACCTCGACGACCACGACCACCTCGACGCTTGTGGCGTGCCCGGAGTGAGGAGATGACGCCGATGCCTGCACCAGCCAACAACGGCGGCCCATTGGGGAGGCTTCGAGGAGCGGTGGCAACCGGAGTCGCGCGGCGCCTCGAGCGCACCGGGGACGAGTCCGGACAGGCGCTCGTCATCGCGCTCCTGCTCGTGCTGCTCGTCTCGATCCTCGTCCCGGTCCTCGCCTCACAGGTCAGAGCCGAGATGGCCGCGACCAACATGTCCACCTCGAGTGAGGCCGCCCTGGCGGCGGCTGAAGCGGGCGTGCAGGAGTACCGCAACTACCTCGACAACGTGCCCGCCTACTACACGCACAACTTCGGCTCCTCGGCCGGCGACCCAGCGCTGACCGGGTGGAAGCAGGTCGGTGCCACCGACGAGTGGTTCCATTACGTGCCCGATCCGAGCCGCCTGACGGTGTCGTCGGGTGGTAGCGCAGGCCAGATGCTTCTCGAGGTGACCGGTCGGGCCGGAGCACCGGGTGCCTATGCGTATCGGACGCTGCTGACGAGCTTCAAGCTGTCGGGCATCCTCACCGACTCGTACTACTCCGAGTACGAGCTCGCCGACCCGAACGAGCCGGGTGTGCTCCCCAGCGTCACCGTCACGCCCGCTTCGGGGTCGCCGACGACCCTGCCGATGAACCAGGTGCAGGTGGAGTACACCTACACCAACCAGAACGGTGTCTCCACGACCTACGGGCCGTTGTCACTGAGCGACGCTGTGTGCAAGTACCACACCTATGACGAGAACACCTTCATCGACTCGCTCGGGACCGTCGTCAACCCTTGGGCGACGACAAATGGCGCGAACGTAGTGGCCAGCGCCTCCAACCCGTACTACGGGCCCTACTACGACACTTCGTCCACCCCGATCACCTTCACCGTGCCGGACAATGCGGGCTGGCCGAACGAGGGCGCGACAATCTCGATCCCGAGAAGTGCTCGCCCGTGCTCGACCTACGGCGTGGGCATCTACGACGGCTCGGTCACCTTCAACGGCGTCGCCTACACCAACGACCAATTCTGGTTGTGCGGCAACCCGCAGTTCAACGGCTCGCCGCCCCTGGAGTCGGGCGCTCCGGCTTTCCCCTGGTCGTACCGGGACAACTGGAAAGGGGCGCTGCCGTACGTGAAGAACGGCACCACCTACTACCTTCCTCAGGGCTGGGTCGACGATTTCTACGACAACTGCGGTGGCACACCCAATTGGGGCCCAGGCGTGGTACCGGGCGCCGAACTCGGTCAGACGCAGCACCTTCCTACGACGACGGCCGGCCTCATCTCCTATGTCGACGGCACCAAGATGAACGGCTGCCTCTACACCGGCCCGACGATGATCGAGTTCGTACAGGGCGGCACGATGAACGTCTGGAGCCCCCTCAGCCAGAACACGGAGCCGCACTTCAGTTCGGGAACGGCGGCCAGTTGCGGCACGTTCACCCCCGCGTCGCCCTGGCAGACCGGCATCCCGGTTCCCACCAGCAGCCCCTCGCTCGACCAGAGCGGTGTCATCTACGTCCAGTCGGAGCAGTCCTCGGGTGCGAATTCCGGCTACCAGACACCACCGGCGGTGAGCGCGATCGGCGACGCGAACCTCGCCCTCCCGGCCGGCTCGACCTGCATCAACCCCTACTACTCCGGCCTTGCCCCCACCTCGAGCCAGTGCACCGAGGGTGACGCCATAGTCGAGGGCGAGCTGCGCGGCGAGGTGACGCTCGCCACATCCGCCGACATCATCGTCTCGCGCGACCTCACCTACCAGTGCGCCGACGGGGCAGGGGGCGCGACGACCACCGACCCTTCGTCGGTGGCCGCGTGCAACGCCGACGGCACCAGCGACGTCATCGGCCTGTTGGCGAACGAGGACCTGCTGATCGCCCACCCGATGAACGGCAGCAGCAATGACCCGACTTGCACCGACGACGGGACCGAGACGAGCCCTACGATCTCCAACGTCGTGCCATGGTCGTGCGACGTCTACAACGCCATCATCGACGGCGCGGTCGTGACCTTGACCGGGTCGACGTACGTGCCGAACTTCAACCAGGGCGCCTATCTCGGCGGGCTGTACGAGGACGGCACGAACATCAACTACTACCCGGGGTTCAACGGTGTCTCAGGCAACTCGGCCGGTTACAACCAGCAGCTGTCCTACGACACGCGGCTGTCGTACCTGAACCCTCCGCACCTGCTGCAGGCGACCGACACCGTGTGGGACATCGTCGGCTTCGTCGTGTGCGGCACGATCAACAGCGCCAATTTCCCGCACAGCTCGGGCGCTCAGTCGATCAACTGCCCGTCGATACCTTGATGTAGGCCGGGCAGGTCGCGCGCCGCCGTGCCCCGGCGCGGGGCCCTGTTCCTGGCACCAGGCCGTCGAGCCGCGTTGCATCACGGGCGCCGGCGGGCGACGCTGTCGGGATGCGCATCGCGACCTGGAACGTCAACTCGCTGAAGGCACGTCTCGCAAAGCTCGAGGAATGGGTCTCCTACGCCGAGCCCGACGTCGTCTGCCTGCAGGAGACGAAGATGTCCGACGGGGCTTTCCCCACAGCGGCGTTGGCTGCACTCGGCTATGAGTCCGCCCATCATGGCAACGGCCGCTGGAACGGGGTTGCCATCCTGTCACGGGTAGGGCTCGACCAGGCACGGGCCGGCTTTCTGGGGGAGTCCCCCGGGGCGATCGAGCAGTGCCGCCTCCTCACGGCGAGCTGCGGGGGAGTCCTGGTGGCGAGCGTCTACGTGCCGAACGGCCGCGCCGTGGGCAGCGAGCAGTACGACTACAAGCTTGCCTGGCTCCGCCACCTTCGTGACGACCTCGCCGCGACCACGACAGCCGACGAAGCGGTGGTCGTGTGCGGCGACTTCAACGTGGCGCCGGAGGACCGCGACGTGTGGGACATCTCGCAGTTCCTCGGTGCGACACATGTGAGCGAACCCGAGAGGGCGGCGCTGCACGAGCTCGAGGCGTGGGGGCTCGTCGACGCCTTCCGCGCCGTGTATCCCGAGGTCGACGGGCTCTACACGTGGTGGGACTACCGCGCGGGCGACTTCCACAAAGGGCGCGGGATGCGCATCGACCTCGTGCTCGTCTCCCGGGCACTAGCCGGCGGGGTCCGCTATGCGCTCGTCGATCGAGAGGCGAGAAAAGGGATGGGTAGCGACAGGCCTCCGTCGGATCACGCGCCGCTGTTCGTGGACATCGGCCCGTGAACGGTCAGCCCACGTGAGCCGTGAGCCGCCGGCGGCCGCCACCGCCCCGGGGGGGCGCCGATCAGTGGACCGGGAGCCCCCAGAGGGGGAACCAGCGTTCGAGGTCGGGCTCCATCGAGAGGTCCTGAGCCAGCGTCACCTTCAGGAGGCGCTCGCGGTCCGAGTCGCGTTTCTCCGCGACCGGGAGTGGCACGAACGGGTAGAAGGTGCCCCGCTTGTACAGGTAGACGAGATAGGTGCCCGCCACTGTCGGCGCGCCTGTCGCGGCGGCGGGATCGGCAGCTCCGCCCGGGATCGGGGCAAAGCCGAAGACCGAGCAGAGGAGCTGTGGTCCCCAGCCGTGGTCCTGCAGAGTCGTGTTGACGACGTGCACCTCGTTGATGAGATCGCCGAAGTCGTCGTCTGTGATCACGGCCCACCGGTACCCGTAGGAATCGGATTCGTCGTGGATCTTCGTGTTCTCGCCGAGGTCGAGCAGCTGCTCGACCTCGGTGGCGGTCTGGGCGAACTGCTGTCCCGTCGCCGGCTTGAAGCAGACCCCCGCCTGGCCGGTGGGGCGCAGGCCGAGCGATGCCTCGAGAGTGATCTGAGCGCCCGGGAGCCCGAAGAGATGGTCGAGGTTGGGCTGGGCAGGCTTGGTCCGGCCCAGGAGCACGTCGAACAGTTTCACGCAGCGCGCCCCATCTGGGCCTCGAGCTCGGTCAGCTGCTGGAGGCGGCGCTCGAGGGTGGGGTGGGTCGAGAACAGCGTCGAGAGGCTGACGCCCTTGGCGAACGCGGGGGCGAAGAAGAAGGCGTTGAAGTGCTCCGCGGCCCGGAGGTCGCGTGTCGGCACCCGCGACATCTCTCCTGTCACTTTGACCAGCGCCTGAGCGAGAAGGCGCGGTTGGCCGATGAGGATCGCCCCTGACCGGTCCGCCGCCAGCTCCCGATAACGAGAGAGGGTCCGGATGAGGAGGAAGCTGATCGCGTAGATCAGCGCGGAGAACAGGAGCATCCCGAGCTCGAGAATGGCCAGCTGGCCGCCCGCGGCCCCGCCTCCTCCTCCGCGGCCCCTGTTTCCTCCTCCGCCGAAGCCGCCGAACAGCCCGGCGTAGAGGAGCACGCGGGTGAGCAGGCCGGCCAAGATCCCGAGAAAGCTGGCGATGGTCATCACGGCGACGTCACGGTGCGCGACGTGCGACAGCTCATGGGCCAGCACGGCCTCGAGCTCGGGCTCGTCCAAGCGGCGCAGGATGCCCGTGGTGACACAGACCACGGCGTGCTTGCGGTCGCGGCCCGTGGCGAACGCGTTCGGCATGTCGACATCGGCGATCGCCACCTGGGGCTTGGGCATGTCGGCCATCGCGCACAAGCGGTCGACCACCCCGTGAAGCTGGGGGGCCTGTTCGCGGGTGACGATCCTGCCTTTCATCGAGTACAGCGCGATCCGGTCCGAGTAGAAGTACTGCACGAAGAGCAGGACGAACGCGATGACGAGGATGAAGACGAGCTTGACCCCGACAAGGAAGAGCACCGTGACGAACACGGCGTAGAGGAGCCCCAGCAGGAAGACAGTCGACATCATGCGGGCCGTGAGACCACGGTCTGCGGGAAAGCGCGTGCGCGTTGACAAGCGACTCAGGACTCCCCGACGTCCTCGGACGCCAGGAGCTCACGGAGCTCGGCGAGGGACGCGCCCTCGTGTGGAAGCGTCAGATCGGACGGCACGAAACGATCCGCCGCGACAGGCGTTCCCTCCGTGCGCACCTTTTGGACCAACCGGTTGAGCACGTCGTGGAAAGCCGGCTCGTCACCGGCTTCGAGGGCCGCCACGAGTTCCTGGTCGAGCACCTCCAGCGAAGAGACCTGGCTGGTTTCGAGCTCGAACTGGCCTTCTCCGAGGATGCGCACGATCATGACGCACTTCCGCTGTCGTCAAGGGTGAACGGGTCCGCGGGCGCTGCCGGCGCTCCCACGGCCGGCCTGGAGGCCGGCGGCTGGTCCGGCACGACCTCACCGTCGACCGGCTCGTCTGAGGCGGCCGCCGGGCCCGCGTTGCCGGCGCCGAGCTCACCGCTCGGCGCGGCCGCCGGTGGATTGAGCTCGGCCTTGAGCTGGGCGAGCTGAAGCTCCACCTGCCCGGAGGAGGCCGTCTTGTCGAGCTCTGCCTGGAGGGGATCAGACGAGCCGGACAGGTCCGTGAGGGTCCCCGAGGCGAGGAGCTCGTCGACTGCGCCCGCCCTCGCCTGCATCTGGGCGATCTTGTCCTGGGCCCGCTGCATGGCGAGGCCTGTGTCGCTCATCGACTCCGAGATACCGGATACGGCCTCGCCGATCCTCGTCTGAGCCTGAGCGGCCGTATAGGACGCTTTCAGGGTCTCCTTCTGGGTACGGAAGGCTTCGACGCGCGCCTGGAGCTGTTGGGTGGTCGCCTCGAGCCGCTCCTGCTGCTGTGCCAGCTGATCGTGCTGGGTCTTCAGACCTTCGAGCTGCGAAGCGATCCCCGATCGTCGCGTGAGCGCCTCGGTGGCCAGGTCCTCGCGGTTTTGCGTGAGTGCCTGTCGTGCCTGGTTCTGGAGCTTGGCGGCTGCCTGCTGTAGCTGCTGAGCCTGGAGCTCGATTCGCTTCTTGGCTGTCGCGACATCGGCCAGTCCCCGTTTGACTTGTTGGAGCTGCTCGATCTGCTTCTCGTAGGAGAGATCGAGCGTCTCGCGAGGATCTTCGGCCTTGTCGAGAACCTTGTTTGCCTTGGCCTGGACGATGTTCGTCAGGCGCTTCATCACACCCATTTGTGCTCCCTTGCCGTCTTGGGGCCATCATAAGCGGGTTGGAGCCCTCAAGCCCCACCGCCCCGTTAGCGTGGCCAGCCATGAACGACCAGCCCTGCATCCTGAGCGTGCACGCGCATCCCGACGACGAGGCCTCCAAGGGGGCCGGGACCATCGCGAAATATCATGCCGCGGGTGTCCACACCGTCCTTGTGACCTGTACCGGTGGCGAGGAAGGCGACATCCTCAACCCCATCATGGACACCCCTGAGGTTCGCGCCGACATCGCCGGGGTCCGTCGCCGCGAGCTGGACCAGGCCGCCGAGATCATCGGCTACGACGAGGTCGTCCTGCTCGGCTACCGCGACTCGGGCATGCCGGGCTCGAAGGCGAACTCGGATCCGCGTGCCTTCGCCGCCCGCCCGCTCGAGGAGACCGTCGAGCGCCTCGTGGCCGAGATCCGCCGTGTACGCCCGCAGGTGGTCATCACCTATGGCGACGACCAGGAGCGCTACCCCCACCCCGACCACATCAGGGTGCACGAGATCTCGGTGGCGGCCTTTGACGCCTCAGGCGACACGGGTGCCTTCCCTGGCGCACACAAGGCGTACCAGCCTTCGAAGATGTACTACTCGGTCTGGTCGCGGGCACGGGTGGTGGCCACGCACGCGAAGTTTCTCGAGCTCGGCCTGGAGTCGCCCTTCGACGAGAGCTGGCTGGAGCGCCCGGGCGACGACGACAAGATCACGACATCGATCGACCTGACAGGCTTCGAGGACGTTCGCCGGTTGGCTCTGCTCGCGCACGCGACGCAGGTCGATCCGACCTCGAAGTACTGGTTCGGGCTGCCCCCGGAGATCCTGAGGAAGATCCATCCGTACGACGACTACATCCTGGCGCGCAGCCTCGTCGACACCGATCCTCCCGAGGACGACCTGTTCGCCGGAGTACGCCTGCCCTCGAGCCGATAGCATCCGCCCGCGGCGAGGATGTAGGTACGCGGTGCCGGCGGAGATACCGTCGGCGCACTTAGGAGGGACGACATGGCCAAGTGGCTGACCCAGGAGTGGCTCGACGAGGGCAAGAAGCTCGCAGAGGGACAGCCGGAGCGCCCGGGAGCTTCCGCGAAACTGCAGTACGTCATCACCGGAGGACCCGACGGCGACATCCGCTACTACTGGCTGCTCGAGAACGGGAAGCTCCTCGACTCACGGCTCGGCGAGCTCCCCGACGCCGAGGTGACGCTGACCGAGAGCTACGAGGACGCCATGCGCATCCAGAAGGGCGAGCTCGACGCCAACGCCGCGTTCATGCAGGGACGGGTGAAAGTCACCGGCAACATGGCAAAGCTCATGGCGATGCTGCCGATCACGAATTCTGCGGAGTACAAGCAGCTCCAAATCGAGACCTTGGAGATCACCGAGTTCTGATTCCCGGCGCCGGCGACCCGTTCCAGTGGCGGCAGCCCGGTCGGAGCTTGTGATCAACCAGTGCGCATGAGCTCGCGAAGGGCCCGGTAGCCGAGGAGCTTCACTCCGGCCGCGTCGAGCGCTTCGGCCAGCGCTGCCTCGCCCGCGAGCAGCCCGCGGTCGGCAATGCGTTCCCGCCAGTCGGGCGCCGCCGCACGGAGTTCAAGGGTGTCAAGTGCCGGCCGTAAGCAGACCTCGGTGACCCCGGGCTCGAGCCTGGCGAGCAGCTCGGCCAGTTGCGCCTTCACGTCCGAGTCGTCGGCGTCGAAGGTGACGTCGGCCGGGCCCGAGACGCCGGCCAAGCGCCCGCCCAGCGCGCCCAGAGCAACGCCGGCCAGGCCGCCGGCCGGGATGACGCGATCCGGGGAGGCGACGCCGCGCTCGACGCTGAGCGCTCGAAACGGGAAGCCAGCGAGGCGCTCGGCCCGGGCGTCGGGCAGACGCAGGGGCAAGCGGAACTCGTCGGCGAGGTCCAGGAAGACATCGAAGAACTCAGCCTTGAGCTGGACGGCGTCGAGGTGAGCATCGAGGTGGCTCACGTCGAAACCCCAGTAGATGGCACGCTCGAGCTGGGCCCGGCACTCCCGGCGTACCTCGTCGAGGTCGGCGTGGTCCCACAGGTCGGCTGCCGTCCGTGGGAAGCCGCCATCACCGTCGAGCAGGGAAGGGGCCTGGGTGATCGGTCCCCAGCGGTACAGATCGTGCTCCGCGTTGAGCGTGAGGCTTACCCCGATGTCTTCTCCCCGGTACTGCGCCGCGGCTTCTCGTGCCCAGGGTGCCGGCACCATCAAGGTTGCTGTCGTGGCCGTGCCATTGCGCAGGGCCTGGTAGATGGCGACATTCCCGGCGTGGAACACGCCGAGATCGGCGCAGCTCAACACGAGCACGCGGTCGTCGGGGCCATAACCGAGTCGTTCAACCAGTGTCGTCACCGGATCGACGGTAGCCGCAGTGCGCAAGGCTGCCAACCGTTCCCACCCCGTTTGCTCGGTCACCGAACGAGACGCCCCGCCTGCTCACGCCGAAGAGGAACGTGGCACACTGACGCGATGGTGCTATCAGGAATTCTGGCCTCGGGCGACCTCGTAGGCGGGATCGTCGCAGGCGTGATCGTCCTAGCGATCGTCGTGTCGATCGCACTCCGCTCGCTCATGACGGTGGTGACGGAGTACCAGCGGGCGGTGTTCTTCCGCTTCGGGCGGATTCGTACCGAGGCCAAAGGCCCGGGCCTGATCTTCCGCATTCCCGCGGTCGACCGCATCGTCAAGGTGAATCTCCGGGTCGAGGTGGTCGACATTCCCCCGCAGTCTGCGATCACAGCTGACAACGTCACCTTGCAGGTCGACGCCGTCGTCTACTTCCGCGTCGCCGACCCTGTCAGGGCCGTCGTCGGAGTGGACAACTTCCGCCTCGCCAGCCAGCGCATCGCGATGACGAGCCTGCGCTCGATAATCGGGCGCCACGAGCTCGACAATCTCCTCGCGCACAGAGAGGACATCAACAACGAGCTGAAGGCGCAGATCGCATTGTCGACCCAAGGCTTCGGCGTCGAGGTGCACGAGGTCCAGATCCGCGACATCTCGCTCCCGAGCGAGCTCGTGCGGGCGATGTCGCGCCAGGCGGAAGCCGAACGCGAGCGCCGGGCCAAGGTGATTGCCGCGACCGGCGAGCTCGAGGCGTCGAGAGAGCTGTCGGAGGCGGCGACGATGCTCGCTTCGTCTCCCGGTTCGATGCAGCTGCGGTCCTTGCAGACCCTCGCCGAAGTCGCGACCGAGCACAACTCAACACTGATCTTCCCCATCCCGATCGAGCTGCTCGAATTCATGAGGCGCCCCGGTGCAGTCGATGAGGCCAGTCCGTTTGCCGTGCCACCTCCGAGCCGGCCGAGCTCGTCGCCCCCGAGTCCGCCCCCGTCCCCGCCGGCGGCTGTCGCGCCTCTTCCCGGTGTCGCTGCCATCGGCACCACGGCGCTGGCCGAGGAAGAGTCCTAGGCCTCACCCCCGTCCGCCGGAATCAAGCCCGGCCGAGCCTGTCTCCGGGCGTCGGGCTTGCCGGGCTAACGGGGCTTCCGGGCCGGCTGGCCAAGCGGGGCTAGCGGCCGGCTGGCCGGTCAAGAGGAGCGATGCGTCTGCCTAGACGGCCGAGCATCACGCCTATCGCAATTCCGCCGACGACGTCCGAGGCATGGTGGATCTTTGTGTGGACGCGGCTGAGCGCCACCACCGTCGCGAGCGCGTAGTAGACGGGCGCCCGCTCCTGTCCCTCCGCGAGCAGCGACGCGGCGCAGAACGCGGCGGTGGCGTGGCCACTCGGAAAGCTCGAGGTGATCGGCTGGCGGAACGGCAGCGGGTGTGCCGCCATCGGCCTGGGACGCCTCCGTCTGAACAGCGACTTCACTCCGACATTGACGAGGACCGATTCGAGTCCGGTCGCGAGGACCGCCCGCAGTCCCGCTCGGGTGTCGCCAGGGCGGCCGCGAAGTATCCTCACGAGGCCGAGCGCGAGCCAGAGCAAACCGAAATCGCCGAGTGCCGAAGCGGTGTAGAAGAGACGGTCCGCGATCGGCTTGCCACGCAACAGGGCGAAGAGGTCGTCGACCCGGGTGTCGAGGGCCTTGACCCAACTTCGTCGGGCATCAGAGTTGAGCATGCCGGGCGGACGCATCAGGCGGGCGAGCTCCCCGAGCCGACGCCTGCGGCTTCCAACGCCGGGGCGTCGGGCGCCGGAGAGGGGACTGGCGTGGCTGCCGGGCTGCCCAACGCCGAAGCTGCCATCGCCGGGTCGCCTCCGAAGGACGGGCAGTAGGCCCGGAAGGAGCAGAAGCGGCAGAGGCTCGACGGGTTGGGGCGGAAATCGTCCTGCTTGCAGGCCCGTTCGATGGCGGACCACACGCCGAGAGCTCGCTGGCGGGCGCCACGCATTGTCTGATCGGTCGGCGCCGCGGAAATGACGATCCGATCCCGGAGGTAGAGAAGGCGAACGACCGACGGCCGTCTTCCCAGCTCGGATTCACACATGAGGGCGTACATCTGGACCCCGCTCAGGCGCGATCTCGACTGCTCGGCGCGCGGAGCCCGTCCCGTCTTGTAGTCGACGACCGCCAGGCTGCCGTCGTCCAGCTCGTCGAGGCGGTCGATGATTCCGCGCACGGTGACGCCGTCGAGATCGGTGCTCAGGTTCAGCTCGAGCCCGAGCACACGTACACCGTCCGGGTCCTCGAGCTCCAGGTAGCGGTCCACGAGCACACGCGCATCGGAGATGAAGGCAGCCGTCTCGGCCTCGTCGAGTGCGAGCCCCTCGAGCTCTTCTCCGCCCTGCTGTTGTTGCCAGGCGGCATCCAGGCTCGCCTGGGCTGCAGGCCTGCTCCTCGAGCCGCGTGGGTACTCGGTGAACAACAGCTCGAGCGCCCGGTGGACGAGCGTGCCCTTCAAGGCAGCCGACGACGGCGGCTCGGGCAGGTGCTCGACGACCGAGAAACGAAACGCGAGCGGGCAGTTCGTAAAGGCCGTGATCTTCGAGGGCGAGAGGGTGCCAGGAAGAGGTAGGTCTGTCACCGGGAGAGCCATTGCGGCCAGGCTACGCCGGGGGTGGGTCAAGAGCCCGGATCACCGAGTCGGCGACAACGCCAGGCCGCTCGAGAGGTCCGAAATGCCCGAGCCCGGCAAGCACCTCGACACGCCCGTTCGCAAGGTGCTCCACCAGCAGCTCGAGGGTGACCGGGCCGAAGTCGTCGCTCTCGCCGCCGCAGGCGAGCACCACTGGGCAGTCGACCGCGGCGAGCCGGGAGAAGGCCGGGTGGCGAAAGCCCCTCTCGTAGATCAGTGCCTCGTTCTCGCCCCTGCACCGGAGCCGGACCGTGCCGTCGGGCAGGTCTTCGAAGCCGAACTCGACGTAGGCGGCGAGGGCTTCGGGGTCCAAGGCGCACAGCGGCGGCTTCGACGCGTAGTTGGCCAAGGCCTCCTGGCGCGACGCGAAGATCTCCCTTCGCTGCCGGGCCCCCCGTGCGAGCGGGCCGGAGGGGTCCGGCGACGGGGGATGGTCGAAGGGGACAACGACGGGCTCGAAGCAGTAGAGGGTCGAGAACGTGCCGGGCCGGGCCTCCTCGGCGAGCAGCAGCGCGGCGCCTCCGCAGGAATGGCCGATGCCGACCGGGCCTTCGAGGCCGAGCGCATCGACGGCCGTTAGGACGTCGGTCCCAAAACCGACCCAGTCGAAATCCAGGTCCGCTGTCACTCCAGACTCGCCGTGCCCGCGGAGATCGAGTGCCAGGCAGTGGAGGCGGCCCCCGAGACCTCGCGCGAGCGGGCCGAGCGCCCGGCCGTGGAAGCCCGTCGCGTGGACGAGGAGAGCGGGCGGTCCGTCACCGCCGAGATCGTGCAGAGCCACGGTGACTCCATCGGGGGTCGTGGCTCTGATCGGCGGCACCGACTGGCCAGGCTAACGGCCGGTCCTGGAGAGCGATGGCGCACAGCCCGAGAGCAAGCTAGAAAGATCGGGTCGTGCAGCACCTTCTCTCGTCCTGGGGCTATCTTGCGCTCGTTCTGCTGACCTTCGCGGAAGCGGCATGCGTGCCGATCCCGTCCGAGGTGACTCTGGGCTACGCCGGGTACCTGGCTTCGACCGGCAGGCTCGAGGTCGGAGTTGTGATCGTGATCGCCGTCATCGGAGAGCTCCTCGGCTCGTTCGTAGGCTGGTCGATCGGCCGCTTCGGTGGCCGTCCCCTTGTGACAAAGCTCGGTCGCTACGTCTTGCTCACGAGCTCCGACCTGGACAGAGCCGAGCGGTGGTTCCGCAAACGCGGCGAGCCGGCGGTGTTCTTCGGGCGCATCCTGCCGGTTGTCCGCACCTTCATATCCATTCCCGCCGGGTTCGCGGAGATGAGCCTTGTACGTTTCGGCGCGGCCACATTCGCCGGAAGTGCCGTCTGGTGCACTGCGATCGCCCTCGTCGGTTACGAGCTCGGGGGAGAGTGGACCAGGATCACCAAGGGATTCAGTGCCGCGGGTTACGTCCTGGTAGCAGTCGCCGTCGTCATCATCGTCGTCTTCATCCTCCATCGCCTTTCGGCGCTGCGCCGGGAGCGGGACGCCGCCCGGCACTAGAGCCGGCCCCTCCGCGCCGGCGCAGGCTGACCGCAGAAGCTGCAGTCAGCCCTTCGGGCAGTGAGCGGTCGAGGCCTGCCCGGAGTTTGCGCTGAGCTGGAGACACGACTCGTCGACTGCCACGAAGTCTCTCGCCGGGATCTGCTTCATCATGTCGACGAGGGTGATGGGCCACTGTGGGAAGGCACTTCCCTGGAAGTACCAGTTGCTGCCGTTGTCGGCCAGGATCAGGCCGTAGTGCTGCATGGCGGTGATGACCACGGCCAGTTGGGCGCAGTACGGTGACCCGGCCTTGCAGATCTTCGAGGCGCTGAAGCCGGCGCTCAGACGGAACCGTGCTCCCATGGGGGGATAATCGGCGCCACAGGAGCCGGCCTCGTGACGCGCCGGCCAGATGTAGGAGTCATCGGTGCACTCGGCGGTGAAGCGGATCGCGTGGTCGACCTTGCCCGAGCGCACCTCTTGGTACAGAAGCAGGCCCGGCAGGATCGGAAGGCCCGCCGCGTCGGCCGAGGTCCACCCTGGGGGCCGGAGCGCGTTCGAATTCAGGCTCCAGATCGCGCCCGAGCCGGCGGTCGAGGCGGTCCTGGACACGTAGTGCGCGTCCCACAGCTCATACAGGACGCAAGTCGCCGGATCGACCATGAGGGCGTGCCGGTCTCCCGACGCGTTCGGGCCACCCTCGATGGGCGTGTTCGCGCCGAACGGGTAAGGTCCCTTGTTGCTCTCGTCGGCGTACTCGAAACGCAGATGGATGAAGGCCTGCGTCCTCGGGTTGATGACCATCCACGGGATCCCGTACGGGTAGCCGCCCTCGTTGGGCCCGAAGTCGGGATGCAGATTGGTCGTGGAGGCGTCCATGTGCGCCATCCAGGTCGCGCTGTGCTTGTTGACCGGAAGCTTGGAGATGTCGGTGTTCCAGACGTTGTTCGCAGGGAACATCTGGCAGTTCGGCGCGCCGGGCACAGGCGGGCCTTTGGGCGTCGCCGTCGGTGTGACCGCCGTCGCCGGGGCCACGCTCGAGGCGACCAGAACGCTTGCAAGGATCAACGGGAGCCACGTGAGGCCGGCCACCGCCCTGACGCGAAGTCCCAAGCGCGATCTACGATCCGGGTCCATACTCGGAATATCGGCCCCCGCGATGGGGCCTTGAGCGATTCTTGCGGCACCGCGGCACCAAGCCCTACGGTCGCCCCGGAGGAGGGTTCCCGCGATGGAAGAATTCGAGAAACCAGGCCAAGTGGCGGGCGACCCACTCGCCCAGCTCCTGGCGGAGGCCGTTGAGCTGGCCCGCCAGGCGGGCGAACTCACCCTCAGGTACTTCCGGTCCACGGCTGTGGTCGTCGAGTGGAAGAGCGACGGCACGCCGGTCACCCAGGCCGACCGACAAGCCGAGCGCCTCGTCCGCGAGCAGCTCGAGCTGCGGCACCCTGGTGACGGGATCCTTGGCGAGGAGGAGCCAGAGAAGCCGAGCGAGACCGGCCGCCGGTGGATACTGGACCCGATCGACGGGACGCTGGCATTCACTCACGGCGTCGGTCTGTACTCGAACCTGCTCGCCCTCGAGGACGAACATGGCATCGCGGTCGGGGTGATCAACGTGCCCGCTCTGGGCGAGTCGGTCTACGCCGCCAGGGGCCTGGGCTGTTTCTGCAACGGCGTGCGTGCCGAGGTGAGCGAACGCGTCGAGCTGGCGGAGAGCTACCTGAGCACGAGCAGCTTCGACGACTGGGACGAGACGGTGTTGCTTGGGGCGAGACGAGCCGGTCTTCAACTTCGCACGTGGGGCGACGGCTACGGGTACTCCCTCGTGGCAACCGGGAGAGTGGACGCGATGGTCGACATGCAGGCCGCGACCCACGATCTGGCTGCGATGCCTGTGATCATCTCGGAGGCGGGCGGCCGTTTCACGGACCTGCGTGGCGTGCCGGGGCCTGGCGGTGGCTCCGGTGTGGCGAGCAACGGGCGCATCCACGATGCGCTGTTGAAGCTGTTGGTGCGGTCATGACCGCAGGCCCACGCGTCGTGCGGGCGCCTCGAGGCACGCAACGTTCGTGCAGGGGCTGGCCGCGGGAAGCAGCCCTGCGCATGCTCATGAACAACCTCGACCCGGAGGTGGCCGAGCATCCCGACACCCTGGTCGTCTACGGTGGCACCGGCCGCGCCGCCAGGTCGTGGGAGGCCTTCGAGGCGATCGTCAGTGAGCTTCGGGAGCTTGCCGACGACGAGACGCTGCTCGTGCAGTCCGGCAAGCCGGTCGGACTTCCAGGGACTGCCGGCCCGGATCTGCTGGCTCGGTCACGGCGAGCGCGACCGGGCGGGACTCGAGTTCAACGCCATGGTCGCCTCGGGCGAGCTCGCCGCACCTATCGTCATCGGCAGGGACCACCTCGACTCCGGTTCGGTCGCATCGCCCTACCGCGAGACCGAGGCGATGGCCGACGGGTCCGATGCCATTGCCGACTGGCCGCTGTTGAACGCGCTCGTCAACGCTTCGTCCGGGGCCTCGTGGGTGTCCATCCACCACGGTGGCGGCGTCGGGATCGGCCGGTTCATCCACGCCGGGCAGGTCAGCGTCGCGGACGGCAGCTTGCTCGCCGCGGCCAAGCTGGAGCGAGTCTTGTCGAACGACCCGCTGACGGGCGTGCTGCGCCATGTCGATGCCGGCTACGCCGAGGCGCGCCGCCACGCCGAGGCCCACGGGGTACCGATCCCGATGGCCGGCACGGGTGCCGGCGAGTCGGCATGACCGTCGTGTTCGTCGGCGGCCGCCGGGTCGTGGCGGGCGGGCACCATCAGCCGATCGAGGGTCCCGGCAGGGCGGTGAAGGACCCGCCAGCAGGGCTCGCAGACCGCGTGGCAGTGCTGTGAGGCCGCCTGGCGGGTCACTTCTCGTCCGCAGCATCGGGTTGCTCGTCACCAATCGCCCCGAGCTCGGGGAGGGCGCCCTGGGCGTGTTGCGTGATGTCGACCTTGTCGTCCAGGACGGCACGGTGGCTTGGATCGGAGGAGCGAGAACCTCACCGGCGGCCGACGAAATGCTGGACGCGGCCGGGCGATGCGTGGTTCCCGGATTCGTGGACTCGCACACGCATCTCGTCTTCGCCGGCGACCGTGTCGAGGAGTTCACGGCGAGAATGGCCGGGACGCGCTACGACACCGGGGGGATATCGGCCACCGTCGCCGCCACACGCTCCGCTCCTCAAGGTCTGCTCATGGAGTCGGCCGCCAAGCTGGCGCGAGAGGCCGAGGCTCAGGGCACGACGACGCTCGAGACCAAGTCGGGCTATGGCCTGACGGTCGCAGACGAGTCCAGATGCCTCGAGGTTGCCGGGACGGTCGCCGAGGAGGTCACTTTTCTCGGCGCGCACGTCGTGGCACCTGAGTACCGCGGCAACGAGCAGGACTATGTCGCGCTCGTCACCGGCCCGATGCTCGAAGCTTGCGCGCCGAAGGCCCGGTGGTGCGACGTCTTCTGTGAGGAGGGCGCTTTCGGCCCTGACGCAGCCAGGGAGATCCTGCAAGCCGGGCTCGACCACGGGCTCGGCCTTCGGGTGCACGCGAACCAGCTGTCCTGCGGCCAGGGGGTCCAGCTCGCCGTCGAGATGGGCGCCGCTTCCGCCGACCACTGCACTCATCTCGATGGAGCCGACGTCGACGCGCTTGCCGAATCTGACACGGTGGCGACCCTGCTTCCCGGGGCAGAGTTCTCCACGCGATCGCCGTACCCGGATGCGCGCCGTTTGCTCGACTCCGGTGTCACGGTCGCGCTCGCCACCGACTGCAATCCGGGAACGAGCTACACGACAAGCATGCCGTTCGTGATCGCCCTGGCCGTGAGGGAGATGCACATGACGCCCGACGAGGCGCTCTTTGCTGCCACCGCCGGCGGCGCGCGGGCTCTCAGGCGCGAGGAGATCGGCACCCTCACCCCAGGCTCACGCGGCGACCTCGTCGTGCTGGACGCGCCGACGGCCGCGCATCTCGCTTACCGTCCCGGCGTCGCCCTGGTTGCCGCCGTCGTACGTGCGGGCCGGGTGCTGGGCTAGAAAGGCGCCCGGTCGCCCGTCGGCCACCGCGGCGCGCCAGCGAAGGACCAACGACGGTCCGGGAGCTGACGGTTCTCGTGACTTAAGCTGCGCAGACCGTGACCGATTCCGACGAGCCTCGAGCGCCAGCGCCACCGCCGACCACCAGCGTGCCTGTGCGAAAGGGGGCTTGGCGGCGTCAACTGCTCGACTGGTTGGTGGTCGTCCTGTTCGCGGTGCTCATCGCGGCAGGGCTGAGGGTGTTCGTGGTGCAGTCGTTCTACGTGCCCAGCGGCTCGATGGTTCCGACCCTGCAGATCGGCGACCGCATCATCGTTGTGAAGATCGGCTACACGATTCATCGAGGCGACATCATCGTGTTCCGCCGCACCCCGCGCGACACCTCCACTACGGACTCCCACCTCGTCAAACGGGTCATCGGGCTGCCGGGAGAGACCATCTCCTCGCGCGGCGCTACGGTGCTCATCGACGGAAGGCCTCTCAAGGAGCCGTGGCTACCGGCCCTGACCCCATCGTGCGTGGAGTCCGCCGAGAACATCCGGGCTACGAAGATCGCCCCTGGTCATTACTTCGTCATGGGTGACTGCCGTGGAGACTCTGTCGACAGCCGAATCTGGGGCACAGTGCCGGCCTCGTACGTCGTCGGCAGGGTCGTCGTCATCGTGTGGCGGTTCGGCCGTCCGTACTTTCACTGGTTCTGATGCCATGTAGGAGGGTCTGACCACTCCCACATGACTGGCTCGTCGACATATTCGGGCGACGCGCCGGGCAAGGGGGACGGCCAGAGGTGGTCATCGAAGAAGAACGCCGACGCCTCGGATTCGACCGAGACACCCGACTAGTCTCGCCGCTGTCGGAGTAGCAGCACATTCTGGAGGTTTCGCATGAACTGGTTCGAATGCGTACCCAACTTCTCGGAGGGCCGGGACGAGACGAAGATCGCCCGCATAGTGGCCGAGGCGAAGGACGTACCAGGGGTGGCGCTGCTCGACGTCGAACAGAACGCCGACCACAACCGCTGCGTGGTCACGCTCGTCGGCGAGGGGCCGGCGCTCGTGGACACGGTGCTGCGCATGATGCGGGTGGCGACGACGCTCATCGACCTCACCAACCACCAGGGCGAGCATCCACGGATGGGCGCCACCGACGTTGTCCCCTTCGTGCCGCTCGGCGACGCCACCACCGAGCAGGCGATCGATCTCGCCGTCGGGCTCGGCACCCGGGTGTGGGAAGAGCTGCAGGTTCCCGTCTACCTGTACGGCCAGGCCGCTCGGCTGCCGGAGCGCCAGGATCTCGCAAGGGTGCGCGCCGGGCAGTTCGAGGGCATCCGGGACGCGATCGGGACCGACCCCACCCGGCACCCGGACATCGGCGAGCCGCGTGTGCATCCGACGGCAGGTGTCGTGGCCGTCGGCGCCCGGCCGGTGCTCATCGCCTACAACGCCTACCTGGCCACCCCCGACGTCGCGGTGGCCAAGCGGGTGGCAAGCGCCATCCGCGGCCGCGACGGTGGCCTGGCCGAGGTCAAGGCGCTGGGCTTCGACATCCGCGAGCGGCGGCGCGCCCAGGTCTCCATGAACCTGACCGACTACCGACGGACCCCGATCCACCGCGCCGTCGAGGCAGTGCGGCGGGAGGCGGCCCGCTTCGGAGTGGGCGTGGAGGAGACCGAGGTCGTAGGCCTGGTTCCAGAGGACGCCCTGTTCGATGCCGCCGAGTACTACCTGCAGCTCAACAGCTTCGACCGGAGCGCCGTCCTCGAGCGCAAGATGCGGGGCGCGCAGCCGTCAGCGGAGTCCTTCTCCGAATTCACCGCCCGGCTTGCCGCGCGCACACCCACGCCCGGCGGGGGGAGCGCGGCCGCCGCCGCCGGCGCCCTGGGCGCCGCCCTGGGCGAGATGGTGACGGCCTACTTGGTGGTCACCGACGACCTGGCGCCGGCCGCGGTCTGGCAACGGCTCACCGCCGCCCGGACCCGCCTTCTCGGCCTGGTCGAAGAGGACGCGCAGGCCTACGCCGACACCGTCGTGGCGCGCCGGGCGGCCAAGGGCCAGCCCGGGCCGGAGGCGGAGCAGGCCTGGACGGCCGCCATCCGGCACGCCGCGGAGGTGCCGCTCGACACGGCGCGGCTCGCCTGGACCTGCGCCAGGGAGCTCCGGGAGCTGGCCGACCGGGTCCGGCCGTTCATGAAGAGCGACTGGACCACCGCGCTGGCCCTGTTGAACGCGGCGCGGGACGGCGCTCTCGCCAACGCGGTCATCAACGTCGAGGACCTGCGGGAACGGGGGGCCGACACCGCCGACCTGGAAGCCGCGATCCGCGAGTTGGGCTGAGGCGCGTCGGGCAGAGCCCCTTTCGGCTGATCCGGCCGTGGCGTAGCGTTGGCATCGGGTCCTCGGAGGTAAGCCCGCACCGAAGAGCCGGGGTTGAGGGTGTGAACCGGCCGCGCTGGTAGGTCTTTCGACCGCAGGTGTCGTTCCCTCCTTGGGACGCTCCCGGGGACCCACTACGAGCCGGCAGGCACCCGGGTGCCGTCGCGTGCTGTGAGCCCGAGCACGGCGAGCCCCTTGTCGTGTGGGACCTGAGGCGTTGGACGGCATCGGGCTTCGGCACGTCCTCATCGCCGAGGTACCAAAGGAGCCGCACGCCGATCGAGTCCGGGAATGCGGGCGCAAGCGGTTCACGGGTCCGTCGCGACCTGTCACCGCGGGCTGGGAGGTGCTCCTGCCGGCTGCAAGTGGTCGGCTCGGGATCGAGGCCACGCCCATTCGAACGGCGCTCTCAAGCAGTCGTTGTCGAGTGAGTATCCCCGTCACACGGTCGCCGTGATCGTAAAATCAGCCCGTGCGAACCCGACGGGAAGACTTGTTTGACCTTGGGGGATCCAGTCGTCCCGACCCCGGTTCGCTATATCCGGTGGAGCCCTTGACACTTCGTGAACTCCGTGCGATCATCGCCTCCCTCGAGAGGTCGAAGGGCGCGTCACCCCCTGTCGATTTGTTCGTAAAGCGAGTCTCCTCACCGACCGAACCCGGCTCTTCTCCACGACCCTGATCGGAGCCTGGACCCCGGGGCGGGTGGAGATCATTCCCACGTTCTCGTCGCGGCGCTCCGAGGATGTCAAGAAGAAAAAGAGGGGCGAGCCGAAGCCCGCCCCTCCTGGTGTCGGACAGCAGGATCATTTGGCGACAGTGAGCGTCTCCTTGGCCGAAGTCGAGGTATCGAAGTTCGTGCTGCCGCCGTAGGCGGCGACGAGGCTGTAGACACCCACAGGAAGCTTGTTGGCCGACGGCGTGCACGATCCCTTGGCGGCCGAAAGAGTGATCGTGCAAAGCGTCGTCGTGGATTCCTTGACCGTGACCGTCCCGGTCGGAGTCGTGCCGGAGTACTGGGGCGAGACGGTGACCGAGAGGCTCAGGACCTGCTCGTGTCCGTAGGTGACCTTCGTCTCAGACAGCTTGAGAGCGGTACTGGACGTTGCCTTCGCGACCGTGAGGGTCTTCTTCGCCGAAGTCGAGCCCTTGAAGTCCGCGCTCCCCCCATAGGTGGCGACGAGGCTGTAGGCACCCGCCGAAAGCTTCTCGGTCGACAGCGTGCACGATCCCTTGGCGGCCGAGAGCGTGATCACGCACAACGTGGTCGTGGACTTCTTCACCGTCACCGCCACCGTCACCGTCCCCGTAGGCGAGCCCGAGTAAGCAGACGAGACCGTGACCGACAGGTGCAAGACCTGCTCGTGTCCGTAGGTCACCTTGGTGGTCGATGGGTTGAGGGCGGTCTTGGAGGTTGCCGGTGACGAGTAGGTGAACGCATATCCCTGGGAGTCCACCGCGGCGCAGAAGCTCGCCGTCGGGCACGAGACGGACTGCAGGCCGCCCCCGTCGCGCTCGATGCTCTCAGGCGACGACCATGAGCTGCCGCCATAGGTGAGGACGTAGCCGCTCTCGTCCACCGCGGCGCAGAAGCTCGCCGTCGGGCACGAGACGGAGTACAGGGCTCTGCCTGCGTCGACGCTCTTGGGCGACGACCACGATCTGCTGTTCCAGGTGAGGACATCGCCGTCGCCGTCCACCGCTGCACAGAAGCTGCTCGTCGCGCAGGAGACCGAGTACAGAGCTCTCCCTGCGTCGATGCTCTTGGGCGACGACCACGAGCTCCCGTTGCTGGTGAATACGTTGCCGCTGTAGTCCACTGCGGCGCAGAAGCTCGCGGTCGGGCAGGAGACGGTCAGCTCGAACGCGTTCGTGCCGAGGCTCTTGGGCGAGGACCACGAGCTGCCGTTGTAGGTGAGGACGTCGCCGCTGTCGTCCACTGCGGCGCAGAACTTCGCCGACGCGCAGGAAACGGACCGCAACCCCCCCTGCTGGGGACCCGCTGGGCCGATCTTCTTGGGCGACGACCACGAGCTGCCGTTGTAGGTGAGGACATCGCCGTAGCCGTCCACTGCGGCGCAGAAGCTCCTCGTCGGGCAGGAGACGGACCGCAGGGCCTTCCCGGCGTCGATGCTCTTGGGCGACGACCACGAGCTGCCGTCGTAGGTGAGGACATCGCCGTAGTCGTCCACTGCAGCGCAGAAGCTCGTCGTCGGGCACGAGACGGACTCCAGGCTGCCCTCGTTGGGGTCGATGCTCTTGGGTGATGACCAGGAGCCCCCGCCGTAGGTGAGGGCGTAGCCGCTCTCGTCCACCGCGGCGCAGAAGCTCGCCGTCGAACAGGCGACCGAGCTCAGCCAGTTCGCGTCGATGCTCTTGGGCGACGACCAGGAGCTGTCGCCGTAGGTGAGTGCGTAGCCGCTCTTGTCCACCGCAGCGCAGAAGCTCGCCGTCGGACACGAGAGCGAGTACAGAGATCTCCCTGCGTCGATGCTCTTGGGCGACGACCATGAGCTGCCGTTGTAGGTGAGGACGTGGCCGCTGCCGTCCACCGCGGCGCAGAAGCTCGCCGTCGGACACGAGACGTAGCTCAGCCAGTTCGCGTCGATGCTCTTGGGCGACGCCCACGAACTGCCGTTGTAGGTGACGACATGGCCGGACAGGTCCACGGAGGCGCAGAAGTTCGTCGTCGGGCACGAGACGGAGACCAGGCCGGTCCCGCCCTGGTCGATGCTCTTAGGCGACAACCAGGAGCTGCCGTTGTAGGTGAGGACGTTGCCGCTGACGTCCACTGCGGCGCAGAATTTCGCCGACGGGCAGGAGACAGAGCGCAGGCCGTCCCCATTTGGGTCGATGCTCTTGGGCGACGACCAGGAGCTGCCGTTGTAGGTGAGGGCGTGGCCGCTGATGTCCACCGCGGCACAGAAGCTCGCCGTCGGGCAGGCGACGGACTGCAGGCCGTCCCCATTTGGGTCGATGCTCTTGGGCGACGACCACGAGCTGCCGTTGTAGGTGAGGACGTTGCCGCTGTTGTCCACCGCGGCGCAGAATTTCGCCGACGGGCAGGAGACTGAAGTCGGCTGTCCTTGTAAGGGGTCGATCAGTGACCCATGCGACCAATCGACCGCGGCATTGGAGTCCGGCGAAGCAGCCGCCGACGGAAGCTCGGCGGCGAACATCGCCGAGGTCACGGAAAACAACAGCAGAGAGGCAGCGAACAGACGAACGGCAGCTGGTTTCAGCATCCCGCCTCCTTATGGTCCGGCACTTCGATGAACAAGAGCCAGGTGACCGCCGAGCTCCATGCGGCCATGGTGACGACTGGTGAAGTGCCAAGTTTGCTGACACATTCACATTAGTCCCCATGACCTGCCGGCCACCCAACCCCGATGAAATGCTGGTGGTGGCTGTCGGGTGTGGTCGCCGAGTTTGGTTTGCAGCTGAGAGCTCTTCATTAGTCCGACGCAGGGACCGTGGAGGACCTCCGACTTTCGCCGCGGGCACGAACCCTGGATCTCGCTTCGCCAGGTCCTTCTCCGACAGCCTCCTGACAACTTTGACGGAAGTGATGGTGTTGAAGCGGATCAGAGACCGCGTCGCCGGGCTCGACGTCCATCGGGACATGGTCTTCGCGTGCTGTTGGGTCGTCGATCCAGACAGTGAAGTCGAGGTGACCAAACAGAGCTTCGCCACGACCCGAAAGGGTCTCGGTGAGCTAGCAGTCTTCCTCTGCGACGTCGCGGTCACGACCGTGGCGATGGAGGCGGCTGGCCTATTGGCGGTCGGCTATGTCACCTCGCCGATGAGGAAGAGGACGCGGGTCGGCATAGCCGTCGAAGCTGGTGAAGCTACGTGAGAGGTGCTCGCCCCTTTCATTGAACAACGAGAACTTCTTGATGCCGCGCCGTTCCCGGCGCTGTGCCGACCAACACGAAGGCGAGCCGATCACCTTGACCGGTGAGCTTCGACCAGCTCGTCCAACATCCGGTCGATTGCGCCCAGGCCGATCGAAAGATGACCCTCACCCGGCTCTAGGTGGACCGAGGCGTGAGGAAGCAGCGAGGAAAACCACTGGCCGTGGGCGAAGGGCACCATCAAGTCAGCGCTCCCTTGCCAGATCATGGTCGGGATCGAAACCTCGCTTAGAGCGAAGCCCCAGGGTTTGACGAATGCCAGGTCATCGTCGAGCCACCCGTCTACCCCGATTCGCATGGCCTCGTGGAAGGCGGAAGCCATGTCCTCCCCGAACTCGTCGGTCAGCACGGCTCTGTCCACCTCGGGCAGCACCGACCCGAGCGACGTCACGATGCCGGCTGCGGTGACTTGCTTCAGGTGCTCCCGCATTTGCTCGAGGTAGGGCCGCAACCGCCCCTCACCCTGGACCGCAGCCCCGAACTCGGTCACGTTCTCCTCGCCCATGCCAGCCATCCAGTCGAGACCGTCGGCATCGCAGGGGGCAACACTGGCTATCAACAGCACTGCCGCGGCCTCGTGCAGCCTCGCCGCGCACGCGAGCGCGTGAGGACCGCCACCGGACCATCCACCGACCACGCATCGCTCGGCACCGATCGCGGTGAGCACCGCCTTTGTGTCCGCCACGACATCGACGACGCTACGGCCCGCTTGACGGCTCGAGTCCCCGTACCCAGGTCGCGAGGCCGTGACGAGGTGCAGCCCTCGCTCGTGAGCCGCTCTTTCGATGGCTCGGATCGGTGTGGCGGCACCAGGTGTCCCGTGATGGAAGACGAAGGGTAGGCCAGCTGGCGGCCCGCTCACGCGAACCTCTAGGCGTCGCCCATCAGGGAGTTGAAGGACTTCGGCGGCGGTCATTCGGTCATCTTGACATGTTCGCCCGGGCTGTCTTGCACGAGGGGACGCCGGTGGCGAGGTGGGCCCGTGACCTCGGACCGCACCGGGACCCCGAGAGACAACACTCCCCACTTCGACGCGAAGAGACGGATCAGCACCAACTGAACGTGTCTGTCCGGGCGCCGGTCCCGCCGTCTTCTTGCATCCCGGAGGTCGTTGTGCACGTAGCGACGCTCGCGTCCGATACGCGAACCGGTCCAGTTCCCGCTTCGTGGGAGCGTGACGGCGGTGAGAGTGCGCGCTCTCGCGATGGTGGCTGTTGTGCTGACCCTGGCCGCGTGCACTAGCTCCGAAACGGGGCCTACAACCACCACGACGGCGCCAGCTTCGACAAAGCCGCTCCCAGCGGTCGACCTCTCGGCCACACCAGATGGATGGGTGCCGGTCGACTACGGCGATTCGCAGGTGTCGGTGCCGCCGACATGGTGGGTCGGTTACGGAGGCTCAGCCTGCGGAACGACCCCACCGGGGCTGCTCGTGGTTCAGCCGCCCGAGGGTCCGCCATGGTGCGGTGCCGTCGGGTTCGAGACTCCGGCTCAACGGCCGGCGCCACCGAAGTCGATAGTGACCGTCGGTCCAGAGCTGGGCACCTACCATCTGCCGGCCGGGCCAAGCGTCGTGATCCACGGCATCGCCCTGTACGTGCTGAGCCGTGGCGCACGGCTCACGACTATTCGCTACCTCGCACAGGACCTCAGAGTGATCATCACGACGAGTGGGCCGCTCGGTCGCCGAGTTCTTGACACGCTCTCGCTTACACCGAGGGCCGCGGTCTTGTCGGAAGGTGCTCTGCAGACTCCTAGGACATGGCGCTGGCACGCATTCGGCGGCGTCCGCTTCGCCGCGCCGGCGACCTGGCCGGTGCAGCGGACCGACATGTTCTCGTCTTGTAGGAGCTTTGTTGCCCTCGGCGGGAGGCAGGTGGTCAGGTACTCCTCCCGGAACTTGGTCATCGAGCCGGACAGGCCGGTTGTCGACCTCGACACCGACCGGACTGCCTATACGGGCAGCTGCCCGCCCGGCCCGTTCCAGGAGTACGCCCCAGGTGACGGCGTTCAGGTCGATGCCGGCAGCGCTCAGGTGCCGACCCCGTCTCCATCACGCCTCGACAAGGCGATCAGGCTCAATGGCGTCGTCGCCTACGTGAACGCCTCGCAGCCGTTCGACATCCTCGACCTGCTCGTCGTCGCTCCAGGCCGCGCAATGCCACTCGAGGTGGAGATCGGGCTCGCCGGCAACGGCATGGTCGCTCGGACGATCCTGTACTCGCTGCGGGCGGCATAACTCGTAGGGTCCGCCACCTCATCGCCATGTTCGTCGTGGCCGTGCCAGCCGTGGCCGGCATCGGCGCCGGGGCACTGGCTCAGGTCACCCGGGCCAGCACCGACCACATGTTGCTTCAGGGAGTTGCGCTCAGCCTTGTCCCGGATGCAGCGAAAAACAAGGCCTTCGAGCCTCTTCCTCGCCTGAGCATCCGCGAAGAGTGCCTTCCGGCAAGGGAGAATGGTCGTTGACAGACCAGCCCACGTCCCCGAGCGGAAGGCACCTGGTTGATGCGCCTATCTCCGTACGGCTTGAACCGGATCTGGTGACCTTCGACGACGACCACGCGGTGGCAGACACCCGGGCTGATCCGGCCTGCAATCCTCGCCGGGCATCTCGGGTTACGCGAGATGCCCGGCGAGCACGTCGGCCTCGAGGGCGCACCGGGCCGTGCCAACGCGGGAGCGAAGGCGATGACACTCGTGCAATGGCCTCTCGCCGTCGGCGGAGCGATCAGTATTGATACTTGCCGGCGGTGGCCCTCCGGCTTGAGCCCCCGGATGCGGACACCGTGACGTAGGCGGTGCCCGAGCCGGGCGGCGAGATGACGACGATCTCAGAGGAGGAGACCACGCGGAACAGCGTGGCCGGCCTCGCCCCGAAGTGCACCGTCAACGTCCCGATAAAGCCGCTTCCCCGGATCGTCACCTTCGTGCCGCCCTTGGTGGGCCCGGCCGTCGGCGTGAGGCCGGTGACCGTCGGCGCGGCCACGAAGGTGTACCTGGCCGCGGCCGTCGTCGTGCTGGAGCCCCCGGATGCCGAGACCGTGACGTAGGCGGTGCCCGAGCCGGGCGGCGAGATGACGACGATCTCAGAGGAGGAGACCACTCGGAACAGCGTGGCCGGCCTCGCCCCGAAGTGCACAGTCAACGTCCCGATAAAGCCGCTTCCCCGGATCGTCACCTTCGTGCCGCCCTTGGTGGGCCCGGCCGTGGGCGTGAGGCCGGTGACCCTCGGCGCGGCCACGAAGGTGTACCTGGCCGCGGCCGTCGTCGTGCTGGAGAGCCCGGTTGCCGACACCGTGACGTAGGCGGTGCCCGAGCCGGGCGGCGAGATGACGACGATCTCAGAGGAGGAGACCACTCGGAACAGCGTGGCCGGCCTCGTCCCGAAGTGCACCGTCAACGTCCCGATAAAGCCGCTTCCCCGGATCGTCACCTTCGTGCCGCCCTTGGTGGGCCCGGCCGTCGGCGTGAGGCCGGTGACCGTCGGCGCCACGGCCCCGAAGGTGAACCGGTCAGCCACGGCGAGCGGACTGAGCGTCAGGTCCTCGACCGACATCACGAGGTTGTCCGTCCCCGCCCTGGTCGCCGGGAGGGTACCGGTGCAGCGAACCGTGGTCGTGCAGGAAACAGTGACCCACTTCGTACCGACCTCGAGCCGGTCCGCTCCTGCGATGGGGAGGAAGCCCGAACCTGTGATGGTCACAGGTGTCGAGCCGCTGGTCGGCCCCTCGTTCGGCGAGACACCCGTGATGGTCGTCGTCTCGAGCTTGGTGGCGTATGCAAAGCACACCTGAGCGGCCAGTCCGGGGAGGTAGTTGCCGGGATAGGCGACCAGGGGCGTCCCCAACCCGCTTGCCATGTCGTAACCCGGCGTCGCCGGGTACAGGCCACTGGGGACGTAGCCCGAGGCCAGGTCGTCATTGTTGCCTGTCGTGATGTCCCTGAAGGCGAGACCGTAGTAGAGCGAGCCCCAGTCTGCGACGTCGTAAAGACCCTGGGGCCGCGCCCCGGCGTCCCCTGAGCCGTAGTCTGCGCAGAACGGGGAGGAATCGAGGAGGGCGGCAAGCGCGGCCCACAACGGCGCGGCAGCGCTCGTGCCCCCGCTGTCCCACCAGGAGCCCTTCCAGTAGATGAGGTAGTCGACCGCGTCGCCGCTCACGTCGGGAACTTCGCGCCGGTACGGCGTTGTCGTCCCGCAGCTGGCTGAGTCATCGACGGAGTAGGGACCGATGAGCCCCGGTATGCCCGACTGGTGCTGGTAGGACGGCATGCACCATAAGGAGGACACTCCGCCTCCGCCAGTGGTGTGTTCTCCGTACGTCGGAGTGGAGCTGTTCCACACGACCTCGGTCTGCGTGGCCGGGTCCAGTGCGGTTCCTCCCACGCCCACGACGTAGGGTTGGCTTGCCGGATCAAGGACCGCCAGCTCGTCTTCTGGCTCCTCGTTGGTGTACTGACACCCTGTCGCGCCGTCGTCTCCGGCAGCAGCGAGGACGGCCTGGCCCTGCGTAGCGGCCTGGGAGAAGAGGCTCTGCTCATAGGTGATGGACGACGAGTCGACCTCCGGCTCGCAAAGACCCCAGGACGTCGAGACGACCTGATCGGTGTCGCTGTCGACGATGGTCGAGTAGACGTCGTCCACGTCTGTGTCCGGCGCCTGATAGACGTCGATCGTCGCCTCAGGAGCAAGGCCGATGACGTCCTCGATGTCGAGCGCCGCCTCGCCAGTGCTGCCAGAGCCAGAACCGGAGCCGCCATCGACCAGGAGATAGTTCACGGTGGCGTTCGTCCCATAACAGGCCTGGTACTCGGCTATGTCGGGCGCCGAGTCCGGCTCGAGCTCCACTATGGCGACCTTGACACCTTGGCCGAAGTCGCCGAGGGAGTACAGCGGCGTCATGCCGTAGTAGGACGCCAACTCGTCGGCCGTTATGTCGTCGTCGGCAATGGCGGAACACGGCTGCGGACCCGCCGTGGCCGTGTGGACCCCAGGGCCCCCCGCCGAATGAACCGCGGGTACGGGGCGAGCAGTCGAGCTCTGGGGTAGAAAGACATCGCTGAGGCCGATGATTCCCTCGACATCCGGGGCCACGGCGGCCGAGATGCTCGGCGGCGACTTGGTCGTGAAGGCAGCACGCCCGCCGGGCAACCGGTAGCGCACGAGACTGACGTGAAAGGCGCGGTCGAGGGCTGACGCCGAGGCAGTCACCGGGATAGAGAGCCGGTCCGATGTCGCCTGCCCTGGGCGGAGTCCATCGGAGCGGAGCACGGCGTCGACTGCGGCCACTTCCGACAACGAGGGCCCGAAGAGCCGACCGAACTGGCCCGGGCGGAGGAAGTGGTGGAAGTTCGCCGAGTGCCGGTCGGACAAAGTCGCGATGAAGGACGTCACGGCCGACGGGTCTGGCAGTTTCAGCGTGACGTCGACGTGAACATCCGCCGAGGAAGACAGGGGTCCGAGCGCGAGTGAGTGTGCTGGAGGCGGTGGGCTCGCGCTCGCATGCAGCACGGCAAGCCCGGATGGGGCGGTCGCCTGCGCGTTGGAAGGCGCCGAGGAAACAGCGATGCACGAGAACGCCGCGAGGACGCCAGCGAATGAGACCACTGCCCACCGTCTCGTCATGATTCCTCTCTCCTCCTGTCGATAGCTGCAGTGACTGTAGATGACGGTGTCAGCTGGTCTTGCGGATGCCCCGTGAATCGCCCTGGGTCCACCGGAGGCTCTGGTCTCACAAGGGAGACCGGGCCTCTTGAGCGGCCGTCATGGCGAGTTCGGACCAGTACGCGCAGCTACCGACTGGGCCGCCGGACCTCCGTCTGGCGACGGGTGGGTCCACGCGCCTGCATGGTGGTGCCGCCCTCGACCATTGCGGCTTGGCCCGATGTCGGGAGCACTCCACCTGGGTCCAGCAGACGGTGTTCCCTCGGCAGCCTGGGGGATCAGGCCGGCGCTTGGCTGAGCCACGGCTGGTGGCCGTACCGGTCGAGATGGACGACCGTGCCGATCGGCTTGCGAGCCTTGCGGCCGTAGTGGCCTTTCGGCCAGCCGAGGGTCACGATGCAGCACGGCTCTACGCTCAAGGGCAGCTTGAGGATCCGGCGCGCCACGGTGTTGGACCACAGCGGCAGGGTGATGAGCGCACTGCCGAGGCCGACGGACCTCGCCGCCAGCAGGAGGTTCTGGACGCCGGGGTACACCGACCCGTAGTGGCTCGAGACGGCGACCGGGGGCTTGGGGACGAAAGGCACTCGGGTACCGCCCCGCAGGCAGCACACGACAAGAACCGGGATTTCCTCGAAGTGCTCGACCTGCCAGTGGACCGACTTCAGGATCTTGGCCGTTTGCTCGTCGGTCTTGACCAGCCGGCCAACCCCGCCGTAGAGCCTCCACACCCGCCGGTACTGCGCTGCCAGCGAAGCCTTCACCGCGCGGTCCTTCACGACAACGAACTCCCAGCTCTGGCCGTTCGAGGCGGTCGGCGCCTCCAGGGCCAGCTCCAGACATCGCAGCACGATGCGGTCGTCGACCGGGCCAGGCTCGACCCGGCGGACCGCCCGCTGAGTGAGCATTGCCTCGGCCAGCGGCATAGCCAGGCGGGCCTCGACATCGCTGGGATCGCTGGTTGGAGCCAGGGCGTCGTCCATGCCAGAGTTTCGCTGAGCGGCGGGTGCCTATCCAGTCAGTCCCACAAGCGGTCGGGGACGGACACGAACAGACCGGCACCCCGAAAGCCGGTCCGCCCCGGCGTCGTCGTCACTTGCTCGGACTGTTCACGCGCGCGTCGACGTGGAAAACCAGAACGACCGACGCAGACGGCACGGTCGCAAGGCCCCCGCACCGTCTGCTCGTGTCCCTCCGTGTCCCTAGGGAACACGTCGGCTCTGACTGAGGCCTGAGCCTCAGGCGCTCGGGAAGCCCCCGGTCTGCGGCATCGAGGCAACGGTCGGAGCCGTGCTTCCTGCCACACGCGCTGCTCACCATTTCAAGCAAACGTTCAAGGGCCGAATGACCCGAGTCGATATCGATACATGGCGCACGACCCCCGGTCGCCTTGCGAGGGAAGCAAGGGGCCGTGCACCTCGTCGTCCTGGTTGAGATACCCCAGGAGACGCTTGTCGATGGAGTCCAGGAGACGACGAGGAAGTCGTTCACTGGTCCATCACGGCCCCTCACCGCAGGCCCATCACGTAACCAGAGTAGCTCGCCGTTTATGTCGGCGGCGTCGGTCTTCACCCGTGCCGAGGACTGTGCTGGCAGCGATCAGTGTCAGGACGGTGCCAGCTCCGAGCAGGAAGAAACCACGGCGGTTCTGATGGGCGACGGCGAGTTATCCGATGGGGGGACCGACCGGCGTACCCGGTACACATAGTTTCCACGTATCGAGAACGTCCACGGGTCGCGGACCGTGTCCGCATCACCCCGGGCGTTGATCAGGGTTTTCCCCGATTTGCTTACCGCAATGCGGACGATGCGGTGCACGAGCTGCTCGGAGGGCTTGTACGGGTCCCTCAGCACGAGGACGTCGCGCACTGCGAGACCGTCGACGCGAACGCGTTGGCCATGACGACGCCGCCGACCGCGCGTCCAGGTCGCATGCTGCCCGACAGGATCGGTGAGACCATCCAGGTGCCTTGTACCAGTGCGAAGGCGGTGACTCCCGCAGTGCGAAGCACAGCCAGTAGGAGCACGTAGGCGACAAGCATGCGAAGCCGCTCGGCCAAGTCGCCTGCTTCGAGCCTCGGTGCGCCGACGCCCTCGGGGTCGCCTCCTCGGGGACCGGAATTGTCGTCATGATCCCTCCCGCGACAGCAGCGCGCCGTGAGTTGGCGGGTGATCTGACCGAGGAGCCGCCGTGCGAGTTGCCGGGCGGCCGCAAACTGCAGGCCGGTCTAGTCGCAGACGATCGACACTTGCTCATGGAGGAAACGGTCGACCTCCAGCCATCCGTCGTAGTCCGCGGACACCCCGGTGACCTCGTAGATGTAATGACCAGTTCCCTCGCGCCAGTCGACCGTGTCGCCGGGTGACCGATTCACGAAGATCGCGTTGACCCCGGCAAGCTCGGCCAACCGGTCGAGGCCTTCGATGCTGACAACGCGGCGGGCAGAGGTCGGTGGCTGGAACAGAAAGCGCCAGCCGACCCTGGTACAAGGGACCGGACCGTCGACGACCACCCGCTCACCGAGGGCGGCGCGGATCGAGAGATCGAAGAGCGACACGCCGCTTGCCTGGAACAGCATCTCAGGGATTCCTCCACCGAGCCTGCCGTTCACCTCGATCACCCGTGGGCCGTCCGGGGTCAGCTTGATCTCGGTATGGAAGCCGCCCGTCCTCACCCCGAGCGCCCGCAACGCGGCAGTGGCGACCTCGAGCACGGCCGCCAGCTGAGCAGGTGAAAGGTTGGCGGGGATGAAGGCCCCCGTCTCCCGGAACGGCTCGGCCAGCGGGAACCGCCCGGTCACCGCCACATGGCTGATCTCGCCGGCGGCCACGAGGCTCTCCACCGACACGTAGTCGCCGAACCACTCGCTCGGCCCTGTCGCAAGACTGGGGAGATACTGTTCGACGAGCATCCCCGTCTGTCCGCCGGCCTGCGGAGGCAGCACGGCGAGCTGGCGCACGAGATCGCCGGCGTCCGCGACGAGCGTCATGTACTGGCTGCCGCTGCCAAAGCGCGGCTTGAGCACCGCCGGGAACTCCACCGCCGCGGCGACGGCCTCGACTGCGGCGGGGTCACGGTCGGCCGGGACCTGCCAACAAAGAGGCGTCGGCACGCCGCCTGCGCGGAGCGCCTCACGCTGGGTGAGCTTGTCCACAAGCCGCTGGGCCACCTCTGGGGTGTGGTAGTCGAGTCCCAGCTCTTCGGCTATCGACGAGAGAAGGACGATGTCCTCCTCGCTGTAGGCCACAATCCCGTCGGGAGAGCGCTCTCGTAGGACCGAGACAGTGTCTTCGAGCGAAAGGCCGGCAAGGTTCACCACAGTTCCGACCCTCCTCAGCAGCCGGCTGGTGACGGCGTTCTCGGGAACGCTCTCGTCGATGAGCCACAGGATCTCGCACGTGCCTGAAGCAGCCTCCACGATCTGAAATGGAGGCTGTGAGCGAAGGGAGTGCCCTACCACGAGCAGAGGTTGCCGGCGGTCAGCGGCCACTGGTGTCACAGCAAGGCTCTACCAGGTGGGTCCTCGGAACGCAAGGTCCTGGGATGCCCGAGCCGCCACTTGAGGCAGTCCTGGGGGGCGCCCACACGGCCTGACAGTTGGAGAAGATGACGTCTCACTGGTTGTTGCCGCGAGCGGAGGCGGCACTCGCACGGCGGAAGGTGACGAGGCCGCGGAGCGACGCGGACGAGGTCCAGACGGTTCGACTGTCGAGATCGCCTTCGTCAGCACATGCCGGAATCGGCCGTCGTGATGAGCAGCGGGTCACGAAGCCGGGGCTGCTCGAGGTGGATGTCGGCGGTGTCGGTCTTCACTCGTGCCGAGGACTGTGCTGACAGCGATCAGTGTCAGGACGGTGCCAGCTCCGGGCAGGAAGAAACCACGGCGGTTCTGACAGGCGACGGCGACATGTCGCTGAGGGGGACCGACCGGCGAACCCGGTACACAGAGTTTCCACGTATCGAGAACGTCCACGGGTCGCGGACCGCGTTCGCATCACCCTGGGCGTTGAGCAGGATTCTCCCCGATTTGCCTATCGCAATGCGGACGATGCGGTGCACGAGCTGCTCGGAGGGCTTGTGCGGGTCCCTGAGCACGAGCACGTCGCGCACTGCGAGACTGTCGACGCGGACGCGTTGGCTGGTGACGACGCCGCGGACCGCGCGTTCAGGTCGCATGCTGCCCGACAGGATCGGTGAGACCATCCAGGTGCCTTGTACCAGTGCGAAGGCGGTGACTCCCGCTGTGCCAAGGACAGCCAGTAGGAGCACGTGGGCGACAAGCATGCGAAGCCGCTTGGCCACGGTTGCGAAGTTCAAGTCTGGGCGCGCCGAGGTTCTCGGGGTGTCGTCCTCGGCGACCGGAGCGGGCGCTCGCGATCCTCGGTCAGCTCACCGAGGGTCATGGCTCGGCTCTGTCTAGCCGAGCACCATCCAGGCGACCTTCACCGATTTGGTGGGAGCCGCGGTCAGCTTGATCGTGAAGGACCCTGTGGCCGGGACGGCATTCGCCACCGCGACCGCACCGGCGTCTGTCTGCAGCGTGGCGAGGATCATGGACGAGGTCGTGACACCGGCCGAGGTGACCTTTACGCTGGTCTTTTTCGCAGCCACGCTGGCGAGGCCGCTTCGCGAGAACGAGACCTTGCCGACGACTTCGAGCGCGTTGCCCGAGGTGCTCTTCGCGTAGACGCCGGCGCCCGAGTCGCTCGAGCCGTAGAGGCCGGCAGCTCCGCTCGTCCCCTGTCCCATGACGCCGTGGCCGGCGGCATTGCTCGATTTGCCGAAGACACCGGAGCCCTTGCCCTTCGTCAACGCCGAGACAGCCGACTGGGTGCTCGCCGCATCGGTGATCGAAGCCTCGATCGCGTTCCCGGTGCCGTTCGTCGTGACTGCGACGGCCGGGGACGAGTTCTTCGCGTTGTCGATCATGGCCCTGACTGCGCTGCCCGTACCGCCGTTCCACGCGTCCACGGCCGGACTGCCGTTCTTGAGGTTCGCAACTTGGGCAAATACAGGAGTGCTCAGTTCCTTTGATCCATATGCGGTGTCGGTGGCCTTCACCCCGTAGCCGGTGCCTATGCCAAGAGCCACGACGCCCGACGGACCGCCGGCGAGCACGCCGCCGATGCCGCTGGTGGTGACGCCGACAACGCCGAACGTCTTGGCGGAGCTCCCGACAACGCCGAAGCCGCTGCCTGTCGACTCGCCGTGGACGCCGGGCCCTGAGCCATTCGTCAACGCCGAGACGGCCGGGTTGGAGTTTGCCTCATTGGTGATCGTGACCTCGACCGCGATCCCGGTACCGTTGGTCGAAGCGGCAAGTGCCGCGGCAGGACTGGCCGAGTTGGTGATCGACGCGGACACTGCGGTGCCGTTGGTGGAGTTGCCCTGGATGCCGTAGCCGCCCCCTGGGCTCTTATCGATGCCGTACACGCCGGAGCTGCCGGTCTGGCTGGTTTGGCCTTGGAAGCCGTTCCCGTTGGTTGTATTGACTATGGTCGAGTCGCTTGCAGTGTTCGTCTTGCCTAGAAGGACCGAGCCGCCGTTCGATGCGTCGGCGGGCTTGGCGCCGCCGACCAGGCTGAGCGTGATCCCCGCGCCGGCTGCTGCGGCACCGAGCATGAGCGCCCGTCTTCCGTAGCGAGTGGCCGCACCCTCCTGCAGGGCACGGTCCTCCTCGGAGGATGCGCCGCTGTCTTGAGAAACAAAGTCGCTCATCTGCCTGTGCCTCCGCTCTGTCGGCTCGAGCCCGACGCCAAACGGTATCTCGCAGGTGGCGACTGTTCCCATGCCGCGCGGGGGCGTACGACCAAGACCGGCAAGGAAACGTCACAGGGACGCCGCTCGATAGTCGTGCTTGCCGCCCAAGGCTCGAAGCGGGCTCAACCGCTAGTGGGCACTCACCATTTTCGGGAAGCAGCCGGTCTGCGGCGTTGTGGTACTGGTCGGGGCACTACCCGCCGCCGCACGCGCGCCGCTCACCGTTTCAAGCAGGTCTTCAAGGGCCGAATGACCTGAGTCAATACTGATAAATGGCGCACGACCCCCGGTCGGAGCTGTCCCGGTACCGCACTGCGGAGGCCAGTCCGAGGAAATGCGAGTGGCAGTGGGCTGGTGCCGATGCGAGCCGACCCCGCCGTCGATCTTCGCGACATTGTCCGGCCCAGTCCGGCGCGTGCCGGTCTTGATCAGGCTGCGGCCTCTGCGCCCGACCTGGCTCTGTACACTGCGGAGTAACGACTTTGTAAGGCGAGTGGTTGCAGTTAACAAGTTGAAGTTCTGTCTCCTGGTTGTAGCCAGCGGCCTTTGTTTGCTGGCACTGGCTGTGCTCATTGTGCTCACAAACACGGCGGCACTCGTGGTCACGCTGGCCATTATGGGCACGATTGTCTTCCTGCTGGTTCGCCGGGGCTTGGCAGAGGCACGCGGGACTAACTCAGGAAGATAGACCAGGTCAATCACAGGCGCTGTGACGACGAGGAAGTTGTTCACTGGTTGTCATCACGGCCCAAGCTCGGCGTGTGGCTCGTCCGTTGCGTCAGCGTCGAGCAAGGTTGCCTGAACCGGCCGTGCCCCGACTTCCTCAGTGATGAGGGGCCGCCAGCGACCAGACAAGGACGAAGTAGCAGGCGCTTGCGACGACGACCATGGTGTGCCAGACCTCGTGGTAGCCGAACACCTCGGGGCTCGGGTCGGGCCATCGCGCCGCGAGAACCCCGGCACCAGCGGTGTAGAGGAAGCCCATCGAGCCGAGCAGGGCGAGGTGTGGCGTGCTGAGGCGGTGGACCGCCTCAGGCAGGGTGAACACGGCAAGCCACCCGAGTGCCAGATAGGTCGACGAGGTTAGACGACGGGTTGCTTCGAAGTTGATCGTCGTGCCGAGCACGGCAGCACCTGCCCCGAACCAGGCGAGGCCGAGCACGACGAAAGAGATCTTGCCGGGAACACCAAGCAAGCAGTACGGCGTCATGCACGCCGCGATGTAGATGGGGATCATCGCGTAGTCGACCTGACGCAAACGTCTGCGGGCAACGGGAGACCACGAGCCCAGGTGGTAGCTGGCGCTCGCTGCGTATAGGCCGACAAGTGCGACCGCGTACAATCCCACGCCCCCACCGGCGCCGTCTCGCCAGACGAGAACGACACTGCCGGGCAGTGCCATAACGAGCGCCCCGAGGTGCACGAGGCCCCGCGCCCTCGGTGCTTCTCCGCTGCCGGAGGGACGCAGCTGGCGGTCCGTTGACTGCGGAGTCCAGGGGCCCTTGTCATTCACGGCTTCATGGTCCTCGATCGGAGCCTCCGCTGGCTAGGGTCTCCATAGTGACGGTTGAAATGCTATGGAGCTTCTGGACCTCCTCGGCGAGATGCCCGCCTCGAGTTTCGTCCCCGGGCACGATCAGCCACCCGGCCCTGTCGAGCACAATCGTCCGTACGTCCGACACCGACCAACACCTCGGCACCAATGTGTCGATCGCCGAGAGAGTCCAAGGATCGGGTGCCTGTCTCCGACCAGACGGGGCAACCCAATACACCGACAGGTCAGCAGCTCGTCACTTGGCGACGGTGAGTGTCTCCTTTGCCGAAACCGAGCCCTTGAAGTTCGTGCTGCCGCCGTAGGTGGCGACGAGGTGGTAGGTGCCCGGCTCGAGCTTCTTGGCGGACAACTTGCAGGTTCCCTTGGCCCCTGACAGCTTGATCAGACACAACGTCGTCGTGGACTCCTTTATCGTCACCGTCCCAGTGGGCGTCGTGCCCGAGTACTGCGGCAAGACCGCGACCGACAGCTGCAGGACCTGCTCGTCGCCGTAGGTCACCTTGGCGACCGAGAGCCTGAGGGCGGTCTTGGACGTTGCCTTTGCAACTGTAAGGGATTCCTTGACCGAAGCCGAGCTGGCGAAGTCCGCGCTGCCGCCGTAGGTGGCGACGAGGTGGTAGGTGTCCGGCTTGAGCTTCTTGGGCGACAGCGTGCACGATCCCTTGGCCGACTTCAGCCTGATCACGCACAGCGTCGTCGTGGACTCCTTCACCGTCACCGTCCCGGTCGGCGTCGAGCCGGAGTGCTGCGGCGAGACGGCGACCGAAAGCTGCTCGACCTGCTCATCGCCGTAGGTCACCTTGGCGGCTGAGAGCTTGAGGGCGGTCTTGGAGGTGGCCGGCGGCGAGTAGGTGAGGGCGTAGCCGTCGTAGTCCACCGCGGCACAGAACCTCACCGTCGGGCACGAGACAGAGGTCAGGCCGTCGGGACTCGGGTCGATCTCGCCAGGTGACGACCACGAGCTGCCGCCATAGGTGAAGACGTGGCCGCTGTTGTCGACCGCGGCGCAATAGCGCGCCGTCGGACACGAGACGGAGAGCAGGGAGCCCCCGTTCGGGTCGATTCTGACCGGCTTCGACCACGAGCTGCCGTCGTAGATGAGGGCGTAGCCGCTATCGACTGCGACGCAAGAGCTGGCCGTCGGGCACGAGACGGAGTACAGGGCTTTCCCCGTGTCGATGCTGTCGCGTGACGACCACGAGCTGCCGTCGTAGGTGAGGACATGGCCGGAGTAGTCCACCGCGGCGCAGAACTTCGCCGTCGGGCACGAGACGGAAAGCAAGATGCCCTCCGCGTCGATCTCGTCCGGTGACGACCACGATCTGCCGTCGTAGGTGAGGACGTGGCCGACGTTGTCCACCGCGACGCAGAAGCTCGCCGTCGGGCACGAGACGGAAATCAGGACGTCCGCGCTCAGGTCGATCTCGTCGGGTGACGTCCACGATCTGCCGTCGTAGGTGAGGACGCGGCCGCTGTTGTCTACCGCGGCGCAGAAGCTCGTCGTCGGGCACGAGACGGACGACAGGTAGGTCCCGGTGTCGATGCTGGCGGGCGACGTCCACGAGCTGCCGTCGTAGGTGAGGACGTGGCCGTAGGCGTCCACCGCGGCGCAGAAGCTCTCCGATGGGCACGAGACTGAGTCCAGCTCGCCGCCTTGCGGGTCGATCTCGTCGGGTGACGACCACGAGCTGCCGTGGTAGGTGAGGGCATGGCCGCTCTCGTCCACCGCGGCGCAGAAGCTCACCTTGGGGCACGAGACGGAGCGCAGCCCGCTCCAGACTGCGTCTATGCTGACCGGCTTCGACCACGAGGTGCCGTCGTAGGTGAGGACGTTTTCGTAGTCGTCCACCGCGGCGCAGAAGCTCGCCGACGGGCAGGAGACGGAGGGCAGGGAGTACGGCGCGTCGATGCTCTTGGGCAACGACCACGAGCTGCCCTTGTAGGTGAGGACGTAGCCGTCGTGGTCCACCGCTACGCAGAAGCTCGCTGACGGGCAGGAGACAGAGTTCAGCCCGCCCCCCTTCGGGTCGATGCTGTCGGGTGACGACCACGACCTGTTCTTGTAGGTGAGAGCGTGGCCGCTGAGGTCCACCGCAACACAGAAGCTCGCCGACGGGCAGGAGATGGAGTACATGACGTTTCCCGCGTCGACGCTGACCGGCTTCGACCACGAGTTCCCCTCGTAGGTGACGACGTTGCCGCTCTGGTCCACCGCGGCGCAGAAGCTCGCCGTCGGGCACGAGACGGAATACAGCCTGCCGCTCGCGTCGATGCTGTTGGACGACGACCACGAGCTGCCGTTGTAGGTGAGGACGTTGTCGTTCCAATCCACCGCGGCGCAGAAGTCCACCGTCGGGCACGAGACGGAGGTCAGGCCGCGCCCCGCGTTGATGCTCTCGGGCGACGACCACGAGCTGCCGTCGTAGGTGAAGGCGTTGCCACTGCCGTCCACCGCTACGCAGAAGCTCGCCGTCGGGCACGAGACTGAAGTTGGATCTCCTCTTGAGGGGTCGATCAGCCTCCCCTGTGACCAACCCGACGCATTGCCGGCGGCCGGCGAAGCCGCCGCCTGCAACGGAAGCCCGGCGGCGAGCACCGCCGAGGTCGCAGCAAACACCAACGCAACGGCAGCGAACAGACGAACGGCAGCTAGTTTCGGCATCCCGCCTCCTCGTGGTTCGGAACTTCGATGAACGAGAGCCAGGTGATCGCCGAGGTCTACGGCGCCACGGCGGCGACTGGTCAAATGCCAAGCTTGCTGACACATTAGGTCATCAAGGGGCGCGTCGCTGCCACGAGGCTGAGCCGCAAGGCGTAGGTCTGCTCGGCCGAGACGAGGCCGAATGGCTTGTCCGGCTCGAGAGATGGCCCGCACGCCTCGGGGACCGGTGGTTGCCGCGCGTACCGCTTGGCCCCGACACCTGCCACCGGTCGAGTGCTCCGGCTGTGTCGATCTGGACGCGTCCGCTCGGCATAGCGAGCTTCGGCGACCCGTCATTCCTGCGTGATCCATGATGCTGTTGATCCAGGGTCCGCACAAGAGCTAAGGGAACACGCGGCTCTGAGTGAAGTCCGAACCTCAGACGCTCGGGAAGCCACCCACCTGTGATGGCGCTCACCGAAATTCCCCAGAGTCGCTCACCGAAATTCACCAGTTGAGCCCTCGGCGTGTCGCTTGTCTTGTGGTCACGCTAGGTGGCATCGCCTCCCTCTGTCACGCGCTTCGAACGCGGTCGCAGGCGCTCGGAACGGGCCCTGTGCTCGCGCATGCGGTAGCTGTCGCCGTCGATGTTGAAGACGACGCTTCGGTGCAAGAGCCGGTCCAACATGGCGGCTGCCACCATGGGGTCGTCGAAGATCTTCCCCCACGAGCCCACTTGCAGATTCGTCGTCAAAGCGATGCTGCCTTTCAGATATCTCTGGGTGATGACCTGGAAGAGCGCGGCGGCAGCCTCCGAGGCAAGCGGCAGGTAGCCGACCTCGTCGATTATGAGCAGACGTGGCCCGGCGAAAAAGCGCATGGTCGTCGCCCAGCGCCCTTCGAGCGCTGCCCGATGGCACCGGGCGGCGAGATCGGCCGCCGTCGTGTAGTAGGTGCGATAGCCCGCCTCGATCGAGGCCCGGCCCAAAGCGACGGCCAACATCGTCTTTCCGACACCGGGCGGCCCGATGAACAGAACATTGGTGGCGTTCTCCAAGAACCGGAGAGTGGCGAGCTCCTCGATCATCTTTCGGTCGACCGACGGCTGGGCGTCGAAGTCGAAGTCCTCGACGCGCCACGGGGCAGGCAGACGTCCGAAGCGCTCGAGGCCGGCTCGGCGCCTAGCTTCGGTGGCAGTCACCTCGACCTCCAACAGCCGGGCGAGGAAAGCCGAGTGCCCGAGCTTGTTCTTCATGGCGTGGTCGAGCTCGCCCGGTAGCGCCTCTGCTGCTGCAGAGAGGCGAAGGTAGGAAAGGCTCGTGCGCAGCTGCTGGTAGATGGAGTCCTCGCTCATGGCTGATACTCCTCACTTCGCCGGCCCATGTCGTCGACTAGAGCCTGGTAGGCGGCAAGCGAGACGACGACCTCGTCGTCCTCGAAGCCGGCGAGGAGCTTCGCCGCCTCGGCCCGGGCCGCCTCACCCGGTGGCCGGTTGGCCTTTCTCCTGCATGGCGCTTCGGTGCTGAAGGCTGCCAAGACCTCGTGCTCCAAGGCTGAGCGGTGCGCCGGGTCCCGCACGACATAGCCGCCGCCGGGAATCTCGCGACGGTGACTGGCAAGAAGGATCCCGGCCTTCGAGACGATCTCGACCCCGGCGCTGCCGAGGCGGTGGCGCACGCTCACCTCGGCACCGATGAGCCCGGGATCGACCGAGTAGGCGTTGCCCTCGAAAGCGACGAGGCCGGAGGGACCGACCAAGTTCTGGGCCTCGATCGTCGCCGGGTAGCACGCGCCAGGAAGGGGACGGAGCCTCTCGAGCCCGGCCAGGTCCGCCACGGTCGGGCGACGTCGCTTACGTGCTGCTAGGAACGCTGTCGCGGCGTCCTTGCCGATGAGCTCCTCCAACTTGGCGACCGGGCGGGGCCGGCGGTCGGCGATCCGCTCGCAGAACCGGTCTAACTGAGTCTGGGCCTGGGCCATGGTCTCGGCGGTCATCGTCCGCCAAAAGCGCTGGGTGGCGAAGTGGATGGACTTCTCCACCGATCCCTTGGCATTCACCGTCAACTACTCGTGAGGGCAGCGATCAGCAACGGTTCCGCATAACCCATCCGTTCCATCCCCTGAAAGGCCAGGAGTACGAGATGGTTGGCTTCGCCCACACCTGGGGCGAACACAGGGTGTTCTTCCGCAAACCCGGTGATCAGCGCATCTATTCGGTGCCAGCTAACTGGACCGACGTCGAAGGACCCGAACCCTTCGTGGCCCTCTCCGCCGGCCGGTCACTGTTTCGGGTTGAGGACCTGCTCGTCCTGAGCGCCCTTGTCCCGGAGCTGAGCGAGCCACAGGTGTAAGTGAGATTATGCCGCTCGTGTAAGAGTCATTATGCCGTTAGACATGAGGCCAGCCCAAGATAACAGAATGATAAGTCCTGCAATAGGGCGGTATCTGAGGACATCCGCCACATCCGTTCGCCAGAGTGACAGAATGAACCTAACACTAGTTCTAAAGGAGGGCCCTTGAACAACGCCCCGGACAACGACAAGGAGACAACCCTGCGTCGCCACCACGCCCTCAACTCCCGAGCGGAGGGAGTGAGCGACCCGGCCTTTGTCTCCGGAGACCCCTTCTTCGACGCCCGGGACTTGGTCCAGGTGAAGTACGAGATGCTGCGCCGGGCCCGGAAGGAGGGCTCGACGGTGAGCGAAGCGGCCGCTGCCTTCGGATTCTCCCGGCCTTCCTTCTATGAGGCCGAGGCGGCCTATGAGTCGGGCGGACTGCCCGGCCTGCTGCCCAAACGGCCGGGCCCGCGCCGGGCCCACAAGCTCTCCCAGGAGGTTGTCGCCCGACTGGAAGAAGCCCGAACGGCCGAGCCCTCGCTCACATCCTCCGACTTGGCTGGCCTCGCCCGGACCGAGTTCGGCTTGCAGGTACATCCGCGCAGCGTGGAGCGCGCTTTGGCCCGACGCCCAAAAGACCCGAAAGGAGCGACACCATGAGCACCCACCTGTCAGTCGACCTGTCCGCCGGCTATGAGGCCTTGCGAGCCCAAGCGGTGGGCGGCTTGCCCGCCGAGTCACCCAGGGGCCTGGCCATCGTCGTCAATCAGGGCCTGCCCGCTTGGATCCGGGCCTGGGCAGCTCCGCCACCGGTTAGTTCAGCACCTGTTCTCGCAAGTGGGAGTGGCGGCACGTCTGTCGGGCTCGGTGCCGAGGTAGTGCGGCTGCTCACCGAGATGGCTCTCGGGAGCCGAAGGAAGGTCGCCATCTCATGAGCTCCGACACTCACCACAAGATCAACGCCAGCCACCTGTCACGGCAGGCATACCTGTATGTTCGCCAGTCCACACTCCGCCAGGTGCTGGAGAACACCGAGTCGACCAAACGCCAGTACGCGTTGCGCGAGCGGGCGGTGGCACTCGGCTGGAAGCCGGAGCAGGTGGTGGTCATCGACTCCGACTTGGGCCAGTCCGGCGCGGACGCCGATCGGGCCGGCTTCCAGCGCCTGGTGGCCGCCGTCGGCATGGGCGAGGTCGGCATTGTGCTCGGACTCGAAGTCAGCCGGTTGGCCCGCAGCTCCTCGGACTGGCACCGTCTTCTCGAGATCTGCGCGCTCGCCGACACACTGATCCTGGACGAGGACGGCGTTTATGATCCCTCGCACTTCAATGACCGGCTGTTGTTGGGGATGAAGGGCACGATGTCGGAAGCTGAGCTGCACGTGCTGAAAGCAAGGCTCATCGGCGGCCAGTTGGCGAAAGCACGCCGGGGCGAGCTGGAACTGCCTCTGCCCGTGGGCCTTGTCTATGACGCCACGGGCAAGGTGGTGCTGGATCCGGACCAGTCTGTTCAAGAGGCGATCCACCAGTTCTTCGAGACGTTCCGGCGCACCGCGTCGGCGACGGCGACCGTGCGCAGCTTTCGCGAGAGAGGTCTGCTCTTCCCGCGCCGGGCCCAGTCCGGTCCCCACAGGGGCGAGATCTTCTGGGGAGAGCTGCTTCACTATCGTGCACTCAACGTGTTGAAGAATCCTCGCTATGCCGGGGCCTTCGCCTATGGACGCTCGCAAGCCAAGAAATCGCTGAAAGGCGCCGAGTCGCGCCATCGCTTGCCGCGCGAACAGTGGCACACCCTTATTCTCGACGCTCATCCGGGCTACATCACCTGGGCCGATTACGAGGAGAACCTGGCTCGGCTGAAGTCCAACTCGGCCGCCTATGGAGCCGACAGACGCCACGGGCCGCCGCGGGAAGGACCGGCTCTGCTTCAGGGTCTTGCCATCTGCGGCCGCTGTGGCGGGCGCATGACCGTCCGCTACTACACCCGGCGCGGCCAGTCAGTGCCCGAGTACTGCTGCCAGGCCGAGGGCATCAAACGAGCAGAGCCGCCATGCCAAAGGGTCATTGGAGCCGACATCGACCGGGCTATCGGCGAACTGCTGGTCAAGTCCGTGAGCCCACTCGCCCTGGAGGTGGCGCTCTCGGTCCAAGACGAGCTGGCGGCCCGGGCCGATGAAGCTGACCGGTTGCGCCGTCAACAAGTCGACCGGGCGCGCTATGAAGCCGAGCTGGCGCAGCGCCGCTATCTGCGTGTCGACCCTGACAACCGCTTGGTGGCGGTGACGCTCGAGTCCGAGTGGAACAACAAGCTCCGCGCCCTCGAGGCGGCCAAGGACGACTACGAACATCAGCGAGCGAGCGATGTGCTCCTCGAGGAGGGCAATCGCCAGCGCATACTGGCTTTGGCCATTGACTTTCCCCGGTTGTGGCGCGACCCGGAGACGCCTGCCCGGGAACGCAAGCGTATGGTCCGGCTGCTCATCGAGGACGTGACCCTGATCAAAGGGGACGAGCTTGTCGCCCAGGTCCGATTCCGAGGTGGTGCCGCACAAACGCTATGTCTCCCGCGTCCGAAATCGGCGGTGGAACTGCGCAAACTTGATCCGGCCATCGTGACCGAAATCGACCACCTTCTCGACGATCACACCGACTCCGAGATCGCCGCTGCCCTTAACGCATCCGGCCGCCAACCCCCGGTCGGCGAGAAGTTCACCACCTGGATCGTCTGGAAGATCCGCAAGGCCTATCGACTCGAGAGCCGCTGCGAGCGGCTACGCGTGCAGGGCTTGCTCACCTTGGCGGAGATGGCAGAGGCGCTCAATGTTCATCCCCAGACGGTGAAGTACCGCCAGGCGCGGGGCGAGCTTGTCTCGGTCGCCTACAACGACAAGGGCCAGCGCCTCTACGCGCCGCCCGAGCCGGTGGGCACGATCTCCTGCGCTCACTGCGGCAAGCCCATCGCGGAACGGGCTGCCCAAGGACAGCGCCGGATCTATTGCGGGGTGTCCTGTCGCACGGGTGCGTACGCTGCTCGACGGCGTGCGGCAGGATGGGTCCGAGTCCGGCCACGCCGAGGACCCTGAACCACGGCACTACGTCTTCCCACTCGTCCCAACAAGGAGGTGCAGTCAGTTGCGCAAGGCTTGCGGTTGCCCCGGCGCGGTGGGCAGGCGATGACGCTCACCCCATAGTGCTTGGCGACGGGCACGAAGCTGTCTTGGATGACACCGGTCTTCGGGTCGACGACGGTGGACATGCGGTCGGTCCGCCAGCGTCGGGCAGTGCCCCCGAGGCGGCGCAGTACCTCGTCGAGTGCTTCGATGAGGTGCGGCTGGTCCTCTGAGTCAGCGAACACGCCCCGGAACTTGCCCGAGCACGGGAGCGAGCCCAAGAGCAGGTGAGTGTCCTCTTCCCACGGAGCCTCGGGCAGTTCGTCCCAGTCCCATTGGATCTCCTCACCTGGAGGGTGCTCGATCTCGATTGTGGCCCGGCCCTTCACGCCGGAGCACGCCTCACAGTGCGGGCGCAGTGAGCAAGAGCGGAGCCCTCGCGTGAAGCTCTGGTAGGAAAGCGTGAACCCGAGAGCTGTGACTTCGTCGTAGAGGGCGGTCGCCCAGACATGCGGGTCCTCTTGGAGGCGCTCGCGCAAGTAGGCCACGAACGGCTCGAACGGCTCCGGTTCTTGTCGACGGCGTTTGCCTGCGACACGGGTGTCGTTCAGGTGATCGCGGATCGTCTTGCGGTCACGGCCGAGATGTCGGGCGATGGCCGAGATCGACCAGCCCTGCTCGCGTAGTGCAGTTGCTTCCATGTCCTCATTCCCTGTGAACATGAGAGAGGTTCCCCTTCTGAGGTTGTGGCTTGGACACCACGATCCTCAGGAGGGGGCCACTCTCGGTGGTGGATGATCAGTCCACCGAGAGCTCATGCCTGGGGAATTTCAATGAGCAGGTCTGGTCAGTTTTCAGTGAGCGCGGTCACCTGCCGGCAAACGCGCGCCGTGTGCCATTTCAATCAAGCCTTCAAGGGCTGAATGACCCGAGTCGTCACTGACAGATGGTGCACGACCCCGGTCGCCTTGCGAGGGGTAAGCAAAGTAGGGCCGTGCACCTTTCTCAAGTTTGGCTGTTGAAGCTGCCCAACAGAGGGATGGTGCGCGACCCCCGGTCACATTGCGAGGGAAGCAGGGGGCCGTGCAGCTCGTCATCCTGGTCGACATGCCCCAGGAGACGCTTGTCGATAGAGGCCAGTTGGACGACGAGAAAGTCGTTCGCTGGGTTCCATCGTGGCTAATCACCGCAGGCTCATCACGTAGCCGGACCGTCTGGCCGTGAATGTCGGCGGCGTCGGCCTTCGCTTGTGCCGAGGACTGTGCTGACAGCGATCAGTATCAGGACGATGCCAGCGCCGAGCAGGAAGAAACCACGGTGGTTCTGATAGGCGATGGCGATATACCCGATGAGGGGGACCGTCCAGCGAACCCGGTACACGTAGTTGCCACGTATCGTCATCGTCCACGGGTCACGGACCGTGTTCGCATCGCCCTGGGTGTTGAACAGGAGTTGCCCAGAGCTGCCTTTGGTGATGCGGACGATGCGGTGCACGATCTGCTCGGAAGGCTTGTACGGGTCGGCGAACACGATCACGTCCCGCACGGCGAGGCTGTCCACGGGGACACGTTGGCTGATGGCGACTCCGCCGACAGCGAGTCCCGGCCGCATGCTGCCCGACAGGATCGGTGACGCCATCCAGGTGCCCTGGACCAGTGCGAAGGCGCAGATTCCCGCTGCACCAAGCACAGCCAATAGCAGCACGTAGGCGACAAGCATGCGAAGCCCTCTGGCCCAAGTTGTGTACTTGGAGTGCGAGCGCGCCGAGCTTCTCGGGGTGCCTTTCTCCACGCCCAAGAAGATGTCGTCTGTGACCGGGAGAATGCCACCCGCAGTGACCGGCATGGCTGCCTGAACGACCGGCAGGCCGTTCTCAGCTACCGCAGGAGTGTCCTTCTCTACGACGAGTGGCATGTCGCCCTCAGGGACGGGAGCGCCGTCTTCGGCGACCAGCGGGGTGCCATCCTCTGAGACAGGAGGGGTCTCGTCCTCAACGACCGGAGCAGTGTCGGCCTCGGCTACCGGAGGCGTGCCGTCCTCAACGACCGGCGGGGTGACGCCCTCAGGGATCGGAAGCGTGCCGGTCTCAAAGACAGGAAGGGTCTCGTCCCCGACGAGCGGTGGGGTGCCGCCCTCAGGGATCGGCGGCGCAGCGTCGTCAGCGACCGAAGTCGTGACGCCCTCGGCGACCGGAGGGGTGCCCTCCCCGGCAGCGGGAGCCGTGCTCTCCTCTGCAACTGGAGGGGTACCGTCCTCAGTAGCTGGGCTTGTCGTCAAGATTCCTCCCGCCATGGCGGTGTGCCATGGCACAGGTGATCGCCAGTGTGAACCTTCCACCGGCGAAGGCGGTAGCTGGCATCGGTGACCTCATCTGTCCGTTCGCCACATCGTCGCACGGCGGCATCGCGGCGGAGAACCAAGCCGGACCCAATGCCTGGGTCCCGACGAGGTACACGGATGCCCCTTTCAGCTTGGACGCAAGATAGAAGTGGTGGTGGGGGGATCGTCACGATCCCCCCACCACATAGTCCTGCTGTCACTTATTGAAAGCGGCGGTGGGTGGCCACGAGGGCCGCGCCGCCACTCTCGACGGAAGCGCTTAGCCGGAGAACTGAACCGTGAGAGTCGGTGTCACTACCCCGCCCTCAGCGTCGTTGTTCAGAGATAGCGCCGCTGGGTTGGTCCCAAATGACGGGGTCCAGGGGCTTGTCGCGGCGTACAACGGGTTGTAGCCATTAATCGTCTGTCCGTAGTACCCAGGACCAACACTACCACTAGAGGAGAAACCGTCATATTCCGATCCACAACCATTGTCGGTTGAACCGGCGTAGATAACCACCGTGTAGTCGTCAGTAGCCCCGACAGCAAGGGTAAGGAACTTGCTAGCTCCGGCACCCCATCCGGTCACAGTGGTAAGCGGCGAGTTGAAGTAAACTTCACCCTCGTTGCCATACATATTGCCAGTACCAGAGTAAAGGCAAGCCCACATTTCATTTTGCAACGCAACGGAAGCTGGGCTTGTACCGGCGATGTCGGTCAGCTGATAGGTAATCTCGTTCACGGGAATGTTGCCGTTATTGGTCATGATGACGTGATAGGCCTCCACGAACGAGGACCCCTCATAGGCGTTGACGGGTGCCAGAACCAAGTTGGCACTGTTCCAGCCACTAACTACTGTTCCGCCGTCTGAGTTCAGCGTCACGTTCATCGTGCCCGCCGTGATCGTCTGGGCGCTTGTCGTGTTCTGAGTGAAGACTCCGTGGGCGCCAACCCCGATCAGGCCCAGGCCTGCGAGGCTCAGCACTCCCGTCATTGCAATGCTCTTAAGTTTCATTACATCCTGCTCCTATTCAATAGATGGACTACTGACTAGGGCGTCGGGTTCGCCAGTCGCTCCCCACAGGCCAGGCGACCAAATACGGCCTGTGGATCATCACGTCGCCTTTGTCCAGGAACCCATGGGGGTCTCTGTTTGCTGCCAGAAACCCACGCGGGTTCCTGTTTGCTGCCAGGGCGCTCCCATGGGGGAGTTCCCTGTTGGTGCGGTCAAGACGGGGCGGGAACAAACGCCCCGCCTGCCAGAGCCGCAACACCTTGTCGATCGAGACCGGACTCCTTTCTGTGCCGTTGGTGGGCGGGCGGTCCCGAGGGCCGCACCGCCCGCCGAGGCGCTTAGCCTGAGTAACTGACCGTGAAGGTCGGAGTGATCGTCCCGCCCTCAGCTGCGTTCGTCAGAGGCACCGCCAATGGGTCCGTGTTGGGGCCGAGAGCGGGAGTCCCTGAGTACGCCTCAAAGCTGGTGTACGTGTGACCGCTGATACCCGTGAAGGTCGGGCCACAACCATTGTCCGCCGAGCCTGCGTAGAAGACGACCGTGTAAGTGTCGGTGGCCTGGGGTGCGATGGTTTGAGGTCCGATAACAACCGAGCCGTACCCTTCGACCACCGGCATCGGCTCGTTGAAGGCGAGTTCCCCGTCGCTGTACATGCACACCCACGTCTCGCTGTCGAGCGCGGCGCTCGCCGCGTTGGCGACGTTCGGGTCAGTCAGTTGCATAGTGATCTCGGTCGCTGTGACGCTGCCGTTGTTGTAGATAGTGATCAGTTGGGGGGCCGTCACGAACGACGAAGCCACCGGCGCTTGCGGTGCGAACGTGATGCTGTTCGTGTTGTATCCGCTTACTTGGCTCCCGTCGGGATTTGTCGCCTGCAACACGAGGCTGAGCGTCCCAGCGGTGATCTGCTGGCTGCTCGTGGTGGTAGCGGTGAACTGGGCGTGGGCGCCAGCCCCGATCAGGCCAAGGCCCGCGAGGCTCATCACGCCTGTTAGTGCAACTGTCCTGAGTTTCATGTCCTTCTACTCCTGTCCTCGCAATGAACTGCTCGACTGGGGCGTCGGGTTCGCCAGTCGCTCCCCGCAGGCCCGGCGACCAAACACGGCCTGTGGATCATCACGTCGCCCTTGTCAAGGAACCCATGGTTCCTGTTCATGACCAGGAACCGATGGGGGTCCCTGTTTGCTGCCAGGGAACTCCGATGAAGGAGTGCCCTGCTGGTGCGGTCCAGACGGGCGGGACACAACATCCCGCCTGGCAGAACCGCAACACCTTGTGCATCGAGAGCTGAGTGTTGAGGTCTTCGTGCTCTAGCCATGTGAACCACCGAGCGCATGGCACGTGCACTGGTAGATGTAGGTGAAGGTGACCGTCGAGCTGGTGCCGACGTTCCCGAGGTTGTCTGTTGCCTTGGCGATGACGCTGTAGCTGTCACCCGAGGTGAGATTCACCCTCGCCAAGGCGAGCGACCAACTCGTCGTGCCGCTGGCTGCCACGAAGGTCTGGGTGGTTGAGCTGAAGGACGTGCCGTTCCACCATTTGGACGTCTTAGTGTTCTCGATGGCCACCGCTGTGCTCTTGATCGTCGTCCCGGCCCCTGAGTTCGACGAGGCCGTGCCGGTGATCTTCCCGGTCCAGTTAGAGCCGTAGATGCCGTTGACCGGGTAGGTGATCGACACCGTCGGCGGAGTCGTGTTGTAGGTGAAGCTGACCGTCGAGCTGGTGCCGACGTTCCCGAGGCTGTCTGTTGCCTCGGCGACGACCTTGTAGCTGTCGCCCGAGGTGAGGTTCACCTTCGCCAAGGCGAGCGACCAGCCCGTGGTGCCGCTGGCGGTGACAAAGGTCTGGCTAGACGCGCTGAAGCCGGTGCCGTTCCACCACTTGGACGTCTTGGTGTTCTCCACGGCCACCGCCACACTCGTGATGGTCGTCCCGGCCCCTGAGTTCGACGCGGCCGTGCCGGTGATCTTCCCCGTGTAGCCACACGCGCAGAGGTTGATGCCGTTCGCCGGGTAGGTGACGACGACCGTCGGCAGAGCCGTGTCGTAGGTGAAGGTGACCGTCGAGCTGGTGCCGACGTTGCCGAGGCTGTCTGTGGCCTTGGCGACGACGTTGTAGCTGTCACCCGAGGTGAGGTTCTTTGTTGCCAAAGCGAGCGACCAGCTCGTGGTGCCGCTGGCGGTGACAAAGGTCTGGCTAGAGGCGCTGAAGCCGGTGCCGTTCCACCACTTGGACGTCTTGGTGTTCTCCACGGCCACCGCCACACTCGCGATGGCCGTCCCAGCCCCGGAGTTCGACGAGGCCGTGCCGGTGATCTTCCCTGTCCAGTTCGTGCCGTAGGTGGTCTTGTTGACCGGGTAGGTGATGACGACCGTCGGGGGAGCCGTGTCGTAGGTGAAGGTGACCGTCGAGCTGGTGCCGACGTTCCCGGCGCTGTCTGTGGCCTCGGCCGTGACCTTGTAGCTGTCGCCCGAGGTGAGGTTCACCCTCGCCAAGGCGAGCGACCAGCCCGTCGTGCCGCTGGCGGTGACAAAGGTCTGGCTAGAGGCGCTGAAGCCGGTGCCGTTCCACCACTTGGACGTCTTGGTGTTCTCCACGGCCACCGCCACACTCGTGATGGTCGTCCCGGCCCCCGAGTTCGATGAGGCCGTGCCGGTGATCTTCCCTGTCCAGTTCGTGCCGTAGGTGGTGTTGTTGACCGGGTAGGTGATGGCCACCGTCGGGGGAGCCGTGCTGCGGTTGCAGTAGGTGAAGCTCACCGTGGAGCTGGTGCCGACCTTGCCGAGGCTGTCGGTGGCCTCGGCGATGACGCGGTAGGTATCACGCGAGGTGAGGCTCCCGGCTCCAAGGGGAAGCAGCCAGGTCGTGGTGCCGGTGGCCGCAACGAAACTCTGGCTGCTGGCGCTGAACGAGGTGCCGTTCCACCACTTGTCCGTCTTGGTGTCCTCGATGGCCACCGAAGTCTTGGTGATGGTCGCCCCAGTGCCCGCCGAGGCCGTGCCTGTGATCTCCCCGCTCCAGTTGGACCCGTAGGTGGTGTTGTTCACCGGGTAGGTGATGGTGACCGTCGGCGGCGCGGTGTGGACGCAGTAGGTGAAGCTGACCGTCGATGAGGTCCCGGTGTTGCCGAGGTTGTCGGTTGCCTGGGCGATGACTGTGTAGGTGGTTCGCGAGGTGAGGTTGCTGGACGCGAGGGAGAGCATCCAGGTCGTGGTGCCGGTGGCCGCAACGAAGGTCTGGCTCGTGGCGCCGAAGGTCGTGCCGTTCCACCAACGCTTCGTGGCGGTGTCCTCGATGGCCACCGAAGTCTTGGTGATGGTCGCCCCAGTCCCGGCCGAGGCGGTGCCGGTGATCGTCCCGGTCCAGTTTGTGCCATACGTGGTCTTGTTCACCGGGTAGGTGATCGTGACCGTCGGTGGAGTGGTCTTGAGGCAGTAGGTGAAGCTCACCGTGGAGCTGGTGCCGAGGTTGCCGAGGTTGTCGGTCGCCTCGGCGACGACGCTGTATGCGTCAGCCTTGGTCAGGCTGGAGCCTGCGAGGGCAAGCGTCCAGCTCGTCGTGCCGCTGGCCTTCACGAAGTACTCGCTGCTGGCGCTGAACGAGGAGCCGCTCCACCACTTGGACGTCGTGGTGTTCTCGATCGCGACCGAGACGGTCGTGATGCTCGTGCCCGACCCCGAGTTCGACGAGGCGGTGCCGGTGATCTTGCCCGTGTAGCTGCAAGCGCAGATGTTGGTGCCGTTCGCCGGGTAGGTGATTACGACCGTCGGGAGAGCCGTGTCGTAGGTGAAGCTCACCGTCGAGGAGGTGCCGACGTAGCCGATGTTGTCGGTGGCCTTGGCGATGACCTTGTAGGTGACCCCCGAGGTCAGGCTTCCCCCTCCGAGGGGGAACGTCCAGCTCGTCGTGTTGGTGGCCTCGTTGAAGGTCTCGCTGGAGCTGTTGAACGAGATGCCGTTCCACCACTGCCCGGTGGCGGTGTCCTCGATCGCGACCGAGACGGCGCTGATGTAAGTCCCCGTCCCCGAGTTCGACGAGGCCGTGCCCGTGATCGTGTTCGTCCAGTTCGTGCCGTAGGTGGTGTTGTTCACCGGGTAGGTGATGGTGACCGTCGGGGGAGCGCCCCACGTGCCAGCCGTGATCGTCTGGCTGCTGGTGGTGGATGTGGTGAAGACGGCGTGAGCGCCAGCGCCGATCATGCCCAGGGCCGCCAGGCTCACCACTCCCACAAGTGCTACTGAGCGAAGCTTCATGTCATCCAGCTCCTGCCGTCCAGGTGGAGTGCTCGACTGGGGCGTCGGGTTCGCCGGTCGCTCCCCGCAGGCCCGGCGACCAGGCACGGCCTGTGGATCATTGCGTCGCCCTTGCCAGAGAACCCATGGAGGTCCCTGCTTGCTGCCAGGCAACTCCGATGGGGGAGTCCCCTGTTGGTGCGGTGCAGACAGACGGGACGCGACGTCCCGCCTGCCAGAAACGCTGTTGGTGCCGTCCAGACAGGTTGGGAAAACATCTCCCACCTGCGAGAAACGCTGCTGGCGCGGTCCTGACGGGTGGGAACAGACGCCCCACCTGTCACAACCGCAACACCTTGCCCATTGGCACCAGGGCGCGACGAGGCCAGCCCAGAGTCGATAAAGAGCCGCTTGGTGGCTGAAAGAGTCGTTTCGAGCGACAAGTCGTTGGGTGGGTTCAGACAGCGAAGGCCGCCACGATCGGTGGGCCCATCACTGACACTGACCTCGGAGACCTTGTTGTGGACAGCCGATGACAACTCCACAAAGGCTGTCGTGTACTGAGACTGGAGAGAACCCGTCGTTTCCACTCCCTTTGCTCGCAGGTGTTGAACCACCTTGATTGTCGAGCGGGGACGGGTTCGCTATTTGCTCCAACCAGCCCAAGCGACCAGATGCGGGCTGGGAATCAACGCTTCCCTCGCTGGGTGAACACTCCCATGAGAAGCCGCAGATGTCAAGCGGCATGTCAAATGGCGTTGTCACGCCCCATGCCATGTCCATCGCAAAGTCGCGGGAATGCACCGAGCGGGATCTGCCTTAATAGGTCCGATTTGCAATAGCAAGACAGGACCGCATCCAGCCTGCCGGACCCTGCTGATTGTCAGAGTTGGTCTCGAAAGCAAGAGCGCGCGGAGATCCGTACCGGCAGAAGTCGCTGAAATCAATGTCTTCGGGTCCGTGGATCGCGGACACCGGCGTCGGTCCAGACCGCCCTTTCTTCCTAGCGCCGGTGATATCGCGACGGCGACCCGGTGCCTGGGGTGAGAGTTGGCGGCTGCTGGGTCGTTGTGAAGCACCTTCCCCAACACGAGGGAAAGGGGCGGACAAATGTGTTCCCGCACTTCCCATAGAAGTCACTCTCTGCACTTATTCGCCTACTCTTTGTGGCGATACCAGAGAACACGAGGACCTGGCCCGACGACGACCGCCCGCAGACCTAAGGTGACCTGCTTCCTGCAGATCACCCCGAGGTCGACGTTCGGATCCTGTCGGACAAGGCCCTTTCGCTCGGGTCGGGACAGTCGTAGCGTGTCTGTCGGGTCCTCGGGTGTAAGCCCGCACTCAAGAGCCGGGCTCGAGGGTGAAAACCGGCCACGCTGGTAGGTCTTCTGACCACAGGTGTCGTTCCCTCCTTGGGACGCTCCCGGGGGCCCGCTTCATCGAGCGCCTCCGGCTCAGCCGCGGGATCCTTCGCATCAGGCCCCGAGCCCGCCGCAGAAGCGAGCCGGGCCCGCCATGCCCGGCCGCTGAGGGCCCGACGCGCACCGCCAGCGACGGTGACACCGCCGGCGAAGCCTGACGCGCCAGAGTTGAAGGGTGCCGGCCGCCTCCGACCCGCCTTGGCCATCGACTCCGCGGACCCGATCGGAGGCGCCTTTGCCGAGGAGCTCTTCCACCCATCGGAGCGCGCGCATCGCCGCGACCGCTCGGCGGCGCCGGGTGCGCAAGGCTGCGATCCGGCGTAGGCGCCTTGCACTCGGACTCGCCGCCATCGTCCTGATCGTGGCCGCGATGGTCGCGTTCGGTGGCAATGCTGGGCCGAAGCTGTCCCCGCAACGTGCCCGGATCGTCGCGCTGGCCACGAGCCAGCTCGGCTACAGGACCGATCCTGCGGATACCTACTGCAACCGCTTCAGCGCTTACTGGAACGCCGGGATCGCCGACTGCCCCAATTCGAACCGCGACGAGCAGTGGTGCGCCGACTTTGCCGCTTGGGTCTGGCGCAAGGCTGGCGTCCAGTTCGTCTACGGCCTGGGCCCGGACGAGATCAACGCAGCCTCGGTGAGCTTCTACTCGTGGGGGGTCGCGCACCACACCTGGCACCCGATCGGCTCCGGCTACGTGCCGCAAGCCGGGGACGTTGCCGTTTATGGGCTGGACCTGCAGACTTCGGAGGCTCAGCACGTGGCGGTCGTCGTCAGCTACTCGCCCGGTGCGAGGGGCCCGAACGTCGTGAACGGCGATGGCGAACGGACCGGCTTCAGCGTCGTCGAGACCGGTGACGACCAGTACAAGTCCGATCTCAAGGGCGACGGCGGCCAGCTCGCCGGCTACGTCTCGCCTCCTGTGGTGCCCGCTTCGCACGCACGCCAACACTGAGCTGGCGACCGAGCTGATCCGAGACTGCGCCCGAGACCTTCCGGCGCGGCGATCAGAGAACGCGCTTTCTCATCTCCGAGGTGTCGTAGCCACCCAGCGCCCGCACGGAAGCCCGTAAGTTGTCCGACGACAGAAGGTCCAAGAACGGCCCGAGGAGAGTGTCCTCGAGCGAGGCCGTGTTCAGCACGAGGTCGTACGGCTCGCGTCTCACCTGGACGAAGCCGAGCCCGAAGGCGCGAACGGCCGCCACCACGCCGAGGCCGCAGTCGAAGCGCGCCGAGCCGACCGAAGCAGCGACCGCAAGATGAGTGTGCTCCTCCCGTTGGAAGCCGGTGACCGACGCCGGTGCGATGCCCAAGCGGGAGAGCTCGTAGTCGACGAGCGCGCGAGTGCCCGAGCCCAGTTGGCGGTTCACGTACCTGAGTCCGGCGCGCGCCAAGTCCTCGATGCCGCCCAGGGCGGGCGGGTTGCCGGGCGCGTCGATGAGGCCTTGTTCCCGACCGACGAGCCGCACGGCGGCGATGTCGCGCCCGGGGAGCACCTGATCGAGGTGACCAAGGGTGTACTCGCCCGTCTCGGGGTGGCGCAGGTCTGATCCGGCGAGGTGGGAAAGTCCGTCCCGCAGCGCCTCGAGGTCGCCGAGCGAGCCGAGGTTCGACGCAGCGAGTGTCAGGCGCGTATTGAGGCTGCGCAGGGCGGATGCCGCCAGGTCGAGCGCGAGGTCGTTCGATCCGATCACCACGATGGTGTTCTCGATCCCGCCCAGGTCCTTGAGCAGCTGAACCTCCACCGGCCTGGGAGAGACGGAGTCGCACCGGCTCCGCCCGGTCTGGGCACGAAGTGCCAGCGCACGCGGAGTACCAGACCTCGAGCGCCTCTCCGACAGCGGTCATTGACCTGCCCCCGCCCTGTCGAACGAGACCACGTCCCCTTCGGCGAGGGGTTCCTCGGGGTCCTGGCGCATCCGCTCTCCGTTCAACGAGGCGACGAGGTGCGAGCCGAACTTCACGCCGATCGCCTCGGCGGCGGCTCCGAGCGTGGCCGCGCGGACCGTGACTCGCCCCGGGGTGGCGCAAGGCCCCGGGGTGGCGCAAGGCCCCGGGGTGACGGAAGGCGCCAGGGTGGCAGAAGGGGCCCCTCCGCCTAGCCATTGGACCTGAACCGTGGGAGGGAGGTGGGCCGTTGCCGCCTGGTATTCGCGCGGATCGTTCAGGTTCGTCACCGACTCGAGTCCCGGGTCGAAGCGTGCCAGGTCCGGGTCGGCGAGGAGCGTCGCTTCGTCGAGCTCCCTCCAGTGGCACGCCTCGAGGAGGGACGAGAGCCGGAGCCGGTCGGAGGCCAGCAGAGACTGGACGAGTGGTGCCAGGCTGACACGATAGGAAGCCGCGAGCGGCTGGCGAAGCCCTCCCACGCACGGGACACACGCGTCGATCCCGCCGCTGAGCTCACTTACGACGCGGCGGACGAATGCCGGATGGAGAAACGGCACATCCGTCGACGACACGTACGTGACCTCGCTGCGACCTGCAAGTGCCTCCAGCCCGACGCTGAGTCCGCCAAGCGGGCCTCGGCCCTCCTCGAAGTCGTCGAGGACCTCGAACGCGTCAGGAAGCGAAGGGAGCCACTGGCCCGGCGACCGGACGAGCAGGACTGGACCGCTCACGCCGCGGGCGACGATCCCCGCGACGCGCCGCACGAGCGTGGAACCGTGCCACTCCAATAGCGGCTTCGAAGAGCCCATCCGTGACGAACGCCCTCCGACCAGGACGATCCCGGCGCTGCGACTCACGTGAGGCAGACTCCACTTGGGTTCGAAAGAAGCCCTGGCAGGCCGGGCCGGAGGGCGCGTTCAGTCCGCGTCGTGCGGACCTCCAGGCTCCGCGAGCTTGCCGACGAGCCGGCGGGCGACATCGAGAGCTTCGGCGATGGACACACCCGAGCGGGCCGCGAGGTAGCAGGCGACGGGCGCTGCCGTGCGCTCGGATGCGTGTGCGGCGACTGCGGCGAGGGCGAGGAGCGCTTCGACGTCCTCGTCTGCGACAGGCGGCGCGCCCAGCTCTGCTGCGTACCGGTCGAGCCAACTACGGGTGTCGAGTGCCATGACTTCCGAGCGTAGCGGCCGGATCTTCCCGCAAGCGCCACCTGCGCGCAGCTGTGTGGTCGTCGAAGACGGCGACGAGCTCCCCGTTCAGGCCAAGATCGCCCGCTCAGGTCAGGATGTAGGCCTGATCCTCCTCCAGCTCGGTGTCCAGACCCGCGAGCTCGACCGAGTCGGGCACCCGGATGGGCTCGAACAGGTTCAGGACCTTGAGGATGACCCAGGTGACGACAAACGCGTAGGCGGCCACGAACACGGCAGCCACGACCTGCTTGCCGAAGAAGGAAGGATTGCCGGCAACGAGGCCGTCGTGGCCGGCCGCGTTGACCGAAGCGTAAGCAAAGACGCCCAACAGCATCGAACCGAGGAGCCCGCCGACTCCGTGCGCGGCCCACACGTCGAGAGCATCGTCCCACTTCATGCGGTCGCGAAGCTCGACGGCCAGGTAACAGACCGAGCCGGCGCACAGGCCGATCGCGAACGATGCCCACGTCGGCACGAACCCGGCGCACGGGGTCACACAGGCAAGTCCGGCGACCGCTCCCGTGAAGGCACCTATTATGCTGGGCTTTCCGGCCCTCAACCACGAGATCGCCAGCCAGGTGCACATCGCGACCGACGCTGCGATGTCGGTGTTGACGAACGCCTGTGCGGCGATGCCGTTGGCCGCGAGCGCCGAGCCGCCGTTGAAGCCGAACCAGCCGAACCACAACAACCCGGTGCCGAGGCCGACAAAGGCCACGTTGTGCGGGAGCGTCTTCTCGCCCGGTGCGAACTTCCTGGATCCGACCACCCACACCGACGCCAGGGCCGCGAACCCTGCGCTCGTGTGCACGACCATTCCACCTGCGAAGTCCTCGACGCCCCACTTCATGAGGAACCCGCCACCCCAGATCCAGTGCACGATCGGCACGTAGACGATCAGGCTCCAGACCACCAGGAATTTGAGGTAGCTCTTGAAATGCACCCGGTCGGCGAAGGCACCGGTGATGAGCGCCGGGGTGATGATCGCGAACATCTCCTGGAAGATGAAATGAGCCAGGGCGGGGATGTGAGCCGCGTACGGCCCGGGCTTGGGGCCCACCCCCCTCAACCCGGCCCACGAGAGGTTGCCGATGACACCACCAAGATTCCCGGAGAAGGCGAGCGAGTAGCCGACCGTCACCCAGATGACGGTGACGACCCCCATCGAGATGAAGCTCTGCAGCATGATGGCGAGGAAGTTCTTCCTGCGTACCAGGCCGCCGTAGAAGAACGCGAGGCCCGGCGTCATGACCATGACCAAGGCTGCGCTCAGCAGGACGAATGCGGTGTCACCGTCGTTGATCACCTAGGCCCCCTTTGGACCATCGCGTGCCCTTTGCTGTCACTCCGGCATTCCGGCTTGCCATTATGCCGCCTGTGGCACCGCGACGCGCAAGTTGCCGCGCCCCTCACCGCCCTGCCTGCGACCGGGCGCGGTGCGCGGGTTGGCGGATCACGGGAGCGCTCTGCGAGCGAACCAGATGCGCCGGAGCACGGTGCGCCGGTTGATCGCGGGTCCTACCGGCACCGAGCGGCCGGCCGGTGGCCGGGTCCACGCCGTTGGCCCGGCACCATGTCCCGAATGCCTTGTAACGGTAGGGCGGTGCGTTGCGCCAAGAGACCTTGAAGCCGAACCGCTCGCTCAAGGCTTTGTACATCAGGTGCATGCTGGCCGCCGCCAAACCAAGGCAGGCGAAGCCGAACCCGGCCACCGCATAGGCGCATACCTTCGACCAGCCCTGACCGACCAGGAAGAGAATCAACCAGACCGGAGCGGACCAGATGCCGACGGTCGTCAACGGCCCGGTGAGCAAGTGGAGACGCGCGGCCTTGTGCCCGATCCTGGGTGACCACCTCGCAAGGAAGGGGGCTTTGGAGGGCATTCGTCTGCTTCCTGAAAGGACCTCGGACCATGACGGCGGCGAGGGGACTCTCTGCGAGTCACCGCGCGTCAGTGAAGCACAGCATCATTTTGCCCTGTCGGGCAAGAGCCGTTCCTTGCCCTGTCGGCGAGGAGGCGTCCGCCATGGCGTTGGCGACTCCAGCTCGGTCAGACCAGGGTCGCCCTGCGCAGACAACGGCGGGTTATCGACGCAGATCCTTGGCTAGAGTGAAGCCGACGTCACCGGAGACGACCTCGCAGGGGTTGGTTCGTGTCTGCTCCGAAGCGATCGAGCGTCCCGGCGACATCGGTTCGACGCCTTGTTCGACGCGGGCGCCTCGTTCAACTTCGCAACCGATGATTACCGAGAAGGAGATCTGACATGGCCATGCCGAGCGACCTGGAAATCGCGCGCCAGGCACATCTCAAGCCGATTGCCGAAATCGCGCAGGGTATGGGGATCGAGCCGAGGCTGCTCGAGCAGTACGGCGAGAATGTCGCGAAGATCAAGTTGGACGCCATCGCCGAGCTCGCCGACCGCCCGAAGGCCAAGTACGTGGTGGTCTCCGCGATCACCCCGACACCGCTCGGCGAGGGGAAGACGACGACGATCGTGGGCCTCGGCCAGGCCATGCACCACATCGGCAAGAGCGCGACGATCGCGATCCGCCAGCCGTCGATGGGCCCCACCTTCGGCATCAAAGGCGGGGCAGCTGGAGGCGGCTACAGCCAAGCGGTCCCGATGGAAGCCTTCAACCTCCACCTGACTGGTGACATGCACGCAGTGACAGCCGCGCACAACATGCTGTCGGCCATGGTCGACAACCATCTGCAGAAGGGCAACGAGCTCAAGATCGACCTGCACAACGTCACCTGGAGACGGGTGCTCGACGTGAACGATCGAGCGCTTCGCAACATCGTCATCGGGCTGGGTTCCAAGCAGGACGGCGTCCCCCGCCAGACCGGTTTCGACATCACCGCCGCGTCGGAGGTGATGGCCATCCTCGCGCTGTCGAAGTCGCTGCACGACATGCGGGCCCGCTTGGGACGAATTGTCGTGGGTTACACCGACGACGGCGAGCCGGTGACCTCGGAGGACCTGAAGGGCGCGGGGGCGATGACGGTGATCATGCGTGAGGCCATCAAGCCGAACCTGCTCCAGACGATCGAGAACACGCCGGTGCTCGTGCACGCCGGGCCATTCGGCAACATCGCCCACGGCAACTCGTCGATCGTCGCCGACCTGATCGGGATCCACTCGGGCGACTTCCTCATTACCGAGGCGGGTTTCGGTGCCGACATGGGGGCCGAGCGGTTCTTCGACATCAAGTGCCGCGCTTCGGGCTTGACGCCTGACGCGGCCGTGGTCGTGGCCACCGTGCCGCGCGCTGAAGGTCCACTCCGGCCGGCATCGGGTCGTGGCCGGGCGTCCGTTGCCTCCGGCCATCCTCGAGGAGAACCCGGAGGAGGTCCGTCTCGGAGGAGCGAACCTGCGCAAGCAGATCGAGAACATCCAGATCTTCGGCGTGTCGCCTGTGGTCGCCATCAACTCGTTCCCTGGGGACTTCCCCTCCGAGCACGAGGCGATCCGGGAGATCGCGGCCTCGATGGGAGTTCGTGCGGCGCTCTGTACCAATTTCGCCGACGGTGGCAAGGGAGCTACAGAGCTCGCGGAGGCGGTGGTCGAAGCGGCCAACGAGCCGAGCGAGTTCCACGTGCTCTACCCGAGCGAGGCACCATTGCGCGAGAAGATCGAGACAGTGGCCACGAAGGTCTACGGCGCAGCCGGCGTCGACTACCTGCCGGCCGCGAGCCGCCAGATCGACGCCTACGAGAAGAACGGCTTTGGGAACCTGCCGGTCATCATCGCCAAGACGCACCTGTCGCTTTCGTCGGACCCGTCGCTCAAGGGTGCGCCGACGGGGTGGACCATGCCGGTGCGCGAGGCGCGCGCCTCAGTCGGCGCGGGCTTCGTGTACCTCATCTGCGGCGACATGAGCACGATGCCGGGGCTGTCGACGCACCCCGCGGCCGAGATCATCGACATCGACGAGAACGGCGAGATCGTCGGGCTCAGCTAGCCAACCGGCGCATCTCGAGCCGTCGGTGGAGAGGTTCCTCGAGCTCGTCTCCGCCGCCGATCCGGCGCCAGCCGGCGGATCGGTCACAGCCGTCGCGGTCGGGCGCGGCGCAGGACCGAGCCGTGACGACGTCGCCAGAATGCACGGTCCGACCGGGTCTCACTTGGGGATCCTGACTATTCGCAGCGTGTCGGCGACAGGATCCTGCTCGTAAGGCGATCCGACGATGACAACGACGACATCTCCCGGCGAGGCGAACCCCGCCCCGGCCGCTTTCTCGACGGCCCGCCAGATGATCGCGTCGGTGTCACCCGAATGCTCGGAGATGAGTGTCTCGACCCCCCAGCTCATCGTGAGTTGGCGGAGCGTCCGTTCGTGAGGCGTCACCGCGACGATCGGCATGCTCGGACGGAACCGTGCTATCGCACGGGCTGTCGCCCCTGATTGTGTGCAGGCGATTATCGCGGCGACGTCCTCCTCCAGCGCGGCGTGCCATGCTGCGCCGGTGATCGCTGCTGTGATCCGACGTAATGGGGCATTGCCGGACACCTCCTGCACGCCGAGGCCCGCGCCCCAGTTGAGGTAGTCGAAGTCACGCTCGGCACGCTCGACGATGCGGGCCATCGTCGAGACGACGTTGGCCGGGTCCACGCCGATCGCAGTTTCCCCGGAGAGCATGACCGCGCTCGTGCCGTCCAGGACGGCGTTGGCGACATCGGTGACCTCGGCGCGGGTAGGCACGGGCGAGGTGATCATCGACTCGAGCATCTGGGTCGCGGTGATGACGGGGCGACCGAAGCGCACGGCCGAGAAGATGATCTGCTTTTGATGGAAGGGGATGTCCTCCAACGGCAGCCGTATGCCGAGATCGCCCCGGGCGACCATCACCGCGTCGGCGCTCCGAACGATCGCGTCAAGATTGTCGATCGCCTCAGCAGTCTCGATTTTCGCGACCAGCATGGTGCCGGAGTGTCCAATGGCGTCACGTACCGCATCGATGTCTTTGGACTGTCGGACGAAGGAGACGGCGATCGCCTCCACGTCCTCGGCAACGAGTGCCGCGATTCGGTCGAGGTCCTCGGCGGTCGGTGTCGCAAGCTCCAATCTGCTCGAGGGCACCGTCACCCCCGGTCGCCCGATGACTCTGCCCCCGGACCGAACACGGGCGACGAGCTCCTTGCCTCGACGGCCGAGGATCGCCAGCGATATGCCACCGTCGCCGACCGCCACGACATCGCCCTCGGCGAGGCTCTCGAGTACCTCACCGGCGCTGACGCCGATCCGGTTCTCCGAGCTCCTCGGAGTTGTCGAGCCCGGGGCGAGGAGAAGCTCGGCACCGGTCTCGAGCACGACACCACGCTTGGGAAACGGGGAGCTGCGGATCTTTGGGCCCGGGAGGTCCGGCAGAATCCCGATATGCGGCGCGATCGTTCGAATCCGTCGTATCAGCTCGATCGCCTCGATGATGCTGCCGTGCGCGAACGAGACTCGGGCGACGTCCATACCGGCCCCGACAAGGGCTGCGATCGTGTCGGGACTGCTCGAGGCCGGTCCGATCGTCGCGACTATGCGCGTGCGGCGTCGTTCTCCGCGGGGACGCCGGGCACGAGCGACCACGTCCTCGAGAAATGGGAGCGAGACCAGGCTGCGCCGCGATCGAGGGGCCGGTCGGCGGGTTCTGGAGGATTTCACGACATCAGCATGCATGACGCCGGAACCGGTTGCCGAGTTTCCCGGATGGTCGGCCAGGGCCGCCACGACACCTCGTCCTGACCAGTCGCGGGCTTGCGCAGCGAACAGGCGACGGGAGCGGCTCGAGCTCCCGGCGTCTCTTGCCAGCTCGGGCGCTCCACCTGCCCACGACCGGTCTGGCTAACATCCGTCTTTCGTGGAGTGCGAGCTCGGCCGCATCACCTTCAACTTCGAGACCGTCGGCGAAGGCCGGCCGATCCTCATGTTGCACGGATGGCCGCTCGATCACACGCAGATGGTCTTCGAGATGGAGCGCCATTTTGTAGCGCACCGCGGTTGGAGGCGCATCTACGTTGACCTGCCCGGCATGGGGAGGACGCCGGGGCCGGAGTGGGTCACCTGTGAGGACCAGGTCCTGGAGCTGCTGGAGGAGTTCATCGACAGCGTCGTTGCGGGCGAGCGCTTTGCCGTTGCCGGCTCGTCGTACGGGGCCTACCTCGCGCTGGGCCTGGTGCACCGGCGGGCAGCCGGCATCGCAGGCGTGCTGATGAGCGTGCCAGGCCTGCTCCAGGACGAGAACCTGCCGGCTCGCGTCAAGATCCACGAGGACCGCGACATCATGGACGCAGCGCGGTCCGAGGCCATGAGCTGGTTGGAGGAGATGGCTGTCAGCGAGAACGTCTCTTTGCTGGAGTACGCCCGGGTCGTGCAGACCATGGCTCCCGCCGATGAGGGTTTTCTCGAGAGGCTGTTCACTGGGCGAAAGCTCTCCTTCGATGCCGGCACGCTGCCTGAACCGTTTCCCGCGCCCGCGTTGATCCTCACCGGCAGGCAGGACAGCGCGTGCGGCTACAGCGGGGCCTGGAGACTGCTCGAGCAGTTCCCGAGGGCCACCTTCGCCGTCTTGGACGGCGCCGGCCACATGATGTGGGGAGAGCAGCCGGCGGTGTGCTCGGTGCTCGTCTCCGAATGGCTGGACCGCGTCGAACGCTGGAGCTAGCGCGCAGCCGTTGGTCTGCTCCTGGGTGGGCTCAGCTGCTCTGAGCCCTCCTTGAGCACCGTGGCGGCGGTGTTCCCCCTGGTCAAGTCCTCGAGTTCGTGCCTCGAGGCGACCGCCTCAACGGTGGTCACGTACCCTGGGACCCGTGCAACGGTCGCCGACGAGGGCGGTCTCCACCGCAGTGGCTTAGAGTGCGGTTCGTCATGTATTCGCGCCACGCTTGCGCTCGGTCCAGGTCCCGGCTCGCCACCGGTCCCCGCACCGTCTCGAGGCAAGGCTGATGGCACGGGAGACCCGGCTCCGGGTCGGGATCGTGACCCCCTCCTATCCGCCGGAGCTCGGGGGACTGGGGAACCACGTCCACAATCTCGCCGCGGCACTTGCGGACCTCGGCTGCGTCGTGTCGGTGATGTCCCAGGTGAGCGCGCGGGTCAAGGCGCGGCCTCCCCGGATCGAGAGGTACTCCGAGAACCTCACCGTGCGGCGGTTCCCGAACCGGTTCGGTGGCCGCCGGTTCGGATATGCCCCGTCGCTGCGCCGGTATGTGGAGCACAACGACGGCGACTTCGACTTGATCCACGCCTTCGGTTTCCACGCCCCCGTCGCCCTCGCGATGACCCGAGCAACCGACAAGCCCTTCTTCTTTTCCCCGGTCTTCCACGCGGCGGGCCACTCGCGGCTCGCGAAGATCGCACACGTCGCTTATGACCCCGTCGCCAAGCGGATCTTCGAGAAGGCCGAGGTCGTCTTCTGTTCGTCCAACGCGGAGCGCGACGAGATCCTCCGCCTCTACCCGTTCTGCGCGGGCTGGGCCAAGGTCGTGGCGATCACCGTCGACAGCTCGATGTACGAGGGAGTCGAGCCGTTCCAGACGGACCGGCCCGTGATCCTGAGCTGTGGGCGACTCGACAGCTACAAGCGGGTGGGCTCGGTCATCGAGGCCATGACGCACGTCGACGGTGGCGCCGAGCTGGTCATCTGCGGATCGGGCCCCGACGAGTCGCGACTTCACACCTTGATCGACAGGGCGGGTATGGCCGGCTCTGTCCGGATGCTCGGTCGTGTGAGCGACGAGGACCTGCACCGCTGGCAGCGCACCGCTACCGTCGTGGTCAGCCTCTCGACCCACGAGTCGTTCGGGTTGTCGCTCGCCGAGGGCGCCGTCGCCGGCGCCACGATCGTTGCGTCCGACATTGCGGCGCACCGTCAGATGGCCGACGCGATGGGTGTCAGCGCGGCGTTCGTGCCGACCTCGGCGAGCCCGGAGACCGTCGCCGCCGCGCTCTGCGACGCGTTGGATCATCCCCAGACGAGTGCGCACCGCGAGTCGCCACGCGGATGGGGGGACGTGGCCCGCGACACGATGGCGCTGTACGAGCACTCGCTCGCGTCCCCGCGCCAGAACGCGTGACACGGCCGCCCGAGCCGGACTTTCCCGCGGACGCGTCTGAGGCCAGGCGTCGGTACCGGGTCTGCGTCGTTGGCTCGGGGATGCGGTTTGTCTCGGGGCTCAGCTACTACACGTACTTCCTGTCGCGGAGCCTCGCCGAGGAGCACGACGTCTCGGTGATCCTCGAGCGCAATCTCGTGCCCCGCTTCCTCTATCCGGGGAAGTCACGGGTCGGCACCGAGATCAGCCCGCTCGCCACCGCGGAGTTCGCACCCACCTTCGACGGTCTTGACTGGTATGGGATCCCGAGCCTGTGGCAGGCGACCCGCTTCCTGCGCCGCCAGCGCCCCGAGGTCCTGGTCCTCGAATGGTGGTCGGCGGCATGCCTGCCGGGGTACCTGGCCCTGTCTCGGTACGCGAACAAGCTTGACATCCCGATGGTGCTCGAACTGCACGAGGACCTGCATCCTGCCGAAGCGAAGGTGCCGGTTCTCGGCCCCGCGGGTGCGTGGGGGCTTCGTCGGCTGATCACCTCGGCGTCGCGCTTTGTCGTGCACTCGGAATGGAGCCGTGATCGGTTCTCGGACAAGCACGGCATCAAGCCCGATCGGATCTCGGTGATCCCGCACGGTCCTTACGGCCTCGTCTCGCCGCACGAGGTGCCGACGCGCCGGCGAAACGAGGCCGATCCGATCACGATTCTCTTCTTCGGCACGATCCGGCCCTACAAGGGCCTCGAGGACCTTGTCGACGCCTTCGACCTGCTGTGCGAGTCCGGGGAGGGGCGTTGGCGGCTGCTCGTGGTCGGAGAGCCCTGGGAGAACTGGACCCTGCCCTTGGACAAGATCGCCACAAGCGTGCACCGCGACGTGATCGAGCTCGTGGACCGGTACGTACGTGACGACGAGCTCGCGTCGTTCTTCGGGCGCGCAGACCTCGTGGCGTTGCCGTACGTCGAGTCCGCGGCGAGCGGACCGCTGCACCTGACCATGGCGACCGGTCTTCCGGTCGTCGTCACCGAAGTCGGGGGGCTCGTCTCGGCGGTCGCCGACTACAAGGGCGGCGTGCTCGTACCACCGTCCAATCCCGAGGCGCTCGCGCTGGGGATCGAGACGGCCGCGGCGCTCGTGGGTCACAGGCACGAGGATCCCCATTCGTGGGAACGGACCAGTGCCAGCTTCCAGAAGATGTTCGACAATCTGTGTGCGGGCCCTCCCGCCTAGACACCTTGGGTACCCGGCCCGGGGCAGCGCTCCCAGAGGACGTGAAGCGACCGCGGATCACCGGGACCCTGTGTGCCCTCTAGTATCCTGAGCGCGTGTTCCATCGCACCGGAGCTCGGATTTTCGCGGGTGTCCTCACGATCGTCATCGCGGGTGTCGGCTTGCCCGAGGTCGCCTCCTCGACAGTTGCAACCCGGGCACAGGCAACCTGGACGCCGATCAAGGGGATCGCCGTCGACGTCAGCAAAGCGAGCGCAATCACCGACGCCCAGACGATCGCCAAGGCCAAAGAGGTGTTTGCCTGGGTCGTCTCGCTTCACGCGAATGCTGTGTCCCTGAACTTCCCCTTCTACCAGAGCGGCCGCACTTCGGTCACGCCGGAAGCGTCGTCCATTACGCCCTCACCGGGCCGGCTCGCCGCTATCACCGCGGTCGCGCACGAGTACAACCTGAACGTCGTGTGGAGGCCTTACCTGAGCGAGAGAAACTTCAGGGGCTTTGCGCGTATCTCGATCCAACCCTGGAACACCCGGTTGTGGTTCGCCAACTACTGGGTCTTCCTCAAGCCCTACCTCGAGGCGGCGAAGATGGCCGGGGCCAACTCCTTCAGCATCGCCATGGAGACGACGAGTCTGCTGGGCTACCTCGACTACTGGACACCCCTTGTTCGTCAGGCCAAGCAGGTGTTCGGAACTCAGGTCTTCTACTCCTCCTCCCACGTCCCGTACGAGACGGTCCCACTGACTTATTTCGGCTACGACGCCTACGCTCCGATCAAGGAGAAGAGTGACGCCGAGGCCACGGTCGGGAACTTCACCGTGGGATTCGAGAAGAACTTCAAAGCCGCGAGGTTCCCCACCACCCCGCAGGACACCACGATCGAGGAGCTGGGCCTTCCGGCGGTGAGCGGCGCCTACAACGTGCCGAATCAATACTCGTTCCGCCCTGGCACGCGGATCGTCCGCTCCGTCCAGGCGAACTGGTTCGCCGGTGCGTGCAACGCCTTCAAGCATTACCGCATGGCCGGGATCTACTTCTGGTCCGTGAGCCTCGAGTGGTTCACCCCGACCGAGAACGACGCGGCCAACCCGGACGGCTGGGTCGGCACGAGCACGCAATCGGTAGTCTCGAAGTGCTTCGCGACGATGCCATGACGAAACCGACACCACTGGCTCGGTGCCGACATCTCCTGCATCCAGAACGGACTGCCGCGGTCGCCGCGGTCGCGGTCGCTCTCCTCCTCGGCACGACCGGCTCCGCTGGCGCGTTTGCCGCCGCACGCGCCCGGGCACACCCCAGCTCGCTGAGGTTGAAGCCCGTGATCGATTCGGTGACTCTGACGCCGAGCTCGCTGACCCAGTTCGGCGGGCGGGTCACGCTCAAGGCGAAGGTCAGCTTCTCGACGACGTGTGTGATCTCCGTCACGCCCAAGCTCGCCGCCTTCCCGAAGACCGCACCGTGCTCGTCGAACTCGGTCTCCGGGTCCGCGACCATCCCCGCGAACGGCACGGATGCGGGAATTACCTATGTCTTTTCGGTCGAGGCGAAGAGAGCTGAGGACACCGCAACCAGAAGGGCACGCCTGCGCGAAGTGGCCGCCGGCGCGGTGATCCCCTACAGGTGGCACACCCCGTGGTCCCTGGAGAGGGCCGGCGGGAGCCCGTCCACGATCTCGTGCCCCTCGGCCACCTTCTGCGCGGTGGGTGACGACGCCGGGGATGTCCTCACCTACATCAAGGGCGCTTGGTCGGCTCCTCGGGCCGTCGCCTCGTCGGCGATCACGTCGGTTTCCTGCGCCTCGTCCACGCTGTGTGTGGCCGTGGATGAAAAGGGCAACGCGATCGTCTACGCCCGCTTGATCTGGACCCGAGCCGGCGCGGTCCGCTCCTCCGCGCTCACGAGCGTCTCATGCGTTGCTTCGAAGACCTACTGCGTTGCCGTCAGTGTCTCTGGCGACGCGGTTACCTACAACGGCGGCACGTGGTCGACTCCGAGGTCGACCGGTGCCGACAGCCTGAGCTCGGTCTCGTGTGCCTCCGCCACCCTTTGTGCCGCCGTTGACGTTGCAGGCGAGACCACCCTGTGGAGGGGCTCTCGGTGGTCGGCGCCGACCGCCACAGACTCGAACAGCTTCACGTCGGTGTCGTGCGCACCGTCAACGAGGCTGTGCGTCGCGGTCGACGACGCGGGCGACTACTCGGTGTACAGGGGATCGACCTGGTCGAGGCCGGCGTCTGCAGATACAAGGGAGCTCGTCTCGGTGTCGTGCACGAGCGCGACGAACTGTTATGCGATCGACAATCTCGGGCGCGAGACGCTCTTCAACGGTTCCAAGTGGACCGCACCCCAGGCGGTGTTCATCGGGACTGCCGGCACGGCGATCTCCTGCCACGCCGGGACCTGGTGCATGGCCGTCGGCTTCAACGGACTCGCGTCGTTGCACACTGCGAGCATCTGGAGGTCCCAGGGCGTGATCGACATCTCGCCGGGACTGCTTACGTCACTGTCTTGCGGCTCGGCGAAATTCTGCATGGCCGTTGACGCCTCCGGGTCTGCCATGAGCTGGAACGGCAGGGCCTGGGGAGCTCCGCACGCAACCGGTTTGCCCTCCCTTTCGGGAGTGTCGTGCGTCGGCGTATTCTGCATGGCCGTCGGTGACGACGGCCATGCCGTTGTCTACAACGGAAAGTTGTGGCTCGTGCCCGTGGCGGTCGACAGTTCGCCATTGTCGAGCGTCTCGTGCGTCTCGTCGCGGTTTTGCGCGGCGGTGGACGTCTCGAATCGCCTGACGTCGTTCAACGGCTCGAAGTGGTCCAAGCCCGGCACCTACGTGAAAGACACCGGGATTCTCGGCTGGACCTCGATCTCGTGCGTGTCGACCACGTTCTGCGTCGCCGTAGACAACTACGGCCACGAACTGTTCTGGGGCTCCAAGCCGCCCTTCACCAGGCTGATGGACAACAACGGGGGACCCCTGGACGCCGTCTCGTGCAGTTCGGTCCACTTCTGTGAGGCGGTTGACGCTGAAGGCATGGTCGTCGAGTTCGCCTCGATAGGTTCCAAGTTGTTGTGGTCGGCTCCCGGGCGGATCGCTGTCCACAGGCTGACCTCGATCTCCTGCACCGCGTCGACGTTCTGCATGGCGGTGGATGATGGCGGCGAGTTTGTCACGTCCTTTCACGGCTACTGGTCCGGCGTGCAGAACTCGATCCCGCTTGGCTCGATCACCCAGGTCTCCTGCGTTGGGAGGGACACGTGCTTCGCTATCGACGACGGCTCGCTCGCGACCCTCGGCTCACCCACCAGCTGACCTATCTACGACCGCCCCGGTCAGAGGGGGGTCAGTGCCCCCATCGGGCGCGGTGCGCTACGACGAGCTTCTCGAGCATCACGTCGAACTGCGCCGCGACGTCGACCGAGAACGACGCCGCGTGGATCCGAGCCGCCTCGCCCATCGACGCGGTGCGCTCGGGATCGTCGATCAACAGCTGCATTGCCGTGGCGAGTGCCGCCGGGTCGCAGCGGGGCACGAGTATTCCGGTCTTGCCGTCGAGCACGGCCACGGCAAGCCCGCCCGTGTTCGAGGCGATGACGGCCTTGCCCATCGTCGCGGCCTCGAGCGCGACAAAGCCGCGCGGCTCCTCCCATCGTGAGGGCACGACGCCGAAGCGGCAGTGCTTCCATGCCGCCATCACCTGGTCGTGGGGGACGTTTTCGCGTACGACCGTCCCGGCCGGCCACGACGTCGGCTGATCTGCCATCGAGCCTCCCAGCACGACCAGCGGCGGCGCGCCCTCGCCGAGGCGACGGTAGGCGTCGAGCAGGTCGAATATCCCCTTGTGAGGGCCGAGGCCACCCACGAAAAGGATGTAGTCGTCTCCGGGCGGCAGGTAGTCCGGCCGCGGGATCGAATTGGCCTGCTCGACGAGGTCGTCCTCGATGAAGCTCCAGACCACCTCGACCGACCCGCGCAGTCCGGTCGCCTCCTCGCAGCGGCGCGCGACCGTCTCGCTGTTCGCGACGATCTTGTCGGCCCGGCGCAGCAGCACCGAATTCGATCCGAACAGCCCGAGGGTCACCGCGGTCGCCTTCGCCCGCCCGTACTGCGGGACGCTGCACCGGATGCACCGCAGCGGGCTTGCCCCGGGACAGTGGCCGCCGTCGTGGATGTAGAGGCGGGTCTTCTTCGGGCAGCCCAGCGAGTAGTCGTGCTGCATCCACAGCATCGGGGGCATCCTGCGTGTCTTGATCGCGAGGTAGCTGTAGGCCATCCAGTTGTGCGCGTGGACGGCGTCGGGCCGCTCGCGCTCGATGATCCTTCGAAGGCCGTTGGCGACGACGGGGTCCGGGAACGGCGGGTGGTATGGAGAGGCCTGCGACGCCCAGGCGCGCTCGAACCGCGTGTAGAGCGCGTTCATACGGTAGACGCGGAACCCGTTGTCCTCGATCTCGTCACTGGGCTTCCCGTCTATCTTGACCAGGGTCGCGACCGAGATCTCGTGACCGCGGCGGACCCGCTCGCGCACCAGGGAGAGCACGTGGGTCTCGGTGCCGCCGATTGTCGGCGTGAACAGGTCGGTGATGTGGAGGATCTTCATGACACCGCTCCGACAGGGTCGCCACTTGCCCGGGACGGTCGATGGCCGACCGCCGCGATGGCGAGCAGGGCCACGCATCCTGTCACCTCCGCGGCGGTCCATGCCCATCCGGCCCCGTTGATCCCGTAGCGCGGGAGTGCCCACGCGGCCCCGCCGACGGCGACCAGAGCGATCAGCCCGTTCACGAGCGCGGCGGCCCCGAGCCGGTTCTGCACGCGGTACTGGGCGACCGCCACGTTGGTGATGAGGTCCGGGATGGCCGAGACCGCAAGGATTACGAGAAGGGTCGTGCCGTGGACGGCGTAGGTGTGGCCGAACAGTCCGAGCACGAGATTGCCCGCAAAGACGTAAACGAACAGGGGCACCGCGAGGATCGCGCTCGAGAGCACCACTGCCGCCCGGACCTTCCTGGCCAGCTGGTCGGGGCGGAACGACCCTTCGGTGAGCAAGGCCTGGCAAACCGCGGGGGAGATCATGAAACACAGCCCACCGACGAGCCAGGTGATCGAGAAGCAGCCGGCATAGACGGTCCCGAGGATACCGACGACGAGGATCGGGAGCAGCTGAGGCGGCAGCGAGCCGCCAAGCACCCCGATGACCTGGAGCCCGAATCCGGCACGCAGCGCCGCCCAGCCGGCGCGCCTTGCGTCCCGCTCGTCGGTGGCCGGGTCGCCTTCTGTCGCCACGCGCTCTGCGCCAAGCCACCGACGCCGTTCCCACACGCAGGACGTCACCGACAAGGCGGCCCACGTGCCGACGACGGCGACCGGGCCGCTCACCAGCCCAGCAGGAATCGCGATGACTGCGAGCAGGAGGAGCTTGCCGGCGCCGAAGGACGCATTGCGGATCACCATCAGTTGGGGACGTCGGATCGCGAGAGACGAGGCGTCAAGGACGATGCCGGCGGAGGTGGCCACCGCCCCGACGCAGAAGAGCGCCCCGAGTCCCACGGTTCGAACCTCGTGCACAGCGCTCGGTAGCACCACGATCGCGATCGCGGTCTCGACGGAGGCAATTCCCATGGCCGAGAGCAGCCCGGCGTGCAGCAGGTGCCGTCGGTGCGCCGCGCGTGGGATTCGCAGCAGGATCGTCGTCGCGATCGGTTGACCCGCGATCAGCGCGATGGTCGACATCGCAGCGACCAGCGAGGTGGCCACGCCCACCTGGCTGGTCGGCCACCGGTGCGCCGCGATGGCGTAGAAGAGGAAGCCGGCAAGCGACGTAAGGGTCGTCGAGACCATGACACCGAAGGACCCGCGAACCAGGTGGAAGTTGCCACCCAGCCGGTCCTCGATCCGCCGCAGGGCGCGATGGGAGATCGAACGGTTCGGTGTCACGGCTCCGGTACGTGCGTTCGGGTCGTCGAGTGGTCGCTCGCCGTCCACAACGATCGTCGTCAGTGTGTCTTCGGCGGGCCGTTGTCGGTGCAGGCGACTCGCGGCGTGAGAAAGGAGCCGTTCGGTGTTCGAAGCAGGACACGCGCGGTGCAGGCGTCCGGGTGGGATCCGGGAACCCTCGCGTCGAACGTCACGCTCGTGGTGTCAGACGGGACAGTTAGGGTGAGCACGTACGTCCCGTTGACGAAGACGCTCACCTTATTCGGAGTCGTCGTTTTCACCCGCTCCACCGACAGGTCGAAGATGACGTCGTGGCCGGCTGTGGCGGCCGTGGTCACGGCCGACTCGATCGAGAAGGCCGGCTCGACGGGCACTGCGGGCAGGGACAGGTGCGTGACCCATGCGCCGACCAGTGCGGCCGCGCTGAACGCGACGGCCATGCCCACGGCGGTGAGGTCCACTCCGGGTCGCCGAGAGCCCCCCAACCACAAGATCAGCACGACTCCCACCACGACGGCAGGGACGAGGTATACGACGGCGGTGGCCCGGTAGCCGAGCTCGTAACCGACGAATCCGAAGATGACGTAGGCGCAGACGGAGACGACGATGCCTCCGAACACTCGGACGAACCAACTGCCGCTCTCTTCGGCGTGGCTGACGAGAATCCAACCCGGGATGACGATCATCGCGAACAGGGCGAGCACCGTACGCACGACGCCGCCGACGCCCGTCGACGGGAAGGCGACGATCACGACGAGCGCGAAGACGGCCACGATTGCCGCAATCTCGGCACGCACGAGTCGTGAGAGGCGTGCCATCACGTGACTCCTCGCTCCAGACAGCCCGGGATCAGGCCATCGGTCCGGTTGGCTAGGTCCTTTGCCAACTGGCTGTGGTTGACCTCGAGCACCTCGTAGTCGGTCGTCGCGAACACGGCATTGGCCCAATCCAGGCACAGCATGCGTGCGGGGTAGGCACGTTTCCGGCTCGAGGCGGGCACGCTCGCCTCATACTGCGTGTACCAGAGCCAGGCCTTGGAGAGCCCGGGCTCTCCGAGCCTGCGGTCGAACACGATGTAGGTGATGTGGCCCTGGAGGAAGTTCTCGAGGGTTCGCTGCGAGATGACCGGAGCCAAGATGATGCTCTTCCAGGGGCCGTCTCCCGCTTTGATGATGTTGACTGGGGAGTCGATGGCGATCGGCCGGGACATGAACCGGTCCGCGAAGACGACATCGCTCGGCTTTCCGTTCTCACGGAACCAGTTCGCGACCATCGAGGTCTGCGTGCCGAGGTAGGTGACGTCTTGGCCAGGCGTGACCTTGCCGCCGAACCGGTAAGCGACCGACGTTCCGATCGAGACGCTCCCGATGGCCACGACCACCAGCGATGCCGCCGCGGCCGCTCTTGCCCACCGACGCCCGGCCACCGGGAGCGGCCACAGCTCGCGAGTCTTTATGCGAATCGAGAGCGAGCCGTCCAGTGCCCACGATGCCGCCGTGCCGACGACGATGGCCAGGCCCACAAAGCTGAAGGCCCAGGACCGGTGGACGCTCTCGGAGAACGCAACCGTCGAGACCAAGGGCAGTGACACGAAGAACAGCGCCCCGAGGATTACTGACACGAGGTGCAACGGCGTCAGCTGCCGGAGCCTCCCGAGAATGCCCCAGGTCGCCCAGAGAAAGGCGACGAGCAGGATCGGCAACATGACGTACGCACACAGGATCTCGAAAAAGGGGACCGTCGAGCCGGAAAAGGCACCTCTCAGAGGAAGTGCGGACCCGATGCCGAGGAAGCTGAGCAGCTGTGCGAACTGCTTGTTGATGTGCAGTCCCGGACCGAGGTAGACGACCAGCGGATGGCCGATCATCACGAATCGAGTCGCCGTGAGGGCCACCGCCCACGTCGCGAGCACCCACGCGATGAGATGGTTGCCCTTGAAGTCCAGCTTCAGCACCTTACGATGTTGCAACTCGACGACGACGGCAATGCCGACCAGGGCACAGCAGTTCACGACCGGCGTCACGTGATGCGTGATGACGAGGGCGGCACTGATGATGACCGCTATGGAGATCTCCAGCGGCTGCGAGCCAAGCGGCGCGCCTGGTTCTCGCCTCTGGATCGCACGCATGCCGAAGACGAGTCCCCAGACGAGCATCGGCAACGCGAGCGTCTCGTAGGAGAACTGGGCGTCGAAGAAGAGCCATGACGGGTTCAGCGAGTAGACGACTGCAGCGATGGCGCCGGCCCTTGAGGACCGTGTCGCGTCCTTGACGAGGGTATACATGCCCGCGAGCAGCGCCACGTGTGCGACGGACGCGACCACGACGGCACAGGTCCACAACGACAGGCCGCTCAGGTGGTAGACGGCGTTCGTGACGAGCTCGAGGCCCGGGAAGTTCGCTCCGATCTGGAGCAGCCCGGTGCTCGACACGGGATGGCCCGTTCGCACCAGGTCCTCGAGCATGCGGAAATGCGCGAACTCGTCGTAGTAGAGCGGATTGGCTCCGGTGCGTACGAGCTTGGGGACCATGCTCCACACACCGAGGGCAACGATCAGAGAGCCACGCACCAAGGAGGAGGTGGCCTTGGAAACCAGGGTCCAGACGACGGGCGCGAACACGAGGAAATAGGCGACCCAGAAGACGTAGTAGTGCAGCGTTGCGTCGCCCCTCGCGGCCATCCACTCCGCGAGGGAGATAAGGGCACCGCTGGCCAGGAACGCGATCCCGATCGCACCGAACCTTGCGGGCGCAAACCGTCGAATCGCGCGAGACGATGTCAAGGGGCGACTAGCCAGGGTCACGAAGCGGGTCCTGCGATTTGTGCCGAGCCGTTCGACAACGGCCGACGTCTGAGTCCACTCGGAGCGGTGCCGTGAGCAGAGATCGCGCCGATCGACGGATCATCCATCTGTTTCGGGGTCAAGTATGAGCCGTTCGGCGTCCGAAGGCGTGTGAACGAGGCGGTGGCGCGTCGTGTGTTCCGGCTCGGTGCGGAGCCGCTCGGCGGGTGCGACGCGCTCGTGCCACAGCGCGCGTGTGACGCGCATCCCGTCGCGGAACGCTCTGAGCGTGGAGGTGCCGTAGCGCCGCTTCATTTCGTAGCTCGGGACCTCCTCGACCGTGAGCCCGGCCCGTGCCGCGCGGCAGAGCAAGAGGACCTCGACCTCGAAGCCGTGGCCGTAGGCGACGGGTCGGTACCGGGTCCCGTCGGAGGGACGGTAGAGCTCGTGGGAGGCGCTGTTGACGAGCTCTGCGAGCTGCAGCCGAGTGACCACGTCGCGCCACATCGCGAGATACCCGAAGGTCAGGTCGGACCATTTGACGCCGTAGAGGACGTTGACGATCTTGGTCAGCGCGGTGTTGCCGGCGGCACGCACGTGCGTGAAGTCCGAGGAACCTCCCCCGGCCAGGTTGCGCGACCCGTGCACGACGTCGGCGCCGGCGCGTAGCCGCGCGACGAACTTGTCGATGTCGGCGACGGCCATGGAGCAGTCCGAGTCCATCAGGACCACGATGTCCCCGGTAGCGGCCAGCAGTCCCGCGATCGAACCAGCGCCCTTGCCGGGTGCGTGCTGGTTGACGAACACCGAGTCGGGCCGGTGCTCGCGGGCGACCTGCACCGAGCCGTCCGTCGATCCGCCGTCGACGATGACCACCTCGGTGACCGAGGCGGGGAGCCCATCGAGGACGGCGCAGATGTTCTGCTCCTCGTTCAGGCAGGGGATCACGACGGAAATAGTCGACAAAGTAGAGACATTATGGCACGACGCGAGCGCGTTCACACGGGGACGCAGGCCCACGCAGAGGTGGTCCAGGAACCGCAGAGACGCCCGTCGCTGGTTGTGGATCGGGGCGGACAGAACAACGGTGTCGCCATCAGACGTTCTTGTCGGCGGGGTTCTGCGGACGTTCCGGATCGAGACCCTGCGGTGTCTGAAGAACCATGCCGATTCCGCCGAGCTGACTGGCCTCATCGAGGGCAGCCGCACGCTCGTCTTCGACGACCCCCGCAGAGTCAGAGGGTTCTTCGAGCCGCTCGTTCAAGACAACATCGGTATGGGCCGCCCACAGGAGGTCCACGCCGTGTTCGGACGCGACAACGTGGCCGCACCACCACACAATCGTTCCCGACTAGGTCTTCAGCCCCGGCACCGAGGTGAAGCTGGACTTGCGCTACAAGCACAGCCGCGTCAAGCAATACCTGAAGGTAGGGAGGGCATTGCGTATCGAGACCGTCATCAGCAAGTCCAAGAACATCGGCGTCCTCGCCCGGCTCGAGCATCTTCCCAAGCTCGTGGAAGAGGCCCGCCAAGTCAAGACCGTCTCTCATGACCGGATGTGCCGGTCAGGGCTGTGCGTCGGCTCTGCGCTCTTCGGGCGCGTCTTGCAACCCTGCGTACGTGAGGGCCAACCAGGCGGGGCCTTCCGCTTCAGGGCTCGCCGCGCCATGGTCCTGGCCGGTACACTCCGCCTCGTCGTCCACGCCGTCACCGGCCTCATCGACAAGAGCCTTCGCGGACAGGTGCCGGACTCCTCGGCAAAGACTAAAGCTCCTCGCAGATGAGCTATGGCCTGCGCCGGCTCCGCCTCTACGGCCTGATTGCCCGCAGCCAAGGAACGAACTATTGCACGCTCACGCCCGAAGGGGTCCGCGTCGCCATCTTCTGCACAAAGTTGCAGACTCGCCCGCTTCATCCCTCCTCGAGGCCGACAAGCCCCCTGCATCTGTCGAGCTTTGCCACGCCCTGGCCACCGTCGAGCGCGCACTCAGCGACTACGTCATGAACGCTCGTCCTGGAGTCGCTGCTCGAAACTTGTCACAAGATCCAGAGGCCGGTAAAGTGCCGCAATGTAGCGCTGAATGGCACTGAACGCGCTGCACCTGCCGACGAGATGAGGAGCCTGCTCGACGTCTGTGACCGTGTGTTGCCCGACTCGCGGATTCTGCGCGCCTTGGCGTCCTACTCTCCCTTTTTTGCATTCATTATGGACCGTCGCCCCCTGCTCGATGCCTTGCTTGAGCTGCCGCCAATCGTGTCTTGCTCCTCTCTTGGATGAGGCCACGCTCAAACTCAGTGAGTGCCCCATGACGGAGAACAACGGACCGTCCGCAGCAACCGTCTCGGCGGACCCGGAGAGACTCCCGGACACGAGTCCCGTCTCAGCCAGGCCCTCGACCAGCGCAATCGGATTTTCAAGCGAACGTCCGAGGCGAGCCAATCGCCAGACCAGTGGTAGTTTTCGCACGTGTTGAATCCGCTCGCCGCGTCCTCGACAGCAAGGCATGAGCCGCAATCGTCGACTTCAAAGCGATTCAGGTTTAGCTGGTTCTATTGGGTTGGCTCGACACTGTCGTACTCTATCTTGACCCTGTACCTCTACGGGAGCCGCGTCTTCGACAAGACGCTGATCCTCGAGCACGCGTCCGGTGATGTTGCCCAAGAAGTGTGGACCCTCAGCTGGCCGGCCTACGCCCTCACGCACGGACAGAACCTCTTTCTGTCGACCTGGGCGAATTATCCGCACGGCATCAACATGATGGTGGCACCGACTCCTCCTTTGCTGGGTGTCGTCTATGCCCCGATCACATGGATCTTTGGCCCCGTCGCGGCATTCATGTTGGCCATGCGCGTAGGTTTCGTCCTTTCCGCGCTCTCAGCGCAGTGGGTGGCGAGGAGGCTTGGCATTTCGCGAACAGGCGCCGTTGTCGCAGGCCTCTTGTATGGATTCTCGGCCGAGCAGCTCTTTCAGGGACAAGGCCACGTCTACTTCATTTACGTGGCGGTTCCGCCTTTGATCTTCTATGTGCTCTATCTGCTCTTACAACGGAAGGTCTCTGCGTTGCGCGCAGGTGTAGCCGTCGGAGCGCTTACAAGTGTGGACTTTCTGATTTCACCGGAGCGGGCCCTGATGACAGCGGCGGTAGCGTGCATCGGACTGGCGGTTCTCGGCGCGATGAGGCCAAGATCGGTTACAAGGTCGGCATGCCGGAATCTCCTTCTAGCGGGAGGAGCCGCAGCGGTCACGGGAATGGTGATCCTCTTCTATCCGCTCAAGGTGTTTTTTGGGATGGGTCACTTTACTCAGGCTCATAAGGACGTTCAGATGTACCGAGCCGACCTTGCCGAGTACGCGCTTCCTGGTCCCCTCACCCATTTTTCATTTCTTGGAATCCACGTGACGGGTATTCTGGGCTTCTACCTCGAGAATGGCGCATACGTCGGCGTGCCTCTCTTGATTGGGCTTGTGGTCCTGGTGGTTCTCAAATGGAACGTCTTCCTGGTACGGTTCGGCGCTGTCATGACCGGGATTGGAGCCGTGCTCAGCCTTGGGTCTCGGCTGGTCGTGTACGGGGACGTGACGCCGGTGCCGCTGCCGGAGGGCCTGTTGGGGAAGCTCTCACTGTTGGGCAACGTTGTGCCCAGTCGATACGAGTTGTACGTCTGGCTTGGAGTCTCGCTGCTGGCAGCTTATGGTCTCGACTGCGCTTTGAGATGGTGGAGATCGCGGTGGGACCCGAGGGTAGTCGTGAGGTCCATGGGGATGGTTGTGGCCATTGTGTGCGTTGGTGTGATCACGCTTACTCTGCTTCCCGCTGGTCGGTATCCGATTGCCTCGACTTCGGTGCCGAGCTGGCTTGGGAGCTCGGAGGCTCATGCAGTAATGCCGGTGAACTCCGTGACGCTGTTTTATCCGTACGCAACTGGTTACATGGGTGCTGCTGATCATCCGATGCTTGATGAGGCGGTCGATGGTTTCAGGTATAGGATCATTGGTGCATACGTGTGTCTTGGGAACCGATATGGGGCTGATCCGGGCGTTGCCCCTTTGGACCCAATCCAGCTGCCGACCGTGTTCATTCGAGAGTTTGCTGGTGTTGCGAAGGGATGGGTGCCGACGACTACCGCCTGGTTGCCACCGCTTCCGCAGAACGACGCTGCGACTGCGGATGCGTTCAGGCGGTTTGTGCGCAGGTACCACGTGGCCACCGTCGTTGTCGAAGGAGCTCAGTCGCGGGGGGCGGAGGCGGTCGTCAAGTACCTCGTCAGGGCGTTTGGTGCCCCGAACAGCCGGGACGGAGGCGCGGTCGATTTTTGGCGATCGTCTCAGTTGCAGTAGGCGATGTCGCAGGAGGGCTTGTTGCGGGCTGGAGAGGTCCAGTGCGGAGTCCGCAGTTGTGGCTATGTGCGGGTGGCTGTTGGGGTTTTTCGATGTGGGACGAATTGCACGCAGTTCTTTCGGTTGCAGAGCCAGCGTGGGGACGGTGGGTACAAGAGCCGCGCGTCGAGCATGAGCAATAGGGAAGGTCGACTGGCGGTGAAGCAGCGATAGGGAACGCCGGCGGCGACGTCAGCCTCGGCGACGGCGTCGGCTCCAGCGAGCCGAGCGTCGCGACGAGTCTTGTAAGCCAAGACGTCGACCGCTCGCAGTCGTCGGTGGGTCCCGACCAGGTGAGCCGGAAGCTTTCGGTTGTCCACCAGGCGAACGACGTAGGTCCGGGAGATACCGAGGATGTCCGCGGCATCCTGGGTCGTCAATTCGGTGTCGTCGGTAAGAAGGTGCACCGCTGTGCCCGCAGCGAGATCAGCCAGCAGGCGACGAACGGCCGCCCGCACCGTTGGCGACAGCTCGACTTCCCCCTGATCGGTTCGCACGGCTAGGGGGCCACCGCCGTCGGGACCGTTGACTACAGCTGCGACTTTCTTTCTTGGCTTGGGGAAGCTCGAAGGAAGCGACTTCGGAGACGGCAACAGGGCATTTCTAATCGAGACAAACGCAACCTGTCTCCGGCCGGACTTCGGCGGGTGCCACTCGAGATTGACGCTTCGCACGGCCCTGACCAGGGCGAGCTGTGGATAAGTCGGGTTTCTGGTGGTTGAGTGTAGGGGCGACAGAGTACTAGACAGCGGAGTTACAATGCTGTAGTGTTGGCGTGTGTTCGTAAAGAGGACGGTACGGCGGCGGGGCGACAAGGCCTACGAGTACCTGTCGCTCGTCGAGGCTGTGCGCGAGGACGGCCGCAACACCCACCGCACGCTGCTGCGCCTCGGCGAGGTGTCAGAGCTGCGAGCCTCTGGCCAGCTCGACCGCATCATCAAGGCTCTTCGCACCTACGCCGAAGGGAGCTGGTTCGAGGCCGGTGAGCTCTCCGGCGAGGGAGGGCCGAGCCTCGGTGGTGTCGCCGCCTGCTACACGTACTTTCGCCGTCTCGGTCTCGAGGCGTACTTCGGCGCCGTCGGCCGCACCCGCCGCTCCGCGTCGCTCGCGGACGCCGTCTTCGTGATGCTGGCCAACCGCCTGGTTGATCCCGGCTCGAAGCGTCGGACGATCACCGAGTGGCTGACGACCGTGGCACTGCCGAAAGACGTCGGCGCCCCGAGCCTCGACCGCTGCTACCGGGCCGTCGACGCGCTCGCTGCTTCCAAAGAGGGGACCGAGAGCCATCTCTACTCCGAGCTCTGCAACTTGACGAACCTCGATCTCCGGTTGGTCTGTTACGACCTGACGTCGACCTACTTCGAGACGGTGGGAGCCGGCGGGCCGAGGTTCTCCTCGCGCGACTACGGCTACAGCCGCGACCACCGAAGCGACCGTCCCCAGGTCGTGATCGGCCTGCTCGTCACCGGTGACGGCATCCCGATCGCCCACCACGTCTTCGCGGGCAACACCTCGGACTTAAAGACATTGCCGTCAGTGATGGAGGACCTGCAGAAGCGCTTCGGCGTCGGGCGCATCGCCCTTGTCGCGGACCGCGGGCTCATCAGCGAGGACAACCTCGCAGAGGTCGGCTCCCACGGTTTCGAGCACGTGATGGCGACACGCCTCCACCACGACGAGGACGTCGCCGCCGTGCTCGAGCAGGCGAACAGCCCCGACACCTCGTGGGTGGCCGTCGCAGAGGCGCGCAGCTTCGCCACCGAGATCGCCCACGGCGGGCGGCGCTTCGTCGTGGTCTTCTCGCCCACCCGCTACTTGCGGGACCGGGCCCGCCACGCACAGCTCTGTTCCAAGGTCGAGGACGGCCTCATCGCACTGGAGGCACGGGTCCGCTCGGGGCGCCTCAGCGACCCGGCCAGGATCGGCGCCGCCGCCGACCGCATCCTGCGGGACTCGGGAGTCGGGCGCTGCTTTGTGACGACGGTTCAGGAGGGCTTGTTCTCCTGGGACTTCGACGAGAAGGCTCGGCGCTACGACGAGGAGCTGTTGTGCGGGCGGTACGTGATCACGACCTCGCTCGACGCCAAGGCCGCTGACTGCGCCCAGGTGCTGCGCTATTACCGCAGCCTGCAGAACGTCGAGCACAGGTTCCGGATCGCCAAGGACTTCCTGGCGCTACGGCCGGTCTTCCACTGGACCGAGGAGCGCGTACGAGGACATGTCGCCCTCTGCTTGCTGGCAGCGACGATTGAGGCCGTCATGGCCAAGGACCTCGTCGCCGCCAAGGTGATGGACCCGGACCTTCCCTTCCAGCACATGACGCCGAGGAGGGCCCTCGCCGAGCTGGCTGAGGTCCGCCTCGAGCTCGTGAGCGCCGGTGAGCGCACAATCGAGCTCGTCAGCCGACCGACTCAGCGACAGGCCACCATCCTGCGGGCCTTCGGCGTGGACACCTCGAGCTGGCGGAAGGCCACACTCGCCTGATCAGGGCAAACAGGTCACGCGTAGTGGAAACACTTCGTCCGCGCGTCCCCATCTACCTGGGCTTTCGCAATTGACCCGCCGAAGTCCGGTCCGACAGGGCCGCGCCAAGAATGAGCAGGCGAGCATAATAGTCAAGCCGTCGATATATTATGAGTATAGTGAAAACTATGAGAGACGCGACCTACTACACGCTGGCAGTGCTCCTCGATGGACCTTCCCACGGTTACGCCGTGCTCGAGCGTGTCAAGGAGATGACCGGCGGCAAGGTTTCGCTCACAACGGGCACGCTTTACGGCACGCTCGACCGGCTCGTCGACGAGGGGCTCATCCGGCGGGCCGGAAGTGAGATCGTGCGGGGGCGGGCGCGCCAGTACTTCGAGATCACCGACAAAGGATCTGGAGCAGTGCAGCTCGAAGCCGAGCGCCTCGCCCAGGCGGCCGAGGCCGTCCAGAAGGCCATGAGAGCACGAGCGGGCAAGCAGAAGGTCGGCGCCAGGCGCTCCGCGCCTGGGCGGACGCCTGCACCGGGTCTGCCCTACAGGACGCCGGCGATCGCATGAACACCGTGGGTGGGGAAGACCCCGCAAACTCGCTTTCTCGCGCGTACCGATATTGCCTGAGGGCCTACCCGGCTTGGTACCGGCTGGCCTTTGGTGACGACTTGGTGGCTGTGCTCGAGGAGTCGCATGCAGGCGAACGACACCCCTCGGCGCGAGAGTGCGCGTCACTCGTCGTCGCAGGCCTGAGGCGCCGCGTCGCCGCCGCCCGGTCCGACAAGGCCGGCGCTGTGTATGCGTCCGCCGTGACTCTGGAGTGCGTCGGGGCGCTCGCCCTTGTCGCGACCGGCATCAACCTCGCAATCGAGCTGTGGTCGAGCCCTCCGTATCCTCTTTCGCAGCTACAGAACCTCGCGTTTCGGATTGGCAGCTACCAGCATTATCCCTTGGCCCTGGCCGCCTACCTGCTGCTGCTCGTGTTGCTGGCGGGCTTGCTTGGTCAGGCTGCGACCCAGGCCTGGGAGCGGGTCGGAACTCCGGACCTCGACGCAGATCTGCCGGGTGACCGGGAGCCGGGATCTGTTGCCATGGAACGCTGGTCTGCGTTCGACGCCGGAGTGCTCATCGCTCAGCCGATGATTGCCTTCATGGGCGCCTTGGCACTCAGCGTCAGGGTCGACAACGTACCTCCCATCGTCGGCGCCCTGTCGAAGGACCAGGGCATTGTGTCGACAGCGCTCCTCGTCGTCGGACTGGCGACCGGCTGTGTCCTAACCGGTCTCATGTGGAGACGTATGCACCTTGGTGCAGCGCCGATGAGTCGCGCGGCCGTGGTAGCGCTGTCGCTTATGGCAGTGCCCTGGATCGCCTTTGTCGTTGCCGGCGGCCAGTTCGTAGGCGCGGGGTCGAGTCTGGCGTGGGCACCTGTGATCTTGTATGGCCCGACGGCTCCAGGGGGAAGCGATCTCGGGACCGGCTTCACGACCGTACGGCTCGCCGCGACAGGCCAGACCGGTCCATTGTCGGTCGCCTGCTCGGGCCCCGCGCACTGCCTGGCATTCGGGGTGCCTTGGGACGTGTCCGGGGCCACCTCCTACGGCGCGATCTACTCGACATCGGACGGCCAGTGGCACGTCGCACCCTTCCGGATCACGAGGGCCGAGTCCTCGACAGCGCCCTTCGGTCAGAACGCGCTGACCTGTCCTGGGTCGCGTACTTGCTATGTGCTCAGCACGAACGCGGCGCAACTGGCAGGTCTCGCCAGATCGACCGACGGTGGCCTTCACTGGCAACCGATCGCACTCCCCTTCGAACGACCCGGACCGCTGAACTCTTACAGCATCCCCGGCTTGCAGGCCGCCTGCATGTCGGAGAATGCATGCGTCTTCGCTGTGCCGCAGGGCTTCGCTGTGACGTTGGACGGTGGCTCTTCGTGGGTGAACAGGACTCTCTACTCCTCGCTGCCCGCACCGGGGGGGCTACCGACGCAGGGCGAACTGAACAGCTATCTCGCCGGAGCGGCTTGTCCCTCCGCGCGGGTGTGCTTTGTGACGGTCGAGGTCCTGGAGAGGTCGCGGGGCTACGAGTCCTCCACGACATGGCTGTTCTCGACTCGCGATGCGGGCCGAACCTGGGCCCGAGGCCCGATTGGACCACTAACTGTCCGGGCGACTGACGTGAGTCTCCCGATGTTCACGCCCGGCAGCTTCGCCTGCGCAGACGTCCTGCACTGTGTGCTCGCCGTTCCTGCAGACAGCCACGGACCTGCCCGAGTGCTGGCGACCGCCGACGGTGGAGCAACGTTTGCCGTTGCGAGCGCGCCGAGGGCATGGGGCCACGACCAGATCGGCATGACATGCGTTGGCGGTCTCCACTGCTGGGCACTCCCGGCATCTGAAGGACAGCAGGAGATCTGGCGGAGCGTGGACGACGGACGTCACTGGGCCGAATCCTCTTCACTCCCCGACGGAATAGCCTTCGGCGCGGCCCTGGTCCGCTACGGCGACCCGGCTCCCGAGAGTGGCATCTTCGCGTGCCCAAGCGCCGAGCGGTGTGTTGCCATTGGTTACCGCCCGAACTTGGGAGCCCTGCAGCCGAACGTGTTCGTGTCGACGAGTGATGGCGGGCGGACCTGGGTTGTCGAGAGCGTTCCCGCGCTGGCGCCGCCGTATCGCCCGAGGGCGCCCGTTGTCGACTGATCGAGACCAACGATGCTCCCAGGCTCCTGCTCTCACTTCGGAGCTGGCGAGCTACGGTCCGATGGCCACGCAGGCATGGCGTAGCGGAACCAGCGTCACACAGTGCCCATCAACCCGAATCTGCTGGCGCAGCCCTGCTCGAAACGCGGCAGTACCTAGTCGTGGATGTTCCGGGTGGTTGGACTCGGGCCGAACCGGGAACCCTCGCGGCAGTGACCGGCGGGGCCGTCCCAACTTTCGGCAACGGCAACTGGTCCGTGGTCCACCGAGTCCGGTGCAGGGCGTCGCGCCGTGGATTAACTACGCCGTAGCGCCGGCGCGCATGTCGACGATTCCCTGTCGGTAATCGCGCGGCCGTCCGACATGTGCCGCCATCGGTCAGGGGTGGGTGCCCTCGGCGCTTCTGACAGAATCGACAGGCATGGACCATCTGGAGCACTGCGACCTTCTCGAGGGCGAAGTCGAGCGGTTCGCTGTTCTTGTCGAGGCCGCATCCCCGTCACTGCCGGTGCCGTCCTGCCCCGGCTGGACCATCGATGATCTCACCCTCCACCTCGGCAGCGTCCACCGGTGGGCGGAACACCTTGTCCGCGTCCGTGCCTCCACGCGGATCCCGTCGTCGGAGATGGGCCTGGACGAAGGCCCCGTCAACGGCGAGTGGATCCGGCGGGGCGGCACGGCCCTGGTGAGGACCCTCCGGGAAACCGACCCGGCCACTTCGATGTGGGCCTGGGGCTCGGATCAGCACGTGCGGTTCTGGGCGCGCCGACAGCTCCACGAGACCCTCGTCCACCGTTTCGACCTCGAGCTCTCCGAAGGAGAGCGCCCGTCGGTGCCTGCGCATCTCGCTGCCGACACGATCGACGAGTTCCTCGACAACCTCGCCGCGGCCGAGTACTTCTCCCCGGCTGTCGCACGCCTGCGGGGCGACGGCGAGAGCATCCTGTTTCGCGCCACAGACACCGGGAACGCGTGGAGGGTCGCACTCCACCCGGACCGGTTCGATGTCCGCACCGGCGAGAGCTCATCGACGGCGAGCTTGTCCGGTCCAGCGGCCACGCTGTCACTGGTCCTGTACCGGCGCCTCTCGTTGGCTAGTACCGACCTCGATGTCCAGGGCAGGCGCGACCTCATCGACTTCTGGATAGCCAACTCGGCCCTCGAGTAGGCCGTCTGGCCGCCGTGATCTATCCAATCGACGTGGCGCGTCTTCTCTGCGGTCGAGCACCGGGCCGGCGCTTGGCGCGAACCCGCCCGGCGTCTGGCGGAGCGGTGCTCCAGAACGCCGGCAGTTGCTTGGTGACCGAGTTCGATCGCCCGGCCGAGCACCACGACGAGACCCGTAGGCGCGAACAGCGTGGGGACGGGTACTCCGCCGATGTCGATGCGCAACTGCGTCCTGAACGAGGGCCGATCGTTGAGATCGGAGTGGACACAGGCGTCGTGGCCCTGGGATTTCATTCACTCCCTACTTCTCCGACGAACCAGAGTCGTCCTGCCACGGCTGCCCAGTGCCGGGCAAGACAGTTGACGGCGACGCAAGATGTCGCGCCTTGGACATGTGGTAACTAGAGTCGGAACAGGCCCATCAACCACCCGGAGCGAGCGCGCCGCATGGTTTCCTCCCGCCTGACCAGACTGGTGCTCGGTGGCCTGGTCCCGCTGACAGTGATCTGTATGGCCGTTGTCCCACCGCTGGTTCTCTGGGGTCGCCTGCCCGACCCGCTGGCCAGCCACTTTGGGTTCTCGGGAACTCCGAACGGGTTCATGGGCCGATCGACGGCTTTTGCAGGAATGTGGGCCTTGGCCGTACTGCCCTCAGTTTGGGTGACGGTGAGCGTGCTCCGTTCGAAGCGTCCCGGCCAGGCCGGGGGCCTTGTAGCTGTCGGTGTGCTCATCGCGGCCGCAGGCGTCGCCGCCTCGACCGACTTGGTCGTCGCCAACTTGAACGCGCGCCACTGGAGGGACGCCCACGACCCCGCCTTCGGCCTGGTTCTCTTGCTCGGCCTGCCCTTCGTCTTCGCGGTCCTCGTTTATGCTCTCGCCCGCCGCCTCGATCGGTCCACGGGCTCGGGAGGGCAGGCCCAGCAAGACGCCGGGCCCGGACACGCCGCGGTGAGTTTGTCAACTCGGATTGGCCCCACCGCGCCGGTCCCGAGTGGGGCCAAATCAGATGATCACACCCACCGCGACGACGTGAGAGGCCTTCCTCCCATGACAGAGCAAACGGACGGGCATTGAACCGGACCTCCTCGGGCCGGGGCCGAATAGGGTGAGTGATTCGTCGGTCGCGGCACGGGCTAGGGAAGGAGGACAACATGGCCGAGCTCATCGTTGATGGAGGCGAACTGGTTGTGCGTCTGAGAGCAGTGGAGAGGATGGAAGCCGTTCACGGCGAGGTCAGGGTGCCTCTCGGGTCGGTCAGAATAGTCGAGGTGCTCGACGACGCCGTGGGAGCGGTGCACGGGCTTCGTGTCGGTACAGGCGTTCCCGGGTCGGTGGCAATAGGCACGTTCAGATCCCGCGAAGCCAAGATCTTCGCCGTGGTTCATCACGACACCCCACGCGGTGTCCGAGTGGATCTTGAGGGTGCTCAGTTCGACCAGCTGATTGTGGGCTGTGATGACCCAGAAGCAGCCGCCGCGGCCCTGCGCCAACCAGGTTGAGGCCACGTTGTCATCCTGGCGATGGCCAGGTCGCGAAGCGTCGCCGCGGCCGTGGCGATATCGGGGTCACGATGCAGCCGCAGGCGTCATCGACAACAAGCCACTCCACTGCGGCCGACATTGACGCGAAGACAGCTATGCGAAGGTCTCCAATTTCAGGGTGAGCCATGCGAGGCCCAGGGCGGTTACCAGTACGACTTGAGAAGCTCGCGCGCCAAGGTCTCCAGATGAGCAACGGACTCCAGGTGGACCTTTACACCGCCGACAGTCACAGCAGGGGTGCTAGCGGAGCTGAACCACGCGTCGATGGAGCAGGCCACCCCTGCCTTCAGGACGTACAGGGGGGAACCGAGGGCCGCGGCCAGCGGGCTGTAGGGGACCCGGTATGCCGCGTCACCAAGGCCGTGCACGACGACGGCGTGCTCGGACTTGATAGCGGACTTCTCGTCTGAGGAAAAAGCGGCCGCGGTTTCCTTTTGCCATTCGAGGAGCGGGTTCGCTGTGATCGCCGGGTGGGCGCTGTACTTGCATATCAGAATCCAAAAGGGCGCCCCGTCCTTGGTGACGACGGGCTTGGACAGGGTCAGCTTGAGCGCTTTGCCGACCACGGCAGCAGGTGGGCACTTCGTTGGGAACCCGGAAGAACCAGACGAGGCACGCATCAAGGTGGATCTCGCCACCAGCCCCGGCGCCTTCGTGCTTGCTGCCGCCGCGATGGTCGTGATGCCAATGGCCAGGGCCAACGCTGCGACGAGGGTAATGAGGGTCTTCTTCATGTTTGGCCTCCTAGGTGACAAGAGTGTAGCTGGCTGCCTGCCTTGGAGCTCGGACAACGTGGGGTCAGCTACTTCGCCCCAAAGGGCCCCATTCGGCAACATTGTGCTGGGGTTTCGCCGTGAGGTTGTCCACCTCTGACACCACTCCCGCAGCACTCCCACGAGCTGACCTGAGGCCACGGGCGCCAGCCGGGCCAGTCTGGAGCCGGTGCGGCCGCAACGCCGCCGGTGATACCTTGTGCCCACCTGACGAGCCGTCGGGTTACCGCGAAGTGCTGAGCGGTGGTAGTACACACATGGTCAACTCGATGTTGTCTCCGTCCTAGGAGGTGTCGAGGTGCCGTCAGCTGAACCGCGACCGAAACAGGAGCGCCGAACTCGCTGTGGGCGGCACCGCCGGCGTTGGACGGTACTCGTAGTTGCCGTGCTCCCCGTGGGGGTCCCGATGGCGTCCGTGGTTGCGCGCGCCGACCCGGTCCGATCCGGCCAAGAAGCCGTGGAGGAGGCCACAATTGCAACGGTCGGGGGCTATGTCAGCCCCGCCCGGTTCCTTGCATGAGCGGAGGGCTTTGGTCGGGGAGCTCAAGACGGCGGATGAGTCAGCGCGTCCAGGCCGCACCTTGGCTGGCACGCGGAGCCCTTGGTGAACCTAGCGACATGACTACTAACAAAGGAGGAGCGATGCTCAGACAGAAGGCTCTTGCCATCCCAGTTGTCGTTGCGGCGCTGGTACTCGGAGGTGCGGGACTTGGTCCCGCATCAGCAAGAGCTATTGGGACGCGTCCTACATCGCCCACGAAGGCGGTGCCGGCCGCGGTGGCCGGGCCTTCGGTGATCGCCTACGCGGATTCATACGGCGCCATCGGGGTCGTGCGGGCAGGGCACATGGACTCCGCCACGACGCTTTACCAACTGGTCCCCCCGGAGGAGGATGGCTCCCCGTCGTGGTCACCGAACGGACAGACACTGGCATTCGCAGTGGCCGAGACGTCGTTCTCCGGGATCGTGCTGGTCAACCGAAACGGGCAAGTGCTCCACATTTTCAAGGGCCTGCAGCCATTTTGGAAGAATTTCTCCGCATCGCTCGATTGGTCCCCCGACGGCACGCAGATCGCGTACATCTGCAACGAGGGGAAGATCCTGACTAAACCCGGGGAGACCCCCTACACCCCGGAGTACTTTTCGAATGTCTGCGTGCTCGACGTGGCGACCGGCGCCCATCGGGTGCTCGCCGAAAGCACGGACAGTCTGGGCTTGCCGCGCGACTCGACGGGGGGTGGCCTTTCATGGTCGCCCAGGGGTGACGTGATCGCGGTCGGTGCGAGCCAGGACGAGGGTGCCTGCTCGACCCACGTGCCCCCGGGGTGCGCGCCCCAGTGCGTTTCCATCCCTGGGACCCCTCTTTCCGACGAATACTGCAGCTTGAACAAAATAGCTCTTGTGGATGTCTTCACTGGCAGGATGACGGTGATGGCCGACAGCCCTATCGCCGTGGACCCTGAGTTCTCGCCGAACGGCTTCGACATCGCCTTTATCGATGCAACATGGGGGGTTGACATCATGTCGGCTTCGGGCACCGACATCCGCAACATTGTGCCGGCCAGCGACCTGCCGGCCGATCCCAACTGGTCGCCGGACGGGGAGGAGATCGTCTTCGCGTCGCAAATGTCGCCGGCAGACAACGGGAACTATGACCTCTTCACGGTCAGCGCCTATGGCGGGTCGGCAACGCAGGCCACGGACACCCCCAACCCCAACTTCGATCCGAGTTGGGCGCCGGCAGTCACGGTCTGCAGCGTGCCCAATCTCATTGGCCAGACCCTGGCAGCCGCCACGACTCTTGTGAAAAGGGCTGGCTGCGCACTGGGCACCGTGAGCGGGCCCACGAAGAACAGAAAGCTCCTGCATGTCGTGTCCCAGAAGCCTGCCGCCCACCAAGTCGTGGCCAGCGGGACCAAGGTGAACGTCAAGCTCGGGTAGTAGCTCCGAGCTGGGAGCAGACTTGGTCGGGCCAGTTACCGAGAGGACTTGGGCAAACTGGCCCGAGGCGACTTGGCCCGGCCGAGAGTGACTCCGACTTAGTCCGGGTAGTCAACCATCACTGTGGCGGCGAAGGCCTCGACGCGGCTGCGACCCTCGCTCGGCCAGCCACACACGAGGTAGCCGAATCCCGCGTCCGCCAACCTCTCAATGTTGGCGCGCACCTCGGCGTCGGGCTCCGACAGCGAGAGCGACGAGGCCCTGCCGATCGCGGCGGGATCCCTACCGGCCTCGTCTGCCAGTCGGTCGAGGCGGACCGATAACTCGGCCAGCTTCTCCGGACTGCCATAGGTGTGCCAGACGTCGGCGTAGCGTGCCGCCAGCGGGAGAGTGCGCCGTAACCCCGAGCCTCCGATCCAGATTGGTGGGTGGGGGCGCTGGACGGGGACCGGCCGCAGGCTCGCCTCGGTCAGGGTGAAATGGTGCCCTTTGTAAGAGACGACATCGCCCGTCGAGAGGAGAACGAGGATCTCGAGGGTGTCCTCTAGGCGGTCGAAGCGCTCGCCGACAGGCGGGAACTCGATCCCGAGCTGGCGGTGCTCGGCCTCGAACCACGCTGCGCCGAGAGCGAGTTCCAGTCGTCCGTGGCTGGCGTGATCAACCGTGATGGCCTGCGCGGCCAGGACCGAAGGGTGCCGGTAGGTCACACCGGTGACGAGGAGCCCGAGACGTATCCTGCTCGTCGCGGTGGCCAGCGCGGCGAGTGTAGTCATACCTTCGAAGCACTCACCCGGACCTTCGCCGTACATCGGGACGTAGTGATCAAACCCCCACGCGCCGTCGAAGCCGAGCTCCTCCCCGAATCGCACGCGAGCGACGACCTCGTCGAAGGCCATCCTCTGCTGGGCGACGTCGATCCCGAAACGCATACCGCCGAAGCTAGCCGCTCGGACGGTCAGTCGGTAGGGGCGTGGCAGTCGATCGTGACCACTCGGGCCTGGCCGGGCGTGAGCGTACAGGTGGGCGAAGAAGAGGACCGCCGACGAGTCACGCCGAGCCGTTCGCCTTGAACGCGGCTCCCCTTCGCTGTCGCCTTCAATTCTGGTGCCGTTGGGGCAGCCGGTGTTTGACCACGCGTCTGTCAGGTCGGTTGCGTCCAGGTTGGTACTGGTCAGTTCGGTGGCACCCATCAGGTCGGAGTCCTCCAACTGTTGCAATGTGCCACCTGCCGCGAATCCAACGAGCTCCCTGCTCAGCGGCATCCGTTAGAAGGGCTGTCAGCGGCCCAGGACACCTGGGGGAGTAGACATCATCCGGAACCAGCCACAGAACCGCCAGCGCTTCTCAGGCCACGGCGCTTCACGCAGGCGCACGGATCTTGACGAAGTAACCGTCTGATCTGCCTTGGTGGCACAGGCGACTGATGGGAGCCGCTTGCCGCGAAGAGTTCTCGCTCTGGAGTCCTCCAACTGTTCATATGTGCCACATGCCACGGATTCAACAGACTCCCTGCTCAGCAACACCGGTCAGAACGGCCCAGGACGCCTGGCGGGGTGGGACCTCGGCCGGAAACCAGCCATGGAATCGCTGGGGCTCTAGCTCAGGGTGCGGCGCTTTGTGTAGTCCCGGTGATCCTGACGAAACATCCGTCGCTAGGCACTCTCAGCCGGGACCTCTTGCACGACCAGGTCCGCAAGGAGATCTGGCAGATCTGCGGATCGCCGACCTGCGACTACCGGCCCATCAGGCATACCTCTCGTCTTCGGAATGTCCCCGCCCAGCATCAAGTAGGCCAGGTCATGGCGCGACCGCTACAAGAGTCCTCCGGCCGCCTTGACCGCCTTCGCCGCTGTCCGCGCCCCAGTCGCGGACCTCAATCCGCAACCGGCCCTGAGTAGCATCAGAAAATGATCGATGTCCACCAGTACCATCGGATCTCGGAGTCGACACACCGGATCATGAACCCGCTGGCGCCGGACCGACTGACGCTCGTGGGCGAGATCTGTCGGTATGGCTCGGGCTCACGCATCCTCGACCTCGCGTGCGGGAAGGGGGAGCTGCTTTGCCAGTTTGCGGCGCGTTCCGGGGCGAAAGGGGTAGGGATCGACATTTACCCGCCGCTGCTAGCAGATGCGCGGGTTCGCGCCACCGAGCTGGGGGTGGCGGACCGTGTCGAGTTTCTCGAAGGGAACGCGGCAACGCCATTAGACCTCGGGCATTTCGGTGTCGTCAGCTGTCTCGGGGCGAGCTGGATCGGTGGCGGTCTTGACGGGACGCTCCAGATCATGCTGAGCTACGCGGAGCGGCGAGCTTGGCTGCTCGTCGGCGAGATCTATTGGGCGCGACCCCCGTCCGACGAGCTGGCGACGCGGTACGGGCAGCGCTTCGCCGACCTCGCCGGCACCCTTGACGTGTTCGAGACGGCCGGCGTCGACCTCGTAGAGATGGTGCTGGCCAACGACGACGACTGGGACCGCTACGCCGCCAGCCAATGGCTGAACGTCGCCAATTGGCTGGATGCCGACCCCGACCACCCTGACGCGCCGGCCATCCGCGCCGAGCGGGACGAGTCCCGTCGGCGCTACCTTACCGACGAACGCGGCACCCTCGGTTGGGGCGTCTTCGTAGGCCGGTCGGCGTAACCAACAGGGTGATCTGGTTACTGGAAGAACTCCGAACCCCGAATTGGTGGATCTGTATTACTGATGCGGTTTGGGATCTTCCTGGCCCGGCAGCGCCGAATCGGCAGGGATGCGCGCAGCGTGGGCGACGTCGCGTTCCCACCGACGGCCGCTCGACAGCGCCACCGAAGCTCGCATGGTGGCGGTCACCAACGGGTTGACCGATCGAAGACGTTCCGGCGGAGGCGACGGCCGCGAGGAGTCCTCACTCTCGAGTCCTCCAACTGTTCAAATGTGCCACCTGCAGGGATCCAACAGGCTCCCTGCTAAGCAGCGCCTGTCAGGACGGCCCACAACGGGCCAGGATGAGTGTGTGACAGCCCGGATTGGCCCCACCGTGCTCACCAGGACACGTGGAGCAGTGGAACACCCGTCGGCTACCAGCCACAGAACCCGTTGCAGCCGAGTGAGCGTTGGTGCGCCCACTCACGCTGCACTCCTCACGGAGTTGTTCGGCTCGGCGGATGCCGAGCCTCCCTTTCGCGTGTCTTCGCCAGCTGCCGGGCGAGGTCCGGTCTTATGCTCGGAGCCACGCTTCACCGGGGCGCCAACTGAGCCCAGGCTCGCCGCTCGGGCGAGGTTGATGGCGGCGTTGTCGTCGCGCTCGGTGCTCCGCCTTGCAGGCCCCGCAGCTCCAGTGCTCCGACCAGCCAATGTCCTGGACGTGCCCACAGAGCTGGCACGTCTTGGAGGAGGGAAAGAAACGGTCGGCCTCCACCAATGTGCTCCCGTACCAGGCGCACTTGTAGCGGAGTTGCCGCCGCGGTTCCCCGAGGGCTGCGTCGGAGAGCCCCCGCCGGCGCGCTCGCGCGCCGGGGAGGCCCTCTTGTCGCAGCATCCCTGCCGCGTCCAGCCCCTCGACAACGATCACGCCGTGGGTCTTGGCGAGCCGGGCGGTGAGGTTGTGGATCGCGTGCTGCCGGACCGCCGCCACCTGAGCGTGAAGGCGGGTGAGCTTCTTTGCCGTCTCCCGGTAGCGGGAGGAGCCGGATGTGCGGCGGGAACCTTGGCGGTGGAGACCTCGGAGTTCCTTCAACCGGCGCTCCAGGGCCTTCGGGTTGTCGACGACGGCGATCACCTGCTCGGCTGTCGCGACCGTCGCCAACCTGCGCATGCCGAGGTCGACGCCGACGACCGAGGAAGGCTCGGCGAGGCCCGGCTGCTGGGGCCGGGAGGCGGCGAGCTTCACCGCGGCGACGATCCTCGTGCCTCGGCGCGAGAGCGTGACCGAGAGGATGCGCGCCCGCCCACTCGCCACGAGGCGTTCGATCTTGCGAGTGTTCTCGTGCGTGCGGACCGTCCCAAGCCTCGGGAGCGTGAGGTGACGCCGGTCGTGTTCCAAGCGCATGGCCCCGGTCGTGAACGTGCAGCGGTCCCGGTCCTTGCCGCGCTTGTTGTAGCGGGGAAAGCCGACCCGACGGCCGGCGATCGTCCCCGCACGCGAGCCCTGCCAGCGCCAGTAGGCGTCGACGGCGCCAGCGATCCCATTGGCAAAGACTTCCTTGGAGACCTCGGACCACCAGACCTCGCCGGTCTCGGTGTTCACGCAGACGGCCGAGTTCTCGGCGTTCCACCGCTTGCGCAGCCCGTAGAGGGAGGGACGCTTCGACTCAACGCCGGTGGCCCCGTAGGCGTCGATGCCGGCCTTGATCTGCTCCAAGGTCCAGTTGTAAGCCTTTCGCCGCGCGCCGAAGAACCGGGCGATCATTGCGAGCTGCTCGTCGCTCGGGTCGAGGGCAAAGCTGAACCCCTGGACGACCCAGCCGTCAGGTGGTCTGAATCTACGCGGCATCGTCGTCCTCGCCGGCTGCGGCAAGAGCCTTTGCCGCCCTAAGGGTGGCCGCCCTGCGGCCGTGGAGGCGGGCGCAGAACGAGGTGAGCACCTCGGTCATGTCCCGAACGAGGTCGTCGTCGACCTCGGCGTCGTCGATCTCGACGAGGCGCCGCCCGCTCGCCTGCAAAGACGCGGCGAGGTACTCGAAGCCGAACCTGGCGAAGCGATCACGGTGCCCGACCAGGATCGTCGTCACCTTCGGGTCCGAGACAAGCCCAAGAAACTTTCGACGCTTGCCGTTCAGCCCGGAACCGACCTCGGTGACCGCGCGGTCGATCGAAAAGCCCTTCGCGACGGCCCAGCTGCACACGCGAGCCACTTGGCGGTCGAGGTCGTCGCGCTGGTCGGCCGAGGACACCCGTGCGTAGACGGCGGTGAGGCGGCTGCTCACCCGCCCGGCCTCGAGGTCACCGACCAAGATGAGCTTGCCCATCTTGCGCGCCGGGACCGGGAGCGTGCCGGTCCGGAACCACCGATAGGCGGTCTGCGGATGGATGTCCTGTTGCCTCGCCCACTCACCGAGGCTCACGAACGATGATTCTTTCGTAGGGGTGTATCAACTGGTTGCAACCCTGTGCGGCGCATCACTCACGCGCGCGGAACTTGGCGAACTGTCCGTCGCCTCGGGAGCCGCGTCTTCTCAGCGACGCGGGCGTAGACCGGACATTTTGTCCCGAGCCCTCCTGTGGGTCGGCGCGCTTGGGGTGGCTGCCGTCAAGCGCGTCCCTTTAGTTGGTGACGGGCGTGGAAGAGTTTGCTCCGGCTGCCGGAGGGACGGATCCTACGCTTAGGCGATGACCGAGGATGCCGACGAGCAGCAGGCTCAGCGTCGCTCGTACACGACCGACGTGACTGTCGTTGTTGATCGAGCCGCCCTGTTTCGGTGGCGAAGGGCGATCATGGCCGCCTTCGGTCTCGGTGGGATCACTGTTGCCGCTTGGGGCCCTCGGCTCCCGGCGGTCAAAGCAGAACTCGGCGTCGGCATCGCTACGATCGGCCTGCTCCTTGCCGGCGTGACAGTCGGGGCCATCGCCGGGCTTGTCGCCTCGACACCGATACTCCACTGGCTCGGGAGTCGGGGTGGCGTGACCGCATCGCTCCTGGTCGTCGCCGCGGCGATGGCTGTCATGGGCGTGGCCATAACCCTGCGATCGGTTCCCCTGGTCAGCTTTGCCTTCCTGGTCATAGGTTTTGGGGTCGGCACCCTCGACGTGCTGATCAACGTGGAGGGGTCGGCGATCGAACGGGCCGCCGGCCGCACCCTTATGCCCCTGATGCACGGGGCGTGGTCGATCGGTGCCGCAGTGGGGTCGGGAATCGGTGCGGCGTGCGCGGCGCTCGGGGTCACTCCGTCGGTGCAGTTCATCGGCGAAGCAGTCATCATTGGGGCGGTCGCCCTTGCCATGGACCCGGCCATCCCTACCGGGAACCGCACGCAAGACGCACTGCCCACCGAGACGCGCCTCGCCAAGGTGCGCCAATGGCTGCATGGCTGGACGGACTGGCGCCTACTGCTGATCGGCGTTGCCATGCTCGGTGTCGAGCTCGGTGAGGGGTCCGCGAACAACTGGCTCACCCTGGCTGTCCACAACGACCATGGTCAAACCGCCGCCATCGCCGCGCTCTTCTTCACCGCGTTCGCCACCGGCGAAGCTCTTGCTCGGATCTTCGGTGGCCCGGTCGTCGACTGGCTCGGGCGCGTTCACACCATCCGATACACCACCGCCCTCGGTGTACTGGGCGTCGTGCTCTTTATCCTTGGTGGCAACTTGTGGACCGTCCTCGTCGGTGTCCTGTTCTGGGCGGTCGGAGTCTCGATGGGCTTCCCCCTTGGCATGTCCGCTGCCGCCGAGAGCGGGCCGGACCCGGCCGCACGCGTCAGTGTCGTTGCCTCCATCGGCTATTTCGCCAACCTCGCCGGGCCACCAGCCATCGGCTTGCTCGCCCAAGCCGCCGGTCTCCTCAACGCCCTGTGGCTCGTCGTCGCCCTCTTTCTCGCTGCGTTCGCGGTCGCTGGCTCACTCCGGCAGCCCGCGACACCTTCTGGTGTCACGGAGTAGAAACCGATGGTATCTCGCTGTGCCCGATTGCGGGCCCAACCGGTTGATCTTGCGTTCCCCTGCCAAGAGACAAGGCCATAACCAGTTCCTCTGCTGCACCGCCGCTGCAGAAGTTGCGGCTGGTTGGTGGGGATACATGTGGCCTTCTGCGCCGCGCAAGGCCTCACCGAGTGGCCCTCTGGTCGTTCGATAGCATCACCGAAGCTCACACACGGGCGCGACTTACCGCGAGGAGTCCTCTCTCTTCCGCGCTCTCCAACTGTTGAAATGTGCCACTTGCAGGCCACCCAGGGTCGCCGCGCAGGTGTGGTTTGTGGTCGGCGCGCCGAAGGCATCTGCTCGCCAGGTGGTTGACGCCTACTGCTCTTCGTTTTCCCACTCCTCGTTCCGTTTTACAACGCGCCCGCGCCAGTTCTCAGCGTCTGCCACGGTGGAGTACGGGCCCATTCGATCCATTTTGTGGCATTCGTCGCGCGTTTCGACCTTCTTGTGCCTAAAGCAGTAGTACCACTCACCCTGCGCGTCGCCGAGGTGCGTTGATTCGTTGGTCATGGCCACCCAAGCTATGGCTGCCCGTCGCCGTGCGCTCGCTCCGGTCCGTGTCCTTTCGGGACCGGAGCTGTTTCTCACATCACGGCTAAGGCAACAAACTCGGTAATCACAGGCCGTAGCGGTAGGGGATCATCAGTTGCACCTGTCTCGAGCCTTGGTCATTGAAGGATCTCAGGAGCTTCTGTAGGCAAGAGGTGTGCGATCGCGCTGGCCAGACACGCCGCGGAGTGGCACCATTCCGTTCATGGCAGTCGTTGGTGATCGCGTACAAGTCTCTTCGAGGAAGGTCGGCGAGGCTCCCCGTGATGGAGTCGTGACCGGCGTGACCGGGTCGCTCTTGCGGGTGCGGTGGTCGACAGGGGAGGAGTCCACTGTCGTACCCTCGATGGGTTCGCTCGCGGTCGTCGCGAAGCAGTCGGGTCGTGGCGGCCGCAAACGGCAGACAACGGGTGATCGATAGGCGCGACCTGCCGCGAAGCCCCCTCGCTTCCGAGTCCTCCGACTGTTGAAATGTGCCACTCACCAGGATCCAACAGGCTCCCTGCTCACCAGCAGCCTCAGGACCGCCTACAACGGCCCGGGACGCCCAGGGTAGTGGAACACCAGCCGGAACCAGTCACAGAACCACAGGGGCTCTAGCTCAGGCTACGGCGCTTCACGCAGCCCCACGGTTCTTTGCGAAGAACCTCGATCCGTATCGGCCCAGCGGCGATAACGCCGGTCTCGGCTCGCGACCGGTGGGTCGTTCTGTTTCGCATCCAATTCCAGAACCCGATGGACCAGGACGGACCGGCAGGCCGCGGGGATCAGTACCAGGCCGTGGTGACTTTCACGGTCTCAAGGGTCTTGGATTGCAAGCTCTTCGCGTACCGGACGGTCCACGGCTCGGCCTTCTTGTCGGGAATGCTCGCCCAGCCTTTTCCCGGGACGCAGTAGTAGTTCAGCACGACCTTGTCGATCACCGCGCCGGTGCCCGTCTCCGTGATGCAGCGGACGCCGTTGCTGAGCTGGTCGGCCCAGACCCACGGCTTGCCGTTGGGGTGCTTGGCCGCCTTGGGGATGGGCGAGGTGAGGTCGAAGCGAGTGACCTTGCTCCACGGCGTTACCATGCACGCCAGCTGCGTGAACGTCTTGGTCTCGGGGGCAAAGCATGGGTCGTAGATGAACGACTTCGACATGCACCGGTAGGCGTCGTTGCTGGAGACGGCAAGCGAGCTCGTCCAGCAAGTGCCCTCAACGGTGCCGGCGACCTTCAGCCCCGCCTTCAGCTTCCCGGCCGAGGTCCATGGATACACCGTCTCGGTCTTCGTTTTGGTGGTGCCGGTGGCCGCGGCCGCCGGTGCCGCGCTGCCCAAGGCGACCAGCGCCGCCACGACGACAGCGCTGCGCCACCACTGCTGTTGTCCCCTCATGTTCCCCCTCCCATTCTCGGGCGCGAGCGTAGCCGGATCCATCAACGATCAGTCCTCACTCCGTCCTCGTGCTCTTCGGCAGGCGCACAGAACGGGAACCGACCGTTGGGCGCGCCGAGTAGGCGACACGCGACGGAATCGACAAGGCAGGGCTAAGGCGCATCGACCTCCGGTGGCCGCTCGATAGCGCCACTGAATCTCGCATGGTGGCTGTCGACCAGGTTGACCGATCAAAGGCGTTTTCCGCGGTGGTGGCACAACCGACAAATGGGCGCAGCTTGGCATGACGCCTCCTCGCTTTCGAGTTCCCCAACTGCTGAAATGTGCCACTTGCCAGAATCCAACAGATCCCCTGCTCACCAGCACCCGTCAGAGCGACCTACAAGGGCTCAGGACGCCTGTGGGAATGGGACCACCACAGGTCCGGGACGAGCCTTGGAACCTCACGCGACGGCGCTTCCTACGGGAGAAGACGCCAATGGATTGCCCTGGCGCGCGTGCGACAGGAAGCGTTCGGTAGCCGACAAGGGCGCGCGAACATCGGACTGCCCACTCCGCTAGGCCGTCAAGCAAAGTCTGGGACCTACTCGGCTCCCTCCAACAGGCGGAGAGCGAGTCGGCGCCCGCGGCTCTGCTTTATAGCAAGGGCGACCCACAGGCGGAAGAGGCAATCAATGATCGCCTCTTCGTCTACGCCGACATAAACGGGGCGCAGACCGACACCTTCGATAACCGTTTCTACTGTTTGCCGGTCGGACTCGGCCGCGGAGAAGAACATGTCGGCGGGCCCGTCATCGAAGACCGGGTCAGCCATGTTCTCGCCGCCCAGCGTGTTGAATGCCCTGGCATATCGGACAGCCGGGGGTAGGTCAGCCCTACAGTTGGCGACTGGCCCTCCCATCCGGTTCGTCGCGTCGATCACCAGTTTGCCGGCCAGCGCATCCTTGTGACTTGCCGCGAACTGGAGCACGGCGGGACCCGGGATGGCGAGGATGATCACGTCAGCGACACCCAAGGCCGCGGCGACCGAGCAGACCGTGGCGGATGAACCGACAGCGGCGTCATCCGCGTCGGGATGACGGGATCCGAAGGTGACCTTGTGACCAGACCCGGCGAGCGACCTTCCCAGGATCTCACCTATGAATCCAGTACCGATGACAGCGATGTCCATTCCTAGCCTCGAAAATTCATCTTGCCTCGGGAAGCTGACAGCGAACGGTCGAGTCGTGACGATGGGGTGACAGTGAGGACGCCCGGTCGTGGCAGGGCGCGACGGGTCAGAGCTTCGTGCTCTTGTCGGATGTCACGCCCTCGGGAGACTCACCGTTGCCGGGTCGGGCGCCGGGACCCGGGTTGTTATGGGAAAGCGGTCCGCAGCCTGAGGAATGCTCGCCTGAGCGCTGCTGCCCACGGCCATGTCTCGTCCAGGCGCAAGATGAGCCGGTGCCCACGGCGCACTAGGACGGCGGCGACGTGCAACAGCCGGTAGCGGATCGTCTTCGGCTCGGCCTTTGCGAGCTCGCCGTCCAGGCAGGTCATCTGCGCCCAGGCGATGAGCGCCCCGGCGATGAGACTGGTGGCCACCCAGGCGAGGTTCTGGGTGAAGCTCGCGAACGGCAGGTTCTGCAGCCCGCAGTCCTTCCAGCACCGGACCCGGTCCTCGACGCGGGCATGGCCGCGGTGGCGAAGCTCGAGTGCCGCGGCGTCGATCTCGAGGGCATTCGCGTTCGTGATGAAACACGTGTGCCTAAAACCCTCCGAGGTGTCGAACAAGCTGAGCTGGGCCCCTGGGTGAGGGCGTTCTCGCCGGCAGATGAGCCGTGCGTCTTCACCCCAGGCCGACAAGTCCATGAGATCTGTGAGCTCGGCCACCCATGCACCGTCCCGGTCGGTCCCGTCCGCCTCGAGCGCTCCGACCCAGTCCTCTTCTTGGAACAACAACAAGGCCTCTCGCACGCCTGAGTCGACCGGGTGGCCGATCGAGTACTCGATGTTGGCTTCCACAAGGCCAGAGACAAAGTCGTGGCTCGCCCCGGCCGAGTCGGCCCTCACAAGGATGTGATGTCGGACAAGGCTCGGGTCGTCGCCGGGCTGGTGACCTACCTGGTACTCCGGCGGGAGGGCGGCGATCACCTGGTCCAACAACTCGAGGTGATCGTCGGCGTCGTTCGAGCCGGCGTTACCCGGACGGAGCATCGCCCCGAGCGGCTCTACGGTCGTGTCGCACCAGGCGCCGAGTGGGTAAAAGCCATAACCGTGCTTGTACGTCGGGCGAGCGTCCTGCTTGTCGGAGAACGCGGTGACGAGCGTGGCGTCGAAGTCGATCGTGATGTCGCCCGGTGGCGCCTCGGCCCACACGACCTCCCGTGTCTTCGCCACGGCCTCTCTGATCGCGCGCAGCTCTGGGGCAGTCGTGGCCTTCACCGCCCTCCACGCGGTCGAGATCGACGCGACGTCTCCGAACAGCTCGGACTGCTTGCGAAGTGCGTCGATGTCCTTGAGGCAGTCGGCCCCATCCGCGATGGCGACGGCGAGATGCGTGAGCACGACGCCCGGGTCGTGGGTGTTCCACGAGATGCCGCAGTCGGCCATCGCCTCGGACAACCCGTGTGTCAACCCTGTGCGATCGGCCAGTTCGCACAACAACGCGGTGCCCGCGTGCGAGACGAGGTTGCGCCCGTCGGTGGTTACCTCGACCCGGCGGACCGAGCGGCTACGATGCACCTTCAAGGAGGCCTCCTCCTGGGTTGGAGAGCTGCTTTGGATCACAGCCATTCTCCCAGTTGAGGAGGCCTTTTACGCGGATACTGGCAGCTTCATGCCGCTATCGCGCGAATAATCGAGGCTAGCCTCCTGCCCTGTCGGGCCAATAGGATCCTTCCTATCGTGCCAGGCTTCGTGGATCCGCAGTAGCTCAGTTGTCGCGCTCCGCAACGCTGGATCTGCACCCCGCACCGTCTCGCTCGGTGCGCCACGCGAGGACAAGGTCCGTATTCGGCGCACCGTTTGTTCGCTGTCGCGGCATTGTCGGGAAGCACTCCGGGAGTTCAGCCTCTTGGACGAAGCCTCGCCCACCAAGCGCTCGGGACCATCTTCCAACAGGTGTTAACTCGGTGTGCCATCGCTACAATCCCATGAACTGGGCCGACCGGGTGGGAGGTTGACTATGGCTGCATTTACACTCGCCGAGGTCGCCTATCTCGGCAGCCAGCGACTCGGACGCCTCGCGACACTCAGCGACGACGGCTCACCTCACGTAGTCCCCGTAACGTTCCGCTACAACCCCGACGAGGATGCAATCGACATCGGGGGACACGATTTCGCGAAGCGGAAGAAGTTCAGGGACGTGCGCCGCGACAGCCGGGTGTCGTTCGTTGTGGACGATGTACTGCCTCCGTGGCAGCCGCGAGCAATCGAGGTCCGGGGCCACGCCGACGTGCTCGAGACTGGCGGAAAGGCGATCATGGCCGACTTCGACGATCCCATCTTCCGGGTCCGACCTTCCCGCATCGTGAGCTGGGGCCTCGATGGGGAAGGCTTTGGACTGAACGCTCGTAACATCTCCTGATACTGCCGTCACGGTGGGGCTGGTTTGTCAGGGCCGGCGAACGGGATGAGCCAAGGAAACCTAGGACCCTGGGTGCCCGCCAACCCGATACGAATCCGCGACGGGTCCTCGCTCTCGAGTCCTCCAACTGTTGGAATGTGCCACCTGCCAGATCCAACAGGCTCCCCGTTCAACAGCACCCCCAGCACGGCCTACAACGGTCCAGGACGCCTGGGGGACTGGGACCTCGGCCGGAAAACCAGCCACGGAACTGCTGGGGCTCGAGCTTAGGCGACGGCGCATCGCGTAGGCCCGTTGGGGAAATATCTGACGATCTGGATGGTCACTGGTCCTGCCAAGGCGTTGGGTGACCAATGCAGATGAGACGTTATGTCGCTCACCGTAGAGAGAGAGTGAGGTGGGCGTTCGCGTCGGAGGGCCGACGGCGCGGATCTACCACTGACGGTAATGTCCGCCGTCTCTGATCAAACGGCCTTGAGCAGCCTAACTGTCGTTCGCGTTTCGCAACCCCGTGAACGTTTGGCGTCCTCGGTCTTGAAGGTGTAGTCCAGTACCCGGAGGCCGCGCTCGGCGGCGAAGTCCATCACCCCGTAGAAGAAGACGCCAAAGTACACCGGGAGAGTGCCCTGTGCCTCGTAGTCGAAACCGGCGTGATGCGTCCACGCATTGCCTCTGTACACGACCAATTCATTGAAGCCGACGACACGATCACCGACGCGCGCGACGACACCGTATATTGACTGTTTGAGGGCTTTGCGGAGAAGGCCCAGTGAGGCAGTAATCGAGTCGCAGTCTGCGTCAGTGTCGTACTTGTTCTGGAGGTTCGCGATAAGGGGCGCAACGGTTCTGATCAGGTCCGGGGTCAGCGGCTCGACAGTGATGGCAACCCCGCCCTCCCTCAGCTTGCGGAGTTCCCGGCGGACCTTGGTGCGGTACCTGCTCGGGAGCGAGTCGATGTAGCCGTCCAAGCCTCCTGGGGGTGGCACCAGAACGAAGTGATCCGGCCCGGGGATCTCGCGATAACCGCGATCTCGCAGGACATCACGAAGCAATGTGTCGCCACCGTCCACGCAGCGGCACACCACCGACCGCTCGTCATTTCGCCGAGCTATGTTCTCGGCTTCGGCAAACAACCGGCTAACTACCTCGCGCCGGGCCTCCTCGCCAAGGCTCGGCAGAGTCAGGGCACCCGTGCGACTTTCGTAGGGCCCACCTGCGAGCCGCGCTGGCAACACATCCATCCCCGGGAATACACCGTCGAGCCGCATCGAGCTGCCCGTCACATGTTCGTCAAGTCGGTATGTGGCAAGCCCACCAACCAGCGTCCCGTTCGCCCGAGCGAGCACGTGCTGAGGGGCTTTGTTACTGAATACTTCAAAGATGTGCAACACCTTCGCCGATAGCCATAGGTTGTGGGAAGGGAGTTCTATCCCGTCGCCAATCACGAGTTCGTCCCAGCCGGGCAGGCTCGCCGCAGAAGGCTCCACCGTCACAGTGAGTTGCATACGGTCTCAGCATAGGAACCGACGGGGCGCTCAGGTCAGGCGCTGGTGGATCCGCTCCGGTCAGAGGGATTGGGAGGGCGGGTGTGTGCCCTGTAACAGCACCCGCGAACTGCGGACGTCTACGATCGTCGATCTCTTCGGGCGAGGCGCACAGAAGGCGTAGCCGTCGCCGGGCTCAGTAGTGACTTATTGGGGAGGTACGGACGCCGATCAAAGGTTTGGTACCACGCTTGGAGAGCCGATCCGCCATCTCCGTCGCGTCAGGCGATGTAGGGTCGCGCCGAGGCCCGACTGGCTTCCCGAAGCAAGAGCCGGAGGGCAACCACAAGAGGGGGATCACATGACCACCACTCGAGTTGACGCGCAGGGGCTCGCTCTGGCCTTCCACGATGGAGTCAAGAACCAGGACCCGGCCGCCCTGGCCAGCCATTATCACGAGAACGCCAAGCTCCTTCCGCCCAACATGCCGATCTGCGAGGGCCGGGCAGCCATCCAAGCGGCATTCAGGCTCTTGATGGACGCCGGTGTCTGTTCGCTCGACCTCGAGACGGTCGAGATCCGCGACGAGGGGGCTGTAAGCATCGAGTACGGGCGCTACACCCTAGGGATCGAGCCACCCGGAGCGGCCCCGGTAACTGACACCGGTAAGTACATCGTCGTCCACGAAACCCGGCCGGACGGCCCCACCAAGATTCTGTACGACATCTTCAACTCGGATCTGGCGCCGGCGGGGTACTGGCTTTCGAGGCCGTCAGCTACGAGCCTGACGGCACCAACGGGTGGAGTGTCCTGGTCCAGGGCGTCTCGAGGATCATCACCGACTCCTCGAAGCTGCGCAGGGTCCGCCCAGGTGACCATCGAGACTTGGACGCTCGACGGCACCGCCGACCGTCTCGTGCGCATCACCGCCGGGGTGCTCACCGGCCGTTGGTTTCAACAGACCTCGTCGCACGGCGCCCTTCATCCACGCGGCCACCGACGAGGACGCCGATCACCACACGACCACGGTGGACCGTCAAGTCCAAGGACTCCCGCCATGCATCGCCGCAGGAGGCCACAGAATCGAGGACCTAAGTTCTGGCACGAGCGCCTCTGAAGCCCCCGGTTACCCTGTCGCTCTGGAGTCCTCCAACTGTTGAAATGTGCCACTCGTCTTGAATCAAGAGGGTACCTGCTGACCAGCAGCCCTCAAGAATGCCCCACAACGGCCTCGAACGCCCCAGAGCCAAATCGAAGGCACCAGCCAGCGGCTCAGCGTGCCTCGGAGAGATCTACAGCGCCAGCAGGTCCGAGACCGCCAGAATCCCTGCCCTGCGCTGAGAGAGTGGCCACCAGCGACGTCCTCCGCTGAGGGGACAACCTGGACGTTCTGTGCCAGCACATCCATGACGAGCCCGTCGATCTGATCTACCTGGACCCGCCCTTCAACTCGAACGCGACGACCAACGCCCTGTTCGGCGAGCAGGACGGGAGCCGTTCAACCGCGCAGATTTGAGCCTTCACGGATACGTGGCGGCAAAACCAGGCGGCGGTTGCCAATCCGACGTATTGCAAGATAGGGAGCGTCTTAGGAGGTTAGGTGGACTTCTCGACGCCGATACCCTCCAGCTCTAGTTGTGTCTGGGTGTCAAGCGTGTTGTCGACGACCACGACGTTGGTTGTTCGAATACCGGTGGCCGACGGTTCGAAAAGGACCTCGAACGTGCAGCTGTGACCGACGCTCACGATGAGCGGAGCCGCGGAGTTGATCTGGTTGCTACAGGTATCCAGCGCGGCAGTGAAGTCGGTGGTCTCACCCCCGACGATTTCAATCCCACAGGGCAGTGAGCCCGGTACGGGACAGGGACTGATATACAGCGGTACCGAACCGACGTTCGTGAGGGTCACGTCCTGAACGGGGCTTTGCGTGAGTACGACCTGACTTGTTGGGAAGAGCAGGACGTTATTGCTGATGTTGCTATTTGAGACTGATGCGGCTGCCCACACACCCCTTCCGCGCAGTTTGAGCTGTACCGTGGTGCCCGCAGCGCCCCAGCTTGCGTCAACGACGTCTATAACGCCGGTTCGAGTACCGGCACCAGTCGGCTGGAACTGAACTGCCAGTGAGCAGTTCGCGTGCGCGGTGACGTAGGCGCAGTTGTTCCTAATGAAGATGAAGTCGGCGGAGTCGCCGACGGCGCCGATCGCGGCGCTGGCGATGTCTTGAGTCGTGGAGCTGTTGTTCGTCACTGTCACGACCAGGGGATCATCCGCGACGAAGACGCCCTCGGGCGGGAAGACTACGGTCGTCGGATTGCCAGGTGGCGGGGGCGTGAAGGAGATCGGAGGCGGTGCGGCACCCTCGGTCACGACAACGTTCGTCGCCGGAGTGCTGCCAGTCGAGTTCTTCACGATCATCCCGAAGGCGTAGGTAATCGAGTTTCCACTCTTGTTGACGCCCAACGTTACAGATTGCGTTACGAGATCAGAGGAGCAGGAGAAGGACCTCGGGAAGCCTTTCAGGCGAGGTGAGACCGTGATCTTGCAGGACGACGCGTACTTGAGCTTTGCCCTGAGGACGATCTTGCCACCGGCGTCGGGGATGCTGATCTTTGTCGCGGTGAACGACACGACAACCGGAGCTGGAGTCGGAAGTGCGGCATCCTCGGTCACGACAACGTTCGTCGCCGGAGTGCTGCCAGTCGAGTTCTTCACGGTCATCCCGAAGGCGTAGGTAATCGAGTATCCGGTCTTGTTGACGCCCAACGTGACAGATTGCGTCACGAGATCAGAGGAACAGGAGAAGGACCTCGGGAAGCCCTCCAGGCGAGGTGAAACCGTGATCTTACAGGACGACGCGTACTTTAGCTTTGCCCTGAGGACGATCTGGCCACCGGTGTAAGGGATGGTGGTCTTTGTAGCTGTGAAGGACAGGACGACTGGAACTGGACTTGCGCCGAGCACGACTTGCGGCATACCGACGACGGCCACTGTCGCAACGACAATCATGGCAGTGACGGCCATCGCCAACCTCGACCGGACCCTGAAATGGAACATGGGCTTCCTCGCTTCCACCTATTGACAGCTGTTCCCCCCAGGTACCAATCAAGACATTGTAACTCATGAGAACTGAGTAGCAGTCGAGAGTGGCGCTTTCTCGTTTTGACGTGTCGCCCACGCGCCCGATGCGGGAGGCAGCCACCGACGCCGGTTCCCACGATGGTCCTTGGGGTGGCACTACCCGCGTCTGCAACTGGCCACGGTCGGCGACCTGCTTGACGGACGCAAGATTGAGATGCCGGACACCGCGTCGATGGCAGCCTACGTCACTCACCGGCGCGCCCCGAAAGTCACACCACTGGGAGTCCTCCAACTGTTGAAATGTGCCACCTGCTAGATCCAACAAATTCCCTACTCAGCAGCAGCTGTCAGAGCGGCCTGGGACGCCTGGGAGAGTGGGACGTCGGCCGGAACCAGCCACGGAACCGCCAGCGCTCTGGCTCAGGGTACGGCGCTTACACAGCACGCGGACCTGGGCGAAATATCGGTCGTTATGGCGCCGAGGAAGTCTTCCGCGATCCGACGTTCGGAGCGACATTCTGTAGCTCTGATCGGCCGCGAGGATGGCGACCGCCGAGCCGAGTGAGATCGGTGCGGGTCAGGGGGAACTCGGAGGGAGCTCCTCGGGACGTGCCCACAGCGTTGGCCTGACTCTGGACGACAGCTCGGACCAGGCCGACATGTGTAGGCGCGGAAGGGACGGCAGCAGCCGGAGGGTCACGAAGGTGCCGACCACGCCGACCAGCACGGTCCAGCAAATCACCGTGAGCACCGGGTCCGTCGCACCGAGGGATCGCACTGGCGGCGCGTCGGCGAAGCAGGCCACCGCGGACAGTGCGAGCATGAGGCGCAACGTCCAGCCCTCCGCCACCGCGGCTAACACCACGAAGCCCCACGTCTCATACCAGGGCTCGACCAGGGGTCCGAGGACTGCGAACAGCAGCAGGCTCCAGCCGAGGGCCCCGACCTCCCCCTGGCGCTTCGAACGGAACAGCAGCACGGCCGAGAGCGCGGTGGCCAGTCCGAGACCGACGCCCCGTGAGATCTCGATGAGCCCCGCCGTGTGCCCTCCAACACCCAGGGCGCTTGCCGCGTGGTCCATGCCCAGCCCGAGCGCCGTCGCCGGGTCGAGCCAAGAAACAATCCTGCCCGGGTCCGCCAGTCCGCTTACCCAGTGCCACCCCAGGTTCGAGACCGCGCTGATCACCCCCATGAGCACGACCACAATTGCCACCGCGGCCAGGACACGCGGGACCCGTCGGCGCCAGATCCCGTGGTGCCACCACCATCCGATGAAGACGGCGCCGATAAGTGCCGGCAGCTCGACCTCGACAGCGAGGGCGCACAGCACCAAGCCGCCCAACACGTGCTGGCGGCGGGCGAGCGCACAACCGGCGACGAGGAGCCCCAGCATCAGCGCTTCGATGTGGGCTCCGCCGACGAGCACTAGGAGGACGAGGGGATTGAGCGGACCGAGCGCGAAGGCCACGCTATCGGGGCGCCCGATCGATCGGGCGAGGGAGGAAACGCCCCAGGCGATCAATCCGAGGCCCAGCAACGCGACGAGCCGGAAGCCAGCCACGGCCATCGGAACGTCGTGGGACGACAAGGCCACGACAACTCCGGAGAGCCGATCCCACACCGGACCGTAGGGCGCGGTCACGTGGCGCCAGAGCGGATCGACGAGGTCTAAGAACGGCCAGCCCCCGAGCGCACTCGGAGTGTGAACATAGGGGTCGAGGCCCCGCTGCACCATCTCCCCTTGTGCCGCGTAGAGGTAAACGTCCCGGCTGAACAGCGGCGGCATTACGAGGACGGGGCCCACCCAGGCGACGAGGATTGCCACCAACCGCGGCATCGGGACCGAAGGCGAGCGGCGCACCAAGCGGACGAGTTCGAACCATGCGCCGAGCATCAGCACGATCCCGACGTAGACAAGCATGACCCCGAGGAACCCGGTGCCAGCCGTCCGTGCCCCCCCCGGTCGTGGCGAAGAACCAGGCGCCCGGCGCCCTCAACGAGAACGGCGAACCGGGCTGAACGACTCCGAGCAGCACGGAGAGGGATCCCACGAACCCGACGATGCCGCACACCTCGAGCGAGATCGGTCGCAAGGCGGGTCCCCTCGGCTCGTGGCCGGAGCGAGCCGCGACTGGGTTCACCCTGCCTCTTGGGGTCGAGACGGTAGCCCCGTCTGACGGATTGACACACCTCAACGGTACTTTCCCAGCCTGGGATCTCGATGCTCGTGCCCGGCCGTCCAGTGCGCCGTCCGCCCCTGCGGTTCGTCTTGAAGGGCCCAAAAGCGACCCAGACAGTAGTCGGGCACGGGAACGCAGAATGACAGCGAACACTAACCCGGATGCCGCGTCCGAGTCGTTACGCGCAGCGCAGGCCGACATCGCCTTCCCACCGACGGCCACGTGGCAGCGCCACCGAACCTCGCATGGTGGCCGCCAGGTTGACCGATCGAAGGCGTTTTCCGCGGTGGCGGCACCGGCGACTGATGGGAGCGACTTGCCGCGAGGAGTCCTCGCTCTCGAGTCCTCCAACTGTTGAAATGTGCCACCCACAGGTACAGCGAAGACTCAACCGCACGCGTGCAACTTGATCACCGTCGTCACCTGATGAGGAAATGATCCAGGACGCGAGCGACGCCGCCTTGACTCGGGCGACGCCGCTCGCGTGGGATCGGTTAGAAGGCGACGATGCCTTCGCCACCGACTGCGCTGGCCACGGTCACGAGTCCGATCTCGGTGAGGGTTCCGATGGTGTTGACCTGGAACTCGTCGACGATCCCGTTCCCACCGGTCTGGACGTAGAGGAACTGCCCGTTGGCCGAGACCGAGGCGTCAACCGTTCCCGGGTCGGTGCCTGTCGCCCCGAGGAGAGTGAGCTGGCCGTTGGCGCTCACCTGGTAACCGCTCACTGTCGCGCTCCCGGCGTTGGAGGTATAGAAGAACCCCTGCGCTGGAGCAACCCAGCACGTCGCCGACTGGCCCGTCCCCACTGAGTCAATGAGGGTCACGGTTCCGTCCGCGTTGAGGGTGAAGGTGGACAACGCGTTCGTGCCGGCGTCGGCGATGACGAGGCGGCCCGCCGTGTCGAAGGTGATCGCGAAGGGGACGGTGCCGGGCTCAGAGTTCACCACGGGTGAAGGCGACAGCAGCCCGAAGAACCGGACGTTGAAGACATCGATGTCGTTGCCGTTGGCCTTGGTCGTCACGATCAGCTTGGAGCCGTCCGGTGAAAAGGCGACTTGTCCGGGGGTGTTGACGAACTGAGGCGTGGCCGCTGGGTTCAGGCCGAGGGCTCGGTTCGATCCCGGGAGGGGGAACAGGTGGCCGAAGGAGGCGAAATAGCCCTGGACCGACCCGCCGTTCAGGGCGTTGAGGACGTAGACGAAGTCGCCGTGCACGGCCACGCTCACGGGGAAGGTGCCGCCTGAGCTCACCACCTGGTTCAAGGTGAGCTGGTCGCCGCGGACCGAGAAGACCGACACGGTGTTGCTGCCGGCGTTCACGGCGTAGAGCAGGGCGTTGTTTTGGTCGTACGTGAGAGAGCCCTGCGAGGCCAGGTGGTCCACCACCGACCCACTGAGCACCCCGCCCAACCCGTCGGTGTTGTACGTGTCTGCCAGCGTGAGGCGGCCGTTGTCGGCACGGTAGTAGGCCACGACCTGGTTGCCGGCTGTGTTGTCGGTTTGTACGAAAACGACATGGTTCGCTCTGGCGAAACCGAACTGCGATCGGTGGTTCTCGGACTGGGCTCCTGCCACACCGACGCCAACGCCAACAAGCGCGAGCGTGAGTGCGGCACTGGAAAACAGCTGAAGTGCTCTTTTCATTAGACTGTCCTTTGGTTGGGAGTGACTGAGGTTGCAACGAACAGTCCTCCCAACCACCGTGTCGTTACAGGCCGATCCGAGGGTCTGGACAGAACCAAGCGACGCCCAACCCAGCCGGGGGACGCCGAGTGAACAACCGTCACGCGCGACGTGAGCAACCGTGGAAGGCAGTCGCCACGATCTCGACCCCGACCAGCGCGCCAAGCGTCGCCCACATCGAAACGTGCGGAGTCCGCTTCCCACGCCGAACGTCACTTGCCGACGCCTTAGAGTGCCCTGCTGCCTCGGCGATCTCGGAGAGCTTCACGCCCGCGAGTCTCGGCAGAATGTCCCGCCGGAACAGCTCTGGGTCGTAGACGGCGCCGGTGTTGGCCTTGTCCCATTGCGACCGCGCACGGTATGAGCGATGACGGCACCCGTCTCGCTCGGCCGTTGCACGAGCCCACAGAGCTGCCGGTAGGTGAGGCGCGCCAGGGTACAGAACAACGCCCTTGCACCCGCTCCGATCGACGGGAACGCCGCGACAGACTCGGCAGGGACGCGCAGCGCAGGTCCACGTCGCATTCCCACCGACGGCCACGCGGCAGCGCCACCGAGCCTCGCATGGTGGCCGCCAGGTTGACCGATCGAAGGCGTTTTCCCCGGTGGCGGCACGCTACGCCGTCCTCTGCCTCGAGTCCTCCAACTGTTGGAATGTGCCACCTGCCGCGATCCAACAGGCTTCCTGCTCACCAGCACCCGTCAGGACGGCCCAGGACGCCTGGGGGAGTGGAATATCGGCCGGAACCAGTGACGGAACCCCTGGGGCTCCAGGTCAGGGTACGGCGCTCCAGGCGGGTGCGCGGATCTCGGCGAAATAGCCGTCGTTAGGTGCTCATGCCGGTCGGCTCCCAGGGTTCGCTGGCGGTGCAGATGAGGTGTTCTGCGTGGCAGCTTGATCGAAGGGAATTGGCTATTCGCCCGCGTTGGCCCGTCGCGACACGTTCCAGATTCACGCTGTCTCAAGTGGTCGGCAAGCCAGAGGGTGTCTGTCCAGCGATGTGCTCCGCCAACTGGTGGATCTTCTGCGTGAGGTCGTGAACCTTCTGGGTTAGCTCGGTGTTTGAGTTGAGCAGGTCGTCGATCTTGTGGGTCTCGTCGTAGTGGTGGGCAGCGAGGATCTCGTCACGGGTCGCGGCCCGGTTCTGGCTCATCATGATGATCGGCGCCTGAATGCCAGCGAGTCCCGAGAGCACGAGGTTCAGTGCGATGTAGGGGTAGGGGTCGAACGCCTTGTGGTGCAACAGATGCTGGAGAAAGAGGGTGTTGACCACCATCCAGATCGCGACCAACCCAAGGAAGATGAAGATGAACGGCCACGAGCCGCCGAAGCTTGCGATCTCGTCAGCGACGCGTTCGCCGAGGGTGCGGTCATCATGTGCTTCCTTGAGCGCGGGGTGGCCGTGTTGTGGATGGCGCCACGGGAACCAACTGCTGCGCGGCGAACTTGGGGCGGTGACGGTGGTGTTCACGGTCATTCGTGCGTACCTTTCTTAGCGTTGCAGCTCGATGTCGACCACCAGGAAGCATGCACACCCCCGACCGAGTGAAGCAACCATCGACCAATCGCAAGAACCGTCGTTAGGGCGCGGCTGGAGGACGTCGGTGGTGTTGTTCTGCGTGCCTGCTCTGCTCGGTCCTGACGGCACTTGGCGGGCGCGCGGCTAAACGTTCCACGCCTGCTGAAGTGGCCGGTAGTCGATGACGGTGATGGCCTCGTCATCGAGGAGGTCGCGCGCTCGTTGTGAGGTGAGGAACGCATGGTCGCTTTGCCGGATCTGCCAGCCGGAGGGCTCGATCGTCTGCCATTGTTCGGTGCCGTGCGCTGGGTGGACGGCCCATTCGTTGAGGCCTGGCGGTAGGTCGCGGAGCATTCGTGCGTAGCTTGCCGCCTTGTCGTGGAGGCCGATGGAGAAGCTGTCTAGGAAGGGGTTGTCGACGACCGGTTTGCCATGCTGGCGAGCCTTGCGGCGGCCGTCGTCGAGCCAGACCCGTGCGGCGAGGCCGTACTCCTCGGCGAGCGCCATCGCCAAGTCGAAGATGTCGTCGCGGCCGCCGTCGGCAAGGCAGTGCCAGTCGAGGTGCGTGGGTGCTAGTCCTTCATCGACCACTGCGTCGATTTGTGCGCGCAGCTCGCGTTCGACTTCTGTCAGCTTGGCCTTCGCTAGGAGCGCGGTGCGCTGGGCCGGCGCGTTGATGTAGAGCTCGTCGGTGCCGGGGTCGAGCAACGAGGGCACGTCGGCCTTGGCGGCGACCGGGCCCCAGCGGTACTCGGACGAATCGCGGATGAGCGCGAGGTGGATGCCGAACGGGATGTGCGGACGTTCCCGGAGCAGACGCATCGCGTTCGCCGCCGCGGGGCACGGGACCATCAGGCTGCAAGAGCTCGCGATGCCGTTCTCGATCGACTCCACCACCGCTGCGTTGACCGCGTCGTGCATGCCGAAGTCGTCGCAGTTGACGATCAGCACCCTGGCTTCAGGCGCGAAACCCAGCAGCTCACTCGACAGTCGGTCCACGACACCCGAGTCTGCCCGACCGCCGGCTACGAACGCATGATGCCGTACCTGGCTCTAATGCCGGGTAGAGGCGCACAGAGCAACCGCCAGTAGTCCCTGGTGGGACCGCGCCCGATTCGGCGTTACGCGCAGCGCAGCGCCACCGTCGCATTCCCACCGACGGCCGCTTGACAGCGCCACTGAACCTCTCATGCGGGCGGCGAGGCTGACCGATCGAAGACGTTTTCGCGGTGGTGGCACACGCGAAGCCCTCTCGCTCTCGAGTCCTCCAACTGTTGGAATGTGCCACTTGCCAGGATCCAACAAATTCCCTGCTCAGCAGCACCCCTCACAACGGGCTAGTGTAGTGTCAGGTAAATGAACGCGCGTATATGGTAGCCTTCGTGCATGGCAAACCGTGCAGCCGCAGCGCTGGTCATGACCCCTGCAGAACGCGAGACGCTGGCGCAGATCTCACGCTCTTCGTCTCGGCAGCATCGAAACGTGCAACAGGCCAAGGGTTTGCTGATGGCCGCCGACGGGGTCGCCAATTCCGAGATCGCGAAACGTCTCGAGGTCTCGCGCAACACCGTGTTGGGTTGGCGGGCACGCTTTGAGACCTGTGGTCTCGAGGACTTCGGCAAAGTCCGACCAGGCCGAGGGCGAAAGCCGACGATCCCCGAGGAGAAAGTTGCCGAGATCGTCGATCTCACGCTCCACGGCAAACCTGTGGGCGAGACGCACTGGTCGACGCGGACGATGGCCCGGGCGACAGGCGTGTCGCACGACACCGTGCAACGGATCTGGTCGGCCCGGGGCATCAAGCCCCATCTCGTAAAGACCTTCAAGATCTCGGGCGACAAGGCCTTTGAAGAGAAGCTCTGCGATGTGGTCGGGCTCTATCTCAACCCCCCGGACAAGGCCGTTGTCCTCTCGGTCGACGAGAAGTCCCAGATTCAGGCACTCGACCGCACTCAGCCCAGCCTTCCCTTGAAACGGGGGCGAGCCGGGACGATGACCCATGACTACAAGCGCAACGGGACGACGACGCTGTTCGCTGCGCTGAACGTGCTCACCGGCGTCGTGATCGGCAAGTGCCTGCCACGGCATCGCCACGGCGAGTTCCTGGCCTTCTTGAAGCTCATCAATCGCAACGTCCCTCGAGGCCTGGACGTGCATCTCATCGTCGACAACTACGGCACGCACAACCACGAGAAGGTGCGCGACTGGCTCGCCGCGAACCCTCGCTTCCATCTGCACTTCACACCGACTTCGAGCTCGTGGTTGAACCTCGTATGGGTTAACCGGCCCTGGGTGGCTCGACTGGCTGTAGCGGTCTGACGGTCCACCAAGCGGGAGGCGTCCAGGTTCATGCTGACCTGGAGCGACGATTCTGGAGGTGTGCCATGACAGTGCCGCAGGTGTGTCTGGATCCAGGAGACGCAGTCGAGCTCGGCGAAATGTTGGAGTTTCTCAGCGAGTGGCTGGTATGTGACCACAGCCGACTGGCCGACTCGTTGCGACGGTTCGTCGGGAGCGACGGCTACGACATCGATCAGCTACGCGCGGACCTGTCCCGGTTCGGGTTCCTGCTTGGCGTCACCGACGGCGAACGGCGCGTCGACGGTGATGCACGATGACGGTGTCAGCCGGATCACTGGCGGTCGTTCGCCTGGAGGGCTCGCATCGTCTTGAGGGTTCGTGGACTGATGTCGAGATGGCGAACAGTTTCTTGACGCACCTCGAGGCTAGGGGGTTCTCGCCGGCCACCGTGCGGGCGTATGCCTTCGACTTGTTGAACTTTGGTCGCTTCCTCGGCGATCAGGGGTTGACCGTCGTTGAGGTAGTGCCGACCGACTTGTTCGACTATTTGGACTGGCAGGCGAGGTCCAAGCGCAGCGGGAACAAGAAGGTGGTGCGCCTGACCGACCGGCGCGGAGCGGCGCCGGCGACGATGAACCGACGGATCGCCGTGGTGCGAGGGTTGTTCGAGTACGCGGTGATCGCTGGTGTCCGAGAAGACAACCCGGTGCCAGCGGCTCGGCGTTCGACCGGGTTGCGGTCCAAGGGCCGTGGTCTGCTGGGCCATATCGGGACGCGCCGGGCGCCGACGGGTGGCCGGCTGGTCCGCCAGCCGCGCCGCCTTCCCGAGAGTCTCGAACCCGACGAGGTGTCCGCTTTCCTCGCCGACTTGTGCACCTGCCGGGACAAGGCGATGGCCTTGGCGATGCTGGTGGGCGGGCTGCGAGCAGCCGAGGTCCGCTCGTTGCGCCTGGCTGACGTGGACCGGGGGATGCGCCGAGTCCGAGTGGTCGGGAAGGGCAACAAGGAACGAACGGTCCCGGTCGATCGAGTGTTCTTCACCGAGCTGGGCAACTACCTTCGGACCGAACGTCCGCCGGGGTGCGCCACGCCGGAGTGTTTCGTGGTGCTGCGGGGACCGACACGAGGATCGGCGTTGACTGAAGCGGGGATGCGTCGCATCTTCCGCACGCATCGGGCCCGGTCCGGCTCGACGAGAGTCCGCCCGCACCGCTTGCGCCACACCTATGGGACTGAGTTGGCGGCGGCCGGCATCGACTTGCTGGTGCTGCGCGAGCTAATGGGCCATGCCTCCCCGGAATCGACCGCCGCCTATGTGCACCTGTCGTCAGACACCTTGGCTGCCGAGTTCGCCAAGGCGCGGGCGGTCACCCGATGAGCGCGACGGCCCTGGCCGCCCTCGAGGCCAGCGGCGCTCCTGACGTCCTTGTCGACTACGCCCGGTTTGTCGCCGGACTGAGCATCGGGGCCGAAGCCAAGCGCCATCGCCGAAACGCGGCCTGCGATCTGCTTAACGCCCATCCCGATCTCAAGGCGTGGATGGCCAGGCCGACACGCGCCCGGCTCGCCGATCTGGCTCGCAGCCATGCGTGGTCGTTCATCACCTGGTGTTTCCTGGAACAGATCCTCGTTCCCGACCTGGACCTGTTGCTGACCAAGACCCCCGGTGACCTCTATGTCGAGTGGGGAAAACGCCACGCCGACGATGTAGCCCGGGTCAGCGAGATCGCCCGCCGTTACTCCTGGAGCGCCAACTGGACCCGCGACGTCGCCACCAACGCGTTGGCGATGGTGTGTCTGTGGTCGGGGAACGATCTCGACGAGCTGACCGACGACGTCTTCGACACCTTCACCGCCGCTCTCGCTGACACTCCCTCGGCCCGGCGCGACGCCCGTCTGCACAACCAGGCCCGGGCGTTCAGTCTCCACCAGGCCTGCTACGAGCTGCGGATCTGCCACCACACCCCACGCAAGAACAGACCGCCTGCAGCCACCGTCGCCGAGACTCTCCAAGCTCTCCCCCAAGAAGAGATCCGCAAGGTTGCCCTTCGCTACCTGGAGGTCGTGGCCACGACCCTGCGCCCTTCGACCGTGCTGCTAAGAGCGGACAGCCTGATCATCTTCGGTGAGTACCTCGCGGCACACCATCCCGATCTACGCCGGCTCGAGCAGCTCGAGCGGGCCCACATCGAAGGGTTCCTGGTGTGGAACCACCACCGGCCTTGGCGCGGCTGGCTCGCCCGCGACAAGCCGGTGGCTGCGTCAGTTTCCAAACGCACGGTGGTCGACCTGCGCGCCTTCTTCGAGGATCTGGCCGTGTGGGGGTGGGCCGATCGCCCGACCCGCCAACTCGTCTTCGCCAGCGACATCCCACGCCTCGACCGTCCCATGCCCAAAGCCCTTCCGCCCGACGTCGACCGGGATCTCATGGCCGCCGTGGCTGGCCTCGCAGATCCCTTCGCACGCCACGGTCTGGCCATCCTGCGTGGCACCGGGATGCGACTCGGCGAGCTGCTCGACCTCGAGCTCGACTGCCTCTGGGACTTCGGTGACCGGGGCACCTGGGTGAAGGTCCCCTTGGGCAAGCTCGGCACGGAGCGAACCGTGCCACTCGACGAGCCGACTCTCGCCGATTTCGACGCTTGGATGGCACAACGCGGGCCGCAACGAGCGTTGATCCACCCCCGCCACGGGCAACCCGCCGACTTCTTGTTCGTCGAAAAGGGTCGGCGGCTATCGGCGTTCCGGCTTCGCCACGGCCTGGATCAGGCCATCGCCGTCGCTGGGCTGACCGGACGTGACGGCCAACCGCTTCGAGTCACCCCGCACCAACTCAGGCATACCTATGGGACCAGCCTCGTCAACGCCGGCATGTCGCTACAGGCGCTCATGGCCCTCATGGGTCACGTTTCCGCCGAGATGACCCTGCGCTACGCGTCGCTCGCGTCACCGACCGTTCGAGCCGCCTACGAAGCGGCCATGACGAAGGTGCACGCTCGCCAACCACTCTTCGTCGTCGCCACCGGACGCGGCACCACCAGCGACCGAGTCGAATGGCTCCGATCCGAGATGCTCAAGACCCGCGTCGCTCACGGTTACTGCTCCCGCGAGCTCGTCGCCGACGCTTGCCCCTACGCCAACATCTGCGAACAATGCGACAACTACGTCGCTGCCCCCGAGTTTCAGTCCGTCCTCGAAGCCCAACTTGCCGACATTCACACCCTGCGCGACGACGCCCAAGCACGCGGGTGGAACTCCGAAGTCGCCCGCCACGAACGCGTCGTCGCCGGCATCGACGGCCATCTCCGACGGCTCAGAAATCAAGCCCGATCAACAGACTTGTGCTTGACACAACCCTGAGGGCCGGTTAATCGAGCGGTGGTTCAGAGATCTCACCGACAAAGCCATCCGTCGCGGCGTGTTCGCAAGCGTGCCCGAGCTCATCGCCGCGATCGAGGACTACCTCACTGCCCACAACGACGACCCCAAACCATTCGTGTGGACAGCGAGCGCTGACGCGATTCTCGAGAAGGTAAGACGAGGACGTGTCGCACTCGAGCAAGTGCATACTCAATAGCCTGACACTACACTAGAGCACACCCCTGCCGGTCGGGACCGAGACGGCGATCGGTTCTGTACTCGCCAGACACTGGCCGACCCCACTGGCTCCGACGCCATGCAATAATGGTTAGTTGCGCGCGGCCTGGTGACACGCCGCATTTACCCTGCGTGGGAACTTCTCATCCACCTTGAGGGGCCCCGATGTTCGAACCCGTCAGCCACTCTCGGTCATCCGGGGTTGGTAGATAAGGAGGGGTCATGGCGAACAGCCCTAACACAGACGCCCCGATATGGCCGTTCAGGGTCTTCACGAGCAGTCGACGAAGACAAAGGCAAAGGCTGCGTCTACAAGAGCTTCAGTCCGATATAGATATTACCCTGGCAAGCCTTGCACTAAAGGCGCTCAAGAACGAGGGCGTCGAGGCTTACAATAAAATAGTTGGCAATAGCCTCCCGCGGTCACCAGATCAGGGAGTTGTGGCCGACGAGTTGACTCCGCATGAGAAGTTTCTGGACAAATGGCGTGTTTCTATAACGGCTTTACTCGTAATGGGGTTGTTCTTGATAGTTGGCGTAATCGCCACGAAGACGGTGACCAACGCCGCAGCAACACCGTATGTTTCACTGCTGAGTGGGCTTGCAGGTATAGCGCTTGGATGGATGTTCGCCACATCGGGGTCCGGTGCAACGGGTCGTTCGACATCACACGGCACAAATGACGCTACACCGCCCTCTCCGTTAGCGTCTCGCCAGCGCGTACCGGGAGGCGGCCAAACGCCAGAGTAGGTGCCTGCATGCCGTATTGCTAGAAGTTGTACGTCGTAGTGACTGTCGAAGGATAATGGGCTCTACGCGACCAACTGGGATGAGCGGGCCCGCATTGTCGTAGCCGGATGAGCCTTCCATTGGATCCCACCGCAGTGCAAAAGGACGCGTAGGCGGTAGTTCCTAAGACTCTTGAAGCCGTGCCCGCAACGCTTGATCTTCTTGACGAGCAGGTTCATCGCCTCGGTCGGCCCGTTCGAAGCGCCGGTGAGATGGTGAGCGAGGATCTGGGTGCGCCAGTGCTTCAAGGTGTTGCCGAGAGAGACGATCTCATCGACCTCATCCGCGAGGCAACCTGCGATCACCCGGTCCAAGAGCACTGCGGCCTCGTTCGGATCAGCGGTGAGATAGACGTCGCGCAGGTACTCCTTGGCGAGCCACGCTCCGAGGACTTCGTCGTCGGGATCGCCGAGACGAAGACCAAGAGCCATGCGGTCTACGCCTCTCTGGTTGAGGCGCTCCGAACCGGTGAGCAGCACCCGGCGGATCTTGTAGAGCGGGTCATCCTTTCGACCGCGATGTCCCAACAGCTCGTTTTGCACCCTGCGGCGCACCTCATCGACGCAGCGGTTCGCGGCTGCCACCACGTGGAACGGATCGGCCACCTGGCGGGCATGGTCGAGATGCGGGTGCAGCCCGGACCGGTAGCCCTCGTGCAGGTCGCAGGCGACGGTCGTAATGCCGGCCAGGAAGGCCTCGTCCTTGCTCGAGAGCCAACGCGAGACGTCGATCGCCCGGTTTCCCTCGATCATGTCGATGAGCACTCGTTGCTCGAGGTCGACAAGACCGGTGACGTACATCGTCGGGTGCTCGGCGTTCGCCTTCAGAAACGCCGTCTCGTCGATGCCGAGCGAGCTCACCTCCTCGACCCGGCCCGGGTCGTCCACAAGCGGTGTCCCGTAGTCGCGCACGGCCGTCATCACCGTCGCCCAGGAGACACCGAGCCAACGTGCGAGCGAGGCGACTGAACGCGCTTCTTCGCCAACCGCTCGCGTGCACTCACGTCCCGCACGCGCGGACAGCACGCGGCGGTCGGGGAGCTCGTCGCAGTGTTCGGTCCAGGTCTGGACCGGGCAGTCCGGCTCCGGGCAAGAGAACCGTCGCTTGGACCACACGAGGCGCACGCGCCGGTCGAAGGCCGGCAGGTCTCTGATGATCACCCGGAGGCGGTCCTTGGTTCTGGCGATCACGCCACAGCTCGGACACCCGGCCGCCCGGCGGATCGTCTCGACGCCGACGAGCAGCTCATCGCCGTCTTCGGTCACCGCCACCACCCGGAACCCGCGCAGTCCCAACAGCGCGTCATCGAATTCGGTACCGTCGCCCATTGTCAGGGGTCCTCCAGTTCTCTCGGTCGTCGAACAACCACGAGAATGGCGGGGCCCCTGGCCGCGCCGGTGGATACCTATCGGAGCGCGGTCAGTTGTTCACGCGCCCCAGTTCATTGAGAAGAGCCCTTTAAGTCGAAGTCCGCATCGATAAGACGCTGGACTGCCGAATGTCTGAGAGTGTGCGACCCCGGTCGCGGCACGTCAACACCTGCACTTAGCAGGTAGGCCCGACACAGTGACGACACTGCGGCCGCACCGATCGGTCGCCGGGGCGCGACGGCGCGGAAAAAGAGGTGACGGTCAGAGGTCTCCGGGCGTCCATGACGCAGGTAGTCGAGAATCGCCTCACCGACGACGGGCGAGAGCGGGAACGCCGTTGAGTGACCGGCCTTGCGCTCGGGGACCCGAAGGCGGTCGTTCTTCCAGTCGATGTCGTCCAGGCTGAGCGCCGCGACCTCCCGGCCGCGAAGGCCGTAGGTGAGGAGGAGGAGCAAGATCGCGTAGTTCCGCCGCCCGGCCTCGGTTCGACGATCGACGCTGGCGAGTACCCGGTTGACGTCGTCCCAGGAGATCGAGCGGGGAATGTTCGAGAGCCGGTAGAGCTGGGGCGAGCCAACGGTGCCGGAAAGATCGGCGCTGAGAACCCCCTCCCGATGGGCATAGCGGAGGAACACCCGGAGCACTCCGGCGCTGTCACGGACGGTGCTCTTCGCGAGCCCCGAGCCAGCGCGTTCGACGATGTACGCGCTGAGGATCGCCGGCGATAGCTCGCCGATCGCCTGAAGGCCGATCCGACTGAGGTAGGCCTCGAAGCGGTCGAGGTGGTGGCGGTAGCCGTAGATCGAGGCGGGGCGCAGCCCGCGCTCTTCGACCAGGTAGTCGAAGAAGCCAGGGACGACGTCGACGAAGGGCTGCGAGTGAGGGCGCCGACCGGTCGGCTCGAAGCCGGAGAGCACGACCGAGAGCAGCTGCTCGATCGGGCCTCGCACCTCCTTCGCCATCGGCCTCGTCGAGCGGTTTCGTCGGTGGTGCTCGGCGACGCGCTCGGCCACGAAGGCCTCGACGTGGGCAGACAACTCGGCGATCGTCTCCGCCCCGCGTGAACGGCCGAACTCGCCGAACGCGAAGACAATCGGCACACGGCGCCAGACGCACTTCGTGCTGAAGCCCTCGTTGGCGAGCCAGACAACGTAGGCCTCGATCTCCGGCGCGATCCACGAGCTCCGCAGGCGATCGATTGTCGACGGCTTGATGAAGTACTCCTCCAACATGGACAACCTCCTATCTCTCGATGAGTTGGAGGAGGAGCATGCTGCAAAGCTCAAGCGTTATGTGCCGCGGAATGACCGGCAGCGACTGGTCACCAGGACGGCTTCAGGACGATTGCCACTGCTGCCACATAACGCGACCGGCCACAGAACAGCGAAAATGTTCCGCGGAACATTTTCGCTCAGCGCGTAGGTGGGCACGCCTCCGAGTCGGCGCAGGCACTGGTCGATGCAGGAGATGAGGCTCGGCATCGTCTTGTCGCTTGTCGCCAGCACGACGCGAAAGCGGCTCCAGGCGAGCCAGGCGCAGAACAACCACGTCCTGGCGCCTTTGACCAAGGGACCGTCGTACCAGTCGAACTGGAACCACATACCCGGCTCTGGCACCCAGGGCCGATAAAGCCGCCGGTGCCCGGCCCGATAGGCCTTCTTCGTCACAGCCACGACCCGACGCGTCGTGCGCTCTGAGCCCTCATAGCCGAGGGCGCGCAGCTTGTCGTGGACGACATCCGCGCGGACTTTTGCGTGCGAGGTCTCGACCCACTCCTCGAGCTTCTCCAGATACTCGTCTATGAGCTGGACGCGCTGTGCCGGAGCGGTGCTGAGCCGGCCCTCGTCTCTTGCTCTTACGTAGTGGGCGACGGTGTGCGGTGAGCAACCGGCGAGCTCGGCGGTGTCCCTGTAGCTGCCGGTCAGATCGAATGCTTCGAGTATTTCCATGATCTCCTCGTCAGATTTCATATGTCCCTCCTCGGGAGCTGGTGCTTTGACACACTCAGCAGACCGAGGAGGGACACCCCGGTGGTGGATCCCCACCGGGGTGACGGTCAGAAACGAGGCAGAACTTGTGGCCGCCAGCGCGCGATTCTCATGACCGCTAGCGAGCAGTTATTTGGCCGTCTCCGTGCAGGATCTCATGGCCGCCGACACCGGACGAAATCGACCTCTTCGACCTTCAATAGATCTGAACGGCCGGGGGTGCTAGCCCTGTGACAACATCTGCAAGCTGAGGAGGTCTGCGACAGCCGATCGCTTCCGTGCCGGACACGCTTACAGAACTACGCAGGAATAGGGGGAGTCAGCTCAGGCTGACGGGCGAACGGCGGTCGGCGCTTGCTCTTGCGACCCCGCCGCCGCCGTTGCACCGAACCCGCGGGTGCGGGGAAGAGATGGCCGTAGCGGTCACAGGTGAGGGCCACGCTCGTGTGCTCAGCTGTCCTGGCGACCCCCGAGGGATCAACGTGTAGACGACAGGGCAGCAGCTCGTCACTTGGCGACCGTGAGTCTCTCCTTGCCCGAACTCGCGCCTTTGAAGTTCTTGCTGCCGCCGTAGGTGGCAACGAGGCTATAGCTGCCCACCGGGAGCTTCTTGGCCGACAATGTGCACGAGCCCTTTGCGGCCGAGAGCGTGATCACACACAGCGTCGTCGTGGACTGCTTCACCGTAACCGTCCCCGTGGGCGTCGAGCCCGAGTACTGCGGCAAGACCGTGACCGAAAGCCGCAGGACCTGCTCGTGTCCGTAGGTCACCTTGACCGCTGAGAGCTTGAGGGTGGTCTTCGAGGTCGCCTTTGCGACCGTAAGGGTCTCGTTCGCCGAAAGCGAAGGGCCGAAGTCCGCGCTGCCGCCGTAGGTGGCGACGAGGCTGTAGGAGCCCACTGGGAGCTTCGTGCTCGACAATGTGCACGAGCCCTTGCCAGACGACAGCGTGATCACGCACAGCGTCGTCGTGGACTGCTTCACCGTCACCGTCACCGTCCCGGTCGGCGCCGAGTCGGAGTGCTGCGGAGTAACGGTGACCGACAGGTGCTCGACCTGCTCATCGCCGTAGGTCACCTTTGCGGCCGAGGGCTCGAGGGCGGTCTTGGAGATGGACGGCGGCGAGTAGATGAACACGTCAGTGAGGTCCACCGCGGCACAGAAGCTTGCCGTCGGGCACGAGACCGAGCTCAGGTTCGACCCGGTCTCGTCGGCCGCCGACGACCACGAGCTGCCGTGGTAGGTGAGGATGTTGCCGGTGCTGTCCACCGCGGTGCAGAAGCTCGCCGTCGGGCACGAAACGGAACGCGGGTCGCCCCCGCTCGGATCGATTCTGACCGGCTTCGACCACCTCGTGCCGTTGTAGGTGAGGACGTTGCCGCTCTCGTCCACCGCGGCGCAGAAGCTCGCCGTCGGGCACGAAACGGAGCTCAGGGCGTTCCCCGCGTCGATGCTGTCGGGAGTCGACCACGAGCTGCCGTGGTAGGTGAGGACATGACCGGAGTAGTCCAGCGCGGCGCAGAAGCTCGGCGTCGGGCAGGACACGGAGCTCGGCGATCGGCCGTTGTCGATCTCGTCGGGTGACGACCACGTGCTGCCGTCGTAGGTGAGGGCGTGGCCGAAGTAGTCCACCGCGGCGCAGAAGCTCGCCGTCGGACACGAGACGGAGTAGAGGGCGCCCCACGCGTCGATCTCGTCGGGCGACGACCACCTAGTGCCGTTGTAGGCGATGGCGTTCCCGTAGCTGTCCACCGCGGTGCAGAAGCTCGCCGCCGGGCACGAGACTGAGAGAAGCAAACCCCCGCTCCGGTCGATCTCGTCGGGCGACGACCACGATGTGCCGTTGTAAGTGAGAGCGTGGCCGTAGTAGTCCACCGCGGCGCAGAAGCTCACCGTCGGGCACGAAACAGAGCGCAGGTCGCCCCCGCTCGGGTCGATCTCGTCGGGCGACGACCACGATGTGCCGTTGTAGGTGAGGGCGTGGCCGTAGTAGTCCACCGCGGCGCAGAAGCTCGTCGTCGGGCACGAGACGGACTCCAGTTCGTGGCCGCTCGGGTCGATCTCGTCGGGCGACGACCACGATGTGCCTTTGTAGGTGAGGACGTGGCCGTAGTAGTCCACCGCGGCGCAGAAGCTCGCCGTCGGGCAGGAGACGGACCACAGGGGGTTCCCCGCGTCGATGCTGTCGGGCGACGACCACGAGCTGCCGTGGTAGGCGAGGACGTGGCCGCTGTCGTCCACAGCGGCGCAGAAGCTCGCCGTCGGGCAGGAGACGGAGACCAGCCAGTTCCCGTGCACGTCGATGCTGTCGGGTGACGACCATGAGCTGCCGTGGTAGGCGAGGACGTTGCCGGAGTAGTCCACCGCGACGCAGAAGCTCGCCGACGCGCAGGAGACGGAGAGCAGCCCGCCCCCCTTCGGGTCGATGCTGTCGGGTGACGACCACGACCTGTTCTTGTAGAAGAGGGCGTGGCCGTTCTCGTCCACCGCAGCGCAGAAGCTCGCTGTGGGGCACGAGACAGACGACAGGTGGCTCCCCGCGTCGATGTTGACCGTCTTCGACCACGAGCTGCCGTCGTAAGTGAGGACGTTGCCGCTCTCGTCCACCGCGGCGCAGAAGCTCGCCGTCGGGCACGAGACTGAGAACAGGACGGTCCCCGCGTCGATCTTGTCGGGTGACGACCACGAGCTGCCGTCGTAAGTGAGGGCGTAGCCGTTGTAGTCCACCGCAGCGCAGAAGCTCGCTGTCGGGCACGAGACTGAACTCGGATCTCCTCGTAGGGGGTCGATGAGCGTCCCGTGTGACCAAGTGGACGCAGGGTCGGCGGCCGGCGAAGCCGCCGCCGGCGACGGAATCGCGGCGGCAAATATCGCCGAGGTCGCAGTAAACAGCAGCACAATGACAGAGAACAGACGAACGGAAGCTAGTTTCGACATCCTGCCTCCTCGTGGTTGGGAACTTCGATGAACAACAACCGTGTGACCGTCGCGGTCCACACCTGCGTATTCCGATGATTCCGTGCACCCAGTCCGGAGTCTTCGGACGCGGGCACCGGAGGCCGCGTGCGGCCGACGGCGGGGCCTATCCCTTAGCTCACCTCCTTCGCGGTGCCTGATCGATAGTTTGCAGGCGCTGAGGCTCGTGGTCGAGCATCGACACAAATGCAACTCATCTCTTGAAGAGCAGCGCCAGCTGCTCCGCGAGCCGAGCAGAGCTGCGTCACGCCCCAGAAGTCAACATTGCGGACGTGATTCTGCCATGTGCGGACAAACGAGCGTAGAAGATCAGGCCGCCAAGTCACATAGCTGTGCGCACTCCGGCGACCGGCCGCGAAGTCGGCAGCAGCAGACGGGAACAATCTTGTTCATCGCGCCCTAAGTGCGACACCAGCGGCGGTAGTCAGACGGCGGCGGCATCACTCATGTGTCGGCTACTACCGCTCAAGTGGAAGATGAAGACGGCGTTGTTCCAGATCCGGTACCTGCGCGGCACGGCGGCGCGCCGCCGCGGTGAGCTGCTCGGCCTGCGCCGGCGGAACGTCGACCTCTTGCACGGCACGCTCGCCGTAGCTCAGATACGCACGCTCACGATGGCCGGCGCGATGCTCGACAAGGTGCCGAAGAGCGAAACCGGCGCCAGGACTATCGCTATCCCGGCGAACGTGCTCCCGGTCTTAGGCGAGCACCTTGAGCGCTTCACGGCGACGGATCCGGAGGCCTTCGTTCTCGTCGGCGAGAAGGGCGGCCCGCTGCGGCCGCAGGTGCGCGAGACGGCATGGCAGCGGGCACGGGCGAGCATCGGTCGGCCCGAGCTCCGGCTACATGGCCTGCGGCATTCGGGCCTCACCTGGGCGGCCGCCACAGGCGCGTCGATCGCCGAGCTCATGCGGCGAGCGGGCCACCCGAGCCCCGCAGCGGCGCTTCGCTACCAGCCGCTCTCGTCGGCGCTGCGCCCGTCGTTCCGATCAGGGTGGCGCCGGAGGGTGCCGGCGGCTGACGCAGGCATTTCGCGGACATGCCGCGGACAGCTCCAGAGGCTGAGACCAGAAAGGCCTTATGAAACAAGGGAGCGGGCGACCGGGATCGAACCGGCATGACCAGCTTGGAAGGCTCTCCGGAGGCAATTTCGGAACCAGGGAGAATCAGTATTCTTGCTGGTCACGCCCACTTTTGGCGGACCGCTGACGACCGCTCATGACCCCTTGTGACGATCCGTTAGGTCACGTTCGGGTCACGCCGGGGAGGGATTCGTCTCGCGATCTGCGACTCCTGGACGACTGGTCGAGAACTGCCCGGAACTGGTCCAGCTTCTAGCGACCTTGGCATCGCTAGGTGACAAGCGCTCGGATGCGACCCATGACCGCGGCCATTGTCGGATGTCCTGCGAGGAGCTCGACTATCTCCGCCGCCGAGCGGGGCGGGTTCGTCCATCGCGAGGACATTCTCCGCACCGCATAGCCAATCAACTCGGGACCCTCGTCCAGTACTCGCTCCACCAGCTGTCCGGGCGTGATCACCGCGACGTCCGCCTCGTTCAGAACTTGGCTGGCGAAGTCCTTCGAGTTGATGGTCACGATGGCGTCGGCGCTCCTGGCGACACCGACTGCGGCAACGTGGCGGTCCTTCGGATGATTGTCCATTCGGTCGATCTCGGTCTGAGCGACGGTGGTCATCGCCTCTGGAAAATGCCTTCTCATCTCACCAAGTGTGTGCGCGTTGAAACGAACCGGGTCCAGCTGCGGGTTGTCAGCGACGACGTTGCGGCTCAACTCTTCGAGGATTGGTTCGCTCCAGCACACGTCGAAGGCGTCAAGGGCGGCGAGTGTCAGCAACAGGTCACGGAGCGACGGTGGATACAGCACGCACGCGTCGAGCACGACCAGCATCGAAAGTCGACTGGCGGTGAGTCAGCGGTATGGAACGCCGGCGGCGACGTCAGCCTCTGCGACGGCGTCGGCTCCAGCGAGCCGAGCGTCGCGACGGGTCTTGTAAGCCAAGACGTCGACCGCTCGCAGTCGTCGGTGGGTTCCGACCAGGTGAGCCGGAAGCTTTCCGTTGTCCACCAGGTGAACGACGTAGGTCCGGGAGATACCGAGAATGTCCGCGGCGTCCTGGGTCGTCAGTTCGGTGTCGTCGGTAAGAAGGTGCACTGCTGTGCCCGCAGCGAGATCCGCCAGCAGGCGACGAACGGCCGCTCGCGCCGTTGGCGGCAGCTCGACCTCGCCCTGATCGGTTCGCACGGCTAGGGGGCCACCGCCGTCGGGACCGTTGACTAGAGCTGCGACCCTCTTGCGCTGGGCTTGGGGAAGCTCGAAGGAAGAGACCTCGGACACATCAACAGTGTATCTCTAATCGACACAAACGCAACTCATCTCCTGGAACACGACGTCTGTCCCGAGCCTGCTCAAGGTCTCGACCAGCGCCTACACCTTCGTCGGGGGCGGGACCTGCCCGAGCAGGTGAACCTGTCGCCGGGGTCGACCACCTGGTTGCCGATAGCCTCGGGTTGGTGCGCGGGGTCGTGACCTCCTCCGGATCTCTAGCTGCGTCGGTCGACTACCGCGCCTGGGGCAATCCTGAGACCACGGGCGGCCTCTCCGGCTACACGCCCTTCGGGTTCCCGGGTGCCCACACCGACCCGCGCGGGCCCAGTTACCTGATAGGGCGCTACTACGACCCACAGACGGGCCAGTTCCTGAGCGTGGACGCCAAGGTAGCGCAGACGCTTGAAGCGTATCTGTACGCGGGGGATGACCCGGTGAATCGGATCGATCCGAGTGGGCAGGCGGTCTTCATGCAATGCGCGACTAAGACTGGTCCGTCAGAGGTTGCGTGTGACCTCGGTCGGTTGGCTTCAATAGACTTTCCGGGGATATCAGCGACACATATAGTCAGCATTGTCTCAGCAGGTCTCCTTGGTATCGTACCCGGCGTACCCGCTGCGGCCTGGCACGCTGGCCGCAGCCCCGGAGGAGCGTTGAGTAAGGTCGCCAGTGTGATTATTGGCGGTATCGTAGGTGCAGCAGGTGCAGGTTACTGGGCCTTCCGAAACGGAAACACCTATTCAGCAGCGCAATTCCTTAGCGACATGAAGGGTGCAGAGCTCACGATCTTCCTGGATGAATATCCCAAAGGCGTCAGTGGTGTTGGCAACTTTAATACTTGGCTTGATGCGACTATAGGGGACAGCCAAGCATTCCAGGTGTAGGAGTCGGCTATTCTTAGCAAAGTCATCATCACAGGTGACTTGTCGGGCCTGCTGCTGAAACTTTCTTCGAAAGCACTGGGTAATCTCTAAAGAGGGTGACCATAATGGGCGACATCGAGTCCCCTTTGTTCGAAGGATTGCGTTGCTGGAGACGCTGGGTGGTTTCAGCGATTGCTGAAGGTGCTGTTGTCACAGCGCTGCTCCTCACGGTAGTCGTGGGAACGCACCTTCCGACTGGCCTCAAGACCGGCGCATGGGGTATTGCCTCACTCGCTTATCTTGCCACTCTTCTCGGCCTCCTCTACAACCTCACAGTTCGAGTGACACTCGATGATTGTCAGCTCGTGATACGGCAAGGCTTCCGAACGCGGTCGTGGGGATTCGAAGATATCGCTGCGGTTCGAGTTGTCCCGCATAGATTTACGATTCGTCAGCCGCTAGTTACGGTTGAGTTCAAATTCGATAAACGTGGGAGCTTCCGAGTACCAGGACTGCCTCTCCCCAAACTGTCACAGTTGGCAGGACTTCAGGCGGATCTTCAGGGTCGTCAGGCCTGATGTAGCAATTGTTGCTGATAACCATGAGTCCTCCAGGCATCTCGATAGATGGAGGAAGGTCGAGGGTGTTCTGGCATCATTCGTGGTTGGCGAAAACTTCTATTGGGGGGGCTGCGAAGACTCTTAGCGATCTCGAAGTCTGGAATTGTTATGAGGCCCTGTCCTGACCGCGCGTCGTAGTAGCGGCCTATAAGAGCGTGTTGACAGCGCGCTCAAGATCGCGCCGATTGACGATTCGCTCGATCACGATACCTGGGGGATCGCTGTAGTACAGCACCCGCCAGTTGCCGACCCGCAGTCTGTACCACCCGGGATGGCCGGTGAGCGCTTTAACGTCCAGGTTGGCGTCTTCACGTGCCAGTGCGCGTAGCCCGCCGACGACAGCGTCCCGATCCTTCATCGGAACACCTCGGAGATCCCGTTCGCCTCGCCGCGAAACGGTGACGGAACGAGCCAGGGTTACGCTCGAGCTTCGATGTCGGCCAGCACCTCTTCAAGGGGTCGGCCACGCGTTCCGCGGGTAATTTCGCGCTCTGCCGTCCGCATGGAGCGGACGTACTCAGGTGAGTTGGCGAGGACGTGATCCAGGAGCTCTTCTTCGTCGATCGCTGCGAGTACCGCGACGGGCCGGCCGTTCTTGGTAACAAACGTCGGACGACCTGTCCGGTTCACCTCGTCGACCACCGCGCTTGTGTGGTTCGCCAGCTCGCGTATTCCAATGGTTGCCATCGTCACCCTGCCTCCATGTACCCACAAGTGTAGTACATCCAAGTTTCGAGCGAGCGATGGCTTCTCCCCAACTGCAGACGAAGGCCTCGGCTTCGAGAGGTCTTCGTAGCGGCCGACTACGACCTGACGGGAGAGTTGCTGGCGGAGCGAATCCCGGTGCGCCGTCGATAGCTTCTTGCGACTCCCGAGCATCTCGCGGCTGCCCGTCCTTACAGTTCCGGCCCTCGATTCAGGGTGAGGCCGACAGCGACAGATGTCACCTCCGGGCGCTGCGTTCGCGCCGCGTGGGTGAGCCTCATCGCCGTGTTGAAAGCAGCCTGGGCGAGGCGGCGCTGGTTGAGCGCTTCGATGCTCCTCGCCGTGGCTTTCGAGCCGAGCGGTCGGGGATCGTCGCTGAGGTTCCACCGTTCCCGGTACGCGACGATCGTTTTCACGGCCTCGAGCCAACGCTCTCTGGAGAGCGGATCGGAAGGTCGGGCACCGAGCTGTCGCAGCCAGAGCGGGTTCTGATCAATGGCACGTTCGGCGAGCTCGCGTGCCCGGCGTTGCAACGCCTCGGCTCGCTCTTGGAGACCCCGGGCCATGTCGGTGTCCGTGACGCCAACCGCTCGAGGTATCAGGCCTGCGATGAGGCTCGAGCCCGCCTGCGGTCTGGATCCGGCGGCCTGTGCCCATCGGTCGACTCGGTCGCGGATCACCGCTGCAAGGTCGTCGGCGTCATCGAGCGACCGAGCTGCCACGAGCCTGGGCAAGGTCTCTTCCACGTCGAGGCCGTTCGTCTCGGCGTCCCGGACAGCTGCGAGGAGCGGGCCGCAGGCAGGGCTTTGGCGGATCTCCTCGAGGCGTTCTGGTCCGAGGTCTGAGTGAGCCAGCAACTCCTCAAAGCGATGCTGTTGAGCCGCTTGGGACAAGGTCTCGTACTCGGCGGCCAGGACCTTGAAGTCCTCCGCCTGGAGTTGTGCCCTCTCGATGCTCTCGTGCGCGGAGAGGTCCGAACCTTGGTTCGCCAACACTGAGGCGAGCACGTCTCGAGCGGTCCGTTGTGAGATCGCAGGTTCGTGACCGGTGGCCGGGTCGGGATCGAACGAGGTGTCGACATAGAGGCTGTTGGACTCACGACCTCTTGTCGCGGAGACGTACAGCACCTCTCGCGTCGTCGCCGGTGAGACGAGGGCGTGAGCGGTGTCTGTCGTTCGGCCCTGGCTGCGATACGCGGTCGTGGCGTAAGCGAGCTCGACGTGCTGGGCGACATAATCGGCGGGGAGCGAGACCTCTCCGCCACCGTTGCCACGGCGCAGCGCCATGCTCCCGTCGGGATTGGTGGCGGTCACCAACCAGCGGTCGCCGTTCTTCACCCAGGTCCTGCCGGTCGTGACGAGCCGGTTGTTCTGACGTGTCACCACCTCGTCGCCTATTCCTGCTGTCTGGCCACCAGCTATCAGTAGCCCCTCTTCTGAGACCGTCCCATTCCTCACCCGATCGGTTCTCGCCCGGGCGTTGAGCTCGGTGACAGTGGTCGAGTCCCCGGCGATCATCAGGCTCGACTTGCCGGCACCGACGTCGTTCTTCCAGGCGGCGTAGATGGCCTCGAGCAGTACCTCGCGGGTGCCTTCGGTGATGCGACCGTGAGCTTCGTAGTCATCGATGGCAGTCTTGTTGCCGAGGCGCAGCTCGACGCTCGCGGCCTTCTCCCACTCCGAGGCGAAGCGGCGGACGTCGGTCAGCTCCGCGACGAGATCACCGCGGTCTTTGACAAGCAGCGAGAACGCCCCGCCCGCTTCCACCGAGCCGAGCTGTGCACCATCTCCTACGAGCAGGATCTTCGAACAGGCCTGTCTCGCGGCACCCACGAGCTCGTCGAGGGCGAAGGTCCCAGCCAGGCTTGCTTCATCGACGATGACCAGCTGTCCCGCCTTGAGGCGCCTTTCGGCAATGGCCTGGTCCATCGCCGCGAGCCGGGCGCGGAGCTTGGCCGCGCCGGGAGAGCTCGGATAGGCGTGCCGGGCGAGGTTCAAGGCGAACCGGTCCCGGCGTGTTGTCAGCTCCGGGATGCGTCGCCACTCGTGCAGCCACTTGGCGGTGTTCTCTGTCTCGATCCCGAGCTCGTCGGCGAGCACCTGTGCCGCAACAGCAGAGGGGGCGAGACCGATCACCGAACCGGGTCCGTGCTCGGCCTCCCAGACGGCCCTGAGGCCCGCCATGGTGGTCGACTTCCCGCTGCCGGCCGGACCGACGAGAACGTCAAGGACGCGGCCCGAGGTGGCGATCTTCTCCACGGCAAGAGCCTGGTCGACGCTCAGTCCATAGTCGCGTCCGGGCAGGCTCGCCTCGACAATGTTCGCGACTGTCGCCGTGCTCACCCGAACAGCTCCGTGCTCTCTCCCGGCTTCGAGGATGCGCGCTTCGGCGTCGAGGAGGACCTCTGTGGTGTAGACGAGGTGGTTCCTCGGCTGCAGGCGCGAGGACCCGTCGGGGCGCATGTAGCGGTCCGGCGTGTGGTGCATCGAGGGCAGTGTGAGCACGACCGAGCGGGCGACGGCGAGGTCGGTGATGTGCTCGGCGACGGCCACGCGGTCGTCAGGAGAGGCGAAGCGGACCCCGTGCAGCAACCGGTGAGCCTCGGCCAAAAGGTTCTGGCGGCCGTAGGTGGAGTGGTGCTCGGCCACGGTCGCGACCACCGCCTGAGCGGCGTCGTCGAGGATCGGCTCCGCCAAGTCACCGGTGTGAAGGAGGGGCAAATCGTTGCGACCGGCGAGGCTCGAGACCCACGCCAGTTGCTCGTCCCCTGGAACGTGTGCGGCTGCCCGCTCTCGCCAGGTGGCCGTCAGCTCGGCGAGGCTGCGATGGGTCTTCTGCGGTCTGGTGGCGATCGTGGCAACTTGCCTGAGACGCATCCCTTCCACGACGGTTGGCCGGCGTCCATGAGCGGCGACGAAGCTGGAGTTGAGCTCCCCTCCGCGCGCCGCGATCTGCTCTGAGCGTTGTGAGAACTCGGCCATGAGCCTCTCGGGAACCCCGGTGATCTCGTAGCGGGGCTTGGTCGAATGACGCCGTCCGCGCGCTTCCCAGCCGACGCCGAGCTCGGCGGTCAAAAGGTCGGAGAGGACACCCTGGTGGAGCTCTGAGAGCGTGGTCGTCGCCTTGAAGATGGCCTTGGAATCAAGGGTCCTCCACTTGCCGTCAGAGACAGAGCGGGCCCTGTTCCAAACCACCAGATGGTCGTGCAGCTGGCAATCGTCAGCCCTGCTCGTGAAGTGAGTGAACGACGCCGCGACGACACCGGTGAGGTCCTCTGAGACGATCCCGTTCGTCCCAGAACGCGAGCAGAACACCTCTCGTTCCGCGTAGGAGATGACGAACTCGATCGCCCGGCGGTGGCACTTCTCGATGACGCTTCTCGTCTCATCGTCACCGAGAGCCCACATGACAGAAATCGACTTGGAGATTTATGCCGAGTTGTTGATTATGCCGAGTAGACGCACGAATGTCCCGAGTTTCGGGGGGAGCCGGTCCGAGGAGTCGGCATAATCACAGCGAGTCCAAGAAGGCGAGCAGCGCGTCCGGAGGACGGTAGCGGCCCGGTGGCGTGCCGGGTGGGGCGGCAAGAGCGAGCGCCCGCTCCTTCATAGCGAGGTCGGCGTGGAGGTAGATCTGCACCGTCGAGAGCTGCTCGTGCCCGAGCCAGAGCGCGATGGTCGAGATGTCCACGCCTCCTTCACGAAGAAGCATTGCGCACGTGTGCCTCAGCACGTGGGGGGTGACGTGCTTTGCGCCAAGCGACGGGCAGCGTTGCCCGGCCACATCGGCGTGACGCGCCACGAGAGACTGGACGGCGTCGGAGCTGAGCGGCCCTCCACGGCGACTGGGGAACAGCGGGTCCGCCGGGTCACCCTGGCGCTCGTCGAGCCAGATGGCGAGCGCCGCTACTGCGTCCGGCCCGAGTGGTGTGACGCGCTCCTTGCGTCCCTTGCCGAGGCATCGCACGTGCGCACCTCTCGAGAGCACGACGTCTGTGCAGCGCAGCCCGGTGAGCTCCCCGAGTCGCAAGCCCGTGTGCACCGCGAGCATGAGCAGGGCATGATCGCGCCGTCCGCACCAGCAAGAGCGATCGGGAGCAGCCAGCAACGCCTCGACCTCGGGGCGGGTGAGGAAACAGACCACCGCCCGCTCGAAGCGCTTCTGCGGGATCGCCAGCACGCGCTGGATCGATGCCCCATGTTCGGGGTGGGAGAGCGCGGCGAAGCCGAACAAGGCGCGGATGGCGGCCAGGCGGGCATTGCGTGTCCGGGCGCTGTTGTTCCTCTGGCGCTCGAGGTGCTCAAGGAACGCCCCGATGAGTGGAGCGTCGAGATCGGCCAGGTCGAGCTCCTGTGGCGGGCGGCGGGTCCGTTCCGAGGCAAAGCGGACGAGCAGCCGGATGGTGTCGCGATATGAGGCGACGGTGGCTGGGCTCGCCTCTTGCTGGAGGGCGAGCCTCGTCGTGAAGAACGCCTCGAGAGTCGGCGCGAGGCGGCTCACCTGAGACCCCCGAGCGTCCGAGCGGCTCGGGCCCGGGCGACTTCCATCAGCTCGGGCACCGCTTCCAAGTACCAGTAGGTGGACGAAGGGTTGGCATGGCCGAGCACCTTGGACAACAAGGGCATCGCCCGATCGACGTCGACACCGTCGCGGTGCCAGTCCATCAGCGTGTTCACGGCGAAGCTATGGCGAATGTCGTGCAGACGAGGGCGCCGCCGCCCACCTCGCGCCTCGATCCCGGCGCTTGTCACCAGCTCGGCGAATGTGTGATCGGCGCTGCAGGACGCCAGACAGTTGCCGGCGAGGCTGACGAGCAGAGTCGGCGACGCCGCCTGCGGGGCGAGCCGCTCGCGGAGCTCTCGATAGCGAGCCAGCGCCGTGAGAGTGCTCGCGCTGAGGGGGACCTCCCGCTCCGGTGAACGCTTGTGGGGACGGACCGCCAGGCACGAGCAGTCGAAGTCGACGTCACTGGGCAGGAGTCGGGCCGCTTCGCCGAAACGGATCCCGCTCACCGACAGCAGCCCGATCAAGACCTCGTAGGTGGCGGCGCGAAGCAGAGGCGAGAGCCTGGCCGCGGCGGCCATCAAGGCACCGATCTCTGCGTCCGAGTAGATGTGGGGCGTGAGCCGCGAGTACCGCCGTGGCAGCAGGTCCGGCGTAGGCACCTCGGTCCTCTCGTCGAAGGCAACGAGGTACTTGGCGAACCCGCGCACTGCCCCGAGCCGCTGGCTGCGCGTGACGGGCAGTGAGCCCGGAGAGTCGTTGGCCCATGCCAGCGCCTGCTCGGTGGTGACATGGTCAGCACCTGATCGCTCCATGAAGGCGACGAAGCTCACCAGCAAGTGGTTGCACTCGTTGGCGACGTAGCCGAGCGAGCGCCGCAGGACGGTGTACTCGGCGAGGTGTTCTTTGAGCTCGCTCACCGCGCTCCTCCCGGCCAGTACCGTGCGAGCGCAGCGACGGTCGGTTGGGGGACGTCGACATAGACCGTCGTCATCGAGAAGTGGTGGTGGCGAAGCACCTCGGCGATCCCGACGAGCGCAGTGCCTGTCCGGTGCATCTCGCTCGCTGCGTGCTGGCGCAGGCGCCTTGGCCCGAAGGGCACAAAGCCCGCCCTGCGGGACGCGTTCTGGACGACGGACTGCACGCCGACGAAGTCAAGGCGAGTCCATGGAGCCCTCGCCCGAAGGAACACCTCGCGGAACTCCTGGCGTCGCGGTCGACCTCTGTGCAGGTAAGCGGCAATGGCAGCCCCGACGTCTGGTGGAAGGGGCATGCGCTCGTGCCGGTCGCCCTTGCCGCGCACGAGTATCTCGCCGTGGTGCCAGTCGATGTCGTCGAGGGTGAGCGCCGCCACCTCGCAAGGCCTGAGCCCGAGCCGGCTGCACAGCAGTATGACCGCGTAGTCACGCCGCCCCGCCGCCCGCCGCCGGTCACAGCTCGCGAGCAGACGGGAGATCTCGCCCTGGCTGAGCGCAGGGGGCCGCGGCGCGGGGCGTTGCCGGGCGAGCTTGGGAACGGCTGATGCCACAGCGCTGGTGACCATCCCCTCGACCTGTAAGAACCGCAGAAGCGACGAGGTCGACAAGACCGCTGAGCGTGCGGTGCTGGCGGTCGCATCTCGGCAGGTCTGGACTACATAACAGGTGACATCACAGGCTCGCAGCCCCGTCAGTTCGCGCCGATCGCCAAGGACGGAGTCGAGGAATCGGCGAGCGCCCACGAGATGTGCCACCACGGTCTTTTCCGCCAGCCCCCGCTCGTGCACGAGGTAGCTCCGATACGACGCGAGCAGATCGCCGAAGCGTCCAGCGTCATCGGGCCGTTCCGGGACGACCCCGGCGCCACGCAGGTAGGTGAGCGGCAGCCGCATCGTGAGCGGGCTCGTCAATGTGGACCGCCCGCGGGCGGTCCGCCAGTCAGCAAAGCAAACGGCAGTCGACTCGTCGAGATCGCAGGCTCGGAGGCCTTCCGACGCCAGCCACGAGCTCACGCCGGCGAAGTAGGTGAGCCGCTGCTGCACGCTCCAGAAGGTGTATCCGCGCGCCTCGAGGTGGCGTCGATAGCCGTCCGCGTAAGGTCCGAGGGGACCTGGAGGTGTCTGGAACCTGTGCTCTCTCATCGCTTCCTCCATCTCGGACCGTCGGTCCGTTAGGAGAAAGCTTCGGGTGAACACCCGCGATTATGCCGAGCTGCTCATCTGATCCGCTTCCCAAAGCAGGCACGATGTCGACGACTCAGCGTCTAGTCGGCACAATCACCAACTCGGCATAACCTCACTTATGCCGCGCTCGGCATAAGGAGATCGAGAAAGTGAGGTCGAAACCGGCAACAGGGGTACCCCCGGCCGGGGCTCTCGGCCTCGATCCCACAGGCTCGCCGCTCACCGGATCGCTGCACGCGCCGAGCATGTTGGAGAGGTTCTCCTCGCTCACCTGAGAGCCCGAGACCACCCCGCGACCGTCGTCCAGCTCGGCGAGACCCTTGCCCAAAAAGACGCCCGGCGGGGTGCCCGTAGAGGCGTAGTAGTGGGCCAGTCCCTTCGATGGTTCCGGGTTACCGTCACCTGCCGCGACCGAGTTCATCAGGTAGCGAAAGCCGCCACCAAGGCTGACCGGCCGGATCGAGATCACCTCGCGCGTCCCTTCGTCGGAGGCGATCGCGATGACCGCCTCTACTAAGGACGCACTGGCAACTCCAGGCTATTGCCCGATCTGGCTCCTACCTGGGGCTATGCCCCAAACGAGCTTCGATCCTCGAATGCCGAACGTGTAAAGGCAGGAAGGAGCTTGGAAAGAAGTGAGGTTGGTGATGGCGGAGGTTGGTGATGGCGGAGGTTGGTGATGGCGGAGGTTGGTGATGGCGGCTGAGATAGGTGATCGGGAATGGGTCGGCGGTAACGGCGAAGACTAGTTGGTGAGGCGAAGAACTGGTTGGTGAAGCAGGAGAGGTTCGGCGCCGTAGCAGCGATGTCTGTCGTGCCTGGAGTCGCCCGGTCAACGCGATGACGGATCGGGGGCCGGCTGTCGGTGCCGTCGGCGCTCGCCGTGAGACACAGATGACCGTCGACGAGGCGCACCGGCTTCGAGTGGAGGACGCCTCGGTGTCGAACTGACTGGCATTGGACTGGGCCGAAGCACGGCAGCGGCTCTGTTCGGATGACCCATGCCATGAGATCAAGGCTTGCCAGCCGATCCTCACCGTTTGGCTCGCCGCCAGCGCCGCATCCGTTGTCCGAAAACGCTTTGCCCGATGGAAGACGGGACGGGGCCGGCACCCACTCGGAGTTAGCCTGGAGGCCCCAGTGCCTCATAAGTAGGAGCGGTCGTCCGGACGGCTCCAGAGAAGGAGGCACCATGGCGATCCCGCTTCGCTCCCAAACCCGTGTCGACCGGACAACGGTTCCGGAGCTCCTCGACCAACGCCACCTGGCCGAGCGCCTCCAGATCACCGAGCGTCACGTGCGTCGGCTTGTCGCCGAGAGGCGCATTCCATTTGTGAAGGTGGGTCGCTTTGTGCGATTCGACCCGGTGGCGGTCGCCGCGTGGCTTGATCGGTGGACTACCGACGCGCTGCGGTGAAACACCTGTCGTTTACAGTGTTCTCGAGCCGCTCTCGGCTTCCTCTCGCGCCTTGACGGAAAGGCGCCTTCAGCTCGGACACGGGCCGCCCTGCCGCGTGTGCCTTATGGCTTGAGGAGGACGAAGTGACGGGAGGAGACCTCCAGAGATCGCGGCGGCGTCCAAGTGGGGGAGTGGACCGACTTCCCTCAGGGCGGTGGCGCGCTCGCTTCTACGGCCCAGACGCAAGGCGCGTCGCCAAGACCTTTCGGACCAAGGCGGATGCAGACGCATGGATCGCCAGCCAACGCGTCGCTGTCCTCGAGGGGCGCTACGTCGATCCCGCGGCTGGCCGAGTGAGCTTCGGGCACTTCGCGAAGAAATGGCTTGACGGTCGTCATGACCTTCGCCCAAAGACCCGCGAGCTGTATGAAGGACTGCTCCGGCGCTGGATTGTTCCGGAGTTCGGCGACATCGCGATCTCGCGAATTCAGCCGGGCGCCGTGCGAGACTGGTATGGCCGCCTCGCAGGCCCCGATGGTCCAGGACGGTCGACCGCGGCAAAGTCCTACCGTCTCCTCCGCACGATCATGAGAGTCGCCGTAGCCGACGAGCTCATCATGAGATCACCCTGCGCCATCAAGGGCGCCGGCATCGAACATGCCCAGGAACGACCGGTGGCGACCGTGGCCGAAGTGGGCGCGCTCTCGGATGCGATCGGAGAGCGTCTCCGTCTGGCCGTCCTTCTCGCCGCGTGGTGCGGGCTGCGTCGAGGTGAACTGCTCGGCCTTGAGCGACGGGACATAGACCTCGAGGGCGCGGTTCTCCGGGTCGAGAGGACGCGCCAAGGGCTCGAGAACGGCCAGGTTGTCGTTGGGCCTCCGAAGACGCAAGCCGGTCGTCGCAGCATCAGCATTCCCCCGCATCTGGTTCCAGCAGTTGCCGATCACCTCGACCGGTTCACCGGACGCGGGGACGATGCGCCACTTTTCGCTGGCGTAAAGGGTGGACCGCTTCGAGCGTTCATGTTGCACAACGCCTGGGAGCTCGCTCGCGCCGCGGTCGGCCTTGACCATTTGCATTTTCACGACCTCCGCCATTCGGGCAACACCTGGGCCGCGACGACCGGCGCCAGTACGAGGGAGCTGATGGTCCGTATGGGACACGCATCGTCGCTGGCTGCTCTGCGCTACCAGCACGCGACCCGTGATCGCGACCGAGCGATCGCCGAGGCGCTGTCGGCACTCGCATCGGCGGTCTACCCGTCACAGGCGGATGGAGGGGTGGAGCCGACTGGCACAGCTATCGAGCCCAGTTCGTTAGGTCACGTTCGGGTCACGCCGGCAAATTCGACAGCTGGCTCAGACACCACAAAGGCCCCTGACCAGGGAGAACAGCTGGAGCGGGCGACCGGGATCGAACCGGCATGACCAGCTTGGAAGGCTGGAGCTCTACCATTGAGCTACGCCCGCGACGCACGCCGAGGCTACCCGCGGTCAGCGGACGGCCGGCCCCGGCTGCCGCGATGACACCACGGCGTCGGGGAGGCGGGATTTGAACCCGCGACCTCCTGCTCCCAAAGCAGGCGCGCTAACCAAGCTGCGCTACTCCCCGTCGCCTCTTAGGGCGACTCCGCGATCGTAGGGGCACTGAGCTGCCGGGGCTACAAAGGCCGCAAGCGCTCCTCGGGGTAGGTGGCGGGCGCCACTGCGTGCGCCCGGTAGAGTACGCGGGACCTATGCGTTCTACTTCTGAGGCCCTAGAGGGCAACCGAGTCAAGCTCACCGTCGAGGTCGACGAGGAGGAGCTTCGAGGCGCAGTTGACGAGACCTTTCGCCGGCTACAGAAGGAGGTCAGCGTCCCTGGTTTCCGCCCGGGAAAGGTCCCTCGTCGCCTCCTCGAGGTTCGGCTCGGTGCCGAAGCCATCAGGGCCGAGGTGATCCGCCACGCGCTCCCGGACTACTACGCCCAAGCCGTCGAGGAGGCGGATCTTGACACGATCGCGGCCCCGGAGATCGACATCACCTCCGGCGAGGACACCGGCGCCCTGGCCTTCGACGCCGTCGTGGAAGTGCGCCCGAAGGTCTCGATCGCCGGCTATCAGGGCCTGGTCGTCACGGTCCCGTCCCTTGAGCCGACTGAGCTCGAGATCGATTCTCGCATCGACCGGCTCCGGGAGCAGTTCGCCGAGCTCAGCGAGGTCGAAAGACCAGCCCGCGATGGCGATCTGGTTACCGTCGATGTGCAAGGTGTCCGTGACGGAAATGTTGCCGACGGGCTGAGTGCCGACGACTTCGTGTACGAGGTCGGCACCGGCGGCATCGTGGAAGGTGCCGACGAGGCCCTGCGCGGCAAGAAGGCCGGCGACATTGTCGAGGTCGACGCTCCCGGGTTGCAGGGAGGCGCGGGCAAGTTGCGCGTGCTCGTGAAGCAGGTGCGCGAGAAGGTGTTGCCCGAGGCGAACGACGAGTGGGCCTCGGACGCTTCGGAGTTCGACACCCTCGAGGAGCTGCGCGGGGACCTGGCGAGCCGCCTGACCAGCTTGAAGAAGCTCGAGGCTCGCCTCATCGTCCGCGAGCGTGCGATCGAAGCGCTGGCTGAGCTCGTCTCCGACGAGATGCCGGCGACCCTGGTTGCCGCGGAGGCACAACGAACCCGCCACACCCTGGCCCATCGACTCGCGGAGCGCGGCGTGACCATCGATCAGTACCTCGAGACCATGGGTCAGGCCCCCGAAGAGCTCACCGCCGAGTTCGAGCGCCAAGCCGTCTCTCAGGTCCGAGTCGATCTTGCGTTGCGGGCACTCGCGGATGCCGAGGGAATTGTGGTCGACGACCAGGATCTTGCAGCTCGGATCGAGCGTCTGGCGTCCCAGGCCAACCAGGACGCCCGCAGCCTCGCGACCCGCCTCGCCAGGACCGGTGGTCTTGAGCAGCTACGCTCGGATGTGAGGAACGAGAAGGCGGTCGAATGGCTGACCGACTCTGTCGACCTCGTCGATGAGCAAGGGGCCCCGATGGATCGGACGTTGTTCCTCGAAGCTGTGGGCTCCGAGGAAGAGACTGCGGTTGCCGCGGACGCCGGTTTGACAGGCGGGGACGACGACGCTGTCCAAGGGCAGGCCGCGGACGCCGAAGCTGCGGACGAGAAAGCGGTGGACTCGTCAGTGGACAAGGAGGGCTGAGCCTTGGCCGCGCATGACTACCTCGTCCCGACCGTGGTCGAGCAGTCGCCGAGAGGCGAGCGCGCCTATGACCTGTTCTCCCGGCTGCTTCGCGAACGGATCATCTTCATCGGCACGCCGATCGATGACACGATCGCGAACCTGGTGTGCGCCCAGATGCTGTTTCTCGAGTCGGAGGATCCCGAGAAGGACATCAACATCTACATCAACTCACCCGGCGGCGACATCACCGCATTGTTCGCGATCTACGACACACTTAAGTACGTGCGGCCCGACAAGTCGACCTTCTGTTTCGGACAGGCCGCGTCTGCAGCGGCCGTGCTCCTGGCCGCGGGTACCAAGGGCAAGCGGTTCGCCCTGCCACATGCCCGGGTCCTGCTCCATCAACCCTACGGCGGCGGCGGTGGGCAGGCGAGCGACATCGAGCTGCAGGCCAAGGAGATCCTCAGGATGCGGGATCTCTTGAACCAGATGCTCGCCAACGACACCGGTCAGTCCGCTGAGAAGATCCAAAAGGACACGGACAGGGATTTCATCATGGACGCCGAGGAAGCCAAGGAATACGGCATCATCGACGAGGTCATCACCAGCAGGGAGGCCGCCGGTATCACGGCGGCCGTCGGCGCAGCCTGAGCTACGGGAGACGATGTGGCCAAGTTCGGGGAAGGTGGAGAGCTAGTCAAGTGCAGCTTCTGCGGCAAGTCGCAGAAGCAGGTCAAGAAGCTGATCGCCGGGCCGGGTGTCTACATCTGTGACGAGTGCATCGAGCTGTGCAACGACATCATCGAGGAAGAGCTGTCGGAGCCGACGGAGGTTCGTTTCGAGGACTTGCCCAAGCCCAGGGAGATCTTCGACTTCCTGAACGACTACGTCGTCGGTCAAGAGCAGGCCAAGAAGATCCTTTCGGTAGCGGTCTACAACCACTACAAGCGCGTGCAGGCCGGCGTGTACCGCGACGGCGACGTGGAGATCGCGAAGTCCAACATCCTGCTTCTCGGCCCGACCGGTTGTGGCAAGACCCTCCTTGCTCAGACGCTCGCCCGCATGTTGAACGTTCCGTTCGCGATCGCCGATGCAACGGCCCTCACCGAAGCGGGCTACGTCGGCGAGGATGTCGAGAACATCCTCCTCAAGCTGATCCAGGCAGCGGACTACGACGTCAAGAAGGCCGAGACCGGGATCATCTACATCGACGAGATCGACAAGATCGCCCGCAAGAGCGAGAACCCTTCGATCACGAGAGACGTCTCGGGTGAAGGCGTCCAACAGGCACTGCTCAAGATCCTCGAGGGCACAACGGCCTCGGTCCCGCCCCAAGGTGGCCGCAAGCATCCCCACCAGGAGTTCATCCAGATCGACACGACGAACGTCCTGTTCGTCTGCGGCGGCGCGTTTGCCGGCTTGGACAAGATCATCGAGAACCGCATCGGCCGTGCCGGCATCGGCTTTCGCGCGGACGTGCGCCACAGCAAGCACCGGGAGGAGAGCGAGGTCCTCATGCAGGTCCTCCCCGAGGACTTGCTGAAGTTCGGCCTGATCCCGGAGTTCGTCGGTCGCCTCCCGGTCATCGGGACTGTTCGCAGTCTCGATGAGGAGGCGCTCGTCCGCATCCTCATCGAGCCCAAGAACGCCCTCGTCAAGCAATTCCGCCGCGTGTTCGAGCTCGACAACGTCGAGCTCGAGTTGACCGAGGACGCCCTGGAAGCCGTCGCCCAGCAGGCGATGTTGCGTGGCACGGGCGCCCGAGGCCTGCGTGCCATCCTCGAGGAGGTCCTTCTCGAGGTCATGTACGACCTGCCGAGCCGCGAGGACATCGGGCGCTGCGTGGTCGACAAGTCCGTCGTGCTCCAGCGGGTTGCGCCAAGCCTGGTCCCTCGAAGCACTGGCCAGGAGAAGTCCGAGCGCACACGCCGCGCGGCTTCCTGAACCGGCCAGCGTTCCCCAACCGTGTCGAGGCGTGTCCCAATCTGACCAGCCGTTCGGCTCTGCAGCCGAACCCCCCTTGCTTCCCGTGCCGGGTGTGGGGAGTCCCTCTTTCGGCGAGACGCTGGCATGGCTCGACCGGCACGTCAACCTCGAGGCGATCGAATCCGGCCGGGCCGGCCGTCTGGGCCTACCCAGCCTGGAACGTGTCAGCGCGCTTGTGGGCGCACTCGGCGATCCACAGGCGACGTACCCCATCGTTCATGTCACCGGGACCAACGGCAAGGGCTCGACCTCTCGGATGACCGCCTCGATTCTCCAGGCTTGTGGGCTTTCGGTCGGCACGTACTCGAGTCCCCACCTCGAGCGGATCAACGAGAGGCTCGAGTTCGCCGGTGCCGAGATCACTGACGAGTCCTTCGTGACAGTTCTCGGGACCGTGGCGGAGATCGAACGCTTCCTGGGCATCCGAGCGACCTGGTTCGAGCTCGTGACGGCAGCGGCCTACGCCTGGTTCGCCGACATGGCCGCAGAGGCCGCCGTCGTCGAGGTCGGCCTCGGCGGCCGTTACGACGCGACGAACGTCGGCCACGGCGATGTCGCGGTGGTGACCAACGTCGAGCTCGATCACACCCAGATCCTCGGCACGACGCGGGAGTCGATCGCGGGCGAGAAGGCCGGAATCGTGAAGAGCGGCTCGCTCCTGGTTCTGGGCACGCAGGACCCGGTCGTGTCCTCGATCTTCGAGGCCGAAGCCGAACTGGTCGGGGCGCGCGCTATCTGGCGGCGGGGCGCCGAGTTCGGTTGTTCCTCCAATCGGCTCGCGGTCGGGGGGCGCCTGATCGACCTGTGGACGCCGCTCGGGCGATTCTGTGATGTGCACCTGCCCCTTCACGGCGCACATCAAGCTGACAATGCCGCGTGTGCCGTGGCTGCCGCGCAGGCCTTGCTCGGAACGACCATCGAAGAGGACATCGTCTGCGACGCGCTTGGTGCGGTCAGGGTTCCTGGCCGTCTCGAGGTCGTGCGCCGCCACCCGCTCGTCGTGCTTGACGGGGCCCACAACCCGGCCGGAGCGGTCGCCGCCGGCCGGGCGCTGAAGGAGGACTTCGGTGCCGCGCGGCGGGTGATCGTGGTGATGGGTTGCCTTCGCGGCCGCGATCCCGGAGAGCTGTTGTCCTCAATCGGACCTGAGCGCATCGCCACGGTCGTGGCCTGTCGCCCTCCATCTCCGCGAGCTCAGGAGCCCGACAGCGTCGTTGACGCAGCGCAGGCTCTCGGGCTATCGGCCGAAGAGTCCGGGACGACCGACGAGGCAGTGGGTCGAGCCCTCGAGCTCGCGGACCGGGACGACATCGTGTTGGTGACGGGCTCGCTCTACGTCGTCGGGGCGGCACGCGCGGTGCTGTGCTGACGAGGCGGGGCTGCTGCGCGAGTTCCGCATTGCCCTGTCGGGCGGGGAGCATTAGGGTCGCCGCCCGTGGAGCGCACCCTGGTCATCTGCAAGCCCGACGCCGTGGAACGCGGCCTCATTGGTGAGATCGTCAGCCGCCTCGAACGAAAGGGCCTTCGTATCGTGGCGGCCGACCTGCGTACGATCGACGCCGGCACTGCCGGCCGGCACTACGCAGAGCATCTCGGCAAGCCCTTCTACGACACCTTGGTCGAGTTCATCGGTCGGGGCCCTGCGATGGTCATGGTCGTGGCCGGTCCTCCTGGGACATGGCGGATCGTGCGCACTCTCATGGGGCCCACCGATCCTGCCGACGCGCCTCCCGGCACGATTCGGGGGGACCTTGCAGTCGAGCTGACCGAGAACCTCATTCACGGCTCTGACGGCCCGGAGTCGGCCGTCCGGGAGATCGAGCTCTTCTTTCCAGGACTCGGCTGAGTAGCTACGCGGGCCCGGCAGTCGATCCGCCCACGCGGGCCTGACGGTCCCCTGGCGTGGACCGGCCGACCACCCGGCCGTCTTCGATGACGTCGACCTCGTCGAAGGCCGTCAGCTCGTCGAGCCGGTGGGTGACGTAGAGGAGGCTCTTGCCGGCCGTGGTGGATATGACGTCGCCGAGGAGCCTTTCGGCCGTCACCTCGTCCAGCCCCGAGGTGGGCTCGTCCAGGACGAGGATCGGCGTCCGGGCCAACAGTGCCCGGGCCAGCGCGAGACGTTGACGCTGGCCGCCCGAGAGTTGCGCGCCTTGCTCGCCGACCTTGGTGTCGAGGCCGTCGGGCAGCGAGTCGATCCAATCCCCGAGCTGTGCCGCCCGGGCCACTGCTGTGATCTCGGCCTGGCTCGACTCGGGTCGGGCGAGGGCGATGTTTCCCCGTATCGTCGTGTTGAACAGATGGGTGTCCTGGGCGACCCAGGCGATCATGTGGCGGGGAGTCTCTTGGCAGAGACGGTCCACCGGTATGCCTCCGAGCATGGCCTGGCCACCCTCCAGCGCCCAGAAGCGAAGCAGCGTGTTCACGACGCTGCTCTTACCGGCGCCGCTCGGCCCCACGAGGGCCACCCGGCTCCCCGCCGGAACCGCCATCGTGAGGCCGTCCAGCGCCCATGGACGCTCCGCCCCGTAGCGAAGCTTGGCGTTGTCGAGCCCGAGGTCGGCGGCGGTCGGCTCGGCCACGGGGTCGAGCGGGTCTGTGACCGGCGTCGGGAGATCGGCGATCGCCAGCACGCGGCCCGCTGCAGCCAGGTGGTGCGAGAGCCTCGACACCGCGTCGGCGACCGGCGTCACGACCTCGAAGGTGCCGAGGGTGACCAGCGGGAGGACGGCCAGCATGTAACCGGGGAGCCGATGGGCGCCGACTGCCGGCACCGAGACCGCCAACAGCCCGACTACGGCTGCTCCGGTGAAGCAGATGCTGAGGGCCGACACCGCGCCGGCTGTCCACGAGCGGCGCCGTGCGAGACGAACGAGGGCCTCGTCGTCGTCGAGCGCCCGCTCGAGGTACTCCTCGTCACGTCCGAACGCCACCAGGTCCGGGGCCCCCTGGAGGAGCTCGACCACGTCGGCTGCCAGCTCGCCCCGCAGCGTCGCCTCCCTTGTCCCGAGCCGGCGCTGGCGTGCCCACGCCAGGGCCGAGGTGAGGCCGAGGGCGCTCGCCAGAAAGCCGGCGAGCACGAGACCGGCCGCCGGCAGGACGACCGTCACCACGCCCACCGCGAACAGGGAGGTGATGGCGCCCACCAGCACCGGTGAGACGCCACGCAGTGCGAGGTCCTGCAGGCAGTCGACATCGGCGGTGGCCCGGGCGAGCAGGTCGCCGCTGCGCCACTGGCACAGCGCGGCGGGGGACCGCGGTTCGACCTGGTCGTAGAGCCACAGTCGCAGGCGGCCGACTGCCCGGAGGGCCGAGTCGTGGGAGACGAGTCGCTCGCCGTAGCGGAGGGGCCCTCGGCTGAGCGCGAGTATCTGCACCCCGGCCATGAGCACCGCCAAGGTGTAGAGGGGCGGCCGTAGCGCTGCTCGGTCGATGAGCGCGCCCGAGCACGCCATGAGCGCGACCGTGCTCATGGCAGCGGCGACCCCGAGTGCGATCGAGAGGAGGAAGCGTCCCCGGGGCGGTGCGGCGATGCCGAGCAGGGCTCGCAGGGTGGCCGCCCTCGAGCGCTGGTGGCCAGCCGGCGCGCTCACGGTCTCGCCCCGGTCGGCTCGAGGTGACTCGCCCCGGCCCCGTCGGCCGGGACGAGCCGGCCGCCGATGAGGGCAACTGTCCGGTCCACGCGTCCGACCAGGGCGCGCCTGTGAGCCGCAACGAGAACGGTCCGGCTATCGAGCCACGGCCCGAGGGTGTCCCGCAGCGACGCTTCGCGGTCGGCATCGAGATGAGCGGCCGGTTCGTCCAGGAGCACCAGGGGAACGTCTCGCAACACTGCGCGTCCGATGGCGATTCGTTGGCGCTCGCCGGCGCTCAGCGTCATGCCTCCCTCGCTGAGTTCGGTCTCCAGCCCGAGTGGGAGCCGCTCGACGAGCCCGGACAGGCCTGACTGCTCGATGGCCCACCTGAGCGCTTCGGCACTGGCATCCTCGTCCCCGAGGCGGAGGTTGTCGGCGATCGTCCCGCGGACGAGGTAGGGGCGTTGGGGCACCCACGCGACCTGACGCCGCCAGTCGCGAAGCGGGAGGTCCCGCAGGTCGACGCCTCCCACCGTGACCCTGCCGCCGGCCGGCTCGACGAAGCCGAGCAGGACCGCCAGCAGCGTGGACTTGCCCGACCCGGACTCTCCGGTCACCGCCACGTGCTCCCCGAAAGCGAGGTCGAGCTCCACACCGTCAAGGACCGGGACGGCTCGGCCGGGGTAGCACACCTCGAGCTCGGACAGCCGGATCGTGCTTCGGGCCACTTCGGTCAGGGCCCGCCCGCCAGTTCCGTCGGGAGCGCCGGAAGCCGCCCTCGCCGGCTCGCGCTCGTCGAGGACCTCGAGGATGCGGTCGGCTGCCGCCTGCCCCTCGGCGCTGGCATGGAACTCGGAGGCGGCCCGCCGCAGCGGCATGTACACCTCGGGTGCCAGCACTAGCACGGCCAGGGCGATTCCGAGGTGCAAGGTGCCGTCGAGCAGTCGCAGCCCAAGGAACAGTGCCACGAGCGCCGTGCCCACCGCGGCGAGCACCTCGAGAGCCAGGGCGGAGAGGAAAGCCACCCGCAGCGTGCTCATCGTGGTCAGCCGGAGGTCCTCGGTGGCCTTCTCGAGCGTCCGTCGGCCAGCGCGCGCACGGCCGAAGGCCCGCAGCGTAGGGAGGCCTTGCAGCAGGTCGTAGAAGGCTGCCGCCAGGCCGGAGAGCCGGTCCCACTGGCGCTCGGCGTGGCGCTTGGCCTCCAGGCCGAGCAGGTACATGAACAACGGGATGACCGAGACCGTGACGCCAAGGATGAGAAACGAGCGCCAATCGGCCCACAGCACCCACGACAGCAGGACGACGGGGGCGATGCCGGCGACCACTGCGGTCGGCAGGTAACGGGCGAAGTAGACCTCGAGCGCTTCGATGCCCTGTGTTGCCACCGAGGTGAGCTCACCCGTGCGTTCCCCGGACAACCAGGAAGGTCCGAGCCCCAGAGCGCGGGCCAGCAGTCGCCGGCGCAGTGCGGAGGTGACGCTGGCTGAGGTGCGGTGCGCCGCCAGCTCGCTCAGCCACGACAAGGCCGCCCGTGCGAGGAACCCGCCGGCCAGTCCGGCGAGGAACGGCAGGAGCCGGGCGAGTGCCCAATGGCCGAGGAAACCCCGTTGGACGATGGCACCGAGCAGGACGGCCTGGACCACAAGGCACAGGGCCGATGCGACACCGACCGCCACGGCCGCCGCAAGGTAGAGGCGAGTCACGGTCACCCGCCGGGCCAGTCGGGGACCGATGGGGCCCCGTGGTCGGTCCTCGGACGGAGTCAGCTGGTGCCGCCCTGACCGGGGGGCGCCGGCGCCGGATCGCTCGTAGCAGCGCTGGCAGCGAGCGTGGGCGCCTCGGGTCCGAGTCCGTTGGCGGGACCGGGTTGTGCTGGCCGGGCTACCCGGGCGCGGAAGACCCAGTAGGACCACCCTTGGTACACGAGCACGAGCGGGGTGAAGATGAGCGCCACGACGGTCATGACTTTCAGCGTGTAGGGCGCGGAGGCGGCGTTGGCGATGGTGAGGTCGTAGGCAGGCGAGATGCTGGAGACCATGACCCTCGGGTACAGGTTCAGGAAGATCGTGGCCACGAGGCAGATCAGCCCGACGGCGGTGGCGACGAAAGCCCAGCCGTCGAGCCGCTCACGCAACAGCCATTCCACCACGGCGATCGACGCGATGGCGAGGATCGGGACCAGTGGCGGGACGAGACCTGTGTCGTGGGCATTGTGCGCGTTCAGGTACGTCCAAGCCAGGAAGGCCACGACGGCGGCGGTGGTGGCCGGCGCGAGAACTCTCGCCGCACGGGACGCCCGCCTCCGGATGTCGTCGGTGGTCTTGAGACAGGCGAAGACCGCTCCGTGGAGGGCGAACAGGAGCAGTGTCGTGACCCCGCCCAGCAGTGCGTAAGGGTTGAGAAGGTTGAAGAACGATCCGAGATAGGTGAAGTGCCGGCTGATGGGCACACCGCGCAGGATGTTGGCGAAGGCCACTCCCCACAGCAGGGCCGGGATGAGGCTCCCCCAGAAGATCGCGTGGTCCCACGCCAGGCGCCAGGCGGGCAGCGTGCGCTTGGCGCGGGAACTCGAAAGCCACCCCTCGGAAGATGAGCGCGGCCAGGATCAGGAACAGCGGAAGGTAGAAACCGCTGAACAGTGTGGCGTACCAGTCAGGGAAGGCGGCGAAAGTGGCGCCGCCCGCCACGAGCAGCCAGACCTCGTTTCCGTCCCAGACCGGGCCGATCGTGTTGATCAGCACCCGGCGGTCGAGGTCGTCCCGGCCCAGGATTGCCAAGAGGATGCCGATCCCGAAGTCGAATCCCTCGAGCACGAAGTAGCCGGCCCACAAGATGGCGATGATGATGAACCAGAACACTTCCAAGCCGCTGTGGGCCGGGGCTGCGCTTGCGAGGGTGAGGGCCACCAATCCTCCTTGGAATCAGTAGATGAGCGCCGGCGCCTGGTCGGTGCCGGGCTCGCGCTCGTGGTCGTCGCCGGGCTCGTCGAGTCGGTCGCCACCGCGGGCGTAGCGGGTCATGAGCCCGAAGTCGATCGCCGCCAGCAGGCTGTAGATGGCGGTGAACCCGACCAGTGTCGTCACCACGTAGCCCGTGCCGATGTGCGAGACGGCTTGGGACGTCTTCAGCAATCCGTAGACGACCCATGGCTGGCGGCCCATCTCGGTGAAGATCCAGCCGGTCGTGTTGGCGACGAAGGGGAGCGCTATGGCCAGGACCGAGAGTCGCAGGAACCAGGCCGATCGTTCCAGTCGCCGCCGGCGCATGAGCCACAGGCCTGCGGCCAACAGTCCGAGCATGACTATCCCGCAGCCCACCATTATGCGGAAGGTCCAGTAGGTGACCCACAAGATGGGCTCGTAGCTCCCCGGGCCGGACTTCGCCACCTCCTTTGCCTGGATCTGGTTGATGCCCTGGACGGGGCCGTTCCAACTGTTGTCGGCCAGCACCGAGAGCAGGTGAGGGAGTCGGATCTGGAAGATCGGGTTGCCCGAGAGGTCCCCGATGGTGAGCAGCGAGAAGCTTGCGCCGTCCTGGGTGTTGTAGATCGCCTCGGCAGCGGCCATCTTCATCGGCTGCTGGCGTTCCATCACCCTCGCCTGGTTGTCGCCGAAGAACATGGTGGCCACGATTGCGACCGAGCCCACGACGAGGGCCAGCTTGGCCGAAGCAGCGAACACGGGCTGAGGTTCCTCCCTGGCGCGCTGGTCCTTCAGGAGGTGCCAGGCGCTGACGCCCAAGATGAGCAGAGCCGAGGTCACCAGTGCGGAGAACAGGACGTGAAGGAAAGAGCCGACAAGGGTGCTGTTGGTCATGACGGCCCAGAAGTTCGTCATGACCGCCCTGTTGCCGACCACCTTGTAGCCAACGGGGTGCTGCATCCAGGCGTTGGCGGCCAGGATGAACAGGGCCGAGAGCATCGTCCCGACGCTGACGAGCCAGATCGACGCGAGGTGGACTCGTGCTGAGACGCGGCCCTTGCCGAAGATCCAGATCCCGAGGAAGGTTGATTCCAGGAAGAAGGCCAGCAGGCCCTCGATGGCCAGTGGAGCGCCGAACACGCTGCCCACATAGCGTGAGTAAAGCGACCAGTTCATGCCGAACTGGAACTCCTGGACGATCCCTGTGACCACGCCGATGGCGAAGTTGATGAGGAACAGCCGGCGCCAGAAGCGGGTCATGTGGTTCCACTTCTCGTGTGCCGCCATGTCGTCACGGGTCCTGTACGCGGCCGTCTGCATGATCGCCAGCAGCAGGGCAAGGCCGATGGTGAGCGGGACGAACATGAAATGGAAGATCGTGGTGATCCCAAACTGCCAGCGTGAGAGGTCCAAGGTCATCGACATGATCCAACCAACCCCGGTTCGAGCGCGTTAGGGTCAAAGGTCCCTTTGCCCTCACACTCGAGGCCGTGGCTTTGCCGTGTCGAGACTCGCCCACCTCGATGGTGCGCATCGGTTGGGCCTGCGGTGGCAGGTTTGTCGTGCTTCACGGCCGTGCCGCTCTTGTGACCTGGGCGTGCATCCCGTAGCCTGGCACTACGAGTCCCCTAGTCCTGGAGCACTTGTATGGCTGAGAGCAGGTTCTCCTTCATCGGTCGTGACATGGCCGTCGACCTCGGCACAGCGAACACGCTTGTGTACGTCCGCGGCCGTGGGATCGTGCTCAACGAGCCGTCGGTCGTGGCAATCAACGTCAAGGACGGCCATCCGCTCGCCGTCGGCGTCGAGGCCAAGCGGATGATCGGAAGGACCCCGAGCAACATCCAGGCGATCCGACCCCTGAAGGACGGTGTGATCGCCGACTTCGAGATCTGCGAGATGATGCTGCGCTACTTCATCCGCCGGGTGCACCCGCATCGTTTCTCCAAGCCGCGCATGGTGATCTGCGTACCTTCGGGTATCACCGGGGTCGAGAAGCGCGCCGTGCAGGAAGCCGCCGAGTATGCGGGTGCTCGCAAGGCCTACATCATCGAGGAGCCGATGGCGGCCGCAATCGGCGCAGGCCTGCCCATCCACGAGCCGACCGGCAACATGGTGATCGACATCGGCGGTGGCACGACAGAGGTCGCGGTGATATCCCTCGGGGGCATCGTCGTCAGCCAGTCGATCCGGATCGGTGGCGACGAGCTCGACGAGGCGATCATCTCGTTCGTCAAGAAGGAGTACAGCCTCGCCCTGGGTGAGCGGACGGCCGAAGAGATCAAGATCGCTCTCGGGTCGGCCTACGAGCTCGAGGAAGAGCTTCACGCCGAGATCCGCGGTCGTGACCTCGTGACTGGCCTTCCGAAGACCGTCGTCACAACAACCGAGGAGATCCGCAAGGCCATCGAGGAGCCGGTGTCGGCCATCGTCGATGCCGTCAAGGTCACGCTCGACCGCACGCCGCCCGAGCTGGCGGCGGACATCATGGAGCAAGGCATCGTGCTCACCGGTGGCGGCGCGCTCCTGCACGGGCTCGAGAACAGGCTGCAGGCGGAGACGCACATGCCGATCGTCGTCGCTCCTGACCCCCTCAACTGTGTCGCGCTCGGCAGTGGCATGTGTCTCGAGGAGTTCGAGGCGCTCAAGCAGGTCCTCAACTCCTCGACCAACCGCTGACCTTCGGGGGTCGCGGTGGCCGCCTCTCGCCGCAACACGAGCCAGCGCCTCACGCTGGTCATCTTGGTTCTCGTCTCGATCACGCTCGTCACGATCACCTACCGGGGCGGGGCGCGCCACGTGATCAGCTCGGTCCGAAACGGCGCGGGGGACGCTCTGGCACCTGTCCAGCGTGGCGTTGCCGCCGTCCTGCACCCGATCGGCAACCTCTTCGCCGGCATGGCGGGCTACGGCGGCGCACTCGGCGAGAACCAACGGCTCCAGGTCGAGGTTGGCCAGCTCCGTCGCCAGCTCATCGAGGCTCAGCAGGCTCAGGAGCAACTTGACCAGCTGCTATCGGAGCAGAACCTTCCCTTCGCAGATGGAATCCCCGAAGTGCTGGGACAGATGATCTCCTCCCCGTCGTCCAACTTCGACCTCACAGTCGAGATCGACCGCGGCACCTCGAACGGCGTCGGCGTCGGGATGCCCGTCGTGTCCGGAGCCGGGCTGGTCGGCTCGGTCGTCTCGGCCGGACAGCACACGGCCGTTGTCCAGTTGCTGACCGATCCGAGGTCTCTGGTCGGGGTCCGTTTCGGGAACGGGATCGTGGCCGTGGCCCAGGGTCAGGGCGAAGGCGATCCGCTGCAGCTGCAGTACGTCCCCGAGACGAGCGTCACCTATCCCGGCGCACCGGTGGTCACAAGCGGGCTCGACGTTGCTGCGTACCCCTCGGGCATCCCGGTGGGTACCGTGGCATCAGTGCGGCATACAGGCGGCTCGCTCACGTCCCAGGTTCTCGTGACTCCGCTCGTCAACCTCTCTATTCTCCAGTACGTCGCTGTGCTCCAGTGGCTCCCACCGGCGTGAGGGCGCGGCAGGCGGAGTTGGCCGGCCGAGCACCGAAGGCCGGGATGCAGGCGAAGCGATGACGCTGCGGACCTGGGGCCGGTTCGGGCTCATTGCTCTGGTGGCCGTGTTCGTCCAGGTCGGCATTCTGAACCAGATCGTGGTCGGCGGCGCGCATGCGGACGTGTTCCTGCTCCTGGCGATCTCGGCCGGGCTTGTGGCCGGCCCCCAACGCGGCGCCGAGATGGCCTTCGCGCTCGGGCTCGTCGCCGATGTCTTGGTGCAGACGCCCTACGGCCTGTCCTCGCTTTGCTACGTGCTGGTGGCCTTCGCCGTCGGTGTGGCAACCGGGGCCATGAACAGGCGGCCGACACTTGGCTTCCAGGTCGCCGCGGCGCTCCTCGGCGGAGTGGGGGGAACACTGCTCTTCGCCGGGCTCGGGACCCTGATCGGTCAGCCGAGCGTGCCTCGGCACCAGCTCGTGATCATCGTGGCGGTGGTCGCGGCGGGCTGCGTGCTTCTCGCCAACCTCGCATGCCGGCTGCTGGAGTGGGCCGTTGCCGTCGCGCCGGGCGCTCATCATGATGCGGGCATCTTCGCGAGCGGGAGCGCGAGGTGAGCGCGGCAGGCAGAGGCGGATCGGAGCCGCCGGAGCGGTACCGGGACCCCCGCGACCCCCGCCTGTCCCGGGATCCACGAAGTCCCACTCGGGCCCGTTCGCCCAAGCCCGTGCAGGCGCCGTACTTCCCCGCGGATGACGAGGGTGACCGGCACAGGACCAGGGTCGTGGGCTCGAGCCCGCTCAAGCGCATCGAGGAGGAGGAGCGCGAGCAGCTACGCAGGCAGGAGAGCGCTCGCTACGGCCTTCGGCTCACGATCATGGGCCTGGTCGTGCTCGTGGCCTTCTCCGCCGTGGTGGTCCGCCTCTGGTCGCTCCAGGTCATGCACAGCACCCAGTACCGCAACGCCGCTCTCGTCTACCAGCAGAAGACGGTGCCGGTCCCGCCTGCGCGCGGCCTGATCATCGCCCGCGGAGGACAGGTCCTCGTGGGCGACCAGGTGCTCCCGGTGGTCACGCTCAGCCGCGCAACGGCGACTCAAGCGGTCATCGGGCGTTTGGCGGCTCTGCTCGGCGAGAGCGTCGCCCAGGTGGTCACGGCGCTCGAGAACCCCCAGGCGAGCGTCTACCAGCCCGTGCCGATAGCGATCGGGGTCCCGCAGTCGACCATCGTCTATCTGTCAGAGCACGAGAACATGTTCCCGGGGGTCGCCGTCGCCTTCACCGCTGAGCGGACCTATCCGGACGGGGACACCGCCGCCCAAGTGCTCGGCTACACGGGCGACATCGACGAGGCCGAGCTGCATGCGTTGGCCAAGTACGGCTACACCGCTAACGACGTGATCGGTCAATCCGGCGTAGAGGCAACCGACGAGCTGTGGCTGCGGGGTCAGCCTGGCTCGCAGGTCATCAAGGTCGACGCCCTCGGCAACCCCGTCGAGACTGTGAAGACCACGGCGCCGGTAAGCGGCGACGACGTCGTACTCAACATCGACCTAAGTCTGCAACAAATTGTCGAGCAGGCTCTGACCAGCCGGATCGCATACCTTCAGTCAACTGGCTTGCCGGCTGACTCCGGCGCGGCCGTGGTTCTTGATCCAGAAACCGGGGCCGTTCTCGCCATGGCCTCGGTGCCCACCTACAACCCGTCCTGGTGGGTGGGAGGCATCTCCGACCAACACTACGAGCTCCTGACGAGCAAGGCGGACCACGACCCCCTGATCAACCGCGCGATCCAGGGGAGCTGGGCTCCCGGTTCGACGTTCAAGCTCGCGACCGCGACCGCGGCGCTGAACGACGGATTGCTGGCCAGCCTCGGGGGCTACATCAACGACCCCGGCTACTACCAGATCGGCCCACCTTGCAGCGGAGAGTGCACCTACTACGACAACACGAACAACGGCCAGCATGAGGCAGGCCAAGGCTACATCCCAATCACCACGGCGCTCACGGCCTCCGACGACGTGTTCTTCTACACCCTCGGTGCCGACTACTGGTACGACTCGGCGACCTACGGCCAGACGCCCATCCAGGACGTCGCAGAGAGGTACGGCTTCGGGCAGCTCACCGGAGTCGACCTCCCCGGCGAGTACGTCGGCCAGGTCGACAGCCCGCACTTGCGCGATGTTCAGCACTCCTTGGCCCCGCAGGACTTCCCCAGCTCCTACTACGGCGTCGGTGACAACATCGAGATGGCCTTCGGACAAGGTGAGACACTCGTCACCCCGCTGCAGGAGGCGGTGGCGTACGGCACCTTCGCGACAGGCGGCACTCGCTACGCCCCGCAGGTGGTGAACTCGATCGTCTCGCCGACCGGCAAGGTCGTAAAGCGGTTCAAGCCGCGTGTCGTGGCTCACGTCTCGCTGCCCGCGGATACCTACGCACAGATCCTGACCGGCCTCGAGGGCGCCATCTACGACCCGAACGGTACCGCTTACGCCACCTTCCAGGGCTACAGCGGCATCCCGCTCGCAGGCAAGACCGGTACGGCCACGGAGAGCGCGGTCAACGGCGTGCAGCCCACGGCCTGGTTCGTCGCCTTCGGGCCGACGACGGGCACTCCGCGCTACGTCGTCGCCGTCGTGATCGACCAGGCCGGCTACGGAGCGGCAGCAGCCGCGCCGGTCGCCCGGCAGATCTTCACTTACCTGACTGCCCACCCGATCGGCGCCCCGGACCTCCGTCCCCCGGCGAACGCCCCCTGATCCTGGCCGCAGGGGCACCTCGGGCGCCCCTGCCGGGCCCGGGCTGCTCCCCGGCCGGGGCCGAGCGGCCGCGTCGCTGGCCCCGGGCGGACCCGGTGAAGGACTAAACTGCTGCTCAGGATGACAACGTCAAGGGCCTTCACACAGCCAAATTCGGCCGCCACGGCGGTTTCGGTCGCTGTTGCGGTCGTAACTTGCAACGTCCTTCTCGCTGCCACCGAACGTGCCGTCTCCCCATCCTTCGCGGGGCCCCGCGGACGAGACGACAAAGAACGTGTTCTCGCTTTCAATCTCGGCGACCTGTCCGAGCGCACCGGAGAGGCAACTCCCAGCGGCGCTGCTCGAGGGATGCCACCCGCGCCGACCGCTGGCGCGACCTTTAGAAGGGATCTCCCCGATGTTGGATCCGACGGCCGGCCACCCGGCGTCTGTACCGGACGCGCCCGAACGCGCGACCGACGCGCCCGAGGCGCCGAGCAGTGCGCGCAAATCCGAGTTGGCCTCCCCGTTTGCCGGCGCCGCAAGCGCGACGGTGGTGCCGCCAAGGCCGAAGATCGGCGACAGCCGACCGGCACCGCCTGTGCCCAAGGTGCCCGAGGCTGCTCAGCCACGGTCGGGTAGCGGGCGAAGAGGGCAGCCTCCCGCCTCGAGCCAACAGCCCGAGCCCCAGCGCACCAGGGAGGGCGGCACCGTGGGCCTCGCGGCCGGCACGGGCACATCGGGCGGTGGTTCCTCACGACGCCGGCGCGGTCGCCGGGGCCGCTCACGCGCTTCGGCGAGCGGCATCGGTTCGAACGCCGCTGACGCTGAAGCGAATACGGCGGGCCTCGACGACTCCGCGGCGGACACGGGCGCGGGGCCTGTTCGCGCGGCCACGGCTCGAGCACACCGAGCCAGGGGGGGCGAGAAGCTTGGTGAGCTGGCCGCGCCGCCACGGCGTGTCTCCGCGGTAGCGGGCGTCGGCACATCCACCCAGCCTGCGTCTTCCCAGGGCCCGGCAGCCCCGGATGGCGCTCAGGTCCAACGGCCGGGTCGCGACCGGCGTGGCCGGCTGGTCGGTCGCTACCTCATGTGCGTGCACGTGGAGCTTGGAGCGACCCACATCGCGGTTCTCGAAGGTCGGGCGCTCATCGAGCACTTCGTGGCCCGTCCCCAGGACGACGCGAACCAGATCGTCGGCAACATCTACCGCGGGCGAGTGAAGAACGTGCTACCGGGTATGGAAGCGGCCTTCGTCGACATCGGGACTCCGAAGAACGCGGTCCTCTACTGGGGTGACGTCGCCTACGAACGCGACGACGTCGAGCGGCAGGCCGGCGCTGACCGGATCGAGCACCTGCTCCGGCCGGGCCAGACCATCGTCTGCCAAGTCACGAAGAACCCGATCGGGATGAAGGGTGCCCGACTGACCCAGGAGGTGTCGATCCCGGGCCGTTTCGTCGTGTTGGTGCCCGAGTCCACGACCTATGGGATCTCACGGCGTCTCGACGACAGTGAGCGCCGCAGGCTGCGACGGATCCTCGACGAGGTCCGCCCGGAGGGCCATGGCCTGATCGTGCGAACGGCGGCGGCCGGAGCCAGTGCCGAGGACCTCCGCCGCGACGTCGAACAGCTCGTCGGCCGCTGGCGGGAGATCGACGAACGGACCCGCAAGTTGCCTGCGCCGGCGCTGTTGTACTCCGAGCCGCACATGGCCGTGCGGATCATCCGCGAAGAGCTCACCGATGAGCACCGGTCCGTGCTCATAGACGACCCCGAACTGTTCGTGATCGTGCGCGACTACGTCTCCCAGTTCAACCCCGAGCTTGCCGAGCGCGTCGAGCTGTACGACCTCTCCACTGAAGCGCTCCCGCTCTTCGAGCGGCACCATGTGCACGAGCAGCTCCACAAGGCGCTCGACCGCAAGGTATGGCTCCCTTCGGGAGGATCGCTCATCATCGAACGGACCGAAGCGCTCACCGTCATCGACGTCAACACCGGCAAGAACGTCGGCTCCTCGAGCCTGGAGGAGACCGTCTTCGAGAACAACCTGGAGGCCGCCGAGGAGATCGCCCGCCAGCTGCGCCTGCGCGACATCGGCGGAATAATCGTGATCGACTTCGTCGACATGGAGCTCAAGGCGAACCGTACCTCGGTCCTGGCGGCGTTCAAGGCGGCCCTGGCGCGCGACAAGACACCCACGCAGGTCTATGAGATCTCCGACCTCGGCCTTGTCGAGATGACGCGAAAGCGCGTCGGTGAAGGCCTTGTCGAGGCTCTGTCGGAGACGTGTCCCACCTGCAGCGGACGGGGGATCGTCTTCCCGGACCAGCACTCGTGACCCCTGCGCTATCGTTGCCGGCATATGTACGCAGTGATTGACGCAGGCGGCAAGCAGGCGCGTGTCCAGGTGGGCGAACGGCTCGAGGTCGAGTTGCTGAGCGCCGGCCCGGGTGACGAGGTGAGCTTCGTGCCCAAGCTCGTGGTCGACGGCGACCGGATCGTGACCGAGCGCGACCCGCTCGAAGCCTCGAGCGTCACCGGTCGCGTGATCGGTCTTGCGAAGGGGCCGAAGATCGTCGGGTTCACCTACAAGGCCAAGGCGCGAGGGCGGCGCCGCTACGGGCATCGCCAGCGGTACACCACTGTCGAGATCACGGCAATCGACTTCCCCGGCGGCGCGACCGACGACAAGGTGCCGCAGGCGCCGCCAGGCCCGGAGGAAGACTCCGCCACGGCGGCCGAGGACTGAAGGAGCAGCTTCATGTCAAAGACCAAAGGCGGGGGTTCCACCCGCAACGGCCGCGACTCGAACGCCCAACGCCTCGGCGTGAAGGTCTTCGACGGCACGGCGATCAGCGCCGGCACCATTGTCGTGCGTCAGCGTGGCACGCATTTTCACCCTGGCCACAATGTCGGCCGCGGTCGCGATGACACGTTGTTCGCCAAGGCCGACGGCAAGGTGAAGTTCGGCTCGCGCCACGGGCGTCGTCTCGTGGACGTCGTACCGGTCGAGGACTGACGCCCGGCCGCAGATGGTCGGCACTCCCGGCAAGGGGTCGTTGCTCGTCGCGTCGCCGACCCTTGCCGACCCGAACTTCTTCCGCAGTGTCATCTTCCTTCTCGCCCACGACGACGATGACGGGACGCTCGGCGTGGTGCTCAACCGTCCGAGCCCCATCCCCGTCGACGAGATCGTCCCGGAGTGGGGAGCTCTGGCGGCCGCGCCCTCGGTGCTCTTCATCGGAGGCCCGGTCCAGCCGAGCGCGGCGATCTGCATCGGGCGCACCGAGCTCCCGGAGGCTGCCGAAGCTGCTGGGTTCGCGCCGCTGTTCGGCGCTCTCGGCACGGTCGACCTGCATGAGGACCCTGCCGACGTCCCGGTGCCGTTGGCCGAGGTCCGCGTTTTCACCGGCTATGCGGGCTGGGGGCCCGGCCAGCTTGCCCATGAGATCGGGTCGGGATCTTGGCATGTGCTCGAGGGCTACCCGAAGGACGTTCTTTCGGGCGATCCCGAAGGGCTGTGGTCCCGGGTCCTCCGCCGTCAGGGCGGATGGCTCGCGGTGCTCGCGCTCTACCCGGCTGACCTGGCGTCGAACTGAACCCGCCGTGCGGTTCTGGGTGGCCTCGACCCGCCTGCTCGAGTTCGAGGGCGCGCCTGTGGGTCGCGCCGGGCGAAGCTGAGGGGCTGGGCATGGCATCGGCCTTCGTCGACGAGTCTCAGGTCCACGTGAAGGGCGGCAACGGGGGTGCCGGCGCGGTCTCGTTCCGCCGGGAGGCGCACGTCTCCCGAGGAGGTCCTGACGGAGGAGACGGCGGTCACGGCGGAAGTGTCTACCTCGAGGCCACGACGAATCTCGCCTCGCTGCTCTCCTTTGTCGACCATCCGCACCGTCGTGCCGGCGACGGAGGCCACGGAGGCGGCAAGAAACGGCACGGTCGCAACGGCGCCGATCTCGTCGTGCCCGTCCCGGTCGGCACGATCGCCCGCCATCACAACGGCGACGTGCTCGCCGACCTCACCTGCGACGGTGACCGCTACCTGGCGGCAGCGGGCGGGAGGGGCGGGCGAGGCAATGCCCGTTTCCTTAGCAATCGGTTGCGCGCACCCGCCTTCGCGGAGCAAGCCGAGCTCGGCGAGGAGCACTGGTTGAGCCTCGAGCTGGAGCTGATGGCGGACGTCGCGCTTGTCGGGTTTCCGAACGCCGGCAAGTCCACACTCGTGTCGAGGATCTCCGCGGCGAAGCCGAAGATCGCCGACTACCCCTTCACGACACTCGAACCCCACCTCGGCGTCGTGCGTGTCGCAGGCATGAGCCGACAGGATGCCGACGCCGTCGAGTTCGTCGTCGCCGATATCCCAGGCCTGATCGAGGGGGCATCAGAAGGACGCGGCCTCGGGCACAAGTTCCTTCGCCATGTGGAACGCGCCCGGGTGCTGCTCATCCTTGCCGACCTCGGAGAGGACGAGGGGCGGTTACCCTCCGAGCAGGTTCCGGTCCTTCTCGAGGAGCTTCGCCGGTATCGCCCCGAGCTGCTCGAGCGACCGAGGCTCGTCGTCGGCTCGAGAGCGGATCTACGCCCGGCTCAGGCGGCCTGTGAACTGGCCAACCCCGGTGGGCTCGACCTCGAGATCTCCGCGGTGACCGGCGCCGGCCTGCCGCAACTCCTCGGCCGGCTGGCCGCCCTGGTCGAGAAGGCCCGCGCCGAGGCGCCGCTGCCCCGCCAGGCGACCGTCGTGCACCGCCCCGAGCCCGAGGGCGTCACGGTGAACCGGGACGGCTCGGTGTTCGTCGTGGCAGGCCGGCAGGCGGCGCGAGCGGTGGCGGTCTCCGATCTCACCAACCCGGACGCGCTCGAGCACGTTCATCGCCGTCTGAAGCGGATCGGCGTCGACCGTGCTCTCACTCGAGCCGGGGCGCGCGACGGCGACACGGTTCGCATCGGCGAGCTCAGCTTCACCTACGAGTCGGAGCGCTGAGCGCGGTGATAGTCATTGCGAAGATCGGCACGACCTCGGTGACCGCGGCCGACGGCCGTGTGGACACTGCTGCGGTCGGCAAGTTCTGCAGCGAGGTCGCCGGCTTGCGTCGTGACGGCCACACGGTCGCGGTCGTCACCTCGGGCGCCGTCACCGCCGGCGCCGCAGCCCTCACGCGACTCGGCGGGCACAGGACCGACCCGATGACGCTGCAGGCCCTGTCGGCCATCGGCCAGCCCCGGCTCATGCGCGTCTACGAGGACGCTCTGGCGGCCGAGGGCCTGCTCGCCGGCCAGGTGCTGCTGGCTCCACTCGATTTCGCCCACCGCCAGCGCTACCTGCATGCCCGTGACACGTTCTCGCGCCTGCTCGAGCTCGGTGTCGTCCCGATCGTGAACGAGAACGACGCCATTGCCGACGACGAGATCCGTTTCGGGGACAACGACAGGTTGGCAGCTCTCGTCGCACATCTCCTACGGGCGGACCTCCTGGTGCTTCTGACCGACACGGCCGGCCTGCTCAGCGCAGACCCGCGACACAACGCGGAGGCGACGCTGATCGAGGAGGTCACCGAGATCGACCGTGAGCTCGAGCGCGTGGCAGGCGGCGCGGCGAGCCTCGTGAGCCGGGGCGGCATGTCCTCGAAACTCGCCGCCGCGAAGATGGCTGTGTGGTCCGGCTCCCGGGTCGTGATCGCCTCGGCCCGCCGGCCAGGCGTCCTGGCGAGCGCGGTCGCGGGCCAGCCCGGAGTGGGGACGATCTTCTTGCCGCAACGGCGAACGCTCGGCGCCAGAAAGCTCTGGATCGCCTTCGCACTGCGTCCGGCTGGCAGGATCGTCGTCGACGAGGGAGCCAGGTGCGCAATCGTCCAACGGGGCAAGTCCTTGCTGCCGGCAGGGGTCGTGGCCGTGGAGGGCCTGTTCGAAGCCGAGGACGCCGTCGAGATCGTCGGCGCGGACAGGGTGATGTTCGCCAAGGGGATCGTCCGGCTGGCTGCGGCGAGGGCGTCTGAGTGGGTCGGGCGGCAAACCGGTGAGCTCGCCGACGACCTCCCGCACGAGGTTGTTCACCGAGACGACCTCGTCGTGCTCTAGCCTGTGGAGCCTTGTCGAGTTGATTGGGAGGTCGTTGCCGTGTCCGATCGATTCGTGGCGACCGACGCCGATGGCCTGCAGCACCACGAGGGCTATCGCAGGCGCTGGCCGTTGCCCGTTCGCGAGGCGGACGGTTGGCAGCCGGGTGACGTCGTCGAGCCTGATGACCACGGCACACCGGTTGTCCTCGACGCGGGCCAGCTTCTCGGCCAGCTCGGCGAGTGCGTCTTCGTCGCCGAGCCGGTGGGTGAAGCCGGCGGGGCACGCCTCGTTGCCGGCACCTCCTGGTCGGAGCACACCGCGGCGATGTTCGCGCTCGACTGTGTCGAGCACATCCTGGAGATCGTCCCCGGCAGCGCCGACGCAGAGCTTCCAGGCGGCGGGACCCTCGGGGCGATAATTGCCTCAGCCCGCCAGTACCTCGCGACCGGCGCCGGCACCGAGGCCCACAAGCTTGGGTTCGTCTCGCGGATTGCAGCCGCCCGGCGGCTCCGGCGCGAAAGCACTGCAATCGGCGATGCTGCCTTCACGGCTGCGGCGCAGGCCGAAGGACAGGGCGTCGACATCTTGAGCGACCCGGCCTGGGAGACGCTTGCCGCGGCACGTGACGGCGTTCTGGCGGCGGTCGAGGCCGTCCGGCATGTCGCGCTCCCGTTTCTTGTCGACCGTGAGACTCGCAGGTACGAGGCGCTCGAGGAGCACAAGGTGGCCGAGGTCGAGCAGGTGGACACGCCTTGGGGCCGATTTGCCGTCGGCGGTGGGGGACCGAGGTATGCACCGTCTTGGGTCGCGGCACGCGACGCGGCTGAGCGCTCTCGCCAGGCGGCTGCCGACTTGAACGGTCCGGCGGCGGGCGAGGCCGAACAGTCGTGGCAGATCGGGCGGCTCCTAGAGCGGCTCGGCGCCGGGTAGCCCCAGGTGTCCCGCAGGTAACCTGGGTCCATGTCGGCCATCCCGCTGCCCGAGCTCGGTCGGCGCGCCAAGGCGGCCGCCCGGTTGCTTGCGCCGGTCTTGTCCTCGGCGAAGGACGAGGCACTCGTGTTGGCCGCCGATTGCCTGGCCGGCCGGTCTGACGAGATCCTGAGCGCGAACGCGAGCGACGTCGCCCGATGCCTCGAGGCGGGCGCCTCGACGACAGTGGTCGACCGGCTCCGGCTCTCCGAGACGCGGGTCGCTCTCATGGCGGACGGGCTCCGCTCGGTAGCGATGCTGCCCGATCCCGTCGGTGAGGTCGTCGAAGGCTTCGTCCGGCCGAACGGGCTCCGGGTCGAGCGTGTGCGCGTCCCGCTCGGAGTAGTGGGGATCATCTACGAGAACCGCCCGAACGTCACCGCCGACGCGGCCGGCCTGTGCCTGAAGTCTGGCAACGCCGTGTTGCTGCGGGGATCGGCGGGAGCTCTCGAGTCCAATCGCGTCATCGCCTCGTCGCTTCGCCAGGCGATCTCCAAGGCCGGGCTGCCGGCGGACGCCGTCCAGCTCGTGGAGGACACGGCGCACGCGACGGCCGAGGAATTCGTCCGGCTGCGTGGTGTCATCGACTGTCTGATCCCACGGGGCGGCCCGGCGCTGCTCTCGATGATCATCGAGCACGCCACCGTCCCTTATGTGCTCGACGGGGACGGGAACTGCCATGTCTACGTCGACGCCGCGGCCGATCTCTCCATGGCCGAGCGCATCGTCGTCAATGCCAAGACCCAGCGTCCCAGTGTCTGCAACGCCGCCGAGACCTTGCTCGTACACCAAGATGTCGCGAGCGAATTCCTGCCGCGGATCGGCCGCGCGCTGGAGGGCGTCGTGCTGGCGGCGGACGAGCGTGCCATGCCGTTGCTACCTGGGGCCCGGCCGGCGACGGTGGTGGACTTTGCCACCGAGTTCCTGGCGCTCGAGCTCGCCGTCGGCATCGTGGACGATCTCGATGCTGCGATCTCGCACATAGCCCGGTTCGGCTCGGGGCACTCGGAGGCGATCGTCACCTCGGACCTCGAGGCTGCGACGCGCTTCGTCCGGGAGGTGGATGCGGCTGCCGTGCTCGTCAACGCTTCGACGAGGTTCGTCGACGGCGCGGAGCTCGGGCTCGGCGCCGAGGTCGGCATCTCGACCCAGAAATTGCATGCCAGGGGGCCGATGGGCTTGCGAGAGCTGACCTGCGTCAAGTACGTCGTCTACGGGCAAGGCCATCTGAGGACGTGATGGCCGTCGCTGACAGAGGCGAGCCACGCTTTGGGTCGGTCGAGCAAGTCCGAGAGGGGTTGGCCACGGTGGGCTACCTGGCCGATGACGGCCTGGCGGGGGTGGTGTACCTGGCCGACCGGCTCGCCAAGCCCGTCCTCGTCGAGGGCCCCGCAGGCACCGGCAAGACCGAGCTCGCGAAATCGACGGCGTGCTTCCTCGGGGCTCGGCTCGTTCGCCTCCAGTGTTACGAGGGCCTGGACGAGGCCAAGGCGCTCTACGAGTGGAACTACAAAAAACAGCTGTTGCGCATCCAGGTCGAACGCGGCGCGCAGGACATCGGCGGCACGCGACCTTTGGGATGGGAGTCACTCGAGGAGGACCTGTTCTCCGAAGAGTTCCTGCTGACCCGCCCGCTTCTAGAGGCGATCCGTGCCACCGATCCCGTCGTGCTGCTCGTCGACGAGGTCGACCGTCTCGAGATCGAGACCGAGGCGCTCCTGCTCGAGGTCCTGTCGGACTACCAGGTCTCGATCCCCGAGCTCGGCACGATCCGCGCGAACCAAATACCCCTCGTCTTCCTGACCTCCAACAACACCCGGGACCTCTCGGAAGCCTTGAAGCGGCGCTGCCTGTACCTGCACCTCGACTACCCGTCGCTTGAGCGCGAGCGAGCGATCGTGCTCACCAAGGTCCCCGGCGTGACCGACCAGCTCGCGGACCAGGTCGCGCGGATCGTCCGGTCGTTGCGCTCGCTCGAGTTGAAGAAGCATCCCTCCATCTCCGAGACAATCGACTGGGCCCGGACGCTCGTGCTGCTCGGGATCGAGAGCGTGGATTCGGAGACCGCCCGCGCCACGCTGCACATCCTTCTCAAGCACCGTTCGGACATCGAGGTCGCGGCCAAGGAGCTCGCTGCCGCGGCCGGGCACTGACCACCGGCACCTCCTAGCGGGGTACTTGCCGGTGCTCGAGGTCCTCACCGGGTTCGTGGCCGAGCTGCGCCGAGCCGGTCTTCCCGTGTCGGTGGCAGAAGAGGCCGACGCGGCGGAGGCCATCGGCCACCTACCGCTCGAGGACCGACAAGCGATCAAGTTCGCCCTCGGAGCGACGCTGGTGAAGTCCGCCAATCACTGGCGGGCCTTCGACACCGCCTTCGAGATCTACTTCTCGATGCGGGGACCGCAGTTCTCCGTCGGCCAGGGCGACGCCTTGCCCGGTACCGGCATGGGACCGGTGCCCGGCGAGGCCGAAGGCCGCGTGCCGCCGTCCCCCGACGGCGCGGGGGAGCTCACGCCTGAGCAGATAGCAGCGCTGCTGTTCAGAGCACTCCGCGACGGCGACCAGGTGCTGCTCGGCGCGGTCGCGCGCCTCGCTGTGGCCCGTTACTCGGCGATGGAGTCGGGACGTCCGGTCGGCGGCACGTACTACCTGTACCGGACGCTTCGGAACCTCGACCTGGAAGGCGTACTTGCCCGGCTAGTGGCCGAGGCGCGCGCTCGAGCAGGCGACGAGGTCGGCCCGCCAGACGCCCGGGCAGAAGGCGAGCTCTCGGGCCGGCCGGTGCTGCGAGGGCGACGACCAGGTCGGCTCACCGCTTTGGAGGAGCGACTGCTCGAGGACGAGTACCACGCCCGCATCGAGGAGCTGAAGAAGGAGATCGAGGCCGAGATCAGGCGCCGGCTGGTGGCTGACCGAGGGGCGGAGGCGCTGGCCCGTAGCCTGCGCAGGCCGCTGCCGTCCGAGGTCGAGTTCATGCACGCCACGCGCGATGAGCTGGTGGCGATGCGCAAGGCCATCCAGCCCCTCACCCGCAAGCTGGCGACGCGCCTGGCCCGCAAGCGTCGTCACCTGCGCAGGGGAGCGCTCGACTTCCGCTCGACGATGCGCCATTCCCTCTCTTACGGGGGCGTGCCGGTCGAGCCGCGGTTCAAGCATCCCAGGCAGGCAAAGCCCGAGATCTGGGTCGTCGCCGACATCTCGGGCTCGGTGGCGGCCTTCGCCCGCTTCACCCTGCATCTTGTCTATGCGATCGCGTCACAGTTCTCGAAGGTGCGCAGCTTCGTGTTCGTCGACGGCATCGACGAGGTGACGGGGATCTTCGACCGATCCGAGACGGTGGCCGAGGCGGTGCAGCGGGTCAACCTGGAGGCCGACGTGCTCTGGGTGGACGGTCACTCCGATTACGGGCACGCTCTCACCGTCTTCTACGAGCGGTGGGGCCACGAGATCGGGCCGAAGGCGAGCATCCTGCTGCTCGGCGATGCGCGCAACAACTACCACGCCTCGCAGGCATGGGTCGTCCGCGAGCTTCGCCGCCGCGCGCGAAAGGTGTTCTGGCTGAACCCTGAGCCCCGCTCGTACTGGGGGAGCGGCGACTCGATCATCGAGGAGTACGCCCAGTACTGCGACGCCGCGTACGAGTGCCGCAATCTACGCCAGCTCGAGGCTTTCGTGGACCATCTGACCTGATCTCAGCAGGCATAGTCGGGGTCGAAGGGGTAGTCGTTCTGGCCGGGCGTCTCCTGCAGGAGCCATGCCTTGCCGCCGGCGAACGCATACTTCGCACCGCAGAACGGTGCGAGCCGCGACGGGGGCCAGTAGCCGTAGCTCGATGGGTACGGCGGCGAGGTCCAATAGGCGCCAGCGACCCAGATGGGGACCTGCGGGCCGGGTGGCACATAGCCACCGGTGATCCCCTGCCACTGGACAGAGGTCGAGTAGATGCCCACCGTGAGACTCTGGGATTGCAGGAAGTCGAGCGAGCCCTGGATCGTCAGGGAGTTGAGCACATGGTTGCACGACCAGTACTGGCCTCGGCCGCAGAGGTCGTTCTCGACGTCGAGCCACCACACCGGTGACGAGGCGCCCTGAGAGGTCGCGTGCTGCATCGCGAGCTGAGCCGCGTTGTAGCCGTAGTTGTAGGCGAGGCATTTCGCAAGTGCCGTCCCGGAGAATTCGGCGCATGTCCCCGCGGGTCCGTGCTGGTCGATCGTGTCGGACGACGACGGGGAGTTGAGGAACATGTAGAGGTCGTACGGTGGTGCGCCGTCGGTGCCCTGGGCCTTGGCAGCCCATTTGACCTCCGCCCGCAGGCACGGATTGGGCGCGCCCACCGCCCATCCGTCGACTCCGACGATGGCGACGGTGTAACCGGCGGTCCTGGCGGCATGAGACGGCGGGCCGGGGAGCGCGACCGTCCGAGACGACCCCGGTTCTGTGCACTGGGGCCAGTTGATGTCGTAGCCGAAGGCGCCACGCGGGTAGCGAAGCGGGCCGGCGGGGGCAACGGCCATGGCAGCGACCGAGGTGACGGGGGAAGCGGCCGGCGCTCCGGCGAGCGAGCCGTGGGCGGCGGCGTCACCCAGGCTGAGGACGGTGCCGTTCTGCTCGGCCATCCAGGCTCCGGTGCCGCCGGGGGTGACGGCGATGCCCACGACCGGCGAGGTGACCTGCACCGGCGAGGACGGTGCCAGCGGCGCTGCGTCGCCGAAGCTGAAGACTCTCCCGTCCGCGTCGGCGAGCCAGTACCCGCCGCCGTCGGGTGTCGCCGCCATGGCGACGATGCGCAGACCGGGGGTATAGGCCTTCACCGAGCCGTAGGGCTGCGCGTCACCGAAGTTGAAGACGGCTCCGCTGCTGCAAGTGATCCAATATCCCCTGCCGTCGGCGGTGGCCACGATCCCGACGACGTGGCCCCTGATCGCCGACGTGATCGAGCCGTGGCTCTTGGCGTCACCGAAGGCCATGACCTCGCCGGCCGAGGTGACCAGCCAGTACCCGCCGCCGTCGGGCGTCGCCGCAGCGGCCACGACCGGGTCCGGCCGCGGTTTGCCTCCGGCACCGCCCTCGTTCTTGGCGCTCCCGAACGGGTACACGCTGCCGTCGGCGCCGATGAGCCAGTAACCCTTGCGATCAGGGGTGGAGACCATCGAGACGATGGGTGCCACCAGGTCCCTGCCGAACGCGGAGCCGTAGTAGGCGGCTCCCCCGAGTGCCGACACCTTGCCGTTGGCCTCGACGAGGTCGTAGGCGAGGCTGGCCACAGACGGCATCAGTACTGCAGCGACCGAGGTGACGGGGGAAGCGGCCGGCGCTCCGGCGAGCGAGCCGTGGGCGGCGGCGTCACCCAGGCTGAGGACGGTGCCGTTCTGCTCGGCCATCCAGGCTCCGGTGCCGCCGGGGGTGACGGCGATGCCCACGACCGGCGAGGTGACCTGCACCGGCGAGGACGGTGCCAGCGGCGCTGCGTCGCCGAAGCTGAAGACTCTCCCGTCCGCGTCGGCGAGCCAGTACCCGCCGCCGTCGGGTGTCGCCGCCATGGCGACGATGCGCAGACCGGGGGTGTAGGCCTTCACCGAGCCGTAGGGCTGCGCGTCACCGAAGTTGAAGACGGCTCCGCTGCTGCAGGTGATCCAATATCCGCTGCCGTCGGCGGTGGCCACGATCCCGACGACGTGGCCTCTGATCGCCGACGTGATCGAGCCGTGGCTCTTGGCGTCACCGAAGGCCATGACCTCGCCGGCCGAGGTGACCAGCCAGTACCCGCCGCCGTCGGGCGTCGCCGCAGCGGCCACGACCGGGTCCGACCGCGGTTTGCCTCCGGCACCGCCCTCGTTCTTGGCGCTCCCGAACGGGTACACGCTGCCGTCGGCGCCGATGAGCCAGTAACCCTTGCGATCAGGGGTGGAGACCATCGAGACGATGGGTGCCACCAGGTCCCTGCCGAACGCGGAGCCGTAGTAGGCGGCTCCCCCGAGTGCCGACACCTTGCCGTTGGCCTCGACGAGGTCGTAGGCGAGGCTGGCCACAGACGGCATCAGTACTGCAGCGACCGAGGTGACGGGGGAAGCGGCCGGCGCTCCGGCGAGCGAGCCGTGGGCGGCGGCGTCACCCAGGCTGAGGACGGTGCCGTTCTGCTCGGCCATCCAGGCTCCGGTGCCGCCGGGGGTGACGGCGATGCCCACGACCGGCGAGGTGACCTGCACCGGCGAGGACGGTGCCAGCGGCGCTGCGTCGCCGAAGCTGAAGACTCTCCCGTCCGCGTCGGCGAGCCAGTACCCGCCGCCGTCGGGTGTCGCCGCCATGGCGACGATGCGCAGACCGGGGGTGTAGGCCTTCACCGAGCCGTAGGGCTGCGCGTCACCGAAGTTGAAGACGGCTCCGCTGCTGCAGGTGATCCAATATCCGCTGCCGTCGGCGGTGGCCACGATCCCGACGACGTGGCCTCTGATCGCCGACGTGATCGAGCCGTGGCTCTTGGCGTCACCGAAGGCCATGACCTCGCCGGCCGAGGTGACCAGCCAGTACCCGCCGCCGTCGGGCGTCGCCGCAGCGGCCACGACCGGGTCCGACCGCGGTTTGCCTCCGGCACCGCCCTCGTTCTTGGCGCTCCCGAACGGGTACACGCTGCCGTCGGCGCCGATGAGCCAGTAGCCCTTGCGATCAGGGGTGGAGACCATCGAGACGATGGGTGCCACCAGGTCCCTGCCGAACGCGGAGCCGTAGTAGGCGGCTCCCCCGAGTGCCGACACCTTGCCGTTGGCCTCGACGAGGTCGTAGGCGAGGCTGGCCACAGACGGCACGGCGCCCTTGGCTCTCGCGCTCGGCTCCGAGGAAGTGATCGTGGTCTTCGGGCCAGTCCTCCCGAATTGGCCCGCCGGGACCGTGCCGAGGCGCGACGTGGCTCCCGCACCGCCTGCACCCGTGAGCGAGCTGGTGCCGAGGCCGAGCGCGATCGACACGAACGAGACCATCGCAAGACGGCTCGGCCGTCGCCGGCCACTCATGATGGTTGTCGCAGCCATGGCACCTCGAGATGCAGGACCTCACCGTTGCTGCGGGCGAAGCCTCAGCTGCGGGCTATTCGCCGACTGGTCCGCAGCACTGTGTGGGTCCTGACTTGGAAATCGTAAACGCTACGAGTGCATTCTAGACCACTCAGCGTCACAATTCCAAGACTTTGATCACTTTGCCATCGTTGACCCCAGGAGCACCACGTGGTGGTGCTTATCCGCGCAGGAGCTCGGCCACGCGGAACGCGAGATCGGTGGACTGACGGGCGTTGAGACGCGGGTCGCACGCGGTCGTGTACCGCAACGGCAGCTGCTCCTCGAGGATGCCCCCGATCCCACCGAGACACTCGGTGACGTCGTCGCCGGTCAGCTCGATGTGCACCCCTCCCGGCCAGGTTCCCTCGGCTCTGTGAACGGCGAAGAAGCCTTGAATCTCTCCGAGCACATCGTCGAAGTGGCGTGTCTTGTGACCCGATTCGCTCGCGAAGGTGTTGCCGTGCATCGGATCGCAGACCCAAGCCACCGGGTGGCCGGCGGCGGACACCGCGCGAACAAGCGGCGGGAGGGCGCTTCGGACCTTGTCGACACCCATCCTGGCCACGAAGGTGAGCCGACCCGGCGTCCGATCGGGGTTCAGCTGCTCGCACAGCGCTATCGCCTCGCCAGGGGTTGCAGTCGGCCCGAGCTTGACCTCGACCGGGTTCCCGATCCCCGTGGCGAACTCGACATGAGCACCGTCGATCTTGCGGGTGCGCTCTCCGATCCAGAGCAGGTGGGCGGAGCAGTCGTACCAGCCACCCGTGAGCGAGTCCCTGCGGGTGAGCGCCTCTTCGTACTCGAGCAGCAGGGCCTCGTGGCTCGTGAACAGGTCGACCTGGTGGATGCGCGAGTCGGCCGAGAGGTCGACCCCGCATGCGTTCATGAAGCGGAGCGCGCGGTCGATCTCCTCCGCGATCGCCTCGAAGCACTGGCCCTCGGGGCTGGCGGCGAGGAACTCGAGGTTCCACAGGTGCACCTGTGACAGGTCAGCGAAGCCGCCCTTGGTGAAGGCGCGAAGCAGGTTCAGCGTCGAGGCCGACTGATGGTAGGCACGCAGCATGCGCTGGGGATCGGGCACCCGCGCGGACGCGCTCGGCGCGTCGTCGTTGATCATGTGACCCCGAAACACGGGCAGCTCGACCTCGCCGACGAGCTCGGTCGCCGAAGAGCGGGGCTTGGCGAACTGTCCCGCGATACGGCCGACCTTCACGACCGGGACACCCGAGCCGTAGGTGAGCACGACCGCCATCTGCAAGATGACCTTCAGCTTGTCCCTGATCCCGTCGGCCGAGAAGTCGTCGAAAGACTCTGCGCAGTCGCCGGCCTGGAGCAGGAACGCCTTGCCGGTGGCGACCTCGCCGAGGGCGCGGGTGAGACGGCGCGCTTCGCCGGCGAACACCAGCGGCGGGAGCGCCGCGAGCTGGACGAGGACCTCGGCGTGCGCGACCAGGTCGGGCCACGGCGGCTGCTGGGAGGCAGGGTGCGTGTGCCAGGAGGCCGGGTGCCAGCCCGCCCGCGTCGGCTCTGGCGTCGTCGAGACAGCGGCTTCGAAGAGGCCTTGTTGCAACGATTCCGATGTTGGCGTCACCTCACCAGCGTACGCAGGTGCCGTGAGGACGACGCCGCGGAGGCTCACACGGGGACCCGGGGCGATCTGGGATCGGTCCCGAGTGGTCGCTACGCTTCGCTCGTGAGCGGGCTGCGGCGACTCGGCATTCTCGGGGGAACCTTCGATCCCGTGCACGTCGGTCATCTCGTGGCGGCCGTCAACGCACGCCATGAGCTCGGCCTCGACCGGGTGTTGCTCGTGGTCGCGAACGAGCCCTGGCAGAAGGTGGGCAACCGCCCCGTCACACCCGCCGCCGACCGTTTGGCACTCGTGGAGGCGGCGGTCGACGGCGTCGAGGGGCTCGAGTCGAGCAGCATCGAGATCGAGCGAGGCGGGCCCTCCTACACCGCCGACACCGTGGCCGAGCTCCAAGCTCGGTGGCCCGGCGTCGAGCTGAACCTGATCGTCGGCGCCGACGCCGCCGCCGGGCTCGGGGGCTGGGAGCGGATCGCGGAGGTCCGGTCCAAGGTCGTCCTGGTGGTGGTCAACCGGCCCGGCACCACGATCGAGGTTTCGGGTCCGGCCAGTCCCCTCGAAGGCTGGGACGTCCGCATGGTCGAGGTGCCGGCGCTGGAGATCTCGAGCACCGACCTGCGCGATCGGGTTGCGTCGGGGCGCCCCCTAGACTTCCTCGTCCCCATGCTCGCCATCGACGTGATCCGCGAACGCGGCCTGTACCCTGTGTCCAGATGAGCCGCCACGGGAAGCTCCGGTCCGCACCGCAGGGTGCGTTCGGTCTTGTGCGAGGTGTTGGCACGGTCCGCTTCGATCGGCTCGACCGAAGGGCCTTCGGGTCGCGTTGAGTCTCGAGAGCGTGTTCGTCGCGGCTGGTGCCGCTTGTTCGAAGACCGTTGAACCGACAGTGGTGCTCGACGTCGGGGACCTGCTCGGGATCACCGACCACTTCGTGATCACCAGTGGGAGCAACGTGCGCCAGGTTCGCACCATCGCCGAGGAGATCGAGTTGCGCGTCAAGGCGCAGGGAGGCGGCTCGCCCCGCTACATCGAGGGCCTCGCCGACGCCCGCTGGGTGCTGTTGGACTACGGCCAGTTCGTGGTCCACGTGTTCGTCGAGGAGGCGAGGCGCTACTACGACCTGGAGCGACTCTGGGCCGATGCGCCCCGGGTGGAACAGCCGTGCCCTAAGGCGCCTCGCGTCGGGGCCGAGATCTAGAACCGTCGCCACAGCCGGGCGGGACCTGCGCCGTTGCAACCGGTCTTCGGCTAGGGGGCCAGTTGCTTGTAGTCGGAGCGATAGACTACAAAGCCCGTCGCCAGCGCGCCGTCGCCTACCTCAGGGCTGATGAGGGACCCTTCGTACGTGAACAGGACGCCGCGAACCTCCGGCAGGGACGTGACCGAGTAGACGACCTGCGCGAACTCGTAGGGTTCCTGACCCGGACGGAGCGATCCGAAGCTGGGGTCGAGTTGCACGTCGAGCACCCCCCCGGCCAGGTCACCGGCGACCAGGTCGGCCGAGGACGGGATCGCGCTTTGAACGCCGTCGACGTAGTCCCTCGGTGACGGCCCCGCGACGAGAGCATCGAGTACCTCCTGCGGCGTCGGCGGCGTGCGCACGTATCGAGTCTCTCCCACCAACTGGGCGTCTGGCCCGAGGAAGTAGACCTCCACGGGTATCGAACCGTGCGTGCTCGTAGAGCCGGGGATCGTCGAGCTCGACTTGCTCAGGGCCAGCGGCATCTCATTGGACGGGATCGCCTGTGGCGAGGTGTCGAGCGGCAGCCCGCAACCGGCGGCGGCGGTCATGACCGCGGCAAGGCATCCGAGCACGGCAAGCCGGCGGCGGTTCACGCCGTGTCCTCGTCCAAAGCCGGGAGCTCGACGACAAAGCGCGCGCCACCGCCCGTGCGCTCTTCGACCCACACCCGGCCGCCGTGCTGATGCGCGTGCTGCGCGACGATCGCCAGACCGAGACCCGTACCGTCGCCTAGTCCGCGGCGCCGGCCCGTGGAGCCGCGCGAGAACCGCTCGAAGACCCTGTTCGCGCTCCTCGGGAGCTATCCCCGGCCCGGCGTCCTCCACCAGGAAACGCACCGACGGGCCGTGGTCCTCGACCGACAGCAGCGTCGCATCGCCGCCGTAGCGGTGCGCGTTCTCGAACAGGTTGGCGAAGATCCGCTCAAACCGGCGCTTGTCCACCAGGATGTGACGCGACGCCACCCCGGGCGCGAACTGGATCGGCACGTTGGTGTTGGTCGCTTGGACGGTGTGCTCGACGAGCGCTCCGACAGTGACCTCGTCGCGGGCGAGATCACCGGGTGTCGCGTCAAATCGTGAGATCTCGAGAAGCTCGTCGACGAGCCGCCGGAACCTGCGAACCTCGGCCCCTAGAAGATCAAGTGCCTGGAGCGCCTTGGGCGGCAGTTCATCGCGGCGTGCCTCGAGGACAGAGAGCGAGTTGGCAAGCGTCGTGAGCGGGGAGCGGAGCTCATGGTTGACGTCAGAGGTGAAGCGGGCCTCCCGTTCTATTCGCTCCTGAAGCTGGTCCACCATCTGGTTGAACGCTGACGCGAGTGGTGCCAGATCGGCGAAGTCTGCGCTCTCGAGGCGTGTGCCCAGGCGCCCTCCGGCGATAGCCAGCGCAGCCCGCGTCGTATCGTGCAACGGCCGCAGCGTACGGCCGGCCGCCCAACGGCCCACGATCGCCCCCGCGACCGTCGTGATCAGGGCTGCGATCGTGAGCGCGACCAGGAGTACGTGCAGGGTCTGTACCAGGCCTGACAAGTCGAAGATCTCGAAGTAAGCGGCATTCCCGCTGTGGGAGGAGTTTTCGGGGGGGATTGGCACCCCGACCACGAGTTGCTCAGACCCGGCGAGCATGACCACCTGCCTAGCCGGCGAGCCCGCCAGCACGCGTACCCTGAGCGCCGAGGGCAGCCGGCGGGGCGACAGGGTCAGAGATGACGGGTACCAGCTGTTCATGCTGTAGACGAGCGAGCCGGTGTTCGGGCCGGAGTCGAGCGTGGTGATCAGCGCGGGGATGTACGCGGTCGGAACTCGCAGCTCGCCCCGCAGCAGGACGGCATTTGCCAAGGCTTGGCGCTGCAAGGCCGAGAGCTGCTGGTTGACGATAGATGCCCGAACCACAAAATAGGTGGTTCCTGCCAGGGCGCTGGAAAGGGCGAGTGCCCCGAAGGCGAACGCGGTGGTGACCCTGGAGCGTAGGCCGAGGCGGTGCCTCAGAGGCCGGGGGGCGGACGCAGACATGGCCGTCGGAACGGCCTGGGACTCTGGCGAAGCCGGATCCATCGGCACTCCGGCAGCCTCCACGGCTAAGGAGCGAGCTTGTATCCGAGACCACGCACCGTGAGCACGTGGCGCGGCTCGCTCGGATCGGCCTCGATCTTGGTGCGCAGCCGTCGAACGTGGACATCGACGAGTCGTCCGTCTCCGAAGTAGTCGTAGCTCCAGACACGTTCGAGCAGCTGCTCACGCGAGAGGACTTTGCCCGCGTTGACGGCGAGCTCGCAGAGCAGCAGGAACTCCGTGCGCGTCAGGTGGACTTCCTCGCCGTTGCGGCGCACGACGCCGGCCTCCGGAAGTATCTCGAGATCCCCGAACTCGAGTTGCACGAGCCCCGGTTCGCCAGAACGGGCCCTGCGCAGCAGCGCTCGGATACGAGCGGCGAGCTCCTTGGGTTCGAACGGCTTGGTGACGTAGTCGTCAGCGCCGGCTTCGAGGCCGGCCACAACGTCGTGGGTATCGGTACGAGCCGTGACCATGATGATCGGCACTGTGCTCGCCTTTCGCAGCTCGCGACAGCACTCGAACCCGTCCATTCCCGGCAGCATTATGTCGACCACGAGCAAGTCGAACGGATTCGAGACAAGTGCGCGTGACTGGTGCTCGATCGCCTCCTCGCCGGTAGCCGTCTCCTCCACCTCGTAGCCTTCGTCCTCGAGCGAGAGACGCATCGAGGTGCGGATCCGTTCGTCGTCTTCCACTAGCAGCACTCTGTGGGCCATGGCTCCATTGTCCCTCAACTTTGAGCCTTCGGTGTGCCGGCGTGAATTGAGGACCTAACAGCACCTTGCCGTGCCACTCAGCTACCGTAGAGCTGTGGGCTTCGAGCTCGAAGGTTTCGTACGCTCGCTCGCGCCGGACGCTCTGGCGACTCGCCAGGCGTACAGGGGCGATGTCGAGGCGTTCGTAGCGTGGGCGGGCCGGGCCGGAGTGTCGGACCCGGAGAACGTCGACCGTCTCATGCTGCGGCGCTACCTGGCGTACCTGGCTACACGCCGGTACTCCCGTCGCAGCATCGCCCGCAAGGCCGCCGCCATCCGGCGTTATTTCGCATGGCTGCGCCGGCATGAGCTCATCACGGTCGATCCTTCGCGGCGCCTGTCCGCCCCTGCGGGAGAAGCGCGCCTGCCGCGGGTGCTCGCGACCTCCGAGCTGGAGGCCCTTCTCGAGCCGGCGCGTGACGGCGTGCGAGCCGAGGTGCCAGAGCCGGTCGCCGCACGAGACGACGCCCTGCTCGAGCTTCTGTACGGCAGCGGGCTACGAGTCGCCGAGTTGTGTGGGCTCGCACTGGGCGATGTCGACCTGAAGACGCGGTCGGTCACCGTCTGGGGCAAGGGCGGCAAGCAGCGCCGGGTGCCGATGAGCTACCCGGCCGTCGAGGCGATCGGTCGCTACGTCGCGTCCGGGCGGGGAGCGCTCGTCAACACTTCGACTCCCACGGGCTCGCTCTTCGTCAACCGACGCGGCCGGCAGATGACTTCTCGTGACGTGCGCCGGGTTCTGGACCGGCGCTCGCCGGTGCCGACCCATCCGCACGCGCTGCGCCACACCTATGCGACCCATCTTGTCGATGGTGGAGCGGATCTGCGAGTCGTCCAGGAGCTGCTCGGTCACGCGAGCCTGAGGACGACGGAGATCTACACCCACGTGTCCACCGAGCGGCTGGTCAGCGCTTACCGAAGCGCTCACCCCAGAGCGTGATGACCCAGACCGGGACCGATCGGCTCCAGTCAGTCGAGGAGCTGTGGGCGGATTTCAAGTCGACCGCCGATCACTCCGCTCGTGACCGGCTGATCCTTCACTACTCGCCGCTCGTGAAGTACGTTGCCGGGCGCGTCGCCGCCGCGATGCCGAGCCATGTCGACTACGCCGACCTCGTGAGCTACGGCATCCTCGGGCTGATCGATGCCATCGAGAAGTTCGACCCTTCCAGGGCGATCAAGTTCGAGACCTACGGGGTGCCCCGCGTTCGCGGGGCGATCCTCGACGAGCTCCGGTCGATCGACTGGGTGCCGCGGTCGGTTCGCGCCAAGGCGCGGGCCGTCGACTTCGCTCTCTCCAAGCTCGAAGGCAAGCTCGGTCGTTCACCGACGGACGGGGAGCTCGCCGACGAGCTGGAGATGTCGACCAGCGACCTTGACGACATCCTCCGCCAGACCTCACGAGCCGGGCTGCTGCAGCTCGACGACGTCCTGTTCCGACAGGGCGGAAGCGGCGGCCAGACCCTCGGCGACACTCTGCAGGCCCACGGCGATGTTCCCGGTGAGACCATCGAGCTTGAAGAGACCCGGCGACAGCTGGCGAAGGCCATCCAGCGGTTGGATGAACGCGAGCGCAAGGTGCTCACGTTGTACTACTACGAGGGCCTGAACCTTGCCGAGATCGGCGAGATTCTCGGGGTGACCGAGAGCCGCGCCTGCCAGATCCACACCAAGGCCGTGCTCCATCTGAGACAACGACTGCGAGACGAGTTCGCCTGACGCCCGGCGCTTCGGGTCCCAAGCGGTGGTGAAGCAGTCCGGCTGACCCGCTACCATGGCAGTGAGGCCCGACCGGGTCTCTTTCAACGTACGTCCCGGCATGCCCGCGGTCGTCCTTTGGGGCGCGGTGCCGGGATTGACTCAACCGTCGGGAGGACAATCGCGTGGCCGTCGTCACGATGAAGCAACTGCTCGAGGCCGGAGTGCATTTCGGCCATCAGACCCGTCGTTGGAACCCGAAGATGAAGCGGTTCATCTTCGGTGAGCGCAACGGGATCTACATCATCGACCTCAATCAGACGTTGGAGCGCGTGGACGCCGCGTACTCCTACGTGAGGGATCTCGTTGCCGGGGGCGGGGTGATCCTCTTCGTCGGCACGAAGAAACAGACGCAGGATCCCGTGGCGGAGTTCGCGGTCGCGTGCGGCATGCCGTATGTCAACCAGCGCTGGCTCGGAGGCATGCTGACCAACTTTCAGACCGTTGCGGGGCGTGTCCGCAAGCTCGTGGAGCTCGAGACATCACGGGCCGCGGGCGACTTCGCCGCCATGCCGAAGAAGGAGGCGCTCTCTCACGAGCGTGAGCTCGAGAAGCTCGATCGGAACCTTGGCGGCCTGCGCCGATTGGACCGACCGCCAGACGCGATCTTCGTGATCGACACAAAGAAGGAGCACATCGCCGTCACCGAGGCGAACAAGCTGCACCTGCCGGTCGTGGCGGTGGTCGACACGAATTGCGATCCTGACGTCATCGACTACGTGATTCCCGGGAACGACGATGCCATCCGGGCGGGCCGGCTCATGTGCAGAGTCATCGCCGACGCCGTTGTCGAAGGTCGCTTCATCGCTTCGCGCCGTGCCGCGGATTCAGCCAACAAGCCCCGCCGCGCGAGCCAGGAGCCCACTGCGCAGGCGGCCGTACCAGCGATGACCGAACCGGCGGCACCGGCGGTGGCCTCCGAGATCGGGGCTGCGCCCGTCGAAACCGCGGCGGCGGCCCCGTCGCCCGCCCCTGTCCCGCCCGTCGAGCCCGTAGTGGCGGCGGCCCCGCCCGTCGAGCCCGTCGTGGCGGCGGCCCCGCCCGCCCCGCCCGTCCAAACCGCGGCGGCCTCCGAGGAGGTCGCCGAGCAGGCCCCGGTCGTGGACGCCGGTGAAAGCCCGGAAGTGGCAGGGGAGGGTCAGGCGAGCGGCGCGATCGCCCAGGCGACGGAGGAGGAGACCGTGGCCGTCCCACCCACCGAGAACCGTACGGAGGATTGAACCAGATGGCATCAGTCACGGCCAAGGACGTGCAGGAGCTCCGCAAGAGGACCGGAGCCGGGATCCTGGACTGCCGGCGTGCGCTGGAGGAGAGCGACGGCGACCAGGTCAAGGCAGAGCGCCTGCTCCGGGAGAGGGGTGTCATCAGCGCTGGAAAGCGTGAGCACCGCGACCGCACGGAGGGAGCGGTCGCGCTTGCCGTCCATGGCGACGGCAAGGCCGTCGGTGCGATCGCGCTGCTCGAATGCGAGACCGACTTTGTCGCGAAGTCACCCGAGTTCGTCTCGCTAGTCGAGGAGCTCGCGAACCAGCTCGCCGCCAAGGGTGAGGAAGGGCTCGCACAGTACGCGGACCGGATCGAGAACCTGGCGCTCATCTCGAAGGAGAACATCGCGCTGGGTCGTACCGTCCGCTTCGAAGCCCCCGGCTCCGCGATCATCGGCAGCTATCTGCACGTGCAGAACGGTCGCGGCGTGAACGCGGTGCTCGTCGAGATCTCTGGCGCCGACGAAGTGCTCGCTCACGACATCGCTCTCCACATCGCGTTCGCTCGTCCCGAGTACATTCGCCGTGAGGAGGTGCCGGCCGAGCAGATTGCGGAGTTTCGCCGCACCGCGGAGGCGATCGCGCTCAACGAGGGCAAACCGCAAGCCGCGCTGGACAAGATCGTCGAGGGCCGGCTCCAGGGCTGGTACAAAGAGCGCGTCCTGCTCGAGCAACCGTTCGTGCGCGACGAGCGGCACACCATCGGGCAGCTGCTCGTCGGTGCAGAGCTGCTCCGCTTCGCTCAGGCTGTCGTCGGCTCGTGAGCGGGCACGCGCGGCGGCACTGGTGACCGAGATGGCGCTCAACGGTGTTGTGGGAGCCAGGCCCAGGTGGCACCGGGTCGTGCTGAAGCTGTCAGGCGAGGCACTGGCAAGCTCGTCGTCCGAGGAGACCATTGACGCCTCGACTGTGGGGCGCCTGGCCAAGGAGATCGGTGCGGCCCGCAGCGAGCTGGATGTCCAGATCGCGATCGTCGTCGGCGGCGGCAACATCTGGCGAGGCACCACGGGTGCCGGCCAAGGCATGGACCGTGCGACCTCGGACATAATGGGCATGCTCGGCACGGTCATCAACGCCCTTGCGTTGCAGGACGCACTCGAGCACGTCGACTGCCCGACCCGGGTGCTGTCTGCCATTCACATGGCCGAGGTCTGCGAGCCCTACATCCGCCGCCGCGCAATCCGGCACCTGGAAAAGGGTCGCGTCGTGATCTTCGCCGCGGGGATGGGTAACCCCTACTTCACCACGGACACCCCCGCCGCGTTGCGGGCTGCCGAGATCGAGGCCGACGCGATCCTGAAAGGAACGCATTCCGGAGTGGACGGGGTCTACAGCGCCGACCCTCTCCGGGACGCCAGCGCCACCCGTTACGACGAGATCGGGTTCATGGAGGTCGTGTCCCGGGACCTGCGCATCATGGATCTCACTGCCGTCACGTTCTGCCGAGACAACGAGATCCCGATCCTCGTGTTCGATCTCATGCAGGAAGGCAACTTCCGGTCTGCCCTCATGGGCGAGCGGATAGGTACGCTGATCAGGTGACTGACGACTCGCTCATCGCGACCGCGCTCGCCGACACCGGTGAGCGAATGCACAAGGTGGTCGAACACACGAAGGCCGATTTCGCAATGGTCCGGACCGGCCGCGCGTCACCGGCGGTCGTGGAAAAGATCAAGGTGGACTACTACGGAACCGAGGTCCCGTTACAGCAGATCGCGGGGTTCAGCGTGCCCGAGCCCCGAGTGCTCGTGGTCAACCCGTATGACAAGGGCGCGATGAAGGCTGTGGAGCGGGCCCTTACCAGCTCCGACCTCGGCATCAACCCGTCCAACGACGGGCAGGTGTTCAGGCTGGTGTTCCCGGAGCTCAACGAGGAGCGGCGCAAGGAGTTCGTGAAGGTTGTCAGGCATCGGGCCGAGGAAGGACGAGTCGCCGTGCGCAACGTCCGTCGCGCGACTCGGCACGAGCTTGAAGCTCTGGAGCGAGAGGGCGACATCTCCTCGGACGACCTCGATCGTGCCGAGAAGGAGTTGGAAAGCCTGACTCACGACCAGATCGCCGAGATCGACAGGCTGCTGAGCCACAAGGAACGGGAGCTGATCGAGCTCTGACCACGGGCGGCCCGGCACTTGTCCGGCGCCGCGCGTCGGAGGTTCCTGATGCCGTGGCACTCAAGACTGTGCCGGCGACACCAGAGGGACCTGTGAGGGAGGAATTGTGGAGGAGGGTCAGGAGCTTGAGGAGACCGGCGAGGTGGTCACCGAGCGGGCCCGCATCGCCGGCGTCGAGGCTGGGATCGCGGCCGGGTTGGTGCCGTCGAGCCAAGCAGTGGCGCGCCCTTCCTTCGAGCCGGCAGAGGACCCTTCCGGGTCGACGAGCTCCGATGTGGCTCCGGAGGACTCTGGTTCACCGTCACCGGCCGCACCGGCCGCCTCCTACGATCTGCCTGACTGGACAGACCCGCCCACCCTGCAGGTCCCCCGCGTGCTCTTGGACCTCGAGCAGGAGGCGGCGGTGGAGCGGGGTGGCCCGCCCACTTCACCGCCCGGGGGGCCGGTGTGGCGCGAACGCCAGGAGGACTGGGACGACGCCGACGCGGTTCTTGCCGATCTGGCCAATGCCGGCCTCAGCGTCACGGCCTCAGAGGAGCCGTCGTCCGACGACCCATTCGCTTACGACTTCCTCGACGCCGACGACGAGGCTTCCTGGATCACTCGCAACGAGGTGACTGATTCTGCCAAGCAGGTGCCACAAGCCGCGGACGCGCTTTCACCGGCCGCCGAGCCGGTGCCGACTGACATCAATGTGCCCGACGCACCCGTTCTGACAGGCGCGAGCCCCGGGATGGAGAGCCCCGCGGGCGACCTTGACGAAGCCGTGGCGGCGCCTGACGGGCGCCGGCCCCGGCACCGGCGCCATGTTGCACGCCGAACGCGCCCTGTCCGGCCACAGCGGTCAGTCGTTGTCCCGAAGGCCGACGACGAGGCTGCTTCCCGTGACCCGGTCGTCGCCACCCTCACCGGCGTCGTGCTCGCTGCGGTCTTGCTCCTGTGCTTTCTAGCCGGGCCTCCTGCGGTACTGGTCCTGGCGGTCGTCGCCGTGACGTTCGCGGCGGCCGAGCTCTTCAACTCCTTGCGCCTAGCCGGGCATCGGCCGGCGACGTTGCTGGGCCTGGTGGCCGTGCCGGGAGTGATCATCGCCGCGTACTTCCGCGGGCCTGACGCGATCCTGCTCGCGTTCGCGATCTTCATCGTGGTCGCGATGATCTGGTATCTCGCTGGGATCACACGGCGTTCGCCGCTCGCCAACCTCTCGGTCACCGTCTTCGCCTTTGCCTGGACGGGAGTGCTGGCCGCATTCGCCGGGCTCCTTCTCAGCCCGAGCACCTTCCCGCATCGCGACGGAATCGCGTTCATGCTCGGCGCGGTCATCGCCGCTGTCGGCTACGACATCGGCGGCTATGTGGTCGGCAGCCGCCTCGGTCGGCACAGTCTCGCCCCATCGGTGAGCCCGAAGAAGACCTGGGAGGGCCTGGTAGGCGGTTGCGCGGTAGCGATCGCGGCCTCCGCAGGCATCACGAGCCAGATCCACCCGTGGCGCCTCGGCACAGCGCTCGTCCTCGGCCTCATAGTGGCAGTGGTGGCGCCTTGCGGGGACCTGGTCGAGTCGATGATCAAGCGCGACCTCGGTGTCAAGGACATGGGGTCTCTCCTGCCCGGCCACGGGGGGATGCTGGACCGGATCGACGCGCTGCTGTTCGTGCTCCCGGCGGCCTATTACTTCGTTCGCCTGGCTCACATCGGATGAGCGGGCTCGTGGACCGGCCGAGGCCGGTCCAGTCCGTAGCTCCGACGCGTCGAGACGACTCACGGCGGAGGCTCGCCGTTGTAGGTTCGACCGGTTCGATCGGCACCCAAACCCTCGACGTGCTCCGATCGGCCCGGGACCGCTTTGTCGTCAGCGCGCTCGGGGCGGCTCGGTCGGTCGATCTCCTCGCGGCCCAAGCCGAGGAGTTTCGCCCCGACGTCGTCGCGATCGCCGACAGCGCGTTCGAGAAGAGACTTGCCGAGCTGCTGCCTGCCGGCATCGAGCTTCGTTCCGGCCCGGGAGCGCTGCCTTCGCTCGTGGAGACCGCGGAGGTCGTCCTCAACGCGGTCGTCGGGTTCGCGGGTCTCGCGGTGACGGTCGCGGCGCTGCGGCAAGGACGTCGCCTCGCCCTGGCGAACAAGGAGTCGCTCGTGGCCGGAGCGCCTGTGGTGCGGCGTGCCCGCTCGTGTGCCGGGGCCGAGCTCGTCCCAGTCGACTCCGAGCACTGTGCCATACACCAGTGTCTTGCCTGCGGCCGCCCGGAAGCCGTGGCCAGACTGCTGTTGACCGCCAGTGGGGGACCGTTCCGGGGACGGACCGCGGCCGAGCTCGCATCGGTGACGGTGGGCGACGCCCTCGCCCATCCGACCTGGCAGATGGGGCCGAAGATCACCATCGACTCCTCGACGCTCATGAACAAGGGCCTCGAGGTCATCGAGGCTCACGAGCTGTTCGACATCGGCTATGACCGCATCGAGGTTGTGGTCCATCCCCAGTCGATAGTGCACTCCATGGTGGAATTCTGCGACGGGACCACGATCGCTCAGCTTTCAGTGCCCGACATGCGCCTTCCGATCGGCTACGCGCTCGGCTATCCGGATCGGCTCGCCAAGAAGTACGGCTCGCTCGATTTCGCCGCGCCGGTCCGCCTCGAGTTCGAGCCACCGGACTTCACGACGTTCCCGTGCGTCCTGCTCGCCTACGAGGCGGGGCGCGCGGGCGGCAGCGCGCCAGCGTGGCTGAATGCCGCCAACGAGGTCGCGGTGGCGGCCTTCCTGGACCGACGTCTCCCGTGGTCGGCCATCGCCGAGGTCGTGGCGGAGACACTCGAGCTTCACGAGCCCACTGACCTGATGGGTGTGGAGGATGTTCTGGCGGCCGACGCGCTCGCCCGGGTGCGTGCCGCCGATGCCGTGCAGCGCCGTGAGCGCGCGACATGACGACTCAACAGAGCGCGGAAGCGGGAGACTTGTCCTGATGGACGACGCTTCAGGCGCCACAGGCGCTTCAGGCGCTTCCGCACCGTTCGAGCCTCCATCGCGGACGACCGGATTTGGGCCGCTGCTGAAGCTGCTCGTGTTTGTGGCTGTCGGCCTTGGGCTCGCAGTCGCGTTCGACGCGTTGCCGGTGCTCGTGGTGGTGCTCGCACTCGTGGCCATGATCATGTTCCACGAGCTTGGCCACTTCGCCACCGCCAAGTGGAGCGGGATGAAGGTCACGGAGTACTTCCTTGGCTTCGGACCGAAGTTGTGGTCGATTCGCCGGGGAGAGACCGAGTACGGCATCAAGGCCATTCCCGCCGGCGGTTACGTCCGGATCGTCGGCATGACCATGCTCGAGGAGGTTGACCCCTCCGACGAGGCACGCAGCTACCGCCAGGCGTCTTTCCCCCGGCGTCTCCTGGTTGCCCTCGCCGGTTCGGGGACGCACGTGATCCTCGCGTTCGTGCTGTTGTTCTCGCTCTACGCGATCGCGGGGGCACCCACTGCGACGTTGCCGACGATCACGAGCCTCGGGCATTTCTCCAGAGGCCTCAGCCCTGCACAACGCGCCGGCCTGAAGCCGGGCGACATGATCGTCGCCGTCGAGGGGCACAGGTTCACCGATCTTGACTCGCTCATTGCGTACGTGAACAAGCATCCAGGTGACGCACTTGTCTTCGTCGTGGCCCGCAACGGACACGACTTGACCCTCCGGGTCACACCGGTTGACGGCCGTCACGTCGTGGAGGTGATCGGTGGCCAGCGTGTCCAGGCCGCGAACCCCTCTGGCCCGCCGAAAGGGGTCATCGGCGTCGAGCTCACTGGTGCGCGCAACGTGGTCGTCGCTCCGTTGACCGCCGTCGGCCGTGCCGGCTCGAGGCTCGGCATCATGTTCGGTCAGACATTCAGCGGGCTGGCCCAGGTCTTCTCCCTTCACGGGCTCAGCATCTTCGCCCACCAGGTCGCCGTGGCAGGCAACGGCCACGCCTCCGGCTCCTCGGGAGCATCAGGACAGGGATCAGGGGGCGGGACGATCCTGTCCATCCTCGGGGTAATTCAAATCGGCGCCCAAGTCGTCAGGCAAGACGTCGGCACGTTGCTCTACCTGCTCGCGGCGATCAACCTGTTCGTCGGCATCGTAAACCTGTTCCCCATGCTGCCCCTCGACGGAGGTCATGTCGCGATCGCAGTCTACGAGCGGGCCCGTTCCCGAAAAGGCCGCAGCTATCACGCAGACGTCGCCAAGCTCCTGCCGGTCGCGTACGTCTTCCTGCTCTTCATCGTGCTTGTCGGGCTCGGGGCACTCTACATGAACATCGTCAGCCCGGCCCAGCTGCCCGGAGGCTGACCGGCCGCCCGGAACGACCGAGGGTCTCGGGGGCACGCCGCTAGGCTGGCACCCGATGCCCAGACCCGCAGCGACGCTGGCCGAACGGCGCAGGACCCGCCAGATCAAAGTCGGAAAGGTTCCGGTTGGCGGTGGCGCGCCCGTGTCGGTCCAGTCGATGACGGTGACGAAGACCTCCGATGCCGAAGGGACCCTCGCCCAGGTGTACGCGCTTGCCGCGGCCGGGGCGGACATCGTGCGTTGCACGTGCAACGAGCAGGAGGCGGCCGAGGGCCTGGCGCTCATCGTCCCCCGCTCGCCGGTGCCGATCGTGGCCGATGTGCACTTCCACTACGAGATGGCGCTCGCGGCTCTACAGGCCGGAGTTCACGGGCTCCGGTTGAACCCGGGGAATCTGCGCAAGCCCGAGGAGATCAAGCTTGTCGCCTCTGAAGCGCGTGACCGCGGCGTTCCGATCCGCATCGGGGTCAACGCCGGTTCGCTTCATCCAAAGTTGTACGAACGCTACGGCGGGGCGACGCCGGAGGCGCTTGTCGAGTCTGCACGGATGGAGCTCGCTTACTTCGAGGAGGTCGGCTTCGACGACGTGAAGATCTCCGTGAAGGCTTCCAACGTCCCGCTCATGATCGAGGCGTACCGGCTGGCGTCAGAGACCTTCGACCACCCGCTTCACCTCGGTGTCACAGAGGCCGGTCCTCCTCCGGCCGGTTTGATCAAGGGCACCGCAGGGATCGCGACGCTGCTCGCCGAAGGTATCGGCGACACGATCCGCTACTCGCTCACTGCCGACCCGGTCCAGGAAGCGCGGGCCGGTCGTCAGCTGCTCGAGGCGCTCGGGCTTCGCGAGCGCAAGAGCCTCGACCTCATCGCGTGCCCGTCGTGCGGTCGTGCCGAGATCGACGTGATCGACATCGCTCGCAGGGCCCAAGAGGCGTTGGAGTCCCGCTCGTTGCCGCTTCAGGTGGCGGTGATGGGCTGCGTGGTCAACGGACCGGGCGAGGCCCGCGAGGCAGATCTCGGGATTGCGGCCGGGCGCCACAAGGGGCACCTGTTCATCAAGGGCAAGATCGTGCGTGTCGTGCCCGAGGACGAGATGGTCGAGGCCCTGGTCGCTGAGGCGGAAAAGCTCGTCACCGAAGGTGTCCAGGCGCGCCTGGCTGCAGCCGATGCCGGTGCCGAGCTGGAGGCAGAGGAGGACCGCAGGGCGCTCTTCGAGGCCCAGGGTGACGATGTCAACCACTCCGCGCAGCGCATTGAGATGATCCGCAAGACCATCGCCCAGGGGGAGGAACCCGACCCCTTGAGCGGCCGATAGCCGTGGCCCGGACACAGGTCTGAAGGCACGGGACCTCAAGTGGCGGACCTCGAGCTTCGACGAATCGAGCTACACGAGATCGAAGCCTTCGCGGCTTGTCAAGCGTCCGCGTTCGGTGGCCGCTACACCGCGGACAGGCTCGAGAGCTTGGCGGAAGAGCTACAGCTCGACCGGTCCCTTGCGGTTTTCGACAGGGGGGATCTTGTTGCCACTGCCGGCTCGTACGCGGTCTCGATGACGCTGCCCGGCCTTGTCCGCTGCGAGGTTGCGGCGGTCACCGGCGTCTCTGTGGCTCCGACACATCGCCGCCGCGGGCTGCTCAACTCGATGATGCGGCGGCAGCTCGACGACATTCATTCGCGCGCTGAGGCGCTGGCGGTGCTGCTTGCCAGCGAGGGAGGGATCTACGGAAGGTACGGCTACGGCCCCGCGACCTTTGCCGCGCGCTATGTGGTCGACAAGCGACGCGCCCGCCTGTTGTCCTCGCCCGCACCGGCGAGCGCTCCGAGCTGGAGCAGCGGCTCCGGCTCTGTCAGGCTCGTCGAGCGGGCTCAGGCGGCCGAGGCGTTTCCTTTCGTCTACGGCGCCTATGTGCCAACCAGGGTTGGCGAGCTCGATCGCCTGCAAGGGGACTGGGCCGAATTGCTGGGGGACCCTAACGGTGCGGGCGAGGACGCGAAGCACCGTTTCTATGTGTGCTACGAGCAGGGCGGCCGCATCGACGGCTACGCCGTGTATCGCGTGGCCGCGATGGACCCTGCTGACCACTGGCGCCGCGCTGTGTTCCTGGAGGAGCTGTGCTCAGTGACCGACGCCGCCTACACCTCGCTGTGGCGGTACCTGCTCGGCATCGACCTCACCGAGGAGCTGCGCACCCGCGGCCGACCGGTCGACGAGCCCCTCCGCTACCTCCTCGAGGACCAGCGGCAACTTCGCACGGCGAACTTGGGGGACCGCACCTGGGTCCGCCTCGTGGACGTACAGCGTGCGCTCGCCCTGCGTCGCTACGAGGAGGAGCAAACGCTCGTCATCGAGGTGGAGGACACGTTCTGCCCGTGGAACGCCGGCCGCTTGCGCCTGTGCGTCGACGGTGAAGGGGTAGCGACCGTGGAGAGCGTAGATGTCTCCGCCGACCTTTCCCTCCCGGTAGAGGCACTGGGGGCTTTGTACCTCGGAGGTGTTCCGTTCGTCGCCATGGCGGAGGTCGGCCGGATCACGGAACTGACTGAGGGCGCAGCGCTACGCGCCGACCGGATGTTCGGTGCTCGGCGCCCGCCTTTCTGCACGACGAGCTTCTGAGCCGACAACCTGGCGGGCGCGGCGAGTCCTGCACCGGGACCGGCCGCCCGAGAAGTGGCGGGACCGGCGCTCTGTCCTCAGATCCTCTCCAGTCGCACGACCTGGGTCTTGGGCGCCGCGCTGCAGACGAGCTGCTCCAGGTGCGGGTGACAGGTCAGCAACAGCACCTGATGGTGCTCGGCGGTCTCGGCGAGCACCTCCGCGACCGAGGCCGCGCGCCCGGGATCGAAGTTCACCAGCACATCGTCGAGAATGATCGGCAGGGCCTCGGCGCGCTCGGCAAAGGTCTCTGCGAGCCCGAGTCGCAAACAGAGGTAGAGCTGTTCGACGCTGCCACGGCTCAAGCAGGCGGCGTCCATCTCGGCTCCAGACGCGGACACGACCCTGATGGTTTCACGGCCGGTCTCCTCGGCGACAGAAGGCAGCAAGCGGGTGTAGCGACCCTCGGTCAGCTTTGCGAAGCGCTCACCCGCACGAGCCAGCACGGCGGGCTGATGCTCCTGCTCATGGCGCCGCAGGGTGCGCTCGAGCAGCAGCCGGGCACATCCCAGGATGGCCCAGGACTTGAGCACCTCGTCGAGCTCTCGCTCGAGCGCGAGTCGTGTCTGCTCGAGCTCGGATATCCGGGCCGAGCTCGCGAGGTCCCGCAACTGGTTCGATGCATCCTGGTGCGCTCGCACCATCTGCTCCAGACGGTCGCGAGCCTCCGACCGTGCCGGCGCGAGCGCCGCCTGCTCCTGGTTCCAGGCGAGCACCTCTCCGGTCTCGAGCTCGGCCCGCAGCCGTCGCGCCTGGGGGCCGAGACCGAGCGAGCGTTCCAGCTCTGCGTTGGCGTCCTCCACCGCACGCAGGAGCGAGGTCCTCGTCGCTCGCTGGCCGGCCACTTCCTCGAGCGAGGCGCACAGCTCGTCCAGAGTGCCCGCCGGGTCGCTCTGGAGCGACTCGCTGTGACCGCCAAGGTCGCGGAGCCCTGCTGAGATCCTGCCGAGGCGGGCTTCGAACTCGGCTACCTCCGCGCTCAGCTGGTCGAGCTTGGCATCGACACGATCGAGCGCGCCGAGGTCCTTCCAAGCTGCTTGAAGCGCAGCGAGGCTCTCGATCACACCGTCTGGGGACATCGCCGGCCCGAGCCCGTGCGCGACCGTCCACGCGGCGAAAGCGGCCCGCTCAGCCTCGAGCCCGTCCGATGCCCGCTCCATCGACTCGTGCGCAGCTCTGCGTCGTCCCAGGGCTGCGATCCTTCGACGGCGGTCATCCGCGAGCGATCGTTCGAGGCTTCGGGCAGCCTCGATGGCCTCCGCGGCCGTCTCGAGGTCGGAATCACTCGGGGTGCTTGGCAGGCCGAGGGCAGTGGCGAGCTCGGCCACGCGTGCCGCCACGTGTTCGTTCGCTGCTTGCATGTCGGTGTCCTGCGGGGAGCCTGCGACAAACAGACCTCGCCGTGCTGCGATCGCCACCGCCAAGAGCGCGCACCCGGCGGCGGCGAGCAAGGCGCAGAGGAGGCGCACCGTCGCCACGTCGGTCACAAGAGCTGCGGCGAGGCCGAGCCCCACGATGAGGAGAGCCACGAGCGCGACAGAAGTGCCACCTGCACCCCCGAGCATGCCCGCGGGCGTGCCTGCTCGGCGCCCGCCCGCCCGCTGCTCCGCGATCAGCCGGCGTTGCTCGGCGAGGTTCCTGCGCAGCTCGCCCACCAATCTCGCCTGCGACTCCGGCGCCGGCTCCGGCGTCGCGTCAGCCATGGTCGCCGCCGCTGCATTGCCAGAATCGGCAAGATCTGTGAGCTCTGGGGCGGCGTCGGCCTCCTCCGCGAGAGCACGGGCCGTGCGCCAGCTCGCCTCGCGTTCACCGAGCGAAGCTCGAAAGCGCCGCGCCTGGTCCAGGAGAGCGATCCAGCCGTCACCGGTACGGATGCGGTCACGATCCCAGGCGGGGCCCAGCGAGCCCATCGCAGCTTGAAGGGACTGCTCGATCCCGGCACGTTGGTTGTGCAGGTCCTCGAGTTGGCCCACACGTTCGAAGTGTCCAGAGCATGCCGATCGAAGTGACCGGAGCTCGCTGGCTTGCTCCTCGAGCCATGCGGCCAGCGGCGCGGGCTCCTCCCAGGTGGCAAGGCGCTGTTCGGCCGTTCGCCTGCGTTCGAGAACGTCCCAAAGCCGCACCAGCAGGTCGAGATCTCGCGTTCGGCGGTCTTGCCGGTCGGCTTCCTCACGTATCTGGGCGACCTCGTCTTCCAGGGCCAACACCTCGGCCAGCCGTGCGGGATAGTCGACGGCTTCGCGGCTCGCTTCAGTGAGACTGCGGCGAACGGTTTCGAGCTCGGCCAACAGGCGGTTGGCCAAGGCATCGCCCTGTCGCAGACGGGCGAGCTCCAGGCGTTGGCGCTGAAGGTTGCTCATCGCGCGGGCCGCAGACCGGCGCTGGCCGACGATGCTGGCGGAAAAGAGCAGCTCTCGCACGTCGTCTCGAGCTACGGACTCGGCGCTTCCGAGCTCGGTCAGATCGACTGCGAACACCGCACGGAACAGCGCTTCGTCGGCCCCGCCGAGAGCCATGCGAAGATCGTCCTCGGACGCCGGGCTCCCATCGGGTCGCCGTATGCTCGCCTGCCTGCGTGCTCCGGCGTAACGCTCGATTCGCCATCGTCGGCCGTTGTCCGAGTCGTCTCCGAGGCCTTCGCAAAGCGTGAGCTGGCCGCCGTGGCGTCCGCCCCGGACCGGTGCGCGGAAGCGGGGATTGTCCCGGCGGTTCGGGAAGCCGAACAGCATCGCGGTGAGGAAGTCGAGCAACGTCGACTTGCCGGCCTCGTTCGGCCCGCTCAGGATCACAAGGCCGGGAGAGAGCTCCTCGATGCCGAAGTCGGCCAGAGCTCCGAAGCCGTCGACGTGGAAGCCACTGATGCGCATGGCTGCCCGAGCCCGCTTCAGCGCCTGTCGCCCTCGAGCTCGCCCAGCGCGAGCACGAGGGCTCGACCGACGATCTCGCCCGGTGGCGCGTCCGGTGACTTCAGCAGTCGTTCGAGGACGCGTCGGGTCCGCAGCGGCCCGGGCAGCCCCTCGGAGAGGTCGGTCGCGAGGTCGTCCACCGCACGGTCATCGGTCGCGAGGCTCAGGCCGAGCTCGTCGGCAAGTGCGATGAGATCGGCGGCGAAGTCCGACCCGGCCCGAGCCGCGTCGAGGTCGACTGCCGGACTCGACAGGTCGTCGATGAAGTCCCACCAGCAGAAGGGCTGGTCCTCGGCGAAGTCCTCCCGCAGCGCGATGAGCAGGTCCTGTAGTGTCCCCGGGCGCCGGAGGTCAAGGTGCAGCTCGCTTCGGCCCACGAGCTGTCCGCGCAGCACCAGCGAGCGCCCGTCGGCAGAGGCAAGCCGGTCCCGTGAGGCGCCGGCGAGCCGGTCGCGCAGCTCGGCGAGATCGACGAGATCGGCTATGTCGAGCTCGACGAGATCGAAGCGCACAGCATCGCAGCCGACCGGCTCGAGGTTTGCAACACGTCCGCCGCTTACATGGACAACCACCGCGCCTTTCATCCCCCGCTCGCTCGGCTTGGGGCTGCGAGCCTGGAGGTTGCCGGGATAGACCACCCAGGGCTCGTCGGAGCCTTCGGCGCCGGAGAGGATGATGCGAGTGTGCACGTGACCGAGCGCCCAATAGTCGAGGCCGATTCTCCGCAAGTCGTCGAGTGTGCACGGGCTGTAGTCGTCGTAGTCGCTGGCCGCACCTTGCACGTTGCAGTGAAGAACGCCGACTTGTACGCCGGGGCCGGCACAGTGGGCGAACCTCAGCGCCAGGTTCTCGCGTTCGCTGCGCTGGGCGAAGCTGACGCCTTGCACGGTCGCGAGGGGGATCCCGTCGCGCTCGACAGGTACCGCCTGGACCTTGCCCGTGCCGAAGACGGTGACGCGCTCGGGCCAGGGACCGCCAAGCGCGGACCAGCCCGTCTCGACCGGGTCGTGGTTGCCGTGCACGACGAAGCTGGGGATGCCCGCGGCGGACAGGCGGGCGAGGCCGTCGCGGAATCGCAGCTGTGCCCTGAGCCCGCGTTCGGGCCCGTCGTAGATGTCGCCTGCGACCACGAGGAAGGCCACGCGCCGCTCCAGGCACAGCTCGACGAGGGAGTCGAACGCGGCCAGCGAGGCTTCACGTAGTTGTTCGGCCACGTGCGGAGCCGCCGAACCGATGCCTTTGAAAGGCGTGTCAAGATGCAGGTCCGCCGCGTGGACGAAACTGAAGTCGGGGACCCGGACGCGTTCTTCCATCAATGCGAGGCTACCTGGGGGCTGTATTGCCAGCCGGCGATGCCCACGGCCCAGCTGTCAGAGCGAGCCCAGTCGTCCGATGACCCGGGCCAGGGCGTCGCAGCCCTCATCGACCTCGTCCGCCGTAGTCGACAACGCCGGCCGGAGCCGAAGCGTGCACTCGCCGCAGCCGAAAGCGATGACGTGCTCCTCACGCCAGAGCGTGGCGAGCACCGCGTCTCGAAGCTCGCGTGTCGCAAGGTCGATCGCGGCTATGAAGCCGCGCCCGCGGGCGTTCGAGACGACCTTCGGCCAGGAACCCTCGAGATCCGCCAGTCTCGCGAGCAGATGCCTGCCGACCTTTTCGGCGTTCGCGATGGCACCGGTGCCTTCGATGAGCTGAAGAAGGCGCCGGGAGCGCACCATGTCGGTGAGATTGCCGCCCCAGGTCGAATCGAGCCGGCCGGGGGTGCAAAAGACGTTGTGATCGATCTCGTCTACACGCCGTCCGGCCATGACACCCCCGAGCTGGACTTTCTTGCCGAACGCCACGAGGTCTGGAGCGAGCCCCAGCTGCTGGTAGCACCACGGCGTGCCTGTCGCCCCACCACCGGTCTGCACCTCGTCGAGCACGAAGAGAGCGTCGTGGCGGTGGCACAGCTCCTGGACGGCGAGGAGGAACTCCGAGCGCAGGTGGCGGTCGCCGCCCTCGCACTGTATGGGCTCGGCGATGAAGCAGGCGATGTCGTGCGGGTACGCCTCGAACGCGGCCTCGGCTTCGGCGAGAGCCGACCTCTCGGCGGCTTCGAGTTCGGCTCGGTGGCTCTCCAGCGGGAAGTGCACGGCGGGAGAGGAGATCCGGGGCCAGTCGAACTTCGTGAAACGGTCGATCTTGACGGGGTCGGTGTTGGTGAGTGAGAGCGTGTAGCCGCTCCTGCCGTGGAAGGCGTGCCGGAGGTGCAGGACCCGGGTACCGAGATCGCGCGATCGACCAGCTGCCTGGTTGCGACGGGACTTCCAGTCGAAAGCGCACTTGAGCGCGTTCTCGACGGCGAGGGCGCCACCCTCGATGAAGAAGAGGTGGGGCAGCTCCGGGTCTGCGAGCACGCGGGCGAAGGTGGTGACGAACTCGGCCAGATGAACCGTTGCCACTTCGGAGTTCGCCGGCTTGTTCACAGAGACCTCGGCGAGCTGCTCCCTCGTCGTGGGGTCGTCGAAGAGCCCCGGAGGGTTCATCCCGAGGGGGGCCGACCCGAAGAAGGTGTAGAAGTCCAGATACTCGGTGCCGTCCCTGGCGTCCACTAGGCGACACCCTTGGCTCTTGGCCAGATCCAACACGATGGGAAGGCCGTCCACGAGCATGTGGTCGGCGAGCCGTCCAAGAACCTCATCAGGCGCTATACGGCCATGATCCTCGGTTGTTTCCATCACTCGAGCGTATCGCTACTACGATTTCGAGAAACGCAACCGCCGAGGAGAGCAAAGATGACCTTCGAGCTCAGCTCGCTGATCGAGGCCCGGCAAGGGGAGAATTTCCGCCTCCACAGTGAGTACCTGAATCCTCAGCTCGTGAAGGTGCTGAAGACCCTCGGCTTCGATCGCTTCTACGTCAGGGGCGAAGGCTCGTACCTGTACGACCGGAACGGGGATCGTTACCTCGACTTCCTCGCCGGATTCGGCGTCTTCGGGCTCGGACGCGGACATCCGGTGCTGAAGAAGGCGTTGCACGAGGCGCTCGACTTGGACCTCCCGAACCTGGTTCAGCTCGACGCGGCACTGCTGCCCGGACTGCTCGCCGAGGCGCTCGTGGCGAGGACCCATGGCGGGATCCAGCGGTGCTTCTTCTCGAACTCGGGCGCGGAGGCGATCGAGGCAGCGATCAAGTTCTCGAGATACGCGACAAAGCGGCCCCGCATCCTCCATGCCGATCACGCGTTCCACGGACTCAGCTGCGGAGCGTTGTCGCTCAACGGTGGCAAGGAGTTCCGCGAGGGATTCGGCGCACTGCTGCCGGGCTGCCACGAGGTGCCCTTCGGGGACATCGGCCCGCTCGCCGCGAGCTCGAGCGCGAGGACGTCGCGGCGCTGGTCCTCGAGATCATCCAGGGAAAGGGCGTGAACCTCGCTTCGGATGAGTACTGGGCGGCCGCCGCCGAGCTGTGCCGCACGCACGGAACCTTGCTCGTCATCGACGAGGTCCAGACAGGCCTCGGCAGGACCGGCAAGCTCTGGGCCCATGAGCATTACGGCTTGCGTCCCGACATCATCACCGTGTCGAAGGCCCTGTCGGGCGGCTACATACCCGTCGGGGCGATGATGTGCTCGGCGGCGGTCTTCGACCGTGTCTATTCGAAGATGGAGCGCGCCGTCGTCCACTCCTCGACCTTCGGGCGGAACCAGCTTGCCATGGTGGCGGCGCTCGCCACCCTGCAGACGATCGACGACGAGGACATCGTCGATCGGGCGCGAGTGACCGGCGAGGCCTTCATGAAGGGCCTGGCCCCGCTCGTGGAGAAGTACGAGCTGTTCCACGAGGTGCGCGGGAAAGGACTGATCATCGGCCTTGTCTTCGGCGAGCCGAGCTCTCTTCGGCTGAAGTCGCGCTGGAAGATGATGGAGGGCGCCCGCAAGGGGCTCTTCTCGCAGCTGGTCGTGGGACCCCTGTTCCACCGCCACCGGATCTTGACCCAGGTTGCAGGCGACAACATGAACGTGGTCAAGCTCCTTCCCCCGCTCATCGCCGGTCAAGAGGAAGTGGACTACTTCGTCGGGGCACTCGACGACGTGCTCGCGGATGCCCACCGCAACTCCGCCCTCCTTTTCGAGTTCGGCAAGACCCTTGCCAAGAGCGCTCTCCGCAGGGAGAGTTCTTGAGCACGACAGGCCCGAGCGGCTCCCGGTCACAGCCGGCGATGGCGATCAGACCGGGCGACAGGATGCTCGTCACGGGCGCAAGCGGCTTCATCGGCTCGGCGGTCACCCGGGCGCTGTTGGAACGCGGAGCGCAAGTCGTCGCGCTGCTCCAGCCCGGTGTGCCGCACTCGAACCTCGACGGCCTTGCCGTCGAGCCCGTCGTGGCGGATCTGCGCGACGCCGCGGCTCTCGTCGCCGCCGCCGAGGGATGCCGCATGGTCTTCCACGTCGCCGCGATCTACCGCTTCTGGGTTCGCCAAGCGGCGGAGTTCTACGACGTCAACGTCGGCGGCACCTTGAACGTGATCGACGCGGCCAGGACCACCGGGGTCGAGAGGGTCGTCTACACCAGCACCGTCGGTACGATCGGCCTGGACGGTACCGCGCAGGACTTCGCGGCGGACGAGACCGCGTGGGCGCGGATCAACCATCTCTTCGGGCTCTACAAGCAGTCGAAGTACGTGGCCGAACACGAGGTGCTGCGTGCGGGAGCGCAGGGCCTGCCCGTCGTCCTCGTCCAACCTACGTTGCCCCTCGGTCCCGGCGACCGGGCGCCGACGCCGACCGGCAAGACGGTGCTCGACTTCCTGAACGGTCGTATCCCTGGTTGGTTCGACACGGCGCTGAACGTCGTCGACGTTGACGATGTCGCTACCGGGCACCTGCTGGCGGCCGAGCGGGGCGCGCAAGGACGCAGTTACGTGCTCGGAGGCGAGAACCTCGAGCTCCGGCAGATTCTGGACGTCCTCGCCGCTGCAACCGGCCTGCCCCGAGCCGCTTTCAAGGTTCCCCGCCAGGTTGCCCTTACCGTTGCTTACGCTTCGGACTTCGTCGAAGGCCGCCTTCTGCACCGGGAGCCGAGCGTTCCGCTCGAGGGTGCGCGGATGGCCACGACCCGCATGGTCTTTGACGATGGCCGGGCCCGCAGAGAGCTCGGGTACCGGTCGCGGCCTGCCATCGAGGCGATCGTCCGCTCGGCGCGTTGGTACTCGGAGAACGGCTACGTCTCAGCGAAGCGACTGGCACGGATCGACTGGAAGGACGTCGTCGAGCTCCCGGCGAGCGGTCACGTTCCGAGAGGGAGGGCCGGGATCGCACCAGATCGACCTCCGGAGAGCTCTGCTTGATGTTGTCGCAGCTCCCGCGCGCTCCGACCGGGTTCGCGCACGATCGTCGGCACGGGGCGAGACGACTGGTGGCACTGGCGGCGCCGGCGGCGCTGGTTCTCGTGCTCGCAGCGTGCAGCTCGGACGAAGGTGGCCATGCCACCTCTACGACCACGACGACCACGACCACGACCACGACGACCACGACCACGACGACCACGACCCTGCCGGTGGCAGTCCCCGGGACGTCGATGCTTCGGGTGCGGGTGGCTGCGTTGCCACCCGGCGCCGTCGTGCTTCCCACCGTCTCGCAAGGGAGCGCTGCCTGGTCCAGGATGGTTCCGATCGCGTACGAGACCTTCGGGAGTGGTCCGGATCTTCTCCTCATAGCGGGCCAGGACGGAACCTTGTCGTGGTGGGGTCCGTCGTGGCTGTCAGCCCTCTCCGGTCACTACCGCGTGACCGTGTTCGACCTTCCCGGAGCGGGCTATTCGGGCGCTGCGACGGCCCGCCTCTCGCTCGCGTGGCTGGCGGACATGACCGCTGGATTTGCCCTCACGGTCGGGCTGTCTGATCCCACTGTGCTCGGGTGGGGTCTCGGCGGCGAGATCGCCCTGTCCCTAGCCGAGCGTCACCCGCTGTTCGCGTCGTCGCTCGTCCTGGTCGACAGCTCCTGCGGCGGTGTCGGGACGGAGCAACCTGCGGCGCAGGTCGTGCGGCTCCTTGCGACGCCGGGCGCCACGCCCTTGGCATTGTCGGGGTTGCTGTTCCCGCCAACAACTGCGGGGCTGCACGAGCGAGTGCTGTGGCAGAAGAGCCTGTTCGCCGGGACCACTGACTGGCTGACGTCGCCAGAGGTCAGGGCGCAGGCCGCGCTCCAAGCGGCAGTCTGGAAGAGGTCAACTCTGGCGGAGGGCTTCTCGGAGGTGACGATCCCCGTACTGGTGGTCTCGGGTGCCGACGACGTCGTCTTCCCTGTGCCAAACGCTGTTCTTCTCGCCAGCGAGTTGCCCCACGCGACGGTAGTCATCTTCCCGAACTCTGGCTACGGGGCGGTCATCCAGGACGAACCGGCGTTCGTCGCCGCGGTCGAGAGATTCACCGGATAGCGACCCGACACCCGCACGGGTCCCCTCCTTCGTCCATGGCATCATCTCCTGTTGCGATGTCTAAGATAGAAAACAGGCACCAGCGGCACGGTGCCAGCTAAGCTGTCACGTGCCTGAACAAGCCCAAAGGGGGATGTTGTGCCCGAATCATCGGCTCCCGCCGCAGACCAGGTTCTCGACTGCACGGGACTGGCGTGCCCGCTGCCAGTGGTGAAGACCGCGCAGGCGATCAAGAATCTCGATCAGGGGCAAGTTCTCGAACTGCTCGCCACCGACCCAGGCGTCGAGCCGGACATGCGGGCGTGGAGCAGCCGCACCGGTAACGACCTGCTCGGCATCAGCAAGCAGGCTGACGTCTTTCACGTCCTGATCCGCCGGGTGAAGTGACCGGAGCGGCGATGTGGGCCGACAACTCTGAGACCAAGATCCTCTACGTGCAGACGCACGGGATAGCCGACCCGGGGCGCAGTGCGACGCCGTTCTTCCTTGCGGCAGCGGCGGCTGCGATGGAGTTCGAGGTCGTGATCTACTTCACCATGTACGGTCCTACCCTGCTGCGCAAGGACGTCGTGGACAGGATCGGGCCGAAGGGCGAGCAGGGCCAGCCGCTGCGCTACTTCGTGGAGCAGGCCACCGGCCTCGGCGTCCGGCTGCTGGTCTGCCAGCCGTCGCTCGACCTGAACGACCTGAGTCTGGACGACCTGATCGACGGGGTCGAGATGATCGGCGGCGCAACCTTCAACGAGCTCGCGGTCTCCGCCGACGCCGTGATCAGCTTCTAGGCCACGCGATGACCGAGACGGCCGCCCGGTACACGGCGACAGACGCCCACTACAAACTCCCGGATGTCGCCGGCTACGCCGATGTGCCCCACGAGGTCAAGGCTCAGCTGTTCGAGCAGGTGAAGGGCGACTTCCGGTTCGGCGATTACCTTTACGGGTGCTACGAGTGCGGCATCTGCGTCGCCGTGTGCCCATCCGCCAAGTTCTACGACTTCAGCCCGCGCCGGATCGCGCAGGCGGCCGCGCGCCAGGACGTGGAGCTGATCTACCAGCAGATGCAGGAGGACATCTGGGAGTGCTCTCAGTGCTTCTCCTGCCTGCGCTGCCCGCGCGGCAACAACCCGGGCGGGATCGTCACGATCATGCGCGAGGTTGCCGTCAACAACGGGCTGGCCTCCGCCAAGCAGGCACTGGTCGGCTACTCCCGGATCATCTACAAGATCATGTCCACCGGCACTCAGGTCTCGCCGGACATGCTGCGGTCGGACGCGTTCCCCGACTGGGGCCCGGAGACCGCCGATGTGGCGGACAACCTGGAGCTGTGGCGCCGGGCACTGCCTGCCGAGACGATGCACACGACCTCGGCCGGGTGGTCCGTGGCCGACAGGACGCTGGTCGAGCTCTACCTCATTTGGTTGGAGACCGGTGCCCTCGACATGATCGCGGAAGTCGACAGCAGTCTGTACTCCATCTTGCAGGAGCTCATGGAGGAACGCCTCGAGGAAGAAGGCATCGAGCTGTGACAATTCCGATTGAAGCGCTCAGGCGCAACAAGGCCGCGGCGCCGGTCGCGGGCCGCCGGTCGCTGGCCGATCCCCGCGCCGAGCTGCTCGCGCTGGAGCGCCAGGGCGAGCTGATCGTGCAGAAGATCGACCGGGAAGCGGTCAGCGTGCAGACGAAGTACGGGCGCGAGAAACGAATCCAGAAGGCGCACCTGTGGCACCACAAGTCCTGCGGGCAGTGCGGCCACATCCCCGGTTACTCCACCTCGATCTTCTGGGTGATGCGCAAGCTCGGCTACGACTACCACGACCCGGAGGACCAGACCTCATGCACGGCCTGGAACTACTACGCCAGCGCGACCTCGAACTCGGCTGCCCAGGCCGCCGTCGCCGTCCGCAACTTCGCCGCCGCGTACGAGAGCGGTTACTTCCCGCTCATCCACTGCGGCACCTCCTACGGTCACTACAAAGAGGTGAGGGAGGAGCTCATCGGCCACCCGGAGCTCCGGGCGCAGGTCCGCGACATCATGGCCAAGCTGGGCAAGCCGCTTGTCCTGCCGGAGGAGATCGTGCACTACTCCGAGTGGTTCCACGCGCTGCGGGACGAGATCGCCGCGAAGCAGGTCCGCGACGTTTCGGGAATAGTGGTGACCGTCCACCCGGCGTGCCATTACTACAAGCTCGTCGAGGGCGACGCGATCTACGACCCGGACATCTACGGCGGCCAGCGCACAGCTGTGGTGACCGGCCTGGCCGAGGCGCTCGGTGCCGAAGTGCGCAGCTACTCGACCTGGTTCGACTGCTGCGGCTTCGGCTTCAGGCACATCCTGGTGCAGCGGGACTTCACCCGGTCCTTCGCCACCCTGCGCAAGATCGAGGTGATGAAGGAGGAGGCCAACCCCGACGTCGTGCTGACTCACGACACCGGGTGCGTCACGACCCTTGACAAGAGCCAGTTCGCGGCCAGGGCGCACGGACGCAATGTCGGGCTCGCGGTGCTCAGCGAGGCGCAGTTCGCGGCACTGGCGATGGGGGCACACCCGTACCGGGTGTGCGGGCTGCACTGGCACTCCGCCGACTACCGCCCGCTTCTGGAGAAGATGGGCATCGACTGGGAGCAGGCATGGGCGGAGTTCCAAGGCGATCTGCGGCGGCTGGAGAGCGGCGAGAAGCGCTATCTCGACTGGGACGACGTCGATGGCTGACCGCCTGGCGCACCGGCTCCGCGGCGGCGACTGAGCCGGCCGGCGCGACGGCGAGCACGACAAGAACGGGCCGAAGGACGCGCCCGCTAGGCACGAACACGAGACTTGAGGTGACAAATGTCCTCGGACACGGTTGCTGTTATCGGTGGGGGCCCCGGTGGGTTGCGCGCGGCGCATGGCGTCGCGGAGATCGGCGGCAAGGTCGTGCTGATCGAGCAGCGCGATTTCCTGGGCGGCACCCCGATCGCGGAGAGCTATGCCGGCCTGACTCCGCACAATGAGCCTGCGCAGCCGCAGATCAGGCAGATGGTCGACCTGGTCACGACCAATCCGCTCATCGAAGTCCGGCTCGGTAGCGAGCTTGCCCGTGTCGCGGGCGAGCCCGGGGATTTCACCCTGAGCTTGCGCAGCGCCCAGGCGGTCGAGGCCCGCTCGGCCGGCGCGCAGAGCGTCGAGTGCGGCGCGATCATCGTCGCCACCGGGTTCGGCCACTTCGACCCCGGCCGGTCGACCCAGATGTACGGGTACTACGAGTTCGCCGACGTCATCACTCAGCCTGACCTCGAGGCGATGCTGTCCGAGCACCGGGTGCTGCGCCCGTCCAACGGACAACCGCCGGAGCGGATCTGCTTCATCCAGTGCGTGGGCAGCCGCGACCGCCAGATAGGCAACGAGTACTGCTCGAAGGTGTGCTGCGCCGTGGCGTCGAAGGAGGCCATCGAGATCCGCCAGCTGCTGCCGGATTCGAAGGTGCTCATCTTCTATATCGACATGCGGATGTACGGCTACTGGGAGAACGAGATCTACTGGCCGGCCCAGGAGCAGCACCATGTCCAGTACGTCAAGGGGCTGATCACCGAGGTACTGCCGAAGGGCGATCGCCTCCTGGTCCGAGGTGAGGACACCACAATGGGCCGGCCGATGGAGGTGCCGATGGACTTGGTCGTGCTGTCTGTCGGCATGGAACCGTCCCCGGGTACGCGCCAGGTCGCGGGGCTGCTCGCGCTGAGGCAGAACAAGTACGGGTTCATCGACGCCGTCGGTGCGCCGCTCGACCCGGTCAGCACCGACCGGGAAGGGATCTTTGCCTGCGGTGCGGCGCTCGGCCCGGCCGATCTCGAGGACACCGTCTCCTCGGCTGCCGGCGCGGCCGTAAAGGCCATCGGCTACCTGCGGTCGCGTGCGGCCGCGACGGCGAACTGAGGCGAGCGGATCACGATGGCAGGCCCCGTCGTCGACACCCCTAGTGCGCAGGAGTTCCAGCGCGAGATCATGGACCGGATCAGCGAGGCGGAGCTGCGGGGCATCGCCGCTGACCTGGACCGTAAGTCCACGGCGCTGCGGGAGCTGTTGTCCGGTGACCCGTCCCTGCTGGACCGCGCGGCTCTGAGGCAGGTGCTGGGTTGGGTGTTCGCAACCCGGCGGCGCGCCGACCGGATCCTGGACTCGATCGGCCCGCAGCCGCTGGCGGCGGCCATCGCCGGGCTTCTCGCTGCCGGCGACCCGGTGGCGGACCGGATCGACCGCTTCGATGCCGCCCTGAGCGGGCGCGTCGCGGTGGCTGCGCTGGCAGGCTCCGGCTTCGACCTGCCCGCCGAGCTGCTGCATTTCACCTCGCCCGACCGGTACTGGCTGTGGACGAGGTGGATCTGGGATCCGGAGGCCAGGACCGGTGCACTGGCTCTGGTCACAACCGATGACGTGGATCTGAGTGCGGGAGCCACCAGGGGGGCGGTGTACCTCACCGTCGGGCGGGCGATGGCCTTTGTCGATGAGACCGGCAAGGCGGCCGGCTTTACCACGGCGGGTCCCGGCCTGTTCGGCACCGATGTCCTGCTGGCGGCCGTGTACGGGGTCTACATGTACACGATCCTGCGGATGAGGATGACCCGGGAATTCAACCGGGTGGTCCCGCCGCTTCCCCAACTCGTGCGCCGCCTGCTCGGCGTGTACCACCTGGAGGGTTAGGACGATGCCGATAGGTGGCCGGAAGGTCCTGCCGGTCGCGGTGGAGAAGGAGCTGGCGAGGGTTGCCTCCACCATCTCGGGGCGCGAGGTGGAGCTGCCCGCGATGTGGAACCGGATGTTCGAGCCGCGGGTCCTCACCGATTACGGCCCGGACGGCTTCGCTGCTATCTCGGCGCTGCCCGGCGGCGAGTCGCTCGAATGGTGCTACGGCTGCGGGAAGTGCGTGGCGGCCTGTCCGGTCGACATGGTGGGCGACTATGGCCCGCGCAAGATCCACCGCAAGGTCCAGACCGGCACCGACCTGCTCACCGATCCCGACCTGTGGCTCTGCACGGCCTGCGGGAACTGCCTGCGGGTCTGCCCGAAGCAGGTCGACATGATCGCGATCATGCCGGCGGTCCGCGAGGCCGCGCTGACCGGTGCGCAGGTGCCGGCCGAACTGCAGGACGTCTTCGAGAAGACCTTCCGGTACGGCAATGCGCTCGGCCAGAACCAGCGGCGCCGGGCGCAGTGGGCAGACAGCGCCGGAGTTCCGGTGCGTGTCCTGGCCAAGGACCCGGCCCCCGTGGATGTGCTCTTCTACGTGGAGGACTACTGGAGCTTTCACCCGCGCGGCCAGGACGCGGCCCGCGCGTTCGCCAGGGTAGCCGCAGCGCTCGGCATCGACTGGGCGATCCTCGGCCCGGAGGAGAAGACGCTCGGCGACTCTCAGCGGCTGGCCGGCGAGAAGGGCCTGTTCGACGCGCTGGTCGAGGACGTCACGGCGACCCTGGCGAGGTACCAGTTCACCCGGATCGTGACGCCCGACCCACATGCCTTCAATGCGCTGGTCAAGGAGTATCGCCCGCGCGGGCACAGCTTTGAGGCGTTGCACTACACCCAGCTCCTGGCGCCGCTGGTCGGTCAGATCCGCTGGGCCAGGGAGCTGAACCTTCGGGTGACCTTTCACGATCCGTGCTACCTGGGCAGGCAGAACGGGGAGTACGACGCGCCCCGGAAGCTGATCGAGGCGATCCCGGGTGTTCAGCTGGTCGAGATGGGCCGCTGCCGGCAGAACGCCTACTGCTGCGGTGGCGGCGGTGGGGGCATGTGGCTGGACGGTTTCACCGGCGACCACACCAGCGAGCGGCTGTCCGAGCGCCGGGTTCGCGAGGCTGCCCAGACGGGAGCGGAGGTGCTGGTGGTCTGCTGTCCCTATGAGGTGTCCAGGTTCACCGATGCCGCCAAGTCGACCGGTCACGAGGACCTGCGGGTATGCGACATCGTCGAGCTGATCGACGAGGCGATGCGGGACGAGGCGGCCGGTGGCTGAGTCGTTGCGAGTCATCGACTTCGGATGTAGCCCACCGCTGCGCTCGCAGACCTTGTGGCACGCGATCGGCTACGGGGTATCGGCCGGTGCTCCGGCCACACTCTCGTTCACCCGCCCGGCCGCACCGTACGTCTGCCTCGGCTACCACAGCGGGACCGACGAGGTGGACCATGACTACTGCCGGGCGAACGAACTGCCGGTCCTACGGCGGATGGTCGGCGGCGGCCCGGTCTACCTGGACGCGGACCAGCTGTTGTTCCAGATCTGCGTGCCGGCCCGGGCCGTGCCGGCGGCAAGGCGGCAGGCACTGCGCATGCTGCTCGAACCCGCGGTGACGTCGTTTCGCGAACTCGCAGTGACGGCCGCGCTCGATGACGACTTGGAGATCTGCGTCGGCGACCGCAAGGTCTGCGGGCATGGGGCCGGACAGATCGAACAGGCCGTTGTCGTCTGCGGCAACCTAATCGAGCGGTTCGATCACGAGCGGGCTACCCGGGTGCTTGCGCTGGCAGACCCCGCCCAGCGGGACCAGACGCTCGCACTGATGCGCCGCTTCGTGGCCGCGACTCCGGTCGCTCCGGAGGCTTTCCAGGCGGCCATGATCAGTGCGTACGCCGCCGCGCTCGGGCTCAGCGCGGCAGCCGGCGAACTGACCGGGACCGAGCGCACGGCGGTTGCCGATCTTGACGAAAGGTTCACCAGCGGCACCTGGTTGGCCGGAGCGGACAGGCCCGCTCCGCCAGACGGTGTCGGACCCCATGTTCGCCAGGTCAAGGTGCGGGCCGGGGTGTGGACGCTCTCGGCGACCTGCGACGGGGCACAGGTTGCAGCCAGCGTGGTTCGAGGAGTGGTCGACCAGGTGCGACTGCGCGCCAGCGGACTCAACGGGTCATCCCACCAAGCCGAACGGGCTCTCACCGGAGTCCCGTTGCAATCGGTCGCTCAGGTGCTGGCCGGCTTTGGTGAGCCGGGGCGCCGACTGGCCGCGGCCTTCGCCGCAGCCGAACCCGGGAGGCTCTGATGGAAAGGTCCAAGCTGGTCGTCGTGGCCGGCTTCCCGCTCGCGCTCGACCGGCGTTACCACGCCGAGACGCACATGTGGGTGCTGTTGACCGGGCCGGGTCGTGTGCGGATCGGGATGGACCCGCTCGGCATCGAGACAAGCGGGACCCTGGCTCAGCTGTCCTTGGTCCCGGCCGGGACCGAGCTCATCGCGGGGCGGCCGTTCGGCCAGCTCGAGGCGGCCAAGTTCGTCGGCCCACTGATCAGCCCGGTCTCCGGCGCGGTGCTGGCCGTGAACGACGAGGTGGCCGCGGATGCGGGCCTTGCCGAGCGGGACCCGTACGGGGCAGGCTGGCTGATCGACGCCAGCTTGGGCGCCGCCGCCGGCGAGCTGCCGGGGCTGTTAGCCGACCCGGCCGAGATCAGCGCCTGGTTCGCCGCCAAGATCGCCGACTACCGCTTCAGGGGGGTAATCGCCCAGTGACCGCCGCAGGATCGCCGGTGAGTCCGGCCGAGGTGCGGCGGGCGAATTTCCCCGACGTCATGGACTTCTATGCGCCCGGCCTGAAGCGTTGGCAGACTTCCGAGTGGGTACCGGCCAACCCCCGCCGGTTCCTGCCGGTGTCGGTGACCGGTTCGGCCTGCGCGTTGTGCTGCGACCACTGCCAGGCGAAGGCGCTCGACGCCATGGTCTCGGTGCGGGCCGATCAGGACCTTTTCACGCTGGCGGCGCGACTCCGCCAGCGGGGCAGCGAGGGGTTGCTGGTATCGGGCGGATCCACTCGCGCCGGTGGCGTGCCGCTGCTGGCACACCTGGGTCACATCCGCCGGATCCGCGAGGAGCTCGGGATGAAGGTCATCGTGCACTCTGGCCTGGTCTCGCCGGAGCTCGCGGCGGGGCTCGCAGCATCGGGCGTGGACGGCGTGATGCTCGACATCATCGGGGCCGACGAGACCCTGCGCGATGTCTACCATCTGGACCTGACCGTGGCCGATGTGGACCGCTCGCTGCGCCTGCTGTCCGGCCAAGGGCTGCGTATCATCCCGCACATCGTGCTCGGCCTGCACTACGGCCGCTTCCTCGGTGAGCACCGGGCGCTCGAGATGCTCTTGTGCTACCCGGTCTCGACTCTCATCCTGGTCGTACTTGTGCCGCTGGTCGGCACCCCGATGGCGAAACTCCCGCCGCCCCGCGTCGATCAGGTGGCCGATTTCTTCGCGACGGCCCGGCTAGCCGCGCCGGCAACCACGATCAATCTCGGCTGCGCCCGCCCACTCGGCGCGGTCAAGCGCGAGCTGGACCAGGCCGCGGTCGACCTCGGGCTGAACGGCATTGCCTATCCGGCTGACGGCGCGATCGAGTACGCGAGATCGCGCGGCCTGACGCCACGGCTGTTCGAGTACTGCTGCTCGCTGACCTGGAGTGGGGCGCAAGAGAGCGGTTTCGCGACTGTGCAGGTGGCGCTGTGAGCGGGGCGTGGCGGCTGCTGGCCGATGACGGGGCCGAAGCGGCCGAAGGCCTCGCCCTGGACGAGGCGCTGATGGGCCGGTATGCACGGGGCGAACCGGAATGCCCGCCGACGCTGCGGCTCTACAGCTATCGCAGCCACTGCGCCCTGGTCGGCCGCTACCAGAACCTGGCGGCCGAGGTCGACCTGGAAGCTTGTCACCGCAGCGGCACCCAAGTCAGCCGCAGGCCCACCGGCGGCGGCGCGATCGTCATGGGATCTGGCCAGCTCGGAATCGCCTACCTGGACCGGGCACCGGCCAGATCGCGTCCCCGGGAGATCATCGAGGAGCTCTCAGCCGCGCTCGCCGCCGGCTTGGCTCAGCTGGGCATCACTGCGAGCTTCCGCGGCAAGAACGACCTGGAAGTGGGCGGCCGCAAGATCGCAGGCCTCGGGCTCTATGTCGACCCGGCCGGCGCAATGCTGTTCCACGCGAGCGTCCTGGCCGATCTGGACGTCGAGTTCATGCTTGAGGTGCTGCGGATACCCGCGGCGAAGCTGGCCGGCCGGGGCGTGGTCGCGGTGAGGGAGCGCTTGACGACGGTTTCGGCCGAGACGGGCGGCCGGCACGACGCCACGACGATTCGGCCGGTGATCGCCAGGGGATTCGCAACGACCTTCGGGGCGGCCCTGGAGCCCTGCACGCCTGAGCGGACCGAGCTTGCGCGAGCCGATGCGCTGGCGGCCGGAAGGTACCGGTCGCAGTCCTGGCTGAGCGAACGGAGCATCGCTGCCGACGCCAGCGGATCGGCCCTGCTGAAGACGCCGGCAGGGCTGGCCCGGATCTATCTCACCACCCATGGCGACTTGGTCAAGAGCGCAATGGTGGCCGGGGACTTCAACGAGCTGCCGCCGGCCGTGGTGGCGATGGAGGCCGGCCTGCGCTGGCGGCGCTTGGACGACAAAGCCGTCACGGCGGTGATTGCCGGCTCGGGGGCCGCAGAAGCGCTCGGCGTTCCGGTCGAACAGATAGCTGCCGCCGTGCTCGATGCAGGCCGCCGGGCGGGCCAGCCGGCCACGGCCGCGCGGGTCCGGGCCGCGGGCTGTTGTCCCTTGCCCGTGCCGGGCGGCGCCGCGGGTTCGTGCCACGTCCCCGAGCCGAGCTGAAAGGAAACGACATGGTGGCCCGCCAGCTTCCGCTGAGGTCCGCAGCCGGCCCCGCGGCTCGGACCAGCCCTGAGCATGTGCGGATCTCGATGGCGAGCGCAATCGCACTGCGGATGCGCTCCGGCCGGTTCAGCCGCGAGTTCGAGTTCGGCGGCATCAATCTTCTCCTCAGCTACGACGAAGGATGCCGGTCCGACTGCGGCTACTGCGGCCTGGCCCGCACGCGTCCGGGCAGCTACGAGGACAAGTCGTTCATCAGGGTCGAGTGGCCACTGGTGCGCACCGAGGATCTCCTCGAGCGGATGACCCGGCTCGAGCCGGCCTTGACCCGGGTCTGCATCTCGATGGTCACCCACGGCCGCGCCTATAGCGATACCTGCGACATCACGCGCCGAGTCGCCGAGCGAGTCCGCACGCCGATCTCGGTCCTGGTCGCGCCCCCGACACTGCGACGAGAGCGGCTGGAGAACTTCAGGTCGATCGGCGTCGACATGATCGGGGTCGGGCTCGACGCCGTCACCGAGGAGCTGTTCGGGAGCATCCGCACGCAGGTTCCGGCCGGTGGGCTGAAGTGGGAGAAGTACTGGGAGGTCGTCACCGATGCCCGCGAGATCTTCGGGCCGTGGAAGGTCAACGTGCACACTCTGGTCGGGCTCGGTGAGGCCGATCAGGACCTGCTCTCACTGTTCGTCGCGCTTCGGGACCGGCAGATCTTCTCCTACCTGTTCTGCTTCAACCCGGAGCCGGATTCGCGGATGGCCGCCCACCCGCAACCCTCGCTCCGGCGCTGGCGCCGGCTGCAGCTGGCCAGGTACCTGATCGAAACTGAAGGTTACGGCCTGGAGCGGTTCAGCTTCGACGACGAGGGCGGGCTCGCCCACCTGCAGGCGGGTCGTTCCGCCATCGAGACAGTCGTGGCGGGCGGCATGGCGTTCATGACCAACGGCTGCCCGGACGGGGCCGGCGGGCCCGGCTGCACCAGGCCCTACGGCTCGTACCGGCCCGGCGCGCCCTTCCGTGACTACCCCTTCGCTCCGGCGCCAAGCGATCTCGCGGAGATCCGCCAGCAGCTGTGGCTGGACGATGTCGTCAAATGAAGGTTGAAAGAGGTGGCCTGAAGTGCGAATCGTAGTGCCGATGAGGGCGGTGCCCGATCTGGTCGAGGAGATCGAGCTGACCGCGGACGGGACCGGCATCGACCGCGAGTACCTGACGTTCGTGCTCAGCGAGTGGGATGCCCAGGCTCTGGAAGAGGCACTGCTCCTCAAGGACGCGAGCGGGGCAGAGGTCGTGGCCGTCGGCCTGGCCGACGACCCCGAGATCGACCAGGTCCTCTACACGGCGCTGGCCAAGGGCGCGGACGCGGCGGTGAAGATCGCCGCCGCGAGTGCTGCGGGATCGCCCGGTTCAGCCGTGATCCCGACCGCGGAGCGGGCCGCGCTGCTGGCGGGGTATCTTGCGGCCCAGCCGGCCGACCTTGTGATCACCGGCGTGCAGGCCGCTGACGACCTGGACGGCCAGCTGCCGTCCACGCTCGCCGCACTGCTCGACCTGCCGCACGCGTCGGTGGTCGTCAGCGTCGAGACCGATGGCGGCTCGGTCACCGTCCGCCAGGAGTTCGCCGGCGGCCGCTCGCACGAGCTGCAGGTTCGAATGCCCGCCGTGATCGGCGTGCAGTCCGCGCGGCAGGCACCGCGCTATGCCCCGATCACCCGGATCAGACAGGCCCAGCAGGCCGGCGGCCTGACCGAGTTGGCCGTGTCGCCGCCGCCAGCCGGGGACGGCCTGGTCCTGCGTCGGATGCACCGGCCGGAGGCGACAGGGCACGCCGAGATGCTGACGGGCGGCGCTGGCGACGTGGCGGACCAGATCGTAGGCCTGCTTCGCGCTCGTGGCCTGGTGAAAGGGTGAATGACGAAGTGAGCGGCAATGTGATGGTGCTCGCCGAGCACACTGGCATGCAGGTCTCCGAGGGGACCTACGAACTTGTCGGCAAGGCGCGTGAGCTGGCGTCCGCGCTCGGCGGCGAGACCGAGGTGGCCCTGCTCGGCCCGCGCGAGCTGGCCGGCCAGCTCGGCGGCGCCGACATCGTGGTCTCCGTGGAGCATCCGGCCCTGGAGGAGTACCTGCCCGAGGCTTACGAGCAGGCGCTGCTCGAGGTGCTGGCGCGGCGATCCCCGCGGCTGCTGATGATGTCCAACGCGACCATCGGCCTGGACCTCGGCGCCGCGCTCTCCGTGCGCTGGGATGCGCCTCTGGCTTCTTATGTAAGCGCGTTGGAGATCGAGGGTGGCGCCGTGACGGCCACTGCGAAGATCCTCGGCGGGAAGGTGCTCGCCGAGGTCGAGCTGCCCGGCGAGCGCGGGATCGTCACCGTGCTGGGGAGTGCCTTCAGCGCCGGCGAAGGCCAGCTCGCGCTGACCCCGGAGGTCGTCGATGTCGCACCGCCGGCCGGGCTCGACGCGTTGCGGATGTCGCTTCGGCAGCTCTTCGAGGCCGACAGTGGAGACCTCGACATCAGCGCGGCCGACATGCTCGTCTCGGTGGGCCGCGGGATCGAGTCGTCGGACAACATGGCGATCGTGCAGGAGCTCGCCGACGTTCTCGGCGTCCCGCTCTCGGCGTCGCGGCCTGTGGTGGACGCCGGATGGCTGCCGAAGACGCGCCAGGTCGGCCAGTCCGGCCTGAAGGTCAAACCCAGGGTGTACCTCGCCCTGGGCATCTCGGGAGCTCCCGAGCACCTGGAGGGCATGCGGAACGCCGAGCTGATCATCGCCTGCAACACCGACCCGGGAGCGCCGATCTTCGGCATCGCCCACTACGGCACGACCGTCGATCTGTTCGATCTCGTCCCGGAGCTCGTGGACAAGATCCGGGCCTGACCATGACTGGCCCGCTCAGCCTGATCGCGACGGAGGTGACCAGGCCCGTATTCGAGGGCATCGGCCTGGTGGGCAGGGCGGTCTTCTATGCCGTGGCCGCGGTGTCGACTGTCGTGTTCTGCTGGGGGGTCTGGCTCCGGGTGCGCAAGTACCGGACGGGCCGGGCGGCGGGGCGCTGGCCGATCATGAAGGCGGCCCTGGGCAGCCGGCTGCGCACCATCGGGAGCGGCGCGTCGGTGGCCAAGGGCAACCTCGCGACCGGCGTCGCGCACTTCTTCATCTTCTGGGGCTTCATCGTCGCTTTCATGGCGACGGTCATCCTCACGATCGACACCGACGTCGTCCGGAAAGCCTCGCAGCTGATCGTCGGGCACCAGGACAGCTTTTTCCACGGCACGTTCTTCATCGTCTTCACCTTCGTGGTTGACACGATGGGGTTCGCGTTCCTCGTCGCCCTGATCGCCATGGCGGTGCGCCGGGGCGTGCGCAGGCCATGGCGGCTCGGCTACGAAAGGGCGGGCATGCCTGCCGGCGGCTACTCGCGCAGAGGCCTGGTGGAAGGCGACTGGCTCTTCCTCGGGCTGCTCATCTGCATCCTTGTCACCGCTTACCTGCTGACCGGCCTGCGTATCCTCGGTCAGGGGATGCCGTGGTTCACGGTGTTCAGCCCGTTCGGCCGCGCCGTCGCCGAGGTGCTGTCCGGCCTCGGCATGACGCCGGCCCAGGCGGTCCCGGTGCATTCGGTGCTGTGGTGGGTGCACGCCGGGCTCGCGCTGAGCTTTGTCGCCTACATCCCGTACTCCAAGGCCGTACACATGCTGGTAGACGTTGTGAACGTGCTCGCGACCGACCGCTCGGCGACGCTCAGCCTGCCTGCGCCCGCGGCCGGCCACCCGGGCTATCGGGAGATCTCCGAGTTCACATGGAAGGAGCTGCTCGACCTCGACGCATGCACCAAGTGCGGCCGCTGCCATGAGGTCTGCCCGGCACGCACTGGCGGGGCGCCGCTGTCGCCCCGCGACCTGATCCTCGACCTGCGCCAGTGGGTGGACACCTCCGCCGGCGCGATCACTCTGCTCGAGCGCGAGCGAAGGCCAGAACGCACCGGTCCGCTCGCGAGGAGCGAGGGGGTCAGGATCGCCGGCGACGTGATCGACGCCGCCACGCTGTGGTCCTGCACCACGTGCATGCACTGCGTGGACGTCTGCCCGGTGGGAATCGAGCACGTGCCCACCATCGTCCAGCTGCGGCGCAGCCTGGTGGACGAGGGGACCATGGACGCCACCTTGCAGCAGGCTCTGCAGAACCTGGCCACGCAGGGCAACTCATTCGGCAAGTCGGCCCGCATGCGGGCGCGGTGGACCCGCGAGCTGGACTTCGAGATCCCAGACGCCCGCAAGCAACCGGTGAAGTACCTGTGGTTCGTCGGTGACTTCGCCAGCTTCGACGAGCGGCTGCAGGGCAACTCCCGGATCCTCGCCAGGATCCTGCGCGACGCGGGCGTCGATTTCGGGCTGTTGTACGAGGCGGAGCGCAACGTGGGAAACGACGTGCGCCGGGTCGGCGAGGAAGGTCTGTTCGAGATGCTCGCCGAGCACAACATCGAGGCGTTGCGCGAGGCCCAGTTCGAGGAGATCTTCACTACCGACCCGCACACGCTCAACGCGCTCAGGAACGAGTACCCGGCACTGGGGGCGAGCTACAAGGTCTGGCACTACACCGAACTGCTCGCGCAGTTGTTGGAGAGCGGCGAGATCAGCGTCCGGCCGCTGGGCCACCGGGTCACCTACCACGATCCGTGCTATCTGGCCCGGTACAACGGCGTGCTCGACGCGCCCCGGCGGATCATACGCGCGCTCGGCTGCGAGCTGGTCGAGATGCCGCGCAACGGCGCCGACACGTTCTGCTGCGGCGCGGGCGGAGGCCGGATCTGGATGGACGACAGCTTCCTCACGGAGCGGCCCAGCGAGAGCCGGATCACCGAGGCACTTCAGCTGGACGTAGGACAGTTCGTCGTAGCGTGCCCGAAGGATGTGACCATGTTCTCCGATGCGGCCAAGACCACCCGGGCCGACGACCGGCTTGCCGTCCGGGACATCACCCTGCTGATCGAGGAGGCGATGACCTATCCTGCCGAGCCCGGCATGGCCGAGGAGCTGACCGTGTGATGGCTGGCCGTGCGACGGCTGACCGTGTGATCGCGGCTCCGCGGATGGCGCCCGGCAAAGACACCCTGGAGCAGAACGACGTCGGTGACCGACGGGAGACGAAACAATGACCATTGTCAACAATTGCAACCTTCCCGAGGACTTGTACTACGTGGTGGGCAAGCATGTGTGGGCCCGGCGGGACGGCGAGCTGGTGACGGTCGGGATGACCGATGTCGCGCAGAACTTGGCGAAGACCATCGTCGCGGTGACGCCGAAGGCGACGGGGAAGGCCGTCCAGAAGGGCCGCAACATCGCGACCGTGGAGAGCGGCAAGTGGGTCGGCCCGGTTTCCGCACCGATAAGCGGCGAGATCGTGGAGGTCAACGATGCTCTTGTCGCTTCGCCGAGCCTGATCAACTCCGACCCCTATGGTGCCGGCTGGGTTGTCCGGCTGCGCCCGTCTGACTGGGACGCCGATGTCGTCGACCTCGCTTCCGGGCCGGAGGGCATCGAGGCGTACCGTCGGTTCCTGGATGCCGAGGGGATCACGTGCGGGTGACGCCGGAGAGCGCGTGGCTCACACCGGCTGGCACGGCATCGGCGTCCCTGCGCAAGGCGGGACGATCTCCAAGGCGGCCGAGGCAAAGCGCGGATTAGCTATTTAATCTAGCAGTAAGATAGTAATATAGAGAAGGCCGCCGATCTCGCTCATCCGCCCCGGAACCGCAGCACCGCCAGGCGGCGCCCGGCCCGCCCGGGCCGTCGCCGTCGAGTCAGGAGGGAAGTGACATGGAGAACGCTGACACCACCACCGCCACCGGCGCCATTGCTGGAGCGGCCGCCTCCGACAGGGACGAGCCGAAGCGAATGGCCATCATCTGCTGGAGCAATGACCTCGACCGGGTATGGCCGGTGATGATCCTGGCCACCACCGGCGCCGCCTCCGGTTTGGAGGTCGACGTCTTCTTCACGTTCTGGGGATTGCGGGTTCTGCAGAAGAACGACAAGCGGGTCACCGGCCAGAACTGGATGCAAAAAGGAGAGTCGCTGTTCGACCGCGGTGGCAGCGAGCACCTCAAGCTGAGCAAGGTGCACTTCGCCGGGATGGGCACCTCCATGATCAAGTTGCTGGCCAAGCAGCACAAGGTCGCAAGCGTGACCGAGCTGATGGAGATGGCCATCGACGTCGGCGTGCGGCTGCACCCGTGCCAGATGACGATGGACCTGTACGGGCTGTCGACGTCCGACTTCATCGACGGGCTCCAGCCCACCCTTGGCGCGGCCAGCTTCATCGACATGGCGGCCAAGGCCGACATCCAGCTGTTCATCTGAGATCACCGCAGTGCTCGAACGGCGCCTCGAGGTGCGCGCCGCGCCGACGAATTCCGCCGGAGCCCGGCCGATCCACAGGGATTGGGCGTGAGGGGCCCGCACAGTCGCGCGGTGCACCGAGGGCTCGACGCGCTCTAGGTCCTCGACACATCGGGCACGACCGCGAAAGCCGAGGGGGTGATGCGCGACAACGTTCGAAATGCACGACCTGGCAACGCTTAAGGTCACTCGATCTTCGGGCCAACCGGTATCGGCGCACTGTACGGCAGGACCGAGGTCCTGGAGGAGATGCCGCCGTGGCAAGGCGGCGGGAACATGATCTCCAAGGTGACCTTCGAGCGGACCGTCTACCAGGGCCCGTTCCCGCCAAGCTCGAGGCGGGAACGGGCAATGTCGCCGGTGCCGTCGGGCTGGGCGCCGCGCTGGATCACCCGAGCCGGCTCGGGCTGCCCGTCCTCGAGCGGTACGAGCACGAATTGCCCGAGTACGCCATGGCCGAGATCCGCAGCGTTCCCGGCGTGCACCTGATCGGCACGGCGCCGGAGAAGGCCAGCGCGCTCACCTTCGTGCTGGACGGTCACAGGCCGGAAGATGTCGGCTCGGCGCTGGACAAGGAGGCAATCGCGGTGCGGGCCGGCCACCACTGCGCCCAGCCGATCCTGCGCCGCCACGGGCTGGAGTCGGCCGTCCGGCCGTCGCTGGCCATGTACAACACCTACGCCGAGCTCGACCTGCTGGTCGCCGCGCTGCGCAGGCTTGCCGCTGACGCCGTCCGCCGCCGGTAGAGCACACCCAGGGGCGGGCGACCGAACCCGATCGGCGGCTCCGTCGCAGCGCCCCTGGTGGGACAGGCGCGTCCAACTACCGGATTAGGAAACCGATCTCGTTCTGCACCGGCTCCGCGGTCACCTCCACGTTGTCGACTCGGGCCCGTGGAGGGCCCTTGCGACACCACGAGATCATCTGGCCGACAGCCTCAGGGGATCCCTCGAACACGGCTTCCACGCTGCCCGCCGAGCAGTTGCGCACCCAGCCTGTGACATCGCGGGCCAGCGCCTCAGTCCGGCAGCTGTCGCGGTACCAGACGTTCTGAACTCGACCGGTGACGACCACACGCCGCCGTTCGAGGCTCATGGCGGTGAGGTTACCCGGAGTGTTCGATCACCACCCAGCGGGCACCTCACCGCAGAGGTGTGGCGTCCTGGAGCCGGTGCAAACGGCTCCGGGTGAAGGCTTCCTTTGCATCCCGTGCAGCTGGGCTGACCTCGGCGTGGTCGCTGTCTTCGGTGTCTGCGAACAGCTGACGGCGCACGTCCCACGGGCGCCGCAATGTCCTCGGGGCGAAAGTGACACGCACAGCGAGCGGGCCACCCATCGGGGGAGACCTCGAGCATTTTGAGGAGCTCACGCTCGGGCGCGCCCTTCAGGGCCGCCGGGAAGTGAGCGGCTGAGCTCGGGCGCTGACGCCGGCAACGGGTTCGCGAATGCACCAGGCAAGGTTTGCGGCTCCTCATCGGTCCTGCCCTCGACCGGCCGGTTTGTCGAGGCAGCCGCTCTGTTCCCGCCATCCAACAGTCCCTCGAGCCGCCGACGCCCAGCGACTGTCGCTCCGCCGCGAACAGACTGTGATGCTGCTGCTTGATGTGGTCGTCCGTGACGTTGTTCCTCACGAAGTCCGGCTGCCATAGACCGTGTTAGACCCGGCATCCCGGATCGTCTGTATCAGGTGACACCTCTCGATCCGGAACGAGCACCGGTTTCCACATGCGCTTGGTCAGGACACGGAGCTCCCCGAGCTCAACCCTGCGATGACACCGAGAGATGTCTCGACACAGGAGGCCAGCTTGGTGGCCTGGTCCGAGGGCCACGCTCGACCGGATTCGGACGGCCTCTAGCGCGTCCCCACCGACAGTCAGGTCGCTCCCGATCCGGCACGCGGTGAGGCTCGCGCACACCTCGCGGAATCCTCGTAGACGACCCAAAGAGCCTCGACGCCAATACGGGCCGCGTTCAGCGTGACGTTCTGGTCACCACCGCCACAGGCCGATGCTTCAGCGGCGCTCGCAGACCGTGGCGATCGCCCTCTGTCCTGGCAGCGAGACGGGCCGAACTATCCTGCCGCTGCCGTCAGCCAGGCAAGAGACTCGACGAGGTCGGCATCAGGATCTCCCATGTGCCCGAGCGCGTTCAACCTGACGACTGCACCAGGGACGGTTCGAGCGATCCACTCCCCATGAGCCGCAGGAACGAGGACATCCGAGGTCCCATACCAAACCTGAGTCGGCACGGTGATGCTGGCCGGGTCGAAACCCCAGGGCTGGGTGAAGGCAATGTCGTCATCGACCCAGCCCCAGACTCCGTTGCGGGTCTGCTCGACTATCGACTCCCGGAGGATTTGTGCGAAGTCTTCCCGGGCGAGAACCTCCTTGTCCGACGGCGGTAGGTCGAACTGCTCAAAGATCGCCGATGGGTCGACGGACGCCATCTCACGAAGCTTCTCGCTCTCGTGCTCGAGCTCTCTGGCAAGCCGGGCTTCGCCCTCCAACGCCCAACCAAACTCCTTCACGTTCTCGGGGTCCATGCCGGCAAACCAATCGTCTCCCAGAGCTTCATAAGGAGCCACCCCGACGTTGCATATCACCCTGGTCACCCGATCGCCGAGGAGGGCAGCGACGGCCAGCGCATGGGGTCCTCCCCCCGAACCGCCCGTCACGGCGAAGCGGTCCAGGCCGAGGGCGTCGGCGATAGCGCCCACGTCTCCCACACAGTCCGCCACTGCTCGCCCACGATGGCGATCCGAGCCTCCGTAACCCGCGCGGTCACAAGTGATGACGCGAGCTCCAGTCGAGCGCACGAGATCTTCGTCGGGATGACGGTCGAGCCGGCATCCAGGTGTGCCGTGAAGGGCGAAGACCGGCCTGCCGTCGAGGTCGCCCCACTCGGCGAACATGACGGTCCGGCCGTCGCCTGCCTTTGTGACCTGCGCCCTTCGATCCACGTGGCAAACCTAACGCATCCGCAGGGCCGGTAGCCCGGCCTCGGTCGACGGTCGGATTCCTGCCTCGTTCGCTGATGGCAGCGGTCGCATGAAACCTCGAGCATCCGGAGGCGTTTCGACGGCGACAGCCGGGTGGAGACTCGGCGGGTCCTTCATGCGAGCGGCAATGCGCGTGCATCCTGCGCCGACTGACCGATCGCGTTGGCCCTTGGGGATGTGCAGCGACCGTCGCAGACGCCTCGGTCGTCCACGGTTGCGTCCCGGTACGATCGTCTCAGATGTCGACCCTGGCAGCCCCCTCCATCCGCTCCAGGCGTCAGGCGATCGGTCTGTGTGCCTCTGGCCTCGCGTCCGTCGGCTGGGGGTTCGGGGGGATCTTCGCGAGGCTCACGTCCGCGTCAGGCCTCGTGCTGTGCTTCTATCGCTTGTGGCTCGGCGCCGCGCTCCTCTCGGTCGTCGTGTACGCGTCCGGCCGCCGATTGAGCTGGAGCAACTTTCGGGCGTCATGGCTCGGCGGTGTGTTCCTGGCCGGGGACATGGCCATGTTCTTCTGTGCTGTCAAGCTCACCAGCGTTGTCGACGTGACCGTCATCGGGGCCGTTCAGCCCGCCCTGGTGCTCATCGCCGCGCGTCCTCTGTTCGGCGAACGGATGGGACGCTGGGATGTGTTCTGGATCTTGGTGGCCATCACCGGCGTCTCGGCCGCGGTGATCGGCCCGGGAGTGTCGAGCCACCACCAACTGGCCGGAGACCTGCTTGCCGTCGGGTCCCTGTTGTCCTGGTCCGCCTATTGGCTTGCGTCCAAGCGCGCCAGGGAAACTCAGAACGCGCTGGAGTACACCGCCATGGTGACGATCGTGGCCGCGATCACCGTGACGCTGATCGTGCTGGTGTCAGGGCAGTCCCTTGCTCGAGTGCAAGCCGGCGACTGGCTGTGGATCTCCCTGCTTGCGATCGTACCGGGAGGTGCCCATCTGGCTATGAATTGGGCTCACCGTTACGTTGACGCCTCGGTCTCGTCGGTGATCGGATCCAGCAATCCCATCATCGCGGCCGTGGCCGCGCTGGTCATCCTTGGACAGCCTCTGACCCTGGTCCAAGTCGGCTGTGGCCTTGTGGCAATCGTGGCGATCGCTATCGTCGCCACGCGACACCACCAGCCGTTGGAGTCTGCGGTGGAGTGACAAGCGACGCGACTTGCCGACGCCGCGCCCAAGCCGCCGCCGCTGATTGTCATGCGTGGGCGCGCGAGGGCCGCGGGCATCGGGTGGAGCGGGCCGTGATCATTAGACTCCCGGTCATGTCCGAGCTGGTAGGGGGGGCCTCCCGGCAGTCCGCGCAGCCTCAGGCAGCATCGCCCGCTCCCCGTCCTGCCGTTCGTCGTTCGACCACCCCGATTCGGGTGCTCGCGGCGAATGCAGGCGGCATGGGTCTCGAGCGGCCGGACCGCCTCGCCACCGAGGAGCCGATGGCGATCCAGGTGAGGGGCAGGCACCAGGAGCCTGTGAGCGTCGCGGTGACGATGCGGACGCCGGGCAACGACTTCGAGCTCGCGGCTGGCTTCCTCGTGAGCGAAGGGCTCGTCCATGACCAGCGTGAGGTTGCCGAGATCCGCTACTGCGAGGTCGCGCCCGGGGAGCAGCACTACAACGTCGTGACCGTGGATCTCACCGTGCCCTTCACGACCGACTTCGCCGAGCGGCACTTCTTTGCCACCTCGAGCTGTGGAATCTGCGGAAAGGCTTCGCTGGACCAGGTAGAGATCAGCTGTCCCGTGATCCCGCCCGGGCCGGTCGTCGCTCGCTCGAGCATTGTCTCGTTGCCTGATGCGTTGCGCGGTTCCCAGCACATTTTCGAGCAGACCGGCGCCTTGCACGCTGCGGCGCTGTTCGACCCTGACGGACGCCTGGTCGAGTCACGCGAGGACGTCGGTCGTCACAACGCGGTCGACAAGCTCATCGGCCATGCTCTGCTCCACGGCAGGCTGCCGTTGGGGGACAAGGTGCTTCTTGTGTCGGGACGAGTCAGTTTCGAGATCGTCCAAAAGGCGGCGGTCGCCGGAATCCCGATCACCTGCGCGGTCTCCGCTCCTTCGAGCCTCGCAGTCCAAGCGGGCGAGCGACTCGGCATGACGGTCGTAGGTTTCCTTCGTGGTGACAGCTTCAACGTGTACTGCCACCGCGAACGGGTGGATCTCGAGGCGTGAGCCGGCCGGCGCTGCCGTAGCCGGCCGGCCACCGCCCGCCGTGGAGAAGACGCTAAGAGGAGGCCGCTTCCCGAAGCAGATCAGCAGCAGCGACGACGAGCGGGTCGAAGCCGCCGCCGTCGAGGTCGTCGAGAAGCTCACGTCGCATCAGCGGCGGCCAGAACAATCGGATGTGGTCGGCCACCTCTGCCGCGGCTTGCGCCTGCGGATGGTGGCGGAAGTTCGCCGCAATCTGGTTTGCCATTCGCTTGAGGTCGGCCCGCACCATATTCGCGACTCCTCAGCGCAACGCCGGGACGTCGGAGTCCACCCGGTCCGAAGCGATGTCCGGGAGCCCCGGGCTCGTCCTTGCGTGCAGGCGTGCACGCACTTGGACGGCGGTCACCTTGTACTCCGGGCAGTTCGTCGCCCAGTCCGAATGCTCCGTGGTCACGACATTCACACCCGTCTCAGGGTGGTGAAAGGTCGTGTAGACGACCCCTTGAGGCACACGATCGGTGATGTGGGCACGCAGCTCGGTCTCGCCCGAACGGCTCGCGAGCGCCACCCAGCCGCCCTCGGCGACACCGCGCTCCTCGGCGTCGCAGGGGTGGATCTCGAGCAGGTCCTCCGGATGCCACCCGAGGTTCTCGGTCCTCCTCGTCTGGGCACCGACGTTGTACTGGGAGAGGATGCGCCCGGTCGTGAGGATGAGCGGATAGCGACGGTTCGTCCGCTCCTCTGTCGGGACGAACGGGGTTTCGACGAAACGGCCCTTGCCGCGGACGAACTTGCCGATGTGCATGATCGGCGTCCCTAAAGGAGCGGCCTCGTTGCAAGGCCACTGGACGCTCCCGACCTCGTCGAGCTTTGCGAACGAGACGCCGGCGAAACTAGGCGTCATCCTCGCGATCTCGTCCATGATCTCGCTCGAGCCCCCGTAGTGCATCGGGTAGCCCATCGCCGTGGCGAGGTCGCATACCACCTGCCATTCCTGCTTGCCGTTTCTGGGAGCCATGACCGGCCTCACCCGGTTGATGCGCCGCTCGGCGTTAGTGAAGGTCCCGTCCTTCTCGAGAAACGACGTCCCCGGCAAGAAGACGTGTGCGAACTTGGCGGTCTCGTTCAGGAACAGGTCCTGCACGATGCACAGCTCGAGCGAGGCGAGGGCGGCCTGGACATGGTGGGTGTTCGGGTCGGACTGGGCTATGTCCTCGCCCTGTACGTAGAGGGCCTTGAAGGTCCCCTCGATCGCGCCGTCGAACATGTTGGGGATGCGCAGCCCTGGCTCCGAGTCGAGCGGGCGTCCCCAGAGCTCCTCGAACAGGTGGCGGACCGTGTCGTCAGACACGTGGCGATAACCCGGGAACTCGTGGGGGAACGAGCCCATGTCGCACGAGCCCTGCACGTTGTTCTGCCCCCGGAGCGGATTGACACCGACGCCCTGCCTGCCGATGTTGCCCGTCGCCATGGCGAGGTTCGCCAAGCCCATCACCATCGTGGAGCCCTGGCTGTGCTCGGTGACGCCGAGGCCGTAGTAGATCGCTGCGTTGCCACCTGACGCGTACAAGCGGGCCGCTGCCCGTAGCTCCGAGGCCGGCACGCCGGTGATCTCCGCGGTCGCTTCGGGGCTGTACTCGGGCGCGGAGATGAAGGCGGCCCACGTGGCGAAGTCGTCCGGTTCGCAACGCTCCGCCACGAACTCGTGATCCACGAGATCCTCGGTGACGACGACATGTGCGAGGGCGTTCACGATCGCCACGTTGGTTCCCGGCTTCAGCTGCAGGTGGTAGTTCGCTTCGAGATGAGGTGAGCGAACGAGGTCGGTGCGACGCGGGTCGATCACGATGAGCTTCGCGCCGTCCCGGATCCTGCGCTTCATCCGGGAGGCGAAGACGGGGTGTGCCTCGGTCGGGTTCGCCCCGATGACGACGATGACCTCGCAGCTGTCGACCGACTTGAAGTCCTGCGTGCCGGCGGAGGTGCCAAAGGTCTGCTTCAGGCCGAATCCGGTGGGGGAGTGGCAAACGCGCGCGCAGGTGTCGACGTTGTTGTTGCCGAAGGCGGCCCTCACCATCTTCTGCACTACGAAGACCTCTTCGTTGGTACAGCGCGAGGACGTGATCCCGCCGATGGCGCCGACGCCGTGGCGAGCCTGGACAGATCTCAGGCGGTCCGCCGTGAACCCGATGGCCTCCTCCCAGCTCACGACACGCCATGGGTCTGCGACGGTGTCGCGGACCATAGGCGTGAGCACGCGCTCTTTGTGAGTCGCGTACCCCCAGGCAAAGCGGCCCTTCACACAGGAATGTCCCTCGTTCGCCCCGCCGTTCTTGTAGGGGACCATGCGAACCACCTCGTCCCCGCGCAGCTCGGCCTTGAACGAGCAGCCGACCCCGCAGTACGCGCAGGTCGTGATCACGCTACGGGACGGCACGCCCAGACTGATGACCGTCTTCTCCTCGAGCGTCGCCGTCGGGCAGACCTGTACACACGCTCCGCAGGAAACGCACTCAGATCCCAGGAAATTGCCGGCCCCCGGTGCGACCTTCGAGCCGAAGCCGCGGCCTGCGATCGTAAGGGCGAAAGTTCCCTGGGTCTCCTCGCAGGCCCGCACGCAGCGCGAGCAGACGATGCACTTGGAGCCGTCGAAGGTGAAGTAGGGATTGCTCTCGTCCTTGTCGAGGTCCAAGTGGTTGTCTCCGGCGTAGCCGTAGCGAACCTCGCGAAGCCCCACAGCTCCCGCCATGTCCTGGAGCTCGCAGTCCCCGTTCGCCGCGGAGGTGAGGCAGTCCAGCGGATGGTCCGAGATGTACAGCTCCATGACGCCGCGGCGTAGCTTCTCGAGGCGTGAGGTCTGGGTGGAGACCTTCATGCCGGCCTGTACCGGAGTTGTGCACGACGCGGGCGTGCCGCTCCGGCCGTCGATCTCGACGAGGCAAAGGCGGCAAGAACCGAATGCCGCCAAGGTGTCGGTCGCGCACAGCTTCGGCACGTCGATGCCGACGAGCCCGGCAGCGTGCATGACCGAGGTGCCCTCGGGCACCGTGACGGCCAGTCCGTCGATCTCCAGCTCGATCGTCGAAGGACCTGGTCGAGCCGGGGTTCCGAGGTCGTGCTCTTTGAGCAAGGTCATGTCTGCTCTCCACGGGTCATCGACGGCCTTCTGTTTGATCTGACCGCACTTCGGTTACGAGACATTATGGCACCGCGCTGTCGAGAGACGGGCCTCGCACCTCACAGCGGGACCGCCCCGGCGTGGCGGAAATCCTCGGGGAAGTGCCTCAGGGCGGTCCGTACCGGCAAGGGGGTGAGCCCGCCCATCGCGCAGAGCGAGCCGTCGACCATCGTCTCGCAGAGGTCCTCGAGCAGCTCGAGGTTGGCGTCGCGGTTGTCTCCGGCGATTATGCGGTCGATCACCTCGACGCCGCGAACCGATCCCACCCTGCAAGGCGTGCACTTTCCGCAGGATTCCTCAGCGCAGAACTCCATCGCGAAACGCGCCTGGCGGCTCATGTCGACGGTGTCGTCGAAGACCACGATGCCCCCGTGTCCCACCATTGCACCAGCTGCCGCAAAGGCCTCGTAGTCCATCGGCAGATCGAACCGGCTCGTCGGCAGGTAGGCGCCGAGCGGACCGCCGACCTGGACGGCCCGCACCGGTCGACCGCTCGCGGTTCCACCGCCGAACTCCTCGACTAGCTCGCCGAGGGTGACGCCGAAGCCGGTCTCGACGATGCCACCGTGTTTGATGTTGCCTGCAAGCTGGAAGACCTGAGTCCCGCGCGAACGCCCCACGCCAAGCGCGCGGAAGGCCTCGGAGCCCCGAGCGATGACCGGAGGGACCGTGGCGAGCGAGAGGACGTTGTTCACGACCGTCGGCTTGCCGAAGAGCCCGGCGATCGCGGGGAGCGGGGGCTTGGCCCGAACCATGCCGCGCCTACCCTCCAGGCTCTCGAGCATCGCAGTCTCCTCACCGCAGATGTACGAGCCGGCCCCGACTCGAAGGTGCAGGTCGAAGGCGCGCTCTGTCCCGAGCAGCGAGGACCCCGCCCATTGGTTCAGATAGGCGATGTCGATTGCGGCTGCCATCGTGGCGACGGCATCGGGGTACTCGGAGCGGATGTAGATGTAGCCCTCGCTCGCGCCGACGGCGAGACCGGCTATCGCCATCCCTTCCAGCAGGAGGAAGGGGTCGCCCTCCATGAGCATGCGATCAGCGAAGGTCCCGCTGTCGCCCTCGTCGGCGTTGCAGGCGATGAACTTGAGCTCCGAGGGCGTGTCGAGAACGGTCTGCCATTTGACGCCGGTCGGGAAGCCTGCCCCTCCCCGTCCGCGAAGGCCGGAGTCGGTCACCGCCGTCACGATCTCCTGAGGCGTCATCTCGAGCGCGCGGCGTAATCCGGCGAGACCTCCGGTCGTCTCGTAGTCCTCAGCCGAGAGCGGATCGTTGAGCCCGACCCTTGCGAAGGTGAAGCGTGTCTGCCGCTTCAGGTGGGAGATCTCCTCGGTCAGCCCAAGGCGCAGCCGGTGTGGCGCTCCGTCGAGAATCCCGGCGTCGAGGAGCTCCCCCACAATTTCGGCGCCGACGGGACCGTAAGCGACGCGCCCTTCCGGCGTCGAGACCTCCACGAGCGGCTCGAGCCAGAACATCCCGCGTGAGCCATTTCGCACGACCCGAACCTCACGGCGGCGAGTGGCCGCCTCCCGGGCGATCGCGTTCGCGACCTCATCGGCGCCGACCGAACGCGCGGCGGCGTCGAGCGGCACGAAGACGACGGCCGGTTCCATCAGCGCGCCCGGGCCCTGGAGTCGGCGACGAGCTCGTCGAAGCGAGCTTCGTCGATCCTGCCCTTCAGCCGGCCGTCGACCAGCACCGCGGGGGAGAGCGCACAATTGCCGAGACAGAACACTTGCTCGAGCGTCACTGCGCCGTCGGAGGTCGTGGCGCCGAAGTCGACGGACAGCTGCTCGCGGGCATGCCGGGCGAGCCGCTCGGCACCCATGGACTGGCAGGCTTCGCCCCGGCACACCTGGATCACCGACCTGCCCGGGGGCTCGGAGCGAAAGTCCTTGTAGAAGGTGACGACACCGTAGACATCGGCCTTCGACAGATTCAGCACCTCGGCCACGAGGTCGACGGCCCGGGGATCTATGTGGCCGAACACGTCCTGCAGCTCGTGCAGGATCGGCATCAGCGGACCGCGTTCGTCACGATGCCTGTCGACGATGGCAGCAGCTCGCTCCTGCGACCATGGCACGTAGCAGCTTGTCGTCCTCGAAACCATCGATGCACCTATTCGGGCTGCGCAGCCCGGTTGGAGTGCGCGCCGGCTCCGAAATCACAGATTGGATCCCCGGAGCATGCTAACGAGCGACACCGAGTCCACGGGTCGTGTATACCTGTCGACCCACCGGTCGTGGATCAGGCGGACCGGGACCTGGCGTGGACGGGTTCGACGACGCTGATCATGCAATGTGGGGCTTTAGTGACAGTGCCGCCCGGGCGAACCGGTCACCGAGCCCCTCGTCGTCGGGCAGGTCGAGCACCACGCTGAGCGCTGCCGCCCATCCGTGGCAGAACAACTGCCAGCCGTCGTGAACCTGAAGCTCTGAGCTCTCGGCCTGAATACGGGCCTGGGCGAGGAACTCGAGGTTGCCCCGGTAGTTCAGCTCCCAGACGACCGCGCGCGGCGGGAATCGTGTCCGACCGGTGATGGGCGAACCGGGCCGGTCTTTGCCCATTCCGGTCGCGTTGACGATCAACGACCCAGGCGGGCTTGCTTCGACGAGATCGTCCCAGGGTCCGTCGCCCACGTGTCCGGCGACAGGGTGCCCCGCGATCCGGGCGAGGTGCTCGAGCGCGGCGCGGCTCGGGTCGGCGCAGACGAATCGCAGGTCTGTCCGGATCGCGAACAGGTGTTTGGCAAGGGCCAGTGCCGTGCCTCCTGCTCCGAGGCAGATGACCTTCCCTTCTGACTCAGGCCAGATCCGGTCGACGACGCGTCCGACCGAGACCGGGTCACGGGCCCAGCCGTACAAGCCCTCGGGCGTGCGCCTGATGGCGTTGACCTCTTCACAGGCGAGAGCGAGCGGGTCGAGGTCGGCGAAGAGGATCCGTCCCGCGCGGAAGACCCTGACCTTGTGGGTGGTGATCACGGCCCCTGCCGCGCTGTGGTCCCTCGCGAGCTCGCCTAGGAATCGAACGTAGGTGTCGTCATCGGCGTCGAGGGCGATGTCAACGCCGCGCACGTTGCACGGCGCCCCCAGAACCGACTGCCACGCAGTGATCGCCTGATGGATGAGCGACGAGCCGGTCGTGACGCCTACAAACACGACATTGGCCACGACCAGAACGTACCCGGCGCCGCCGGTGACAGGGTCATCGCACCGGCGTTCGGGCGCTTTCCTCGGTCGGAGGTCTCAGTCGCCTTCCAGTCTCGGCCGGGTTGGCCTCAGGCTTTGAACACGTACGCCCGGCCCGCGTTGTCGGCCCCCACCACGGCGGTGGTTCCCGAGACGTCCATCGAGAAGCCGAACTCGTTGCCGGCGATGCTGTCGGAGCCCTTCAGCTCGGCCACCTGCTTCCAACCGGTTGCCGTCTTGGTGAAGATGTACGCCCGACCGGTGCCCTGCGCGCCGGTCGCACCCAGGACTGTGGTTGCACCCGAGATGGCCGCCGAGATGCCGAAGCCATCGCCGGCGGCGCTGTCGGAGCCTTTCAGCTCGGCGGTCTGCTTCCAGCCGGACGCGGTCTTGGTGAACACGTACGCCTGGCCGGCGATGTCGGCGTGATGAAATGCGCCCACCACCGCAGTAGCGCCCGAGATCGCCACCGACCAGCCGAAGTGGTCGCCGGCGGCGGTGTCGGAGCCCATCAGCTCGGCGGCCTGCTTCCAGCCGGTCGCCGTCTTCGTGAAGACGTACGCCCGACCGGCACTATCCGCGCGGCTGGTTGCAGCCACGAGGGCGGTCGTGCCCGAGAGCGACACCGAGGAGCCGAACTGGTCGCCGGCGACGGTATCGGAGCCGATCAGCTCGGCGGCCTGCTTCCAGCCGGTCGCCGTCTTCGTGAACACGTACGCCCGACCGGCCTTGTTGGAGTGGCCGTATGCACCCACGACCGCAGTCGTGCCCGAGACGGCCACCGACCAGCCAAAGTAGTCGTCGGCGGCGGTGTCGGAGCCCTTCAGCTTGGCCACTTGCTTCCAGCCGGACGCCGTCTTGTCGAACACGTACGCCTCGCCGGCGTAGTTGGCGTGGTTGCCCGCACCCACGACGACAGTGGTGCCCGAGATTGCCACCGAGGAGCCGAATTCGTCGCTGGCGGCGGTGTCGGAGCCCTTCAGCTCGGCCACCTGCTTCCAGCCGGACGCCGTGTTGTCGAACACGTACGCCCGACCGGCGTACTTGGCATGACCAATTGCTCCCACGACGGCGGTCGTGCCAGAGGTGGCCACCGAGAAGCCGAAGAGATCGCTGGCCACGGTGTCGGAGCCAACCAGCTCCGCGAGTTGTTTTCCGATCGGCGCCTTGGCCGGGGGAGTCGTGACGGTGGCCTTCGTGGAGCAGCTTGCCAGGAGGGGCAGGGAGATCGCTCCCACCGCGATGAGACTGACTATGCGGGACGTACGCATGTGACCCTCCGATCATGGGCTAAGGCCCTTGTCTGCGACACGTGGCTCGTCATGGGCTAACGCTGTCGGCAACAGGTGCCGCGAACGGCAAGCCTCGCACCCGCGTGCAAGGGGCGCAAAGCCGGCGGCCTCCGGCTCCAGGTGGGATCGGCATCGCGGCACCGAAGCGTACGAGGAGAGTTCCGTCTTGGGAGTCCCCGGCGACGTGTTGACACCCGGGTAGCGGCACCAGGAGGTCTCGGCTCCCGGTGCGAACCGCGACGACTCCGGCGCGGGAGGCCTCGACGGAGCTCGACCGAGGAGAACAAGGCACACGTGGTCCCGCTCGGGGCGAGCGGTCGGGCAGTATCGGTTGCGCCTCATGAGCTTGGTCGTCGATCGTCGGGGCCGCGATCAGCTCCGAACGAGAAGTACGCGAAACTCACGCCGAGGAGCTTCTTGAGATCATGATCGCAAAGCACGCGTCGATTCTCGTCGCCGTCGAGAGACTCCGCTCGCCTCGATTGCCGCCACCGGGAGCCGATCCCGGTGTGACCGCGTCAAACTCCCTGGCGAGGCGCTCGCCCCGAACCCTGTTTGCCGTCGTCGCCACCAGCCTGGTCCTCGCGGGCACGCTCGGGGCATGCGGCCAAGTGCAGGCCACCCGACCCTCGTCAACGACGCCACGGATGGAGTTGGTGACGAGTGCTCACCCCCGGGCACTGTCCCGGGGCCAGCTGGCACGGCGCGACGCGGCCCTGCTGCTCTCCCTGGTCCGGCTCCCACCGGGATCCAAGAGGCTCGCTCACGAGCCAAGCGGTGACTCGCACCGTCTGCCCGGCCAGAGCATTGGCGATCCGAACCTCGTCGACCTGCACCGCTTCTTCGTGGCGCCAGTGGGCCCATGGAAGCTGTGGGCGTGGGTGCGGAGTCACTCGCCCCGTGGCGCCATGAGGCGCGACGGCTACAGCTTCGGCACGGGCAGCACATGGGGGATCACCGATGAATGGTTCGTCTCCTACAGCTGGCCGGCTGTCAGGACGCTCCTCGACAATCGAGTGTTGGTCATCTCGATCGCGGCCCTCTCGGGTCATCGCAGCGGGATCCGCGTGGACGCCCAGGTGACCTGGCTACCGGCAAAGCCCCCGGGTGACCATATCCCTGGAGGAGCCAAGGTCCTCACGGCCGTGCTGTCGTCCGGCTTGAACCCGGGCGAACCCGGCCATCCGCCGGTCACGACCACCGACCCGGCGAAGATCAAGGCAATCCGGCGTTTCGTCAACGGGCTCGGCGTGGTCTCTCCGGGCCAGTTCTTCTGCCCGGTGGACTTCGGCCAGTATCTCACGATCACCTTCCGCAAGAAGGCTCACGCAAGACCCCTTGCCGTGGTGGTGGCGGACGTCTCGGGCTGCGAGGACGTCCAGGTCCAGCAGTTCGGGCACGTGGCCAAGCCCGGGCTCTCGGGCGCCGGTCTTGTGCCCTTCGTCGAGCGCGAGCTCGGTTTCACCTAGCAGCTCGGCACTCGAGCGGACGCGCTCGGAGCCCAGCGGGTGCCGCGCGGTCTCCCCGCGGCCGCTTCGGTGGGCGCCGGGGGAGCCATGGCCCCCAAGCGGGCCACGGCCAGCGAAACTGAGCCCCGGAGGTCACAATGGCTTCCTCGCGAGAACACCGACGAGGTGATCAGATGGCCGAGCAGAGCAAACTCGATGCGCAGGTTGCCGAGGTCACAGTCTTCCGCGACGGCGCCCGCGTCGTCCGGCGCGGCACGGTGACGCTCGAGGAGGGGACGCGGACCGTTGTGCTGCCCGCGCTCCCGTCCACCGTCGATCCGGCATCGGTCCGTGTCGTCGCCCGCGGCGCGGGCATGGCGCTGCGCGATGTCGAGGTCCATCGCGACTTTCGTGTCGCGCCGTTGCGTGTGGACACCGCACAACTGCGAGCCGATGTCGAGCGGTGCCGTGAGGCCTTGCAGGCCCTCGAGGACGAGGACGCGACAGAGCAGGCCCGGCTCGGTTTCTTCGGGCACCTCTCCGAAGCCGCCGCGATCTCGTTCGCCCGGGCCGTCAGCTTCGGCCGGGCCGAGCACGGCGAGTTCGCGCGGATGGCCGACGAGCTGGCCGTCGGCACCGGTGCCGCCCTTGGCCGACGCCGAGAGATCTCCGGCCGCAAGCGAACCGCCGAGCGGGAGCTCGAGGCAGCGGCGGAACGCCTCGCGGCTGGCGAGGCAGGACCTCCCCGCCTTGGCGAGATCGTCGAGGTGCGCGCGACCCTCGAGGTGGAGGACCGCGTCGAGGCCGCCCTCGAGGTGTCCTACCACGTATCGGGAGCGTCCTGGCAGCCCCTGTACGACTTGAGGCTCGATGGGGAACGTCTCGCCGTGTCGTACCTGGCGGAAGTCACCCAGCGAAGCGGGGAGGACTGGCCACCCGTGGAGCTGACGCTGTCGACCACGCGGCGTGGACGCCACAGGACCGTGCCCGAGCTGCGTCCGTGGTTCATCGGCCGGCCGGTCCCCGTCCCGCCGGGAGTGTCAGCCCATGTCGTACGGAGGGCGCGTGCCTCGGGTGTCGCCGCCGCGCCAGCAACGCCAGAGCCCATGTCGGCCGGCCCGCAGTCCCCGAGCTTCGAGGCGGAGCTGATGGCGGAGGCACCGCCGCTCGTCACGCACCCAGAGGAGTCGGGAGCGGCGCTCGTCTACCGGGTCCCGACCCTGATGCCTGTGCCGTCCGACGGGACGCCCCACAAGACGACCGTGGCGCGCTTCGAGGTCGGCGCCGCACTTGACCATCTCACGATCCCGAAGCTCGCTCCCGAGGCCTACTTGCGCGCGACCGTCACCAACACCTCCCCCCTGCTGCTGTTGCCGGGTCCCGCGAGCGTTTTCCACGACGTGGAGTACGTCGGCGCCACCGACCTCGGCACGGTCGCCCCCGGGGAAGAGTTCGAGCTGCACCTCGGCGTCGACGACCGCGTCCGCGTGGAGCGCCAGCTACGCCGCAAGAGCACGGGCAAGGCGGTCATCGGCGGCACGCGCAGCGTCGAGGTCGCCTATGAGATCACCGTCGAGAACCACCGTGACAAGCCGGTTCGGATAACCGTGCAAGACCAGATCCCGATCTCGCGTGACGGCGACGTCAAGGTCAAGCTGCGCGAGACGAGCCCCAAGGCGGTCGAGCAGGATGACCTCGGCCAGCTGACGTGGAAGCTCGAGCTCGAGCCTGGGGGGAAGTCGGCGATACGTATGGCTTTCACCGTCGAACACCCCGCGAACGTGGTTCTCACGGGCCTGTAGGACGTGGACTTCGCGCCCTGAGCGGCTTGTCTGGGAATACCTGGAGACTCTCGGAGCTCACTGCGTACACGAACGTGGGTCATCTGTTGGAGAAGGAAAGGAACGGCCAGCCTCCCGGCGCCGGGCGCCCAGTTCGCCGACCGGTGGCTCGATCATCGACCGGACGGCTTGTTGACGGCGCTGGCCCGCGACGCCTGGGCCCTGGGTTCTCGCCGGGTTCCTTCCTCTTGCACCGCAAAGTGGACGAAACGGGACGCCCGGCGGCCGATGTGCCGCTCCAGCCGTTCGGCGTGGGTCGATGGGGGTCGGGGAGTCCGCGGATGGGGGACGCGGTAGAACCGGGTCTTGGCCAGCTCGACCAGCAGCAGGTAGACCACGACCATCCCGAACAGGAGAAGGAAGAAGGTCGTCGGCAGGGGTGTGAATCCCAACAGGTGCGCTAGCCCCGTCCAAGGAAGGATCGCACCGACCAGAGCCGCCCCGGTCGGCACCAGAAGCATCGGCAAGCTGGGCCGGCTCTTGAAGAACGGGACCCTCCGGGTCCTGATCACATAAATGACCAAGGTCTGGGTGGCGATCGACTCGACGAACCAGCCGGTCCTGAACTCGACGTGGCCGGCGTGGAGGACGGCGAGCATGACCCAGAAGGTGAGGAAGTCGAAGATCGAGCTCACCGGCCCAAATATGGACATGAAGCGCCGAATGAACTTGATGTCCCAAGCCGCCGGCCGGGCCAGCGCCTCGGGGTCGACCCGGTCGGTCGGGATGACCATCTGGCCGGCGTTGTAGAGAAGATTGTTGAGCAGGATCTGCGTCGGCAGCATCGGCAGGAACGTCAGGAACACCGAGGCAGCGGCCGCACTGAACATGTTGCCGAAGTTCGAGGACGTGGACATCAGGACGTACTTCATGGTGTTGGCGAAGATGCGGCGGCCCTCCATCACCCCTTCGGCCAGCACCCCGAGATCCTTGTCGAGCAGCACCACGTCGGCGGCGTCCTTGGCCACGTCGGTCCCCGAGTCCACCGAGATCCCGACATCGGCGTGGTGCAGCGCCACCGCGTCGTTCACCCCGTCTCCGAGGAACGCCACGTCCCTTCCGGTGCGACGGGCCACCTTGATGATCCGCGACTTCTGATCGGGGCTGATCCGGGCGAACACCGTCGTGGTCAGGATCGCCGTCTCGAGCTGGTCGTCGTCGAGCGACTCGACCTCGGTGCCGCTGAGTACGGCCGCGCATTGGAACCCGATGTCCGAGCACACCTTGGCTGCCACCAAGCCGTTGTCCCCGGTGATGATCTTCACCTCCACGCCCAGCCGTTGGAGCTGGGCGATGGAGGAACCGGCGTCGGCCTTCGGGCGGTCGGCGAAGGTCAGGAACCCTTCCAGTGTCAACCCCTGCTCGGCCTCGGCGCTGAGCGTCTCCACGTCACCAGCCGGGCGGGCGGCCACGGCCACCACGCGGGCCCCTTCGGAGAACAGTGCCTCCAGCGCCGGCCGGGCGCCGTCGGGGACCTTCAAGCACCGGTCCAGCACTACCTCGGGAGCCCCCTTGGTGATCAGGAGCGGTTTGCCAGCAGGATCCTTGACCAGCACGGAGACCAGCTGGCGCTCGTGGTCGAAAGGAAGCACGCCCAGCCTCTCATAGCCGGCGGCCGAGCTGGCGACCTCACCTCCCGCACCCACCCCGGGGGCCGACCACAGGGCCTGGTCCAGCGCGTTGCCCCCGACAGGGCCCTCTTCGGTGACCGTCGCTTCGTTGCACACCAGCCCGAGCAGGAGCGGGCGATCGCTCGCCTGCCCGTCGGCGTCGAGGCCACGCTCGAAGGTGATCACCCCTTCGGTGAGGGTGCCGGTCTTGTCGGTGAAGAGGATCTCGATGTTGCCCAGGTCCTCGACGGCGACGAGCCGCTTGACCAACACCTTCCTGGCCGCCAGGGCCCTCGAGCCCGCAGAGAGGCTGACCGTCACGATGGCGGGCATCATCTCGGGGGCGATGCCGACGGCGATCGCCAGCGAGAAGAGCAGTGCGTCGATGAGGGCCCGTGACAGCGCCACGTTGACGATGAAGATGAACCCGGTGAGCACGGCCGCCACCCCGAACAACAAGCGCGAGAAACGAGACAGGCCCGTCTCGAAGGCGGTCCGGCTCTGGTTCTCGCTCAGGCCGGCGGCGATCTGCCCGAAGGCGGTGCGGGCTCCGCTGCGGACCACCACGCCAAGGGCCGAGCCCTGGTGGACGATCGTCCCCATGAAAGCGCATCCCGGCTGATCCAGCGCCTGGTGGTCGGTGACGGGTGCCGCGGACTTGGCCACCGGCATCGACTCTCCGGTCAGCACGCCTTCATCGCACTCGAGCTCGTCGACCTTCAGCAGACGGAGGTCGGCTGGCACGATGGCGCCGATGCGAAGCGATACCACGTCGCCTGGCACGAGGTCGGTCACCGGAACCCGAACCGTCCGTCGGTCCCTGAGGACCTCGGCTTCGTGTCGGATCTTGCCGCGGAGAGAGGCCATCGCCACCTCGGCCCGGTACTCGTTGAAGAAGCCCAGACCGATGCTGAGGGCGACGATGACGGCGATGATCACCGCGTTCGTCCCGCCACCGGTCAGCCCCGACACCAGCGCCGCCCCGAGAAGAAGGATCAGGATCGGGTTCCGGATCTGGCGGAAGAGGACGGCGGTAGCACGCACCTGGTGCGTACCGAGCGCGTTCGGCCCGAACTGTCTTAACCGCTCCGCCACATCGTCGGACGAGAGCCCATCGGTGCTGCTCCCCAGGCGCGAGAGCACCTCCTCGGGGAGAAGACCGGCAGCTTCGGCCAGATCCAGCTCCCCGAGTGGGGCGCGCGCGACAACCATGGGAACAGCTTCACAGTTGGGGCCCAAAGCCGCCAGGTCCATCGCCATGACGTGGCCCGCCCGGAGGGCGGCGCCGGTATCCGGCAACCGTGGGCGGCGCCACGGCTTGCGGCAGCCCGCTCGGTGCGTGCCTCAAGAAGGAGCACAGCGATCGGTCGTCGGACACGTCGGCAGGCAGGACGGAGCCGAACCTCTCCCCACACCTCGATCGCCCGGGACGGCCGGCTCGCGGCTGTTCACGCCTCGAGCGCGGATCGGCTGAGGCGGTCCATCCGCGCTCGAGGTCGTGGTTCATTGCTTGGCGACGGTGAGCGTCTCCTTGGCGGAGTTCGAGCCGCCATGCGCGCTGCCGCCGTAGGTGGCGACGAGGTCGTAGGTGTCCGCGTTGAGCTTCTTGGCCGACAGAGCGCACGAGGCCTTGGCCCCCGAGAGCGTGATCGCGCACAGCGTCGTCGTGGACTCCTTGATTCTCACCGTCCCGGTCGGCGTCGAGCCGGAAGGTTGCGGCGAGACCGTGACCGACAGGTGCTCGACCTGCTCGTCTCGATGGGTGACTTTCGTCACAGACAGCTCGAGGGTGGCCTCGATTGTTGCCTTGACGGAGGTGACATAGCCGGCTGATTCCAGCGGTCCGCCTGGCGTGAGCCATCCGGCCGCGACACCCGCACCGGAGCAGTCCAGGGCGGCCCCGGTGATCGACGCCAGCTGAGATCGTCGTCATGGCGCCGCTGACTCGGGCACCGTCTAGGTCACGGCGTCCGCCGCCGGGGCTCCAGACGACAACAGCCGCAGGATGTGCCGCCACTGAGCCCGGGCAGCCAGTCGTCTTCGACCGTCGACTGCTCAAGGCCTGAGAGGCGGTCGGCAGATCGAGGGCGTACACGTCCGACTTTAGGCGTGGGAATACGGCTTTGTCGGAGGAGACCGGCTCGGTCCAAGCGTAAGTCGAGGGAACCGAGGGTCGGACGACCAGGCGATCAACCCCGCGGCTGCGACCGCCAGATGCCTATGTCACAGTGATCGTGCGGGGCCTGGTCACCGCGCCGTGAGCTCGAACCAGGCTGAGTGCTTGCCAGGGACGCCGGCGAAGTGGGTCGTCACTTTGTAGATGCCCGCCGGCACGCGCTCTGGCGGGCTGCCGGAGCGCTGGTCCCAAGACACGGTCTTGGAGAAGGTGGACCCCGGTTTGAGACTTAGCGCGATGAGGTACTGGGGGCACGCTCCGGGCCGGTCGCCGGCGTAGCAGTTGTTCCACACCTGGACGCCCTTGGAGTTGGTCACGGCGAACGAGGGAGAGGTCGGACCGACCGGCACGCTGCAGGTGGCCTTGGACGTGTTGCGAACCGACGAAGTCATCTTCACGATGGATTTTGGCCCGTAGTACCGCCTGTTGGTCGATGTCACTTCCCTCAGCGCCGAAGGCGCACACGGTGGCGCTGGCGCGTTCTTCGCATCAACGCCCCGTCCGGTCGCCGACGCGGGGGCCGTGACGCCCATAGCGACAGCGAAACCACCAAGGGCAAGGGCGATCCCAGCGGCCCCAACTGCTCGCACGAAGTAGCGGGAGTGGTTCGGTGTGGCGTGCGGTGTCAACACCTTGAGGCTCCTTCCTGTGTCCGGGGGATCACCGACCGAATGCCTACATCGATAATTTACCGGGAACTTGTTGCAACTGGTGCGCGAAATGAGCTGTCGAGCGACCTCAGGAGCGCAAGGGGAGACCGAGGTTGGCAATTCCGTGTCTTGGCTGTCCGGAAGGTCAACTGGCCAGACGCTACCGTGGAAGCATCGCCCCAGCTCAACAGCCATTTTGTGCGGGCGAAGGGACTCGAACCCCCACCCCCGAAGGGACCGGGACCTAAACCCGGCGCGTCTGCCAATTCCGCCACGCCCGCGTGGTTTGCCAGAGCGTACTCCCGGCTGCTCCGGGGTTCAGCGGTGCGCAAGCAGGTCCGCGCCACCCTGCCGCTCCGGTAACCTGCGGTCGCGGTTCGACCGACGTCGAGGCCGACAAGGAGGAACCTCATGTCCACCTTTCCAATCGCCGAGGGGACCGAAGCGGTCACGATCAGTTCGGAGTACGGCGCCGGCGATCGGGCCGCCGAGATCTATCAGCGCCTCCTACGCGAGCGCATCGTGTTTCTCGGCACCCAGGTCGACCAGACTTCGGCCAACTTGATCTGCGCCCAGCTGCTCCTGCTCGAGGCGGAAGACCGGGAACGGGACATCTCTCTCTACATCAATTCACCAGGCGGCTCGGTGACCGATGGCCTGGCGATCTACGACACGATGCAGTACGTCCGTTGCGACGTGTCGACCATCTGCTTGGGATTGGCCGCGTCGATGGGGCAGTTCCTGCTCTGTGCGGGCGCCCCGGGCAAGCGGTACGCGTTGCCGCACAGCCGGATCCTCATGCACCAGCCGTCGGGCCAGATGCAGGGACAGGCTGCAGACATAGCCATCCAGGCCGAGCAGATCGTCTACCTGAAGCGCATGATGGCCGAGCGAATCGCTCTGCATACGGGCCAACCGATTGAGCGGATCGAGGCCGACTCTGACCGTGACCGGTGGTTCACTGCTCAAGAGGCGCTGGACTATGGCTTCATCGACCGCGTGATTGACCGCTCCGCCTTGAAGGCGACAACCTGAGGTCCTCAGCAGTCGTCCTCCGGTTCCGGCCGACCGAACGGCTGAGGGCAGTGCCTCGACCCGGTCAGCGATCACGCCAGATGACGGCGTTGCAGTTGTGCTCCGGCGGGCGTTGAGACGGCGCTGGCACAGCGTGCGCATCTGTGTCGTCGCTGGGTTGTCAGGTACCGGGACCTCCACGACCCTGGTGGATGCAGACGCGTCCTGAACGAAGGCGGGCCTACGGCACCGAGCTGAAGGCAGCGATGGGCTCCGAATGGGCTCCGGCAGGCACTTTGCCGTATGAACCGACGTTCCCGAACCGAAGGATGGTCCCGTCCGCCGATGCGAGCCAATAGCCGTTCCCCGATGAGCTCGCAGCGATGCCGACGACCGGCGAGCAGAGTCTCCTGTTGGATGCCGAGCCGTGGAACGCTGCTCCGTAGGAGTAGACACCACCGTTGCGCGCGGCGAGCCAGTAACCGGACCCGTCGGGCGCGGCCGCCATGGCGACGATCGGTGACGGCACGCGGCCCCTGGCCGGCGAGCCATAGTCCGGAGCATCCTCGGCGTAGACCGCACCTCGGGAGGTGACGACCCAGTAGCCCCCGGTCGTGTGATCGACCGCGATCCCGACAACGGCCCCGTCAGTCCAGAGGCCACCTCGAGAACCGCTGTATTTCGCGTCACCGAACGCGTACACCGAGCCATTGGCCGCTGCGACGAAGTAGCCCTTTCCGTCCGGGGTTGCGGCGATGCCGACCACCGGGGATCCAGGTGGCAGTGGTCCGCCGCGCCAGGCACTGCCACGAAGGTCCCCGTACCACTTGGCGTCGCCGAACGCGTACACCGAGCCATCTGCGAGGAGGAGCCAGTAGCCATCTCCGCTCGGGGTGGTGGTCATCGAGACCACGTCCGAAGGCAGCACGGTGGTGCTCAAGCCACCGCAGTAGGCGAGGTCGCCAAGATCGAACACCGAGCCGTCACTGGTCGCGAGACGGTACCCGACGTGCTTGTGACTGGATCGAGCGCACTGTGTCCGCTTGACCGAGAGCGGGTCGGCGATCCCCGTGCGGTCCGCGTTCGCTCTCCATTCGGGCCACGCTGGCGGGTTGGACGCAGCCGGCGCCCTTGGCAGTGGGTACGCGACCAGAGTTGCCGGTATGGTCGGTCCCCCGCAGGCGAAGTACATCATCCAGCCGCTTTCCGGAGCACCGGGCACGTAGGCGACGGCCGCGCTGCCAGGGGTGTCGCAGCCCGGTTCAAGGGCGGGCTTCTTGCCTCCGGAGACGGACAGGACTTTCCCGTTGTTGCCTGCGAGTACGTACATCCCCTCAGCGGCACCCACCAGGACGTCGTCGCCGTCGTTCTCGCCGCCGGTGAGGTCGACCAGCACCGGGGAGGATGTGGCTTCGTTATGAGCATCGAAGACCCGGGACCAGATCCGGCGGCCCGAGCCGCTCCACGCGCTCACGACCGCAGGGCCCTTCATGCACTGGGCGCAAGATGTCGAAACGACAGCCAACTGGCCGTCGATCCGACCTATGGCTGGCGAGCCGAACGTCGGCCCGCTCGCCTTGACCGGCCAACCTGGCACCTCATGACCGTCGTTGGCGTACAAGGCAATGATCTCGTTGGTGGCGGCGCTGTGATAGTTCGGGTAGAAGCTTGTCCCGACCACCACGGCGGGCCGTCCGGTGTCGTTGAGGATCCCGACCGTGGGGCTCGACCAGATCGTCTGGCCGGTGCATCGTTGCCACACGAGCTTTGCGTCGGAGACGCCGTAGCGGTAGTCGACGATCCAGCCACCGTGGCATCCGTCGAGGCCGCTCGAGTCCCCGCCCATGATGATGTCGTCGCGGCCGGTGTGGCTCGTGTCCGCCAGGGTCGGCGACGACCAGATCGTGTCGGCCCGCTGGATCGGGAAGCCAGCCACGAGCCGTCCGTTCGGCTGCAGCGCGTAGATGTTGTGGTCGTACGAGCCGAAGACGATGTCGAGCTGGCCAGTTCCGGTGATGTCGCCGACCGCTGGCGTCGCAAAGACGGGGTCGGAGTAAGCGTCCGGACCGGTACCCCAAGGGTTGAACGTACGCTGCGTCTGGAAGACGAAACGCACCTTCCCACTCGCGTAAAAGGCTTCAAGCCCGCCCTGTTGGTTGGCCCTCCAGAGGGAACCAGCACCCACGATGATCGAGGGCGGTCTGTCCGGACCGTCGAGATACGCGACCGCTGGGCTCGAGTCGACGGCGGTCGGCGTCGGGCTGTTGATGTGCACCCACCGGGGCCAGCCTGGCAGCTCACGGCCGGACTTTGCATTGACGACGTAGATCTCGCCCGAAAGCGTTGCGAGAACCACGGCCTTGACGCCGTCGATCGTCGCGACGACCGGCGAGCTCATCCATGTGGAGCCGAGTCTCTTGAGGGTCCACAGCGGACTCTCGAAATGGGGGATCCCTGTCACGCGCGTCCCACTGGGGACGCCGGACGGGGTGGAGGTTCGCACGCCGGCCGACGCCGCCGAGAACGCGGGGACGGTGAAAGCAGCGATCAGACAGGCGGCAGCCACGAATGGCAGCAGGCCCCGGTGCGCCGTCACCCGTCTTGGACCCATGTCACAATGGCGAGCGTGGCGGAAGTCCATGGGGGAATACTACCATAAATCTCACTGATAGTGATGCAGTCAGCACTTAACGTGGCTTTTCGCCAGAATGGCAAGGCCCGCATCGCCTTTGTCGCGCCGCGCTATGGGGACGCCGTGGTCGGCGGCTCGGAGGCCGTCGTGCGTGAGGCGGCGCAGGGCCTCGCCGAGCGAGGTTACGAAGTCGAGGTACTGACGACCTGTGCCCAGGATCACTTCACGTGGGCGAACGAATTCCCGCCGGGCGTCACCACAGATGGGTGCGTGACTGTCCGACGGTTCCCGACCATCCGGGACCGAGACCGCGGCCGGTGGAACCGGATCCAGGCGCGGCTCCTGTCGGGAGACCAGCTGGACGAGTCAGAGGAGCTGGCCTGGTGCAACGGGCGCTTCCGTGTCCCGGACCTATACCTCTACCTCGCTGGCCACGCCGGGGAGTACACGGCGATCGTGTTCTCGCCCTACCTGTTCTGGTCGACCCTCTATTGCACTGGGATCGCGCCCGAACGGACAGTCCTCATGCCCTGCCTGCACGACGAGCCGTACGCCTACCTGCGATCCGTGGCCGCTGCACTGGCTTCGTCTGCAGTTGTCTGGTTCCTCTCCGAGCCGGAGCACCAGTTGGGCCATCGGCTCGCGCCGGTGGCTGCCCACCATTCGGTGATCGGCGCGGCCGTCAAGATACCTGAGACCTACGACCGAGAAGGCTTTCGCGAACGGCACGACCTCCGTCGCCCGTACGTGCTGTACGCGGGCAGACGCGAAGGTGGCAAGGGCTGGCAGGAACTGATGGCCGGCTTTGGGGTCGCAGCTCGCCGCCACGGCCTGCCGTTCGATCTCGTGACCATCGGAGTGGGCCACGTTCAGGTGCCGTCGTCGCTCGAGCGTCGGATCGTCGATCTCGGCCATCTCGCGTCCAGCGAGGTGCCGGACGCCTTTGCCGCCGCGGACGCCTTCTTGCAGCCCAGCGCGAACGAGAGCTTCTCGCGCACGATAATGGAGGCTTGGCTCGCCGAGACGATCGTCATCGCGAGCAGCGCGAGCGACGTCGTCACCTGGCACTGCGAGCGGTCCGGAGGAGGCCTCGTCTACGCCGACGAGCTTGAGCTCGGCCAGTGCTTGCGGTTTGTCGCAGAAGCGCCGGAACAAGCCGCGCAGCTCGCCCGCAGGGGGCGCGACTACGTGCTCGCCAATTACAGGTGGCCGTTGGTGCTCGACGCGATGGAGCGCTCGCTGGAGGTCTTCCTGTGAGATCGAGCGAGCGGCCGGGACACGGCCGTAGCGGGGACGGGCCCTTGAGAGTCCTCGTCGTCGGTTCGCTTCCCCCGCCGGAGAGTGCCCGCGCCGAGGCTTTGCGGACGGAGGTCGTCGGTCTGCTTGCCGAAGGGCACGCGGTCGAGGTAGTCGCGCCAGATCCGGTCGCAACTGCCCATCGCTATGTGACCACGGCCGGGATACCGGGATGCATCCGGCTCTCGACGATGGTTTCAGGCTTCGACTCGGTTGTCGTGCAGTTGCAGCCGGGCCTGCCGGTGCGGGCGCGAGCCGGACGCTGGGAGCGGGCGCTGTCTCTGGTCGCGTTCTCGTTCGCTCTGCGCCGTGGGCGTCAGGTCGAGATTCGCCTTGAACGACTGGACGACCTCCCCGGCGGCCCCAGCGGGCGCGCGGCTCTTCTTCTCTGGCGCAGCGCGGAGCGGATCGTGGTCGGAGGCGAGGATCAACGAGCTGCCTTTGCCACTGCCGTGGGGAGACCGGGAGAGCGCTTGGTCGTCTCCGCGCACGATGCGCATGAGGTCGATGCCGACGACGGCGGATGGGGCGAGGGGACCGACGCCTCAGCCGAGAACGTGCTCGAGCTCGTGCGCAAGAGGGCGGCTCGAGAAAGGCGAGAGCTCACGGCGACCGAACCGGCACACTTCGCCGGTTGGGACAGGCTTGCGACACCAGGAATCGCAATGACCGAGCTGGACTCGCCCGTGCCGGGGGCCCCCCAGGCACAGCACAAGCTCGGCGACCTCGCGCGCTTGGTTCTCGCAGCCGCCGACCGGCGACCGTTGCTCCAGCCGGCGGCAATGGCTGCTCGCATTGCTTATCGGAGCGTTTCCTCCGTGCTCGGACGGGACCGTCCCGACTAGGGACGCCCGGACTCGCAGGGCCCGACCACAGTGGTCGTCATCCGGCCACGGCCGAGGTCTCGCCGAGAATGTCGAGAAGCGCACGCGCTGCGACCTTGAATGTATGGGCACCGGCGTAGCTACGTGCCGCCTTGCCGAGCGCTCCTCGCGTCGCCGGGTCGTCGAGGAGCCTCCTGCAAGCCTCCGCGAGATCGGCGGCGGTGACATCCACGGGGACCTTGAAGGCGACATCATCAGGCAGCTCGCCCATCCAGCCGATGTCGGTCACGATCATGGGCACCCCGCAAGCGAGGCAGTCGCCGACCGCGGCGGACGCCTCGCCTGAGAAGGAAGCCCGCAGTTGCACCGCGAGCTCCGTCCGCTCCAACCAGTCCAGGTAGACCTCGGCCTCGACTCGCCCGGTGAGGAACAGCCGTCCGTCCAGGCCGAGCGCCTCACCTAGTCCTCCGAGGTCGTGGGCCAACTCGTCGCTGACAGGCCCGACGAGGGCGAGCACGAGGTCTGGGTGGTTCGCCACCAATGCTGCGAAGCAGCGCAAGAGCTTGTGGGGCTGTTTGATCGGGTCGACGATCCCGAAGCTTGCAAGGACCCGGGCCCCTGGCTCGATGCAGGCAACCTCGGATGGTGCAGTGCCTACGGTCCGGAGGATCTCGGTGGCGAACCCCACGACGCCGACGCGTGAGGCCAGGTCCGGCCCCGCTTCGACGCGCGCCAAGCGGGCGGCGGCCTCCGACGTGACGAGGAAGCGGTCGGCGAGACCGATGACCTCGCGCGCCATGAGCAGGCCGTAGCGCTCTGCCTCGGTCGCGGTGACTTCGCCCGACGAGGCCAGTCCTTCCGGCAACAGCGGTCCATAGATCCTCCGGAGCGTGCCGGCAACCCCTTCCGGCACGGCTGCTCTCGAACCTGCTGCGAAACGATGCAGGCCGCTCAACCTCACGTCGTGGGCCAGGACCGTCCCGCTTCGACGGCGGAGCGAGGCCAACGCGGCCGTGTGGAACTCGCTGTTGCCGAGGACGTAGACGACATCGTCGTACCCCGCTGTGGCGGCTTCCATGCTGAGAAAGCGGCGCGCGTCGTAGATCGCGAGTCCCGACGGCGCGCGGGGGGCCCGAGCCAGAAGTCGAAGCCGTCGGCGAAGCAGTCGATGTCGAGATCAGCGAGGGCGGACAGTTCTTCGACGAGGCGGAAGCTGTAGTTCGCGATCCCGCAAGCCACGGGCGGGAACGGCGAGACTATCGCGACCCGGCGGCGGCGCCGCCATGGCCGCCCGGGCCGGGCCAGCAGTGCCTCGTAGACCGCGGCGGTGCGATTGGCAACGTCTGCCCACGTCATTCGCGCAGCGGAGGCGTGTTGACGCGACGCTTCGCGGAAGGTCTCGTCGCACAGGGCTTGTTCGATCGCAACGGTGATCGCCGCCGGATTGGACGGATCGAAACGAGCTTCGGGCGCGACGAGATCTCGCAGGGGACCCACATCCGACACGATTGCGACAGCGCCGCATGCCATTCCTTCTGCGACCGGGAGGTCGTAGCCCTCCAAGAGCGAAGGGAAGCACAGGAGCTCGGTCGCCTGGTAGAGGCGAAGCATTGCCTCCTCCGACACCTCTCCCGTGCACAGGACCCGGTCGCCGATGCCCTCGGACGCCGCCAACTGACGGAAATGGCGTGCGGTCAGTTCGGGGAAGTGGCCGGAAACGACGAGTTGGCGCGTGTTGCGCAATGCCTCGGGCAAGCGGGCGAAGGCAACGATGAGCGCCTCGAGGTTGTCGCTGCCGTCGCTTCGGGCGGGGTACAGGACGAAGGAGGGCTCGAGGTCGGGCACGCACGCCTGGGCCAGCGAGCGGGCGTTCTCCGACGACGGCGCGGGCGCGAATCGCGCTCGAGGTGCCCGCGCCGACCATGTGCAACCTCTTCGGGTCGACGCCGAGGTTCCTCACCAGCGACCGGCTCGTTTCCGGTGAGATCGTGAACAGTGCGTCGGCGCCACGCAGTAGCTCCAGACGGCCCGAGTACCCAGTTCGCTGCCGGAGGTCGTCCAGGGACGAGCGACTGTGTCCGGGAGGAAACAGGTCGTGCACGGTCGCGCAGAACCGCAGTCCCCGCTCGTGGGCCCATAGAGGCCACACACGGCCGATCGGGACCGCGAGATCGAAGGCCGAGAGCACATGGAGCACGCGAGCTCCTGGAACAGCCGCGTCAGGCGCCCCCGCGTAGTCGAGTTTTCCAGAACCCAGGAGGGGCCCAAGATCGCCGGGTGGAGGCAGGTCAGGATTCAGCAGGTACCGACCGACCAGCCGAGGGTGCCCTCGCTCGAGGGCGACCGCGAGCTCGTAGGCATACCGGGCAACCCCCCGGTCCTGCACGCCCGGGCTCTGGAGCGCCTGAAGGTCGACTACGACGGGGCCGGGGGTCACGCTGGAAAGGCCGGGCCTCAGTGCTACGACGGGTTCCCGGAAGCAGAAGACGCTCCTGTGACCTTGTCGCGAGGGTGCTTCTTCGAGCTTTCGCTGGACCCGGGTGCCGTCGCCCCGGCCGTGCTGAGCTGGCGGAGCGAGTCTTCGACCTCCTCGAGACGGCTCGAGGAGGTAGCGAGAAGACGCCCGAGGAGCTCGGTCGTCTGGTTCCCCATTTCGACCTGACCCTTGACGACGTCGGTCAGTTCTGCAACCTGGTCCTGCAGCCGGGTGACGCGTTCGAGCACGTCCGCGAGCGGCAGCGTGACACGTCCGTCGAACTTCTTCGTCAAGCTGGTCTTCGCTTGGCGCCAACCTCGGCGGCCGATGGACGCCACGGCCAATCGCCTCCTTCGGTGCGCTCGTCTCGCAGACGAGCTTACCGGGTCGTGCCCAAGCGAGGTGGTGACGCCGGCCGGGGCGGACCTCGCCGCGTAGGCCGGGAACAGCCTTTCTTGACTAGGGTGCGGGGGATGAAAGTTGCACCGCTGCCTCCGCTGCTCGCTGCGCGTGCTGGCGACGAGCGGCAACTCCCCTCGCGCGTGGTCTCCGCGAAGGTCAGCCTCCGTAATCGGTTCATCGAGATCTGGCAGGCGCGCGAGCTGATCGTGTTTCTCGTCCGCAAGGAACTGAAGGTTCGCTACAAGAACAGTGTCCTCGGCTTCCTGTGGTCGTTCCTGAACCCCGCGCTGATCCTTTGCGTCTACTACGTGGTGTTCAAGTACTTCCTGAACAACCACATCGTGTTGTTCGCGATCTACCTGTTCGCCGGGCTCCTGCCCTGGAACCTGTTCAACAACTCGCTGCTCGGCTCGGCAGGGGTGCTCGTCGCCCAGGCAGGGATCGTGAAGAAGGTCTCGTTTCCCCGCGAGATCCTGGCCCTTGCCCAGGTGGGCACCGCGATCTGCTACTTCTTCTTCCAAGCTTGTATCATGCTGGCCTTCCTCATCGGGTTCCGGGTCATGCCGGACTGGAAGTTCCTGCCCGTCATGCTCCTCGCTCTGGTCTGTGATGTCGTGTTCTCCGCGGCGCTCGCGGTCTTCCTCTCGGCGGTCACCGTCTACTTGCGCGACGTCCAGCACCTCATCGAGGTTGCACTCGTGGCGCTGTTCTTCAGCGCGCCGATCGTCTACATGTTCGCCACTGTCGGTCAAAAATTGTCGCACCACGGTTTCTTGTGGGTCTACTTCCTGAACCCCTTGGTCACCATCGTGCTCTCCTTTCAGCGGTTCATCTATGGAACGGTGGCGCCGCGCGACAACCCCATTCCGATACCGAGCTACGGGGAGCACTGGTATCTGGCCGCGCTCGCGATCATCTTGGTCGTCTCCATATTGCTCTTCCTGCTTGCGATGCTTGTTTTCGGCAGGATCGAGGGCAACTTCGCCGAGGAGCTCTGAGCACTTCTGCAGACAGCAATCGACGTTCAGCACGTCTCGAAGCGATTTCGCCTCTACAAGGAGAAGTACACCTCTTTGAAGGAGCGGATACTTCACGCCGGGCACGTGCCTTTCGAGGACTTCTGGGCGCTCAGGGATCTTGCATTCGAGGTCCCCACCGGCGAGACGCTCGGGATTATCGGCCGGAACGGCTCCGGCAAGTCGACCCTGCTCAAATGCATCGCAGGCATCTTGCAGCCCACTTCGGGCCAGATCGTCGTCCGCGGGCACGTTGCCGCGATGCTCGAGCTCGGCGCCGGTTTTCAGCCCGAGCTGTCGGGAAGGGACAACATCTTCCTGAACGCCTCACTGCTGGGCCTCTCGCGGCGCGAGATCGAGCGCCGCTTCGACGACATCGTCGCGTTCGTGGAGCTCGAGGAATTCATCGACAACCAGGTTCGTTTCTACTCTTCGGGAATGTACGTCCGCCTCGGCTTCGCGGTCGCGGTGAACGTCGAGCCTGACGTGTTGCTCATCGACGAGGTACTCGCTGTCGGGGACGAACGATTCCAGCAGAAGTGCATGGAACGCGTGCATCAGTTCCAGACCGAGGGCCGGACGATCGTGGTCGTGTCGCACTCCGCGGACGTCATGCGCCAGGTCTGCGATCGCGTCGTGGTGCTCGAGAACGGCGAGGTGCTGACCGTTGCTCCGCCGGGCGAAGCGATCAGGGCGTTCCGCGACTGCCTGCTTGCCGGGGACGTGCCAGTCGCGTTGCCGGCAGAGGAACCTGACCCAGCCGAAACCGTCGAAGCCGTTGTCCAACCGGAGAGGCGAGTCGTGATCACCGATGCGGCCGCCCGCCATTCCGGCCCACCCGGCCGTGGCTTTCTCGTCCCCGGGGACTCTTTTCGCCTCGAGCTCCGGTTCCAGGTGAACGAGCCGCTCACCAACGTGGCGTTCGGTTGCGAGATGATCAACTCGAGCGGTGCCTCCGTGTTCAACTGCGACAGCGCGATGCCCGAGATCAGCCAGGTTCATGATCTCGAGCCGGGTCGCTACCGCGTGGAATTCGATTTCGACCACCTTCCGCTGCTCGACGGGTCTTTCACGGTCAACGCTCGGATTCAGGACGCCGGTGGCGGTGTCGTTCACGCCCGCCTCGAGCCCGCCGCCACCTTCGAGATCGTGAACCCCGGAGGTGCGACCGGGTCTGTGGCGTTGCCGCTTCGGATCGAGCTCTCCTCTTCGCTCGATTCCGGTTCGGCGACGGCGGTTGCCAGATGACTTCCGGAGTCGTCGCGGAGATCGAGGCAGAGGTGAGGCAACTGCGTGCAAGCGGGCGGGTCCCGCCCGGGCTGGAGGACGAGCTCGACAAGTGCTTCGAGGAGGCCGCGGAGGCGAGCTTGGCTGCACGGATACCGGTGACGGCCCGCGACTCCTGGTTCACCGGCGGCCACTCCATCGGCGGCCTGGCGAGTCCCCTGAGACTGGCGCAGATTCGCAAGGAGGCGACGGTGATGGTTCGCCGGCGGTTGGGTCCATCGTTTCGCCGTCTCGAGCGCCGAGCATCGCTCGGCGTGGCCTGGGCCGGCGAAGCGGCATCGATTCAGGCGCACGTCACCGCGGACCACTTGGAAAGGCTCGCCGCGCGCTCGCCACTGGTTTGCCGTGTCCTCTCGGCAGCTCGGCCCGGTGAGTCGATTGCGTCCGGTGCTGGGATCGTGCATCCGTCGATCGAAGGCCCGCTCTTGGCCTGGGTGCTCGACCGCTTGAACGCCGCCGTGCTCGAGCAGGCTCGGGAAGTCCCTGGTCTCGTGCTGCACGCCGAGTGCGGTGACGGGCGGCTGGTCGAGGCGCTTGTCGCCCGAGGTCTCGACGCGCGAGGTGCCGATCCCCGTTGGCCGGCTCGAACCAACGGCGGCACGAGAATCCTCGCCGCTGGCGCCTTGGAGTACCTCGGCGCGACCGTGAACGGCACGCTCGACGGGCTGTTGTTGACCGGCGTGGTAGACCGCCTTCGGCCAGGCGCGGCTCGCGTGCTGGTACGGCTCGCTGCGCGCAGTCTCGCCCCAGGGGGCGTCGTCGTGCTCGTGAGCGCACGGCCCGAAGCTGCCGTCGCGACGGACCCGGTCGCCGCCGACCTCGCGGCCGGCCGGCCGCTACACCCGGTTACGTGGTGCCACCTCCTCGCGCGCAGCGGGCTCTGCGAGCTGGCGGTGTTCGAGCACGACGAGAGCGACCCGGACGTCTTCGCCGTCTCGGCACGGCGTGTGGTCCCGGCCCTGCTTGCCGAGGAAGGCCGTCCATGAGGACACGACCGGTCCGAATCGACCAGGTCATTCCTTCCATCGTGGAGCGTGACGCCGTCAGCCACCACACCCTCGAGGCCCAGCGGGTGCTGCACTCGCTGGGGTTTGTTTCGGAGATCTACGCCTGCAACATGGGTCCGGGGCTCGCGGGTCGAGTCCACCCCCTCAAGGACCTCCCGCGCGAGGGGGGCGAGCACCAATGGGTCTGCTACCAGGCCTCGATCGGTTCGCCAGCTGCTGACGCGATCGTCTCGCACCCAGGCTTGAAACTCGTCGACTATCACAACATCAGTCCTTCCGAGCTGGTCGAGCGATGGATGCCCCACCTTGGTGAAGAGGTCCGGCTCGGGCGCAGGCAACTGGCTGAGCTGGCGCCAATTGTTGAGCTCGGCTTCGCCGACTCGGAGTTCAACCGTGCGGAGCTCGAGGACGCCGGCTATCGCCGCACCACGGTCGCGCCGCTAATGGTCGACACCTCCAACTTCTACTCTCAACCCGATCCGCGGGTGCTTGACCGTCTCGAGTCCGCACGCGCACTCGGTGGGCACGACTGGCTCTTCGTCGGACAGATGCTGCCGCACAAGGCTCATCACGACCTCATCAAGGCGCTCGCGTGCGCCCGGCGGATGTTCGATCCGGACGCCCGTCTGCACTTGGTCGGCCGGGAGAGCTGCCCGGCGTACGCGGACGCGCTGCACCGGTACGTGTCCGCGCTCGGCTTGACCGCGGCGGTTGAATTCGTGGGCTCGATCAGCCCCGGCGAGCTCGCCGCGTACTACTCGAGCGCGGATGTGCTCGTTTGCTGCTCGGACCACGAGGGGTTCTGTGCACCGTTGCTTGAGGCCATGCACCACCGGCTACCGGTGGTCGCTTATGGCGTCACTGCAGTTCCCGAGACGGTGCTCGACGCCGGGATCGTCCTGCCCTCGAAGTCGCCCGTGCTCGTAGCAACCGCTGTCCAGCGTGTACTGACCGACCACCAGCTACGCGACGCGTTGGTGCGCGCGGGACTGGAGCGCACGCGAGCGAACAGTCTCGACGGCGCCAGGCGCGCCTTTGCGCAGTCGATCGAGCAGGTGTTGCAGGCCGCTTGAGTGTGCCCAAGAGCGAGGTGACCTGGCACCCGAAGGTACTTGTCGTAGGCGGGCGTCCCGGTGGTGAGGACGGTCCCCGAGTGCGAAGTGAGCGAGATCAACGACCACAGCACTAACATTGCTCACATCCGCAACATCAAGCGGTGTTCCGCTGCGCTCGTATGTGCGTCGCTCGGAGTCCTGGCCGGGCCGCTCCTCCTCGCCAGGAGTGCCGCTGCGACGGCGCGTTGTTCGCTCGCGCCGTTCCCCGCACCGAAGGTTGATTTCGTCGGCCTCGGCAACGGTTCCGGGCTCGGCATGGGTCAGTGGGGAGCCTTCGGGTACGCCGCTCTCGGTCACGCGTCCTACCGATGGGTCCTCGCCCACTACTACGGCGGAACGACTCTGTCACCCGGCGACAACCTGGTGTCGAAGGACCCGAAGATCTCCGTGGATCTCAACGAGAACGACGGAGATCCCGTTGTGGTCACCTCCGGGTCCGCGTTCTCGTTCGGTGGGCATTCGTTCCTAGGTGGCCAGGCCGTCCGGGCAGTGCTGTCGTCGGGCCGGTGGACCCTCTCCGACGCCACGGGGTGCTCATCGACGAAATGGGCGCGTGTCGCGTCGAATCTGGTGAACCCGGTCGCCGTGCCGTCTTCGGTGGAGCCTTTTGCAACCTTGAACCAGGTGCTGACGGTATGCGAGGGCGACGGCGTCGATCTCGCCGTCCGCGGGACGGTCGAGGCGTACGACTCGCCCAGTGGCGCGGTCACGCTCAGCATCCTCCCGGTCGAGGAATACGTCCGCAGCGTCATCTCGGCTGAGGTGTCGTGGTCGTGGGGCCTCTTCGGAGGCAGTGACGGGTCTCCTCAGGGCCGCCCGTGGGGTTTTCAGGCACTCGAGGCGCAGGCCGTCGCGACGCGGTCCTATGTCGCCGCCGAGCTCGCTTCGGGGGGCTGGGCACCGTATGCGACTGCATGCGACTCCTACTGCCAGTCGTACCAGGGCATGGCGAATGAGAGCCCCATCCTGGACGCGGCAGTCACCGACACTGCGGGCCAGATCCTCGAGCAGTCCGGCACGCCCGGCACGCCCGGAGCGCCCGGCACGCCCGGAGCGCCCGGCACGCCCGTGTTTGCCGAGTACTCCGCGTCCTCCGGCGGCTACACCGTCAACGGACAGTTTCCAGGCGTGGTGGACCGCGGCGACGTGGTTTGCATCAAGAGCGGCTATTACACATGCAATCCGTGCCACAAGTGGTGGGCGTCGGTACCGGTGCGCTCTGTCGAGAAGACCTTCCCATCGGTGGGCAAGCTCGCCGCAGTGGAGGTGACGCAGCGCAATGGTCTCGGGTCCCTCGGCGGCCGGGTGGAGACCGTCGAGATCGTCGGTACGACAGGCGCCAAGGTCTCGGTTTCCTCGTACGCGTTGGGACCATTGCTTGCGGAGAGCAACCCGGATTACTGCGTTTCTGACTGGTACGCGGTCACCAACGGTCCTTGAGATCCCCGGGGTAGGCTCGCACTGGTTTCACGGGGAGGCGGCATGGAGGTCCGGGACAGGCTCTATATCGACGGCGCGTGGGTCGCTCCGGTGCGCACCGACACAATCGATGTTCTCGACTCGAGCACCGAGGAGGTCATCGGCACGATCCCCAGCGGTACCGCCGCCGATGTCGACCGTGCGGTCCGGGCGGCGCGTGCCGCATTCGAGGAATGGGCTCGGACGTCGGTGCCCGAGCGGGCGAGGTACACATCGCGTATAGCTGAAGCCCTCGGCGCCCGCATGACCGAGATCGGTCAGCTGATCGCCCGCGAGGTGGGCACGCCCGTCAACCTCTCGACGATCATCCAGGTCGGCCTGCCGATTGCGACCTTCGCCTCGATGGCCGACCTCGTCGGCCAGGTCCCGTGGGAGGAGACGGTCGGAAACTCGATGGTTGTACGTGAGCCGGTCGGGGTTGTCGGTGCCGTCACGCCGTGGAACTACCCTCTCCACCAGATCGCCGCCAAGGTGGCCCCGGCGCTGGCCGCCGGCTGCACCGTCGTGCTCAAGCCGAGCCAAGTGGCACCGCTGAACGCGTTCGTTCTTGCCGAGCTCGTGCACGAGATCGGTTTGCCGCCTGGCGTCTTCAACCTGGTCTCGGGGACCGGCCCGGAGGTTGGCGAGGCCATCACCTGCCATCGGGAAGTCGACATGGTGTCGTTCACCGGGTCGACTCGTGCCGGCAAGCGCGTCGCGGAGCTGGCCGGCGCGATGGTGAAGCGGGTCGCTCTCGAGCTGGGTGGCAAGTCCGCCAATGTGATCTTGCCGGACGCAGACTTCGGTCGTGCCGTGTCGACGGGGGTCACGATGTGCTTTCTGAACTCGGGCCAGACTTGCAGCGCCCTGACCCGGATGCTCGTGCCTCGCGATCGGCTGGCCGAGACCGAGGAGATCGCCGCGCGAGCCGCCATGGCGTCAACGCCTGGCAACCCGTTCGACGACGCGACACGGATCGGCCCCCTTGTCTCGGCAGCCCAGCGCGAGCGTGTACGTGCATTCATCCAGAAGGGCATCGACGAAGGCGCGAAGCTCGTCACGGGAGGTGTCGACCCGCCCGAAGGCCTGGAGAAGGGCTTTTTCGTGCGCCCAACTGTGTTCTCAGAGGTGCGGCGCGACATGGCGATCTCCCAGGAGGAGATCTTCGGTCCGGTACTTTCGATCCTCCCCTACGACACCGAGGACGAAGCAATCGAGATCGCAAACGACTCGATTTACGGATTGTCGGGAGCGGTGTGGTCGGCCGATCCGGAGCACGCGATCAAGGTCGCTCGCCGGATCCGGACGGGTCAGGTCGACATCAATGGCGGAAGCTTCAACCCGTTGGCGCCCTTCGGTGGCTTCAAGCAGTCAGGCCATGGGCGCGAACTGGGGAGGTTCGGGCTCGAGGAGTTCCTTGAGACCAAGTCACTGCAGCTGTAGCGCCTTGGGTTCCTGCCGTCGTCCTCTCCAGTCGACCGCAGAACTCGCGACGGATCATGCTCGAGGCCGTTGCCAGGGACGCCGGCGTGCCGACGTCCTGACGACTGGGCCGGATCGGTTGTGAGCGAGCTGTCGGCCGGGGGACTGCCTCGGAGCAACAGGCCGAAGCGCGCCTGGCGTCGCGTCCGGTTCGCCGTGGGGATCGCGCTCGGTGGCGTTGCCCTCTGGGCGGTGAGCGGGCAAGGTGGCGAGCTGGCGGGCGCGTCGGCCGAGCTCGCCCATCTCGACGCGGGGTGGCTGTTGCTCGCGATCGCGGTCGAGGCCCTGTCGTTGGTGGCGTTCGCGCGCCTGGACCAACGACTACTGGGATGCGGCGGTGTGCGCTCGAGCACAGCGCGGTTCTCGGCGATCTCGTTCGCAGCCGGAGCCATCGCGAGCTCCCTGCCGGCTGGGCCGCTGGTCGCGAGCGCCTTCGGCTTTCGGCAATTCCGCCGCCTCGGGGCGTCGGAGGCTCTTGCCGCATGGGCGTTGCTGGCGACCCTGGTCTTCTCTGCGCTCGGGCTAGCTCTGCTAGCGACAGCCGGCGTGTTTGTCGCAGAGCGCCAGGGCGCTGCGTTCGACCTGGTAGGGGTCACCGTTGCAGTGCTCGCGGTCACCATCGCCGGGACCGCCGCCGTGTACCAGCGACGGACACTCGCGAGGCTCCTCGGATGGACGCTCAAGGTCTCGAACCGGGTCACAGGGTTCCCGCGGCGGCCGGGCGACGACGTCATTTCGTCCTTTGTTGCCAGCATGAGCCAGGTCAACCTCGGCAAAGCCGACCTTCTCAGCGCACTGATGTGGTCGGTCGCCAACTGGGCCCTCGACTGCGCCTGCCTCGTGTTCGCCTTCCTCGCTGTCGGCGCCGGCGTGCCATGGCGCGGGCTCCTTCTCGCCTACGGCGCAGGGCAACTGGCTGCGAACCTCCCGGTCACGCCCGGCGGCCTCGGCGTGGTCGAGGGGAGCCTCGTGATCGCGCTCGTCGCGTTCGGAGGTGGCCAGGTCAGCACCGTCGCGGCCGTCCTGTTGTACCGGATCGTGAGCTTCTGGGGCTATCTCCCAGTCGGATGGCTTGTATGGGCCGGCCTCACGTGGCACAACGGGCGCGCCGATAAGCTTGCCTCGTTGACGGCAGAGGCGTCGGCTCTGCGGCAGGTGCCGGTTCTGGCACAGGACCAGTCGGCGGAGCTCGCATGATGACTCGCCTTGCCCACCGGGCTGCATGTGGCCGCGACTGTGCCGTTTACGAAGGGACCTACCGGGCTGCTCGGCACTCCTGGGGAGGGTCGCATATGAAGGCGAAGCTCGTTGCCGTGTTTGTGGCCGTTGTGGCCGTGGCCGGGTTGCTCGGTGGCTGCACCGCCTCCCGCAACGGGCTGAGCACTCACGACAGCTTCTGTTTCAGGGTTCTTCCGGAGGCGGAGGCGGCGGTCCACCGCCACGGCCGCTTCGCCGGCGAACGGTATCTGGCACCACGCGCGCTGATTGTCGAGATCCACGGTGTCGTGGTCCCCGACGCGCTGGAGGATGCCTCCCGGGTCGCGACCTGTCTCGTCGCGTTCACGGGCCGTTTCACGGCTTCGAGCGTCGAACGGGGCTGGGCGCCGAGCGGGCGAGCAGGCCGGATCGCCATCGTCGTGGTCCAGCAACGCGACTTGAAGCTGTTGGCCACGGTCGTCCTCGGTCGGATCCCTCCTCGGCTGGTCTTTGCCCGCGTGTTTCCCAGGTTGCGTTAGCGCCGCCGCCTCAGCTCTCCGGCCCCGTCCCTGGACCGTCCTCAGAGGCAAGTTCGACCATGACCGAAAGCGCGGCGGCAGCCGCATCAGGCACGAGGTCGAGCTGCGCGATGGCGCCGGCGCCGATCAGGTCGTCCGAGGCAAGCTCGACGAGGTCCAGGAGCGAGGGAGGGCCTGTCACAACGCACCGGGCCACCTGGGTGCGCATCGAGCCCTTGACCTCGGTCTTGGCGCGGCGGAGGGCGACGAGCACCACCGCGACGGCATCGATGATCTCCGGGCGTGCATCGGGGCCGGCTTCGGACGCCAGCGCCGGAGCGGAGGGCCACGGGGCGCGGTGGATCGAGCCGGACTGCCACCAAGACCATGCCTCCTCTGTGCAGTAGGGGAGGAACGGGGCGAACAGCCGCAGCATCACCGACAGGCTCAGCGCCAGTGCGTGTCGGGCCGACGCGGGCCCGGCCTGGGAGAAGTCGCCGTAGGCGCGGGCCTTGACGAGCTCGAGGTAGTCGTCGCAGTACGACCAGAAGAAGGACTCGGTGACCTCGAGGGCGCGGGCGTGGTCGTAGGCCTCGAACTCGGCCGTCGCCTCGGCGACGACGGCCGCGAGACGGGCCAGCATGGCCGCGTCGAGCGCCATGAGGCGCGTTGCAGGCATCGGCGTACGGCTCTCGGAGTCGTCCATGCGCGACAACACGAAACGGCTCGCGTTGAGGAGCTTGATCGCGAGCCGCCGCCCGACCCTCATCTGCTCTTCGCTGAACACGGTGTCCGCGCCCAGGCGGGCCGATCCCGCCCAGTAGCGCACGGCGTCGGTGCTGTACCTCTCGAGGTACTCCAGCGGCGTGATGGCGTTGCCGAGCGACTTCCCGATCTTCTTGCGGTCAGGGTCGAGAATCCACCCGGAGATGGCGGCGTGGCGCCACGGGAGTACAGAGTGCTCGAGCTCCGAGCGCACGATCGTCGAGAACAGCCACGTCCTGATGATCTCGTGGGCCTGCGGTCTCAGGTCCATCGGGAAGACCTTCGCGAAGAACTCCGGAGCCTCCTCCCACTTGCCGGCGATCTGCGGCGACAACGACGAGGTCGCCCACGTGTCCATGATGTCCGGGTCAGCGACGAACCCACCGGGTCTGCCGCGTTGCTCCTCGGTGTAGCCGTCGGGGACATCGGTCGACGGGTCGACCGGCAGGCGTCCCTCTGAGGCGAGCAGTAGGCCGTCCGCGCCGACGTCGCCGTCGTCGTCGAGCCGGTACCAGACGGGGAACGGGACGCCGAAGAAACGCTGCCGCGAGATGTTCCAGTCTCCCGTCAGGCCTTCCACCCAGGCTTCGTAGCGGGCCCGCATGTGCTCGGGGTGCCATTCCAGCTCGCGACCTCGGGCGAGAAGCGCTTCACGGCGCTCAAGGGTCCGCACGTACCACTGCGCGGACGTGACGATCTCGAGGGGCCGCTTGCCGCGTTCGTAGTACTTGATCGCGTGGGTGATGGCGCGCGGCGCGCCGAGCAGATCGCCGGACTCGCGCAGCAGCTCGACGATCCGCGTCTGGGCGCGCTTGACCGGCATGCCTTCGATCTCCGCGTAGCTCGCGTTCGCCCGACCTGGGTCGACGGACTCCCAGCCGGGCGTTCCGAACGGCGCTGGTCCCAGGCGGCCGTCTCTCCCGACCACCGAGCGCGTCGGCAGGCCGAGGTCGCGCCACCAGGTGACGTCGGTCAGGTCGCCGAAGGTGCAGATCATCGCGATGCCCGATCCCTTGTCCGGCTCCGCGAGCTCGTGGGGGAGAACCGGGACCGGCACGCCGAACAGCGGCGTCAACACCTCGGCACCGAAAAGGCTCCGATAGCGCTCATCGGCCGGATGGGCGACGAGCGCGACGCAGGCGGGCACGAGCTCGGGCCGAGTCGTCTCGATCTCGACTGGATCGCCGCCGCCCGACCGGACGAAGCGGAGCCTGTGGTAGAAGCCCGGGTCCTCCTTGTCGACGAGTTCGGCCTGGGCAACCGCGGTCTGGAAGTCGACGTCCCACAGCGTCGGCGCCTCCTGCCGGTAGGCCTCGCCGCGCGCCAGAAGGCGGAGGAAACCCCGCTGCGAAGCTCGCCGCGACACCTCGCTGATCGTCGTGTAGTGCTGGCTCCAGTCGAAAGAGGCGCCCAGCTTGCGGTAGAGGCGCTCGAAGGCCTGCTCGTCCTCGGCTATGAGGACGTGGCAGAGCTCGATGAAATTCGGGCGCGAGATCGGAACCGGACGGGCGTTCTTGTCGCGTTTGTGCTCTAGCGGTGGCGACACGAAGTCCGGGTCGTAAGGCAGGGACGGGTCGCAGCTGACCCCGAAGTAGTCCTGCACCCGGCGCTCGGTAGGCAGGCCGTTGTCGTCCCAGCCGATCGGGTAGAAGACCGCCTTGCCGGTCATCCGTCGGTAGCGGGCGACGATGTCGGTCTGGGTGTAGGAGAAGACGTGACCGACGTGGAGCGCGCCTGACACCGTCGGAGGTGGCGTGTCGATCGAGTACACGTCCGCGCGGCGACAAGCCGGGTCGAAACGGTACGTGCCGTCTTGTTCCCAGCGAGTGGCCCAGCGATCCTCGAGGCCCTCCAGCGAGGGTCGGTCGGGCACGCGGGGAGTCGGCATAGGCCTAGTACGGTACTCCTGTGCTGCGCCTTCATGACACTGCCTTGGGCCGCAGCGAGGAGCTCAAGACTCGCGAGCCTGGCCGGATAGGCCTGTACATCTGTGGTTCGACCGTTTACGGCCCACCTCACATCGGCCACGGCCGTTTCTCACTGGTCTACGACGTCCTCCGCCGCTTTCTCGAGTACTCCGGGTTTGTGGTGGACCACGTTTCGAACGTCACCGACGTCGACGACAAGATCATCGCCCGAGCAAACGAGGAGCACCGCCGGGCGGAGGAGATCGCCGAGCAGTACGAGGCCGAGTGGTGGGACGCGATGAACACCTTGGGCTGCCTCCTCCCGGGGAGGATCCCGCATGCCACGGCCTTCGTCGAGCAGATGGTGGAGCTCATCGCCGAGCTCGTTGCGCTGGGGGCTGCCTATGAGACCAGCGACGGCGTCTACTTCTCGGTCTCCGCGGTCGAAGACTACGGGGTTCTTGCCCACCAGAGCCTCGCCTCGTTGCGGTCAGGGGCGCGCGTCGAGCTGAACGAGGAGAAGCGCTCGCCCCTGGACTTCGCCCTCTGGAAGAAGGCAAAGCCCGCGGAGCCCTGGTGGGTCTCGCCGTGGGGTCCCGGACGTCCCGGTTGGCACACCGAGTGCGTCGTCATGTCGCTCGCCCTGCTCGGCGAGGGATTCGACCTTCACGGAGGTGGGCAGGACCTCATCTTCCCCCATCACGAGAACGAACGAGCGCAGGCGGTGGCGATCGGAACGCAGTTCGCTCGCCGTTGGATGCACAACGGCATGGTCGAAGCGCGTGGAGGCGAGAAGATGTCCAAATCGCTGGGCAACGTGCTTCTCCTGTCTGAGCTCTTCGAGCAGGGCGATCCCCGTGCCTACCGGCTGCTCGTGCTCCAGTCGCACTATCGGGCGCCGATCGAGGTGACGGCCACGACGCTCAGTGACGCTGCGTCGGCGCTGAGCCGACTGGATGCCTTGAGCAGTCGGCTCAGCGAGCCGGGCACCCTCGACAGCGAGCGGACCGATCCCGACGTGAGTAATGCATTCGCAGAGAAGATGCAGGATGACCTGGACACGCCGGGCGCCACTGCAGTCCTTTTCGATGCGATCCGGCGCGCGAATGTGGCCTTCGACGCGCGCGAGGCGTCACGAGGCGCCGAGTTGGCCCGGGCGGTCCTGGAGTGCTTCAGGGCCGTCGGGCTCGAAGCGAAAGGCGTGGCCGAAATCCCTGAGGCCGTCCTCGAGCTAGGCCACCGTCGCGACCGGGCACGTGCGGAACGGGACTTCGCGACCGCCGACGTGCTGCGCGCCGAGATCGTCGCGCTTGGCTACATCGTCGAGGACACTCCCGCGGGCACGAGGATCCGCCGCTGAGCGCGGCCCGGCGAGTTCGCGGCCACGTGTCGACGCTGAGCAGGCGTTGGCCGACGCTTGTCGACTCCGGTAACCAGGGCCCGGGACGCTCTGCTACGTTGTCGGTCGGGAGCAACCGGACCGTGTTGTCACGTGGGGTTGCCGACATGTCGGGCGGTAACCCGGTTGCCGGGACACCACTCGTCCATCGGCCACTCCAAACGAGGCAGTCTCGGCCCCTCGCTCTTCCTTACCTGCAATCTGAGACAAAGGGGAACGCCACAGTGGCGACCGGAGTAGTGAAGTGGTTCAACAGCGAGAAGGGCTACGGCTTCATCTCGCAGTCCGACGGCGTGGATGTCTTCGTCCACCACTCGTCTATCCAGATGTCCGGTTACCGGACCCTCACCGAGGGCCAGGAAGTCGAGTTCGACGTTCAGGAGGGCCAGAAGGGGCTGCAGGCAGCCAACGTTCGGGCGCGCTCGAGTCCGCGCACTTCCGGTGGGCCTGCCGATCAGAGGTGGGCCTGTAACGGTCGGGCCCTGTTGCGCCGGGTTCGGCACGAGGCTTCGGTTCCACTAGTCGAACCGCTTGTGTTTCGCGCCCCGGACAAGGAGTCGACGCCACGCGCCGGGCGCCAGCGTTGGTGCGCTTGTCCTACTGTGCGCGTCGCTGTACCTGGGAGCGGTGACCTGGGAGGCGCGGCGCTGTTTGGTGCATCTGACTCTTGCCTTTCACCCAGGGGTCACTACGCTCTTCCAGCAATCGCGAGTTGGTATCGGCCGTGGTTGGCCGACGACGTCAGATGCGCCGATGAGGTGACTCCCGGTCCGGACCCGAGGTGAACGATGGGCGACTTTTCGATGGAGCTGAATGATGATCAGCTTCAGGTTCTCAGGTGGGTCCATGACTTCGCCGAAGGTGTGGTGCGTCCGGCTGCGCACGAGTGGGACGAGCGCGAAGAGACTCCGTGGCCGATCATCGAGGAGGCCGCCAGGATCGGGCTGTACTCGTTCGACTTCGTCGCGAACTGTCTTGCCGATCCGACCGGGCTCCTGCTCCCGCTTGTCAACGAGGAGATGGCTTGGGGCGATGCGGGCATCGCCCTGGCGATCCTTGGGTCGACCCTCGGCGTGGCCGGGATCGTTGCGGCCGGCACTCCGGAGCAGGTAGCCGAGTGGGTTCCGCAATGCTTCGGCCAGGCGGGTGACATTAGGCTGGCAGCCTTCTGCGTGTCGGAAGCCGACGCCGGTTCGGACGTGAGCAGACTGAAGACCCGCGCCGTGCGCGACCACGCGAGCGACACCTGGATACTGAACGGGACCAAGACTTGGATCACCAATGGCGGTATCGCTGACGTCCACGTCGTTGTGGCATCGGTGGAGCCCGAGCTGGGTGCGCGCGGCCAGGCGAGCTTCGTCGTGCCGCCGAAGACGCCGGGACTCTCCATGGGCCAGAAGTTCAAGAAGATGGGGATCCGGGCGTCCCACACGGCCGAGGTCGTGTTACAGGACGTGAAGGTGCCCGGGGCCTGCCTGCTTGGTGGCGAGGACAGGTTCGACGAGCGGGTGGCCCGTGCTCGCGAGGGGGAGCACGGGAAGTCCTCCACGGCCATGGCGACCTTCGAGGCCACTCGCCCCGGTGTCGCAGCCCAGGCGGTCGGAATTGCTCGCGCCGCATACGAGTACGCACTCGACTATGCCAAGGAGCGCAGGGCCTTCGGGCGTCCGATCATCGAGCGTCAGGCCATTGCCTTCAAGCTCGCCGACATGAGGACCCGTATCGACGCCGCGCGCCTGCTCTACATGCGGGCCGCGTCGATGGCGATGGCGGGAAAGCCCTTCACAGACGGAGAGGGCTCGATGTCGAAGCTCTTCGCCGGCGAGACGGCGGTCTGGGTGACTGAGCAGGCGATCCAGATCCTGGGAGGTTGCGGCTATGTGCGCGACTATCCCGTCGAGCGTTGGCACCGCGACTCGAAGATCTACACGATCTTTGAAGGGACGAGCGAGATCCAGCGACTTATCATCGCCCGTGCTATCTCTGGGGTGCACATTCTGTAGTTGAGCGGCCCATGGCTCACCGAACAGTCCTCCGTCCGAGGCTTCGAGCTCGTGCTGTCGCGAATATGCGGCTTATCGATTACGCGTCGTTACCGGTAAAGAAACCGCCGGTTCGGCTCAAACGAGGCGACGGCGGACGAAGGACCAGAGCAGTCGTCCGCCGAACAGGACGAGCAACCCGATCAGGACGAGCAACACGACCGAGAAGAGCACGATCCCGGAGTCGGCGAGCAGCGTCGCCAGGCCGCCTTCGACGTGCGAGACCGCCTGGTGCCACGCCTTGGAAAAACGGCCAGGTGCCGCGGCGTGAGTCGCTCTCGGCATGGCGAGTGCGACGGTCAGGCTCGAGAAGCTGATCTCGTTCGCGAGAACGCGTTGTTGTGCCTGGAGCTGTTGGATCTGGCTTTGCACCGACGTGATCTCGTTTTGGACCGAGAGCAGCGCTTGGATGGTGCCGGCCCTGGCGAACAGCGCTTCGAGCTGGGTTCGAGCTGCCTCGAGAGCGCTGACCTGGGCACCGAGGTCCGCGACCTGACCGGTCACGTCCGTCGCGGTCGTGCTCAGGTGCTTCAAGGTGCCGAGTGACTCGGCCTCGGTGACCGCTTTTTGGAATCTTCCAGCGGGGATACCGAGCACGACGGTGCCACCACGACTCGGGCCGGCGAGGGCCACATTGGAGGTCGAGACGTACCCGCCCAGCGACGTCGCGATCGCCTGCAGCTCGGCGACGACGTGACCGAGCGCGCTCTCGTGGACGACGAGCGAGAGCGTGCCGGTGGTGATGATCTTTTGCGAGCCTGCCGACGCGGTGCTGCTGGCCGAAGTCGTGGTCTTCGAGTTTGTGACACCCGCCGCACTCTGTAGTTCCCCGCCCGTACGGTGGGCGGCGATCATCTTGCGAGTCCCGGGTGGCGAAGGGGACGAGGACACTGCGACGGCGACCACGATGGCGAGCACTGCCGCGGCGCCGAGCGCCGAGATGGCGAAGCCGCGTGGGCGCCTGCGGGTCTTGGCGATGGGTGAAGCGACCGATGTGGGGTCGATTTCGACGCGGGCCGCCGCCAAAATGGCATTGGCGGCCGTCGGTTCGGGAATTGTCTCGGCCGCCTCGGCGATCAGCGCGGAGAACTCCTCATCGGTGATCATTTCGCCCCCTCTCGGCTACTGCTTGAAACTCCGAGCCCGAGGTGGGCGAGGCGTGGATCGTTCGCAAGCAGCCGCCGTGCCTCGTGAAGCCGCGATTTCACGGTGCCCGGGCGTCTGCGGATCGCCGTCGCGATCTCCTTCTCACTCAGTCCGGCGTAGTAACGAAGCACGAGTGGCGCTCGGAGCCCAGTGGGAAGCGACAGGATCGCTTGGCGCACGAGGGAGGCACGGTCGCGCTGGTCAACGAGCTCGTCAGGTGTGGGATCGCTCGAGACGACCGCGTCGAGCGCGTCTTGAGGGGCCCGCCTGCCGGCGTGTCGGGTCTCGGTTCGTGCCGAGGAATAGCAGGCGTTCACGACGACCCGGTAGATCCATGGCCGCAGTCCGTCTCCTTCTGGGAGGGCGTCTCGGAATCTCCAGAGGCGCAGGAACGCCTCCTGAACGGCATCGTCGACTTTCGCGGCGTCACCGAGGAGGAGAGCGGCTGTGCGGTACGCGGGCGTGTACCACTGATGCAGGAGTTCCTCGAGCTCGCCCGGATTGGTGTCGGTAACCACGTCTGTAAGACGCTACGGCACCGCAGAAGGTTCGATTTCCCACCTGAGCAGGCACGACATCGCTCGACGGCTTGGACTCCAGATGCGGGCGCTGCGACGAGCGCGCGAGTTCCTCGAGGCCTCAGCGGCCGGCTACCGGAGTACTCGGCCGGCGTTCCGGGCGCTCTGAGGCGATCGACCAGTGCGCGTCAGGGCGAGAGCTCGTCGACGTCGGCCGGGCCGGGCTGCTCAAGCGCTTGCGTTTCCTGGGTTGCTCGTCGGAAAGTGGCCTGAGGTCACGTCTGAAGTTCTCGACGGTTGGGAGTCGTCGGTCATGTTCCCACCGGCAGCGGTCTGAACGACTTGAGGAATTGCTCGACGACCCAAAGTGTCGGTCCGTAAACCTTGTCCGTCCAGTCAACGCCGCGCGCAAAGACAGACTCGCCGCCTTGGCAAAGGCGCACCGATTGAGTCGGTCGCAACATAGAGCTCTTGCAAACAAGCGCCGTCCTCAGCGTCGAGTACTCGCCCGTCGTAGCGATAGTGCCTCCAGAGGGGTCAGTGGAAGTTCGAGGCGCTGCAGCCGACAGGGTGCCACGCGAAAGTAGCCGCCTCCATTACTACTGACGGCCGACATGTCCACGCCGTCGATGCTGATTAGATCAGTGTTGGAACAGGCAAGCGTGAACACGAGCCCGTAATCAGGCACGCGAACGACCGGTTGGCCGACCGCGCCTGGGAACGCGGCCTCGAACCGCAACGGTGCCGAGCCGTAGGTGCGTTGGGCCGGAGCGTTGGGCAGCCCGCTCACTAAGGCGACACCGACCCCGATGACGGCGAGAATCCCGACGACGAACATCGTGATGGGGTGACGGAGGTTGCGCATCGCGGTCAGGCTGACCCCGCGCCCGACTCCGGCGGATTCTGTCTGCGCCCTCAGGCGTCTCATCGAGGGCAGCGCATGTCGGGGTCGCCGCTCGCCCGACGGGTGCCGGCTACATGGAGGCGAACTCCGCGCTCAGTCGGCGGTACCAGTCGAGCGCCATCTGGTCGGGATCGGGCGGTGGCGCCTCGGGCGGAAAGATGGAGGTGTAGGCGACCAGCGCAACGCTGCGATGGAACTCAGCAAGTAAAGGCACTTCGGGGAGGTTGGCCTGGCGGACAGCGACCGGCATCGAGAGTCCGTCTTGACGGAATCCCATCCCACGATGTTGGCGGTAGGAGCCACCAGCCACGTGAGAGTCAAGGGAGGTCAGGGGCCGACCTCGTCCGGTGTTTCGACTTCAATGCCGAGTCGCAGCAGAGCCTCGCGGACATCGGCGCTCGACTCGACCAGGACGGCCCGTATCCCAACCGTCCGGGCACCGTCGACGTTCTCGGGGGTGTCATCGAAGAACAACAGCTCGGAGACCTGAAAGCCGATTCGCCCTGCGACGGCGGTGAACGCCTCAGGATCGGGCTTACGGAGCCCGAGGTCGGACGAGACGAAGATGAAACGAAAGACGGACAACTCGTTTGCGAAGCGGCTGGCCCACGCGCTCTTGTGCGTCGGATTCGAGTTCGTGAACGCGTACAGCGAAAGACGTTGACTCGCAGCGGACAGCAGCGCTGACATCCCTGGTACGGGGGCCAGATAGATGTCATTCCACCCCGAGACGATCTCCTCGTCTGAGAGAGTGAGGCCGAGGCTGCGGCGCAACGCGGTGAAGTAGCCCGCAGCGTCAAGCTCTCCCCGTTCGTGTTGCTCATAGGCCTCATCGAACGAGAACCGTCGTTCAAGCTCGGCAGGATCGCAACAAGCGCGGTCAGCCCAGACTCGGAATGCTCGCTTGAAGTCGAATTCGAGGACCACTCCGCCGAGGTCGAACAGCAGCGCGCGGACTGACCCGACGTCATCGGGCGCTCTGTTGCTCATCCGGCGATTCTCGCATCCTGCTCGTTGCGATCAAGGTAGGGCGTAAGAGTGACTGGGCTCAGCTGCACAGAGGGTGCTCCACGACGCCCCACTTCGGGCGGCCTGGGATCGCCGGGGTGCCGCCAGCGGCAGGCTGGTGTCGCAGGAGGAGAGCAGCCAGCACGGTGATGTCTTGGCTTTGCTTGCACTTGGACCTCCACCAAGCCGCTATCCGGCGGTCAAGAAGGCCACCTGAACAGGACGTGAAGGTCAAATGCAAGCTCAATGACACCGCTGGCCGGTAGAACGCCCAGCGCGCGACCGGCAGTCAGGGTGGGCAGAGTCGCGACCTCGTTGAGCATTGTGGCGAGAGCGTACGGTGCGACTGCCCGCTCATCCAGGATCACACGGAGCCCTGTCTGATCGGTGTTGCTTCGAGGCTGGGAGGCGACTCATCCGGAGCGATGCGGAGCGAGCGATCTGGCACCGATCGCCCGGCCAGGGTCACCCGTGAGCGGGAGAGACCTGCCAGCTCTGACGAGCCGCCAAGTATGACCGAATTCCGTCGTCTTGTGGACCGTGCCGGTTCATCCCCACCCCAAGCCTTCTTCGCTTCGCAGACGACGACGCTCGCGTGCGGAGGTACCGGCCCAGATTCCGTGGAGCGACGGATCGTCAAGAGCGGCAGCGAGACACTCTTCTGCGACAGGACACCGCGTGCAGATACGCGCCGTGCGAGCGAGCCCGACGGCGCTTGCGGGAAAGAAGAAATCGGGTCCCATATCCCGACACGCTGCATTCGTTGGCCACGCGGGGCGAGTGACCGAGTCGCAACTGTCGAGCGGCTCCAGAGTGGGCTGCGGAAGGACCTCGACGCCGTTGTGTCGCGGACCGAACGCGATGGCGTCCTGCACGGGGTCCGGGAAGTTGGCTCGCCTGCCGCTCATTGGAACCGGCATCGTTCCTCCCCTCGGTTGGTGCGCCCGCCGGGCCAGGTCGGCGAGCCCGCCCGATCGTTTCCGACATCAGGCGGATGACATCAGGTTCTGGACGCAGACCCGGCCGTCGGGACGCGCTCTCAAGTTAAGGCACTCACCTGTGAAGAGCCTTGCAGACTGATTGCAGTTGGGTTTCAGCTGGTCGGAGCGCGCCCCCCGGCAAGACCCCTATCACTGAATCGCAGCCGAGAATAGGTCCCTTCGGAAGCAGGGTTTGAGAACCAGCTGGGTACTTCGAGAGGGGCTCGCGCACGCGTAGGACCCCCTCAGCCCAGCCCCGTTGCACACGGAATTGGAGCGATACTGTGTACCTTCGTCCATCTGAGAGGACCGTCGATGAGGGCGAACCTCGGTGTATTCAGCCGTGCCGTCGTGGTTGGTGCGCTGTCTCTGTCAGGTCTGGCTCTTGCCCCGTCCGTGCTGGCTTCGGCCGCCGGCGCAGCACGGGACAATGTTTGCGGAGCTTTGCCATCGACCACGCCGGTGAATCCACTCTCGGGCGTGAACGTCCTCGGATGGGGGTTCGATGAGCCGTGGGCCATCACCACGGGTGGCACCCACATCTGGGTGGCGAACGATGGCAACTCGGTCACCGAGCTCTCGGCGTCGACCGGCGCCCTTGTCAAGGTCATCCGCGGCTCGAGGTACGGCTTCAACGGCTCCCTGGGCATCACCTCGGATGGGACCCACATCTGGGTGGCAAACTCGGAGGGCCGTTCGGTCACCGAGCTCCTGGCCTCGACCGGCGCCCTTGTCAAGGTCGTCCGCGGCCCAAGCTACGGGTTCGACGACCCGTGGGCCATCACCACTGGCGGCACCCACATCTGGGTGACGAACGAGAGCTCGGTGACCGAGCTCTCGGCGTCGACCGGCGCCCTTGTCAAGGTCATCCGCGGCTCGAGCTACGGCTTCGACGACCCCGCCGCCGTCACCTCGGACGGTACCCACATCTGGGTGAGGAACGAGCGTGGCAACTCGGTCACCGAGCTTTCGGCCTCGACCGGCGCCCTGGTCAAGGTCATCCGCGCCTCGAACTACGGGTTCGACGGCTCCCTAGGCGCCGAAGGGATCACCTCGGGCGGCACTCACATCTGGGCGGCGAACACCGCTGGCAACTCGGTCACCGAGCTCTTGGGCTCGACCGGCGCCCTGGTCAAGGTCATCCGCGGCTCGAGCTACGGGTTCGACGACCCCGCCGCCGTCACCTCGGACGGCACCCACATCTGGGTGGCGAACGAGGGTGGCAACTCGGTCACCGAGCTCTCGGCCTCGACCGGCGCCCTGGTCAAGGTCATCCGCGGGTCGAGTTACGGGTTCAACGGTTCCCTGGGCATCATCTCGGGTGGCACCCACATCTGGGTGGTGAACTCCTTTGGCAACTCGGTCACCGAGCTCTCGGCCTCGGCGGGCGCCCTGGTCAGGGTCATCCGTGGCTCGAGGTACGGGTTCGACGAACCGGGGGCAATCACCACGGGCGGCACCCACATCTGGGTGGCGAACGCCGTTGGCAACTCGGTCAGCGAGCTCTCGGAGACGACCGGAGCCCTGGTCAAGGTCATCCGCGCCTCGAGCTACGGGTTCGACGACCCCGACGCCGTCACGTCGGACGGCACCCACATCTGGGTGGCGAACGCCGTTGGCAACTCGGTCAGCGAGCTCTCGGCCTCCACCGGCGCCCTGGTCACGGTCATCCGCGCTTCGAGCTACGGGTTCAACGACCCCGACGCCGTCACGTCGGACGGCACCGACATCTGGGTGGCGAACGACGGCGACTCGGTCACGGAGCTATCGGCCTCGACCGGAGCCCTGGTCAAGGTCATCACCGGCTTGAGCTACGAGTTCGATAGCCCTACGGGCGTCACCTCGGACGGCACCCACATCTGGGTGGCGAACAATGGCAACTCGGTCACGGAGCTATCGGCCTCGACCGGAGCCTTGGTCAGGGTCATAAGCGGCTCGAGCTACGGTTTCGACGGCCCCGACGCAGTCACCTCGGACGGCACCCACATCTGGGTGGTGAACGGTGGCAACCCGGTCACGGAGCTGTCGGCCTCGACCGGAGCCCTGGTCAGGGTCATAAGCGGCTCGAGCTACGGTTTCGACGGCCCCGACGCAGTCACCTCGGACGGCACCCACGTCTGGGTGGCGAATCCTTCTGGTAACTCGGTCACCGAGCTCTCGGTCTCGACCGGCGCCCTGGTCAGGGTCATCCGCGGCTCGAACTACGGGTTCGACGGCCCCTCGGGCATCACCTCGGGCGGCATCCACCTCTGGGTGGCGAACACGGACGGCCAGTCAGTCACGGAATTCCCAGATTCTTGATCACGCCCAGAATCCGCGACCTCCCCTGATGGACGGAGCAGCATCGATGGCATTGGTCCCGCCGGGATGGCTCGGCCCGCTGGAACCAGTTGCTGTGCAAGGTCCGCTTTCCTCCCGCAGATTCCGACACCCGCCGCAATCGGAATATCGGCGATCCAGCCAGCGACGCAACTGCTCCGATCTGTAGGCCGCTGATTCTCACGTGCGGGAGGATCCCAACCGTGAAGGGAACAATTCCTCGATGACACCGCTCACCACGGCGTGCGCAGTCTCTCCGACCCGGACCAGCGGGCGCCGCCGGACTCCGACTGGACACCCTTGCCTTTGCCGGCCAAGCCTTACTATGTTGTTGAGCATACGCTCAAATGACACGCTCAGGAGGAGTTGATGGCGAAGGGTGGCAAGTCAAGTCGAGTTGGCAACAGACCGGCGAAGGGTGATACCTCCCGCCGATTGGTGGATGCCGCCATCGAGGCCCTTTGCTACGACGGGTTCGCGGGCGCCAGCGCTCGGGTGATCGCCAGCCGGGCCGGCTGCAATCAGGCGCTCGTCTTTTATCACTTCGGTTCAGTGGCGAACTTGTTGCTCGCCGCGTTGGACGAGACAAGCGCCCGTCGGATGGATCGCTACCGTGACGCGGTCGCCACAGCGGGAAACCTGAGCGACCTGGTTGGTGTCGCCGCAGACATCTACCGCGAGGATCTCGACGCCGGCCACATCACGGTGCTCAGCGAGATGATCGCCGGGGCGTCATCGACTCCAGGTCTTGGCGAGGAGGTCGCGGCGCGGATTGAGCCATGGATCGACTTCACCGAAGCCACCATGCGGCGATTCGTGGACTCGACCCCGATAGGCCAACTTGTGCCGGTCCGAGACGCTGCCTTTGCCATCGTCGCTTTGTACCTGGGCGTCGAGATGCTCAGTCACCTCGGTGACGAACGCACAGCAGCTGAGTCGCTCCTCGCAACCACAGCACGAGTCTCCACGCTCCTAACGGCGTTCTCCGCTCCCGCGCCAAACAGCACGGGATCCCGGTGATGGCACCAGGACCGGCGGTACAGCGTCGATCGTGGGGCTGGTTCGCAACATGGACACTGGTCGGAGCGACCTGGTCGCTGGCATTGATCGGGATCGCGTCGATCGGCCTGTTCGTTCTACCGGCGGCCGTCGGCACCACGGTGGTTGTGGCCCTGCGGGCGCCGTCGTCGGTTGGTCTCCCCGGACTCGTCACCGGGCTCGGACTATCGCCGCTGTACGTCGCCTATCTCAACCGAAACGGACCAGGCAACGTATGCACCTCAAGTCACGGGGTCCAAAACTGCATCCAAGCCCTCAATCCATGGCCGTGGCTCGGCGCCACAGTTGTCCTGGTCACCGCCGGCATTGCCATCTTCATCGTCCACGGCCCAAGACGCTTCGTTCCGGCTCCGTTGCACGGAAGGTGCACTGATACGCTGCGTCCTGGTCGACCTGAGGAGGACGGTCAATGAGATCAGACTTCCGTACGTTCAGGCGGGCCGTTGCGGTTGGCGTGCTGTCTCTGTCAGGTATGACTCTTGCCACGTTGGCACTGACATCGGCGGTCGGCGCAGCAGGGCGCAATACGTCCCAAGTTTCTTCGTCGGCGACGCCGGTGAGGTCACTCTCAGGCGTCAAAGTACTCGGTTGGGGATTCGACTGGCCCAACGGCATCACCTTGAGCGGCACCCACGTCTGGGTGGCAAACGCAGGCAATGCGGTCATCGAGCTCTCGGCCTCGACCGGCGCCCTGGTCAAGATCATCCGCGGCTTGAGCTACGAGTTCAACGGACCCTACGCCATCGCCTCGGATCGCACCCATGTCTGGGTGGCGAACCTGTATGGCACCTCGGTCACCGAGCTCTCAGCCTCGACGGGCGCCCTGGTGAAGGTCATCCGCGGCTCGAGCTACGGGTTCGACGAGCCCATCGCGATCACCTCGAACGGCACCGACGTCTGGGTGGCGAACTACTATGGCACCTCGGTCACCGAGCTCTCGGCCTCGACCGGCGCCCTGGTGAAGGTCAACAGCGGTTCGGGCTACCAGTTCGACGACCCCGAAGCCATCACCTCGGACGGCACCCACGTCTGGGTTGCGAACCACGGTGGCGACTCTGTCACCGAGCTCTCGGCCTCGACCGGCGCCCTGGTGAAGGTCATCCGCGGCTCGAGCTACAAGTTCAACAGCCCCGACGCCATGGCCTCGAACGGCACCCACGTCTGGGTGGCGAACTCTGGTGGCAACTCGGTCACCGAGCTCTCGGAGACGACCGGCGCCCTGGTGAAGGTCAACAGCGGTTCGGGCTACGAGTTCAACGGACCCTACGCCATCGCCTCGGATCGCACCCATGTCTGGGTGGCGAACCTGTATGGCACCTCGGTCACCGAGCTCTCAGCCTCGACGGGCGCCCTGGTGAAGGTCATCCGCGGCTCGAGCTACGGGTTCGACGAGCCCATCGCGATCACCTCGAACGGCACCGACGTCTGGGTGGCGAACTACTATGGCACCTCGGTCACCGAGCTCTCGGCCTCGACCGGCGCCCTGGTGAAGGTCAACAGCGGTTCGGGCTACCAGTTCGACGACCCCGAAGCCATCACCTCGGACGGCACCCACGTCTGGGTTGCGAACCACGGTGGCGACTCTGTCACCGAGCTCTCGGCCTCGACCGGCGCCCTGGTGAAGGTCATCCGCGGCTCGAGCTACGGGTTCGACGACCCCATCGCGATCACCTTCGACGGCACCCACATCTGGGTGGCGAATGGCGGTGGACTTCTCGGTGGCGGCAACTCGGTCACCGAGCTCTCGGAGACGACCGGCGCCCTGGTCAAGGTCATCAGCGGCTCGAGCTACGGCTTCGACTACCCCCACGCCATCGCCTCGGACGGCACCCACGTCTGGGTGGCGAACGACGGCGGCAACTCGGTCACCGAGCTCTCGGAGACGACCGGCGCCCTGGTCAAGGTCATCAGCGGTTCGAGCTACGGGTTCAACGGACCTATCGCGATCTCCTCGGACGGCACCCACGTCTGGGTGGCGAACACTGGTGGCCGCTCGGTCACCGAGCTCTCGGCCTCGACCGGCGCCCTGGTCAAGGTCATCAGCGGCTCGAGCTACGGGTTCGACGAACCGTGGGCCGTAACCTCGGACGGCATCCACCTCTGGGTGGCGAACAACGGTGGCAACTCGGTCACCGAGCTCTCGGAGACGACCGGCGCCCTGGTGAAGGTCATCCGCGGCTCGAGCTACGGGTTCAAGGACATGTATGCCATCAACTCCGACGGCACCCACGTCTGGGTGGCGAACGACGGCGGCAACTCGGTCACCGAGCTCTCGGCCTCGACCGGCGCGCTGGTAAAGGTCATCCGCGACTCGAGCTGCAAGTTCAACTTTCCCGACGCCATCGACTCGGACGGCACCGATGTCTGGGTGGCGAACGACGGTGCCCAGTCGGTCACCGAGTTCTCAGCTTCGTGACTACTCCCAGGATCGGGAACGGCCTCCCATGGGAGGAGCGGCAGGGGCGGCCCTGATCGCACTGGGACGACCTGATCCGCTGGAGCTGATTGTGCAAGGCGCGGTTTCCTCCTGCGGATTCCGACACCGCGTTGCAATCCGAGTGCCGGTGAACTACCGGGGACGCAACTGCTGTAATCCGCAGGTCGCTGATTCTCACGATGGCGGGATCACTGCTGCAAAGGCAGCAATCAGTCAATGTACCCGGAGGTGGCTGACTAAGCGCCTTCCGGGCCCGGAGGGAGGTCCGGTCAAGGCCCGCAGAGCAATCCCGGAGCCATTCCTGTGACGACTGGATCGCGTGGCCTTGACGGGGCCGGAGATCCATTGAGGGGATGCTTGGTGATGAACCGGCACAGCCGGTTCCTGGGTGCTGCCTGTGGCCGAGAGGAAGGGCGAACCTCGGCAAGACCGCCACCACTCGATGTCACCTGAGAACCCGGCCCTTCGGAACTGGGGTTTGAGAACCGTGCGGGTCGGCTTCGTCGTAGTCTCGTTGCACGTAGGCGGAGCGGTGGGCTGCGCCTTCGCCGGTCTGAGGAGGATGGTCAATGAGATCAGACTTCGGTCTGTTCAGGCGTACCTTTGTGGTTGCTGGGCTCGCTCTGTCAGGTCTGACTCTTGTCAGCTTTGTACCGACATCGGCGGTCGGCGCAGCAGAGAGCAATGCTTCCAAAGTTTCTTCGTCGGCGACACCGGTGAGGTCACTCTCAGGCGTCAAAGTACTCGGTTGGGGGTTCGACTGGCCCGACGCCATCACCTTGAGCGGCACCCACGTCTGGGTGGCGAATGAGGTTGGCAACTCGGTCATCGAGCTCTCGGAGACGACCGGCGCCCTGGTCAAGATCATCAGCGGCTCGAGCTACGGGTTTAACGACCCCGACGCCATCGGCTCGGACGGCACTCACGTCTGGGTGGCGAACGAGGGTGGCCAGTCGGTCACCGAGCTCTCGGAGACGACCGGCGCCCTGGTCAAGATCATCAGCGGCTCGAGTTACGGGCTCAACAGCCCCGACGCCGTCGCCTCGAGCGGCACTCACATCTGGGTGGCGAACTTCGGTGGCAACTCGGTCACTGAGCTCTCGGAGACGACCGGCGCCCTGGTCAAGGTCATCAGCGGCTCGAGCTACGGGTTCGACTTCCCCAACGACATCACCTCGGGCGGCACCCACGTGTGGGTGGCGAACTCCGGTGGCAACTCGGTCACCGAGCTCTCGGCCGCGAGCGGCGCCCTGGTCAAGGTCATAAGTGACTTGAGCTACGGGTTCAACTACCCCGGCGCTGTCGCCTTGGGCGGCACCCACGTCTGGGTGGCGAACTACTGGGGCAACTCGGTCACCGAGCTCTCGGCCTCAACCGGCGCCCTGGTCAAGGTCATCAGCGGCTCGAGCTACGGGTTCAACTACCCCGACGCCATCACCTCGGACGGCATCCACGTCTGGGTGGCGAACACGGGTGGCAACTCGGTCACCGAGCTCTCGGCCGCGAGCGGCGCCCTGGTCAAGGTCATCAGCGGCTCGAGCTACGGGTTCAACTCCCCGATCGCCGTCACCTCAGACAGCACCCACGTCTGGGTGGCGAACGCGAACGGCAACTCGGTCACCGAGCTCTCGACCGCGACCGGCGCCCTGGTCAAGGTCATCAACGGCTCGAACTACGGGTTCAACCACCCCTGCGCCATCGCCTCGGACGGCACCCACGTGTGGGTGGCGAACTACTGGGGCAACTCGGTCACCGAGCTCTCGGAGACGACCGGCGCCCTGGTCAAGGTCATCAGCGGCTCGAGCTACGGGTTCAACCACCCCAACGACGTCACCTCGGACGGCACCCACATCTGGGTGGCGAGCGCGGACGGCAACTCGGTCACCGAGCTCTCGACCTCGACCGGCGCCCTGGTCAAGGTCATCAGCGGCTCGGGTTACGGGTTCAACAGCCCCGACGCCGTCGCCTCGAACGGCACTCACATCTGGGTGGCGAACCTCGGTGGCAACTCGGTCACCGAGCTCTCGGCCTCAACCGGCGCCCTGGTCAAGGTCATCAGCGGCTCGAGCTACGGGTTCAACTCCCCGATCGCCGTCACCTCAGACGGCACCCACGTCTGGGTGGCGAACACAAACGGCAACTCGGTCACCGAGCTCTCGGCCGCGACCGGCGCCCTGGTCAAGGTCATCAGCGGCTCGAGCTACGGGTTCAACTCCCCGATCGCCGTCACCTCAGACAGCACCCACGTCTGGGTGGTGAACGTGAACGGCAACTCGGTCACCGAGCTCTCGACCGCGACCGGCGCCCTGGTCAAGGTCATCAGCGGCTCGAGCTACGGGTTAAACCACCCCTACGCCATCGCCTCGGACGGCACCCACGTCTGGGTGGCGAACTACTGGGGCGAGTCGGTCACCGAGCTCTCGACCGCGACCGGCGCCCTGGTCAAGTACTTCAGCGGCTCGAGCTACAAGTTCAGCTTTCCCGACGCCATCTACTCGGACGGCACCCACGTCTGGGTGGCGAACGCGAACGGCAGCTCGGTCACAGAGCTCTCGGCCTCGTGACCACTCCCAGGACCGGGAACGGCCTCCCATGGGAGGAGCGGCATGGCCGGCCCTGATCGCACTCGCACGACCTGATCCGCTGGAACTGATTGTGCAAGGCGCGGTTTCCGTCCGTAGATTCCGACACCGCGCTGCAATCCGAGTGGCAACGAGCCAACCAGGGACGCAACTGCTGTAGTCCGCAGGTCGCTGATTCTCCCGAGCGGCGGGATCACGAATTTGAAGGCAGCAATCTGGCCATGTACCCGGAGGCGCTGCTGACTCAGGGCGTCCTCGGGCTCGGAGGGAGGTCCGGTCAAGGCCCGTAGAGCAACCCCGGAGCCATTCCGGTGACGACGGGATCGCGTGGCCTTGACGGGGCCGGTAATCCGCTCAGGGGCATGCCTGGAGATGAACCGGCGCAGCCGGTTCTTGGTGGCTGCCTGTGGTCGAAAGGAAAGGTGAACGCCGGCAGGAGCATGATCATTCAATGTCAGTTGAGAACCCGGCCCTTCGGAAGTGGGGTTTGAGAGCCGTGCGGGTCGGCTTCGTTGTAGTCTCCCTGAACGTAGACGGAGCGGTGGGCTGCGCCTTCGTCGATCCGAGGAGGACGCTCCATGAGATCGCACTTCCGCCTTTTCAGCCGTACCGTTGCGGTTGCTGGGCTCGCTCTGTCAGGTCTGACTCTTGTCAGCTTTGTACCGACATCGGCGGTCGGCGCAACAGGGGCCAACGCTTCCCGAGTTTCTCCATCGGCCACGCCGGTGGGGCCACTCTCAGGTGTCAATGTCCTAGGGTGGGGGTTCAACTGGCCCGAGGCCATCGCCTCGGACGGCACCCACATCTGGGTAGCGAACCTCGCTGGCAAATCGGTCACCGAGCTCTCGGAGACGACCGGCGCCCTGGTGAAGGTCATCAACGGCTCGAGCTACGGGTTCAACGAACCCGAGGCCATCGCCTCGAACGGCACCCACGTCTGGGTGACGAACTTTGGTGGCAACTCGGTGACCGAGTTCTCGGCCTCGACCGGCGCCCTGATCAAGGTCATCCGCGGCTCGAGCTACGGGTTCAACGAACCCGTGGGCATCACCTCGGACGGGACCCACGTGTGGGTGGCGAACTCGGGTGGCAACTCGGTGACCGAGCTCTCGGAGACGACCGGCGCCCTGGTCAAGGTCATCCGCGGCTCGAGCTACGGGTTCAACGAACCCGGAGCCATCACCTCGGACGGGACCCACGTCTGGGTGACGAACTTTGGTGGCAACTCGGTGACCGAGCTCTCGGAGACGACCGGCGCCCTGGTTAAGGTCATCCGCGGCTCGAGCTACGGGTTCAACGAACCCGGAGCCATCGCCTTCAACGGCACCCACGTCTGGGTGGCGAACTGGGGTGGCCAGTCGGTCACGGAGCTCTCGGAGACGACCGGCTCCCTGGTTAAGGTCATCAGCGGCTCGAGCTACGGGTTCTACTACCCGACGTCCATCACCTCGGACGGCACCCACGTCTGGGTGGCGAACGACGGCGAAGTCTTCGGCAGCGGGATCATGCCAAGCCCGGTCGGCCCAGGCTCGGAATCCTCGCCTGAAGTCAAACTCGATCACCAGGCCACCGACGAGTATGGCAACTCGGTCACCGAGCTCTCGGCCTCGACCGGCGCCCCGGTCAAGGTCATTCGCGGCTCGAGCTACGGGTTCGACTACCCCTCCGCCATCGCCTCGGACGGCACTCACGTCTGGGTGGCGAACGGCGCCGGCAACTCGGTCACCGAGCTCTCGGAGACGACCGGCGCCCTGGTGAAGGTCATCAGCGGCTCGAGCTACGGGTTCAACAGCCCCTCCGCCATCGCCTCGGACGGCACCCACATCTGGGTGGCGAACTACTGGGGCAACTCGGTCACCGAGCTCTCGGAGACGACCGGCGCCCTGGTGAAGGTCATCAACGGCTCGAGCTACGGGTTCAACGAACCCGAGGCCATCGCCTCGAACGGCACCCACGTCTGGGTGGCGAACTTTGGTGGCAACTCGGTCACCGAGTTCTCGGCCTCGACCGGCGCCCTGGTTAAGGTCATCAGCAGCTCGAGCTACGGGTTCAACGAACCTCTGGGCATCACCTCGGACGGCACCCACGTCTGGGTAGCGAACCTCGCTGGCAAATCGGTCACCGAGCTCTCGGAGACGACCGGCGCCCTGGTCAAGGTCATCAGCGGCTCGAGCTACGGGTTCAACGGTCCCGTGGGCATCACCTCGGACGGGACCCACGTGTGGGTGACGAACGGCGCTGGCGACTCGGTCACGGAGCTCTCGGCCTCGACCGGCGCCCTGGTCAAGGTCATCAGCGGCTTGAGCTACGGGTTGAACGGCCCCGAAGCCATCGCCTCGGACGGCACCCACGTCTGGGTGGCGAACTACAACTCGGTCACCGAGCTCTCGGAGACGACCGGCGCCCTGGTCAAGGTCATCCGCGGCGCGAGCTACGGGTTCAACGAACCTCTGGGCATCACCTCGGACGGCACCCACGTCTGGGTGGCGAACGGGGCTGGCGACTCGGTCACGGAGCTCTCGGTCTCGACCGGCGCCCTGGTCAAGGTCATCAGCGGCTCGAGCTACGGGTTCGACAGGCCCGAGGGCATCACCTCGGACGGCACCCACGTCTGGGTGGCGAACAGCAGTGGCCAGTCGGTAACGGAGTTCTCAGCTTCGTGGATTCCGGCCCCATCCGACACGTCAGGTGTCGCGCACGTCAGCGCGACCCACGTCCCCGCAAAGGAGTACTCGGTCACGGTTCATGACAGAGCCGCGCCGCTCGACGTGCAGGCAGAGAGCTGCTTCGTCCGTCTCACGCGACCGCCACGGGCGCGAACCGCGCCAGGAAGAAACGAAGCTCCTCAGGTTCGTAGGTGAGTTGCAACCCACCGATACCTTCGCGCGACACCGATGGACGCGTTGTGTGCTAGTTGAACCGACGCACAGCCGGTTACCAGCTCCCGCGGTGAACCACTTCCTCGAACGGACGTCGGTCGGGCTTGGCTATCGGCTTCAGAGGTCGATCAGCTGGATAACCGAAAGCCAGCATGTAGGCGCAGATGTGGTCTGTGGGCGTACCGAGGACCTGCCGGCAAGTTTCCTGATCGCCGATGGCGGAGTGGCCGCTGCCGATGCCCAAGTCCGCGGCGGCCAGCATCATCGCCATGGTTGCCTGGCCCAAGTCGTACTCATCGAGCGTCCTGTACCGCTCAGACTCAGGCTCAGGGAGAACAAGGACGATCGCTGCCTTTGCCGTCGCCACATGGCGGGCGCCGGTCCAGACCGTCGACAGCGCCTGTAGCTGGCCGGGCTCTGTCACGAGAACGAAGTCCCACTTCTGACGGTTGGATGCCGAGGGCGACCGCCAACCGGCCTCGAGTATCCGGTTGAGTTGCTCCGGAGCGATAGCCCGGTCCTTGTAGGTGCGGACGTTGCGACGAGCACGAATGGCATCCCAAGTTTCCATGACTTCCAAGGCTACCTGCGCCACTCGCCGGCAAGGCCATGACCGAGTAGTTGCTCATCGCTGCCTTCGCCCACTCTTCCCGACCTCCGCCTCGCCGGCAACAGTCCGTTGTCGCGGCTGATCAGCAGGGACATCGAGCGAGCGTGCTGCGCCGAGGAGATCAGGGTCACCAGCGCGCACCGCATCGTGGCCCGTCTCGGTGAGACCCACCGCGTCTCGCCGCGACAGCGACTTCGGCAACGAGAAACCTCACCGGATGCCGCGAGGCAGCAACCCGTGCTCATCAACGGCGGCGGCGATTCTCAAGGCTTCGCGAACTTCGTCTTCCGCCAGTTGGAGAAACTCGTTCAGGACCTCAGCCGTCGTCGTCCCTTCTGCGATCGTGGCCTTTAAGGACGCACCCGGGAGCCTGGTCCCACGTATGCACGGCACCCCACCCGTGATTCGGCGGTCGATCGCGATCGGGTCGAAGGTCATGCATCAGCATTACGCCTGGCTGGAGGCAGTAATGGGCAGGAGGACTTGCTCCCTTCATTGGTTCGCTCCGCTCGAACAAGGCTGCGCGAACACCAGTCAGCCTCACTGAGTCATTCCAGAAGGAGTGCCTGTTCTCAAGCCAGCGCTCCTCGAAGGGAAGCACGATCTTGGAGTAGCAGTGCTTCTCTCGACCTGATTGCGGCCACGCGCCATCGCCGAGGCAGGGTCAGAGGTTTCGTACAGGTCTGCGCCTCCGGGGCTATGACCGTTGCCTTCACAGCAGTGATCCTGCCGCTCGGGAGAATCAGCGACCTGCGGGTCGCAGCAGTTGTGTCCCTGCTCGGTTCGCCGGCACTCGGATTGCAGCACGCTGTCGGAATCTGCGGGAGGAAACCGCACCTTGCACAATCAGTTCCAGCGGATCAGGTCATCCGAGTGCGATCAGGGCCGCCCATGCTGCTCCTCCCATCGGAGGCCGTTCCCGAAGCTGGGATCGGTCAGATGATCCGAAGTGAAACCCTCCTCGGTAGAAGACGCCATCGAGCGGCCCGATCAGGGGGCGACCGTACGAGGTCACGGTGGCCAAGGCCAACAGCCGCAACCCGGTCAGTCTCACGCACACCTCCTGGGCGATGAGTCTCTGCTCGGGCGTGATCACCTCCCGGAGGTGGCGCGTTGCATTCACGTCGCTCCGATCCAAGAGGTTCCTCAGGCTTCTCAGGCGTTCCTCGGTCTTGTCCACGCTCCCCTGTGGGCGTCGGGACGGACGGCGCTAGGAGGAGTGGGAGCCCTGCACGCCGGGAGGCGGACTCTGATCGGCTCACCTAGTGGCCGCGGAGTAGCGCAGCCACGGAGCCGTTCTCTCAGGGCGTCTCGGCCCTGTTCGGCGGTTGCACCTTGATCACCCTGTGGGACCAGACCGACGTGTGGCTGCTGGGAAGGCGGCGGCCCCAATCAGGGAGTTCGCCTTCTCTTACCGTCCCGGTGGACAAGACCCGGGAAGACGTGCCCAGAACAGGATGCGCTTGAAGGTGTAGAAGTACGGGGCCTGCTCGCCGAGTGCCTCGCCAAGCCGTCGCCGATAGCGCTCCACGAACAGGCCGAAGAGATCCGGGGGAAGCAGGCTTTGGAACCGCAGGAGGGTAGTGCCCTTCGTCCACTCGACAACTGCCGCGGTCGAGGCAAGGCGGTGGCCGTAGACCTGCAGGCGCACGTGTTGATCCTCGAAACCAATGCTGTTGAGCAGCTCGGCGTACCGTTCTGGTGGGCACACCGCGTGCGCGCTAGCCGCTGGATCAGCACCCAGGTGCCTTAGAAACGGGGCTTCCTGCGCCACGGCGGTGGCGACAGCTTGTGATGGGTGGTCCGCATTGGCAGGAACCTGAACGGCCAGTTGACCTCCGGGGCGCAGCCCCGCGGCCAGTCGGCCCAGCAGTCGGGGATGATCGGGTACCCACTGCAAGCTGGCGTTGGCGAAAACGACATCGAAGCTGCTCTCGGCGTCGAAGCGGCTGATATCGCTCGAGTCGAACCGCAGACCGTCCCCGGCAAGGGGACGCGCCTTGGCCAGCATCGCTTCTGAGGCATCGACCCCGACGGTGGTACCCGCCTGGGTGTGCGCGTGCAGACGGGCAGTCAGCTCTCCGGTGCCGCACCCCAGATCGATTACGTCGCCGCCAGGAACCGGCTTCACCATCGCGAGGAGGTCGAAGAACGGCTTCGCACGTTCAGCGGCGAACTTCGAGTACTGGTCGGGATCCCAACCCTTGGTGACCACCGTCTCGTGCGGCATCGTCATAACCTCTCGGCATCGTAACCAGCTCTCGCCTGGCTCGACCGAGAAAGTCGACCACCCGCGATACCACGAGCGCCAAGGTCAACCGAACGGGTAGAGGGTCTCCACCGACACCAGGCCGCAACCGAAAGCTCATCTGCGACAGCTGATCGCAATGCCGGGACGTCGGCGATCACGGCATCGACCGCTAGGCCTGTTACCAGCCGATCGGCATCGCCACTGCCTGCAACCGTCGTCCCAGCGAACCCTAGGCGGCGGGAGGCCAAGCCCCGCTTGGCAGCTTCCGCCGAGACGCCGTCCCGGCCGCCGAGGCGGTAGGAGACGACAGCCACAGTGCCAGAGGCAGGGAGGCGCACGCCCGCAGGGTAGCGGTCGATGGCGTCTGGCCGTCAGGACCTGCCTACGTTCCAGCCGTCGCCCTGCCTTTCTTGCGACCACGCGCGCCAGGTTCTAGAACTGGGTGGTGCAAAAGCGAGCATTGATCACCGGCATCACCGGTCAAGATGGTTCCTACCTGGCGGACTGGCTGTTGTCGGAAGGTTACGAAGTGGTCGGGATGGTCCGGCGTTCGAGCACCCTCAACTTCGAGCGCATCGCTCACATCCAAGACAGGTTGACCCTGGTGTCGGCAGATGTCCTCGACGAGGTCTCGATCGTCGAGGTCCTGCGCGAACATCGCCCGAACGAGGTCTACAACCTTGCTGCTCAGTCGTTCGTTCAGACTTCTTGGAGCCAGCCCGTGCTCACCGGCGAGGTCACGGCGCTCGGCGTCACCCGGGTGCTCGATGCAATCCGGCTGACAAATCCCGAGATCCGCTTCTATCAGGCGAGCTCGTCGGAGATGTTCGGTAAGGTCCGGGAGGTTCCCCAGACCGAGCACACGCCCTTTTACCCCCGCAGTCCCTACGGAGTGGCGAAGGTCTATGGGCACTGGATCACCGTGAACTACCGCGAGAGTTACGGGTTGCACGCCTCTTCGGGGATCCTGTTCAACCACGAGAGCCCGCGCCGGGGTCTCGAATTCGTCACGCGGAAGGTCACCAACGGCGTAGCTCGGATCAAGCTTGGCCTCGATCGTGAGATCCGCCTCGGTAACCTCGATGCGAAACGTGACTGGGGCTTCGCCGGTGACTACGTCCACGCAATGTGGGCGATGCTCCAGCAGGATGAGCCCGACGACTACGTTGTCGCAACCGGCGAGACACACTCCGTACGGGAGCTGTGCGAGGTTGCCTTCGCGAGAGCTGGCCTCAACTACGAGGACCACGTTCAGATCGATCAGCGTTTCAAACGACCCGCGGAAGTGGACTTCCTCGTCGGCAACGCAGCCAAGGCGCGCGACAAGCTTGGCTGGAGGACTCACGTCGACTTCGTTGGGCTCATCGAGATGATGGTTGACGCCGACCTCGATGTGATGCGCCGCCAGGTCTCCTGACCGCCGGAGCAGCCGCTGGCTAGTCGCTGCCCAGGACACGCCGTCTGCCTGTGGCGGGATCACCGTTCGGCCTGCCGCGTGACCGGGACACCGGCTGCCCCGTAACATGGTCGATCTCCATGGCGCCTGCCGTTCGTCTCCACGAGGCCGTAGCGCTCGCCGGCCGGTTCCCCCTCCTAGCAGGAGCTTCTTTGGAAGTTGGCGAAGGCGAGGTCGTGCACCTCCGCGGCCCGAACGGCGCAGGCAAGACCAGTCTCCTCAAAGTCCTCGCCGGGTTGCTGGCAGTGCACTCAGGTGAGGCGACTGTGCTCGGTCGGGACCTCGTGGCTGATCGGCGCTCTGTGCGGCGCGAGATTGGCATGCTCGGCCACCAGTCGTTCCTGTACGAGGAGCTGACGGTGGAGGAGAACCTGCGCTTTGCGGTGCGAGCGAACCGAGGCGTTGTCACGGGGATCCGCCCTGTACTCGAGCAGTTCGGCTTCGCCGGTCGTCTCGCGTCCATTCCCGTGGGTCGGTGCTCCGCCGGACAGCAGCGCCGCGCTTCACTTGCGGTGCTCGTCGCGCGCGGCGCGCGACTGTGGCTACTCGACGAGCCTCATGCTGGACTCGATCAGGACGGCCGTGATCTTCTCGACGCGCTCCTTACCGGTGCCCGCGCTGCCGGCCGCACCGTCGTGTTCGCCTCGCACGAGCTCGAGCGTGCGGAGGCCATCGCTGACCGGGTCGTTCACCTGGCGGGCGGCCGAGTCGTCGGGCCGCCCGAACCGACCGGGGCGTCCGATTCGCCCGCTCCGCTTGTGCAAGCGGCGCGGCAAACCACCTCCGCGCCAGCCGTGCCGGCCGGGCCAGTCACGGAGGATCCCGCTCATGTTGCGTGACGCCGTGCTTGTTGCCGGAAAGGATCTCCGCATCGAGATCCGTTCCCGGGTTGGACTCAATCAGATCGGTCCGTTCGCGATCGCGGTCCTGCTCCTTTTCGGCCTGGCGCTTGGCCCCGACCGCCGAGTCCTGGCGTCGGCGTCTGCAGGGCTCTTCTGGGTCGCGGTCCTGCTGTCGACACTCTTGGCCGTGCAGCGCAGCTACGCCATCGAGTCGGCCGACGCCGCTCGGGACGGCCTCAGGCTGTCGGGCCTCGACCCCGCCGGGATCTTCCTCGGGAAGGCCAGTGCCGTCGCCGCTCAGCTGCTCGTGCTCGAGGCCGGGCTCACCGTCGGTGTCGCGTTGCTCTACGGGGCACACCTGTCCGGCGCTCTGGTCTTGATCGCTGCTTGTGTCGCCGGCACCCTCGGGCTTGCGGCAGTCGGCACGCTCTACGGGGTCGTGGCATCCGGGCTCAGGACCCGAGAAACGCTGCTTCCCTTGCTCTTCCTCCCCGTGGTCGCTCCAGTCCTCCTTGCCGCAACCAAGGCATGGGACGCCGGCCTTGCAGGAAGGCAAGGCCACGCAGCTGGCTGGCTGGACGTGCTCGTGGTCTTCGCTGTGCTCTACATCGCCATCGGCACAGTCGCGTTCGGGCCATTATTGGAGGACGGATGAGCACGCCGGCACGCGTCCTGGCGCAGGACCGCCCCGCGGCGCTCCGCGTGCTGGGCGCCATCGCGCTCGTGGGCGTGGCGGCGACGGTGTGGTTGGGTCTCTTCGTCACCCCACCAGACCAGTTCATGGGGAACCTCGTACGCCTGCTCTACATTCATCCGCCAATGGCGTGGGTCGCGTTCCTCGCCTACGGCATCGCCACCCTCGCAAGCCTTCTCTACCTGTGGCCCAGGACCAGAGCGGAGCACTTCGACCGCCTTGCAGGTGCCTCGGCAGAGGTTGGCGTCGTCTTCACCGGCCTCACGCTCGTCTCGGGATCGATCTGGGGGCGGCCTACCTGGGGCGCGTGGTGGGTCTGGGACCCGCTGCTCACCACGACGGCACTGCTGTTCGTGCTCTACCTCGGTTACCTCGCACTGCGTCGTGTGCCCGGCGAGTTCCATGTCCGGGCTCGCCGGTCGGCGATCGCAGCCCTGATCGCGTTCATCGACGTGCCGATCGTCTACTTCTCGGTCGAGTGGTGGCGCAGCTTGCACCAGGCGCCCACCGTGCTCAATCCGACCACGCACAAGACCTATGTTCACGGCTCCATGTTCTGGACATTGATGCTCGGTTTCGTGTCGTTCACGCTCGTCTACGCCTGGCTCATGGTCCACCGCTACCGTCTCGCGAGATTGCAGGACTTGGAGGAGACCGAGGGGCTCGAGGTCGCCATCGAGGAACGCCGGGCGGAGGGGGAAGCCGGATGAGCGGCTATGTGGAAGCGGGCTACGTCGTGGTTCTCGGCACGCTCGGGATCTACGGGGTCGCCCTCGCGGCTCGGGAGCGCGCTGCTCGCCGGCGGCTCGGCACGGCCTCGAGCATTGTTTCGACCGGCACTTCCGCCAAGGCTGACTCCCCGGCACAGGCCGGTGAAGCCGCGGCGGTGGAGCACCGTGCCGTCGATGGCTCGGAACCGGGACCTGTCCAATGAGTGATGCCAGCTTCGAAACCGGGCCCGAAGTCCCACCCCGGGACCTCCTCGAGGACGAGCCGGGCTCTGGCGAAGCGGGAACAGCTCCGCCTGCGCCCAGGCGCCGGTCGATCACCCTCAGTCCCGAGCAACGGCGGCAGCGACGGCGGCTGGAAGTTGTCGGGGTGATCATCCTCGCCGCGATCGGTTTCCTCATATTCAAAGGGATCACCTCGGCGATCGTCTTCTTCAAGACTGCGAACGAAGCAGTCGCCCAACGGGCGACCTTGGGCAACAGCACCTTCCAGCTCGAGGGCATGGTCATGCCGGGGACCGTCCGCACCATTCGGGGCGGCTCGGGGACAACGGTGAACTTCGTCGTCGAATCGAGCGGCGTCAAGGTCGCCGTGACCAACACCGGATCGCCTCCGCAGCTCTTCCAGCCGGGGATTCCTGTCATCGTGGTCGGTCATTTCGTCGGCACGACGGACCGGTTTGCCTCGGACCAGATTCTCGTCAAGCACTCCAACAGCTACATCGCCGCGCACCCGAATCGGGTGAGAGCGCTGAACGGGACGACGAGATGAACGCGGCCCTGGGCTTGGTCGGGGTCGCCCTCGGCCTGCTCGCGGCGGTGTCGGGAGTCGTCACGATCGGCGTTGGCTTGGCGACCGGGCGGCCGTCGCTGTACCGGTATGCCCGCACGTTCGCTCTCTGGGTGCTCGCCGGCGCCGTCCTGTCGACTGTCGCAATGGAGCGGGCGCTCCTGGTCCACGACTTCTCGATCGCTTTCGTAGCGGCGAACAACAGCCGCGAGACACCGATCCTGTACTCGGTCACGGGAATGTGGTCGGCCCTCCAAGGCTCGATCCTGCTCTGGGCGCTCATCCTCGCCGGGTACCTGGCCGCCATGACCCACGTCTTTCGCAAGCGCGCATCCGATCCGCTCGTGGCGTGGTCCAGCCTGATCGGGCTGTGCGTCGCCGTCTTCTTCTTCGCCCTCATGGCCGGTCCGGCGAACCCCTTCGCGCACGTCATCGGCCAGGTCCCGGCCGACGGTTCCGGGCCCAACCCGCTCTTGCAGGACAACCCGCTCATCGCCTTCCACCCGGTCTTTTTGTACCTGGGCTTTGTCGGCTTCACCGTGCCGTTCTCCTTCGCCATCGCCACGCTCGTGACGGGGCGCCTCAACGAGGGGTGGCTCCTGGAGACCCGCCGTTGGACGTTGTTCGCCTGGGCCTTTCTCACGATCGGCATCGTGCTGGGGGCCTGGTGGTCGTACCAGGTCCTGGGCTGGGGAGGCTTCTGGGGTTGGGACCCCGTCGAGAACGCAGCGCTGCTCCCTTGGCTCTGCGGCACCGCGTACCTCCACTCGGTGATGGTCCAAGAGCGGCGCGGCCTGCTTCGAGTCTGGAATCTGTCACTTCTGATCGCGGCGTTCTCGCTCACGATCCTCGGGACGTTCCTCACGCGCTCCGGTGTGCTCGTGTCGGTGCATTCCTTCTCGAACTCGACGGTGGGCCCGGTGCTGCTGGGGTTTTTCGGCCTCGTCGTCGCCGTCGGTGTCGGGCTGATCGCCTGGCGGGGTGACCGCTTGCGCTCGCCGGGGACGATCGACGCGGCTGTCTCGCGAGAGGGCGCGTTCCTCGTCAACAACCTCCTGTTCGCCGGGTTCGCGCTCGTCGTGCTCCTCGGAACTGTCTTCCCCCTCTTTGTCGAGGCGTTGAACGGCCAGCAGGTCACCGTCGGAAGGCCCTACTTCGACACAATGACCCTTCCGATCGGCTTTGGGCTGCTGTTCTTCATGGCCGTGGCACCGGCGCTCCCGTGGCGCAAGGCCGGAGAGGGTGTGCTTGGCCGCCGGCTCGCGATCCCGGCATGGGTCGGTGCCGGGGTCGTCGTGGTATGCGTCCTGTTGGGCGTGCGCGGGTTCACGCCACTGTTGGCTTTCGGTCTCGGCGGGTTCGCGGCGGCGAGCGCGTTGCGTCAGTTGGTGCTTGCCGCTCTCGCGTCGCACAACGTGCGCGCGGGAGCGTGGCGGGCGCTGTTCGGCCGGGCCAACGGCGGCATGATCGTGCATCTCGGCGTCGTCGTCGTGGCCGTGGCCCTCGCGGCCGCGAGCTCGTATGGGCAGCGGACACAACTCGAGCTGAAGCCGGGCCAGTCGGTTCGCTACGACGGTCACGTCTTCACCTACATAGGCTCGAGACGTTTCAGCCTCCCGAACAAGAGCGGTGAGGTCGCGACGGTTGTCGTGGACGGAGCCCCGTTCTATCCGGCCATAAGCGTGTTCCCCGGAAGCGAGGGGATCGGCACCCCGGCAGTGGATTCGTCGGTGCGCGAGGACACCTATCTCACGGTCGCGGACATCGATGTCTCGCCCCAAGGCCCGGCCGCCATCGACGTCGTCATCCAGCCCATGGTGCTGTGGCTCTGGGTTGGTGGGGCCCTGACGGCATTTGGCGCTGTGCTGGCCGCCATACCGAGCCGTCGCCGCCGCCGCGGGCCCGAGGAGAGGCCCGGAGCGCCGGGTTCGGGCGGATTGACCGAGCCCGGGACAAGGCCCGCGCCTGTCGGTGCCGGAGCAGGTTCGTGAGCACTCGACGCCGTCAGATGAGGTTCGTGCGGTGGGTGGCATGTGCTGCCGGGCTGGGCGTGCTCGTGCTGGTCGCCGTTTTGGCGACCCGACCTCCCGCGACACAGACGACCGCGAGCTTTCTGATCGGCAAGCCGGCCCCGCCTGTCACGGGCCGCAATCTTGCCGGCGGCGTGTCGTCGCTGTCCTCGATGCGTGGCCGCTTTGTGCTCCTCAACTTCTTCGCAAGCTGGTGCCCCCCGTGCCGGGCCGAGTCGCCCGACCTCGTCAAGTTCGCGTACAGCCGTCCCGCCGGCCAGCATGTCGCAGTGCTCGGTGTCGTGTACGGCGACACGGCCTCAAACGCGGCCGCGTTCGAACGGGAGGTAGGAGCCACGTGGCCATCGGTCCTCGACCCGAACGAACAGATCGCCATCAGCTACGGAGTCGACGATCCACCGCAGTCGTTTCTCATAGCGCCTGACGGTCGGGTCGCGGACAGGATCCTCGGGGGAGTGACGGCTGGGGCGCTGGACCGTCTTGTCGAGCACGCTGTGGAGGCGCACGCGTGAGTGCCGACATCGGCCCAGGAACCGGGCAGGAGGGCGAGCGCGTCAGGCGCTCGGCATCGTCGGTCCTCGCGTCCAGGCCGGCGTGGGTGATAGTGGCCGTTGCCGTGGTGGTCGCCCTGAGCATCGGGAGTGTGCATCCGACCCAGCCGAGCTCATCGGTGAGGATCGCCCACCTCGACAGCGTCATCAAATGTCCGAGTTGCATCGATCTCTCCATCGCGCAGTCGGACGCTCCTATCGCGGTCGGGCTGCGGGCCGAGGTCGCCGCCTGGGTCCACGAAGGCCTGAGCGACACGCGGATCGAGCAACTCGTCGTGGCCCGTTTCGGCGGGCAGGCACTGCTTGTCCCGTCCGGATCGGGTGTGGACGTGCTGCTGTGGGCGGTGCCGGCCTCACTCGTCGGTGGAGCCGTCGTTCTTCTTGCTGTCTACTTGTGGCGGCGCCGTCGTCTCGAGGCTCCCCAGTGAGGCGCGCACGGTCGACCACACAGCGGGGCGCCGAGCCCGGAACGCGGCGGTCGAACCCCTATGCGCTGGCGAACGAGCAGGAATTCCTCCGGCAATCGATCGATGATCTCGAGGATCAGCTCGTGTCTGGCGAGGTCGATGCGGAGGACTTCGCGGTCCTCCATTCCCGTTACGGAAGCCGGCTTGCCGAGGTCGAAGCGGCGATCGCCGACCTGGCGGGTGCCGGGCGAGTTGGAACCTCTGAGGATCCGGAGGTCTCTGTGGGGCGGCTTTGTGGCGTCCCGTCTGCTCCTTTCGGAAGCCGGCTACGCCGCCGGCTCGCAAGCCCGCGAGTGCGCCTGGTGATCGGGGTCGCCGCGGCGGGCTGTTTCGTCGTGGCGGCGACACTGTTGGCGGCGTCGCTCGCGGGTGTCCGCCTGCCAGGCGAGTCGGCCACTGGGTCGGTGTCGCTGTCGACGGCCCAGCAGGAGCAGGAGACATTGGACCGGGCCGCGATCCTTGGCAGTGACGGACAGGCGTCGCAGGCAGTTCGACTCTACGACCAGGTCCTGGAGACGGACCCGAATCAACCGGACGCCCTTACCTACGGTGGCTGGCTGGTTCGCCTCGCGGGGCTGTCGTCGAAGAACCGGCTCGTGCTCGCGCGCGGTGACGCCTCTGTCGCCCGGGCTGTCAGCGTCGCGCCCGGCTATCCGGATGGTCACGCGCTCTTCGGCGTGATCCTTTACGAGGATCTCGGCAGGCCCGTGGCCGCCGCGGTTCAATTCCGCGACGCGTTGGCTGCGGGAGCCTCCAAGAGCCTGCTCGTGTCGGTTGCCGCGGTCGCGACAAGGGCGTTCGCGGCCGCCAAGGAGCCGTTGCCGCCTCGCTATCGAGCCGCCATGAGCAGCGCCGCCGCAGCCTCAGGAGCCGCAGCGGGCTGACGATCGTTGTCAGTTGACGGTGCCTGCGAGCGCTCGCAGACGTTCCACCACCGGTGGGAAGGCCGAGGCAAACGCCTCCACATCCGCCCGGGTCGTCGACCAGCCGACCGAGAGTCGAAGCGAGCGGTCAGGGTCGACGCCCATCGCTGCGAGGACCGGGGACGGCTCGATGGACTCCGACGAGCACGCGGAGCCCGAGTGTGCCGCCACGCCGGACTGATCGAGCCCGAGCAGTACGGCCTCGGCCTGCACGCCACCGACGGCCACGTTCACGATGTGCGGCGCGCGCCGGTCGGTGTCACCGAGCGCCAGGACGTCGTCGACGGACGTGGCCGCGTCGAGGAGCGCACTGGTCAGCTGCCGGGCGGCAGCTTCCTCCTGCTCTAGCCGCCCCGGCTCGCTGAGCGCAGTTGCCGCTGCGCCGAAACCGACCATGCCGATGACGTTCTCGAGCCCGCCGCGCCGTGCCCGTTCCTGCGCGCCGCCGATGATGAACGGCGCCGTACGCAGACCCCGGCGGACGACGAGCGCTCCGATGCCGGGCGGGCCCCCGAACTTGTGGGCGCTGACCGAGACGAAGTCGGCGCCGAGCGCATCGAGCTCCATGGGGACGTGACCGACCGCTGCGGCGGCGTCGACGTGCACAGGTACGCCCGCAGACCGACAGGACGCCACGACCTCGGTCACCGGTTGCAGGGTCCCGACCTCGTGGTTGCACCATTGGCAGTTCACCAGCGCCGGCCGACCACCGCGATCGGCGCTGAGCAGTGCTCGGAGATGGTCGAGATCGATGCGACCCGTGAGGTCCACTTCGAGGAGGAGGACGGCACCGGAGCGCTGGGCGGCCTCGCGCACGCAGGAGTGCTCGACGTCCGCGCAGATCATCGGTGCACCGTTGCGAGCCCGGCCGGCCGCGAAGATCGCGGCGTTGGCGGCCTCTGTGCCACCACTGGTGAACACGACACGGTTCGCCGCAGTTCCGAGCATCAGCGCAACGGCTTCTCGCGCGTTCTCGATGATGTCGCGCACCGCACGACCCTCGGCGTGAACGCGACCGGGATCGCCGGCCCATCGACCACCGAGCCAAGTCGACATCGCCTGGGCCGCCTCGGGCCGGAGGACCGAGGTCGAAGCGTGGTCGAGATAGTGGCGATCGCTCAACGGTGCATGCACCCGCAAAGGCCCAGAGCCAGGGGTCAGCCCGCCACGGTGGCACAGACCTCGTCGCCGCGCGCCCGGGACGAGAGCTGAACCGGCACGCCGTCTCGGCACAGGCCGTTCAGCAGGCCTTCCACGAGGCCCCGGTCGGCCGCGCAGAGAACAGGATGATCGATTGCCGCGTCTCCGAAGGGGCAATGGTCCCGGACGATGGAGTTGGGCGATCCGGCGACTCCCCCGTGTGCGGCGAATCCTTGTGCGGTCAACGCGTGGGCCACCGACTGCATGGCCGAGCGCAGCGATCTCGGTGCGTCACCTGGCGCCATTTGCGCGGCGAGCGAGCGGCCGTACTCCGCGCCCACTTCGTGTGCGATCTGCTCGGCCTGGACGGGGTCGACGATGGTCAGGAGGCGCCCCAGCAGCGCGAGGAGAAGATCGTCCCGGAGCGCCGGCACCGCGGCTGTCGTGTTGCCGGCGCCCGACAGGTAGCGCTTTGACGGGCGTCCGACCCCGGCGTTTCCGCGGTCGACGTAGACGTCGAGGTATCCGCCCGCGGCCAACTTGTCAAGGTGGTGACGGGCGACGTTTGGGTGAAGCGCGAAGTGCTCGGCCACCTCGGTCGCGGTCACGCCTTGGCGCTCTCGAGCGAACAGGTAGATCTGCCGCCGGGTGCTGTCACCGAACGCAGAGGTGATCGCGGCCACCGTCGCCGAGAAGCCCTCGTCGGTGACCACCGGTCCTTGTGACTGGCGGGTGCCTTCACTCACACCGTTATCGTACCGGTGGCCGCCGCGATGTTGAGCAGGATGCCAGGACCGACGAAGGACGTGAATGACCGGACTCCCGCCAGGCCGATGACGAATCCCGTCGAGCCCCTCGAAGCTGCCGTCCGTGCCGTCGTCGATCCCGGTCTGTTTCACAGCATCGGCGAGCTCGGGTTGCTGCGCTCGGTTCGGGTCCACCGGGGCCGTACCGACGTTGTCGTTGCCGTGCCTGCCGCCGGGCACCCAGCACAGCGGGACCTTGCCGACGAGATTGCGAGAGCGGTTGCCACCGCCGGGGGCGCCCCTTCGGCGGTCGAGTTCGTCAACATGACCGAGGCCGAGGAAGCTGACCTGCGTGCGAGGCTCTACGAGCTCGGCCGGGCACCGGCGCGTCAGGCGGGCATCCATGGCACCGGGCTCCACGGCCACGACAGCGCCGGTGACGAAGCACCCACGCCCCGCACGAACCCATTTGCCGACAAGGCGTCGCGCACACGCGTCCTCGCCGTCTCTTCGGGCAAGGGTGGAGTGGGCAAGTCAACCGTGACCGTCAATCTCGCGGTCGCCCTGGCGCGCCAGGGTGCTTCGGTGGCGATCCTCGATGCGGACGTCTACGGCTTCTCCGTTCCTTCCATGTTGGGAATCGATCGTCCCCCGGTCCTGCTCGGCGATCTTCTCGTCCCACCGGTGGCTCACGGCGTCCGGTGCATCTCGATGGGTTTCTTCGTGGACGAGGACCAGGCGGTCATGTGGCGCGGACCGATGTTGCACAAGGCCTTGGAGCAGTTCCTCGTGGATGTGCACTGGGGCAAGCCGGACTTCCTGATGCTCGATCTTCCGCCCGGCACCGGCGATGTCGCGATGTCGATCGCACAGTTCGTGCCCCGTGCCGAGGTGTTGGTGGTGACGACACCGCAGGTTGCGGCCGAGCGGGTGGCCCAGCGTGCCGCCGTGCTTGCCCGCCAGCTCCGCTTGCCGGTCAGGGGAGTGGTGGAGAACCAGTCGTGGTTCACCGGCGACGACGGCAAGCGGTACGAGCTGTTCGGTCACGGTGGCGGCGAGACGCTGGCCAAGTCTCTGGGCGTGGCGCTACTGGGGCAGATCCCCTTCCTGCCGACGTTGCGCCAGGCTGGTGACTCCGGTGTGCCAGTCGCGGCCTCCGACCCGGAGGGGGAGGCGGGTCGGGCTTTCGCGTCGCTTGCCGAGCGTGTGGTGGCACTGGGACCCGGGCGCGTGTACCGATCCGAGCTTTCGATCGGCTGAGATCGGCTTTCGCTGAACCGGGCGTGTGACACCCGACAGTTAGCTTCACAGTCGTGGAAGCTGCATCCTTGTCAGCGATGAGCGAGCAGTCGCGGCGGTGGGCATCGACCATGAGCGGTAACCCCGGCGACGAAGCGGGCACTCGGACCGCGGATCATCCGGCGGTCTCTGCCGTGGGCTCGTTCGGCGTGCTCGACCGGGAGGCGCGAGAGGCCGAGGAGGAGCGCTTGCTGGCCCCTGGCGCGACGCGGTCACTCGGGGCAGGCCGCCGTGCCATCGAGGAGGTCGCCGATCCGTGGCGGACCTGTTTCGAGCGCGATCGGGACCGGATCCTGCACTCGACGGCGTTCCGGCGCCTGGCTGGGAAGACCCAGGTCTTCATCTTCCCGGCCGACCACCAGCGGACGCGGCTCACCCACGCCCTGGAGGTCGCGCAGGTTGCAACCGCGGTTTCGCGCGCGTGCCGGTTGAACGTCGTACTGACCGAGGCGATCGCCCTCGGTCACGACTGCGGCCACGGTCCTGGCGGCCACGCCAGCGAGGAGGCGCTTTCGCCGTTCTTGTCGGAGGGATTCGACCACGCGGTTTGGGGCGCTGACGTCACGGCCGCGTCGCTCAACTTGTGCGCGGAGACCTTGGACGGGATCCGCAACCACTCCTGGTCGCGCCCGTCGCCCGCCACGCCTGAGGGCGAGGTCGTCGCGCTCGTGGACCGGATCGCCTACTGCGCGCATGACCTCGAGGACGCAGTTCACGCGGAGATCGTGACCAGCGACGAGCTGCCGCTCCTCGTCGGCGAGCGGTGCGGCACTTCAAGGGCCCGTCAGCTGGACGCGTTTGTGACCGACGTTGTCACCACGACGCTGTCCTCTGGCACGGTCGCTCTCAGCGAGGCGATGGGCGAGGCGCTCGAGGAGCTGCGCCGGTTCAACTACGAGCGCATCTACCTCCGCCAAGACTCGATCGAACAGTCGGCGGCGGTCGTCGACCTGCTGCGTGCCCTCGTGGTTCACTACGTCAGTCACCCAACGGCGCTCCCCGTGGGAGCCGAGCTCGTGCCTGACGATCCGGACACCGTTCGAGCCGCAGTCGGATACGTGAGCGGGATGACCGACCGTTTCGCCTGCACAAAAGCTGCTGAGCTCTTGGGCTGGTCGCTGCCGCCCTGGTGGGAGCCTCGAATACCTTAGAAACGCCGGGATGTCTCGCTCCCGCCCGTTCGAGCATATCCATCGATGCCCACGCCCGTTTGCCGGCGCTACTGACACGGTCACTGACACGCTTAGGCTGGCGCGGAGCCCTGGACAGGGGGAGGGGATTGCACCGGAGCTTGCGAGCGCCCTGCGGGCGAGGTTCCTGTCGCACGGAGCTTGACACCGCGACCACAAGGTGAACCGTGCCAGCCGGTCAGTCCCCTACGATGACTCGCGGAAGCGGAAGGAGCACTCGTGGACGTTCGTATCGGGATCATCCATACAGTGAGAGAGCTCGACATCGATCTACCGGAGGGGACCAAGCACGAGGAGCTCGTCGCCGATGTCGACAAGGCTCTCGCGCAACCCGACGGCGTGCTCTGGCTGACCGACAAGCGAGGTCGTCGCGTGGCAGTGCCCTCGGCCAAGGTCGCCTACATCGAGATCGGCGGCGGGAACGAGGAGCGGCGCGTCGGCTTCGGAACCTCCTGACGCCCGAGCTCGGTGCCTGAGCTCCTCGCTTACCAGCTGCTCTTCGTCACCGGCAAGGGCGGTGTCGGCAAGACCACAGTTGCCGCCGCGATCGCTTTGCTTGCGAGCGAGCAGGGTCGCCGCACCCTGATTTGCGAGGCCGAACCGAAGGGGGATCTTGCCCGCGCCTACGAGTGTGGTCCGACGCCGTTCAGTGGTCGGCGCATCAGCGATGGCCTCGTGGCGATGTCGATGGACACCGAGGCGTCGCTCCGTGAGTATCTCCGGCTGGTCGCGAAGGTGCCGACCATCGGCCACATCGGCCCGGTTGCCCGTGCATTCGATTTTGTGGCGACGGCGGCGCCGGGGATCAGGGAGATCCTGACGGTCGGCAAGCTGTGTTTCGAGATTCGGGCGGGCCGTTATGACCTGGTTGTGGTCGATGCCTCTTCGACGGGCAGTGTCGTCGGCCAGCTCGCCGCACCGACCGGTATCAACGAGTTGATCCGGGTGGGCGTCGTTCGGTCCCAGACCGACTGGATACTCGAGATCCTCGGTGACCCGGTCCGAACCGGGGCGGTGCTGGTCACGACGCCGGAAGAGATGCCCGTGAACGAGGCCGTCGACCTGGCTGGTCGGCTGGCTAGCGAAACGCCGGTTCATCTCGCCTGCGTGGTGGCCAATCGGGTCCTGCCGGAGCTCTTTGGCCGTTCCGAGGAGCAGGTCTTCAACGAGATCAGTCGCCCCGCCAGGCTCGAGCTCGTTGCTCGCGGAATAGGCGCTTCCCGTGAACTGGTCGAGGACGTGCTCGCGGCAGCGAGGCTTGCCGTCACCGTCCGGCGGGATGGCGTCGCCCACCTGGAACGGCTACGCGCCGAGATCGCGCCGGACGTACCGCTGTTGTACTTGCCGTACCTTTTCGCACGCTCGCACGGGCTTCGTGCCGTTCGCCAGGTTGCCCGTGCCCTGTCGGAGGAGCTGGTGACGTGAGCCGGTCTCAGCCTCGGCTCGAGTCGCGGCCCGAGACCCGTGCGATGCCCGGTCGTGGCGGCTCACTGGCGGGGATGGATCAGACGCGCCACATGGAACAACTCCTTTCGGCTAAGGAAGTCGTGGTTGCTTGCGGACCAGGCGGGGTGGGCAAGACCACCATCTCGGCCTCGCTGGCCGCCACGGCCGCCGCCCGCCTGGGAGGTCGGGTACTCGTGCTCACCGTCGACCCGGCGCGCCGCCTGGCAGATGCGCTCGGGGTCGGGGGGCTGGGCAATGTGGCCCGCCGGGTACCTGACGAGGCGTTCGCCGATGCAGGAGCGCGCCCGAAAGGTGAGCTGTACGCGGCCATGCTCGACATGAGCGAGTCGTGGGACGCACTTGTCCGCAGGCATGCGCCCGATCCGCGGACGGCAAACCAGATCCTCGCCAACCCGCTCTATCGCAACATCACGAGGCGGTTCGCCCAGGGCCACAACTACATCGCGATGGAGCGGCTCTACGAGCTCCACGAAGAAGGCGAGTACGACCTCATGGTCGTCGACACGCCGCCGTCGCTGAACGCGCTCGATCTGCTCGATGCGCCAGGGCGCATGGCTGAGTTCTTCTCGTCGAGATTGCTCCGGTGGCTCATCGTGCCTTACCGCTCCCGGTTCGTGAACTTCGCCTCGCGGCCCTTCTACCAGATCGCGGACCGCATCCTGGGCAGCCAGTTCCTTGAGGACCTTGCCGGCTTCTTCATCCTCTTTCAGACCATGAGGGACGGCTTCGTCGCCCGCGCGGAAGCCGTGAACCGCCTGCTCCGGGACGTGCGCACGACCTTCGTGGTCGTGACGACGCTCGAGGCGGTGCCGGCCATGGAGGCCGAGCAGCTCATCGGACGCCTGCGCGACCGCCGCCTGCATCTCGGCCTGCTCGTTTGCAACAAGGTGTTGCCGGGATCATTTTCGGATCCGCCTGTTGGCCGAACCGCCGAGCTGCTGGGCCAGCGCGCGGGCGATCTGGCGAAGTCCCTGGCCGGTCGTCTACCGGTGGACCCCGCGACCTCAGGTCGTCCCACAGCAGAGATGGTCGGCCGAGTGCTCGACGAAGTGGCCCGCAGCTTCGCCAACTTCCGGCTCGTGGCGACGCGCGAGGCGGAACTGCTGACCGAGCTTTCTGCGACGCACGAGGTGACAGCGACCGTGCCCTACCACCCGGGGCACGTCACAGACCTGCGCGGTCTTCTTGACGTCGGCGCCAAGATCTGGGGCGACGAGAGCACCGTGTCGCCCGAGGCCAGCTCCCGCTCTGGCCGCAACACCCGCAGCGCGGGTGGCACACGCGCGGACTTCGGCGGTGGCTCGGCGGCGGGCACTTCGAGAAGGCCCAGTACTGGCGGGTCGACCGAGCACCAGAAGCATTCTTCGGCCGAGCCGGAATCCGACGCCGGCCCTTGAGGTCTTCATGACCCTCGCCAGGCGCGGCATGATCTCGTGGTCGAGCCGGGCCACCGAGTCCTGCCAAGGGTGCGTGAGCCGAGACACGAGGATGGAGCACGTCGATGTCTGAGATCGTGACCGCCGAGGCCGAGCAAGATGTGCTCGAGCCCCGTGACGGCAATGTCATCACTTGTAACTTGTCACCAGTGCGCGTCGGTCACGTGCGACGTGCTCTCGAGGCCAGGCCCCGCGTGGACCAGGTCGAGATCCGAGAGGGACCCAAACTGACGGCGTCACGCTCACGGGCCTCGCTGGTCCGGGCGGCTCGAGCCGACTGAGACCGATGGACTCCTCTCTCGTCCCGCTTCCCGTCAAGATTGTCCCGGCGCCCGACCTGATCCGCCGGTATACCTCCTTTGACGTCACCGAACGCCTCCATCTGGAGAGCCTTATGGCGTCCTGGAGCCTTCTCGCCGACTTGTCGTTCTCCGATCTGTTGTTGTTCGCACCTGTCACACGTGATAGCGGAGAGGGCGACGAGGCGGTACCCGAACCGACGCTCAGCTCGCCTGAGCCTCGGGAGGCTGAGCCCGGAGAGCCGGAGCTGGAGGGATCGGCGCTCAGCTCGCCTGAGCCCGCGGATCCGGCAGACAACGAGTCCGGATTTCCAGGGGTTGACAGGCTCGACGCGTTCGTCGTGCTCGGACAGATCCGGCCTACGACGAGCCAGACGCTCTACGAGGTTGACCTGGTCGGTCAGGTCCAGTCCGCCGAGAGCTTGCCGAACCTGGTCGAGTCTTATCAGTCCGGGGTGATCGTCCGCGCGGAGCAGCCCAGCGAGTTTGCCGACGCGCTCGGTACGCGTCACCCACATCCCCGTGCGCTACCGCGCGACGGTCCTGGGAGTGCTCTGCCGCGTCTGGTCGCCACGGACCACCCGGCGCCGGGGCACGCTGGAGCGGGTCTATCTGGACCTGTTCGAGCGGTTGTCAGTCATGGTCACCGATGGGCTGTTTCCTTTCGTGGCCGACGATGCTGCAGTCGAGGAGGCGCCCCGCGTAGGCGACGGTGTGCTCGTCATCGACGCTCACGAGCGCATCACCTACGCATCGCCAAACGCGGTCAACGCTCTGCACCGTGCCTCGATCAACTCCTCGATCGTCGGCTCGAGCCTGGCTGTGCTCGGGCTCGAGACTTCGGCTGTCGACGCGGCGTTCTCGAGCAAGCGTCCGGTGATCGAGGAGGTCGAGCGGCCTCCTGACGTGATCCTGATGATCCGGTGCATTCCTCTTATCTCGCGGGGCGCGTTGACCGGAGCGGCGATCCTGCTTCGCGACGTGACGGACTTGCGCCGCAGGGATCGGCTCATCTTGACCAAGGACGCGACCATTCGTGAGGTGCACCACCGTGTGAAGAACAACCTCCAGACGATCTCGTCCCTCCTCCGCCTCCAGGCGCGGCGTCTGGACGAAGCGGAGGCGACAGGCCGGATCGCCCTGCTCGAGGCCGAACGCCGCATCCGTGCCATTGCCCTGGTTCACGACATCCTGGCGCGCGAAGCGACCGAACAGGTGCCCTTCGAGGAGATCGTCGCAGCGCTCGTCAACATGATTCGCGAGACGAGCACGATCTCGTTCCCGGTCACGATCGAGGTCGAGGGGAGCCTCGGCGACCTATCGGCCGATGTGGCAACCCCGCTCGCGGTAGCCATCGCGGAGTTGCTTCAGAACGCCATGGAGCACGCTTTTCCCGAGCCTTGGTACGCCGGGCGCTCGCAATCCTTGGCTCGGGAGCCGGGGTCCTCGGCACCCGGGCCGGTGGAACCGGGGTCCTCGGCACCCGAGCCGGTGCTCAGTGGCTGGCAGGCGACACCAGGCACCGACGCACGCGTCGATCTCATGCTTTGCGAGGATCCGGACGTGCTGGGGGTCGTGGTGCGCGACAACGGATGTGGGTTGCCCGGGGGGTTCGACATCGACAAGACGCGCAGTCTCGGCTTGTCGATCGTCCGCGATCTCGTACGAAGTCAGCTAGGTGGCACGATCAAGATGGAGACGGACGGCGGCACCGTTGTCCGCCTGGATATTCCGGTGAGTCGGCGGGCCAACTGAAGCGTTGGCAGGTCAGCAGGCGCGGCGGCGCTGAGCGGCCAGCCATGCCTTGCGAAGCTTTCGGCGCTCGTCTTCCGAAGTTGCGCCCCAGACGCCCGACTCCTGATTTGTCGCGAGCGCGAATTCAAGACAAGGCTCTCGAGCTTCGCACGAGAAACAGACGGCTTTGGCCGCGTCGATCTGCTCAATCGCTTGACCGGTCGTCCCGATTGGAAAGAACAGGTCGGGGTCAGTGTCTCGGCACTCAGCAACCTTGCGCCAATCGTCACTGTCCCACTCGCTCGAGCGGGTCCAGGTCAGAGCCACTCTGCCTCCTCTGCGGCTTGGAGACCGCGGTAAACGTCCATGGTCGCCCAAGCGCGTCCGTGAACAGAATCACAAAACTTGAATCCAGCAATCAACCGATACCGCGACCTGTGGGCCAGCGAAGAGACGGTCGACTTCCGAACTGCGGTCCTCAATCCTAAGGGAGGGAGCGGGATCGTGCAAGCATGTGATCACGAGCACGATTGCCGACATGACGACCAGGCGATGTCGTGGCCGCGCCGCAACCGACCCGCGCGGTGAGGAACGCGCTGTGACCGAGATTTTCGCCCACCGAGGATCCTGCCATTCGGCCAGGGAGAACACCATCGCGGCGTTCATTGCCGCGCGAGATCTCGGCGCGGATGGGATCGAGCTGGACGTGCACCTCTCGGCCGACGGCGACGTGGTCGTCCACCATGACGGCGCATTGCCGGGACTTGGCCCGATTGGCCGGCTCCTGTCAGCGGAGCTGCCTGTCTGGCTTCCGTCGCTCGGCGAGGCGCTGGATGCCCGCTGGCCGCTCCAGGTCAACGTCGAGATCAAGCCAGACGAGAGCGAGACGGGACCTGAGAGGCACAGGCCGCTCGCGCGTGAGGTGGCGACCCTGTTGGCTGCTCGCAGGGAGGCACCTCGGTTCGTGGTCTCATCGTTTTGCCTCTCGGCGATCGACGCAGTGAGCGCCTCGGAGCCGGGCCTTGCGACGGCATTGCTTGTCCATCCTGCAGGCAATCCCTAAGGGCCCTCTCGACAGCACGTCAACATGGCCATGGTTGCCTGCATCCCTTCTTCCTCTCCGTGGACGCGGACCTGATGAGTGCCGCCCGGGCCTCAGGCACGGCAATCCGGGCGTGGACGGTCGATGACCCGGTTCAGATCGCCGCGCTCGGCGACTTGGGCGTCGACGCAGTCGTCACCAACGACGTGCCGGTGGCCCGGCGGGCGCTCGGGCGGTCCCACCTGTCGGGCGCCGCGCCGCCGCTCGACCCTGGGTGACCGGCCCCGGGTCCGCCGGTTGGCCACGGGCGGACTAGTCGTAGAGAATTGCTGTATGAACGTCGCAGTCTGTGTGAAACAAGTCCCCGACACAGCTGACCCTCCCGCGCTCGATCCACAGGATCACACTCTCGTGCGCGAGGGGAGGCTGATCATGGACGACTCGGACAGCTATGGCGTGGAGATGGGCCTTCAACTCGTCGAAGCTGGTGGCGGTGGCGAGGTCGCGCTCGTGTCGATGGCCCCGAACGGCGAGACGACTGGGCTGCGCAATGCTCTGGCGATTGGAGCCGCGAGGGCCATCTTGGTGTCTGACCCGGTGCTCGCCGGATCGGACGCACTCGGGACCGCGAAGGTCCTTGCGGCGGCCATCCGCCGGCTGGGACCGGATTTGGTGCTCGCAGGCACCGAGTCCACGGACGGCTATACCGGCACGACTCCGGTCCAAGTCGCGGAGTTGCTGGGCTGGCCGTCAGTCAGCTTCGCAAAGCACGTCGAGATCTCCGATGGCCTTCTCCGCGTCCAACGTCAGACCGAGGCGGGCTACGACGAGGTCACGTGCCCGCTTCCGGCCGTCGTGACGGTCACCGCTGGTGTTGTCGAGCCGCGATACCCGTCGTTCAAAGGGATCATGGCTGCGAAGTCCAAACCCGTCGAGCAGGTGACGGTGGCAGAGCTGGGGCTGGACCCGTCAGAGGTCGGCTCTGCTGGCGCCCGCCAGCAGGTGATCTCGGTCGAAGCTGTCGACGCACGCAAGGCCGGCGAGATCGTCGTCGACCAAGGTGACGCTCATGAACGCGTGATCAGCTTCCTCGAGCAGCTCAAGATCCTGTAGGGGGAAGACGTAGGTGGACAGGATCTGGGTTCTCGCCGAGCAGCACGATGGAGTGCCGGTCGGCATCGTACTTGAGTTGCTGACGGCCGCCCGCGGCTTCGGCGATGTCGTCGAGGTCGTCACCTGGGGTCCGAGCTCTGCGAGCGCGGTCACCGCTCTCGGTCAGTACGGGGCGGCGAAGGTGTACGACGTCGGCGACATCGGTGAGTCGCTGCCCGGGCCCAAGCTCGCAGCCGCCATGGCGGCCCAGATCTCAGGTGGAAACGGCCCTGACGCGATCCTGATCGGCGCGACTCACGACGGCCGTGACATCGCGGCGCGGCTGTCGGTGCGTCTCGATCTGCCGGTGCTCACCAACGTCGTGGGCTTCGACGCCTCGGAAGGGGGGCTGACCACCGAGCACACGATCTTTGGCGGCTCGATGATGCTGCGGGCCGTGTTCACCGGTGGCGCCCCAGGCATCTTCGTGATCCGGGCGAAAGCGTTCACGGCCCAGCCGGCCCAAGCAACCGAGCCGCAGTCGCCTGAGGTCGTCGCGATCGATGTGCCCGAGACGGGAGCGAGTGATGCGGCAAGGGTCGTCGCCCGTCACAGGGAGGAGCGCAGCGGCCCCAAGCTTGACGAAGCCGCCGTGGTCGTGTCCGGGGGCCGCGGCCTCGGCTCACCCGACAACTACGCCCTCATCATCGAGCTTGCGCGGTTGTTGAACGGCGCTCCGGGCGCATCACGCGCCATCGTCGACGCGGGCTGGGTGCCATACGCCTTCCAGGTGGGTCAGACCGGTAAGACGGTAAAGCCGATGGTGTACATCGCCTGTGGGATTTCCGGAGCGACCCAACACATGGTGGGCATGAAGGCCGCGAAGAACATCATCGCGATCAACAAGGATCAAGAAGCTCCCATCTTCACCATCGCAGACCTCGGTATCGTCGGTGACGCCACCAAGGTGATCCCCAGGCTCATAGAGGCGCTCAAGGCTCGTCGCTAGCGCCCGCCAACGCCGATTTGCATCACGGCGCCCTCACCTGTGTGCTGCTGTGCGCGCCCGCCCGCCCCGCCCCGCCCGTCCCCAGGCCCGGTTCCGCTTGGCCACGCCCGTGCGTTCGGCCCAGCCCGGTTCGGCCGCGCGCCGTGCGACATCGGGCGCGCAAGCCACCCGATCACCACGACTCAAAAGGGGGGCTGACGGCCTCCACCCATTGAGGTCAAAGGATATGTATCGTCGGACGGCCGAGGGCATACGCGACCCGCGTTGCCAGAGCGCGCAAGAAGGACTCACCGGTTGCTCTTCCCGACTACTGACTTCGCAATCTTCTTCGGGATCGTCTTCCTTGGCAACTGGCTGCTCGCGCCCTTCCCCAAGCGCTGGCGCGTCTTCATCCTCGTCGCGAGCTACGTGTTCTACGGATGGTGGGACTGGCGCTTCGTGTTCCTCTTGGCAGCCTCCACGATCTGCACGATCGCCGGGGGTCGTCTGGTGCACCGGGCCCGCAGCGTGTCGGCCCGGAAAGCCTGGCTGATGGTGACCGTCGTCGCCGAGCTGGGATTGCTCGGCTGGTTCAAGTACTCAGGGTGGTTCAGCGTCAACCTCGACAACCTGCTCCACCATCTCGGGATGGGCAACCCGGTCCCGTTGATCGAAGTCACGCTTCCGGTCGGGATCTCGTTCTTCACATTCATGGGGCTGTCGTACGTGATCGACATCTACCGGGGGAGCCTCGAGCCCTCACCCTGGTTGGACGTGGCGGTTTTCGTTGCCTTCTTCCCACACCTCGTCGCAGGGCCGATCGTGCGCGGCTCGGGGCTGCTGCCCCAGATCCGCAGGGCCCATCGACGCGACCCGCGTCGGATTGCCCTGCCGAAGGCCGCGTACCTCATATTTGGTGGCCTGTTCAAGAAGGTTGTGCTCTCCAGCTACGTCTCGTCCCAGATCGTGGACCCGGTGTTCGCGAACCCTCACACTCACTCTTCGCTCGAGGTCCTGTTGGCGATCTACGGCTACGCGGTGCAGATCTACTGCGACTTCAGCGGTTACACCGACATCGCCATCGGCTGCGCCCTCCTGCTCGGCTTCCGCTTCCCGGAGAACTTCAACGCCCCCTACACCGCCAGGTCTTTGCAGGACTTCTGGCGACGGTGGCACATGACCTTGTCGTCGTGGCTGCGCGACTACCTCTACATCCCCCTCGGTGGCAGCTACGGATCGCGGCGGGCGATGTATCGCAACATCATGATCACGATGGTTCTCGGCGGATTGTGGCACGGCGCGGCTTGGACCTTTGTCGCCTGGGGTGCCCTCCACGGCATAGGACAGTGCTCGGGCCACTACCGCCGTGCCAAACGCGTCGAAAGGGGGCTCTCGCCTCAACGAGAGGGGCGTGGATGGGTCGCCTGGGAACGGTTTGCGACGTTCCAGCTCGTGTGCGTGGGATGGGTCTTCTTCCGCGCCACCTCCTTCGCGAACGCGTTCGCGATGTTCAGCCGGCTGTTCACCGGCTGGACCCAGCCATCCCCGCTCGTGAATTTCGCAGTGTTGCTCGTGATCGTGGTCGGCATCGGGTCCCAATACGTGCCGCAGACGTTCGCCGTGCGCGCGCAAGAGGTGTTCTCGCGCCTTAGCGTGTTCGCTCAGGGAGCGGTGCTCGCTGCCGTGCTCCTGGTAATCACGACCCTCGGCCCGCCGGGTGTCGCGCCGTTCATCTACTTCCGCTTTTGAGACTGGGAGGACGTTGTCGAAGGTGGCACGAGCTTCTTGACGATCTTCAGAAAGGCGTCTCGACCGGCCGGCGATGAGCCCGGCCGTAAACGCGGCCGGCCGCAGGCCGACGGCGGTGCGCGCTCGAACGCGGCCAGGTCGAGGATCGCCGCGAGGAGACGATCGGGCACCTCGGCACGGGCTCGCCCGGCTCAGCCGACCTCAGGCACGACCTCTGCCCGGACCCGCAGCCCGAGAGGGCAGGCTCGCCCGGCTCAGCCGACCTCAGGCACGACCCGTGCCGGAACCCGCAGCCCGACAGAGCAAGATCCCGGAGAGGCAGAGGGCGCGCCGACTGACCAGAGGCGGAGGGCGTCGGCGGGCCGCATACTTGGCGTCGGACTGCTCTGTTTCCTGCTCTGGCTCTTGTTCGACGCGAACCAGCTGTACCAGTCTGCAGAGGCGGGCCAGATCGGCGTCCGCCGCACCGTCGCTGTCTCCATCCTCCGACCGATTGCCGCGATCTCGAACGCGTTGCGGATCTCCGGACCGGTGAACGCCGCCGACGCGGCGTTGGGGAGATGCGGGATCGGAGGGGTCCCGGTGTGCACCGGCGGTCCCACCCCTCCGCTTGTGACCGTGCCGGCGCAGCGACCGCAGGGTTACCTCGGCCTCGGTGCCGCGCCGCATCTCGGGTCCGGACTTCACTACATCCCGCCGCCGCCGCCACCCCCTCCACCCGGGCCCCCGCAACTGGTGTCCCCGACGGCTTCCCATCCGCTGACGCTGCTCTCCATCGGTGACTCCATCGGGGAGGACCTCGGCTTTGGTCTCGGAGACGTGTTCTCGACCGATCCGGCCGTGCGCGTCATTCAGAAAGGTCTCGAGGACACGGGCCTGGCGCGGAGCGACTATTACAACTGGCCGGTGACTCTCGAAGCTGACCTGAGGCAGTACCGCCCGGGGATCGTGGTCGTGATGATGGGTGCAAATGACATGCAGTCGTTCTCGATCGGGAACGGCCGCTACCTGTCGTTCTCCATGACTGCGGGACCATGGTGGCAGGCCTACGCGGCCCGGGTAGCGCTCGTCATGGAAGAGGCAACCTCTGCAGGCGCCCATGTCATGTGGGTCGGGTTGCCACCGATGGGGCCCGGCTCAACGGTCCCGCGCGGCTTTCCGCAGCAGCTGAACAAGATCTTCCTCTCCGAGGCACGTTCCCACCCGGGTGTGGTGTACTTCCCGGCGGCGAGGGTTCTTTCTTCCAAGACCGGCGGCTTCACCGAGTACCTCTCGGTCAACGGATCGTGGGAACAGATCCGTTCCTCCGACGGGGTGCATCTGCTTCCCCCTGGTTACGACCTGCTCGCTCAGGCTCTCGTCCAGCCCATGCAGAGCGCCTGGCACGTGAACCTGCATGTCGGGTAGTGAGGTTCCACGGCTCCTGCGCACGCCTACAGCCGCAGGTCAGTGCCGATCATGTGCTCCGGGGCCTTCGGCGCGCCTGCGGGACTCCTCAGTTCGAGGCTGAGCGCTCCAGCAGCTCGACGAGCGGGCCTTGCAGGCCCGGAGCTGCAGCCACGACGGTCGGGGGATCAGCGGGCAGCCCTTCGAGCGAGATGACCGTGGCCCCGGCCTCCCGCGCGATGACCTCGCCCGCGGCGAGGTCCCACGGCTTGAGCTCCGCCTCGTAGTAGGCGTCGAGGCGTCCGCAAGCCACCGCGCACAGGTCGAGGGCGGCCGATCCGGCACGCCGGATGTCCCGCACGGCTGGCAGGATGATCGCAAGCATCCGTGCCTGAGCGGCCCGATTTTGCGCGCTGTAGGAAAAACCGGTACCGACCAGCGCCTCGGCGAGGGGCCGGCCCGTCGGCTGGAGCCGCAGCGGGTCGCCGTCCAGCCACGCCCCTTCTCCCTGCGAGGCGGTGAACATCTCGCCGGTCAGCGGGTTGTGGACGACTCCTACGAGGCTCCGCCCGCCCACCGAAGCCGCAATCGACACTGCGAATGCCGGGATGCCGTAGAGGTAGTTGATGGTGCCGTCGAGCGGGTCGATGACCCACGTGACTCCCGTGGATCCCTTCTGGGAGCTGCCCTCCTCGCCCTGGATGCCGTCGTCCGGCCGGGCTCGTAGCAAGGCGCCTACGATCAGCGCCTCACTGGCTCGGTCGACATCGGTGACGAGATCGGTCGGGCTTGACTTGGCCGAGGCACCGGTGGCGAGCAGGAGCCCCCCCGCAACGCCCGCGAGCCGGGCTCGCAAGAGGTCGCCGGCCGGGCCGGCGACCTCTTGCGCCAGCTCGAGGAGGTCCGACTGCGAGTATCGGCTCAGGTTCGCCCCGGTCATGGCGTGCGAACCGGGCGGCGCGTGCCGGCGGGTACGGCCGAGCGGGTGCGGCCTAGCTGGGCCAAGCGTGCCACGAGCACCTCGATCACGAGATCGCCCGGCCAGTCCACCATTCCGCGGAGATCGAGGTCGGCATCGGCGATCAGGCTAATGGCCCGGGCGACGCGCTCCGCGCCGAGTCTTCGTCCCTGGGCGAGAGCCTTGCGCGCAGGGTACGGTGACATGCCCAACAGTGATGCCGCCGCGCCCGGATCGGTCACGCCGCTCCCGTCGAGACGCAACATCGCCGCATAGTGCCTGTGCAAGGTGGCGAGCAGCTGGAACGGGTGGCGGCCTCCCGGGCCGAGCAACCGGCGGGCTACTCGGACTGCTTTCTCCCCGTCACCGGTGTCGAGCGCGTCGGTGAGATCCCAGGGCGGCGCTCCGCCCTCCTCTCCGAGAAACGGCTCCAATTCCGCCGGAGTCACCTTCCCGCCCTCGCCGTATGCCGCAGTGAGGACGTCCAGGAGCGCGTGCAGACGCGACACGTCCTCGCCGAGATGCTCTTCGAGGAGGCGTCGGGCGGCCGCGTCCAGGTGAACCGCCGCCGTCATCAGCTGCTCGCTCAGCCACTGTGCCCGCGCCGCTTTGGACGAGCCCGGCGACGTGTCGATCTCCCGGCCGCGTGCCTTAACCGCCTTGAGGAGGACGGCAGGCAACGGCTTGCCGACTACGGCCAGCACGAGGATGTTCGGCGCGAACGGCTCACCGAGGCGTGAGGCGAGCTCGGCGGCCTGCGAAGAGCTGAGATGCTCCGCGTCGCGCAGCACCACGATCCGGCGGTCGGCCAGGAATGCAGGCGTGAACAGCGCGTCGAGCACCGGCCCGATCATGAGCTCCTCCTCGCCGTTAGGCGCTCGGTGCTCTTCGACGGCGACGGCGAGGCTCTCATTGGTCATCGTCGCGTCTTGGTGGTCATCGGTCGCGCCCTCCGCAGAGGTGAGCTCGACGAGCAACCGGTTGAGGCCACGATCGACGAGGGCGGGATCACTGCCCTTGACGACAAAGACGGCGGCGGAGTCCCCCGATTGAGTGCCCGTCGCAGTCATCGCTGCGTTCCCGAGCCGAGCGCCGTCTCGCTGGCCTGCTCCGGCCCGGCCTCGTCCACCCCGGCTCCGTCCAACGCGGCCTGGTCGGGCCCGGTCCCCTGTTGGGGCGCCGACTCGAGGATCGCGGCCAGGAGGTCGCGTACCTTACAGGTGCCGGCCACGTCATCGACCCTCAGGAGCCGGCAACCTCCGGCGATCCCAGCTGCCGTCGCGGCCAGGGACGCGTTGCGGCGCTCGCCGACACCGAGCTCCGGCAGGACCCCCACAAGAGCCTTGTTCGACGACGACAGCAGCAGCGGGTAGCCGAGCGAGGCGAGCCGGGCGGAGCTTTGCAGGAGGAGAAGTGACTGATCGGCCGTCTTGCCGAGGCCGAGGCCCGCGTCGAGGATTGTGTGATCGGCCGGGATCCCGCTCAGAAGAGCGCGCTCGGCGCACAGGAGCAGGAAGCGCTCGACTTCGGCCACGACGTCATCGTGACGCGGCGCGGGCTCCGGTGCTCGTGGCGAGAGGCGTGGGTGGGTGGCCACGACGCTGGCCCCGGCAGCGGCAGCGACCGAAAGGTACTCGGGGTCGGCGAACCCGCTCGTGTCGTTGCCGACGACTGCTCCGGCTTCGAACGCGGCTCTGGCGACCGACGCCCGCCATGTGTCGGCCGACAGCGGCAGGTCGAACCGTTCGCGCAGTGACGCGATCACAGCAACGACCCGGTCGAGCTCCTCCTCCTCGGTCGCCTGCGGACCGGGACCGGCCCTCACACCGCCCACGTCAAGCAGGTCGGCGCCGTCTCGGACGAACTGTTCGGCGCGCTCGAAGAAAGGGTCCAGGTTGAACTGCGGACCGTGGACGTAGGGCGAGCCCGTCGTGCAATCGAGGATGCCCATGAGCAATGCCCGTGTCGCAAGGTCGTAGCGATGCTGACCCAAGCTGAGGAACAAGCGATGACGAGGCCACCAGACTGTGCTGTGCGTCGGCGGCACGCGCGGGCTCCCGGGCTCGTTGGATCAGAACAGCCGGGAGGCGAGGGCCCGTCGGTACCGTTCCCGCCTCGGGTCCGAGGGGTCCATCGTCTCGAGGAGGTCGACCAGTTCCTGGCGGGCCTCGTCGTCGGTCTTCACCCGGTCGAGGAGGGAGTCCAGGTGCATTTCGAGCTCTGCTCCACCACCTTCGCTGGTCCCCACGGGCGACACAAATGTGCCCGCGACGGCCAGCCGGGCAAGCGCGGCGACGCGGCGGGCCTCACCGGTGTCGGGGATCCTGGCAAGCAGGCTGAGCGCATCGCCGGGCTCGCCGCGTCCGACGAGGATCTCCGCCAGAGCGACGACGGCTTCAGGCTGGTCGGGCTCGATTTCGAGCGCAAGGCGAAGCGAGGCCTCATCGCCCGCGGCGATCAGCTTCTCGGCTTCGCTCGCAGCAGGGAGGAGCTGGTTCACGAATGCGCCGACGGCGGCCTCGCCGAGCGCGCCGATGAACTGGTCGACGACCCGGCGGTCCTTGATGGCGAAGACGGCCGGGATCGATTGGACCTGGAAGCTCTGCGCGACCCTCGGGTTCTCGTCGACATTGACCTTGACGAGCTCGACTGCGCCGCCGGTGGCTTCGACCACTCGCTCGATGATGGGGCCCAGGGTCTTGCAGGGCTCGCACCAAGGTGCCCACAGGTCGACGATGACCGGGACCGTGTCCGAACGGACGAGGACATCGTCTTCGAACGAAGCATCCGTGGCGTCGAGTGTCATCGGGCGAGACCCTACCGGCTCGTTCATGCCCACCTGCCGTTATGAGCGCGTCCACGTCGTGGACGCGACGGGAGCGCGGACCGCTCGAGTTCCTCTAAGGAATGGTCGTCGGCGTCGCCGGCAAGGTGAACTCGTCGCTCGGCACGCTCGTCGAGTAGCTCTCGAGCTCGAAGCTGCCACTGTCGGTCGATGTGGTTCCCGTCCACGAGACGTAGCCGAGGACACCCTGGGCGGTCACACAGAAGGTCCCGGCGTTGCCATCCGCATTGCTCACCGAGACGCATGAGAGCGAGATGCCGTTGACCGTCTTCGAGGAATAGGTCGCGTGCCCACCCGAGGCGCTGGCGGCCTCCTGGAAGTAGGGGAGGTAGGTGCTGGACGAGTAGGCGTCGAAGATCTCCGCCAGCGAGCTGGCGGTGCCCGTCTCGTCGTAACATGTGGCACTGCCGCCGGTCGGAGTGGTGCAGATGTAAGTCTTGCCACCGGTCGTGACGAGCTCGAAATTGCTCGAGGAAGTGGTTCCCTCGAAGAGCGAGTCCGAACCCTGTCGTGCCATCGTCAGGCTCGTCAACTCTTGCGTTGTGCTCGTGAACTTGTAGGTCGCCACGAACGTCGCGCTCTCGCCCGACTTGAACTTCCCGAGCAACGCCGATCCCGACAGACCACTTGGCGTTGTCGTCGTCGTCGAGCTCGAAGGAGCTGCTGTCGTCGTCGTGCTCGAGCTGTGAGGCTTGGTGGTGGTGGTGGTGGTGCTAGTGCTCGAGCTGGAGCAGCCGGCCGCCAGGACCGCCACGGTCGTCAGCAACGCGAGGCCCGCAGCGATGCGGCTCGGTCTGAAGCTGGACCCAAGTCTGATCATTTTGATCCTCCGCCTTGTCGGGTAACCCACGGTCGCCGAGGGCACAGTGCCCGAACGACCACTGCCGGGGGCCGCTGAAAATGTGTCGTGATGTTAGCTCAACTGGGTTGACTGCGGCGGCCCGTCACGGACGGGCCGACCGGCCTCTCAGACGACGAAGTACTTGGCCATCGGGTGATGGCAAATGATCGCGAGGGTCGTTTGTTCGGGATGGAGCTGGAAACCCTCGCTCACCGTGACCCCTATACGGCCGGCCTCGAGGAGGTCCACGACCTTCGCGTTGTCCTCCAGATCCGGACAGGCCGGATAACCGAACGAATACCGCCCACCACGGTGCTGCTGGCGGAACAGGCCGGCCAAGCTCGGCGCGTCCTCGCCGGCGAATCCCCACTCCTCGCGTACGCGCCGGTGCCACAGCTCAGCGAGCGCCTCGGTCATCTCGACCGACAACCCGTGCATCACCACGTAATCCCGGTAGCGGTCCGCAGCGAACAGCTCGGCTGTCCGCGCCGACGCCGCGGCTCCCACCGTCACGATCTGAAACGCGGCGTAGTCAGGACTCTGCGAGTCCGCCGGCCTGAAGAAGTCGGCGATGCAGAGGTGGGGCTCCTTGGCCTGGCGCGGGAACGCGAACCGTGTGCGTTCCGTGGTGCGCTGGTCATCGGTGTAGACGACAAGATCGTTCCCCTCGGCGTTGACGGGGAAGTAGCCCCAGACAACCTGAGGGGCGAGGACGCCTTCGGCCTTGACCTCGTCGAGACGCGCGCGCAGCTCGGCCCGGATCCGCTCCTTGAAGTCGGCGTCGGTCTCGGCGTGCTCGGGACGGTAGCCCCACTGGTTGCGGAACAGCGCTGTCTCGTTCAAGTGAGAGGCGATGTCGTCGAGGGGGATGCCCTTGGCGATCCGGGTCCCGAGAAACGGAGGCTCGAACAACTCGTTGTCCATCCCCACCTCCGCCGAGCGCGCCGGAAGTGTTGCGCTCTCGATCCCGGCCGCCTGCTCGCTTCGCCTCGGGGGGAGCTTGCGGCCCGACGGCTCGGTCCCGAAGCTCGGGTCGTCGACGCCGCTCCGCTTGATCTGCATCAGCCGGTCGAGCAGGTGCAGGCCCTCGAACGCGTCTTTCCCATAGAAGACACGGCCCTTGTACACGGCCCGTAGGTCCTTTTCGACATAGGTGCGCGTGAGCGCCGCGCCGCCCAAGATGATCGGGTAGGCGGACTTGTCGAGCCGGTTGAGCTCCTCCAGGTTGTCGCGCATGACGAGTGTCGACTTCACGAGCAGCCCGCTCATGCCTATCGCGTCGGCCTCGACTTCGTCGGCCTTTGCCAGCATCTCCGACATCGGCACCTTTATGCCGAGATTGTGGACCTCGTAGCCATTGTTGGTGAGGATGATGTCGACCAGGTTCTTGCCGATGTCGTGCACGTCGCCCTTCACGGTCCCGAGGACTATCCGGCCCCGCCCACCTGACTCGGAACGTTCCATGTGTGGCTCCAGGTGGGCAACTGCAGCCTTCATCGTCTCGGCCGAGCTGAGCACGAACGGCAGCTGCATCTGGCCCGAGCCGAACAGCTCGCCGACGGTGCGCATTCCGGCCAGCAGCATGTCGTTCACGATGTCGAGGGCCGCGTGACCTGCTCCGAGCGCCTCGTCGAGCTCGGCCTCGAGACCGTCACGATCACCGTCCACGATGCGCCGCTCCAGCCGCCGCTCCACCGTCCAGTCGGATCGATCCTCGACGGCGGAGTGCGTCGCCGCGCTTTCGCCCTCGAATGCGTCAATGAGCGCAGAGAGCGGGTCATAGCCCTCGCGGCGCCGGTCGTAGATGAGATCCAGGCAGATGTCGCGGTCCAGCTCCGAGATCTTGTGCAGGGGCTGGATCTTGCCGGCGTGCACGATCGCGGCGTCGAGGCCGGCTTGCACGCATTCGTGCAGGAAGACCGAGTTGAGCAGCTGTCGTGCAGCGGGGGAGAGCCCGAAGGACACGTTCGAGAGGCCGACCACCGTATGAACCCCGGGCAGCTCGGTCTTGATCCGCCGGATCGCCTCGATCGTCTCGATGCCGTCTCGCCTGCTCTCCTCCATGCCGGTCGACAGCGGGAGAGCGAGTGGATCGAAGAGCAGGTCCGCCGGCTCGAGGCCATAGCGCCCGAGCGCGAGGTCGTAAATGGCCTTGGCCGCACGTAGTTTCCAGTCGGCGGTGCGTGCCTGGCCGTCAGTGTCGATGCAGGTACATATCACCGCGGCGCCGTAGTCGCGCGCCAGGGTGAGGAAGCGGTCGAGCCGTGTACCGGGAGCATCCCCGTCCTCCAGGTTCACCGAATTGAGGACAGGCCGCCCGCCGATCCACTGGAGCGCGGCCTCGGCGACCGGCGCCTCAGTGGTGTCGATGACGAGCGGGATGGACGACTGCGTCGCAAAGCGCCGTGCCACCTCAGTCATGTCCCGTACCCCGTCGGCTCCCGTGTAGTCGACGCATACGTCGAGCAGGTGAGCCCCCTCACGCGCTTGGTCGCGTGCCATGCTGACCGTGGTCTCCCAGTCGCCTGCAAGCATCGCGTCACGGAAGCGCCTCGAGCCGTTGGCGTTCGTGCGCTCCCCGATGACCAGGAACGAAGCCTCCTGCTCGAATGGCGCCGCCACATACAGCGAGGCTGCGGACGGCTCGTGCACCGGCGAGCGAGGAGCGGGCTCGAGGTCCGCGCAGGCCGCCACGACCCTTGCGAGGTGCTCGGGGGTAGTGCCGCAGCAACCGCCGACGACCGAGACCCCGAGCTCGCGGACGAACACTGCCAGGTGCTCGGCGAGCGCGTCAGGCGTCAGGTCGTAGCTCATCTTCCCGTCGACGACCGAGGGCAAGCCGGCGTTGGGCAGCGCAGAGATCGGTGTGCGCGCCTGGTCGGACAGGCAACGGAGCGCTTCGTACATCTCGAGCGGACCCGTGGCGCAGTTCAGGCCGATGATGTCGGGCTTCATCGCATCGAGTGTGCAGAGCGCGGCGCCGATCTCGCTACCGAGAAGCATCCGGCCGGTGAGCTCGATGGTCACCTGCACCTGGATCGGTACGTCGCGCCCGGTGTGACGCATGGCGCGGCGGCACGCCTGGATCGCCGCCTTGGCTTGCAGCAGGTCGTAACAGGTCTCGATCAGGAGCAGATCGACTCCGCCGCCGAGCAGCCCGCGCGAGTACCTCGTAGGTGTCCCGTAGCTCTTTGAAGCTGACCTGGCCGAGCGTCGGAAGCTTCGTGCCCGGTCCCATGCTTCCCGCGACGTAACGCTGCCGGTCCGCCGTCGAGTAACCGCTGGCAACCTCCTTCGCCAGCACGGCCGCGGCGCGGGCGAGCTCTTCGGCGCGGTCCGCGATCTGGTACTCGGCAAGCACGATGGGCAATGACCCGAACGAGTTGGTCTCGACGACGTCGACGCCCACGTCCAAGAACGACCGGTGAAGCTCTTGGACGACGTCCGGACGTGTGAGGCACAGCATCTCGTTGCAGCCCTCGAGCGACTCGCCGCCGAAGTCATGTGCGCTGAGCTCGCGAAGCTGCAGGTTGGTCCCGGTCGCGCCGTCGTAGATCACGACGCGCTCGCGCGCCGTCTCGAGGTAGCTCTTGCCGGTGCTCATTGTGGAGAAAGCCTACCTGGGCACCCCACGTGCCAGGCGGGGCTCAAGGCGCTAAGGGTCCGTCGACTCTTGGGGCGCAGCCCGGCGCGCCCGCTCCTCGACGGCCCAGGCGGCGCACTCGGTGGCGAGCGCCGGGTGGAATCTCCAGCGTCGCAGCTGATGTTCGGTCGTCTCCTGATCCTCCCCGAGATCGACGAGGCTGAGCGCCAGTTGGCAGCCGTGGCGGCGGAGGCTCTCGACGCCGGGTGCGGGCCGGAGCGCTTCTTGCGCGGTTTCGTGCCTGGCCTGGAGTGATTCCGGCAGTCGCCGGAGGTGCCGCCTGGCGAGAGGGGGGAGCCGGAGTCGGACCGCGAGGTTTCGAGGTCCACGCCACTCGGCCATGTTGAAGTCGACGCAACGCTTCAGCGTCCGGGCAAACGGCGCGTTCGGGCTCAGGCGCTCACCGAGACCAAGTGAGCGAGCCGTGTCCTCCACGTCGAGCTCGACCCCCTCGGGCGACTCCTCGAGCCGGATGGTGAAGTGCCGCAGCAGCCAGGTGGTCGACGGCCCGAGCACGGGCAACCAGAACGTCTCGACGTATTCCGATCGCGGGTCGTAACCGACCTCGTCGATCACCGGGTCGAGCCAGGGCCCGACGCGAAACCAGGGCCGCTCTCTTGCCAAGGAGCGGCCCGACTCCTCGGGGCTGGAGGTGACTTTCGGTTCGAGTTGCACAAGCATCTGTTGACCTCCGTCATCTGCGCGATGCGATCGCTCAGATGCTGAGCTTCGTGGTTCCCGTGCCACCTACCGTTTCCGGGGCGGTCTGTTCTTCCTGGTGCCACCCGGTGTCAGAGGGAGAGAGAGACCGGACCACCGAAACGAGCCAAGGGCGCGGACGAAGGGCCGGGGCCAGAGCAAACGGCAGGACGGCAACGAGACCGCAACGCCACCCCGAGCCAGACCGGGCGGCCGACGGCCCCGGCAACACCGGCGATGCGCAAGCCGCCCCCTCCCTCATAGAAGACGTGCCGGCCGGGACCGAGGTGCTGGGCGACACCGCCTACTCGGCCGGCGAGTTCCGCAAGCACCTCGAAGACAACGAGATGACAGCCGTCATCGGGCCCATGCCGCTCCGCCCGGCCGTCGAGGGCGGCTACCATCGAGGACTTCGAGATCGACAGGGGCGCCAACACCGTCACCTGCCCGAACGGCGTCAGCGTGAAGATCAACCTGAACGGCCGGGCCCGCTTCGGGAACAACTGCGCCACTCGCCCGTTTCGAAGGCGCTGCACGAAGTCCAAAGCCGGGCGGACGATCGTGCTCAACGAGCACCACGACCTCCTGGTGGCTCCCCGGCAACTGGCCGCCATGGTCGAGTTCGACGAGACCCATCGAGTTACCGCCCCATGATCGAGCGCACGATCGCCTGGCCGGCGCGCGGCCCGAACCGCAAGCTCCGCTACCGCGGCATAGAGCGCAATCGCCTCTGGCTCTCCCACAGGGCGGCGGCCGTCAACCTGAAACGCCTCCTCGGCCTCGGCCTCGCCCACAACGGGGAGAGCTGGGTGATGATCACCGCCTGAGGGCCCGAATCGCCGAAATACGGCCCGGACCGGCGCTCTTCAGGGCCCCGTAGCCCTTCAAGGAAGCACTTTCCCTCGTCATTCCCGCCCAATCGAGCTGTCATTCAATCTGCCCCGGACCGTTTGCACCGCTCACTCCAGAACAGCGTTGATCAGCGGACTCCTAGAGGTGCCGGAAACACCCCCACCTGTCGACGCCAACTCCTGGCTCCAGTCCACCAAGCCGGCACGATCTCGGCACGATGAACAGAAGCGCTGCAAGAAGTGTTCCGTATTCTGAGCCGGCAACCGAGAGTTCTGGCAATTGACAATCGTCCTCGTACACTTCAGCTAATGACGATCTAACGTCCGCTGTCGGCCGTTTCACCAGTGAACGCAAGCGATAGGGGAATCTATGGCTGGGTACTATGCCAGGAACCTCTCCGCTGAGTCGCTCGCGTACTGCTATGAGATAGCGCCGCCGCGCGTTCAGCAGTACTTGCGGGCTGAAATCGAATTCGTCGTCGGCCGGCTCCCGAGTGATGCGATCGTGCTGGATGTCGGCTGTGGATACGGACGAACCATAGTTCATTTCGCTGCGGCGGCGGCCTTTGTAGTGGGGATCGACACGTCGCGTCCTAGTCTTCGTTACGCGCACAAGCTCCTGGACGCGACACCCAACTGTCTGTTGGCGTGCATGAATGCGGGTCGTATCACTTTCGTAGATGGATCGTTTAGCGCCGTCGTCTGCATACAGAACGGTCTCTCTGCCTTCCATATTGACCGAGAAAGGATCGTCAGGGAGGCACTTCGGGCGACTCGGCCCGGCGGTACTGTCTACTTCTCGACCTATAGCGATCGATTCTGGGAGCACCGGCTCGAGTGGTTCGAGCTGCAGGCTTCGGCTGGGCTTATTGGTCCTCTTGATCGTGAGCGCACCGGGAACGGCCGGATTGTGTGCACTGATGGTTTTGAAGCCACAACTGTGCGTCCCGCGGAGTTCCGAAAACTCGTTGCCCACGCTAACGCTGAACTCGAGGTCATCGAGGTGGACGAATCAAGCATCTTTTACGTACTCTCGACTGGTCGAACACCGTTGAAAGAGCGCCACCCTTCACCTCGCGTGGCCGCACGGTCCGAGGCGACCGCATAGCACAACAACACGAAGGAGCATCGACGTCAGGAGGTGGTGTGTAATGAGCACTCAGGAGAGCTACACGAGCAGCCTGCAGATTGAGCACCGCTCGATCGACCAGATTCCCGCTGCGGAGCGACACGGCACGCCGAACCGTCTGTTTTTCATCTGGTTCGGGGCGAACATGCAGGTGACGGCGGCCGCGACCGGGGCCATCGCCGTCGCAATCGGGCTGTCGTTGCCCTGGGCGTTGCTTGCCCTGCTCATCGGCAACCTATTCGGCGTCACGTTCATGGCCGCCCACTCCGCTCAGGGGCCGACGCTCGGCATCCCGCAGATGATCCAGAGCCGGGCCCAGTTCGGCTTCTACGGCGCGATCGTGCCGCTCGTATTTGTCCTGCTGATGTACGTCGGCTTCTTCGCCGCCAGCGCAATCCTCGGCGGAGCGGCACTGGCCGCTTGGTGGGGCATCAACGCCAAGCTCGCCACAGCCCTCGTGTCCCTGGTGTGCGCGGTGCTCGCGATCTACGGCTACCGGATGATTCACCAGTACGAGCGGTGGATCAGCCTGGTGTGCGGCCTCGGCTTCGTGTACCTCACGATCCGGTTGCTGACGCTGCACCACATCGACACTGTTTGGCACTCGGGGAGCGTGCCGTACGGCATGTTCCTGCTGGGCATCACGCTCGCCGCCACGTGGCAGATCACCTACGCGCCCTACGTCGCGGACTACAGCCGCTACCTGCCCGAGAAGACCAGCCAGGCGGCGACCTTCTGGTGGACCGCCGCGGGCTCGGTCATCGGCTCCTGCTGGTTGATGGCCTTTGGTGCCGTCGCGCTCGCCGTCGCCCCGAAGCTGTTCAACGGCGGAAGCGTGACCTTCTTCACGGGTTTGGGCAACAACCACACGGGTTGGCTGATCGCCCTGATCATCATCGGCGGCATCGTGGCAGTCAACGTGCTGAACCTCTACGGGATGTTCATGTCGGCCACGACGACCATCACCGCGCTGCACAGCATGCAGGTGAACCGCGGGGCCCGAACGGTTTTCGTGCTCGTCGCCGCGGTGATCGGCACGGTGCTGGCGATCGCCGCGACTTCGAACTTCCTCACCAACTTCGAGAACTTCATCCTCTTCTTGGCCTACTTCCTGATCCCCTGGACGGCGATCAACCTGACCGACTTCTACTTAGTGCGCAAGGGGCAGTACGACATCGCCTCGATCTTCACTCCGGACGGGATCTACGACCGGCTCGATTGGCGGACGATGGTGGCTTACATCGTCGCGATAGGAGTTGAGGTCCCGTTCATGAACACGACGTTCTACGCAGGTCCGATGGTGTCCCACCTCGGTGGCGGGGACATCTCTTGGATCCTGGGCCTGATCGTGGCTAGCGGCCTCTACTACGTGTTGCATCTCGGAGTGGACGTGATGCCTCACAAGGCTCACGAGGTCTCCACCACCTCGGCAAGTTCGGAAGGAATGGTGACGCAATGACGAGTGGACCACGAACCGTACGCGCACCGCACGGCAGCCAGCTCTCCTGCAAGGGCTGGCCGCAGGAAGCCGCGATGCGCATGCTGATGAACAATCTCGACCCCGACATCGCCGAGCACCCTGATGAGCTCATCGTTTACGGGGGCGGAGGAAAGGCGGCCCGAAACTGGGCTGCCTACGACGCCATCGTCGCGAGCCTGCGAGAGCTCGGGTCCGAGGAGACGCTGCTCGTCCAGTCCGGCAAGCCGGTGGGTGTCTTCCGGACCCATGAGTGGGCGCCGCGGGTCCTCATCGCGAACGCCAACCTCGTGCCGCAGTGGGCGACCTGGGAGGAGTTCCGCCGGCTGGACGCCCTGGGGCTAACCATGTACGGCCAGATGACCGCTGGATCGTGGATCTACATAGGGACCCAGGGCATCTTGCAGGGAACCTATGAGACCTTTGCCGCAGTCGCGGCGAAGCGCCACGGCGGCAGCCTCGCCGGAACGATCACCCTCACCGCCGGCCTGGGCGGGATGGGCGGCGCCCAGCCCATGGCGGTCACGATGAACGGTGGCGTCGCGCTCTGCGTCGAGGTCGATCCGTCACGGATCCAGCGGCGCCTGGACACCGGCTACCTCGACGTCCTCGCCGACGGGGTCGACGACGCCCTCAACCGGGCGATCGAGGCGAAACGCAACCGCCAGGCGCTGTCGATAGGCATCCTGGGCAACGCGGCCGAGGTCGTGCCCCACCTGCTCGCGATCGGGGCCGAGATCGACGTCGTCACCGACCAGACCTCGGCGCACGACCCGCTCATGTACGTCCCGGTGGGCGTGAGCGTGGACGAGATGGTGGACCTGCGGGTCAAGGACCCGGATGGGCTCACCAAGATGGCCCGGGAGTCGATGGCCCGCCACGTCGAGGCGATGGTCGGCTTCCTCGATGGGGGGGCCGAGGTCTTCGACTACGGAAACTCGATCCGCGCCGAGGCGAGCACCGGCGGCTGCGAACGCGCCTTCGACTTTCCTGGCTTCGTTCCCGCGTACGTGCGACCACTGTTCTGCCAGGGCAAGGGCCCTTTCAGGTGGGCTGCGCTGTCAGGCGACCCGCGCGACATCGCCGCGACGGACCAGGCGGTGCTCGCCGAGTTCCCGGACAACGAGTCGCTCGGCCGGTGGATCAGGATGGCCGGAGAACGGGTGCATTTCCAAGGGCTGCCGGCGCGGATCTGCTGGCTCGGGTACGGCGAGCGCGATCGGCTGGGACTGCGGTTCAACGACATGGTCGCCCGCGGCACGTTGCAAGCGCCGATCGTTATCGGACGCGACCACCTCGACTGTGGATCTGTCGCCTCGCCCTACCGGGAGACCGAGGCCATGCTCGACGGCTCGGACGCGATTGCCGACTGGCCGCTGCTGAACGCGCTGCTCAACACGGCCTCTGGCGCCTCGTGGGTGTCGATCCACCACGGTGGCGGGGTTGGGATCGGCCGTTCCATCCACGCCGGCCAGGTGACAGTCGCCGATGGCACGGCCCTGGCCGCCGAGAAGCTCGAGCGGGTGCTCACCAACGACCCGGGAAGCGGCGTCATCCGACACGTCGACGCCGGTTATCCGGAGGCCGTGCAGGTTGCCGCGGCCCACGGGCTGCGGGTCCCGATGCACGAGCACGGCGAGACAGTGACGACGACGTGAAACTCTAGGTCGGTTCACACGGCCGCTCGAGCACTGTGCTCGCAGCTTCACAACAGATTTCATTAAGACCAGAGTGGCTCTTGGCATGGCCTCATGTTGTTCAACATATTGAACATAGAGTTCCACCTCGGTGGAGTGCGAGACCAGCTGGCCTTTCTCAACGAGGAAGGTACCTCGCAGCTTTCGGACGATGTTGAAGATTACGATTGTAAGTAATATCTCACCGATTGGCGCACGCGCTAAGCGACTACACTCTGAAGGTCGGGAGTCGGGGACACAACGGCTCTCAGAGCTAGTTCGAAATGTAGAACAGTTGTCGTAAGGCCTGGCGCAACTTGGCCAAGAAAAGGGCACGAGCCAGGAGGAGTCATGAGAGATGATGACAGCGTCATCAGATCTGTGCCCGCTAGGTCAGCCGGGCGAGCGTTTGATGTGCTCGAGCTTCTCAGCGAACGACCAAGTCCGACGTCAGCAGGGGCAATCAGCCGGCACTCTGGGATACCTCGCTCGAGTCTTCACTACCTGTTGGTTCTTCTGCGGGATAGGCGGTACATCACTTACAACCAGAACAAACGGGCATGGACATTGGGTCCACGAATCGGGGAACTCTGCGGCGACTCTCCGCTTCTTACTCAAGGACTCGCGGTACTCAGGGTCTTCGAGTCGGCGCCACACTGCTTGAGTATCCGTGAGATAGCTGCCGCGACTGACATGTCTCGGCCGGTGGTCATCAACATCACATCGATAATGACAAGTCATGGGCTGCTCAAGGCGCAGCAGGATGGAACCTATTCGCCTGGACTTGAACTAGTAAGTCTCGCTTCTCGAGTTAGCTGGGCGGACCGGCTGCGTCGGTTGGCTAATCCACACTTGGTCCGGCTGCGGGACGCGAGCGGCGAGACCGCCAATCTCGTGGTTCTCGATGATGGTCATGCCACCTACATCGACCAGGTTGAGAGCCGGTACTCGCTCCGCCACAGCGGATGGGTAGGAAGGCACATCCCCCTTGAGGGCACGGCGACGGGCATGGCTCTCGCGGACGACACCAAGGCCCATACGGTGACCGACAGCATCGAGGCTGGCGTGACAGCCATAGTTTGCGGCGTGAAGGGCTCTAATTCGCCTGCCGCTGTTGGCATCACGGGTCCGACATGGAGGATCAACGAAGCCGGCGTTCGACGACTTTGCGTAATGGTCGAGGCCATTGCAAGAGAAACCGGGGCTGATCTCACGGCAAACTTCTGAGAAGCCCTCGAGGTTCGACGCGTCGGCTCGAACGGAGGAGAGAGCTGCGGTAAGAGCGATCCCGGCAAGACCGCCCCGTCTAGGGAACCTCGTCCTCGATTCTGAAACCGGCCAGCTCCGCTAGAGCGGTCCAAGTCGACACGTGCATCCACTTCGCACTCTCGACGTCTGACGCAAACATCGACGAGACGCTCGGGTTGCAGCGCAGGGCCGCCGGCGGTAAGGGATCCATCAGCAGCTCGATTGAGTTCTCGCGGATCCCAGTCGGTGACACCGTTGCTCCGTACCCCTGGTAACCCGGAGCGGGCGTTGTTGTTGGTGATCATCGAATCTCGCGATCGATGATCACGCGTATTCGCGTTCTGTGATCAACGAAATTCGCGGTTGAGCTGAGCTCCCGCGGTCGGCAGCGCCGGGTACCCACCCGGTGAGCAAGTGGACCCTCCAGGGTTTCGGGCGACCAAGCACCGAACCCCGGAGGGACCATCACCATGCTGACCCAGGAGGAGTACATGGATCTGCTGAAGCTGCAGCACCAGGGCTTCACCATCGCCGGGACCGGGACGGCCGGCCAGGCCACGACGTGGGGCAATACGCCCAAGCACGACTCAAAGGCAACAAGACCAGCCGAAAGACAGGACAGGGCAGGCGGGCAGCGGGAAGCGCTCAAGGAAGCGACGAAGTTGCGGTGGGCAGTGACGGACGGCGCATTGAGCTAGCTCCAGTGGATGTTGGCCTCGAGCTGGTGGGTGAGGAGATGGCCGGCGCGGAGGTGGATCACGTGAAGGAGGGCGGGCTCACGGCCTGAGTTCAGTAATGATATTGTAACTTTAGTAATCCTACTGTAATATACAGCTATGTGGCGCGTCACCGGTGGGAGCCCCAACCGAGTCGCTCGCGCCCTGCGCCGATCTCCTCGGGGCGGTTCCACAAGACGTCGTCGGATGACCTTGCTGTCAACGCGCTCCGGTGCGCCGGGCGCGACCGTTCGCCGAACAGCCGTTTCTGTCATAGCGTTGCTCGCCTTTGCTGGGCTGGTCCTGCTCCTCTACGCCACCTCGACACACGTTTATGTCGGTGGTTCGGACAGGGCGACCGCGATCCTCGAGGGTCAGGCCGTGAGCAGTGGCAACCCGTTGCTACACGGCTGGATCCTGACGCGCGACTCGTTCTGGACGACCGACGCGTTCTTCTACGCGCTGGCAGTGCGTGCTGTCGGCCTTTGGCCCGGGCTGCTCAATTTGGAACCGGCTATTGCGGTCGCGGTCGCCGTCGTGGTCGGTGCCATCGTCGCCAGCCGGGGACACCGGGGGGCTGCCGCGCTGGCCGGAGCTGCCACCGTCGCCGCGCTGCTCGCTCTTCCCACCAATGCAATGGCGTCCTTCCTGCTCGGCGGTCCAGACCATGTCAGCACGGCCGTCCTGGCTCTTCTCGCCTTCGCCGCACTGAGGCGGGGCCGCTTCGACTGGAGATGGGCGGCAGCGGTCGCCGTGCTCACCCTCGGAATGCTCGGTGACCTCTTGATCGTCGCTTACGGCATCGTGCCGGTGCTCGGCGCGGGCATCGTCTCCATGTTGCGAAACCGGGAGTGGCGGGCGGGCATCGCGGCGGTCACTGCGTCGGTCGCAGCAGTCATCGCCGGCGAACTGGCCAGTTGGCTCGCTCGAGCGATGGGCGCGTTCAGGTCCGTTGACGGGATCTCTTTCGCGACTTCTGGCCAGATGCTCGTGAACTTGAGAAACGTGCTGGGCTACGGAGCAGGTCTCATCGGCTTGAGGTACCGGTTCGACACACGGCGGGTCCCGAGCGTCCTGCAGGACGTTCACGTCGTAGGTGCTCTTCTGATCGTCGCCTGTTCGCTGGTGGCGGTGATGAACCTGGTGAGGCGTCTGGCCCGCAGCCGCCGAGAGGCGTCCGGGCCCCGGGCGGAGACCGGGCGCTGGTGGCTCGACGACGTGCTGGTCATGGCGACGTTCGCTTCGGCAGCGACGTTCGTCGCCCTCGCCATCAACGGCGTGGCGGGCGCCCGTTATCTCGTAGCGACAGTCGTGTTCGCCAGCGTGCTCAGTGGCCGGGTCGTCGCCCAGGCCTGGCGGCGGCTGCAACCGGGCCGCGCCGCACGAGCGATCTGCGTCGTCTGCGCGGCTGTCCCGTTGTGGTTGGCCGCGGGCCTCGGCTACACCATTGCCCAGCCCATTTCGATCCCTCAGGCGGCAACGCTCGCCTCCTGGCTCGAAGTGCACAATCTTCGAAGCGGGGTCGGCGGTTATTGGGCAGCGAGCATCACCACCGTCGAGAGCAAGGGCGCGGTCACGGTACGGCCGGTCTGGTCGAATGCGGAAGGCAAGCTCGGCCGGTACATGAAGCTGTCCTCCGCCAGCTGGTACGCCGGTCAGCACTTCCAGTTCCTCGTCTACAACACGCCCGTTTACCAGGGCGTCGACAGTGTCTCGGCGACCCAGACCTGGGGGAGTCCGGCGCACACTTACGTCGTCGGTGAGTACCACGTGCTCGTGTGGTCCGCCGCCTTCAGCGTTGCACCCTTTGCGCCGTCACGCGTTCAGCTACAAGGGGCGGGCCACCCATCTGCCGTCCGATCGCCTTCCGTCCGCAGACCCGTCGATGGCGCCTGTGTGCCGGGATCATCGGTCCTCTCGTCGTGCCGACCTCGTGACGTCTGAACCGGCACGACGGGTTGCGGACCGGACATCCACCCTCGCCGGCTCCCTGGGGCCTTCCTTCCAGGTCGAGACGAGCGGCGCGAACTCTCCCGCCCGAACCTGACTGGCCTGCGACTTCGACATCCCGGTCGCCCCGGCGATCTCACGGGACGCTTGCGACCTCAACTCACGCTTCGACATGACGGGCCTGCGCCAGGCGCAACGTGCGGGCGCATCTGCGCCACACGATCGCTCAGGAGCAGGGCTCGGTGTTCCCGTGCCACCTACCGCTTCCCGGGCGTTGTGCTGGGCGAAAGCCGTTGGAGTCTCGCAGCGGTGCGTCAGGGAGATCGCAAGCCACCGGCTGTGGCGGCAAGCGACCAATGCGTCGGCCACCGGTCGGGCGCTCGGGTGCGGCGCCTACCGCGAGGCGCCGCTCACCGTCGCGGCCCGATGTCCTCGCCGAGGTAGGCCATTCGCACGCGGTCGTCACGCATCAAGACCTCTGCTGAGTCCTGCAGCACGATTCTTCCCGTTTCGAGCACGTAGCCCCGGTCGGCCAGCTGGAGGGCCTTGGCCGCGTTCTGCTCGACCAACAGGACCGTGACGCCCTGGTCCCGGATCGTCCTCAGGATCTCGAAGATCGTCTGGACGAACAGCGGCCCCAGCCCCATCGAGGGTTCGTCCAAGAGGAGCAGCCTGGGCTCTGCCATGAGGGCACGCCCGATGGCGAGCATCTGCTGCTCGCCGCCCGAGAGGTTGCCGCCTTGCTGCTTGCGGCGCTCCTCGAGGATCGGGAAGAGCTCGTAGACTTGATCGAGCTTCGAGGCCTGGCCGTGAGGCTTGTGGAAGGCACCGATTTCGAGGTTCTCGAGCACGGTCATCTCCGGGAATATCCGGCGACCTTCAGGCACGTGACTGATCCCGAGCTCGACGATCTTGTGTGCCGCGAGGCGTGAGATGTCGAGGCCGTCGAAGCGGAGCGTGCCCTTGGACGCATGGTGCAGTCCCGAGATCATCCTGAGCGTGGTCGTCTTGCCGGCGCCGTTCGCGCCGAGCAGGGTGACGATCTCACCCTGACCGACCGAGATCGTGAAATCGTGCAGGGCCGGGACGGTGCCATAGCGGACCTCCACGCCCGTCACCTCGAGAAGCGCCATCAGAGCCCTTCGGTCCCGGAGTCGTCTTCGCTGTCGGGGGACCCGAGATAGGCGTTGATGACGACAGGGTCCTTCTGGATCTCGGCCGGCGAGCCTCGCGCGATCACTTGCCCGAAGTTGAGCACGATGATCCGCTCGGCGACTGACATCACGAGTCTCATGTCGTGTTCGATCAAGAGAACGGTGACACCCAACTGTCCGCGCACCCTGCGGATCAGCTCCGCGAGGTCGGCCTTCTCGGCCGGGTTGGTTCCTGCGGCGGGTTCGTCGAGGAGCAACACCTCGGGGTTCGTGCCGAGGGCCCGCGCGATCTCGAGACGCCGGCGGTCCCCGTAGGGAAGCGAGCTCGAGAGCTCGTTCGCCCTCTGGGTCAGGCCGACGAACTTGAGAAGCTCGAGCGTCCTGAGGTCGCTCTCGTGCTCCTCGCGCCGGGTCCGAGGCAACCGGAGCATGGCTCCGAGAGGCCCTGTGTGCTGCTTGGACTCGACCCCGATCTTCACGTTCTCGAAGGTCGTCAACGCAGCGAACATCCGGGAGGTCTGGAACGTCCTCGCCACCCCGAGCCGGTTCACCCTGTAGGGCTTGCGTCCGACGACGCTGACGGCGTGCCCGTTCTTCCCGGTGAAGATGATCGAGCCTTCCTGGGGCGTGTAGACGCCGGTCAGGCAGTTGAACAACGAGGTCTTCCCGGCTCCGTTCGGGCCGATGATCGACAGGATCTCGCCCCGGTGCAGCTCGAGCGAGACGTCGTTCAGGCTGGTGACCCCGCCGAAGCGAAGGGTCACGTGCTCGACAGAGAACAAGACGTCGGTCAACCCAGTCGCGGCCACCTCGGGCGCCGTGTCGGTCATTCTGTCTCCGGGCCGATGTAGCCGGGCTCGTCGAGGGACAACTTGCCATAGTCGGACGGCAGCGTCTCTCCCATGGACGTGATCCGGACGGGGCCGCCCGGAGTTCCCGGATGGCCGCCGCCCTCCTCGGTGAGGATGAGCTCCCGGCGCCGCCGCCTCGAGGGGATGATCCCCTGCGGCCGGAAGATCATGAGGAGGATCAACAGGGCGCCGAGGTAGATGAACTCGTCCTGGAACTGGTAGTCCTGGAACGAGTGGATCTGGAGGTACTGGGGGAGCCACTGGATCACGAAGGCGCCGATCACCGCACCAGCGATCGAACCCATGCCTCCGAAGATCACAAAGACGAGGATCAGGATCGACATCTGCACTAGGAAGTCGGTCGGAAAGAGGCTCTGCACCTGGCTCGCGAAGAAGACTCCGGCAAACCCGGAGGTCGAGGCCCCGATGGCGAAGGCCATGACCTTGTACTTGAGTGCGTTGATGCCCACGGAGTCGGCCGCCACCTCGTCTTCGCGTATCGCCGTCCAGGATCGTCCCACGCGGGAATGCTCGAGGAAGCTGAACGCCACCATGAAGACGACCGCAACCCCGAGGATCAGGTAGTAGTAGGGCAGCACCGTCCCCGTCCAGTCGTAGTTGACCGAGAGGACGTGGGTCTGGAAGTGAAAGGAGAACTGCGGTATGAAGCCCGTGGTGCCTGCGGGTCCGCCTGTCACCCCGTCGAGGTTGTTGGCGACGATCTCGATGATCTCGCCGAACCCCAGGGTCACGATCGCCAGGTAGTCGCCGCGTAGGCGAAGCGTAGGAGTCCCGAGCAGGGTGCCGGTGAGCATCGCAGCCACGATGGCGAACGGGATGATCCAGAAGGGGTTGAGGATGAACGGCGGTTGGATGGGCAGAGCGCCGGTGAAGTAGGCCGTGGTGTATGCCCCGATCGCCCAGAACGCGACATACCCGAGGTCGAGCAGGCCGGCGAAGCCGACGACGACGTTGAGGCCCATCGCGAGCAGCACGTAGATCGCAACCTGGGTCGTGAGGATCGACTGGATGCCCGGGTCCATGTGCAGGGGCCACTGGACCGCCACCAGCAGTGCTGCGATCGTGACCGCCGTCTTCCCGTAGGCGAACTTGGCCTGCTTGGTGATCCCGGTGAACTCGTAGCGGGCGTGTTCGGGACGTGACCCCCCGAGGGCACTAGTGATGTCCATCGCCACCCAGACCAGGGCGAACACCAGGACGACGACACCGGTGGCGATCACCGCGAGTCCCGCTGTGTGGTCGTGGACCAGGACGTGGATGGAGGCCAACCAGTGTGCGAGCGAGTGGCGAGTTGACGCGTGCCACAACGCCCACGATGTCCACGTCAGCCAGCCGTAAGCGACAAGGATGACACCGACGACCATGGCCAGCCCCCGGCCACGCCGGGGGGCGATGACCTTGCGGGAGGCCGCGAGGCCCAAGAGCACGGCCTCGATCAAGCTCAGGAAGAGCGCGATCCACAAGAGGATGAAGCCAAGGGTCCGGTCGTGCGGCACGACCCCGATCGTGTTCAGGTACTTCGATACGGGGTTGTGCATCCAGGCGAGCACCCCGTACAAGGCGACGCACGCGTAGCCACCGGGCCTGGCGACCCGCAAGGACCGTGACTCGAAGAGGTGGACGACGAGCTCCATCGCCGCGAACGCACAACCGACCTCGATGCAGACGCCGCCCTTCCAGGTGTCGCCCGGTGAGATCCAGGACACCCAGATGAAGCCGACGGCAACGAGCGCGAGATACAGGCCGAGGCGCACCCTTCGCTGGGCTGTCAGCTTGACGATCGACGAGCGGACGCCTTGGGCTCGAGAGGTCGCCTTCCCGCCGAAGCTGTACCAGGACGAGATGACGACGAACAGGATGGCACTCAAGCCGAGGAACCAGAACAGCCTGGGAAACCGCAGCGCACCGGTGAACCCGGAGGTCGGCGCCGCATTCGTTCCCGGTGGCCCGGTCATGATCGCCAGGACCAGGACACCCGCCACGCACACTCCGAGCCGTCGCGCACCCTGGCTGGTGACGAGTCTCGCGAGCCGTGCTGAGAGCCGAGCCCGCGCCGGCGCGCCCACGGGGTCGGGTCCCGTCGACGTCATGCTTCCCTCCCGAGCCGCTCGCCCAGGATGCCCGTCGGACGGAAGAGCAGGAGCGTGACGAGCACGCCGAAAGCGACCACGTCCTGCCATTCGGCGGACATCCAGCGCAGCGGGATGCTCTCGAACACCCCGAGTAGAAGACCGCCGATCACGGCGCCCCGGATGTTGCCGATGCCCCCGAGCACCGCGGCGGTGAAGGCCTTCAGCCCTGGGACAAAGCCCATCGTGTATATGACGCCGAACTGAAGCCCGAAGAGGAACCCTGCGGCACCGCCCATGAGCCCGCCGAGCACGAACGTGACTGCGATCGTCCTGTCTATGTGCACGCCCATGAGGCTCGCAGTCTCGGCGTCCTGGGCGACTGCACGGATGCCCTTGCCGAGCTTGGTCCGGTTCACGACGGTGTCGAGTACGAGCAGCAGCACGAGCGCGGTGACCATGGTCAGGATCCAGACGGACTGGACACCAACACCGCAGAGAGTGAAGGTGTGGCCTTGGATCACAGCGGGCGTCGGGATGAACGCCGTGTATCGCCCGAACTCCTTGCCGGCCAGATTGAAGAGGAAGTAGGAAGCTCCTATGGCGCTGATCAGATAGGTCAGCCTCGGAGCGTTCCGCTTTCGCAGCGGGCGGTATGCGACCCGCTCGAGGATGAAGGCAGTCGCCCCGCCGGCGAGCGCACCGGCGACGATGCCGATGAGCATGAACCCGATGGCCCAGAAGCCGCCCGGGGTGGAGGTGCCGAGGACGACACGCATGATGAACAGGCCACCGAAGCCCCCGGCCATGAACACTTCGGAGTGGGCGAAGTTGATGAGCTTGAGCACGCCGTAGACCAGGGTGTAGCCGAGGGCGATGAGCGCGTAGAGGAACCCGTTGGCGAGGCCACCAACGACGAGAGAGACCCAGATGTTGTTGTTAGCGATGAACGCCGGGCAATGCATGCGTTCAGATCACTCCCCTTAACCTTGGGCAGCAGATTACTCAGTCGCAGCCGGAGGACCCAGCGACAACAGGAGCCGGGCACCCCGCAACCGCGGAATGCCCGGCTCGTTCACGACTGCTGAGTGGTGCTACTCAAGGCCGAGCTGGACGAACTGGCCGTGTTGAACCTGGTTGACATAGATGGCGCTGCCGGAGATGTTCCCGTTGGAGTCGAATTTGATGATCTTCGTGATGCCGACGAAGGTGAGCTGGTGAAGCGCCGTGACGACGTTCTCACGAGTGATTTGCGCCGTCCCGGCGTGCTCGGCGATCAGCGTCATCGCGTCGATGATCACGTTCGCCGCGTCGTACCCCTGAGAGGAGTAGATGGCTGGGGGGAAGTGCGCGAGCGCCTTGAAACCCGCCGCGAACGCCTTGTCGGCTTTGGTGGTGCCGAGAACCGCGCACGCGCAGCTGGCGTACACGCCGTTGGCCGCGCTATGCGGGTTGGTGCCCGTTATGAGCGACACGCTGTCGCTCCCGTCCCCGCTGAAGACCTTGCCCTTGTAGCCGGCGCTGTGAAGGGCGCCGAGCAGCAGGCCGAGGTCGCAGTAGTAGCCGCCGTAGAACAGCAGCTGCGGTTTAGCGCTCACGACAGCTGCTGCGTCGTCGGTGTACTGCGTGGCGCTCGCGGTGCCGTCACTGCATTGGCTGGTGCCTGGGAACGCTATGGCAGTCACCTTCGCGCCGTCCCTCTTGGCTTGGGTGCCGAAGGCGTTGGCAAGGCCCAGGCCATAGACGCTGGCATCGTTGACGACATACAGCTTCTTCAGCTTGAGCTTCTTGACGACGTAATTGGCGTCAGCCGGCCCCTGGATGCTGTCGTCCGAGACCACCCGGAAGAAGTTCTTCCACCCGTGCTGGGCGAGCGAGGTCCGGGTCTCGGATGGGCTCACGGTGGCAAGGTCGTGCGAGGCGAAAATCGGCCCGGCAGCCTGGCCGGCGGCCGAGAAGACGGGGCCGACAACGCCGATGACCGACTTGTTGGCGACGAGCGCCTCGGCGTCGGTCGGCGAGATCGTGCCTGAGCCCTGGTCGTCCTTCTTGATGAAAGCGAGCTTGAAGGGAAGCTTGCCGAACTGGGACTTCCCGGAGTTCGCCTGGGCGACGGCATACTCGACCGCGTACTCGATGTTCAGGCCGAGCTGCGCGTTCCCGCCCGAAAGCGGGCCTTCGAACGCAAGGGTAAACGTCGGCTTCGCAGCCGTCGCCGGGTGCTTGACGTTTGCAAAGGCCGCTCCACTGACACTGGCGAGCACGAGTGCTCCGGCCACGAGCGGCACACCGGCCTTCATGAGCAATTGCCTCATGAGGACTCCTCCTATCTCCTATTGGGTATGCACTTAGGGAACACCGGTTGCGCCCCCGCACCTGTCCTCGAACAGTGGCGAAACCTTACTGTGTCAGTCGAGAATTATGCAACTGCAACGCGATCGTCATCGGGCCTTGAAACCTGGGCCCGGCTCAGCGACATTGTGGGCACCGGCGGCCGGGTGAGAGATCCCGTGCGCAGTGGGGAGCGTCTTGTCGATGTCGCGGTTGGTTCCCCTGCCGGACGAGGACGACCGTGCCCGCGTCGTCGGCGCCAGCCGGCGGAGTGCACAAGGTCCGATCCCGTTTGGCGCGATCGAGGTTCGTTTCGCTTAATGTTGGCTGGCGATGCATCGGAGGAGCCGTTGACGGTCGCAGACTTGAAGGCAATGGTGCGAGAGGCCAACCTCGAGCTCGTTGGGCGCGGCCTGGTGTTCGGCACTTTCGGAAACGCCAGTGGGATCGAACGAGATCTGGGCCTCGTCGTGATCAAGCCGAGCGGCGTGCCTTACGACGAGCTGTCTCCGGAGGACATGGCGGTCGTCTCGCTGGAGTCGGGCGAACATCTGGAGGGTCTGAAGCCGTCGTCCGACACCCCGACTCATCTCGAGATCTACCGATCGTTCGCGACCACAGGCGGCGTCGTCCACACGCATTCGACATGGGCGACGGGCTGGGCGCAAGCTCGTCGCCCGATCCCGTGCCTGGGAACCACGCACGCCGACTACTTCAGAGGCGCCGTCCCCTGCACCCGCGACCTGACACACCAGGAGATAGCCGGCGCCTACGAGAAGGAAACCGGGCGGGTCATAGTCGAGACGTTCGAAGCACTTGACCCTGACGAGATACCTGCGGTGCTCGTCGCGTCGCACGGGGTCTTCACGTGGGGACATGATGCTTCGGGTGCGGTGCTTCACGCCGCGGTCGTCGAGGAAGTGGCCCGGATGGCACAGCTTTCACTTCAGGTTTCACTGGGGCTCAGCCCGGGTCTGGGCCAGATCACCTCGCAGCTGATCGATCGCCACTTCCTGAGAAAGCACGGAAGCGGCGCCTACTACGGACAGACGGAGCACTGACCCGTCACCAGGTTGCCCGGCTGCTTGCTGGCCGCGACGACGTGGCTTCGACGTGCACCGGCGGCCCGAGGCCAAGAACGCAAGTTGTTTCGGGCACCACCAAAGGAGATCACGTGCAATTGCGGGAGAAGATTGATGCCGCGGAGGGAGTTCGCAAGGCCGACCTCGTACTGACAGGCGGACTGCTGGTCAATGTGGCGACAGGCGAGATCTATCCGGCAGACGTGGCCGTGGCCGGAGATCTGATCGCAGCGGTGGGCGATGTCGGTCCGCACACGGGACCGGACACGACCGTTCTCGACGTGGGCGGTCGATATCTGGTGCCGGGTCTGATCGACGGTCACGTGCATGTCGAGTGCAGCAAGCTGTCCATCACGATGTTCGCTGACGCGGTGGTCCGCTACGGCACCACGAGCGTTGTGTCCGGGCTGGACCAGACCTACGCGGTGGCGGGGCTGGACGGTGTCAGGGACGCCCTTCGGGAAGCGGAGGCCAGCCCCATGAAGGTGTTCTGGGCGGCCCCGTTCAAGGTGCCCTACACCATTCCCGAGTCGAACGTGGGGTTCCGGCTCGGCCCGGACACCCATGAGATCGCCCAGAAGTGGGACGACTGCTACGGGGTCTGGGAGACGGTCACCGAGTTCATCACCAACCGCGACCCGGAGGTGCTCGAGGTGATCGAGATGGCCGCCCGGCACCGGTTGCCGGTCTTCGGCTGTGCGCCGATGGCCAGCGAGGCCACTATCGGCGTGCTGGCCGCCGCCGGGGTGCGCCTGGACCACGAGAGCTACAACGCCGAAGAGGTCCTGGCAAAGATGCGTGCCGGCATGTACGTGATGGTTCGCGAGTCGGCGGTCGCCCATTTCATGGAGGAGAACATCCAGGTTGTGACCCGGCTCGGCGCCAATCCCGGCCGGGTCGGATTTTGCACCGACGACGTGACCGCGACCAGCCTCCTCGGTGGCGGGCACCTTGACCGGCTGGTGCGGATGGCGATCCGGGCCGGTGTCCCGCCGATCACGGCGATCCAGATGGCGACCATCAACACTGCGCAGATGTACCGGATCGATCACCTGGTCGGGTCCATTTGCCCGGGGCGGGCCGCCGACGTGCTGGTAGTGGACGACCCGGCGAGCTTCGTCGTCGAACAGGTGATCTCCAAGGGGCTCCCCGTCACCGAAGCTCAACGGACGTCGCGGCCGCCACGTGCGCCGGCGCGCGGCCCGGCGCTGCTCAACACGATGAAGCGGGCGCCGGTCAGGCCCGACGAGATCCAGCTGACCACGACCCTCGGTTCCCCGGTGCGAGTGCTCGCGATGGAGATGGATCGCGAGGTCCCCTTCGTCCGCCGTCGGCGGGACCTCGTCCTGGCGGTGCTCGACGGGGTTGTGCAGCCGGATCTGGCGCAGGATGCGCTGTATGTGACCGTGGTCGAGCGGTACGGCAAGACCGGGGCCGTGCCGGTCGCCGTGGTCTGTGGCTTCGGCCTGAGTACCGGCGCGCTCGCGACCAGCGCCGCCCCGGACGACAACAACATCGTCTGTGTCGGCACGAACCCGTCCGACATGGCTCTCGCGATCAACGAGGTGATCCGGATGGGAGGAGGCCTCGCGGTCGTTGACCGCGCTGCGGTGGTCGAGACGCTGGCCCTGCCGGTCGGCGGCATCGTCGCCGACATCGACGTGGAGACCATGGCCGCGGCCGAATCACGGCTTGACGCCGCCGCGCGCAGGCTCGGTTGCGAGCTGCCGACGGCGTTCGGCTATTTGATGTTCCTCGAGATCACGTCCATCCCCGACTACGCGATCACGGACCTCGGTCTGGTGGGTGTCCGTGAGCTCGCGGCACTCGACCCGGTGCTCGGCCCGGGCTGACCGGTTCGCGGCGGCTACTTCGGACGCTTCTTGACGCCCTTCGAAAGGTGCTCGACCGACGCGTCGGGCCCCGGGAAGAAGAGTCCCTCGTGCCCGTCCTCCGTCCAACGGACCTGGTAAGGGGGGCCCCCGTCCGTACCGAGCACCTCAAGCACCTCAGCGGTCCTGTCGGGCTGGGCAACGGTGCGGCCCCGGACTACAAGGTGATCCCCGAGTTTCACATCCATCGCCGTACCTCCTCGAGATCCGGGTCCCATCGGTCATGGTCCGATGGCCGTGGCTCCAGTGTAGGAGGCGAACGGCCCGAGTTCCGAGAGAGGTGGTTGCCATCCTGCCGTCTCAGGCGACCGTCGCCGGCACCGGTCGTAAGATCCGCGCGGTGACTGAGCCGGCCCCGTTCCTCGTGACTCCGGAGGACTTGAGGCGCCACGGCCGCCGGACGCTCGACTGGGTCGCTGACTACCTGACGAGCCTCGAGAGCTACCCGGTGCTCGCAACGACTGTTCCCGGGGAGATCGCGGCGATGTTGCCGCGCTCTGCCCCAGAGGAGCCCGAGCCGTTCGAGGCGGTTCTCGCCGATCTCGACCGGATCGTGCTGCCGGGGACCACGCACTGGCAGTCACCCGGGTTCTTCGGTTTCTTTCCTGCCAACGCGTCCCCACCGGCGATCCTCGGCGAGCTTGTGACCGCCGGGCTCGGCGTCAACGGGATGGGATGGGCGACGAGTCCGGCGTGCACCGAGATCGAGACGGTCATGCTGGACTGGCTCGTCGAACTGCTAGGCCTGCCTGCCCGGTTCCGCTCGGAGTCCCGGGGTGGCGGAGTGATCCAAGACAGTGCTTCATCAGCGACGCTGTGTGCCCTGCTCGCTGCCCGGGAGCGGGCGATCAACGCCGGCGCGGTCCTCACCGACCTTTGCGTGTACACCTCGGCCGAGGCGCACTCATCTGTGCAGAAGGGGGCCCGGGTCGCCGGTTTCTCTCCCGCGCGCGTGCACCTGATTGCCGTGGACGAGGCATTCGGGATGGACCTGGCCGCGCTCGAGTCAGCCGTCCAGGTCGACCGCGAGGCCGGGCTCGTTCCCTGCTGCGTGGTCGCCACCGCCGGCACGACCTCCTCGATGGCTTTCGACCCGGTCCGGGCGATCGGCGAGCTCTGCCGCGCCGAGCAGGCTTGGCTCCACGTCGACGCCGCGATGGCAGGATCAGCGGCGATCTGTCCGGAGCTGCGATCCCAGCACGACGGGCTCGAGCTCGCCGACAGCTATGCGTTCAACCCGCACAAGTGGCTGCTGACCAACTTCGACTGCGACTGCCTCTACCTCGCCGATCGGGCCAGCCTCATCGATGCCCTCTCGATCACCCCGGAGTATCTCCGTAACGATGCCAGCGAGTCGGGCTTGGTCCTCGACTACCGGGACTGGCAGGTGCCGTTGGGTCGGCGCTTCAGGGCTCTCAAGTTGTGGTTCGTGCTTCGCTGCTACGGAGCAGAGGGGCTGCGCCGACACGTGCGCGAGCATGTGCGGCTGTCGAGACATCTCGAAGGACTGGTGGTCGCGGACCCTCGTTTCGAGCTCTGTGCCCCGCCGGCGTTGAACCTGACCTGTTTCAGGCACGTCGGAGGTGACGACGTGTCCGAGCGGTTGCTCGCCGAGCTCAATGCCACCGGCCGAGTCTTCCTGAGCCACACGAGGCTCGCCGGCCACTACGTGATCCGGTGCTGCATCGGCGGGACCTGGACGACGGAACGTCACGTGGCGATGCTGTGGGAGCTCATCGACGAGCTCGCGCCGGCGCCGTGAGCCGGCCTGATCTCGCGCCGAAGTCGGCGACGAGGGCGCAGCGCTCCCCATCGCGGACCGCTTGACCTGAATAGGTTGTAGTCGCAGGCCTGGCCGGGCTGCTGGGCGTGAGACTTGTGTGAAGGGAGGCCGGGAGATGTCCCAAGGCGGTGATCTCGAGCGGCAGGTGCGCGACTACTGGGACCTGGACGCGGCAACCTACGACCAATCGCCCGGGCACGATCCGCAGACACCGGTGGAACTGGCGGTCTGGGCGGCGACTTTGCGCAGACTGCTGCCTGCCCCGCCGGCGCGCGTGCTCGACGCGGGGGCTGGGACCGGCTTCCTGAGCCTGTTGCTGGCCCGTGAGGGTTACCGTGTCACGGCGTTGGACCTGGCGCCGGGCATGCTTGCGCAGTTGAGGGCGAAGGCGCAGCGTCGCTCTCTCGACATCGAGATCGTCGAGGGCAATGCGGCCGAACCGCCTCGCGACGGTTACGAGGCAGTCGTGGAGCGGCACCTCGTCTGGACCTTGCCGGAGCCCAAGACTGCGCTCGAGGCATGGCACCGGGCGGCGCCGACGGGGACGCTCGTGCTCCTGGAAAGCACCTGGGGGTCGAATGCCGGTCCTGAGGAGCAGCTCCGTGCTCGCGCCCGGGCCCTTCTCGGTCGGTTGCGGAACGAGCCGCCAGGACACCACGCCGAGTACGACGCCGGCCTGCGTTCGGAGCTGCCGTTTGGCTCGGGCACGAGCCCGGAGCTTCTAGTGGGGCTCGTTGACTCGACGAGCTGGGGTCCCGCTCGAGTCGAGCGGCTTCGCGACGTGGAGTGGGCGACTCGGGCGGCACTGCCGTCGGTGCTCGAGCGGTTCTTGGGAGTGACGCCTCGTTTTGCCGTGGTCGCCGGTTGACCGGCTCGGCCGACCGGTGCCGCCCGAGGCCAGCGAAGCCATCGGGGCCGGGCCGAGCGTGACGGCGCGCCTGCCCGAACAAGGCTTCACCCGGGTGACCACTCTGAGTGGTCAAGTCAACCGCGCTAAGGTGTCAGACATGTCGCGTGCCAGGTGCTTGGTGGTGGGCGTCGCCGCGGCGATCGTGACCTTGAGCTTTCCCTCGGTCGCACTGGCAGCTCGGCCGAGCAGTGGCGGAGCAGGCAAGACGGCCACGGCCCGGACGAGCGCGAACAGGCCCCCGTCGACGACGACGTCCACACTTCCGGCCGTCGCACCCAAGTTCGAGCCACTGTTGCACCGCCTGCTGAGGGCGGCAGCCCTCGTCACCGCGGACGACCAGAAAGCGGCATCGTTGTCCGAGCTCTACGACATCGAGAAACTCAAGTTGGCCAGTGCCCGGCAGGAGGTGGGCAGGCTCGACCGCCGGGTCGGTACCACCGGCCGCCACCTGTATGTGGCCAGCGCCCGTCTCCGCCAGGCTGCGGCTCTTGCCTACGTCACGGGCGGGCTCACCGGGGTCGGCTCGGGGCTGGTCTCGGAGAATGCATCCTACGCCGAGATGGCCGAGGTCTATTCGGGCGTCGCACTTAGCCAGCTGTACCAGGCCCTCGGGCGTTACCGGACGGCGGCCGGCGCCGCGCGTGCCTCGCGCTCCGCCGCCCTCGAGAACTCCCGCCAGATTGCCCGGACCCTGGCCGCTGAGGCTCAGGTGCGCGCCCGAGCGGGGGCCCTCATGCGCAAGGCGGCGAGCAATTACTCCTCGATCAGCCGACGGCTTCTGGGCCTGGTCGGGCCCAAGGAGTTCGCCCGGCTCTTCTCCCCGTTGCCAGGGGGCAGCCCCTTGATCGGGCCGGACCTTGCCGGCACCGACGTGTCGCGTGTCGCCACGGGGGCCCAGGGTCTCAAGGCCGCGATGGCGGCGCGGAAGTTCCTCGGCGTTGCATACGTGTGGGGGGGTGCGGACAGTGCGGGAGTCGACTGCTCGGGGCTGACGATGCTCGCGTGGGCGGCGGCTGGTTACCCGCTCGCCCACTCGGCGACGCTGCAGTGGGAGGAGTCCCGCCCGGTGTCGCTGGGCCGCCTGGAGCCTGGCGACCTTCTCTTCTACCACTTTGCCGATGACGGCGTGAACCCCATCTCCCACGTCGTGATGTACCTCGGCTCGGGTCCCTTCGGAGCCGAGACAGTGATCCAGGCGGCCGAGCCCGGGACGAACGTCGCCCTCGTCAGGATCTACTTCGCCGGCCTGGTCAGCGCCGGACGCCCCTGAACGGACCACCCGGACACGCCGGCGGGTTGCCGGCCCGGGCACGCGCCGCCCGTGGAGTGCGAGGTGACACGGCCGGCTCGAGACCCGCGCGAAAGACCCGGTCGAAGCTACCAACGCCCCCTGTGGACGACCTCGCCCACCGGTCGCCGGACGCGACGCACCGGCGACCCGGGTGGTCTGGTGGCCTCCGGCGGGACGGGGGACGTCTCGTAGCCGAGTGCGACCGCACCTATGACCTGTTTGCCTTCGGGCACGCCGAGCGCGCTGAGCAACGGGCCAGGGTCCCGGTGCAACCGGAAGAAGAGCGCGCCGAGCCCTTCGTCGGTGGCGGCGAGGAGCAGCAGCATGACCGTGAACGAGGCATCCACGAGCCAGTACGGCACCGGCCAGTGCTCAGCTGCAAGGCCGGCGAGGCTCGAGCGGGCCTTGTCCGCCTCGGCGTAGCGCGCGACATAGGCCCTCGGATCGCCGATCGGCAGGACGATCACCGGCGCCGGGAGAAGCCCGTGCAGCGCCCGCTCCCCGGCGAGGAACTCCGGGTCGCTGGTCACCTCGAAGAACTGCCTGGTCTGTGCAGGACCTTCGAGCACGAGCAGGTCGACCCCTTGGCTGAAGCCCGCGGACGGCCCGCGGACAGCGACGCCCAGCACCCGGTCCAGGACGTCGGCCGGCACTGGCTCGCTCGAGTAGCGCCGCGTCATCCTTCGCCGTCGGACGACCTCACCCAGTTCCACGACGCGGACGCTAACGGACCTGGAGCCTCGAACGCGAGGTTGCGGCCTCATCTGGAGCAGAACCGAGGGACGCGGCGTCGCTTCGGAATGTTGATCGCACTGGTAGCGTTTGACGCCTCAGGGAGCGCCGTGGCAGAGGTGGGGCGCCGTGGAGGAGGCGGGGAAGGTGCCGAGTTTCAGGGACATGTTGGACCAGGCGAAACAGGACATCGCCGAGATCGAGCCTGCCGACGCCGACGCCCTGTTTGACGAGGCGCTCTTCCTCGATGTCCGTGAGGCCGACGAATACGCCCAGGGCGCAGTGCCCGGTGCGCTCCACCTGCCGCGAGGCCTGCTCGAGCTTCAGGTGGAGGGCCGTGTCCCTGACAAGGACCGCAAGATCGTCGTCTACTGCGCCGGCGGCACTCGCTCAGCTCTGGCCGCACAGGCACTCGGAAACCTCGGCTACTCCGAGGTGGCCTCGATGACCGGAGGGTTCAACAGGTGGAAGGACGAGGGGCGGGCCTGGGTCACCCCCAGGACACTCGACAGCGATCAGCGCAACCGCTACCAGCGGCATCTGCTGCTCTCGGAGATCGGAGAGGCCGGACAACAGCGTCTCCTCGAGTCGAAGGTGCTCCTGCTCGGCGCCGGCGGCCTCGGCTCGCCCGCCGCGCTCTATCTGGCTGCGGCGGGGGTGGGGACGATCGGGATCGTCGACATGGACGTCGTCGACTCGTCGAACCTGCAGCGCCAGGTCCTGCACAATCTCGACCGCATCGGCGAGCGCAAGGTTGACTCCGCGAAGAAGACGCTCACAGCCATGAACCCTGACGTGGACGTGGTCACCTACGACGTGCGTCTCGGTGCCGGCAACGTGCTCGAGATCATCAACTCCTACGACCTGATCGTGGACGGGACGGACAACTTCCCGACCCGCTATCTCGTCAACGACGCATCGCTTGTGAAGAGGGTCCCGGTCGTGCACGGGTCGATCTTCCGTTTCGAGGGGCAAGCGACGGTCTTCCTCCCGTATGAGGGCCCCTGCTACAGGTGCCTCGTGCCCGAACCTCCACCCGCGGAGCTGGCGCCTTCGTGCGCTGAAGCCGGCGTGCTCGGAGTGCTGCCCGGGATCATCGGGTCCATTCAGGCGGTCGAGGCGATCAAGCTCCTGCTCAAGATCGGGGAGCCGCTCGTCGGCCGCCTCCTCGCCTACGACGCCCTCGAGCAGTCGTTCCGGACCTTCAGGATCCGGAGGGACCCTGACTGCCCAGCCTGCGGGGAGCACGCCGGCGAGATCGTCGTCGCCGAGTACGACGAGCTCTGCATGCCGCACCCGACAAAGCCGCCGCTTCTCGCAGTCACCGGCTGAGCCGGCGCGCACCGCACGGCCAAAGACCCGAGGTGACAACCTCGGCGGCACAAACTTACGCTTTGTCGATGGCGACCGGTGAAGATGTGCGCCGGACCGACTCCGGCATCGAGATCCGAAGCCGCTACGTCGCGGAGGACCTGGAGGGCTTCGATCCGGTGCTCGAGCTCGGCGAGCCCGGCGTCTACCCCTACACGCGGGGAGTTCAGCGCGACATGTACCGAGGCCGGCTCTGGACGATGCGCCAGTACGCCGGGTTCGGGACGGCCGAGGAGACCAACGAACGTTTCAAGTTCCTGCTCGAGGCCGGCCAGACCGGGCTGTCGTGCGCCTTCGACCTGCCCACCCAGATGGGATACGACTCCGACCACCCGCTTGCAGAGGGCGAGGTCGGCAAGGTCGGTGTGGCCATCGACTCGATCGACGACATGCGCAGCCTGCTTGCCGGGCTTCCCCTCGACAGCGTGTCCACCTCGATGACGATCAACGCCACGGCGGCGGTCCTGCTGCTGCTCTACGAGCTTGTCGCCGACGAGCAGGGTGTCGCTGCGTCGTCCATCAGTGGCACGATCCAAAACGACATCCTCAAGGAATACGTCGCCCGCGGCACCTACATCTACCCGCCCCGGCCCTCCATGCGCCTGGTGACCGACACCTTCGCCTACTGCGCCGAGAAGATCCCGGGCTGGAACACGATCTCGATCTCGGGCTATCACATCCGTGAAGCTGGCTCGACGGCGGTTCAAGAGCTGGCGTTCACGCTCGCGAATGGGATCGCCTACGTGCAGGCCGCGCTCGATGCGGGCCTTGACGTCGATGCCTTCGCGCCGCGGCTCTCGTTCTTCTTCAATGCCCACAACGACCTGTTCCAAGAGGTCGCGAAGTACAGGGCTGCGCGCAGGATCTGGGCCCGGACGATGACGGAGCGCTTCGGCGCTACAGACGAGAGATCGAAACGCCTCCGCTTCCACACCCAGACCGGAGGTTCGACGCTGACGGCCCAGCAGAGCGACGACAACATCGTTCGAGTGGCGCTACAGGCTCTCGCCGCGGTCCTCGGGGGAACCCAGAGCCTCCACACCAACGGCTTCGACGAGGCAATCGGGCTCCCGACCGAGCACGCGGCCAAGCTCGCGCTTCGAACCCAGCAGGTGATCGCGTTCGAATCGGGCGTGACCGACACCGTCGACCCGCTGGCTGGCTCTTATTTCGTCGAAACGATGACCAACGAAGTGGAACGCGCTGCGCTCGCCTACATCGCGCGCATCGACGCCCTCGGTGGCGCGGTGGCTGCGATCGAAGCCGGCTTCATGCAGGACGAGATCGAGCAGGCAGCCTATGAGTACGCCAAGGCCGTCGAGTCAGGAGCCGAGATCGTTGTGGGCCTCAACCGGTTCGTCGATGAGGACACAGGTGAGCCGGAGGTCTTCCCCCTGGACCCGTCCCTGCAGCACGACCAGGTCGAGCGCCTGCGCGCGCTTCGGGCATCGCGGGACCAGGCCGGCGTCGACGCGGCGATCGACGATGTACGGGCGGCGGCCCACGGCACACAGAACCTCCTTGTCCCCATGCGCGAGGCATTGAAGCGCCGCGCGACGTTGGGAGAGGTGTCGGATGCGCTGCGCGACGTATTCGGGGAGTACCGGCCGAGCCGTTGAGGCGATGTCGGGGACCGAAGGCTCAAGCGTGCCGGTACGCCGTCGCGCTCAGGCGCCGGCGCACGACCTCGTCGCTCGCAAGGTCGATCGTCGTCCACGCCATGGCCACGGCGCCGTCGAGCACGGCACGATCGGCCGCCGGGCTTGCGGCAGCCGCTGCGAATTCCGCCTGATGGTTGACCGCCGGGAGTGAGTCGATGGCGAGAAGCGGGTGGATCGCAGGGATCGCGAGCGACACGTTGCCCATGTCGGTCGACGCCCTCATGGCCGCTTGCGCCCCGGCCTCAAAGACGCGGCCAATTGCCTCGGCGTTGCTGCGGTAGAGCGCCGCCATCGGCTCGTCGGTGAGGAACTCCGAGTACCGGGGTGCCTGGGGCACCACTTCGAGGACGGCGCCTGTCGCCAGCGCGCCCGCCTCGAAACATCTCATGACTCGCGGCTCCCAGACCAAGAGGGCTTCGAGAGTCTCCGCACGTACGTAGAATTTCGCCACAGCCAGTGCGGGCACGATATTCGGGGCCGCACCGCCGCAGGTGACGATCCCGTGGACCTGATCGTCGCGGCCCGAGTGCTGACGGAGCAGCCCGATCGCGACCTGGGCGACCGTGATCGCATCTGCGGCATTGACGCCCCGCTCGGGGAACGCCGAAGCGTGCGCTTCCTTGCCGGTGTAGCGGACGTCGAAATGGCTCACGGCGAGACACGGCATCCGATCGAGCTCGCTCGGCGCCGGGTGCACCATGAGCGCGGCGTTGACGCCGTCGAACCCACCGCGCTGCATCATGAGGACCTTGCCGCCGCCGCCTTCTTCAGCAGGCGTGCCGAGCACGCGAACAGTGATGCCCAGGTCGTCCGCGAGCGGCGCCAATCCGAGTGCGGCGCCAACGGCACAGGACGCGATCACGTTGTGGCCGCAGGCATGGCCGATCCCGGGAAGGGCGTCGTACTCGGCGCAGATCGCCACCGTGAGCGGTCCGGTCCCGGCACTGGCGGCGAACGCGGTCGGCAACCCGCAGATCCCTCGCTCGACGGTGTAGCCGCCATCGGTGAGAGCCTCGGCGCACCAGGTTGACGCCCGTTCCTCCTCGAAGCCGATTTCCGGGTGGCCATGGATCGTCCGCGACAGCGCGATGAGTCGGTCACGGGCGCCCGCGATGGTCATCCTTGCTCGTTGCTTGGCGGCCGCGGCCTCCACGCCGCTCACCCGATGACCGCCACGACGTCGCCCGCGCCGAGCGAGTCACCGACCGAGACGTGCAGTTCCTTCACCGTTCCCGCCCGGTCCGCGCTGATCGGGTTCTCCATCTTCATGGCCTCCAGTACACACAGGGTCTGGTCGGCTTCGACGAGATCGCCCTCGGTCACGAGCACCTTGATGATCGTCCCCTGCATGGGAACCGTGACCTTCCCGTCGGCGGCGAGCACCGGTCCGGTGGTCGCACGCGGTCGGGAAATGGCGGGCGTTCGCCTGCCCGGCAGCGCCGGCCGGGCGGCGGCGGTATCGGGGACCCAAAGCCTCACCCTGAAACGGCGCCCGTCGACTTCGGCGTCGACCTCCCGTATCACCATGTTCTCGGTGCCCCGCGGCGGTCCGTTCGCCGGCTGGGACGCGGCGACAGCCGACAGATCGAGGCGCTCCTCCAGCCAACGAGTCGAGTGGCGAGCCTCGATGAACTCGGCGTGTGCGAGGATCGCCTGAATCGCCGGGATGGTCGTCGCAATGCCCTCGACCTCGGTCTCCGACAGCGCCCGCAGCAACCTGGCGCGGGCAGCGTCGCGGTCCTCGCCCCAGACGATGATCTTCGCGACCAGGTTGTCGTAGAACTGGCTGACCGTGTCGCCGGGCTCGAAGCCGGAGTCCGACCGCACACCGAAACCCTGGGGAAGGCGGAGCCTGGTGATGGTGCCGGGGCTGGGGAGGAACTTGCCGGCTGCCGGATCCTCGGCGTTGATCCGCGCCTCGATGGCGTGCCCCCGGCTCAGTGAGGCGATTGCGCCTTGCGACAACGGGAGCGGCTCGCCTGCCGCGACACGCAGTTGCCACTCGACAAGGTCGAGCCCGGTCAGCAACTCGGTGACGGGGTGCTCCACCTGCAGCCGGGTGTTCATCTCCAGGAAGTAGAAGCTCCCATCCTCGTACAGGAACTCGACCGTCCCGGCGCCTTCGTACTTGCACGCCCGGCAGATCCGCACCGAGGCAGTGCCCATGGCCCGGCGCAGCTCGTCGGGGAACTGTGCCGCAGGACTCTCTTCGAGGAGCTTTTGATGACGGCGCTGGCAGGAACAGTCCCGCTCGCCCAGCCACACCGCGTTCCCGTAGCGGTCGGCGAACACCTGCATCTCGATGTGACGGGGCCAGCTGAGATAGTGCTCGACATAGACCTCGCCGCGCCCGAAGGAGGACTCAGCCTCACGCTGGGCAGATTCCAGGGCGGATGCAACATCGGTGGCGCTGGCCACGATCCTGATTCCGCGACCGCCACCGCCGAACGCCGCCTTGATCGCCACCGGCCAGCCGTAGGAGTCGCCGAAGGCGATGACCTCGGCGGGGCTCGCAATCGGCTCACTTCGGCCGGGAACGCTGGCGACGCCTGCGCGCTCGGCAGCGAGCCGAGCACTGATCTTGTCGCCCATGGTCTCGATCGCACCGGGCGGCGGTCCTATGAAGGTCGCCCCGGCGGCGGCGACCGCTCGAGCGAACGCCGCGTTCTCGGCGAGGAACCCGTACCCCGGATGCACCGCGTCGGCACCGCTGCGCGCCAGGGCCTCCAAGATGGCCTCGGTCGCGAGGTAGCTCTCGGTCGCGCTCTGGCCACCCAAGGCGTATGCCTCGTCGGCGAGACGGACATGAAGCGCGTCGCGGTCCAGCTCGGAATAGACAGCGACCGTCGCGATCCCGAGCTCGCGGCAGGTCCGCACGACCCGCACGGCGATCTCGCCGCGGTTGGCCACGAGCACCTTGTCGAACACGGCCCTCCTTCCTCGACCTAGCCTCGCCTCCCAATGGAGCAGGCGCCGCGAGCCGACGGACCACGCGTACGGGAGTGCTCAGTCGAGCAGGCTACCCGCGAGCGCCACCACGGCGACCCGTCGTGACGCGGGACGCCACCAACGAGGGCCCGGTTCCCTTCGCCGTGCCGGAGCGCCTGCAGGTCGTCGATTCGACGAACCGCTACCTGCTCGAGCTTGCGAACGCCGGGCTGCCGGGTGGTTCCGAGGTCCCCGAGGGCTATGCGGTCGTGGCCGAGCACCAAAGTGAGGGCCGAGGGCGGCTCGGCAGGAGCTGGGAAGCGCCGCCGGGCACTGCGGTGCTGTGCTCGATCCTGCTCAAAGCGGACTTGGGTCCCGAGCAGCTTCATCTCGCCGCCTGGGCCGTGGCGCTCGCCGCAGTCCAGGCCTGCCGGGCGACCGCCGGAGTCGAGCTGTCACTGAAGTGGCCGAATGACCTGATCACGGTCACCGGCGGCTCCGGGGGCGAGGCCGAGTCTCATGCCGGGCGCGCCGAGAACGAACGAAAGGTCGCGGGCATCCTGTCGGAGATCTTGCCGCCCGGCACTGAAGACGGCCCGGGCGGGCGGGTCGCTCGGAAGTCCGACTGGGTCGTCGTCGGCATCGGGGTCAACGTGAACTGGCCCCCGGGCTGGCCGCCGGCGGACTCGAATGATCCCGGCTTGGTCTCCATGGCCGCTCGTGCCACCTCGCTGAACCGCATTGCTGGACGTCAGGTCGACCGGAGCGAGCTCACCGGTCGGCTGCTCGCAGGGGTCGGCACCTGGAGTGCCATGCTCGCCAGTCGCGAGGGACGCCGCTGTCTCGCATCTCGGTACCGCCAGGCTTGCGCGACGATCGGGCGCGAGGTCCGCGTCGAGCTGGTGGACGAGACCCTCACAGGAAGGGCGCTTGACCTCGACGATGCCGGGTGCCTTCTCGTCTCCACCGGTGCCTGCATCCGGACCGTCTCCGCGGGTGACGTCGTCCACGTCCGCTGAGCCGTGGCCAAGTGGGCAGCGCGCTGCGCCGGCTCCGGGTGATTCCGGCCCCGGCTGTGGGCGATTAGCCTGGACCGGTCATGAAATTGCTCATCACAGGCGGCGCGGGCTTCATCGGTTCCAATTTCGTGCGGTTCTGGGCTGCGCGTCGGCCAGAGGACCAGCTCGTCGTTCTCGACGCATTGACCTACGCCGGGGACCGTCGCAGCCTCGCCGAGCTCGAGAGCACAGGCCGGATGATCTTCGTCCACGGCGACATCTGCGACCAGCCCTTGGTCGAGGCCACGCTCGTCCAGTACGCGATCGACACGGTCGTGCACTTCGCGGCCGAGTCGCACAACAGCCTGGCCGTCTTGGACCCGGCCCGTTTCTTCAGGACGAACGTGCTCGGGACCCAATCGCTGTGTGAAGCCGCTCGCCGAGCCGGCGTTGCGAGGTTCCACCACATCTCGACCTGCGAGGTCTACGGGGACCTGGCGCTCGACAGCGACGAGTCGTTCAACGAGGACTCCCCGTACCGGCCGCGTACCCCCTACAACGCCTCGAAGGCAGGCGCTGACCACGTGGTCCGGTCGTACATCGAAACCTTCGGCCTCCCGGCGACGATCACGAACTGCTGCAACAACTACGGTCCGTACCAATTCCCTGAGAAGGTCATCCCGCTGTTTGCCACGCGGGCCCTCGAGGGCGAGACGCTCCCGTTGTACGCCTCGACGAAGAACCGGCGTGAGTGGCTGCACGTCGAGGACCACTGTCGCGCCATCGAGCTCGTCCTCACCGACGGCACGGTCGGCGAGACCTACAACGTCGGCTCCGGCCAAGAGGCGAGCATCGAGCAGATCGCCGACGGTGTCCTCAAAGCGACGGGCCGGCCCGAGTCGCTCAAGACAATCGTCCCCGACCGCCCTGGGCACGACCGGCGCTACCTGCTCGATTCGACCAAGCTCCGTACCGCGCTCGGCTGGGAGCCGACCGTGCGCTTCGAGTTTGGCCTCGAAGCGACCGTCGACTGGTACCGCGACAACCGCGCGTGGTGGGAGCCGCTGATCGGACGTTCGCCGGTCGTCGAGGCCGGTTGGGCGAGCGTGCCGGCGCCAGCCCGGCGAGCCTGAGGCCGGTCGTCGTGCGTGTGTTCGTGACCGGCGTGACCGGCCAGGTCGGGACCGAGGTCGTCGCCGAGTTGCAACGCCGGGCGGCGCAACGCCGCCGCGGTTCCTTGCTGGACATCGTCGCCCCCGAGGAAAGTGTGCTCGACCTGACCGATCGCGATGCGATGCTCGCCGCCATAGGAACCGTCCAGCCGGACATCGTCATCCACGCGGCGGCCTGGACGGCGGTCGACGCCTGCGAGTCCGATCCCGATCGCGGTATCAGGTGAACTCCCTCGGCACCCGCTACGTCGCCGAGGCCGCACGCCTGGTCGGGGCGCACGTTTGCTACCTGTCGACCGATTATGTCTTCGACGGCACCCTGTCCCGGCCCTACATCGAGTGGGACGATCCGAACCCGTTGTCGGTGTACGGGCGCTCCAAGCTCGGCGGCGAGCGTGAGCTCGACCCGGGCCACACAATCGTTCGCACGGCATGGCTGAGCAGCACGACGGGGGCCAACATGGTCAAGACCGTGCTGCGCCTGGCCGCACAGGGAGAAGCCCTCCGTTTCGTGGACGACCAGCGGGGGAGCCCGACGTCGGCGGCAGACCTTGCCCGCAGGGTGGTCGAGCTCTCGCTCGGAAGGCATGCCGGTGTCTTCCACGTGACCAACCAGGGTTCAACTACCTGGTACGAGTTCGCCCGCCTGGTCGTGCGCGCTGCGGGCCTGGATCCGGGACGGGTCGAGCCGATCTCGACCGGCGAGCTGCGCCCACCGCGTCCTGCTCCCCGACCCGCCAACTCCGTGCTCGACAACGCCGCTCTACGGCTGGCGGGCTGGGACCTGCTCCCGAGTTGGGAGCAGGCGATCACGGGACTCGTCGCCGAGCTGACGGCCTGAGTTGCCGGCGTCCGACATCTCCCGAAGGGTCGGCGCAGTTGTCGTCAACTACAACGCAGGCGAGGTGCTGGCCCGTTGTCTGGCGAGCCTGCGCCGTAGCGGGCTCACCGATGTCGTCGTGGTGGACAACGGCTCGACCGATGGCTCGATTGCCCTGGCGCAAACCCCCGAGGTCCAAAGCCGCCTGATACGCTCGCCGCGCAACGGGGGATACGGCGCCGGGGCGAACATCGGCGCCCAGTCGAGTCAGCGCGAGCTCCTCTTCATCTGCAATCCCGACCTCGTCACCGAGCCGGATGCCATCGAGCGTCTCACCGAAGCGCTCGACGCGCGCCCCGATGCAGCCGTGGCGGGACCGATGCTCTTGGAGGCGGACGGCTCGGTCTACTCCTCGGGCCGGGCGTTCCCGGACCTCGGCGACGCGCTCGGGCACGGCTTTGTCGGCCTGTTCTGGCACGACAACCCGTGGACGCGCCGATACAGGCTGCTCGGCGACGACCAGCACCGGGCGCGCAACGCCGACTGGGTGTCGGGTGCCGGCTTTCTCGTACGACGCCAAGCCTTCGAGGCGGTCGGCGGCTTCGACGAGGCCTACTTCATGTACGTCGAGGACGTGGACCTCTGCTGGCGGCTGCACCGCGCCGGCTGGGAGGTTCTCTACGAGCCCTCGGCCCGGGTCGTACATGAGCAGGGTCGCTCGACGTCGCTGAAGCCCTACAGGATGATCGCGGCGCACCACCGGTCCATCATGCGATTCGCAGGTCGCTCGACATCGGGACGGCGGAGGCTCCTGCTGCCGCTCGTGGCGATCGCGCTCGGCGTGCGGCTCGTGCTCGCGTGGTCCGAGCGCTTCGTCAGCACGCTTCGCGCGAGCCGGTCACGCTCAACGGCCGCGCTCGACCGGGGTAGCCTCCGCGGCGGCAGGCCCCCGGAGGGACCAGGGCGGGAGGATGCAGGAGCCAGCCGGGGCTAGAGTCATGGCCCGTGCCCAGGAACTCCATTGGCCGCAGGGTCGCGCATGCCGCGTCCATCGGCGGCAGCCGCAGCTATAGGGCGCGTACGCCCTTGGGGTGGTACTCGATCGTGGTGGTGGTCTGCGTCGTCGGTCTCGGGCTGATCGTGTTCAGTCGCCACGAGCGTCAGCAAGCGGCCGCGAACCCGTCGACCACGACTTCCACCACCCTCGCCAACACGACGGCTCCTCTGTTGACCGACCACTGGCAAGTGGCCCTCTCGGTCGATGTCTGCGGCCGGGTTGGCAACTTGCCGCCCAGCGCCAACCAGAGCTCGGGCATCATCACCTCCGGCAACGGCGTAGTCGACATCAAGCCCGCGAGAGCGGGCAAGGACGCGTCCCAGTTCGAAGGCACGAAGGCCACGCTCGCCAAATTCCTCACTGCCGAGGGCGTGACAGTGACGGGCACATCGATGACGCTTCCGGGCTCGCTCGGCAAGCTCGCAGGCACCTACGACAACGGCCGCAAGTGCCAATCGAAGCCGGGCCTCGTCCAGCTGCTCCTCTGGATCTCGCCGAGTGCGCCGACGTCGTCGGTGGTTGCGAGCACCGACATCGGGTACGCCAACGGCGAGATGTTCATGCTGGCTTTCCTCCCGAAGGGGGCCTCGGTCGCCCGGCCGCTGGCACAGAAGCAGGTCGCGGCGTTCCTCAAGTCTCAGACCACGACCACCACCGTCGCTTCCACCACGACCACCAAGCCGGTAGGCACCACGACCACCAAGCCGGCAGGCACGACGACCACCACTGGCTGATGGACGCCGTCGTTCTCGTCGGCGGCGAGGGAACCCGGCTCCGGCCGCTCACCTGGGAGATCCCCAAGCAGATGCTCCCCCTGGTCGGGCGACCGATGATCGTGCACGTGCTCGAATGGCTGGCCGGTCATGGCATCGACCGGGCTGTGCTCTCGCTGGGCCCCCGGGCCGAAGCGTTCGTCCAGGCCTTTCCGTCCGACCGGCTCGCAGGTGTGGCCCTCGACTACGTCGTCGAGCCCGAGCCGCTCGACACGGCCGGCGCCATCCGATTCGCAGCCGAACAGGCCGGCGTCAACGACACGTTCCTCGTCCTCAACGGAGACGTGCTCACTGAACTCGACGTATCGTCCCTCGTCGAATTCCACCGCTCGCGCACCGCACAAGCCTCGATCGCACTGACGCCGGTCGCGGACCCCTCCAGGTTCGGTGTCGTGCCGACCGATGCGCAGGGGCGGGTCACCGCCTTCATCGAGAAGCCGCAAGGCGAGGCCCCTACGAACCTGATCAATGCAGGAATCTACGTGCTGGAGACCTCGGTCCTGGACCGGATCGCGAACGACCGGCGCGTGTCGATCGAACGCGAGACGTTCCCTGAGCTGGTCGCGGCGGGCACGCTCTACGCACTCGCGTCGGAGGCCTACTGGCTCGACACCGGCACGCCGCAGCAGTTCCTTCAGGCACAGTTCGACATCCTCTCCGGCCGTCGCCTCAGCCGGCCGCCCGCGCCCGAGATTCGGACCGGGGTCTGGGTTGACCCGAGTGCCGAGATCGCCGGCAAGCTTGGCCCGCACAGCTACGTCGGCCCGAGAGCGTCGATCGCCGAAGGAGCAGCCGTGTCCGACAGCGTCGTCGGGGCCGGCTCACGGATCGGGCCGGACGGCGTCATCGGTCGGTCCTTGCTGATGTCCGAGGTCGAGGTCCGCTCGGGCGCCACCGTGGAAGACAGCATCGTCGGTCCGCGCGCCGTCATCGGCGAAGATGCCCGCCTGACCGGGATGACCATTGTCGGGGCCGGAGCCAAGGTGCCGGCGGGGTCGGTGCTCGATGGCGCTCGCCACCCGTTGTCCTGAAGCAGCTCGAGACCGGAGGCGGACCCCATGCGAGCATTGGTCACCGGAGGAGCCGGGTTCATCGGGTCGAATCTCGTCGACCGTCTCCTCGCCGAAGGCTACGAGGTGGATGTCGTGGACGACTTGTCGACGGGATCGCTCGGCAACCTTGCTGGTGCCCGCACCTGCGGCGGCACGATGCGCTTTCACAACCTTGACGTGCGCTCGGGCGATTTCGTCGACCTCGTGCGCCACCGACAACCGGAGGTGATCTTCCACCTGGCCGCCCAGGCGGACGTCCGTGTCTCGGTCGACCGGCCGGTCTTCGACGCCGAGGTGAACGTTCTCGGCACGATCCAGGTTCTCGAGGGTGCTCGCGCGGCGGCGGCAACGACGAAAGTCGTCTTCGCCGCTTCCGGAGGCACGTTGTACGGTGAGCCGGAGGATGCCAACCTGCCGGTCGACGAACATCAGCCGCACCGGCCACTGTCGCCCTATGGCGTGTCGAAGAAGGCAGCCATCGACTACCTCGTGGCCTATCGCGAGCTGCACGGGCTCGAGTTCACCGCCCTCGCCCTCGCGAACGTCTACGGGCCTCGGCAAGACCCGTACGGCGAGGCCGGAGTCGTCGCGATCTTCGCAGGCAACCTTGTCTCGGGACGCCCGTGCGTCGTCTTCGGCGATGGTAACCAGACCCGTGATTATGTCTACGTGGACGATGTCGTGGATGCTTTCGCGCGCGCCGCGCGGCGAGGGGGCGGCCTCGTGCTGAACATCGGCACCGGTCAGGAGACGTCGGTCTCCAAGCTGTACGAGATCGTTGCAAGAGCCTCTGGAAGCGACCTTGCACCACGGCGGGCGCCCGCTCGGGAAGGTGAGGTGCAGCGGAGCGCGCTGGACCCGAGGCGGGCAGGTCTGCATCTCGGCTGGAAACCGTGGACCCATCTCGCGGAGGGGGTCGCGTCTGTCGTGAGCCACGTCCGCCGGACCGCTTCGTGATAGCGGTCCTTTGCGGCGGGGTCGGCGCGGCCAGGATGCTCGCCGGGATGCAGGCGGTCGTCGACCCCGGCGCGATCATCGGCATCGTCAACACCGGTGATGACATCGAGCTTCACGGCCTGCACATCAGCCCGGACCTCGACACGATCACTTACACCCTCTCCGGCGTGGCAAACCCGACGACCGGATGGGGGCTCACAGGTGACAGCTTCCGCGCGATGCAGGCCTTGGAGCGTTTCGGCGCCATCACATGGTTCCGCCTCGGTGATGCGGATCTCGCGACCCACCTCTACCGGACCGGACGGATGCGGGAAGGGGCGACGCTCTCGGAGGTCACCGCTGAGATCTCACGCGCGTGGGGGCTCAGGGTCCGCCTGCTCCCGATGAGCGACGACCCGGTGCGGACCCGGCTGCGGCTCGAGGGTGCGCAGGAGGTGGCCTTCCAAGAGTATTTCGTGAAGCTGCGACATTCGGTCGTGGTGGACTCGGTGCGCTTTGCGGGTGCGGAGGTTGCAAGGCCTGCGCCTGGCGTGCTGGCTGCACTCGAGGCCGCCGAGGTCGTCGTCGTGGCGCCTTCGAACCCGGTCGTGTCGATAGGACCGATTCTCGCGGTGCCTGGCGTCACGGGCGTGTTGACGGCGCGCCGCGACTCGGTGGTGGCCGTGTCGCCGATCGTGGCGGGTGCAGCTTTGAGGGGCCCGGCCGACCGGCTCCTCGTCGAGCTCGGCGGGCAGGCATCCGCGCCGGGCGTGGCCCGCTTTCTCAGCGCCTGGGTCGGCACGCTGGTGATCGACCAGGCTGACGCGGAGGTCGCGGGCGAAGTCGAGGCGGCCGGAGTGAAGTGCATCGTCGCGCCGACAGTCATGAGGACGCCGGAGATGGCGGCAGATCTCGCGCGCACCGTGCTCGGGACCACCGGCATGGACCTGAGGCCATCGGGCGGGGCACCGGTCGCGCCCGGTGCTTAGCGCTGCGCGGGCGCACTGGTAGAGACTGCGCAAATGGCGGTCGGAGGATCACTGCTGGTGCTGGGTGTCAAGGGCCTGGGCGAGATCACCCCGGGAGACGACCTGGCGGCGCTAATCGCCGAGCATGCGGCCCTCGTCGAGGGCGACGTGGTCGTGGTGACCCAGAAGATCGTGTCCAAGGCTGAGGGCCGGACAGTCCGGATCGATGCTTCGGATCCGGACGCGAAACGTCTCCTGGCCGAGTCCGAGGCTGTTCGCGTCCTGCGACGCCGGGGAGACCTGGTGGTGACCGAGACGCGGCACGGCTTTGTGTGCGCGAACTCAGGGGTCGATCTCTCCAACGTCGCCGACGGGTGGGCGGTCCTTCTTCCCGAGGACCCGGACCGCTCGGCGCGGCGGCTGCGCGATGGCCTCAGGGCGCGCACAGGCCTCGAGGTCGCCGTCGTGATCTCCGACACCTTCGGGCGTGCGTGGCGGCGCGGGGTCACCGACGTGGCCATCGGTTGCGCGGGCATTCGCGCCGTGGTCGATCTTCGCGGGACGGCCGACGCGCTCGGCCGCGAGCTCGTCGCGACCGAGATCTGCGTCGTGGACGAGGTGGCCGCAGCGGCCGAGATGGTGATGGGAAAGGCGCGAGGCGTCCCGGTCGCGGTGGTCAGGGGAGTGGATGCCGCGGTCTTGGGGAGAGGTGCCGTCACCGAAGAGGTGGTCCGTCCCTACGGCGAAGACCTGTTCCGGTGATCGACACAAACCCCGCCGGCGGCCCGACCGCCGCGGGTCCACCGGCTCCGAGGTCGCGTTGACCAGGCTTCGGGTGGCGCTCGACGTCCTGCCCCTTGCGGGCGAGGTCACCGGCGTCGGCCGGTTCTGCGCAGGTCTGGTGGGCGCCCTCGTCGAGCATGACGAGGTGGAGCTGCGCGGCTACGCCGTGGCTCGGAGGGCCACCAGTGCCACGGCCGCGCCCGCGGAGGCGCTCGGAGTGCGCGTGCGGACCTGGCGGGCCCCGACGCGGCTCGCCAACGCGGTGTGGGCGCTGGCCGACCTGCCGCCGGTCGAGTGGCTCGTCGGGCCCGTCGAGGTGGTGCACGGGACCAACTTCGTGGTGCCCCCGGCAGCTCGCGCCGGCCGGGTCGTCACGGTGCACGACTTGACGGCGTGGCGGTATCCCGAGCTCTGCGCGTCCGCCTCGTTGGCCTACCCCCGGCTCGTCGGCCGGGCTGTTCGCCGTGGCGCGTTCGTCCACGTGCCCTCGAGCTTTGTTCGCGACGAGCTTTCCGAGCTGCTCGGTCTCGGCGCCGAGCGGATCCGGGTCGTGCCGCACGGTGTCGACGCCCCTGCCCGGCCCTTTCCCGCACGGCCAGATGCGACCACCAGTCGACGACCCCGTTCGGCGCCCTATGTTCTCGCGCTCGGCGCGCTGGAGCCGCGCAAGGACCTGCCGACCCTGGTGAGGGCGTTCGCGGAGCTTGCGCGCGCTCATGCAGATCTGGAACTCGTCGTCGCCGGGCCCGACGGATGGGGGGCGCCCGCATTCGCAGCCGCGGTGGCCGCTTCCGGCGTGGCCGGCCGGGTCGTGCGCCTGGGGTACCTGGAAGAGGAGGCGCGGCAGTCGTTGCTGGGTGGCGCTCTGGTGCTCGCGTACCCGTCGTTGTACGAAGGGTTCGGTTTCCCGCCGCTCGAAGCAATGGCGGCCGGAGTGCCCGTGGTCGCGACGGCCGCGGGCGCCGTCCCCGAGGTCGTAGGCGACGCGGCCGAGCTGGTGGCGCCGGGCGACTTCGAGGCGATGGCGGCCGCGCTGGCGAGGGTCATCGACGACGCCGCCCTGCGCGCCAAGCTCGTCGAAGCCGGGCACGTCCGTGCCTCTTCGTTCACCTGGGCGTCCGCGGCTGGTTCGATGATGGAGCTCTACCGCGTGGCCGCAATCGACCGGCGGGCACCGTGACGCCGATCTCGGTGTCCCTGGCGGCCGAGCAGCTGCGGCGGCGCGTTCCCGGCGGCATCGGCACCTATGCCCGCGGCCTGCTGAAGGGCATCGAGGAGCTTGAGATCGACGAGCGCCCCTTGCTCAGGATCGTCGCGAGCCGCCCTCCCTCGGGGCCGGATCCGCTCACAGGCTTCGGTCATCTGGTCGTGAGCTCGCGGCTCCCCGGTCCGCTCATGACGCGAGCATGGGATCTGGGCCTAAAGCGTGTCGGGCGAGGCACCGACGTCGTTCACTCCGTGTCACTGGCGGCGCCCGTGCCCTCCTCGGGCATCCCACTGGTGACGACCGTGCATGACGTGGCCTGGAGGTCGATGCCGGAGGCTTACCCCCCAAGGGGCAGGCGGTGGCACGAAGCTGCGTTGAGACGAGCCAGCGCGCGGGCCTGCTTCGTCGTGGTCCCATCCGAGGCAACCGCCCGAGCCGTCCTTGCCGCCAGGGTGGGCATCGCCGACAACCGGCTCGTGATCATCAACGAAGGCGCAGACCACCTCGGTGAGCCGGATGGCCCGGCGGCTCAGGAATTGCTCGAGCGCCTCGGGGTGTTCGGTCCGTACCTGCTCACCGTGAGCACGCTCGAGCCACGGAAGAACCTCGAGCGCCTCGTGCAGGCGTACGCGCTCGCAAGGCCGAGACTGCCCGACGCCTGGCCCCTGGTGGTCGTGGGACCGAGCGGGTGGGGACCCTCGACGTCTCCTGCGGCGCTCGGGTCAACTGCCGGCGTCGTCTTCGCAGGCGCCGTCGATGGCGGGGCGCTCGCCGCGATCTACCGCGGAGCCCGGTGCTGTGCCTATGTCCCGATCGTCGAGGGCTTTGGGCTACCCGTCGTCGAGTCGATGGCGCAGGGGACACCGGTTGTCTCAAGCCCGGTCCCGAGCTCCGGTGGTGCATCGCTCGAAGTCGACCCGACCGAGGTGTCCTCGATCGCCGAGGGGCTTGTGGCCGCGGCCGGCGACGAAGTGATACGGACGGCACTTGCCACAACGGGCCTGGCGCGTGCCACGGCGCTCCGATGGGTCGAGGCCGCGCGTGCTCATGTTGCTCTATGGGAGCGAGCCGTCGCCGAGGGGCATGACGGGCGATGACCGCTGGCTCTGGCAAGAGTGCTCTCGAGGTGGCGCTGGACGTGAGTGCGGTGCCCGAGCGGCCGGCAGGAGCCGGCCGATATGTCCTCGAGCTGGCCAGGGCCCTGGCCGGGCGCGCCGATTGCGGGCTCACGCTCCTGGCCCGGCGTGACGACGGCGCCAGATGGGCGCAGATCGCGCCGGGCCGGCGGGTCGTCGCGGTCGCTCCCTCTCGTCGCCCGACGCGCCTTGCCTACGAGCAGGCCCGTCTCGGCTCTGTCGTCGCAGCCCTGGATGCGCCACCGGTGGAGGTGCACCACGGTCCCCACTACACAATGCCCAGGCGGTCCAAGGTCCCCTGTGTCGTGACGGTGCACGACTTGACCTTCTTCGACCACGCCGAATGGCACCAACGGAGCAAAGTGGCCTGGTTCCGCGCCGCCATGCGCTACTCGGTTCGGCACGCTGCGGTCATCGTCTGCGTAAGCGAGACCACCGCGGGACGGCTCCGGGACGTCCTCGCTCCGCGATGTCCGGTGATGGTGGTGCCCCACGGGGTGGACCAGGCTCGTTTCGCGGCTGACGAGCCGTGGCCCGGTGCCGATCGTGATGTCCTGGAGCGCCTTGGTCTGTTGCGGCCGTACGTGCTGCACGTAGGGACCCTGGAGCCGCGAAAGGGCATCGCCGATCTCGTTGCCGCCTTCGATCGGCTCGTCCAGGACCAGGCAGAGCTCGAGCTCGTCCTGGCAGGTGGAGCCGGCTGGAAGGCAGGGCCCGTCATGCAGTCGGCCGCGGCGGCGCGCTCACGCGGACGGATCCGCCGGCTCGGTTACGTTCCCGACGCCGATGTTCCAGCGCTCCTCCGCAGGGCGTGTGCGGTCGTGTACCCCTCGCTCGAGGAGGGTTTCGGTCTCCCGGCTCTCGAGGCCCTGGCGTGCGGCGCACCCCTCGTCACGACCTCGGGCACGTCCATGGCAGAGCTTGCCGGCGACAGGGCCCTGCTCGTCCCGCCAGGTGAGCCGTTCGCGCTCGCGGCGGCCATCGAGACGGCGATCTCGGAGCGAGCTTCGCCCGGCGGGGTTCGGCGTCGCGCTGACGGGATTGCCATCGCGGCCAGCTACACCTGGGCGGCTTGCGCCGAGGGCCACATGGCGGCGTATCTCGCCGCCGCCGGGGGCTGAGCGGGCTGTGCACGCGACACCCGGGGAAGAAAGCCAGCCCTTCCTGAGATCTTCCGATCGGCAAGTACGCTGAGCGCTGTGCGCGCGTACTTGACCGGTGGATCCGGTTTCGTGGGCTACTGGCTGCTCCGCCACCTCTCCGATGCCGGCGACACGGCAGTCGCCCCTGGCCCCGAGATCGACGTGACTGACCCCGCCCTGATCGCCTCCGACCTGAGAGCGGCGGTGCCGGAGGTGGTGTTCCACCTCGCAGCTCTGACGCACGTAGGGCAGTCTTGGCACGAGCCTGCCGAGACCTTCCGGGTCAACGCCATGGGCACCTTGAACCTCCTCGAGGCGGCCGCCGCCTGCGAGGTTCCGCCCGTTGTCGTGCTCGTCAGCTCGGCGGAGGTGTACGGCCCGGCACCCGGCGCGGCGGTGCTCGACGAGCACGCCGAGCTTCGCCCCGTGACGCCCTATGCCGTGAGCAAGGTGGCCGCCGAGTTCCTCGGGCTCCAGGCTTTCCTGGGCCGAGGCCTACGCGTGATCCGAGCCAGACCGTTCAATCATGTGGGCCCAGGCCAAGCCGACGACTTCGTTGTGTCCGCGCTGGCGCGGCGAATGGTGGAAGCAGAGCTGAACAAGGGCGGGACCGTCCAAGTTGGCAACCTTGCCGCTTCTCGAGACTTCACCGACGTGCGCGACGTGGTGCGGGCCTACCGGCTCCTTGCGACAAGCGGGGCTGCCGGCGAGGCCTACAACGTGTGCTCGGGCCAGGCGACCAGCATCGCCTCGCTCGCGGACCAAATGGCCGGGCTGCTGTCCTACGAGGTGAGGCTTGTCCAGGATCCTGACCTCTTCCGACCAGTCGAGGTCCCCGTGCTGGCCGGGGACGCCTCCAAGCTCGTGGCTGCCACGGGTTGGCACCCCACCATCGCATTGGCCACGACGCTGTCGGACGCTCTCGACTATTGGCGAGGGCGTCTCGCCTGACTCAAGCGGAGAACCCGAAGACCCGCGTGCGGAGCTCGTCGCGCGCCTGGCGCGCCTGGCGGACGACTGCCTGCGCGGGTTCGGGAAGCCGCTGCCACACCGGTTCGAGGGTTGAGTCGACGACATTGATCGCCTGAGCGACGGTGGCATCGAAGTCCTTGACTCGCCTGGCCACCCTCTCTTGCGCGCCGGCGAGAGATTGGCGACGAACCTGGGCCTTGTGGAACTCGAGGACGCCCACGCCGATCGCGACGTACGCGGCCTGTTCGGCGAGGTCTGCGAGCGCTCCTGTCGTCGATGCCACACACTGTCGGATGTCGGTCACGTCCTGCTCCTCTTGTTGTCCCTGGTTCGCGACAGCGCCCTGCGAAAGGCTGTGCCCCGCCGTCCTCGGCGCCGTGTGCTCACTACTGTAGTATAAATTGCTAACTATAGCAAGCGCATGTCACGCTCGGCCGCCCGGCTCCTGCTTGCCGTCCGCGGTAGCGTGGCCCTGATGCCGGAGGAGCAAGCCCCGCCGGTCGTCGCCGTGGTGGTCGCTTGTGACCCGGGTCCGTGGTTCGAGGAATGCCTGGAGGCGCTTGGTGCTCAGGACTACCCGAACCTCGACGTGCTCGTGGTGGACGCCGCGAGCCACGAGGAGCTGACGGCACGTGTCGCGGCCGTGCTTCCGCGCGCCTTCATTCTTCGCCAGGGCGAGAGAAGCGGGTTCTCGGCGGCCGCGAACGAAGTGCTCCTGGCGGTCGAGGGAGCGTCTCATCTGTTGATCTGCCACGACGATGTGGCTCCTGCTCCCGACGCGGTCCGCTTGATGGTCGGGGAGGCCTACCGTTCAAACGCAGGCATCGTCGGCCCGAAGCTCGTCGAGTGGGACGCGCCTGACCGCTTGATCGAGGTTGGCATCGGCGTCGACCGCTTCGGTGTGGCCGTCGAGCGGGTCGAGCGCGAAGAGCTCGACCAGGCTCAGCACGACGAAGTCCGGGAGGTGTTCGCCGTGCCGGGCGGCTGCACGCTGGTGCGTGCCGACCTGTTCCGGGCGCTGGGCGGTTTCGATCTGGACATAGAGCTCTTCGGCGAGGACGTGGACCTGTGCTGGCGGGCCCAAGTGGCCGGAGCGCGAGTCGTCGTCGCTCCCTCGGCCCTCGTTCGCCACGTCCAGGCGGCGCGATCCGGATCCAGGACCGTCGGCGACGCGGCCGCGCTGCGCCGGCGTCACGAGCTGCGTGCAGTGCTCAAGAACTATGGCCCTTCGCGTCGCCTGCTCGTCGGGCTCGATCTGGCCGCCGGGTCGATCGCAGAGGCGTTGATCGCGCTCTTCAGGGGCGAGCGTGAGCGTTCCAAGCGCGTCGGGGACGCATGGTGGTGGAACTGGCGTCACCGCAGGAGTCTCAGGAGGGCTCGCAAGGCGCTTGCACCTGTTCGCCAACGGCCTGACCGCGCCGTCGCGCGGCTGCTGAGCCGCGGCGACCGGCGCTCGGCTCTCGAAGCCAACCCGGTCGGCCCGGTCGCCCCGGGGGCCGAGGCCCTGTTCGGGACGGGACAAGGCCCCAAGCCTGCGCGAGTCGCCTCGGGTCGGCACACACCCTCGGCCCCGCACAGTCTCGGCTGGGTGGTGACGGGCTTGATCGTCGTGGTCCTGTTCGGCATTCGCAACCTCTTGACGGGGCATTTGCCGCTCGTGGGTCAGCTCTTGCCCTTCCCGCCGGCATCCACGCTGTTTCGTGACTTCTTCGGTGGCTGGCAGGACGCCGGCTGGCAAGCCCCCGGGCCGGCGTCTCCCGCCTTTGCTCTGGTCGGTCTCGCGGGAACGGTCCTGCTCGGCAGCACCGCGCAGGTGGAGAAGCTGCTCCTCCTCGGCCCCGTCCTCGTCGGCGCCGTCGGGATGCATCGGCTCCTCCGGCCACTCGGCTCGCGCCGCGCCCGGCTCGCGGGCACGATTGCCTATCTCGGTCTTCCGCTCGTCTGGAATGGCATCGCCGCAGCTGACCTGCAGGCCCTGGTGACCTTTGCCGGGATGCCGTTTGTGATGTCGCGTATCTGTCGTGCTACGCGGCTGAGGCCGTTCTCGTCACCCGAAGTCGCAGGCGGCTGGCGCGGCGTGGTAGCCGACGTCGTCCCGTTCGGCCTGCTGCTCGCGCTGATGGCGGCCCTGGCACCGCCGTCGGTGGTGGCAGTGGCAGCCCTGTCACTGGGAGTCGCGCTCGGCTCGGCCGTCGCGGGCCGCGTGGCCGCGATCGGTCGTGCGCTCGGCGTCACAGCCGGGGCACTGGCCGTCGCCTTCCTATGCTGCTTTCCCTGGTCTCTCACCTTCCTCCAGCCCGGTGCGAGGTGGAGCATCCTGTCTGGCGCGGTGGGGTCGCGTGGGGCCACAGGTGGGGTCTTGCACCTGCTTCGTCTTGCCTCAGGTCCCATAGGTGCGGGCTGGCTCGGCTGGGGGATCCCGCTCGGTGCAGGCTTCGTCCTGTTGGTGGCGCGCGATGTACGACTCGACTGGGCGGCGCGATGGTGGGTCGCTGCCATTGCCACGGTGGGCGTGGCATATGCGGGTGCGGTCGGCTGGCTCGGTGCGGGCGGCGGCGCGACCCTTGTCTTGTTGGCTCCGGCTGCGTGCTGCCTCGCGGCTGCAGTCGGGCTCGGTGTCGCCGCTTTCGAGCTTGACGTTGCCAGAAGTCGCTTCGGATGGCGTCAGAATCTCAGCGCCGGAGCTGCACTTTGCCTTGTCGTTGGGCTGTTCCCGACGCTGGTTTCATCGGTGGACGGCCGTTCCTCGCTCCCCACTTTCGGCTATGAGCAGCTTCTCGGCTGGACTGCGCCGAAGCCTGCGGCCAAGGGCTACGACGTGCTCTGGCTGGGTGATCCCGCCAGCGTCCCGGCGCCCTCTTGGCAGATACGCCCTGGGCTCGCGTTCGCCGTGAGCGCCGACGGCTTGCCGGACGGCACGCGCCTGTGGCCGAGCGCTGACCCAGGTGCCGGGACGGAGGTCGAGGTGGCCCTGGCCCGCGCCGAGGCCGGGCTCACCGTCCGGCTCGGCGCTGAGCTGGCGAGAGTGGGCATCCGTTACGTGATCCTTCCTGGCGGAGTTGCTCCGACCCTGCCCGGCGTCCAGGCCCCGCCCCGGCTTCCTCCTCCGCCGAGCCTCGTGCAGACGCTCCAAGCCCAGGGTGATCTTCGCCAGCTTCCGACCGAGGGCGGCGTGCTCGCCTTCGAGGACACGGCGTGGACGGTAGCTGGCGGCCCGGCGGACAGCTCTGTCGCGGCGCTCGCCACGGTGGATCGCGGGACCCCGACCTGGCTGAGAGAGCTCGGCCTCGCCGCGGGCGTGCTTGTCACCGTTGTTGCGCTCGCCGAGGGCGTTGCTCGCCGCAGGAGGCGTCGTCGCCTCAGCAGATCAAGCGCCGTTGCACCGGGTGACGCCGCCGCGGCCCCCGATGACGGGCCCGCCGACGGGCGTGAACCCTCGTCCGGCACGATCGCGGCCGGAGGCCCGGCAGACGCCTCCGGACCGGCCTCCGGACCGGCCTCCGAGCCGGCCTCGAGCGTGCTGCCATGAGCGAGGCCGGCGGCCGCCACATGCGCGATTCCCGGGCGACGCGCCACCCGCGGCGTCGAGCCCTCCTCGGCGTCGCGATCGGGCTCGCACTGCTCGTCGTGGTCAACATCTTGGTGCGCCAGCCGAGCGGGCAAGCCGGCGGCCAGTTCGTGGGACCAGCGTCACTCCCGGTCGTGCAGATGGACAAGGCGAGCGCTTGGCGCTGTCCCGGCCCTCTGCCTGTCGGCGCTGGCAAGCAGAGCTCGCGCATCGCGATCGTGAACAGTGGCACCTCGGCGGTCAACCTCGAGGTGGCGGTGTCGCGAACGGGGCTCCCGAGGGGAGGGGCCTCGACAGGGGCATCGATCTCGAAGGCTCGGCTCGAGGTCGATGGAGAGTCACAGGCACTTCTGCCGCTGACCAGGAGCGGTCCGCCGGGATTCGCGGCGGTGTCGGTCGAGACAGACGGGGGCGGGATCGGCGTTGCCGAGTCGGTCGTCGGCGGGTCGAGCATGGGCGGCCCCGTCTTGCTCTCGTCCCCGTGCTCCCTCGCAGCCGCTCCCCAGGGCTATGTGCCCACTGGTAGCACCTATGGCGGTTCGGACGTCTGGCTCTCGCTCTACGACCCCGACGCCACACCCGCTGTGGTGGACGTGAGCGTCTCGACCGGCACGATGCTGACCTCGCCCCCCGCCTTCCAGGGGGTGCCCGTCCCGCCCACGGGCCTTGTGGTTCTCGATCTTCGCCGGTGGGTCTTTCAGCGAAGCTCCTTGGCGGTCACCGCCACCGCCGTCAGCGGAGATGTCGTTGTCGGAGCGCTCGAAATGACCTCCGAGACAGTCGCAACGGCATCAAGTTCTGCGGCGGCGCACCGGGTCAGCTACGTGCGCGTCACCGGCAGCTCGTTGCTCGTGGGGCCCGATCGAGGGTTCAGGCAATGGGCCTTCGCCGCCGTGCAGTCGCGCAAAGGAGTGGCGAGCACGTTCTCGGTCTACGACCCGGGCACGAGATCGGTCTCGGTCAGTGTCGCTCCGCCCGGTCGAGCGGGGATCGTGGATGCGCTCAGCCAAGATGTCCCGGCCGGGGGCATCGTCGAGTTCGCGTCGCCGGTCACGGCCAGAAGTGGCCCTGGAGCGGGCTCGGTCGTCATCTCCGCCCAAGGGGGGAAGCCAATCGTGGTTGCCCGACTCACGACCAGGTACAGGGCCCGCGTTCTCGAGGAGATCGACGCGACGCCGGGAACTGCCGGTCCCCACGACGAGTGGCTGCTGCCAGGCGCGACGGTCGTGCCGCGGATCGACGACGTGGTCACGCTCGCGGACCCCGGAACCGCAGGCACGACGGTGACGCTGCTCGAGCTGACCCACGGGGCGACCGCGCCGGTCCGGCTCGAAGTGGTCACAGTGGGCGCCGGCTCCGAGCTGGAGGTCGATCTCGGGTCGGTCCTGAGGTATGCCCCCATATTCGCCCTCCAGGTCTTGGCAACGGTTCCGATCCTTGTAGAGCAGCAGCTGACGCCCCACCACGGGCTGACGACGGCCACCGGGGGGATTCCCGTCCTGCGCTGAGCCTGCGTCGAGGCTGACACGCGCTCGCCGGGCTTGTTCAGCGCGCCGGGGCCCCGACAGGCCCGCGGAGCTCAAAGGGCTGTCGGAGGGATGCCGGTCGAAGAGATACCAGGTGCCGCAGGTGCCATGGCCCCCCCGGTGAGGGAGGGGGCGTATCGCTCGGTGGCGAGCTTCTCCTCACCTTCGGCGCCTCCGTGAACAGGCTTGCCGTAGGCGGTGTCGATGAGCCGGGCGATCTCGGCGCCGTCGACCGTCTCGAACTCGAGCAAGGCTTGTGCGACCGCCTCCAGGCCGGCTCTGTGCTCCCGCAGCACGCTGGTAGCCCGAGCCTCCTGCTCTCGCAGGATCCTGGCGACCTCCTCGTCGACCACCCGACTCGTGTCCTCGGAGTAGTCGCGGGTGTGCATGAGGTCCTCGCCGAGGAAGACCATGCCCTGGGCTCCCCAGGCCATCGGCCCCACGCGTTCGGACATGCCCCACTCGCGGACCATCTTGCGCGCCAGCTCGGTGTTGCGCTGGAGGTCATCGCTCGCCCCGGTGGAAAGGTCGCCGTAGATCAACATCTCGGCCACGCGCCCGCCCATCCGGACGACGAGAGCGTCCTCGATGTACTCGCGGGGATAGATGTGCCTCTCCTCGGTTGGCAGCTGCTGGGTGACTCCTAGGGCGAGGCCGGTCGGGATGATGCTCACCTTGAGCAGAGGGTCAGCGTGGGTCAGCACGTACGCGAGCACGGCGTGGCCGCCCTCATGGAAGGCGACGCGCGCTTTCTCGGGATCCGAGAGCACGAGGCTGTCGCGAGGCTGGCCCATGAGGATCCGGTCTCGTGCGGCGTCGAAGTCACGCATCTCGATGAACTGGCTTCCACGCCTGACTGCGTGCAACGCGGCCTCGTTGACGAGATTGGCCAAGTCGGCGCCGGACATTCCCGGTGTGCCGCGGGCGATGATCGACAGGTCCACGTCGGGACCGACGCGCTTGTCCTTGCAGTGAACCTGCAGGATCGGCAGACGCTCATCGAGGTCGGGCAGCGGCACGACGATCTGGCGGTCGAAGCGGCCGGGCCTGAGCAGCGCAGGGTCGAGGATGTCGGGCCGGTTGGTCGCGGCCATGATCACGATGCCCTCGGCGACGTCGAAACCGTCCATTTCCGACAGCATCTGGTTCAAGGTCTGCTCACGCTCATCGTGCCCACCGCCGAGCCCGGCGCCGCGCTTGCGCCCGATCGAGTCAATCTCGTCGACGAAGATGATCGCGGGGGCCTGTTTGCGCGCGGTCTGGAAAAGGTCGCGCACGCGGCTCGCACCGACACCCACGAACATCTCCATGAAGTCCGATCCGCTCACTGACAGGAAGGGAACACCGGCCTCGCCGGCCACGGCGCGCGCCAGCAGCGTCTTGCCGGTGCCCGGCGGACCCACGAGCAGCACGCCTTTCGGCACACGTGCGCCGATCTCCTTGAAACGGCCGGGAGACTTGAGGAAGTCGACGACTTCGCTGATTTCCTGTTTGACCCCCTGATAGCCGGCCACGTCATCGAAGGTCGTACGCGGGCGTTCGGCCGTGTAGACCTTGGCCCGCGACCGCCCTATCGACATGATCCCCGACATCTGTCCCTGGGCCCGCCGGCTCATCCAGACCAAGAACCCGATGATCAGGGCGAACGGGAGCGCATAGATGAGTATCTCGCCGAGCGCGCTCGAGCTGGGAGTCGAGAAGGTGTACTTGACGTTGGCGGCCTTCAGCTCGGAGTAGATCGTGCCGGGGAGCGGATTTGTCGGTCCTGTCGTCGCGTAGCTGGTGCCGTTGGTGAACGTGCCGGTGATGGCGCCCGTGGCGTTGTTGAAGTTGGCAGTCTTGATCTGATGGGTCGTGAGGTCGTGCTGGAACTGCGAGAACCCGATGGCCTTCGAGGTGGTCTTGTTGAACATGCCCGAGCTGATGAGCAGCACGATCAGGACGACCACGATGACGGCGATCGCCCAACGCCAGACCTGGTCCGAACCCGTCGGGCTACCCGGGCCGGTCCTTCCCGGTCCGTTGCCGGGGCGCATGTCCTGGGGCTGACGACTCACGCCGACCATCGTAGGCGGCACGGGCACATGGACAGTCCGCGCGGCCGGTTCGAAAGGCCATGGCGGGCCGGCGTTGGCGGAACGGTTCCCTGCGGGTGTCAGTTTCGGGCTTGACCGGCATGGCTCCTGCCGACGACGCTCGCAGCGTGGAACATCGCCGCGGGCGTCCCAAGCCCGCCGTCACGACCGCGTTCGTGCCCAAGGCGCCGGCAACGGGCGGTGCTCCAGTCGGGAACCCATTCGGCTTGCCCGAGGCGATGTTCGGACTTGTGGCGGGTTTCGTCCTCGCGTTCTTGGCCGTGTCGCTCTACGCGGCCTTGACACCGCACTCCCGCCATCCGAGCCAGTACGGCGAGGATGTCGTGAGCCTGATCGCGCTCTGGGCCGGTTTCGTCGCAGCGGTCGTCGTCGCGACGCGCTTGGCGGCAAGGGACAATGTGGGTGACCGTGACGCCCGGGCCGGCCTAAAGGGCGAGGGGAGCGTAGTGCGGGACTACGGGCTCGCGCTGCGGCCGTGGCCGGACATCCCTCTCGGGATCGTTGCCGGCGTGGCGTCCCAGTACTTGCTCGTTCCGATCGTCGAGGCGCCGCTGCTGCCTTTCGTCCACCATCTGTACACCCGCCTTGGCCACCCGGCCCAGAACCTCACAAGCCACGCCTTCGGGCCTGGCCTCGCCGTGCTGGCCGTGCTTGTCTGTGTCGGCAGCCCTCTGGTCGAGGAGCTGTTCTTCCGCGGCCTGCTCCTGCGCTCTCTCTTGGGCAGCTTCGAGAAGCTTGGGCCGCGACTCGGCCCTGCTGTCTCCATTGTCGTGACCGCACTGGTGTTCGCGCTCGTCCACTTCGAGGCGCTGCAGTTTCTCGGACTGGCTGGCTTCGGCGTGGTGCTGGGCTGTCTTGCATGGCGCACCGGGCGTCTCGGCCCGTCGATCGTCGCTCACATGGCGTTCAATACCGTGACCATCATCGCCATCGTGGCTGCGCGCTGACTCCCGACTAGGCTCGACCCGCCATGTCTTCTGACCTGTCGGCATCTTCCGGGTCGCCCTTCGGTGACATCTTCAAGGCCTACGACGTGCGGGGTACGGTTCCCGACGAGCTCAACGCCCGCATCGTCCATGCGGTGGGTGTCGGGTTCGGCACCTTCGTCCTCGCGCAGGGCGCGAGCGACAAGCGAGTCGTCGTGGCGCGTGACATCCGCAAGTCGGGCGTCGAGCTCAGTCGCGCGTTCAGCGCGGGCCTACTCTCGGTCGGACTCGGTGTTGTCGATGTCGGCCTGGCATCGACCGACCTCCTCTACTTCGCGTCGGGCAAGCTCGACCTCGCAGGGGCGATGCTCACGGCGTCGCACAACCCGCCGGCCTACAACGGCATAAAGCTCTGCCTTTCCGGAGCTCGTCCGATCGGTCGTGACTCGGGCCTCGGTGAGGTCCGTCGCGTGGCAACCGAAGCCTTCGCCACCGCGCCGGCAGATGGGGGTGTCGCGCACGCCGCCGACGACATCGCTGTGGAGCACCTCGACCTGCTCGAGGAGTTCGCGGCGCACGTGCGTTCGTTCGTCCAGGTCGAGAACCTGAGGCCTCTGAAGATCGTCGCCGACACGGCCAACGGCATGGGGGGCCTCATCGTCCCGGAGGTCTTTGCCGGTCTTCCCTTCGAGCTCGAGATGCTCTATCCGGAGCTGGACGGTTCGTTCCCGAACCATCCGGCCAACCCGATCCAGGTCGAGAACCTTGCCGACCTGCGCTCGCGAGTACTGCTCAGCCGAAGCGACGTCGGCCTCGCCTTCGATGGCGACGCGGACCGCGTGTTCCTCGTCGACGAGAAGGCAGAGCCGATCTCCGGATCGCTGACGACCGCGATCGTCAGCGCCGCCATGCTCGAGCGGTATCCCGGCTCCAAGATCCTCTACAACCTCATCTGTTCGCACTCGGTGCCCGAGATCATCATCGAGCACGGCGGTGTCCCGATCCGGACCCGCGTGGGCCACTCGTTCATCAAGGCGGTGATGGCCGAGACCGGAGCGATCTTCGGGGGTGAGCACTCGGGGCACTACTACTTCCGGGAGAACTACCGCGCGGACTCCGGGATCATCGCCGCGCTCGTCGTGCTCGAAGCTCTCTCCGAGGCCGGCATTGCGCTGTCTGAGCTCCGGCTTCCCTTCGAGCGCTACTCAGATTCCGGGGAGATCAACACCGAGGTGCCCGATCCTGTCGGGCTGGTCGGCGAGGTGGCCGAGCACTACCGGGCCGAGGGTGCCAAGATCGACGATCTCGACGGGATCACCGTCGAGCTAGGTGACTGGTGGTTCAACCTGCGGCCGTCGAACACCGAACCGCTCCTACGGCTCAATCTGGAGGCGCAGAACGCGCCCGAACGCGACAACCACCTCGACGAGGTGCTCGGCCTCATCCACCAGCTTGCAGAGAGCCGGACGGGATGACCAGAGTGGTCATGACCACGAAAGGTGTCACCCATGGCGCTAGACCCGCAACTGCTCGCTCTTCTCGCATGCCCTGAGGACAAAGGGCCTCTGCTGTACTTCGCCGACGAGGAGACGCTCTACAATCCGCGGCTGCAGCGGCGGTACCGCATTGTCGAGGGGATCCCCGTGATGCTCGTCGACGAGTCCGAGACGGTCGGCGACGACGAGCACCGGCGCCTGTTGGCCAAGGCTGCGGCGGAGGGGATCGCAGCGAACTTCGACACCGGCGAGGGCGCCGGCGGCGCCGCCTCCTCATGAGCTGGATCTCGCCCGACAGCCTGGACATGCTCGGGGCAACTGCCGGGCTGCCCGAACAGCTGGAGGTCTCGGCGTCTCAAGCGATGGACGTGCCGGGTCTTCCGTCTCCTCAAGGTCTCGGAGCGGTCGTCGTTGTCGGCATGGGAGGAAGCGGCGTCGCAGGCGAGATCCTCCAGGCGATCGGCAAGGACCAGCTCCGCATTCCTATCGTGCTGGTCGGCGACTATACGCTGCCGTCGTTCGTCGGTCCGAGCAGTCTGGTGTTCGCGGTCTCGTTCTCCGGAGAGACCGAGGAGACTCTCGAGGCGGCCGAGACCGCCCTGAGCCGCGGAGCGAGGCTCATCGCGGTGACGGGCGGCGGGCGGCTGGCAGAGCTGGCGGCAGCGGGCGGGGCGCCGGTCTTTCCGACCCTGGAGGGAATCCCGCAACCACGAGCTGGAGTGGCGACCACGACGGCGCCTCTTCTCATCGCGTTGGAACGCTTAGGGCTGCTCGCTGGGATGACGCCGGCGATCGGCGCAGCCGTCGAGCAGCTCCGAAGGCGCCGCGACGCCCTCGTCGGCGGTGGCGGCGTCGCCCTCGAGATCGCGCAGCAACTCGATCGCACGATCCCACTGGTGCAAGGCGCCACCGGGATCGGCGCGGTCGCGGCCCGCCGGTGGAAGACCCAGCTGAACGAGAACGCCAAGGCCCCGGCCTTCTTCGCCACGCAGCCGGAGTGGTGCCACAACGAGATCTGTGGATTCGGGCAGAACGGCGATGTGACCCGGCAGGTGGTGACGATCGTCACCCTTCGGAGTGACTTCGAGCACCCGCAGGTCGAGCGCCGCTTCAGCCTTGTGGGGCAGTTCGTGGGAGAAGCCGTGGCGTCGGTGATAGGGGTGCGAGCCGACGGGTCCGGACCGCTCGCGCAGCTCTTCGACCTGATGTTCATCGGCGACTTCGTCTCGTTGCATGTCGCCTCCCGGGAAGGGATCGACCCTGGACCGGTCCCGGTGCTCGTCGAGGTGAAACGCTTCCTCACAGCGATGAGGCAGCAGGCGCCCGGATAGGGCGGGTCACATGACCGGCCGACGCTTCAGCGGAGACATCGCGGACCGGAGTCTTGCGAGCCTGGGCCGCCAGAGGATCGCGTGGGCGGGCCGGGACATGCCCGTGCTCGGGTCGATCCGCGAGCGATTCGAGCGTGAGCACCCACTCGACGGGCTCGTCGTCGGAGCTTGCCTGCATGTGACAACCGAGACCGCGAATCTTCTGAAGACCCTGCGCTCCGGCGGGGCGACGGTGCTCGCCTGCGCGTCAAATCCTCTTTCGACCCAGGACGACGTGGCCGCCTCCCTCGTAGACGATGAGGCCATCGCGACCTTCGCGGTAAAGGGCGAGGACCACGAGCGCTACTACCGCCACATCGACGCCGTGCTCGATGGTCATCCGCAGCTGACGATGGACGACGGCTGCGACCTGGTCTCCCGTCTCCACCAGCTCCGCCCGCACCAGCTCGAGGAGGTGATCGGCGGCACCGAGGACACGACGACAGGTGTGATCCGCCTCCGGGCCATGGAGGCGGCCGGGGTGCTGCGCTACCCGGTTGTCGCCGTCGACGACGCCGACACCAAACGCCTCTTCGACAACCGGCACGGGACGGGTCAGTCGACTCTCGACGGCATCGTCCGGGCCACGAACATCCTGCTTGCCGGCAGGCGGTTCGTCGTTGTCGGCTACGGGTCTTGTGGCAAGGGAGTCGCAGCTCGGGCGAGGGGCATGGGCGCAATCGTGACCGTCACCGAGGTCGACCCGTTGCGCGCGCTGGAAGCGGTCATGGACGGGTTCCGGGTCGAGCCGATGGCGGTGGCCGCTCGCGAGGGCGAGGTCTTCGTGACCGTCTCGGGCAACAGGCAGGTCTTGCGAGCCGAGCACTTCGCCGAGATGCGCGACGGCGCAATCCTGGCGAACGCCGGTCACTTCGATGTCGAGATCGACCTCGTGGGGCTCGAGGCGATGGCCGAGGGGAGGCGACGGATCGTGCGGCCGATGGTCGAGGAGTTCACCGTGACGCCCTCCGGCGGCGCGCCTCGGCGGATCCTTGTTCTGGCGGAAGGTCGCCTCGTCAACCTGAGCGCAGCCGAAGGACATCCAGCCGCGGTCATGGATCTGTCGTTCGCCAACCATGCGCTCGCGGCCGAGTGGTTGGCCCGGGACCGTGGCAAGTTGTCCAACCGCGTTTACGCAGTGCCCAAGGCTGTCGACGCGGAGATCGCGAAGCTGAAGCTCGAGACGATGGGGATCGTCATCGACGAGCTCACCGAGTCGCAGCGGGCTTATCTGGCTTCCTGGACGGCCGGGACCTGAACTCCGGTGGCTGGACGGCCGGGAGCTGAACTCCGGTGGTTGGACGCCGGTGCGTAAACTCGTCCCGATGGGCTGCGCGGGTCTGTGGTTGCAAGTCGATGCCAGTCGCAGGCGAAACGACCCACGTAAGGCGACTCGTGGTCGCTGAGCATGGTGCGGTTTAGATGTAAGTCCTGCCCTGCGCGGTACCGGTTGGCGGTGCCGGCGGGAGAAGGGACCAACTGTGAGCTCAGGTGTGAAGGGGGCGGCGCCAGCTGGCCTCCGGCACCAGGCACGGGACACCCTCAGCAGGCGAGTGTGGGGTCAAAGACCAGGTCAGCCGCGCGTGCCCATCACCGTTTCAGCGAGTCCCTGATGGTAAAGGAGCTGCCCCATGGAGATCACGGTGCATACCCGCCACTTGGACATCCCAGTCGGGCTTCGCGAAACCGCAGTTGAGAAGGCACAGCACCTCGAGCGGTTCCTCGAGGGGACCCAGAGGGCCGAGATCGTCTTCTCGCGCGACCATGCAGCGCGCGACGACGGCCACGTGACCTGCGAGATCTCGGTCGTGGCCCGCGGCCGCGTCGTGCGGGTCCGGGCGGGCGGCCACCTGGCGAGCACGGCGCTGGAGGCCGCCATCTCCAAGGAAACCCAGCGCCTGACGCGAATGCAGGACCGCCTCGTACAACGCTCGCGGCCTCGTCACGGAGCGGCGGACCAGCGACCAGCGGAGATTCCCGACTGAAAGACCTCCAGAGTCCCGGTCCGCCACGCGTAGCGATCGTGGGCCCGACCGGCACCGGCAAGACGGCGCTCGCGCTCGAGCTGGCCACGTCGTGCCAGGACCGCTACGAGCTCGTCTCGGTGGACGCGATGGCCGTCTATCGCCACCTCGACATCGGCACTGCCAAGCCCACGCCTGCTGATCAAGCCGCCGCGCCCTGGCACCTCATCGATATCGTCGATCCTTCGGAGGAGTTCTCAGTCGCCGCGTTTCAAGCCGAGGCGCGACGAGTGCTTCAGGAGATCGACGCCCGTGGGCACTTGCCGCTGCTGGTCGGAGGTACCGGTCTCTACCATCGTGCGGTCCTTGACGGGCTGGATATCCCCGGCCGCTTCCCCGAAATAGCGGCCGAGCTCGAGCACCAGGCTGGGCAACCCGGCGGCCTCGCGGAGCTCTTCGGGCGCCTCTGCGAGCTGGACCCGGTCGCGGCGGCCAGGGTCGAGCCGGGCAACCGCCGCAGGATCGTCCGAGCGCTGGAGGTCGCGCTCGGCAGCGGGAGACCTTTCTCCTCGTTCGGGCCGGGCCTGGTCACCTATCCGGCGACCAGCTCGGTCATCATCGGGCTCGAGCTTGGTCGCGACCAGCTCGATCACAGGCTTGCCGAGCGGTTCGAGGACCAGCTCACGCGGGGCCTCCTCGACGAGGTCCGGGCACTTAAGGCCAGGCCGGCCGGGCTGTCGCGCACGGCCCGTCAGGCGATCGGGTACCGGGAGCTCCTTGGGCACCTCGAAGAGGGCGTCCCGCTCGAGCAGGCAAAGGCGGAGTCGGTTCGCCGGTTGCGCGCGTTCGCCCGCCGGCAGGAAGCTTGGTTCAAGCGCGACCCGCGCGTGGTCTGGATTCGAGCCGATCGGAGCGATCTCTGTGACGCGGTCCGCGCCCAGCTCCGCGACGCGATCGCTGCTCGTCTCGGGGACACCGCCACCACCTGGGCCGTGCGACACTGATGAGCATGCTGACGCTGGTCAAGTACCACGGCCTCGGGAACGACTTCCTGGTCGCGCTCGATGGCCGAGAGCTCGACGCGGCTGCACGCCAGCGCGCCGGCCACGCACCTGCCGAGCCCGGCGGCTCGAGGCCGTTCGCCGGAGCGGATCACCTCGGTGAGCTCGCGCGTGCACTTTGCGACCGTCACACCGGTGTCGGAGCCGACGGGCTGCTCATCCTGCGGTCGGCCGTCTCGGGCGGCGATGTTCGCATGGAGCTGCGCAACGCGGACGGAGGCCGTGCCGAGACGAGCGGCAACGGCCTGCGCTGTTTCGCCCTCGCCACGGTAGAGGCAGGGTACCTGCCCGGGCCAGAGGTCGCCATCGAGACCGGTGTCGGTGTGCGCCGGGCCATCCTGCGCCACCACCACGGGCACGGTTGTGCCGACGTCTCAGTCGAGATGGGGCGCCTGCGGGTCACGTCGTTGAACCCGGTCGCCGACATCTTGCTCCCTGGCTCGGTGGCGCAGCCATGGCCTGCCTGGCACGTGGATGCCGGCAATCCCCATCTCGTGTTGCTCGCTCCCTCGCTGCAAGGTGTCGTGATCGCAGCCGTCGGCCCGAAGCTCGAGAAGCAGCGTCCCGGCGGGCAGAACGTGGAGGTCGCGACCTGCGGGCCTGGCAACGGCGAGTTGTCGCTCCTTGTCTGGGAGCGCGGTGCCGGCGTGACGCTCGCTTGTGGCACCGGGAGCGCGGCCGCGGCCGCCGCCCTGCACTCCGCGGGGATCTCCGCTGATCGAGTGCGAGTTCACAACCCGGGAGGGACCCTCGAAGTGACCCTTACCGGAGACGATCCGCTCGCTGTGGTGGCAGAGCTGGCCGGTCCGGCCCAGCGCGTCGCCCGAATCGAGATCGAGCCCACCGACCTCGGCGAGCCGGGCGTGGTCGCATCGTGAGGATGGTTACGACGAGCCTCATCGACAGGAGGTTCCGGGAGAAGATCGTGCTTGTCGGGATGGTCGCGTGGCCACGCACCCTCGAGGAGGTCGAGGCGAGCCTCGACGAGCTCGCCTTGCTCGTCGACACCGCCGGTGCTGACGAAGCGGCCCGCGTCGTGCAGCGGCGTGAGGCTGCGGACCCGGCAACCTACATCGGCCGGGGCAAGGCGGAGGAGCTTCGCAGGATAAGTGAGGCCGTGGACGCCGACACCGTGGTCTTCGACGACGAGCTCACGCCTGCCCAGCAGAGGAACCTCGAGAGGATCCTCGGCAGGACCGCCATCGACCGGACTGCGGTGATCCTCGACATCTTCGCCCAGAATGCCCACACTCAGGAGGGCCGAGCGCAGGTTGAGCTCGCCCTGAGCCGGTACCGGCTCCCGCGTCTGAGGGGCAAGGGCCTCGTGCTGTCCCAGCAAGCCGGCGGGATCGGGACAAGAGGCCCCGGTGAGACCCAGCTCGAGGTCGACCGGCGGCGGATCATGCGCCGCATCCGCAAGCTCGAGGTCGAGCTTCGAGATCTCGAGTCGACGCGTCGGACCCAGCGCAAGGCGCGAAAGCGAGGAGCGCTTCGGACCGTGTCGCTCGTCGGCTACACAAACGCCGGCAAGTCCACTCTGCTCAATGTCTTCACCGATGCGGGTGTGCTCGTCGAGGACAAGCTCTTCTCCACGCTGGATCCTCGGACTCGACGTCTCGATCTGCCCGGAGGCGAGTCAGTGCTGTGCTCGGACACCGTCGGGTTCGTGCGCAAGCTGCCCCACCAGCTGGTGGACGCCTTCCACGCCACCTTGGAGGTCGTCGGGTCCTCCGACCTGCTTGTGCACGTCGTCGACGCCTCCTCGGCCGACCCACAGGCGCAGATCGACGCGGTTCGTGCCGTTCTGACAGAGATCGGGGCCGGTGAGGTTCCGGAGCTTCTGGCGTTCAACAAGGCCGATCTGGACCGGCGCAGGGCGGGACGGCTCATGGCCGCGCACCCTGGTTCGGTGGCGTGCTCGGCTCTCGGCGGCCGGGGCGTGCCTGAGCTGCTCCGAGCCATCGCAGACCAGCTCAGGATCGCGGATCACGTGGTGGAGCTCGCCGTGCCCGTGGCGCGCGGTGACGTCGTCGCAGCAATCCATCGAGAAGGCGAGGTGGTCGGCGAGCGCTACGAGGGCGAGCAGGTGCTCGTGAAGGCCCGCCTCGATGAGCGTGGGGCTCGGCGTTACGCCGAGTTCGTGCAGAAGTGACCAACCTGCCGGAGCTCGGCGAGCCCGGTGAGAAGGCGCAAGGGACAGTGGCGGGCGGGGACGCGGAGGCTGGTTTCGTGACGCCGGTGTATCCCTTCGACAAGCTGGCCGCGCTCGCAGGGCTCGCGCAAGGCCACGAAGGTGGTGCGGTCGATCTCTCGATCGGCACTCCGTGCGACCCCCCGCCTGCTCTGGTCCTCGAGGCGCTCGCCACTTCTGGGAGCGAGCGCGGGTATCCCTCCTCGATCGGGACCTCGGAGTACCGCGAGGCCGCTCTTGAGTGGATGTCCCGCCGGTTCGGGGTCGATACCGCCGAGGTGGCCGTCGCTGCGTGCGTCGGGACGAAGGAGCTTGTTGCCGGCGTTCCCCACTGGCTGCGCCTGCGGACACCGGCGCGTGACACCGTGCTGTGTCCGCTCGTTGCCTATCCGACCTACGAGATGGGTGCGATCCTCGCCAGGTGCCGTGCCGTCGCCGTGCCGACGCAGCCGGACGGGACGATGCAGCTGTCGTCGATCTCGCCGGGGGACGCGGCCCGGGCACTGTGTCTGTGGGTCAACAGCCCCGGCAACCCCGCAGGCCAGCTCGAGGACCTGGCGGCCGTGGCGAGGTGGGGTCGCTCTCATGGCGTGCCGGTGTTCTCCGACGAGTGCTACATCGAGTTCACCTGGGCCGGGCCCGGCCACACAATCCTCGAGCACGGCCCCGAGGGGGTCATCGCCGTCCACTCGCTGTCGAAACGGTCGAATCTCGCAGGGCTGCGGGCAGGCTTCTTTGCCGGTGACGCCGACCTTGTCGGGTACCTGTCGCGCTTGCGCCAGCATGCCGGGTTCATGGTGCCGGGACCTGTGCAGCACGCCGGCGCGGTGGCACTCGGCGATGACTCCCATGTCGAGCGGCAGAGAGCGACGTACCTCGAGCGGCTGAAGCGCTTTGCCAAGGTGCTCAACGACAGCGGGATCAGCGCCGGGATTCCCGCGGGGTCCTTCTACCTCTGGGTGGCCGTTCCCGGGGGTTTCGCGGCGCCAGGCGCGTCAGGCGACCCGAACCCGGGCTGGGCGCTGACGAGGTGGCTGGCCGAGTGCGGCGGTGTGCTGGTCGCCCCGGGCGACACTTACGGGCAGGCGGGCGCCGGCCATGTCCGGGTCGCGCTCGTCCAGCCGGGCCATCGGCTCGAGCTGGTCGCCCGGAGGCTCGAGACCGCAAGGATCCGTTCGGCAGCTTCGAGTTGAACAGATCGAGAACCCGGTCCAGCGCAGCGCGGGTCGCGCTGTCATAGATGTCGCGCAGATCCCGCCGTGCAACCGATGGCGGCGACGCGGCAAGCGAAGGCCGCGACCAAGGGCGTGATCCCCGGGATCTCACTCATGACGACCACTGCGGGGCCCGTGCCGATCCGGTAGATGTCGCGTGTCCTGTCGCGTGCCGTGAAGCCCGAGCGGCCGAAGCCTTCGAGAATTGTGGCGTCCGGCACGCGACCAAGCCTAAGTGATCGCCGGCCTTCCGGCCGGGTTCTGGGCTATCGGAGCGTTCGAGCCGATAACCTCAGAGCGATGGACGACTTGAGCTCCGCGGTCTTGGAGCTGTGGACGCGCCGCACTCAGCTTTCGCCCGCCGACACCGACGCGCTCGAGGTGGTCGACGAGGCGATCGACCTCCTCGACAGAGGTGAGGTGCGAGTCGCCGAGATCGATTCGAAGACCGACGAGGTCGTCGTTCACGAATGGCTGAGGCAGGCCATCTTGTTGCTCTTCGTCCTCTCGGGGCTGCAGACCGTCGAGTACGGGCCATTCGAGTACACCGACAAGCTGCCCTTGAAGCACGGTCTGCAAGCCGCCGGGGTACGGGTCGTTCCCGGTGCTTCCGCGCGGCGCGGCGCGTTCGTGGGGCGCGGCGCGGTGCTGATGCCGAGTTATGTGAACATCGGTGCGCACGTGGGGGCCGCGACGATGGTCGACACGTGGGCCACCGTCGGGTCGTGCGCGCAGATCGGCGAGCGGGTTCACCTCTCCGGCGGCGTCGGTATCGGCGGTGTCCTCGAGCCCCCCAACTCCCGTCCAGTCGTAATCGAGGACGACGTGCTCATTGGCAGCCGGTCGATGGTCACCCAGGGCGCGCGCGTCGGGCAGGGGGCTGTGCTGGGCGAGGGGACGATCCTCAACCCGTCGATCCCCGTGTTCGACTCATGGTCGGGTGATGAGCTCGGACGAGGCTATGTGCCCGCTTGGAGCGTCGCCGTTGGCGCGATGCGGCGCAAACGGTACCCTGCCGGCGAGTTCTTCCTGCCGTGCGTGCTGGTCGTGCGTCGCCTCACGCCGGGCGAGCGCCACGACAAGGCCGTGCTGAACGACATCCTCCGCGAGCACGGGGCGTCGGCGTGAGCTCCCCGGGCGCCGGCCTTCTTCAGCTGACAGCAGAGCTGGTCGACATCCCGTCGGTCAGCCACGACGAGGGCGGAGCCGCCGCCTTTGTGGCCGCGGAGCTGAGCGGCGCTGACCACCTCGAGATCACCCGGATCGGTCACAACGTCGTCGCGTGTACCGCGCTCGGTCGCCCGCAGCGGCTCCTGATAGCGGGACACCTCGACACCGTGCCGCCGAACGGCAACGAGCGTGCGGTCATCGACGGCGACCGATGCTCGGGGCTGGGGGCCGCGGACATGAAGGGTGGGATCGCGGTGATGCTCGAGCTCGCCAGGCGCGTCGTCGAGCCCGCGGTCGACATGACCTACGTCTGGTACGCCTGTGAGGAGGTCGAGCAGCGTTACTCCGGCCTAGTCGAAATCGCGGGCGTCAACCCGGATCTCCTCGCGGCCGACGCGGCCGTGTTCGCCGAGCCCACCTCTGGAGTCGTCGAGGCGGGCTGTCAAGGCGTGCTGCGTGTCACCGTGCGCCTCGGTGGTCACAGGGCGCACACGGCGAGGTCCTGGATGGGCGTGAACGCAATACACCGGCTCGGTTTGCTGCTCGAGCTCGTCGACGGTTTCGTCGAGCGCAGACCGGTGCTCGACGGCTGTGAATTTCGCGAGGCCCTGCAGGCGGTTCGGATCGATGGTGGCGTTGCGAACAACGTCGTGCCGGATGACGTGCGATTGGTCCTGAGCCACCGTTACGCCCCTGATCGCACCAAGGACCAGGCCTTCGAGGCGCTTTACGAGCTCTTGGCCCCGGCGATCGACGCGCGGCTGGGGGACCAGGTCGATCTCGAGGACTTTTCGCCGGCGGCGGCGCCCAACCTGGAGCACCCACTGCTTGCCGCGCTGGTCGCCGCCAGCGGGAACGCGCCTCGGGCGAAGCTCGGCTGGACCGACGTGAGCTTTCTCAGCGCCCGGGGTGTGCCAGCGGCAAACTTCGGTCCCGGCAGTCCGCTTCTCGCCCACACTGCCGGCGAGTGGGTCGGCCGGGACGAGCTCGAGCTTGCCCTGGCGAGCCTCGAGAAGCTGGTCTCCGCACGGGCCTGAGCGCCAGCCCGGCATCCTTGTGTCGTGTCGTGGTCCTCAGTCGGCCGCCCGGGTCACAGACGCCGGAGCACGGTGACGACCTTGCCGTAGATCACGACCTGATCGGCGGCCAGCTCCATCTCGGAGTAGGCCGGGTTCGCCGGCACCAGCACGACCTTCGTGCGCCGCTTGCGGAGGGTCTTGACGGTCGCCTCGTCCTCTCCGATGCCGGCGACGACGATGTCGCCCGATTCCGCGTCAGGCTGACGGCGCACGACTACGAAGTCGCCGTCGAAGATTCCGGCGCCGATCATCGAATCGCCGCGAACCTTCAACATGAAGAGCTCACCGGAGCCGGTCAGGTCCCGCGGTATGGGGAGAAGCTCCTCGACTGATTCCTCCGCCAGCACCCCGGTGCCTGCTGCGACATGCCCGATCAGCGGGACGTGAGCCACCGGGCGCACGCGGATCGCGGCACCGGAGGACGGCTCCCAGCTCACGATGATCGCCCTCGGCTTGGTCGGGTCCCGCTGGAGGTAGCCCTCGCGCTCGAGCACCTGCAGATGAGCGTGGACCGTGGACGGCGAGGTCAGGCCCACCGCCTCGCCGATCTCGCGCACCGAAGGGGGGTAGCCCCGCTCGCGGATCTGCTCCGCGATGAACTCGAGGATCCTGCGCCGCTTTCCCGCCAGAGTCGCCTCGGACATTCGTGCTCCTCCCGTTCAGACCGCCGTTGCGGTCTCCGCGGTACAAGGCTAAGCGGTGCTGGTGCCCAATGCAAACACCCGTTCGTGAAACAGGCGTTCGCTTGAGAGTTGACAACGAACACGCGTTCGTGATCTGATAACGGTGGCGAACATACGTGCGAGGGCAGGAGTCGCCCGAGGCGACAGGGCCGACCGGATCCCGGTCGGTCCCTCGTGAGGATCGAGGAGGGGCAGTGGGAGCACTGGCACACACGGACCGGGGAGCCCCGAGACGGCTCGCCGGGACCGAGCCGGATCGGCCCAGGTCGACACCGGCACGCCAGAGACGACCGAGCGCGCGGCGCCAGGCGAACTGGAACGTGCTCACGCAGGAGCTCGTTCCGTTTCCCCCGGTTGCTGAGCTGTCGGTGGGCCACCCGGGACCGCGTGCTTCGCGCCGTACCGGGCCGGCCGGGGCCACGCGCGTCTTACCCAGAGTCCCCGCCCCGGCTCCGCTCACGGGCCGCACTGCCGTGGCGGTCCAAGGCGAAATGGCTCGGAGGCGAACCGCCGTTCACGCGTCCTGCGCGACACCCTCAGCGGACCGTGCAGGCTCCGCGAGATCCCGGAAAGCTGCCTCCCGGTCACGAGGGTTGCGGCGCCTCCTCCCCGGCGCCGCCACCCTCGTGTTCCTGGCGGGCGTCTGGTTCGGCGCCGGGGCACTGTCGGGCATGAACCGCGCCGCGCTGACGGTGCCGGCTGCGGCCGTGAAGATCTCCGGTGGTTACCTGTACATAGCTCGTCCTGGCGACACGCTGTGGTCGATCGCCTCCAAGCTGCAGCCCGGCGGAGACCCGAGGCCGCTTGTTGCCGAACTCGAGCAGCAGTTGCACGGTGCCGGGCTGGTCGCGGGAGACCGGCTCAAGCTGCCCTGAGCGTGAACCCGGACCGGAATGGGCGGTGCACGACATGTCCTGCGGGGACTGCCGCACGCCGTGGCCTGGGTGACCAGCTCCGCTCGAAGGAGTCTCGAGGGAGTAGCGGCGCCGCTGAGCGGCCGATCGGCGCTACGGTCAGTTCGTGCGCTGCCCGTGGTGTGGGGCGACCGAGGACCGGGTCGTCGACTCACGCGAGATGGAACAAGGTGAGGGGATCCGCCGGCGCCGCGAGTGCATTTCATGCGGGCGTCGGTTCACGACCGTCGAACGGGTGAGCCAGGCAGTGCTGTGGGTCGTCAAACGGTCGGCCCACCGTGAGCCCTTTGACCGGCGCAAGGTGATCGCCGGTGCCCGTGCGGCCTGCAAGAACCGGCCGGTCGAGCCGGAGCAGCTCGAGGCGCTGGCTGCGGCGGTCGAACAGACGGCCTGGTCGCTCGGCCCTGAAGTGCGAAGCGAGCAGGTCGGTCTTGCCGTGCTCGAAAGCCTGAGACAGCTTGACGACGTGGCGGCGGTACGTTTTGCCAGCGTTTACAAGGGCTTTGAGCAGGTCGATGACTTTGCGCGCGAGCTGGGGCTCTTGAACAAGGAGGCGCCACCGGATGCCGGCCCGGGCGCGGGAGAGCCTCGCCGCGCCAAGCGCGAACCGGCGGACCGCGCGAAGCCATGAGCGAAGCCTTGCTCGACGAGGTGCCGGCCAGAGCACTGGCCATCTACGCCCATCCCGACGACCCGTTCATCTCCTGCGGAGGCACGCTCGCCCGCTGGACGGCCGCCGGGAGCACTGTCGATGTTGTCATCTGCACCGCGGGCGACAAGGGCACCACCGATCCGGACACGAACCCCGAGGCTCTCAGGGCGTCGCGGGTCGTCGAGGCGGAATGTTCTGCCGAGGTACTCGCGCTGAACGGCCTTCATCTTCTCGGCCATCTGGACGGTGAGCTCGAGAACGACGGCGTACTGCGGCGCGAGTTGGTGCAGATCATTCGGGACATGCGGCCGGAGGCGATCGTCAGCCCCGATCCGCTCGCGGTGTTCTTCGGCGAGCACCACTACAACCATCGGGACCATCGAGTCGTCGGGTGGGCGGCGCTCGATGCTGCGGCACCGGCCGCGGCGTTGCCTTTGTACTTCAGGGGTGCGGGGGTAGCTCACCAGGTCGCGGCAGCGTACCTGTCAGGATCTTTGAAGCCCAATGTCTGGGTGGACGTGAGCTCGACCATCGACAAGAAGATCGAAGCGGTGTCCTGCCACATCTCACAGCTTGCCGATGCCGGCGATTGGATCGCCAGCGCGCTTCGCGACGGAGCCGAGCAGGCCGGCCGAGAAGCCGGCGTGGGTTATGCGGAGCCGTTCCGGCGGATCTGGCTGGCGCCGTGACCGCAGCACTCGACATTCTGCACGTCGACATGGACGCCTTCTTTGCGGCCGTCGAGGTCCTCGACGACCCGAAGCTGCTGGGGCTCCCGGTGATCGTCGGTGGGACCGGGTCGCGCGGGGTCGTGGCTTCGTGCTCCTACGAGGCAAGAGCCACGGGAGTCCGGTCCGCGATGTCGATGGTCGAAGCGCGTCACCGGTGCCCTCAGGCCACGGTGCTGCCGGGCAGGCATGGTCGCTACGGAGAAGTGAGCCGCCAGCTTCACCAGGTCTTCGAAGTGTTCACACCGCTCATCGAGCCGATCGCTTTGGACGAGGCTTTCCTCGATGTGTCGGGGGGCCATCGGTTGTTCGGCTCGAGCTTGGAGATCGCCGAAGCCATTCGTACACGCGTCATGGCGGACCTGAAGCTGTCCTGCTCGGTCGGGGTTGCCCGCTGCAAGTTGCTGGCCAAGCTGGCTTCGAGAGCCGCCAAGCCGATCGCGTCCGCGGGCGGGACGGTTGCCGGGCCCGGCGTTCTCGTCGTTGTTCCAGAACACGAGCTGGAGTTCCTTCATCCTCGCCCTGTCTCTGACCTGTGGGGCGTAGGGCCCCGGACGGCGGAGCGCCTCGCCCGCTACGGGATCGCGACTGTCGGTGATCTCGCCAAGGTCGAGCCGGCGCACCTCGCCCGGCTCGTCGGCCGCGCGGCAGGAGCGCAGCTCCACGAGCTGGCGTGGGCCCGTGACGACCGACCAGTCGTCCCGGGCCGACCGGTCAAGTCCGTGGGCCACGAGGAGACATTCGCGGTCGATGTGCACGATCCCGAGCAACTCCGTCTCGAGATCGTCCGCATGGCCGACGCCGTGAGCAGGAGGCTGCGCGCGTGCGACCTTCTGGGCCGCACGGTGACGGTCAAGCTGCGATACGGCGACTTCACCACGATCACGCGATCGCATTCGCTGAGCCGCCCGGTGGCCTCCTCGGCCGAGCTGGTGAAGACAGCCGAGGCGCTGCTGTCGGGCACCGAGGTCCATTCAGGTGTGCGCCTGCTGGGCGTGAGCGTCTCGTCGCTCGAGGCGCGAGTGGACGGGGCCGGGGAACAGCTCGCGCTCTGGGACCTCGCAGAGCCTGCCGATGGCCAGGTGCACGCAGCCCCGGCCGCGCGCGCGGACCTCGACGCGATCGTCGACGCGATCCGGGAGCGCTACGGCACTGTCTCGGTGGGCCCAGCCGCCCTGGTCGGCGGTTCCGGGCTGCGGGTCAAGCAGCTCGGTGACTCCCAGTGGGGTCCTTCCGAGTGATCAGCCGGCCGGCGGTTGGCAGTCACATCCGAGCGCGTGTGTTCAGCGTGAAGCAGGCTGAAACCGCCGGCAGGCTCGCGCTCGCGCCGTTGTCGGGCCTTTGCCCGTGTGGGATGATTGAACCGGCGCAGCAAGAGTCGCTGTCCGAGAGGGGGTGACGATGCCGCTTTCCGAGGAAGAGCAGAGAATCCTCCACGAGATGGAGGAGAAGCTGTATGCGCACGATCGAGCCTTTGCCGATCGCGTCAGCACGAAGTCGCCACGTCGCCCAAACGGTCATGCCGGTCGGGGATGGGTCGTGGTCTTCATTGCCGGCTTCGTGCTCCTGCTCGTCGCCTTCGACTCATCGGTGGTCCTCGGTAGTCTCGGGTTCCTGATCATGCTCATTGCCGCATTGGCCTTCGTCCACCAGGCCAGACAGTCGGACTCGCCGGGCTTCGGCGCCCTCAGGGGCGCCTCGCGGCGAGCAGGAGTTGGCGAGGAGTGGTCCGAAATGCGGCGCCGCCTGCGGTCCCGCTTCGGGAACCGCAGCTGAGCTTCTTCTCCGGCTCTTGAGGGGCGCTCCCACGCCCGGTCACCACCGCAGTGGTCACAGGCGGAGGATCTTCGCGTGGCTTGACCGGTGCCGGGCGTCACGCCGCCGCACCGAGTTGCGGTAGCCTCCGGCCTGATGTCTCGCCCGGGACTACAAGAACGCTGAGATGATCGGCCGCGCGCTCGTCCTGAACGCGTCCTTCGAACCGCTCTCGGTCGTCGCCTCGCGGCGGGCTCTTGTCCTGGTGCTGGCCGACAAGGCGGTGCTCGTTCACGGCACTGGCCACGATCTCCACTCCGCCAGGGCGAGGTTCCCCGAGCCGTCCATCGTCCGGCTGGTCAACTACGTCCGGGTGCCACATCAGGCCCGCGTCGCGGTCACCCGCCGTTCGGTGTTCGTTCGTGATGGTCACCGCTGCCAATACTGCGGCGCGCAGGCGGAGAACATCGATCACGTCGTTCCCAGGAGTCGGGGCGGGACGCACAGTTGGGACAATGTCGTGGCGTGTTGCCGGCGCTGCAACAGCCGCAAACAGGACAGGCTGCTTGACGAGGCGGGCTTCCGGCTCACGAGGATGCCGCGAGCGCCTCGCTCCCGGCTGTGGTTGCTCGCCGCAAGTGGTGAGGTCCGTGACGAATGGGCTCCCTACGTCGAGCCCGTGCTCGGCCGCGCCGTCGGCCTCTGAGCACGCGAGTCACCTCCGGCCGCCCTCGGGCCTGGCGCGTCCTAGAACGCCGCGACCGGCCTGCGGTCCTCCACGGCAGCCTGCCCGATCCGCTCGGCGCACGTCTCGCCTGCGTCTGTGTCCCTTTCGGTCAGGCCGTCGTCATGGGGAGCGCGCAACCGGCGTCCGACTTCGACGCTGAGAGGCTTGCCGCCGCGGGGATCGACCTTGTCCGCCGCCGGAGCGGAGGGGGCGCCGTTCTCGTCGTGCCCGGGCGGCAGGTGTGGCTGGACGTATTCGTGCCCAACCAGGACGTGCTGGCGGAGTCAGACGTCGGGAAGTCCTTCCACTGGCTGGGCGAGGTCTTTGCCGAGGCGATAGCGACGGTGCTCGGCACTTTCGCCGCGGACTCGCGCATCGAGGTGAATCGCGGGCCGGTGCAGAGCACGCCCTGGTCCGCAGCCCTGTGCTACGCGGGACTTGGCGCCGGCGAGGTGACCGTCGCGGGCCGCAAGGTCGTCGGGATGTCGCAGCGGAGGGAGCGCTCGGGTGCGTGGATCCACTCAATGGCGCTCCTCAGCCATCGAACGGGGGACTTGGCCGATCTGCTGGCCGGGTCGGCGGAACACCGTTCGGCCGCGCGTGCCGCGCTCGAGAATGCCGGGCTCCGCGACGCGGAACATCTCCTCGATCCTCTGACCGAGGCCCTCTTGGACCGCCTGGCCTAGACCCCGACCCTTCGCCGAACCGGGCCTTCGGTCGCGCTTGGACCCGTCGGGCTCCGGCGCCGGGATTCGACGCGGCGCGACCCCGACGTGGCGCGACCCCGGTCGGGTGAGAGCAAACGGAGATTGTTGACGAGTGGGGGTTGTGGACCATAGAGTGGCGTGAAGTGGGGGCCCGGGGAGGGCGTGCCCCCTGATAGTGGGAACGAAGGCAGCTTTGACGCCAAGCTTCAAGTTCGTCGGGAACTTCCCCCGTTCGCTCGATGCCAAGGGTCGGGTGATCCTGCCGTCGCGTATGCGCGCTCAGTTTCAAGAGCACGGGTACCTGACGCCGGGCGCGGACGGTTGCCTGGCGCTGTGGCCTGAGGAGGAGTTCGAGCTCGAGGCCGAGCGACAGCATGAAAAGGACGCCCGAGGCGCCGAGGCACGCAACGACTTGCGCGACTGGGCAGCGCTGGTGACCAGGGTCGAGTTCGATCGGCAGAACCGGATGCCCGTACCGTCCGAGCTCCGCGCCCTCGCCAAGCTGGAACAGGAGGTCCTGTTCGTCGGCGTGCTGGACCGGGTCGAGCTCTGGTCGCCCGCAACGTGGTCGGCACGCCGTGCGGAGCCGGCAGGTGCGCCTGCCGCCGGGATGGTCGGGCCGTGAGCCATGGCCGGCTTGTCGCAGTGGCACGGCCCCGCCGCCGTCGATCCTCAAGGTGTAGCTCCTGGGTTGCCCGCAGCCCCTCGGCCGAAGTGCCGGATGGCATTCCAACCCTCTCCGCCCTGTCTCATCCCCACTTCGAGGCGTTCCCGCTCCTCGATCTGGTCGGGGGGTTGCGGATGACCCAGGAGTTCAACCACACGCCGGTCATGGTCCACGAGGTCATGTCGATGCTCGAGCCCGTTCCCGCGGGCGTGCTGGTGGACGCGACCGTTGGTGGCGGTGGTCATGCGGCGGCACTGCTGAGCGGTCTGCCAGAGCACGACCTGATCGGGCTGGACGCCGACGCCGACGCCGTGGCCGAGTCCGTGGCGCGCCTGAGCAGTTTCGGCGCCCGGGCACGCGTGGTCAAAGCCCGCTTCGACGAATTGGCCGCCGTGTTGCACACCTGGGCACCAGGGCGACCGGTCGCGGGCGTGCTGTTCGATCTCGGCGTGAGCTCACCGCAATTGGACCGGCCCGAGCGAGGCTTCTCCTACCGCTTCGACGGTCCCTTGGACATGCGGATGGACCGATGCAGCGGAGCCACCGCTGCCGAGCTGGTGAACAGACTCAGCGTCGAAGAGTTGACGAGGCTGTTCGTCGACAACGGCGAAGGCCGCTTCGCCCGTCGCCTCGCCGAGGGCATGGTGGCCCACCGGCCGATCGAGACGACCTCCAGACTTGTGGAGGTCATCGACCGCGCTCTTCCCGGTGTCGCCCGAAAGCGGGTGGGCCACCCGGCCAAGCGGGTGTTCCAGGCGCTGCGCATCGAGGTCAACAAGGAGCTCGACGTGCTGGCTGCGGGGCTCGAGAGCGCGCTCGAACTGTTGATGCCCGGGGGTCGCTGCGTCGTGTTGTCGTACCACTCGGGAGAGGACCGGCTCGTGAAGCAGTGCTTCATGCGCGCCGCGAGCGGCGGCTGTGTCTGCCCTCCGGGCCTTCCGTGCGTCTGTGGCGCCGTGGGCACCGTCCGCGTTCTCACGCGTGGCGCCCGTCTCCCGAGCGCCGCCGAGACGGCTCGAAACCCGCGTGCGGCAAGTGCCAGGCTGCGGGCCGCGGAGCGCCTCTCGAGCGGAGCGGGCTGATGGCCAGCGCCGCGCGTGCGGTCTCGACGGCCGCCCGGGGGCTACCGGCTCGCGAGCCGGCGTCGCCGCGGCCCGATCACTCGGACGCGGCCCGTCCCAGGCTCGACGTCGTCGACCGCGGCCGCGCCGCGTCGCGATCGAGCCGTCGCCGGGCGAACGTGCTGCGAGGTCTCGGTGTCCTGCTGGTCGTCGGCGCCCTGGTCGTGACCGCTGCCGCGCACACTTTGGTCGCATCCGATCAGGAACGAGTCGACACTTTGCAGGCCCAGCTCACCCAGACCCTCGCCGAGCAACAAGACCTGCAGCTCTCGCGCGCCGAGCTCGCGTCCCCCGTGCGAGTGCTGGACATTGCCGAGCGGCAGCTCGGCATGGTCTCACCGGGGTCCGTCTCATACCTGTCGCCGGTGGATCCCGGGCCTTCGGTGCTGCAGGCGGGAGCGGACGCGGCCAGAGCGGGCTCGGGTGCGGCCGCCACGGCGCGAAGCTCAGGCCTTCCCAAGTCCGCCAAGTCCGCCAGGAGCGATGAGCCCGGCGCCAAGACCCCGACAAGGTCCTCATACGCCGGGCCCCGATCGCCCGCGATCAGCTCTCCGGCCGGGTGAACGAATTGGCCCCGTCCGACCGGAGAGCATCGGCCCGCTCGAGCAGGGTCGTTCGAGGCCCAGGTCCGCCAAGTCGGGTCCGGCTGCGGAGACGCCTTGTCGCCATGGTGGCGATCGCCGCGTTGGCGCTGTCCGGTCTGGCGGCCCGACTGGTCCAGATCCAGGGCGTCGACGCCGTCCACTATGCCTCCTACGGGGCGCGGGAGGTCTACCAGCGTGTCGCTCTGCCCGCGCTGCGCGGGGCGATCTACGACCGTAACGGGAATTTGATCGCGGCCTCGTCGCCACGCGTCGACGTCGTGGCAGACGACTATCTCGTGACCGGCCCGAAGACCGGTCTCAACCGCCTGGCCCCGATACTCGGGCTCTCCGTGCCGGCGCTGCGGGCCAAGCTCAGCGAGCACAGCGGATACGTGCCCCTCGCATATCAGGTGAGCGGAGCGGTCGAGGTGAAGGTCGCAGATCTCGACCTGCCTTATCTGAGCTTTGCTCCCGATGTCGCACGGACCGATCCGGACGGCAACTTGTTCTCTCCCATCCTCGGCATCGTCGGCTTCAGCGGCAAGGGCCTCTCCGGGCTCGAGTACCTCGAGAACTCGCTGCTTTCCGGATCCCCCGGCTCAGAAGTCGTGCCGACCGGCCCCAACGGTCAGGGCCTGCCCGGCACCCCCGCAGACGTCGTCGCAGCTCGCCAGGGCACGAGCCTCGTGCTCAGCCTGGACGAGCCGCTCCAGTTCGAGGTCACGACGGACCTTTCCCGGCAGATCAAAGCCACTCACGCCACCGGCGGCGTGGCGATCGTCGAGGACAGGCGAACGGGCGGGATCCTAGCCATGGTCGATCTCGTCGCCGAGCCGGACGGCGAGGTGGTCCCCTCGACTCAGAACCTGGCGACCACCTCGGTCTACCAACCGGGCTCGGTCATGAAGCTCGTGACGATCTCGGGCGCTCTCCAAGAGGGACTGATCGCTCCGGATACTGTCTTCACCGTGCCAGATGAGATCTCCCTCGGCGGCTGGACCTTCGACGACGCCGAGGGTCATCCGACCGAGCAGCTCACTGCCACGAAGATACTCGCCGAGTCCTCGAACATCGGGACGATCGAGATCGCCCACCTCCTCGGCCCGGACCGCCTCTCGTACTTCCTGCGGGACCTCGGCTTCGGCGAGCCGACCGGTCTGCAATGGCCGGGCGAGACCGACGGAATCGTCCCGAGCCCGAGCGAGCCGGGCACGTGGTCCGCCTCCTCAATGGGAGCCGTCCCGATCGGCACCGGAGAGGCGGTGAGCCCGCTCCAGATCCTGGACGCGTACAACGCGGTCGCGAACGGTGGTGAGTTCATACCTCCTCGCCTGGTCGAGGCGACAGTCTCTGCCAATGGTGTCGAGCACGTCCTCCCGGTCCGGCACGAAAGGCGCGTGCTCTCACCCGAGACGGTCAGCGAGCTGCTGCCGATGCTCGAACAGGTGACAGAGGACGGGACCGCCACCGCGGCGCGCATCCCGGGCTACGTGGTGGCCGGCAAGACCGGGACGGCGCAGATCCCGAGCACGACCGGGCCCGGCTACCAGCCCGGCGCCTGGAGCGCGACCTTCGTGGGGTTCGCGCCGGCAGGCAATCCGGCTCTCACGACCTTGATCATGCTCAGCCACACCGACCTCATCTACGGAGGCCTGGCATCCGCGCCGGTCTTCTCCGCGATCATGCGCTACGCGCTGCGCCACTTCGACATCGCTCCCACGGGCGGCCAAGGGCTCTCCTCAGGCTCGTCGGCACTCGACAGCCGGTGAGCGGCTCTGCAGCCGTGCGTCCCGGCCCGGAGGTCTGCCTCGAGGAGGTCGTCGCGCGGCTGGTGCCGGGAAGGATCATCGGCGACGTGTCCGGCATCGTCGTCACTTCGGTGACCTACGACCACCGCAGCGTCGGTCCGGGTGCGTTGCACTGCTGCCTGCCCGGAGACCGCGTTGACGGGCATGACTTCGCTCCGGCGGCTAGCCGCGCGGGAGCGGTGGCGTTCGTGTGCGAGCACCCGCTCGACGGCGAGGCCGCGGGAGCCGTGCAGCTGGTGGTCGGCCCAGCCGGTGCGCGTCCCGCGATGGCGCTTGCCGCGTGTGCCCTCTGGAGCGACCCGGCATCGTCGCTGCGAACCGTCGGGGTGACCGGCACCAACGGCAAGACGACGACTACGTACTTGCTTCGCTCGGTGTTCGAGGCGCACGGCTGGCCGGCGTCTGTGATCGGCACGCTCGGGGGGCCCCGCACAACTCCGGAGGCACCCGAGCTTCAGGGTGCGCTGGCGCACGCAAGGGACTCGAACCGGTCTGCCGTCGCGCTCGAAGTCAGCTCCCACGCGCTCGCGCAGCACCGGCTCGACGGCTACCGCCATGACGTGGCGGTGTTCACGAACCTGAGCCAGGACCACCTCGACTACCACGGGAGCATGGAGTCCTACTTCGCGGCCAAAGCGCGGCTCTTCACACCGGAGCACGCGAGCCGAGCCGTGGTGAACGCGGACGACCCGTACGGCCGGCGGCTGCTCGAGACTGCTGACATCCCGGTAAGCGGCTTTTCGCTTGCAGAGGCCCAGGAGCTCCAGGTCGGCCTGGAGGAGAGCCACTTCCGTCTCGGCGGGGCCCCGGTCCGGGTTCGGCCGGGCGGCGAGATCAACGTCCACAACGCGCTCGCTGCCGCTGCGGCCGCCCGGGCGCTCGGCGTGCCCGAAGCCACGATCGCCGCCGGCCTCTCGGTGGCGGAGGGCCCTTCCGGCCGGCTGGAGGTCGTGCCCAACGGCCTCGGCGCCACGGTCGTGGTGGACTACGCCCACACCCCTGCAGGGCTCGCGGAGATCCTCCACGTGGCGCGTGCCCAAGCCGAGTCCAGTGGTGGAACGGTGATCGTGGTCTTCGGCTGTGGCGGAGACCGAGACCGGGCCAAGCGCCCCCTGATGGGCTCGATCGCCACCCGCCTTGCAGATGTCGCGGTGCTCACCTCCGACAATCCCCGGAGCGAGGACCCGGTCGCGATCATCGACGAGGTGCGGGCGGGCTGCGACGGAAGCGCTCGACTGGTTGTCGAGCCGGACCGGCGACGCGCGATCGCGGCTGGGATCAGGTCAGCACGAGCAGGTGACGTCGTCATCGTCGCCGGGAGGGGTCACGAGTCGGTCCAGCAGACAGGGGACCGGTCGATCGAGTTCAACGACCGTGCCGTCATCGTCGAGGAGCTCGCACGTCTGAGCGCGGAGGGAGCAGACCCATGATCCCTCTGCTGTCAGCAGGCGCAGTGTCGATACTGGTGGCCGGCTTCGGGACGCCGATACTGCTGCGCTGGCTCGTCCGCTGGCGGATAGGCCAGCAGATCCGCGTCGACGGACCGGCCCACCACACATTGAAGGCCGGCACCCCGACGATGGGCGGCATCGCCATCCTCGTCGCGGTGGTGGCCGGCTACTTCCTCGGCCACGTCGGCACCTCCGCTCCGTTCACCCGGCCGGCATGGCTCGTGCTGGGCGCGATCGTCGTCGCGGGCGCCGTCGGCGCCACCGACGACTGGATCAAGGTGAGCAGGCGGCGCTCGCTCGGGCTCAACAAACGGTGGAAGACCATGGGGCTCGTCTTGGTCGCCATCCTGTTCTGCGTCGCGGAGATCCACTGGGGTGGGGTCCACACCACTCTCTCGTACACCCGCTACGACCTTCCGGGAGTCGAGCTCGGCGCGGTCGTCTGGGTGATCTGGGGCACCTTGATCATCTTCGGGACGGCCAACTCGGTGAACCTGACCGATGGCCTCGACGGGCTCGCGGCAGGCTCCGCGGCCTTCGTGTGCGGGTTCCTCGCCCTGGTCGGCTTCGTGCAGTACCGGCACCCGGGCATCTACGCGGTGCGCAGCGCGCTCGACCTCGCCCTGGTTGCGATGTCAATGTGCGGCGCGTGTGTCGGCTTTCTGTGGTGGAACGCCGCGCCGGCCCGGATCATCATGGGTGACACGGGCTCGCTGGCCATAGGGACCGGCCTTGCCTGTCTCGCGCTCTCGATGAACGTGCAGCTGCTGCTGCCGATCGTCGGCGGGCTGTTCGTCATCGTGACGATGTCGGTGGTGATCCAGGTGATCAGCTTCAGGGTCTTCAACCGGCGCGTGTTCCTCATGGCACCGTTGCACCACCACTTCGAGCTGAAGGGGTGGCCGGAGACGACCGTCACGGTCCGCTTCTGGATCTTCTCCGGTCTCTGCGTGGCTCTCGGCGTGGGCCTGTTCTACGCGGACTTCCTCTCGGCGGGGTCGCTCAAGTGACCCGGCCGGCTGGGGCCCGCGCCGCAACCGCGCCCGGTCACACCGGCGCCGGCGGGCGCAGGCGCGAGGCAGGCGAGACGCGCGGCACCATGAAGCTGATCAAAGGTGGCGCCCGCCCGGCGCGTGCGCGAAGAACCGTCCATCTCAGCCTCGAGGCCAAAGTGCTGCTCGCCTCGGTGGCCGGTCTCTGCCTCCTCGGTCTTCCGATCGTATTGTCCGCTTCGGCCCCGGGAGCGATCATGGCAGGGGGCTCGCCGTGGTCGTACGTGGTCCGCCAGTCGATCTACATGGCTATCGGCGTGACCGCCGCTGTGGTCGCGAGTCGCACGCCTGTCGGCATCGTAAGGAAACTTCGCTTTGTGCTTCCTCTGTTCACGCTCGCGCTCTTGGTCGTCGTGTTCGTACCCGGGATCGGCCACTTCGCCGGGGGCTCGAGCCGGTGGATCGGCATCGGCCCGATACAGCTCCAGCCCTCCGAGCTGATGAAGCTGGCCACGGTGGTCTTCGCCGCCGACCTGCTCGCACGTCGCGCCAAGCGCCGGGACCAGTGGAACGCCATGGTTCGGCCGCTGCTGGTGTTCATGGTCGTGGCAGCCGTCCTCATCGTCAAGCAGCCGGACCTCGGCACGGCCGTCGTGCTCTGCTGCATCACCTTCTCGCTGCTCTTTGCAGCCGGCGTCCGGCTCCCGGTCCTGGCGGCCTCGGGCGCCTCGGTCTGTGCGTTCGGCGCCGTGCTGGCGTTCTCGGCCAGTTACCGGCGCGACCGCCTGCTGTCGTTCGTCAACCCGTTCGCCCATGCTTCGACAAGCGGCTACCAGGTTGTGCAGTCGCTTGCCACGCTCGGGCTCGGCGGTGTTACGGGAAGTGGCGTCGGGGGCTCGGTCACGCCCTGGGGGTTCCTCCCGAATGCGCATACCGACTTCGTCTTCGCCGTCATCGCCGGCAACCTCGGTCTCGTGGGAGCTCTCATCGTCCTCGCGCTCTTCGCCGGCCTGGGCTGGGCAGGCTTCCGGATCGCGGCGCGCGAGCGGGACCCGTTCGCACGTTTCGTCGCGGTCGGGGTCACCTGTTGGGTGCTGGCGCAGGCGGTGATCAACATCGGCGGCGTCGTCGACGCGCTGCCGGTGACAGGCATCCCCCTCCCGTTCATCTCTTACGGCGGCTCATCTCTGGTCGTCGCCCTGATCGCAGTCGGGCTGCTGTTCGGGATAGCGCGACGCCAGCCGGCGTCGGCGGCGGGACGATCGTCACCTCGAGCGAGGCTCTCGCCGCTTGCGGTGTCGGCGCACCCCAACGCGTCCGGGCCGCCTTCGCGGCGCCGGTCGCGGGCAGAGCCGGCGTGAGCATGGGCGCGTGACGATGCTGTCCCGGCACCCCACGCCACGCGCCTTCGCGCTCGTCACCGGTGGCGGAACTGCCGGACACGTGCAGCCCGCGCTGGCGATCGGCGAGGCGCTGGTGGCCCGCGGCCACGAGCTGGCGACGATCCTCTACGTCGGCTCGCGGCGCGGCATGGAAGGCCGGCTGGTGCCCGAGGCGGGCTTCGAAGTGGCCCTTCTGCCCGGCAGAGGCATCCAACGGCGCCTCACACCCGAGAACGTCGGCGCTGTCTGCGGGCTGTTGGTTGCCTTCGTTCTGGCGTTGGCGATTGTCGTGCGACGACGGCCGCGCGTCGTGGTCACCGTCGGGGGCTACGCGGGCCTCCCCTGTGCCGTCGCTGCAATCGTGTTGCGGGTGCCCCTTGTCGTCGTGAGCTGTGACGCGGTTGCCGGCGCTTCGAATCGGCTGGTTGCGCGCTTCGCCCGCAAGTGTGCGGTCGCGTTCGAGGGGACCTCGCTCCCGAATCAAGTCGTGACGGGGGCACCGCTGCGCAGCGCGGTCCTTGTCACGGACCGCACCCGGCAAGGGCGCGACACTGCCCGAGCCGTCCTCGGGGTGCCCGCCGGACGTTTCCTCCTCGCTGTCGAGGGTGGTTCACTGGGTGCTCGCCGCCTCAACGACGCGGCACTCGGGCTCGCGAGGGCCTGGGCGTCGCGCAACGATGTCACGATCTACCACGTGACCGGCGAGCGGAACCTTGCGGGCATCGAGCGCGAGTCCGTTGAACTGGGCCTCGGCCCGCAGGCCTCGCCGGAGAAAGGTCTTGACTATCGCCTCGTCGGCTATGAGCGGCACATGCCGGCCCTGCTTGCCGCCTGCGACTTCGCTGTCTGCAGGGCAGGGGCCTCGACGGTGGCCGAGCTGGCGGCGATCGGGACGCCCAGCGCTCTGGTCCCGTTGCCCGGCGCGCCGAACGACCACCAGACACGCAACGCCGAGGCGCTCACCCGGGTCGGGGCGGCCACGTTGCTGCCCGACGCCGACTGCTCAGCAGAGAGGCTGGAGGAGATCGTCGAGGCGCTGCTCTCTGACCCGGAACGCCTCGCGGCCATGGGCTCAGCTGCCGCCGCGGCAGGTCACCGAGACGCGTCCGAGCGAGTGGCTGCGCTTGTCGAGTCAGTATCGGAGGTGTCGGCGTGAGCACGTCTGGCGGACCGGAGATCGACCTCAGCGCGCCCCTTCGTCTTCACGTTGTCGGGGCGGGAGGCGCAGGCATGAGCGCGATCGCGGCGGTGCTCGCGGCAATGGGCCACCACACCACCGGCAGCGACATCAAGCCTTCGCGCTCGCTGGAGCACCTGCGCGCTTGCGGCGTCGAGGTCCGCATCGGCCATCGGCCGGAAAATGTCGTCGGGGCCGACGCGCTGACGTACTCGACGGCGGTGTCCGAGCGCAACGTCGAGATCGCACAAGCCCGGCGCCTCGGGATCCCGGTGCTGTCACGTGCTGCGATGCTGGAGGCGATCGTGGCGCTGCGCAGGACGGTCGCGGTCGCGGGCACCCACGGCAAGACCACGACATCGTCGATGCTCGCCCTGGTGCTCGTCGAGGCCGGCTTGCACCCGAGCTTCATCATCGGCGGCGAGGTGAACGAGATCGGGACGAACGCGGCCTGGGACGTGGGTGAGCTTCTCGTCGTCGAAGCCGACGAGAGCGATGGGACGTTCCTGCACATGGCGCCTGAGCTGGGGATCGTGACCAGCGTGGAACCCGACCACCTCGAGCACTACGGGTCCTTCGAGGAGCTGAAGGCGGCGTTCAGGGTCTTCCTCGGACAGCTTGGCTCGGCGATAGTCTGCGCCGACGACCCGGTCGCGGCGTGCCTGGCACCGGCGTCGGCGGTCACCTACGGCTGCTCGGCGGGCGCAGAGGTGCGGATAGTGGGAGTCGAGTCCGGGCGCAACCACCTTCGTTTCGAGCTTCTCCGTTCCGGCGAGAGCATCGGCGTCTTCGAGCTGCCCGTGCCCGGTGTCCACAACGCGCGCAACGCGGCTGCCGCCGTGTCGGCTGCTCTCGAGCTCGGGGTCGACCCGGAACATGCCCGGCGGGCGCTCGCCCGCTTTGCCGGTGTCGCACGGCGCTTCGAGTTCCGAGGCGACATCGGCGGTGTCACCTTCGTCGACGACTACGCCCATCTGCCCGGCGAGGTGCGCGCCGCGCTGGACGCAGCCCGAGGTGGCGGCTTCGGGCGGATCGTGTGCGTCTTCCAGCCCCATCGCTACTCGCGGGTCGCGATGTTGGCGCCTGAGTTCGCGGACGCCTTCGAGGGCGCGGACCTCGTCGCTGTGACGGAGGTCTACGCAGCGGGCGAGCTGCCGCGCCCGGGCGTGTCGGGCAAGCTTGTGCTGGACGCGATAGTCCGAGCCCACCCTCGAGCTCGGGCGGTGTACGTGCCCAGACGCGATGATGTTGTCGCCTACCTGCGCACGAACCTGCGCCCGGGCGATCTCTGCCTCACGCTCGCGGCGGGCGACCTGACGAACCTCGTCGCCGAGCTCGGCGAGAGCCGTAACCGATGAGCGAAGTCCCCCGCGACCAGGCCTGGGCCGCGATCGCACACGCCGCCGAGCTGCTCGGCCCGTTGGCTGAACGCGACCGTCCGATCGGCGAGCTGACCACCTACCGTGTCGGCGGCCGAGCAGCGCTGTTCTCCGAACCGGCCACCGTCGCGGACCTCGAGCGTCTGGCCGCGGCCGTCAGCGCGACCGGGATCGCGGTCCTGGTGCTCGGGAAGGGGTCGAACGTCCTCGTCGCCGACGGCGGCTTCGCCGGTTTGTGTGTGCGGCTCGCCGACGGCTTCGCCAGGATCGAGCTCGAGGCCGATCTCGTGAGGGCGGGCGGCGCGGCCGCCTATCCGGTTCTGGCGCGACGAACCGCCGCGGCCGGTCTGACCGGACTGGAGTGGGCGGTCGGGATACCGGGATCGGTCGGAGGCGCGGTCAGGATGAACGCAGGCGGGCACGGCGCACAGACCTCGGATCGCCTGGTCGCGTGCCGGATCGTCAGCCTTCGGGGAGGAGCCGAGCGGCTCGTCGCGGCAAGTGCTCTGGATCTCTCGTACCGGCACTCGTCGATCGGTCCCTACGAGGTCGTCACCGAGGCGTCGTACCAGCTCGATCACGGTGACGCCGCTTTGTCGGCCGCCCGGATCGACGAGATCGTGCGCTGGCGGCGCCAACACCAGCCCGGAGGCCAGAACGCAGGCTCGGTGTTCACCAACCCGCCGGGTGACGCGGCCGGACGCCTGGTCGAGGAGGCCGGACTGAAGGGCTTTCGTATCGGCTCTGCCGCGGTGTCCGACCGGCACGCCAACTTCATCCAAGCCGATCCCGGCGGATCGGCCGACGACGTGAGACGGGTCATCGACGAGGTGCGCGCGCTTGTTGCCGGGCGGCTGGGAGTCGAACTGAGCACCGAGCTGCGTCTTGTCGGATTCGAGGAGGGGTCATGACCGATCCGAGGATTCAAGCCAGGCGCGTGCGGGTGGAGCGCCAGCGCGGCCGCCGCCGTCTCAGCGCCCTGCTCGGGGTGTTCCTCGCCGCGGGCCTCACGGCCGGCGCGGTGACCCTCTTGCACTCGTCGCTGTTGAGTGCACGGACAGTCGTGATCGTCGGAGACGTCCAAACCACGAGAGGCGAGATCCTGGAGGCCACCGGTCTGGACCGGAAGCCTCCTCTCATCGACCTCGACACCGCGACCATGGAGCACCGCGTGGAACGGCTCCCATGGGTGGCCACGGCGGCGGTGCACCTCGACTGGCCCTCGACGGTCGCGATCGCCGTCGTCGAACGGATACCGGTCGCGACGGCTGTTCTCCCGACGGGAGGCTACGCACTCCTCGACTCAACCGGTCGTGTCCTGAAAGACCAGGAGTCGCGGCCTCTGACGCTTCCCCTCATCGCCGCGCCGGAAGTCCCCGGGTTGCCGGGCAGCTCGCTCGGAGCTTCGGCTCGACCATTGCTCGCCGCAGCCGCCGAGCTTCCCGTGTCGCTCTTGGCGCGGTTGCAGGAGATCGTCGCTTCGGGCGCCGACGGTGTCGTCCTGCGTCTCGACGGCGGATTGAAGGCGATCGTGGGCGACGACGAAGCGCTCGCCCAGAAGTTCGTTTCTCTCGCGACCGTGCTCCGCCGGGTCGATCTGACCGGTATCGGTGGGATCGACCTGAGGGTCGCAGCCGCCCCGGTCTTGACCCCCCTGGTCAGCCCCTCTAACGTTCATGGTAAGGGTGATGGCTGAGATTGCCCGCGACGAGACCGGTGCTGAAGGGGTGGTCGAGGTCGCCGGGGTAGTGTGCGACGCTGACCAGCGGTAACCGCGGGTCGGCGGAGCTGCTCTCCGGTTGGAAAGGCGAAGAGCAAGTGTTCGTGACCGCTCCAAGCCACTCGGAAGCCAACCAGGCTCGCCTAATTGCCACTCGGGGATCACCCAACTGGTACTCAGGAGAGGATGGAGCGCGGATGAGCACGCCAGGCCAGAGCTTCATCGCCGTGATCAAGGTTGTTGGCGTCGGGGGCGCGGGGGTCAACGCCGTCAACCGCATGATCGACGCGGGCCTGCAAGGGGTCGAGTTCGTGGCGGTCAACACCGATGCGCAGGCCCTCTTGATGAGCGAAGCCGACATAAAGCTCGACATCGGGCGCAGCTTGACGCGCGGACTAGGCGCCGGCAGCGACCCGGAGATCGGGCGTCTGGCGGCCGAGGAGCACCTCGAGGAGATCGAGGAGGTCTTGAAGGGCGCCGACATGGTCTTCATCACAGCCGGCAAGGGCGGAGGAACGGGCACTGGTGCGGCCCCCGTGATCGCGGAATGCGCCAAGGGGCTCGGCGCGCTCACCATCGGCGTGGTGACCCGGCCGTTCGCCTTCGAAGGCAGGCGCCGTTCGAGCCAGGCCGAGGAGGGCATCCAACGTCTGCGCGAAAAGGTGGACACCCTCATCGTCATCCCGAACGAGCGCCTGCTGTCGATCTCGAACGAGCGCACGTCGATGGTCGAGGCGTTCTCGATGGCCGACGAGGTGTTGCTCCACGGGGTCTCGGGCATCACCGACCTCATCAATGTGCCCGGCATCATCAACACCGACTTCGCCGATGTGAGAATGGTGATGAGCAATGCGGGCTCCGCGATCATGGGAATCGGCACCGGCTCTGGTGAGGGGCGCGCAGTCAATGCAGCCCGTCACGCCATCACGAGCCCCCTCCTGGAGGCGTCGATCGAGGGTGCCAGAGGGATCCTGCTCAATATCGCCGGGGGCAGTGATCTCACCTTGTTCGAGGTGAATGAAGCCGCCGCGATCATCCATGACGTGGCTCATCCCGACGCCAACATCATCTTCGGCAACGTCATCGACGACGCGTTGGGCGACACGGTGAGGGTGACGGTCATCGCTGCCGGTTTTGACCGCCTCGACGCGGCGGAGGAGCCACGCAAGAGTTCTGTGAGCACCTCACGGACGACCCCAGACCTGCGGTCTCCACGGCCTTCCTCGCATTTGCAAGGCGGCGCCCCGGGCGAAGGAGATCTGACCGGCCCGGTCCTGGACCGCGGTGCCCAGCGCGGACGCGATGTCTTCGACGTTGGCGACGACGATCTCGACCTCGACGACGACTTCGACGTCCCGTCCTTCCTCCGCTAGGCGGATCGCGATCGCGGGCACGCCTGCGGTCGTCGTGCTGAGCGGCGTCTTCGACGGTGACGTGGGCCCGGGCTCGGGCTCTGCTGTCAAAGTGCTCGAGGCCCGGCGCCAGAGCCTCGCGTCCGGCCGCTGGCGCTGGTTGCACCAGGCGCACGGTGCAGGGGTGGTGATCCTGGGCCCGGAGGAGCCCTGCTGCGGGTTGGAGGGTGACGCGCTGGTGAGCACGCTGCCCGGCGCCCCCGTGGCGGTCTTCTCCGGCGATTGCGCCCTCGTCGGCCTCGCGAGTCCCCAGGGCGTAGTCGCAGCGGCCCACGTGGGCTGGCGCGGCTTGCTGGCGGGCGTGCTGGAGCGAACGGTCACGGCGATGGGCTCTGAGGGAGCGACGGACCTCGTGGCGGTCGTCGGAGCCTGCATCGGGCCTGAGTGTTACGAGTTCAGCGAGAGCGACCTCGGCCCGCTCGAGGCGCGCTATGGGCCCTCTGTCCGCTCCAAGACCCGGGCAGGCCGCCTGGCGCTCGACTTGCGTGCCGGAGTGCACAGGGCGCTCGAGGCGCGTTCGGTCTCGATCTCAACCGATCATTCCCAGTGCACCGCGTGTGATCCGGGCTGGTTCTCGTGGCGCGCCCGGAACGACACCGGACGGCATGCGCTGGTCATCACGGGGGCCCGGTGAGTCCCGGTCCCAAGCTCGGGAGCGTTGATGGCGCGCTCGTCGAGAACATCGCCGCACGGACGGCTGCGGCGCGCGACCGGATCGCGCACGCCGGAGGCGATCCGGGACTGGTCAGGATCGTGGCCGTGACGAAGGGCTTCGGGCCTGAGGAGGTCGCTGCCGCGTTCGCAGCGGGCCTGAGCGACTTCGGCGAGAACTATGCGGACGAGCTGATCTCCAAGTGGGGGACGGTCGGCCACGCGGCGACTTGGCACTTTCTTGGCACTGTGCAGCGCAACAAGGTAGGCCGTCTTGCCCGGTTCGTGGACTGCTGGCAGGCAGTGGCGAGAGTCGTCGAAGGTGAGGCGATCCAGCGGCACCGGGCCGAGGTGTGGCGGGGCACGGCCGGCCTCGCAGCCCAGACAGCCGGCCCCGCCTCGCTGCTGGTGGAGGTCGACATGACCGGTCTGGCGGGCCGGGGCGGCTGCGCGCCCGGAAAGGTGACCGGCGTGGTGGCGGGCCTGCGGGAGCTCGGCTGCCGCGTCGACGGCTTGATGACGGTGGCGCCTCCCGGCGACGCGAACATGGCGAGGGAGGCATTCGACCGGGTGGCTCGCCTGGGCGCGGATCTCGGTCTTCGCGAGCTCTCGATGGGCATGTCGGCTGATCTCGAGCAGGCCGTCGCCGCAGGCGCGACGATGGTTCGCCTCGGGACTGCCCTGTTCGGTCCTCGCCCGCAACGTCGCAGGCTGTAACAATAGGGTTCTCGGAGGAGGGCTGGCGATGGCTTCGTTTGTGCAGAGAGCGCTGATGTACCTCGGCTTGAAAGACATCGACGACGAGGAGGACTACGACGGCGACGACCAGGAGGTCCCGGAGGCTGCCGCGAGCCGGGTGCGGCAGAGCTCCTATCCCGAACCTGTGCCGCCGCGGACAACGGTCGCCACGGTGCGGCCGATCGCCCGGGACGACGGGCGAGAGCCACAGACGATGGTGCCTCGTGGTGCCGTCGTGCGTCCGTTCGTGACACAACGCCATTCCAAGCCCCAGGTCGTGGCCCCGGCCCGGTTCTCGGACGCCCAGGAGATCGGCGACATGGTCAAGGCGAGCTCGCCGGTGATCGTCAATCTGCAGGCGAGCGAGAGGGACCTGGCCCGGCGCATGATCGACTTCTGCTCTGGCCTGACCTATGCGCTCGGGGGCTCGATGGAGAAGGTCGCCGAATCGGTGTTCCTGCTCACCCCGTCAAATGTCGAGGTCTCCCCCGAGGAGCGCCTGCGCCTCCAAGAGAACGGACTGTTCCGGTCCTGAACCTGACCGCACTCGCCCGTGACCGTGGGCCAGATCGACTGGGGCGCTGAGCCTTGACGTTCGTCGTCGACATCCTCAACCTCCTCCTGTTCGTGATCTTGGTACGCGTGGTGCTTTCCTATGTCCCGCCTTCGCCTGGGTCGGCACTGGTGCCGATCACCCGGTTCTTCGAAGTGATCACCGAGCCGGTCCTGCGGCCGGTGCGCCGGATCGTGCCGCCGATGCGGGTGGGCGGTACCGCGGTGGACCTCTCACCGATAATCGTGTGGATTCTCATCCTGATCCTCAGTCGGCTGCTGTAGCTCTCAAGGCCAGCAGCATCCACCATCTTCAAGAGGGCGGCCGATACCATCCGAGCATGGATCTGTCCGCCAAAGTCCTGCGAGAGGTTGAGTTTCGCGATCGTCTTCGCGGCTATGACACCGATGAAGTCGACGAGTTCCTCGAGAAGATCGCCGTCGCGGTCGACGAGATGCAAGAGAAGATGCGCCAGCTCGCCTACCGGGCCGAGCGCGCAGAACGATCGATCTCCGAGAGGGCGGCCGACGAGAACGACGACAGCATCCGGAGGACTCTCGTGCTCGCGCAGCGAACCGCAGATCTCGCCGTCCGTGAGGCGGAGGAGCAGGCTGCGGAGCTCATGGACACTGCACGGAGCGAGTCCGAAAAGCTACTGACCGACGCGCGGGAGAACGCGCAGCGCCTCACCTCCGAAGCCGAGCGCCGCCACAACGAGGACATTGCCAGGCTCGAGGACGAGAGGGACCAGGTCGTCGCCGAGCTCAGGAAACTGTCGGATCTGCTCGATGCGGAGCGTGAGAGGTTGGCAGGGTCGCTTCGCGCGGCGCTTTCCGTCGTCGAACAGGCGCTGTCACCTTCGATGGAGATCTCGGAGCTTGGTCTGGAGCCGGCCTCTTCGCAAGCGGGCGCCCCGGACGACATCGAGGCTCAGATCAACGAGGACGCCGAAGCAGCTGCACCGTCGATCCCGCCTGCCGACGCAGGTCCCGACGACGACGGCGACGCGGAGGGCCAAGGCGGGCGGGCGAACCTCGCCGCAGTTCCGCCGCTCGAGGACTCCGGGCCGAACGCGCAGGCGCGCCAAGCCGGGCACATGGTGGTCTCCGGCCGGAGCGGCGACAACTTTGGCGCAGCAACAGCCGATACAGGCTCGCACTACCTCGGGGGCATTGGATCCGACTGGATCGCCTGAATTCTCGCTCGGGGGTCCTTGTCCGCTCGGCTGGAGCCTCGGGCCAACTCGCGCAGATGCGCGTGGTCGCCTGGCTCAGTCGTGCTCAGCCGAGACGCTGGATACGGACGACGATGACGTCGCCATTCGACAGCTCGCCCGCGGAGGTGAAGATGTCGTCGGTCGTGGCGGTGTGTGCCTCGCCGTCGGCCAAAGCGGCGATCTCGATATCGATCGCGAGCACCTGGGACGCGATGTGAGCCTTCCACTGTTCGGCGACGGCGGCTGAAGAGCTCGGCTGCCCGATCCACAGTCGGATCCGGTCGGTGACTTCCAGTCCCGCGTCGCGCCGAGCGCGCTGCACGAAACGGATGACGTCCCGAGCCAGGCCCTCGGCCTCCAGCTCGGGCGTGGTCTCGAGCTCGAGGGCGACGATCCCGACCTCGCCGGGCAAGGTCCGGCTGGAGTCCGGGTCGGAAGGCCGCAGGCGCAGCTCGAAATCGCCGGGCTCGAGACGTACGCCGCCGACCTCCACCGTGCCGTCGGCGAGTCGCGTCCATTCGCCCCTGCGTGTTGCGGCGATGACGTGCTGTGTGCGCTCCCCGAGCCTGGGACCGAGCGCGGCGGGGATGACGTTGAGAACGGTCTTTGCCAGGTCGCCGACCGTCTCGACGAGCTTGACCTGCTGCACGTTCACCTCGTCGGCGATCAGGTCTGCGTAGGCCAACAGGCGACTGGCACCTGGCGCCGCCACTGTCAATGACGACAGAGGCAGGCGCGCCCGACGCCCGGCCGCCTTGCGGATCGAGTGGCCGGCCGAGCACACCTCTCGGGCCAGGTCCATGGCCTCGACGAGGTCTGGGTCGGAAGGCAGCTCATCGGCTTGCGGCCAAGAGCTCAGATGGACGCTCCGTTCCCCGGTCAGACCGCGATAGACGAACTCGGCGAGAAACGGGAGGAAAGGTGCCACGACCCGGCAGAGCACCTCGAGAACCGTGTGCAAGGTGTCGTAGGCGTCCTGCTTGTCGTCGGGCGGGGCTCCGAGAACCTCCAGGGCCAGGGGTGCGGCCGCAGCATCCACGGGGCGCCAGAACCGGTCGCGACTCCGGCGCACGTACCAGTTGGTCAGCGCGTCGAGGAACAACGAGATGTGGCCGCAGGCGCCCGCGAGGTCATAGCTGTCCATGGCGGCGGTGACGTCCTCGACCAGACGGCGGGTCTTGGCGAGCACGTAGCGGTCGAGCACCCCGGTCTGGTCGGTTCGGACCCGTCCCCCGAGGCTGTCCGCGTTGGCGTACATGGAGAGGAAGTACCAGGTGTTCCAGATCGGGTTGCAGACCAGCCGGAGGGGCTCGGCCAGTCCCTTCTCCTCGATCACGACGTCGTGGCCGCGCAGCACGGGCGAGCTGAGCAGGTACCACCGCATCGCGTCGGCCCCGTAGGAGGCGAACACCTCCTCGGGATCGGGGAAGTTGCGCAGCCGTTTGGAGAGCTTCCGGCCGTCGTCGCCGAGCACGATGCCGTGCGCGATGCAGGCCTTGAACGGAGGCCTGTCGAACAAGGCCGTCGCCAGCACGTGCAAGGTGTAGAACCAGCCGCGGGTCTGGCCCACGTACTCGACGATGAAGTCGGCCGGAAAGTGCCCCTCGAACCGCTCGGCGTGCTCGAAGGGGTAATGGAGCTGCGCGAAGGGCATGGACCCGGATTCGAACCAGCAGTCGAGCACGTCAGGGATCCGGCGCATCGTCGAGGCACCGGTCGGGTCGTCCGGGTTCGGCCGCGTCAGCTCGTCGATGCCCGGGCGGTGCAAGTCGTCAGGGCGCACGCCGAAATCGGCCTCGAGCTCGTCGAGGCTGCCGTAGACGTCGACGCGGGGATAACGCGGATCGTCGCTCTTCCACACCGGGATCGGGGTCCCCCAGAAACGGTTCCGGCTGATCGACCAGTCCCGCGCCCCCTCCAGCCACTTGCCGAAAGCGCCGTCGCGCACGTGGTCCGGGACCCAGCCGATCTGCTGGTTGAGCTCGATCATGCGGTCCTTGACGGCCGTGACGCGCACGAACCACGAGCTCATCGCCCGGTAGATGAGCGGCGTGTCGGTCCGCCAGCAATGCGGGTAGCTGTGGGTGTACTCCTCGGCCTTCAACAGGGCCCCCATGGCGCGGAGCTTGTCGATGATCACGGCATTGGCCTCGAAGACATGCAGACCGGCGAGATCGCCGACCTCGGCGGTGAAACGCCCCCGATCGTCGACCGGGCAGACCACCGGGATCCCGGCCGCGTCGCAAGCGTGTTGGTCCTCCTCGCCGAACCCGGGCGCCATCTGGACGATGCCCGTGCCCTCGTCCATGGCGACGAAGTCCTCGCCCAGCACCACGAACGCGCCGGTCGTGTCGGAGAAATAGGGGAGAAGCGGGCGGAAACGGCGCCCGACGAGATCCGCACCGGTCACCGTGCCGAGGACCTCGGCATCGCCGAGCAGGTCCTCGTATGCCTGAAGGCAACTGTCACCGATGATGACACGCCCGCCGCCCCACCGCAGCACCGCGTAGTCAAGGCCCGGTCCGACCGCGAGCGCCAGGTTCGACGGCAAGGTCCAAGGCGTCGTGGTCCACGCGAGCACGCCGAGCGGTCCCCGCAACAGCTCGGGCCCGTCTTCGACCGGTTCCAGATCGAATCTCACCGTCACCGCCGGATCGGTGCGGTCCCTATAGGCGTCGTCCTGGCGGGTCTCGAAGTTCGACAGCGGCGTCTCGCACTCCCAGCAGTAGGGCAGGACGCGGAACCCTTCGTAAGCGAGCCCCTTGTCGTACAGCTGCTTGAAGGCCCAGAGCACGCTCTCCATGAAGGAGAGGTCCATGGTCTTGTAGGTGTTCTCGAAGTCCACCCAGCGTGCCTGGCGGGTCACGTACCGCTCCCAGGCGTCGGTGGTCCGCTGCACCAGCTGGCGGCAGTAGGCGTTGAAGTTGCCGATGCCGAAGACGATCACCGCCTGGCGGCCGGACAGCTCGAGCTCCTGCTCGGCAGCCATCTCGGCAGGAAGGCCGTGGCAGTCCCAGCCGAAGCGACGCTCGACGCGATGGCCGAGCATCGTCTGGTAGCGAGGGACGGCGTCTTTCACAAAGCCGGTGAGGAGGTGACCGTAATGGGGCAGCCCGTTCGCGAACGGAGGCCCATCGTAGAAGACGTACTCGGTCTCGGGTCCATGCAGGGCAACCGAGGCCTGAAAGGTGCGGTCCTCCCGCCAAGAGGCGAGGATCTGCTCCTCGAGGGAGGGATAGCGCGGTTGCGCGGGGACCTGCGGGTAAGGGCTCGCGCCCGATGCCTCGGCCATGGCCATACAGTAGGCGGCCATGGCAGATGACTTGTTCGACATCGAGTCGCCCGAAGATGGACCTGTTGGCATCGTCTTGCGGGTCCGCGTCCAACCTGGCGCCGGCCGCTCATCGGTCACAGGACGTCACGGCGACGCGCTCGCCGTCCGAGTGGCTGCTGCGCCCATCGGCGGCCGTGCCAATTCCCAGTGTCTCGAGCTTGTTGCCGATCTGCTCGGCGTTCGCAAGTCCCAAGTCGAGCTCGTCTCGGGGGAGCGAAGCCGGCTCAAGCGCGTTCGCATCGCCGGCATCGAACCTGGCAAGGCGCGCGTCGCTATCGCGCAGGAGCTCCGCTCGGCAACTGGCCGGCCCGGAGCGCACGACCCCACGGAGCGGCCGGGCCGATTGAGACCGTGAGACTGGCAAGGTGCTCTTGGCGGGTGGCAACCAGTACGGCTATCGTTCTTCACCCTCGCCGCGACAGGAGGGACCGATGGTGTCGAGGACCAAGGTGGCGGCCGAAGCGAAGAAGGGAGCCGTCGTGAAGGCGAACGCCTCGAAGGCTGCGGCCCTCAAGACGGCAAGCGAGCCGTCGAAGAAGACGGCTCCCGCGGTCGGGTCAAAGGCGTCCGCAAAGGCGACGCCCGTTCCCGTCCAGAAGGCCTCCAAGCCGGGCGGAGCCAAGTCTCCAAGAGCAGCGGTGGCCAAGGCGGCTCCCGCGGCTCCCGCGGTTGCCAAGGCTGCCAAGGCGGCTCCCGCGGTGGCCAAGGCTGCCAAGGCTGCCAAGACGGTCAAGCCGACTCCAGCGGCGGCCAAGGTGGCCAAGGCGGTCAAGCCGGCTCCAGCGGCGGCCAAGGTGGCCAAGGCGGCTCCCGCGGTGCCAGCAGCGGGCAAAGGAGCCAAGGCGGCTCCAGCGGTGGCCAAGCCGGCCAAGGTGGCCAAGGTGGCTCCAGCGGCGGCCAAGGTGGCCAAGGTGGCTTCAGCGGCGGCCAAGGCGGTGCCAGCGGCGGCCAAGCCAGGCAAGTCGGCTCCCGCGATGGCCAAGCCGGCCGCCAAGGCGTCTGGCAGGTCGGCCGGCAAGGCCCGCGCAGGGCATGGAGCGCCGACGACAAAGCATGCAGCGAGCGCAGGAGGCGCGTCGGCCGCGGCCAAGGCGTCCGTCTCGTCGCAAACCAGGGTCACCAAGGCGCCCGCGCCGGCGCGGAAGTCCCCCGGAAGCGTCGCGCGCCCCGGTCGGGCACGCCCCGGTAGCCGACCTGGCGTAAAGGCCGGGTCCTCGAAGCGGGTCGGTGAAGGCTATGCGAAGGACGAGCGCTTCCTGGCAAGCCAGCGCACTGCACTCCTGCGCGAGCGCGCTACGTATCTCGATCAAGCAGCCAGCTTGAAAGCTGAGGCGGAGGCACTCGTCGAGGAAATGGAGCCGGGCGACATCCAGTTCGACGACGAATCGGGAGAGGGGGGGACCGTCACAGTTGACCGGGAGCGTGATCTCGCGCTCTCGGCGCAGGCGATGGCCGCAGTCGAGGAGATCGATCACACCCTCGTGAAGATGGACAACGGCACATACGGGATCTGTGAGAACTGCGGCCGGTCGATCGTAAAGGCGCGCCTCGAAGCACTTCCTTACGCCCGCTTGTGCATTGACTGCAAGAGCGGGGGGCTGTCGAGACGTTGAGCACGGCCGGCGATGACCGGCCCGGCGCCACCGGGGGAGTGAGCTCCGCTGAGGCGAAGCGACGGACCCGGCGCACTTGCGTGATGCTTGTGGTCGCGCTCGTGGTGGCTGCCGCCGACCAGGTGACCAAGTCGCTCGCGGTCGCTCGGCTCTCGTCTGGGTCCGTCCACCTGATCGGGCCGTTCGCTCTCGTTCTCTCCTACAACACCGGCATCGCCTTCAGCATCGGCGCGGGCCTGACCTTGCCCATCGTGGTGATCGTCGTCGTTGTCGTAGCCATGGTTGCGTGGACTGGCCGGGCGGTGCCCAACACCGCTGCGGCGGTTGGCGTCGGGATGATCCTCGGCGGCGCAGTCGGCAACCTCGCCGACCGGATCTTCAGGGGCCACCATGGCGCCGTGATCGACTTCCTCTACTCCGGTTACTGGCCGACTTTCAACCTGGCCGACTCGTCGATCGTTTGTGGCAGCGTCCTGCTTGCCATCGTGCTCTGGAGGACGACTGTCACAAGGCGGCCGCCGAGAACCACCGGGGTCTCCCGCGATGAATAACACGGGCGCGAGCTCGGTCGTCGCGATCCCGGGCGCGCTTTGCGGTGAGCGCGTGGACCGAGTTGTCGCACTGTTGTCCGGGTGCACCCGGGCACAGGTCGCGAGGCTCATCGCAGCCGGTGGAGTGCGCATTTCGAATGTCGTGGTCGCCGCAGGCAGCCGTCGGGTCCAAACCGGCGAGCTGTTGGAGACAGATCTCCAACTTCTGGTCGGCACCGGGCGCGACGCGGTACGCGCCGCTGGGCCCGGCGAGGTCCCGTTCCGTGTCATCTACGACGACCAGGCCGTCATCGTGGTCGACAAGCCACCGGGCGTCGTCGTGCACCCCGATGCCACCCATCGCTCGGGCACGCTCGTAGCCGGCCTCTTGGCTTCCTATCCCGAGCTGGCCCGGCTGCCCGAGCTCGGTTGTGGCGAGACCGACCGGCCGGGCATCGTGCACCGCCTCGACAAGGACACCTCTGGCTTGCTGGTCGTCGCCCGCACCCCGGATGCCTACCGGTCGCTGACGGCCCAGTTGGCAGCGCGCACCGTGCGCCGGAGGTATCTTGCACTCGCGTGCGGCGCCCTCGAGGCGGAAGCAGGTGTCGTGGATGCGCCGATCGGACGGTCGCTGCGTGATCCAACGCGGATGGCGGTTGCCACGGGCGGTCGCCCGGCGCGCACGCACTACCGTGTGCTCGCCAGGTTCGCCGAGCCGCTCGAGGCGACGTATCTGGAGCTGCGCCTGGAGACTGGCCGCACTCATCAGATCCGCGTGCACCTTGCCGCGATCGGCCATCCTGTGGTCGGCGACTCGCGCTATCGGGGCGATCGAAGGCGATCGGGGTGCGCCCGTCCGTTCCTGCACGCAGCGGGCTTGGCCTTCGTCGATCCGGCCACGGGAGAAGAGGTCGGGTTCACCTCTCCGTTGCCCGACGATCTCGTCGCGGTACTCGAACAGCTCTCTTGACAAGGCCCTTGTTGGGGCAGGCTGCGCCGGAGGCGACGCCGGGCTGCGACACGGGCCGGTGCAACTGCTCGAGAACTGGGGAAGAACCTCGGCAGAAGCTCAGGCGGCGTCGTGAATTCCCTCGACCTCAGGCTGGACGGCAAGAAAGGCCAAGGCCGCGGACTCGATGCGACGCACACGGCGGACACCGATGCCCAAGGTGCGCGCCGTGGACTCCAGCGAGGCGGGCGGGCTGCCGTCAAGCCCAAAGCGCAGCCGGACGACATGGCGCTCCAGCTCAGGCAGACGGTCGATGGCCGCGTCGAGCTTGCCGAGCGTGAGCGTCCGGGCGATCGCGTCTTCGAACGGAGGTTCATCGCCACTTACAACGTCACCCAGCGTCGCAGTGGCTTCGCTGGTCAAGGGCTGGTCGAGGCTCGCCACGACGCGAGGCAGCCGAACATGATCGGAGTCGGCCTCGAGCTCGGACGCAAGTGCGTCCTCAGGCAGGCGGATCGCACGGCCCTTCGACTGCACCGCGCGTTGAAGAGCCTGGCGGATCCACCAGGTTGCGTAGGTGGAAAAGCGGAAGCCCTTGCGCCAGTCAAACTTCTCGACCGCGCGCATCAGGCCGAAGGTTCCCTCTTGAACGAGGTCGATCAGGTCGACGCCACGTCCTTGGTACCGGCGTGCCCAGTGCACCACGAGGCGAAGATTGGAGCCGATCATCTGCCTGCGGGCTTCCTCGTCGCCTTGCTCGATCCTCTTGGCGAGCTCGGTCTGCTCGGCAGCGCTGAGAAGCGGGAAACGACCGAGATCGTCAAGGAACAGCCGCATCAGGTCGGGCCCGCTAGAGCTGGGCTCCCTCATGACGCGGCTCTGCTCGCCAGCAGACAGCTCTGGCACGCTGACATCCCCGATCTTGTTCTCGGTTGGAATGACGCTCCTCTCCTTCCTCAACTCTCGACGCTCAACTGATGACAACGCGAATCAAGGCCCTGCCATTCCGCGCCGGTCGTGATATGGGTTCCCAGGCGTGGTAATGCATCCGACGGCCCCGGTCGGTTTTGGTCAGTCAAGCGGCGAAAGTGGCGGCGCGTCACCCCGTGCCCGGAGCACCATGTCCTCGAGTGTGAAGGAGTCGAGGTGGTGGCGCATGTGCTCGCCGACGTCGGCCCACACGGCAAGCAGCACGCATTGGCCCTCGTGGTCGCAAGCGCCATTCTGGTGCGGCGGGCCGAAATCCCCGGCCACGATCGGACCGTCGACCGCGCTGACAATCTGGCCCAGGGTGATCTGCTCCGGCGATCGTGCGAGAACGTAGCCGCCTCCCACTCCTCGCTTGGATCGAACGAGACCGGCGCCCTTGAGCGCCAGCAGGATCTGCTCCAGATACGGCTGCGGAAGGCCCGTGCGCTCTGCGATGTCGCGGACCGAGGTTGGCGATACGTCCTCGCGAAGTGCCAGGGAGAGCAGCGCGCGGCTTGCATAGTCGCCACGAGTCGACACCTTCACGCCCATCATCGTACGACGGTGGCGACCGCGATCGGCTGGACGCTGTCGGTGACTGCTCCGGTCGCCTTCCCAGCCGGAGCGTGCATCCGCCTGCGACGCGGGCAGGTCCACAAGAATAGGCCGATGTCCGCCAAAGCCGGCCAGGACCGTGAGTTGCTCTGGTAGGTTCGCGGACTTGCGGGCGGTCGCATTCGACGCCGAGAACAAGGGGTATGTGCGTGCGTAGTCCTCGTGGATCGCTTGGGGTCATCGCGGCCGTCGCGATCGTCGCCGGGGCGTGTGGCAACGCCAAGACCGTTGTGTCCAATGCGGGCAACACCCAGGGCGTGACCAGCTCGCAGATCATCGTCGGCGGCGTGGCTTCCTTGACCGGCCCGATCCCAGCCGACTTCGCGCCGATCTTCCACGGGGTCAATGCCTACCTCGACATGATCAACGCGCAGGGAGGTGTGGACGGTCGCAAGATCGAGTTCCGATTCCCCCTCGACGATGGCTCGAGCCCCTCCCAGGACACCGATCAGGTGCGCACCCTGGTCGAGCAGGATCATGTCTTCGCGGTCGTCGGCGTAGGCACCCCGAGCTTCGCCGGGGCGAGCTACCTCGCTGCGAACAACGTACCGACGTTCGGCTACACGGTCAGCACCGACTGGGCAGGTCGACCCAGCCTGTTCGGGTCGGAGGGTTCTTTCATCGATTTCACCCGGCCCGGTCCCGAGCCCACCTACCTGGCCGAGCGGCTCCACGCCAAGAAGGTCGGGATCCTCGCCTACAACGTGGGCGGGTCCAAGCAGGGCTGCGAGGGAGTGGCCTATGAGATGCAGCGTTTTCACGTCCCGGTGGTGTACGAGGATCTCTCGATCCAGGCCCCGCCGGTCGACCTCACGACCGACGTCAACCGGATGCGCGCCCTCGGCGTGGACCTCGTCGCGAGCTGCATGGACCTGTCTGGCAACATCCTCCTGTCGCTCACGATGCACCAAGACGGAATGGGGTCGGTCGCGCAGTATTGGCTGAGCGGCTACGACGAGGCGGCGATCGCAAGGTACTCGTCGCTCATGCAGGGTGTCTATTTCCTCATCGGCCACGTTCCTTTCGAGTCGGCGAAGTTGACGCCTGGCAAGTACGCCGGGATGGATCTCTACTTGAACGAGCTCGCGAAGTACTTCCCGAAGGACCTTCCGGGGGAGGCGTCGCTTGCCGGTTGGGTCGACGCCGACCTGTTCGTGACCGGGCTTCGCCTTGTCGGGCGCGACCTCACGCGCTCCAAGCTGGTCGACGCCCTCAATTCGCTGACGGGCTTCACCGCCGACGGCATCGTCTCTCCGATCGACTGGCGTTATGAGCACCGCAAGGACGGGCCGATCGACTGCAATGTCTATGTGCGGGCGATCAGAGGCCATTTCGTGCCTCTCTTCGGGTCGGCCCGCACCGTGTTCACGTGCTTTGAGTATCCCCAACCGGCCGGTTCCCGGCGCGTGGTCGTGGTCCCGCCGCCTGCGGGCGTGCCAGGAACGTGAAGGAGCTGAGCACGGGGCAGGCGATCGCGTGACCCAGTTTCTCAGCTACGCCATCCCGGGCCTGCCGTACGGGTGCGTCTTTGCCCTCATGGCTGTGGGCCTCGTCCTCACCTACCAGACCTCGGGAGTGTTCAACCTCGCCTACGGGGCTCAGGCGTACGCGTCGGCGCTGATCTTCTACGTCTGTGTCAATGCAGGCTGGCCGAGCTGGGCTGGGTTCCTCGTGGCGGTCGCCGTGGTGGCGCCACTGCTGGGGCTCGCGATGGACCGTTTCCTCTACCGGTTCATCCGGTCGGCTCCGGTGCTCGTCAAGCTCGTGAGCGCGCTCGGGATGTTGATCGCGATCCCGAGTGCTCTCCAGCTCATCTTCGGGAACCAGCAGCGGCTGGCGCCGCCTTCGCTGTGGCTGCCTCCAAGCTCGGTCTACTTCCACGTGGCAGGTGACGCCATCAACGGCACAGAGTTGTCGACGGTAATCGTGACCCTCGCCGTCGTACTGCTGGCGTCTTTGATGTCACATTTCACCCAGATCGGACTGCGGATGCGGGCGATGGCCGAGAGCCCACGCATGGTCCAGCTTGCAGGCATCAACTCCGAACTTGTCGGCATTGCCATCTGGGTCCTTTCCAGCTTCCTTGCGGGTCTCGCCGGCGTGCTGCTCGCCCCGTTGTTCGCGGACCTGCAGGCGCTGAACTTCACCGATCTGTTGGTTGCCGCCATCGCGGCTTCAGCTCTGGGGAGCCTCACGAGCCTCCCGCTCGCGTTCTGGGGCGGTATCGGCCTCGGTGTCGTCCAGGAGCTGCTCGGGGGGTACCTCCCGAGTGGGAGCGTGCTCTCGTCGGGGCTGCGGCCGGCTCTTCCATTCGCCGTCCTCATCGTCCTGCTTCTCGCATTGCCGGGCCTGCGCGAGCGATGGTTCCATGACGACCCCCTTGCGGGCTGCGATCCCCCGCCGCCTCCGATGGCGACGACGATCGGTGGCTACGGTCTCGAGGGGTTCTTGCGCGCCGGCAGCTGGACGTTGCTCGCAGTGTTCTTCGTCTCGTGTCTGACCTGGGTGCCGGGCAACTGGACCTTCACACTCACCCAGGGCCTCGCGTATTCGATCGTCTTCCTGTCCATCGTGCTGCTGACCGGGATGAGCGGCCAGATCTCCCTTTGCCAGGCGTCCTTCGCCGGCATCGGGGCATTCACATGTGCGCAGCTCGCCAGCCACTTCGGGGTCTCGGTGCTCGTCGGGATCGTGGCAGGAGGTGCCGTGGCGGCACTTGTCGGCGTTGTCGTGGCGCTGCCCGCGCTCCGCCTGGGAGGCCTGGCGTTGGCCCTGGCGACACTCGCCTTCGGTCTGCTCGCCGACAACGTCGGTTTCCAGTTCGCCTGGTCAGGAAACGGAAACTCGGGGGTCAACATCCCGCGCCCGCAACTCGGCTCGATCAACTTCACGAGCGGCAAGGCGTTTTTCGTCCTGGCATTTGTCGCGCTCGTCGTTTGCTCGGCGGTGGTGCTCGCGATTCGCAAGGGCACCACCGGGCGCGAACTCGCGGCCATGCGGGGCAGTGAGCTCGCAGCCGCGTCTATTGGCACGAACCTTGTCAAACTGAAGATCACCGTCTTCGCGGTCGCGGCGGCGCTTGCCGGTGTTGGCGGGGCCCTGTACGGCTCACTGCAGGGCACGGTCTCGCCGGACGACTTCAATTCGCTCCTGTCCCTGGTGTTCATGGTCGTCGTGGTGACGACGGGGGTGTACACCGTGGAAGGGGCGATCCAGGCGGGAATGGCCTACGTGATCCTCTACCAGGTGCTCGACTACCTACCCTCGCAGTGGCGCAACCTGTTCCCGATACTTTTCGGTCTCGGCGCGATCACCTACGCGCTCCACCCCGAAGGCGTCGTGGAATGGCAGAGGCGGCGGGTGGTCGAGATCGTCGTCGACTGGCGCAAGCATCCAGAGGCGGTCGGCTGACGTGGCGCTAGTGGAGGCTTGCGGGATCAGCAAGCGCTTCGGTGGCATCGTCGCTCTCGACGACGTGTCGATCGTGGTCGAAAAGGGCGAGGCCGTCGGCCTCGTGGGACCCAACGGCGCCGGGAAGACTGCGCTGTTCGACTGCCTGAACGGTGTGCGCCACTTCGACTCGGGGGAGGTCCGTTTCGAAGGGCGGCGGATCGACCGGCTGCCGGTCTACCAGCGTGCCCGCCTCGGCATCGGGCGCACGTTCCAGCGGCTCGAGCTGTTCGCCGGGATGAGCCCACGCGAGCACTTGATGGTCGCAGAGCGGGTGCATCGGGCCGACGGCCGGCTCTGGAAGGACCTGATCGGCCGCGGACGGGCGAGAGCGACGGTGGCACGCGTCGAGGAGCTTCTCGTCGAGCTCGGCCTCGAGGAGGTCGCCGACCACCCCATCGAGACGCTCAGCCAGGGGCACGGGCGGCTGGTCGAGCTGGGGCGCGCGCTCATCCAGGACCCGCTGCTGCTTCTGCTCGACGAACCGGCCTCCGGCCTGGACACGCGCGAGACTGCCGCGTTCGCGACGATCCTGCTCGAGGTGCGGGCCCGGCGCAGGACAGCCATGCTTGTGGTCGAGCACGATCTCGACCTGGTCCGGCGCGTCGTCGAACGGATCTACGTGCTCGACTTCGGCAAGCTGATCGCATCGGGTCGGGTCGATGACGTGCTTGCCGAACCCGTCGTGCGCCGTGCCTATCTCGGAGATGTCACGTGAAAGAGGATGACGGGCGGCCCTCCGCCGTGGCAGCCTCCGCCGTGGCGGCGTCTCCCGCGCTGGAGCTTCGCGCCGTCTCGGCCGCCTACGGTCGTTTCCGGGCGCTGTTCGGCGTGTCGCTGTCGGTCCCGGCCGGTTCGGTCACCGCGCTCGTGGGCCCCAACGGCGCCGGCAAGTCCACGATCGCCCGCGTTGCAACCGGGCTGGTGCCATTGACCAATGGCCGGATCTTCTTCGCCGGCGAGGACGTCACCGGTCTTCCGACCTGGAGGCTGGTTCGCCTTGGCGTCGCTCACGCACCCGAGGGGCGGTCGGTGTTCGCGACCTTGGACGTCGAGGACAACCTTCGCCTCACCTTCATGCGCGCCTTTGGCCGCAAGGGCATCGGCGAAGCCCTCACGCACGCCTTCGAGCGCTTTCCCCGGCTCGCCGACCGGCGGCGCCAGCTCGCGGGCACGCTTTCGGGAGGTGAGCAGCGCATGCTCGCGCTTGCCCGCGTTCTCGCCGTGCCGCCGAAGCTGCTCGTTGTCGACGAGCTCTCGCTCGGGCTCGCCCCGCGGGTCGTAGACGACGTGTACCGGGCGCTGCGGGAGATCCGAGACGCAGGCACCTCGCTTCTGGTCATCGAAGAGCAGCTGCCCCGGGCCCTCGAGCTGGCCGAGCAGCTGGTGATCCTGCGCAAGGGCCAGGTCGTCGAGGCAGGGCCCGTGGACGAGCTCAGCGACCTGGCCCGGGAACTTCTGCCCCGTCCGCCCGAGAGCTCCTAGCTCCTAGCAGCCGGGCGGCTCCGTCCCGTCGGCCAGTCCGAGGAGCCCGCAGATAGTCACCTTGGCCACGAGCCACCTGGCGTGCTGGTAGACGGCGAGACCACCCGAAGCCGGCAGAAGAGCCGAGTGCTGAGGACTGAAGATGTCGTAGGTCACCTCGGCGCAAGGACTCGGAACGCCATGGTCCTTGCAGGCGGTTCCCCGCTCGATTGTCACCTTGGTCACCGTCGCACCCGCGGCCTGTTTCGCGAGTGCGCTCTTGAGCGTCGAGGTCATCGCCGCCTCGAGCGTCGAGCCGTCCTGGATGACGGCCAGTTTGGGCTTCACAGTGGGATTCGCGAGATCGAACAGCACCGCGTAAGCGTGCTTTATCGCTGCCGTGGACGCGGCCGGCGACGGGAGCGTCGTAGTGGTCGTCGTGGTCGTGGAGCTGCAGGCAGCCAGCCCGAGCACGATCGCCGCGGCGGCACACAGCGCGACGGTGCGGCGAAGCCGTCCGGTCGCCGACCAGGCGCCGCCTCGAGCTCGGAGGCCTGGAGGGTGCTCTGCCGAACTGCTCGCTCGAGGGGTTCGCGGCAGGGGGGACCGATTCGGTCGCTTGGTCGTCACGGGCCAAGTCTATGGGCCGCGAGCTGGCTTCTGCGTGGGTTCTGCGGAGCCCCGGTGGTGTCTGAACGAGTCGAGGCACCCGCCTCTGGCGGCAGGATCGCCGGTACGCTGCGCTCGGTGAGCATCTCGACCAAACGGGGCGACGACGGCACCACCGGTCTCCTCCACGGCGGGCGGGTCAGGAAGGACTCGGCCCGCATCGAGATCAACGGTGCCATCGACGAGGCACAGGCGGCTCTCGGCCTGGCGCGGGCCGAGGTGCGGGGCTCGAGGCTCGACGACGAGCTTGCCGGCCTCGAGCGGGGCCTGTGGGTCGTGATGGCGGAGGTCGCGACGGCGCCTCGTGATCGGCGCAGGCTCGTCGCAGGTGCGACGCTCGTCACAGGGGAGATGGTCGATGGCCTGGATCGTCGCGTGCACGAGCTCGAGGTCTCCGAGGCCATGCCGGCCGGGTTCGTCGTGCCGGGTCAAAGCCGGACGAGTGCGGCGCTGGACCTGGCGCGCACAATCGTCCGGCGTGCCGAGCGAAGGGCCGTCGCGCTCAGGATCGGCGAGGGCTCGCAAGTGGTGCCGTATCTCAATCGCCTCTCGGACCTGTGCTGGCTGCTGGCCCGTTCAGCCGAACAGGAACATCTGACCGCTCGTGGCGGACGTGTGCTGACCCCCCGGGCCAAGGCATGATGGCTGTCATGCACACGCCCTCGACACTCTTGACCGAAGTCTCCGACTCCTGCCCCGATCGGGTCGAGGCAGTCGGCTGGGGCGCCCTCGAAGGCCTGCAGACCGCCAGGCCGGGCCTCGAGCTGGACATCGCCTGGTGCGGGCGAAGGCGCTTTGCGGCCAAGCTCGGTGAGACGCTCGTCTCAGCCGGCGAGGCCGGGCGCGTGAACGTGGTCCTCGGCTTGGGAGACGCGCCGCGTCTTTGTGCGGCCAGGTTGCGTCAGGCGGCGGCGGCCTTCGCCGTCTCCACGGGTGACGCGAAGACGCTCGCATTGGACCTCAGCGGGATCACGGCCCTCGGCATCGGAGCAGAGCAGGCCGTGGAAGCGGCGATCGAGGGCTTCTGGGGCGCCAGGTACCGCTACACGCGCTACCACCCCGGCGATCCGGATCCGCTCGAGTCGCTCACCATCGTGGTCACGACCGAGGAGGTCCCTTCGGCCGAGCGCGGTCTCGAGCGGGGCCGCGCGATCGCGGACGCGACATGGCTCGCCCGGGACCTTTCCAACGAGCCGGCCGGTGCGCTCACGCCCGTCCAGCTCGCCGAGGTGGCCGTCGAGATCGCCGGGCGCAAGGGACTCGAGGCGACGATCCTCGACGAGGTCGCCATCCTCGAGGCTCGTCTCGGCGGCCTGCTCGGTGTTGCCGCGGGCTCGGCCCAACCCCCGCGGCTCATCAAGCTCGTTTACGAACCGTCGCCAGCCCAGGTCCGGAGGCGCCCTGACGGCACCATTCCCACCGTGGCTCTCGTCGGCAAGGGCATCACGTTCGATTCAGGGGGACTGTCGCTGAAGACCTTCGACGGCATGCTGACGATGAAGACGGACATGAGCGGTGCCGCCGTCGTGATCGCGACGCTGGGCGCCTGCCGCGCTCTCGATGTCGGCGTCCGGGTGGTCGGCTTTGCGCCGACGACCGAGAACATGCCCGGCGGCCGGGCGATCAAACCGGGCGATGTCCTCAAGATCCGCAACGGCAAGACCATCGAGGTCTTGAACACCGACTGCGAAGGCCGGCTCGTGCTCGCCGACGGCCTGTCACTCGCCGCCGAGGAGGACCCGGACGCCATTGTCGACCTCGCGACGCTCACCGGGGCCTGCGTGGTCGCCTTGGGTCCCAAGATCGCCGGGCTCATGGGCAACGACGACCGCCTGGTCTCGGCGGTCCACGCCGCATCGGAGCGCGCCGGCGAACCGACCTGGCGGCTCCCGCTTCCCGAGGCGTATCGGTCCGAGATCGACTCCGATGTCGCAGACATGAAGAACATGGGCAAGCGCGGATCGGCAGGTGCCCTCACCGCCGGCCTGTTGCTCCAGGAGTTCGTCGGGGATCGGCCGTGGGCCCACCTGGACATCGCCGGCCCCTCACATTCGGAGGAGAACTCGGGCGAGCTCCGCAAGGGATCCACAGGTTTCGGGGTCCGCACGCTGCTCGAACTGCTCTGCGCGTACGAGCCGCTCAGCTCACCCGCGACAGGTGCCGCCGGAGGGAGGGTGGCGTCATGACCGGACAAGACGACACCGACACAACCGAGCCCGGCAAGCAAGCGGAGCCGGCCCACCTGCCCGGGCCGTCGCCGTCCCCGGAGCCCTCCGGAGCCGCCGTGCCGCCTGGAGCCAAGGCGGTCGCCACCTTCGGCGCGAAGTCGGCAACAAAACGTGTCGGGGCCCGGTCCGCACCGCGCAGGGTGCCAACGGCCGGCGCCGCAAAGAGAACCGGAGGATCGGTCGTGTCGGCCACCGTGGCACCGGTGCGACCGGCGACACTCGCGATCGACATCGGAGCCACCGGGCTGAAGGCTTCCGTGCTGGACGCGGCCGGCAAGCTAGTAGCGGATCGCGTCCGTGTGCCGACGTCCTATCCCTGCTCTCCCGAGGGGCTCCTCGACGCACTGGCTGCGCTGGTCGCGCCGTTGCCAGCCTTCGACCGTGTGTCGGTCGGCTTTCCAGGCGTCGTCCGCAAGGGTGTCGTGGTGACGGCGCCGCACTTTGTGACTCTCCGCCCGGAGCCTGGATCGCCAGTGATACTCAAGCTGCTGGCCGCGTGGACAGGTCTTGATCTCGCAGCCGCGTTACAGGCGCGTCTCGGCCATCCGGTCCGCGTCGCCAACGACGCAGACGTGCAGGGGCTGGCGGTCGTGAGCGGTTCCGGGCTCGAGTTCGTCGTAACGCTCGGCACCGGCCTCGGTACGGCGCTGTTCCAGGATGGGAGGCTGGCGCCGCACTTGGAGCTGTCACAGCATCCGTTCCGCAAAGGCGACACCTATGACGAGCAGATCGGCGACGCGACATTGCGGAGGATCGGCGTCAAGAGGTGGCGCAAGCGTGTCGATGAGGCCTTCTCCAACTTCCACACGCTGCTCAACTACGACCGGCTCTACGTCGGAGGCGGCAACTCGCGGGTCCTCGCGGGCCATGTGGACCCATCTGTGACCATTGTCGACAACATTGCCGGCATCCTCGGCGGGATCAAGCTCTGGGAGCTGCCGGGCAACTGAGCGATCGGGCCGCCCGGCGGAATCTGTCGGTCCGCGGCTCAGCCGTTGTTGCCAGAGCCGGCACACTGGTCCGCCAGGGCAGGCAGCAAGTAGCGAAGTGGGACGCGGTTCGACTCGCTCAAGGTTGCCTCGAGAGGCTGCCAGGTCGTGTCCGCGTTGGCCGCCACTGCCGCAAGTGGGAGGGCCGCACGCATCTGGTCGAGCGCCTCTGTCTCGAGTCGCGCCGCCTGCGCAGGGCCGACGGTGGCCGCTTTGTGCTCGGCTGCCAGCCCGCGCTCGACATGCGCACAGGCCTGGCGGGCCGTTGCCTGCGCGTGCTGACCCGCACAACCTGCCAGGATGCTGCCGAAAGACAGGGCGAGCACGAGGCAGCCTGCGGCAAGCCGTGACCGCGCCAAGCTATTCCCCGAGCCAGGCTGGGGCTCTGTCAAGGAAGAAGCGGGTGACGGCGAGCGCCCGGTCGAAGGTGTCGCAGAGCAGCTCCTCTCCCGCGAGCACCCGCGCCAGCGACACCTGCTGCCTGGCGACGATGGTGAGGCGCCGGACCGGAGCATCTGTCACCGAGCCGAACGAGTCCGTCGCCGAGATCTCGAGCGGGAGCTCGACGCCGCCGACCCCCGCCAGATCGATGGCGAGCCGAAGCAGGTCAGGCCCTTTAGGCAGCGGCGGGACACCCCAATTGAAGGTCAGTGGGAAGAACCACTTGTCAGGGGGATCCTCGTCCTCGGGCAGAGCGACAACGGCGTCTTCGAAGTCGAGCAGCACACGGGGCTCCACCTCGAGAGCGAGGTGCAGGTCGATCGGTCCACCACAACCCTCCTCGGGGTGGAGGTCGACCTCCCAGAACTGACGAAGGGAGTACGTCTCGACGAAATGCCGCTCGTCGTGCACATGGAACTTGTGATCGACCGCATGATCCTTGAGCTCGGCCACATAACCGGCGACATCGATAACGGCCATTCGGCTGGCAAGCTTAGGCGAGCGTCCGGGCGTGGGCGGCACGCTACGGTTCGGTGATGTGGACGGCGTCGAGCTTCTGCAGGTCCTTGGGGAGGCGGCCGATGCCGTTGCCTGTTCGCTGAATGGGCTCGCCGACTGGGGTTTGGCCGGCACGCGGCCCGGGCAGTACCGGTCCGACCTGGTCGCGGACGCGGCGGCGGTTCGCGTTCTCACCGAAGGCGGCCTCGGGGTGCTGAGCGAGGAGTCCGGCTTCAGCGCAGGAGCCTCGGAGCGCGCGTTTCTCGCCGTGCTCGACCCGGTGGACGGCTCCACGAACGCGTCCCGGCGCATCCCGTGGTTCGCCACCAGCATCTGCGTCCTGGACGAGTCCGGACCACTTGTGGCGCTGGTGGTCAACCAGGCGACCGGTGCCCGCTACGAGGCCGTGCGAGGCGGTGGCGCACGGCGGGATGGCGAGGCGATCACGCCCTCGCTCAAGGAGTCGCTCGCTCGTTCGCTGGTCGGCCTGTCCGGGTACCCGCCCCGTTATCTCGGCTGGCGGCAGTACCGAGCGCTCGGGGCCGCCGCGTTGGACCTGTGCGCGGTCGCGGACGGGACATTGGACGGGTACATCGACTGCATGCACGATGCGCACGGCAGCTGGGATTACCTCGGCGGCCTGCTTGTCTGTGCTGAAGCCGGAGCGCTCGTGGCCGACGCCGCGGGACGAGAGCTCGTCGTGCGGGACCATTCCGGTCGCCGCACCCCCGTTGCTGCGGGTACCTCGGCGCTGCTCTCGGAGCTCCTCGCCGCCAGGGCGACCTGGCGCCGGTAGCCTCGATTCCCGATGTCCACGAGTGAGGCCGAGTCCTCCCAGACCGAGTCCTTCGTCCCGCCACAAACCCCGCAGCTCTCGCTCCTGCTCGAGCTTCAGGAGAACGACCTGGCACTCGATCGCCTCGCCTACCGCCGCCGTGAGCTTGCGGAGCGTGTAGCCGTCTCCGAGCTCGGTTCGAGGCTTGCCGAGCTGGCTGCCCGCGTCGCCGAAGCTCAAGAACAGCGCGACAAGCTCGCCTCGCAGTTGCTGACCCTCGACCAGCGTTCCGAGGCGGTCGGTGCTCGGATAGCGACCATCGAGCAGCGGTTGCGCTCCGGGCGGGCCGGTTCATATCGCGACGAGCAGGCGATGGGCGAGGAGGTGGCATCGCTCGCCCGTCAGCGCCGGGAGATCGAGGACCAGGAGCTCGAGGTGATGGAGGCACTGGAGCCATTCGACCAAGAGCTGACCGCTCTCAGAAAGAGCAACTCCTCGGCCGTAGAGGAGCTGGCCCTGGCTCGTGAGCAGCTCGGTATTGCAGAGGCGGCCATCGACGACGAGGCAGCGACGATCCGCCCAGCTCGGGATCAACTGGTTGCCCGCGTCGCGCCCGAACTTGTGGCCAGCTACGAACGTCTCAGAGCCAAGCTGGGCGGCATCGGGGCCGCACGTCTCGTCGGTGGTGCCTGCAGTGGTTGCCACCTGAAGTTGCCGGCGGGGGAGCTGCACAGACTGCGCCACGCCGCCCCCGATTCCGTTGTCTACTGCGATCAGTGTGGTCGGATTCTCGTGCGGACGAGCGACCAGACGGATCGCTAGCAGGCGATGCTGCTGCTCGTGCGTCACGGCCAGAGCAGGGCCAATGCCGCCGGGCTCCTCATCGGAAGGGCCGACTCGCCCCTCACCGAGCTTGGGCACCGACAAGCGGTTGCTCTAGGCGGGGTGTTGGCTTCACGTGGTGTCGCTGCCGGCCGCATCCTCACCAGCCCGCTTCAACGTGCCATGAAGACCGCTCAGGTTATCGCCGCGGCCTATGGGAGTGTCATTGAGCCCGAAGCACTGCCCCAGGTGAACGTCGACGGGCGTTTCGTGGAGCTCGACTATGGCGAGCTCGACGAAACGGCACCCTCGGAGCTCCCGCCCGGGATCTGGGACCGCTGGCGCTCGGACGCCACCTGGCGACCACCTGGCGGCGAGACCCTCGGCGAGCTCAGGGCCAGGGTGAACGCCGCCTGTGAGGAGCTGTCCGCGGAGGCGGCCCGCAGCGACGTCGTCGTCGTCAGCCACGTGTCACCGATCAAGGCGGCCGTCACCTGGGCGCTGCGCGGCGGGCCAGAGCTCTCGTGGCGGCTGTCGCTGGGTGTCGCGTCCATCACCCGGATCTCGACGGGTGGTCCGGTGGGCCCGGCATTGGTCAGCTTCAACGAGACGGCACACCTCGCCGGTCTCGGGTGATCGCAGGCTCGTCCCGGTGCGCGAGGGGGAGCGACCGTCCCCCCGGGTTCCTCAGCCTTCTGCCGGGCACCCGGGGGGAAGCTCCGACGCCGATCAGCCGGGGGGCCGTCGCAGGTGACCGGGTCTTGTGACCAGGCGCGAGAGCGCCCGGGTGTCAGTGCTGGGTTGCTTCGACGTCGAGAACCTTGGAGTCGCCCGGAGCACCGAGGCCGATCTCGATCTTGCGGCTCTTTGCCGAGGCAGCGACCGGCACCGTGACTGTCAGCACGCCGTGCTCGTATTGCGCGGCAATTTGGTCGGCGTCCAAGCCCTCGCTGAGGAAGAGTCGACGGGTGAAGGTTCCCTGGGGACGCTCCACGACGAGAACCTCGTCATCCTCGGAAGGTACCCAGGAGCGCTCGGCCTTGATCGAGAGCACGTTCCTCTCGATTGTCAGATCGAGGCTGGCGGGATCGATGCCAGGCAGGTCGACACGAACGATGAACTTCTCGCCCTTGCGGTAGACGTCGAGAGGGACGGAGGTTCGGGCGTTCCACGTCGGCTGTGTCAGCCGATCGATCTCACGAAATGGATCGAAACGCATCATCATGACTGCTGATCTCCTTACTGATAATAGTCCTTATCACTTCTATTGACAGTATAGCACTCAGCTTTTCGGTAAACAACCACTCATCATGGGTTGTGATCTGAGCTCAGACGCCAGTGAGGCCAGTGTCAGCCACGTCCTCTGCCACGTGCGAGAATGGCTCCGGTGATGACGAGTCGGCCGGGTGGCCGCGGCCGGGGCGGTGTTTCGGCACCGCAGCCGGCTGAGGAAGGTCGGGGCTCCACAGGGCAGGGTGCTGGCTAACGGCTAGTCGGGGCGACCCGCAGGACAGTGCCACAGAGAACAGACCGCCAATGGCACGGCATGCCGTGCACAGGCAAGGGTGAAACGGTGCGGCAAGAGCGCACCAGCGGCCGGGGTGACCCGGTCGGCTTGGCAAACCCCACCCGGAGCAAGGCCAAACGTGGGACGGGTGGCCCGCCCGATGTCCCCAGGTAGGCCGCGTAGATGGATGGCCACCCCGCCGGCACCGGCTTGCCGGCCGGCGGACAGAACCCCGCCTACAGGCCGGCTCGCCATCACCACCTCCCGTCAGGCGCGCTAAAATGCCGTCTGGCCTGCGGTTTCGTCCTTGCCGTTGGTCGCCGTTGGTGACCGAAGAGCGCCGCTGTAGTCCTCAGAGCTGAGGACTTTTTGAGGACCTGAGGACTTTTTGAGGACTGAAATCGGTCCCTGAGCGGTCAGCGGAGGCACCGTGGCGAGCATCGACAAGAGGCCCAACGGGCGGTACCGGACGAGGTGGCGCGAGTACCCGGGCGGCCCGCAGAAGACCCGCCACTTCGACCGCAAGGGCGACGCCCAGCAGTTCCTCGACGGTGTCCGGGGCGACCTCGCCCACGGCCTCTACATCGACCCGGCGGGAGCGCGCACGCTGTTTCGCGACTACGCGGAGTCGTGGCGAGCAGGACAGGTACACAGACCGAGCACGGCGTCTCAGGCCGAGACCTACCTGCGACTGCACGCGTACCCCACGCTCGGCCTCAGGCCGATCGGCTCCATACGCCGCAGTGAAGTCCAGGCCTGGGTGAAAGCGATCAGCGGCGAGCTCGCGCCCGGCTCGGTCGAGCTCGTCTACCGCTGGGTCTCGACCATCTTCAAGGCGGCGGTCGGCGACCGACTGATCGCCGCGTCTCCGTGCATCCGCATCTCCCTGCCGAAGCGGGCGGACACCGAGGTCGTGCCGCTTGGCGTCAGCGAGGTCGAGGCGCTGGTCGCGGCGGTCCCTGAGCCTTACAGGGCCTTGATCGTCTTCGCCGCCGCAATGGGACTGCGCCAGGGCGAATGCTTCGGGCTCACCGTCGATCGCGTCGACTTCCTGCGCCGGCATGTGCGGGTGGACCGCCAGCTCACCTCCGCCCTCGGGGGAGTGCCCACATTCGGTCCCCCCAAGAGCAAAGCCGGCTTTCGCACCGTGCCGATGCCCGAGGTCGTGTGCGCCACGCTGGCCGAGCATCTGGCCCGACACGGACCGGGACCAGCGGGGTTGGTGTTCACCAACACGTTCGGTCGCCCCCTGCGGCGCAACACGCTGGGGGACATGTGGCATCGCGCAGCCCTGCAGGCGAACCTGCCGGCGTGGGCCACGTTCCACGACCTGAGGCACTTCTACGCCTCGCTCCTCATCTCCCGGGGATGTTCAGTGAAGGCCGTCCAAGAGCGCCTCGGCCACCAATCGGCCATGGAGACGCTCGACACTTATGGGCATCTGTGGCCCGACAGCGACGACGAGACGAGGAACGCCGTCGATCAAGTCCTCGGCGGGCTCACCGCTCTGGGCTGAGCTTGTGCCGGTGGTCGGAGCGGCTAGGGAGAGACGGATCTTCTGACTTCGCGAACGGCGCAAAAGGGAAAGTGAGCCTCCTGACCTCGTGAGCTCCTCGATGCGTTGCTCCGGAACGCGCCTTGCGAGTTCTCGCCGTCAGAGCAATCCAGGCAAATTCAGAAGCCATGTAGTTCTGCGCGAGACTCCACGCGTGGCGTGGTCCAGCCAGCCGATGGACTCTCAGGGTCGGCGCATCCGGGTGTTCGACACTCCGCTGGTCTCCGGTCTCAACGCATTGGCAGCCGTAGTCGGATTGCTCGCCCTCCTCTTTGCTACGGCCCTCTATATGCTGACATTCCTGCCCGGCGACGTCGGGCTGGGAAGCGCCGAGTTCGCGCCGTTCTTCGCACTGGTCTTCCCTCTCTGGTTCGGGATGTTCTACGCGCTTGGGAGCCGGGGAGTCCTGCGACGAGAGGGGACCCGGCGTTTTGACATTTCGGCCGGCCTGCAATCGCAGTTGCGAATGTTTCGCCTCATGCCCCGTGCCAGCTACGTTGTCGTTCCGATCTTCGTAATCCTCGGAGTATTTGGCTTCGAATCCTCCTTCCACAGTCTCGCCGGGCAACCCGAGTACCACGCCGTGGGTCACCACTACTACCTGGATGACCATGGCTGGCTCATCTCCGTTTCGCGGACCACTTATCTGCACGACCTCGCCTTGCAGAGCCGACTGTTTCTAGGAGTTTCTCTGGTCTTCATCTCGATAGCCACGATGATGGCCTTCGGTGAGTGGGCACGGCGGCGTCGCCTGAGAAAAGACCAGACCGCGCAATGGGGCGGAAGCGAGCCATGGCCTGGGCCAGTAGAGCCAAGGCCGCCGTACGTTATGAGGGCTGGCACCCTGTTCGTGGTCCTGTTGCTCGCCGGAGCTGGAGCCGGCCTAGGCGGCGGGCTCATCGTTGTCCACCTTCAGAGTTACTTTGGCAACGCCAAGCTGATCCCCGATCACGGGAGTGTTCGGCTTTCCTTGCCTGCAGGACACTATGTCGTCTTCCTTCGTTGTCCGAACTCAGTTTGCGCCGAGACCGCGTCGTCGATGCTGCATGTCAGGTCATCGGCGGGGACTGACGTGCATGTGACGAACGATCCGAGCAGCGACAGGCTCTCTGAGCAGGGTGAGACCTACGAAGGCGTCTTCTCCCTCGACATGCAGCGGCCAGGTATAGCAATATTCGCACTTCGCGCTAACCGTGGGTTGCGCTTCCTTCTCGACCAGAGCAACGGCGAGGCGGCCATCGCGGTGCTTCCTTGGATCGGACCGACTGTCGTCGGACTCTTGCTCTTGATATGGGCGGTCGTCGATCGAGTGCGGTGGTTCCGCTGGCGATACTGGATCGGTGAAACTCTCCCAGTTTCATTGGCGGAGGCCGTACTGCCGTCCTGGCGCGTCTGAGTCCCCTTCCAGTCGCGTCGCAACTTCTCGCGAGCTGGCCACCGCCCCCTCACGGGCAGGGCCGTTGTGAGTTTCTGACTCATCGTCCTCGGTGGCACGGGGGTTCGCATCGGAGGGCCGACGTCCCGGATCTCCGACTGGCCACGAAGTCCCGTATCCGATCAACCCGATAGACGCCTACGCTCCAGATATGGGCCGTCAAGTGGACAACGCGCACGGTGAGCCGTTCGTCGCAGGCGATCGCGTGCTTGTTGGGGGCGGTTACGACCAGCACCCGGAGTGGGACAAGGAGGGACACGGGTATAGCGGGACGATCAGCTGCGTGGGCGAGCACTGGGCAGTCGTGGAACTGGACGAGGATCTCCAGCTTGAGATCGCTGATACCGCAAGCGGTGGTTGGCGCGATTTTGGTCGCGGTAACTATCGCCCGCTGAGGCAGGTTTCGATTGCGCGTGGCCGGTGGCTCGCTCTAGCACTCGGCTGGGTCGGGGAGGTGTGGAAGGAGCCAATTGGGCGTCTCCATCTCGACCTGTGTGACGAGGTGCCCGACGTCAGCAAGATTCCGCGCGGCGGGGGCATTGGTGTCTGGGTCGAATCTCACGCGACGATGAAACACCTTCGCGTCGACGGAGGCTCATAAGCATCGGGGTGTGTGCCCTGTAACTCTCAATACTTAAAGGGTCCCTGGACGAGGCCCATGTCCTCTGGTGCTTTGGTGCAGGGACTCACTTTCGTTTAGGGATCCCGACCAAAGAGTTCCGCGGGCAGTGGGAGGGGTTCGTGCGCGAGCGCCGCATCCCGCGACTGGCCGCTAAAGGACGGTGCCGGGACACTCCTGCCGGCGGAACGATGGGAATGTGAGCTGGTCAGCGCAATCTGGCTGGCTCGGTGCAGTTGGTTGAGCCGGTCGATGAGCTCAGGTTTGGTCTCGATGAACTCTGCTCTTGCTTGCCGTGCTTGTTCTAAACGGCACTCCTCGGTGGTGAGCCGTGACCGCTCGCCCTCGATAAGCCGAGCGTGAGGTTCGGTCGTGCGCTGCCAGGCACGCTCGGCCGCTTGCAGGGTGGCGGCACTGGTCTTGAGGTCATCGCGGCTCCGGTGCCGGGCGAGGAGTCCACGGCGGGGATTTTGGACGCGGCGGAGGATCTCTTCGTGAGCTCTGCGCGCAAGTTGGAGATCCTCGTAGCTAGGTCGAACGGGTGTCTTCGCCCACCGCCCGGCGCCGGTCCGGAGGTCGGCAAGGTCCTTTTCGAGCGCGGCCTGTTGTTCGTGGACGTGAGCAAGCTGGTCGGTGACGTCAGGCGGGATGCTCCCGACGAGTTCTCTGTGCTCGGCACGAAGCTCGACGAGATGCTGGGCGGCCCGGGCCTGGTCAGTGGCCCATTGCTGGCGGCGCTCGTCATCCCAGGACCAGGTGAGGCGTTGGGCGGCTTGGTCGAGGTCCGGTGCGGTGGTGTACACGTGGCTGGTGCTCCTCGCGCGGCTCATGGCCACATAGGCGAGCTCCCGGCCACCGCCGTCGTCGAGGACGTGCGCGACTTCGACCGTCGTGCCCTGGACGCGATGAGCGGTGATGGCGTAGCCGTAGCCGAGGTGGTCCGCGCCGATGTCATCGGCGCCCATGTGCAGCTGGCGGCCGTCGGGCGTGATCGCAGTGAGGGTCTGGGCCTCAGGATCGACGGCGGTGACCTGGGCAGCTTGTGACGTGACCCAGGCGCCTTGAGGTCCTGGGGCAAGGGCGATGACCCGGTCCCCGGCCCGGTAGGTGCGCCCGCCGGGTGCTACGAGCTCGGGGCCGGTGAGCCTCCCGGACCGTTCCCAGAGGTTTCGAGCAGCGCGGTTGAGCGTCTCGACGTTGTCGCGTCGGTAGGCGAGAAGTAGGGGGTCCTGTCCGGCGTCGATGTCGGCCGCCCAGGCACGGATCATGCCGGTGACCGCTCGCCGGCGGTCGGGCACGGGATGGACCCGCCCGTTGCGGGCATACCAGCCGACCGCCGCGGCGATGTTGCCGTCTCGGAGCTCACAGAGCGCGACGCGTTCGGCGGGATTGGTCTGGCGCAGGTTGTCGGTGAGCGCCCAGAGCTGCTCGGGGTGGCGTTCGGCGAGGGCGGTGAGTGCGCCGCCAGGACCGATGGCACCGAGCTGGCGGTCGTCTCCTACGACGATCAGCTTTGCCCCCGATCGCTCGACCGCGGTGAGAAGACGGGCGAGGTCCATATCTGAGGTCATGGCGCCCTCGTCGAGGATCAGCACGTGCTGGTCGGAGAGCTCGAGTGTGTTGTGGTCCAGCCGCCAGGAAAGCGAGGCAATGGTGCGCGACTCGATCCCGGCGCCGTCTCCGAGGTTCTTGGCTGCTTGTCCCGAGGTCGCGGTGCCGAGCACGGTGTAACCGGCGCTCTCGAAACCCTCGCGGACCGCCGCCAGCGTCGTTGTCTTCCCGGATCCGGCTACACCCATGACGAGATCAAAACGGTGCCCACTCACCATGAGTCCGATCGCCACCTCGTGCTGGGCGGTGGTGAGCGGGACGCCGAGGTGCTCCTCGAGCAGGGTGACAGCATCGAGAGCGGCCTGTTCTTCGACCTTCGGCCCGTCATCGTCAGTCAGTGACTCAGCCACAGTTGCGATGCGCTCCTCGTCGGCGAGGACACAGCGTGCCGTCCAGACCTGCTCCCTGCTCCCCGTCACGACCGGCAGGGCGACCGTGTCGTCATTCGCGAGGACTGTCTCGACGGCCTTGTCGAGCGCAGAAAGGGGCTGGCCGTGAAGGTGCGGAGCGGCGGCGATGATCACGTCGCCTCGGGTGAAGGTCTTCTCTTCCGCCAGGCGCCCGTCCGGGCCGAGTAGTTCTCCGGCGAGCTGCTCGAGGTCGACCTCCGGGAGCTCATAGGTGGAACCCGCCGCCTCGATCTCAGCGAGGAGATCGGCCGGGGGATGACCAGCAGTGGTCAGCTCGTCCTGCCAGCGGGTCAACAGGTCCTCTACGCGGACTTCCGCCTTGCGGCCCCGCGTGGCCCGGGCCGCGACCGACCGTGCCGCATACGAGGCATCCGGTCCGACCACGGCGGTGATCTGCGCAGAGCGGGTGGAGTGCAGCTCACAGACCTCGTCCGGGATGCCGGCGATCGCCCATCCTCCGAGCCGCCCGGACGGGCCCGGGTCGGCGACGATCCCGTATCCGAGCTTGACCGCCTTGGCGGCAGCGGCCATACGTCCGACGGCCGTCGCCGCATGCAGGTGGTCGCGCAAGAACGCCGTGTCGGCGCCTTTCCACCCTCCGCGGGCGTCTCGCATCAACACGGCATTCGCGATCAGGACATGTTCGTGCACCTGGGGATCGCCAGCCCGGGTCGTCGCGTGCCGGGAGGTCGCCCAGATAAGCCCACCAGTGGCGACGCGGGTCTGAGCACGTCCACGCCTGCCACCTTGTTCGGCGACGAGACGGTCCAGGTACTGAAGAGTGGCGTCGCGCTCGGCGTCGACGATCTCGTGCATGTCCTCGGCGCGTCCGATCACCCCGAGCTCTGCCACTGATTTGTGAGGTTATGCCGAGTTGGTGATTGTGCCGACTAGACGCTGAGTCGTCGACATCGTGCCTGCTTTGGGAAGCGGATCAGATGAGCAGCTCGGCATAATCGCGGGTGTTCACCCGAAGCTTTCTCCTAACGGACCGACGGTCCGAGATGGAGGAAGCGATGAGAGAGCACAGGTTCCAGACACCTCCAGGTCCCCTCGGACCTTACGCGGACGGCTATCGACGCCACCTCGAGGCGCGCGGATACACCTTCTGGAGCGTGCAGCAGCGGCTCACCTACTTCGCCGGCGTGAGCTCGTGGCTGGCGTCGGAAGGCCTCCGAGCCTGCGATCTCGACGAGTCGACTGCCGTTTGCTTTGCTGACTGGCGGACCGCCCGCGGGCGGTCCACATTGACGAGCCCGCTCACGATGCGGCTGCCGCTCACCTACCTGCGTGGCGCCGGGGTCGTCCCGGAACGGCCCGATGACGCTGGACGCTTCGGCGATCTGCTCGCGTCGTATCGGAGCTACCTCGTGCACGAGCGGGGGCTGGCGGAAAAGACCGTGGTGGCACATCTCGTGGGCGCTCGCCGATTCCTCGACTCCGTCCTTGGCGATCGGCGCGAACTGACGGGGCTGCGAGCCTGTGATGTCACCTGTTATGTAGTCCAGACCTGCCGAGATGCGACCGCCAGCACCGCACGCTCAGCGGTCTTGTCGACCTCGTCGCTTCTGCGGTTCTTACAGGTCGAGGGGATGGTCACCAGCGCTGTGGCATCAGCCGTTCCCAAGCTCGCCCGGCAACGCCCCGCGCCGCGGCCCCCTGCGCTCAGCCAGGGCGAGATCTCCCGTCTGCTCGCGAGCTGTGACCGGCGGCGGGCGGCGGGGCGGCGTGACTACGCGGTCATACTGCTGTGCAGCCGGCTCGGGCTCAGGCCTTGCGAGGTGGCGGCGCTCACCCTCGACGACATCGACTGGCACCACGGCGAGATACTCGTGCGCGGCAAGGGCGACCGGCACGAGCGCATGCCCCTTCCACCAGACGTCGGGGCTGCCATTGCCGCTTACCTGCACAGAGGTCGACCGCGACGCCAGGAGTTCCGCGAGGTGTTCCTTCGGGCGAGGGCTCCATGGACTCGCCTTGACTTCGTCGGCGTGCAGTCCGTCGTCCAGAACGCGTCCCGCAGGGCGGGCTTTGTGCCCTTCGGGCCAAGGCGCCTGCGCCAGCACGCAGCGAGCGAGATGCACCGGACAGGCACTGCGCTCGTCGGGATCGCCGAGGTGCTTCGCCACCACCACTTCTCGATGACGACGGTCTATGTCGACGTCCCCCAACCGACCGTCGCTGCGCTCGCACGGTACTGGCCGGGAGGAGCGCGGTGAGCGAGCTCAAAGAACACCTCGCCGAGTACACCGTCCTGCGGCGCTCGCTCGGCTACGTCGCCAACGAGTGCAACCACTTGCTGGTGAGCTTCGTCGCCTTCATGGAGCGATCAGGTGCTGACCATGTCACCACCGAGCAGGCGCTGGCATGGGCCAACGACTCTCCGGGCTCACTGCCCGTCACGCGCAGCCAGCGGCTCGGGGCAGTGCGCGGGTTCGCCAAGTACCTCGTTGCCTTCGACGAGAGGACCGAGGTGCCTACGCCGGACCTGCTGCCACGGCGGTACTCGCGGCTCACGCCCCACATCTACTCGGACGCAGAGATCGGTGCCTTGATGGCCGCCGCGGCCAGGCTCTCGCCTCTGCTTCGCGCCGCCACCTACGAGGTCTTGATCGGGCTGCTGTCGGTGAGCGGGATCCGTTTCGGCGAAGCGGCCCGACTCCTGCCCAGTGACGTCGACTTCGACTGCTCGTGCCTGGCGGTCCGTCCCCACAAGCGTTCACCGGAGCGGGAGGTCCCCCTCAGCGCGAGCACTCTCACGGCGCTGGCTCGCTATCGAGAGCTCCGCGAGCGGCTCGCCCCGCAGGCGGCGTCGCCGACTCTGCTCGTCAGCCTCGCCGGCAACTGTCTGGCGTCCTGCAGCGCCGATCACACATTCGCCGAGCTGGTGACAAGCGCCGGGATCGAGGCGCGAGGTGGGCGGCGGCGCCCTCGTCTGCACGACATTCGCCATAGCTTCGCCGTGAACACGCTGATGGACTGGCACCGCGACGGTGTCGACGTCGATCGGGCGATGCCCTTGTTGTCCAAGGTGCTCGGCCATGCCAACCCTTCGTCCACCTACTGGTACTTGGAAGCGGTGCCCGAGCTGATGGAAGTCGCCCGGGCCCGAGCCGCTCGGACGCTCGGGGGTCTCAGGTGAGCCGCCTCGCGCCGACTCTCGAGGCGTTCTTCACGACGAGGCTCGCCCTCCAGCAAGAGGCGAGCCCAGCCACCGTCGCCTCATATCGCGACACCATCCGGCTGCTCGTCCGCTTTGCCTCGGAACGGACCCGCCGCCCGCCACAGGAGCTCGACCTGGCCGATCTCGACGCTCCACTCATCGGGGCGTTCCTTGAGCACCTCGAGCGCCAGAGGAACAACAGCGCCCGGACACGCAATGCCCGCCTGGCCGCCATCCGCGCCTTGTTCGGCTTCGCCGCGCTCTCCCACCCCGAACATGGGGCATCGATCCAGCGCGTGCTGGCGATCCCGCAGAAGCGCTTCGAGCGGGCGGTGGTCTGTTTCCTCACCCGCCCCGAGGTCGAGGCGTTGCTGGCTGCTCCCGATCGCTCTTGCTGGTGCGGACGGCGCGATCATGCCCTGCTCATGCTCGCGGTGCACACGGGCTTGCGACTCGGGGAGCTCACCGGGCTGCGCTGCACAGACGTCGTGCTCTCGAGAGGTGCGCACGTGCGATGCCTCGGCAAGGGACGCAAGGAGCGCGTCACACCACTCGGGCCGGACGCAGTAGCGGCGCTCGCCATCTGGCTCGACGAGCGCCAGGGTGACCCGGCGGACCCGCTGTTCCCCAGTCGCCGTGGAGGGCCGCTCAGCTCCGACGCCGTCCAGTCTCTCGTGGCGCGTCACGCCGATGTGGCCGGGCAACGCTGCCCGTCGCTTGGCGCAAAGCACGTCACCCCCCACGTGCTGAGGCACACGTGCGCAATGCTTCTTCGTGAAGGAGGCGTGGACATCTCGACCATCGCGCTCTGGCTCGGGCACGAGCAGCTCTCGACGGTGCAGATCTACCTCCACGCCGACCTCGCTATGAAGGAGCGGGCGCTCGCTCTTGCCGCCCCACCCGGCACGCCACCGGGCCGCTACCGTCCTCCGGACGCGCTGCTCGCCTTCTTGGACTCGCTGTGATTATGCCGACTCCTCGGACCGGCTCCCCCCGAAACTCGGGACATTCGTGCGTCTACTCGGCATAATCAACAACTCGGCATAAATCTCCTTATGCCGAGCGCGGCATAAATGAGGGGAGACCACGAGCTCCAGACCGGGACGCAGGCAGCCCACGAGACGCCGGCCGGTGCGAGGGTCGTGGGCACCACCGATGCCGAAGAGGGCCCTGTAATCAGCGATGTCCACCTCACCGGCCAGGCCGAGCAGCCCGCGCCCGGAGCCTCCCCAGGACATCGGAGTCTCTCCTCGCGAGGCGTAGTACTCACCGGAGGCAGCGACCGGGTCGTCACCGCGGCCGGCGACGGTGTGCTCGTGGTAGTCGACAGAGTCGGCTCCCATCATCCGCATCCACGCCACGCGCACTACCTCCTCGCCAACTGAAAGTTGCAAACGTGTTCCTCTTGGTTTGTGGTTATAGCAGGAATGGAGGTGAAGTAAAGGGGTTGTTTGATGTTGGGTAGAAAGAGGTCAAGGAAGGTAAGTGATGGTGAATGGGAAAGTTGTTCGAGTGGGGAGGAGAGAGTGGATGGAGAGTGTGAAGCGGGAAGATGGCGATGGTGATGGGGAAAGAGGGAATGAGAGGAGTGGGTTAATGGAAGGGGGAAGGGCGAGGAAATGGGTGAGGATGTGAGTGGGTTGTTAGTTGGTAGATAGAGGTTATTGATGGTGAAGGATGGTGAATGTCATTGTGTTTGGTTGATCGACTTGGTACGGCCGCGTTCTGGTGGTGAACGAGGGTCCGGGTGGGATGCGCGCACTTAGCCTGGACGCCCCAGTGCCTCCTTAGTAGAGGCTCGTCACCATCTGTCATCCAGTCGGCGCCGGCCTCGTCTGCACCCAACACCACGACGCTCAAGGAGACCAATGGCCAATACTGACGCCCTGCCCCAGCTCCTCACCATCGACCAGCTCGCCGAGCGGCTCGGGGTGAGCATCCGCCACATTCGCCGGCTCATCGCCGAACGAAGGGTGCCCTACCTGAAGGTCGGTTGGTTCATCAGATTCGACCCGGCCGAAATCGCCGCCTGGCTCGACGGTGCTCGCCATCCAGAACGGCAGGGCGACCATCGGGGGACACAGACCATTCAGAGCGGTCACCGTCGTTGACCCGCGCGGCGCCATCGCGTGGTGTCCCAGAAGTGGTTCCACCCCTGCGAGAGAGGAGTTCAGCTTGCGCGGAGGTACTGCCGCAGCGCTCGACGGATTAGTTCCGAGACGGTGATGCCTTCCTGAGCGGCTCGCCGGGTGGTCTCGTCTCGTAGTTGCACGTCGAGTCGGACAGATTCGACTTCTTTTGCGAGTTCGCCAAGAGGGGGGCGTCCGCGGCCGCGGGGCTTGGCCAGCAGCTCACCGGGTTCGTAGCCCTTTTCGGCTTCGTCAGCAAGGCGTCCGATCATGGCGTCGTCGATGGGTTCACCGCTTCGAGTGTGTCCGTAGGTTCTCTTCGTCATGATGATTCGTCTCCGAATAGTTCGTGTCGAGTTGAGCGTCGCAGGGCCATGGCGTGGATCACGAGCACGGTGTCAGGCAGTTCAAGAACGACGAGCTCGAGGAGGATGCCTGCTCGGTCGGGCCCGGCCACCAGATATCGGCAGGGATCGTCGTCCAGTTCCACCCAGGCGATGGCGTGCTCGTAGGCATGGGAGATGTCTGCGTCAGGGACCTGGTGGCGCCGAGCCGACGGATGGACCTCCACCCAATAAGTGTAATACAACTAATCGGTGTCTGGGAAGAGGCTCCCGCTCACAAGCGCTCATGTCACGCGGCGACGTGACTGTCTTGCTACGCCCTCGCCTCGCCCGAGCTGGTCGGTATCTGGGCCGGCACCGATGGGCGGGAGGGGCGGCGGATGAGGCGGCCAAGTGCGTGACAATCACGACGACGATCACGACGACGACGAAACCGGAAGACCGGCGGCAAGAGCGTGGGCGCGACAGGGTGGGTGGAACGCGCACTGGTACCGTATGATGTACCAGTGGGAGAGGAGACGGCCGTGGCGATAACCGCGAGCGAGGCGAGGAAGCACCTCTTCCCGCTGATCGAGCAGGTGAATGAGGACCGCCAACCGGTCGAGATCACCTCGAAGCGGGGCGATGCCGTCCTCATGTCCCGAGTGGACTACGACGCGCTTCAAGAGACGGCCTACCTGCTCCGTGTTCCGGCCAATGCCCGTCGCCTGCTCGAGAGCCTCCGACAGTCACTCGATGGACAACGTGAAGAGCACGAGATCACGTAGTGCGTCTCGTCTTCACGCCAAACGGCTGGGAGGACTACCTCTACTGGCAAGCGACGGACCGGACCACGAGCAAGCGGATCAATCGCCTGCTCGAAGCGGTACTCCGCGATCCGCTGACGGGGATCGGCAAGCCCGAGCAGTTGAAACATGTTCTTCAGGGCTGCTGGTCGCGGCGCATCGACGAGGAGCACCGCCTCGTGTACCTAGTCGACGGTGACGACGTCGTGATACTCCAGGCCAGGTATCACTACGAGAACTGAAGACGACGACTGTTCTCGGACAATTACCGCTCACCCCGGCGAAGGCTCGAGCGGGTGCAGGTCGTCACGCGCGAGAAGGGCCGCGTAGGCAAGGGCGGCAGCGACGGCGCCTCGAGGCAGTGACGGGTACTCGGCGCGAATCTGCTCCTCGGTCATTCCCGTGGCGAGGTAGTCGAGGATCACGCTCACCGGGATGCGGGTCCCGCGAATCCGGGCCTGCCCGTGCACGACCGCTGGGTCGGCGTCTATGAGGTCGAGGGACTCGATTGCCATCGCTTCATGGTCTCAGATCGGGCTGCCTATCGGTCGTCCGAACTGCGCTCAGAGGGTCCGAGAACCCGGCGAACTGAGGACCAGCTGAGGACCGAGCCCCTTTTGGAGAGACAAAACCGCAGGTCAGAGGCCCTGTTGAGCTGTTCCCTGCCTACAGGCCGGCTCGCCATCACCACCTCCCGCCAGGCGCGCCAAACCGGCGTCTGGCCTGCGTTTTCGTTCTTGCCGGTGGTTCCTGAGCCTTACAGGGCCTTGATCGTCTTTGCCGTCGCAATGGGACTGCGCCAGGGCGAATGCTTCGGGCTCACCGTCGATCGCGTCGACTTCCTGCGCCGGCATGTGCGGGTGGACCGCTCGGCAAGCCCGAACAGTTGAAACATGTTCTGCAGGGCTGCTGGTCGCGGCGGATCGACGAGGAGCACCGCCTCGTGTACCTAGTCGACGGCGATGACGTCGTAATCCTCCAGGCCAGGTATCACTACGAGCACTGAAGATCCGCTCGGCGTCGACTGTTCCCGGACGACGATCCGGTGAGCAAGCACGGGAATGCCCGCGCGACAGCTGCGCAATTCGTCGCACGCCTGAGATGCTCTCCGTTTCGGAGGAGGCGCTCGAGATCCGTCGATCAGGCGCGACGGACCGGCGTCAACTGGTCGAGGTTCGGTACGGCGATCTGTGCGCGACAGCCGCCGACGAGCGCTCCTGGCCAATTCTCCAACGCGCTAGAGGGGCAGGACGACGCGGACTTGTCACCGCGCAGCGCGGTCTACCAGCGATAGTCAGCGCCCGCTCCCACACCGGTCACGCCGCCTGGTGGTGTTGCCCTCTGCCGCTGCTTGGCGTTGAGTAAGCAAGTAGCTGTCGCCATCGTGGCGCGAGCGGACGAGGCCGCTGAGCTGGAGGGCCTTCCCGGGGAAGTGACCCTCGCACTGGCCGAGGTCGCGGGGGCGATGCGTGAGGGGCTGCTCGCCTTCGCCTCGGCAACAGGGCTGAGGGCTGCGGTGGTTTCCCTTACGAGCCGGATGAGACGCGGTCGCTGGTGAACTGAGGCGCCCCTGATCCGGCAGGGAGCAGTTGCAGAAAGAAGGTGGTCGCGCCGGGCACGCGCGGCACGCTGGGGGACGCATGACCACGGCCGGTCGAGTCGGTGGTCAGTGTGCCGCCGTTGTCCGATGTTTGAGGGCACGATCCTGGGACCTGCTGCATGAGCACCGCGTAGGTCGTGTTCGGAGAGCCCTTTTGAAGCTGGATCTCCGCCTGGAATGAGCTGGCCGTAACGCTCAGCACCACAAAGCCGACAGAGGTAGCCGCCTCGTTGACGTTCGTCGCGCAGTCTCCTTGGGCGGGATTGTTCGTCCCCAACGCCACCCTCTTGCCAGTGACCGGTACTGACGTGGACGTGGACGTGGAGGTGGACGTGGATCTTCCACTGGCAAGAAAGTGCGCTCGGACCCGTGCCGGAGACAAGGCAGTTGGGTAGACCGCCACCTCATCCACGTCCCCGATCATGCCCTGGTTGATGTAGCTGTCAAGCCAGTACCCGATCCGGATCTTGCTCGCCGACAGGTTGATTGCTGTGACAGGGGTGAGCGCGCCCAGGTCGTGCCCGTCGACATAGCCGGTTACCTTATCGGCCGCGGCGCTGTAGGTGATGGCGAGGTAGTGCCATTTGCCGTCCCAGAGGTTCACGCCGACAGTTCTGGTATCCCAGATGGGGAGCGTGCTCGCGTTCTCCACCCCAACGTAGAGGTCGAGAACCAATTGGCTGGGAGTGCCGTTCCCTGTGTCGCCCGTCCAGGTCGACAGCCCGGCGACGTTGCCCTCGCCTGCCTCGCCCATACTGACCAGCGATTGGTCGCGAGCGGTTCCGGTGCTACGGGACCACGCTTCTAGTGTGAAGCTGTGATCGCCCGTCAGGCCCGAGCCGGGACCTCCTGTACCCACACCTGAGCTCGGAGAGACAGCAGCTACCGCAAAGTCACCGGCGATGGCCCCCGGCACGCCGAAGTGCACCCCGGAAACGTAGGTGCCGTCATTCGCTGATGCCGACGAGTCGCACATCGTCGGCCCGGACGATTCGTCGAGCCGGAAGTACGCGATCGGCGAGTCAGACAGCACAGCCCGTGAATAGGAGTCGGCCTTGTGGGATTTGCAGCCTGTGGATGCGATTGTTGTGCTGGTCGAGGTTGACGGAGTCGTCGACGTCGACGTGGCCGCAGGAGGCGACGTGCTGGAGCTGCACCCCGCCAAAGCCACGATGCACATCACTAGGGCAGCTGAAACCCCGAAACCCCAAGAACCACTTCGAAATCTCTGTGCCATGTCGACTCCCGACGTACCACGACACTCCTGGCTCGCACAAACAGGCCACCACGGTTGCCAGCAATCGGCACTCGCACGCCGTCGCCGCCCAAACTTTAGTCTTCGAGACTGTCACTCACCAGGGGCTCCACAACCGCCTGAGACAACTCCACGGTTTCCGGCAGCAATACTGTCGACTCCGCGCGACCAGACGAAAGTCGGCGTCACCGTCAGACGGCGAGTCGCCCAGTCGCCGAAACGGTGACGCGCCGGAACGACACCCACCGCGCTGCTCGAAGTGCTGGGGAGCACGCACGATAATCGGCCGGGATCTGGTGCGCACGCCGAGTCGATCTGGGCGGTTTCAACGGCTGCCCTCGGTCTCTCACCTTGCACAGATGGTGTGATCTGAAATGCCGGAGTCCAAGAGGCCTGCGGGCGGGTAGCCGAACTGCAGAAGGCGCTTACTTACCGCCGAGTGCGGCCTGGAACCGTAGGTAGAAGGCCGCAAATACTAGGACAATGCCAACGTTGACCATCAGGCGTGGCCAAAAGTGGTGCTTGAAGAACAGAACGTCAACACCGACCACGACGGCGACGAGCGCAAGCACGTAAAGCACGATGGTCGCTCGTCCACCCATGGAGCAACGCTATCAGCGGCCCGTCTCCGCAGCGTTGCGTGGATAGTCAATCCTCACCCTCGCGAACACGCGCAGAATCACAGTCCGAGCCCGCTCGTCGTGGGGTCCTGCAGAAGGTCGGGCGTCCCGAACGTCCGGTTATGGCGCTTGCGCGGTCTCTGAGCGCAGTGAGCGGGCGGCCAGTGCGAGCTGTGCGGCGCGCGGTGGACGTGATCCTAAGCGCTCGTCCTAGTGGTCAACAAAGAGGCGCTGTCGCTGGCGGTTATGGTCAGTTCACAAAGGTGTCCAGCGTGCGGTGAGACCGCCGGCCCATCACTCGGGCTGCTGCCGGCGGGTAGGACCGCCTTGGGTCGCTGCCTGTGACATGCAGCGTCCCGCGGCCGACACAGCTGTCCCCGAGCCACGGGCCGATCTCGTTGGTCCTGCGGGCCGCTCGCCGGGCGGGGCGGGCCGTATTGGTTGCAAGGTCAGCGCCAGCATTGGACGGGACAGTACCCTGGCGCCAAGAGCGTGGGCTGGCTCCTCGAGGAACCCCAAGCCGGAGGCGGCGACGGCCGCTGGACGAGCGTCGTGTTGGACCTCGACCGCCACATAGACATTGGCCGTCCGCCAACGCTGCTTGTCGGTGGGGACGCCGCACCGTGACCGGCCATGTCAACCCGCTGTCTGCTCCAGCGCGCGGGTGGCCACCTCGACACGGTTGCGGCCACGGCGCTTGGCCAGGTAAAGAGCGCTGTCCGCCTCCGCAAGGACCGAAGGCCACTCGTCCGACCTGCCCGAAGAGACACCGAGACTGATGGTAACCGCGAGCCGTGGGTCGAGCTCCACCCAGGGGTAAGAGGCCACCTTTAGCCGCGCGCGCTCGGCGAAGTTCGCCGGCGCGGCCAGATCGGCACCAGGCATGGCGAAAACGAACTCATCTCCCCCGTAGCGTACGACGACCTGGCCCGAGCGGGCTTCCGCGGCCAACAGCCCGCCCAAGGCCCGTAGCACCATGTCGCCCAGCTCGTGGCCAAAGGCGTCGTTGACCTCCTTGAAGAGGTCGATGTCGGCCATGACGAGCGCGAGCGTGGCCGGGGTCTCGGCCGCGTCGTCCAAAAAACGCTTCAGGCGGCGGCGGTTGCCTATGCAGGTGAGGGCGTCCTCTTCGGCGGAGCGGACCGCGGCAGCCGCCTGCTCCTCGAACTGACGGCGTTCCTGTTCCGAGGCGGCGCGCTCCCAGACCTGCTCTGCGATCTGAACTGTCTGACGTTGGTGGACGGCCCATATCAGCCGCTTCACGTCCAGGGCGTCAGCGGCAAAACCTGCGAGGTCGCCGGCCGCCCGTTTGGCAGCCAGCCGCTCCTCCAGGGTGAGCATCAGCTCGTAGTCATCGCCGCTGGCCTGAGCTAGCTGGACTGCCCTTTCGGCTGCGGCGACGGCGTCGCCGTTCTGGCCAAGATCGCGCCGGCAGTGTGACTCGACAACAGCGAAGGCAGCTCTCTGGGCGTCGTTTGCGAGACCTGCCCTACCGGCCGCGTCGGTGATGGCGTCCAACGCCTCCAATGCTTCGCGCGGGTGGCCCGTGTCCGCGAGTAGCTCCGCCCGCAGCAGCTGCGCGCTAAGTGACAGTTGCCGCTCTGGGGTGACCTCTGCCAGCAGTCGCTCCAGCACCTGCGCCGCCCGCTCGAGGCGGCTGCTGTCCTCGGGGCGCAGCGGCGACTCCGACGGGTCCGAGGCGCGATTGGCACGCACGGCCAGGAGCAGGGTATTGGCGATGTTATATAGCTCGAGGCAGGCAAGGTAACCGTCCTCGGCGTGCTCCGCGGCGGCTAACCCCATTTCGAAGTACGCCAAGCCGCGGTCATAATCGAGCAACGAGCAACAGAAGGCGCCCAGGCGGTTGGCGACCGCAGCGGTCAGCCTCTTGTCATGGACCGCAGCCAACCCAAGAACGGTCTTGGTGACCAGATCGGCGGCCAGCGGCTGCTCACCCAACCGCGAAGCGAGCACGGCAGCGCGGCTGGCGGCGTCGACGGCCAGGTCCGCTTCGCCGGCCTCCTCGAACAGGGCCATCGCCGCCCGGGCGTCATCGAGCACCAGACGGTACTCGTACTGGTTATGGTGCACTTGGGCCCGGCAGATGAGCAACTGGCCCCGTTCCACTGGGTCAGAGGCCTTCTCGAACGCCGCTTCAATATCCTCCAGGCAGCGGGCGCGGTCCTCAGGTGACGCGGCTGCTAGGGCGCGTTCGGACAGGTCATCGATACTCTCGGAACGCGCGTGCGCAGCCACTACATGACTGTATCGGCAGCCGTGCCGGTCAAGCTAAGCACAGGAGACTATGAGTACGGGCACGTGTTCGGGGTCAGCCAGGTGAGTGAAACACCCCACGCCTAGTCTGCTGGCCATGGGGTTTCGCGGTGCGGAGGTCCCCGAAGGGCACGTGATCCGCAGCTACCGGGTGAAAGTGGTGTCAACTCGCGCCAAGCACCGTCGGGCCAGGGGAATGCTCGTGGCCGGTGGGGACGCCTGGGCATTCTGCATCGACCGGTTCCATGAACGCATCCGGGCCGGGCTCCCCCAACGCCAACTCCCTTGTCCAGCTCTGGCCCGACCAGAAGGCCCACGGGCCTTTCGGGGACCTCAGCGCCCATTGCGCCCAGGACGTCACCAAGGCATGGTCAGCCGCCTACTTCCAGACGATAAGGCGGAGAAAGCTCGGCGAGGAGGCCGCCCTTGGCCTGCGGTTTCGTTCTTGCCGCTGGTTGGCGTTGGTGACCGAAAGACACCGCTTCAGTCCTCAGGACTTCTTGAGGACTGAGACCGGTCTCCGAGCGGTCAGCGGAGGCACCGTGTCGAGCATCGACAAGAGACCGAACTGGCGGTACCGGAGGAGGTGGCGCGAGTACCCGGGTGGCCCGCAGAAGACGCGCCTCTTCGACCGCAAGGGCGACGCCCAGCAGTTCCTCGACGTCGTCCGGGGCGAGGTCGCCCACGGGCTCTACATCCACCCGGCGGGGGCACGCACGTTGTTTCGTGATTATGCCGCGGCATGGCGTGGGGATAGGCCCACCGATGGCGGCCCCCCGTGGCTCGCGCGATGTCGGAAGGCGAGCCCGACCGGTCGATAGGGCGCGCTGCGCACCTCTTCACCGACCAGATCGATGCCCGCCTCGACGGCCCGCAATATGGTGCTGTCTGTGACCGATCCCGACATCGGCTTCCCTGAGGCCAACTCCGATGATCAAGAGCTGCTCCTGGCCTGGCTTGGTTACCTGCGGGGGGCTGTACTGCGGAAGGCCGAGGGCATAGACGAAGCTCAAGCCGATTGGAGGCTCGACGGGAGGCTGATCTCGATCAAGGGAGTCCTGAACCACCTGACCAGAGTTGAATGGCGCTGGATCGATGGCGGCATGTTCGGCGAGGAGGTGACCAGGGAGGAGGCCGAGTTCAGGCCCGGTCCGGAGCTGAGCATCGAAGCCGCCCTGACCACCTATCGCAAGCGGGGCGAGGTCACCGACGCTGCGGTCCGGGCGATGTCACTCACGGCGCCTTGCTGCGGATGGGGAGGCCAAGGTGAGGACCTGCGTTGGGTGCTGCTCCACCTGATCAACGAGACTGCTCGGCACGCGGGACACGTCGACGCGACGCGGGAGCTGCTCGACGGCACCACGGGGGAGTGATGTTCCGGGCCGCCCGGTCAACGCGCCGACCCGTCGGTTCGTCGTCTTGGTGCCTGTGTGCCTCCCGGTGTTCGGGTCGACATTCTGTTCCCGCGCGTAAGCGCAAGCCTTCGCAAACGCCGCGCGTAACCTTCCTTTCGTGACAAGTCCAGAGGTCTTCACCGTCACGGGTTCGATCGCAATCGCCGCTACGGCGTCATGTCTGGTGACGCTCGTCGTTCTCCACGTGCTTCCGACCGGGCTCTCACCCCTCACGAATCCGGTGAGCCAATACGGGATCACGTCCTACCGGCTCGGTTATCGGGTTCAGACAATCGCGATGGGAATCGCCGCCATCGCTGCAGCAATCGGAATCTCCAAGCTCGCCATCCGTGGTGGTCCGCTCGTTGTTGTCCTCCTCGTAGTCTTCGGTGCAGCGCGTCTCGCCATCAGTTGGTTCCCAATGGACCTTCCCGGCGCAGCACGCACCGAGTCCGGCCGCCGGCACGGAGTGCTCGCGCTCGCGGCGTTCGCAGGCGCCACTCTCGCCGCACTGCGGCTCGGGACCGATATCAGTGGATCGAACCTATGGGTGCACGCACGCTGGCCGATCGCCGGGCTCGGGATTGCGATGCTCGTATGCCTGGTCTCGATGGGTGCAGCCCGGCGAAGCGAATCGATGCGCCGCTATTTCGGCCTCGTGGAGAGAGCCTTCTACGCGGGGACGATTGGCTTCTTGTTCGTCGTGGCAATCGAGCTGGTCAGGACGCGTTGAGCGTGCGTCGCCGAAAGGTCTCAATCTGGGTTCGCCGGCAGTCGACGGTCCGAGACGTCGGTCGGTGTGCGATTGTGCCTCTCCGACGGATACATGTTTGCGCGCTCTATTTCGCAGATCTGGCGCTGTGACCCGACTTACTGAACTCTTTGGAGCACGAGAGGCAAGGCAGATTTGGATCGGTGCTCCGCCAGCGACCAGGAGTGAGGCGACGCCGCCCGGCTCGATGCAGGTGCGCATTGTTTGTCGAGCCCGGTCGACTTCCCATCGTTTCTTACATCCTCCGCTTCCGAGAACAACCCGGCGATCGCCCGAAAGACGGTAGGAGATGCCGTGGTTCACGCGGACGCTGCTGGTTTTTCCTGGCTGATCGCTTCGAGCAGCAGGCTCGCGGCCACCGTCGCTCCGTCGGTACGGATCGTGCCGGCCACGGCGCTCGCTCGGGCGCGGGTCTCAGGGGTCAGGGCCGCCCTGAGCGCGGCAGACAGGGACTCGGTGGTCGGAGTCGGACCGTCGTGCGCCGCGCCGATGCCCAGGTCGGCCACACGGCCGGCCCAGTACGGCTGATCCGCCATCTGGGGTACCACAACCTGAGGCGCACCAGCACGGGCGGCCGTCGTCGTCGTGCCCGCGCCGCCGTGGTGCACGACGGCGGCCACCCGGGCGAAAAGTGCCTGCTGGTTGACCTCGCCGACAGCGAAGCAGTCGTGGCGGTCGTCGGTCAGGGCCAGGTCGGCCCAGCCGCGGGCAACGACAGCGCGACGGCCCTGCGCGCGGATCGCCTCGATGGCCACCCGGGCGATGTCCTTCGGGGCGCGCATGCTGCCGAAGCCGACGTACACCGGTGGTGTGCCGGCGTCCAGGAACGCCGCCAACTCGGCCGGGAGCGGACGCTGGTCCGGCAGGGTCCACGCTCCCGTCTGCACGACCTCGAGATCCGCCGGCTCCTGCCACGGAGCCAGGGTCGGGTCTGCCGCCAGCCAGGGGTGGTCGGTAAAGCCGTAGTCGTAGACGCTGTCCACCGGCGGCAGGCCGATCGACGCCCGGCGGGTGTTGAGCGCCGCGCCGAACAGCTCGTTCGCGATCTGGGCTTGCAGGTCCCACAGCACCCGGTTGTCGGTCACCTCCGGTGGGAACGGCCGACCCGGGAACGGAGTCGGCGCGTGGTGGGGCGAAGGCAGGAAGATCGGACAGTAGGCCGCGTAGACGTAGCCGATGCCGAGCTTCTCGGTCACCGACCGCGCGCTCGCCGCGACCGGCAGCAGACCGGTCGCCAGCAACGCATCGAATCCCTCGGCTGCCGCTGCAAGGGTGTCGAACTGCGCGGCCATCACCTCTGCCGCGAGCCTGGGCAGGTCGGCTGGCGACGGCCGCGCCGCTCCCTGTACCAGCGGGCGCACCGGGGGGCCGGCCAGCAGCAGGGGCACGCCGATCTCGGCTGGTCGCTCCGCGCGATCCACCGGCACGCACATCTGCACCTCCGCGCCGAGTTCACGCAACCGCACCGCGAGTCCCACCAGCGGTTCGACGTCACCGCGCCCCCCATATGTCGACAACAACACGCGGATTTCGCGACTCCTATCTCCGTAGCCCTGGCCTCGGAAAGTTTGTAACGCGGCGGCCGTCTAGACATCGATCACATCGTCTTACGAAACGGGCTGCATTCGCGCCAGATCAAGACCTGCTTGGCTTCGGACATGGCTCTCGTTCGAGGTGATGATAACGTCGTTGTCGCGGCGGGCCGCGCCCTCGACAACGGTCACATCGACGACATCGTGATGGTTCGCTCGGCCGGAGCAGAACACCGCCCCTCGTTTCAACGACACGTTCCTCGAGTACGCCCAGGCACGGGGCTTTGTGATCGACGCCGCCCGCGTCGCGACGCCGACCGACAGCCTCGGGTGGAAGGCGTCGTGCCCTATGCGCGGAACAACTTCTTCGCCGGTGGGAGCTTTGTCGACCTCACCGACTGCCGGGAACGTGCCGAGACATGGCGCAAACAGACTGCCGGCATGCGCATCCACGGCACGACCCAGTGCCGGCCTGCCGAGGAGTTCAGGCTCGAGGAGCTCGGCAAACTCCTGGCGCTGCCGGGCACAGCCTTCGACGTCCCGCGCTGGTCAGAGCCGAAGCTGTACCGTGACTTCCACGTCGAGACGGACAAGGCGCTCTACTCGATCCCACACCAGTTCCTCGGGCGCGGTACAGCCGTCTCGAGGTGTCGTCGGCCGTCGAGAGGCGGAGGTTGTTCAGGCCGGCGCGTTGGGCGGCCGTTGTGCCCGGGTGGCCTCCGCGGCCCGACCGAGGGCGTGCAGGCCCTCCTCGATGGACAGCAGCGTCGTGGTCTTGAAGGCGCGCACGTCGCCCCCGCTGCTCACGGCCATGGACCACGCCGCGACGCCCCGGCTGTCTGGGAAGTCGACGATGCCCACGAGGTCGTAGTCGCCAAAGCAGAAGAACAGGCTCTCGATTGACCCGCCCAGGGCCTCTGCCGATGCCTGCACCCGTTCGACCACCCTATGCGGCCCACGGCTCATCGCAGCCCACGCCTCTGCGGTATAACCCACCTGGACGAAGTACTTAGCCACACGACCTCCCTCGCCGGCACCCTCAGCCGCTCAACAGGTATGCGTCTCGGGGCGGGTGCCTGGCGGTTGCAACACTACCGAGTTGACCTAGGCCACCGAAAGGGCCAGCGCCGACACCGGCGTGGTGGCTTGAGCGCGGACACCGGCGCGGTGTCTTGAGCGGCCATCCCGTCCAAGGGCCGGCTCGCCACCACCACCTCGGCCGGGTGTCTTAGGATCCGGCCGGTCCGGCCTCGTCGCCAACGACAGGAGTGCGTCAACCGCCATGCCAGGGATGAGCTCTGGGATTTCGACGGACAACCGTACGATCGTCTCGGCCTTTCGATCACTACTCTTGCACGAAGCACTGATCGCCGTGGTCATCCTCGCCTTGCTCGCGTTGGCCTGGAACCTGCTGCGTGCGGTGCAGTTGCGGCGGGCGAGAGCTGGTGCGCCGCCCGCCGGAGCCTGGTCCTACCCCGAGGCGGCCGGCCGGCGATTGCTCCGGATCGCCTTCGGCCTCATCTGGATCTTCGACGGTCTGCTCCAGGCTCAGCCTTCGATGCCGCTCGGCATGACGACCCAGGTGATCGAGCCGACCGCGGCAAGCTCGCCGGCGTGGGTGCAGCACGTCGTGAACGCTGGGGCGACGATCTGGAGCAACCACCCGATCGCCGTGCCTGCCTCGGCGGTGTGGATCCAGGTCGGTCTCGGCATCTGGCTGATTGTCGCGCCCCTGGGGTACTGGTCACGGCTGGCCGGGATGGCGAGCGCGTTCTGGGGAATCGTCGTCTGGATCTTCGGCGAGAGCTTCGGCGGGGTCTTCGCGCCGGCACTCACCTGGGCCTTTGGCGCCCCTGGGGCGGTCGTCTTCTACTGCTTGGCCGGGGTGCTCATCGCCCTGCCTGAGAGAACGTGGTCGAGCCCGCGGCTCGGCAGGACTGTTCTTTCGGTCATGGGCCTCTTCTTCGTCGGGATGGCCGTCCTTCAGGCCTGGCCGGGCCGGGGCTTCTGGCAGGGGCAGCTGGGCCATGAAGCGACCCCGGGGACACTTCTCGGAATGGTGCAACAGATGTCGGCGACGCCCCAGCCCGCGTTCATCTCCTCCCTGCTGGCGAGCTTTGCGGCCTTTGACGCCGCGCACGGTTGGGCCGTGAACCTGTTCCTCGTGGTCTGTCTCGCTGGCGTCGGGATCGGCTTGTTGGCCGGGCGAGCCTCGGTGGCGCGTGTCGCGGTCTATGCCGGGATCGTCCTGTGCATCGCAGACTGGGTGCTCATCGAGGACTTCGGTTTCTTCGGCGGCGTGGGGACCGACCCGAACAGCATGATCCCGATGTGTCTCATCTTCGTAGCCGGGTATCTGGCGATGACACGCCTTCCCGCCGTGATCGGCGCGCCGGTCGCGATCCCCACCACGCTTGGCGACGGCTCGTCGTTCTGGGCACGGCTCGCCAGCCGACCGGCGTACGCCTTGCGCGCCATCGCCGCCCTCGCCGCGATCGGGATCATTCTTGTCGGCGTCGTGCCCATGGCCGCGGCTTCCATGAATCCAAACGCGGACCCGATAATCGCCGAGGCCGTCGACGGCGCACCGGGCGTCGTCAACACCGCGGCCCCGGAATTCCGGCTCGTCGATCAGCACGGAGCGACGGTGTCGCTGCGGAGCCTCAGTGGCAAGGCGGTCGCCGTCACGTTCCTCGATCCCGTCTGCGTTTCCGACTGCCCGCTCATCGCCGAGGAGTTCCGACAGGCCGACGGCCTGCTTGGTGCCACCGCTAGGCGTGTCGCGCTGGTGGCCGTCGTGGCCAACCCGGTCTACCGTGCGCGCTCGTACCTGGTCGCTTTCGACCGGCAAGAGGATCTCCAGCAGCTCTCGAACTGGCACTACCTCACCGGTTCCACCTCCGAGCTCACGCGGGTCTGGAGCTCGTTCGGTGTCCAGGTTGCCTTTGCTCCGGGAGGGGCGATGATCGCCCACAATGACATCTCCTTTGTGATCGATCCGACGGGCCACATCCGTTACATCCTCAACAGCGACCCGGGCCCCGGCACGCAGGCGTCGAGGTCCTCGTTTGCCGCCGTGCTCGCCGGCGAGCTTCGCGCCGTGCTTGGGTCATCGTGAGCACCTGGGCTCAGTCTGGACGAGCGCTGTCTTGCCCGTGGGCACGGCGCTTTCTCGCCGAGGGGTTCGCGTTGATGACGCTCGGCGCGCTCGCCGTGTCAGGCTGTGGGCCGACGACGGCGGCAAGCCCGAAGTCGCAAGTGAGCAGTGCAGTGGTCCGTGCCTCGCTGGCAACCTCGATCGAGACTTCTGCTGGCTCCTGGGCGGTCGTCCCGATGGGACACCTCGACCAACCGCTGAACACGTTCTGGCAGCTCTTGTTCAGGCCGGCCGGCGCCTCGGCCTGGTCCGACCGGGCCTCGGTGCTTGCGGTCGCCACAAACGGGGGCCTGATCGTCGCCACACGGGGCGGCGAGTCGCTCGCTGTCGGAATTCGATCCGCCGCCAAGCTCAGCTACTCGCCGCTAATCGTCACCTCGGATGCTCGCTCGTGGTTTCCCGCCGACCCTGTCGGCGCGCTCGCCGAGCAGCCCGACGCCCTGGCGATCGCGGCTGGAGGCGAGGCGCTGGCCCTGGTGGGAGAGGGCCGGGCAGCTCAGGTGTTGGTGAGCCCGGCGGCCCTGACAAGCTGGCGGTCGCTGGTCTCCGAGAGGGCCCTGGCTGCCTCGCCGCCAGGGCGTGCCTGTGGGATCGTCTCACTAACGGCCGTCGGCTACTCGGCCGGGCATCGGCTCATCGGGGCAAGCTGTCGCCGGGACGGAGTTGTCGGCATCTTCACCGAGCAAGACAGCGCCTGGCGCCTCGTCGGCCCAGGGCTACCCCAGCCGTTCGGTCATTCGAGCACCGAGGTGCTGGGCCTGCAGACGACGACTGCTGGCCTGTGCGCGCTCGTTGGTATCACCGGCAGGCGCAGTGCACAATTGGTCGCGGCCTGCACGAGGGGCAGCAGGCTGACGTGGCGGGTCTCACCGGCGTTGCTGCTTGCCGGGCCCGAGGGCGTGGTCTCGTTCGGCCCGGCGGGCAAGGTGGGACTGTTCGCATTGATCTCGGGCTCGGCTCACCCTGACACGCTCGCGGTCTTGGGCGAATCGCACATGACTTGGAGCACGCTGCGCTCACCGCCGGCGCGTACGGCCACGGTTGTGTTCGCTCCGGCGGGAAGGGTGGACGCCCTCGTCGTCGACGACACCTCGTTCGCCGACTGGCGGCTTGCCGACGGCGGTCGCCGCTGGTCGAAGGAGCAGAACCTGCACGTGGCGATTCAGTTCGGGTCCTCGGGCTGATGTCCACCGAGATGATCCGGAGGCGTTGACACGCCCAGCGGTAGCCTTGGGCCAATGGCCGGCACCCGAGCGACGCGGGGGCGGGACGCGAAAGGGCCCGACGTCGAGGAGCTGCGGTTCGATTTCACCTCTGGCGGAGCTCAAGGGCCGGATCCGGAGGGTCCTTTGTCCGGTCACGTGGTGCCCGCGGCTCGGCCAACCGGGTGGCCTCTCGGCGCCCCGGGACCGCCATCAGTGCTGTCGGTCGTCGCCTCCGAACCGCTCTTGACGCCGGGATCGGCCTCCGACGCGGCTTTGTCGGTCAGTGACTTCTACGACTGTGTGCGGGGTGCACTCCGGGAGGCGTTTCCCGACGAGGTCTGGGTGACAGGAGAGATCCGCAAGGTGACCACGTCTCGGGGTCACCGTTACCTGGAGCTAGCGGACCATCTCGACGGGCTGGCACGACCGGTCTCCGATGGCTCGGCGGCGCCTCGGAGCGGCTCAGCCGCTCGCAACCTGAACGCCACGCTCGAGGTCGCTTGTTGGGCGCGGGAGTGGCCTGCCGTCCAGTACGAGCTGGCGGCGGTCGGAGTCGAGCTCGTGCCGGGGCTCGTCGTGCGTGTGCGCGGCAAGGTCTCGGTCTGGGAAGGTGGAAGCAAGTTGCGCTTTTCCATGACCGCCCTCGATGTGGAGGCGCTGGTCGGCGCGATCGCGACGGCCCGGAGACGATTGCTGGGCACACTCGCGGCCGAGGACCTCCTCGAGGCGAACCGGCGCCTGCCGTTGGCATTGGTCCCCCTGCGAATTGGGCTTGTCACCAGCCCGGGTTCGGAGGCATATCGCGACTTCACGGGTGAACTGGAACGATCCGGTTATCTGTTCGACGTCCGTTTCGAGCCGTCTCTCGTCCAGGGACCCGAGGCGCCGGCCCAGATCGTCGATGCTTTGACGAGGCTCAGCGCGTTCGAGCCTGAGCTCCTGGTCCTGGTTCGCGGAGGAGGGGCAAGAGGCGATCTGGCGGCTTTCGACTCCGAGCCGGTCGCGCGAGCCATTGCCAAGGCGCCGTGCCCCGTTTGGACCGGTATCGGGCATACCGGGGACCGCTCAGTTGCCGACGAAGTCGCACATCAGGCGCTCGTGACTCCCACGCAATGCGGCGAGGCGGTGGTGGCCGTGGTCGGGGCGTACCTGCGAGGCGTGGACCAGCGCGCACGAAGACTCGCGCAGCGCGTCGAGGCCCGGCTGGACGAAGCGGGCCGGGAGCTTGTCACCTCCTGTGCCCTGACTCGCCGGGTGGCCCGTCAAGCCCTCGAGCGCTCGTCGCTGAACCTGCGCAGTGCCGAGACGCGCATCGGCAACGCTGCGCTGGTGGCGATCGAGCGGAGCCAGGGGCGATTGGTCAACCGCGCCCAGAAGTTGGCCGCCCCGTCGTCGCGGCAGCTCGTCGTGCAAACCCAACGTGTTGCCCACCAGCGGGAACTGCTGCAGTTGCTCAACCCCCGCCACCAGCTGGAACGGGGCTGGTCGCTCACGCGCGACGAAGCCGGCAGGGTGGTTCGATCGTCGGCCTCGCTTCGGCGGGGCGAAAGGCTGATCACGACCTTTGCGGAGGGTAGCGCACGCTCGGTGGTCGACGAGATCCGACCGCCGGTCCAAGCCGCAGCGGTCAACGGCGAAACTGCGAACGACGGAGGAATCCCATGAGCGCATTCGACCCCGGTACCAACTACGTGCCGGTCGGCGAGCTCGGCTACGCCGATGCGTCCGACGAGCTTGACGCCATCATTGCCGAGCTCGAGGGTGGCGTCATTGACGTTGACCTCCTCGAGGTCCGGCTGCGCCGGGCAGTGGAGATTGTCGAGGAGCTTGATCGCCGGATTCGCGGCGCCCGGGAGAAGGTCAGTTCGCTCCTGCCGCGGCTTGAAGCCGTGGGCCAGGACGCCGCCCAAGAGGACGAGAGCAGGTAGCTGCACCAGTTCCGCTCAGTCTTGTTCCGACAGCCGACGCGGGCCTGGGGTGAGGCGCGCTCGAAAGGCCATCCGCCGACAAGGCTTCGGAGGTCGCCTTCGGGCTCAGTCGCCCGGGGCGCCGATCGGTGTCGGATCTTGTTCGGGCGCGGGGGCGGGCTCCGCGGAGGCGTCGGCGCTCACGCCGTTGTGAGCCGGCGTCGGGGACTTCTCCGGCGGAAGCCACGCGCCGGATGGAGCCCTCGCACAACGTCCTCGACGAAGGCCCGCGTTCCGGCGTCCGGCTCGTAGCAGCCGTAAGCGGCGCGTTCGAGAAGTGCGGACGCCGCCCGGAGCGGGGCCGTCGCGCTTGGACCCGCCCGCCAGCTGTCGAAGGTACCGAGCCGGGAGGCGTATTCGCCGAGAGTCTCGGTCGGCCACCGCCTCAACCCGGCTGCCGCGCCCCTTCGTTCGAGCTCAGCTGTGACCCGTCCTGCCCATCCCGTCGGGCGTCTTCGCCGACGGCGCACTCCGAGGGCGACGAGCGCTCCGGTCGCGATTGCGCCGAGGCCGCCGCCGATGGGTGCCCACGGGAGGTTGGCGATCGCATGTCCCAGGTCGGAGAGAAGCACCGCACCGGGGTTCGGCGGAGCCAGAGGCACCTGAGCAGTCGGATCGAAGTTCTGCCAGCCAACCTCCGGGAACCACACCTGCACCCACGCGTGGGCATCCTTGGCCTGGATCTCGTAGAGGTCGCTCAGGGGATCGAAGGGTCCCGGCACGTACCCGATCGCCTCGCGTGTCGGTACCCCGAGCGTGCGAAGCATGACAGCGAGCGATGTCGAGATCTGCTCGCAGTAGCCCACTCGAGAGCCGAAGAGGAACTGGTTGACGGCGTCCTGTCCGGGGAGCAACGGCGGGATGTCGGTCGAGTACCGCACATGGCGACCCATCCAAGCCTCGAGAGCGGTCACCTTCGCGTAGGTCGTCGTCGCCCGGGCGGCGCTCACGATCTGGCGGGCGAGCGCGGCCACCTGCTCGTAGCGTCCCGGCGGGAGCGCCAGATCCGGTCCCAGAGCGGCCGGGATCTGTGAGGACTGGAGGGGTCGGACCTTCGCGAGCACGCTCGGCGCCGCCGCAGTGTCGGTGGACACGACCGTGTACACGGTGCCCGGGGTCATCGCGATCGTGGATCGCATCGAGTCATCGGCACCGACGATCAGTGAGTGCTCCGGGAAGTAGACCTCAGTGGGATCGGGGGTCGCGAACAGCAGGTTCGCGATGGGCTGTGCCACATAGAACGTCTGGATGTTGACCGGCCCGGACCCAAGCTCATCCCCGTACAGGCCCGGGACCATTCCGCCACCCATTTGACCCTGCGCCTGGGCGAAGGAGCTCAATACAGAGCTCACGTCGAAGGGCGATCCGGTCGTAAGCTGCACGATCCTCGCCGTCGGAGGCGAACGTTTCCAGTTCCGGCCGTCCCAGGTGTCGTAGGTCATCCCGAGGAAATAGCCGGGCCGGTCGGCTCGCACTCGCATGAGGACCTCGTCGCCGAACGCGCCGCGGACGGCGGTGTCGAGCTCGCTCGCGAAGCCGAGGTAGCCACCGACCCCGGTTGCCCCACTCGCCTCACCGGCCTGGGCTGGCTCGGTCGCCTGGGCTCCGGTCCCGGTTATGCCACCGGGATCTCGAAGGGGAAGGTACGAGGTGAGCGAGGCGGGCAGAGTGATCAACTGAGTGGTTCGGGGTGCCGGCAAGAGGACCAGGAAGCCTGCACCGGCCAGCACGATCACGAGACCCGTGGTCGCTATCGAGCCCAGCGCGATGGGCCCGACACCTCCCGTCATCGAACGCCACGAGCATCCCAGCCCGACGAGGCAGGCTCCGAGCCAGACTGCAACGTAGGCGAGGAAGCCGACCGAGACCGCCTGGGCCGCTCCGAGGGTCAGGAGCGCGCCGGCCGCAGCGAGCGAGAAGAGCAGGTCACGTCTTGCCGGCACGTCGAAGGAGTGGATGAGCTGAACCCAGGTGAACAAGCCGGCGAGCGGGACCTCGATCGAGCTCAGCTGGCCGACTTGGGCCGCACCGAGGATCTGGACGACGAACGAGGCGAAGATGCCGAGGACCGCGACGGCGAGCAGGATCTTCACCCACTGCCACGGCTTGGCACGCGTCATGTAGGAGAACACCATGCCGGCCACGGTTCCCACAGACGCGAAGACGGCGCTCGAGACCGATACCTCGCCCACCGCGGCACAGGAGAGGATGCCGGTGAGGACGGCGACCGCAGTCGCGATCCGGAAGGTCACGGAATGCTCTGGCGGGAGAGGGGCGTTTGCGCGCCGGACCATCTCGACAAAGCCGATTCCACGCCGGCCCGCCGTGCCCGGGCGGCTCGGGACACTGGAGTGGCCCGCCGCGCTCGGACGGTCCACCTGGCCTCCTGAGTCTGGGCCTCTCCGCACGCTGGCCCGCCTAGCGCGCATCTGAAGAGGCCACCGAACGGGCGAGGCGCCGCCCCGCTGAGAGGCGCTCGGCCACAGGAGCGACGACCCTGCCGGTGACCTCGGTGGTCTCGAGCACGATACGACGGCCCCTGCTCAGCTGCGCCACGATCTCTCCCATCGCCTCCTCGGCGAGCCGGTCGGCGGCGTCGAGGTCTCGGGGGAGATCGATCACCATCCGGATCGGGTCGTCACTCTGGCTCTCGGACTCGCGGACCATGAGGTCGCCGGTGTGGGCGCTTGCATTCCAGTGAACACGTCGCCGACCATCGCCGTGCTGGTAGGGGCGAACTCCCCGCAGGTCTCCGGTGAGCGTCGGACGCGGGGGCCCGTGGCCCTCCTCCGGCGTGAGCGCCTGGCGCAGTGCCGCACCCCGCTTCAGGGGTTGTGGCGCGACATAGAGCGGGTGGGGGAGCTCGAGGACCTGATCTCGTGACCACCAGAGCAGGCCGAGCGGGGCGGCGGTGGCGAGTCGGACCGTGACCGTCGAGATGACGCCTCGGCGGCGCGGCACGACGACAAGGCGTGCAGGAGTCCTCCGTGCCAGCAGCAGTGGAGCTCCTGGGAGCGATCGTGGGGTGCATCGCATCGATCGGTTCGCGACGACGTCGATCTCCACCGCCGAACCGGCGGTTGCATCGGTGGGGGACTTCTCGCAAACGAGGGTGAGCCCTGGAGCCGCGAACGCAGGGGCGACCAGGCCGAGAAGGAGCAAACCGGCAACCACCGCGCCCACGGTTTGCACCCAGCCGGAGCCGCTCGCGTGTGCCACGCCGGCCCACATGAACAACAAGAGAGCCGTGCCGGCGACCGGTCCGAAGGCGCGCTCGGGTAGAGCCAAGTGACGGACATGCTGTCTCGGGGCCATCGGCTCGCGCGCCCCGTCGACCGCCGGACGATGCTGGCGGGAGCGCCGTCGCATCAGGGCCTCGGCGAAGGAACCCGCTCGAGGATCGCCTGCACTGCGGCGATCCCGGAATCGAAGGCGGCGACCGGGGCGGCATCGGTGACCAGGCGGTGAGCGAGCACGCTGACGGCCACTGCCTTCACGTCGTCGGGAAGCACGAAGTCCCGGCCGGCGATCACGGCGTGTGCACGTGCGGCAGCGAGAAGGCCGATTGCCGCACGTGGGCTCGCACCGAGACGGATGAGGGGGTCCGCCCGGCTCGCCCGCACGATGGCGACGGCATAGCTCGCGACCGTGGGCGCCACCGGCACGTCGGCGACGGCCGCCTGGGCGCCAGCCAGGCCCGCCGGCGTGCACACGGGCGAGAGCGAGGAAAGCAGTGGCTGCGCTCCGTGAGACACGGCAAGCTTCGTCTCGGTGATCTCGTCCGGGTAACCGAGGTGTGTGGCGAGAAGGAAGCGGTCCATCTGACTTTCCACCAAGGGAAACGTGCCCGTCTGATCGATCGGGTTCTGGGTCGCCAGTACGAGATACGGCTCGGGCAAGGGCCACGACTCGCCGTCGACGGTGACTTGTCGTTCCTCCATTGCTTCGAGCAGCGCTGCCTGGCTTCTCGGTGGGGTCCGGTTCAGTTCGTCGAAAAGAACCACGTGGGCAAAGACGGGACCCGGCCGGAACTCCCAAGTCTCAGACGAGGCCGAGTAGATCGAGACACCAGTGATGTCGGACGGGAGCAGGTCCGGGTGGCCTTGAATCCGGGCGAGGCGAGTGCCGATGGAGACTGCGACCGCCTTTGCGAGCATCGTCTTGCCGACGCCCGGCACGTCTTCGATGAGCAGGTGTCCCGCTGCCAGCACTGCCGTGGTCGCCGCGACGACCGCCCCCGGGGTGCCGAGGACAACGGCGTTCAGATTTGCCTGTAGCGACGCCGCCAACTCGAGGGCGTCGTCGAGCGACGGGTTCACGGTGGCTTCCCTGACCATGTCATCGGTCGTCACGAATAACTCCTCACGCTGAGCGAGCGTACCCCCACTTTGGGCACCTGCCGTTCAACCGGCCCGTGAACACGCCCGGCTCAGCGGCCAACCGAGGCTAACGACCACCTGGCCAGGGCAGGGCGCCGAACGGCGAGGGGAGGCCAAGCTTTCCGGGGTTCAGGATGCCCCGAGGATCGAGCGCCGTCTTGAGCCTCTTGAGCACGTCGAAACCGGCGCCGAGGGCATCGGGCAGGTACGGGCCGCGCACGACTCCGATGCCGTGGTGGTGGCTGATCGAGCCACCCTTCGCCAAAGTGGCCCCGAGGACGGCCTGCCAGCAACGCCGGTAGAACCGCTCCGCCCAGGCGTCGTCGCCGGGGTCAGGGCCCAGACCCGCGAACGTGAAGTAGAGGCAGGCGCCCTCGAGGTACGCGTGTGACTGGTGGGCTGAGGCTGCGACGATCCCGGCCGTCTCCTGAAGCGCCGTCAAGGCGCTGTCGTAGATGCTGGTCAGTGCATCCCAAGGTGCGGCAATCTCGATCGTGTCGACGACGATCCCGGCCCGAATGACCGCCTCGAGCACCGATACGTCGTTGCGGTGGGCGAACCAGCGCCCGACGAGGCCGATGTCGAGCGGCTCACCGGTCCTGCACTCCTCGGCGAGCACCCGCATCGCGGCGTCGACGATGACGGCGTCTCCCTCGTCGAGGGCGATGAGGACGTTGGTGTCGAGACCGTCGAAGTTTCGCTGCGACTCGGTCGTGTCATAGAGGCGCACCACCGCGGGGGTCGCGCCACGTTGAAGGGTCCGGCGGAGTGCCTCGAGACCCTCAGGGAAGCTCGGGAACGCCCACGCCGCGCGCCGTTCCTCGAGAGCGACCGGGTGCGCGCGCAGCCGGGCAGAGGTGATGACGCCGAGCGTCCCCTCGCTGCCGACGAACACGCTCGTCAGGTCCGGGCCCATTGCCGAGCGTGGCCCCGCTCCTCGCCCGGCCAGCGCGCCCGTGCGCACGACGGTGCCGTCGGCGAGAACCACTTCAAGGCCGGCGACGATGTCCTCGATCTTTCCGTAGCGGGTGGAGTACTGGCCCGCACCGCGACACGCGATCGACCCTCCGATGGTCGCTAGCGCGACGGACTGGGGCCAGTGGCCGATCGTGACCCCATGAACCGAGCGAAGCTCGTGCTCGAGATCGTCCCCGAAAGTGCCGGCTCGGACATCGACGAGCGAAGTTGCACTGTGAACCTCCTGCACGCCGCCGAGACCGCAGCAATCGAGACTGACACCGCCGAAGACCGGGACGGCGCCGCCGCAGACACCGCTGCGCCCACCAGCTGCAGTGACGGGGATGCCGGCATCGTTGCAGCACCTGAGCACGCCGGCGACCTCGGCGGTGTCGGCTGGTCGAGCGATGACGCCAGGCCGCGCGGGCACGGTACCCGACAGCGCCCATCTCAGTGAGATGGGCCACCAGTCTCGGCCCGCCTCGGCCAGAGAGTCCGGAGAGAGGTCGATGATGGCGCACGCGCCGGAGAGGCGCTCGAGAAAACGGTCGCCGAGCGCGACATGTTCACCGCCGAGCCGCTCTTTGAGCTCGCTGCTTCCTACGCCGGTCTCGATCGGCGCTGGCGCGGCCCTGCGCTCGTCGTGCACGAGGGCTCAGGTCTCCTGGCGCCAGAAGCCTTGGTCAGCAAGGGACGCCGCCCCGGCGAGGTCGTGCTGGCCGATGCCGGAGAACGCCGCGCACTCTTCGCGCGCATGAATCGCGTCCCAGCCGATCTCGGCTGCCAGCAGCTCCGCGGTCCGGACCGCCGCCACGGCCGCGGACTGGGCGTCTAACAGCAGGGCACGGGTACGGCGCGACAAGACGTCCTCGACGCAGGTGGCCATCTCGAACCGAGCCGCGTACACGACCTCCGCCTCAAGGTGCGCAAGACCCTCGATGAGGGGCTCACGAAGCTCCGGTCGATCAAAGCAGAGGCCGAGCACGGCCATCGTCTCTCCTCCATAACGACTCTGGAGGTGGTCCAGGACCCGCGCGTCGAGGCCAAGCTTGTCGGCGAGCTCGCGGATTTGCAGGACGTTGACGGGTTCCGAACCGCGAAGGCGCAGGTTCTTCGTGCGGGACGCCACGGTACGCGCTCCGAGCTCACGCTGGACGACGTCGACGGTGTCAGCCGCCATCTTGCGGTAGGTCGTCAGCTTGCCCCCGGTGATGGTGATGAGCCCGGACGCCGATCGCTGAACCTTGTGGCGTCTGGAGAGGTCGGCTGTGCGCGCCCCCGGGACACGGCCGTGAGCACCCGCCGTGGCGAGCAAGGGGCGCAGACCCGCCCAGCTCGCGGTCACGTCCTGCGGCCCGAGCGGCGACGAGACGGCCGCGTTCACGGCGTTTAGCACATAGGCGATGTCGCCCGGCTCCACCCGGGGGTCGTCCAGCGGGCCGCTGTAGTCGGTGTCGGTCGTCCCGATATAGGTGTGCTCGTCCCAAGGTATGAGGGTGATCGAGCGGCGGTCTTCCGGCACCGGCAGCACCGTCGCGAGGTCACAGGGCAACTTGCTACGCGGGACCGTGAGATGGATGCCTTTGGCTGGGCGAATCGATGTCGGGTAGGTGGGGTCGTCCATGCTGCGGAGCCCATCGGCCCACACGCCGGTCGCGTTGACGACGACCTTCGCCCGGACCTCGAACACATCGGAGCAGGTGTCGGTTCCGGGCGATTGTGCCAGCCAAGCGCCAGAGCGAGGTTCGGTGACGGGCGCGACCCGTACACCGCTCAGGTGGGATGTCTCACCGTGCACAAGGCCGACGGCCGGGGCGTAATTCACCACGACGGCCGCGTGCTCGAGCACGGCGGTTCGCAGGATGGAAAGAGTCAGCCGGGCGTCGTCGGCCCAGGCGTCGTAGTAGACGAATCCGGCAACGAGGCGGTCGGTGCGCAGCGTGGGGAAGTGGGAGGCAAGCTCTTCAGCGGTGATGCGATGATGGCGCTTGCCGATTCGCCATCCACCGGCGAGGTCGTACATCCACAACGCGGTCGAGTACGTTCGCGCGGCGGCCCGGTCAACGAGTCCTCCCTTGGCGAACAGGGGAATGAGGAGCGTAAGCGGTTCGACGAGGTGAGGAGCATTCTGCAGCAGGAGACGACGCTCGCTGAGGCTCTGATGGACGAGGCCGAATTCATGCTGTTGGAGGTAGCGCAAGCCGCCGTGCACCATCTTGGTGGACTTCGAGGACGTGCCCGACGCGAAGTCGCCACGTTCCACGAGCGCGGTGCGCAGCCCTCTCGAGGCCGCGTCCAGCGCGACGCCGGCTCCGGTGATCCCTCCGCCCACGACGACGACGTCGAAGCTCTCGTCGGCCAGCTTGGATAGAGCGACCTCCCGGTCGAACATGGTCGCTGGTCGTCTCATCAAGGCACCGTATCGACAGCCTGCCACAAACAGACGACAAGACCAGGCCACCGAGGCGCTCGTTTGCGTCGGCGAAATCCGCGGCCGAGGCTTGGCCCGAGGGCAGGTCCCGATCGCGGTCGGGCACGCGGCTTGTCGCTTCCGAGCGGATTTGCCTGTCAAGGAAAAGGCCTTGTCGGCCGAAGATTGGAAGTGCGACTAGCACACTTACGGGCACAGCTGGACAGGCCCGGCGGAATGCGAATCGTTGACAGTTTCGTTACGATCATTCATAATCGAGACTTCGGCCGGCGAACCCCCTGGCGTGCGATGAGAGCGCCGCTGCCGCCGACCGATCCCCTGCAAATCGGTCTTGTCGCGGCAGGTCGCCAAGACTGAAAGACGAAGAGAGTGAACTGGGATGAACGCCAATTGGCGCCAAAGAGCCGCATGCCGAGGGGTTGACCCAGACGTCTTCTTCCCAGTGTCGGATGCCGACTCGGAAGAGGCGAAGGCGGTTTGCGTGTCGTGTTCGGTACGCCAGGCGTGTCTCGAGTACTCACTTGCCGCCCGCGAGCGTGAAGGCGTATGGGGCGGGCGCACCGAGCGCGAACGTCGCCGGATGCTCCGCCAGCACCGTAAGTCCGCCTGACGCGGCCGGGGCTCAGTTCGTTCCAAGAACGAAGAGGTGAAGGCGTCGGGGTAGCCTCCCTGGGTGGACTTCGACCCCGCCGAGGAGTTGACCGCGCTGCGTGAGGCGGTTCCAGGGCCTGTCAAGGACGAGGCGCCGCCTCGGGCGCGAGAGATCGACGAGGCGGCTTCGCAGCCCCACGGGACCTCGTCGCGCGGGGGTGTTCTCGACCGCGACCTCTGGAGGGACTGAGGTGGCGATGGTGACCACTCTCGAGACCATCGGCGGATGGCCGGCGGTTCTCGGAAAGATCTTCTGCCGGCAGGACCTGACGGCGGATGAGGCTTCCGCAGCCCTCGACGACGTGCTCCAGGGCATGGCGACCCCGGCCCAGATCGCCGCTCTCGTGGCAGGTCTGCGGACCAAGGGTGAGACAGTGGAAGAGATGACCGGCATTGTGCGGGCGATGCGGGCCCACGCGGAGAGCCTCGAGGTCGGCGTCGAGGTCGTGGATACTTGCGGCACGGGCGGGGACCGCAGCGGCACGATCAATGTCTCCACGCTCAGTGCCCTCGTAGTCGCCGGCGCAGGCGCGGTCGTCTGCAAGCACGGCGGGCGTGCAGCCTCGTCGCTTGCCGGCTCGGCCGATGTTCTCGAGGCCCTCGGTGTGGTCATCGACCTCGGCCCCGGCGGTGTGCGACGATGCATCGACGAGGCCGGGATCGGCTTCTGCTTCGCTCCGCGCTTTCATCCGGCGATGCGATACGCGGCGCCGGTGCGCCGTGAGCTTGGCGTCACAACGGTCTTCAACTTCGTCGGCCCGCTCGTGAATCCTGCGGGGGCCACGCGCCAGCTCGTCGGCGTCTCCGACCCCGTGATGGCCGAGAAGATGCTGGACGTGCTGGAAAGGTTCGGGTCCGTGCACGCGATGGTGGTGTTCGGCCACGACGGCCTCGACGAGCTGTCGACCACGGCACGCTCGACCCTGATCGAGTCGGTGCGCGAACAGGACGGAACCTGCCGCCGCCGCCGGTTGGAGATCGAGCCGGCCTCGCTCGGGCTGAAGAGGGCCGCGCTCGGCGACCTGAAAGGCGGTGACGCGGCGCGAAACGCTCGACTGGGGTTGCAGTTGTTGGACGGCGAGCCTGGTCCAAGGCGCGACCTGGTGTGCCTGAACGCCGCGGCGGGCCTCGTCGTAGCCGGTCTTGCAGACGATCTCGCCGACGGCCTGGAGATCGCGAGCGCGGCCGTCGAGGACGGGAACGCCCGTAGCGCGCTCGATCGGCTCGTGGCCGTGTCGAAGGCCGCCGCCGAGGACGGCCTCGGCTAGAGGCATGTCAGCAGGGCTTCGGGTTCCAGGGCTCAGGCAAGTCCTTGGGGTTGTCGAGGACCACCTCGCTCGCGGGGGTGGTGGTCGTGGTCACGCCCGGAGCCGAGGTGGTCGTCGAAGTATTGCGAGGTGATGATCCGAACGCGAGGAAGCTCGAGATCATCTTCTGGGCGTAAGGCTGTGCCGCCATGAGCACGTCATTGCCGTCGATCTGCGTGCCATAGGTCGGCAGGACCTCGGTCGCGAGGCTGGCCGAGGCGACGCCTCTGAACTGCAGGCCGAGCGAGATCATCTGGCGTGCCGAGAATCCCGCGTCCACCTGCAGATCGTGGGAGGTCGCCTGCAGGAAGCTGTTGATCGCCAGAAGGTTGGGGAACTCGCCGTTCGCCTTGTTGATCAGGGCATGGAAGAACGCCTGTTGGCGCTGGATCCTGCTCCAGTCGCTCATGCCGTCGTAGTTCCAGCCGTCCTTGAAGTAGTAAAGGTGCCTGCTGCGAACCAGCGCCAAGGCGGTCGTCCCGCTCACGCTCTGGCATCCCGCCGTGGTCACGTTCAGGCCGGAGTCCGGGTCACGAACCGGGTACGGGAAGTCAAGGGAGATGCCGCCGAGGGCGTTCACCATGCCCTCGAAGCCCTGGAAGTTCGCCACCACGACGTGGTTGATGGGGATGCCGAAATTCTGCTGGATCGTCTGCACGAGCAGGCTTGGACCGGTGTTGAAGGCTGCATTGATCCGGTTCGAGCCACCTGAGCCCGGTATCGGGACGTAGGTGTCCCGTGGGATCGAGAGCATCTCGATCCGGTGCGTGCTCGACACCAGCCGCACGACGATGATCACATCGGACCGCTGTCCGGTTTGCGTGGCCGGGCTGCCGAATGAAGAGACCTGGCCGGGCTCGGTGACAAAGGCGCGGGAATCGGAGCCAACCAGGAGGATGTCGATCGGTGCGCCGGAGGTCTCCGGTGTGATGGTCTGAACCTGAAAGCGCTTGATCGAGCTCAGTACCGAGTTGACGTAGAACCAACCTCCGGCGCCACCGATGAGCACCAGGACGAGCAGGATCGACACGCCGAGGAGCACTCGCTTCGGCCATCGGCGATGTCCGCTGGCGTGAAGAACGGACCGGCGACGCACCCGTGACCTGGTCGCGAGATCCTTGGACACGTCAAGGGAGGATACCCATCATCAGCCGGAATTCGTGATCACCTCTTGGTCGCGTCGCCCCCGGCTCAGATGCCGCACGTCCGGCGTGTGGCACCGGGGTTGGGCGCCGGCCCCGGCTTGGGTTCTGGCTCCGGCTCCGGGAACGGGGGGCCGTGGAGCTCCTGGACCGCGACAGTCGCGATCGGTTCGGTTTCGTCTTCCGAGCGACTCTGCGTTCCACCCTCGGGCTCGTCGTCGCGCGTCGGCGGCACCGGCTCGGGCGTGCTGGGTGGTTGTCTCACCACGGGCGGTCTGAGCGTCATGAGCATGCCCAGACCGACAACGCCCCCGAGCGAGGCAAGCTTGCCAAGCTGGTCGGCTCCCGTGGTGCCGTACGTGAGCGTGACGTGGTGTGCTGTCGGCACGACTGCCATCAGATTTGGAGACACCTCGTACGGACCGAGGGCGCCGGTGGCATGCCAATTCGGGAAATAGGGCACTTTCACGAGCACCGGGGCGCCGAGCCGCCCGACGTTGAAGCTGACCCCCGAGTTCGTCGTACGCGCGTCTGTCACCGTTGTCGGCTCGACGGGGCGTGCCTGCGACGGTGGCACAAGCGTCCCCACCGGCGCCCTGGGCCAGTTCGGTGGTCCATTCAGTGCGAGCTCAACGGGCCAGTAGTTCTCGCTCTCCCACCAGCTCAGATTGGTGTCGAGCCACTCTGTTGCGGAGCCACCGGATTCCACGACGGGGAGGTGGTCCAGCGGCGTCACGAGCTGTGAGCCCTTGATCAGGTAGAGGTCCCAGACCGGGTCGCTCACAGTCGCCTGGTCGATCGGGCCGGGGAAACCCGGGGTCGACGCGATCTTGACGAGTCCGGGGACGCTCTTGGCGGCCGTCTCGACCTGCGGCGAGACCGCCAGGAAGTAGCGCACATCCGCAAATTGCAGATGCCGGATCCCGTCGGCGAGGTCGAAGGAGGGATAGGTCAGGAACGAGACCGGGTTTGAGGACTCGCCTGGAAGCGAGTACTCGGCTTGGTCGAGGAAGTGGAACGGCGTGGTTGTCGAGGACTCGAACAGGACCCCGTCGATGGTGTCCATGCACCCGTTGGTCCAGTACGGCAGAGCCATCGTTGCCTCGGTGGAGCCGAAGGGGTTCTGGGTCTCGGTGATGTACTCGTACTGGAGCCGCCCACATCCGTAGGTGCGGCCGGCCTTGTCGAGCATGCGCACGATTCCCTGGTAGACGGGCCAGCCCGACTTGCCTTGGAACCCGGTGTAGTTCCAGGAGATCCAGCCGGGCACCTCGATCTGACTGCCGCTGGGCTGGAAGCCCGGGATCGCAATGCCGCCGGCGATGAGCGCGCCAAGCAGGGCGCCCAGGCTGCCGACGACGATCGCGGCCGGTGCCTGCCAGGAGTCGAGCTGCAGCCAGCGGCCGCCGAGGCGGAAGACCTCCCCGACGCCGTAGGCGGCGAGCAGCGCCGTGAAGAGGAAGTAGAACGGCAGCCACCTGCCGTTGTAGACGAAGCCGGCCGGTAGCCACTGGAACCCTGCCACCGAGGCCAGCGTCGCGACGAGGAACACGATGGGCGTCCGGTCTCGACGGATCACGGCGATCAGCGCGCCGAGCCCCGCTGGAACGATCATCCAGAGATAGCCCCGCGGAAAGATGTTCGACCAGACGCCGATCACCCTCGTGTAGCCCATGGACGAGCTGTAGGGGAGGTCAACGGCGAACGGAACGAGCCAGAACGCCGCGAGCAGTGCACCGACCGCGCCGACCGGAACAAGCACCCGCCAGGTGTTCTTGTTCCAGCGGCTCAGCGCGAGCAGGATCGCGATGGCCGCATAGCCGAGTGCCGGGACGACGTGGCACAGCAGCGTCACCCCGTACAGCGCCGCCGCCAGCCAACGGAGCCGGCCGGTCCGGAGCGCGTACGCGAACACGCCGAGGAAGAGCAATCCGCTCGTGAGCGCGAGAGAGAACGAGAACTCGCCTGCGAGCGTCGAGACTATGTTCCCGCCATAGATGTGGTAGGAGGTATTGAACAAGAACGGCAAAGTTGCCGCGGCCATCAACGCGGGCACGGGCCTCTTGAAGTCCGCCAATCGCCCGAAGGCCCAGGCCGACGCCGGGAAAGTGACCAGGCCGAGGACAGTGACGAGCTTGAAGGCAACCGCATAGGGGAACACGACCGAGAGCGCCGCGACGAACAAGGCAGGTAGGGGAAAGTAGAAGACGTACAACGGGAAGCCTTCGAACCACTGAGGATCCCACCCAGTGATGCGCCCTTGGGGCAGCAGGTCGTGGATCAGGAAGTACGGCGTCACTATGTGGCCGGCGTTGTCGCCGCCGACGTCCATGTTCGAGCTGAAGAGCAGGTCGGGTCGCAGTTGCCAGATGACGAAGATCGTCGCCCCGGCTACTGCGACGAACCCGAGGGCCCTTGTGATCTTCTCACCGACGCTCGGGCGCGGCATCTCACCGTTGGCCTGCACGGCGGCAATCTAGCCGTGGGCGGCGACGCGATGGACGCACCCCGGTGTCCGACGATGAGCAAGGCGCTGCACGATGGTAGCGTCACCTCCTCAGGGGCCGTTGGCGCAGCCTGGTAGCGCGCTTGCATGACACGCAAGAGGTCACAAGTTCAAGTCTTGTACGGCCCACCAGTTCAGAGGCAGTTTTTGTCGGGCAGCAATCCAAGAATGGTGGCTGTTACAACCATCACTGCAACCTACAGCTTCCAGGCCGCTCGTAAGGTTGCTTTCAACCGATGGCATCAGACCCCGCCATTTCTGTGCCTTTTGACGCCGGGAAGCGCCCAAGAAGACGACTTGGTTGAGTCTGGCGCAGTTGCCAGGTTTTGAGTCGGACGCTGCCTTGTTGACTGCGCGTGAGGGCCGCTGCTCTGGGAAAGCTCACCCACTGACTGGGTGCGACGTATCGTGACAAGGGATGGCTGAACGGACCGGCAGGGACCTCTTCATCGTCGACAACAGCATTTCTGGCTGGACCGGCCTGAGGTACCTCCGCGAGTGGTGCGGGATCGCGACCAGCTTCGACATTGCCACAGGGTTTTTCGAGATTGGGGCGCTGCTGGAGCTCGACAGCGACTGGCAGAAACTTGACAAGATTCGAATCCTCATGGGGGATGAGTTCAGCCGGCCGACGAGGCAGGCGCTCTTGGAGGCAGTTCGAAAGCGGTCCAAGGTGCGGCTTGACGTCAGCCTGGAGGAAGAGAAGCACGAGAATCCCTTCCTCCAGGGCGTGGATGCCATCGTTCACGCGCTGCAAACCGGGCGAATCGAGTGCCGGATATACAACCAAGAGAAGTTCCACGCCAAGGCCTACATCACACGCGCCCGGCTCGAAGTGGTCGGTGCTCAGGCTCTCGTGGGATCGAGCAACTTCACGCGGCCCGGGCTGACCCAGAACATCGAGCTCAACATCCAAGTCCAGAGTAGCCGGGAGGTTGCCCAGCTCCAGGCGTGGTTCGATCAACACTGGTCCGAAGCCAAGGACGTCACCCCGGACCTTCTCCACGTCATCACGCGTCACACAGCGGAGCACACACCATTTGAGGTGTACGCGAAAGCGCTGCACGAGTTTTTCCGCGGCCACGAGCTGACGGCTGGGGAATGGGACGAGACCCAGTCCAAGATGTTTCCCGCGCTCGACCTTTACCAAAAAGAAGCCTACGGGTCGCTCATGAAGATCGCCCGACAATTCGGCGGAGCCTTCCTTTGCGACGGCGTAGGGCTTGGCAAGACTTTCGTTGGCCTGATGCTTATCGAAAGGCTGGTGCTGCACGAGAACAAGCGGGTGCTCCTGTTTGCGCCGAAGGGAGCCAAGGAGAGTGTCTGGGAACCTCACTTGCGGGACCGGTTGCCGCACATCGGTGGCATCGGAGGCGGCGCGGATTTCAGCAACTTAGCTGTCTTTAGCCACACAGATCTGAATCGCAAGGGAGACTTCCCAGAGCGGTTTGCGCGTGTCACCGAGCTTGCCGACGTTGTGATCATTGACGAGGCACATCATTTCCGGAACCCAGGCCGAACTGGTGACTCGGATACAAATGGGGACCGCCGCTCACGCTATCGGCGTCTCTACGACGTCCTTGGCGGCGGTCGCGAGAAGACGCTCTACATGTTGACAGCTACGCCGATCAACAACCAGCTCTCCGACTTTCGCCACATGGCCGAACTGTTCACCCGCCGCGAAGAGACCTACTTTGCACGCACTCTCGGCGTGAACAGCCTGACCGCGCACTTCAAGGCCATGGACAAGACGCTCCAGCTTTCACTGGGTGACGCGCCCGAGGCCCAACAGGAGGGCTTACTAGAGGAAGCCCACGACGTGCTGGCTGGAGACGTGATCTTTCGCAGTCTCGTCGTTCAACGAAGCCGGGCTTACGCTCGGGCCAGCCAGATCCAAGAAACGGGTGCAGCGACGGTCTTCCCGGAGCGTCGCCCGCCCCAGGTAGCCGACTACTCAGTGAGGAAGTCCTACGGGCAGGTGCTCGACCTCTTTGAGCAGGCGTTCGAGAAGAAGAACCCTCTTTTCTCGCTGCCGATGTACTACCCGTTGGCCTACTACATCGGCCCGGACGACAGCGTCGATCCACGCGAAGAAAACCGCCAGCGGCAGGTGGTGGGCCTGATCCGAACCCAGTTCCTAAAACGCTTCGAGAGTTCCGTATATGCCTTCGAGCGCTCCCTGGACACCCTCCTTCGAAAGCTGTTTGCCTTCGTGCAGGTCCACAGTGAAACCGAAGCGGAAAAGAGCCGTCTTGACCGTTGGAAGCGTCAGCACGCCGCCGTGATCGGCTATCACCCCGATTCGCAGCTCACCCTTTGGCCGGAGGGAGGCGAGGAGGAAGACGCCGATGAAGACGCCGATGAAGACGTTGTGTCGCCCGAACTGCTTGAAGATGTCCGTCACCTACCTCCAGATGAGTACAACCTCAGCGAGATGCTGCAGGAATCTATGCTCGACCTCGATCAGATCGCTAAGTTCCTTGAGCACACGCAGCAATTCACGCCTGCGCAGGATGACAAGGTCCAGAAGCTGATCCGCTTGCTCAAGAGCAAAGATCTCGCCCGGCGAAAAGTTCTCATCTTCACAGAGTTCGCCGATACAGCTCGCTACCTTGAACGTCAGCTCTCCAACGCTGGCATCCTCGGTGTGAGCCAGATTGATAGTGCCACGAAGACAGACCGGACCGAAGTCATCAAGCGTTTCTCGCCCTATTACAACCGGTCAAGTACTGCAGTTCTCGCTGGACAGGGTAAGAGTGAGATTCGTGTCCTCATCTCCACGGACCTCCTCTCTGAGGGCTTGAACCTTCAGGACGCCACCCGACTCATCAACTACGACATCCACTGGAACCCGGTGCGACTGATGCAACGCATCGGTCGAGTCGACCGGCGCTTAGACCCAGTGATCGAGGCCGCTCTGATCAGGGACCATCCCGAGATCGCCGAAGATCGCGGCCATGTTGCGTTTTGGAACTTCCTTCCTCCCGATGAACTGAAAGGCATTCTCTCCCTCTACACGCAAGTCACCCGGAAGACGCTTCTGATCTCCAGGACCTTTGGCATAGAGGGTCGGAAGCTCCTGACCCCTGAAGACAACTACGAAGCCCTCAGAGAGTTCAATGCTCGTTACGAGGGCACGAAGACCACAGTCGAGGACATGCGCCTTGAGTATCAGGCTCTACTGAACGACGACGAGACTCTCGTTGCCCGGCTCGACGCCCTACCGGGCTCGGTGTTCTCAGGTCGGAAGCGTCCAACCCGAGGAAGGCGTGGCGTCTTCCTCTGTTACGCCTTGCCAGCCTTCGATCACGACCTTGGAAGATTCACCCTAGAGGCAGGGCCGACCAGTTGGTTCCTATGCGATTCTGACCCCGGCGAAATCTTTGATGTACCGGGGGACATCCTGGAGAGCATCCGCTCGAAGCCCAACACACCTCGATGTTGTGTCACGGGTGCGGACGCCCTCAAGGACGCGAGGGACACGGTGCTGAAGCACATTAAGAACACCTACCTTAAGCGCCTCGATGTCCCGCTCGACGCGCCAAAGCCAGCGCTCAAGTGCTGGATGGAACTCAACGAGGGGTAGGGCAATGCAAGGCAACTACCGTGCTCAGCTGCAGAGGATTCGTACGTTCCCCCAACTGCTCCGATTTCTGCACGATGAAATGGATTGGCCGATCGGTACGGCTGACTTCGAGGAGATGACGTTTGAGTACTCAGCCCAGGAACTCGGGATCGACGCGAAGAGTGCAGCCAAGATCGAGGAGATAAAGCGCTTACGTCCGCTTTCCGTGAACCAGCCCTGGGGAATCTTCTTCATCAAGTTCGAACCAAAGCGGTTGCCTGTAGTTGCGTTGCGACGAATTCTCAGCCAGGTGGCTCTCAAGAAGCGTGCATCTGCCAATAAGGCGGAGCGCACCGCGTGGGCGGTGAACGATCTGCTCTTCATCTCCAACTACGGGGAGGGCTCGGAGCGCCAGATAACATTTGCACACTTTTCCGAGGACGCGACCAGACAAAGTCTGCCGACGCTAAAGGTTCTGGGCTGGGACAACCTCGATACGTTGCTGCACCTGGACGACGTAGCCGATCATTTGGTGCGTGATCTCGCATGGCCCGATGACGACAGGAATGTGGAGTCATGGCGCGCTGCTTGGGCTGCAGCTTTCACGGTCCGACACCGCGAGGTCATCACGACTTCTCGTGAGCTGTCGATCCGCTTGGCAGTGCTCGCTCGCGCGATTCGAGACCGCATCCAGACAGCGCTGGCAATCGAGACGAAGAATGGGCGGCTCACCAAGCTGATGGCGGCTTTCCGCGAGGCTCTCGTGCACGATCTGGACGAACCTGGCTTCGCGGACATGTACGCGCAGACCATCGCGTACGGCTTGCTCTCGGCGCGGGTGGCCAACCCAAAGACAGACCGTGCGCACGACGCGGCTCTCGCGATGCCGATGACCAATCCGTTCCTCAAGGAGTTGATGGAGACCTTCCTCTATACAGGCGGTCGGCGGACGAAGACTGATGGACCTGCAATCGATTTCGACGAGTTGGGGGTCGGCGAGGTGGTAGAGCTGCTCGACGACGCCAACATGGAGGCAGTCATTCGGGACTTCGGGGACAGGAACCCTAACGAGGACCCTGTCATCCACTTCTACGAGGACTTCTTGGCCGCCTACGACAAGAAACAAAAGGTAAGTCGAGGAGTCTTCTACACTCCACGGCCCGTAGTCGCCTTCATTGTGCGTTCTGTAGACGAAATGCTACGTACAAAGTTCGGCCTTGAGGACGGTCTTGCCGACACGACCACGTGGCGTGAGATGGCCAAGCTACACAAGGAGCTCCAGATTCCTACTGGCGTCAACCCGGATCAAGCCTTCGTCCAGATTCTCGACCCCGCCACCGGAACCGGCACCTTCCTCGTCGAGGTAATCGACGTTATTCACAAGACGCTCACCGCGAGGTGGAAGTCTGATGGGTGTGACGAGAGGAAGATCCAGACGTTATGGAACGACTACGTGCCGGAGCACCTGCTGCCCCGCCTGTACGGCTACGAGCTCCTGATGGCCCCCTACGCGATAGCGCACCTCAAGACAGGGTTGAAGCTTTACGAGACGGGCTATCGCTTCCGCAGCAACCAGCGGGCTCGCATCTACCTGACGAATTCCCTTGAGCCTCCCTACGACTTCACGGGGAAGTTTGAGTTTGCGATTCCGGCCCTTGCTCATGAAGCGGAGGCGGTCAGCAAGATCAAGCGGGACCGCCGCTTCACGGTTGTCGTCGGAAACCCTCCCTATTCACGAGCATCCGCGAACAAGGGCAACTTTGCCACGGCATTAATCAAGAGCTACAAGCAAGCCGTTCAGGAAGAGAAGAATATCCAGCCGCTCTCTGACGATTACATTAAGTTCATTGCGCTTGCGCAACGCCTACTTTCGCAGTCAGGTCTCGGCATATCCGGCATGATCACCAATAACACGTACCTGTCCGGCAGGATACACCGAGGAATGAGAGAACAGCTTTTGATGGACAACGCGGTCGTCCATGTTGTCAACCTACACGGCAGTGGTTACGTCGACTTCCTTGGTAGCAGAGGCGTGGGAGATCAAAACGTCTTTGACATTCTACAGGGAGTCGCTATTAGCTTGGTGTCGAAGGGACCCTTCGATAAGGCAGTTCAGTACTCAGAACTGGTCGGTGAACGAAAGTACAAGTATGACGCGCTCTCCGCAGCGAGAGGAGTGTCATCTGTAAGTATCGTACCGACCGCTCCGTATTTCTTGCTTGTCCCATGGGCCGGGGACCTCACGCCTGAATTCAGTGAATATCCGAGTTTGACTGCCATATTCCGATTCTGTAGCGTATCCGGCAAGCCTGGGGATGATGATCTACTTGTCTCCTTCTCGCCGGAGGAGGTGATAGCGAAACTTCGTGAGTTCAAGAGGTCGGAGGCCATCGCTTCTGGACATAAACTGACCGAGGCGGGTCGGAAGTTTGCAGACTTACCTAGCAATCGGCCGCTGCGTGATAGCGCTGTGGTGCCCTACTCTTATAGGCCTTTCGACACTCGTTTCACGTACTATGATCCTGCGATTTGGACGCGGGCGGTGCCGAAGCTTAAATCTTGTGTCGACGGAACGCCGATCTTGCTGACCACGAAGATCGTAAAGGATTCTGTTTTCGCGCACGTGTTCGTTTCGCGAACGTTCGCCGACGTAATTTTTCTATCGAATACAAGCTCGGTTAACTGCTATTCCTTTCCTCAGAGGGTTCCAAGGGGGTTGGGCGCCTTTGGTGCTGGGATTTCGCCAATGACTTCTAATCTCGATATCGCTGTGTTTCGCGAAAGGCTCGGGAGAGAGCCTCCTGATGGCGATGTGTTTGCATACGTTTATGCCGTCTTGAATTCGCCTGAGTATAGGCGGCGTTTTCGGTTAGCTCTTCAGCTAGACTTTCCACGAATACCCGTAACGGAGAACCGAAGGCTGTTTGAGGAGCTGGTTCGGCTCGGCAAGGAACTTCTTTCGCTGCACCTTATGGAGTCGTCGAAGCTTGGCCACAAAGGCTGCACATACACCGGTAGGAGGAATCCGGTAGTGGGTCGCGTGGGTTGGTCGGACGGTAGCGTGTGGCTCGATGTGATCGCCGGGGCGAGCGGTAACGGTTTTGGCGGGGTGGACGAGGCGGTCTGGAAGTTCCGGGTTGGGGGTTATCGAGTCTGCGAGAAATGGCTCAAGGATCGCCGGGGTCGAACACTGTCTAAGGCGGACATCAAACATTACGGAAGGATTGTCGCGGGTGTCAGGGAGACAGGGCGCGTCATGGTTCAGATTGACCAGTTGATCGAGCAGCACGGCGGTTGGCCTGAGGCATTCCGAGCCGGTAGAAGCTAGCTACTTTCAGATGCGATCGCTATGTCGGCAAGCGCTGGGCAGATGCGGCATCGTCGAGACCCACAAAGAGAAGAGCGCCTTGTCCACCCTACAGTGGGCGAACGTGGGCGCCTGTCGTGGACAACGTGCGGCTAGAGCCGGACGCACAATCGGCTGGCCTCCACTCACGCCCTGCCCCGACCACTGACCCGACCCGACCTGGATCTCGGGCAAGCGGTTTCCGGCCACGAGGCCCGTCGGCTGCGTATTCCGATGATTCCGTACACCCAGTCCGACGTTTTCGGACGCGGGCGTCGGAGGCCGCGCAGCGGCCGACGCTTGGGGGCCTATCCCGTTAGCTCACCTCCTTCGCGGTGCTTGATCGATAGTTTGCAGGCACTGGAGCTCGCCGTCGAACGCGGCGAAATGTCGCGCTGATCCGGCTCGACTTCGCTGACGAGAAACAGCCTCACCCGGCCGTTCATGGCCTGTCCTCGACCGGCGTCGGGTCGTCGCTTCGCCCGGCGTAGCGCTGCCACGCGCTCGCCCGGGTGACTCCGAGAAGATCGGCGATCTCCGCCCATGAGTAGCCCTGGACGCGCGCTCGGGCAACGGCGCCGCGCAGCCGTCTCGTCGCCTCGTCGATCAAGCTCGTGAGAAGGTGAAGATCGACGCCGGCGTTGCCCCGCCCTCCCATGGCACGCAACCTCGCGAGCGAGTCGATCGCCTCGTCGAGCACCGACTCGGTGTCGTTGTCTGTGGCGGGGGCGAGGTAGTGGTCGCGACGTTCGTTCATAGCTGCGCGGACGGCCATACACCTCGGCTTGGAGGTGAACCTCGTAGAAGGCACTCCGGCGTGACGAAGGACGTCGGCGGGCTGACCCGGACCGTGGAACATCCTCGGACGGTCACTTGGCGTTCCTCGGCTTGGCGGCGGTCGCCGTCTCGCTCCGGCGCAGGGACTCGCCGACGAGCTCGATGCGGTTCGCCCTCTCCAACAGCCGGTCCAGCACGGCGTCGGCGATCGTGGCGTCTCCTATCCCTTCGTGCCAGTGGGCGACCGGGAGCTGGCTCGTGACGAGCGTCGAGTGCAGCTGGGCACGGTCCTCGATCACCTCGAGCAGGTCGGCCGCCTGGTCGGAGTTGAGCGGACGGATCAGGAAATCGTCGATGACGAGGACGTCAATGCGTGCCCAGCTGGCCATGAGCCGTGCAAGCCGGCCATCCGCGCGTGCGATTGCGAGCTCGTCGAACATCCGTGGGGCGCGCAGGTAGAGCGCCGTGTGCCCGTGACGGATCGCGCAGTGCGCGAGCGCACAGGCGAGGTAGGTCTTTCCGACCCCGGTCGGGCCCACGACGAGAACCGCCTGGTGCTGGTTCACCCAGTGGCACTCGGCGAGGTGCAGCACCGTCTGCCGCTCGAGCCCGCGGGGACGGCGGAAGTCGAGGTCCTCGACCACCGCGGGCACCTTGAGCTTCGCGGACTTGAGCATGCGAGTCAGGCGCCTATTGCTCCGGGCGAGGAGCTCCCGGTCGACGAGCAGGCCGAGGCGGTCCTCGAAACTGAGCGCGGCGTAGTCGGGCTGCTCGCGCTGTTCGATGACGCCGGAGGCCATGGCCTGGAGCCGAAGGGTGTGCAGGCCCTCGATGGTCGTGTTGGAGAGCACGTCTGTTCCTTTCATTGGTAGTAGGTCGCCCCGCGCACGTTGTGGTGGCGGGGATGGGGACGATTCGGGCGCGCCTCGGGCAAGGGTTGTTTGTCGAGCGAGTGGGCAAGGATCGACTGCACGCTTCGATACGAGTAGGCACGAAGGTGAAGTGCCCGGCCACACGCCGCCTCGACGCGTTCGGTGCCGTAGCGATCGGCGAGGCGGATGATGCCGAGCGCGGAGCGGAAGCCCTGCTCGGGATGGGGCCGTGATCTGATGAGCGCCTCGATCAGCTTCGCGGTCGAGGGGCCGGTGGCGCTCGCCCAGTTGATGATGCGGCTCGGGGTCCACTGCGCATAGCGCCGGTGCGACTCGGGCATGTGGGCCGGATCGGTCGTGAACTGCCCACGCTTGAAGCTGCGGGGGTGCGAGGCGACACGCTTCGAGCTGTAGAGGGCCTCGACGGTCGTGGCGGAGCTGCGCACGTAGACGACCTTGCCGACGAGCTGGTAGGGCACCGAGTAGTAGTGGTGGTCGGCCTCGATGTGGTAGTCGATGTTGACCTTGGCCTGCCTCCAGGTGGCGAACTCATAACGCTCGGGCGGAAGTGGCCTGAGCGCCGGGCGGTCCAAAGCCTCGAACAGGATCTTGCGGGAGCCGTCCAGCTTCTTGAACGGGCGGGAGTTGATGGCATCGACGCACTCGGCGATGGCGGCGTTGGCCTCGCCGAGCGAGGTGAAGTGCCTGTGGCGCAGCCGGGCGATTATCCAGCGCTCGGCCAAGAGCACTCCGGCTTCGGCCTTGGCCTTGTCCCGGGCCTTGTAGGTCCGAGTCGGGATGACCGCGACGCCGTAATGGGCCGCCATCTCCTGGAAGGTGGCGTTCACGTCGGGCTCGTAGCGGTGCGGCCGGGTGACGCCCGATCTCAAGTTGTCGCAGACCACGATCTCGTGGCATCCCCCCATGAACTCGAAGGCGTGGGTGTGGGCGGTCACCCAGTACAGGAGCTCCTGGGAGGCGAAGGCCTCGGCGTAGAGGTAGCTCGACGCCCCGGCGACGGCGACGAACAGCTCGGCTTGCAGTGTCACCTCGCCGGTTCTTCGGTCGTAGATCGGGATCGTCTGGCCCGCGAAGTCGACGAAGAGCTTCTCGCCCGCCCGGTGCTCCTGGCGCATGACGACGTCGACTTGTCCCCTAAAGGCCCGGTACAGGTTGGCGAACTGGCTGTAGCCGTAACCGTCGGGATGGTCCTCGCGGTACTCGAGCCAGAGAAGCTGCAGGGTCACGCCCTTTCGCCGCAGCTCGAGGTGGACGTACTTCCAGTCCGGAGTGGGCCGGACGATGCCCTTCGGCACCACTGGCGGGAACAGCAACTGCTCGAGGCCGTGGTCGTCGAGCTCGTCGGGGAGCGGCCAGGACAAGCCCGCCGCCACAGCACGCATGACGTGGTCGGACACGGTGGTGACGGGAATGCCGAGCGAGGCACTCACCTGGCGGCGGCTGAGCTTTTCACCGAAGCTCAGCCGGAGGACATCTCGGATCTTGCGCATGGCGACACGGGGTCTGGTCAACGGTTGCTCCTCGGACGGGTTGTCCGAGGAGCCTGCCGAGCAGGGGCTACCTCGCGCCAGCTGCTAGGAGGGTCTCCTCAACGGGTGTACGAAAACGTCGGAATCGGTGTACGGATTCGATCGGAACGGGTGTACGGAATGGCTCGGAATTCGCACGTCGGCCCGGAACCGACCGGGCTCGCCGTGGGGGACGGCTCGGTGTGGGTGGCCGACGCCTCGGCGAGCACCCTGACGAGGATCAACGCGACCTCCGGCGCCCGCCCGTAATGTTTACCTGAGTGGAGGTGGCTTTGCAGCTCACCATCCTTCGCGGAGTTTGGCCGGGAGTTGTAGTCACGTTGTTGTCGGGAACTCCCTTCGAACTACTCGCGTGGACGCTGACGCGGCAGGAACCACAAGCGGCCGAAACGCCGCGGCCTGGATACCTTCTCCTGTTCAGGTACTTCAACGACGACAACCTCTGGCGGTGTGCCCTGCACCACCACCGTGCGCGAGAGGATGAATGCTCTTTCAAGCACGTGATAGAGAGAGGGCTTGCCGTCGACCTTGAGGAGCGCGTGAGCGGGGTCGATGACGGCAACCGGTAGCGGAACTGGGTCGGGCACGACTCCCGCCCCTGCAGCCCGGACATGTCCCACCATTATCCCAACGGGAGCGCCATCCTTTCGGCCACCGACGGTGTCACTCGGCCTAAGACCCAGAAGGTGCAACAACTGTGCCCGATAGACAGAGACTCCGTCAGCGTCCAGCTTAAAGCCGGCTGTTGTGAACTGTAGTCGTCCGTCCTGATTCACCTTCACAGAGTTTTTGTTAATGATCACACGGCGAATCAGAAGCTCCCAGTCCGGCACTACTGAATCGTCTGGTACCGGCATTAGCGCACTTACAAACCTAAATCTCTGACGAGGACGAACCGCGACAATCGCTCCAACCACGGAGATACTGCGGACCCGATCTCGGCCATGGCGCCGTGCCAGCATTCTTGACCGTGTGAATCGCCTGCCCATCCGTCGACGACACCGCCTGGTAGGTATTCGAGTTCAACGTGGATGTCTCCGACTGTCCACTCGAACTGGACGCCGCCTACGGTTGTCGGAAAAATTGCCGGCTCAGGAGCGACACTCGGAATAATCGAGCCGAATTCGCTGAAGGAATCGACGAGCACGTCACTGGTCGGAGCGAGAGCGCCGTGACCATCCCAGCCATCAGCCAGCTGCTCTAGCTCACTGAGTCTGGTCGCGACCTCTCCCAGCCAGTTTGGCGCGTGTTCCGGACTCCATGGTTCGATGACCACGCTCGGCGAAGCCGATGTGGCAACCTGCCACGATTGCAGCAGAGCAGGCGAATAGAACGCTGTTATCTCAGACAACTTTCTTCTTCCATTCATCGCGTTGGACATCAAGTCGTGTCAAGTCCTCGAAGGTCTGGTCGATAACTTCTCTACCACGATCCAGTAATGGATAAACCGCCTCTGGCGCTGTTGGATCCGGAATCGGCGCACGAAAAACGAGGGTGAGTACCCAACCGCCAATTAGCTGACTGACTGCAAATGGTGTAAGAACGGGCCGATTGACTGCAACTTGAAGCGAGCCCTCCTGACCGTCGCCGACGTTGATCGTGTATCGAAGCATTACCTGAACGTCTGACGGTTTGGATCCGACTCCAGGTGCCGAGACCGCAAATTGTTCTGCGAAGTTCAGGAACTCCACAGGAGAGTCCTTCATTATGTGATTTACATAGGCTATTTCCACGCGCGATGGCACTATTAAACCGACGCCTTCTTCGGTGACAAATTCCGAGAAGTCAAGCCACAGAGTCTTAAAGCGTTCGCGGAGGGCATCAAAGCGTGGATAGGTCTCTCCAGGGCCTCGCCAGTTAATAACGAAACGGTCGTTTTGTACCTGAACGAGTCGATCCTTTTCCATCGAGGCAAAAATGGCCCGCTGGGGCGGTATAGTGCCTCCAAGATTCAACTGAAACGCGGGCATGAGAATCGGAACGGGGGAATCCTGAGTTGGCGGAAGCGCGGGATAGTCCTCGGCAACCGGATAGTCGGACCGTATGCGTTCCCAGTAGAGACCTAAGTGTGCCTGACGAAGGCCCAGTAGCCGCGTGAACTCAACGCCTACAGCAGCTTCCCTGATGGGAGGGTTCTCATAATCGGCAAGGTGAGCAGGACGTACGAGTGGATCGGCCACGGCAGGGATTATGTTAGGCGCTTCTCCCACTTGAGGGAGTCATGCTTTCGTAATCGCGTAGTGGCGCAGCCAACAGCAGCGAGCCGATCTGCGAACTGAGCCGCGAAGGTCCTGTTCGCAGGTCGTTTCTAAGCCCGGTAAAGCCGTCGTCGAGGGGTAGAGGTGCGGCTCCGAATTCACCTAGCGCGTCGAACACACGTTCGGTACTGTAGGAACGTGGCCGACCTGTCGCCGGAGGAAGCCGAGGTGCTCCGTCGCTCGATCGCCATGCTCCCCCCGCAGGCCGCAAGCGGGCTCAGTCGGGAGCGGGCGCTCGCGATCCTCAGTCAGCTCGTGCGGGCGTTGAGGGAGTTGGGGCGGCGCGAAATCCCTGGTCGCAGATCGTTTCTAAGCCCCTGAAATCTTCCGCGAGGCTGAAGGTAGCGGGGCTATTAGAGCCAGGCGAGCGCGTGCACCCGCTTCACGTTGCGATCCGAAACTCTGCCGCACCCATGCCCGGTCCCGCGGGATACTTAAACGGGTGGGTGCACGACCCGCTGCTCACCCTCGCAGGCAAGTTGAGGTCGTGCACCCACTCATTTCATCGGTCCCTCGCGCCGTCACCTTGAGCACCGGGAGTGGTTACACCGTCCACGAACATCCGGAGCGAACTGGTAGTAAAGTCGCTCTCAGCCGGCACCCGGGTCTGGGGGCGAGATACCGTAGCCCCGGGTGCAGGTCCGCCAGAGCGCCGCCTACTTAATCCGCCCTGTCTCGCGTGCCTGATCCTTGTCGCCCCCACGAACCGGAAGCTCTTTGCAGCAACACTCCGGATCGCCGCAGGGAGTGACGCGGACGCCTCGGTCGACGACACAACCGCACTCGGCGCATCTGATCTCCACAGCCGCCTCCTTACTTGAGTCCGAAGATCCTCAGAAACCGTCCGGTGGCGCCCATGGACTTGCCGTAGGTCTTCCGACGCACCACGCGCTTCGCGTAGGCGCCTGGAGCACGTGAGGCGGCCCGGACGTTGTTGCTGAGCCGTGCGGCCCGGTAGAGGTTGCTCGTGAGTGATCGGCGACGGGGCATGGCGTCCTCCCTGGTGAGATGATACGCGAGGGTTGCCAGAAGGACGGCCTCTGGCTGTGTACAAGCGGAGCCGTCGTCGACTTATGTGCTACACCGTACCGATTATTGAACGTTGAGGCTCAATAACCCGTACAAATTGTCTGCTGAGGCGCGGGTGACATTTGCAACAAGGTCATAGGGGTTTGACCCGCCCCCCCATACATCTGCTAGTCTATGGGTAGCTTGATGGCTTGCTGACATTGTGGGTGGCGAGAACCCACGCTTTATACCAGTCTCGCGTCCGAGACTCACCCTTCTGCGTAGCAACCCTAAAATAGTGGATCTGTCATATGTGCATCTAATCAACCAACCCTGCCCCCTAGACTCTGTCTAGGGCAGGCAGGGTCAAGAGCAGGTCGCAAACCACTCTTCATAGGTTCTAGATGAAATATCACATATGTGGCAGGGTAGCCTTATCGAGGTGGAAACTCGGCCATCTGTGCCGCCAAGATGTCTAGCTGAGGGTCTATGAGGAAGTGCAGCGTCGCCTTGCCAATCCCCTGGACCTCGACTCGGACGTACTTGCGCCGAACCAGTTCCTTAACGACCTCGTCCTTCTTGTCGTTACCGCAGCCACGAAGGACGCCCCGCAGCTTAGTAAGCGAGAGACCAGGGTCTGGGACGTTGAGCAGGGCGTTGTTCTGCAACGCTCGACAGACGATGCCCATGCGAATCCGGAGCAGTCCAGCATCGTCGATGGGTGGCTCAAGCCGAACCGTGACCGCACCCGTCTCAGCATCGGATTCGAGGTGCATGTCCGCAATCTGCTGTAGGAGGCCATCAGTCTCACCGCCATGCTCACGGACGTAGCCGGGTCTGTCCTTCGCGACCTTGATGAGGACGAGGCCATTCCGCCCACGGCCGAACGGCACCTTAACTTCGGCTTGGAACGATGCGCCGTCCACCGCGGCGAGCTTCATCATCCCGCCGATGGCGAACCGTGGATTGCCAGCGTCCTTGGTGACGTGGTCCACGAGCAGTACCGCACAGTTCTCATCGTGGACAATCATCCTCGGCATGTCCCGGTAGAAAGCTGCGATGTCATCATTGCTGTTCGAGGAACCCATCATCTGATTGGCGATCGCCTGCGTGACCCCGTCGAGCACGACCAGCCCGACTGGCCGACTTAACACCCTGAGAGTCCTCTCGAAGCTGAGCCTCGTGTCCTTTCCGCCTTCGACGGCTGCTGATTGCAAGGCCTCCGTGGGTCCGACATACGAGAAGCCGTCTAGCAGGACTTCGTCTGAAACGCCAAGACTCCGCATCCGCCCGAGGATTCCTCTGATGCTGTCCTCGAAGTCCACGTAGACGACACCGTCTCCACGGGCGAGGACGTCAGTCGCCGCATAGCAGGCGAACCAGCCTTTGCACGCCTCCGGCTCACCGTGGATGTCAGAAACCTTCCCCTTGTACAGCAGTAGTACGCCATCTGTTCGGCTCAAGTACACCGGCGGCGGGTCATCCAACAGACCTTCCAGCGCCCACCGTGTGTTGACGGCATCCCATGACGTGTGTGGCGCATCCCACATCGCCTGCTCAGCCTCAAGCTCGACGTCCACCCAAGCATCATCTAGATCTAACATCTTGTTCTCCTAACCGATGCTGACGGGGACCGGCGGCGTGCGGAACAACGGCACCCTCGATAGCCGATCAACTCGCACGAGCGCGGTAGGCACTGCACTGATTGACTCTCGGAGCACGGGTACGCAGGTAAGTATTACACACCGAGGGACTCAATTTCTACCAGCAAGCACCCCTCTGAGCAGGTAAAACGCAAGTCGGTTTCGGCGCTACGGCAATAGCTATGGAGTGCCACACACTATAGTGCTATGCATCTCAGGCCTCAAATCTGTCTATACAGGCATATACCGGCTCTGATAAGGCAAAACGTCAGTTGGGCGTGAGCGATGATGGGAAAGGCAACGTTGGGCGGGGCACCCGTTGACGGCGCCGGTCCCGGTGTGATATCTTGTGTGTTGGCGGTTGCCGGAGGTATTTTGGGCAACTGACCCGACTGGCAGAACCCACGAATACTGACATTGCGTGGCGCAGTCGTTCCGAATGACTACGAACGATTGGATCTGCCATGTCGGCTATCACGAAAGAACGTCTTACGTACACCGTTGAGGAAACCGCGAAGTTGCTTGGGATTGGCCGCTCACTCGCCTACGAACTAGCTGTCTCTGGCGAGTTGCCAGGTTGCCGCAGGCTTGGACGGCGCTACCTAGTGTCGAAGAAAGCCCTTCACCAGTTCCTAGAGGGACAGGAGTCGTGGGTAGCATAACTGACGGATGGCCGAAGGGCTTGCTAGCACTGAGGCACAGGCAGCCTAGGTGCAACCTACAGCCGAACTGGCAAAGCCCAATACAAACGGGCGAGTGGACAAGGGGCGCGCTTGCCTGTAGACTCGCGTTGCGGCAGGGGAGTGGCAAAGGTCAGAGTCAAGGGAAGGCTAGAGATGCCAAGAAGAGGAACCGCAGTCCATCAGAGAAAGTCTGATGGCTTGTGGCTTGCCACGTATGAGCTTCCACCCACCACAGGCGGCAAGCGTGTACGAAAGTACGTGTACGGGAAGACCATGAAAGAAGCCATTTCCAAGCGGAAAGTGGCACTAGAGGATGTTAAGGCTGGGATCAAGCCAACGCCTGGACCCGAACAAACCATTGGGGATTGGCTGGACCGCTGGCTCGAAGCCAAGGCGGGTACGGGCAAGTTCAAGCCCGCAACCATCCGCAACTACCAAGACGTGATCGAGGCCTACATCAAGCCCACTCTGGGCCGGATCAGACTGTCAGCCCTTACCGCTGAGGATGTCGAGGCCATGCTCAAAGCCCTTGCCACCACAGGGCGAAAGGATGGCAAGCCCGCCAGCACGAGCACGCAAAAGCGTGCCTGGTCCATCCTGGTTGCAGCACTGAACCAAGCGGTTCAGCGTGATTACGTTCGGAAGAACGTGGCTGCTCAAGTGGAGTCAGTGTCTGTAAGGCACACTGAACGTCCTGTCCTCACTGCCCAACAGGCCAAGGATTTATTGGTCGAACTTGATGGAGACTGGCTGAAGCCCGTTTACGTACTGGCTTTGCACAACGGCCTTAGGGAAGGTGAGATTCTCGGCCTTCGGTGGGCAGATGTCGATTTGGAGGCGGGCACTCTTACAGTCACAGGAACGATGGACCGTACCGACCATGAGCGGGTAGCCCCAAAGACCCCGAGATCACGTAGGGCTCTTAAGATCACAGCAGGCGTGATCGACATTCTGAGAGAGCAGCAAGTCCGTCAGAACCTTGAGGAAACACAAGGCACTGACGGCCTGGTGTTCACGAGTCGTGAGGGTACGCCAATCTGTGACTCAACGGTTAGGAGGCATTTCCGCAACGTCAGCCAGCGGCTGATCCTTCCGGTCCTTCACTTTCATGACCTCCGACACACTTACGCAGTCTTGGCTCGTGAGGCTGGTGTACCCCTTGAGGAAATCTCGTGGAATCTCGGACACGCCAGCATCAGGATCACGGCAGACGTGTACGGGTGGACCAGTGAGGCAGCACGGAACAGCAGTGCATCCGACGCTCTGGCCTTGGTGCTGTCGTGATGGACCCTGTTCTAGCAACATTCAATGAGATACTGGGTGAACCGGACGAGTGCGGATGCTCTCACAGTTTGTCGAGAGATCACCAGGTGATCGGTGACCTTCACGGCCCTTGGTATGCGCTACAGCACCGATGCACTCGGTGCTGTTGCACTATCGACGGCGGCGGTTACGTCACTCATGGACCGTTCTCGGATCACGGTGAGTTTGCGCGTAGCAAGCCGGTGGTGTTGCCGGACTGGCCGAGATTCACAGGCTGGACACCAGCAAACACGGTGGCTCTTGTGGACCCGAGTGGTCAGGTCCACTGGTTCCAAGATCCTGACTTCGTGCGGTCCCCACCGGAACCATGCCCTGGTCCGTATGTACCGGACTGGGAGTCAGGGCCAGACGTGATGCACCACACGCCCTAGTCAAGATCTCCAAGCCTTCCCGGCAAGCCCCCAGTCTTTCGAGGCTGGGGGTTTTGTTTTGCCTGAACTGCAACCTAACACTGCAACCTAAAACCCGGCTAACCGCCAACTGCAACCAACGCAGGACAACACAAGACGGCATGGCACGCAGCCCGGCAATGCTTTGACCTGGACGTATCAGGACCTTGCAGCACTGCACAACACTGAGCAAACGGCTGTCTCTTACATGACACGCAAGAGGTCACAAGTTCAAGTCTTGTACGGCCCACCGGTAGTGACCTGGGGGAACCCCTGTGGTTGCCGGGGTTTCCTCCAGCCCGGCCTTCCCCTCTGTGCTCACCACGGCCCTCTGGTGTGCGGCGCCCTCGTGGGTCAGGGGCGTTGATGACTCCGTGCCGTTTTGATATCACTGCACGTGTGAACCTGACACGTTTCTTCCCCACACGGCGGGCCATTGCGGCGTGCCGCTCAATCACCGGCCTGGTCATCGCCGTGCTGGTTCTCGCTCTGCTGGCGGGTACCGGTGCGGCCCAGAACCTCCGGGCGACAGCCGGAAAGAGAGTTCCTGCACTCGCGGTACTCGCGGCGGGCAGGCTGACCCTGGTGCAGGACGGCGCGCGCAAAGTAATTGGGCCCGTCGACGTGAAGGGCACGGCCAAGCCGATGACCGTCACCGACTTCCAGTGGTCTGCCAGCGGGCGCTACCTTGGCTGGGAGCAAACCAACCTGAGCACCGGCCGGGGAGCGATCGGCTGGTACGACACCGTCACTCACCGGCGCATGTCGTATCCCACCCAGTTCCAGTACTCCGAGGGTCTGTCCGTGAGCAGTTCCGGGCTGGCGCTCCTTGTGCCTGGCGCGGATCTGAACTCACCGTCGACGCTCACCACCTTGAACGTCGACGGGCATGTGAGCCGCCGGTCGGTAGCCGTCCCCACGAGTGACGACGTTGTGGGCTATTCGGGTGGCTTCATCATGGGGCCGGACATCAAGTCCGGCACCCGCCTGTGGCGTGTCAGCCTCGCCGGCGCGGTGACCAAGCTCCAGGCGCTGCCCAAACCCGCCTCCAACGGTCCTCTGTACGAGGTGACCGCCGTCTCGCCCGACGGCACCGTCTTTGCTGCCGAGCTTGGCGACCACACCGACGGGTGCGGTATTGGGCCTGCGTCGCGGATATTCGTGGTCAACGAGACGACGCGCACCATCAAGCAGGCCTCCCTGCCGGCCGGGCCGCGCTGGCGGGTGCAGTCGTTCGTCTTCGACCCGAAGGACACCCTCGACGCCACCATGGTCGACTGCACTCAACAGAGCACGATGCGCACCGCGGTGCTGTGGGTGTCCCCTCGGGGAGTGCTGACCGGCGACAAGAAGGGGGCGTTGGTGGCCACTGCGGCGGGCAGTGATCTCGCCTACCAGGCCGGGCACATCAAGCTGGGGGGGACAGAGGCCCCCGTGTTGGAAGAGATCGCCTCCGGGCCGCTTACTGTGAACGGGAAACCGCTCGCAGGCATGAACAGCGCCGCCACCGTGTCGTGGGCGCCGTAAGTCCACTGTCCGCCAAAGGTCTCGACAACGAGCCAGGGCGAGGGACGCCGGGCCAAGGGCGAAACGCCCGAGGTGGAGGGTCCTGGCGGACCGGGCCGGCGGACCCTCGATCTACGCGCGTAAGTCCTGGTGATGGTGTGTGACTGGGTGTCGGTCAGCGGGTTGGTTTCCCTGTTGGTCTTCCTGGTGCGTAGTTGACGGCGCCAACCTCTGCGCCCACTTGTCCGGCTCCCGGTCGAGCATGGCCGACACCTGGCCGGCCGATATGGCAGGTGAGAAGAGGTAGCCCTGGCCGACCCGCGGCCGAGGTGTCGGAGGCGTTCGAGCTGTCCTTGCGTCTCGGTCTCCTCGGCGAACACGGTCATCTCGAGCTTCGGGCCGAGCTCGACAGTCACCCCGTAGTGGCCAAGGTGCTCGATCACGCTCTTGGTCTCGAGGGCATCGACGAGCGCCACGCTCCCGGTGATCTCCAGGACGAGGCGGTTCGGGCAAGCCCGCTCGCCGTCAACGCTTCCCTGACGATCGCCACGACGTCCGGGTCGTGGACATGTCGAGCAAGGGGCGCTCACGGGTTTGGCCCGCCGGGTTTCGGCGCCGGCAAGGACGGACCTTGGCAGAACCGGGTCGAAGCTCAGAGGTCCATGGCAATGAGAGCGGAGAACCGTTCACATCTCGGACATCGCGGGGCCAGTGATCCTCAGGTTCGCACCGCCCGAGGAGGAACCTGACTGGATCTTGGGGCAAGGCGGCGCCGGCACTCGACCAGGGCCGTCCTGGGACGCGAAACGGAGCCAGACGGGACCGCGAGCTTCGGTGTTTGTCTGGCTCAGGTCACGAGAGGAGACTGCTAACCGAACCCAAGTCCTTGAGCCCGCCTAGGGGCGAGGCTCCGAACAGGACGCTCAAGTTGCCGACCGTCAGCATGGTCGAGTTGGCTGGAACCTCAACCGGCACCGCCGGATGGGACACACCGATCAGAAGGTAGGCGCTGGAGTTGGGGACGAAGACCTGGAGCCTGCTCACCGACCCTTTCGAGATCCACAGGTTCGCACGGAGAGAAAGCTTGGCGGAGATCTCGCCGATCGCCTTTGAAAGCTCTGCTCGAGACGGGGACGGCTCGTTCAGGTCCGCTGCCAGAGGCTTGGCCAGCTTCTCGACAAGTGAAGCGCCAAAGGATCGAGCGGGAAGGCTGAGCGAGTACTCGTCGGCCGTCTTCTTGTGGATGCTCAGCCACGTCCGTAGGCACTGCGCGAAGGAGGCTGAGACAGTGAGCTTCATTTGGTTGATCTTCTGCAGGTTCTGGCTGAGCTTCTGCAGGTTCGAAATCGATGACGCGGCTGACGGCATCTTGCCCGCGAGTTTGCGGGCTAGAGCGATGAGCGTGCTCGACGAGACGCCTACCCACTTGCCGAGCAGGATCTGGTGGAGATATCCGAGGCCCCGATGGCCGGCCAGCTTGTTGATGCTGCTCGCTGTGGAAGCGAACGTCGCTTGGCCGCCCTGGCCGAGCAAGTCGGCGATGCCTCTGAGATCCACCCGGAAATACCCCGATTTGCCTACCAGGCGGAGGTCGACGAGGTCCGTGGACTCGTGGAGGATCGAGACATCCACGGACTGGTCACCACGCAGGACGGAGCTGCTCGCACCGCTCGCTAGTGAGGTCGTGAGCACGATGGAGAAGCTGCCGTCGGCGATGCTTGCCGCTCCGGGAAGATCCTGTCCGGTGATGACGAATCGGGTCGTGGGACTCTTGAACACGCTGGTCAAAGCCGAGTGGACGGTGTCACCTGCCTGCACGTGCGTGACGACTTGCTGGCCGCACGCGGCAAGGGCGACGCCGCACGCGACGCTCAAACCGGCGGTCACGATCTTGCGCCTGAGCCGCATCAGATTCGCTCCTCGCCTAGAGGTTCATCGACTGGCGCAACTGTACTTCACCTCGAGGGCGCTACCGGCACAGCCGTCTTCTCGCGCAGCCTCAGATCCTGGTCGTGGGCCTCTCCGCCGCTGCCGGCGTTGAACGCAGGTGTCCAGTGGACGCGGAGGCAAGAGCGACCGGGACGAGGGACGCCGTCGTGACGAGGAAGGCTGCAGACAGCGGCGCGAGTGGCGTCGGGGCCAACGGTCGTGGTCCTCTCTCGCGCCGCTGCCTGCTCAGGCGGTCAGCTGGTTCAGCCGTCGGCGGCCGCGCTGGTCCTGACGGCCGCACCGCCGCCCGTGGCGGTCGTGTCGGTCAACGCCGGCATCGAGGGATGCTTGTTCTCACAGTTCGTGGGGTTGCTCGTGTAGTCAATGTGGGACACGAGGTACTTGATCGGCTTGTCGGCTTTGAGCCTTGAGCACTTGTCGCGGTCTCTGTTGCGCTTGGCCAGATCCCGTTCGCCGCCCGCCACCTCTCAGCTGCGGCTGATCCACTCCTCCAAGTCGGCGGCCGCAAGCGGGGCGCTCCAGTGGTAGCCCTGCCCGTAATCGCATCCGAGAGTTCGCAGCCACTCGACCTGGCGACTGGTCTCGACATTTTCGGCGGTGACCTTCAACTGCAACGCGTGCGCCAACGACACGACCGCCTCGATGATGACCGCGTCACGGCCGTCGGTACCGAGACCCTCCACGAATGTGCGCTCGATCTTCACGGCGTCGATCGGTAGCTGCTTGAGGTACGCGAGAGAGGAGTAGCCCGTGCCGAAGTCGTTGATCTCGAGCATCACCCCGAGGCTCTTCAAGTCTCCAAGGACGAGCGAGGACCAGTCGACCAGGTCGATCACTGCACTCTCCGTCAGCTCGATATGCAACGACTCCGGCTCTAGCCCGCTCGCGTCGATGGCCCTGGAGACAGCGCGGACAAGGTCGCCACTCGCGAGCTGTCGCGCAGAGATGTTGACCGATGTCCACAGCTGCGCAGCAGCAGGGGTCCGCTGTCTCCAGCCCTGAAGCTTCTGCAGCGCCTCGTTCAGGACCCAAGCACCGATCTGGACCACGATTCCAGAGCTGTCTGCGACTGTGAGGAAGTCCACCGGCATCAGCACGCCACGCCTGGGATGGCGCCACCGCAATAGTGCTTCCACCCCGACGGTGCGCCCCGAAGCCAGCTCGACGACTGGCTGGTACTCCACGAAGAGCTCGCCGTTGTCGAGCGTCGCCGAAAGCTCGGCCTGCAGCCCGAGCCTGTCGACGTAAGCCTTGCCGAGGCGTGCCTCGAAGAACGTGTAGTTGTCGCCTCCGGCGTCTTTGACTGCGTAGAGGGCGACATCGGCATCCTGAACGAGTTTTTCGCCGTCGGTGTCGAGCTGGCTGGCCATCGCGATACCGACGCTCGCATGCACGATGAAATCGCGGCCTCCAAGCGTGAACGGGATCCGCATCGTCGAACATACGCGGGCCGCGACCGACGCCACCTCGTCGATTCCTGAGGCGTCGTCGATGAGGACGGCAAACTCGTCTCCCCCGATGCGTGCGACCGTGTCAGAGGGACGGATGCACGAGCTCAGACGATCCGCGGCCGCGATCAACACCTCGTCGCCGCTGGAGTGGCCGAGCGTGTCGTTCACGTCCTTGAAGCTGTCGAGGTCGCAGAGCATCACGGCCACACGGCGAGTGGGTGAAGCGCGCCGGGCGAGCGCATGTTCGATGCGGTCGGCGAAGAGAACACGGTTGGGCAGGCCGGTGAGCGAGTCGTGGAGGGCGTAGTGCACCAGCTCGACCTGGTTCGCGCGAAGCGTGTTGACGGCGCGCTGCATCTGGCCTGTGAGACGGAGGTTCTCGACCAGGGTGAGCACTAGTCGTGTGAGCACGGCAGCGATGACGCACAGCCCGGCGACCACAGTGAACAGGTCGACGTGACCGGATTGGGCACCTTTGACGGCGGCCGCGGCGATCGCGAAGGCGAGGAAGAAATAGGGGAGCGCGACCCGCCATGGCGACGGCCCACCTACATCGTCGCGCGTGCCGGTGGTCCGCTCGAGCGGCCACAGAGGGGCGAGAGCGATGAGCAGGAAGCCAGCCACGCGGCCGCCGTCGACGAGAGACTCGTATCCGAACGAAGTGACGTGACTCAGGTAGGCGAGACCGCTGTCGGTGCCAGTGATGCAGAGCAGGCCGGCGACGACGAGCACGGGCGGGACGCGCTGGCGACCACGGCCCTGGGCGAGGACGCTGATGGCGACGGTGGCGACGATCACGTCGCCGATCGGGTAGCCAAGCCTGACCGCTTGGGAGAAGACGCTGCCCGAGCCGAAGTGGTACACGGCGCCGAGTGCAGTGGTCCAGCTCACGATGAGAAGCGATCCGGCGACGATGATGCCGTCGAGGGGCATGCGTGCGTGAGAGACGCCGAGCCTTGGCTCCGAGGGGAACAGAAGGACCCCGATTGCGGCAATTGGCAGCGCGGCCAGGAAGCCTGCATCGGCGGCCGAGGGGAACGGCAGCGCACCGTTTCTTGCGAAGTCGTACCACGTGACGATGGCTTCTCCGACAGCCCAGACAGTGGCGAAGGCCCCGATCCACATCCAGGCGAGCCGTACTTGAGGTGCCGCGCGCCGACCGAACACGACACAGCTGGCGGCTGTGAGGACGGCGACGGCGAGCTTGACGACGGCACGTTGGTCAGCGGTGAAACCGTGGCCACCCTGGTGAGACGCCGCCCAGATGAGGAAGAGCCCGAGGAGGATCGCCGCCGTCCAGGCCGTCACGCCGAATTGGCGAGTGGACCTGCCGCGGACCTCAGGAGGCCTGTCGGCTTCCGGCGGGTCGGCTTCCGGAGCGTAGGCGTGCGCAAGCTCGCCGGCTGTCGCAGTCTCGGCGGTGTCCACTGCCATGCTTCTTTGTCGCTCCCGCACTCCCTGCCGCACAAAGCGTGATCGACGTGCTCAGGGTTGTTGGATCCGCTGCCCCGGCAAGTCCCCGGACGTCCCGAGGAGCCACTTGAGAATATCGATCCTGGCGAGCCAGCCCCTGGGGGGCTCCAATGCCAGGGGCAAAGTGATGGGCGCGCCTATTGACCGACGGTGATGCAATGCTAGGGCGACCTCCATTCTCCCTGTTCGGACGCCTACTCTTGCGGGTCTCGGTCGACTCGTCGCTCCGTCTTGCGCTCCGATCGTAGGCGTTTCTGAGCGAGCCTGCGATCGATGGAGGACTTCGTCGGCGCAGTCGGCCACCGGCGGGCGCGGACGGCGAGCGCGCCGCGCACCCGGTCGCGCAGGCGTTCGAGAGCGAGGTCTCGGTTGCGAGTCTGTGAGCGTTCGTCTACGACCACGACACGTATCACGGGCCCGAGCTCGGAGACCAGCCGCGCCCGTTGGAGATCCGTGAGCGCTCCAGAGCTCTCGAGGTTCCAGGTCAGAATCACCTTGGTATTCGAGGTGTTCGCGTGCTGTCCGCCCGGCCCGCCGCTGCCGGAGAAGCGCCACCGAAGCTCGCCCGCCGGGATTCTGAGCCGTCGCGTCACGATGAGATCACCGCTCACATCGACCACAGTCGAGGCTCCTCGAGCTCGCAGGGGGTGGCTCTGCTGCCTGGTTGCTCGTGCCTAGAGCTCAACCGGGCAGCACGGCTTCGATCGCCGCGACGAGCTCAGGTGCGCTCGGCTCGACCGTCGGCCTGAAACGGACGATGGGCTGGCCACCCGGAGCGACGAGGAACTTCTCGAAATTCCACTGGATGTCGCCGGCAGCTCCCTCGGCGTCGGCGACCTGTGTCAGCTCGGCGTAGAGCCGATGACGACCCGCCCCGTTCACCTCGAGCTTCTCGGTCATGGGGAAACTCACCCCGTAGGTCGTGGAACAGAAGCTCTCGATCTCCTCGGCCGATCCGGGCTCCTGCCCCCTGAACTGGTTGCAGGGGACCCCGAGCACGGTGAAACCACGGCCGGCGTACTGCTCCTGCAGGCTCTCGAGACCGGAGTACTGGGGCGTCAGCCCACAGCGCGACGCCACGTTGACGACGAGCATTGCCTTGCTCTCGAAGCGGTGGAGGTCAAGCGGCTCACCTTGCAGGGAGTGGATGGGGGCGTCGTAAATGGCCATGGCGCCAGCCTACGGCCCGCGTCAGGCAAAGCGGATGACGAAGAACGTGCCTGCCACGAGGCAGTACAGGCCGAAGGGCCACAGGGTTCTCGTCTTGAAATACCGGGTCAGGAATCGGACCGAGATGAAGGCGCCGACGAAGGCGCACAAGGCGCCGACCAGCGCCTGGCTCCGAACGCCGTCACCGAGGGGTCCGAGCAGATCGGGGATCTTGTAGAGCCCGGCGAGAAGGATCACCGGTGTGGCGAGCAGGAACGAGAAACGGGCCGCGTCCTCATGGTTCAACCCCCGAATCAGCCCTGCCACCATCGTGATGCCAGAGCGACTGATGCCCGCGAGCAGTGCCAGTACCTGAGCGGTTCCGATCACTCCGGCTTCCTTGAACTCGAGCGTCTTCAGTTCCCGCGGTGGCAGATGGCCTCGCCGCTCCCGGATCTCGGCGCGGCGTCGGGCGACTTCCCCCCCGAAGAGGATGAAGCCGTTGATCACGAGGAAGATCGAGGCTGCCAGCGGCTTGGTGAACAGCACTCGTAGCTCGTGCTCGAAGATCAGACCGGTGATGCCGGCGGGGATCGTCGCGGCCACGAGTAGCCAGCCGAGCCGCTCGGTCGGCGTCGTGATCGTCCGCGTGCGGCTCGAGTGCGCCAAGCCGCCGATTATCGCCTTCCAATCCCTCCAGAAGAAGGCGACGAGAGCCAGCGCGGTCCCCACATGGAGCGCGACGACGAAGGCGAGCCAGAACGACTCGGGCTTGCTCTCCGAGGCGACCAGGTTGTTCCAGTTGAAAAGGGCCGGGAACACCACGGCGTGGCCCAGGCTCGAGACGGGGAAGAGCTCACTCACGCCCTGAAGGACGCCGAGCACCACGGCTTGGAAGAAGGTCATCTTGCTGGCATGAGCCACCGCGTGGCCAGGCCCGCCCGATCCGGCGGCGAGGAGGACGTGGGCGAAGATGTGAACGCTGGCGATCAGCACTGGCGGAGCCTATCGGGAGACGCGACCCAGAAGGCGAAGATGCCGGGGCCCGAAGCAGAGCGGTACTTGTCGGGTCCCAAAGCGCAAGTCTGCTTGACGAGAGGGTTATGGACGTCGTCCTCGCCTCGCCAACAGTGTGAAGCGCGCATATCTTCAGCTTAGATACAGCAGCAATTGGCAGTGAAGTTCCCCGTCGGTAAGCTCGGTGGCAATCGAACAAACGCGAGCGAGGCTGCGCGTAGGCGGCGTGCTCGCCCGGCCGGCAGGTGGTGATCGTCGTGGAATCCGTTGAGGTCTCCCAAGTGCGCGAGGTCCGGACCGCCATCCCCGGGCCCCGGTCGTTGGAGCTCGCTGCCCGCAGGAGGGCATCGGTCCCGGCGGGCGTGGGCGCCACAATGCCGATCTTTGCGGAACGTGCGTACGGTGGCATCGTGGTCGACGTCGACGGCAACTCGTTCATCGACCTCGGCGCCGGGATCGCGGTGCTGAACGTGGGCTCGAGCGCCCCTTTGGTTGTCGAGGCCGTCACCGAGCAGCTGCAGCGTTTCACTCACACCTGCTTCCAGGTGACCGGCTACGAGGGCTATGTCGCCCTGGCGGAGCGCCTCAACGCGCTCGCACCAGGCACCGACGACAAGCGCAGCTTCTTTGTCAACTCAGGTGCCGAGGCAGTCGAGAACGCCGTGAAGATTGCCCGATCCTTCACCGGTCGTCAGGCCGTCGTCGTGTTCGACCACGCCTTCCACGGCCGGACTCTTCTCACGATGTCGCTCACCGCCAAGGCGATGCCCTACAAGTCGGGCTTTGGGCCGTTTGCTCCTGAGATCTACCGTGAGCCGTTCAGCTACCCCTACCGGTGTGCCGGCGGGGCGCCGCCCGAGCGGTGCGGTGAAACGTGTGCGGACCTGGCGATCGCTTCGATGGACAAGCAGATCGGTGGGAGTCGCATCGCGTGCCTGCTCGTGGAGCCGGTGCAGGGTGAGGGTGGGGTGATCATCCCCGGGGAGGGTTTCCTTGCGCGCCTGGCGGACTATTGCAAGCAACACGGGATCGTCCTTGTCGCCGACGAGGTTCAAGCCGGCATTGCCAGGACGGGCAAGATGTTCTCGTGCGAGCACTTCGGCATCGTCCCTGACCTGCTCACGACGGCCAAGGGACTTGGCGGCGGACTTCCGATCGGTGGTGTCACCGGGAGAGCCGACATCATGGACGCCATTCATCCCGGCGGGCTGGGCTCCACCTTCGGTGGCAACCCAGTGTCGTGTGCCGCGGCGCTCGGTGCCTTGTCCGAGATCGAGTCCCAGGGTCTTGTGAGTCGCGCTCGAGACATCGGAGAGATCTTCAAGGCGCGCCTTGGCAACCTTGCCGAGGAGGTGCCGGCTGTCGGCGACGTCCGCATCATCGGAGCAATGGCCGCGCTCGAGTTCGTGAGCAGCCGAGAGACGAAGGAACCCGATCCCGCTGCAACTTCCAGGGTTCTCGCCACGTGCCACTCCGAGGGCGTCATCTTGTTGAAGGCCGGAACCTACGACAACGTCGTGCGCATTCTCCCGCCGCTGGTGATTTCGGACGATCTGTTGAACGAGGGGCTCTCGGTTCTCGAAAAGGCGGTCCGGGCGCTCTGGCCCGTCGTCGACGCCCGCGTCAGGCGCCGCGGCGCTTGACGACATCCGCAGGACCTCGGGCGAGCCGCACCGGCTCGGCCAGGCTGTCGAACCAGCACGAGCTCTCTGCAGGCAACGACGCAGGCAGGCGAAGCAGCGCCTGACGGGCTGAGCGCACGCGGGTCAGCGGCGAGTTTGTCGCGCGGGTGGCCTCGTTGATCAGTTCCGCCGGGTGTTCGCGCCAGCGGGTGGTTCAGTTCGTGAAGGTGACCGAGACAGAGTCGGGGACCACCTCGTACCAGGTCGTTCCGGGCTGGAGGGTTATCGGCTTCCCGTTCGGGAACGAGAACTTCGTGATGTCCCAGCCGCTGGGGCGACTCCAGGTCCCCGTCTCCCTGAGGCCGTTGCGCAGCACATAGACGGTCCCCGAACCGGTCGTGATGCTCTCGACGTCGGGGCTGTCCGGGCCGCTTTCGTTGTAGGGCCCCGCACGGACCTTCACCATCTGGATCACGACGTTGGCGGTGTGGAGCTGCTTCCCGGCGGGATCGTTGTCCGGCTGGGCGTTGTAAAAGCGAAACCATTGCAGGGCGGTCTGGCTCCACTGCCAGACGACGGGCGACTCGACCGAGAACGGGATCGACACGGACGCGACCGGAGTCGCGCCGGCGGGAGCTGCCCTGGAGTACTTGAAGAGCCTTGGCGGGAGAGTCTTGTCCTTGGGGTACAGCCTCCAGAGCGCGGAGGTCGAGGTGTAGTAGTTGTATGGCGGACCTAGGCTTGCCGGCAGGACGGAGGAGTTGTAGCGATAGTAGGCGTTGGCAGTGGGCTCAACGCTGCCGTTGGCGTTGAAGATCCACCGGAGCGACGCAGCCTCGTCCGTCCAGGGCAGAATTCCACCGCTGTAGGCGAGGATCGCGTGGTGGTACTGCTGCAGGATGTTCCAGTCGTCCCAGCGTACCGAGCGGACGGGGCCTATGAGCGGTGCGTTCTGGCACTGGAACACGGCCATGTACCGCGTGATCCCGCCCTCCGCCATCTCCTCATAGACGATGTCCGCCTTGTTGAGGCCGCTCTGCGGGCGCGAGGAGGGGTCGTTGCCGATCTTCACGGCGAGCGCCGGGCGTTGCGGCGCCTTGCCACCCGGAGCCGGTCGGCGCGTGAGTGGGCAGAACTTCGAGCTCACCAAGGCACGCGGCCGAGTTGTCGTAGTGGTCTTGAGGGTCGTCGTGGTCGAGGAGTGAGCGCCGCCTTTCGTGTTCCCGCTCGACAAGACAGCCGCGAGCACGACGCCGACGAGCACGATGACCACGGCCAAGCCGGCGACGAGGCCGATGCGCTGCCCACGTCCAAGGCCCTCGATCCAACGCTGAAAAGCTGGTCGTTCGCCACCTTGCCCGGAGGTTCGGTGGTGCCGAGGAGTTTGCTGGCTCATCTCTCACTCTTTCCCAGGCTGCTCGTAAGTCGGTTCACCGGTGCGAAGGTAGCGGAGACAGAGCACGAGATGGGGGATCCCCGTCGCCACGAACGCGACAGGCGCGCCCTGCTGGCGCGCGAAACCTTGCAGGAGGTCGCTGGTCTCGCGGCACGGTGATCCCGCGACCTGCACCTCACCGCCGAGCTTGGCGGCTTCAGGCAGCCGGGACCGCGCCAGAGCGGCCGTTCAGCTCGGTGATGAGATCGTCCCACACGGGGACCAGATCGAGCAGGGAGCGCCAGAAGCTCTGGTCCCGGCGGGCTTCGAACTCCTCGATCGAGACCCCCTGCTGTTCGACCCAGGTGTAGTAGCCGAGGTTGAAGATCCGGTTCCGATCGAAGTCCGTGCACTCGAGGAGATGGTCTTCGCCTGCCCCGAGCAGGTGCTCACCGAAGACCTGGGCTGCGCAGACTTCTGTGAACCCGTCCGCCCAGTCGCGCCTGAGCGCGTCGGAGAGCTCGCTTTGGTACATGGCAGCGCCGTCCGTGGCGACCGTGACAACCAGGTCGTCACCGCCGAGGTGAAGCCTCTTTGCGAGCTTGATCGCGGCCAGGACGTTGCACCAGCTCGAGAGGCCGAATGACGAGAGCGCGGTGATCAGTCCGGGCGGGACACCGCGGCTCGCCAGGTAACCCCGACCCACGTCGGTGCTCGCGAGCACGTTCAGGGAGTCGGTGGCCCGGTCCGAGATGGCGATCACGACATCGGTTCGCATCACGTTGTGGATGAGAGGCACGTGCTTGTCACCGATCCCCTGGATGTTGTGCTCGCCGAACCCGTTGTTCAGCAAAGTCGGGCACTCAAGTGCCTCGACGGCAACTGTGAGCGATCCGAACCGGTCCTTCAGGTGGTCCCCGGCGCCGATGGTGCCGGCTGACCCGGTCGCCGATACGAACGCCCGAACCTTGAGCTCGGGCCGCGATGCCACGAGATGCTCGACGACACCTTCGAGCGCCGCGCCGGTCGCCAGCCTGTGGACCAGGTGATTGCCGAACTCGCAGAACTGGTTCAGGATGACGTTGTCCGGGTCCTCCGCGAGCTCGTGGCAGCGGTCGTAGATCTCCTTCACGTTGCTCTCGGTGCCCGGCGTCTTGATGATGTCGCTCTCGTCCACGACCCATCGCTCGAGCCAGTCGAAGCGCTCGCGGCTCATCCCCTCGGGCAGAACCGCGACGCCGCGGCAGCCCATCACTCGCGAGACCGCCACCCCGCCGCGGCAATAGTTGCCAGTCGACGGCCAGATCGCCCGATGGCGGGTGGGATCGAAGGTGCCGGTCACCAGCCTCGGCGCAAGGCATGCGTAGGCCGCGAGCACCTTGTGGGCGCCGATCATCGGGAACCGGTCGCCGAAGGCGACGACGATGGGAGCATCGACACCGGTCAGCTCACGGGTCAACACAACGTGCTCAGGCACCTCAGCCAAGCCGCCGTCGAGCTTGTTGAACCAGTGCACGCGCCAGAGGTTCGCGGGAGAGCCTGCGTTCCTGTCGACACCGCTCAGCAGGGCGTGCATCGCGCTCGGGGCCTTGGCGGGGTTCGCGAGCTGACCGAAGGTCGGCAGCACGATCCGCTGCTCCCGGAAGCGTTGCGCGGTCCGCTCGACGGCAGCGGGGTCAACGACTTGTGAATCGAGTCCGTAGATGTTCACAGGGTGGTCCTCGTAGGTTGTGGCGACTCCGGCAAACGCGACGCACCCGGCCTCGCCGCGAGATGGTCCAGGTGGCACATTGACAGCTTGTCGGGCGCACGGTACTACATGGTGTGACCACACGGAAGGTACTGCGAGGGGCGCGCTGGCCCGGCGAGGTTGCGATCGAGGCCGGGGTCATCACCGGGATTGGTGCCATTGCGCCGAGACCGGGTGATGAGGTGATCGCCTGCGACGGCGGCATCGTCACCGCCGGACTGATCAACACGCACCATCACCTGTACCAGTGGCTCACCCGCGGTCGGGCCACCAGCTGCGACCTGTTCACGTGGCTCCAGGAGCTCTACCCGATCTGGGCGCGCATCTCCGTCGAGGATGTCGCCGCGGCGGCAACCGTCGGCCTGGCCGAGCTCGCGTTGAGCGGGGCGACGACGGTGGCTGACCACCACTACGTCGTGCCACGCGGCGACGACTCGGTCTTCGACGCCATCGCGTCGGCAGGACGAAGCCTTGGCGTCCGCCTCCACCTGTCGCGCGGCTCGATGGACCTCGGCCAGAGCGCCGGCGGGTTGCCTCCCGACGATGTCGTCGAGGGTACCGACGCGATCCTTGCGTCGACCGAGTCGGTGGCGGCCAGGCTGCATGACGGCGACCGGGTCACTGTCGTGGTGGCGCCCTGCAGCCCGTTCTCGGTGAGCGCGGAGCTCATGAGGCAGTCCGCAGTGCTCGCCCGCAGGCTCGGTCTGCGGCTGCACACCCACCTCGCCGAGACGATCGCGGAGGAGCGCGACTGTATGGCTCGCTTCGGCCGGCGCCCGCTCGATGTCGTCGAGGAGCTTGGATGGCTGGACGGGGACGTGTGGTACGCGCACGCCATCCATCTCAACGCCTCCGAGGTTCTCAGGGTGGGGGCGGCCGGCGCCGGCGTCGCCCACTGCCCGAGCTCGAATGCCCGGCTGGCATCGGGCCTGTGCCCGGTTCGCGACCTCCTCGACGCCGGGGCCCAGGTCGGGCTCGGGGTCGACGGTGTCGCCTCGAACGAGGCCGGGGTGCTCCTGCCGGAGTTGAAGCAGGCGCTCTTCCTTGCTCGCCTGCGTTCGGGTCGGCCCGATGCGCTGTCGCCGAGCCAGGCGCTCGAGCTCGCCACCTCGGGCGGCGGCCGGTGCCTCGGCCGCCCCGATCTCGGGCTCCTGGAGGTCGGGGCGCCGGCCGACGTCGCTGTCTGGCCCGCCGACGACATGCAGGACATCGCGGACCCGGTCGCCGGCCTCGTGCTCGGACCGTCCCGCCAGGTTCTCCACCTTCTCGTCGGAGGCGAGGCGGTCGTTGTCGACGGCTCGCTGGTGGGTGTCGAGCTACGGGCCGCTCGTGGCGAGCTCGCCCGGCGCGCGCGCCGGCTCTGGGGCTGAGCCTCGCCCCGTGGAGGCGTCCAGCGAGCGAGGTCGCCTCCCAGCCCGGTGCTCCGACGCTCGAGGGCGGACTTGTCCGGAACTGGCTCGTCCCAGGCCTCGCCGCAGCGGCGACGCGGCGACGCGCCTACGGAGACTCCCTTGTACGATGAGGGAAAGGCAATCCAGTTCAGACGAACTTCGATCCGGCAACGTGCCGGTGCAGGCCATGTGACGCGCCTGGATCTCGAGGCGCGCGGGCCGTCGATCAGCAAAGTGAAAGGGGAGACACGACATGAGGAGCTTCCTCGGTCGAGACATCTTGTCCTTGAAGGACATGGAGCGGGAGGAGTACTTCCAGATCTTCTCGGTGGCCGACCGGCTGAAGCCGTTTGCCGCAGAACGACGCAACGGCGAGCTGCTGAAGCACAAGACCCTCTTGACTGCGTTCTATCAGCCGAGCACCCGGACTCGCCTCGCGACCGAGGCTGCCATGCACCGCCTTGGCGGTCATGTGCTGGGCTTCTCGGACGCGAAGATGACGCGCGCCGGCGACTTCTACCAGGAGAGCATCAAGGACACCGTCCACATGCTCGAGTACTACGGCGACGTCATCGCGATGCGCCACTTCCAGCAGGGGGCGCCGCAAGAGGCGGCAAAGTGGGCCTCGGTCCCGGTGATCAACTGCGGTGACGGGTGGGGAGAGCACCCGACCCAGGTGCTCACCGACCTGTACACGATCTGGCAGCAGAGGGGCCATCTCGACGGCCTGAAGGTACTCTGCGTGGGCGACATGCGAATGCGGACGATGCACTCGATCCTCTACGCGTTCTCCCAGTTCGACGTCGAAGCCTTCGTAGTCGGCCCTCCGGAGATGTCATTGCTCGACGAATTCAAGGCCGAACTGGACCAGCTCAGCGTCCAGTATCAGGAGAAGCCGGACGTCGAGAGCTGCATCGCCGGCGCCGACGTGATCTACATGGAGCCCGTGGTGCAGGCCGATTACACAATGTCGCGCGACGAGGCCACTGAGGACAAGGGCCTCACGCCCCCCGCCTATCGCGTCACCCGGGAACTGCTCAGGACCAAAGCCAAGAGCGACGCCATAATCTTGCACTCGCTGCCTCGAATGGACGAGCTACCCCCGGACGTCGACAGCACGCGTCACGCCCGTTACTGGGTCGAGGCCTTCAACGGCGTCGTGATGCGGATGGCCCTGCTTTCGCTCGTCCTCGGCGCGATCGAGTAGGTGCAGCCATGCAGACACATCTTCGCGGCCGCGACTGCATCACGCTGCAAGAGTTCACCAAGGACGAGCTCGACACCTTCTTGGACGTTGCTTTCGCGCTGAAGCGGGCGCGCGCCCTCGGCGAGCCCCATGCCTACCTGCGGGACAAGGTCCTCGCGATGCTCTTCTTCTTCTCGAGCACCCGCACCCGCACCTCGTTCGAGGCGGGCATGGCACAGCTCGGCGGGCACGCCCAGTTCATCGAGTCCAAGACCACCCAGATCGCGCACGGCGACACGGCAAAGGAGATCGGCGAGATCCTCGGCCGGTACAACGACGGCATCGCCATCCGCCAGTGCGACTGGGGAACTGGCAACAAGTACATCCGCGACGTGGCCGAGGCCAGCCGTGTGCCCGTGCTGAACATGCAGTGCGACATCTACCACCCGCACCAGGCCCTTGCCGACGTCATGACGATCATCGAGCACTTCGGCGACCCGCGCGGCAAGACGGCGACGGTCAGCTGGGCGCGCGCGGCGAGCTACTCGAAGCCGGTCAGCGTTGCCCAGAGCCTTGTGCTGTTGCTGCCGCGTTTCGGGATGAACCTGCGCCTCGTGCACCCGCCCGAGTTCAAGCTCATGCCCGACATCGTCGAGCAGGGCAGGGAGAACGCCCGCAAGGCCCATGCTTCATTCGAGATCCTCGAGGACTTCGACGAAGGCATCACAGGGACCGATGTCGTCTACGCGAAGAGCTGGGGAGCCCTGCTCACGACCCAAGATCCAGAAGAGGACAAGCGCCTCATCGACAAGTACGAGTCCTGGATCACCGACGAGCGTCGCATGGCGTTGGCGAACGACGACGCGATCTACATGCACCCGTTGCCGGCGGATCGCAACGTCGAGGTTGCCGACGCGGTGATCGACGGTCCTCACTCGATCGTCTACGACCAGGCCGAGAACCGCCTTCACGCCCAAAAGGCCGTGATGGCGCTGACAATGAGTTGACGGAAGAGCGCCAATGGAAACCTTGTTCAAGACCCCCGGAACCGCCGTGGTCGCGATCGGCGGCAACTCACTCATCAAGGACAAACAGCACCAGACCGTACGCGACCAGTACATCGCCGCCCACGAGACGTGCCGGCACATCGTCACCATGATTCAAGAGGGCTGGAATGTTGCCATCAGTCACGGCAACGGGCCACAGGTGGGTTTCATCCTGCGACGCTCGGAGCTTGCTGCCCACGAGATGCACGAGATCCCCCTCGACGTCTGCGGTGCGGACAGCCAAGGCGCGATCGGCTATGCCTTGCAACAGAACCTCTGCAACGAGTTTCGCCGGCTCGGTGTGGCTCGAGAGGCCGCGACGGTCATCTGCCAGACAGAAGTGGCCGCTGACGACCCCGCCTTCCAGAATCCGACCAAGCCCATCGGCGGGTTCATGGACGAGGAACAGGCCGAACGCCGCCGCCAAGAGGGGTGGGACATTGTCAACGACGCCAATCGGGGGTACCGGCGAGTGGTGGCATCACCCCAACCTCTTCGCATCGTCGAGCTTGCGGCAATACGAACCTTGATCGCGGCCGGCGTCGTCGTGGTCACCGTCGGCGGCGGAGGGATCCCGGTGGTTGCAGACGCAGAAGGCAATCTCCACGGTGTCGCCGCTGTCATCGACAAGGACCTGGCCTCGGCCCTGCTGGCCAACAACCTGGGGGCTGACCTTCTCATCATCTCGACTGCGGTCGAGAAGGTGGCGCTGAGCTTCGGCACGCCCGAAGAGACCCTGGTCGACCACCTCACCTTGGCCGAGGCCAAGGCGTACCTGGCCGAGGGCGTGCATTTCGCGGCGGGCAGCATGGCGCCGAAGATCCAGGCGGTCATCAACTATCTCTCCAACGGTGGAACCGCGGCGATCGTGACGAATCCGGAGAACGTCGCCCGGGCTCTGCATGGCGAGACTGGGACTGTGTTCACTTTGGATTGACGGCGGACGCTCGGCCATTGGAAGAGGCTCTTGGTCTTGTCGTGCCCGGGGGGCTGAGCCTCAATGCGGAACCGTTACCCTGAGAACCTTGAAGAGAACCTCGGTTTGCAAAGTACCGGGCCGCCGAGGCGATAGGGGGACGCGCAGGCGATGACGAAGTTCACGCTCAACGGACGAGCCGTCGAAGTCGGCGATCACCCGCATCTTCTCGCCGCCCTGCGTGAGGAGCTCGACACGACATCGCCCAAGGACGGCTGCTCGCCGTCAGGTCAGTGCGGATGTTGCACGGTGCTGATCGACGGCAAGGCGTCGGTGAGCTGTCAGATCCCGCTCGAGAAGGTGGCGGGAAAGTCGATTACCACCCTGGAAGGGTTCGACCCCACCGAGAGGGAGCGTTTTGCTGCTGCATTTGCTGCTGCCGGGGCCCTGCAGTGTGGTTTCTGCACTCCCGGCATTCTCGTCCGGGTGAGAGCGCTCATCGACAAGAAGGGCTCGGCCCTCACCCGCGACGAGGCTGCTCGCTATCTCGGCGCGCATCTGTGCCGGTGCACGGGTTACAGCAAGATCCTTGACGCGGTGGAAACGCTTGCAGGCGGCGAATCACCGCAGGCGATCCCGTCCGGGGGCCTCGGGACCCGAGGCGCCCGTTACGAGGGAATCGAGCTCGCTCTCGGTGACCGTGACTATGTGGACGACATCAGGGTTCCAGGCATGCTTCACGGGGCGCTCCGGCTTGCGGACCACGCCAGGGCAGACGTGCTCAGGATCGACACGACCGCGGCGCGCGTCGTGGCCGGCGTCAAGGCGGTGTTCACGGCCGCGGACGTCCCGGGTGATCTGCGTGTCGGGATCATCCAGGCGGACTGGCCGGTGTTCATCCCCGAGGGAGGGCGGACGTCCTATCTGGGTGACGTCCTCGCCATTGTCGTCGCCGACTCGAGACAGGTTGCAAGGCGGGCGGCAAAGCTCGTCGAGGTCTCGTACAGGCCGCTGCGCCCGTTGACCGACGCGATGGCGGCGATCGACGATCCCGAGGACGCTGTCTGGGGCCTCGGCGGCAACGTGCTCGCCCGAAGGGTTTACCGGCGCGGAGACGTGGGGGCCGCGCTGGCCGCCTCCGCCCACACGGTTCACGAGGTCTTCCAGACCCAACGCGTTGAACATGCCTTCCTCGAACCCGAGTCGACCCTCGCCGTACCGGGGCCCGACGGTGCCTTGAAGGTGTTCTCGGGTGGTCAGGGTGTATGGGACGACCGCAACCAGATAGCCGCAGTGCTCGGTATCACGACCGATCAGGTCGTCGTCGAGCAGGTGTCCAATGGCGGCGCGTTCGGTGGCAAGGAGGACATGTCCAACCAGGCCCAGACAGCGCTCGGAGCGTGGCTGCTGAAGCGACCGGTGAAGTGCACCCTGTCGCGCGAGGAGTCATTGCTCTTGCACCCCAAGCGTCATCCGTTTCGTATGGAGTACTGGGCCGGCTGCGACAGTGACGGCCTGCTCACCGCCCTGAGGGCGCGCATGATCTCAGACTCCGGGCCGTACGCGTCCGTCGGCGTGGAGGTCCTCGAGCGCGCCGCCGGTCACGCGTCGGGGCCTTACCGCCTGCCGGCGATCGACGTCGAGTCCGTCGCCGTGCGAACGAACAACCCCGTGTGCGGCGCCTTTCGTGGCTTTGGCGCCAATCAGGCCCAGTTCGCGATGGAGGGAGTCATCGACCGCCTGGCCGCCGAAGCCGGGATCAGCGCCTGGGAGATGCGCTTTCGCAACGCGGTGACGCCGGGAGTCGTGTGGGGTCCCGGACAGGTGATGGATGACGGATCGCTGGGAGCCAGAGCGTGCCTGGAGGCAGTCAGGCCCGCCTACGACCAGGCGGTCAACGACGGCAAGGCGGTGGGCCTCGGCTTCGGGCTCAAGAACTCCGGTCTCGGGAACGGTTCGGTCGAGGTCATCAAGGCGGTCGTCCGGTTCTCGGCCGACGGCGGTCTGGAGGTTCGCCACTGCTGGACCGAGATGGGCCAGGGTGTCCACACCGTCGTGCTTCAGGTCGCCGTCGAGGAGCTCGGCGTGGACCCGGCACGGGTGCGGGTCGTGGTCGACACGACGCGCGAGCTCGGTGCTGGCCAGACGACCGGTTCTCGCGGGACGGTGATGGGAGCGGGCGCGGTCATGGACGCATGCCGACGCGCGATCGTTGACGGGTGCCGCCCGGGTGTGGACTATGAGGGCGAGTACCGCGTCGACTGGACCAACTCCCTGGACGAGGGTCTCGAGAACCCGGTGATCCACGCCGTCTTCTCCTACGCCGCCCAGCTTGTGGTCCTCGACCGTGCGACCGGCAAGATCGACAAGGTGGTGGCGGTCCACGATGTGGGACGGGCCGTCAATCCGCTCCTGTGCGAGGGTCAGATCCAAGGGGCCGTCCACATGGGCCTCGGCTACGCTTTGTCCGAGGAATTCCCCTGTGACAACGAGGGGCGGCCACAGAACATGACTCTTCGCAGCCTGGGGATCATCCGGGCCAAGGACGTGCCGCCGATCGAGACCATCCTCGTCGAGGCGCCCCAGCCGAGGTCCCCTTACGGCATCAAGGGCGTTGGCGAGATCGGCCTGGTCCCTACGGCCGGAGCGGTCGCGGGAGCGCTGCACGACCTCGACGGCCTCTGGCGATCGACGCTCCCGATGCGGGTGCCGGTCGGCGCGCCTGGGGGCGGTGCCACAGACGAATGAGCGCTCTCGCGACTGGCTCCATGGACGGCGTCTCGGAAGCGGGCGTTACGAGCGGGCTGGTCTGCGGCCACCATCACCTCTACTCGGCACTGGCACGCGGGATGCCGGCACCGCCGCGCACACCGCGCAACTTCAGGGAGATCCTCGAGCAGGTGTGGTGGCGGCTCGACTGCGCCCTCGACCTCGACATGATCAGGTGGTCGGCAATGCTGGGGGCGCTCGAGGCGCTCGAGCGGGGAACGACCGCGATCGTCGACCATCATGCGTCCCCGAACGCCATCGAGGGCTCCCTCAGCGTCATCGCGGACGCCTGCGCCGAGGTCGGGGTACGGACCTGTTGTTGTTACGAGGTCACCGACCGCAACGGTCCCGACGGCATGCGCGCCGGATTGGCCGAGAATGAGCGCTTCCTGCGCTCGGGCGGGCGCGGGTTCGTCGGCGCCCATGCCTGTTTCACGCTTTCGGACTCCACTCTCGAGGCAGTAGCTGGGTTGGCAGCCGACCTCGGCCGAGGGGTGCACATCCATGTGGCCGAGGACCGCATCGACTCGGCCGCCGGCGAGCGGCTCGAGGGCGTCGCGACCGACAACTGGCTCCTCGCCCACTGCGTGCACCTGGACCGTCCGCTTCGCGGGACGGTAGCCCACAACCCACGCTCGAACATGAACAACGCCGTGGGCTATGCCCGCCCAGCGCGACTCGAGAACACGGTCGTGCTCGGGACCGACGGGATCGGCGGGGACATGCTGGAGGAGTTCCGCATCGCATACGTCCGCCACAGGGAGGACGACGTGACAGCGACGCCGCTTGCCGCCTGGTCTTGGTTGGAGAGCGGCAGAGTCCTGGTTCCGGAGGCGGCAGAGGACCGAGTCCGGTGGAGCTACGAGCCGGTCGACCCGTGGCATCTCGCCTTTACGCCGGGCGTGCAGCCAGTCGAGGTTGTGGTCGCCGGTGAGGTCGTCTTCCGGGACGGCCACCCGACGCGGGTCGACGCGCTCGAGGTACGCACGCGGGCACACGAGCAGGCACAGCGGCTCTGGGCCCGGCTCTAGGCCGAGGCTGGAGCCGCGCTCTTCCCCGGCTCAGAGCCTGTGAGCAGCTACGCGCCGATCCCGGAGGCACGCCGGCTCACCCGTGTCGCCCGGGCCCGGCTGGTAGGCCCAGTCAGGCGGTCCAGTTCGCGAACGCGTCGATCATGGAGTGCACGTCCGAACCGAGCGGGTAGAGCACAGGGCAGGTGCACCCGCGGTGCACGTACTCGGCCACCTTCGCCTTGCACTCCTCGGCAGTCCCCGACGCCGTTATCATCTGCACGACCTCGTCGGGCACGAACTTGGAAGCGGCCTCCACCTCTTCGGCGGTTGCAGGCCAGGTCAGCACCTTGCCGATGTCCTCCAGAAGAGACTCCGGGACGCCAGAGGCCTTCATGATGTGCGGCTGCTGACCGAGGTACTGGGTCACCAGCAAGCGAGCGGCATCAAGGGCAGCAGCCCGGTCCTCGTCGAGCGAGCACACAACCAGCTGTGGGCGGTCGAGGTCGGAGGCCGAGCGGCCAGCCCGGCAGGCGCCACGCTCGAGATGATCCATTGCCTTGTCGTTGTAGATCGGCGAGACAAGGTAGTTGAGCACGACTCCGTCAGCGATCTCCCCGGCCAGCTCCATCATCTGCATACCGGTTGCTCCGATGTAGATGGGCACGTCTTTGGGCCTGCGCTCCTGGTGGACGTAGTCAAGCTCGACGCCGTCGAGATGGACGAACTCGCCGTCGTAGGTGACGTTCTGGTCGGCGAGCAGGGCACGGACCGCTTCGACGGTCTCACGCATCGCGAGCAGGGGCTTGGTTCGATGCACGCCGACCTTGCTCGCAAGTGGTTCCCACCAGGCGCCGATCCCCAGGATCACACGGCCCGGAGCGAGATCGTCCAGGGTGGAGAATGTCGACGCGAGCAACGCCGGGTTCCGCGTCCAGTTGTTCACCACTCCGGAGCCCACCTTGATCCGCTCGGTGACGGCAAGGAACGCCGCCATCGGAACCGTGGCCTCACGCACGAGTCGGCTCTCGGCCTGCCAGATCGCGTGGAACCCCTTGGATTCTGCGTAACGCGCGATCTCCATGCCCTCCCGGACTGCATGTGCGTCCTGCAGGTAGACGGCAACTTGCGTGCTCACGGCGACACCTCCTGAGTGATTGGACTTGATCCTGCCACTGGCCCCTGACCCGGGCGCGCAAGTGCGATGTCCTGAGGGCGGACCGGCGCTCTTGGAAGCTCCAGTCCGGTGGCGTCTCGGATCGCGGCCACCACGGCAGCCATTGAAGAGATCATCGGCGGCTCGCCGGCACCCTTGGCGCCCATCGGGGACCCTGGCTCCGGCTCTTCGATCAGCGCCGCGATGTGCACCGGGGGCATGTCTAGGGCAGTCGGGATGACATAGTCGGTGAAGGAGGGATTCCGCACCCGGCCGTGGTCGAGAACGATCTCCTCCATCACGGCGAGCCCGACGCCCTGCGCGATGCCACCTTCCAACTGGCCTACCAGCTGGACCGGATTGAGCACACGGCCGACGTCTTGTGAAGTGGCGATCTCCACGACCCGCACCAGGCCGAGCTCGAGGTCGACGTCAACGACCGCGCGGTGGGCGGCGAAGGCAAAGGAGACGAAGGCGTCGCCTTGCCCGTCCGCGTCGAGCTCCGCGGTGGGGGCGTGGTGGAACTCCGCGGTCTCTTCCAGCACCTCGCCAGGCGCGGCCTCGGAGATCGGAAGGTCGACTTCCCGGTCAAGCGAGACGATCCTCCCCTCGACGATCTCGAGGGCTTCCCGTGCGAGGCCATGCCTGCTCGCGATGGATGTGAGCAGCCGCTCGCGCACGGCAAGGCAGGCTTGTTGAACAGCCCCGCCGGACATCCATGTCTGGCGGCTGGCCGAAGTCGACCCCGCCGAACCGATGTCGGCCGTACCCGGAGGTGCCAGGACAACGTCGACGACTCCGAGCACCTCGCGGGCGATCTGCTGAACGAGGGTGACGAAGCCCTGTCCGACCTCGACGGCGGCGCAGGTGATGGTGGCCACGCCGTCCTCCAACCGGCATCTCGCCGACGAGTAGTCGTCGAATCCACCTCCGTACATGAGGTTCTTGATGCTCACGGCAAACCCGACGCCACGCCGCACGCTGTCGCGGTCGGCGGTTCGACCGGCGCCGCCGGGGAGCTCGAGCTCCGTCGCGGTCACGGGCCCGCCGGCGGGCAGGGGCGCGGCGGCACAGGTCCGGATGACCTCGGCGACGGGCGCAGTGCCCCGCAGTGTCTGCCCTGTGATCAGCGAGTCGCCTGATTTCAGCGCATTGCGGAGCCGCAGCTCGACGGGGTCGATCCCGAGTGCCGCCGCCAGCTTGTCCATCTGGGCCTCATGTGCGAAACAGACCTGAACCGAGCCGAAGCCCCTCATTGCCCCGCACGGTGGATTGTTGGTCCGAACCGCGACCGCCTCGACGACAGCGTTCGGGACTCGGTACGGTCCCGGTGCCATGCAGGCGGCGTTCATGGTCACGGCCGTCGATGTCGACAGGTATGCGCCGCCATCGAGGATGATACGCGCCCTCGACCTTCACCAACCGGCCGTCGGCGTCGGCGTGGTGGCGGTACCACATGACCGCCGGATGCCTGTGGACATGGCCCAAGAACGACTCCTCGCGGGAGTAGACCATCTTCACCGGGCGCCCGGTGCGCAGCGCCAGCAGGCAGATCTGAACTTGCATGCTCAGGTCCTCGCGGGCCCCGAAGGAACCGCCGACGCCGGCCAGGTGCAGCCTGACCTTCTCGAGCGGGAGAGCCAGGCATGCGGCCATCTGCTCTTGGTCGATGTGCAGCCACTGGGTGGCGATGTACAGGTCGACACCACCGTCCTCAGCCGGGATCGCGAGGCCGGACTCGGGGCCCATCTGAGCCTGGTCCTGCATACCTGTCTCATAGCGACCCTCGACCACGACTGTTCCTCTGGCGTCGGGATCGCCTGTGCGGACCCTCTGACGGTGGAGCACGTTGCCCAGCGGATGGATCGGCTCCGCGTCGGCTGCGACAACCGGGTCGGTCAGCGGCTCGGTTGGCGCGTAGTCGACGATGATCGCCGCGGCCGCGCGCCGGGCCGTCTCCGGGTGGACCGCGGCCACCGCAGCGACCGGTTCTCCCATGTATCTGACCACATCCCACGCGAAGACCGGTTGATCGGGGTAATCGAGCCCATAGGTCTTGCGACCGGGCACGTCGTCGGAAGTGAGCGCCGCCCGTACACCGGGGATCCGAAGCGCCTCGGACACGTCGACGCCGCGGATTGCCGCCGCAGGATACGGGGAGCGCACTATATGTCCCCAGAGCATGCCTTCGGAGAACAGGTCGGAGGAGAAGGCGAACTCGCCGCGGACTTTGGGCACCCCGTCGGGCCGCGCCGCGCTCTCACCAATCCGACCGCGCCGTATGTCCAGGGCGGTGCTCACCCTTGTCGCGTTTCTTGTGCAGCTCTGACTGCTGCAAGGATCCGGCCGTAACCCGTGCACCGGCACAAGTTGCCCGAGACGGCTTCCCGGACCTCCAGCTCGGTCGGGTCGGGATTGTGCTCGAGCAAGTCGTGCACGCTCACCACGAAGCCCGGGGTACAGAACCCGCACTGGACGCCACCTTCGGCGAGAAAGGCGGCTTGGATGTCGGAGAGCTCGTTGTATCCAGGGGAAAGACCCTCGACTGTCACGATCTCGGCGCCGACCGCGCTCGCGGCAAGCACCATGCAGGAGCAGACGAGCCTGCCGTCCATGAGGACCGAGCATGATCCGCACTCGCCCTGCTCACAGGCGTTCTTCGATCCAGGCAGGCCGAGGCGTTCGCGAAGCACATAGAGGAGGCTCTCTCCGAGCCACCCGTCGGCAACGTCGTGCTCGTGACCGTTGACGCGAAGTTGGTAGTCGATCAACTCGCCCACGATGTCTGCTCCCATGCTCCTCCGCCGTGGTTTGCGAGTATGCGCCCGAGCGCCCGTTGCGCGCACACGCCCACGGCGTGGCGACGGTAGTCCGCTGTGGAGCGGTGATCGTCGATGGGCCGCGCTGCCGAGCGCACCAGAGCAGTGAACTCTGCGAGGTCGTCGTCACCGGTGAGCTCGCGTCCTGTCCAGTCGATCCTGGAGGAGATGAACTTCTCGGCGTCGCGTGCACGGATCACCACTGGCCCAACCGAGCCCAGAGCGCACCGGACCGACCGCCCGGCCCAGTCGACGACGAGCGCCACGCTCGCGACGGCGATCACCATTGCGTTACGCGTGCCGACTTTCAGGAACTCCTGCGAGCCGAGCGCGGCCGGGACGCGGATCTCGACGATGACTTCGCCCGGCCCCAGCGTGGTGCGCTTGGGGCCGACGATGAGCTCGTCGAACCCCAGGCTTCGGCGCCCGTTCTTGGATGCCACGATGATCTTGGCATCGAGCGCAGCGAGCACTGGGAGCGAGTCGCCGGCAGGCGACGCAGTGCCGAGGTTGCCTCCCAGCGTGCCCGCATTGCGGATCTGCGGGGAGCCGACGGTGCGCGACGCCTGGGCGAGACACGGCACGAGATCGCCGAGCTGTGGCCCCATGAGCTCGGCGTAGGTGATGCCTGCGCCGAGCACGACCTCGCCGCCCTCGAGCCTCCATCCCTTGAGCTCCTCGACCTTTCGCAGGCACACAACCGCCGGAGGGCGCCGGAGGGCGAAATTGACCTCGACCATGAAGTCGGTCCCGCCGGCCAGGAGCTGGGCATCGGGACACTTGTCGAAGGCCTCAAAGGCCTCTTCCAGGCAGGCCGGGACAACTACGGTCATCCGGTCAACTATACGGCTGCCCTCGTCCGCTCCCGCCTCGAGTTCGTCGCAGGTCGCGGGCTGCTCCGGTCAGATCGCAGCGACGTCAGTGAGCGCGAACTTCATCACATCGACGAGGCCCTTGTCGGTGATGCGAAGCTCCGGAAGCACCGACAGGCCGAGGAAGCTCAGCTGCATGAACGGCGAATCGATCGTCACCCCTAGGCCGTTGACTGCGGCGTCAGTCAGGAGCCGGACCTCAGCGGCGACTTCCTCGATGCTCCGGTCGCTCATCAGCCCGCCGATTGGGAGTGGCACCTCAGCCAGTACTCGTCCATCGCGTACAGCGACCTGCCCGCCACCGATCTCCGCGAGCCGGGCAACGGCGACCGCCATTTCCGCTGGACCCGACTCGTCGAGGGCACCCACGACCATGCAGTTGTGGGCGTCATGCGCGACCGTCGATGCGATGGCACCGTGGGTGAGACCGAAGCCTTGCACGTACCCGAGGCCGATCCGGCCGGTGCGGCGGTGACGCTCGACCACTGCGATGCGCGCCACTTGCACCGATGCATCGGTCACATCGAGCACGAGGTCCCGTGTCGTAAGCGAGCGCGACTCGATGCCGATCACCCGGGCACGGCCGCCAGCCGGTGGCGAGCGGTCGAACGCATCTGGTCCAGGAGGGCTCTCGAGATGGACCGACGCGCGCATCCAGTCCGGGGCGCCCACGTTCGGAACAGCACCCGGCACGATGACACCGTTCGTCGCCACCAGCCTGCCGGCCTGCCAGACCCGCGCCGGCTCGAAGCTCGACAAGTCATCGAAGCACAGCACGTCAGCCTGATAGCCAGGCGCGAGCCAGCCCAAGTGGTCGAAATGGTGGTAGTCGGCCGGATTGCTCGTAGCCATCACTAGAGCGTCTTCGGTGCTCACGCCGGCGGCGACGGCCAGACGCACGCAGTCATTGACGTGACCGGAGTGCAGCAGCGTGTCCGGCTCCCGGTCGTCGGTGCAGAGTGCAACCCGGTCGGTCCCGTGACGGAGCACGGTCTCGATCAGAGCTGCGAGGTTGCGGGACGCGGAGCCCTCCCGTATGAAGATCCACATGCCTTTGCGGCGCTTCTCTTCGGCCTCTTCGAGCTGCGTGCACTCGTGGTCGGACTCGATACCCGCGGCGAGGTAGGCATCGAGTTGCCGTCCACGGACGCCTGGCGCGTGGCCATCGACTCGCTTGTGGCCGGCGGTCGCGATCTTGGCAAGGACCTCCGGGTCGCCGCTCACGACACCGGGGAAGTCCATGAACTCGGCGATTCCGATTGCCCCGTGCTCGTCGAGAAGTTCCGTCAGCTCGGCGCTGGAGAACTCGGCCGCCGGGCTCTCGAAATGAGACGCCGGCACGCAGCTCGGGGCGGAGATTCCGAAGGTGAAGGGGAGCTTGCCAGAAGCCTCGGCCAGGGCGACGATGCCCGGAACGCCGAAGACATTGGCGATCTCGTGTGGGTCCGCTGCTACCGCGGTGGTTCCGTGCGGGAGCACGGTGCGTACGAACTCGTCGACCCAGAGCTTGGTGGACTCGAGATGCATGTGGGCATCCACGAAGGCGGCTGTGAGTGCCGCTCCGCTCACCTCGACGGTTTCGTGCGCCTCGCGGGGGCCCCAGCCCGCGATGGTGCGGTCCGCAATCGCGAGGTCGGTTGCCACCCACTCTCGCGTGGCCGGCACGAAGACGCTGCCGCCTGTGAGGAGAAGGTCTGCCGGCTCGTCACCGCGCGCGACAGCCAGGACTCGCGAGCTCCCTCGGCGCGGCGGCACCCGTGCATCTTATGGCGACGAACTTGGTGATCCATCCATACCGGTCTTGAACGCCTCAGCTTCTGACGCGTCAGCTTCGAGCGTCTCGACCTCGGACAGCCAAGCCCCGGCGTGCACCCTCGCCCACGAGCGCGAGATGCGCCCGTTGAACATCGAGACGAGCTGGTCCGGCCTTGACAGAGCGAACGCGACGTGCGCGAGCACGGCAACTGTGATCGCGAAGAAGAGAGTGTCGTGCACGAGCGTGGCCCCGGTCGCCCAGGTGATCCACGACGAAGGTGCAAAGCGCATGATGACGCCTGTCACGAGCGCAGCGGCCATGGCCGCCCCGAGGAAGGCAGCCTCGATCTTCTGGCCGCCGTTGAACTTGTCCCGAGCAAGACCGGAGCGACGGGCACGGCCTCGGAACCAGTCGAAGTCGGAGGCCCCCCAGCGGTCGAACCGGCGCAGATCCGCTATCAGTCGTTTGCGCCAGGGGCCGACGAGTCCGAGCACCAAGGGACCGAGGAGGCACAGACCGGTGATGACGTGAATATCCTCGATGAGCCCCCGATGCCCTATGCGAAGGGCCAGAGCGGGGAGGTAGAGGATCGCGCCGGTGACGATCAGGGTCAGCATGATGATCGCTGTGCTCCAATGCACCAGCCGCTCGACAAGATCGAAGCGTGCCAGTTCCCCGCCGGGCGAGTTCGCCTTCAGGGTGGGGGAGCGCGCCGTGGCGCTTCGGCCCGACGTGTTGATCACTGCTCTGTGCCGCCGATCCAGGCGTCGACCGGGTAGCCGCCGTTCTCCCAGTAGCCCGGTACGACCTCGTTCGTCACTTCGATGCGGTCGAGCCACTTGATCGACTTGTAGCCGTACATGGGTGCCACGTAGAGCCGCACGGGGCCCCCGTGGTCGGCAGTGAGGTCGGCGTCGAGCATCTTGTCCGCGACGAGGATGTCGGCAAGACGTGCCTGGGAAAGCGTGAGGCTCTCGGTGTAGACCCCGTCGGCCGAGAAGAATCTCAGCGCCGTCGCCTTGGGTGCGACTCCGGCGCGTTCGAGCAGTTCGGAGAGGCGCACTCCTTCCCAGGGCACGTTCGGCACGTACCAGCCGGTGACGCACTGGAAGCGATGGACCAGATGGGTCCGTTTCATGGACCGGAGGTCGCTGAGGCGAAGCCGCAGCGGCTCGCGGACCATGCCGTCGACTGTCAGCTCGTAGGTATCGGCGGGAATGACCGGATAGGAACCGGTGACCGTGTAATAGCGAAACTCGTCAGCGCCAGGCAGGGGCACACCGATCTTGCTGCTGACGGCGCTGCTGAGACTCCCGAGCGCGCTGTCGATTTTCGCGCCCGCGACGATACCGATTCCTGCGAGTCCAAGGATCCCGAGCACGGTGCGACGGCCGACGTGGACCGGTAGCTTCGCCAGGGGGCCGGAACCACCAGACAGCTCTCGCTCAGACTCCGCGCCCATAACGCACCCCCCAATTTGTCATCCGCCTCAGCGGCACGGAATACCGTCCACTGTTGCCCCGTCCGCGTTACATCGTACGGTCACGCCGCTAACTTGCGACCGCGGGAGGCGAACCGACGGCGGCGCCCGGGCGTCGGCGGGTCGCGAGCACCGAGCCTGCGATGACCAGCGGGAAGCCGACGCCGAGGCCGAGAGTGAAGGGCTCACCGAGCAGGGCGATGCCGAGGATCAGGGCAACCGCAGGGTTGACGTAGGTGACGATGGTCGTGCGGACGGGTCCGATCTCGCCTATCAGAGCGAAGAACACGATGAATCCGGTCAAGGTCGGGACGACTGCAAGGCCGACCACCGACCAGGTCACCTCGGTGGACAGATGTGCCGGGAGGTTGGAAAGCGCAAAGGGCGCGTAGACGATGGCCGCGATGGCCAGTGAGCCGGCCACCACCCCGAGGTTCGGCAGGTCTGACAGGTGCCGGTTGAAGATCCGCGGCCCTACGGCGTAGCCGACGACAGGCACCAACATCGCCGCGATCGGCCAGGCGGTGGCCCCGCGGACGTCGATGCCGACGAGCATCGCCACGCCGGCTAGCCCGAGGAGAAGCCCTCCGATCTGCTTGCGACCAAAGCGGTCCTCGTCGCCGCTCAATCTTGAGACCAGCGCCCCCACCAGCGGCACCGCAGCGATGAGCAGGCCTGCAAGCGAGCTGGAGAGCCGCTCCTCGGCCTTGAAGAGCACGAGCCAGGACACCAGGATCTCTGCCGCGGTGTACGCGAGCAACGGCCGCCACCGGCGCACAAGCCCGGGCAGCTGCCCGCGGTGTGCGACTACCGGTAGCAGGACCAACGCGACCGGCGCCGTGCGAAGGAAGATGAGCGTCGAGGGCGCCACTTCCCGTACCGATATGCGTATCAGCAGATATGGCACGCCCCATATGACACTGAGCGCGCCGAAGAGCAGCCATGCGCGCTTTGACACATCAAGGACGGTACCGCCTCCGCAGCGCGCGCCGAATCCTGCTAGCCGATCGGCGGCAGGAGCACGCCTGGGTTGAGGATCCCGCCCGGGTCGAGCGCGCCCTTCATCCTGCGCATCACCGTGAGGTCGCCAACCGAGCGTGCCGCCGTGACAAAGTCGAGCTTGGCGATGCCGACTCCGTGCTCGGCACTGATGGAGCCGCCGCGCTCGATCACCATGCGGAACACGGCGTTGTCGGCGCGGTAGTCCCCAGGTTCCGGGCCGATCAGGTTGACGTGGATGTTCCCGTCACCGACGTGTCCGAACAAGATGACCTGCGTGTCGGTTGCCCCGCCCAGTGCAGCCGAGACTTCGGACCGGACCGCGCCCGCGAACTCGGCAAGCGCGTTCATCGGCAGCGTCAGGTCGAGTTTGTGGGCCACCCCGAGCGTCGCGATCGCCTCGGTGTGCCGCTCTCGGTACGCCCAAAGGTGGGCGCGCCCGCCAGCATCGTCGGCCACGGCGATCTCTGTGACACCTGCGGCGTCTTCGATCGCTTCGGCGAGCATGCCGCTCGGGTCCTGCCCGCCCGATGCCTCCACGAGAAGCCACGCGTCGGCACCAGGATCAGGTGGGGCGGGAAGGCCCATCACCTCGCGAACCAGTGCCATCCCGTTCGCGTACACGAGCTCCAGCGCGTCGATGCCGTCCACGCGTCGGCGCAGCCGAGCTGCCAACGCGACCGCCACCTGCGACACGGCGCGGACGCCGGTAGCCGGGTCCGCCGCCGAGTGTGCGATGCCGCGCAGGCCGATGAGGGCAGTGACGCGGAACCGGGGCAGCGGCACGAGGTGGAGCACGACCTTTGTCACCACGCCGAGCGTTCCTTCGCTGCCGGTCATGATCTGGGCCAGGTCGTAGCCGACGTTGTCCTTCACGAGCCCTGACAGGCGGCTTGCGACGGTGCCGTCCGCGAGCACGACCTCGATTCCACCGAGCCGCGCGCGCATCGGGCCGTAGCGGATGACGTGGATGCCGCCGGCGTTGGTGGCGACCATGCCGCCAAGGGTCGCGGAGTCGCGCGCCGCGATGTCGATACCGAGCCCGGCGTGCACGCCCGCCGCCGCCGCTTGTGCGGTGGCGAGGGTCGTGCCGGCCTCTGCCACAAGGAGCCCTTCCTCAGGATCGCAGCCGAGGACGCGGTTGAGGCGGCTGAGGCTCAGCACTGCCTCGCCATCTCTGGGCACCGAGCCGCCCACGAGACCGGTGTTGCCGCCCTGTGGAACGACACCAACCTGGAAGCGGGAGCAGGCGGCGAGCACACTGGCGACCTCGGAGGTGTTCGCGGGCCGCACGACCACAAGAGCCGAGCCACCGAAGCGCCTCGTCCAATCCAGCTCGTAGGAGGCCTTGAGATCCGGATCGCTGAGGCAGTGCTCAGGTCCCACCGCATCGTCGATAGCCGCCAGGAAGCCCTGCGGTGCCTGGCAGGAGTCAACCATCATCGGATCTTCTCACGGCTGGGTTCTCGGACGTGGACCGCGACCGGACGGGCGCGCGAGCCTTCCGAGCCACCAGCCGTGAGCACGCCGCCAGGCCATCCAGACGCGCACGAGCCGGCGTTACTCGGTCGCCGTCGTCAGTGGGGCCAGGACCGATTCGAGCAGGTCGCGATCATGTGAATAGCTGAGCAGCCGGGCGGCATCGGCGAGCGGAGGCCAGCGAAGCTCGTCCACCTCTGGCGTGGGCTCGAAGGCGCCCTCGACGGGCTGCATCAGCCAGTACGAGACGACCTTCAGCCGGCCGCGGCGGTCGAGGTACTCGACTTCGCCGACGAACCGGCCGAGGTGGCAGCCGTAGCCGGTCTCCTCGCGTACCTCGCGCAACGCGCACTGGCTCGGACTCTCGCCGATCTCGAGCTTGCCCTTGGGGAGAGTCCAGTCGAGATGTTCGGGCCGGTGGACGACAGCGACCTCCCAGCCGCCCGAGTCGCCGGCGCGAACAACGATTCCCCCCGCGGCGCGCACGATGTCGCGGTCGTCGGGCGGAACCGTTGCAGGATCGGTCATGCACCGACCGTAATCGGTGGCGCTAAGAAGTGTTCCCGTCTGGCGCGACTAGCTTGTGTTCCATGTCCGCACCGGGGGAGGCTCGAGGGGACATAGAGGTCGAGTGGCAGCTCGACGCCCTCGACCTGCGGCCGGTTGAGCGCTGGTTGGCATTGAGGACGGGTCCGGTCACGGTCGCAGAGCCGATTCCGGGACTCGGGATCGTGCCAGGAGCCCCCAGGCGTCTCGTCGACGTGTATGTCGACACCGACGACTGGAGCATAGGCCGGGGCGGCTACGTCCTTCGCGTGCGAAGGCGCGCCGGGCGCTTCGAGACGACGCTGAAGGACCTGTCGACTGCGACCAAAGGGCTGCGCCGCCGGCTCGAGGTGACTCAAGCTTTGCCGGAGTCGGGCATGGCGGGGCTGGACCGCGCCGGTGACGTCGGACGGCGCGTGGAGGCGCTCGCGGGAAGTCGCCCGCTCAAGCAGGTGCTGGAGGTTCGGACGCGGCGGCGTCCCTTCGGTCTCGCGATCCACGGCGAGACAGTTGGCGAGCTCGCGTTGGACGACACCGTGATCGCGGTCGGACACGAGCGCCGACGGCTCCGCCTGACCCGTGTCGAGGTGGAGGTGCAGCCTGCCTGGGTGGAGGCGATGCAGCCCTTCGTGGAGCGACTGCGACGCGAGTGCGGCCTCCAGCCGGCGACCCTTTCCAAGTTCGAGGCGGGCCTCATGGCAGCCGGGCTGAGCATCCCTGGTCCTCCGGACCTCGGGCCCACCGGGGTGTCTCCTGCCTCGACGCTCGGCGAGCTGGCCTACCGGGTGCTTCGCAAGGATGCCTCGGCGATGCTCGCACACGTGCCGGGCACGCGACTCGGAGAGAACATCGAGGCCCTCCATCAGATGCGGGTGGCGACGAGGAGGATGCGCGCGGGTCTGGACATGTTCGCCGACGTGTTGCCCGTGAGGGCGGGGCGCTTGCGAGCTGAGCTGGGTTGGCTGGCTGCCCTGCTTGGCGAAGTGCGGGACCTCGACATCCAGCTCGGCCGTTTCGATGACTGGACCGAGGAAATGCCGGGAGACCACCGTGAAGCACTCGACGAGCTCGCCGATCTCCTCGCCGGCCATCGCATGCAATCGAGGCGGGCGCTGCTCGAAGCCCTGGACTCGCGGCGCTACGAGCGGCTCGTCTCCGGCCTGGTAGCGATGCTCGAACAGGGTCCTTCCAGCCGCTCCGGTGCTGGCCGCACGCCCGCAGTGACGGCGATGCCGGCCTTGATCGGCGAGCAGCACCGCGCTGCGAGAAAGGCTGCCCGCCGGGCCAAGCGCACCGGAGCGGCGACCGACTACCACCGGCTGCGCATTCGCTGCAAGCGGCTCCGTTACTCGCTCGAGTTCGCCTCGGGCCTGTACGACGGTGAGTTGAGGGGTTTCGTGCACCAGATGACCCGCCTCCAGGACGCGCTGGGCTCCATGCAGGATGCCGAGGTTGCCTCCTCGCGCCTTAGGGTCGTTGCCCTGAGCGAGGAAGGCTCCTCGCTCTCTCGTGCCACCGTCTTCGCCATGGGTGGTGTCGCCACGTGGTACCGCAGCCAAGCCGAGAATCTCATTGGCGAGCTGCCCGGACTGGCGCAGCTGCTGAAAGGCAAGGAATGGAAGCGCGCAAGGTCGTTGATGGAGCTGCGGCGAAGACAGGCGGCGGCTCCCACTCGACCGCCTGCAGCTGAGAGTGCTCCGGCCCAGCGGATCGGGGCCGCGGGTCACGCCCGTCCGGCCCTTGCGAGGCCCACCTCCGGCTCCCTCGCCAGTTCAGGTCCGGGACTTTCGCCTCGGCTGCTGCGCGAGCCCGAGGCGGAGACGCCGGAGTCAGTGGTGGCAGCCGGAGAGGAGTCAGCGCCGGCGACCGGCGAGGAGTCTGGGCCGGGTCCCGATCCGCGTGTGGAGGGCGGCCCGACAACGATCACGTCGATCCGCCGGCAGGTTGTTCCCAGCTGACGGCATAGGGATCGGCGAGCCCGGCTACCCGGCCAACCTGCGTTCGATCCCCTTCCCGCCGAAGGTGCTGTGGGTGCGCGGGGCCTTGCCACCTGTCGGCGCCGTGGCGATCGTGGGCACGCGCCACCCGACGCGCTTTGGGCGGAGCGTGGCCCACGCGGCCGCCTGCAGTGCAGTGGCTGCCGGCCTCGCGGTCATCTCCGGGCTCGCGGCCGGTATCGACACCGTCGCTCATGAGAGCGCCCTCGCCGCCGGCGGGCGCACCTGGGCGGTACTCGGGTCGGGTGTGGACGTCCCGACGCCAGTGTCGAATACCGTCCTCGCGGAGGAGATCGTCGCCTCCGGCGGGGGTCTCCTCGCCGAGGTACCGCCGGGAACGCCAGTCGGGCGTCGACGCCTTGTGGCCCGCGACCGCATTCAGTCGGGACTGTCCCTGGCCGTGGTGATCTGCCAGTGCGAGATCTCCTCGGGCGCGATGCACACGGCGCGTTTTGCTGCGATTCAAGGGCGGATCCTCGTGGTCGTGCGCCCGAGAGAACCGGGCCGAGCAGTGACTGCATGCACCGGCAACGTCGCACTCGCCGATCCGAACGGCTGTGACCCGGCACTGCTCTCGGCCACGGGCAAGACGGCGGAGCTGATCCGGGCGCGCCGCCCAGTGGCGGACGTGGTGATCGACAGCCGCGACGAGCTCGCCGAGCTTCTCGAGCGGCTCCGGCCTGGCTAGGGGCGCTTTCGTTTCATGATCGAGCGGCCGCCGCGCCCGGCCTCTGCGCGTCGGTCCGGAGCGGTCCGACGGGCAGTTCACGACGTTGGCCGAACCGATTGGAGGGGTCTTTCGGCCCTAGTCGAACCGGCAGCCGGAGTTGTTGACTGAAACCGGAGAGCACGTCCTTCCGGCGTGACCGTGAAGCTCCCCCCGGCCCCGGGCCAAGACCCCGGGGCCGAGTTGTCTCCCGCCGGCGTCGAGGGTGACGCGAAGAGTCTCGAGTCCGGGAGATCACCGGGTTGACACCTTAAGTCGAGGCGCACTTCAGCCGATAAGCAAGGTCAAGAGAAGTCTCACGTAGGTCGTGCAGCGGGAAGCAGGAACCGAGCTTGGGACCTCTTGGTGCTTGCGAGAAGGGCGATCTTGTGTGGTTGAGCGGACAGGCCTCGAGGGTGCACTCAGACGCGCCGTTGATCCGGTGGTACTGATGAACCGAGTTGCTGACGAGGCAATGACGCTCGTCCAAGGTGCGGGCGCCCTGACGCGCGCAGCACCCTCTCAAGCCGGCGAGCTCGTTGGGAGAGCGCTGTGAGCGAAGCCGGTCACACATCGAGAGTCCTCGAGAGCAAGGTCCAGGCACGACTTGGGGGGCCCCAGGCCACGATCGTGCTCGCCTTGATGCTTGCCACCAGCAGCGTCGCGACGCTCGACCTCTTGCTGCTCGCGTCCTCTGGCTTGCACTGACTGGAGGAAACCTCGGTCCAAGCCGGCAGTGGAGCCTCACCCGTGGGCGGTGCAGGCTGGCCGACTGACGCCGACCGGCCGCGCCGCGATGGGCTTGATCCAGCCGACAACTGCTCACGGTGGTCGGCTGTTGCGGAGAACCGTTCACCCTCATGTGCCGATGCCTGTCTGCCCCGGCGCGTCCTGACGCGACAGGAGCCCTCCAGAGGAGGGCTCCCACCAGCACTTACGTCAAAGATTCCGTGGAGGTGGCGGGAGTCGAACCCGCAGCAGTGCTTCGATGGGTCGGCGGGTCAGAGCAGATTAGTGCAGGTCAACGACACTATTTGCCTGTCCGTCGTTAGCCTTCTTGACCGCCGACGGCCCCTTCTTGTGTTCCTGCTGTGTCCTGTGCTTGTTCTGTGATTGCCCGACTGCCAGCTCGAGTACGTCATCGGGAGTGGCTGTGGCGGTGCTCTATGCCCAGGACGAGCACGAACCTCGCCCTGCTGCAACTATCGATCCCAGCCGGGTTCAGCCATTCCACTGTGCCGTTGGTGCCGAGCGGGACGAGTAGCGCGAGTGGGCCGGTGGGATGAAGGTCGATCCGAGGCGACGTCGTGTGGGATCGGGGAACGGGTCGGATCGCTCTGATGATCCGATAGTTGGAGTCTCAGAGTGTATGATCATCTCATGGCGCGAACGACGCTGCGAGCGAAGGGGCAGTTGACGCTCCCTGATGACATCCGAAGGACTGCGCATCTCGAGGAGGGTGACCTCCTCGAGGCCGAGATCACGGCCGAGGGCATCCTGCTGCGTCCCCAGAAGCTGATCGACGCCACGCAGGCATGGTTCTGGACGGCGGAGTGGCAGGTGGGAGAGCGGGAGGCGGACGCGGACCGCGCCGCGGGCAGGATCGAGACCTTCGGCTCGGGCGACGAACTCATCGGTGCTCTGCGTTCCCGAGCCAAGGGCCGGCCCGAGCAATCCTCTCGGTAGGCGCGCGTGCCTACGTACGCATGGCTGGCCCGCTTCGGCGCGGACTTCGACGCGTTGTCGGCGAGCCAGCAAGCCGCCTTCCTTGTCGCGGTGGCTCAGTTCGTGGAGGACCTGCGCCGCGGCGGCGGGTTTCGGAAGGGCCTTCGCGTCAAGGGTGTGAAAGGCGCGACTGGCATCTTCGAGATGACATGGGCCGACGACGGACAAGCGACCTTCGAGTACGGGGAAGCTGTTGCCGAAGGCGAGCCTCACGTCGTGTGGCGTCGGATAGGCACGCACGCGGTCCTCGACCGGCCCTGACAAGCAGGTTCCGGACCACGACCGCGCCACTGCTGCCATGAGCTGGGCGTGCACTACCGTGCACTAAGGACCGGAAAACAGGGGCCACTGACGGTAGCCAACGGTCAGTCAAATGAGCAGGTAGATGGCCACTTCTGAGTTCACTTCGAGACCGGAAACTGGCCCTGTTCAGCCTTCGGTGACTGTCCTGGGGCTTGGCCGCCGCTGACTTGCCCGCTCAGGTTGCCGCTTGCATCGGCGGTGCTGTCGTCGCCAACCTGATGTTCTCCAAGGCGGCTGTCAGCAGCTCGAACCACGACCGTGCCTCTGGCGCCCATTTCCTGTCCGAGGTCGTGGCGACTCTGGGCCTGATCCTGGTCATCTTCGCTCTCGGCCGCAGTGGCCGAAGCCGGAATGTCCTGCAGCGTCCAGGCCAACCAGGCGGGCAACGCCACCTACAGCGCCGCACCAACAGTTGCCCACAGCTTCACGGTCTCCAAGGCCTCCCAGACGATCAGCTTCGGGGCGCTGGCCAACAAGACCCTGGCGCAGTCGCCGGTCACCGTCAGCGCCACGGCCACCTCGGGGCTGGCGGTGAGCTTCACCACGACCACGCCCTTGGTGTGCGCCTCGGGTGGCACCCACGGGGCGAGCATCACCTTGGTCGGCACCGGGACCTGCAGCGTCCAGGCCAACCAGGCGGGCAACGCCGACTACGTCGCGGCGTCCCAGAAGCAGCAGAAGATCACGGTCTCCAAGGCCTCCCAGACGATCAGCTTCGGGGCGCTGGCCAACAAGACCCTGGCGCAGTCGCCGGTCACCGTCAGCGCCACGGCCACCTCGGGGCTGGCGGTGAGCTTCACCACGACCACGCCCTTGGTGTGCGCCTCGGGTGGCACCCACGGGGCGAGCATCACCTTGGTCCGCACCGGGACCTGCACCGTCCAGGCCAACCAGGCGGGCAACGCCACCTACAGCGCCGCACCAACAGTTGCCCACAGCTTCACGGTCTCCAAGGCCTCCCAGACGATCAGCTTCGGGGCGCTGGCCAACAAGACCCTGGCGCAGTCGCCGGTCACCGTCAGCGCCACGGCCACCTCGGGGCTGGCGGTGAGCTTCACCACGACCACGCCCTTGGTGTGCGCCTCGGGCGGCACCCACGGGGCGACCATCACCTTGGTCCGCACCGGGACCTGCACCGTCCAGGCCAACCAGGCGGGCAACGCCACCTACAGCGCCGCACCAACAGCTACCCGCAGCTTCACGGTCTCCAAGGCCTCCCAGACGATCAGCTTCGGGGCGCTGGCCAACAAGACCCTGGCGCAGTCGCCGGTCACCGTCAGCGCCACGGCCACCTCGGGGCTGGCGGTGAGCTTCACCACGACCACGCCCTTGGTGTGCGCCTCGGGCGGCACCCACGGGGCGACCATCACCTTGGTCCGCACCGGGACCTGCACCGTCCAGGCCAACCAGGCGGGCAACGCCACCTACAGCGCCGCACCAACAGTTGCCCGCAGCTTCACGGTCCGAACGTGATACATCCCAGTCGGTAGGAGAGTGGAAGAGAGCGTGGGAGGCCGGGATCCGGGAGGGTGACCCGGTTGGGTTTGCTGGCCCAGCCGGCAGGCCGTTTACCGTGGGGTCCGGGGAGCCGCCGGCCAGGATGGCGCCATGCCCGAGCCCGTTCCAGCCCGTCGGTGCCGTGATGGCAGCCCGGGCATAGGGGTCGACAGTGCGGGGGAGCTCGGAGGGGGCATACGCGCGAACCACGCTGAGGCATGCCCGGTTGGCTCCGCGCCGCGCCATATCGACGGTGCGGGAGTTCCTCTTCGCCGGATCTCAAGATCGTCAGAGGTCGAGCAGGAGTTTCAGAATGCGTCCGATTTGAAACCCGATCTCGGTGTCGACAATTCCCAGGCGCGCGACGAAACGGACTTCTGAGACAGATTTCACGTCCTCGCATTTCGCATAACTCACGGCGTCGAGCCCCGACGCCACCGTGTCGATCTCGACATGTGACGGGAGTGCACGTCGACTTGTCGTGACCGGCACGACGATGACCACGCCGGCGCGACTCGCGTTCAGCGGGTCCGCGGATATGACAACAACCGGGCGCAGACCGGCCTGCTCCCTCCCGACTGGGTCGCCGAAGTCGACGAGCCAGACCTCTCCTCGACGCACTTTAGGCGGAGGTGTCGCGCAATGCGCCGCTCTCGAGCGCGCGCTCGCGCTCGACTTCAGCCCATGCGACTGGGTCAGTGCGAAGTTCGTCATAGCGGGCTGAGAACTGGCCGAAGAAGACTTGGCGCTCGAGAGCGTCGGCGGCCTCGTCGAGGAGTTGGGTCATGGGCCGACCCGTAGTATCCGCAAGCTTCGCGAACCGGTCCCTTGTGCGCTCGCTGACTCTGATCGTCGTGCTCATAGAGATGGAGTCTACAGCACAGTAGATTCCTTGGTCTACTCCCGCACCGATCTGCGCGGAGGTGCAGCTACAACAGCCTCGGAAACCGGTCGGGCTGAACGCAGATCGGCGTAACGAACGACACCAAGAGCAAGCGATCCATCCGCGCCGCTCGACGGTTCGGCTGCCGCAGTCCGCTGCACCCATTTGCCGGTACCCGCGGATCGGCGGGCCTGGTGGAGCCCAGAAGGGCTTCGACCGCACGGCGCCGGGCACCTTCCGTGGCAGAGGCGCGCGGTTGAATGGTTCGTGATGTGCCGACGGTTGCTCACGCCCAGTGACCATCCTGGACCGCCGTTCGCCCCCAAGCGCCGATGCTTGCGTGTCCTGGTGTGTCCTGAGCGTGTCCTGACGCGAATAGGAGCCCCCCAAAAGATGGCTCCTACCAGCACTTTTGTCATGAAAATCGGGTGGAGGTGGCGGGAGTCGAACCCGCGTCCCCCGGCATCTTGATGGGACTTCTCCGAGCGCATCCGGCGGTGGTGTCTCGGGTCCCGCCACGCCACCGGCACCGGTGCGGGACCCCAGCCGACTTAGGTGTCCCTGACTGCTCGCCGGCAGCGCCGTTCAGGTGAGCCCTGCAAGATGACGCCTGGGGCCGGTCCGCAGGGCTAGGACCGGGCAGACGTTGCTGCTAGTTAGGCAGCAAGCGCGAGCTGAGGCTCGGCGTTTGTTTAGTTTTCCGGCTCTTTAACGTGGTTCCGGAGACCACGGCTCGCTTCTCCCAACTTGACGACCGAAGTCGAAGCCTGTCACCCCCTTGGTGATGTTTGTCCTGACAGGAGGATACCGCCTCGGCCGTGACCTCAGCGCCGGCGCTGGTGATCGCGAATCACGCGTTGGGCCTCCCGGGTCGCGTCACGCTCGGCGATGGCGTGTCGCTTGTCGTAGAGCCGACGGCCTCGGGCGAGCGCGAGCTCGACCTTGGCGAGGCCATCTTTGAAATAGATGCTGAGCGGCACGAGCGTGAGTGCCTTCTGGGCGACCTTGCCCGAGAGCTCATCGATCTGTTGGCGGTGCAGCAACAGCTTGCGAGCCCTGACCGGTTCGAAACGACCGAATCCGGACGCGTACTCGTACGGCGCCAAGTGCGCTCCGAGGAGCCACAGCTCACCGTCGTCGATCCTGGCGTACGCGTCCTGCAGTGACGCTTGGCCCAGTCGGAGGGACTTGACCTCGGCGCCCTTGAGAGCGATACCGCACTCAAAGACTTCGAGGATGTCGTAGTCGTGCCGGGCGCGCCGGTTGCGCGCCACGTTGCGGATCACCGGTTCGTGCGGGTCATCTGACGCCCTTGGCTTGCCCGCGACGCGCCGGGCCTCGGTGGGCTTTCTCGTGACCATCGCCGGAAACGCTACCGTGCGGGCCTGATGAGCGATTCCAGACCGGACCCGGCGACGCCGGCACCTGTGGCCCCAGGCCTGCACCTGAGGTCAAGTCACCTGGACGAGATGATTTCTCACTGCCTGGGTACCTACCCGGAGGAAGGTTGTGGGCTCCTCACCGGGGACCCGGCCACGAGCACCGTGGTCGCAGTGCGCCCCACCGCGAACCTGGCGGCATCGGCGCAGGTCTACACCGTCGACCCAGGCGAGCATCTCCGAATCGACCGGGCGGCCGAGGCCGACGGGCTGGCCGTGATCGGCGTCTTCCACTCGCACACCCACACCGATGCGTACCCGTCGCCGACGGACGTGGCTCAGGCGCCTGACCCTTCTTGGCACTACGTGGTCGTGTCGCTGCGCCTCGAAGTGGCCTCGGTACGTTCGTACCGAATAGTCGACGGCCACATCGAGGAGGAATCGATCGAGGTCCCGTTATAATCTGACTGAATCAGTCAACTTTCCGGAGGCGCACGTGCCCGATGTGAATTTGCCGAACCTGCTCCGCCAGCATGCCGGCGGACAGAGGTCGGTCAGCGTCGAGGGAGCGACCATCGGTGAGATCCTCGAAGCTCTACAAGGTGAGTATCCGGGGATGGCGGGCCAGCTTGTGACCGCGGACGGCGAGCTCCACAAGTTCGTCAACGTCTATCTGAACGACGACGACGTCCGTTACATGGACAAGCTCGACACCGAGGTGCACGCGGGCGACACGATCTCGATCCTGCCCGCTGTCGCGGGCGGCGATGAATAGGTCGCGTCCCGAGCCGAGCGAGCCGTGCCCGTCCTCCGAAGCGTTCTCGACCTGATCGGCAACACGCCGCTCGTCGAGGTCTCCGCGCTGAGCCCCAAGCCCGCCGTGCGGATTCTTGCCAAGCTCGAGGGCCAGAATCCCGGTGGCTCGGTGAAGGACCGGATCGCGCTCTCGATGATCGAGGACGCCGAGCGCAGGGGGCTTCTGACTCCGGGCGCAACGCTGATCGAGGCATCTTCGGGCAACACCGGGATCGGCATGGCGATCGTGTGCCGTATGAGGGGATACAGACTGAAGACCGTCCTGCCGCGCAACGTCTCGATCGAGCGGCGCCAGCTGCTCGAGGTCTGGCATGCCGAGATCATCGACTCGCCGGCGAACGAAGGGTCGAACGGCGCAGTCCGCGTGGCCCAGGAGCTCGCCTCGGCGCACCCTGAGTGGACGTTCCTCTACCAGTACGGCAACCCTGCCAATCCCAGGGCGCACTACGAGGGCACCGGACCGGAGATCTGGCGAGACTGCCCGGAGATCACACACTTTGTCGCCGGGCTCGGCACGAGTGGAACGCTGCTCGGCGTGGGGCGTTTCTTGAAGGAGGCCAACCCGCAGGTGCAGGTGTGGGCCGTCGAGCCGCCGGCGGGGGAGACAGTCGAAGGTCTGCGCAACCTCGACGCGGGCTACATCCCGCCGATCTTTCTCGAGGGGGGCGGCGAGGGCTTGCTCGACCGCAAGACCGTCGTCGGGCCACGGGACTCGATCGAGTGGACGCGGCGGCTCGCGGATCTCGGCGTTTTCGCCGGAATCTCGTCCGGAGCGGCACTCGCCGGCGCCATCAAGTGCGCCAATGCGATCGAGCAGGGGACCATCGTGTTCATGTGCAGTGACGGAGGATGGAAGTACCTTTCGACGGGGGCTTGGACCGGAGGGCTCGATGAGGTCGTCGAACGGGCGCGGCGGACCGTCTATTTCTGACGCGCCGCTGGCTCCGGGCCGGGTACCCTGCCGGGGTGACCGACTCACCACCTGATCGCCTCGACCTCGCACGCCACGACGGGCGCGCCCTCGACGAGCTGCGCCCGGGTTTCTTCGTCAGGGACTTCACCGAGTTCGCCGCGGGTTCGGTGCTCGCCGTCTCCGGTCGCACGAAGGTCCTGTGCACGGCCTCGGTCGACGAGGACGTCCCGAGATGGATGCGCGGGACCGGCCGGGGCTGGGTGACAGCGGAGTACTCCCTGCTCCCGGGATCGTCGCCCGAGCGCGTGAGCCGAGAGGCGACAAGAGGGCGCCAGTCCGGACGGACGCAGGAGATCCAGCGACTGATCGGCCGGGCCTTGCGCAGCATCATCGACCTCGAGACGCTCGGCGAGCGCCAGATCCTGATCGACTGTGACGTACTGCAGGCAGACGGGGGGACGCGGACGGCCGCGATATCGGGTGCGTACGTCGCGCTTCACGACGCTTGCTCGCGGCTGTGCTTCTCGGGGGCGGTCGCCCGCCATCCCGTACGTGAGGCGTGCGCCGCGGTCTCGGTAGGCATAGTCGAAGCGGTCTGCATGCTCGACCTCGACTACGCCGAAGACTCTGCTGCCGAAGTCGACTTCAACGTCGTGATGACGTCCTCGGGGCGCTTCGTCGAGGTGCAGGGGACGGCCGAGGGGCTGCCGTTCGCCCGCACCGAGCTCGATGAGATGCTCGCCCTTGCCGAGCTGGGCATCGGCCAGATCCTTCAGGTTCAGTCCGAGGTGCTGACGACGCCACCACCGGACCGCAGCCGGGCCGTCACGGCCTGACGCCTCAGCAGAGCGACGCGAGGAGGGGCCGAGTCAGGATGCGGTTGGTGCTTGCCACTGCGAATCCCGAAAAGGCCGTGGAGCTAGCGGCCATTCTGGAAGAGGAGCTCGGTGATCTGGTGGAGCTCGTCGCTCGTCCGCAACTCGTCGGCGCGGTCGAGGAGACGGGGGAGTCCCTCGAGGACAACGCCCGTCTCAAGGCCGTCGCGCTCGTCGCAGCGACCGGCGAGGCCGCCGTCGCCGATGACACCGGACTCGAGGTGGCGGCGCTAGGGGGGGCGCCGGGTGCGAGAGCGGCTCGCTTCGCCGGCGAGGCAGCCACCTATGCCGACAATGTCGCCAAGCTGCTGGCCGCGCTCGAGGGCGAGACTGACCGGCGCGCGAAGTTTCGCACCGTCGTAGTCTGTCGCTTCCCCGACGGCGTGGAGATCGTCGGCGAGGGCGTCGTCGAGGGGGAGATCGTGCAGGTACCGCGCGGGGAACGGGGCTTTGGTTACGACCCGGTATTCGCGCCAGAGGGCGGGGGCGGGCGCACCTTTGCGGAGATGGGCCCGGCCGAGAAACACCAACTTTCGCACCGTGGCCTGGCTCTCCGCTCATTGGCCGCGCGCCTGTTGCAAACGGGGTTGGCCGCGCCCGCTCGTTTGCCGCGGCCACCAACTTCGTGAGGCGACAGGCCGGCGTCTCGATGCCGTCGCTGGTGGCGGCCATGAGCCCTGGTGCCGCGAAAGCGTCAGATTTCATTGGCCCAGCCTTCGCAGAAGTCAGGCGTTGAGCGGTACGCTTGGCAGATGGCAGTGCTCGCGGGCAAGGGCGACAGCGTCGAAGCAGTGGTCGACCAAGTGCTTGCCACACGGGACCGGGTTCTCATTGAGCGAGGGGGCGTGCCAGCCGCCGTCATCATGCCGGTCCGCGAATTGGAAGGCCTCGAGTACACGATTGACCTCTTGTCGGAGCCGAAGGCGGTGCGTCGCATCCTCGAGGCCGAGGCCGCGCTCCAAAGCGGGAATCTCTACATGGGCGAGGAGCTGGCGGCGCTCGACCCCGATGCCCGTTACGTGGCGCGCGCGGTGATGGGTGGCGTGACGCTCGGGGCGAGCGCGCGATCGGGTGGCTGTGACCGGTGGGGCCTGGCCGGGAGCGAGCCGGTGCGCAAGGCGCTCGACGACCTCCAGTCCCACATCGCGGATGCCGCCCGGCGTTTCATTTTCGGCGAGTTGCTCGACGACCCCGTAGGTGCTGGCGTCGAGCTTTGCGGTTTCCTGGCTCGGCGCTTGGCATCAAGAGTTGAGACGGCGCTCGTCATCTACCGCCTCGACACCGTGAAACATGTCGTTCGCCTCGTGGAGGTACTCAGCATCGGCGGTGTGGTAGGCGGGCACGAGATTCACCGGTGGTAGTCGGCGCGAGGCGGGAAACGAACCCAAGCAGCCGCGGGTGACAGGCAGCTGGCTCAAACCGGTTCGAACGCGTCGCCCAGGGTCCCGAGCACCGGTGCGCCGAGCCCGAGCAGGGCCTCGTGAAACCGCCGGAGGCTAAAGCGCGGGCCCCAGCGGGCGATCGCCTCGTCGCGAAGAGCCCGGATCTCGAGCTTGCCCCAGGTGTAGCGGCCATAGGTCGGGTCGAACGTGGCTCGGTTCGCCTCGGACTGAGCCGCAGGTCCCTCCAGGAAGGCATCTTCGCGAAAGCGCGCCGCAGCGTCCTGCACCGTCATGGACCCGCCATGGATCCCCAGCGCCGAAGCGAGACGTGTCACCCGCACGAGAGCCTCGATCCAGACTCCGATCGCAAAGCGCGGGTCACCCTGCCGAAAGCCCTCCTCCACCAACAGTTCCTCAACGTAGTGCGCCCAGCCCTCGACGAACGCAGGGGAAGCCAGCGATCGGCGGACGTCCCCACGGGCCGTTAGTCGGATCATCCGTCCGTGGGCGAAGTGACCAGGCGTCACCTCGTGCGCGGTGATCGCGGGCAGAGTAGTGGCGCTGAAGAGGGACCGCCATCGGTCCTTGGTCTCGTCGTCCCAGGCAGGATCAGGCGGGTTCATGTGGAACCACGCAGGCGCTTCGGCCTCGTAGGCGCCAGTCCACGACATCATCGCGGCGGCGTACCGCCTCGATGGCGGGGCCGGGCCGACAAGGCAGGTGCCTCCGAGCTCGGGCAGAAGGCCGCGCTCGGTCGTGAACGTGCCCAACTCCTCGACGAGGAGGCGGGCGGCGGCATAGATGCCCTCGTCGTCGGGATGGTCGCTCAGCAACTCCCTGACCACTTCGGCGGGAGACAGACCTGGTCGAAGGCGATGGCAATCGTCAACCAGGCGCTCTTCGATGCGGGCCCTCTCCGCGTCCGCGACCTCCTCGAGCCGGCCGAGGTCCACGGTCATCGCCTCGGGATCGCCGACCAGCGGGGCGAGCTTTTGCGGGCCGAGGCTCGTGTCGGGCGAACCGGTCGCCGCCGCAAGCTCCAGATGAGCGACCAGCCTTTGGAGGCAGGCCCGGCCATGGTCGAGCGTCGCAGAATCGGCGGCCACAGCCTCGAGGCCTGCGCCGAGGCCGCGGGTCGCGGGCAGAAGGGCAACTGCCACAGGCGCGCTCATCGAATCGAGCGACTCGATTGCGCCGTCGATGGCGTCCGGCCACCCGCCTAGATGAGCTGCCTTGGCTGTAGCGCGTTCGTTGGCAGACGCGTACTCGCGGTCGTAGCATGCGAGGTCGAGATTCGCCAGGTGGACGAGCGGGTTCCACCTGTGGAGCTCGGCCACTGAGAACGTGGCGCGCGCTCCGCCTCCAGCGCGGACAGCTGTGCCTCGTCGTGTGCATCTGGCTCGGGCACGCCGCGCCCGAGCCGTGTGAGCAGCGCCGCGACTCCTGCCGGCGAAAAGTCCTGGACCTGGCCGTCGAACTCGTGCAGACCCGCGCTCTCGCGGGCTTCGGGCATTTGGAGCTCCCAGATAGCGCGAAGCCGGTCAGAGACCATGGGGCGACCGTAGCCGGAATCGGTCGGCGATCGCCGATAGCCTGACGAGCCTGATACATCCTTGCGGCATCATCTCTCCTGTGGTCCTTGACCGGCCGGGCGCCTCCCGAAGTGGACGACTGGCCCGCGCTGCCCACGACGAGGACCAGGAGGAGGAGCGATGCGGACCGAGAGCGTGTCCATCAGTTGTGATGACTGTGTGCTCAATGGGACCTCGGCGTGCGAGGACTGCGTGGTCACTTTCCTGCTTGGTCCCCCTGCTGGCGTTGGCATCGTGGTCGACGTCGCGGAAGCTCGTGCCGTCCGTATGCTCCAACGGGCGGGCCTGGTACCCGAGCTGCGTTTTCGTCGCCGCGTCGGGTGAGCTGCATGGTCACCGGTCCACGGCGCCTGAGCCGTTCAGCTGATGGGTTACATCCTGGTCACCAATGATTTCCCCCCGAAGATCGGTGGCATCCAGTCGTATCTGTACGAGCTCTTCCGCCGCCTGCCCCCTCATGAGCTGACCGTTCTCACGACCCAGCACCGCGGTGCCGCTGAGTTCGACCGGCGGCAGGCCTTCCGGATCGAGCGCTGGCGGTCGCCGGTCCTCTTGCCGACGCCCGGGTTAGCACGAGCGGTTCGACGGCTCTCGCATGTCCCAGGCGGCGGGCTGGTGCTACTGGATCCGGCACTCCCGCTCGGCCTTCTCGGCAAGTGGCTCCGGGTGCCGTACGGCGTCGTGCTCCACGGCGCCGAGGTGGCTGTTCCCGGGCGGCTGCCGGTCTCCAGCCAGCTCCTGCGGTCGGTGCTGTCCGGGGCGTCACTGGCAATTGCCGCGGGGGCTTACCCTGCCGCGGAGGCGGCGCGCGTTGCTGGGGCTCTCATGCCGCCGTTGGCGGTCGTGCCTCCCGGCGTCGACCACGAGCGTTTCCACCCGCTCGGGCTCGACGAACGGGTGGCAGTGCGGCGCCGCCTGGGTCTGCCCACCGACGGCAGGCTCGTCGTGAGCGTGAGCCGGCTCGTTCCGCGTAAAGGCATGGACGTGCTGATCGAGGCGGTCGGGCGGCTGAGCGCGGCTCGAACGGACCTGACCCTCGCAATCGGCGGCACGGGTCGGGACCGCAGACGGCTGCAACTGGCGGCGAGGCGTTGTGGCGCGCCCGTCCGCTTCCTCGGTCGAGTCGCCGACGACGACCTGCCGATGCTCGACGCCGCAGCCGACATCTGGGCGATGTGCTGCCGTGACCGCTGGTTCGGTCTCGAGCAGGAGGGTTTCGGGATCGTGTTCCTCGAGGCTGCCGCAGCTGGTGTGGCCCAGCTTGCCGGGCGAAGCGGCGGCTCGTACGAGGCCGTCGTCGATGGCCAGACCGGGCTCGTCGTCGACCGGCCGGGCGACCCAGCCGTTGTCGCGGCCGGTTTGGCGAGGTTGCTGGACGATTCCGATCTCCGAGAGCGCCTGGGCGCCGAGGCTCGCCGGAGAGCCGTCGCTGAATTCGACTATGGCCACCTGGCCCGGAAGTTGCACGAGGCCCTGGTCGAGACGGGTGGGTGACGACGTCGGCTGGTGTTTCCGATTGTCGGTGGGGGCTGGGGGTCTGCATCCGCGGTCGGCCAATGCTGGCTGACAGCCCGAGGAGGTGCGAGGCTGGAGTCCACATGGGCAGAGAGGAGGACGTGTGCCCGAGCAGACCATTGAGCGGATGGTCGTCGACGGATCCCCGACGCGGTGCTTCGAAGTCGTGGCCGACATCGAGCGTTATCCGGAGTGGGTCGCCGATCTGAAGGAAGTTCACGTCCACGAGCGCGATGAGCAGGGACGAGCTTCCCTGGTCTCGTTTCGTGCCGGCGCTTTCGGGCGCAGCACGAGTTACACCCTTGTCTACGACTACTCCCAGGCGCCAACGGAGCTGCGCTGGGTCCAGCGAGACGGCGATCTCACGAGCCGTCTGGACGGCATATACCGCTTCAAGTCCGCACCCGAAGGCGGGACCGAGGTCACCTACCAGCTCACCGTCGAGCTGCGGGTGCCATTGCCGGGCTTCATCAAACGAAGGGCCGAGGGCAACATCATCCACGCTGCGATCCGGGACCTGAAGGCGCGGGTCGAGTCGACACCGTGAGCCTCCCGAGCCTCCGGCTCAGCGAGGGCTAAGGGTTTGAAGGTCGGCATCACGCTCCCGACGTTCGAGCCGAGCGCCACTGCGGCGCTCGGCGTGGCACGTGCCGCGGAGGGGGCCGGGATCGACGGTGTCTTCGTCTTCGATCACCTCTGGCGAGGCGGCCAGAGGTGGCGGCCGGCCTTGTCGATGTACCCAGTGCTGGGCGCCGTCGCAGCAGTGACAAGGCGCATCCGGATTGGATCGCTCGTCGCACGCGTGGGCTTGCTGCCTGACCGGCTGGTGGCCGACTCGTTTGTCACCTTGCACGAGCTGACCGGTCACCGTCTGGTGGCGGCGCTCGGCATCGGGGACGCAGAGAGCGTCTCGGAGAACCAGGCCTACGGGATCGCGTGGCCTGCGCTCGAGGATCGCCGGGAGTCGTTGGCCGCCATCCTCGGCGATCTCACTGCCCGGGGTATCGAATGCTGGGTGGGAGCGACCGCTCCGGCGACACTCGAGATCGCACGCGCCGGCGGAGCAACGGTCAACTTGTGGGATGTGGAGCTGGACCGTTTGCAGGCCGAGACCGCACGCGGGCCAACGACCTGGGCAGGTTCGTTTCCAGCCGAGGCCGGCCCCGCAGCTGATCAGCTGACAGGCCTGCGCGACGCTGGGGCCACGTGGGCGATCTGGGGCTGGCCGCGTTCGATCGATCTTGTCACTCGAGCCTTGTGCATAGCCGGGATGCAAGGCCGCAGAGATTGAGGGCTAACGTCGGGTGATGGAGCTTCGCAGGATTCAAGGACTTCCCCCGTACGTCTTTGCCGAGATCGACCAGCTGAAGTTGCAGGCGCGCCGCGCCGGTAGCGATGTCATCGACCTCGGCTTCGGGAACCCTGACATCCCTTCGCCGGAGGTAGCGGTCGAGAAGCTGGCCGAGTCCGTCCATAACCCCCGAAACCACCGCTACTCGTCTAGCCGCGGGATCCCCAAGCTCCGTCAGGCGATCGCGGATCTGTACCTACGGCGGTTCGCAGTGGAGCTGGACCCCGACCGCGAGGTTGTGACGACCATCGGAGCCAAGGAGGGACTCTCGCACCTCATGTGGGTCGTCGTGGGGCCGGGCGACACGGCGCTGGTTCCGTCGCCCTCGTACCCGATCCACCTGTACGCGCCACTGTTTACCGGCGCGGATGTCCGGATGGTGCGCTTGGAGGGGTTTGGCAACGATGAGGCGGACACCGGCGAAGCCTTCTTCGCCAATCTGGTCGAGGCTTGGGAGTCGGCGTGGCCCAAGCCCCGGGTGGCCATCCTTTCTTTTCCGCACAACCCGACAACGGCGTGCATCGACCTCGCAACCATGACCAGGCTCGTTGAGTTCGCCCGCGAGCACGGAGTGCTCTTGGTACACGACTTCGCCTACTCGGACACGGCCTTCGACGGGTTCCAGCCCCCTTCGATCCTCGAGGTGCCGGGCGCGTCAGAGGTCGCCGTTGAGCTTTACACGCTGACCAAGTCGTTCTCGATGGCGGGCTGGCGAGTGGCCTTCCTTGTCGGCAATGCCGAGATGGTCCAAGGTCTCACCAAGCTGAAGAGCTACCTGGACTATGGAACGTTCCAGCCGATCCAGATTGCGGCGATCGTCGCCATGAACGAGGCGCCGGACTACCCCAAGCTTGTGAGAGAGATCTACCAGGGGCGCCGCGATGCCCTCTGCGAGGGGCTGACGCGCGTCGGCTGGGACGTGCCCAAGCCCAAGGGCACGATGTTCGTGTGGGCGAAGATTCCTTCAACGCCATTTCTAGGGATGGGCAGCGTGGAGTTCTGCAAGTTCCTGATCAACGAGGCTCAGGTGGCTGCATCGCCCGGAGTTGGCTTCGGGCCTGGGGGAGAGGGTTATGTCCGTTTCGCTCTCATCGAGAACGAGCAACGGATAGCTCAGGCCGTCAGGAACCTCAGGAATGCACTGAAGCTGGGCTAGCACCGGTACGCCTTCGCACAGTGCCACCTAGACGGCCCTGGAGGCGCTGAAACGGCGGGGGAGTGCAACGGCCAGCCGAGAGAACCACCGGCAGCCACCGTGACCCCTTGAGTCGTTACTTACCGAGGGGCCTGACGACCACGAATGCTGGTGCTGGTGCCCCATTGTCTGGCCCGGCGATGGTGATCTGCGAGATCCGCACCGTCTCGCCCACGTGCAGCGGCACCTGGCTGAACAGCTGGCCGCACTTCCTCCCCTCCGCCGTAGCGAAGCAGGAGTAGTGCTGGACGGGGTAAATCGCCGACACCTTGCCGGTCACAGCCGGCGCAGGCGAGGCGTTAGAGCTCAGCCCCCCACCCGCGATCCAAAATCCGGCGAGCGACAACAGCACCGCAACGAGGAGCAGGATGACAGCCAGTCGCGCCTGGCGGACGATCCGGACCGTCCGGTCACTCCACGTCCCTCCGACTCGCCGCGGCGAGGCGAGGCTCGTCACGTGTAGCACACTTCCGAAAGTACGTCTGTCAGCGCGGCAAGCGGCACGACGCCAGCTGCGATTGCCGCAAGCTTGGGATTGATGGCGATCAGCGCGTCGGCTTGCAGCTTCGCGACTGCGAGGTACTCGGCTTCGTGCATTGTCGCGACGTCGTGATCGCGAGCGATCCGCCATGCCGTGCGCCGTGAGACCCGGTCCCCGAGTAGCCGCATTCTCACCTCCGTGATCCGCTCGTGGAGATCGAGCGCGGCGTCCTCGCTTAGCTCGCCACCTCGCACGCGCAGCAACAGCAGATCCATCGCGTCGGAACGGATGGAGTTTGGTGCGACCAATTGATGAGCCGGGATGACGCTCCAGCCACTCCCAGCAATCGCCAATAGCGCCGGGGGGTCGATCGCGAAGCGAGGTCACGGCGAAATCATAGTTTGCAAGCCATCGCCGTTCTCAGGCAACGCTTTAGTGTCAATCGGGACCTGCCCCACTCAGCCACTGCTCTACGCGGGAAAACCCAACTAGGCCCTGCTCGCGACGATCACACCCCGGTGAAATCCGAAGCGCCTGGAAACCTTTGCCAGGGTGGACACGCAGCCGATGACCCGGTTTCTGGATTCGTTCCGCCCAATCGAGGGCTAGGCGCTCGGCTGTCGTAGCCGCCGCTTTCCTTCCTTTTGGGCTATCCGCACAGGCTCCTGCTGTTTGTGGATTGCCCGACAGGCACGGTTGTGCGGCAGCCCGCGACCTTCGCGAACCATCGCCTGAGACCGACTCCCCGACCGCGGGTTAGCTGATCGCGACACAAGCCTGGCACAGCATTGGCCCGGTCACCAAGGTTGCTGTGTGGCTTCGAACGGCAAGACGAGGGCCTTTTCGGGTGCCGGGCCGAAGGCGCCCGAGGAGGACTACAACCACGGCGCCTGCAGGATCGGACCCGCCGGCCGAGCCTCCAGCTCGTCGTTCGGCCTTCGCCCCTGTTGACCGCCATCGGCTGGTCCGATGTCGTCAGGAATCGGTGACGCTCGATAGCGCGAGGGACGACACGCCACGGGCCAGTCGTGAGAAAGGCCTGGAGAGCTGACCTTGCATCACTTCGAGGTCGCCGGCGGTCGTGACATAACCGAGGACCGGCAAGGCGCCCGGCGCCGTGCCGGATGCGACCGCCATCTGGGCGACCCCGGTCGCCTCCTGGACCCAGGTCGCAGGCGTCAGGCTCTCGGCGGCGTAGAAGCTGCTTCCGGCCAGGTAGCCGAGGAGTGGCTCGCCGGAGGGCCCGACCGCTGCCAGGGAGATGGCTGTCACCTTGCTCGCTTCCTTCGTCCACTGAGCTTGCGGCGATGCCTCCTCCGCGAAGAACGTCCCGTTGTTCGACAGATATCCGATCAGCCCGCTCGGCGGGGTGGTCCCCTCGGCAAGAGCGATCGCGCTCGCGCCCGAGGCCTGAACGACCGTCCAGTGGCCGCCGGCCAGACCCGTCTTCACGAGAAAGGCGCCGTTCTGGCTCTGGATGTAGCCGAGAAGCGGGGGAGCAGCGCCGCCGCCGCCGGCGAGTGCGATCGACGCGACACCCTTGGCCTCGAGTGTGAAGGCTCCGGTGAGCGAGCCCTCCTCGGCGTAGAAGTCACCGGACGTGTTCACAAAGGCCAAAACCGGCGCTCCAGAGGTGGTCATGGCCACGGCTATGGAGCTCGCGTTGTGCGCAACGAGGCTCCAGGTGGTCGACGAACCCCGTTTCGCGAAGAAGTCGCCGTCGTGCCCGACGTAGCCGTAGATCGCATCGCCATTGGTTCCCATCACACCCGTGCCGCCGGCCACGGCGATGGAACTCGCGCCGGCGGCGACCAGCCCGTAGCCGTTGCCAGGCGCCACGATCCGTGACTCGAACCCGGTTGGCCCGGAGAACCCGACCAGCGGCCACTGAATCGTCCACGAGGGGTTGTGGAGCCAGCCGGTGACCCCATTCGCGACGACCCAGTCGTTGACGGGGTAGATGACCCATCCGTCGTTGCCGGCGCCGCCGTTCTGCTGAATCAGGGTGACTGTCCCGTTGCCTTGAGCGTCTACGGCGTTCGCAGTCACGACCGCCGTGTGCCCGAAGCTGTCGCGCCGGGTGCGGCCGACCGATATGACGTCACCGGGTTGCGGGACGGCTCCGACCGTGCCGTTGTTGACGGCGACGAGCTGGGGCCCGTCGGGGTTGTACTTGGCCTTGTTGGTGCCGAGGGCGTAGTTGCGAACCAGGTCCCAACCGTCGGCCGGGTAGGGGTTCACGCCCCATGCGAGGTACATCCAGCGCATGGACAGCTCGACGCATTCCCATTCGAACTCGCCCCAGGCGCCGGGGAAGAAGTCCACCAGGTGATCGCTGCCGCCTTGGGTCGGACCGGGGCCGCACGCGACAAGACCGTGCCAGGAGGCACCGAGCCGATGAGATCCCGGGGCGTTGCCGGGATCGCAGGTCCCGCCCTTCCACCAGTCAGGAGCTCCGACGCTTCGCGCGCCGGCAGGATTGGCCGCGGCCACGTGAGCGACAGCTGCAGGATGTCCTGTCGCAGCGCCGGCGTTGACCGAGACGAACGGGTCGAGGAGAACGAGCCCGATGAGAAGCGCCATGGGCATGGCGACGAAGGCCGGGATCCACCCGGTCCAGGCTCTACACCCTTGGGTGAGCTGGCCTTCCGCCATCGATCACCGGCTCCCACATGATCCTCACGTGCAACATCTGTTAAGTAACCATCGGCACCGGTGGTGACGACATTGAGGGAGAGCTGGCGCCTGTTCAGGTGCCAGAACCGCGGTCTGTGGACTGTTCCGGCCGCAAAGCCTCTACAAGCTCTGGGACTTCCCGGTTCCCGGGGAGATCGGCTCCCAACGTCTCGAGCGTTCGAGCGCCGCTCGCCAGCCGGCGTGATCGGCGTCCGCGCGGCCACGGCTGGGCGCGGGCTCGAAGACCTCGGCGTCGGTCGTCAGGGCCCGCAACTCCTCGAGCGAGCTCCAGACGCCTTCGGCGAGCCCAGCGAGCATGGCGGCGCCCAGGCCGGTGACCTCTGTGGTGCGAGGTCGGGCGACCGGCACACCACACTGGTCCGCCTGGAATTGCAAGAGCAGGTCCATCGCGGAAGCTCCGCCGTCGGCACGGAGATGGCTCAACGACTGACCCGCGGCGCGGCCCATCGCGTCGACGACATCGCGGCACTGGTAGGCCATGGCCTCGATCGCCGCCCTGGCGAAATGCGCCCGCCCGGTTCCCCTGGACAAGCCCACGACGGTGCCCCGCGCTTGGGCATCCCACCAAGGACTTCCGAGGCCGGTGAAAGCAGGGACGAAATACACGCCGTCGTTGCTGACGATCTCGGAGGCGAGCGGTGCGGCCTCGGCTACGTCGTCGACCAACCTGAGACCGTCGCGCAGCCACTGGATCGTGGCGCCGGAGGAGAAGATCGAGCCTTCAAGTGCGTAGTTGAAGCCGTCGGTTGAGCCCTTCGGGGCGTGCTCGCCAAGGTCCCAAGCGACCGTGGTCAACAGTCCCTCTGTCGGCGGAGGCAGCCGTGCACCGAGGTTCATGAGGACAAAGCTCCCGGTGCCGTAGGTGACCTTGGTGTCCCCGGGCAGGTGGCAGCCGTGCCCGAAGAGCGCCGCCTGCTGGTCGCCGGCGATGCCGCTTACCGGCACACCTGTGAACAAGCTACCGGCGACACCGGTCGCGACCGTGCCGTACCTCCAGGCAGACGGGAGGATCTCACCGAGCGCCCCGAGCGGTACACGGAGGACATCGCACAATTCCGCCGACCAGGCCCGCCGTTCGATGTCGTAACAAAGCGTCCGGCTGGCGTTGGAAGGATCCGTTGCGTGGGTGCCCGATGCGGCACCTCCGGTCAGGTTCCAACAGATCCAGTCGTCCACCGTCCCGAGGGCGAGCGAGCCGCCGGGCTCGACACCTCCGTGCTCCAGCATCCACGCCCACTTGGTACCCGAGAAGTACGGGTCGAGCACGAGCCCGGTCCGTTCGCGTACGAGCGGGAGACGGCCGGCTTCGGCGAGCTCGACACATCGCGCCGCTGTTCGGCGGTCCTGCCACACGATGGCTCGATGGGACGGCCGGCCCGTCGAACGGTCCCAGGCCACCGCGGTCTCACGTTGGTTGGCAATCCCGATCGCGGCCGTGGCGAGTGAACGCTCGGCCAGTTGCGAACCCAGCTCCACCAAGGTTGTCTCGACTAGAGACCAGATCTCGGCGGCGTCGTGCTCGACGAGCCCGGGAGCGGGGAAGTACTGGGAGAGCTCCCGGTGGGAAGTGGCCACGACGTGGCCGTTCTCATCGACAGCAAGCGCTCGCACTCCTGAGGTGCCCGCGTCGATCGCAATCACCACAGCCACGGCGGCACGGTAGTCGGTCCGCCGGCCGGGCGCGGCCGAGCCAGCGATTGCGGTTGCAAGCAAACGAGAACCTTCGCGAGCGGCCGTTGAGCAGGGATGACAACGGCCGCCGGCCGTTGACACGGCCGTAACTACGGTGCTGTAATTATCCAGCTATCTGGTGGCTGGATTCGGTTGCACCACAAGATATTGTGGTATCTGGGAATCTGGCGGGTGCCAGGTGAAGGATCTCGTGTGGCGGGCAAGTTCCGCCAAGAAGGGAACCATTCAATGGCCGTTGCAGGAGAGCGCCTTGGAATCGGCATCCACCGGTACTTCACCACGGAGTCCCGGCATCCCTATGACGAGGTCGTCTGGGAGCGGCGCGACTCTCGCATCACCGACTACCGGACCGGGGCGGTCGCCTTCGAGCAGGTCGGCGTGGAGGTGCCTTCGACTTGGAGTCTGAACGCGACGAACATCCTCGCCCAGAAGTACTTCCGGGGCACCGTCGGCATGGAGGGACGGGAATCCTCGCTCCGCCAGGTGGTCGACCGCGTCGTGGACACGATCACAGCGTGGGGCCTCAAGGACGGCTACTTCGTCGATGCCGCCGAGGCGGCCACTTTCAACGACGAGCTCAAGCACCTCGTCGTGCAGCAGAAGGCGGCGTTCAACTCCCCGGTCTGGTTCAACATCGGCGTTGAGGGCGTGCCGCAGCAAGCGGCAGCCTGCTTCATCCTCGCCGTCGAGGACTCGATGTCCTCGATCCTGAACTGGTACGTCGAGGAGGGCACCATCTTCAAGGGTGGATCGGGCGCGGGAGTCAACCTTTCGAACATCCGATCTTCTCGAGAGCTGCTCCACGGAGGCGGGACCGCCTCGGGGCCCGTGAGCTTCATGCGTGGGGCGGACGCCTCCGCCGGGACGATCAAGTCCGGGGGCAAGACCCGTCGCGCCGCGAAGATGGTGATCCTGGATATCGATCATCCCGATATCCAGGAGTTCATCTGGTGCAAGGCGCGTGAGGAGCGCAAGGCGCGTGCGCTGGCACAGGCCGGGTTCGATATGGACCTGGACGGGAGAGACAGCCACTCGTTGCAGTACCAGAACGCCAACAACTCGGTCCGGGTGACCGACGAGTTCATGCGGGCGGTGCTCGACGACGGCGACTGGGATCTCATCGGCCGGACTTCGGGCCATGTCATCGAGACTGTCAAGGCGCGAAAGTTGTTTCGCCAGATCGCGGAAGCCGCGTGGGAGTGCGCCGATCCCGGGATGCAGTTCGACACGACCATCAACAAGTGGCACACCGCGCCCAACACGGGCCGGATCACGGCAAGCAACCCTTGTTCGGAATATGTTCACCTCGACAACAGCAGCTGCAACCTCGCCAGCCTCAACCTCATGAGATTCCTGAACGATGACGACACCTTTGACGTCGCGGGTTTCCAGGCCGCGGTCGCCGTCGTGTTCACGGCTCAGGAGATCCTCGTCGGCAACGCGGAATATCCGACGGCGAAGATCGGCGACACGACGCGCCGATTCCGAGAGCTCGGTCTCGGTTACTCGAACCTCGGGGCGCTGCTCATGGCCCTGGGCGTGCCGTACGACTCGGACGAGGGCCGCGCCTTCGCTGCAGCGATCACAGCGCTGATGACGGGCGCGGCGTACGTGACCTCGGCTCGCACGGCAGCGAGGATGGGACCGTTCGCCGGCTTCCACGACAACGCGGACCCGATGCTGAACGTTCTGCGGATGCACCGCCTCGAGGTGGCCAAGATCGACGAGGAGCAGGTGCCGACCGAGCTGCTCAGCGCGGCACAAGAGGCCTGGGACACCGCAGTCGAGATGGCCGAGGTGCACGGCGTGCGCAATGCCCAAGCGACGGTGCTGGCACCTACGGGCACGATTTCGTTTCTGATGGACTGCGACACGACGGGGATCGAGCCCGACCTCGGGCTCGTGAAGACGAAGAAGCTCGTCGGCGGCGGAACGATGTCGATCGTCAACCAGACCGTTCCCCGAGCGTTGAAGCGGCTTGGTTACAGCCCTGACGAGGCTGAGCAGATCGTCGCCCACATCGACGAGCACAGGACCATCGTTGGGGCACCGAATCTCCGGGCCGACCATCTACCGGTGTTCGCCTGTTCGATGGGTGACAACACGATCCACTATCTCGGCCACGTGAAGATGATGGCGGCGGCACAGCCCTTCATCTCGGGCGCGATTTCCAAGACTGTCAACATCCCCGAGCAGGTCACGGTGGAGGAAGTCGAGGAAATGCACATCGATGCCTGGCGGATGGGACTGAAGGCGATCGCCATCTACCGAGACAACTGCAAGGTCGCCCAGCCGGTGGCGACGACGAAGCGGGCAGGAGCCGAGGCATCGCTCGTGGCCGACGGCGAGGATGTCCTGACTGTGGCTGCTGGGGAGGCGGCGCGACACGTTGATGAGGCTGCGCTGCTCGAACGCATCGCGGAGCTCGAGGGTGCACTGCAGCAGAGACACGTGATCGCACCTGCCACGACGACGCGGACCCGGCTTCCTCGCAAGCGTCGCTCCAAGACCTTCGCCTTCCGGGTAGCCGACTGCGAGGGCTATGTCACTGTGGGCGAGTATGAGGACGGCCGCCCCGGTGAGGTCTTCATGAAGGTCTCCAAGCAGGGCTCGACCTTGTCGGGCGTCATGGACGCCTTCTCCATCGCCGTCAGCCTCGGGTTGCAGCACGGCGTGCCGCTGTCGACGTTTGTTCGCAAGTACACCAACATGCGTTTCGAACCGGCGGGGATAACCGACGACCCGGAATTGCGGTTGGCTTCGAGCCTTGTCGACTACATCTTCAGGCGGCTGGCCCTCGAGTACCTGAGCTTTGACGAGCGGCTCGAGCTCGGGGTGCTCTCGACGGGGGAGCGGACCCAACCGACGCTGCCCGGTCTCGAGGATGTCGACAACGGAGATGCAGAGCGGACGGACCGAGAGCGCTTCGGCGCTGGGGGGGACGCAGCAGCAGCTCGTCGCCCGCGGGAGGAAGAACATTTGCGGCCGGCGGAGCAGATGGAGAGCAGGGATGCTCCGTTCTGTTACGCCTGTGGCAATGTCATGCAGCGTGCCGGCTCGTGTTACGCCTGCCCGAGCTGCGGTTCGACGAGCGGCTGTTCATAGCTCGAGTTGCTCCGGGACTTCAGTGGAGATGACACGCTGAATTCGGTGGAGGGACGGCGAAACTGCAGCGTGAGGAGACGCAACTGCGCGAGAGCGCAAGCAGTGCAGTGCGAAGGGCCACGTGAAGATTGTGGAGGGTGGCGCTGATCGCCGAGCCAGTCGGTTGGTCGAGCCGTGGTGATAGACCGGATGAGCCGCCGATCCAACCAGAAAGAAGTCCGGCGATGATCATCTCGCACGATCTCGGCACCACGGGGGACAAGGCAACACTGGTCGACGCCGACGGCCGCGTCGTTGCTGCGGACACCGCGCGTTACGGAACCGATTTCGGCGCAAGAGGGATGGCCGAACAGGATCCCGAGTCATGGTGGCAGGCCCTGTGCGAGGCGACGTGCCGTCTGATCGAGTCTGTCCCGCGCGCCAGGGAGAAGATCGCCGGTGTGTGCTTCTCTGGTCAGATGATGGGGGCCGTCTTGTTGGACAACAAGGGCCAACCAGTGCGTCCGGCGATCATCTGGGCCGACACACGTTCGACCGAGCAGACGAATCAGCTCATCGAACGCGTAGGCATGGACAGGGCCTACAGGATCACCGGCCACCGGCTCAACCCGACTTATTCCTTGGAAAAGATCATGTGGGTGCGCGACAACGAGCCCGAGGTGTTCGCCCGGACCGCTCACGTGGTATTGGCCAAGGACTTCATGGTGCACCGTCTGACCGGGGCCCTCGTCACCGATCCATCCGACGCCAGCGGCACCAACGCCTTCGATCAGCTGTGCGGCACCTGGTCCGAGGAGCTCCTGGAGGCTGCCTGCATCACCAAGACGCTGCTTCCGGAGATCGCAGCCTCGACGACCGTCGTGGGTACGGTCACCCCTGCGGCCGCCGCAGCCACCGGGCTTCGAGTGGGAACACCGGTCGTGCTGGGGGGAGGTGACGGGCCCATGGCTGGCTTGGGCGCGGGAATTGTCGACTCCGGTTGCGGCGCCTACGCCTACCTCGGTTCCTCCGCCTGGGTCTCGCTCGCCGCCGAGGCGCCGCTGCATGATCCGAAGATGCGGTCGATGACGTTCAACCACGTGGTTCCGGGCTGCTACACGCCGACAGCCACCATGCAGGCCGGCGGTGCGTCGCTGCAGTGGATCATGGACGTCCTGGCGCCGGGAGAAGACCGCCGCTACGAACGTCTGCTAGAGGCCGCCGCCGGCGCCCGGGCAAGCGAGGACGGGCTGTATTTTCTGCCATACCTGCTGGGTGAACGCTCGCCCTACTGGAATCCTCGCGCACGGGCAGTGTTCGCCGGCCTCGAGTTGCGCCATGGCCCGGAACATCTTGCGAGAGCCGTTGTCGAAGGGGTGGCCTTCAACCTGTACAGCTGCCTGCAGGCCTTTACCGAGAACGGCGCACGAATCGATCATGTCGACGCAATTGGCGGTGCCGCCAACTCCTCACACGTGCTCCGGATTCTCGCCGACACCTGGGGTGTGCCAGTACGTCGACGGGACCTTGTCGACGAAGCGACCTCGTTAGGCGCGGCGATAGTCGGTGGCGTCGGCGTCGGCTTCTTCGAGAACTTCGAGGTAGCCAAGCGGTTCTCCAAGGTCCGGGAGGAGGAGCTGCCAGATCCCGAAGCGCACGACCGTTACGCCCGGGCGCATGCGTTGTTTGTGGAGGCCTACCAGCGCCTCGAACCGTGGTTCGAGGCGCTGTAGGGATGCCGGCGGCCACCGATCGCGGTCATGGTGGCCGCCGCTGTGGGGAAGCTGCAGGACAGCTCTGGTCCTGGCCTAGCGAGTTCCCGGACGCACGTGGATCTTGTAACCCTCGCCTCGCCGGGCACGACCAAGGGCGTCGATGTACGCGTCGAGTGGCAACTGGTCACTGACAAGCCGCAGGAGTCCGAGATCTACCTCGATGGCCAGATCACAGGCCCGGTCGTAACTCTCGAGCACCGCCATCGTGCCGACCACGGTGACTTCGTCGTTGTAGATCCGATAGGGCGAGATGCTCGCTCTCGCATCTGGCGCTGCGACGCCGAACTGGAGGAAGGTCCCTCCACGCCGCACTCGGCCGATGCCGTCCTCGATCGCCGCGATCACGCCCGTAGCGTCTATCACCACGTCATAGCCCCTGGGGCTGTCGAGCTCGTCTCCGCGCGCCGCCACCGTCGTCGCACCAAACGAAAGTGCCCTCTCGCGTCGTGCGGGGTTCGGCTCTACCACAGTGACCGATATGGCCCCGGAACGACTTGCCAGCAACAAGAGCATCAGGCCCATGGTCCCGGCACCGTAGATGAGGAAGCGGTCTGCGAGCTTGGTCCTGATGAGGTCGTAGCCGTGCACCGCGCACGACAGCGGCTCGATGAGGGCAGCAAGCGACATATCGAAACCGGGGGGAAGAGGATGCGCATTCCGGTCGGGCACGGCGACGAACTCGGCGGCACCCCCAGGGACAGTGACACCGACAGCGTTCCAGTTCTCGCAAAGGTTGCCATGACCCGAGCGACAGGGCCGGCAGTGACCGCAATAGAGCGACGGGTCCACTGCGACAAGCGCACCGGGACGGAGGCTTGAGACTTCCCTACCGACAGCGACCACCTCGCCCGCGAACTCGTGACCCGGAACCAGGGGATAGTGTGCCGCGGTGAACTCGCCATCAGCCAAGTGAATGTCGGTTCCGCAGATTCCACAGGCACGCACTGCCACCACAATGTCCTGAGGGCCAGGGGTGGGATCCTCCATTTCGGCGATGGACATGTCACCTGGCGACTCGATTACGACAGCCTGCATTGCGGGCTCCTTTCATCGTTGTGTATGGGATCAGCCATCCGGGGCCATCGGGTTAGGAGGACAACATTACCTAGGTGTCGACCTCCATTACTTGGGCATCGACCTCAAGTGGCGTGCTGCGAGTGAGCCCTGCTGTAACGGCATCATAGCTCGGAGTGCCGCTCCCACCTTCTTCCGATCAAACGATGTCCAGACTCGCCCTATATCTGTAATCCGGCGTGGCCCAGTGTTACAGTGACCTTTCATGCCGTCCAGCGAGAAGGAATGAGTCGGGACTGTGCGCGCACTGACCATCGTTGAACCGGGCGTCCTCGAGCTCGGAGAGCTCGAGGACCCGAGGCCCGGTGCCGATGAGGTAGTAGTCGAGGTAGGTGCTTGCGGGGTCTGTGGAACAGATCTTCATCTCATCGATGGGGAGTCTCCGCTGGCGTCCTACCCGCTCGTGCCCGGCCATGAGTTCAGCGGCGTCGTCGTGGCCAGGGGAAACGGTGTCGAGGAACCTGCCCTGGGGCAGCGGATCGCGGTCGACCCCAACACCCACTGTGGCGCTTGTCGCTTCTGCCGCTCGGGCCGAGCGAACCTGTGCACCCGCTACAGCGCGGTCGGTGTGACGGGCCCCGGCGCCTTCGCCCAATTCGTCAAGGCCCGGGCCGCCAACGCGTACTGCGTTTCGGACGCGCTCAGCGCCGAGCAAGCCGCGATGATCGAACCGCTGTCATGCGCTGTCCTTGGCGTCCGCCAGGTCGGCGAGGTTCTCGGTCGGCGCACGCTCGTCGTCGGTGCAGGGACCATGGGTCTGCTGATCGGCCAGCTCCTTGCCGCCATGGGTGCCTCGGAGGTTGCGATCGTCGACCCCCTCGGCCCGCGTCTGGAGGTGGCCGCTGAGCTTGGACTGGGCCCCTGTGCCTCCTCGACCGAAGAGTTCGACACGCCCTTCGAGGTGGCGGTCGACGCCACCGGTCTACCAGAGGCCGTCGAGGCGGCCTTCGATGCGGTCGATCGCGGTGGAACCCTCCTCGTCTTCGGTGTCGCTGACGTCAAGGCGAGGATCGGTCTGTCCCCCTTCCGGATCTTCAACGACGAGATCACTGTGAAGGGGTCGATGGCAGTTCTCAACAGCTTCGGGACGGCGGTCCGGCTGATGGAAACGGGTCAAGTGAACGTCTTGCCGCTCCTCGGGGCTCCTTTTCCGCTGGAGGAGTACAACGATGCGCTGACTGCCATGCGCTCGGGAGCCGGCAGGGGGATCAAGACACAGATCGCGCCCTGAGCGTCGGGTCGACCTGGACCCTTGGGGTCTGGCGAGGACGATCAGCGGTGTTCGCTTCGGGAGCGCTGTCAGGTACCAAGCCGGGAGGGGGGTCCTCCTGTCCTGGGTCCCGTTTCGGGCTGAACGTGCAGACCGGTTGCAGATTTCGAGCCTCAGGCGAGCCTTGCGACGTCTTCGCCACGGCCGCGCGGCCGGCGCCTCATCCAGCCTGCTTGCTGTTGGAGAGCGCAGCACGTAGTTTCAGTTCCCGCTACTCCCAGTCGTACCAGAGGTGAAGCGAGGCCAGGTGGCGAGACTGACGAAGCCCAACGGATCCGCGAGCGAGCCGGAGGACGTTGCCCTCGAGCCGGAGGACGCCCCCCTCGAGCCGGATGTCGTTTCTGACCGACAGGTCTCCTGGCTCCGCCGAGTGCTCGGGCTGAGCGGAGCAGGACTGCTGGCCGTCCCCTGGATCGGCGTTCTAGTCGGCATCGTCGTTCTGGGAGTGCTCTTCAATAGCACCTCGCCGTGCCATTGCTTCATGACCAGCGGCAACCTGCTCACCACCGCCCAGGAGTTCTCCTACGTCGGCATCGGCGCCCTCGGGGGGGCGATGGTCATCATGACCAAGGGCATCGATCTCTCCGTGGGGTCGAACATCAGCCTGTCGGGACTGCTGGCCGCGGCAATTATGGCCAACGGGCACGGCACGGCCCTCGGGATCCTCGCCGGCCTCGGTGTGGGGATCGGGGTGGGTCTGGTCAACGGCTTTCTCGTCACCGTGGTGGGGATGCAGCCGTTCATAGCCACCCTGGGCATGTTGAGCGTGGTCGGAGGGGCGGCGGTGGCCTACAGCCAGGGGTTCACGCTCTACCCGCCCCAATCGTTCGACAGTCTCGGGCAGGGGACGATCCTCAGTGTCCCCAACCCGGTGGTGGTCATGATCGGGCTGTGCATCGCCCTTACGCTCTTCCTCCGGTACACCCCGCTGGGCCGTCACATCTACGCCGTCGGCGGTAACGAGGACGCCTGCCGGCTGCTGGGTATCCGGGTCAAGCGGGTCAAGATGTTCACGTACGCCCTGGCCGGCCTCCTCGGCTCGGTCGGCGGCATACTGCTGATGTCGTTCTTGGGTTCGGCCAACCCCAGCCAGGGTCTCGGCGACGAGCTGAACGTCATTGCCGCGGCGGTGATCGGAGGGGTGAGCCTGTTCGGTGGCCAGGGCACCCTGTTCGGAACGCTGCTGGGAGCCACCTTGGTCGGCGAGATCTCGGACGGCCTCACTCTGGCACAGGTGCCGGGCTACTGGACCGAGATGATCGTTGGGTGCGTGATCCTGACCGCCATCGGCGTGGACCAGCTGCGGCGACGTTTACGACGTAGCTGAGAAGAGGTATCCTTTGAGTTAACAGAACTGACGGTGCGTCGGCACCTAGAAGAAGAGAACAGGAGGATAAGACACCCACAAGTAGGCAATGCGAGGACAAGCAAGAAGGAGAGAAATCCAGAATGAGCGAAAGTACTGACCCGGTCGCTTCCGAGACCAGCACAGGTACTACACGGCGTCAGTTCCTCAAGCTGACAGGGGCCACAACTGGCGTCCTGGCGACGTCCAAGTTGTGGAAGTCGAAGGAGTTCGGAGGACTAGTTCCCTCAAGAAAGTACACGATCGCCATCGTCCCCAAGGGGCTGGACAACCCGGTGTTCGCGTTGGCCAAGCTCGGCCTCGAAGAGCGGGCCAAGGAACTCGGTGACGTGACCCCGATCTTCACCGCCGGGTCCACCACCAACACCGAGCTCGACATCAACGTGCTCGAGGGCCTGGTGACCTCCAAGGTCGACGCCATCGGGATCAGCTGCAACGACCCGATTGCCTACGTCCCGGTCATCGACAAGGCGATAAAGAGCAAGATCTGTGTGATGTGCTGGGACTCGGACGCCCCGACCAGCAAGCGCCTCTGCTTCTACGGCGTCAACAGCTTCGCGGTCGGGCAGAACATGGGCCGCGAGATGAACAAGCTGCTCCACGGGAAAGGAACTGTCGCCATCATCAGTGGCGCCCCGACCGCCCTCAACCTGAACGAGCGCATCAAGGGCGTCACGTCGACATTGTCCAAGGGCATCACGGTCGTCAACACTCTCTACTGCAATGACGACACCCCGACCGCGATCGCCATGGAGGAGGACGCAATCCGGTCGTACCCCGGCCTGAACGGGTTGATCATGGTCGGAGGCTGGGCGTTGTTCTCCAACGTGGGTGCCACGCCGCTGTTGGACAAGGACAAGGGCAAGATCAAGGTCGAGTCCTTCGACCCGCTCGCATCGGTGGTGACGTACCTGAAGGATGACATCGTGCAGTCGGTGTGGACGCAGGACTACTGGGGCTGGGGGTACGAGTCGGCCACCATCCTTTACTCCCTGCTGAACGGTGGAAAGTGGCACGAGACGATCCCGCAGCCGTCGTTCAACGTGGTGCCGGCCGACTGGAAGATCTGGCAGGCGCGCTGGGCCGCGACGTCGAAGGGCTTCGCGCAAGCGGCCAAGGCGTGGGGCGAGCCAGCGTTCAAGGCACCAGGGCCAATGGGTTCCACTGGGCCGCTGAAGAGTTGGAAGGCTTGACGGCTTTGTCTATGGGCGGTGGCGACGGGCTGGCGCCTGTCGCCACCGCATCGCCGGTTCTGGAGGCACGAGGCGTCTCGAAGGCTTTCGGTCACGTCCAGGCCTTGAGTGAGGTTGATCTCGACCTGCTCCCCGGAGAGGTGCTGGGTCTGGTCGGCGACAACGGCGCCGGAAAGTCGACTTTGATCAAGGTCCTCTCTGGAGTGCTGCAGCCTGACGCCGGTGAGGTCCTCGTCGATGGGCGACGGGTCCACATGACCAGCCCGGTCGCCGCCCAGGCCCTGGGTATCGAAACCGTCTACCAGGACCTGGCGGTGGTGCCGATGCTCGACGTTGCCGAGAACCTCTTCCTCGGCCGTGAGGAGCGGATCGGCGGCCGCTTCGGCCGGCTGGTCCCGATCGTCAACCGGCGGAGCATGCAGCGAAAGGCGCGCGAGCAGCTGAATTCGCTGAACATCGGTCTCGGCTCAGTGCGCCAGAAGGTCGAGACCCTTTCCGGAGGTCAGCGTCAGGCCGTGGCAGTCAGTCGGGCGGTGGTGTTCGGGCGGCACATCGTGATCCTGGACGAGCCGACCGCTGCGCTCGGGGTGCGCGAGTCGAAGGCGATGCAGGAGCTGATCCGAGCGATCAACGGGCGCGGCTTGAGCGTCGTCCTCATCAGCCACAACATGCCCCAGGTCTTCGAGCTCACGACCCGGATCCTGATCCTCAGGGCGGGACGGCGCGCAGGAGTGGTACGCACTGCCGAGACGAACATGGAGCAGGTGGTGCGGCTGATGACGGGCGCCGAGATCCAGACAGCTGCTTGACGCCGCCCCGCGGACCTGGCCGGTACGCGGGGCGGTCCACGCCCGTGTGCTGGTGGCGCACGGACTCGAGATGCACCGCGCCGGTACCTTGGTCGCGCTCGAGCAGGCTCACGACCGCGAAAAGGAGGCCGCGGCGTGCAGCGGCTCGAATGCAAAGGCGCGAGCGGGGTTCTCGACGAAGATGGTTCGGGAGAGCTCCTCGCCCAGCTCCCGTTCGAGGCGCGGCTTGAAGCGGGCGAAGAGGTAATCGAGACCAGGCCCGCCGCCATAGGCGCGCATCATCGAGCTGCGGCCGGTGTCCCCGCCGAGCAGGATCTGGCCGGCCAGCCCATGCTCGGCGAGATCGGCGATCAGCTGAAGAACGGTCGAGTCCGGCCAGTACTTGGTGCGGCCAGGCCCGTCCAGTTGGAGCCAGGCCCCAGTGGCTCCGGTCTCGGCGTGCTCGACCGGGTCTGGGTTACGGTCGAGATGGGCCAGCAGCACCGATGTTGCGGGGACACCCAGGTGGCTCAGGCGCTCGACGATGCCAAGCCCCATCGTTCCGTGCTCTGTGTGGACGCAGATGGGCGCACCGGTGCGATGGTGGGCCTCGGCGGCGGCCGCGAATATCTTCTGTTCGAAGGCCTGCAAACGGTGGTAGCTGGCACCCGCCTTGACCATCCCTGAGCGGACCCCCTCGCCGGTGAGGTCGGCCACGAACCGGTCGGCCAATGACTCAGCGGTCGCCGCACGCAAGGGGTCGTCAGCCGGGTAGTGGGCGTCGCGGTGCACGCCTGTGGCCGCCACGACGTGTAGGCCAGTTGCCGCGGAGACCCGGAGCAGGCCTTCGGGGTCGCGGCCAAGGCCGATCGGTGTCCAGTCGACAAGCGCCTTGACACCGGCTGCGACCAGTGTTCCCGCCTCTTCGATGGCACGTCCGACATCTGAGAATTCGTCACCAGGCTGGATGGGTGTGACCAGGAAGAGGTGCTCGTGCGCGTCAGTGGGCCCTAGGTCGGAAGGGCTGATGTCGCCCCGGACCGTGCGCACGACCTTGGTCGCGGTCGCCCGGGGTGGGCGGGCCGTCGCCGAAGGCTCAGGGACGGCTCTGGCAGCAGGAACTTGCATCTGCGTTTCAGCATGTCATATTAGTGTCGAGATGTCCTTACATATAGACAGCCTCGGGTCGGTTCTCGACCGTTCCGGTCCCATCCCGCTCTACCACCAGATCAAACAGTGGCTGTCCAATCTCATACTCTCCGGTGAACTGGCTCCGGGCACCCAGCTACCTGACGAACTCGAGATGTGTGAGCGGCTCGGCGTCAGCCGCGGGGTCGTCCGCCAGGCGCTGACCGAGCTCTGCTACGAGGGCCTGCTCAACCGCCAGCGCGGTCGGGGTACCTTCGTCTCGGCGCCCAAGACTGCCGAAGGGCTCATCAGCGGGCTGCACGGGCTGGCTGATGACGCCGCCCTGCGGGGCCAGGAGGTCGAGAGCCGGGTCCTGACATTGCGCGAGGCCCCTGCCAGTGAAACCGTGGCCCGCAGCTTGAACCTCTCGCCCGGCGAGCCGGTGGTGGAGATCGAGAGGCTGCGCCTTCTCGACGGCGAGCCCCACGTGCTGGTGACGACCTACCTGCCCGGGTTGCTCGTGCCGGGGCTCACCCGGCGAAATCTGAGCGGGGCCGCATCTCTCTACAGGATCCTGAGAGAGGATTACGAACTTCCGATCGTCTCCAGCCTCAGGCGCGTCGAGGCCACCGTGGCCGGGGCGCGCGAGGCGCGCCTGCTCGGGATCAAACGAGGTGCCGCCCTGCTCGTGCTGCACAGCATCGGCTACACGACCGGGCAGCGGCCGGTCGACTACTTCGTGGCGTTCCATCGTGGGGACCGCAGCGCCTTTGAGGTAGGGCTGTCGAACCCCGTGGGCAGCGCCTCGCGCTTCGAACAGGTGGCGCTCCTCCACGGACGCGGTGGTGCCATGAGCGAGCCGGTGGTGATCGGGGTCGACGTGGGCACCCAGAGCGCCAAAGCGGCGCTGTTCGAGCTCAGCGGGGTCTGCCTGGCCGAGTCGTCCACGCCGATTGCCCTCCAGCGGCGCGGCGCCGACGAGGTGAACCAGGAGCCGGAGGACTTCTACCGGGCGGCGACGGCGACCATCGCCTCGTGTGTAGCCCAGTCCGGTCGCCAGCCCGGCGATGTGGCCGCCGTCGCGACGGCAGGACAGATGGCCGGCATCCTCGGCATAGGAGCCGATGGGCGGGCCGTCACGCCGTATGACTCCTGGCTCGACTCACGTTGCCGACCGGAGGTGGAGGAGATCAGCGCGCGCCTCGGTGCGAGGCTGCTCGAGTTGACCGGCTGCCCGCCGATGGTGGCCCATGCACCCAAGATCCTCTGGTGGCGCCGTGCCCGTCCTGATGCGTATGCATCGGTTGCAAAGTTCGTCGTCCCCAGCGCGTTCCTGGCCGGCAGGCTCTGCGCGCTCCCCGCCGACAAAGCCTTCATCGACTCAACGCACCTCCATTTCAGCGGTCTCGTCGACGCTGCAAACGGTGCCTGGTCCTGCGAGCTCGCCGACGAGATCGGCATCGAACTCGCCCGGATGCCCCGTATCGTGGCACCCAACGAACGCGTCGGCGGTCTCAGCGCGACAGCCGCCCGGGACTGTGGGCTACTGGCGGGCACGCCGGTGGCCGCAGGTATAGGTGATACCGCCGCGGGAGTGCTCGGTGCAGGGGTCGTGCAACCGGGTCAGGTGCTCGACACGGCGGGCACTGCTTCGGTGCTGAGCGTCTCGACCGCGGCCTTTCGTCCAGACGGCACCGGGACCCTGGTGCTGATGCGCGGCGCGATTGCGGGTCAGTGGGTCTCACTGGCCTATCTCGCCGGCGGCGATCTGCTCCGCTGGCTACCAGAGGTGCTCGGTGCGGCCTCATTGGAGCTCCTCGTCGAGGAGGCGGCTCAAGCCGCGGCCGATAAGGGGAGCCTGTTCTTCGTACCGCACTTGGGCGGGCGCATCTTGCCCGCGGCGCCCCAGGCGCGAGGTGCCTGGGTCGGCCTCGACCTCTCCCAGTCTCGCGCCGACTTGACGCGCTCGGTGCTCGAGAGCGTCGCCTTCGAGTATGCCGGCTTCTTGGAGAGGGTCCTGCAGCTCTTCCCCGATGTGAAGCCCAGCGAGGTGCGCGTCATCGGCGGCGGCAGCCACGACACTCTCTGGAACACGATCAAGGCCTCGGTCTTGGGAGTGCCCTACGTCCGCCTGCGCCGGGAGAGCTTCAGCTGCTGGGGGAGCGCCCTGGTCGCCGCGGCCGCCGTCGGTGCCGTGGACGATCTCGCCGCGGCCGCGCTGGCCACGACTTGCGAGAGTGACCGAGTCGAGCCCGACCCGTCGCTCCAGGTTTCATACTCTGAGCGGAAACGCGACTACCGGGCCGTCGTAGACCTGCTCGTTTCGCCTCACGAGGAGGTCGAGCATTGAAACCCCGGTTTCGCCTCGCAGTGATCGGCGCCGGTCGGGCGGGGAGGGTGCACGCCGTCAACGCCAGCCAGTCGATCTCTTCGGCTGAGCTCTCCTGCATCGTCGACGACGATCCCGAAGTTGGCAACAAGGTTGGCGACGAGCTGGGGGTCCCGGCCTTTACCGACCTGGAACAGGCTCTGGCCGGGGCCGCCTTCGACGGTGTCGTGATCGCCACCCCGACCTTCACTCACGCCCAGCTGGCGGTGCTGGCCGCCGGTGCCGAGAAGCACATCTTCTGCGAGAAGCCCATGGCCCTCACTCTCGAGGAGTGTGACGGGATGAGCCTCGCCGCCGACGAGGCCGGAGTCGTCTTCCAAGTCGGCTTCGTGCGGCGCTTCCAACCGGAGTTCGTGGAGGCCAAGTCCAGGATCGAGGCAGGTGAGATCGGCAGGCCCATGCTGGTCAAGTCCCTTACCCGCGGTCCGGGGTTACCTCCGCCGTGGGCGCACGAGCTGCACCGCTCCAACGGGATGCTCGCAGAGGTGAACAGCCACGACTTCGACTGCGTGCGCTGGCTCGCCGGCACGGAGATCGAGCGGGTTTACGCCGAGACGGCCAATTTCAAAGGTGACGAGCGAGGAGTCACTGCACCGGACTATTACGACAACGTGGTGGTGACGCTCCGCTTTGCCAGTGGAGCACTGGGGACCATCGACGGGACCTGCCCGGCGGACTACGGCTACGACGCCCGCGTGGAGGTGCTCGGGACCGAAGGCCTTCTCGTGGTGGGCCAGAACCAGGCCACGTCGCTGCTGAAGATCCGTGCCAGGGGCGCCGGCGAGGTGCCCACCTACGCCTCGTGGTCCCAGCGTTTCGAAGCCGGCTACCGCGGGGAGCTCGCCAGCTTCGTCAAGACGGCACTGGCCGGAGCGGTTCCGGAGGTGGGCGCCGCAGACGGGCGTGCCGCTGTCGCAGCGGTGCTGGCGTCCAATCGGTCGTGGTTGGAGGGTCGGCCAGTGCTCGTCGCCAGCGAGAGCGTCGCTCGATGAAGGCGCTTGCCTATCGCGGCCCGGGTCTGCTCGAGCTGGAGGAACGGCGCCGACCGCATGCACGAAAGGGCGAGGTCCTGCTCCACGTCGATGCCTGCTCGATCTGCGGGACCGATCTGCGCATCGCCGCCGGGGCCCACCGGGCCTACGCCAACGCCTCGGGGCGCATCCCCGGTCACGAGATTGCGGGGACCGTGGTAGAGGTCGGCGCAGGCGTGAGCGCCGCGCTCGGCAACAGGGTCTTCGTGGCGCCCAACTACGGCTGCGCGCACTGCCGAGCCTGTCGTCGCGGGCAGGTCAATCTCTGCGAGAACCTCCGTGCCGTCGGGATCACCGAGGACGGGGCTTTCGCCGAGTACCTGCTGCTGCACGGAGAGCTCGTAGCCCAGGGCAACGTGCTGGTGGTGGTTGGGACCGCTGACCCTGGTGTCGTGGCTCTGGCGGAGCCCCTCGCTTGCGCTCTGCGTGGCTCTCGGGCTTGTCACATAACCGAGGGCGACGTCGTGCTGGTTTACGGGGCCGGACCCATGGGCCTCCTGCACGTGACCCTGGCCAAGCTCGCCGGCGCGTCGGCGGTTGTCGTCTGTGAACCGAACCCGGAGCGGCGCAGGCGTGCCGTCGAGTGGGGTGCCGCCTCCGCCCATGATGCCGACCACGACGAGCTACGGGCCGCCCTGGAGGACAGCGGCGCCCGCAGCGGTGCCGACGTGGTGATAGTGGCTGCCCCGGTGCCAGATGCGCAGCGGCAGGCGCTGGAGCTCACTGCCGCCTGCGGTCGTGTCAACCTGTTCGCGGGGCTGCCTCGCGGCGGCCCCGGCGTAGAGCTCGACACGAACCTGATCCACTACAAGGAGCTTGTCGTCACCGGAACGACGGCGAGCACCAATGAGTCCTGCCGAGAGGCGCTCGAGCTGATACTCGGCGGCCGGGTGGACATAGCTCCCCTGATCGACGTCCGATTGGACCTGACCTCGGCGCAAGAGGCGTTCGAGCTCGCCGGCTCGGGCCGGGTCCTGAAGGTGGTGATTGAGCCGTGACCGTAAAGCCCATGGACCCGTTCGCCCTGGTGCTCGAGTTCCGTTCGGGGGCGCTGGAACCCCACACCTCGCGCATCGAGCGCCATGTTTCCGATCTCCGCGGGGCCTTCGCGGACGGAGCGGCACTGGAGGCGCTCGTCAAGGACGGCGACCCTGTTGTCTACGAGGTGCTCCAGTACGACGTCCCGGAAGAGACGGGGCAGCTCGTCTGCTGTAGCACCGTGCTCCACCCGGGGAGGGTCGGTGACGAGTACTTCATGACCAAGGGCCACTACCACGCCGTTCGCGATACGGCGGAGGTCTACCTGGGGCTCAGCGGTCAGGGTTACCTGCTCCTCATGACCGAGGAGGGGGGTACCTCGGCGATGCCGATGAGCGCGGGCACCGTGGCATATGTCCCGCCCCGCTGGGCGCACCGCACCGTGAACACCGGTGAGGAGCCCTTCGTCTTCTTCGCCGTCTACCCCGGACAGGCAGGCCACGACTACGGGGCGATCGAGGAGAGCGGCTTTAGCCAACGGGTGCGGCGCGGCACGGATGCACCGGTACTGCGGTGACCAGGGCAGCGCACGCGCGGCAGGTCGGACGGTCGCTGGACGAATGCGTCGTCGTCGTGACGCCGCGTTCGTTCGGCATGGACGATGCGAACTTACGAAGCGAGCTCGAACAAGCGGTCGCCGAGGTGCGCTACCGGCCGGGCCCGCTTGCGGCAAGCGAGCTGGAGAGGGCCGTCGCCGATGCCGACGGGTTGCTCGCCGGCCTCGACGAGGTGAGTGCCCAGGTACTGGCGGGCGCCCCACGGCTACGGGTGGTCGCAAGGTACGGCGTGGGCGTCGACAGGGTCGACCTGGACGCAGCCGCCCGCAGCGGGGTCATCGTCACGGCGACCCCAGGAGCAAACTCCAACGCCGTGGCCGAGCTCACGCTCGGGCTCCTGTTCGCGCTGGCGCGCCCGCTCATGACCGGGCGCGACCGGGTACGCGCCGGTCAATGGCCAGCGCTGCGCGGCGTCGAGCTTGCCGGCAGGGTCCTCGGGTTGATCGGCGTGGGCCGGATCGGGTCGCTGGTGGCAGGGAAGGCGGCGGCGCTGGGCATGCGGGTGCTGGCCCACGATCCCAACGTCGTCGCCGACGACGCAGCCACCATCACCGACCTGGGCACGCTCGCCGCCGAGTCGGACTTCCTCTCCCTGCACGTCCCGCTAACCAGCGAGACCCGGGGCATGATCGACAAGCGTTTCCTGGGTGGCCTCAAGCCTGGGGCGGTGCTGGTGAACACGGCCCGCGGCGAGCTCATCGACGAGAGCGCACTGCTTTGGGCACTTGAGCAAGGCCCGTTGAGAGGGGCCGCGCTCGACGTGCTGGCGGACGAGCCGCCGCGGACGGGTCACCCACTGCTCGGGCGGGACGACGTGCTCGTGACGCCGCACATCGGCCCGCACACGGCCGAGGCGACCAGGGCGATGGGACGGATGGCAGTCGACGAGCTGCTCGCCGTGCTCTCGGGCAGGTCCCCGAGGTTCGCCGTGGCAGCACCCGGGAGGTCTGCGTGAACGCCATGAGGTCCTTGTCATGAGCACCTTCGCCAATACGATCCCCGCCACGGACACACTTGAGCGCCTGCGGGCCACCCGCGTGATGGCGGTAGTGCGCGCCAACGACTGCGAGGAGGCGATCGCCATCGCCGAGGCACTCGCTGCCGGTGGGTTGGAAGCGATCGAGCTGACCTTCACAACTCCAGGCGTTGACGCGGCGATGGTGGAAGTCCGCAGAAGACTTGGCCACAAGCTGATGCTCGGCGCGGGGACCGTGACCACCTCCGCGCACGTGACCGCCGCCGTCGCGGCAGGTGCCGATTTCCTGGTCTCGCCTCACCTCGACTTGGTGCTCCTCAAGGAGATGCTGGGCACGGGGCTCCTCGCTGTTCCCGGCGTCCTGACCCCCTCCGAGGTCGCGGCGGCCACGCGCACCGGCGCCATGGTGGTGAAACTCTTTCCGGCCTGCAGCGTCGGGGTCGCCCACCTGCAGGCGCTGCTGGGGCCGTTCCCCGGTTTGCAGGTGGTCCCCACGGGTGGGATATCGCCCACGACGGCCAAGCAGTGGCTCGATGCCGGAGCCGTGGCCGTGGGCCTCGGCGGTGAACTGCTCCCGAGAGCCCTCCGCCAGGCGCGTGCCTGGGACCAGATCAGCCACAACGCCTCCGAACTGCTGCGCAAGCTCAGGGAGAAGGACACCTAGTGATGGGAGAAGAACTACGACCGGCGGTGGCATCTTGAGCGCCACCACGGTCTCGGCGGGGACCAGACGGTTCAGCTTCGTCGGGGTTACCACCACGAAGTCGGCGATCATGCAGGTCTTCCCGGCCTGGGCGAGGCACCTCGGACTGGGCGAGGTGGTTATGGCCGGCCACGACCTCCCGCTGCACGCCGAGCCGGAGCGTTACCGCCAGCTCGTAGAGGCGATCAAGTCGGGACCGTCCGAGCTAGGCGGCCTGGTCACCACCCACAAGATCGACCTGTTCGGTGCATGCCGGGACATGTTCGACTTCATCGACCCCTACGCAGAGCTCTGCGGGGAGGTCTCCTGCCTCTCGAAGCGGGACGGTCTGTTTCGGGCCCACGCCAAGGACCCCATCTCCTCGGGCCGTTCGCTCGACGAGTTCATCGCCAAGGGCTACTGGGCCGCCACGGGCGCCGAGGCGCTGCTGTTCGGCGCGGGCGGGTCCAACCTTGCCATCAGCCTGCACCTGATGACGGCCCGGCCGCCCGAGGACCGACCGCAGCGGATCGTCGTGGTGAACCGGAGCTCGGCACGCCTGGAGTCGATGCGTGCCATGCACGAGCGCCTCGGGGCCGGTGTCAGGGTCGACTACGTCCACAACGCGAACCTGCGAGACAACGACCACCTGCTCAGCCAGGTGCCCCCTGGCTCTCTCGTGGTCAACGGCACGGGAATGGGCAAGGACGCCCCCGGGAGCCCTCTCACCGACGACGGCACCTTTCCCGAGCGAGGCCTCGTGTGGGAGCTCAACTACCGGGGCGAGCTCGGCTTCCTGCACCAGGCAGAGCGCCAGAAGCTCGAGCGGCGACTCGTCGTTGAGGACGGCTGGCGCTACTTCGTCCACGGATGGACGTGCGTGGTGGAGGAGGTTTTCGACCTTGAGATGACCGCGCAGGTGGTCAGCGGGCTCTCGGACATCGCGCTGGCACAACGGGGCCAGGCTGTGACAAATCCCGAAAATGACAAATAGGAGGCGCAACATGAAAGTGGGGACCGAACGCGGTTGCTTCCGGCGTTGCTTTGGCGAGGTCTGCCCCAGCCTGCAGGTGGACCTCATCGGCAAACGGTGGGCGCCGCAGCCCGAGGAGGAGAGCGTCACCCGGAGCGTGGACTACCGGGGTTCCATGCTGCCCAGCGGGCCGAGCGCCTGAAGGACCTGGCCGATGCCGACGATTCCCGCGCCCCGGGACGAGCGCCGAGCCCTTGGCTTCGGCTTGCTCGGCTACGGGTTCATGGGCAGGGCACACTCGAATGCCCTGCACACCATCCCCTACATCTTCTGGCCCTCTGAGGTTCGCCCGGAGCTTGTGGCCATCTCCGGCCGCTCCCAGGCCGGGGTCGCCGAGGCCGCAACGCGTTACGGGTATTCCTCCTACACGACCGACTGGCACGACCTGGTGGAGGACGAGCGCGTGGTCGTGTTCGACAACGTCGCCGCGGATGGCGCTCACGTGGAGCCAACCCTGGCCGCCATCGGTCGGGGCAAGCACGTGGTCTGCGAGAAGCCGCTGGCATCCAACGCCGCCGACGCTGCTCGACTGTACGAGGCGGCCACCCGCGCGGGTGTGAAGCACCTGGTCTGCTTCAACTACCGGTTCTTCCCTGCTGTGCGCCTGGCCTGGGAGCTGGTCCACGGCGGAGAGCTGGGTGAGCTGTACCAGGCGCGCTTTCGATACTCCCAACAGTGGCGCGCCGACCCAGGGGCGCCGCTGCCCAGCTCTACCGGGGTGCTCGGGATCATCGGCTGCCACGCCGTGGACCAGGCCCGCTTCCTCTGCGGGGAGTTCATCTCGGTGCAGGCAGTGATATCGAGTCCGGTAACCACCCCCGAACGCCTCTACCAGGGCTGGCCTGTGGACCAGGACGACGTGGTCGCCATTGTCGCCCGGCTGGAGGGCGGCCTGGTCGCCACCATCGACGCATCACTGGTCTCCCCAGGCCGGCGCAACCATCTGGCCTGGGAATTGAACGGCTCCAAGGGCAGTGTTGCCTGGAGCCTGGAGGAACCGAACGTGCTGCGGGTCTACCGCGGGGACGTGGGCAGGACCGCCGGTTTCTCACAGGTGATCGTGTGCGAGGCGGACCATCCGCTGGTGGGGCCCTGGTGGCCGTCGGGCCACGTGCTTGGCTGGGAGCACGGGCATGTGAACATGCTCGCCCATTTCATCGACGCTGTCGCCAACGGTACGGCAGTGGAACCCTGCGGAGCCACGTTCCTGGACGGGCTGCGCGCCGCTCAAGTGGCAGAGGCGGTCACCGAGGCGGCCTCAACGGGCTGCCGGGTGGAGGTGACCCATGGTGAGCTCGACAGTGCGCCAGGAAGGAAACAGGGATGACCTGTCAGCAGCACCGAGGCGCTGTTGGCCACCACCGCCCGGCGGTCCCGCCTTTTCGGGCGCGGTGACCGGCCGAAGCTGGAAAGGTTCCCAGAAACGGACTGAAGCAGAAACAACTACTGGAAGCCACCTTCGGCCATTGCGTGCTCCCACCGAGGAGCCGGCACTTTCCCCGCCGGCATGCCGGTGCTTCGGCCGAATTGGGCTCCGGGTTCCCCGGGTCCCTGGCGCAGCAGGGTGTCGCCGGCGTGGATACTGTTGCGGCTACCCGTGCGATACCGACCGGCCCCCAGGAGCCTCACAACGTGTCGGTCTTGAATGGACGGTGAAAATGAAAGCACGTCTCGCGCCGTTGTATCTCCTTTCGCCGGACGATCCCGACTTCGTCGACCAGACCCGCCGGATACGAGATCTGCTCGCAGACGAAGCAGAGGTGACCGATCCGCTCCCGTTAGGGGCGGTGTTGCCCGATGTCGACGCGGTGGTCTTCCCTCAGATGGTGGGGGAGGCCTACCGTCGTTCGGGGGAGTTTCGCCAGCTCGGCCTGCCGATCCTGGTGCTCACATCCGAGTTCGGGACGATGGCGATGTGGGACTGGGAGATCATCAACTACCTGAAGGCTGAGGGGGTCTCTCTCTTGGCGCCCTACTCGTTTGCCGGGGCGGTCACGGCCTGTCGTGCCCTGGCCGCCAAGCGGGAGTTGCGAGGGGGCAGGTTCCTGGTCTACCAGGACAATCCTGGAGAGGGAGGTTTCCAGCCGAGCATCTTCAATCGCTTCTACTGGTGGCAAGACGAGTGTGGTGAGCGGATCCGCGAAAAGTTCGGGCTGAGGATCGAGAAGAGGAGCTTCAGAGAGCTCGGCGCCAACGCCAAGGCGATCCCCGACGCGCAGGCCCGAGAGGACTGGGACCGCCTTCGGGACACGGTGCCTCTCGCTGAGGTCAGCGACCGTGCCACCCTCAATGCCGTGAAGCTGTACAGGGCGGTCCGTGACGAGCTCGATGAGGGGGAGGGGGCGGTTGCCGCTGGGATCAACTGCCTGAACGAGTCGGCCTTCTCGGACACGACCCCGTGTCTCGCCTGGAACCTTCTCTACCAGGAGCGCGACCTCATCTGGGGCTGTGAGGGCGACACGGTCTCGATGCTCACCAAGTTCATCGTGCACCGCTCGCTGCGCGTCCCGATAATGATGTCGAACCTGTACCCCTTCCTGATGGGGCAGGCCGCCTTGAAGCACGAGCGGATCCCGGAGTTCCCTCGGGTGGACGATCCCGAGAACTACGTCCTGGCGGCCCACTGCGGCTACCTGGGAGTGGTGCCGCAGAGTTTCGCCACGGAGTGGAATCTACGCCGGAAGGTGCTCGCCATCGTCGACGACGACGCCACGGCGATCGACGCCCGGCTGCCGGTGGGCGACCTGACGCTGTCAAAGCTCGACCCCACTTTCGAGCGCCTCGTCATCGTGGAAGGTGAGCTCAGGGGCTATGCGGGCTACCCGGGCTCTGACTGCCGCAATGGCGCGATAATCCGGGTGCCCGACGGGCACGCCCTGATGGAAGGGCTGCCCTCTCACCATTCGCTGCTCAGCACGGGGCACGACCTTCCCGGCTTCAAGCTGGTCGGCCAAGTGTTCGGGATGCAAGTGGAGGTGCTGGGCGGCCGGATTCGTACCACCGACCAACCTGGCACGAGGGCGGCCACCTAGTCACCCGCCGCGGACTTCACCTGGTGGGGCGCCGCCTTGGCCCGCCGCCAGCGCTCCTGACCGGATCAATCGGTGCCAGCTGGGCCCGGAGCCATGTGGGTCCGGGGCCGTCAGCTCCAGATGGCCGACCCGCTGTCGGGGTCAAAGAAGTTGAGCCGCCCGGTGTCAACGCCGAAGACGGCACGTGAGCCCACCTTCAGCTGACTTCGAGGCGAGACCCTGGCCACCCCTTCGGCCTTCGCTCCACCGGCCTGCAGGCTCAGGATCTCTCCCAGCTCATGGGTTTCAGTGGCGGCCCGAGCCAGTTCTGAACAGGCGCGTGTGGCGTCGATGAGGAAGTGCACCTGCATCTCATTGCCGAGGGCTTCTATCAGCTCCACGTCGGCAGTCAGGGTCGTCCCCGGCACCGGCGCCTGGGAGTTGGCGGAGAGGTGCTCCGGGCGGATGCCGACAACGACCTTGCGGTCGCCGTAGCCGCGCAGCACCGGCCGGCCATCTCGGAGCGTCTGCGACAGGGCCAGGCCCTGGTGGCCCTGTCGGACCTCGTGGGCCTCGGGGAGACGACGGCTTCGTAAAGGTTCATGGCGGGCGAGCCGCTGACGGCGGCGACAAGTGGGTTGTCTGGGTGCGCGTAAAGAGACCGGGGGGAGTCACACTGCTGAAGCCGGCCCATGTGCAGCACTGCCACCGTGTCGCCCATCGTCATCGCCTCGGTCTGGTCGTGGGTGACGTAGAGGGTCGCGACGCCCACTCGCCGCTGGATACGGGAGATCTCCGCTCGTATCTGGACCCGCATCTTGGCGTCCAGGTTGGAAAGCGGCTCGTTCATCAGGAACTCCGACGGCTCGCGCACTATGGCCCGGCCCATGGCCACCCGCTGGCGGTGTCCGCCAGAAAGTTGGCCGGGCTTGCTGTTGAGATAGTCACTCAGGCCCAGCAGCTGGCCGGTTTCACGCACCTGGGCCTTGATCTGCTGTTTGGGAAGTTTGCGCAAGCGCAGGGCGAAGCCGATGTTCTGCGCCACTGTCATGTGCGGGTACAGGGCGCAATTCTGGAACACCATGGCAACGTTGCGGTCCCTCGGGGGCGGGTCGTTGACCACACGCTCATCCATCCGCAGGGTCCCAGAGGTGATGTCCTCCAGGCCCGCCACCATTCGCAGGGCTGTCGTCTTGCCAAAGCCGGACGGCCCGACCAAGACCATCAGCTCTCCCTCTGCCACCTGCAAGTCAAGGTCGGACACCGCTTGCGGCCCGTTGGGCTAGACCTTGCCCACCTTCTCCGAGCTCACGGTCGGCATGGCGCCTCCCTGGTGGCTATTCAACTGTTCAGAGCCTTGACACGCCAGGCGACTCCCGTTACCGTGATCGCGCTTGGGCTTCACCCACTTGTCTTTGAAGGAACTTTCTTATGAATCCTTCCCAAGATAGTCGAGCTACCCGCCAGCCTCGTCGAGGCAGCTGGCAGCTGATGGCGGACATCAACCGCAACCTGGTTGTCAATGTGCTGCGCACGTGCCCGGTGATGTCCCGGGCCGACCTATCGAGGGCAACCGGATTGAGCGGTCCCACTGTCTCGTCAATCGTTGCCGACCTCACCAGCCGAGGCTTGGTTCAAGATGTTGGGCAGGGCCTTTCAAGCGGGGGACGGCCCCCCTTCTTGGTCCGGCTCAACGACAAGGCCAACTATGTCGTCGGCCTCAAGCTCATGGGACACGCAATATCTCTTGTGGTAACGGACTTGAGCGCAACAGTGATGTACGCCCAGGTGACGCCTCTTGTGGGACCAGCCGCCGCTATGCCCGAGCAAAAGCACCGGCCACTTCTGCCGCGTGACCCAGGCTCCATCATAGACGCTGTCTGCGCGGCAATCGAGACCGCCATCTCCTCCTCAGGAGTTGACGTGGGCCGCTTGATCGGAGTGGGTATAGGCATCAACGGAACAGTCGACGCGACCACCGGGATGTGCCGCTTGTCGCCTACGTTCAACTGGAAGAATGTGCCTCTGGCGCGGCCCATCTCGGATAGACTGGGGCACCCGGTCATCCTTGAGAACGACGCGAACACGCTGGCTGCCGCCGAACAATGGTTTGGGCGTGGCGCCGGCGTCGACACCTTCATTGCCGTTGCGGTGGGTGCCGGGATCGGCTCGGGAGTCGTGGTCAATGGCCAGCTCTACCGCGGAACAGACGGTGCGGCAGGCGAGTTCGGCCATGTCCAACTGAGCGACACGGGACCGGTGTGCTCCTGCGGCAGAGTCGGCTGTGTGGAGGCCTGGTCATCCGACAGGGCGATCTTGCGTGACATACATGCCGCTATCGACGAAGGCAGAGAGACATCTCTTGGTCGTGTGGGGAACACGGGCGAGCTCACGATCGCCCAGGTGGCGGCTGCCGCTGAGCACGGTGACGAGCTCAGTCGCCAAGTTCTGTCGCAGGCCGGTCATTACCTCGGTCGTGGGATAGCCACGCTCATGACCGTGATCAATCCCCGCTTAGTTATCATAAGTGGTGAGGGTGTAGAGGCTGGACACTGGCGCTTTGATCCGATGATGAGGGCTATCGAATCATCAGTGTTTCCAGACATCAACGCGGAGATTATCTTCGCACCGGAGCCACTTGACGATACCAGGTGGGCCCGCGGTGCAGCGTGTGTCGTGCTGGGTGAGATCTTCAACACGCCAACCCAGCCGTCACTAGTGGACGCGCGGTTGGGTTGACATGATCGCGCCAGGAAGATGGATTGAAGGGTGGAACAGATATAGAGCTTAATAGGGAAGTGTTCATGGCATATGTCGTTGGTCCCATGGAAGGACAACAATGAGTAGGAAGGAGCGGTAACAGTGATGAAGATTCAGCGAAGAAGCGGATCAGTGTCCAAGCATCGTCCGGGGCGTGTCACTCCGGTCGTGGCGGTGCTCGCCGCGGTGCTGATGGTTGCCGGAGTGTGCTCGACGGCCTTCGCGTCGACGCGAGGGGTGTCAACGCGGTCCGCGTCGACCGTGGCGACGGCGAAGGGGGGCGTGATCACCGAGCAGGACTATTACACGACGGGTGACAACAACGAAATGGTCGCGTTCATCAAGCAGTTCCAGAAGGCGAACCCCGGCTTTACGGTGAAGCGTGACTTCGTGCCCCCGGCGACGATGGAGTCCCAGGAACTGGTGGAGGCTGCCGCGGGCCAGCTCCCGGATCTGATGATGATGGACAACCCGTGGGTCGGAGGGCTGGCTGCCGCCGGTGACCTGGTCCCTCTCGATCAGCTCGGTGTCAACACGAAAGGGCTGACGGAAGGGGCAATAGCGGCGGGGAGCTTCCACGGGACTCAGTTCGGGATCGGTTTCGGCAACAACTCGCTCGGCTTGTTCTACAACAAGAAGCTGCTCAAGGCGGCGCATGTGACACCGCCTACGACATGGGCACAACTCGTGACCGCGGCCAAGGCGCTCACCAACAAGAAGACCGGGGTATCCGGCCTCGAGGTTGCTGGGTTCAACTCGGGCGGAAACGCGACCTGGCAGTTCTTGCCCTTCTTCTGGACCGCCGGTGGGGACCTCGAGCACGTCAACAACGCGGGCGGGATCTCGGCGCTGACCCTCTACTCCAAGCTGGTCAAGGATGGCAGCATGCCCTCTTCGGTGGTGAACTACCAGCAGAACGACATCGCCAACCACTTCGCGAGCCAAAAGGCCGCGATGATCGTGATAGGGCCGTGGGAGTTCGGCCCCTTCAACTCGACCAAGGGCCTCAGCTGGGGCGTCACCTCAATCCCCGTCCCGAAGGCGGGCATGGCGCCGGTCGGACCCCTAGGGGGAGAGGTGTGGGTCATCCCCAAGACAACACCCGCCCAGGAGGCGTTGGGACTCAAGCTCTTGCGTTTCCTCACCTCTCCGACTAGCACCTACAGCTGGGCTTCGCAAAACGGCGAGATTGCTAGCCAGAAGTCAGTGTCGGCCAAGCTCATCAAGAACGATCCATCAGACCGGATCTTCGCCTACGAGATCGAGCACGCGCAGGCCCGTACATCTGAAGTAGGTCTCGCCTACCCGGCGATAGACACAGATCTGGGCAATGCGATCCAAGCCGTCATCCTCGGAAAGCAGACGCCGAAGGCGGCTGCCAACTCAGCCGAGGTGCAGGTGAAGTATGCGCTTGAGCAGTACGGGGAAGGTTAGTTCCTGACCGTGTGAGCCAGTCGGGGCCACGCCTTCGGTCACGAAAGCGCGGCCCCGACTCTTGCAATTGCCCACGGTCGCCAGGCACAGCCGTGGAAAGGACTACCGTCAACCGGAAAGGACTGCTGTGCTCTCTTCTTTCCCGCAGTCTCCCGACGAGATCAGCATTCCGCGTTTCATCGACGATGCCGGCGCGCTCACCTGGCGCTCCGGTCACCAAGTGGTACGCATCGAAGCGTGGGGTCCGGAGGGCCTGCGCGTGCGCGCTGGTCTTGATGACCTGATCGAAGGCCACGGTGCCCTCAGCGAGCGCCCGGCTGCAGAACCAATCGTCGAGATGCAGCGAGAGGGTGCAAGGATCACCGTCGGAGCGCTGACTGCGGAGGCGGACGCCGTCGGCCACATCCGCTTCGTTAGAGGCGACACTGACGATGAGCTGCTCGCCGAGCAGCCCATCCACTGTTGGTGGCCCGGCCCCCGCAACTTCACCGCCACCGGCAACGGCTATCACCACCTCGAGCAGTGCTTCGCCGCCTACGAGGGTGAGCGGCTCTTCGGCTTGGGCCAGCACACACACGGCCGGCTGGACCAGAAGGGCATCGTGCTCGATTTGGTACAGCGCAACGCGGAAGTGAGCATTCCCTTCGTCGTGTCGAGTCGTGGCTACGGCTTGCTCTGGAACAACCCGGCCGTTGGTCGGGTCGAGCTCGGAGCCACCGCCACCCGCTGGGTCGCCGACAGCGCCCGCCAGATCGATTACTGGATCACCGCTGGGACTCCAGTACAGATCGCCACCCGTTACGCGGATGTGACCGGGCACGTTCCGATGCTTCCCGAGTGGGCGGCGGGGTTTTGGCAGTCCAAGCTCCGCTACCGCACTCAGGAAGAGTTGCTCGAGGTGGCCAGGGAGTACCGTCGGCGCGGGCTTCCGCTCTCGGTCATCGTCTCGGACTTCTTCCACTGGACCCAGCTCGGAGACTGGCGCTTCGAGCCGAGTGAGTGGCCCGACCCTCCAGCGATGGTCGAGGAGCTGGCAGCCATGGGCGTGCGGCTGATGGTGTCTGTGTGGCCCTCGGTGAGCGTGCTCTCGTCCAACTACCAGCCGATGCTCCACGCCGGGTACCTGATTGCCAGTGAGCGGGGAGCGCCCTTTCATGCGGACTGGCCTGACCGGCACGCCCCGGTGCGGCTCCCGGTCGCCTTCTACGACGCCACCAACCCAGAGGCCCGGCGGTACCTCTGGGACCAGCTCCGCGCCAACTACTACAAGGCCGGGATCAAGGTCTTCTGGCTCGACGCCTGCGAACCCGAGATCAAACCCGGCCACGTAGACAACCTCCGCCTTGCCGCTGGGCCCGGCCCGGAGGTGCTCAACCGATACCCGGCCGACCATGCCCGCGGCGTTTACGAGGGCATGGTCGAGGCGGGCGAGACCGAGGTGGTCAGTCTGATCCGTTCGGCGTGGGCGGGCAGCCAGCGCTGGGGTGCAGCTGTGTGGTCAGGGGACATTCCCGCCACCTTCGAGTCCCTCGCTGCTCAAGTTCGGGCCGGTCTCAACATCGCCGTGTCGGGCATCCCCTGGTGGACGAGCGACATCGGTGGGTTCCACGGCGGGGACCCGCAGAGCCCCGCCTACCGGGAGCTCCTTGTGCGTTGGTTCGAGTACGGCGTGTGGTGCCCGTTGTTCCGCCTCCACGGTGACCGGGAGCCGCGTGTCCCGCTTTCCCAGGCGATGTCCGGCGGTCCGAACGAGGTGTGGTCATACGGTGAGGAGGTGTACGAGATTCTGACGAGCATGCTGCTGCTTCGCGAGCGGATCAAGCCGTACGTGCTGGAGCAGATGGCGATCGCGGCTCAGGAGGGAATTCCGCCCATGCGGCCGCTTTGGTTTGACTTCCCCGACGACGCTGATGCGTGGGGAATCGATGACCAGTACTGCTTCGGCCCCTCGGTGCTCGTCGCACCGGTCACAGAGCTCAGCGCGCGCTCCCGTCGTGTCTACCTGCCGGCTGGCGCTACCTGGAACGATCCGTGGTGCGACGAGACAGTCAAGGGTGGAACGTGGGTCGACGCCATCGCCCCGCTCGAGCGCATCCCCGTGTACCTGCGCGACGGCGCCCAGCTGCCGCTGCGCTGAGCCGGGATTCGAGCAGTGAGGCTGGCGATGTCGGATGTGACACTCGGGACCACCGCGGCCCGAACGGACCAGGTTCGTCTATCGGGCGGGCTCCTACGCGGCAGACACCCGACACGGCGCCGGAAGCGCTTCAGCGGTCGCGTACTGTTCCTATTGCCGGCTGTCATCTATCTCCTGGCGCTCTTCGTGTATCCAATCGTCTATAACATCCTTCTGAGCGTTCGGCAATCGAGCGTTATCGTGTTCGTGCACAACACCGGCAGCTTCGTCGGCCTTACCAACTACCACATGGCGGTCACAAACCCCGTTCTGCCAGGTGTGCTGTACGACACGGCGATCTTCATGGCGGGGTCAATCGTTGTGCAGTTCAGCCTCGGCTTCTTGATCGCCTTGTTCTTCACTCGGCGCTTTCCCCTGAACGGATTCCTGAGGTCGCTCATACTCGTTCCCTGGCTGCTCCCTGGCGTTGTCACGGGAATCATCTTGCGAATGATGTTCGACCCGAACATCGGCATGGTCAACCAGGTGCTCACCGACGTCGGGCTGATCCACTCGCCTATCGAGTGGTTCGCTAACGGTCATCTGGCGCTGCTGGTCATTGTTCTCGCGAACATCTGGGTAGGGATCCCGTTCAACATGTTGCTTCTGCACGGCGGCCTCCAAGACATTCCAAAGCAGCTTTACGAGGCAGCGCGTGTCGACGGTGCGGGGCGGGTGCGCATCTTCCGGTCGATCACTCTGCCCGTGATGCGACCGGTGATCGCCGTGGTGCTGGTTCTCGGCTTCATCTACACCTTGAAGGCATTCGACATCGTGATGATCATGACCGGTGGCGGGCCGATGAATGCCACCCAGCTTCTGTCCACCTGGGCTTACACGCTGTCGTTCTATAACCTCGATTTTGGTCAGGGTGCGGCGATCGGCTCGCTCATGATGCTGATCTCCCTCGTCTGCGCGTTCGCGTACGTGCGCAGCTACAGGGCGGAGATTCGGTGATGAGCCACCGGCGCAGCCATCGTTGGAGGTTGCTGGCCGCGTGGCTGAACGTCGCTGGGGCGCTGGTGATCGTCGGGGCGATGCTCGTCCCCCTGTACTGGGCCGTGGTCACCTCGCTCAAGACATTGCCGCAATCCTACGCCACGCCGACTTCGCTTCTGCCGCCGTCGCCTACGCTCTCCGCGTACTCGCAGGTATTGCACACCCAGGGTGGCTCGCTGCTCACCAGCTTCATCATCGCGATCGGTGCCACAGTCCTCTCACTGCTGATCTCCCTGCCCGCGGCCTACGCCCTCGCGAACTTCCGATTCCGGGTCACCGGGCTGGTCACCTTGTCCCTCCTGGTCGCCCAGACGGTCCCCGGCATCGTGCTGGGCACCTCGTTCTTCAAGATCTTCGCCAGGATCCACCTGCTCAACAGCTATCCAGGGCTCATCATCGCCGACTCCACCTATTGCGTGCCGTTCGCCATCCTGGTCATCCGTGCCTTCATGATCGGGTTGCCACGCGATCTGCTCGAGGCGGCGCAGGTGGACGGTGCGACGATGCTCGGTTCGCTCCTGCGGATCGTGATCCCGCTCAGCCGGCCGGCGATCTTGTCGGCAGCGCTCTTCTCGTTCTTGTTCGCGTGGGGCGACTTCCTCTTCGCTCTGACGCTCAGCACCTCCAACGCGGTCGAACCGATGACCCTCAGCATCTACTCGTACATGGGTCAGTACACCTCGCAGTGGCCGGAGCTGATGGCCGCGGCCGTGTTCGCCGCGATCCCGTCGGCCATTCTGCTCGTGCTGGTCCAACAAGGGATACGAGGAGGGATCGCCACCGCCGGACTCAAGGGGTGAGACATCGTGGCCACGTCCCGGTTGGCACTGCGAGCCCGCCGGAGACCTCATCGGGACCCATCGACCTGGCCCTTCGTTGGTGTGACACTGACGAAGAAGTCGAACGGCCGGAGCTGCAGCCTGAGCAGTCTTTCAGTTGCGGCCGCGGCGTGGGATGATCAAGTTCAATAGATCAAGGAAGTGCTGAGGAGGTCCTCGATGCCCGTGCCGACCCGTGACGATCGCTTCTCGTTTGGACTCTGGACGGTGGGCTGGCAGGCTCGAGACACCTTCGGAGACCCGACGCGGGACCCACTGGACCCCGTCGAGGCCGTGTCTCGCCTCGCCGAGCTGGGCGCGTACGGCGTGTCCCTTCATGACAACGACCTCATTCCCTTCGGGTCCGACGATGCCGAGCGAGCGAGAATAATCAAGCGATTCCGCGACGCTCTGGCCGCGACTGGCCTCGTCGTGCCGATGGTCACGACGAATCTCTTCAGCCATCCGATCTTCAAGGACGGGGCCTTCACGAGCAATGACCGCGGGGTCCGCCGCTACGCGCTCCGCAAGGTCATGCGCAATCTCGAGCTTGCCGCCGAGCTTGGAGCGACCACCTATGTGTTCTGGGGCGGGCGCGAGGGCTCCGATACCGATGCGGCCAAGGACATCCGGGCGGCTCTGGATCGTTATCGAGAAGCGCTCGACGTCCTCGCGCAATTCGTCATCGACCGTGGCTACGGCATCCGGTTCGCGATTGAGCCGAAGCCGAACGAACCGCGCGGCGACATCTTGCTTCCAACGGTAGGAAGCGCGCTCGCTTTCATCTCGACACTCGAGCATCACGAGATGATCGGGCTGAACCCGGAAGTCGGGCACGAGCAAATGGCTGGGATGAACTTCGTCCACAGCATTTCACAGGTGCTTTGGCACGGAAAGCTCTTCCACATCGACCTCAACGGGCAGCACGGGCCTAAGTTCGACCAGGACCTGGTGTTCGGTCACGGTGATCTGCTGAGCGCATTCTTCCTCGTCGACCTTCTCGAGAATGGAGGCCCGGGAGGCGGGCCCGCCTACGACGGTCCGCGCCATTTCGATTACAAGCCCATGAGAACCGAGGATGCGGCCGGTGTCTGGACCTCGGCCGCATCCAATATGGCGACATACCTGCTCTTGAAGGAACGGGCGGCAGCCTTCCGCGCCGACCCAGCCGTGCAGGAAGCCCTGAGAGCCAGCCAAGTGGGAGAGCTCGCCACTCCGACACTCGAACAGGCCGAGTCGTATCTCGATCTGATCGCGGACCGGTCCGCCTTCGAGGAGTTCGACCTCAAGACCGCGGCTGCACATGGATTCGGCTTCGCCCATCTGGATCAGCTCGCTGTCGAGCACTTGCTCGGCGCCCGTTGACCAACCTGGCGGCACCGCTCCCTCACACGAACCTGGCCAGTGCAAGACCTGCTCCTCTTGCCATGTCGCGCGTCGCACGGCGGTCGTCTGGCTGCCACTGAACCGGCTCACCCAGCGGTTGCTCTGACCTCAACACGGACACGGCCTCACGATCGAGTCCCTCGCGACCGAGCGGAGCGACGCCAGCGGGGCGGGCTACTGGTGGCTCATCACCGGCGACTACCGATTCGCCCTACGGCTGAAAGCTCTCGAACGCGTCGTCGAGGCTCCGAGTAGCCCCGGGCCACCGGAGAGCCCCGGACAGAGGGGTTCTGCCCTCCTCGGGCCTGGGGGCGGTCACCGTGCCACGGTTTGCGCTCGTCGTGGACCCGATGGTCGGCGACGTCATCGTCCCGATCGGGACCTCCGGAGGGTACTTACCAGCTCCGACATCTTGATGACAGATAGGTGGGGACTGGCGCAGGTTTCGCCGACGCAACCGGGTGGTCAGTCGTGCCAGACGGTCTTTATGTTGGTGAACTCCCGGATACCGGTGGTGGAGAGCTCCCGCCCGTAGCCCGAGCGCTTAACGCCCCCGAAGGGGAGGTCGTAGTACGAGATCGTCATGGCGTTTATGTAGACCATGCCTGACTCGAGCTCATCGGCGAAGCGCTGCTGTTCGACCGCGTCCTCGGTCCAAACACTCGAGCTCAGCCCGAAGTTGGTGTCGTTGGCGAGTGCGATCGCCTCGTCGATTCCGGAGGCCCGGAAGAAGGAGGCCACGGGCCCGAAGACCTCGTCGCGGTAGACCCGCATGTCCGGGGTGAGTCCCGTCAGTGCCGTGGGCTGGACGAACCATCCCGGACCGCCCATCGGCGCACCGCCGCAGACGGCCGTGGCCCCCTTCGACAGCGCGTCCGCAACCTGCTCGTTCACCTCGTCGCGGCCTTGGGCGGTGGCAAGTGGCCCGACCTGGGTCGCCTCCTCGAGAGGATCGCCCACGACGAGCTTGCACATTGCCTCGGCGTAACGCTCCTGGTACTCGTCGGCGATCGCCTCGTGGACGATGAAGCGCTTTGCCGCAATGCAGCTCTGGCCGTTGTTCTGGACACGCGCCCAGACGCCGATCTCGATCGCCTGCTCAATGTCGGCAGAAGGCATGACGATGAAGGGGTCCGCGCCGCCGAGCTCGAGCACCGTCTTCTTGATGGCGTTGCCAGCGACGGCCGCTACCGACCGCCCGGCGCCCTCGCTGCCTGTCAAGGTCGCAGCGGCCACACGGTCGTCCTCCAAGATCGCCTGCACCCTCTCGCCGCCGACAAGAAGGGTCTGGAAGACGCCTTCTGGAAAGCCGGCCCGCCGAGCAGCGCCCTCGATGTTGAGCGCCGTCTGGGGCACGTTCGAAGCGTGCTTCAAGATGGCGACATTGCCGACCATGAACGTCGGCGCTGCAAACCTTATGACCTGCCAGAGGGGGAAGTTCCAAGGCATCACGGCCAGTACCGGCCCGATCGGCTGGTACTTTATGTGCGAGCCGTGCTTGGCGGCCGTCGTGCTCACGGGCTCGTCGGCGAGCATGGCCGGGGCGTGCTCGGCGTAATAGCGCAGCACTCCCTCGCATTTCGCCACCTCGTTGCGTGCTTGGACGATGGGCTTGCCCATCTCGAGGGTCATCGTCTCGGCGATCGCGGCCCGGTCCGCCTCGAGCACGTCGGCCATGGCGCGCACGAGCCTTGCGCGCTCGTCGAAGCTGGTGCGGCGGTAGGAGCGGAACGCACTGTGTGCAAGTGCGAGCCTTCGCTCCACCTCCACCTCGTCATAGGGCTCGAAGGTCCTTAGAGTCTCGCCTGTCGCCGGGTTCACCGATGCAATGGTCATGGCAACCTTGTACACCGCAGGGGATCGCGCTGCCAAGCCGGAAGTCACCCATGGAACACCTCGTTTGCATGCCGGCCCGTGCTCAAGCGGGCCATCGTCGTCGGCCTGGGCTGCCGCCCAGCTCGTCGATGGCCAGTTCGCCCGTGGTCAACCGGACGGAGCGGCGATCCATTCGGATGAGGGAGCCCGGTTCACCTTCTGGGTGTTCACCGGCCGGGCGCTCGACTCCGGCCCACTGACCTCGATCCACAGCTGCTGGGTGGAGTGGATCTCGGAGGCGACTTGACCCGACCCAAACGGCGTGTGACTCGGAATGCATCCCGGACGACACCCATGGCCGAGTGTGCGAGGGCACCGCGCGCCTTCATGGGTCAGGGTGCTTGGCGAGGAGGGCGCGGACTCCGGGCCAAGTCGGAGGCGATCTGTGCAAGCCGGGCGACGGCGGCCGCCCCCGCCGCTGCGGGGCTGTAGTGCGTGCTGATCGTCGCTGACCCAGCGCTACCAATTCGCTTCCGCTGCTCGGGGTTCTCGTAGAGAAGTCGCATCCAACGAGCAGCCTGGTCGATGTTGGGTTCCGCCCAGAGTTGCCCGGGCTCGTACACGAACTCCATTCCTGGGTTGTTGTACGTCTCAGCGTGGCCGACGGGGCAAAGCCTGTAGCCAACCAGGCAGCTGTTCTGCTGATTCATGAAGTCCATGTTGCCCGAGTACGCAGTTGCGATGGCCGGTCGACCCGCCAGCATCGCTTCGGCAATCCCCAACCCGAACCCCTCGGAGCGATGGAGGGATACGTATACATCGGAGCAGGTGATCAAGGAGGCCATGTCCTTGCCCGACAGCTCCATGTCAAGGAGAGTCCCCCCAGCTTCCTGCATCTCGTGCGCGAGACGCTCGCTAGCAGCCGCGGGGGTCCGTGACAGGTTGATCGTCTTCAAGACCAAACGGACCGGCCCCGATCGCTGCTTAGGGGTGAAGGCTCTGCGAAAGGCACGGATGACGGCCCAAGGGTTCTTACGGGCGAATGTCGAGCGAGCGTCGAAGTGGAAGAGGAAGATGCACGCGCCCTCGGAGAGGTCGAAATCTCTGCGGGTCGCGCCAGCGGACGGTGGCGTGTTGACGACGCACGGCATGACATGGATGGGCTTGTCTGTGTGGCCGATCAGAGCTTCGCGGCTGAAGCGGCTCCCGATCCAGATCTCGTCGACTCGCGCGACTTGGTCGATGAAGGCGCTTGCCAGTGAAGGGAGCTCCCAGAACCAGTATCCGATGACATAGTTGCCAAGCCCTCGAGGACGCAGCTCGTCATCGGTCATGCCGTGCAGCTCGTTTACGTTGACGTAGCAGATGTCTATGTTGTGGGGGCGGCCCTTGGGAAGGTCGTGCAGCCAGACAGGGATGCGCTGTCCATCGCGCGCAACACCAGGTATCTCGTACTCGTGGGCGGCGACGCGAACTCCAGCGTCGATCAGTGCGGCCACCGATCGTCGAGCCGACTCCGCCAGGCCGGTGGTCGCCTGCCAGTCGGCGATGACGTTGACTCCTGGCACGTCAGTGTCACCGGAGCGGACGTCTCGAGGACGCGTTGAAGCGGCAGCGCGGAGAGTTCGGCACTCTTCGATAGCCTCGAGGTAGCGCTGGGCCGTGGCGGGCACTGTTGCCTCGGTCTCGACAAAGGGCAAAGCGGCATCACCGGCACCGCGGCCAACCTTGGGATCCTCCAGCACTCGCCTCATCAAGCGTTCGAGTTCGCCCGGCTCTTTGGACGGGTCGGTCGGGACCTTCCAGCAGAACGTCGGATCAAGGTCCCGGTACTTGGGAACGTCGCTCACGATCGCGGGCTTACCGGCAGTTAGCGCCTGCATGAGCAAGGTGCTGACCTCGCGGGCAATCGGCCAGCGAAGGGAAATGGCGACGTCGCAGCGCGCGATCTCCGCCTCAAGGACTTCGAGCGGCTCGTTGATCAGGACCTGGACCGCATGAGCCACGTCCGATGCTCGAATGATCTCGTGAATCTCACGCTCCAGCTCCGGGCTGTTAGAGCGACCGGCGACCACGAGGAGGGCGTGCTTCGAGAAGGACCCGTGCACTCGAGCGAAGGCCTTCACCGCTACTGCGACGCGCCTGTGCCGCTCGAGATCGCCGAAGACCCCGAAAACGAGATCAGCGGGCGTCCCGTTCTGCGCTTGCGCAGAGGGCTCGACGACTCTCACCGGTTGGTCCACATGGCGAATTCGTGCCGTCGGGCACCGCTGGGAAATCTCGTCACGAAGCCACGCGTTGTGCACAATTGTCAACAAACTCGCCTCGACCAAGCGGCGCGACAGGGGCACGCGGAGCCGGTCTGGTTCCTTTCGTCCGTTGACGACGATCGTCGCGATGCCGTCGACGATCGTGGGATCCTCGATGCGGACCTCGTCGACAACCACGGGGCTGTTCGTGCCTTCGCAGGCTTTGGCATAGGAATCGGGGAGTGCCAGGTCGTGCAGCACCAGAAGGCCTGGTTTAGCGAGTGCCGCGGCATGCATGTAGCCGTGGAAGCAGAGGTCGTTGCCCATCTGGTAGACGTCGAGATCGCACCTGCCGGCGTCTCCAGCGAGGTATTTGCTCGCTCCGAGGACGGGCACTCCCGCGGGCGCATGGACAAGGCTCACGACATCGTCGCGAACGACGGCGATGACAGCGATCCGAGTGGTGAGCTCTGTCAGGAGGTCGAAGCTGTAGTCCGAGACTCCGCTCTTCTGAGGGGGGAGCGGGCTCCACCACGCGATACGCAAGCCTCCGTTCTCCGACACTTTAGAGTCGGCGTCCGATCACTGCGTAGTCCTGAGGCCCGTAGAGGCGGGCGTTGATCGCCTCTACGAGCGGAGCGAGGTCACCAGACCAGGGTTCGGTGTCTCTCGGAGACGGCAGGTTGCCGGCGGCATTGGGATGCAGAAAACGAGTCTCGACATCAGCGAAACCTCGCGCCTCGACGAGGAAAGCCAGGAGTCTCGGGGGTAGCGGACGCACGTGGCTGGGGTCGACATAGAAGCTCGATGCGCCGACGACGAGGTTATCTGGGTTCGCGGTCTCGAGGATTAGCAGGCCGCCAGGCTGAAGGGCGCGCACAGATAGATCGATCAGCTTGATCACGCGATCGACCGGCACGTTCTCAACGAGATGGAAGGCTGTCAGAGCGGAGAGCGATCGTTCGGAGACTCCTGCAAGGTGCTCGCAAGCATCAGCCAGTACTACTTTGAGCCCGCGGGCCTGGCACTGCTCGACGAACTCCTGGTTGGGGTCGACCCCGTACGCGTCGACGCCTGCGTCCTTTAAGAGTTCGAGCCACTCACCACGCCCAGATCCAAGGTCAACGACCGGTCCGTGTCGGTCTAGGGCAAGGATGTCAGGCAGATACTCCTTGACAACCTCCGTCACGTGTACCGAGGGACCACGGAAGACCTCTTCGAAGTCAGCGTACATAGTGTCCATCGCCCTCGGGAGCTTCTCGAGCGCTTGCGGAGATGGCGGCTCGGGCAGCGATCGCCGCACCTCGTCGAGCAGTAGGTCCACTGCGCCTTGACGAATACGTAACTCGGCCGCCGCGGTGTCCAACTTCTTGTGAAACTCGCCGATCAGCAAGCCCATCTCAGCCAGCTCCGTGCGCAGGTCGCCGATTCCCTCGTGATGGCGAGCGAAGGCCTGGCGTTGCACGAGATCAACCTGAAGCTTGAGGGCGATCTGTTGCTGTTCCAGCAACTCGCGTCCCTCAACGATGGCCGCCCACGGGTCACCTAGCGCTTCGATCTGGCTTGTGTGAGTCGTGATGGCCGCCCACGGGTCACCTAGCGCTTCGAGCTGGCTCGAGTGAGCCGTGATGGCCGCCCACGGGTCACCTAGCGCTTCGAGCTGGCCTGTGTGAGCCGTGACGGCCGCCCACAGGTCACCTAGTGCTTCGAGCTGGCTTGTGTGAGCCGTGATCGCGGCCCACAGGTCAGCACCTAGCGCGTCGAGCTGGCTCGAGTGAGTCGTGATGGCCGTCCAGAGGTCACCTAGCGCTTCAAGCTGGCTTGTGTGAGTCGTGATGGCGGCCCACAGGTCACCAAGCGCTTCAAGCTGGCTGGTGTGAGCCGTGATCGCGGCCCACAGCTCAGCACTTAGCGCGTCGAGCTGGCTTGTGTGAGCCGTGATGGCCGCCCAGAGGTCACCTAGCGCTTCGAGCTGGCCTGTGTGAGCCGTGACGGCCGCCCACAGGTCACCAAGCGCTTCAAGCTTGCTTGTGTGAGCCGTGATCGCGGCCCACAGGTCAGCACTTAGCGCGTCGAGCTGGCTCGAGTGAGTCGTGATGGCGGCCCACAGGTCACCTAGCGCTTCAAGCTGGCTTGTGTGAGTCGTGATAGCCGCCCACAGATCGGCGCCTAGTGCTTCAAGCTGGGCGCCTAGTGCTTCAAGCTGGGCGCCTTGTGCTTCAAGCTGGGCGCCTTGCGCTTCAAGCCGGGTGCCTTGCGCCTCAAGCCGGGTGCCTTGCGCCTCAAGCCGGGTGCCTTGCGCCTCAAGCTGCGCGCCTCGTCCCGTTTCGCTCAGGATCAGGGTCTCTAGCGCGGCCAAGACCTCCTTGTTGAGAGCGACCTGGTGATGGAGGAAGAACCAGCAGAGCTTGGCGATTACCCGCTTCAGCAAGCGATGCCTCACGCCTTTCGGGATGGGAAGACCGAGCCGCGCGTGCGTCTCGGCCTCTTCGAGGACTCGTGAGTACCCCTCCTGGTTCATGATGGCATCACACTCGCGCACTTTACTGGGCGGGCACCGCTTCGGTCCGGTCTGAGATGAGTCGCCGTGAGCTTCCCGGAGACACTGAGGCATAGCCCAGTGATCACGGACCCTTTGTCAAAAACTTCCATCAACGGAACGCAGAACGTAGATAACGAACCGGCCTGGTGAGACGCCAGCTCCATGTTGCTCGCGTTCGTAGCAGCTCCGCCTCGGTGCCTGCCAACTGTGCTTGAAGTCCGTCGCGCTCGGAGACCAACGCGTCGCGCTCGGAGACCAACGCGTCGCGCTCGGAGGCCAACGTGTCGCGCTCGGAGGCCAACGCGTCGCGCTCGGAGGCCAACGCGTCGCGCTCGGAGGCCAACGCGTCGCGCTCGGAGGCCAACGCGTCGCGCTCGGAGGCGAGAGTCACACGCGTCACGTGGCTCCGCTGTTCGATCGCCGTAAGCCAACCCCAAGCGATGGGCGCCACGGGCCATACAATGCCCTCACCGACTGACTGAAGCTCGCGCCAGCGCGCTGCTACATCTCGAAAGACACGATCGTCACGGGGGTGGATCAAGAGGTCTGAAAGCAGAGAAACCACTCGGACCGGAAGCTCAGCGCTCTCGATACGAGTGGATCTTGGTATCGCGAGGCCGGTCTGGTCGGAGAACGGACCCCATAGCGACACGATCCAGGCAAAGAGCGAGAAGTGAGCATCACCCGGCCACATTGTATCGTCTGGGAACGACGAGATTCCACCTTGATCGATGAGGCGAGCTTGAGCGCTGTCTTGATCCCAAACAACATTCCACAAGCGAAGGTCGGCGTGATAGAGGCCATGAGCTTCGAGCTCCGCCAGCGCATCGAGCACTTGGCCGGTGATCACACTTCTCAGATGCTCATCGAGCGCTTCGCCAACATCGCTGAGCAATATCCCGGGATACACCGTGCGAATAAGAAGTGACTCACTCACGCCATCGACGAACTCGATCAAGCGTGGAGCCTCCAACTTCATGGCGGCGAGCTCGGTCAGCACGTGAGCCTCACGACGCAGCTCTTGCCTAAGAATGTCAAGGATCGGACCACTCGGGTGATCTACGAATTGAGCAGCGACCTTCACGATGCCGGACGGCACCATGAAATATCGGCGCAGTCCTCTGGTCCCAGGGTCCGCCGAAGAATGCGATTCCTGTGTCCAAGACTCAATCTCTTGCAACCCGTCGCTTGCAAGAACATGAGTTTGGCTTGCGAACAAGATAGGACGTCGCACGGCGGAGAGATGTGTGTCCACTTGTCCGAGCTCACGTATGAAGGCGTAGGGTGCCAAGGTCACGCGCGGATCGATGGGTAACGCCTGCGCCCAGTAGAGCGGTTCCGTAGCGAGGGCCATCTCGAACACGGCGTGCGGAATGTGCGCGGACAGCTCGGCTACGAGGGCCGTCGCAGATGCATGGCCATCACGATGTGCGATGTGGTGGAGCACCGAGAAACCCACCACGACGTCATAACTAGAAAGGTTGGCTAGGGACCTGCAATCGACTATGTCGCCTGCAATGAATGCGACGTCGAGCTCGGGACGCTCGTCTTGGAGTGCCCTAGCCAGGGCTACGTTCTGTTGGAGGAAGTCAATTCCGGTAACGTGGTGACCGAGTTCAGCGAGACGAAATGCGACGTAGCCTTGACTGGACCCGAGGTCAAGTATCCTCAGCGGACGGCCGACGGAGGTCGAGACTTCACGAATTACGTTGGTCAGCAGGTCTATGCGATGAGAGTCCGCTGAGCGTGAGGCGGTAATCTCCGGGTGGCCATAAATTGGTTGATAGATCTCCGGCAACTCGGCGAGAAGCTTCCTGATGCGCTCCGCGGACGGTTCGAGAAACGGCTCGTCAGCAGGTGACATTCGGTCGAGAGAGTCCCACTATTGGCTTGTTGCCGGAATGAAAGCCGCCGTCATCGACAGCATTCAGCCATTGTAGGTGAGAGCTTGTCGGCCGTGCCGTCATGTGTTTGGGGCGCGCTGCTCCACGATCGTGACACGCGGTCGGTGCATCTCACGGCGTCCGTTGGCTGTGGTCGTTTCATCGTTGGACAGTAGTTGGAGGCTCCTTTACTCCGGGGAGATGCCGGGCGATTGCGAGTTGGTCCGACGTTCGGTTGGTTGTGAGTGAGGAAGCGGTCTCCCGGCTCGGGCGCCGGGTGGCGTGCGGACGGGGTGGAGCGCCGGCCGAAGGCCGGCAGGGCCGGCGGAGGGTGGAGGGGACGGTCCCGAGTTACGTGTTCGGGATGATGGCGTACGCACCCGGCCGCTTCCACGGGCAGCTAGAGGTCTTCTGAGACAGCATCGCGTGGTGAGTAAAGCCCGGCGACAAGGAGTATTGGTCCTTGCAACAGCACGTAGGCGACCCGACGAGGTTCGCGGTGGACAACACGCGCCGGTCGCGGGGTAGCTCAGGGCGAAGAACATGGTGAGCAGGAGAAAGGGGATACCGGGGTAGCTGTCGTCTGGGTGGACCCCGCCACTGGTGAATCCGTCGCCCAGCCGGATGGCGCGCCCCAGCGCAGTTGTCGGTTTCACTCCAGTCTCGACCCGTGCCTGGCTGCGCGGGAAGCCGTCATGGCCTTGAACAGCCCGCCGGATCGGGCCTGGGCCTATTGCTGGTAACCCTCCACGATCTCCGGCGGTCGGGGGCTCGTGGTCGCAATGTCCTGATTGAACTCTCGGCGAGCGCGCCGTTGTCGTAACAGGTCCCAAGACTGGTCCAGAGCCGCCCGGACCTCTCGCAGGCGCTGCTCCTGCTCGGAAGTGACGCGCGCGCCAATGTGGCCTTCCTCGAGCTCGCGTTCTTCGGCGACGAGCTTGGCAATCCGCTTGTGCAGCTCTCGGTCATCCATCGGAACTCCCCCTAAGCTTATTACTGGTCACGATGTCGGGAGTGCAACGGGATCCTGCGGACTCATGCCGGCTTGCTCGGCGCCTGGAGCAGCGGTGCGACTTCTTCGGCGATGAAGCGAAGATGGTCGAGGTCGCCAAGATCGAGGATCTGAAGGTAGACGCTTGTCGCCCCGGTCGCGCCATAGGACCTCAGCTGTTCGGCGACCTCCGCGGCCGTGCCAGCGGCTCCGTTTTGGCGAAGCTCGTCGACATCGCGGCCCATCGCGGCCGCCCGAGCGCTGATCTCGTTGTCGTTGCGACCAGCGCAGACCGTGAGCGCCGCTGATCGCCTGATGGACGACGGGTCGCGGCCGATCCGCTCGCAGGAGGCGTCAAGTGCAGCAAAGAGCCTGGCACAGTGCTCTGCAGAGGCAAACGAGACGTTGCACTCGTCGGCGAAGCGGGCCGCGATCGCCGGTGTTCGTCTCGTGCCCTTTCCTCCGACGATGATCGGCGGTCGCGGAACCTGTGCTGGTTTGGGCAGGCCCGCATTGTCCATGATGCGGTAGTGCTCGCCCGAAAATGAGTAATGATCCTCTTCATCTGTGGCCCACATCCCCGTGACGATCTCGAGCTGTTCCTCGAGCCGGTCGAGTCGCTCGCCGGCCGAGGGTGGGAAGGCGATTCCAAAGGCCCGGTGTTCCTCTTCGAACCAGCCTGCGCCGAGACCGAGCTCGACACGGCCACCACTCATCGCGTCCACCTGAGCGACGATGACTGCGAGCTGGGCGGGGAGCCGGAACGTCGCCGCGCTGAGCAGGGTGCCCAGCTTGATGCGAGTCGTGTCACGAGCCAGGCCTGCGAGCGTGATCCACGCGTCGGTCGGGCCAGGTCGCCCGTCGCCGTCACCCATCCGGAGGTAGTGGTCCGAGCGGAAGAACGCGTCGAAGCCACAGTCCTCGGCGCAGAGTGCCACAGCGAGGAGTTGGTCGTAGCTTGCACCCTGTTGAGGTTCGGTGAAGATCCGCAGTTTCATCCACTTCTCCTACCAGGTGACGCACCCGAGCCAGTGACGGGTGCACCGGGGCTGAACCGGATCTGAAGGCGACTGCCTGAGCCGGGACAGGCAGCTCTGTTCAGTCGAGGACGCGTGCGCACAAGATGGGCGGCAGGTACGACGTGATGAGACGCCACGACTCACCGTTGTCCACCGAGGCGAACACGTGCCCGGACTTGGAGCCGAACACGAGCGGGTGCGGCGGGTTGGCGCCGACGGTGAACGCGTCCCGTAACACGGTCAGGTAGGCATTGGTTCTCGGCAGGCCGTCGGACATGGCCTCCCAGCTGAGTCCGCCGTTCACGGTCCGGTAGACGCGGCACCGGCCTTGCGGAGTGCAACGGAAGACGTCGGACTCCAACGGCAGCACAAACGCGGTATCCGGTTCCTCGGGGTGGGAGACGACCGGGAAACCGAAGTCCGATGGCACGCCGTCGGGCTCGCCGGGGTGGCCGACGGACTCCCAGTGGTCCCCCGCGTCGTCGGTCCGGTAGATGCCCCAGTGGTTCTGGGCCCACAAGACGTCGGGATTGACCGCGTCCACGGCGAGCTTGTGCACGCATTGGCCGACTTCGGGGAACGGCTCGGGAAGGAGTCGGGCCTCGATCCCGACGTTTCGCGCCACCCAGGTGTCTCCGCCATCATCGGAGCGGTACACCCCGCCCCCAGAGATCGCGACGACGATCCGGTCCGGCCGCTGCGGGTCGGTGACGACGGTGTGCAGCGCGAGCCCACAATAGCCAGGTTGCCATTTCGGCCGGTCAGGGTGCTCGAAGAGGCCGCGGACAAGCCCGAAGGTGTCGCCTCGGTCATCGGAGCGGAACAGTGCCGCCGGCTCCACGCCCGCCCATATCGTCTCGACAGCGTTCGGCCTCCGGTCGAGGTGGAGTTGCCACACAGAGGCGAGCGCAGTGTCGGTGTCGGCAGGAAACGCGACCGGTCGCGCACCGGGCTCGTCCCAGCTGAGCCCGTCGTCGTCGCTCGCCCGGACGTTGGGCCCGAAGTGGGCATCGGTGGAGGCTGCGAGAAGACGACCGGGGAGCTGCGCAAAAGCGAACACGGCGTCGCCTGGCAAGATCGGCCCGTCGACGACGCCGTCGCTGACTAAGAAGAGCCCCTTGGTAGTGCCGATAGCCACAGCGAGATGGTCTACGGCTCTTGCGCGAAACCTCGAAGATGTCACAGAAGTCACGGGGAGAGTATGTACCCGATCGGGTGGCGCGCGCTCGCTTGCTTCAGCGTGGCGCCCCGTAGGGGCACATTAGGTTCTGGGTGATGGACTCTTGGGTCGAGGGGATCGTGGTGGTCGGCGACCAGCGCGGGCGCAAGCTTGGGTTCCCGACCGCCAACCTGAGGATCGGTGCCGACGTGGACCTCGCCGACGGCGTATATGCGGGTGTCGTCGAGCTCGAGGACGGCACGAGGAGGCCGGCCGCGATCTCTGTGGGTCGCCGACCCCACTACTACCGGGCCGGAGAGCGTCTCGTCGAGGCGTACCTGCTCGACTTCGACCGGGATCTCTACGGCGAGAAGATCCGCGTCGTCATCGGCAAGCTCGTGCGAGAGCAGCGCAGCCACGGAACTGAGGACGAGCTGGTCGAGCAGATAGCGAGCGACGTCGAGGCCATTCGCAGCCTGCAGGACTGATGCCCGGACGCGTTCTCAGCCAGCGGTCACTGCGTCTTTCCACTGGCCCCAGCCAGGCGACTATCCGGCCGACAGGTACGCTTGAGAGGTGACCGGTCCACGAGTGGTCGACCCAGACGTTTCGGCACGCCGCCCATGGTCGGGCAGGGTCCAGTACCACGATGAGGAGTGCTCGATCAGATGGACTTGGGCTCCAGCGGGGTAGCCGACGGGGCCGTCGGGAGGATGGGCCGCGTCTCGGTGCCTATATCCCAAGGCGTCCCGGGCGAGGTGATCATCCAGATCCGCGGGGGGTCGGAGGCCTTCACGGCCTACACTGAAAGCGAGGAGCCGCTCGCGGTGAATTCGCGCGTCGTAGTGGTGGAGCAGCTGTCATCGCGGACGCTGCTTGTGACCGGCTGTTGATCGGCCGAGAGAAAGAGGGCGGATGTTCTTTTACAGAATTCCGGCGCCGAACGAGGCGATGGTGGTCTCTGGGGCAAGGCGAGGCAGTGACGGAGGCCAGTTTCGAATTGTGACCGGCAGAGGAGCGTTCGTCTTCCCGGTGAAGCACAAAGCACGATGGCTCTCACTGGACCTCAGGGAAGCGCTCATCTCAGAGAGCTGTGTGACGAAGCTGCGTATCCCGCTCACTGTCGAGGCTGTGGCTGTATTCAAGGTCGGTGACGACAACTCCTCGATCGCCAACGCGGCGCGTCGTTTCCTTGACCAGCAGCAGGGGATGGAGCGGCTCACTTCGCAGGTGCTCGCAGGGCACCTCCGTTCGATTGTCGGCGGACTCACGGTCGAGGAGATCATCGGTGACCGCAACCGGGTGGCCCAAGAGATCAAGGCTGCCTCGACCGACGAGATGGAGAAGCTCGGGCTCGTCATCGATGCCTTCCAGATCCAAGAGATCAAGGACGCCACCGGCTACATCGAGAACCTCGCGGCTCCGCACGCCGCGGCCGTCGCGCGTGATGCGCGCATCGCTGCTGCGCAAGCCGACCAAGCTGCCACGGAGAAGGAGCAGGAGGCGAACGCGCTGAAGGCTGGCTTCGTGCGCGAGGCCGAGATCAAGCAGGCAGGCTACCGGGCCGAGATTGAGCAGGCTCAGGCTGCGGCGAGCCAGGCCGGCCCGCTCGCGCAAGCCAAGGCGAGCCAGCAGGTGACCGAAGAGCAGACGAGGCTCGCCGCCCTCCAGGCGGAAAAGCGCGAGAAAGACCTCATCGCAGAGGTGGAGAAGCCTGCTGACGCCGACGCCTACCGCACGATCCGCCTCGCCGAGGCCGACAGGGATGCGATCAAGGCGAGGGCAGAGGCGCTCGCCGGCGGCAACCAGAGCCTTATCGCGGCGAACAGGATCGTCGAGCAGCTTCCAGCTCTCGTGGAGGCTGCAGCCAAGGGGCTCAGCGGGGCGAACATAGTCCTGGTCAACGGCACCGAGGGCGTGACGGATCTGCTCACGAATCTAGTCACTCAGGGATACTCGATCTACGAGGCGATAAAGGGGGGCGTCCCTCAGATATCGACGAGGCAGCTCGGGGTGCCTGTCGGCAACGGGCCTGTACCGGCGCAGTCGAGCGATCAGAAGACTTCTGAGGTGTCAGTTTCTGTAACCGGGGGCTGATCCCTGATCGAATAGGCAGCGCCATAGGCGTCCATCCGCGCCATGAAGGGGTCGGGGTCGAACGCCTCGGGCCCGAGCACGCCAGCGCCTTCCCACAGGCCTTCAGCCAGCAGTTCCATGGCGATGACGGGGCCGACGGCTGTCTGCCAGACGACCGCTTGCACGCCGTAGTCCCGCATCGTCGTTGCGTTGTCGGCCACCTGGTAGAGGTAGACCTCGCGCGGCTGTCCATCCTTGGTGCCTTTGACCCAGGTCCCAGCGCACGTCTTGCCGGTCATCCGGTCGCCGAGGTGGGCCGGGTCGGGGAGGCAGGCGGCCACGACCTCGCGGGGCGCAACACGCACACCGTTCAAGGCGATCTTCTCCGTGCTATCCAGGCCCAACATGTGGAGGGTCTTCAGGACCTCGATGAAGCTCCGGCCCAGTCCGTACTTGAAGGTCACGCGGTCGCAGTTCACCCACCGCGGGATGAGCAGGACCTCCTCGTGCTCGACGTTCACGCACTCGAGAGGGCCGATGCCGTCGGGAAAGTCGAACATCTCGGGCTGGGAGAAGTTCTCGGTCGTGAACCAACCCCGGTCCCTTTCGTAGACGATAGGAGGATCCAGGCACTCCTCGATCGTGGTCCAGATCGAGAAATTTGGGGCGAACTCATAGCCCTGGACCTCGAGGTTGGCGCCGTCGCGGACACCGATCTCCTCGATCGAGTCGAAGAGGTGCTTTGCCGCGTAGGCCGCGAAGACGTCCGATATCCCTGGCTCGACGCCCATGCCCACGAGTGCCAGGAGCCCTCGCTCCTTCCAGCGGTCCGATCGCTCGAACTGGTAACGGCCGAGGTTGAGGCCGCAGTCGCTGTCCATGGCCATGTCCATGTACACGAGTCCGAGCTCGAAGGCCACATCGAAGATCTGCTCGTTGAACATCGGGTCGACGGCATTCATGATCATGTCCACGTCGTACTTTCTCGCAAGGGCGACAATTTGGCCCCGCACGGACGCGTCGAGAAACTCCACGGGGAACCGTGGGCCCTCTCCGAGCTTGTGCTGGACCTCCTGAGCGCGCGCGAGGTTATGGTCGGTCAAGACCATGCATTCGAGCCACGGACGGTCCTTGGCGAGGATGGCGATGGACTCGCCCACACCCCCGGTCCCCACGAGCAGTACCTTCACGGTTACCTCCCTCTCCTTGCGGTCCGCGCGCTCAACGTTCCTCGGCCAGCACGGCCCCAGGAGCGGAGCCGTCCTCGAGGGTTTCGGCCACCTCGAGCTTGCGCCCGAAGAACTCACGCGAGGCCGCGCGCTGCAAGTACATCAATGGGACGCCAACCACCAAGATGCCGATCCCGATGACGAACGGCGCGCCGACCCCGCGGAAAGACCCGAACTTCAGCCACGGGGGCGATAACGCGTTGACTGGGTTCCAGTAGAAGATGGCCGACTTCACGAACACCCAGGTGAGCGCCGCCGCACCCAGTACCGGGGCGAGGCCCATGAACAAGAGGTTCTTGACGCTCTTCAGCACGAAGCGCCGGAAGTACACCGGGCAGGCGAAGGCCGTGACCGCGTAGTAGAAGCAGATCGAGAACCCGAGACCGGAGATGGAATCGAACAGGACGTTCCCGCTGTGGTCCACCAGTACGAGGAAGACGTACCAGACGACCGAGACCACGCCCATCCAGATCGTGGACCATGTCGGGGTGAGGTACCTGGGGTGCGTGACGGCGAAGCTGCGCGGTAGAGCTCCGTGAGCGGCCATCGACAACGTCGTCCGGGCGGTCGGCAGTATGGTCGTCTGCGCCGAGGCGGCAGCCGACGTCAAAACGGCGATGATGAGCAGCTTGTCCCACCCGGACCCGAGCACGCGGGTGGCCATGGCGTTCAGCACGTCGTCGGAATGCGAGCTCAGGAACTTGGGGCCGGCGAACGCGGTTGCCGCGATCGCGACGACCACATAGATCCCCAGGAGGACAATGGTGGACAGCACCATCGCGACTCCTGGTGTCCGAGTGGAACCAGCCGTCTCCTCGTTGACGCTCCCGGAGGTGTCCCATCCCCAGTAGATGAAGATGGCCAGGAGCACACCGGCAGACAGAGCGGACGGAGACTTGACGGCAAAGGGGTTGATCCAGGTCCAAGCCGGCACGACAGAGCCGGCAGGGTGCAGGGCGAAGACCTTCACGAGCGCGACGACGGCAAACGCCGCCAGCACGACGATCTCCGCCGCCAACAGCACGAACTGCGTACGGGCGTTTAGCTCGATACCCAAATAGCACACGAGCGTCATCGCGGCGATGAAACCGCAGCCGAGGACGGTGACCCACAACAAGCTGTTTGACAGCCCCGTCTGGTTGAACAGCAGGAAGGTGTACTGGGCAGAGATCAACGCGAGGCTGGGCATGACGACGATGTCGCTCACGATCGTGGCCCATCCGTTCATCCAGCCTTGATTCGGACCGAACGCCCGCGTCACCCAAGAGAAAGTGGTGCCGCAGTCCGGGTCGACGATGTTGAAGTAGTACATGGATCCGGCAATGAACAGCATCGGCACGAACGAGATCAGCAGGATCGCCGGCGATTCGAAACCGACCACCACTGCCACAAGTCCGAGGGTGGCGGCGATGCTGTAGGCGGGTGCAGTCGATGCGACGCCGATCACAGTCGCCGACACCAAGTGGAGCGCGCCGCGTTTGAGACCCTTGTCCGGCACGTTGGTCGCAACCACGTCAGTGACCGGAGGCATCACACGACCTCTCGCTTGGCTTTGTCGATCGTGATACTGCCAGATCCGGGCGGCCAGGGGCACAGGTCCCAGCTCCGAGAGCAGCCGCACCGCTGGCGTGAGGGAGGTTGACCGGATCCCCGTGTGAGTTGATGCACCCGTCGTGCGGGTCCCATTGGCCATCACGGGGAGGAGGGGTGCAACCAGCACGGCGGCATGAGGGTCGATTTCGGACGAGTTCCCCGCGAGATCGAACGACGACGGTCCGGGGTCCGTTCCGGCTGGCTGTCGTGTGGATGTGTCTATCGTGGGTGGACACAGGAGTCCAGTTTGAGCAAGGGGGGACCATGACCACACTCGAGAACCGGCCGAAGACCGCACTCCTCGTCGTCGACGTGCAGAACGGCGTCGTCAGGGGGGCTCACGAGCGCGACGCGGTCGTCGCGAACGTAGGCAGCCTTGTCGACAAGGCGCGGCGGGAACGGGTCCCCGTCGTCTGGGTCCAGCACACCGACGAGGAGCTTGCGAGAGGGAGCGAGGACTGGCGGATCGTTCCTGAGCTGACTCCGGGCGCCGCCGAGCCGCTCGTGGAGAAGAACTACGGCGACTCCTTCGAGGACACCACCCTCGAGACCGTGCTGTCGGGCCTCGGCGTCGGGCGACTTGTCGTCGTCGGCGCACAGACCGATGCGTGCATCCGCTCGACGCTCCACGGCGCGTTCGTCAGGGGGTACGACGCGATCCTTGTCAGCGACGCCCACACGACGGAGGACCACACGGCATGGGGAGCGCCGCCGCCGGGCCAGGTAATCGCGCACACGAACCTGTACTGGGCCCATCAGACGGCGCCGGGGCGGACGGCCGGGACGGTCGAGACCCAGGACGTCGACTTCGACGGAAGGTTCTGAAGCCTGTGCCGGTCCTGCCGGCACTACGCCGACATCGCCGCCGTGATCGCCACGCTCGCCGCCAACGGGAGGTGAGATAATGCGCAGATGTTCGAGCGCTTCACCGATCGGGCACGCAGGGTGCTGGTCCTGGCTCAGGAGGAAGCACGTCTCCTGAACCACAGCTTCATCGGGACCGAGCACATCCTGCTCGGCCTCATCCACGAGGGCGAGGGAGTCGCGGCCAAGGCGCTCGAGTCGCTCGGCATCTCGCTCGAGGCCGTGCGCGAGAAGGTCGAGGAGACGATCGGGCCGGCGGGGTCGGCTCCGACGGGGTCCCCGCCGTTCACGCCGAGAGCGAAGAAGGTCCTCGAGCTGTCCCTGCGGGAGGCCCTGCAACTGGGCCACAACTACATCGGCACCGAGCACATGCTGCTCGGCCTCGTGCGCGAGGGCGAGGGCGTTGCCGCTCAGGTCCTCATCAGCCTGGGAGCCGACCTGGCCAAGGTGCGACAGCAGGTCATCCAGTTGATCTCGGGCTACCAGGGACGTGAGGGTGCCCTGAATGAGCCGGCTCCCGGGATCGCTCGCCTTCAGCGGCGGCGCGCCGGATTCTCAGCCTTACCGGTCGGCGAGGAGTGGTCGGCCCAGGTGGTGCGCGAGGGACGGCGACCGGATGATTATGGGAGGGCCTACGGTGAGCTGGCGGAGCTCGTCATCGCGTTCGGGTACCACCTCGACGACATGGATGCCTCGGAGATCACACTGAGCTCGGTCGAGACGACCGAAGGTCCAGGCTTCATGCTCAGCGTGAAGCACCGGATCGAAGACGAAGGAGTGGGGAAGGTGGCGCCGTCCTGAGGCTCGGGTTGAGCTGGGGCACGGTGGCGGCTCGGGTGGCCTCGGGCGTGTTCAGGGCCGGGTCGGTGCCCGCAGCGCGTGAGGCTCGATCTCGACTGGGGCACCGAAGGCGGCGCGGTGGCTGGCTCGGCGCAACGCGGCCAGCACAGGGTGCCCGGCCACCAGGGTGAGTCCGGCGTTGAGCGCGGCCCGGGGCAGGTCGAAGCCGAGCGATGTAGAGGAATGGAACAGCAGGAAACGGACCAGGTTGTGCGCGACCGACGCCCCCGGTTCGAAGGAGAGAGTCGACGACGTGCCGGCGGCAAAGGGCCAGAACCACAGATCGAGCAGCAGCCCGTAGGCAAGGCAGGCAAACGCCGCGTAGGTCGCCAGCAGGAATAGCTCGCGGCGGCCCCTTAGGTGAGGGAGACAGCCGGCGCCGTAGCCCATCCAGGCTGCCGCCATCATCTGGAACGGCAGCCACGGGCCCACGCCGCCAGTCACGAGCGCCGAGGCGAAGAGCGTGAGCGCGCCCAGCAAGAAGCCGAAGTGGCGCCCGAGCACGTAGCCCGCCGGGAACAGCAGGAAGAAGACGGGCTCGAAACCTGCCGCGCCGCCCGAGGGGAGTCGCAAGGCAGCACCGCAGGCGCCGAGCACGCCGAGCATGGCGACACCCTTGGCGTCCATGCCGCCGGAGCTGAACTCGCCGAGCACTGCGACGAGCAAGAGGGGCAGGAGCGCCGCGATGATCCAGGGCGCATCGCCGGCGTGAGCCTGGTTCAACGAGGCGCGCGCCGGGATGAACAGCGGCCAGAGGAACGAGACGGCTCCGAGCACCGACGCGATCCCGATGGCGAGGCCCCCGAGCCGGTCGAGACCGACGGGGCGCTGGCCGTGCGCGGCCGTCATGGGGTCGTCCTATGCCCCGGCGGGCGCGCGGCGAGGGCTGTAGCGACTTCCTCGACCGTCAGCCATTCCGCCGGGGCGAGGATCCGGGCGACTTGGGGGGCAAGGCCGGCCGAATGGCAGACAACCGAACGGGCCGGACCGTCGGTGATCGCTTCACCGTCCGCGAGCACGACGACCCGGTCGGCGACCTCGGCCACCAATTCGACGTCATGAGTCGCCACGACCACGCAATGGCCCCGCGCTGCGAGCTGACGGAGCTGGCGGGACAGCCGCTCCTTGGCACCGTAGTCGAGACCGCGCGTCGGCTCGTCGAGCAGCAGGAGCGGTGGCTCAGGAGCTAGCACGACCGCCAACGCCAGCGCGAGCCGCTGACCTTCGGAGAGGTCCTTCGGGTGTGCGTCGCCGCAGATGTCACCTACAAGCGACTCGAGCACCGATCGCGTCGTCCCCGGGGCAAGCCCGCCGTCCCGGTCGCCGTCTCGACACTCGGCTGCCACAGTTTCGGCGCACAGCAGCGCTCCGGGATCCTGGGGCACGAGACCGACGAGCCGGATCGCCTCCGGCGCGCTGAGCGCGGCGGGCGCGCGGCCTAGGACTTCCACGGAGCCTCGCTGAGCGCGGCGAAGCCCGACGAGGTGGTGGAGGAGAGTGGACTTCCCGGCTCCGTTTCTTCCCATGACCGCCACCACCTCGCCCTCATGGAAGTCAAGGGTGACGTCCGCGAGTGCCGGGACCGGCCCGTAAGCAGCGGTAAGGCCCTTCACCGTGGCGACACGATCACCTCGGGACGCCGGAGCGGCCAGCCGCACGCTTGCCTCGAGGCGCTGCCGGAGTTCTGGCGCTTGACGGCGGGCGTCTCGGACCGAGAGGGGAAGAGGCGACCATCCGGCCACACGGGCGAGCAGGACGACAGGTGGCGCCAGCTCCGCCGTGGCGAAGATGGCAGCCGGCGTGCCGGTGTGCAGGTCGCCCGGGCCGGCACCGATCTCGACGACGAAGTCCGCGAACTGCACAATGCGCTCGAGCCGGTGTTCGGCCACCAGGATCGTGGTGCCCTGGTCGTGTACGAGGCGCGCGAGTGACGCCAGCACCTCCTCGGCTGAGACCGGGTCGAGCGACGACGTCGGCTCATCGAGTACCAGCGCACGAGGCGCGGCGGTGAACGCGGCGCCGATGGCGACGCGCTGGCGCTGACCACCCGAGAGCGTCGCGATGGCCCGCTGTCGCAGCGCGTGCAGGTTCAAGGTGTCCAAGACGTCTTCGACCCGCCGGCGCATTGCCGCTGAGTCCACGCCCAGGTTCTCCATGGCGTAAGCGAGCTCGTCCTCGACCGTGTCGGCGACGAAGGTCGCATCGGGGTCCTGCCCCACGTAGCCGACGGCGTCGGCGAGGTCGCGGGGACGGTACTGTTCGGTGCTGCGCCCGTCGACGGTCACTGTTCCGTTGAGCCGACCCCCGGAGAAGTGCGGGACGAGACCGTTCACACAGCGGAGCAGCGTCGATTTTCCGGCGCCGGTCGCGCCGATGACCAGGGCGAGATGACCCTCTTCTATTGCCAGGCTCACGTTCTCGAGAGCCGGTGCGGCAGCACCGGGGTAGGTGACCGAGACGCGGTCGAAGGCGATCACGTCACGGCCTCTTGGAGCCTGGTACGCGCCGGTGTCGGTGCGATGGCCGACGGCAAGGTGGCGAGGAGGATGCCGGCGAGCGCGATGGCCGGACCGGCCGGCAGCGCGAGGGGATAGAGCGGCTGAAAGAGAGCGTTCGGGTTGTTGTTACCGGCTGCCACGACACCTGCAACAGCGGCGAGTCCCGCCGCCACGACGAGCCATTCGGCAACGTGCCAGCGGTCGGGGCGGTAACGGCTCCGTGAGCCGTGCGGTGCGGTGAGGAGCCCGCCGATCACCAGCGCACCGCCGACGAGGATGACGGCGAGCCCGATCCCCGAAGCCGAGCCGGAGTCGAGCAGCTCGAACAGGCCGATGCCGAGCCCGACGAGGCCTGTGAGTGTGGCCGCGGCGGTGGCCCGGCGGCGCCCGGGCGAGGTGGAACGACGCCCGAACCCACGGGCGTCCATGGAGGCCGCCAGGGCGACCGAGCGCTCGAGCGCGCCGTCGAGAACTGGCACTGCCAGGCCGCGCCAGCCCTTCAGGCCGCTCGTCGCTCGGCCCCGGAGGCGGCGGGCGTCTCGGACCCGCGCAGTCGAAAGCACGACTTGCGGGGTGAACGAGATAGCCACGCTGACCGCGACCGCCACTTCGTAGAGACCAGCCGGCACGCAACGCAAGAGCCGGAACGAGCTTGCTAGGGAGTTGGCAGCACCAAAACACGCCAGAATCACGGCGATCTGAAGGCCTTCGCAGAGCGCCCCGATCACGGCCTGGACTGTCACAGGCCCGCCGATCGTCACTCCAGCAGCCCACGAGGGAAGTGGGATCGAAGGAAGGGTGAACCACGTGGCGCCGGGCACCCGGTCACCGAAGAGGACTTGGACGAGAACGCGAATGACGACGACGACGAACCCGAGGCGCATCGAGCGCGCCGAACGAGCGGCCCCAGGGACTATCGCTGCGCCTTGTCGTCACGACCCAGGCGACGGCGGCCAAGATGAGGCCGAGCAGGAGCGGGTTCGTCGTGCGGCTGGCGGCGACGGCCAGCGCTCCGGCCCAGCACCACCAGGCGATGGGGTGCAGCGGCTGGAGGCGGGTGCGCAGCATCTAGGTGACGCCGTCGCTCGCGCGGCGGGTGCGAAGCAGCGCCGCGGTGCCGATGAGAACAACGAGGGCGATGCCGATGATGAACAGGGTCAGGTTCGTGCCTCTGCCGTTGCCGGAGCGACCCGTCGGGCCGGCCGCGTGGCCTGACAACGCTGGCGACGAGGTCGTCGTCTGCCCGGCCTTGAGAGGCATCTCGAGTGCGGCTGAGCTGGACGGAGCCCGGGGCGGCGGGTCCGCTGGGGTCGCGCTGCCGTCAGGCTCGAAGCGCCACCCCTCGACGTCAGCCTTGGAGACCTTCCACTCGCCGGGTCCGTCGCTCGCGTACTGCCATCGCTTCCCGCCATGCCAGTAGGCCCAATAGGAGTAGTGGCTCCCCGACTGTGTCCCGCATCCGCTCGCGGGGTACCCGTCGATCGCGCACAACAAACCGGAGCCGGACTGGTCGTAGCGGGGAGCTGGGTATCCGAGGAGGGCCGCCTGGGCTGCCAGAACCTGCGCACCGCTGTCACCGGGCCTTGTCACAACACAGGTGACGATGATCTTGCCGTTCGCCCCGCCGAAGTCGGTGACAACCGCGGCGACGATCTGACCGCTGGCGAGATGCGCTGGAACTGTGCATGTGGGCAAGGGGTCCTGCGAGTGTCGAGCTGCGCTTGCCGCCGCACGGTCTACGGTCCCCGGGGCCATGATTGCGACGACGGCTGTGGCGAGAGCCGCGACCGCCACAGCCGCGACCGTCCTCAGGATGGGTCGGGTGCAAAGAGTGGTCGCGGCCAGCGTCCTTTCCGCGCGAGGGTTGTGAGCCGAGCTCGGTCGGTGCCGGTTCATGTCGCCACTCGGGGTCCGACGCGGTCAGGTCGGCTCAGCCCGCATCGCAGCTGAGCCGGGGCTCGGCGGCAGACAGCTTGCGGGGGCTGATGGGGAACGCGACACCCGCCACAGCAGGGACGGCCTGGAGCGTAGCGAACTGACTGGGAGCGCCGTCATAGGCGAACTCGCCACGCTCGCTCAGCGGCGCGTCGCAGCCATACTGGAAGTTCTCGAGGGACCGTTCGGGCGTGACGGTGTTGCGCACGAACTGCCTATCGTTGATCGCGTGAAGAGCGATCAACGCCTGGATGACCAGGCCCGTCGAGTCGGGGTCACCCTGCTGCCCATCGCCAGCCACGCCGTAGTAGCCGAAAGACCCGTCGGTTTCCTGTGACTTACTGAAGAAAAGCACCGGGCTATGGGCCAAGTGGCCGCCGGCCGCGACGATTGCCATGACGGCTAGAGCCGTCGAGTTCGTGTCTGGACCGCTGTAGGTCTTCGGGTCCGGCTTGGCGCAAGGCGCGCTCATCGTGGCTCGGACGTACTGCCATCCCCCGTCAGCGCACTGCAAGCGCGCCAGATGAGCCTCGCCGAGGCTGACCGCCTTGCCAGAGTCCTTCACTGAGGCCAGCGCGAGCAGTGCGAGCGACTGGCTGAACGCGTTCGCCGTCTTTGTGGCGCCGAAGACTCCGGCGGAGGCACCGTGGAGTTGCTCGATTGCCTGAAGCCTGGCGACAAGGTCGTCGGAGTTGGCCCGCCCGCCGAAGTGCGCTGGATTCGCGCCCGCTGCAACCGCTGCGAGAATCACGAGCCCAAGTGCACCTGGGTTGTCAACGCCCTTGGCAGAGACGTAGGAGTTGAAGTGGTGCTCGAGCCAGCGGATGGCAGTTCTGACCTGGTTGCCGCCCTCGCCTGCGGCGACGAGAGCCAAGATGGCGTCCGCGGTGTCGCCTGCACTCGGCTTGTGGGAGATGGCGTCGACGAGCGCTCCACTGGAGCTCAAGTCGCGGGCTATCCAGCCTGCGCCGGCAGCTGCGGCCGTCACCTCGTCGGCCGGCGCGGCTCGGGCAACCCGGGCGGCAAGGGGCCCTCGAGGTCTTTGCTTGGTGGCGGCTGCCGACGCAACTGGCACGGCGGCGGCCCCGAGGCCGAACAGCATCGCAGCAAGGCAGGCTCGCTCTGCCCGACGGACAGACGCTGGCATGGATGTCCTCTCCCGGCTACTGGATCCCGGAGAAGCGCTGAGACACCGCTGCCGTACCGGTTCCCAGTCCCCGTGTTCCTCGACGGATAGTAGGACTCACCACCGGCAGGTTTCCCGGCTTGCGAGGACGAGCCTCGCCTACGGTTGCGGGCCAGCGCCGGACTTTGACCGGACTTCCCCTGCAAGGCAGCGGGACGGCCGAAGCCGTCGAAGCGAAGGGTAGCAGAGCTGGCCCGCGTGCCTGCTAGTCGACTCGGCTCGCCAGGGTCGCAGGGGCGCAGGTGGCCACGAAGCGGTCTCCGAAACGCCAGCAAAGACGCTCGGGACACCATCGGTCGCCGTCGCTTCCCGGATTCGGATCGGCCCTGGAGGACTACGCGTGGTGAGAACCGGCTGCTTGACCCCGGCCGGCTTCTGTCAGGGAACCAGCGCATCCGATCACCCTCCTGAGCTTCGCGCAGGCAGGGTGCTATGAGGTGGGGATGCTCAAGCCGCCAGTATCCAGCTGGCCGTTGGCGACGAGCCACGCGAGAGAGTTCTGGATCGCCTCGAGGGAGGTGTACGCCGGGGCGTATCCGAGCAGGCGCCTCGCCTTGTCGATGCTCATCGAGGGGCTGTGCGCGATGTGGTCCCAAGTGATCTGGGCGGTGGCCTCGGTCACCGTGTCACGCCAGACTTCCCAGCTGAGGAAGGAGAGGCGGCTCGGTTGGCCGAAGAGCTCGGCGATCGCCTGCGCATAACCCCGGAGGGTGATCGCACGTTCGGATGTGACGTGGAACGATTCGCTTGCCGCCACCTCTGGGCGTTCGACGGCCAGAGCGAAGGCCTGCGCCACGTCGTCGGCGTGCACGTGGTGCAGCGTCTCCATCCCGAGGTTCGGAAGTGCCAGCTCGTCGCCGGCCGCCAGGCGTTCGAACACCGACAGCTCGAGGTTCCCTGCCGGGTTCACTGGCACCCAGCCCGGTCCGACGATGTGGCCGGGGTGGAGCAAGGCCGCCGGCACGCCCCCGCTCCGGCTCTCTTCCCACAGGAGTTCCTCGATTGCCGCCTTGGCCTTCCCGTAATGGCCGAACGGCCGGCGAGGGGCGTCCTCGGTCGTCGGCACCACGACGCTTGGGCCGTGTATCCAGATGCTTCCGCAGTGCACGAGGTACGTCCTGCGGGGTCGAAGCGCCTCGACGAGCTGGCGGGCCGAGTCGGTCTCGAAGCAGATGAGGTCGACCACGGCGTCGGCCTCCAGATCGGCCACCCTCCGACCGAAGGTGCCTGCTGCCTCTTCGGCCTCCCGGTCCACTATCACCTTGGTCACTTGCGCCCAGCTTGCGTGCTCACCGTAGCGAGGGCGCCCATGCCGGCTCAGGGCTATCACGTCGTCCCCGGCCTCCACGAGCCGGGGGACGAGATAGCCGCCGATGTGCCCCGTGGCTCCGATGATCACAACCCGCATCCAGCACCCCTACATCTCTCGGCCGTGCTCGGACACCCTAGGCCTCAAAGAGGGCAAGTCGGTAGTTGAGTAACGCTTTGACAGGCCGTTGCGGCTCGCGGTCCGAAGGCGAGGACTCGAGCATCGAATTACGCCGCCGTGTGAACCAGGATCTCCGCGCTGTCGGGCACACGCCGGGAGTGCCAGAAGCCGAACGCGACGAGGAGCGCCATCAACCCGGCGAGGATGAAGGCGGCGATCCCAGCCCACAGGGCGATCTGGCCGAAGGTCCAGAACGCGTACGCCGTGAGCAACAGCCCGCGCAGGGTCGTGCCTCGGAAGGAGACCTGGACCAGTGAAGCGAGCTCGGCGTTGTTGGGGTGGGCCAGGGAGGCCGCGGCGATCTTGGCGTAGACACCGTGGTAGGGCATCGTGTTCATGTCCACCAGGATCTGGTCGTTGGCGTAGGCCTCGGCCTGCGGACCGGTCAGCAGCTGCTGGCCGGCGTACTGGTCGAGGTACTTGCCCCTCAGGGGATTGGCCAAGTCGGCGCTGCCCTTGGCTGCGAAGAAGATGTCCTGCTGGGCGAGCTGGTTGTGCACGCTCGAGTTGGTGAAGCTGTAGCCCCACATCAAGAGCGCCCCTGCCACCAGCAGCACGGCCACGACTATCAGACCCCCGGCGCTCACCAGGACGTCGAAAACCTTGCGTCGCATTGCGAACCCCCTGTCACGTCATGGATCAATCAGTTGACCGAGCGTACCGGCGGCTGATGACCCTACAAGCGGAGATACCGCCGGGATCGTCCGGGGAGGCTGCAGGACACGGTGAAGAAGTGGCAGTCGGACCACTCGAGCCGTGCAGTCGCCTTTGCCCGAGGCTTGGCGGCGTGGGTCGACAAGGGCCGCCCGTGCCCGCGTCCTGCGGGATACTGGGATGGGTGCACGGCCCATTGCTTCCCTCGCAAGGCAACAGGGGTCGTGCACCCACTCATTTCATCGGACTCGCACACGGTGAGCCTGAACCGTCCCAAATGAACATTCCGAGTGAAGGGGTCGTAGGATCACCTTTCGACCGGCGCCTGGGTCCGCGGCGAGATACGTAGACCCGGGCACGGTCCCGACGCGGGAGGCATCGCCAGGGGCGCCAGACAGCCCTGAGCGTGGCTGTATCGTTGTCGAATCCGCATTTCACGGCCGGAACCGCAAGAAGGGAGCACCGCGGTGATCAAGGGATTCAAGAACTTCCTGTTGCGAGGTGACGTGATCGTCATTGCGATCGGCCTGATCGTCGCCCTGGCGTTCAGCACGCTGATCAAGGCATTCACCGACTCTGTGATCAATCCGCTCATTGCGCGCGCGCAGGGGGGTCATTCTGTGGGGCTTGGCGTGCAGCTGGGGCAGACGGGCAACAGCGCTACTTTTCTGAACTTTGGATCGTTCATTTCCGCGATCGTCTACTTCATCATCTTCATGGGCGTCCTGTACTTCGCCGTCGTCGTTCCGTACAAGCACATCTCGGCGAGGCGCGGCCAGATCGTGTTCGGCGATCCGCCACCAACCAAGACGTGCCCCGCCTGTCTTTCAGACGACCTCCCCGTCGGGGCCATGAAGTGCAAGTACTGCGGCACCGAGCAGCCGGTTGCGGCCGGCGACGGCACCGCCGGGTAGGCCTTGGCGTTGGCGGCCAGAGTAATCTGCCGCCACCTGGGAGCCAGCGACTTCGTGTCGAGTCCCGTGCTGTCGCCCAGAGAGCGACTCTCAGGGTTGCACCCTTCCATCCTCTCCGGCTTCGCGATGTTGTCTGACCGGCTTCTGGTCACCTTTCCTGATGGGAAATCGGGGGACCCCCGCGAGGTCGGAGGGTGTGACGGCGAAGTGAAGCCCGGACCAATGAACGGCCACGATGAGTGGGATGTCGGCGACCGAGCAGCCGGCCGACATGCTCGACCGGTATCGGCGCGACGCCGGACTCTCCCAGGGCGACCTGTGGTTGCGCTATTTCGAGCTGGGAGGCATGAGCACTGCTGTCGAATTGGAGGCGTTCCTCTATGGCGCCCTGCAGCCGAGCGCGCACGACCGCGAAATGATCGCCCATGCCCTGAACGAGCGCTTCGTCGAGCTGGGTCGCAACCATCCCGTCCCGTACTCCGTGAGCGACGCGGACAGCCGTCGGGAGGAAGACGAGCGGTGAGATCACCGGAGAAGAGTCATTTGAACTGGTCAGGACTCAGAAAGGAATGTGCATGCCCGCAGAACGTCTAGCACGTCGCAGGCACCCTGTCGTTCGCCAAGCCGTCGCCGGCCCCCAGGCCAAGAAGCGCCTGGTGGGCCCCACCGGTATCGCGCTCATCACGGTTGCGGCCATCCTCACCTTGAGGGGCTTTCCCAGCACAGCAGAATATGGTTGGGCCAGCATCTTCTTCTACGTCGTGGGCGCCGTCTTCTTCTTCATCCCCCTCTCATTCGTGGCGGCCGAGCTCGCCACGGGCTGGCCCAGGGCCGGCGGCATGTTCGCTTGGGTGAGTGCAGCATTTGGGCCGAGGTCCGGGTTCCTCGCCGTCTGGTTCGACTGGATAGAGAATGTCGTGTGGTTCCCGACGGTGCTCTCCTTCGTAGCGGCGACGATCGCCTACATGTTCGAGCCGAGCCTGGCAAACAACAAGTGGTACCTCGTGATTGTCATGCTGGTCGTGTTCTGGGGCATGACGCTGGCCAACTTCCTCGGACTGAAGAACATACTTCGCTTCAACAACGCCGCAGTTGTGGTCGGAACATTGATACCGATCGCACTGTTGATCGCGCTCGGCATCTACTGGCTGGTGAGTGGGCGACCGAACGCGATTCCCTTCCACGCTTCGAAGTTGCTGCCGAGCTTCTCGAGCATCGACAACCTCGTCTTCTTTGCCGGTGTCCTTCTCGGCTACGCAGGCGTAGAGATGGCCGGCTACTCCGCAAAGCAGCTCAAGAACATCCGCCGTGACTATCCTCGCGCCGTCGCCGCCTCGACCGTCTTGATCCTGGTGCTGTCAATCCTCGGGACGCTCGCGATCTCGTTCGTCGTCCCCGACGGCAAGCTCAGCTTGGTCGCCGGGCTCATGCAGGCCTTTCAGGACTTCTTCACCCGTCTCGGCATTGGCATCTGGGCGACCAAGGTCATGGCGGCTCTCGTCGGACTGGGCACCCTTGCCCTCATCAGTACTTGGATGCTCGGCCCGTCCGAGGGTGTCTACGCAGCCGAGGGGAGCGGGGAACTGCCGCCTGAGCTGCACTATGTGAACAAGCGTCACGTTCCGGTGGCCATGCTGTTGGCCCAAGGCGCGCTCGGAACCCTGTTCGCACTGCTCTACCTGTTCGTGCCGGGAGTAAGCACCGGCTACTGGATGCTGACCGCGTTGACCACGCAGCTGACCGTTCTTATGTACATCATGATGTTCTCTGCCGCGATTCGACTTCGCTACACCGAGCCTGGGACTTCGCGCCCGTACCGGATTCCCGGGGGCAAGTACCTCGGGATGTGGGTCGTCGCCGGAATGGGCACACTCGGATCGCTGTTCGGGCTGATCCTCGGCCTGTTCCCACCAAGCGGGATCGCCCATTGGCCGACGGCGATCTATGTCCTTGTGATGTTGCTAGGGATCCTCGTGTGCTCGGTGCCACCTTTCCTCGCTGACATCTTCAAGAAGCCAAGCTGGAGGATCACCCACCCAGATCCGGTCCTGCTCGATATCTCCGAGGAGCCGCCGAGTGACACGAAGGGCTCTGCGGCCCCTGCTTCAGTTTGATCGCCTTCATACCAGTAGCGCAGAGATGCGCAGGGCTGGCGTTGTTTGCAAAGGAGCTCAGACCATGAATTCACCGATGAGTCGTGCCGATGTCGTCAACGGAGCGGTAGGCCCCTTCGACGACTACTGCGACGGATACGGCAACCCCGGTTCGAGCGGTGTCGGTTACATCTCGGTCCTGAAACTCTCGACGGGCGCGGTGGCAAAGACCATGGACACGGTGCTGGAGGGCATCGTCTCCTACGACCGGGCCGAGAAGAACGACGCCTACGCCGGCCAGATCAACATGGTCGCCGCCTCGTCGTTCTCCGGCCTCAACGGTGCCGTGTGGGGATATGACCTGGCCCGTCACGACGGCATCATCGACGGGTCGGTCAAGCCGCTCATGACACGGAGGCGCTCCGATGGTGCTGGGATCAAGGTGTTCCCGGTCGCCCCGCTGTTGGAGGCCGGAGAGGCCTTGTTCGGGACCGCGCAGGCGCGACGGTTCCCCTTGCTGCCGGGATCGCACGTGATCTGCGCTACGAAGGACATCACCGTCAGCGGGCCGACCTCGGTCTGGTCGGCCATCGCCCTCTCGATCGCGGAAGACCGCGAAAGCGATTCCAGCCTGTTCATCGAAGACGTGGGACAGGACATCCCGGGCGACACGCCGGTTGAACGGGAGAACGCCCTTCATGCTCGTATGGAGCACATCGTCGACAGCGTGGTGCTCTGCGGCGAGGATCAGGACGTCAAGTACAAGGAGATCTTCGTGGGCTTCAAGACCGAATGGGTTCCCGAGGGCTACATCGGCTGTGGCCTCACCTGCGCCCCCTATCTCGTGCTGGCGAGAAACGCCGTGCCCAGCCCAGCCAGCGAGCTGCTCGACATGTCGCTCTCGCAGTGGGAGCGGCGCTTCGCCCCGGCGAGACCGTTCGTGGGAGGGGCAGGCCGATGACCAGCCGAAGCGTGCTCGACCGTTCTGCGTTTCCGATCCTCGTGGTGGCCGGGCCAGAACGGGAGCGTCTCGCCGGTGAGACGCTGCGGCGGATCGTGGCCGAACTGGGCGCTCTCGGCCATCAGATCGTGCGGTCCAGCTCGATCACCGACGCCGCAGCGCTGGTTGCCTCGGACCCGTCGTTCGGTTGCCTCCTTCTCGACTGGAACCTCGACCAGCCGAGTGGGAGCCACTCCGCTGAGACTGTTCTTGCCCAAGCCCGTCGCCACAACGTGCGCGTGCCGGTGTTCTTGATGGTCGAGCGAGAGGATCTCGGCAAGATTCCGCTCCGTGTGGAAGAGATGGTGCAGGAGTACGTGCTGGTGTTCGAGGACACGCCCAGCTTTGTCGCCGGACGGATCGACTATGCCTGGCACCGCCATACCGAGAACCTGTTGCCTCCGTTCTTCGCGACCCTGGTTGCCTTCACCGAGTCCCATGAGTACTCCTGGCACACGCCTGGGCACGCCGGGGGGACTGCGTTCCGGAAGTCACAAGTTGGCAAGGCCTTCTACGACTTCTACGGCGAGACGCTGTTCCGCACCGACCTGTCCGTCTCGGTCGCGGAGCTCGGCTCGCTGTTGGACCATTCAGGGGTCGTTGACCAAGCGGAGAAGAACGCGGCCAGGGTGTTCGGGGCGGACACGACCTATTTCGTGCTGAACGGGACCTCGACCTCGAACCAGATCGTCGCCCATGCCTGCGTCGTGGCCGGCGACGTGGTGCTCGCGGACCGCAACTGCCACAAGTCGGTCAACTACGCCCTGACAGTCACCGACGCGATCCCCGTCTACCTGATGCCGTCACGCAACGGCTACGGGATCATCGGTCCGATCCCCGCGGAGAGGCTCTCGCCCGAGGCGACCACCGATGCGGTGGCCGCAAGCCCGTTAGCCCGCAACGCCGCGGAGAAGGCGCCGGTGTACGCCGTTGTCACCAACTCGACCTACGACGGCCTGTGCTACCGGGCCGACCGGGTTGTCGAGCTCTTGGGCCAGAGCGTCCCCAGGGTGCATTTCGACGAGGCCTGGTTCGCGTATGCGCGCTTTCACCCGCTGTATGTCAATCGATATGCCATGCACGACCGGACGCCCGCCGCGGGGGAACCGACCGTTTTCGCGACCCAGTCCACCCACAAGCTGCTCGCCGCCTTCTCCCAAGGCTCGATGATCCACATCCGCCCGAGTGATCGAGCGCCGGTCGAGCCGTCACGGTTCAACGAGGCGTACATGATGCACGGCTCGACCTCGCCCTTCTACCCGATGATCGCCTGCCTGGACGTGGCCTCGGCGATGATGGACGGGCCCGGCGGCCTCGCCCTTGTGGAAGGGGCGATCCGCGAGGCGGTCCAGTTTCGCAAGCGGATCGTGACCCTCGGCCGCGAGCTCGGGGAGAATCCCGAGGGCGGAGCGCCGTGGTTCTTCGGGGTCTGGCAGCCCGAGGAGGTGAGCGATCCACGCTCGAACACGACGTGGCCGTTCGCGGACGCGCCCGACGACTTGCTCGAGACCGAACCGTCGTGCTGGAGCCTGGAGCCCGACCAGTCATGGCACGGCTTCGGCAAGCTCGATCCCGGATACTGCATGCTCGATCCCACAAAGGTCACCCTGACAACCCCCGGCATCGATGCTGCGGGTCATCTCGCAGAGAGCGGGATCCCCGCTCCGGTCGTGGCTAGCTACCTCGACAACCATCGCGTCGAGGTCGAGAAGACGGGCGACTACAGCCTGCTGGTGCTGTTCTCCATAGGTACGACGAGAGGAAAGTGGGGAACGCTCTTCGAAGGCCTCCTCGGGTTCAAACGCGCCTACGACTCGGGACAGTCCATCGCCGAGGCGATCCCTGACCTGGCGTCCGCGTACCCGGATCGCTACGGTGACAGCACACTGCGCGATCTCTGTGACGAGATGCACGCCGAAGTCTGCGCTCGCGGCACGATCGAGCTACTGGACCGGGCCTTTGCCGAGTTACCGGTACCGGCTACGACCCCGAGCGACGCCTACCGTCGTCTGGTGCGCGCCCGCACCGGGCGAGTACCGGTCTCGGAGATGGCGGGCCGCGTGGCCGCGGTCATGGTCGTGCCGTACCCGCCTGGGATCCCGATCCTCATGCCCGGCGAGCGTGCCGGAGCGCTCGACGGCCCGGTGCTCAGCTACCTGCTCGCCCTGGAGGCCTTCGACCTCAAGTTCCCGGGCTTTGCCCATGACATCCACGGGGTCGAGCGCGACGAGCGGGGCATCTTCTCGGTCGAATGCCTAAACGAGGGGCCGGTGTGATGCACCGACGCCAATTCGCTCCCGGCGATGCCCGAGAAGACGAGGGCAGCGTGAAGCACGCAGACTCGAACATACGCAGCCAGCCCGCTGGCGATCGGCTCCTCAGCGCACTGAGCTTCACAGAGAAGGAGATGGTGTCGGCATGAGCGGAGCTCAAGACCAGGCAAAGTGGAACGTCGCCGAATGGCACGGCAAGGTGCTCGTCGACCGCAACGGCGAGAAGATCGGCAAACTGCAGGATGTCTACGTCGACGTCGAGACCGACGAGCCGCAGTTCGGCACTGTCAAGGAGGGCCTCATCGGTCGTCACTTGACCTTCGTGCCGCTGAGCGGCCTTCAGATCGGTACTGACGACCTGAAAGTCACTGTGACCAAGGAGCAGGTCCGGTCTGCGGCCGACATCGACATGCACGGCGAAGAGCTGACTCAGGCGGACGAGTCGGCCCTCTATCACCACTTCGAGATGAATTACACGCCCATCGACACCCAGAGCGGACGCCGCCTCGCTCGCCGCTGAGGTTGGCCAAGGCTGTGAACCGTCAGCTTCAAGAGCTTGAGCGGGCCGAGCCCGGTCGCAGCTCCTTGTCGGTGGTGCGCTGGTGCTCGCGGCCAGGCGAGCGCTAGCTCCGAGCTCTGGGTTGTTGTCCGGCGCGTGAACCTTTCTCAAGTGCTGCACCGGAGTCCCAATTGCGCGACCGCCGAAGTGGACCCACAGGCGCCGGAACCCGGGCCGCATCTCGGTCTTGCTTCCCTTCACCGGGAGAGTGAGGCTCAAGAGCAGCCCCAACGACGAGACAAACCGAGCAATACGATCTGGCTCTTCGGATTTTGACGGGGTCGACTGCGCTCATCGGACGACGATCGAGCCGAGCACTCGCCAGTTCGGCTTGCCCGCGTAGAGCAGGGCCCGGATCCGGTAGTTCTCGAAGTTTCTGAACCCGAAGCCGATCCGCTTGATGCGCTTGATCAGGTTGTTGAGCGCTTCGGTCGGCCCATTCGAGACCTTGGCCAGGTGGTAGTTGCAGAGCTTGTCGAACCACCTGCGCAGTGTCTGCCCGAGCTTTTGGATCTCGGGCGGCATCGCCTTTTTCACGCAGTGCTGCACGAGCTCGTCGAGCAGTTGGCAGGCCTCGTCGGCATCGCTCGTGCGATAGAAGTCGCGGAGCCGCTCCTTTATGCGATAGGCGATCGCCACCTCGGCGTTCGGATCCCCGAGCTCTAACAGGGAGGAGAGGCGGCTGGCGGCCTCGACGTCGAGCTTCTCCTCGCCGAGGAGCAGGAGACGACGTGCCCGATAGAGGGGGTCATCACGACGGCCCCGATGGCCGAGCTCGTCTCTTTGCACCCTTCGGCGAATGTCGTCGAGGCAGCGGTTGGCGAGCGAGATGGCGTGGAAGGCATCGACCACCTGGGCGGCTTTTGGAAGCACGACCGAGTACACCGCGGCGTAGGTGGCGGACATGTCGAGGGCCCCGAAGCGGATGCGTTCTTTCCAGGCCGTAGGTTGTCTGTCGAGGAAACGGGCGACGTCGACGTAGTTGCGCGAGGGCAGGATCTCGATGATCTGGTGGTGCTCGACGTCGCAGACCGTTGTCGCGTAGTCACGGTGGTGCTTTGTGCTGAGGCGGACGAAGCTCGTCTCGTCGAGCCCAATCGCGCTCGTGCGGTTCAGCCGCTTGCGGTCTGCATCGAGCAATGCGCTGCCATAGGTGGTCACGGCGTCATTGACGGTGTGCCAGTCACAGTCGAGCTCGTTCGCCACCTCTTTGACCGTCCGTCCGGTGCCGACCTGCACCGTTGCCCACTTCGCCGCCCGAGTCGTGAGCAGGCATTGCTTGGCAGCGATCCGGTGGTCGGTGAGCACCCAGCTCCTTTTCGGGCAGCTGTCGTCGACACAGACCATCCGGTGCTTCTTCCAGCCCAGGCGCATCGGTGTGCCATAGACGGGCAGGTCGACGTAGTAGACGACCGGGCGCTCTTTGACCCGTGCGACTCCACCACAGCTCGGACATCGCACCTCTTCGATGATCTGCTCGATCATCAGCTCGACGTCGGGGCCGCGACGCCGATAGTGAAGGACGCGGACGTCTTTCAAGCCGATGAGCGCCTCGAGGATCTCACTAGGGTCAGTGACGACGAAGGTGCTTCTTGTTTGTTGGCTCACACCTCAAGCCTGAAGTGCCTTCGTCGCCTTCTGGGTGATCCCTCACCCGACAGCTCCCCGCTGAAATCCGAAGAGCCTACGATCTCTGACCTGGTGAGGTCTTCACGTTTGGGCCGGACCTGGCCCTTTACGCTGTGATCGTTGGGTTGCCCGCGGCCTAAGGAACATTTGCCCGCGCCTTGTCCACAGGCAAGCTCGCTCAGGGCCTCCGCGGGGTGCGCGGATCGGACTCGAGGATGGAAAGGCCCAGGCCCTCGAGCTCGTGCACGAGCGATCTGAGACGACGCTCGTTTTCCAAAAAGGGCCGGTAGTCCTCGACCTGGTCGGGAGAAAGGGTCTTGCTGACGGTCTTTCCCTGCACCTTGCGGCTCCATTGGAAATAGGGACCGTGCAGGACCGGTGGGTCGTCGTGACAGTGACAGCCCGAGTGGGTGCAAGCAGATCGTCGCTCTGTGAGGCTGCCCGGGAGCACGAAGCCGACCTTCGCGAGGGCGCCCGCGATACGCGCCTGTTCTGCAAGCTGTGCTGAGTTGATCGGCACGCCCAAGCCTCCCACGCCTCATCCACCACCTCGGTGATAGCACCCAGTATATATACGGTGTGCTTACTGCCGAGGTGGCGGAGACGATCACCGGCTGGCTGCCGCGCTTGTTCGACGACGACGTCGCCGCCTTTTCGAGATGCGTCGTCACCTCGGTCGGGCCGAAGAGCAAACAGCGGGCCAGGGCCTTGTTGTTCGCGGCCGCCAAACTGGGTGAGTTCGCCTCAAGTCTCGGTGTCGACCTCGAGGTGGACACGGTGCTGTCGCGTTCTTTCCTCGAGCGCTTCGTCCTCGAGGCGCCGATGAGCTCGCCGACTCGGCGCACGTTGAAGACCAACCTCGGCTATCTCGCCTCCCATGTGCCTGGGCACGGGCCGGCTTTGACGCTCTGTCCCCGTGAGCACGCCAAGGTCCCCTACACAGATGGTGAGATCGCCTTGTTCCTCGTCCTCGCCGATGCCCAGCCGACACCGGCGCGTCGCCACAAGGCCTCGGCCCTCATCTGTCTTTGTGCCGGGGCCGGGCTCTATGCGGGCGAGCTGCGGGGCGTGGTGGGGACAGACGTCGTCGTGCGCTCGGGTGGCATGCTCGTCTTGGTCAAAGGGAAAAGGCCACGGGCCGTGCCGGTCCTTTCCCCGTTCCAAGAGCGCCTCATAGAAGCGGCGAGCTTTGCCGCTGGCGACTACATCATCGGGGGGAGCGATGCGAGACGACGCAACGTCACGAGCAATCTCATTTCTTCCCTCGCCGGTGGAGACGACCTCGGACGGATCGATCTCTCCCGGCTGCGCTCGAGCTTTCTTGTCGCCATGGCGGCCCAGATAGGTCTTCGCGCCTTTATGGACGCAGCCGGGATCACCTGCTCGCAGCGCCTCGGCGATCTCGTCGCGAGACTGGCCAGCCCAACCGAGGAACAAGCCGTGGCGCTTTTCTGCCGGGGGCCCGTGCGGTGATCGGAGCTTCTCGTCTCGAGGCGCTCTTGGACGACCCGTTTGTCAAAGAGGTCACCGAAGCGATCGAAGACAGGCTTCCCAAAGGTGTGCGAGCCCGCCAGCTCTCGGTGCGTACCTTGTTGTTGGGCATGTTGCTGGCCGTGGCCGATGACCGCCCGGCGCACCTGTCGCGGGTGCACGACGCCCTCTTGGCTCTTGGAGCTGAGGAGCGCGTGCGCTTAGGTGTCGTCGTGTCTTCGCGAAAAGGGCCTCACCTGCTCAGCTATCGCCAGGTGGAGTACACCAACTCACTTGTCTGTTCGCTGCTCGGAAAAGATGTGCCCGACGGGGGCGCCTCGGCACTGCTCGAAGGCCTGCAAGGGGCGCTCTTGGAAGCAAGCGTGCCGCAGTGGGCCAAGACGCTCTCGAGCTCGCTCGCCATCGACTGGTCCGATATCGAAAGCTTCTCCAAACCACCACCCAAAAAAGGCGGCGAGTGCGCCGACCCCGAGGCCTCCTGGGGGCACCGGCGCGGCAAAGGCCCGGGGCAGAAAGACGAGCTGTTCTTTGGCTACTACTTCTCGCTCGCGACGATGGTCAACGACGAGGGCAGCCCCGCTGTCCCCGAGCTCGTCCGCGCCATGTCGCTCAGCTCTTGTTGGCGCGACCCGGTGCCGATCATCGTCGCGGTCCTAGAGCACCTTTGCACCAAGGGTCTTTCCATCGGTGACGTGCTCGTGGACTCGGGTTACGCGCACCGAAGGGCTGAAGCCTTTGCCCTGCCGATGCGGGCGCTCGGGGCGAACCTCGTCATGGACCTGCATCCGGGTGACCGCGGCCCGCAGGGCACCTTTGCCGGTGCGATCCTGCACAACGGCAACCTCTATTGTCCGGCCACCCCGAGAGTGCTCTTCGAGCTCGGCCCGCTCGCTCGTGACGCGTCATCGACGGTGATCGAGGCTCACGACAAGATGACCGACGAGCTTTCGTGCTACAAGCTCGGGAAGATCACCAAGCCTGACGCGGACGGATACCACCGCGTCTTGTGCCCGGCGGTCATGAACAAGTGCCGCTGCCCGGTGCGCAAGGACTCGATGGAGCTTTCCTTTGACCGTCCGGAGGTCTTCAGCGTCCCGAGCCCGGCCCCGAGATGTTGTCTGCAAATGAGCCTCACGGTGCCGCCGAGCGTCAACGCCAAGACTGCCCAAAAGCACGACTACCCTTCCAAGGCCCACCGCCGCTCTTATGCACGGCGGACCGCTGTCGAGCGCTCGAACTCGAGGGTGAAGGACCCGGCCAGCATCGACGTCGCCAAAGGCTGGTGCCGTCTCATGGGGCTCGCGCCGATCAGCTTGTTCCTCGTCTGTGCCCTTGCCGTGCGCAACCTCGCCGTTGACGACGCCTTCAGTGAGCGGGCGTTGGACGAACAAATATGCAAGGACGCCGGCCTCGGAACGAGAACAAGGCGGCGGCGCAGACGGAGCCTCAGCGACCTCGCCGGGCTGACCTTGAGCACATCTCCATAACCGCCTTCGAGCTCCCGGCAATACCGGACCGAGGCTCCAAACCCGCCTACCGCAACGTCGTTTGGAGACTGAGAAGAGACGAGCAACGAGGGACTGTTACAGCCAAATGTGAAGATAAGTCCAGGTAAAACGTGAAAATCTCCTGGTGCGCCCCCCGGGACTCGAACCCGGAACCTGCGGATTAAGAGTCCGTTGCTCTGCCAAATTGAGCTAGAGGCGCGCCCGGCGAGCCAGCCTAGCCGGTCGCTTGGCAGGGCTGCCGGAAAACGGAGGGGCACAGGGAGGACAGTTGCACCCGGCGGCCCCCAGATGAGGAACACCATGTGAGGAGCGAGTCAGTATCAGCTGTCCCCAGGTGGCTGAGGGGAACGCCTGGGTGTCCTCACCCGTTCGGTGCAGCGATGGGATGGGGGTAAGCGTGGCTCGGCTCACGTCTCATGATGGTTCCCCGGTACCGGCGAGGATCACGGGTACTTGTAGAGGCGATACTCGCCGCCTCTCCATAGAAGCACAAGCCGCAACTGTCACAGTCGGATCCGGCTTGCCTGGAAGCGCACCGGGTGCGTCTGCCCGTCCCCTGTCTCGTATCCCGGCGGTCATCGCACGAGGTCCGGGAAATGGGAAAGTTCAGGTTGACCAGGCCGTGCCGTTCCAGGACTCGACCAGGGTCCGGACAGCGCCACTGTTGTTGGCGTACTCGCCAACGGCCTTACAGGACCTGGCCGAGGAACAGGACACGCCGTAGAGAAACGCGACGGAGGGGCTCGGGCTCGAGACGACCGACCAGGCGATGCCGTTCCAGGACTCGACCAGGGTCCGACGGAGGTGGCTGCTGCTGGCATAGTCGCCAACGGCCTTGCACGACCTGGGCGAGACACAGGACACGCCGTAGAGAAACGCCACGGAGGGGCTCGGGCCCGCGACGACCGACCAGGCGGTGCCGTTCCAGGACTCGACCAGTGTCCGACTTAGAGTGCTGCTACCGCTGCCGGTGCCGTTGCTGTAGTTGCCGACGGCGACACACGACCTGGCCGAGGAACAGAACACGCTGGAAAGGCCACCGTACTTCCCTGGGGTCGGGCTCGGCTCGACCGTCCAGGCGATGCCGTTCCAGGACTCGACCAGGGTGCCACTGGAAGAGTTGCCCACGGCGACACACAACCTGGCCAAAGAGCAGAACACACCGTTAAAGGCGCTCTCGTTCGGGACGAGGCTCGGGCTCGGTACAACCGACCAGGCGGTGCCGTTCCAGGACTCGACCAGGGTCCGACTGAGGCCGGGGCTGCTGCTGTAGTTGCCCACGGCCTCGCACGATCGGGCGGAGACGCAAGACACACCATCGAGGGCGCTGTTGGTCCCGCGGTCAGGGCTAGGCACGATCGACCACGTGTAGCCGTTCCAGGACTCGACCAGGGCCCGACTGAGGCCCGTGCTGCTGGTGTAGTCGCCCACGGCCTCGCACGATCGGGCGGAGACGCAAGACACACCGTCGAGGGCGCTGTTGGTCCCGCGGTCAGGGCTACGCACGATCGTCCACGCGGAGCCGTTCCAGGACTCGACCAGAGTGTTGTTGCCGAAGTAGCCAACGGCTGCGCACCAGCTGGCAGGGACGCAAGACACAGCGTTGAGGGTGCTCTCGGTACCCGGGCTGGGGCTGGACCCGGTCGACCAGCCAGCTGCGCCTGACGCTGGAGCCGCGAGGTTCCACACGAGGCCGACCACGAGAGCTAGTACGCCCAGGGGCGTCAGTCTTCGGCTCCCAATAGGCCGGCTCACATGCAGAGCACGCATCGCGCCCCCTTGAATCGACACATCAGTTGCCGCACCAGTATGACCCCGCGCGGAACGAAAAACGTTGCGCCCGGCCTCGAAGTGGCTGCGCTGGTTCCTGCTGTTCTCCCAGCCTGTCCGCCCTTTGTGTTCCCGTAAGCCACTCTCCCATCCCCTAGGTCCAGAGAGAGGCACCGCCGACAGGGATCCAACCTGAAGACCTACGGCTGCCAGGCTCCGGTTCCTACCGCCGTCCCGACCGGCATCCGCCTGAGGTGCCGCCCCGCGAAGCTTGTCCGGTTGCCGGGACCTGTGCCACCGCGCCTCGTGACTCCGGAGGCGAGCTTGATCGGGCTATAGCAGTTGCGGCGCACAGTTCCATAGCGGTGCGGTCAGCCTTGTGACGATCTGTGCCTCGATCCTGGCTGGTGTCGGGGACCATCCGGGAGAGTGTGGACCTAGGAATTGCTGCTCAGAGGCCTAAGAGAACGAGCTCCGGCTTCCGAGAAGGTGATCGCCATAGTTTGTCAGCGTAGCCGATAGTGACTCTCTTCTTAAGAAGGAAGGCCCGCTCGTAGGCACCGAATGAAGGACCCGTCCTTCCTGTGCGAAAGAAAAAGGGTGACCGAGGGGACTTGAACCCCCGACCTCCAGGGCCACAACCTGGCGCTCTAACCAACTGAGCTACGGCCACCACGATCTCGAGGCGTCCTTGCCCCTCGATACATCTCAAGCATGGCACAGTAGGCGCGAGAACCCTGGACCGGCCAGCTGCCAGCGTCGGGTCTAGTCGACGCGGCAGATGCAGAACTCGTTTCCCTCCGGGTCCTTCATCACCTGCCACCAGCCTCCTTCGCTCCCAGACATCGCAGTCCCAACCAGCGTCGCCCCGAGCGACGTCAGCTGCCCGATCAGCTTCTCCGGGTCGCCTGTCATCAGGTCTAGATGCAGCCGGTTCTTGACGGTCTTCGGTTCCGGGACTCGCTGTAAGTACACGACGGGCAAGTGCGGCCCCGGCGGCACGAGATCGAGATAGGTTCCGGCCCGATCCATGTCGCCGATGGTGTATCCGAGTGCGTCAGCCCAGAACGGCGCAAGCACCTCCGGCATCACAGTGTCGATTCCGATCTCGATGCGAACAGTCACGGGCAAGGCTCCTTTGATTTTCGGATGACCTCGGCCAACGCACGACGTTGTGTCCGTTGGCACCACAGCACTCCCAGAGTAGGTGCGGAGATCCCCTACGCTTGCGGACGGTGAAGTTACCGGTCCCAACACGCCCCCGTAGCTCAGTGGATTAGAGCAGCTGCCTTCTAAGCAGACGGTCGGAGGTTCGAGTCCTCCCGGGGGCGCTACCAGGGATAGAGCATATGAGTGCGACCGCTGGGGGCGTCAGACCTCGAACACGTAGGCCCGGCCGGCGAAATTGTGATAATCCGGTGCGCCCACCACGGCGGTCGTGCCCGAGATGGCCACGAACCCAAAGACATTGCCGGAAACGGTGTCGGAACCCTCCAGCGCGGCGGTCTGCTTCCAGACGCCCGCCGACTTCGTGAACACGTACGCCCGGCCGGCCTTCTTGCGGTAATACGGTGCGCCCACGACCGCAGTGGTGCCTGAGATCCCCACTGACCAGCCGAAGCCGTCACCGGCAACGGTGTCGGAGCCCTTCAGCGCGTCCGCCTGCTTCCAGCCGGCCCCCGCCTTCGTGAACACGTACGCTCGGCTGGCCTTGCCGACCTGAGACGACCCGCCCACCATGACGGTCGTGCCCGAGATGGCCACCGAGTCGCCGAAGTAGTTCCTGGCGACCGTGTCGGAGCCCTTCAGTTCGGCGGTCTGCTTCCAGACGCCCGCCACCTTCGTGAACACGTATGCCCGGCCGGCAAAATGGGCGTGGTTCTCTGCGCCCACCACAACGGTCGTGCCCGAGATGGCCACCGAGTCGCTGAAGTAGTCGCTGGCGACGGTATCGGAGCCCTTCAGTTCGGCGGCCTGCTTCCAGCCGGCCCTCGCCTTCGTGAACAAGTACACCCGGCCGGCAAAGGAGGCACGGCCCTCTGCACCCACCACAACAGTCGTGCCCGAGACGGCCACCGAGCTACCGAAAGTGTCGGCGGCGACGGTATCGGAGCCCTTCAGCTCGGCGGCCTGCTTCCAGACGCCCGCCACCTTCGTGAACACGTACGCCCGCCCGGCAGCAAGAGCGTGGTCCTCTGCACCTACCACAACGGTCGTGCCGGAGATGGCCACCGAGCCGCCGAACAAGTCGCCGGCGACCGTATCAGAGCCCTTCAGCTCGGCGGTCGGCTTCCACGCGCCCGCCGTCCTCGTGAACACGTACGCCCGACCGGCACCACGGGCGTGGCCGGGGGCACCCACAACGGCGGTCGTGCCTGAGATGGCCACCGAGCCGCCGAAGAAATTGTACGTAGCGGTATCGGAGCCCTTCAGCTCGGCTAGCTGCGTTCCGAGGCGTGGTGTGGTCCGCGGACTTGCGGCAACCGGCGTGGTCGTGCCCGCCAAGAGTGGCAGGGACATCGCCGCTATCGCGACCAGGCTGGCTATGCGTGGCCTACGCATGTGAGGCCTCCAATCATTGGGCCGACGCCGCATCCGAAACGCGCGCCGCGACCAAGAAGCATTGTGCAGGACGCGACTCGATGCAATCGCTGTGGCGCACTCCGCCGAGTCATCAGTGCGTGAAAGCGAACTGAGGTCCGACCTGTCATCCGCTCGTCAACAGAACTCGACACCGGACGCCCCAGCGTGACCCTCGCCAGACCCGGGCCGGCCGCTCGACATAATGCCTGGACCAGCTCATACCGCGCCACACCACACGGAGCCGAATGACCTCGAACGGCCTTTAGGTCAAGAGGTTGCCGGTTCAAATCCGCCAGACCGACTCCATCGGAGCAGCACTTGAGAACAGCGGTCTCGTGCGCTACCGCCGTCGTGGCTCCATCCTTAGGGCCCACACGAGCTGGTCGAGGACCGCGAGTGCTCGCTCGTGACTGAGGTCGCTCAGGGCCTGCAGCGGAAGCATCGCAATCGACCGTCGGAGCACTTCGGCTTCCGCTGGCGACAGGTCGGCCACGCTCAAACGCCGAGGGGACTACCACAGGACCTAGCTCATTGCGAGCGGCTCCTCGAGGCGCCCTCCTGGCAAGCGGTGTCATTGAGAGACAACAGCCGTCCCGGTGCTACCCACTCTGCCCAAGTGGGACAGGAGACCGTAGACGCCGCACATTGCCAGGCCGAAGACGAACAACGACGGCGCGAGCACCTTAGCGTCGAAGACTTCGATGACCAGCCCCATGCCGGCCGGCAGCGCCGCGGCGCCGATAGCCGACGCTGCGACCTGGAGACTCACCGTCCGCGTGGTCCCTGTGAACGTCCCCGGCACCTACCCGCTGCGCTGTCGTGAGGGTGAACAGGGGCGTATCGTGGCAGGCGAGGACGGTGGAGCGAGAACCGGGCCCAGGTCCGGTGGGGTCGTCGCTGAGACCCGTCTGGCAGATCTCAAGGAGGGCGGCAAGGTGCGCGGGCGAAGTTGGCGGCTGGCGACGACGTCGATTCTTGTCGGAGCTGGTCTTGGCTGCTGTTCGCTCGGAGCTGCAAACGGCGCGACCACAAGCGGGACAGGTCGCGCGGTGGTGCGAGCGACAGGGGATTGGGGTTTCTCACCTCTGTTCATGACGATCACGCCGTCCAAGGCACGCCTGACGATGAACTTGCGGCTCGAATGTTTTTCCGTAGCCGGGTGCACGGCGGACAGAGGACTGGCGCTGGGGCCGAGGGATTCCTACGGCCGCACGATCCACTTCGTGGGCACCTCGGCCACCAGCGAGCCGCTGGTGACCTCCGGTGGCGCCGTTGTCGGGTCGTGCACGATGGACCCGTCACCTTCTGGCGATATCAGCTGTCATTCGTCTAGCAATTCGATCAAGGTCCCTATTCGCGGATGGGTGGGGACGAGGGACAGGATCACCTACACGGCCTTCACGCCGGCCAAACCGGGTGAGCCGCTGGCCAGCGACAGCTGGAGCGACAGCCCGACAGGCGTCGATCCAGGAAACAAGACCGACAACGACAGCCAGCTCATCTTGACACCTCCGGTTCCGAATCCGGTCTGGGTCTTCATGAACCCCACCGCCGTGGCGTTCGCCTCTGGCGAGGCCCCCCAGACCGAGCAGGTCGGGTTCATTTGCTCGACGGAGAGCTTCTGCCGTGTGGCGCCTGGTATGAGCTTGACGGCGGCGCTCAGCCCGAGCGGCGTCCACTATCCGTTGCCCGAGCGCCAGAAGCGGATCCTCTCGGGTGTCGATATCGATTACCTCTGCAGGTTCACCGATACGCGTGGTTACAAAGGCCCCGGAACCAACCTGGCGACGTGTCAGGTCGCTTCCGCCACGATCATCGACCACTACGGCGGGGCGGTTCTCGAGCTTCCGATCGAGGCCGCTTCTGGCGCGTACCCACAAAGGTTCGACTACCGCCTGACGCTGTCACCGGCTCGCGGTGCCACCGGAGAGGACGTCTACACGGACCTCACGATCGTCTCCGGCCTTCGGATTACCACGGCTCCCAGGCTGCCCGAGGCGAAGGTCGGGCACGCCTACGCCGTGGCCTTGCACGCGACCGGAGGCGTGCCGACCAATGACTTGACCGGCCCGCCTGTGCTGCACCATGACTGGGCGCTGTTTGAAGGCAACCTCCCTCCTGGGCTGATGCTGAGCAAGGGCGCCATTTCCGGAACGCCGACAAGGGGCGGGTCGTACGGATTCCGCCTGGTCGTTTCTGACGGCCAGGGCGACCAAGTGGTCGGGAGCTTCGGCATCGTGGTCGCCTGAGGGCGGCCGCAGATAATTGATCCACTTGCGACGAGGCCGGGCCACGTAGGATCGGTTAGGGAGTCTGTCCTGGGACAGGCGCCAGACGTCGGCACAGGTGCTGGCGTGCTACACACGAGGTGACAAACCCGAGGGGACCGAATGGTCAGGTACCGATGAGCGACGAGATGGAGTACCGGGGGTTCGAAGCCCTTGAGTCTGAGCTCTCTGAGCTTGAGACCGATGGTGTGGGAGTGTCCGAGTTCGAGGAAGTGCGGAACGACCTTCTCGCGGCCATCGAGGAACTTGGCCTGGGGACGACCGATCCGGAGGAAACCGGCCCGCCTGAAGCTGGGTGCTGCCTGTCAATCGTGCCCGTGGACCGCCATGGCCACGGGGGCGTCGTGGTGAGTTGGCTCTTACGGGACTCGGCTGTTCCCGGTGGGACAACGCCTTTGGGTGGGATCGAGTCCGTGGAGATTCTCAACGAAGCTCTGGGACCTGTGCTGTTGGCACTGGGGTTCCCAATCGAGCCCTACGCGCTTGACGGCCGTTGGATCGTGACAGGCTCTCGAGGCGTCAACTGAAGTGCCGAGCTCGTTGCGAGCACAGCCGGGGCGACGGCGGAACCAGCCGGTCTGACCGCGCGTCAGTGCGGTTCCCAAGCACCAGGGCGCGAGACGAGCCGAAGGACCTGGCTGGGAAGCTTGCCGGAGACGACCTGGTCCAGTGTGACCTCGTCGAGCACGCCTCGTAGACAAGCTCGGACTGCCACCCAGACCTTTTGCAGGTGTATCGCAGCAGCTTCGTAACTAGCCGACTCGGGGCGCATGCCGCGCACTTCTGCCAGGGGGCCCTCGAGCCGGCGGAACACCTCGCCGACGGTTATCTGCGACGCGGGCCGCGCGAGCTTGTAGCCACCTTCGTTGCCGCGCTGGCTCGTGACGATCCCAACCCGGCGAAGGTCGTTCAGTATGGCGCGCAGGAAACGAACGGGAAGCCCTTGAGCTTCGGCGAGCTCCTCAGCGGTGAGTGGCTCGCCGTCTTGGGCTGCCAAGGTGCACAGCGCCCGCAGCGCGTACTCAATTCTGGCCGAGATGTGCATACACGCATCCAGTCGCCTAAGGGCTACCGGCGTAGTCGGAAGCCGATTCTACCCATGAGTCGATTCCCTAAATCGATTGAGCAGGTGGAATCTATCAGCGACAGGAGTCGCCCGCGATCTGTGGGAACTCAGTCCTCGACGAGCAGGCTGGAGTCAACCGCCTGTAGGTAGCTGTTCCAAGCTGCACGGACGGCTTCACGGTGAGCGTCGAGTTCGCCGTCCACTGCTTGTCGGTAGGACGACCTTGTCGTGTCCACTGACTTCAAGTAGGCGTCCCGGGCCATGGACATGCTCTCGTTGTAGGCCTTGCGGATCTGCGCGGCCAACTCGTTGTAGGTGGCACGCGCCTGAGCGACGACGTCACGGCGCATCGTCGCAGGGGCGTTGGCTACTGCATGCTTGTAGTCGGCCCAAGCCTCGTCGATCGCTATGCCGTGGGCTTCTTCGGCGGCACCTTGAGCCTGTTCGTAGACGTCGCGCACCGGCTGGAGGGCTAGCTCGTAGTCTTTCCACGCGCCCTCGACGGCCTCTCGATAGACCTCCCAAGCATCATCGATGATGCTCAGGTAGTGGTTGCGCGCCTCCAGGTCCGACACGCCGCTGTCGCCGTCTCTAGGCATCAGCCACCCTCCTCTCGGGCCAACCTCCGAGCAATCGCCCGGAACCTTGTCTTCTCACCGAAACGCCCATTGCGTGCCGTTCTGTGTAGCTACGTCCACGACTCTCGTGGCGGTAGGACCCCTGTGAACAGAAAATGCTAGCGCTCGCGATGCTACTCGGATGAGCCGTCTCAGGGCAGGACCTGCATGACCGCAAGGCGCGAGCCGGTCGGTGCCGCTCGTCATGGTGCTCGGCGCGCCCGTTGCCGGCCTGCGAGCAGGGCTCGGACCTCCCGTTGCGAAGCGAGAAAGCCTTCCTGGGTGACCTCGGCCAAACGTGCAAGGTCACGATGGGTGGCCTCGATCGCCGCCAGATACGGCGAGGGCTTGCGAACCGAGCGACGACCTCCGAAAGTTCGCTCCCGCGCCCAAGAGCAACGGAGGTCGTCCATGGCGCGCGTGCACGCTACATACAGAAGCCTGCGCTCTTCGGCGACGGCCTCGCAACTGTGTGCATGTGCGATCGGGACAAGTCCTTCCTCGAGCCCGGTCACGAAGACGACTCGCCATTCGAGACCCTTTGCGCGGTGGAAGGTCAGGACGTCGACGGCGTCGCCGACCTGGCGAGGGGGATCGGAGCGCAGGCTCGTCTCCAACCAGGAGACGAACCCGCCAGCACTCGCGCTCGAGCCAGACCGGAGGTACTCCAGCCCAAGGGCGGCGAGCTCGGCGAGGTCGTCGTCGATCGGTGCGATCTCCGCGAAGTCGCCAGCGGCGGCCAGGGCATCGAAACGATCGCGTTCCTCGTCCTGGGCGCGCAGAGCTGGGGCGGGTCCCAACCCGGCAAGCTCTTCGAGCCACGCTGGAAAACCGGGCGCGTCCGACGGGCTCGTCAAGCGGTCCAAGGCTCGGCGAACCGTTGGGCGCGCGAGAAACGCGCGACCGCCTCCGCTTCGGAACGGAATGCCCGCGGCCTGGAGCTCGCGCTCGAAGAGGACGAGCTGGCTGTTCGTACGAGCCAGAATGGCCAGGCTTGACCACGGCGCGCCAGGGCTGCGGGCCCGCCTCAGTGCGGCGACGACGCCCAGCGCCTCGTCGGCATCGGTCTCGTAAGCCACTATCGGCGGTACAGGACCGCCTGGTCGCGGGTGCCCGGTGAGCAGCGCGCGGTCGAGCTCCGCACTCGGCTCGCCCGGCCGTTGGCCGCCGGCTGGGCCGGCGCCCAGGGTCGGTTCGCCTGTCAGGACCGATGACGCGACCGCCAGTACGACATCTGTCGAGCGGTAGTTCACGGCGAGGCGAACGACCCGGGAACCGGGATATCGTTGCGGAAAGTCGATGAGGGCTCGCGGATCACTCCCGTTCCAGGCATAAATTGCCTGGTCGGGATCCCCGACCACGCAGAGGTCGTCGTTGTCGCCGAGCCATGCGTCGAGCAGCCGTAGCTGTGCCGGGTTCACGTCCTGGTACTCGTCCACGAAGAGGTGGCGAAACCTCCACCGGGCGGAGGCGGCGAAATCCGGGTCGTTCTCGAGCTCGGTCGCGCAGCGAAGAAGAAGGTCGTCAAAGTCGAGGACGCCCCGGCGTTGCTTCTCCCGTTCGTAGCGCTTCCAGACCTTCGCGACAACGAGGGGGTCACACTGGCTAGGTCGTTGGCACTCAGTCGCCGCACGCGGATAGTCACGAGCCGTGAGGCACTGAGCCTGGGCCCACTCGATCTCGAGGGCGAGATCCGCGAGCATGGCGCGGTCATGCCCGACGTCTTGACCTGCGGCCGCGGCGAGGAGGCGAGCTTTGGAGGCGATAACGACTGGCGCTGGCCGGTCGCGTTCGGCTGCGAGGCGTCGGAGCTCCCCGAGTGCCACTGCGTGGAAAGTTCCAGCCGTCGCCGGCTCAGCGAGACCCAGGCTCGACAAGCGGCCCCGGAGCTCCGAGGCGGCCTTGCGGGTGAAGGTCAGCGCGAGCACGTACTGTGCCGAGGCAGTACCTTCGTTCACTCGCCAGGCGATGCGACGCGTAAGTACCCGCGTCTTGCCAGAACCGGCCGCAGCCAGCACACACAAGGGCCGCGCCTGAGTAGTAATCGCTTCCCGCTGCTCGGCGTCACATCCGGCGAGCAGCCGCCCGGCCAGGTTGCTCGAGCGTGTCGCGGTCCACTCCATGAACAGACCGTAGCGGTCGGGTGCCTCAGCGTTCAGGGACACGAAGGGCTGCCGCGCGCAGAGGTCAGGTGCGCTAGCGGGAGGACGCGTTAGCTTTTGCGGAGTGCTCACGTCATTCGCGGGCTCGCACCTGTTCGGGGAGTCGTATGGCACGGGCACGCCTTGGGTCCTGGCTCTGCACGGATGGCGGCGAGACCACCGGGACTTCGACGCGGTTCTCGCGCCCCCGGGCATGGATGCGATCGCGCTGGACCTGCCCGGCTTCGGAAGTGCCCCGCCGCCCGACGCCGTCTGGGGAACTCCGGACTATGCCGGAGCAGTCGCCGCCGTGCTCGAAGAGATGGAGGCACGCGTTGTCGTGCTCGGGCATTCCTTCGGAGGTCGCGTCGCGGTGCATCTTGCCGCGAGCCGTCCAGATCGGATTGCTGGGCTTGTGTTGAGCGGAGCACCGCTTCATCGACCTGCTGGAGCTCGTCCCAAGCCGCGGCTACGTCTCAGGATGGCGCGCGGGCTCGCGGCGCGCGGGGTGATCGGCCAGGACAGGGTTGAAACGCTGCGACAGCGCTACGGGTCCGATGACTACCGTGCGGCCTCCGGTGTCATGCGGGACATTCTCGTCCGCACCCTCGCCGAGGATTACGCTACGGCGCTCGCCGCTGTGCGATGTCCGGTCGAGCTCGTGTGGGGTGACGACGACACCGCTGCTCCGCTGGCGGTGGCCGAACAGGTGCAACGCGAGCTTTCCGACGCGCATCTCGTTGTGTGCCCCGGCGCGGGCCATCTCACTCCTCTAACAGTTCCAGGCGAGCTACGTGCCGCGATCGGAAGGCTGAAGACGTGATCGTCGGGCAGTCGACCGAGGGCACGCCCGGCTTGTGACCGCGCTCAGCGCCGTTTGTCTCGGCGCAGCAGTCATGTCCATGGTCTGCGCCGACCTGCGGTGGCTCCGGGTCGCCCAGCGCGAGCACTATCTGCCGGTCACCGCCGCGCGTTTCGCATGGCGCTGGTGGGCGAGCACACCGTTCAACATCGCGCTCGCCATTGCGGCCGTGGCTGCTGGCGGCCTCGCGGCGGTCGTTCCCGGGGCGGCTCTTGCAACTGCCGCCATCGTGGCGATGGGGCCGCTGGGCCTTGGTCTGCGAGGTCGCACGTCGCGTCTCGCGTGGACACGGCGGATGACTCTGGTCGCTCTTGTCACCGGGGGTCTCGAAAGCCTCGCCATCGCGTTGGCGGTGGCCTACAGCGGTCTGTTCGACGCCGTGCTCGTTGCCGTTTGGAGCGCGATCGCTGTTCCCTTCTTCGTCGAGGTGGCGCTCAGCGTCCTTAGGCCTGTCGAGGACCTGCTCGCACAACGCTACGTAGCACGAGCGTCGAAGTCGCTTGCTCGGGTTCAGCCACTCGTGGTGGGGATCACGGGGTCGTACGGGAAGACGACGACGAAGAGTTACGTCGCTCACCTCGTGGCTGGTGACCGCAGTGTCGTCGCGAGCCCGCGCAGCTTCAACAATCGCGCCGGACTCGCACGGACAGTGAACGAGCACCTCGTACAGGGAACCGAAGTGCTCGTGGCCGAGATGGGCGCCTACGGCCCGGGGGAGATCTCGGCACTTTGCCGCTGGCTCAAGCCGCAAGTGGTGGTGATCACGTCAATCGGACCGTCGCATCTGGAGCGCTTCGGCACCCTCGACAGGACGCTCTCGGCCAAGGCGGAGATCACCTCGGGAGCCAGCGTGGTCGTGCTCAACGTCGACGACGACCGCCTGGAGGGACTCGGGCGACGCCTCGCGGCGACCCAAAAGGTGGTCCGTGTCTCGGGAACCGATGTCGGTGCCGACGTCGCCGTGCTGGCACACGCCGACGGCCTCGAGCTTCGACTCGCTGGAAGGTCGTCGGGCGTCGTCACCCTTGCGCCGGGGTCCGCGGCGCCCATCCGATCGAATGCGGCGTGTGCGGCTGCTGTCGCGCTCGAGCTCGGCATCTCTCCGGACGCTGTGGTGAAGCGCCTTGCGTCGCTGCCGATCGTGCCGAACCGGTTGCAGCGTTACGAGGCCAAGGCCGGATATGTCGTGCTCGACGACACGTTCAACGCAAACCCGGCCGGCGCGCGTCACGCGCTCGACGCGCTCAGGTCCGAGGCCCCTGCAGGTCGGCGAGCTCTCGTGACACCCGGGATGGTGGAGCTCGGCAGGACGCAGCCCGGCGAGAACGCGGCTTTTGCCGAGAGCGCAGCAAGTGTTGTGACCGATGTCGTGGTTGTCGGCAGGACGAACAGGGATGCGCTCGTCGAGGGTTGCCGCCGCGTGCGGCGGCCCGTGTCGGTAAAGCTCGTGCGCACGCGAGACGAGGCGGTCGCGTGGACACGTGAGCAGCTCGGCCCGGGCGACGCCGTACTGTTCGAGAATGATCTCCCCGACCATTTCCCTTGAGCGCGTGACCGCTCGCTCGAAAGGGCGAACGCGAAGCCGGACGACCGCCGAGCGCGCTTGACGCGCCCTGGACCGTGACAAGGCCATAAAGTGGCCACACGATGAGGGAGAACGCGTGGCGCCGTTTCCGGTTCGACGAGCAGGGGGCGGTCGGCCTGACCGGTGTGGTCGGGGACAGTGGGGGTGGCCGCCCGGCGCGTGTAGCGGTGATCTACGGCGGTCCCTCGCCTGAGCACGATGTCTCGATCCTCACCGGCCTACAGGCCGTTCAGGCTCTCGCCCGCGCCGAGGGAGTCGGCAGCGTGCGTTCGTTGTACTGGTCCAAGTCGGGTGACTGGTACGAGGTAAACCCCGCGACCGAACCGGCAGGGTTCGTGGACGGAGTCCCCGCCAACGCGGCGCGCCTACGGCTGATCGGTAGCCCAGGTGGCGGGTTTGTCAGGCCCGGGAGCGGGCTACGCGTGAAAGAGGATCGCCTTGAGCTCGACGCCGTGCTTATCTGTTGTCACGGTGGGCCAGGCGAGGACGGGACACTTCAGGGCGCCCTGGACCTGACGGGCCTTCCGTATTCCGGCCCGACAGCTGTAGGGGCTGCGCTCGGCATGGACAAGCTCGCTTTCGGTGCTCTCATGGTCTATGCGGGTTTGCCAGTCTTGCCGCGTCTGCCACTGAGCGAGCAGAGCGAAGAGCCGCGGTTTGCGCCTCCCTACATCTTGAAGCCGCGCTTTGGAGGTTCTTCCATCGGCGTCGAGATCGTCGCCGACTTCGATACCGCTCGCGCCCGCCTCAATGCCAATTCTCACCTACGTCGAGGCGCCGTTCTCGAGTCCTACCACGACGAGATGTTCGACTTGCAGGTCGCCGCTCGCAGCTGGCCCGAGCTCCAGGTCTCGGCGATCGAACGGCCGCTTCGGACCCGCGGCGACGCGGAGATCCTTGGCTACCAGGACAAGTACGTGGGGTCGGAGGGGATGACGTCTGCCCCTCGCGAGTTGCCTGCGAAGATCCAGCCCGAGCTCGAGCGGCGCATTCGGATGCTGGCACATGAAGTCGCCTCGCTCATAGGCTTACGCGGTGTCGCGCGGCTGGATTTCCTGTCCGACGGTGAAGACCTGTTCGTGAACGAGGTCAACACGATCCCGGGGTCGCTCTCGCACTACTTGTGGATCGATCCGCGCTTGTCGTTCACTTCGCTGCTGCTCGACCTGCTGACCGAAGCGATCGCGCGACCCGCGTCCGCGTACTCGACGGCCGGCTCGGACGGATCGGTCCTGCGAGTTGCAGGGTCCATCGCCAGCAAGCTCGGATGAGCGGCAGTTTGGCACCCGGGCGGGCGCGATGAGCTTCCCGACGAAGTTGTTGGCCCCTGGCGAGGAGATCTACCTCGACTCGAGGCCGAATTGGTCCTACTTGTTCTGGCCGTCGGTCCTGACCGTTGTCGTTCTTGCCGGCTGTGTCGCCGTCTTCGTGCTGTGGTCGAGCGCGCCCGCGTTCATGGCATGGGTCCTGCTCGCGTTCGGCGTGTGCGTGTTCGTGTACTTCGCGGCCCGCTACATCGGTTGGCGCACCAAGTCCTTTGTCGTCACCTCTCAGCGGATCGTGTACCGAACCGGTGCGCTGAGGAGGACCGGCAGAGAGATACCGATCGGGCGGGTGCAGGACGTGACCTACCACCAGACAGTTGTCGAACGGATCGTCCGGGCCGGCAGTCTCACCGTCGAGTCCGCCGGTCGCCACGGGCAGGACCCGTTCCCCGACATCACCAGACCGGCAGAGGTGCAGTCGCTGATCAATCGCGTCGTGGCCCAGGCCACAGGGGGTTTCGCCGTCGCGCAAAGTCCTGCGGGAGTCACTGCGCCTGCAACTGCTGCTCCGCCTGTAGGGACGCCGCCGGTCGCCGAGTCGCCACCGATCACCGATCCCACGCCGCGTGTCCCGGCACCACCGGTCGTCGAAGCGATGCCACGTGCCGCGGCGACGCCGACCATCGGCCAGCAGCTTGGCCAGCTGGCGGAGCTTCACCAGCACGGGGTCATAACCGATGCCGAGTACGAACAGAAGCGCCGGGAGCTGCTCGACCGACTCTGAAGATAGTAGGAGAGCGGCGCTGTGGCATTGGTAGGCTTCGTAGGTGCACGAGCGCTTTTGGATCACGACGCTCGGTTGCCCGAAGAATGAAGTCGACTCGGAAAAGCTGACTGGCCGCTTGGCCGTCGGTGGCTACGAGCCGGCACAGGATCCTGGCGAGGCCGACCTTGTCGTTGTGAACACCTGCGCCTTTGTCGATGCTGCCCGCGAGGAGTCGATCGAAACTATCCTCGAGCTCGACGGCCTGCGAAAGCTTGGGTCTCGGCTCGTCGTCACAGGTTGCCTCGCCGAGCGTTCGGGCGAAGAGCTCGCGGCCGCTCTCAGCGAGATCGATCTCGTCGCCGGCTTCGGCGTGCCCGTCGAGATGAGAACGGCCCGGCGCGTCGTGCGGGCCAGGACACTCGCCTCGCCCGCTGAGCGGTCGCCGCAAAGCTTCGACCTGTTGGAGTTGCCACGGCCACCCGCGAGCGCACCATGGGCCTACGTCAAGGTCGCCGAGGGCTGTGACCGGCGTTGTGGGTTCTGCGCGATCCCGTCGTTCCGAGGCAAGCAGCGCTCGAGGCCGTTGGCCTCGATCCTGGTCGAGATCGAGGCGCTGAAGGCACGCGAGATCGTGCTCGTGGCGCAGGATCTGGCTTCTTACGGCCACGACAGGGACTCAGCCGCAAGCCAGCACGAGAACGCCAGTTGCGACATCGTCGAGCTCATCGGCGCGGCGGCACAGCGAGTCGAGCGGCTCCGCGTGCTCTATCTCTACCCGTCCTCGCTCAACGATCGGCTAGTCGAGGCAATAATCGGGACCGGTGTTGCGTACTTCGACCTGTCCTTGCAGCACGCCTCCGGGCGCCTGTTGCGCAAGATGCGCCGCTGGGGCGACGCCAAACGGTTCCTCGAGCGGATCGGACGGATTCGCCGGCTCGAGCCTGGTGCGGCGTTGCGTTCCTCGTTCATCCTCGGTTATCCCGGCGAGACCGAGGAGGACCACGACGAGCTGCTGAGGTTCCTCGAGGAGGCCGCCCTCGACTGGGCGGGGTTCTTCAGGTTCTCGCGGGAAGACAGGACGCTGGCCGCCGGTCTCGGCGAGCAGGTTCCGAGCTCTCTCGCCCTAGAGCGCCTGCGAGAGTGCGCGGAGCTGCAGGAGGCGATCACGGCTCGTCGACGTCGGCAGCTGGTCGGGACGACGTGCGAGGTGCTCGTCGATCGACCCGGCCGGGCCCGGTCCTTCCGGGAAGCACCGGATATCGACGGTGTCGTGCGCGTGCCGCGCTCGGTTCCGGAGGGCTGGCTCGGTTCGGTGCGCATCATCGGCGCGAGCGGTCCCGACCTCGAGGCCGTGCCTGCGTTCGATCTCGTGGGTGGGTCGGCACCATGAGCAGCCGCGACACGATCTTCGGGCCGTCGGCTCTGATGACGCCTGCGAACGCGCTCACTCTCGCCAGATTGCTTGCGACGCCGCTCATGGTCGCGTTCGTCATCACCACTGGACCTTCTAGCTGGCTGCTGGTCGGCCTCTGGTTCGTCTGTTCGTCCTCCGACGGCCTCGACGGTGTCGTCGCAAGGCGTTACGGCGCGACGCGCTCAGGAGCCTTCCTCGACCCGCTCGCCGACAAGTGCGTCGTTCTCGGAGTGCTGGCGGCGCTGGCGGCAATCGGAGAGGTGAGCTGGCTACCGGTGTTGCTGATCGCGGTCCGAGAAGTCTCCATGAGCGTCTTCCGCAGTTACGCAGCACGGCGCGGAGTGTCGGTGCCGGCCCGGGCGACGGCGAAAGTGAAGACCCTGCTGCAGGACGTTGTGATCGGGCTCGCCTTCATGCCGCCGGTGGGCCTGCATCACGCGAGAGCCATCGGCTGGGTGCTCTGGTTCGTCGTCGCCGTCACGCTTTGGACCGGGTTCGAGTACATGCGCGACTCGCGCAAGCTGCTCGCAGGTGCTGGATCGGCGACGCGCGGGGACGTCGGTCGTCACGTTGCCTGAGGACGCGCGCCGAGTCGGACAACAGCCCATGCGAGCCGAGGTCGTGGCAGTGGGGACCGAGCTCCTCCTCGGCCAGGTTGTCGATACGAATTCGGCCTGGATCGGCGAGCGGCTCGCCCTGTCGGGTATCGACTGCAACTTCCAGACCAGGGTGGGTGACAACGTCGCGCGCATTGCTTCAGCACTTCATGTCGCACTTGAGCGAAGCGAGGCGGTGATCATCTGTGGCGGCCTCGGACCGACTCAGGACGATCTCACTCGGGAAGCGATCGCGCTGGTGATGAACGTGCCGCTCCGCCGGGACGCCGAGGTCATGCAGGCCGTCAGGGACCGTTTCGTGCCTCGTGGACCGAGCCGCAGGATGCCGGCGAACAACGAACGACAAGCCGACGTGCCCGAAGGTGCCATGGTGATCCCCCAGACGATGGGAACTGCTCCAGGTCTCATCTGCCCTGTGGGGAACAAGGTGATGTACGCGCTCCCCGGGGTGCCCTACGAGCTGTACGACATGATGGAACGAGCTGTGCTACCCGACTTGCGGAGGCGATCCGGCCGAGCCGCCGTCATCCGCAGCCGGACGCTGAGGACCTGGGGCCACACCGAGTCCGGCCTCGCAGAGCTTGTTGAAGGCCGTGTCGAGGCGCTCGAGGCCGGCGGAGTGGGCGTGCCGACGATTGCCTTTCTGGCCAGCGGCATCGAGGGGATCAAGCTTCGCCTCACGGTGAAGGCCGTCGACGACGACGCCGCGCACGAGGCGCTCGACGCCGAGGAGGCCGAGTTGCGCGCACTTCTCGGCGAGTCGGTGTTCGCCGTCGACGAGGAGACGATGGAGGGCGCCGTCGGCCGGCTGTTGCTGGAACGCGGCTGGAGCCTCGGGGTTGCCGAGTCACTGACAGGAGGGCTCGTGGCGGCCCGGGTCGTGGCCGTGCCGGGTGCCAGCGCCTGGTTCCGAGGAGCGGTGGTCGCCTACGACGCTGCTGTCAAGCGGTCCGTGCTCGGCCTGGCGGATGGTCCGGTGGTGACGCGCGAGGCGGCGGCGGCCATGGCTGAAGGCGCGCGTCAGGTCCTGGGTGCCGACGTTGGCCTCGCGACGACAGGTGTCGCGGGCCCGGCCGAGCAGGAAGGTCGGCCAGTCGGCACGGTCGTCGTCGGCCTCGCCGTCCCGGGGTCGGTCCCTGATGGCGTCGAGCTCCGTCTGCCAGGTGATCGCGAGCGTGTCCGGCAGCTCGCGACGATCTCGGCCCTGAACGTGCTGAGATGCCGGCTTCTTGCGGTCGGCCAGATCCCCTAGGAGCCGACGGTCACAGGTTGTCAGGCTTGTCCCGCAGCCGCGCCCCGTCGAGCGCGGTCCACACGGCGGTCCACCAACGAACATATGTTTGGAACTACAATCATGTCATGAGCTCGCAGCAGGGACCCGTGGCGGGAGTGACACACCCGTTTCGTAAATTGCGGCTTGCCGGGGTGACACCGGTGAGCCGGGACGAGGCAACACCACAGCAAAGAGATCCGGTCCTGGAAATGAACCGTCGACAACCAGCGCGAGAGGAGAGAGGACCGACGATGGAGCGTGACAAGGCACTCGAGGCGGCACTCAGCCAGATCGAGAAGCAGTTCGGAAAGGGCTCAGTCATGCGCATGGGTGAGCACACCGGCATGGGGATCGAAGTGATCTCGACTGGCGCGATGGCCCTCGACCTAGCACTCGGGATCGGTGGGCTCCCGAGGGGGCGGATAATCGAGCTGTTCGGGCCCGAGTCCTCGGGTAAGTCGACCCTTGCACTGCATGTGGTTGCCGAAGCCCAGCGCAATGGTGGAATCTGCGTCTACATCGATGCGGAGCACGCGCTCGATCCCGTCTATGCCAAAGCCATCGGTGTCGACATCGACGAATTGCTGATCTCTCAGCCCGACACGGGCGAGCAGGCGCTCGAGATCGCCGACATGCTGATCCGCTCCGGGGCGATGGACGTAATCGTCATCGACTCGGTAGCGGCGCTCACACCACGTGCCGAGCTCGAGGGCGACATGGGCGATACCCACGTCGGGCTGCAGGCTCGCTTGATGTCACAGGCGCTCCGCAAGCTCACGGGCACGCTCAGCAAGTCGTCGACGATCGCGCTGTTCATCAACCAGCTGAGAGAGAAGGTCGGCGTGATCTACGGATCGCCCGAGATCACGCCCGGAGGGCGCGCCCTCAAGTTCTATTCCTCGGTCCGCCTCGATATTCGTCGGCTGGAGTCCATCAAGGACGGGACCGAGATCATCGGCAACCGCACTCGGGTGAAGGTCGTGAAGAACAAGTGCGCCCCGCCCTTCCGCATGGCCGAGTTCGACATCGTCTACGGCAGGGGCATCAGCCGAGAGGGTTCCGTGCTCGACGTGGCCGTCGATCTAGGGATCGCGAAGAAATCCGGTGCCTGGTACACCTACGAGGGCGAGCAACTCGGCCAGGGCCGTGAGAACGCAAAGCAATTCTTGCGGGAGAGCCCCGAGCTCATGGTCGAGCTTCACCAGCGGATTCGTAGCTTGGTAGCCGAGAAGGCGGCCCTTGCGGTTGAAACGCCGATCGGAGCCGGAGGCTTGCTCGACGACGACGAGCCCATCTCGCTCGACTGAGCGTTCCTAACCCGGCTTCTCCGCACCCGATGCGCGGTCTCAGCTCGAGGCTGGCCGTTAGTGCTGTGCGGCCGCTCCGGGAGAGGAGCTAGAGAGCCTCAGCGGGCTCGCTCTCGTCCCGGTCGTCGGCGAGGCCGAGTTGTTGAGCAGCTTCCCAAAGCTCGTCACGCGCCCGCGGATCAGCGGCCTTCTCGATGAGCAGGCGTGCTTGGTCGTGCTGACAGCGTCCGAAGATGTGGGCGCAGCCTTGATCGGTGACGACGACGGAATGCTGGAACGAGGTGGCCGGCGTGTCCAGGAGCGGGACCACTGTGGAGGTCTCCGACTTGTCGTGCCACGATGGCAGCCCGATCACGGCCTGCCCACCGCTCGAGTGCAGGGCCCCGACGATGAAGTCGGTCTGGCCGCCAAAACCAGAGAAGATGCGGCCGCCCACATAGCTCGCGTTCGCCTGAGCGAACAAGTCGATCTGCACGGCGGCATTGATCGAGATCATCATCGGGTTGACCGCGATCATCGCCGGGTCGTTGGTCGTCTCGGTCCGGAACATCCTCAGCCTCGGATTGCAGTCGGCCCACTTGTAGAGCTCCGCGGATCCACCGATGAACGATGTGGCGACCTGGTGCTCCGGATCAAGTGCGCCTGACCGCTCCAGAGCGAGAACGCCGTCGCTGATCATCTCCGACCAGATCCGCAAGCCGCGGCGCTTCCCGAGCCGCCCGAGGGTTGCGTCCGGGATCGCGCCAATCCCGAGCTGCAAGGTCGCACCGTCCGGCACCAGATGCGCGATGTATTCGCCAATCTGGTCTCTTCGTCCGTCCGACCCGTGCTGTTCTGTGGTTGCGAGCGGCTCGTCGACCTGGATGGCGACGTCGATCAAGTCCGTGGCGATCTCGCTCTCGCCGAAGGTGTACGGCATCCTCGGGTTCATCTGAGCGACGACGAGCGCCCCGCGCGCACGCGCTACCTCCAAGGCAGCAGGCAGGACATTGACCTCGATGCCGAGCGAAACCTTGCCGGCTCTCGGGGCCGAGGTGTGGACGAGAACCACGTCGGGTTGGCGGGAGATCGCGAACAGCCGCGGCACCAGGGAGAGTCGCATCGGTATGTAGTCGAGCGCGGGGGAGTGGCGCATCCCGGCTCCGACGAAGGGCGTCTCGTAACGCACGCCCGGCCGCGACGAGACCGGTTTTTGTAAACCCAACATGAACAGCCGGTAGCTCTCGAGGTTCGCGTCGACAATCCCGAGAGCCCTCATGGGCGTGGCCCAGTTGCCGGACACGACGACCCGTGGCACTGACTCGGTCAATGAACCGAGCAGGTTTCCCAGCTCACGCTCCGAAATGATCCGCATGCGGCCGACGCTAGCAGCGACGAGCGGCGATTGTTTAGTTGGGGATTGAGGTGTGCTTGAACTCGTTCAGATCGACGTGATGCACAAGCAGGTCGAGAATCCGCTCGATCGTAGCGGTCGCCAACCCTGCGTCCTTGCCCGGCCGTGTCATGATCCGGACAAAGGCCGCCTCCTCGCCGGCCACGAAGGTCGGCACACCGAAAACGGCGTGGTCTGCGACAGCCGCTTCGTGAGACCTGCGGAACTCCTCGAGCGGCCACCCGCTCGAGATCTCCTCGAAGACCCGACCGGCATCGACGCCCTGGCGCTGCAGCACCGAGGCCAGGGCCGCTTGATCGCGCAAGTCGCCACCCTCGTCGTGCCGAAGGGCGAACAGCGCCAGGTGCGCGCGGAGGAACTGATCGGGAAAGCGGTCGCGGACGACGATCCCGACCTGAGCGGCGAGCAGGTCCGCCTCTCGCTGCGGATCTTCCCAGACCGGCGCGCTGCCGTCCTCGACGTGGGCCTGGTGGAGTGAGAACGGGACGAACGCGACCTCGAAGGGAGCGCCGGCCTCGAGGGCGACAACGAGGTGCTCATGAGCGTTGCGGGCAAAGGGGCAGCGATAGTCCCAGTTGACGGAGAAGGGAGTTGCGGTCATGAAGGCAGAACCCCGCGCGGCACCGGGGGATTCCCCCGGGGCCGATGCACCCGGGAACACGATCACGCCAGCACTACCATGCCTGCGGTGCCACAGGTCCACCTGGTGCGTCCAGGCGACGTGCCGGCCGTCGCAGCCTCGCTCGTGCGAGCCTTCTACGACGATCCGATGCTCGTGTACATGTTCCCTGACCCGCGGACTCGGGGACGGGCCTTGCGCCGTTTCTTCACACTCCAGCTCCGCCAGACCTACATGAGAACAGGACTGGCCTACACGACCGAGGAATGCCGGTCGACCGCGCTGTGGATGCCCCCTCGAGCCGGTCCACCCGGCATGCGCGACGTGATTGCACAGCTTCCGATGCTCTTGGTCCTGGGACGGCGCGCCGGAGCGGCACTCCGGCTGGTCCAACTCGTCGAGTCCCGTCATCCCAAGGCGCCGCATTACTACCTCGGCGGGCTTGGCACCGATCCGCAGTGGCAACGAAGAGGCTTCGGCTCGGCCGTCCTGGGCCCCGTGCTCGACATCTGCGACCGGGAAGGTCTTCCTGCCTATCTCGAATCCTCGAAGGAGAGCAACCTCGCCTTCTACCGGCACCACGGGTTCGAAGTCACCGGCGAGTTGAGCTTGCCTGAGGGCTCCGTCCGGCTGTGGCTCATGTGGCGGGAGCCTCTCGGGCCGCGGTCAGAGTTGGACGACGCCTGAGCGTGGGCGGTAGCCGACCACCGGGGTCAAGCCCTCGGGAGTCCTGGAGGGATCAGAGACAATCTCGGTCAGCAGATCGAGCACGGCTCGTGCGGGCGCCGAGGGCAAGCCGGTCGCCCGTTGGACTACGCCGATCAGCCGGCGGGGGATCTCCGAGAGCTTCACAAGCGCGAAGTTGTCGCGTAGATAGCTCGGCACAGCCGTGGCTGGCAGGATCGAGGGCCCCCAGCCCTCGAAAGTGAGCGAGGCAATGAGGCGAGTGCCGTCGATTTCGGCCCCGCGAGGAGCGTGGCGCCGGTCGAGTTGATCGCGGCGTCGAGGTCGGCCCGGAATGCCGTGCCGGCGACGGGCAGCAACAGGGGGATCCCCTCCAGCGCGCGGAGGCTGATCTCACGCGAGGTCGCTAGAGGGTGGTCGACGGGTACGACCAGTACGAGATCCTCCTCGAAGAGTGGGGTGGGCGCGAAATCGGCTCTCATCGCCTGAAGATTGAGCACGGCGAGGTCGACCTGCCCGGTTTCGAGCTGGGCATCGAGCCTGGTGGTTGTCAGCTCGACGAAGACGAGGCGGAGGTGTGGATACCTCTGGGGAGCGGTCCGCAGCAACTCAGGCACGAGCCATCGGGCGGTCGTGCCGATGATCCCGATTCGAACGGTTCCAGCGACTTCGTGTGTGAGCGCGACCACGTCCGACAGCAGCGCGTCGAGCTCTGCCTCCACTCGCCTCGAGCGGGCGACGACGACCTCGCCTGCCTCGGTGAGCTTACCGGTCGTACGATCGACCAGCTCGCAGCCGAGCTCGCGCTCGAGCTTCTTGACGTGCGCCGAGATGTTCGACTGCACGGTTTGGAGGGCGTCGGCGGCAGCCGAGAACGAGCCATGATCCGCGATCCCCACTATTGCGCTCAGCTGGCGGAGTTCCATCGCAATCAACGATAGCCACTATCGGTAAGAACTGTTTGACCGATGCTGTGAAATCGTGCACTATGTACACAGACCTCAGTAGCGGAATCCCCCCTCCAGCGACTGAAGAGTCTTGAGAAGGGGCCGGTATCCCCCCCACCGGCCCTTTCTCCGCGTTTGGAAGCAACTCGGTTTCGCCGGATGCTAGCAAGTCGCGACGGACGAGTCGGTCGGCAGGGCGAGTTGCGGGTCGTTTCCTGGCACTAGCTCGAGCGTGTCTCGGCCCACCGCGTCAGCACCGCTGGGACGAGCGCACCCGGAAGGACAGGATCACTCGTGAGTAGTCCGGTTGTCCGAACAACTGTTAGTGTGTAGTGCGTGACCATCGTCGAGCTGTCCCTCGTTTTGCTCGCGATCTCGATCGCGGCAGGGGTGCTCGGCGCGTTGCTCGGTCTCGGGGGTGGCTTCGTCATCGTGCCCGTTCTCACGTTGGTTTTCCACCTCGACATCCGGCTGGCGATCGGAACTTCGATCGTCGCGGTGGCGGCCACGTCTTCGGCCGGGGCCGCAATCAACGTGAGTGAGAGCATCACCAATCTGCGGGTGGCCACCTTCCTTGCGCTGGCGACGACACTCGGGGCGGTGACGGGCGCACTACTGGCGGGCGTGTTCGATGCCCGGTTCCTGTTCGCTCTGTTCGGGATCGTTCTCGCGCTCTCCGGCGTGCAGATGTTGCGCACGCGTCCGGTGACGACGGTCAAGGTCCCCGTCTCGCTGATCAAGGACCGGGTCCCGGCTATGCAGGCGGTCCGCGCGTCGGGGAACATTGCGGAAGGAGCGGTCCGCGGCCGGCATCTTGCCGACCGGTTGGCGTTGCACTCGGCCTACTACGACGAGTCGGAAGGCCGGGAAGTGCCCTATGTCGTGGTTCAAACTGGGCTCGGGCTCGCGCTCATGTACCTGGCCGGGACGATGAGCGGACTGCTCGGCATCGGCTCGGGCGCGCTGAAGGTGCCCGCGATGGACTTGGCGATGCACATTCCGATGAAGGTCTCGACCGCAACGAGCAACCTCTTGATCGGGCTGACCGCCTCGGCAAGCGCAGTGGTCTATTTTGCCCGGGGTGACATCGATCCGCTCATCGCGGGACCTGTAGCGATCGGCGTCCTCGTCGGGGCGACTCAGGGGTCCAAGATGCTGCGGAACATACGGTCGGACCGTCTTCGGGTGCTGTTTGTGATCGTGCTCGGCACGGTCGCCGCGCAGATGCTCTGGAAGGGGATCGGTTGATGCTTCCAGCGAGCCACGCCTATGGCGCGCTTACGCCGCCCTCTCCGCGTGGGGTGCGCGCTTTGGTGGGCAAGGTGCTGCACGTGGGCGTGCTCTCGAGCGCGGCGGTCCTGTTGACGGGATACCTCGTCGGTCTCATCGCTGAGCCGGCGACGTTCGGCTCGCATTCTGCAGAACAGGCTCATCTCGCGGCAAGGGCGAGCTTCCCGCATTCGTTGCTCGCCGTATGGGACGGGATAGGGCACGGTAGCGGTGAGGCGATCATCGTCGCGGGAGTGCTGGTGCTGATCCTGACGCCGGTCGCGGGACTGGCGACAAGCGCCGTGGCGTTCGCGCGAAGGCGCGACTGGCTCTTCACGGTGATCTCGACAACGGTGCTGTCGGTCATCTTGGGGTCGTTCGTGATCGGTTGGTTGACGGCGTGACGGCAGCCCGGCAGGCCAATCCCCACGCATCGCCCCGGCCAGGTTCTGTGACGCCGCTCGACTTGGGCGACCCGATGCCGCTTTGGGCGCAGCTGGCCGGTGAGCTCCGGCGACGGCTTTCCTCGGGAGACTTCGACGAGCGGTTCCCGACCGAAGCAGAGCTCGCCGCGGCTTTTGGCGTCAGCCGGGCGACGGTTCGGGAAGCCATTCGCCGTCTCAGAAGCGAGGGGCTGCTGGATGCCCGCCGTGGCAGCGGCACCTTCGTCGTCCGCCGACAGCTCGACGCCCCGATCCTCGGAACGTCGGGGCTCGCGCACGCGATCACCGCAGCGGGACTGGTCGAAGTCAGCAAGGTGTTGCGCATCGAGGAGGGGCCGGCGGGTGAGGCGGCGGCCCGGGCACTGGGGACCGAAAGCCACAAGACAGTCCAGTGGGTCGAGCGCGTCCGGTACGCGGACGGTGAGCCACTCGCGCTGGACCGCTCCGCACTCGCACTTGATGCCGCGCAACGAAGGGCCTTTGTTCGCGGCGATCTCACGCAGGGATCGCTTTACGGACTGCTGGAAGAGCTCTGTGGTGTGCGGATCACCGGAGGCAGTGAGCAACTGAGAGCCGTGACGTGCAACCAGGCCGAGCGCAGGCTGCTGCGGCCCGGGCGCGGCGAAGGTGTCTTCGAGGTCGAGCGCATCGCGTATGGCGGCGAGCGCCCGGTCGAGTGGCGCCGGAGCTTGGTTCGTGGCAGGGGTTACGTGCTCGGCGCGTCCTGGGGCACGTTGCCACCGGCGTCGCGCCACTGACTTGGCCGCTCAGAGCGCACCAGCTTTCTCAGATGCCCGGCCATCCTGTCGCAGATGAACGGGGATCATCGGGGGCCCATCCCGAGGGCACCGCTGCCTCGGAGGTGAACCCGCTGGCCGAGCAGTCCACCGCCGTGGTCGGCCCGAACCAGAAGTCATAGGTTCCGGGGGCACTCTCACCCAGCACGGTGAAGGGCGATCCTGGCGTGAGGACGAAGCTCCCAAGGCAGTGCCGGTCGGCCGGGTTGAAAGCGGTGTACACCGTCACGCCGGTGGTGCTCGCGACGCTGACCACGCCCGGCGAGGTCGGCGGCCCGCTGGTAAGAAAGCCGCCGCCGTTGCTACCGGGACTCGAGATGCCGGAGCTGACCGCGCTCTGCAGGTTCGTCTCGAAGACAACGTCGGTGTCCGGCAGCACCGAGAGGGGAGCGAGCACGGCGCTGCCGAGCGCCGAGCTGGCGCCACAGCCAGACAATGCGGCCGCGAGCGCGAGAAACAAGAGTCCGGCGAGGCACGCGCGCACTGCCACGCACGCACAGTTGGACCCGCGCCGGGAGTCAGGCGGTCGTGAGTCAGTCATCCCGGGCCCATGGCTTGTGCTTGCCCCGTTCGCGGACCACATGCTGGTCCTTGCGTGCCGAATCTGGCAACGCCCATTCCCGGCGCCACGCGGAGGCCTCCGGACCTCGAAACGGCGGCGTCGTCCCAGCGGCGGCCCGGCGGCGGGCGGACCACCAGTCCGACTCGGCCTCGTCGGCGAGAGCTGCGACAGCCTGTTCGATGCGAGCGGCGAACTTGCGTGCGTCCTCGCCTTCGCTGGGCGCGAGCGCGTCGCCGAGGCGGATCTCGGTCGATCCGGGCCGGAAGCGTGAGCTGCTCTTTGCCAGCACGGCTCGAGTACCCCGGATGTGCACCGGGATCACCGGGACGCCGCAGCGTTTCGCGAGGTAGGAGGCGCCCCCCTTGAACTCCCTGCCCCAACCATCGGTGGTCCGGCCCCCTTCAGGGAAGATGATGAGGCTCCAGCCGTCGTTGATCAGACGGGCAGCGAGATCCGCGGAGCGACGATTGACCTTGGAGCGCTCCATCGGGATCGCCCCGAGTCCGAAAGACCAGACGGCGGCCTTCCACTGGCGGTCGAAGAAGTAGTCGGCCGCCGCGGCGACGATCGTGCGGTGGCGCAGCCCCGGCGGCAACATCGAGAGAAGCAACGCGGTGTCGAGGTGGCTGGCGTGGTTAGCGGCGAGGATCATCGGGCCTTGCACAGGCTCGAGATGTTCCAGGCCGATCACACGAGGCGAAAGCGCCACGCGAAGTACCGGCCGGGTGAAGTCGTCCAGGACCACGGCGCGTGCGAGGCGGACCGGGTAGCGGCGAGCCCAGGCGGTGTCGTAGTCGACACCGAGGTTGTGCCGCGGCAAGGGCGCGACGACGCCACCAGGACGCGTGGGGTTCTCCGCCACGAAACGCAGTCCCTCGCGACCCGCTGCCGGCGTCCCGCGGACATGCCGTGTCACGTGACCTCCGCCATCAGCAGGCTGGGCACATGGAGGTGCGTGATGGTCGGATCCCTCCCGACGACGTCCTCGGCGAGCTCGAGGGCGTCCGCAAACGTCGAGGCAGTTGAGAAGCCCAACCGGTGCACGGCCGCCCGGTCGCCCCCGACCACGATCACACGACCGAGGTGCTGAAGGGCGTGAGCACACCAGTACCACATGTAGAGCGGGTGGACACCGTGGTAGGCGTAGCTCGTCCGGTAGAGGTGCACATACCAGGGATCGGTGGCATAGGACTCCTCGTACTTCGCCTCGATCTCGAACATGTCGGTGGTCTCGGCCAGCACCTGTTCGAAGAAGTCGATGTAGCTCGGGTGATGGACGGGGTTGAACTCCCACGGGGTCGGGTGCGAGATGATGAGCACGCCGCCTTCGCGCACGAGGGGTTTGCCGCGATAGAGGTTGAAGAAGTAGCCGAGCCCCAAGCAGGCGACGAGGATCGGGTTCATCGTCGAGTTGACGTTGTAAGGACAGATGTACGGCAGTCCCATGGTGAGCACGTCGGTCTGCCCCGAGACCTCGACCGACTGCTGGCGGAAGAGGTTGGCGAGCGTGGACTCGTGCACGGCCTCGACGGCGCCGGCTTGAACCGAAGTGAGATCGTGCGGGGCCCGCACAGCATGGAAGATCCTGCGACTGATCTCTCCGGGCACCCGCTCGAGGGCGGTGGAGGTCGCAAGGAAGCTCGCCCGGTCGCGCAGCGACCACTCCCATTCACGCTTTTGCAGGAACCCGAGCTGCTCGGGGAACGTGTCGGTGTTGAGTGTCGTCTCGATCTGGAACAGTTTCACGCCGGATTCGGCGATCAGTCTCCCCATGCGCCAGTTCGAGCTGTGCAGCTCGGAATTGTGCATGTCCATGAACGAGTGGCTGTTCATCATCGAGCGCACGTTGTGGTGGTGTTTCAAGCTCCGGTAGGAGGCAAGGCCGGTCGCGACAGACTTGTGTCCGCCATCCATCGCGGAAAGGTTGATGTTCACGTAGATCAACAGGTCGCTCTCGGCGGCCCTGCGGTTGATCTCCACATCCTCGCCGTGGTCGGTGAACCCGAGGTGGACGAGGTTCTGGGGATCCTCGGCGTCGTGCTGCAACAGCAGTCCATGCGGTGCGAAAGCCTCGAACACACGGTCGCCCAGAGCGTGGCGGAGCTCGGGGTCGGTCATGCGGCGGTGAAGAGCGAGTGCTGCGATCAGCACGACATCATCGACACCCGCATCTGCCGCGAGATCGAGGACCGCCTCGATCACACGTTGACGCACATCGGGGGGGCGCATGGGAGGGAGGGGGAGCGAGATGTCGTCGAACGCAATCGTGAGCCGCATGCCCGGGTGGAGCAGCGTGCGCAGCGGCTTGGAGTCCCCGAGTGGATTGTCAAGGGCGTGCCGGATGGCCTGGTCCGAATCGGCGAGCGGCGCGAGAGGCTCGGGGCCGTAGACGACCCGGCTCCCGACAGGAAGCCGTTCGAGCCGGAAGCCCTCACCGTGCCAGATCAACGTCGCCGGCGTCGATCGGTCGACCTCGAGGACGAAGCCTGGCCTCGGGCTCACGTTGCCTCCTTGGTTGTGCCGGCCGAATCCGGCTTTCTGGGGCGAACGGTGCTGGCCGCGTCCAGGCCGGATCCCCTCTTGCGCATGTCGAACACGATCTTTACCGCGCCCCGAGGTCCGGCTGCGGCGGCGTGCGCGACGGCGTCCTCGTAGTGCTCGAGCGGGTAGCGCGCCGAGACGAGGCGCTCGAGGCGCGCATCTCGCACAAGCTCGAAAGCGAGCTGAAAAGTCGACCGTGGCCCTTCGGGTCGGTCCTCACTCCCATAAGCGTAGGCGCCGCGCAACTCGATCTCGCGTTGCCAAAGCGGCGCGAGGTCCGCCCTCACGACGCCCGGCATTCCCACCAGCACGATCCGGCCTCCGGGGCGCACGATCTCGAGGCACTGCTCCAAGGAGTCCGAGCTTCCTACGCAGTCCACGACGAGATCGACTCCACCGGTGAGTCGCTCGATGCCCCCGTTGCTCGATTCGAGAGCAAGCGAGCCCGATAGCCGTCGAGCGGCTCGCTTGTGCTCGCCAGGCCTGACGACCTGGTCGGCGCCCAGGTCGCGGGCGAGTCTTCGCTGGGTGGGATGCTTGGCCACGGCGACGAGGACACCGGGCAGGCAAAGCGCTCTCAGGGCCGCGATGACACACAGCCCGAGAGTTCCGGCACCCAGCACGACGACCCGTTCTCCGCCGGCGATGTTGCAGGCACAGACCGCGTGCACCGCGCAAGCGGCGGGCTCGACCATGACGGCCGCTTCGTCGGAGAAGTCATCGGGGACCGCGTGGAGCTGGCTCTGGTGTGCAACCAGCCCCGTCGACCAGCCACCTCCTGTGTCACGGCAATAGCCGGTCTGGAGGCCGGGACTGAGGTGACCGAAAGCGATCCGTTCGCAGGAACCCTTGCGGCCGGCGGCGCAACCCGGGCACGGTGGGTCGATCCCGCGAGCCTCGCAGCCGAGCACAGGCTCGATCACTGCCCGCCGGGCATCTAGCGCGCCACCCTCGACGTCACCGACGACTTCGTGGCCCGGAATGAAGGGGAAGCTGACGATGTGCTCGAAGTAGCGAGAGCTACGACCATCCAAAGTGGCGAGGTCGGAACCGCAGATTCCGGCAAGCCGGGGCCGGACCCGCACCCAGCCAGGACCGGGAATCTCGAAAGGGTCAACCTCGACGAGCTCGAGCGGCCCGACTCGGACTCCCTTTCCGGACCCGGCGAGCGCCGAAGCGACGCGTGCCGCCGCGAAGCGTGGCAGGTTCCGCTCGAACTGGAGGGCCTTCATCGGGCTTGTCCGGCAGAGGACTTCGTGAGCCAGCTGGCGGGTGTCGTCTGGACGCCGGGACGGCGGGTGGCGATTGCAAGTGTGCGTCCCGGACCTCCCGCTGAGCGCTTCCAGTGCTCAATGAACCAACCCCGGCGGCGGGCGATCGCCGCGAGCTTGGCTTCGGGATTCACCACCACCGGGAAGCCGGCCGCCTCGAGCATGGGAAGATCGCTTGTCGAGTCCGCGTACGCCACGGTGTCGCCGAGGCTGAGTCCCTGGGCGCGTGCGAACTCGTCGAGCAGCAGGGCTCGTGCCTCACCAGTCGGAGGTGATTGTGTCAGCTCGCCGGTGAGCTTGCCGTCGCGCTCATCCATGCTCGCACAGACGATCTCGTCAAACAGCGGTCGGAGGGGCTCGACGACGAAGTCCAGCGCGCCCGTGATCAGCAGAGTCCGGTGCCCGAGCGCCCGATGGCGTCGTACCCGGGCGATGGCCTCCGGAAACGCTCGCAGGCCAAGCAGATCGCTGTAGAGCTCGTAGCTGTCGAGACGGAGCTGGTCGGCGGGAGCGCCTTCGTAGCGACGGTAGAAGGCTCGCAAGAAGTCGCTCCGGTCGCGGCGGTCCAGCCTGAGCAGCTTTGGTCCTTCTGCCAGCAGGCCAGCCACCAGGCGGGCGCGCTCTACGCGCTCGAGGTGACGGGTCGCCAGCCACGCGTAGCTCTCGACGACGTTGGAGGCGATGAGCGTGTTCTCGAGGTCGAAGGCCGCGCAGCGGGGCTGGTCGGACAAGATCGCTTTCAAAGAGCGCTCTTCCCGGCTTGCCATCGTGCGCTTGGCACTTGCGGTGGTGCGGACCCTGGCGTGCTCGACGACAGACGGCAGATGGACATCCTCTATGTACTGAGGCCAGTCGATCACGGCCGGGTCGAAACAGAACGCGGCCCGATCAGCAGCGTCGAGGCTCTCGAACAGACGCACGGTCCTGTCCATGCGAAAGCGCGCCTCGGTCTCGCTGTAGGCGCCGTACAGCTCGACATAGCTGAGCGCCCGCTCCGCTTGCACTCGTCGCTCCTCGAGGCGGGCTCCACCTTCGGCCCGCTCACCGCGCAGGGGAAGCGAGTTGACGAGCCGCTCGGCGGCTCCGAGAGCCCGAGTCGCCCGGCGCAGCTGGCCCTGAACTTGGCCGCGGCCGGGGAAAGACCATTTCGGGACGACAATCGGCTGACCGCGGTGGTCGTAGAGGGGTCGTTCGGTGAACCAGCGTTCGACGAGGTCGACGAGCTGTCCATAGCGCAGTGGGTTCCGGACACCCGAGGCGACCTGGTAAACGGTCGGCCCGGATGGGTCGGGTCCTGTGGCTGCCACCGCGATCAGAGCTGCTACAACGAGATCGACGGGGATGACATCCACAATGCCTTCTGGGACCCCTGGGAATTGCCGTAGCAGGCCCCTCGCGTAGGAGATGATGACAGGCTCCGCCATCCGGAAGCCCCGGATCCATCCCGGACGCGGTTGTGAGAGTGCAGATTCGACGATCGAGGGTCGGACGAAAGTCACTGGCAGTTCGCCTCGGATGTCAAGCAGTGCATTCTCGCCGAGCGATTTCGTGAAAGCGTAGGCATCTGGCCACCCGAGGGCTCGGGCGCGGCCGCGGCCGAGTGCCACCATGCGGTCATGGACCCAGTCGGCCCGCAGCTGCTCGGTCTTCTGTGCCAACAGGGCGGTGCCGGCCGCTCCGAGTTCAGACCGCGCCGAACGGTGGAATGCTGCCAACCGCTCGGGACTCCGGCTGGTCGCATCCTCGTCGGCACGGGCGCGCCGGGCAGCTCGGACCTCGGCGCGCCAGTCGATCTTGGAGACGAACTTGGAGGAAGTGATGAGCTCCTCGGCAGCGTCGCCCTTGTGCCCGCTGTTCACGTATGCCGTCGAAACCGCGATGAGATGGGGCAAGGACTCAGCGACACCTTCCCTCGCGGCTCGTTCAGCGGCGAGCTCCCTCAAAGTGTCGGCGACACGCGACGGACCCAGGAGATTCACCTCGACGGCGCCGTCCAAGGGCGCGTCGAAGGTCACCGACGCCGCAGCGTGGATCACGATGTCGCACGAGCCGAGCAATACTCGCCCGGCCTCGTCGAGTGCGAGCCCATCTCGTCCCACGTCACCGGCGATCGTGTGAAGACGCCGGGCGATCACGTCGTCAAAATGCTCGCCGAGCTCGCCACGGAGCCGGTCGAAGCAGTCATTGCGCAGGATCTCGCGCCGCGTGCGTTCGTCGGGCCCTTGGCGTTGGCCGGGGCGGACGACCACGACGATCTCGCATTCGGGCACGCTTCGGAGCAACCGCTCAACGAGCGCTGTCCCGAGAAAGCCCGTGGCTCCGGTAACGGCGATTCGCCGGCCGGCGAGGTCGTCGGGGATCACAAGTGTGTTTCTAGCACCCGGCTGTCAAAGAGCCTGACCACTTCAGCTGCGCAAACGGCGCGAGTGGCGGCGGAGCCGTTGCCAGGAGCATTCTCGGCTCTGGCGGCAATCAGTGTTTCGGGGGCTCGGCGCGAACCGGAGCAGGCTTCTTGGGGGCGGGCCGGCGGGTCGCCTTGGGCGGCGTGTAGCGCTTGCTGGGCTTGGGCGCCGACCGACCCGCGGGCGACTTGTCGCTGGTACGAGAGCGTCTAGGGGTGGGCTGCCTGGCGACGCCGCGCGCAGCACCCCGACCTTCGCTTTGTGCGGACTTGAAGCCCTTCATCACGAGCCACAGGCCGAAACCCAGGTAGACAATGCCGATCAGACGGAGGGACGGGAGCGCGAACAGCCAGAGGCCTACGAGCATTGCTGCGAATCCGAGGAGAGCTCTGCGCTTCATGATCGTCCCGAGGAGAAGGAATACGAAGAGGACGATCCCTTCGATCAGGAACACGTGCACGGCGCTGAGGGTCTTGAGCTCGCTCGCCGATCGGCTGTGGCTGTGCGTCAGGTAGGGGACGACGACCACCAGGGTCAAGAGCAGTTCGCACACCGCCGCCGTGATCCCGAGGCGACGCTCGAACGGGTTGAGGTTGTTGACGGCTGCCCTGGCTGTTTCGGACCTCCCCTTGGCGGTTGAGGCCCGTCCTCCGGATTCCGCCTCGGCAACAGATCGCCGGCGCGACGGACCTGACCGAAGGAAACGTCCGGCGGAGAAGTTGCCGCGGACCCGCTTGCTCCAGCCATCCGCACCGCCGACGCCGGCCTCGGTCTCATCAGGCGCCGGCTCAGCGGGCTTGACCTTGTCCGGGTCCGCCACGGTGTCCAGGGTAGCTGTCGCGTTCGGCACCGGTCCGGGCGCATTCGCGCGGGACAACCAGTGCGAGCACGCTTGCCCTGTCTCGTGGTGGTTTCCGATGGGTAGGCTCGCGGGGCGGAGTGCGGTGCTCAGTGGCGATGCGTTGTTCGGAGCTTCGCATGTGGAGCAGTAGCTAGTAGGGCGCTTGGCTCAGGTGGTTAGAGCGCAGCCTTCACACGTCGTAAGCCCTTGACGCAGTGCGCGAAAGCCCTTCTAGCAGGTCATTTGTGGTGTACGTCTGAGCGAAATCGGTAAGGTTATGCGCTGTTGCGAGGCCCCCTGGTCTGCCGAACTTCAAACCTACGAGCGCCGTGGCCCTCACGAGTTCATCGAGATCGGAAGAGGTACCGCATCTGTAATCGCTCCTGCTGCCCGAACCGTGCGCGGCGATCGGAATCGTCCGGGTGCTCATCCGCAGCCTTCGTGTCGGCATGCTCGAAGTGCTCTCGCCCGACTACGCCGCGACCGCCCGGGCGAAGGGGCTGCGCCTGTCGCGGGTCGCTTTCGTGCACGTCGCCCGTTGTCATGAGCTCCTCGTCGAGGCTCACGGTGGTGGTTCTCCTGGTCACGATCCCATTCTGGCATGCAGATGGGGTGAAAGCCCGCCATCTGGCGGGACAGCCGATGCGCCCCATCCTCGATAGCGGCATCCCCTCCTCGGAGCCTCGCGATCAAGAGTCCTGCGACTGAGGCTGAACGCCCGTCGGAGTTGGCCCCTACCAGAGGTCCGGAGTCGACGACGACAGAGCTCAGACGTACCCCTCAGCTTCCAGCCTCTCTTCGGCTTGTCTGGCGGAGAAGCCCTGCCTCGCCTGACCGATGCCGATGAAAGCAAACCGTCTCGTGCCTCGCCGCAGCAGGGCGTGAAGGCGCGGCACCTCGGCCGCGACGTGCTCGGCGGAGGTGCCTCGCTCAGCAGCCTCGCTCGCCAGGCGCTCGGTGGTTTCCTCGGGGACCGTAACCCGCAGCTCGGTCACACAGCAATGGGTAATTATCCACCAGCCGCGTCGGTGTCTGCACGGCGTCGGATGCGCGCCGACACGGACTTCCCGCAGCTTCGCGGTCACAGAGGACCCTGCGCCAGGACTCCAGGAAGGGAAGCCCATCACCCATGCAAGGGTCGTGGCTGCTCGGCAGGCGGCGGACGAGAGGGCGCAAAAGCCCGCCGGAGTAGGCCGCTACTGCGAGTGCGTCCAGCAGCTCGGGCGCAATGGAAAAGGAGACAAGTCCATGACGTAACCGAGCAACAAGCTCACGGCAGCCAGCCGGTGCGAGTCCGGTCCGGGGAGACGCCAAGGTCCCCGGTAGCGGAGCCCCCGGCGTCGATCGAGAGGTCGGCGTCGAAGCGGGGCCGAGCAAGTGTGCGGTCCGCAACGTCACGTGAAGCCTGCAGCGTCGTCAGCGGCCCGGGAAACCGGGGAAAGAGGGAGCCGAGCCGGTTCGTAGTCGGCGAAGGCCAGGGAAGGCGCCTTGGAACTTGGAGCGGGCGCCGAAGGACCCTCCGGTGTAAGGGGGCGTGGAACGTGCACAAAGGTGTCGTGGGAACTGGAGAGGCCCTCCTCGGCCCGGTCTGCGGGGACCGGAGTGCGGCTGCTTATAACCGTTTCGGGAAGTAGCAGCCAGCCGAGAGGGAGTCGGAGGGGGTCGTATTAGTGATGACGGCCGGGACAACACAACCCGGTTCGAGCGAAGGGCCCCTGCTTCATCGATGCACGTCGAGGTTGGGAGGGACGCTGGTGAGTGCCGAGAATTCGGCTAGGACCATCAGACAGGCCGAGGGCCTGGACCCCGTCCGAGCCCTCCAACGCGTGCTCTACCGCAGTGCCAAGCAGGATCCGACGCGTCGCTTCCACTCTCTTTACGACAAGCTCGCCCGCAGCGACGTGATGTGGAGAGCGTGGGTCGACGTTGCCACCAACCGGGGCGCTCCCGGCATCGACGGCGAGTCCATCGCCGACATCGAAGCCGAGGGCGTCGAGGCGGTGCGCCATTTCCTCGACGGGCTCGCCTTTGAGCTGAACGACGGCAGCTACCGTCCAAGGCCCCTTAGGCGGGTGCACATCCCCAAGTCGGGAAAGCCGGGCCAGACCCGGCCGCTCGGCATCCCCACGGTGCGCGACCGGGTGGTGATGGCGGCGGCCAAGATCGTCCTCGAACCTATCTTCGAGGCCGGTTTCTCGCCGCAGAGCTTCGGCTTTCGGCCGAAGCGCTCCGCCCATCAGGCCCTTGAGGTCGCCCGCCAGACGGCCAACAAGGGCGTCCAGTGGGTGCTCGACGCTGACATCAAAAGCTGCTTCGACGAGATCGACCGGGTGGCCCTCATGGCTCAGATAGAGCGACGGGTGGTCGACCGCAAGATCCTCAAGCTGCTCAAGAGCTGGCTCCGGGCGGGGTTCCTCGAGGGCGGGGTGGTCTCCGACACCGGAGCCGGCACCCCGCAGGGCTCGCCGATCTCGCCCCTGCTGGCGAACATCGCCCTCCATGTCCTTGACGAGGCATGGGAGGTACATGGTCGCCGGCTCGGGACACTCATCCGTTACTGTGACGACTTCGTCGTGCTCTGCCAAACCAGGAAACAGGCCGAGATGGCCCATGATCTGGCGGCTGAGACCCTGGCACACCTCGGGCTGCGTCTGCATCCCGACAAGACCAGGATCGTCTGTTTGCGTAAGGGCAACGAGGGGTTCGACTTCTTGGGCTTCCACCATCGGATGGTCGCCCACCCGAACAACCGGCGCTACTACTACCTGCACAAGTGGCCGTCGGAACGGGCCATGGCCTCGATCAGGGCCAAGGTGAAGGACCGGACCCGTCGAAGCCGAGCGAGCTGGGATCTGGACGCCGTGATCGAGGACCTCAACCCCGTGCTACGGGGCTGGGGTGCGTACTTCCGCTTCGGCAACTCGGCGCGGAAGTTCCACACCCTCGACAGCTACGTCCACTTCCGGCTGGCTCGCCTTGCGAGTGAGAAGATCGGCAAGTCGGGCCGATCGTGGACCCGCCGGTTCGACTACGGCTGGTTCACGAGCATCGGCGTCCACAGATTGACGGGCACGGTGCGCTACTGGACTGCGAATGCCTGACGGTGAACGGTGTCGGAGAGCCGTGTGCGGGAGAACCGCATGCCCGGTTCGATAGGGGGCCGCTGGGGAGGTGCGAGCTATGGCATGCCAGATAACGCACCCGACCGGGAAACCGGGGGGACTGAGCCTGGCTGTCCTACGGCTCGACGCCGAACCAGTGGCCTACCTCACCCCGTCGGTCTCCGTGGATGCGACGGCGGCGACAACGCCGTTCGCGGAAACTGGGTCGAAGATCCACTCCCGCCTTCCCAAGGGTTCATGCTGGAAGTCGTCCCGGGTTCCGAAGATCTGCCTATACTTCTGGCTATGACCGAACTGCCACTGGCAGACGCCCGGAACCGTCTCTCGGAACTTGTGGCTGATGTCGAACAGACCCAGGAGCGGGTGATGATCACCAAGCATGGGCATCCCGCCGCGGTCCTGATCTCCCCTGACGACTTGGCATCGCTAGAGGAGACCCTCGACGTCCTGTCGGATCCCGATGCTCTGGCCGACATCCGGGAGGCCGAAGCCGAAGCTGGCCGTGGGGAGTACACCTCGGCTGGGCAGATGCACCTTCTCCTCGAGGAGCGAAGGCGCCGCGATAGTGGCGCTGCGTGAACGAGCGTTACGAGCTACGCGTCTACAGTCCGGCTCGCAAAGCTCTCGAACACCGCCTTCCGCTGTCGGTCGCACTCGCCGTATGGGAGTTCTGTGACGGTCCGCTTCGTAACGAGCCGCGCCGACTAGGAAGGCCGCTTGGCCGCGAGCTCATCGGGTACTTCTCTGCGCGTCGCGGCGCCTACCGGGTCATCTACCGGGTTGACGATGAGGCCAGGGTTATCCATGTAGTCCGGATCGAGCACCGCGCCGATGTCTATCGTCGACGCTGAAGACAACCCCTAATCCTTCAATCCTCGGCAAAGGATCCTGTGGAACGATCGGTCAGTGCGATTGAGCCCGACTGCCCAAGCTACCCCCACAAGACAACGGCTGGACAATACGGTTCGCCGCAACTACGAAGCAGTACGAGTGGACTCCCGGAACCCGCTCGCCCTGGTATAGGAAGGGGCGCTCATCGGAGGGTCAGCCAAAGCGCCCAATCATGCCCTCGTTACTTGCTGAACGCTGCCAGACTCCAGATCCACGACGACTTCTCGCACCCAGGAAGTGGTAGGGATCCAGCCATCTACCGGCCGCAACACCAAAAACAGGCTACGAGCACCCCGTGGGATATCACTACCAAAATATCGAGTGCCGTGCGAAGCTGCCCCCTCAGCGCTGCTGTCTAATGATCCACCGCTATCGTCTGGATAGACTGTTCCTAAGTCGTCCTGGACAATCAGAGTCCAACCTAGCTCCGGCCACAATCGGTTCAGGTTGCTTAGTTCGTTTTGGGTCACGGCCGGTAGAAGTTCGTAATGGAGTGTCGGCCCTGCATCAACGCGAATATGACCGGAATGGCGTAGCGGATGCTCGCCAGTGTCGCTGGAGCCTCCGCCACTGCCCTGACCTCCGTGCCGATGCAGGTAAGTCTGAGCGGCGCTGAGGTCATACTTAGCCATCTTGACCGCGTGATGATATTCAATTCCGGTCAGGATGACATTGTGATTCCTCACAAGTTCTCCCACGTCGACGCTCAATTCGAGATCCAACTTGCCACCCGACTCCAATAAGGCTCTCTCGGTTGCATTGCGAGGTGGTAGGTTCATGGCAACATCCTTATGTTGTCTCACATGAAACAATCGATGTAAGCCCAGGCAATGTCTCCAGGTCGGCTGACCGATGCAAAGTCCCAATAGAGGAACACATTATCCCCGCGCTTAAGAATACCTCCGCCCCTCTTCTTTGTACTCTTTAGGTAGGTGTAGCTGGTCAGGCTTCCGTGGAAATCGTAGCTGACATCCTCTGAATGTGGGGAATATGGCGGGTTAATCTGGTAATAATTCACGCCCGCCAACGCTATCCACACGGTAACTATAGGTCCCAAATGCTCCTCTTCATAAGGTGTTATAGAAAGATGCCATTCTAAGCGGTGTGGGTCTTCGATCAGATAGATGACGACGGCTGGCGTCGGCTTTGATCCTTCACACTTTTCTAGACCGGAGCAATCTTTAATCTGGACAGGATCGTCTGCCGCGTAGACATAGGCTTGTCGGGTCTGGTCGTCCAACGGGTCCACGCTCAGGAACTGGCCCGTCGCCGGGTCGTAGTAGCGCCCGACTACGTCGTGGTGGACGGAGCCCCCACCATGTCGTCGCAGGCACCGGCGAGCGCGCCGGGGGACATGGTGAGGGCCCGAAGCACAGGCATCTCGGCCTCTACGGCACGTTGTCCCACACGACATCGCGACCATCATGACTCGTCGGCGACGACAGCGGCGTCCTGCGAGTGGCGATCGACGAGCGGGCGCTCGGCAGGGCCGTGCAGAGCTCTGAGGCCATGGCGACGTTGAGGCCTGCAGCCGGATGGCAGGTGGCGTGCACGGTCCGGAGCCGCTCGATGCTCACGCGTGTGTAGCGCTGGGTCGTGTCGAGATTCGCATGGCCGAGCATCTCGGCGACGTATCGGATGTCTGCCCCGCCTTCGAGCATGAGGGTAGCCACGGTGTGACGCAAAAGGTGGCAGCTCCCGTGCTTGTCGATGCCGGCGGTGGCCAGGTACCTACGTACCTTGCGGCACAGCCAGTCAGCGCAGAGCGGAGTGCCCGCCGAGGAGAGGAAGAGGTGATCGGGGAACCGGTCGGTCACAAAGCCGGCGCGGACGATCTCCACGTACAGGCGCAACCAGAACAGCGCCCTCTCCCCGATGGGGACGTAACGGTCCTTTCCTCCTTTGCCGCAGCGCACGAACACCGTCCCTCTCTCGAAGTCAACGTCTCTCAGCCAAAGTGAGATGAGCTCCGCCCGGCGAAGCCCACAGGAGTAGAAGACCTCCAGTACGGCACGGTCTCGTAGTCCGAGGGGCTTCGAGATGTCAGGGGTGCCGAGCAGGACCGCCATCTCCTCGGCGCTCAAGGTGGCTTCGGGGAGGCGTCTGTCGGGCCGGGGCATGAGCAGGTCGGCGGCCGGGTTGATCTCGATGCGGTGCTGGCGCCGCAACCAGGAGAACAGCTGGGCCACGGGCACGAGACGCTGCGCCTGGGTACCGAACGACAGCGGGTCACCGTCGCGCTTGCGGTGGGCGAAAAGGCTCTGCTGGTACGAGACCAGCAGCTCCAGGGTCACATCTTCTGACCGATCGACCCCTTGCGCGCCGGCGAACTCGACGAAGTAGCCGAGGTAGCGGCACCGGCAGGTGATCGTCGTCTTGGCGTAGTTGTGGATCGCCATCCACTTGAGGTACTCGCGTGCATCCGTCTCGATGGAGGTCATGACCGCCTTCTTTCGAGACGGCCGACGAGGAGGCCATGGCGGGACCGGACTCCGCCGCCGGTTCGTCCACCGTGGATGGTGCTCTCCCTGTCCTTGAGCATCGGTCTGGACCGAGTCGCGGATGAATCCTTCGACTGACGAATGCGACGACGGAAGTCACGCGCCTACTGACACAAACGCTGCTCTGAACTTCTCAGGCCGCCCCATGCTCATCACCTGGTGCGTCGCCCACAACTCCCTGGTCGAACGCTCGAACCCGTCAATCCGGTCGAACGGCCCGCCGGAGTTGGCCGCTACCACGACCCGGCGATGGCGGTCAACCAACTTTCGTGGCCGCCGCGTCGCGCCTCCGATCCGACCCGACCCCACCTGCACACCGGGATAGGTGATAGAGCGCAAGAAACGACCGCGCTAAGCAACATGTCACCCGCCAGCGGCCCATGACGTTGCTACTATCGGCCCGTCCTAGACACCCGAAATCGGCACGAGTCGGTGGCATTATCGCCGCATAGTCCTCACAATATCCGTGCTCGCCCTCCTGATCAGTGCCTCGAACTCGCCCCTACCACCGCCAATTTCGATGAAGGCAGCCAACACCCTGCCAAAACGGGCGATGACAAGGTATTGCGCGACTTCCACACCGCCCACCCTCACAACGAAGCGGTAGCCAGCCGAGGCCGATCCCACCAGGGGGAACGCAAAGGGCCCACCCGTCATTGGGCCAAGACCACTCTCCCCGGTAGCGAACCTATGGCATTTGTTCAGCCGTCCGGCACCCTCTGAATACGCTTTCGGCACATCCTCGGCGGGCAACACAACCAATAGCTCGCTAAAAAATGCTCCAGTATTTCCAGAACCGAAAACCCCTTCGGCCTGGCGAATGGCGTCGCTTGTAAGAGGTTGCTCGAAGCCGCAGGGCGCTATGCCTCTGTCGCTCAAGGGAGCGACCGAATAACCAATCGGCAACTCGCGCACTCTGAGCAGCCCAGCCTTCGGGTTGAACACCGATGACCCGATCGAGGTCGCCGTAGCGGTTCTGCTCGTCGAGCAGGCTCCTAAGACGACAGCCAGAACAATGAGACACGCGCATATGCGCGCGCTTAGACCAACATCCGAGCCGGGAGCCCGAGTACCAGTCATGTGATTGTCGATCCTGCACCTGTCCCTGTACACGAAACAGACCGACTGGTCCCTTTCTAACATTACTCAGCCTCAACGGGCTGCACGCCCGCCCCTAAGAACGCCTGCCAGAGTTCTTCCATGTCGTCCGTAGGTTTCAAAAAGAGATGTACAGGACCGGAGTCGTCGTTGCCAAACAGCTCGATGCAAGTTCTACCAAACTCGAAGGGTCCTGCGCTCAGGCATATTCTGGTTTCACGACCACGCATGTAGTGCTGCTCGAACGGGAGAAGAAAACGGCCAGCATTTGCAGACACGATTTCCAGACCTGACTCCCGTACGATCAAGCGGACGGCGTGCCTTGGCAGACCTTCGAGACCCTCCCACTTCGTGTCCGCTATCGTCTCATAGACCACCGGTTGTTTTCGAATCTCGCTTGCGAGCGGAAGTTTCCGAATGGCATGTAGTGCAATACGCCCGTTGAAAAAGAAAACCGCCAGCACAAGCAGGAAAAGGCAGCCTAACCCACCGAGGATAAATGGGACCAAGTCCGGGGTTGACGGCAAACTCACCGTGCTAGCCAGAGTCACAGAAGAAGGTTAACCTCCAAATCTCGATTATAACAATTCTAGCCGTCATCTCAATGCCGGCACAGATGCGAGCTAACTTATAAGCACACGTGACGAGGAACGTCGTAAGCCGGACAATCCTATGACGGACTCCACCGCACGCAGGCCTTTACGGTCCCAAGCTGATTCGTAGGATTTCAACAAGCGCAGCTTTTCCTAGGTCATCTCTTGGTCATCTCTGCATATTTCACTGCCTTCGCCAGCTGGGCATGCTCAGCAACCTGCTTGTAAACAAGTCCTAAGTTCCCATATTTTCCATACAGGTACAAATATGCGACGTTGCGCGCAAAGCCATTTAGTGGCGCCACCGTTGTATCGGACAAACCTACTTCCGCGCCGGCTCCGAAGCCTATCGAGACACCAAAGGTGGTACCGACTACATGCGAGCGACTAAGCCCGTAAGTCCAGAATACCGATCCATTTACGCCAAGCCCGAGATCCGCAGTGTATGAGACGTTCTGGAACCAACCCGCTAGCTGGCTCCATGAGGTTGCAGTCGTCGTTTGGTAATAGACGCCGACCGAGGCACCGGCTATACCACCGAAACCGAAATAGCCTGTCAACGTGACAGCAAATTGTTTAGTTGCTGTCGTTCCATTCATCAGCTCAACAAGACAGCCGTCGACACCGATGTAGCCGATTAATGAGATGCTACCGACTGCGCAAAACCCCATAGTCCAGGCGCCTGTCGGATCGACACTGTTGACTGGGTTGTTCCCCACATATGCATATGCCTGCCGGGTCTCCTGGGAATCCGGGTCCACGCTCAGGAACTGCCCGGTCTGCGGGTCGTAGTAGCGCCCGACTCCGACGTGGCGCAAGGGCCGACCACCAGAGCGTCGGCAACGCCCTAAGCGGCACCGCGGAACGACGTGACAGACCGGACCGGAGGCGCAGCAGCCCCGACAGCGCCTTGTCTCACAAGCCATTATGACCATAGTGCCCACTCCGGACGGCCGCGAGCCCCGTTGGCGGGTCGCGATCAACTGGGCAGAGCGGGTCGTGATCGCGTGGAAGCTCGTTGACGGAGGAGGCCGCTCGCCGAACCCAGAGCTTGACGGTCCGGCCGTCATGGGCCACGGTAGCTACGAAGAGCTTCAACCACGCTGGCCACCTTCTGCTCCGAGATGGGCGCTCTCAGAAGAGTCCGTCACACGTCACCGAGGAGCATCATCATCGTCATGGGGTCGACCGGCGATTCGACGAACCCATAATGCCGGTAGAAGCTCCTGGCCTCCTCATCCTTGGCGTGGACCAGCACCAGCCGGACCCCGACACTCCCTGCCACTTCGATGGCCTTGAACATGAAGTGCCTGAGGAGGGCGGCGCCCAGGCCCTTTCCTTTGTGCTTGGCGTCGACCCCGATCCGGCCGAGGAGGATAGCGGGCAACTCCTCGGGCTGGTTGCGACCGAACTTCTTCGGGGCGGATGACCGAAGGACCGACGCCGTCGACGAGGCATAGAAACCAACGACGCGTTGCGTCTCGACCTCTATGACCACCCACGTCCGGCTCGTGCCACCGGACTGGTTGCCCAGCGAATGGCGGACCAGCCAGTCATTCAGCGCCAGCTTGCCGCAATCGAACCCTGTCAGGACGTGCTCGCTGGAGAACAGCTGCGGCCCTGCATAGGTCACCGGACTAGGTCCCCTCGAGCACCGAGCGGCTGGACAGAAGCTTGGCCATTTCTGGCGGCAGCCTTGGCGGAGCGGACACCAGTGCCTGAAGCTCGGACCAAGCAGCGTCGTCGACCATGAACACTCGCCGATCGGCAAGGTCCATCTCGGCCGCTTCGACAGCGTGCCGCAGCACGTAATCGCTCGCGGACTCGCCGCGGGCCTCTGCTGCACGACGCAGGACGGCGTCCTGAGCGGGAGTCAAACGCAAATTGAGACGTTCGGTCTTGACGGCCATGAGAGTACTGTACACCATTTGACGTACGGCCGCAACGGCGAGGTCTCGGCGCGCCGTCCGGACGGGTGGGGACATCCACTGCCCGCAGCTTCGCCGTCAATCAGGACCAGGCGCCAGGACAAGGGAGGCCGTCGTCCATGCAGGGCCGTGACTGCACCGGCCGTTGCCGGTCTCGAGCAGGTGGTCAACTTGGCGTCGCAGTTGGCCGCTACTACGAGTGCGTCCAGCAGCTCGGGCGCAATGGAAAAGGAGACAAGTCCATGACGTAACCGAGCAACAAGCTCACGGCAGCCAGCCGGTGCGAGTCCGGTCCGGGGAGACGCCAAGGTCCCCGGTAGCGGAGCCCCCGGCGTCGATCGAGAGGTCGGCGTCGAAGCGGGGCCGAGCAAGTGTGCGGTCCGCAACGTCACGTGAAGCCTGCAGCGTCGTCAGCGGCCCGGGAAACCGGGGAAAGAGGGAGCCGAGCCGGTTCGTAGTCGGCGAAGGCCAGGGAAGGCGCCTTGGAACTTGGAGCGGGCGCCGAAGGACCCTCCGGTGTAAGGGGGCGTGGAACGTGCACAAAGGTGTCGTGGGAACTGGAGAGGCCCTCCTCGGCCCGGTCTGCGGGGACCGGAGTGCGGCTGCTTATAACCGTTTCGGGAAGTAGCAGCCAGCCGAGAGGGAGTCGGAGGGGGTCGTATTAGTGATGACGGCCGGGACAACACAACCCGGTTCGAGCGAAGGGCCCCTGCTTCATCGATGCACGTCGAGGTTGGGAGGGACGCTGGTGAGTGCCGAGAATTCGGCTAGGACCATCAGACAGGCCGAGGGCCTGGACCCCGTCCGAGCCCTCCAACGCGTGCTCTACCGCAGTGCCAAGCAGGATCCGACGCGTCGCTTCCACTCTCTTTACGACAAGCTCGCCCGCAGCGACGTGATGTGGAGAGCGTGGGTCGACGTTGCCACCAACCGGGGCGCTCCCGGCATCGACGGCGAGTCCATCGCCGACATCGAAGCCGAGGGCGTCGAGGCGGTGCGCCATTTCCTCGACGGGCTCGCCTTTGAGCTGAACGACGGCAGCTACCGTCCAAGGCCCCTTAGGCGGGTGCACATCCCCAAGTCGGGAAAGCCGGGCCAGACCCGGCCGCTCGGCATCCCCACGGTGCGCGACCGGGTGGTGATGGCGGCGGCCAAGATCGTCCTCGAACCTATCTTCGAGGCCGGTTTCTCGCCGCAGAGCTTCGGCTTTCGGCCGAAGCGCTCCGCCCATCAGGCCCTTGAGGTCGCCCGCCAGACGGCCAACAAGGGCGTCCAGTGGGTGCTCGACGCTGACATCAAAAGCTGCTTCGACGAGATCGACCGGGTGGCCCTCATGGCTCAGATAGAGCGACGGGTGGTCGACCGCAAGATCCTCAAGCTGCTCAAGAGCTGGCTCCGGGCGGGGTTCCTCGAGGGCGGGGTGGTCTCCGACACCGGAGCCGGCACCCCGCAGGGCTCGCCGATCTCGCCCCTGCTGGCGAACATCGCCCTCCATGTCCTTGACGAGGCATGGGAGGTACATGGTCGCCGGCTCGGGACACTCATCCGTTACTGTGACGACTTCGTCGTGCTCTGCCAAACCAGGAAACAGGCCGAGATGGCCCATGATCTGGCGGCTGAGACCCTGGCACACCTCGGGCTGCGTCTGCATCCCGACAAGACCAGGATCGTCTGTTTGCGTAAGGGCAACGAGGGGTTCGACTTCTTGGGCTTCCACCATCGGATGGTCGCCCACCCGAACAACCGGCGCTACTACTACCTGCACAAGTGGCCGTCGGAACGGGCCATGGCCTCGATCAGGGCCAAGGTGAAGGACCGGACCCGTCGAAGCCGAGCGAGCTGGGATCTGGACGCCGTGATCGAGGACCTCAACCCCGTGCTACGGGGCTGGGGTGCGTACTTCCGCTTCGGCAACTCGGCGCGGAAGTTCCACACCCTCGACAGCTACGTCCACTTCCGGCTGGCTCGCCTTGCGAGTGAGAAGATCGGCAAGTCGGGCCGATCGTGGACCCGCCGGTTCGACTACGGCTGGTTCACGAGCATCGGCGTCCACAGATTGACGGGCACGGTGCGCTACTGGACTGCGAATGCCTGACGGTGAACGGTGTCGGAGAGCCGTGTGCGGGAGAACCGCATGCCCGGTTCGATAGGGGGCCGCTGGGGAGGTGCGAGCTATGGCATGCCAGATAACGCACCCGACCGGGAAACCGGGGGGACTGAGCCTGGCTGTCCTACGGCTCGACGCCGAACCAGTGGCCTACCTCACCCCGACTACGGTTGACACTTCCCTCCGTCAGGTCGCAAGACCCAAACAGGGAGCTCCGAAACATCTCGACCCGAGTAGGGCAACACCTCATGCTAATGGCAGCAGACGAACCAAGTCCCGTTCATTCATTGGTCTTTCCTCACATCCGAAGTCGAATGCACCGACGCGAAAGACCATGTCGTCATGATAGACGTCGAATTCCCGCCACCCGGCATCGTCACGAGCCGCGTGTTCAGGCTCCGCGTATTCCTCAATTCGCGCTCGATCGTCCTCGGTTTCGATGAACGCGACGTACATATACAGCCGCGAGGTCGATCGGCTTCGAAAGAACACGAAAACTCCGGCCCCGGGTGTACCTACGACATCAACAAGCGCAAAGTCCTGCCAACCTCCAGGGGACTGACCGTCTAGGGATAGCGTCGCATCCGAGTCTCTCCTTCGCACCCGAATGTCTTCCAACTCGAAGCTGATCCAAGCCAACAACCTTTCACGCACAAGCGAGTAGTAATCTTCAATATTCATTTGAACGTCCGTACGCTAGTTGGTTGGTGCTTTAGGGCCCGGCTGCGCTGTTGATCCAGTTGGGGCATATCGTTTTCGGGTCCGTCTTCTTATTGTAGTTCGCATTACCGAAGATGCAGTATGCGGTGAGAACTCCTAACTCATGGCCGTCTGGGGTGTGCTCACCTTGAAAGTAATCCGTAGTTCGCACGACAACACGAACACATATGCCATTCGGCAATGGTTGCTCATCCACACCTTGGCAGGTTTGGTATACGTCATCGTTGCCTTGAGGTTTAATCTCGTTTGGCGGAATCTCAGCGACAACATTGGCAGCTGTCTGCATATAGACGTTGTGGGCCTGAACGATCTTTGATCGTCCAAAACCGATCTGGGCACTCTTGTCCCAATATCCCTGGCGAATCAAGACCTCCTTCCCGGCTGTCGGGAAGATGGCAGCGGCACAAGACCACTTACTGCTCCTCGGTTTAGTCTGGACGCCAGGCGGACATTTCTGCAACGTACCGAAATCACCAGCAGGATCTACTACTGTCACGGGATTGTCGTTGCCGTAGGCATATGGCTGCTGAGTTTCCTCTGCGTCGGGGTCCACGCTCAGGAACTGTCCCGTTTGCGGGTCGTAGTAGCGCCCGATGAGGTAGACCATGCCCGATAGGTCGGTGTACGCGCCCGCGAAGCCGAACGGCGTGTAGCTGCTGAGACCACCCGCCGTCTCGGGATTGCCCCAGGCGTCGTAGTCAACAGAGCCACTGAGAGACCCAGAGGAAGCTACGGCTCCACGCACCGACCCCAGACTATCGGCCACGAGGTAGACGATCGTCCCAGTCGACAGGTTGACCTGTTCGGCCGGCGTCCCGCTGCCGGCGAAGATGTACGCGTTGGTCGAGTCCATGAGCAGGTGTGAATGCTGATCGAAAAGGGGAGCGCGCGCTGATCGAAAACAGGAGCACTTTGAGCTTGAAGTTACTTGGTGACTTGAGCTTGGTCCACAGGCTGGCTGCCTGACCGGAGTTTGGCGCGACTTTCGCGTCATCCCAGGTGGATGCGGGCGCGGCGAATACTTTTTCTCCCTACGTGTGACCTGAACGTCCTGCTCAGGCGATTTCGGCCTTGGACCAGGTAGAGGTGTCGACTTGGAGGGCTTTCAGCACCTTGGCCTGGAGAACGTTGCGCTGGTTCACGAGCTTGATCTGCTTGTTGGCGACAGCGAGATGCTGGATGCGCACCTCCTTCAACAGGGCGAGTGCTCGGCGAGGGGTCATCGACTGGAACGGGAGGTCGGGGTCCATGACCTTCGCCTTCACGAGGTCTTGTGCCATGACGGCCTCGATGGTGGTCGCCAGCACGCAGAGCGCCACATGTCCGCGCACCCGGGCCTCGGTCCAGTGGAACATGGGCCGCAACGACAAGAAGTCCTTCATCACCCGGAAGCGACGCTCGACGTTCTGCAAACTCTTGTAGTAGCGCAGCACCTGTGCTGCAGAGGCCTCCGATGCCGTCAGCGACGTCGTGATGACAAAGCGCCCGCACAGGAGCTGCTCGTCGTATCTGCGCGCCTTGTCGTCGAAGTCCCAGGAGAAGAAGCCCTTCCGGATCGTTGTGACAAAGCAGCGCCCGACCGGCGAGGAGCGAAGGACGCGGTCGGTCGCGGCACCGATCTTGGCCGGGTCTACGAGCCTTCCCGCCCGCACTCTTTCCTCGATGGCGATGAGGCCGTCCTCGATGCGGGCGCACAGGGTGAGGTGACGATGCTTGTCCCGGAAGTAGCGCACGGGCGAGAAGACGACGACGAAGCGCCGATCCTCATGGGTGAGATCGGCGCAGAAGCTGCGCGCCTCGGGGACCGCTTCCCACGACGTGGTGGGCGCGTTCGCCTGCTCAAGCACGACTGCGACGTCGTCGTCGTGGTGAAGGCGCGTGGCCAGCACGTGGTCGAAGCCATGGGAAACGACATCGGCCAGGTTGTCCTCTGAGATGAGGCCCCGGTCGGCGACAAGGGCGATCCGGCCGACGCCGAAGCGGGACCTCAGGTCCTCCATCACCCCCGGCAGCGTCGAGACGTCGGCTGTGTTGCCCGCAAAGACGTGATGGGCGATCGGGATGCCGTCGGAGGTGACGAGGAGGCCGATCATGATCTGGGGACGGTCTGATCGGTGATCACGGCTGTAGCCGAAGGCGAGGGAGGGGAAGGCTCGCCTCCCGACAGCGACCGTCTCGAAGTAGCTCGAGGTGAGGTCGTAACAGACCAGGCGCAGGTCCAGGTTCGCGAGGTTGCACAGCTTTGAGTAGAGATGCGCCTCGGTGGCTTCCTTGTGCTCGGCGAGGGCGTCGATCGCCCGGTAGCACTGGTCGAGGCTCGGGGCGGTGACCCCGGCGGGAAGCACCACCGAGGCGAGCCACTCCTTGATCGTCCGGCGCTTGGAGAACGGATCTGTTAGCCGGTTGGCCACCATCGCAAAGACCGTGTCGGAGAGAACCCGTGAGCGACGGCCGTCGCCCACGGAGGAGAAGTGCTCCTCGAGGCCGAGCCGGCGAAAGTACGACCAAGCCGCCGCTACCGCACCAAAGCTCGGCGAGCCGAGGCCCTCGAGCTCACCTGCCTCGAGATAAGTGCCCTTGGCGTAAGCGGCCAGGGCCCTGACGATGCGGTCCAGCTGGCCGGACTCGCGCAGCTCGGACACCTCGCCCAGGCGGAACAGCGTCCGCTGCGTGAGCTTGCCCTCGCGGCGGACGGCCTCGACAAGGGTCAAGTACTCGTACGCGGTTTCGCCATAGCGCTTCACAGTCCGCTTCACGAACATACCGACATCCTACAGCGCTGTAAGTCACCAGTGGTGGATCATTTCGCCACTACATCTTGTCAGAAGTACCCCTACTCCGGGACTATCCGCGCAGGTCAGGGACTTGCGATGTCTCTGCGGGGGTCAACTCGCGCCAAAGTTCGGCCTGAGGGATCGGTTGTTGGCTTGGCGCGCCGGGTCCGGGCTTTGGCGTCTCGGAGCCGGTAGCTCTCACCCCTGGTCTCGATGATGTTGCAGCGGTGGGTGAGCCGGTCGAGGGTCGCTCCGGTGAGCCGCTCGGAGCCGAGGACCTCTGTCCAGGACTCGAAGGGCAGATTGCTCGTCACGATCAGGCTCGTGCGCTCATAGGCGGTGGAGATGACGTCGAATAACAGCTCGGCACCGACCTTGGAGGCGGGAACGTATCCCAGCTCGTCAAGCACGAGGAGGTCCAATCTCGCGAGCTGTCCCTTGAGCCTCAGGAAGGTCCGTTCGTCGCGGGCCTCGATGAGGGCGGTCACGAGCTCGGTGGTCCTGAAGAACCGAACCTTGTAGCCCTTCTGACATGCCTGGGCGGCCAGCGCCGTGGCCAGGTGACTCTTGCCCGTGCCGGCCGGGACAGCGACAGACTGCAACAAATTCGCCAGTTGCTGCCCTGCGATGTGCGCGTCACCTCCACCAAGCACCCGCTGTTCGGGACCGTGCTGCTGGCGAGGGGCTTTAAGCGATGGAAAGGCGAGCTCATGCTCGTCGTCGTTCTCCCCGACGGGTCACCAGGCACCTTGTCAGTGGCGGCCACCGATCTGTTCGGCACCGAGAGGGCGACCGAGTTGCAGACGTTGGTGCTGTCAGTCGACGGCGTCCGTCGGCTGCAGGTGCTCGTCGAATCCCTGAGCCCGGCGAAGCGATCCGCCATCAGGGCCAAGACGCGCAAATAGGCTCAACCGACCCTGCACGCGCCAACGAACAGGAGGTGAGCCTCTTTGCGAAGGCTCAGGATAGCCGCGCCCGCCCAGCTGACCCTGGGCATTCCCGATCTCACTGTGTCACCGGCCGAACAGTGGTCGACACTTCCGACCGAAGCTCAAGAGGCCGTGGTCTGCCTCCTGGCGAGGATGATCGCAGCCGGGGTCGTAGTAAGCGACGAGGAGGAGGTGGGCTCCAATGATGCTCAGCACTGAGCTCACCTCGAAGGTCACCACCTCACATCTCGAGCGCGATGCCTATGTCTATGTGCGCCAGTCGACGATCACCCAGGTGAGAGAGCACACCGAGAGCCTCGAACGCCAGTATGAGCTCGCAGCACGCGCACAAGACCTCGGGTGGGCTCCACGCAAGGTGGTGATCGTCGACGACGATCTCGGTCGCTCCGGTGCTGACGCCACTGCCCGCGAGGGCTTCAAGGGTCTCGTGGCAGACGTCGGGCTCGGCAAGGTCGGCATGGTCTTGGGGATCGAGGTGTCCCGTCTCGCCCGCAACAACGCCGACTGGTATCAGCTCCTCGACCTGTGCGCCATCACCGACACGCTCATTGCGGACGGCGATGGGCTCTATCACCCCGCCGACTTCAACGACCGCCTCGTGCTCGGACTGAAGGGAACGATGTCCGAGGCCGAACTGCACCTGATCCGCCACCGCCTGACCGCCGGTCTCCGTCACAAGGCGGCCAAGGGGGATCTGCGCCAGGGACTGCCGGTCGGCTTCGTGCACGACGAGGAAGACGCCATCGTGCTCGATCCTGACGAATCGGTCCGGGCCGCGATTGCCACAGTGTTCCGTCGCTTCGACGAACTGGGCTCGGGACGCCAGGTCATGCTCTCGCTTCGCGAGGACAACCTCCTCATTCCGAGACGACCGACCGGGTCACGGCGGGTGAGCTGGGCGCCGGCGAGCTATCCGGCCATCCACGACTTCCTCACGAATCCCAACTATGCCGGGGCCTTCGTCTTCGGCCGGACCCGGACCGAGAAACGTCTCGACACCGACGGAAGGATCGTCACCCGCACCCGAATGCTGCCGCGCGACGAGTGGGAGGTGCTCATCGTCGACCATCATCCCGGCTACATCACCTGGGAGCGCTATGAGCGCCTCCAAGACGAGCTGCGGGCCAACTGGCGAGCCCCGCGAGGCTTTGGGGGCGGGCCGGTCCGTGAGGGGACGGCGCTCCTGCAGGGTCGGCTCCGCTGCGGTCGATGCGGACGGATGATGCGTGTGGGCTACTCAGGCACCAAGGGCAACTGCCCGCGTTATGTCTGCGCACATGCCAAGGCGCTCTATGGTGCCGAACACGCCTGTCAGAGCATCGGCGGCCGCAAACTCGAGGCCCGCGTCCTCGACGAGGTCTTTGCCGTGCTCGAACCTGCCAGCCTGGCCGCCACGGCCAAGGCTCTTGCCGAGGCCGACACCAATCACCGCCAAAAAATGGCGGTGTTCGAACTCGCCGCCGAACGTGCCCGCTACGCGGCGGAACGGGCCCGGCGTCAGTTCGACGCAGTCGAGCCCGAGAACCGCCTCGTCGCCCGGACGCTGGAAGGCTGCCTCGAGGAAGCGCTCAGCCTGCAGCGCCAAGCCGAAGGGGAGGTTGCCACACAGCGACTCCGGCGACCGACCAGGCTCACCGATGCCGAGCTGCAGTGGCTCGAACGTGCCGGTGCGGACGTGCGCGCCGTCTTCGATGCGCCAAGCACGACATGGCGTGAACGAAAGCAGTTGCTGCGGGCGATCGTCGCCGAGGTGACCGTCACCGTGCGCAAGGACGATGGCGAGGCCGACGCGATGATCACCTGGGAAGGCGGCGCCACCACAGCGTTCGTTCTCCCCTTGAACAAGACCGGTGGGCACTTCCACGCAACCGACGAGGGCACCGTCGAACTCCTCCAACGTCTCGCCGAGCGATATGACGACAAGACCATCGCCATGATCCTCTCCAAACAGCGGCGTCTCACGGCCACCGGCTTGCCATTCACCAAGGCGCGGGTCGCCTCCTTGCGGGTGTCGCGAGGCATCGGTGCCTATCAGGTCCCGGTCGACACACCCTCGGGGGAGGATGGCGACGTGGTTAGCCTCGCCAAGGCGTCGGAGATTCTGCACGTCTCGAGAGTGACGCTTTACCGGTGGCTCGCTGATGGCTTCATCGTTGGCGAACAGCTCACTGTGGGCGGACCCTGGCACATCAGGCTCACCGACGAGCTACGCGCCCGGCTCGCCCCCGCGGCCCCCGAGGGGTGGGTTGGCCTCGATCAGGCGGCAAAGGCGCTCGGAGTTGCCCGCCAGACGGTGTTACACCGGGTCCAACGCGGGGAGCTTCGCGCTGTGCAAGTCACCGAGGGAAAGAGAAAAGGCCTGCGTATCGAGGTGAACCCGCCGAACCCTGGACTGTTCGATACAACCCAATGAAAGGAGTGCGCAGTGTCAATGAGGCCCGGGGTTGCCGATCATCAAAATGTTCTCGCGCTTGTCGATGTACTCACAACGAGCCAGCTCCGCGATCAGCACCTTGTTGACAGACGGGCGTGCCGCGAAGTCGAAGCTCTCGAGGGTCTTTATGGTCGGGAACCGTGCCGCCTTGAGCCTTCGCTCGGCCGAGCGCTTCTCCCGGTCCAACAACTCGAGCTCCAGGAGCTGCAACAGGTAGCTCAGGTGGTCGACGTTGTCGGCCGCCGCCTGTTTGGCGACTTTCTCGCACTCGGCGCCGATGGTCGGCAACCGGAGGGCCTTCAGGTGATGGTGCAATAACACGACGGACTTGGTCTCCAATGTCTTCACGGTGATGTTTCCTTTCTCCTAACGGCGCGATCTGCGCCGAGCGGTATGGGCCTCAGGCCCCGATCTCGGTGAGCGCCCTGTAGGCCCCGAGGTCGGGGGCCTCGACGGCGACGGCCTTCAGGTGCGGGAGCCCGTCCAGGCTGAACAGCCCGACCGGGCGTTCCTTCGAGTGGGCGAGGATGAGCCCGATGGCGTCCGAGCCGGTCGCCCCGATCGAAAGCGCCTGTTCGACAGCTCCGGTCAGTTCTTTGAGCGTCGCCGATTCCATGAGTCGGAGGACCTTTATGTACTCGCGGGTCCCTGTCGAGCCGAGCTCGGCCTCGAGGCGCCGGCGAAGCACCAAGAAGCACTCGGGGAGGTCCCAGCCCTCGAGCGGGCGGGCGACGTCCAGGGCACCGGGCTTTCGTTCCAAGAGGGCGAGGTAGTGACGTGGGTCGAATATGACCTGCTCTTTCGACCAGCACCGCGGGTGGGTGGCCACGACGTCTGTGCCGACGAGCAAACGCACCTGTTCGATCCCACCGAGGGCGGTGACGTTGTGATGGGCGAAGGCCGTCGGCACCGAGTAGTCGTTGCGGTCGAATCTCACGAGCGACAAAGAGTTGGCCCCGCGCTGTTCGACCCGGCGCGCATCGAAGGACTCGACCGGCAGCGCCAACATGGCGGCCTGGTCCGCCATGAGGCGCTCCGCCTTTGTCTCGGGCTTTCCCCGGACACGTCGGGACAGATCTGCATAACAGCAGGCCGCGAGGTACTCGTTCATCTCCGCGAAGGAGGAGAACCTCGGCACGGGCACGAGCAGGTTCCGCCTCGAGTAACCCACGTGGGTTTCCACGTGGCCCTTCTCGTTGCCACGGCCCACCCGGCAGAAGTGATGGCCGAAGAGGAAGTGGCTCTCGAGGCGCAGGAACTCTGTCGTGAGGTCGCGCTCGCGTCCCACCACCTTCTTGACCGCGATCGAGGTGTTGTCATAGCTCGTGCGCACGGGCACACCGCCGAAGAACTCAAAGGCGGCCACGTGGCCGGCCTGGAAGGTCTCGGTGCACTCGCGGGGATAGGCCGAGACGAAGTAGGCGTCCGAGTAGGGAAGCGTCATCACCGCCAGCGCGGCCTTCACCTCGACGCCTGCGATCACCACCGTTGCCTCGCCGAAGTCGAACTGGGCATGTCCGGGAGGGTGCGAGAGCGGGACGAAGACCTCCTTGGAGTAGTGCTTGGATCTGGACACGGCCGCTCTCACCTGGGAGGAGCACCCCGTGTAGCCGTACTCGTCTCTGAGCCGCTCATAGATGCGCTTGGCCGTGTGGCGCTGCTTTGGCGGTGCGGTCTTGTCGGCTTCGAGGATCTCCTCGATCACGGGAAGGAACTGACCGAGCCTGGGCTTTGGGCGTGGGACGCTCTGGCGATAACCCGGCGGCTCGGAGTGGGCCAGGATCTTCTCCAGCGCCTCGGCGCTGATCCGGTAATCCCTTCGGATCGAGCGCTTTGAGGCGCCCTCGACGAGCACCTTGCGCCGGATCTCCGTCCACATCTCCATGTCGGTGTACACCCTTCTCCCGTCTCCTCGTCCAGCTCCAGGCGAGAAGCCTGAGGGCTGGGCCGAGCAAGACCAGGGATGGTCGGGTGCTCCGATTTTCGATCAGCGCGAAACGGTCAGCAGGTGCTCCGATTTTCGATCAGCATTTACAGTCTGTGAGTGTTGCTGTGAGTGTTGCTGTGAGCCCAAAGCAAAGAAACCGTCCTCGCGGGCGCGTCTGTGAGCACCGCTGTGAGTGTGCGCGCTCCGACCGTTTCCGTACACCCGTTCCGATTGTTTCCGTACACCCATTCCGGGAGTTTTCGTACACCGGGGAGCCGTAGCGCTGGCGTGAGTTGAGGGACACCGGCATCCTGCCTTGGTCAGTCCGGCAAGACGATCAAGGAGACGCCGATGTCCCGGCCCCACACTGCCATGCGAAAGATCCGAGATGTGCTCCGGCTGAGGTTCGGCGAGCACCTCAGCCTGCGCGACGTGGCTGCCTCGCTGCAGATCCCGTTCACGACAGTTAGCGACCACGTGCGCCGGGCCACCGCGGCCGGACTGTCCTGGCCACTGCCCGACGGCCTCGATGACAACGGCCTCGACGCGATGCTGTTCAGCTCGAGTGAGCGGCCGACGACGAATCGGCCGGTGCCCGATTGGGAGAAGGTCCATCGCGAGCTGCACCGCCCCGGGGTGACTCTCATGTTGTTGTGGCTCGAGTACAAGGAGGCCTTCCCCGACGACGGCTACGCCTACAGCCAGTTCTGCGAGCACTACCGGGCCTGGAGGCGCCACCTCGACGTCGTCATGCGCCAGAGCCACAAGGCCGGAGAGAAGATGTTCGTCGACTTCTCCGGCGACAGACTGCCGATCTACGACGCCGCGACCGGCGAGGAGAGCTTTCGGGCAGAGCTGTTCGTGTCTGTGCTCGGCGCGTCGAGCTACCTCTATGCCGAGGCGGTCGCCTCCCAGAAGCTCGGCGACTGGGTGAGCGCCCACGTGCATGCGCTGGAGTTCTATAACGGCTGCCCGGCGGTCCTCGTGCCGGACAACCTTCGCTCGGGCGTGACCCGCCCGCATCACTACGAGCCCGATGTCAACGCCACCTACCAGGACATGGCCGCTCATTATGGGGTCGCGATCATCCCGGCGCGCTCCTACAAGCCCCGGGACAAGCCTTGCGCAACTGACTGCACCTCCTTGTTGGGACGAGTGGGAAGACGTAGTGCCGTGGTTCAGGGTCCTCGGCGTGGCCGGACTCGGACCCATCCTGCCGCACGCCGTCGAGCAGCGTACGCACCCGTGCGACAGGACACCCCGCAATAGATCCGGCGCTGTCCTTGGGCAGCCCGTTCCGCGATGGGCTTGCCGCAGTGAGCGCAGGAGATCGTGCCCACCGGCTCGGGCGGCGCGTAGAGGCGCTGGCCCTTGTCGTTGTAGGCGACCGAGACAAGCTCGCCCCGCGCCTGGCGGTACTTCACCGTCTGGGGATGAACATTGAGCGCCTCTGCCATCTCCGCCAAGGTGAGCAAGCCCTGCACGCGTAGCCGCTCGCAGCGGCTCTCGAGTCGATAGGCCTTGCGGATCTTCCAGACGATCCAGGTGGTGAACTTCTCGCCGACCGGGGGTTGGCGGCCGGATGCGTTAAGGGCAGCGGCGATCTCGGAGTCGGTGTGATCGTCGAGAAGGTGGTCGATTTCGGTCACGATGGCCGGATCAAGTTTGCGCAGTTCCACCGCCGATTTCGGACGCGGGAGACATAGCGTTTGTGCGGCACCACCTCGGAATCGGACCTGGGCGACAAGCTCGTCCCCTTTGATCAGGGTCACGTCCTCGATGAGCAGCCGGACCATACGCTTGCGTTCCCGGGCAGGCGTCTCCGGGTCGCGCCACAACCGGGGAAAGTCAATGGCCAAAGCCAGTATGCGCTGGCGATTGCCCTCCTCGAGGAGCACATCGCTCGCTCGCTGATGTTCGTAGTCGTCCTTGGCCGCCTCGAGGGCGCGGAGCTTGTTGTTCCACTCGGACTCGAGCGTCACCGCCACCAAGCGGTTGTCAGGGTCGACACGCAGATAGCGGCGCTGCGCCAGCTCGGCTTCATAGCGCGCCCGGTCGACTTGTTGACGGCGCAACCGGTCAGCTTCATCGGCCCGGGCCGCCAGCTCGTCTTGGACCGAGAGCGCCACCTCCAGGGCGAGTGGGCTCACGGACTTGACCAGCAGTTCGCCGATAGCCCGGTCGATGTCGGCTCCAATGACCCTTTGGCATGGCGGCTCTGCTCGTTTGATGCCCTCGGCCTGGCAGCAGTACTCGGGCACTGACTGGCCGCGCCGGGTGTAGTAGCGGACGGTCATGCGCCCGCCACAGCGGCCGCAGATGGCAAGACCCTGAAGCAGAGCCGGTCCTTCCCGCGGCGGCCCGTGGCGTCTGTCGGCTCCATAGGCGGCCGAGTTGGACTTCAGCCGAGCCAGGTTCTCCTCGTAATCGGCCCAGGTGATGTAGCCCGGATGAGCGTCGAGAATAAGGGTGTGCCACTGTTCGCGCGGCAAGCGATGGCGCGACTCGGCGCCTTTCAGCGATTTCTTGGCTTGCGAGCGTCCATAGGCGAAGGCCCCGGCATAGCGAGGATTCTTCAACACGTTGAGTGCACGATAGTGAAGCAGCTCTCCCCAGAAGATCTCGCCCCTGTGGGGACCGGACTGGGCCCGGCGCGGGAAGAGCAGACCTCTCTCGCGAAAGCTGCGCACGGTCGCCGTCGCCGACGCGGTGCGCCGGAACGTCTCGAAGAACTGGTGGATCGCCTCTTGAACAGACTGGTCCGGATCCAGCACCACCTTGCCCGTGGCGTCATAGACAAGGCCCACGGGCAGAGGCAGTTCCAGCTCGCCCCGGCGTGCTTTCGCCAACTGGCCGCCGATGAGCCTTGCTTTCAGCACGTGCAGCTCAGCTTCCGACATCGTGCCCTTCATCCCCAACAACAGCCGGTCATTGAAGTGCGAGGGATCATAAACGCCGTCCTCGTCCAGGATCAGTGTGTCGGCGAGCGCGCAGATCTCGAGAAGACGGTGCCAGTCCGAGGAGCTGCGGGCCAACCGGCTGACTTCGAGTCCGAGCACAATGCCGACCTCGCCCATGCCGACGGCGGCCACCAGGCGCTGGAAGCCGGCCCGATCGGCGTCCGCGCCGGACTGGCCCAAGTCGGAGTCGATGACCACCACCTGCTCCGGCTTCCAGCCGAGTGCCACCGCCCGCTCGCGCAACGCGTACTGGCGTTTGGTCGACTCGGTGTTCTCCAGCACCTGGCGGAGTGTGGACTGGCGAACATACAGGTATGCCTGCCGTGACAGGTGGCTGGCGTTGATCTTGTGGTGAGTGTCGGAGCTCATGAGATGGCGACCTTCCTTCGGCTCCCGAGAGCCATCTCGGTGAGCAGCCGCACTACCTCGGCACCGAGCCCGACAGACGTGCCGCCACTCCCACTTGCGAGAACAGGTGCTGAACTAACCGGTGGCGGAGCTGCCCAGGCCCGGATCCAAGCGGGCAGGCCCTGATTGACGACGATGGCCAGGCCCCTGGGTGACTCGGCGGGCAAGCCGCCCACCGCTTGGGCTCGCAAGGCCTCATAGCCGGCGGACAGGTCGACTGACAGGTGGGTGCTCATGGTGTCGCTCCTTTCGGGTCTTTTGGGCGTCGGGCCAAAGCGCGCTCCACGCTGCGCGGATGTACCTGCAAGCCGAACTCGGTCCGGGCGAGGCCAGCCAAGTCGGAGGATGTGAGCGAGGGCTCGGCCGTTCGGGCTTCTTCCAGTCGGGCGACAACCTCCTGGGAGAGCTTGTGGGCCCGGCGCGGGCCCGGCCGTTTGGGCAGCAGGCCGGGCAGTCCGCCCGACTCATAGGCCGCCTCGGCCTCATAGAAGGAAGGCCGGGAGAATCCGAAGGCAGCGGCCGCTTCGCTCACCGTCGAGCCCTCCTTCCGGGCCCGGCGCAGCATCTCGTACTTCACCTGGACCAAGTCCCGGGCGTCGAAGAAGGGGTCTCCGGAGACAAAGGCCGGGTCGCTCACTCCCTCCGCTCGGGAGTTGAGGGCGTGGTGGCGACGCAGGGTTGTCTCCTTGTCGTTGTCCGGGGCGTTGTTCAAGGGCCCTCCTTTAGAACTAGTGTTAGGTTCATTCTGTCACTCTGGCGAACGGATGTGGCGGATGTCCTCAGATACCGCCCTATTGCAGGACTTATCATTCTGTTATCTTGGGCTGGCCTCATGTCTAACGGCATAATGACTCTTACACGAGCGGCATAATCTCACTTACACCTGTGGCTCGCTCAGCTCCTGGACAAGGGCGCTCAGGACGAGCAGGTCCTCAACCCGAAACAGTGACCGGCCGGCGGAGAGGGCCACGAAGGGTTCGGGTCCTTCGACGTCGGTCCAGTTAGCTGGCACCGAATAGATGCGCTGATCACCGGGTTTGCGGAAGAACACCCTGTGTTCGCCCCAGGTGTGGGCGAAGCCAACCATCTCGTACTCCTGGCCTTTCAGGGGATGGAACGGATGGGTTATGCGGAACCGTTGCTGATCGCTGCCCTCACGAGTAGTTGACGGTGAATGCCAAGGCCAAAGTCGAAGCCGGGGTCCTGCTCGCTGAGCGCTGGATCTTGGCGCGGTTGCGCAACGAGCGCTTCACGAGCCTGGCCGAGGCGAACGTCGCGATCAAAAGGCTCGTCGCCTGGGTTAACGTCCGACCCTTCAAGAAGATCGACGGCTCAAGAGCAAGCCTGTTCGCCGAGATCGACCAACCGGCGCTAAGGCCCCTTCCGCCCGAGCGTTACGAGCTGGCGCTCTTCAAGCCCGCCAAGGTCAACATCGACTACCACGTCGAGCTGGACTGCCACTACTACAGCGTCCCTTACATCTACGTCGGCGAGGTGATCGACGCCCGCATGACGGCGAGCACGATCGAGGTCTTTCGCAAAGGCCGCCGTGTCGCCTCCCACCTGCGCAGCTATGAGAAGTGGCACCACACCACCGATCCCGCTCACATGCCCGAGTCCCACCGCCGCCACGCGCAGTGGACCCCGTCACGCATCATCGCCTGGGCGGAGAAGACCGGGCCTTCGACGGCCAAGCTCGCCGAGGGGATCATGGCCGCACGGCCCCATCCCGAGCAGGGCTTCAGGTCCTGCCTCGGCATCGTCCGCCTCGGCGGCCGTTACGGAGCCGAACGCCTCGAGGCCGCCTGCACCCGGGCACTCAGCGTGCAGGCGTTCAGCTACCGCTCCGTCGAGTCCATCTTGAAGAACGGGCTCGACCAAAAGCCGCTGCCGGGCGAGCCGGCTCCGCGGGCCCATCCCCGCCACGACAACGTGCGCGGGCCGGGCTACTACGAGTGAAGGAGAGCAATGCTCAACAACCAGACGATTGAGGGACTGAACGCCCTCCGGCTCACGGCCATGGCCTCGGGCCTCGCAGAGCAGCGGGAGCGGGCCGACTACCAGGCCCTTAGCTTCGAGGAGCGTCTCGGGCTGTTGGTCGACCGGGAACTCGCCGAGCGGGACAGCCGTCGCCTCGAGCGTCACTTGAAACAAGCCAAGCTCCGGATCAACGCCGTCGTCGAGGACGTTGACTTCCGGCGCCGGAGAGGGCTCGACCGCGCCCAGTTTCTCGGGTTGGCAGAGGCGGGCTTCGTGAAGAGCCACCACGACGTCGTGATCGTCGGCCCGACCGGGCTCGGCAAGACGTATCTGGCCTGTGCGCTCGCCAACTCGGCCATCCGCCGGGGCCACAACGCCTTGTACCTGCGGGGACCGCGCATGCTCGAAGAGCTCTCCATCGCCCGAGTCGACGGCCGCTTCGGGCGGCTCATGGCCAGTTGGTCGCGTGTCGATCTCCTTGTGATCGACGACTTTTTGCTCAGGCCGCTCGACTCGGACCAGGCGGCCGACATGCTCGAGGTCATCGAGGACCGGACGGGACTCCGCTCGACGATCTTCACGAGCCAGCTGCCGGTCGCCCTCTGGCACCAGGCCCTCGGCGACCCGACGGTTGCCGACGCGTTCTTGGACCGGCTGCTCGAGAAGCTGCATCGCATCGAGCTCGAGGGTGAGTCCATGCGTCGTCCCGAGGCTGACGACCGCCGGCGTCCGACTCGCAAGGCAGCTGAGTCGAATGCATGAGGACGAAGCGCGAACAATTCGCGAGAATGCAGTGCCAGTCGGATACGTTCTGCTCGACGATCCGAAACCTTTCCAGAAGACCGCAGAGGAGGTGACCGAGAGGGCTTAACGCAACCCAGCGTCGGCCGCTACGCGGCCTCCGACCGGAGGTGTACGAAAACTCCGGACTGGGTGTACGAAAACTCCGGAATACTCAGAGTGTTCCTGTGAGAAGTGCTGTGAGTCGATCGGCGCATCATCGCGCAATGGCTCGGCTCTGCTCCACACATCGCGTGCCTACTGGCATAAGCACCCTGCTCGCCGAAATTGCGTCCTCGTGGCAACCCGCGGTGGCCGGAAGACAACCGGCGGTGTCGCAACTGGCAATCAGGGATTGCGGTGCATGACCGAAGGGGGTTGACCCCTACACAACGATCGCTTCGCTCCCGCTTGGCTGCCTACAGCCTCCACGCCAAGCGTGACCCCAAAGAGACGACCCAAGCAGCCCGTGCCGCGTTCCTGACCCGTTTCGAGCGTGAAGTAGACCCCGATGGCTCTCTGCCGCCTGCCGAGCGTGCCAGGCGCGCGCAGGCAGCTCTGAGAGCGCACATGACTCGATTGGCTTTGGCGCCGTCGCGGGCGAGGTCGAGAACAACATGAGAACGCAACTGATGGCGGGGTCTTGACTCTGTGACCGCGTGTGGTTCGTGCACAGGTTGCGCACAGAGCTTGCATTACCTCCTGGCAAGGTAAGGCGGCAACGTATTTCGGCTCTTGACGGGGGACTGTCCAGAGCAAAATGTCCTAGAGCTGATCTCCAAGCGAGAAACGGCGATGAGCGTCACGAGCGCGCTGGTCGGCGGCGGAGGCGGCATACCGCTGGAGCATCTGACGTGACCGCCAACCGGCGAGACGCATCAGGTCGCCCTCTTGTCCGCCATCGGCAAGCCATGCATGCGCGAAACTGTGCCGTAGTTGGTGAGGATGAACTTGGCCGAGTCCGGCTTCCCGGCCGCGCCGGCGGACCATCTGCAAGATGCCACTATCAGAGAGACGCCCTTTCTTGCCGAGCCAGAGCCACTGGCTCGGAGCTTCGGGTCGCTGGGCTCTCACACGCAGGTAACGGTCTAGGGCCAAGCCGGTCTTCGACTCGAAAGGGCATGCCCTCGGTCGTGAACCCTTGCCCACGACGTAGGCGACGTCTTGCTCGAAGTCGATATCCTGCACCCTCAACCCGGCCATCTCGCCGCGACGCATGCCGGTGTCGATAAAGAGACGGAGTATCGCGGCGTCGCGCCGCTGGTCGAAGTCCTTGCCGTCGGCTGTCTTGAGCAGAGCTCCCAGTTGTGGTTTGTCGAAGATCGGGACCGGGGTGTCGGGGATGCTCGGCGGCTTCATGTTCGCCATGGGGTGCCTGGTGATCTCGCCCTCTTCCAAGAGGAAGGAAAAGAACAGCCGCAAGCACTTGTAGCGCGTCTGGACGGTGGCGGGCTTGTGGGGCTCACCTGACGGCCGCGGGTTGCCTTGGGGGTCCGGTCCTTGCCATCCCGCGGCGAACTCGCCCAGAAACATCTCGACATGTTCACGGGTGATCTTGGCGGGGTCGGTGGGAAAGCAGCGCTCAGCGAAGTAGTCGCACATCTGACCCACACTCATGAGGTACTGGTCCCTCGTAAGCGGCGAACGGTTCAGCGCTCTAAGCGAGCGATCGAACGACCGCATGAGCTGGCCGAGCTGCCCCGACCTCGGTGCCGTGCGGAGCGGGGGACCACTTGTGAAACCTGTTGCTGGGTGAGATACTTCAGCGGTGGTCACGATTCAAGGTTATACGCTGTTGCAGCGCAGTGCGAGTCTTGGTTCCAGGCCAAGTATCATAAGAGTGCAGGTCGTGATGTAATTTGTAGGGCGCTTGGCTCAGGTGGTTAGAGCGCAGCCTTCACACGGCTGAGGTCGGCGGTTCGAGTCCGCCAGCGCCCACTGGGGAAAACAGCAGCTCACGGGCCATTTCAGGTTTGACCGACCTTACTCACTAGTGACCCCTAATTCGCTCTTTGTGCCACTCGGTGTGGCACGCGTGTGGCACGAGGCGCATAGCCAACTGGGACGAGGCCGGGTATGGCAGGGAACTCCTGCGCATTTCGACAAGCCGGACGCCTGATCATGCAGACGTCAAACCTGGTAGGAGCGATGATGTGACTACGTGTCGCCCCGCTCGATTGAGCTCGCGGAGCCTTATGGCGTGAAGCGCCTCGGGTCGAGCCGGGCGCGACTGGGCGAAATAGTCGTCTCATTGATAGTCCGACCTGCCGCAACTCTCATCATCGACCAGCTCGCCGAGCGGCTCGGGGTGAGCATCCGCCACACCCGCCGGCTCGTCGGCGAACGCCGGGTGCCGTACCTGAAGGTCGGGTGGTTCATCACATTCGACCCGGCCGAGATCACTGCCTGGCTCGATGGTTCTCGGCGTCCGCAGCGCTCAACCACGGGCGACCGGTTTGATCTGGCCCTCAGTTCCTCGCGATCGGCGTTCCGCATCACGGAGATTGGGTGCCTCGACTCGGGACCACCTAGTGAGCGCACCGGTCTGAGCGAGGCCCAAGTGTCCGTGAAAGGCTGAGCGCCACTAGGCACCTTGTGGCGCCAGAATGGCGCTAGAGTGAGGGACATGTTGCGTCCTGAAAACTGGACCAGACCAGCGGGTGCAAGTCCCGCCCGGGTAAATGCCGGAACGCCCGGTAGCAGGCCCCGGTTCGTTGCCGAGAGGTGGCGGGCTGAGCGGGGTGTCAAGAGCCTCTACGGAGGGAGCAAGCGTGCGGGCCGTAGTGCCACACGGCGCGAGTCCTGCAGCCTCGTCAAATTCACAACGGAGGAGCCGAGCCGCTCATGTCACGGCGAAGGCAGCATTCGACCTACTGGCGATCCGGACATGCCCTTGGTCGAGTCCTTCCGGGGTAGGGGGAGCGGCACGCACGCACGGCTTGGTTCGGGACAGGAGAGGCCCGTCTGCGCAGCCTCGTCAGCAAAGACCGCTCGTATAAGCCAATGGTGAAGTCGAGCGGAGCGCAGCGGGAGTCCGACGGGGTCGTAGTACCGCTGATAGCCGTGAGCAACGCGGCAGGAGGGAAGGGCCCCGACTTCGGTCATGTCGGTCGAGGGGGTAAGCGTGAGGGCATGGCGGGGACCGCCCCGCCCAACTACCCCGAGGGGAGACATCTTCCCCCCGCCAAAGTGCGACAACTCCAGAACCGGCTATGGGCTGCGGCCAAGCAGTCCCCGGGTCGGCGTTTCCACGCCCTTTACGACCGCATCTACAGGTCTGACGTCCTGTCAGAGGCGTGGGAGCGGGTCCGAGCCAATCGTGGAGCCGCCGGGGTCGATGGTCTGACCCTTGCGGCGGTGGAGGACTACGGAGTCGAGCGCATGCTCGACGAGCTGTCCGCGGACCTCCGTGCAGGCATCTACCGCCCGGCACCAGTCCGCCGGGTGGAGATCCCAAAGCCCGACGGCCGGATGCGGCCGCTCGGCATCCCCACCGTTCGCGATCGAGTGTGCCAGCAGGCGGCCAAGATCGTCCTCGAACCGATCTTCGAGTCCGACTTCCTAACCTGCAGCTTCGGGTTCCGCCCGAAGCGCTCGGCCACCGATGCCCTAGAAGCCATCCGGGTGGCGTTCCCCAAAGGACGACAGTTCGTCTTCGAGGCCGACATCGAAAACTTCTTCGGCGAGATCGACCACGAGCGTCTGCTCGAAATGGTCGGAGAGCGCGTCTCGGACCGGCGGGTGCTGAAGCTGCTCGGTCAGTGGCTGCGTGCAGGGGTGCTGGAAGCTGGGGTTCTCTCCGAGACGGTCACGGGGACTCCCCAGGGCGGGGTCATCTCCCCGCTGCTAGCCAACATCTACCTGCACGCCTTCGACCGGGCCTGGGTCGAGCGTGGCGTGGGAGAAGTCGTCCGCTACGCGGACGACTTCGTCGTGCTGTGCTCGACGCAGGAACAGGCTGAGGAAGCCCAGCGGCGGGCGACCGCCATCCTGGGTGATCTCGGTCTTACCCTGCACCCGGACAAGACCCGTGTGGTCGACCTCCGGGGTGGCAAGCAGGGCTTTGACTTCCTCGGGTGCCATCTTCACGCCCGCATGTCGGGCAAGGTGTGGGAGCGGCAGCACGTCGTCCGCTACTACCTGCATCGCTGGCCCTCTCAGCGGTCGATGAAGCGTGCCCGGGCGAGGGTCAAGGCCCTGACCGCTCGAAGCCAGGTCGGACAGCAGTTGAAAGACGTCATCGGGCGCCTCAACCTGTTCCTTCGGGGATGGGGCAACTACTACCGCACCGGGAATGCTGCGGCCAAGTTCGTCTCGCTCGACCGCTACGTTGCATGGCGACTAAAGCGCTTGCTCATCAAGAAGCGAGGTCGCAACCTTCGTGCCGGACAAGCAGACCGCTGGACCCGCACCTGGTTCCACGACCAGGGCCTGCACAAGCTCATGGGCACCATCCGATACCCGAAGGCGGCGTAACCATGTCCAGAAGACCGTCGTTAAGCCGTGTGCGGGAAAACCGCACGCACGGATTGAAAGGGGGATGGGGAACCGGGTCTGCTGTGCAGGCACCGCGCCCCTGACTACCAATGCCAAGTGTCCAGATCAAGTCCGTTCCTGAAGACGTCCACGCAGAGCTACGCCGACGCGCAGCAAATGAGGGAAAGTCACTCCAGGAGTATTTGCTCGGCCGTCTGGTCGAGGAGGCACGTCGGCCCAGCCTCGACGACCTCCTGAGACGTGCCGGCCAGCGAAGCGGTGGGCACGTTTCGTTCCGCTTCGCAAGCGAGGCGGTTCGCGAAGATAGGGGCGCCGGGTGATCGTCGTTGACGCGTCGGTCATCGCACCGGCTCTCGCAGACGATGACGCAGACGGCGACCGCGCCCGCGAACGTCTACAAGGTGAACGTCTCGTGGCGCCGGAGTTGCTCGACCTTGAGGTGGTCGCAGTTATCCGGAAAGCGCTTTTCGCTGGAGTGCTTGATGAACGCCGAGCCGCCATTGCCCTCGCAGACCTCGCAGACCTCGATCTGGAACGAGTAAGACACAGACCACTATTGGTGCGGATATGGCAGCTGCATTCAAACATCACGCCGTACGACGCGGCATATGTGGCCCTGGCTGAGATGATCGAGGCGACCCTGGTGACCGCAGACCGTCGTTTGGCGCAAGCACCGAGCTCGCGGTGTCAGATCGAATATCTCAGTTGAGGCAAGGTCCATTACGAAGTACGCGGTGAGAAGATGACCACTTGCAATGAGCGGCAAGCGACAGTTTGGGACCGTCCGAAAGTTGCCTTCTGGAAGGTGGCAGGCACGGTACCGAGATGGGTCCGGCCAGATGTTCTCCGCGCCTTCGACTCTTCCGACCAAGACCGATGCGACCCGTTTCCTCGCGTGGTGGAGGCGGACATAGCGCGAGGGCTGTACATCGATCGCCGCGCGGGGCGAGTGACCTTCGCCGAGTAGTCAGAGCTGGTTGGCGCGACCTGGTAAGCGGGGGATGCGGGCGGTTATCTCGACGAGTCAAGAGGACACGCACGGCCCGTGGCCCTTTCCCTTTGATCAAGACGAGTACGCCACCCGATCAGACGACGACGTCTGTTCCCACAACGCTCCGCAGCTCGCCCGCATAAAGCCCAGCCCCGTAGCTCGGTCTCGGCATGGCGCGTGACGACGGCGTCGATTTCCTGGCGTGTCGTCCCGTCCCGAATGTCTGGGTTCTGCGAGTCGGGGTCCGTGGGTGTGTGCTGGTAAGTGGCCCGAAGTGCTGTGCTTCGGACCATCACGTTGGCATCGGCCACATCCTCGAAAGTGGCCGCCAAGCTAGCCGGGACGTGGACGCGGAGAGATATTTGGTTTCTCGAAGCGAACGCAGGCCTAGGCCTCGGGTGCGGTGGGTCTGGTGGGTATTCCGCCTAGTCCATGGCTGCTTCGAGCGCCACGAGTTCACGGTCGCGGAGAGAGGCCACGAGATCGGCCAGCAAGTCCTCGGTGGCGGCCCCTGGTGCCTCCACCAGGTGTCCTCCACATCGGGAAGGAAGAACCCGATGCGACTGCCCCAAGTACCGGGATCAGTCCGCGTCCGTGCAACGGCGAGGTTGATGGTGAAGTTCGACACGGCCCGGGTCGGGCCCGGGAACCTCTGGAAGCTGACCCAGCCAAGCCTCGACTGGCCACGGTCCCGGTGAAGGTGCCTACCTGAACCTTTGAGCCCCGTGTGCACCATCGACTCGGACACGAAGGGCCGGAGCAACCCCGCGGGCGACCGTGGTGACATGCTTTGGGCGTGGACAAGAACACTCGGCGTGCGGGTGGCACGAGGTCGATGCGGGATTTCGTCCGGCACCCGGTCGACTTTCTTCGTGACGTAACGAGTCCGACCAAGACCAAGACCGACTCGGACCTCACGGTCTTGGCGTCTGGCGAGACGCTACGGGTAGGTTGCTGGCTTCGAGGTACAGACCTCGCGTTGCCGCAGAAGTTCACACAGGGCATCCTGGCCATAGGTCCCGATGGGATGTCATGGCACCACTGGTTTCGTCATAAGCACCGGCTCATTCCCATCCCACCTATTGACCGGGTTCTCGAGGTCACTTGCCCGGCGAGCCAGACAAGCGGCAAGAAGCTGAGGGCAGGGATGTTCAGCAACGTGGTGACCTCGGGTCCGTCCGGGAAAGTGGAGTTCGTCGTTCCCGGCTCCGGATCCACTCTGATCCGCGCTGCAATCGAGCGGAGCGACACCCCGTAGGTCGTTGCCTTAGCTGCCAGTCCCTTCCGCGACCTGCCTGGCGGCGGGGCTGGGTGGTAAGTCAGGTGGGATCCGACTCCTCAGTACGGCGTGGTTTCAGTTGGCGACGCCTCGAGGTTCCAGACGCTCCTCACAGCGAGAATGGCGACAATCGTTACGATTTCCAACACAGCCGAGAACAGAAGTAACTCACGGATCCCGATCGCGCCCGCAAGCGGCGCAGCGATCGCCAGTCCGATCGGGTAGGCGAGCAAAGATCCAAACCAGTCGTAGGCAGACACGCGAGAGAGCAGCTCCTCGGGCACGTGTCGCTGGACCGTCGTATAGAAGAGGATGTTGAAAATGACGTTTCCGGCACCTCCGAGGGCGGCCGTTGCGGCAACTGCAGCCACCGGCAGCCCGGCTCCGATGGCAAGTGGTGGGACTGCGAACAGGATGACGAAGACAAGACCGGTCCGCATGGGATGTTCAGCACGGACCCTGTTACCGACGAGACCTCCGACGACCGAGCCGACTCCGGCCGCTGTGGCGACCGTCGCCCAGGACTTCGCGCCCGAGTAGAAGCGGATGCTCGCCACTGGTCCGAGCACGACGTAAACGGCGAGCAACAGATTGAAGACAGCAGCCCCGGACACGCTCTTCCAGTACCAGTCGAGAGACCGAAACTCGTCCCATCCATCACGCAGATCTGTAAGAAAGCGTCGCCTTTCGCCTCTCTCGAGCCGTACCATCTTCAGCATCGTTAGGGTCGCCACGCTCACCCCGTAGGAGGCGGCATCGGCAGCGATCGCCCATCCCGGACCATAGGTCACGACGAGCACGCCTGCGACAGCAGGACCGATGACGCTTGCCGCCGCGTAAGCGGTTTGCAACAAGGAGTTCGCCGCCTGCAAGTGGGCATCTTCGACGAGCGCCGGAACGATGCCAGTCGAGGCCGGCATGAAGAGGGCGCTTGCCGCGCCCTGCACAAAGACGAGAAGGAGAACAACCGGGAGCGGTGGCCTCGCACTAAGGAGGAACGCGGCCAGTATCGCCTCGGCAGCGAACCGAACCATGTCCGAACCGAGTAGCGCCACGCGACGCGGAATACGGTCGGCGACAACTCCGCCCGCCAGCAGGAAGATCAGCTGGGAGACGGCATAGGCGGTGAGCACGAATCCGAGGTCCGCCGCCGAATGGGTGAGGCGGAGAATTGCGAACGCCAGCGCCACCGGCACCATAGCGCTCCCGACGTTCGACGTCGCTTGCCCGACGAAGTAAAGGCGGAAGTTTCGCTCCCGCAGCGCTCCCACGCAGTGATCGTGTCATACGACTTCGACCTCAGCGCACGCGAGGTTGGCGGCGCGTGACCGATCTGCGCCGGAGAGCGCCACGTTTGCGTATTCCGATGATTCCGTACACCCAGTCCGACGTTTTCGGACGCGGGCGTCGGAGGCCGCGCAGCGGCCGACGCTTGGGGGCCTATCCCGTTAGCTCACCTCCTTCGCGGTGCTTGATCGATAGTTTGCAGGCACTGAAGCTCGCCGTCGAACGCGTCGAAATCTCGCGCTGATCCGGCTCGACTTCGCTCACGAGGAATAGCTTCACCCCGCCGTTCATGGCCTGTCCTCGACCGGCGTCGGGTCGTCGTCGGTTCGCCCGGCGTAGCGCTGCCACGCACTCGCCCGGGTGACTCCGAGAAGATCGGCGATCTCCGCCCATGAGTAGTCCTGGCCGCGCGCTCGGGCAACGGCGCCGCGTAGCCGTCTCGTCGCCTCGTCGATCAAGCTGGTGAGGAGGTGAAGATCGACGCCAGCGTTGCCCCGCCCTCCCATGGCACGCAACCTCGCGAGCGAGTCGATCGCCTCGTCGAGCACCGACTCGGTGTCGTTGTCTGTGGCGGGGGCGAGGTAGTGGTCGCGACGTTCGTTCATAGCTGCGCGGACGGCCATACACCTCGGCTTGGAGGTGAACCTCGTAGAAGGCACTCCGGCGTGACGAAGGACGTCGGCGGGCTGACGCGAACCGTGGAACATCCTCGGACGGTCACTTGGCGTTCCTCGGCTTGGCGGCGGTCGCCGTCTCGCTCCGGCGCAGGGACTCGCCGACGAGCTCGATGCGGTTGGCCCTCTCCAACAGCCGGTCCAGCACGGCGTCGGCGATCGTGGCGTCGCCTATGCCTTCGTGCCAGTGAGCGACCGGGAGCTGGCTCGTGACGACCGTCGAGTGCAGCTGGGCACGGTCTTCGATCACCTCGAGCAGATCGGCCGCCTGGTCGGAGTTGAGCGGACGAATCAGGAAATCGTCGATGACGAGGACGTCAATGCGTGCCCAGCTGGCCATGAGCCGTGACAGACGGCCGTCCGCGCGTGCGATTGCGAGCTCGTCGAACATCCGTGGGGCTCGCAGGTAGAGCGCCGTGTGCCCGTGACGGATCGCGCAGTGCGCGAGCGCACAGGCGAGGTATGTCTTTCCGACCCCGGTCGGGCCCACGACGAGAACCGCCTGGTGCTCATTCACCCAGTGGCACTCGGCGAGGTGCAGCACCGTCTGGCGCTCGAGCCCACGGGGACGGCGGAAGTCGAGGTCCTCGATCACCGCGGGCAGCTTGAGCTTCGCGGACTTGAGCATGCGTGTCAGTCGCCTATTGCTCCGGGCGAGGAGCTCCCGGTCGACGAGCAGGCCGAGGCGGTCCTCGAAGCCGAGAGCGGCGTAGTCGGGCTGCTCGCGCTGTTCGATGACACCTGAGGCCATGGCCTGGAGCCGAAGGGTGTGCAGGCCCTCGATGGTCGTGTTGGAGAGCACGTGTCTTCCTTTCATTGGTAGTAGGTCGCCCCGCGCACGTTGTGGTGGCGGGGATGGGGACGATTCGGGCGCGCCTCGGGCAAGGGTTGTTTGTCGAGTGAGTGGACAAGGATCGACTGCACGCTTCGATACGAGTAGGCGCGAAGGTGCAGTGCCCGGCCACACGCCGCCTCGACGCGTTCGGTGCCGTAGCGATCGGCGAGGCGGATGATGCCGAGCGCGGAGCGGAAGCCCTGTTCGGGATGGGGCCGGGATCTGATGATCGCCTCGACGAGCTTCGCGGCCGAGGGGCCCGTGGCGCTCGCCCAGTTGATGATGCGGCTCGGGGTCCATTGCGCGTAGCGCCGGTGCGACTCGGGCATGTGGGCCGGATCGGTCGTGAACTGCCCACGCTTGAAGCTGCGGGGGTGCGAGGCGACACGCTTTGAGCTGTAGAGGGCCTCGACGGTCGTGGCGGAGCTGCGCACGTAGACGACCTTGCCGACGAGCTGGTAGGGAACCGAGTAGTAGTGGTGGTCGGCCTCGATGTGGTAGTCGATGTTGACCTTGGCCTGCCTCCAGGTGGCGAACTCATAACGCTCTGGCGGAAGTGGCCTGAGCGCCGGGCGGTCCAAAGCCTCGAACAGGATCTTGCGTGAGCCGTCCAGCTTCTTGAACGGGCGAGAGTTGATGGTTTCCACGCACTCGGCGATGGCGGCGTTGGCCTCGCCGAGCGAGGTGAAGTGCCTGTGTCGCAGCCGGGCAATTATCCAGCGCTCGGCCAAGAGCACTCCGGCTTCGGCCTTGGCCTTGTCCCGGGCCTTGTAGGTCCGAGTCGGGATGACCGCGACGCCGTAATGGGCCGCCATCTCCTGGAAGGTGGCGTTCACGTCCGGCTCGTAACGGTGCGGCCGGGTGACGCCCGATCTCAAGTTGTCGCAGACCACGATCTCGTGGCATCCCCCCATGAACTCGAAGGCGTGGGTGTGGGCGGTCACCCAGTACAGGAGCTCCTGGGAGGCGAAGGCCTCGGCGTAGAGGTAGCTCGACGCCCCGGCGACGGCGACGAACAGCTCGGCTTGCAGTGTCACCTCGCCGGTTCGCCGGTCGTAGATCGGGATCGTCTGGCCCGCGAAGTCGACGAAGAGCTTCTCGCCCGCCCGGTGCTCCTGGCGCATGACGACGTCGACTTGTCCCCTAAAGGCCCGGTACAGGTTGGCGAACTGGCTGTAGCCGTAGCCGTCGGGATGGTCCTCGCGGTACTCGAGCCAGAGAAGCTGCAACGTCACGCCCTTTCGCCGCAGCTCGAGGTGGACGTACTTCCAGTCCGGAGTGGGCCGGACGATGCCCGACGGCACCACTGGCGGGAACAACAACTGCTCGAGGCCGTGGTCGTCGAGCTCGTCGGGGAGCGGCCAGGACAAGCCCGCCGCCACAGCACGCATGACGTGGTCGGACACGGTGGTGACGGGAATGCCGAGCGAGGCACTCACCTGGCGGCGGCTGAGCTTTTCACCGAAGCTCAGCCGGAGGACATCTCGGATCTTGCGCATGGCGACACGGGGTCTGGTCAACGGTTGCTCCTCGGACGGGTTGTCCGAGGAGCCTGCCGAGCAGGGGCTACCTCGCGCCAGCTGCTAGGAGAGTCTCCTCACCGGGTGTACGAAAACGTCGGAATCGGTGTACGGATTCGATCGGAACGGGTGTACGGAATGGCTCGGAATCCGCACCACGTTCGCCCACGTGGTGGCGAGAGGCTGGTTGGCGGGGCACTGTGGAGGGCGTAACTCGGTGGGCTCCGGCGCCGCTTTCGCTGTGCTTGCGCATTCGCCGAGGGAGCAGGTGCCCACTATAGAGCACTTTCATGTACTGTCATGTACTTTAGAACACGGACCTCCCGGTCTTCGACTACTCCTCAGCATCACCGGCATCCGGCTGTCATCACGCAGAGAGAGCTCATGGCTCTGATCGGATCATCTGCGGGACAGCTCCAGCCCAGCTCTCGGACCTCGCAGGAAGAAGCCCTCGGATCCGTTCGAACACGGAGACGGTTGACGTCGCGGCAACAGAGTTCGAAACACGCCGCTGAGGACCCGACGAAGTCGAGCGATGGGCCATTGACGGAAACGACTCAGGACCCGAGCGGAACGGTGGTCCCCACACCGCCACAGGCGGGAAGGGGACCGTGATGGTCTTCTGTCAAGAAGAAGGACGATGTCAGTTGTCTCCCTGTCAGACTCGACGACGGCCACTGAGCACGCGGCGTCTCAGCTCAGCTCTGAAGAGGTCTTCTACCGCCACGGGGTCCGAAATGATCGGTAGAAGGGGGAGCGCACCGCGAGCCGCGATGTTCGCTTCGTCCCGTCCAATGCGTCACGGCGAGCCGAGCGTCGTCGCGATATCCCATCGGCGTACGGGCATCTCCCCAGGTGGACGGAGATCATCACCTCCAGAGACAGGTCTGGTCCCCCCTCTGGTGAGGCAAGCCCCGGCTGGCTGCTTGGGGGCCTGGCTGACGAAGGTCGCGTGCTCCCGCCGTACGATGGCGGCCAGCGCGGCCGGATCTCGCTCCTGTACCGACTCCATGCCGCGTACGTTCACCGCGGCAAGGTCGGGAACGAGGTAGTCGATCTTGGCTTCCCCCCTCGCCCAGACGCGGTGGGACCGCACGCCGACCACGAGGTGGGCCGCGGTCTGTCCGAGACTCCATTCGAGTCCGCGGGTACGCACATGGCGATCGGCAATAGCGCCAATTACGTCGGCCGTGCGGTCCCCGACGGCAGCCACTGTGCTTCCCTGTGTCGCACGAACGGGCTCGTCAGACGTTCGCGCACTCAACGACGGTCCCCTGCTGGCCAGTCGAAACCAGTAGCAGGAGTGTGCGGGGAAGTGCCTCCCTAGTCATGCCCGAGTCCCGGTAGCATCGTGATCGACGAATCGAAGAAGGCGGGTCGCCGGTTCCTCGGTCGGTTCGCCGAACAACAAAAGGGGGCAGTATGTGGTCAGCTCTCTTCTCCACTCAAGGCTCCATTCGCCGTCCGTGGCGCGTCGGCCTGATTCTTGTGGCCGTCATGACAGCGGTTGTCGCTTCGCTCGCGGCCACTGCCGCCGGTGCCGACAGCAAGAAGGGTGTACCAGCTGTTGGCGTTTCAGACTGCCCGACATCCGGGCTCGTGATCTGGTTGCGAAGCGAGGGTGGCGCCACCGGCCACTTCCTGTTCAACATCGAGTTCACAAATGAGTCCGGGCGCTCGTGCACGCTGAAGGGCTATCCCAAGGTGTCGGCAGTCGCCTTGAGCGGCAGGACAATCGGTTCAGCGGCGACGACGGCCACCTCCATCAAGCCGTCCCTCGTCTCCCTGGGGACGAATCCGGCGAAATCGAGCGCTACAGCGATAGCCCCACTCAGCATCAGTAATGTGGCCTTCTCCACGCCCTCGGCGTGCCGCCCGGTCTGGGCCGCGGGCCTCAGTATCAAGCCGCCTGGACAGACGTCCGCGAAGTTCGTGCCCCTGGTTTTCCAGGCCTGCTCGAAAAAGGGCAACTTCATCTACGTGCTGCCGGTGCAGAAGAGCTGAGACCCCCGGCTGAGGCTTGGTATCTCCCGCCCCGCCGGCCGCCCCGGTCGGCCCTGTCCGGGCTGCCGTGGCGCCCGTCGTGGCTTGGGCTCGGAGGACCCGGTTCCAGGCTCCCGGTCCCGGTCGTGGCGGTGCGTGCCGCCCGGCCGCCCGCTTTCGGCCGGCGCGGCCACCCTTGTGCTTGCCTGTGTCACCAGGAAAGTCAGGGCTAGGAGTTAAGGGCCACGAGCGGCCCAACCGCCCGCACGCCGGCGGCGGCGGACAGGCGCCCAGTTCGTCCACCTTGTGGCCTCGAGGCGGGGTTCCAAAACGGGTGCCGGTGCCCGCGGCGTGCCAGAGTCGAGATGTCGTCGATCTGACGAGGAGCTTGCCCAAGGTACAAAATGGCTCCTGAAAGGTCATTGGGAAGTGAGCCCATGCTCGGAGGCGTCACACGCGTAGGTACCGCATAGTCAGTCTCATCGCCGTTGGAGCGATTTCCTTGCCACTGCTGGTAAGCACCGCCTCCGCCGTTGGCGCGAATCCGCGCACCACGCCGCCTGTAGGGACGCAGGTGGCGGAGCTGAAGGGCTCCGACACCGTCGCCGGTGACGGCTTCGGCGTCTCGGTGGCCATCTCGGACACGACCATAGTCGTGGGTGCGCTGGTCCACGCCAACAAGGCCGGGCGGGCGTACGTGTTCACCAAGACGGGGGCCTCCTGGAGGCAAACCGCCGATCTGAAGGGCTCCGGCACCGTCGCCGGTGATTACTTCGGCGAGTCTCTGGCCATCTCGGGCACCAGAATCATCGTGGGTGCCGGTGGCCACGCCAAGAGCGCCGGCCGGGCGTACGTGTTCACCAAGACGGGGGCCTCCTGGAGGCAAACCGCCGAGCTGAAGGGCTCCGACACCGTCGCCGGTGATTACTTCGGCGAGTCTCTGGCCATCTCGGGCGCAACAATCATCGTGGGTGCCGGCGGCCACGCCAAGAGTGGCGGTCGGGCGTATGTCTTCACCGACACAGCTCGTGGCTGGGAGCAGGTCGCCGAACTGAAGGGCTCCGACACCGTCGCCAGTGATGGCTTCGGTTCCTCGGCGGCCATCTCTGGCACCACCGTCATCGTGGGTGCCGACGGCCACGCCAAGAGTGCCGGTCGGGCGTATGTGTTCACCGACACAGCTAGCGGCTGGAAGCAGGTTGCCGAACTGAAGGGCTCCGACACCGTCGCCGGTGACGGCTTCGGCGTCTCGTTGGTCGCGTCGGGCACGACCGCCGTGGTAGGTGCACCCCTCCACGCCAAAGATGCCGGCCGGGCCTACGTGTTCACGAAGACAGCGGCCTCCTGGAAGCAGGCCGCCGAACTGAAGGGTTCCGACACCGGTGCGGATGACGGCTTCGCCTGGTCCGTGGCAATCTCGGGCACGACCGCCGTCGTGGGTACACCGTTCCACGCCAAGAGTGCCGGGCGGGCGTACGTGTTCGCGAAGACGGCGACCTCCTGGAAGCAGGCCGCCGAACTGAAGGGCTCCGACACCGTCGCCAATGACTACTTCGCGTACTCGGTGGCAATCTCAGGCACGACCGCCGTCGTGGGTGCGCCGTATAGCGACCAAGCCGTTCCAACTCCAGCAAACGCAATCGGCAAGGCGTACGTGTTCGAGGTCTGAGACCTCAAGCGGGCCCTGTCGGGAGCAGGCACTCGCGATCCTCGATCATCGGGGAGCAACCTCCAGCCCTTTCACTCTCTCGGTAGGCACCTATCGCTGCGGACCATGCCCCATTTGGTAAGCATCTGTCCTACTCCTTAACTCTTTGGTAAGGCACCTACGATCAATCCTCTTGGTTGCCCACGACCTGACCACCTAACGCCATTTGGCCCGGGAAAGAGGGGGATGGGGCCGCAAGATCGCCGCCAACGCGCACAATACCTGGTGGGAGCGGTGCAAAGCCTTGTGATGTTGGCTCGGGTCCCGGCTCAGGGCCGCCAGCCCCCACGGCGCCTCGTCGGCCGCCCACCGCGCCCACCATCGACACGCTCGCCGGCGGGGCGAGTCTGTGCCTCGTCAGCCGACGTGCCCGGTGACGTAGGCCTTCGTGCGGGCATCGCTGGGAGCGTCGAACACGCGCTCCGTGGGGCCGACCTCGACCAGTTCCCCGACACGGTCGTCGCCGAGAAGGAAGACGGCCACGTTGTCCGAGACACGGGCGGCCTGGAACATGTTGTGCGTGACCAGGGCGATAGTCACCTCACTCGACAGGTGTCTGATGAGATCCTCGATCTTTGCCGTACCCACAGGATCGAGCGCGGAGCACGGCTCGTCCATGAGGAGCACCTCGGGCTCGATGGCGAGAGCGCGCGCGATGCAAAGGCGCTGTTGTTGTCCACCCGAAAGGCGCAAGGCAGGTTGGTTGAGGCGATCCTTGACGATGTCCCACAAGGCGGCATTGTGAAGCGCGGCTATGCCCATCTCGCGAAGGAGACGCTTGTTGCGGACTCCGTTGAAGCGCAACCCGGAGATCACGTTGTCGAAGATGCTCAATGTCGGGAAGGGATTCGGCCGTTGGAACACCATGCCGATCCGGCTGCGCAGCACTTCCGGCTGGACATCGGATCCGTAGACGTCGAGGCTGCCTAGCCTGACAGTGCCGCGAACAGCGCCTCCAGTGTGATCGTGGAGCCGGTTGATGGCCCTGAGAACACTCGTCTTGCCACACCCGGATGGACCGACGAGAGCGGTCACTTGGCAAGCAGGCATCTGGAGGGTGACATTGCGGACGGCGACGTGATCGCCAAAGGTGATGCTCACGTCGTCGAGTGTTACGGCGGCCCCGTGCGCGCCCGGGTCAGGTCGATCTGGCAACGTCCTCGATTCTTTCGCGAGCCTTCCGGAGCGGTTGTCGAAATAGGCCCGCGGATCGGTCGCGTGGTTCAACACCAGATCTGTGAGGTCGTCGGGCTGCTTCATCGTGTCTTCCTGTTTAGTGTCCAAGCGACCGTCCGGGCGATCACGCTCAGGATCAGCACGAGGGCGAGCAGCACCAGCGCCGTTCCCCACGCTGCCTGTTGAGCGTCCGGGAATGGCTGTGTCGCGTCGTTGAAGATGAGCAGAGTCATGGCGAGTGTGGGGGAAGCCACCGTGAACAGCAACGGGGCGGTCTCGCCTACGCCGCGAGCCAATGCCAAGAGGTTGCCCGTGACAACTCCCGGCAGCGCCCCCCGCAGCACAACGGAGCGGGCCACGCGCGACCGCCGCGCACCGAGCGAGATTCCCGCCTCCCACAGGTCGACGGGAACAGTTCGCATTGCCTCTTCGTTAGCCCGGACCATGATGGGCAACATCAAGACTCCGAGTGCCAAGCCAGCCGCCACATTCGAGAAATGGTGGAACCGCTCAACACAGATCGCATAGGCGAAGATGCCGATGATGATCGAGGGAACGCCGGACATCACATCAGCGCCGAAGCGGACGGCGGACGCGATCGGTCCCGGACGCTCGAACAGGAACAGGGCGATGAAGAGGCCCATTGGCACCGCCAATGCGATCGCATAGGTGACTATCTCACCCGAACCGACGATCGCGGTGGAGATGCCTCCACCGGGCACCCCTTCTGGTGTAGGGGCATGCAGGAGGAAACCGACGTTCAGCGCGCCCGCCCCTTTGGAGACGGTGGCTATGACAAGGGCCACCAAGGGCGCCAAGCCAAGTGGCACGGTGATCAGGCATACGGCCTGCATGGCGCGTCCCGCCATGCGGCGCCGTCCGATCGAGCGACGGGCCGAATCTCGCACCAAGAGCCGCCGCCGGGTCACCTCGGCGAGTCCCATGTCGGGCATCACGCTATCCAGTGCTACCTGTATGGACGGGAGCGTGCTCATGCGACCGCGCCCCGCACGCCGAGCAGGCGGCGACCACCCCTTCTACGGACGAGAAGTTGTCCCGCGACATTGACGAGGATCGTCAGCAGGAGCAGGATGGCCGCTAGCGCGATCACCGCGCTCGTGCCGAGTCCGGGGGATGCCTCTGCGAACTGGTTGACGATGGCCGACCCGAGTGTCGCCCCTGGCGCGAGGAGCGAATGGGGGATTGCCGGGCGGTTGCCGATCACCAGTGCCACGGCGATGCTCTCACCGAGCGCCCGCCCGACCGCCAGCGTGATGGCGGCGGCGATGCCGGAACGAGCGGCAGGGAGCACGGTGCGCCTGACCACTTGCCAATGTGTGGCACCTAGGGCCATCGCCGCCTCCCTCTCGGCGATGGGAACCCCGCCCAGCGCGGTCCGGCTCAGGGCGACGACAGTCGGCAGCGTCATGATGGCCAGCACCACCGAGGCGAGCAGGACGCTCGGTCCGTAGGCAGGCCCGCGAAAGACCGTGTTCAGGACCGGAAGGCCCTCGAGCGCAGGTTCGACATCGCTGGCGAACACCGGGGAGAGCACGAGCAGCGCCCACAGGCCCACGACGATGCTCGGCACGGCGGCGAGAAACTCGATGGAGGTGGACAGTGGCCCTGCTAGCCACCTCGGTATCAACTCGGAGACAGATACGGAAGTGCCGAGGCCGATCGGCACGACGATGATCATGGCCACCAGCGTGGTGATGACCGTCCCTACGACAAGGGTCCCGCCCGCATAGTCGCCGGCATCGGGGTTCCAGGTTCCCGACCATAGGAAACTGATTCCGGAGTGAGCGAACGCCTGGCTCGATTGCGACACGATGCTGACGATCAGGCCGATCACAAGGGCGGCGAAAAGCCCGGCCGCGCCCCAACGGACGATCGCGTACAGGGGGCTCGAGGGAAGACGCCGAGGCTTGCGCCATGGTCGCAACCCGGCAGCACCGTCGCCGCCCTCACCTGTCACGGCTGACCCCGCGATAGATGAGGGCGGCAAAGACGCGATCGAGTCGTTCACAGCTGAGCAGCGCTGCCCTTGTCTAAGACCGCAACTTGGCCAGTGTCGTCTTGGCGAGTCGAACGACATTCGGCGGAAGGGGCGAGTAGCCGAGCGATTTCGCCTGCTGTTGGCCGGTGGTCACCACGTAGTAGAAGAGCTTGCCGAGTGCGGCGCCCTTGGCTGCGTTTGCCTGCTTCTTGTAAAGCAGAGTCCAGCTGAAGTTGGCCAATGGGTAGGTCGACAAACCAGGTTCGTCGATGATCGAAAAGTGGCTGGCGCTCAGGTTGACCGCTCGGGCTCCGGCCTGGGCGATCGACTGCGACGAGGGTGCGGCAAATGCACCTGCTTTGTTCTTCAGTGCGGCGTTGGTGAACTTCGCTTCCAGGGCATAGCCGAACGATACGTAGCCGATCGCGCCAGGCGTGCTCTTGATGAACGTGGCGACACCCGTGTTGAGCTGCTCACCCTCGCCTATGTCCGGCAACGGCCACGATGTCGACGCCTTCGACGTGCCGATCTTGGTGACCCACGTAGGCGACGTTGAGATGAGGTACTGATCCAGATCCCAGCCCGGTCCGGAGGAATCGGCACGGTGGACGGGGACGATCGAAAGGTCCGGGAGGTTCGAGATACCGGAGACCTTGGCGATCCGCGGATCGTTCCACCTCGTGATCGTGCCGTCGAAGATCGAGGCGAGTATGGGCCCATTGAGGTGCAAGCCTTTCGGCGCACCCGGCACGTTGTAACTGATCGCCACGCCGCCGAGCTCTACGGGCACCTGCAGGACTGTGCCCCCCTTGGCCGCGGCCAGGGCAGATGATGACATGGGGATCTCCGAGTCGCCGAAGTCCACCGTGTCCTGCTGGATGTCCTTGACACCCACGCTGCTGCCTGCGGGCGAGTAGTTGATGGTGAGCTTCGAGTGGAGCTGCTCGTAGTCGTAGAAGACCTTCTGGAAGAACGGCGCGATGGAGTTGGCTCCGGCACCGTCGAGCGTGATGGCGCTCGGCGCCGTGAACTCTGTCAGCCTGATGAATCCGTGCGCCGCATTCGATGGCGAAGCGGACACGGCGCGGCCGGCGACGGAGCTCGACAAGCTCGACCAGCACGTTGTGACCAGGACTGCGGCAAGTGCCGGCACGGCGAGTGCGATGAAGCGGCGTTTCACTGGATTTCCCCCCCATGAGCAATTCAGACCTGCATTACTGATGTTGATTCTATCTGATCTGTAGAAATAATAGCAAGTGCTTGCTCGGGCACCTGCTCACGAGGTGTGCCGCGACCTGGGCTCGTCGGGTGCACCCCGAAACGCCGAGACAGCTCCTCTGATCCGGGGCTGCTCGCGCTGATGCGCCTTGCGGAAGTGTTCGCGCAAGCTCACCCACGACCGATGGGCGTGCGCCAAAGACGGGAAGAGCACCTCGGGCAACGCGCTCGAAGTCCCCGACAGGGTCTCGTTCTCGCGCAGCGGCCTTGCAAGAGTGGCTGTAAAGAAGACGAGCGTCAAGGTGACCTTGCCGGTGTCGCTGCTAGTTCCACGATCCTCGCCACGCTGCAGACAGACGCCGGTGCGGTCGCGGTGGCGAATGCCGTCCCGGTGACAGGGTCCTTCACGATCGGACTGACAGCGGCTCACGAGAGCTGTGAAGGTCGCCTGGATGGCGCTCGGATAGAGAAGGCCCTCCGTCCTCGTTCTCGCCGTAGCGCCCTTGGGCACCGCCTACGCGGGAGTTCCGGTGCTCGTCGTCGCCGCTGTGCGCACGAGTAGACTTCCTGGTTTGGAAGGGGAGGCCATGCTGTGCGTGAAGGATGTAATGCACACAGACTTGTGCCGTGTCGAGCCGGGGGAGACGATCGCGGACGTGGCTCGAACCCTTATCTTTCATGGCGCGGAGTGTGCGCTCGTTGTCGAGGGGGAAGAGCTGCTCGGAATCGTCAGTGAGCGGGACCTGCTCGGGATCGTGACCGAACGGGACCTGCTCAAGGCGGTGCTCCCGACGGCGGCCGAGCTCAACGAGGCAGGCAGCTTCCGGGCGTTCAGCGATCTGGTTGCGGTGGCGCGAGATCACTTCGCGGCCTCCGTGGGGTCGGTGATGACAAGACCGGTCCGGACAATCGACCGTGACGCGGGCTTGATCCGAGCCCTCGGCACCATGCTCTCGGGAGGGATCCACCGGCTGCCCGTCGTCGGTCCCAAGGGTGAGGTGGTCGGCGTGGTGACGCAGCCTGATCTCCTCCGGGCGGTCTTCTTGGAGTGGCAGCACGGCACCGGAGCGCCTCACTGAGACCTCGGTCATCGTCTTCACTCGGGGAGAAGTTCGAGTTCCCGCATGCGGCCCTTTGGCCGAGTGCCGGAGTTGCCCGGACACAGTGGCCCGCCCGCCCAGGGCGTTGACGAAGTCGAGTCTCCCCTGAGCCGCATGGTCACCTATATTTCCTGAGACAGGAACGCTCAACCACTCTGCTCTAGCGGTTGGCGCTCACCCGGAGGTTCTCGTCGGCAGCCCCGGGCCGGGGTCAGGCGAGCGTGGGTGCACCCGCGGCCGACTATTCCTCCGGCCGATCAGGGCTGAGGGTTGCTTTCGGCGGAAGGCTGGCGATGCGGCTGGCAAGGTTCACGGCGTGATCACCCAGACGCTCGTAGAACCGGGCGAGAAGCGTGACCTGCGCGGCCACGGCCGTTGTCATCATCCCACGAGCCACCTCTCCGGTCAGTCGTTCGTGAAGGATGTCGATCTCCTCGTCGTCCTCGTCCAGGGTGCTCAGCGGGGGAATCTCTGCGTCGAACGCGTCCGAAGCCGCCTTCCACATCTCGAGAGCGACCTCCGTCATGCGCTGGACGATTCCACGGCTGAGGGGGCTCATCTCGGCGCCGAGGTTGGCCACCGCACGCTGGGCGATGTGCTCAGCCAGATCGGCGCTGCGTTCCAGTTCCGGCAAGATCTGGAGAATACCGATCAGCCTGCGCAGCTCGTCACCGGTTGGCGACTCGGTGTCGATCTGGTCCCAGACAGTTCGTTCGACGTCCGACGTGAGCTCGTCGATCGACCGGTCCCCGTCCATGACCGTCCTGCCCAAGGAGATGTCCCCGAGCAGCAGAGCCTGTGTCGCACTAGCGAGCGATTCGCTCACGAGAGCGAAGAGCTGCCCGACCCGGCGATCAACTGGCGATCCTTCGGACGACGTCTCCATCACGGACGAACGATAACCAGGTGACACCTGGAATTACCAATGTGTTCATCTTGTGTTTACCTAGATGTCGTCTAGAAGTCATTTCGAGTTGCGAAAGTGACGCGAAAGTGAATTTCTGGAAAGCGGAGCGACGACTCCGCCGGATGGAGACCCTCCTTGCTGCTTGGCGAACCTGAGAACGTGAAGGAAGGGCTCGCGCCCGTCACGATCAGCGACCTCCTCAACGAGGCGCCGAGGAGCAGATTTCACCGCCGGGTTGTCCTCATCTCCGGCATGGGCTTTTTCACCGACGCATACGACCTGTTCGTCATCGGCACGGTCGGCGCCATCGTGACGACCCAATGGCACCTCAGCACTACCGAGGCGAGCTGGGTGACGGGGGCGTCTCTCCTGGGTGCCGTCGCCGGAGCCTTCGTGTTCGGGAGGATCGCGGACGTCCTCGGTCGCAAGAGCGTCTACGCGCTGGTCGCGGCCATCATGATCGTCGGAGCGCTCGCCTCTGCATTTTCGCCAAACTTCGTGTGCCTGGTCATGGCACGTCTTGTGTTGGGCCTCGGTATCGGTGGCGACTACCCGGTCTCGGCGGTGCTCATGAGCGAGTACTCCAACACCCGCGACCGCGGCCGTCTTGTCGGCATGGTCTTCTCGATGCAGGCGCTCGGGCTCACGGTTGGTCCGCTGGTGGGCCTGGCCCTGTTGTCCTCAGGGGTTACCCAGGCTCTCAGCTGGAGACTGTTGCTTGGCCTCGGCGCGGTTCCTGCAGCCGCGGTGATCTATCTGCGGGCAAAGATGCCGGAATCGCCGAGGTTTCAAGCGCGTGTGCAAGGCGAGGGCGAGCGTGCGGCGCGCGAAGCCGCCGCGTTCTCCAAAGGCGTCTTCGACACCTCGGCCGTGTCAGCCGAGGGCACGAGGCGCTTGGGTTTCCGAGAGTTCCTGAGCAATCCGCAGATGCTGCTCCTCTTGGTGGGCACGGCGGGAAGCTGGTTCCTCTTCGATTACGCCTACTACGGGAACACTTTGTCACTGCCGGCGATCCTGAAGGGTGTCGACGCCCACGCAACCCTTGAGGCGAAACTTGCCTGGACCCTCGCAATCTTCGTGGTATTCGCGGTGCCCGGCTACGCCTTGGCCGTCATGCGCATGGACAGAATCGGCCACAAACGGCTGCAATTGATCGGGTTCACGGTCATGGCCGTCGCTTTCATCGCCCTCGGCGCAATTCCGCGGCTTACCGCGACGGTTGTGCCGTTCCTCCTTGTCTTCGGGGTCAGCTACTTCTTCGTCGAGTTCGGGCCGAACACCACGACATTTGTTTTGCCGTCCGAAGTGTTCCCCGTGAGCATGCGTACGACGGGCCATGGCATCGCTGCGGGAGTCGGCAAACTCGGTGCGTTCATCGGGGTGTTCTTGGTACCGCAGTTGCAGCGGCACATCGGCTTGCGAGGCATGCTCCTCGTAGCGGCTGTTGCCTCGATACTTGGCTTCTCGTTGAGTCTCGTGCTGCCCGAGCCCGCCCGCCGAAGCCTCGAGCAGGTTTCGGGCGAGGATGACCAGCGGCGGCTGGAAGTGAGCAGCAGCAGCGCCGCCGCTCCCGCTTTGTCGCATGCTCCGTCCGTCTTTACCGAGCATCCTCTTCGAGGCTGATACCAACCTCGCTGCTGTCGTGCACCACGGCCTCGATGTCATCTCCGGTGCGTTCGGACTGCTGCGACGATCGGTGCATGCCGACAGGAAGGGCTACTCGACTGGGCCCCGCTCGTGAACCTAGGCCTGGTTGATCTCCCGTTTGGCCCGGGACCGGACCGTTGACGCGCCGGGACAGCGCGCGAGCGGAGGTCTTCTGGGACGGGCACGGTCGAGCAGTCGGAGGGTCAACTGAGCGAAGCCGGGTCCACGCCGATGCCACCCGCTGCACTGCTCGCGTATGCGGCCAGTGCAAAACGCAATATGTTGACGGCTTCGTCGGCATTCCACAGCATCGGGCCCTCGCCCGTGTGGAGCCAGCGCAGCCAATGGCGGCCCGAATCCCGAAAGCTGCTGGCCCAATCGTCATCGAGCGCGTGGTAGGAGCGCATCTCCCCGTCGAGGTAGACCTCCAGGCTCGGCTGTTGGATCCCGCGGCCGGTGCATCGGTTGACCCGCGCGTAGCCGCGGCGGCCGGTGATCTCCCAGCGTTCGTCATTGGTGTAGTAGTCGGAACGCAGGTACATGTCGATCGCCAGGGTGACGTCCCAAACGCCGCGAACCCCATTGTGGTGTTCCCACACCAGCGTGGTGGGTGCGTCGATCTCGATGCCGGGCACGACTTCGGTGGTGCCCACCCATGCCCGCACCTGCTTGATTGGACCGAACAGCCAGATCGCCGTCGACAGCTTGTGCCAGCCGTCATCGAACACGAGGATGCCGCGGCCACGTCGCATCTGCTGGAACTGCCACTCGTAGCTGCTCCCCGGGACGTCCCAGCCACCGCGGCCGCTGGCCACCATCTTCATGTGGTATCCGCTGACTTCGCCGAGTTCGCCTGAGCCCACAATCTCCTTGAGCTTCATGAGTGGTTCGTAGAAGATGTAGTTCTCCATGACCCGCAGCAGCCGGCCGTTGGCCACCGCCGTGTCGAGCATCCGTTTCGCGCCGGCGAGGTCATTGCAAATCGGCTTTTGCAGATTGACGTGCCAGCCGTAACCGAGGAGCTCAGGAACCACATCGGCATGTAGCGGAATCGGCAGCAGAGCCTCGACAGCGTCGACCTCGAGACCACTCGTCGCCAATTCCGCAGCGGAGGCGAATGTTCTGGCGGCTGGGAAGTCTGCCTGGCGCTGGGCGCAGCGCTCCTCGCTCGGATCGACAAGCGCCACGACCTCGACGTCGGGATTGTCAAGGTAAGCGCGCACGTTGAGGTCGTAGATGCGCCCAAGGCCCACGAACGCGGCGCGTACGGGCCTTTCATAGGGTACAAAGCTCGTGCTCGGGACGGTTGCTGACATGGGGCAATAGTAGGCACCGACAGGACCGGCTCCGTCGTTCGAAGAAGCCGCGAGAGCTGTGTGTTCCTCTCATAGGTGCACGCCGGGGACGGGACCGGGGCCGGTGTCAACTAGTCTCTCGCGGTATCGAAGGACCGACCGCGGCCATGCAAGTCAGTGACGGCTATCGAAGGCTCCGAGACCGGTGTTGCGCGCATGGAGCCCTGGCCGAGGACCGACGTTGACCAGCACGCGGGCGGCGAGCGACTGGCCCGCGATCATCCAGGGCGGCATGGGTGTCGGCGTCTCCGGGTGGCCCCTGGTACGGGCGGTTGCGCTTACGGGCCAGCTCGGTGTGGTCTCGGGGGTGGCGCTGGACACCCTTCTCGCCCGCCGTCTCCAGCTGGGAGACCCGGGAGGTCACATCCGCCGGGCGCTGGCGAGCTTCCCGCATGCCGAGGCCTCCGAGGAGATCCTGGGCCGCTACTTCGTGGAAGGCGGCATCGATCCCGGAAAGCCGTTCCGCCTTGTACCGCGCCTGTCGCTGGATCCGGGCCGGCAGGCCACCGATCTCATCATCGCGGCAAACTTCGTGGAGGTATTCCTATCCAAGGAGGGCCACGAAGGCCTGGTCGGGGTCAACTACCTGGAGAAGATTCAGATGGCCACCCCGGCGGCGGCTTACGGCGCCATGCTCGCGGGAGTCGACTACGTGCTGGTCGGCGCCGGCATCCCCGCCGAGCTCCCCGGTCTGCTTGATTCGCTCGCCGCGGGGCGTTCCGGTGAGATCGCCGTCGACGTGCTCGGTGCAGGGGCTGCCCGGTTCGGCGTCGCAGTGCGCCCAGAATCGATCTCTGGTGCGAGAGCGGAGCTGCGTCGGCCGAAGTTCCTCGCCATAGTCGCTTCGCATGTGCTGGCCTCCTATCTCGCTCGCGATGCCCGCACGTGCCCTGACGGGTTCGTGGTGGAAGGGGCCGTGGCAGGCGGCCACAATGCTCCGCCTCGTGGTCCGGTCAGCTTTGACGAGGAGGGTCAGCCGGTTTACGGGCCTCGTGACGTGGTCGATTTGGAGAAGTTGGCGACGTTGGGGCTGCCTTACTGGCTTGCCGGTGCCTACGCGAGCCCAGAGTCGCTCGCACACGCCCTTGAGGTCGGGGCAACCGGTATCCAGGTCGGATCCGCGTTCGCCCTCTGCGAGGAGTCGGGTTTCGACGCCTCGTTGAAACGTGCCTTCATCGAGAACGCCCTTTCCGGGACCCTGCACGTGCGCACCGATTCGTTGGCCTCGCCCACCGGCTTTCCTTTCAAGGTGGCCGACCTGCCGGGGACTATCGCGGTGCCTGAGGTCTACGCCGAGCGGCGGCGGGTGTGCGAGGCCGGCTATCTACGGGTTCCCTACTGCGGTCAAGACGGTGAGATCGGGTACCGTTGCCCCGCCGAGCCGGCTTCGGCCTACGTGCGCAAGGGCGGGAAGATGGAGGACACGATCGGGCGACGTTGCGTGTGCAACGGGCTGATCGCGGCTATCGGGCTGGGTCAGCGCCACCGCGACGGAACCGTAGAGCCCCCCCTCGCGACAATCGGACAGGACCTCTCGTTCCTCCCGAAGCTGGTCGGCGCAGGTCGCGACAGCTACAGGGCAGCGGACGTCGTGGCCTATCTCCTGGAAGGCCCCGCCCGCGACGGCCCATGAAGCAATCGGGCGCCCGCGCCGCTGCCAACAGCGACCGCCAGCGCCTCGGGAGCCTGGCTGGTGCGGCTCCGACGGAGCCGCCTATAATATTTACGTGCCGCAAGTAACTAGTATGGGTCGCGGAGGCGGCGGGCGGAAGCTCGCCGACGGATCGGTCGGCCAGATCCAAGCCGCGTTCGGAACTGTGGTCCGCTCCATGGGCCAGGTCCGTGTCCACGAGCGCCTGCTCCAAACGGCGGGCGTCCGGCTTGACCGCGCCGGGGCGGCCCTGCTCCACAAGCTCCAGGTACATGGGGACTCCTTGCGGGTGACGGGGCTGGCCGACCTGCTCGGTGTCGACACGCCGACGGTCACGCGCAAGATCCAGCAGCTCGAGCGGGGTGGACTGGTGGCCCGCCACGCGGATGCCGATGACCACCGCGCCACCCGCATCCGGCTGACTCCGGCCGGGCGACGGACGCTCGAGCGGGTGTCGAGGGCCCGGCGGGCTTGGTTCGAACGTCTGCTCGAGGGCTGGGACGACGTGGACCTAGCAGCCTTCGCATCGATGCTCGGACGGTTCGCGGCCTCATTGGAGCGTGACTCGGAAGACGCGCGTGGCAGCTGAGCCTGCCGCCGATCCGTCGGCCGCCCATGCACGATCTCGACGTCACCTTGGGGCTGGTTCCGCGACCTGCCCGGCGGCGCGAAGCGGGAACAGCCGATGCTGATCGCCCTCGTGCGACGCTACCTCCGTCGGTACACCCGTCAGGTGTGCCTGGTCGTCACGCTGCTGGTCGTGCAGGCAGTCGCAAACCTCTACTTGCCCAATCTCACTGCGGACATCATCAACAACGGCATCGAGAAGGGCGACATCCACTACATCTGGACGACGGGCGCTTGGATGCTCGGCATCACGCTCGTAGTGGGGGCAATGTCGATGGTGGCTGTGTACTTCGCCTCGAAGGTCTCGATGGGTCTAGGCCGGGACATCCGTGGTGCCGTCTTCAAGTCGGTGCAGCGATTCTCGGCACAGGAGATCAACCACTTCGGGACGCCCTCGCTCATCACGCGCAACACCAACGACGTCCAGCAGATCCAGCTGTTCTTACAGATGGCTCTGACGATCATGGTGCTGGCCCCGATCATGTGCGTCGGCGGCGTGATCATGGCGCTGAAGGAAGACGTGAGGCTCTCGACACTCCTCGTGGTCGTCGTTCCGGTCATGCTCGTCGTGATCTTGATCCTGATGTCCAAGGCGGTCCCGTTGTTCAGGTCGATGCAGTCCAGGATCGACCGGGTCAACCTCGTTCTTCGCGAGCAGATCACCGGGGTGCGGGTGATCCGCGCGTTCATCCGTACCGGCCAGGAACAGCAGCGATTCGCGGACGCGAACGGGGCGCTGACCACCACAGGGCTCAGGGTGAACCGCATGTTCGCGCTGGCGCTGCCAACTGTCATGGGGGTGATGAACCTGTCGTGCGTCGCGGTGCTCTGGTTCGGCGGCCACCTGATCGCCAGCGGGAGCATGCCGATCGGCAACCTCACGGCTTTCCTCAGCTACATCCTGCAGATCCTCATGTCCGTGATGATCGCCGTGATGATGGTGATCCTCCTACCTCGGGCAGTCGCCAGCGCCGACCGCATCGAGGAGGTGCTGCGCGCTGAGCCTTCGGTCCAGGACCCTGCAGACGCCGTCGTCCCCACGACCTCGGCGGGACTGGTAGAGCTGAGAGATGTCGTCTTCGGGTACCCGGGGGGCGAGGAACCGGTGCTGCACGGCCTGTCGTTCTCGCTGCTACCAGGCGAGACCACAGCGATCATCGGTGGCACAGGCTCGGGCAAGACCACGCTTCTCAACCTCATCCCTCGCTTGTTCGACGTCACGAGCGGCGCCGTGCTCGTCGACGGGGTCAACGTAGCGGACCAGGCCCGGGGCGCCCTCTGGGCGAAGATTGGCATGGTGCCGCAGCAGGCGTACCTGTTCAGTGGCACAGTGGCGGAGAACCTGCGTTTCGGCCGGCCCGATGCCACCGACGAAGAGCTGTGGCAGGCACTCGGGGTCGCCCAGGCGAGCGATTTCGTCTCCGCAATGCCGGGCGGCCTGGAGGCGGAGATCACCCAGGGCGGCACGAACGTGTCCGGTGGCCAGCGCCAGCGGTTGTCCATCGCACGGGCGCTGGTGAAGCGGCCGGCCATCTACCTGTTCGACGACTGTTTCTCCGCGCTGGACGCAGCCACCGACGCGAAGCTCCGCGGAGCCCTCAGATCCGAGACCACGGACGCAACCGTGCTGATCGTGGCGCAGCGTGTCAGCACGATCCTGCACGCCGACCGGATCATCGTGCTCGACGACGGGCGGGTCGTGGGGATCGGGCGGCACGAGGAGCTCCTCTCGAGCTGTGCCGAGTATAGGGAGATCGTCACCTCCCAGCTCGGTGAGGAAGCCGCATGAGCACACCCGCCGCGCGGCAGCGACCAGGCTCGGGACGAGGCTTCGGCGGACCAGGCCGACCGGGGATGTCCATGCCGGTCGAGCGGCCCAAGGACTTCCGCAACACCGTGCGGCGTCTCGGGCGACGACTGAGGCCTGAGAGGATCCGCATCGCTTTCGTGATCGTAATGACCTCCGCGAGCGTGGCGTTCACTGTGTTCGGTCCGAAGATCCTCGGCAGCGCGACCGATGTCCTGTTCAACGGGGTCATAGGAAAGCGCTTGCCAGCAGGGATGTCCAAACAGCAGGTCATCGCCCTCTTGCGCTCGAAGGGCGAAGGACAGCTAGCCGACATGATCAAGGGAATGTCGATCACTCCCGGATCGGGGGTCGATTTCGGCCATCTCGGCACGTTGCTCGGCCTCGCCGCGCTCGTCTACGTCTTTGGAGCGATGCTGAACTGGGCCCAGGGCTACGTGATGGCAGGGGTCGCGCAGCGAACCGTGTACCGCATGCGCGAGGACGTGGAGTCCAAGCTCGCCCGGCTGCCGTTGCGGTACTTCGACCGGCACTCCCACGGCGACATCCTGAGCCGCGTCACCAACGACATCGACAACGTGACCACGACGCTCCAGCAGGGCTTGAGCCAGCTGCTCAGCTCGGGGCTGACGATTCTCGGTGTGATCGCGATGATGTTCTGGATCAGCCCGCTGCTGGCGGGCGTCTCGCTCATAACCATTCCACTGTCGATCATCGTGACGTTCTTTGTCGCTCGTCGTTCCCAGGTGCAGTTCGCCGCGCAGTGGGAGCGGACAGGAGCGCTGAACGGCCACGTGGAAGAGATGTACACCGGTCATGCTCTGGTGCAGATATTCGGGCGGAGCGACGCGTCCATAGAGGAGTTCGACCGGCAGAACGAGCCCCTGTACGAGGCGAGTTTTCGCGCGCAGTTCCTTTCCGGCGTGATCCAGCCAGCGATGCAGTTCCTTGCCAACTTGAACTACGTGGTGATAGCGGTCATCGGCGGGTACCGCGTCGCGTCGGGAGCGCTCTCGCTCGGGGACGTGCAGGCTTTCATCCAGTACTCGCGCCAGTTCACGATGCCGATCACCCAAGTGGCAAGCCAGATGAACCTCTTGCAGTCGGGGGTTGCCTCCGCCGAGCGGGTCTTCGCGCTGCTGGATGCCGAGGAGGAGGAGCCGGACTGTCCGCAGCCGGCACGGCTCCTCGACCCGGACGGGCGGGTGGATCTCGTGCACGTGGGCTTCCAGTACGAGCCCGAGCAGGCACTGATCACAGACTTCAGCCTTTCGGTCTCACCGGGTCAGACCGTCGCGATCGTCGGCCCCACCGGTGCGGGCAAGACGACGGTCGTCAACCTTCTCATGCGCTTCTACGAGATCGACTCGGGACGCGTCCTGCTCGATGGCATAGATGCGCGCAACCTCGTCCGTGACGACGTGAGGCGGACATTCGGCATGGTTCTTCAGGACACCTGGCTGTTCACCGGGACGATCCGGGACAACATCGCATACGGGCGCGAAGGCGCCACGAGCGAGGAGGTAATTGCCGCCGCCGAGGCCGCGCACGTCGATCACTTCGTGCGGACCCAGCCGGAGGGGTACGACACCGTGGTGGACGAGGACGCCTCCAACATCTCGGCGGGCCAGAAGCAGCTCATCACCATCGCTCGTGCGTTCGTCGCGAACCCCACGATCCTCATCCTCGATGAGGCGACGAGCAGCGTCGACACGCGCACTGAGGTCCTAATCCAACAAGCGATGGCCCGGTTGCGGCACGGCCGGACGAGCTTCGTCATCGCTCACCGCCTCTCGACCATCCGCAACGCGGACACGATCGTCGTCATGGACGCCGGTCGGATTGTCGAGCAGGGCAGCCACGCCGAGCTCATCGCCCGCCAGGGCTTCTACGCCGCGCTGTACCAGAGCCAGTTCACCGAGGCCTTCGTGGAGACGGTCTGACCGGGCGCGCCCGAGGTAGGCCTCGCTCCCGCTGTGTGCCGGGTCGGCCGCTCACCCGCCCGGTGCTGGCGTGGAGCCTCGGGATTGCCGGGCTGCTCCTGTACAACTGGTGGGTTCTTGTTCCGCTCAAGCCCGGCCTCATGCTCTCGCCCAACGAGCTCTTCAGCGACCTCGAGGTAACCGGTCAGCCCTTCGCGACGGCGATGCAGCACGCCGACCTTGTCTCCGGGTTGCTCCTCTTGGGGGCTTTCTTGGCGGCGGGGAGCGCGACGATCCCGGGCGGCCGAAGCGAATGGTGGGCCATGATGGTCTTTGCCGCTGCGGGAGCGTTCGGTGGGGTGTTTCCAGAGATCTGCGCTGACGGGATCAACGCCGCCTGCCGGAGCAGGGAGTTGAGGCTCCAGCTTCCCCTCGAGCAGTACCTGCACGTTGTCGGTGGCATTCTCGAGTTCGGGGGCATCACGGTCGCCCTCTTCTACGCCTACCGGCGGACACGTAGCAAGAAGACCCGCAACGCCAAGCTCTATCGAGCTCTAGGCACAGGCGCGTGGGCCGCATACCCGATCCTGGGCTTGGCCTACCTGCTGAACAGACTGGGGAGCGTGGTGGAAGCGGTCTTCTTCGTGAGCTTCACGGTGCTGGTTCTGACCCAGCTCCATGAACGAACCTCTGGCCTTGCTTCCCGGCGCACCTGACGGCACGAGATCGCGGCTGCCGAACTCCGGCAAGCTCGCCGCGTGGCGGAGCTGAATCCTCTAACCGACTGCGGTCGGTGCTGCGCGGGGTGCAAAATCGAGGAACCCGTAGCGTCGGATGCCACTGACGTGCAACCGGTACTGAGCGGTAGTTCGCAGCACACCGATGCCGTAGCGGACGCTTCTTCTGAAATTGATCGAAGACGAATCCGCCGCATAGCGGGTCGGACAGGACAGCTCGCCGATGTTCGCCCCGAAGGCGACCGCCTGAGCGATCATCTGGTTGTCGAAGACGAAGTCGTCGGAGTTCCGCTCGAAGGGCAGGGCCTCCAGCAATCCTCTGCTGTAGGCCCGCAGGCCCGTGTGGTACTCGGAGAGCTTTTGGCGTAATACCAGGTTCTCGCAGAGTGTGAGGAACCTGTTGGCCACGTACTTGTAGGCCGGCATCCCGCGGGCGATCGAATTCTGCGCAAGGATGCGCGACCCGAGGACGAAGTCATACTCTCCGTAGGCGATCATCGCTGCCAGGGCGGGCACGAGGAGCGGCGAGTACTGGTAGTCGGGATGGAGCATCACGACGATATCGGCGCCGAGATCCAGTGCTGCCCTGTAACAGCTCTTCTGATTCGCACCGTAGCCCCGGTTCTTGTCGTGTCGAATCGAGACGAGGCCGAGGCGCTCTGCTTGCTGCATTGTGTTGTCGGTGCTCGCGTCATCGACGAGCAGGACGTTGTCGATCACGGCGCGGTCGAGCTCGTCGACCGTCCGCTGCAGTGTCTCGCCGGCGTTGTAAGCGGGAAGCACTGCGGTGATCTGCTTCCCGTTGAGCACGCTGCGAGTGTAGCCACACGGTGTCGGAGCTCGAAATTCCGGGGACGGCGTGACTTGGTAGGGTCATCCGGTGCTCGTCACCAGTGGCCCCACTGCCGGGTCGAGCTTCGCCGGGCGCGTGCCGGGGCGCCACCGCTGGCCGCTTGTCTGCGAGGGCGCCGCCGTCGCGCTCTCGCCGCTCGTCGCCTTCTTCGTGTTGAGGATCCGCGCCATGTCGCCACTCGGATTGCCCGACCCCAGCATGCACACCATCTACATCGTCGATCCACGCGAGATGTTCGTCCGCTATGCAGCCACGTTTGCTTCGAGTGCGCGACTGCGTGAGAGCACCCAGGTGGGATTCCTCGTTCTCGCCCGTCTCGCCTATCTCGCCTTCGGTGCCGTCCCCGGCTTCTTCGCCACGCGCTACCTCTTCGCCCTGATAGCCATAGTGCCCGCCTACCTGCTGCTCAGGCGGCTCTATGGCATCCCCGCCGGCGCGCTGGCTATCGTCGCCCTGCTCAGTTCGCCCGTCGTCATCACCGCCTGGGGTACCGACTACCCCGACTCGGCCGTGGTCTCCTATGTAGCCGGAGCCGTCGCTTGCCTCGCGATGCCTTGCCGGGACCGGTGGCGTTCGGCTTGGCTCGGCCTGGCGGGCGTGCTGCTGACACTGGCGATCTGGTCCCACGGAATGGGTGCCGTGCTCGCCGCCACCACCGTCGCCGTGTACGCCGCTGTGCGCCTCGTGCGGGCCCGGCGACATCTCCTCAGAGACGGCATCCTCCTGGCGGGGATCGCTGTCTTGGTGACACTGCTGCTCATGGTCGCTTCGGCCCGCATCTTCGGCCAGTTCGACTTCATCCGGCCGACGCTCGCCGCCATGGCCTACCTGAACCAGCCGGATCAGATACGGCTGTTTCACTCCGTGAACTGGCGCTGGGCTCCCTACGACGCGTACCTGTTGGTCCCTCCTGCGGTCATCGTCGCGTTCTGGGTCACCTTCGCACGAAGCTTGCGCGCGGTCCCCACTGCCCAAGCGTTCGTCGGTCTCGCATGCACCGCCCAGTTCGCCGTCTTCGCCTACCTGCAGTTCTTCTACCACGTAGAGACACTCGAGATGCACTACTTCTCCTCGACTCTCTGGGGCGTGGTCTGCCTGGCCCTGGCCGTGACCCTCGCCGAGATCTGCCGGCCGCTGTCGACCCGCCGCCTGGCGCGTTGGCTCCCGGCGGTTCTCCTCGTCGCCGTCCCGCTCGCGTACGAGGCCGACCCGCACGTACCGGCATTCGGGTGGGTGCCGGCCGGCGCGGCCTTGGCCGCGGTCCCGGTCGTTGTGGCCGTGATGATGCGACTGGGCACCCGTCGGCGCACAGCGCACTCGGCTTCCCGAGGCAGGCGCGTCTTGCCAGTGGCGACGGCCGTCATCGCCGTGACGGGGTCCCTGCTCGTTCTCACGGTCGCGCCAAGCCCTCCGCTCCCGGCCTTGACGGGCCTCGCCATCAAGCAGGACCCGTCTGCCTCATATGAAGGCGCTCTCGGCGGCAGCGCCAGCCTCCTGGTCGACTGGTACCAGATCAGCGCGGACCTCCCTTCGTTCGTGGGCAACGCCGCCTATCCCGGCGAGCAGCTGTTGATGTGGTTGCCCGGTGAACAGGTCGGCGAGCTCATGGGGCCGATCGGTATGTATCACGGCGGCTTCAACTTCTTACCGACCGGTCTCCCCGTCCTCAGTGCGTCAGATGCGGCGACACTCAACAGCAGGCGGCCAGCAGATCTGCTCCTGCTCAGCACAACGGGCGCCCAGTTCGAGGCCGCGCTCCTGGCCCTCGGGCCTTATCAGCCCGTCCTTGCCCGGACCACGGTCATACGCCAGGGGACGGCCGCGCTTCACGCGTGGTTGATCATCCTCAAGTACTTCGCGCGCCATGCCGTCTGATCGGGACCAGGACGAGCTCCGGAGTGCTCGACAGGGTCAGGCGAATGCGGCCTTCACCCACGATATTCACGCACCGGCGATCCAAGCCCTGCGCGGGGGGTTCTGGATCCACCATCGCGCGGCGGCTCGGTCCGCACCGTCGACCAATCTGGACGCTCGGGCCAAGTTCAGATGGGCAGAGAAGTTGTGCTACAACAACGGCTAGGTCAATAGCGAGTCGCGTACTCGCCGTGAAGGAGCAGCGTGTGCAGTCGACATCGGGTGGAATAGTCGAGTTCAGCCCGCCGCCGGACCCGCTTGTCTCGGTGATCATCGTCGCGACAGGTGCTGCGCCGGACCTGCTGGGATGCCTGCGTGCCCTGGCCGCGAACACCAAGGACGTGCCGTTCGAGGTGATCGTGGTCGAGAACGGTCTCGCGCCAAGCGTCTCGAATGACCTCGCGTTTGGGACGCGAGGTGTCACCATTGTCCGGTCCCGAGTCAACCGGGGCTTTGCCGGCGGCTGCAACCTGGGTGCGCGCGAAAGCGCGCGGAACCTATCTGGTTCTCTTGAACGATGACGCCGAGCCTCAACCGGGCTGGTTGCCACCTCTCGTAGAGGCAGGCGAAGTTCCTGGAGTGGGTGCGGTCGGCGGCCGCGTCCTGCTCTCGGACGGGACCTTGCAGGAGGCAGGCTCGATCATCTGGCAGGACGGCGGGAGCTTTGGCGTAGGTCGTGATCTGCCCGGGGACGCTGTCTCGTTGCGATTTCGCCGGCGTGTGGAATATTGCAGTGCGTTGTCACTCCTGGTCCGTCGCGAGACTTTCAACGAGCTTGGAGGTCTCGACGAGGGCTATTTCCCCGCCTACTACGAGGATGTCGACTTCTGCCTCAAGATTGCCCAGCGCGGGGAGGTGGTGCTCTACGAGCCCCGCTCGGTCGTCCGCCATTTCGAGTCGAGGAGCTCGACCCAACGCTTCAAGGAGTTCCTCTGCCTTACGCATCGGACGAAGCTGATGGAGCGATGGCCGGAGGTGTTCGAGGGGCCAACGCATGCGGTTGCGATCGACGAGGACTCCGTCGAAGAGGCGATCCATCTTGCCATGGGATCACCGCCACGGGTGCTGGTGATCGACGACCGGCTGCCCGACTTGCGACTCGGCTCTGGTTACTCGCGGATGTTCGACGTCGTGCGAGACATATCAAGAGCCGGCTATCGGGTCTCGGTCTTTCCGACGGCCACCGACGACGGCGACGTCGACGCGCTGGGAGCGTTGGGTGTCGGGGTTGTGACCGAGCCGCTCGCCGAGCACCTACGTCGGCGCACAGTGCGCTACGAGGCGGTGATTGTCTCGCGCCCGCACAACTTCAAGCGCTATGGGTGGATGGTCCGTGAGCTGCAACCGGAGGCGCACCTGTGCTACGACGCGGAGGCGTTGTTCTATCGCCGTCTGGAGGCGCAGGCCGAGTTGGCCGGCTCCGACTCTGCTCGCGAGGCCTTGTGCAACGCCGCTGACGACTCCCGCGCGATCGAAGCGGAGATCGCGCGCGCAGTGGACACGATCGTTTGCGTGTCCAGCGACGAAGCGGCCGCGCTCAGCGCGCTCGGTGCACGCGAGCCGTTTGTCCTGGAGCCCTGGCTCAGCGAACCGGCGCTCACCCCGGCAGGGTTCTCTGCGCGCTCTGACGCGTTCTTGGTGGCGGGTTGGTTGGCCGGGCCGGAGTCGCCGAACGTTGACGGACTTCTATGGTTCGTGCGAGAGGTGCTGCCGGTCGTCCTGGCCCGGTTGCCTTGGGTCACAATCCGCGTTTCCGGCAGCGCACCACCGCAGGCGGCGCTCGAAGTTGGGGGTCGTGGCATCTCCTTCGAGGGTCACATAGGCAACATCGCGGACTTCTACGGCCGGACCCGTGCCTGCATCGTGCCGCTCAGGTACGGGGCAGGCGTGAAGATCAAGACCGTCGAGGCGCTCCAGTACGGTGTGCCGACGGTGGCCACGAGCGTCGGTGCCGAAGGCATCGATCTTCGGGGTACCGCTGCACTGTGTGTCGCCGACGATGCCAGGGATTTCGCGCTCGCGCTCACCTCGTTGCTCACTGATCGCGTGGCCTGGGAACAACGACGCGCCGAGATCGAGGCGCTGGACGCGCTGCGCCGATCCGAAGGGTCCTGTGTCAGCTGGGGCTCTATCCTGGCAGAGGTCTTGGGCGACCCCGGGGCATTAGGATCGCGACCTGAACGGAGGGCGGCCACATGAGAAAGCTGCCAGATCCCAAACGGCCGGTCACCGGCCGGGAGCTCGCGCGTGACGGACGCTCCGAGGACGGAGCCCGGCCCAAGCTCCAGCACGCCAACGAGACCGACGATCTGGCTCGCGCGCGGTCGCGTGTCTCACACGAGGGACAAGCCAATGACGAGGTCGTGGAGGAGCTGGAGCTCCGCCTGCGAGAGTGGGTCGAGCGAGTGGACGCCCTCGAGACCGAGATGGGGTACCTGAAGCGAGATCTGGAGGTCCGCATCGCGTACGCCCTCGAACTGGAACGCCAGCTGGACTACCACGTGGGCGCTGTGCGGTACGCGCAGAACGAGGTTGAAGCGATTCGTGCCAGAACCGCCTACCGCGTCGTGGACGGCATGGTGCGGCGCGTTGCCACGAGGCCGGCGCTCTACCGTTTCGCACGCAGCTGGGCTCAAAGGATGATGGCCTGGCGTGAGAGCTGACCGGCCGGAGAACACGCGAACAAAGATCCGCCCGGGAGGTTCCAGTCCCGAACGGATGGTGTCGTATGCAGCGAGCGCCGAGGACGTCGTCCTGCACAGGGCTCTCTGCCGTGGCCGCGTCGGTGTCGGCCAGTATGTGGATGTCGGAGCTTCCTCTCCCTACTTGAGCTCGGTGACGAGGCACTTCTACGACGCAGGCTGGAGCGGCATCGATATCGAGCCTCTCGCCGAGGAGGCGGCGGAACTTCGCCGGGCTCGGCCGCGCGACATCGTGGTCGAGGCGGCGCTCGGGAGTGCCGCGGGCGAGGTCACCCTCTACGTCGTCGGTGACGAACGGGGCCTCTCGAGCACAGATGCGGAGGTGGGCGCCGGGTACGTCCGAGCCGGTCGGCCGGTGCGGGAGCGCGTCGTCAGGCTCCGCACGCTGGCAGATGTCCTCGACGAGCACTGCTCCGGGGAGGTCTCGTTCCTCAAAGTCGACGTGGAGGGCGCCGAGCCCGAAGTGCTGTCGGGCAATGACTGGTCGCGGTGGCGTCCGAGGGTGGTCGTCGTGGAGGCAACCGATCCCTGGTCGTACCAGCAGACGCACTCGCGCTGGGAGCCACAGCTCCTGGCGGCCGGATATCTCTTCGCTTCGTTCGACGGGATCAACCGGTTCTATGCGCGCTCGGAGGAGCCAGATCTCGTGCCGTTGCTCGCGCCTGCGAGCGTGCTGGACAACTTCGTGTCGGAGAACCTCAACCGTGTCGAGGGGTATGTTCGTCATCTCGAGGCGGAGCTGAACGCGCGGAGCTCGCATGTGGCAGAGCTCGAGACTTTCGTCGGCCGCCAGGAGGAGCAGATCCGCGTCAGGGACCGCCGCATCGCCGAGCTCGAAGCCCGCATCGCCGGGGCACGCGCCACGCCAAGGGACTCCAAGGGGCGGCCCTGACGCCTTGAGTCAGGGCATCAGGTCGGCGGGCCCGAGGGATCGCTGCGCGTACCCGACTCCGGCCCGCGCCGGTCGTCTCCGCCCGAGTTTGGACTGGGCACCTTGCGCAGCCTCCTTGGACTGAGCGCCCTGGGCAGCCTCCTTTGGCTGAGCGCCTTGGGTAGGGTCCTCGGAGCGGCGCGCTGGCGGCGCGCGACCTCGGCCGCCTCGAACACCGGGGCGAACGACTCGCCGAGGTCCGTACGCACCAGGTCGGGTCGCGGCCTGCGCCAGGCAAGCGGCCAGATCACCCACGCGAGCAGAGCGGCGAGGGTGGCCAGAGCAAGCCAGGTCCCGATGACCAGCCGCTCCGGCAGGTACCAGAGGTGGATGAGGTGAGGGCCGGCGGGGACCGCCGCCTCCAGCATGAGGCCCCTGTAGCGCGACAGTGCCAATGTGCGCCCGTCGATCGTGGCGTGCCACCCGGGTAGGTCGGTCACACGCATGACCAGCTGGCTTGGTGCCGAAGCGTCGATCGTGAGTGTCCAGCTGCTCGTCACGGGATGTCTTATGGAAGACACCGGCCGCGATGCGCCCGAGCCGCCTCTGGCGACCAAGGAGAAGCGCGTGGCGCCGGGAACTGCGTAGAGGCGCTCACCTGCGAACGACCCGGCATAGCGGGTGCCGGGTGGCGCTGGCAGCGAAGTCCCCGGCTCCTGCAGGATCCACGCGATCCCGTACTCGCGGGCGAGCGCGGCGGAGTCGACGTCGGGCTCGATATAGGACATTCCGCCCCGGCTCGTGAAGTACACCTGCGGGATCACCGGATCGTGGCCCGCATACTCGGCGACCCCGTAGCCGAGGTTTGCGTTCGGGTAGAAGCCGACAGGCTCGATCGTCTGCGACTGGGTCGGCGTTCCGGTGTCCAACCCGACCAGACCAGAGCCCACGACCGTCTTCAGCCGCGCAATTGCGGGCGTGACCGGGAAGAAGCTGTTGCTGTAGGTGTTGATCCCGACTCCGGAGAACAGAAGGAAGGCCGTCTCTGCGCCGAAGAGCACGACTGCTCCCGCGACAACGATCCGCCGGGCGGAGCGCCGCCGCGCGAACCTGCGTGCGAACAGGAACAAGATGCCGGCCAGAACGCATGCCGCGACTAGCCCGATCGGCCACAGGAGGCTGTCGAGCCTGAGCTCGTGACGCACCGCGGGGAGCCTGCCGCTGAAGGCCCGATACCACAGGAAGGCGACGAACGCGGCCACGATCGCGCTCATGACCCAGTACGTGATCAACATGCGGCGTTCGCCCCGCGCGCGAAGCAGAGTCTCGAGCCCCAACGCTGACAGCACGCCGAGCGGCAAACCGACGATCGCGCGCATCCGGCTGATCGGCAGGCTGTCCAGGCCCGAGTGCTTCAGGAGGGTGTATACGACATGGAACGACCTCGTCTGGTAGGAGATCAACATGGCGACCACTACCATGGCGGCCAGAGCGACAACCGTCGGGTGCCGCCACCAGCGCAGCACTGCAGCCCCGGCCAGGACGAGCGCGATGACCCCGACGTAGACGACCGTCTCGTAGTAGTTACCCCTCGGGTAGAAGTACTGGCTTCCATTGATCGGCAGCCCGTAGTACCCCGGCGCGACGAGCAGGGCGAGAGCGCGCGCATCGAGGCCCGCGAAACCTGACAGTGTCCCGCGGTGACTTCCCTTCACCGCCTGGAGTCCCGGGAGCCACAACGGTGCCGAGAGCACGCCTCCCGCGATGACCCCGATGGCGACTCGCACGACGCCCGAGAGCGACAGCCGCCGCCTGGCCAGGAGTGCCAGCACCGCCAGCACCACGAAGAAGGTCACCAGCGCCGCGGCGACGAAGAAGTACGCCTCGGGGAACCCCCCGTACACGCAGAAGGCGACCGACAACGCCAGCAGGACCACGTAGGAGCGCCTTGTCTTCCAGCGGTAAGCGAGGATCGCGAGCGCCGCGATCCAGCCGAGCCAGGCCACCACGTCCGACAGGGGCCACGTGAGCCATCCTGCGAACGCGCCCGACAGCATGAATGTGACCCCGCCCAGCGCCGAGGCGAGCGGTCGCAGGCCGAGCACGCGGCACAGCACGTAGGCACCGGTCCCGGCGATGAGCAGCCTCATCGCCACGACGACGAGGAACGCGTACCGCAGCGGGGCGAGATAGCTCACAAGATCGGGCAGGCTCAAGACGCCGGACTGGAAGTTGAGGAACTGGTTCAGCCCGAGCAGGCTCAGGTCGTTCCAGAGCGGGAACTGGAGATGGTGGATCGCCCTCCAGTCGAAGGTGTTGAAGGGCACCATCAAGGTGACCGAGTCGCCGTTCAGCACATTGTGCGGCGCGCCAGGGTATGCGCCGGTGCCGAGTGAGCTGAACGAGATGACCGTGTCGAAGCTTCCGAAGCTCCCGCCGTCCTTGAATGCCGGCGACACGTAAGCCAGGACGAAGCCCAGGATTGCCGAGAGGCCGAACACGTCGGTGCAACGGCGTTGCCACCAACGCGCGACGCGCTCTCGAGACGGCGCAGACACCCCTGTCACCGTACCCGGTCCGATGCTCGCCCGGCTGGCCTCGGTGGTAGGCCAATTGCGCGCCCTGGCCAGGTGCACGGGGAACCGGCGGCCGGGAGGTTCAGGAGGGAAAAGGCTGCCCGGACGTGACCGACAGCGTCTCGACCGGCCTCCATCAGGATGGCAAGTTTGGCACAAGCGGCCCGCCGTTGCGAGCTACGACGGTACGGGCCGTCGGGCGCCGTGGTCATGGGCACTGCCGAGTGTCTCTGACACGGCTTGCCCCATGGCCGACTTCGCGCCGGTCAAGCGGGACGTCGGGCCTCGGTCTCGTGGCACCGCCAGAGCTCGCAAGAGCCCAAGGGCACTATCTTGGAACCCACGTCGCGCGAAGTCTTCACCACTCCCGCGACCCTCGAACTCCAGGAGCTCCAGGCATGCGAAACATCTCGGACCACCAAGAAACTCGTCTGCGGGCGCTCCAGCGGCTGGTCATCGACCTCGGGCGGCAGAGCTTCGACGAGCGTTACCGCGACTTGGCGCTGACGCCGGTCGTGGGTTTGATCTGCGCCTACGAGGAGGAGGCCAACATCGGCGACGTGCTCAGGCGCGTGCCGAAGGTGGCATGCGGGCTGGACGTCACACCTCTTGTGATCGTCGACGGCGGCGAGGATGAGACTGCCCGTGTCGCCATGGAAGGCGGGGCAGTGACCTTCGTGTTCCCGGTGAACCTGGGTCACGGGGTGGCGCTACGTGTCGGCTATGACCTCTGTGTGGCCCTGGGGGCCCGGTACGTGGTGACATTTGACGCCGACGGCCAGAACGACCCGGCCGAGATGCCCGGGCTGCTCGAGCCGCTAGTGGCTGACGAGGCCGACTTCGTTGTGGCCTCCCGGCGCCTGGGCGTGGACAAGACGGGGGACCGCTACCGTCAATTCGGCGTGGTGTTCTTCGCTGCGCTGATGAATCTGTTGACCGGCGCCCATCTCACCGACACATCCAACGGCTTCCGGGCCTTGCGGGCGGCGATGCTGGAGGACGTGAAAGGCCGGCTCGAGCAGGACCAATACCAGACGGCCGAGCTGCTCATGACCTCGCTCAAGCGCGGATGGAGGGTGACAGAGCGCCCCACTGTGTGGCACGAGCGGGCCTCCGGGCGATCGAAGAAGGGCGGAAACATCCTCTACGGCTTCCGCTACGCCGCCGTGCTGCTCGGGACGTGGCGGCGCGAGCACTGAGCCTTGCCGCAGCGGAGCGCCCGCAATCGTCGGCGCCCCGGGGCTTACCGTCGGCTTGCTGTGGTGGCTGCGGCCCGGTCCTCAGGCCTCGAGGCCAACCCGGCCTCGCAGAGTCCCGCCCGCTATGCTCGCCTGAGCGTTCGAACCGAAGGAGCAGATGAACTCGTGAAAATAGGGATCCTAACTGGGGGGGGAGATGCGCCTGGACTGAATGCGGCCATCCGTGCGGTGGCCCGCAGCGCCTTCGCGGACGGAGCCGAGGTTCTTGGCGTGCGCAACGGGTGGGCTGGCCTGCTCGAAGGCGGCGATGTCAGCCCGTTGCGCCCGGAAGACGTCTCGGGGATCCTTACCCGGGGTGGCACGGTCCTGGGCACCTCGCGGGTCAACCCCCTGGCTGAACCCGGCGCGATGGAGGTTGTCGTAGCCAACCTCGAGCGTCTCGGCATAGACGCGCTGGTGACCATGGGCGGGGATGACACGCTCTCGGTGGCCGCCGCCCTGGCGGAGCGGGGAGTGCACGTGGTCGGGGTCCCCAAGACTGTCGACAACGACCTCCAGGTCACGGAGTACTGCATCGGCTTTGACACTGCTGTCGCCGTCGTCACCGAGGCAGTAGACCGGCTGCACACCACCGCCGCCTCACACCACCGGGTGATGGTGGTCGAGGCGATGGGACGGGACGCCGGGTGGGTGACGCTGATGGGCGGCCTCGCCGGAGGGGCCGACATGATCGTCATCCCGGAGTTCGAGGTCGAACTGCACGAGGTCGTGGACCACCTCCACGCCCGCCGTCGGCAGGGCAAGACCTTCAGCATCATCGCCGTCTCCGAGGGGGCCGATGTCGTCGGCCTGCCCGTCCCATCCGACAGCGAGGCGCCTCTGGACGCCTTCGGGCATGTTCAGCTCAGCCGTCGCGGGATCGGGGAGCGTCTTGGCCGCCAGTTGGAGGACGTGACCGGCTTTGAGACCAGGGTCACGGTCCTGGGGCACACCCAAAGGGGCGGCACGCCCACCGCCTACGACCGGATCTGGGCGACACGCGTCGGCGTTGGCGCCTACAAGCTCCTGAGCGAAGGGGACTTTGGTGCGATCCCCATCAAGCGCGGCGATCGCGTGGAGAGAGCCCGGCTGTCCGAGGTGGCCGCCGGAGCCCGCCTGGTGCCCGAAGACCTCTACCGCCTGGCACAGATCTTCTACTGAGCGGGCCGGCCGTCCCGACATGCCGGGACGGCAGTGCGCCGAGCGGATGGACTGATCCCGAGCCGAAGGCCGCCTTCGGCCGTCATCTCACGTCGGCTCGGTGCGCCCACGGGGCGGCGGCCGTATGGACGTTCGCGTGCGACCGTGCATTGGGTGCCTTCGGCGGATGGTGGTCCTGCAGGCCGACCCGGTAGACTGATGCTCCGCGGCCACTTGTCGTGTCCTGTTCCGGGGTCCTGCCCAAATGCTCTCGCGCGCCAACTTCCGCAACCTCGCGATCGTCGCCCACGTCGACCACGGCAAGACGACGCTCGTCGACGGAATGCTGTGGCAGTCGGGCGTGTTCCGCGCCAATCAAGAGGTCAACGAGCGCGTGATGGACTCCATGGATCTCGAGCGCGAGAAGGGGATCACCATCCTGGCAAAGAACACCTCCGTGCGCCACGGAGGGGTGAAGTTCAACATCGTCGACACTCCGGGGCACGCGGACTTCGGCGGAGAGGTCGAGAGAGCCCTCGCCATGGTCGATGGTGTCCTCCTGCTGGTGGACGCCAGCGAGGGTCCCTTGCCTCAGACTCGTTTCGTGTTGCGCAAGGCGCTCGAGCGGCGCCTGCCCGTGGTGCTCGTGGTCAACAAGATCGACCGGCCCGACGCGCGTCCCAAGGAGGTCGTGGACGAGGTGTATGAGCTCTTCTTGGACCTCGACGCGGACGAGGAGCAGATCGAGTTCCCCATCGTGTACTGCAACGCCAGGGCGGGACGTGCCTCACTTGATCCGACGGTGGAGGGCAGAGACCTCGAGCCGTTGTTCCAAGTCATCTACGAGTACATTCCTGCTCCGACATTTGAGCCGGGCCATCCGCTGCAGGCGCTGGTCACGAACCTCGACGCGTCCGCATATGTCGGCCGCCTCGCGATCTGTCGCGTGCTCCACGGCACGATCCGACGTGGCCAGCAGGCTGCATGGTGCCGAGCCGACGGAATCGTGGAGCGATTCAAGGTTGCCGAGCTGTACGTGTCCGAGGGGCTGGACCGAGTCGATGTCGCGGAGGCCGGCCCGGGGGAGATCATTGCGGTGGCCGGGTTGTCTGATGTCACGATCGGCGAGACGCTCTCGGACCCCGAGGACCCGAGGCCGCTTCCGGTTCTCATCGTCGACGAGCCGAGTCTGGGCATGACCATTGGCATCAACACCTCACCCCTATCGGGCACCGAAGGGACCAAGGTCACCGTCCGGTTGCTGAAGAGCCGCCTCGATGCGGAGCTTGTCGGCAACGTCTCGATCCGACTGCTGACGACAGAGAGGCCCGATACGTGGGAGGTGCAAGGGCGCGGCGAGCTGCAGCTCGCCGTTCTCGTTGAGGTGCTGCGAAGGGAGGGCTTCGAGCTAACCGTGGGCAAGCCGCAGGTCGTGACCCGCATGATCGGCGGCAGGCTGCACGAGCCAGTGGAGGCGGTGTCGATCGACGTGCCCGAGGAGTTCCTCGGCGTCGTCACCCAGTTGCTCTCGCTGCGCAAGGGTCGCCTGGTCCAGATGGTCAATCACGGCACCGGTTGGGCCAGGGTCGACTACTCGGTGCCGTCTCGCGGCTTGATCGGCTTCCGCACCGAGTTCCTGACCGAGACCCGGGGAACGGGAGTGTTGCATCACATATTCGACCGTTTCGAGCCATGGCACGGCGAGCTGCGAACACGTGCGTCGGGCTCGCTCGTTGCCGACAGGCGGGGTCTGACGACCACCTACGCGCTGATGAACCTCCAAGATCGCGGAGCGCTGTTCGTCGGGCCCGGTGTCGAGGTCTACGAGGGGATGATCGTCGGAGAGAACGCCCGCTCGGAGGACATGGACGTCAACCCGACCAAGGAGCGCAAGGTCACCAATGTGCGTTCCTCCACGGCCGAGGAGCTGGTCCGCCTGATCCCACCCAGGCTCCTTTCGCTCGAGCAGGCGCTCGAATTCATCCGGGAGGACGAGTGCGTCGAGGTCACCCCGGCCAGCGTCCGGATGCGCAAGGCACTGCTCGAGCAGGATGTGCGAGGGAGGCGGACCGCTCAGTCCAAGCGTGCCCGGTCCCGCGGCGACCCAGGCGAGGTCCAGGGCGGTCGCCGGGCCGGGTGATCGATTCGTCCGAGCGAGCGTTCGCCGTGATCTGCTCCAGACATGGAGGCCGGTTGCACCGGCGCCGGAGGGTCCCAGGCACGCTCGCCGGTCAGAACCGCGAGTCCGTCGAGTGACGACAAGGCACCCACGACCGGCGCGTTCGGCGAGGTAAACAGCGTCCGCTCGGCGCAACGGCTGTGCACGATTGTCCTCAGGCCGGAACAGGGTCATTCCCGCGCTGAGCGACGACGCCACGCCGGTAACGCTCAGGATCACTTCGTCCGCGAGCGCGACGAGGTCACGGGCGACAGATTCGACGCCGCCCGGGTCGGCATCGCCGAGCAGGACAACGAACTCGTCCCCGCCGATTCGCAACAGGACATCGCTGCGACCCAGGTACTCACGCCATGCTGCGACGAGGTGCCTGAGGACGTCGCCGCCGGTGCGTGATGAGCCCCAAGACGGCATCGCCGTGAAACGCTGCGGTATGCCACATCCTCGCTTCAGCCGCGCATGGCCTCGTTGATGATCGGACACCGGTCGAGTCATCGGCGTGTGCCTCTCGGAGCTCGGCTGTGACCCCGCTTTGTACCCGGCTCGAAGGACCCTCCAAGACCCGTGCGCACCCGGGCCAGAACGCCCGGCGAAGCGACGACCCGGTCAGTGGCGGATACTCGGGGCGCGGACGTTGCCGGTTGCTCGCCGCAACGCCGCCTCGAGATGCGGCGCGTAGACCACACCGACTACGCGGCCGTCCTCGAGCACGGCCGCTGCACGACGTCGGCTGGCGGGTAGACACTCAACCGCAACTGGGTACAGGGGGTCGTCGGGCGTGAGCGTGGGAGCGGCGCGATCGGTGGCGTCACCCACCAGGGAAGCGTCAGGAGGGCCCGGGAGCCGGTCGGCCGCTATAAGGCCGACGTATCGCCCATGGTCGACGACGGGTAGGACCCGGCCTGGGGAGGCTTCCAGGAACGGCGCGACGACCGACAGCGGGAAGCTGACCTCGAGAGTCGTGGGGTCGTGCACCATCACATCGGAGACCTTCAGCCCTCCGACCGCTGTCCGGACCACGGCGGCTTGCTTCTCGCCGCCGCCTCCCACCAAGACGAACAGGCCGATGACGCAGAGCCAGAGGTCGTAGCGAAATCCCGCCAGCACCATCACGATCCCCATGAAGCGCCCGACCTGCACCGCGAGGGCGGTTGCCCGGAGATCGCTGCGCTTGCGGGCGAGCAGAGCCCGCAGCACCCTGCCACCGTCCATCGGAATCGCCGGGAGGAGGTTGAAGCCTGCAAGCAGGAGGTTGGCCCACATGAGGCGGCTCGCGATCGCGCCGGCGAACAGTCCCGGCGGCCACATCCTCGCTCCGGTTGAGTAGCACACCAGAGCGAGGATCAGGGCGAGAGCGACGCTGGCGAGGGGGCCCGCGACGGCGATGGCGAGCTCGTCGGACGGCGCGCCCGGCAGACCGGAGATCTCCGACACTCCGCCTATGGGCAACAGAACGATGTCACGTACCGAAAAGCCCCTGTGACGGGCAACGAAGCTGTGGGACAGCTCGTGGACCACGATGCACACGAAGAGCGCAGCAATCCATACGAGATCGTCGACGACCGAGCGCGCAGTCGTTTTCCCGCCGGTCGGCAGGATCACCAATACCACCAGCAGCGGGAAGCTCCAGTGGAGGCGGATCGGCACGCCCCTGATGCTCCCGATTCGAAGTGACCGGCCCATCAACCCTGCGCTTTCTGCTTGCTCAGCTCGAGGTTAGGGCCTGCGTCGCCTCCCCATGGTCCGCGACGGCGTCGGGACGTTGTGCCTCTCGGTAACTTTGGGGGCCATGGCTCGGGGAAGGCTGCTCGTCGACCTCGGGCCGTTGCGGCAGTCGCAGGCCTTCCGGCGGCTCTGGGGGGGCTACCTCGTCACGACGCTCGGATCCCAGCTCACCGTGGTGGCGGTCCCGTATCAGGTTTTCAGGCTGACCCACTCCTCGCTGGATGTGGGCTTGGTTGGGCTGGCGCAGATCGTGCCCGTGCTCGGAGGCTCGTTGTTCGGCGGTTCGATCGCCGACGCGGTCGACCGACGTCGGCTGTTGCTGGTCACGCAGTTCTCCCTCGCGGCTTGCAGTGTCGGGCTGGCGCTGAACTCCTCGGACGGGCAGGCGGCGCTTTGGCCGTTGTATGCCCTGAGTGCCCTGGCAGCTGGTGTTGCCAGCGTTGACAGCCCGGCGCGGTCCGCAGTGCTCGCCAACTTGGTGGGGCGGCCGATGTTCGTGAGCGCGAACGCCCTTTGGCAGCTTCTAATCCAGGTAGGCCAGGTGGCAGGGCCGGCTGTCGCGGGACTGCTTCTCGGCCAGTTCGGCATCGCGTCGGTCTACTGGATCGACGCGGCCACCTTCGCAGTGTCGCTTCTGGCAGTCGCGAGCCTTCCCGGCCTCCGGCCCCCCGGAGGCGGCACCCGTTTCGGGTTGCGCTCGATAGCCGAGGGCCTGCGATACCTGAAGGGCCGACCCGTTCTGCAAGGAACCTTCCTGATCGACCTGAACGCGATGGTGCTCGGAATGCCGCGGGCGCTGTTCCCGGCTCTCGGCCTGCTTAGCTTCCACGGCGGCGCCGCCACGGTCGGGCTGCTCTACGCAGCGCCGGGAGCAGGCGCTCTGATAGGCGCGCTGTTCACCGGCTGGGTGGCCACGGTTCGCAAACAGGGGCGGGCGGTCCTCATAGCCGTGATGATCTGGGGGACCGCGATCGCGGCCTTCGGGCTCGTGCCCTGGTTGTTCGCTGGCCTGGCGCTGCTGGCGCTCGCCGGCGCGGCCGATGTCGTCTCAGCGGTATTCAGGAGCACGATCCTCCAGCTCGAAGCTCCCGAGTCGCTGCGTGGGCGGCTCTCTTCGATCCACACGGCGGTCGTGACCGGCGGGCCGCGCCTTGGGGACTTCGAGGCGGGCGCGGTGGCGGCGGTTTCGACGCCGCAGATCTCGGTGGTCTCCGGAGGGCTGGGCTGTCTCGTGGGCGTCGGCCTCGTGGCTTGGCTCATGCCGAGATTCTCCCGCTATGACGCCACCGACGTCGAAGGCCTGGGGGCAGCGTCTGCGGGTGTGAAAGGCTAGGACCATGGACGTGGGAATTCTCGGAGGGACGGGTCCGGCGGGCAAGGCCCTTGCCGCCAGGCTGGCGTCCGTCGGCATGTCGGTCTCGATTGGTTCGCGCTCGGCCGAGCGAGGCGAGGAGATCGCGGCCCGGCTTCGTGAGAAATGGGGGGCGCGCGTCCCCGACCTGCACGGGTCCTCGAACCAGGTCGCCTGTGAGGCGGACCTTGTCGTGGTCGCAACGCCCTGGGACGGTGCGCCACAGACGGTTGCCGCACTGGCCCACCACCTGGACGGCAAAGTCGTCGTCTCGATGGCAAACGCACTGTTCAAGGTCGGCGACGACATCGAGGCGGTCGTGCCCGCCCGTGGTTCTTTGTGCGTGGCCGTTCAAGGCGCGGCTCCGCGAGCTCTCGTCTCGGGCGCGTTCCATCATCTTCCGGCCCGCGGGCTCGCGGACCTCGATAAGTCCCTCGACGCGGACGTCCTGGTCTGCTCGGATCACGCGGCGGCCACCAAGGCCACGATCGACCTCGTGGACCGCATACCAGGGTGTCGCGGGATCGACGCGGGCACGTTGTCGGCGGCAGCGGCGATCGAGGCGTTCACAGCCGTGCTCATCGGCATCAACGTCCGCTCGCGCTCGCACGCCAGCATCCGGCTCACGGGCCTGCGCACCGAAGGCCTCTAGGGCCCGTCGCCCCGCCCATGACGCGCTGTCGGTAATGCGGCTATACGACACTGCTCGTCGCCAGGTTGTCCCGTTCACACCGGGCGAGGTCGTCACGATCTACACCTGCGGGATAACGCCCTATGACTCGGCACACCTGGGCCACGCTGCCGTGTATGTCACCTACGACGTGCTACAGCGGCGCTTGCGCGACCTCGGCCACCGAACCCTGTGCGTGCGCAACATAACCGACGTCGACGACGACATCCTGCGCAAGGCGCGCGAGCTGGGCGTGCACTATCTGGACCTCGCGGCGGGGGAGATCGCCCGTTTCCAGGCCGACATGGAGGCACTCGGGTTGCTTCAGGCGTACTCCGAGCCGCGGGCGACCTCGGCGATCCCCGACATCCTCGGCTTCATCGGCATGGTCCTCGATACCGGCCACGCATATCGGGCCGGCGGAGCGGTGTACTTCGACGTGTCCTCGTTCCCGCGGTTCGGCCAGGTGAGCCATCTCGAGCGCGAGGAGATGATCCACCTCGCCGGCGAGCACGGGGGCCGGCCGGAGGACCCCTTCAAACGCGACCCGCTGGACTTTGTGCTCTGGCAGCCCTCCGCCCCGGGGGAGCCTGCCTGGGAGTCGCTCTGGGGCCCCGGCCGACCGGGATGGCACATCGAGTGCTCGGCGCTGGCCATGCGCGAGCTCGGCACGACCATCGATCTGCACGGCGGCGGGACCGATCTCATCTTCCCGCACCACGAGTGCGAGTGCGCCCAGTCCGAGGCGGCGACCGGCTCGCTGTTCGTCCGGCACTGGATGCACGTGGGCATGGTGGGCTTGGATGGCCAGAAGATGTCGAAGTCACTCGGCAATCTCGTCTTCGTCCATGCTCAGCTCGAGCAGGGCCACGACCCGTCCGCGATCCGCTTGGCCTTGCTCTCCCGGAGCTACCGGCTGGCCTGGGAGTGGAAGGACTCGATCCTCGAAGAGGCAGAGGACCGTCTCGATCGATGGCGGGCGGCGGGCTCGGGTGGCGCCGGCCTCCAAGCCGTGCGGGCGAGGCTCGACGACGACTTGGACACCCCGGCCGCGATCGAAGTCATCGATGAGCAGGCAGCGGGCGGACGCGGCGTGGGCGAGGCCGCCGCGCTGCTCGGTGTCTTCGTATGAGGCTTCCCGCGGGCGACGGGACCTCCCGGTGCCGTCCGAGCCGACAGCCAGACCGGGGGCTTCGGCCCGGTTCTCTCGAGACACCGTCCGCGGCCCGGTAGGCTGAGCGCTTCTTGGAGCGCAAGATCTGGTCGCCAGCACGAGGAGTGGTTCAGATGCCCAGCGAGGTCACGATCTTCCTGCCCGACGGGTCCACACGCGCTGTCCCCGCCGGCACGACGATCGCGGATCTTGCTGCCCAGATCGGGCGCCGGCTTGCGGCCGCTGCGGTTGCCGCGGAGCTCGACGGTGTCTTGGTCGACCTCTCCGAGGTTCTCGTCGACGACGCGAGGGTGCGCATCATCACCTCCGACACCGATGAGGGCCGCAACGTGCTTCGGCACTCGACTGCCCACGTCCTGGCGCAAGCCGTGCTCAGGCTCTGGCCGGGAGCGCGCTACGCCATCGGACCGGCTATTGCCGACGGTTTCTACTACGACTTCGACCTGCCGCATGGTGCCCGCTTCTCCGACGACGACCTGGCCCGGATCGAGTCCGAGATGCACGCGGTCATCAAGGAGTCCCAGCCGTTCGTGCGCGAGCAGCACACGATCGCGGAAGGCCTCGAGATATTCGCCGACCAGCCGTACAAGCGCGAGATCATCGAGGGGGTCGCACAAGCCGCTGTCGGGATCGATGACGAGCTCGCGGCTGAAGCAGGCGGGAACCCCGGCGCGGTCAGCACCTACCGGAACGGTCCGGGGTTCATCGACCTGTGCCGCGGTCCGCATGTGGCTTCGACCGCTCACCTCGGCCATTTCAAGCTGACTCGGGTGGCCGGGGCGTATTGGCGCGGCGATGAGCACAGGCCGCAGCTCCAGAGGGTGTACGGCACGGCGTGGGAGTCGGACAAGGCGGTCGAGGCCTATCTTCACCGTCTCGAGGAGGCCGAGCGCCGTGACCATCGCCGCCTGGGTGCCGAGCTCGACCTGTTCTCCTTCCCGCCCGAGCTGGGCTCCGGACTGGCTGTGTTCCACCCTAAAGGCGGCCTCGTCCGCAAGGTGATGGAGGACTACTCGCGCTCCCGCCATGAACAGTCCGGCTACCAGTTCGTGAACACGCCCCACATCACCAAGGCGGAGCTGTTCGAGACCTCGGGGCACCTGCAGTGGTTCGCGGAGGGAATGTTCCCCGCGATGGAGCTCGACGAGGGGCATCAGTACTACCTGAAGCCGATGAACTGCCCGTTCCACATCCTCATCTACAAGAGCCGCCAGCGCTCCTACCGTGAGCTGCCGCTGCGGCTGTTCGAGTTCGGCACGGTCTACCGCTACGAGAAGTCGGGCGTGATACATGGGCTCACCCGGGTGCGCGGCCTGACTATGGACGACGCGCACATCTTCTGCACTCGAGACCAGATGGCGACCGAGCTGCAATCGTTGCTCGGCTTCGTGCTCGATCTGCTCCGTGACTTCGGGCTCGACGACTTCTACCTCGAGTTGTCGACCATGCCCGAGGAGAAGGCGGTCGGTACCGCATCCGAATGGGAGGAGGCGACCGAGGCGCTGCGGCAGGCCGCGCTGGCGATGGAGCTCGAGCTCGTGCTCGATCCCGGCGGTGGCGCCTTTTACGGTCCGAAGATCTCTGTCCAAGTGCGCGACGCGATCGGAAGGACCTGGCAGATGTCGACGATCCAGGTCGACTTCCAGATGCCGCAGCGCTTCGAGATGGAGTACGTCGGCCAGGACAACGCACGTCACCAGCCGATCATGATCCACAGGGCATTGTTCGGGTCGGTGGAGCGGTTCTTCGCCGTCCTCCTCGAGCATTACGCGGGGGCCTTGCCGAGCTGGCTCGCGCCCGTGCAGGTCCGGATCCTCCCCGTGCGCGACGACCACACCGCCTACGCGCAGCAGGTTCGGGCACTGCTTGCTGCAGCCGGGGTGCGCGCGGAGGCCGACGATGCGGGCGAGCCCCTCGGGGCGAGGATCCGCCGCGCCAAACTGGAGAAGGTGCCGTACGTCCTCGTTGTCGGAGATTCTGACCTGGCGGCGGGAACGGTCGGGGTCAACGCACGGGGATCCGACGAGCCCGAGCGCGGTGTCAGCACCGAGTCGTTCGTCGACAAGCTGCGGCTCGAGGCGGCGCCACCGGTCGGTAGTGGATTCGGAACTGCCGGCACGGGAGCCCCATGAGCCTCGAGCACCTCTGGGCAGGTTGGCGGTCGAGCTATGTGAGCTCGTTCGGGGATGGAGACGCCGCGACCGGCTCGAGCGCCGGCGCAGCGGCCGCAGGCGAGGCCGGGCCGGTGTGCGTGTTCTGCGGGATCGTGCGCTCCGAGGAATCCGACGAGGCGCGACATGTGCTGTGGACGGGCAGGCTCACCGTCGCGCTCCTCAACGCCTATCCGTACTCCCCGGGCCATGTGATGGTGCTCCCGGCCCGGCACGTCAGTGACCTGTCCGAGCTCGAGACCGAGGAGAGTGCCGAGCTCTCCCTTGGAGTTCACGACGCCGTGGCGGCGGTGAAGGCCGCCTATCGTCCCGAAGGCATGAACCTCGGGCTGAACCTCGGGCGCGCCGGGGGAGCGGGGATCCCTGCTCATCTGCACGTCCACATCGTCCCGCGATGGATCGGCGACACGAACTTCATGACCTCGGTTGCCTCAGTCCGCGTCCTCCCCGAGGCCCTGGGTGACAGTTGGGCGAAGCTACGGGCCGTCTGGAAGTGAGCGGTTCGCCGTCCGTCCAGCGCCGGGCGCCCCTGATCTGGGGAGAGTGCAACGTAGAAGGGGATGAGGTCGTCGTCCGCTTGAGCGGGTGGCGCAGGCTCCTTGCCACCAAGGCCACGCTGAGGTTCCCGCTCGCCTCGATCGCCCAGGTCAGTCACGACCCGTCGGTACGCGCGCATGTGAGGATCGGCCTTCACCAATGGCGCCGACACGGTCAGGGAGCCTGGCGAGTCGGCATCTACCACGGGCTGGACGGCTGGTCCTTCTGGTCGATCGGGCTCGGTCGCAACGCTGTGCTCATCGAGTGCTCGGGAGAGCGCTTTCGCTATGTGGTCATCGAAGTCGCCGACGCCCCGCGCACCGTGCGAGAGATTCGTGCCGCCGCGGCGCGCGTGACCGGGCGCGCTCCCGGCGGCCTGGAGACGAGCCCCGCGGCACCGGGCCTGTCCGCGCAGCGACGAGATCGCCGCGAACAGGGCGGGCCCGTGAGCGGCAAGGATTGAGGCAGTGCCCGGCCATCGCCTCGACTACGAATCGCACCGTGCGGCCCTCAAGCGCGAGTGCGAGCTCATCGCGGACTCGCCCGGCGAGGCTCTCGCGGCCCCGGTTCCCACTTGCCCGGGATGGTGCCTCTCCGACCTGGTAGTGCATCTGGGCGATGTGTTCAGGTTCTGGCGCACCCAGCTCGAGCTGGCGTCCCCCGATGCCCGGGCCGAGCCGGCGTCACAAGGCGCGCCCGCCGCGGTCGACCTGATGGCCTGGTTCGAACACGCTTGGGCCGATCTCCATCTGACGCTCGGCGATCGCGATCCTCAAGAACCTTGCTGGAATTGGTCGGGCGCGGATCTCACCGCTGAGTGGGTCTGCAGGCGCATGGCACTGGAGTCGGCGGTGCACCGTTACGACACAGAGCTCTCGGTCGGTTCGACGACACCGGTCGACCGGGATCTCGCCGTCGACGGGATCGAGGAGCGGATCTGTGTCCACCTCGCGACCGACGTGCCCGGGGCGCCGGACGCCTCGCTCGGTGGCGTGCTGTGCCTGGCCTGCGCGGACCACGCGGCAGCTTGGACGCTCGAGGTGGCCGGTGGCAGGCTTCGCTGGCGCGAGGGCAGGGGACCTGCCGACGCCGTCCTTGTCGGCCCGGCGTCAGACCTCTACCTGTACTCGTGGAACCGTAGGCCTCTCGATGGGCTCGAGCTGACAGGGAACCGGGAGGTCGCTGCGGCCTGGAGCTCACTGCCTGTCTGAGGGCTATGTCTCGGCAGCCTGCTTGGCGAGCCTGTCTGCGATCGGCGCCGGCACGACCTCGTGATGGTCGTGGCGCACGGCGAAACGACCCCGGCCTCCGGTGAGCGACCGGAGGTCGGTGGCGTAACGCTGGATCTCCGACGCCGGCACCAACGCGATCACGACCTGTTCACCGCGCTCTCCGGCCTCGGTGCCGAGCACCCGGCCCCTGCGCGAGTTCAGGTCACCGAGGATGTCGCCCTGATAGGCGGCAGGCACCGTGACCTCGAGCCTGGAGACAGGTTCCAGTATCACCGGGCCGGCAGCGGCCAGAGCCTCCTTGAAGCCGAGCGACGCCGCCATCTTGAAGCTCATCTCCGAGGAGTCCACCGTGTGGTACTTGCCGTCGTAGCAGGTCACCCGGACGTCAACGACTGGGTAGCCGAAGTGGCCCCCCGTGGTCATCGCTTCCTGCACGCCCTTCTCCACGGCGGGGATGAACTGTCGGGGGATCGCACCCCCGACGATCGCGTCCACGAAGGCGAAGCCCTCGCCGCGCTCGAGCGGCTCGACGCGTAGGTTGGCGACGCCGAACTGGCCGTGGCCCCCGGTCTGTTTCTTGTACTTGCCCTCGGCCTCGGCGGACTTGGTGATCGTCTCCCGGTAGGGAACCTGGACAGGCTCGGTCTCGACAGCCACGCCGAATTTGCGGCTGAGCTTCTCGCACACGATCTGCAGGTGCGTGTCGCCCATGCCGGACAGCACCGTCTGGTGTGTCTCGTCGTCCCGGCGGACCAGGAGCGCAGTGTCCTCCTCCTGCAGTCGGTGGATCGCCGTCATGAGCTTGTCATCGTCGCCTTTCGCCTTCGGGTGCACCGCGATCGACAGCACGGCGGTGCGGAGCCTGGGTCCTTCGGCAACCACCGGCTGGTTCTTGGGTGCCAAGGTGTCGCCGGTCAGCACGCCGCTCAACTTCGCGACGGCGACGATGTCGCCGGCTGGCGCGGCCGAGGTGGGCTGGGTCTCCTTACCGCGCATTACCTGGAGAGCGTGCAACTTCTCCTCGGAATGACTGCGGCTGTCATAGAGGGTCATGTCGGGCCGGAGCGTTCCGGAGAGCACGTTCATGAGGGAGATCCGTCCGACAAAGGGGTCGGCGATCGTCTTGAAGACCCGGGCCAGAGGCGGCCCGTCGGGATCGCGTGGGAGCTGTATGGTGTTGCTCCCCGCCTGTACCGTGAACGACCGGCGGGCGAGCGGGCTCGGCCCGATCTCGCAGATCAGAGAGGCCAGGCGGTCGACGCCCACGCCGGTGAGGGCCGATCCGCACACGACGGGGAACACGCTCGCGGAGGCGACGCCGTTCGCGAGCGTGGCTTCCAGTTCCTCGGCGGAGGGCACCTCGCCTTCGAGGTACCGCTCCATCATCTCGTCGTCACCGACGACGATCCCTTCGATCAGGGCCTCCCGGACACGCTGCTGAAGCTCGGACATGTTCTCGGGGATGGGCCCGGTCGTGGGCTTGGCCGTGCTGTAGGTGATGGCGGAGTCGGTGAGGAGGTCCGCGATCCCGTTGAACTCCGCTTCGCGGCCGATGGGCAGCTCCAATGGCGCGATGCCTGAGCCGAAACGCTCGCGGAGCTGGTCCAGTGTCCTCTCGAAGTCGGCGCGTTCGCGGTCGAGCTTGTTGACGAACACGAGCCTGGGGATGCCTAGATCAGTCGCAAGCCGCCAGGTCTCCTCCGACTGAACCTCGACGCCCTCGACGGCACTGACCACGAGCACGGCGAGGTCGGCGACCGACAGGCCCGCCTCGACCTCGGCGATGAAGTCGGCATATCCCGGGGTGTCGATGACATTGATCTTGCAGTCCTCGAAAAGAAACGGAGCCAGTGCCAACGAGACCGATATCCGCCTCTTCACCTCTTCGGGCTCGAAATCGCAGACCGTCGTCCCGTCCTCTGTCCGTCCCGGTCGGGACAGCACGCCCCCGGCTACCAGAAGCGCTTCGGCGAGCGTTGTCTTGCCGGCGCCGCCATGGCCGATGAGCGCGACGTTGCGGATTTTCGCGGACGGCACTGTGTTCACGTGGGTACCTCACTTCCCGCGACCGGCTTCACCGTGGCTGGCTGGTCGACAAGCTCTCCGGACAGGTTGGGAGCCTATCGGTCGCGTGCGCCGGAGGAGGAGCCCGGAGGATCGGCGGGTGCCTCTGGTATCCTCATCGAGAGAGGGTGAAAGTCGCGTGGGCTTGCGTGACGGACATTTTCGACTGCAGCAGTGCCAGACAGGAGCGTGATGATCGACGGCCACCGGGGCCAGTCAACGGCGAGCGGCAACGAGGAAGTTCCCGTTGAGGACCAGACCGCGCAGACCCCTGAGCCGAGCACGACAGGCGGGGTAGCGCAGCGGTCACCCGGGCGTGGGGTCCGTACGGGCTTCGGGGTGGGCAACCGCCTCGTGCGACTCGGCGTCAGCGCGAACCAGGTCACCGTCGTAGGCATTGTTCTCGCGGGCGTCACCGGTGTCACCATCGGCCTCGGGCACTTGTGGCTCAGCGTGGTGCTTCTCACCGTCGGCGGCCTCATGGACACCCTCGATGGCGTTGTCGCGAAGGCTGCGGGCACGGCTTCCAAGAAGGGCGCGTTCTTCGACTCGGTCGCCGACCGGGTGGCCGACACCCTCATCTTTGGCGGCGTGGCCTGGTACCTCGCCTCGGGCAGCCAGCCCAGACTGGCGCTGTTGCCCTTCGCCATCCTCGGCGTAAGCGCGGTGATCTCCTACGAGCGTGCGAAGGCGGAGTCCCTCGGTTACGACGCCAAGGGCGGCCTCATGGAACGGGCCGAGCGGCTCATCCTGCTCGGCATCGCACTGCTGATCCATGTGATCCTGGTCCCCTTGCTCGGCCTGCTGCTAGCGCTGTCGGTGTTCACCGCAGTGCAGCGTTTTGTCAAGGTCTGGCGCCAGGCGAGCCTGCAGAGCTCCAGCTCCAAGGCCGTGCGTGGACCGTGGCGGCGCGGGCGTGTCGAATCGCGCTGGCAATCGTGGCGGCAGCCGCGTGCTAACGGCACAAGGCGGCGTGCGACCATGCCGAGCCGCGTGCGAGCCCGACGCCGTACCGAGCCGCTCGGGGTGAGGCTGCGTCGTGTCCTTGCCAGTGAGCGCTCCGGTGCACGCCGTGTCGGTCCCCGGGCCGAGAGCCGCAGCCTCGCCGTGCGATCGTCGCGGCGACGGCGCCCCGGGACCGGCAGCTGACCACAGTTCACCAATTCGGTCGGGAACAGGTGGCCGGCCGGTGACGGCGCCGAACCAATGGGCTCGTTACCTCACCTATCGGGGCATCGCGGCGATGTTGCAAGTCATTCCGCGTCCGGTTGCCAGTGGCCTCGCGAGCGCCGCCGGCTTCACGATTTCGGAGCTGTGGCGCGACAAGCGGCCGCTCGTGCGCGCCAACCTGCGGCGAGTGCTCGGGCCCGCGGTCGACGAGGCGACCGTGGTCCGGCTCGTCACGAAGGCGTTCTCCTCCTACGCGCACTACTGGGTGGAGTCTGCACGGATCGTGACACTGAGGTCGGACCAGATCGAGTCGACCTTCAGCATCGAGGGTTTCGAGCGCTTCCGTGTGGAAATGGCGAGAGGCCGCGGTGTGGTGATCGCGCTTCCCCATGTCGGCTCCTGGGAGTACGGGGGCCGTTGGCTCGCCCAACAGGGATATCCCATGACCACTGTTGGCGAACTGCTGGAACCTCCCGAGCTGTTCGACTGGTTCACGTCACAGCGCGCAGCGCTCGGGCTCACCGTGTTGCCACCCGGGCCCGACACGACCGTCCGGCTCCTGGACACGCTGCGGGCGGGCCGCGTCGTCGGACTGTTGGCGGACCGAGACCTTGTCGGCAACGGCGTAGAGGTGGAGCTCTTCGGTGAGAAGACGACGCTGCCCGCAGGCCCGGCGCTGCTCGCCCTGCGATCAGGCGCACCCTTGATGACCTGCGCCATCTATCAGCGGCCGCGTGGCCTGTACCACGCTGTATTGCAGCCCCCGCTCGACTCGACACGCAGCGGCAGGCTGCGTCAGGACCTCCAGCGCCTCACCGAGGAGATGGCGCGTGGTCTGGAGGACCTGATCGGGCTGGCACCAGAACAGTGGCACCTGTTCCAGCCAAACTGGCCGTCAGACCGAGAGCTATACGGTTGAACAGGGCTTTCAGATACGGCCAGAGCCCAATGTCCGCGAAATGTCCGCGAGACGAGACCGGCAGCGAAGTCAGGCGGGATCGGTTCCCGGTCAGGTTCTACTCGGCCGTGTCTTGAGCTGAGCAGCCTCGCTCAAGCCAACGCGCAAGATCGCACCGGCAGGATTCGCGGAACTTTCGACCGCCTCAGTGAAACGCTCGAGCGTGAACAGGGCCTCGTTGACCATCCGCCCGAGTGACCAGCCGAGCGCCGCGATCGTCTGAGCTCGGATCAGTGAAAGATGGGCAACGTACTGGTCCGCGAGCTCGTGGTCGCTGTCGAGCCGGCCGTCAGGCAGTCCGGGCCAGTTGGGCACGAGGTGCGCCGGCTTGATGTCCTCGGGACTCCAGCGCCGCATCCGCGGGTCGTCCGGGTCTTTGCGCCGGCGACAAACTCGATCAGTAGCCGCATGTGAACAAGCGTCGCCTCGAGGCAAGCATTCTCGAGCACGGCCGGCCCGGTCTCGTGGAGCCACAGGTCCAGGCGAAGAGCTCGGCCATCATCTTGACGTGGTAGTTGAGGTGGGCGCCCAGGGCTCGGACCTCCGCCTCGCTGAGGCTCACGAGACGGCTCTCCCGGCCTCGGCACGCGTTGCCGACCCGAGCACGTCGTCGATCGCCGTCCGCGTGCGGTCTTCGGAGTCTGGCCACAGATGCGCGTATGTGTTGAGCGTTTCGACGGCCGAGGCATGGCCGAGACGGGCCTGAACTGTCTTCACGTTCTCGCCGCGGCGGATCAGGAGGGACGCGTGGTAGTGCCGGAGCTCGTGGTACCTGGTGCCGTGACGCAGACCCGTCGTCTTCAGGCCGCTCGCCTGCAAAGACGCGGCGAGGTACTCGGAGCCGAACCTGGCGAAGCGATCACGGTGCCCGACCAGGATCGTCGTCACCTTCGGGTCCGAGACAAGCCCAGGAGACTTTCGACGCTTGCCGTTCAGCCCGGAACCGACCTCGGTGACCGCGCGGTCGATCGAAAAGCCCTTCGCGACAGCCCAGCTGCACACGCGAGCCACTTGGCGGTCGAGGTCGTCGCGCTGGTCGGCCGGGGACACCCGTGCGTAGACGGCGGTGAGGCGGCTGCTCACCCGCCCGGCCTCGAGGTCACCGACCAGGATGAGCTTGCCCATCTTGCGCGCCGGGACCGGGAGCGTGCTGGTCCGGAACCACCGATAGGCGGTCTGCGGATGGATGTCCTGTTGCCTCGCCCACTCACCAAGGTTCACGAACGATGATTCTTTCGTAGGGGTGTATCAACTGGTTGCAACCCCTACGGGCACCACAGCCGTGCAATCGCGGCACTTTGCGTGCCCCTGGACACGTAACGGCCCGGCACCCGAAGGCAGCGGGCCGCATCTGAAAGCGCGATGCTGTCGAGCAGCAGGCGAAGCATGACAGTCGCAAGCTCAAGGGGGCACAGATGCCACGTAAGCGCTCGCTCACGAGCAACCTCTACCGGGCCGCCCGCCTCAGCAACAACGCCCGCGCCGCCTCTCGTGGTCCGGGCGCCTACGCGAGGCGCGTGGCGAGGCGGAAGACGTACAGCAAGTCGATGGGGGCCGCGGGGCGGTTTCTGCGGATCTTCGGGCTCAAGTAGACATGATGGGCCCGGTCGAAGATCTTCAGCCCTTGTCGAGCATATTCACAAACTGGCCGAACCGACACCGCAAGACGCCAGTTCTCGGCGTCGATCGCAAGGCGTTCGAACTTGGAGTCGAGTACCTCAGCTGCGGCGTTCGTCTATTCCAAGACATTGCTCTCATCCAAGGCGGCTCCCAATCGCGGGCCTTCTTGGGTCCTATGTGGAGCCTCTCGGCGGCGGGGCGTGGCTGGCGCGATCTCGCCGAGGATTCTCGCCAACTGCTTGTCCTCTTCATGCGCCTCCGGATCGTCGCTCCGGAGGAACTCGTGCAATCGAGCGCCGATGCCGCAAACCGCCTCATTGCCGTCTCACAGCTCTTGCCGACGCGGAGCGGGCGTGGGCATCGGAAAGGGCAGACTGAATTCAACGACGCCCTGGTAGCCGCTGGCGACGGGCTCAACGAACTGGCGGAGGTGCTCAGAGCGTCGCCGTCGGCGAAGCTAGAGACGGAAAGTTGCGACGGGCGCAAATAGGCGAGTGCCAACACCTTCACCGAACATTTCAGGGCCTTAGAACCAAGCTGCGACCTGGGCTTTTCTAGGTCGACGGAATCGCGACCCTCGAGCGGAATCGTCGCCACGGTGGCCGACGCGGAGAGGCTTGCAGCAAGGGCAAGAGAGGCTGTGCGCCTGCTTATCCCCTTCTGCGCCCGCGACCGCGCCGCGCGAGTCGCCGGCCGCTCGGAGGCCGAGGCCGAGCTCGTTGAGGCGCACGGTCACGGCCTGGCGCTCGATCGGCTCATCCGGGAGCGGTTCCGAGCGTGACGCTCATCGAGGACGAACTGCGAGCCGCGGCTGAGCATGCTTGGTACCACGCGCTGCTCTCGGATCTGGACCCGCCGACCCTCGAGGAGTTCGTCACCATGCCGGCGTGGACGCGGGGCACGGCCTGTCGTGGGATGGGCTCAGAGATCAACCTCTTTCCATGCCCTGGCGAGTCGCCCGAGCCAGCCTGGGAAGTTTGCGCGCGGTGCGCCGTCAGGGCCGAATGCCTCGACTACGCCATGACGGTCGACGCCGACGCTGTGTGGGGCGGGACCTCGGCGCGGGAACGCAACCGGCTCAGAGGGGCGGGGGCTTAGCGCGCGGTGTGCCGAAGCGGCACAGGTGGTCACAGTCGAGGCACCAGTCCCGTACCGCTGTTACTTCGGGTCCGTACCTCAGCCTGTTCAGCTCAGCCTCTCGGCCTTCGTCGGCCTACACGCGCTTTGGTGCTCGCCTGCTGGGGATGGAAACCCAAGGCAAGACCACCGGACGACGCGCCAGGCGACTACCGATGCATCTTCGTTGAGACCGAGGCCGTCTTCGCATGCCACGCGGCAGGGCTCGACTCCGGGCTTGGCACGGAAACCGGAGGCCCAGGCGGGACCGGCGAAAGTGGTCATCGGGGCACTCCGCCTCCTGAATCGGGAAACTCGACGGTCGTGTCTTTGACGACATGTCCGAAAAATCGCCTGGTAATCAGATCACCCGTCAATTCCCGTCGATCCCGGGGGTGGAACACGCACGTCAACGCCGTCGAAGCGTCGCCATCGCCAAAGATCAGTTGTAGCTCCCGCCCGGAGGGAGTGGTCCTGCGACGGACGTCCGCGAGCTCGTCAAAGCAGATCGAGCGAACCTCACTCTCTGCTCCCGAGAGAATCAGATAGATGCCCATGTCAGTCACAACGATGACCGGTGGCCTGGAAAGCTCCGGCAGCTCCCTGATACCACCAAGAATGTCGCCGGCGAGGATGTTCTCACCGGGGCTCAGCGCGTGTTTCAGAAGCCTCTTCTCGGCACGGAACGCCACGGCTCGGATACTTGCACAGTCAACCGGTTGCGGGCCGGACCGACTACGCGCGAAGCGACCCGTAGTCCGGGAGGTGTCCGCAACACAGTGGCGAAAGGTAGCAAACTGAACGGCCGAACGAGCCCAAGCGCCCGCCCGCAAAGCCGATCGCGCAATGTCCTCGGTTCGGGCGCGGTCACTGCCGATAGCCTCGCGGCCGATGCGGATCGCGCTCGTGTGCCCCTACAGCTGCACAATGCCCGGTGGTGTGCAGACCCAGGTGCTCGGCCTCGCGAGGGCGCTGCGGTCGCGAGGTGACGAGGTGGCCGTCGTGGCCCCTGCAGAACGAGCAGGCATTCCCGGCAAGCTCGATTCCGCTGCCCTGAAGGGAGCGGTCTTCATCAAAGTGGGGGCCGGCACGCCGATCTCGGTGAACGGCTCGCGGGCGCCGGTTTCACCGTGGCCGGCGACGATGTCGCGCACGGTCTGTGCCCTGCGCGCCTTCGAGCCTGAGATAGTCCACGTTCACGAGCCGCTCGTCCCCGGTCCGTCTCTCGCAGCGGTGGTGTCCGGACCGCGCCCGATCGTGGGCACCTTCCATCGCTCCGGGGCTGACCTGCTCTATCGAGCCTACGGGCACATCGTCGGGGCATGGTCAGGTCGGATCGATGCAGCCTTCGCCGTGTCGGAAGAGGCCAGCTCCACTGCTCAGGCATGCGTCGGGCACCTGTCGAACCGGGTCGGGATCATCCCCAACGGCGTGGAGGTGCGGAGCTTCGCCTCGGTCGACCCGTGGCCGACAACCGCTCCGACGGTCCTTTTCGTCGGCCGCCACGAACCCCGCAAGGGGCTGGCGGTGCTGCTCGAGGCCTTCGGGCTCCTGCCGTCCTCCACCCAGCTATGGGTGCTGGGAGACGGCCCTGAGACCGGGCGACTGCGACGCCGGTTCGGCTCGGACGCACGCATCGCATGGCTCGGGCCTGTCGACGACGAAGAGAGAGCTGCACGCCTGGCGGGCGCCCAGGTGCTTGTCGCGCCCTCGCTCGGAGGTGAGTCCTTCGGCGTGGTGCTGCTCGAGGCGATGGCGGCAGGGACCGCGGTCGTCGCGTCGAACCTGCCCGGCTATCAACTCGCGGCCGCGGGAGCAGCTCGCCTCGTACCGCCAGGTGACTGCGTCGCGCTCGCCGAAGCCGTCCGCACCGTCCTTTTCGACGATGCCGAACGGCAGGCTCTCCGCGACAAGGGACACCGGCGCGCGGCCCAGTGCGACATGGGGGCCATCGCCGACTCGTACCGAGACGCCTACGCGCGGCTAGGGCGTGCCGCCCGCTCCGGGTAGCCTCAGGCAATGACTCCAGCGGCCAGGGACCGAGCGCGATGGCAGCGCCATGGCTCCAACGGCGACGGGAGGGCACGCCGAGCCGCCGAGGCACATCAGGCCGCTTACGAGGCCTCGAGGGCCGTGCTCGCCGCAGCCGCCCGTCGCCGCGATGCGGCCTGGCGTCACGCGGCTCGTGCGAGCCGGCGACGGGCCGCGGCCGCCCTCATGGCACCGCTGTTTGTCGCGGTCGTGCTTGTCCTGCTCGGAGTTGTCTCGGTCGCCTTCTTGATCGCCGGGGCCGCGATCGCCTGCGCGATCGCGCTCGTGTCGTCGTTGATGTGGGTACGTTCGGCCGGTGTCCTGGCGCGGCAGCTCGGTGGCACTGTGGTCACCGCCGAACGTCGGCCGAACATCCTCAGCGCGACCGAGGCCGCCCGTCTCGTCGACGTCGCGGAGGGATTGTTCGCCGTGTTCGGCCTGCCGGGCGCAGAGATCCGAGTTCTCGACGACCCGGCGCCCAACGCCATCTCGGTGGGCCGCTCGCCCGACCGCGGGGTCGTGTTCATCACCAGTGGGCTCGTCTTGCTCTTGGACAGGATCGAGCTCGAGGCCGTGCTCGCACATGAGCTCGCGCACATAAAGCGTGGCGACACCGTCTCGGGTGCCATCGCCGTGCTTGCTTTCGACCCGCTCAGACGTTATATCCCGACCTTCGCCAGAATTGCCGACAGGGTTGCCGGCAACGGCCGTGAGCCGTTCGCCGATCTGGCTGCCGTAGCAGTCACGCGTTATCCGCCAGGCCTTATCTCTGCCCTCGAGAAGATCGACGGCGCCCCGATCCGCAGGCCGTCCTGCCTCCCGCGCAGCGTCGCGGAGTCAACTTCGCGACTCTGGCTGGCGCCCTTCGAGCGCCGACCGGAGGAGCCGGAAGGGCCCGGGGTCCTTGATCTCGCAGAACGTGTCGCTGTCTTGCGGGAACTGTGAACGGTCGGCCAGTGAGCGTGGGCTCGAAGCTGGGACTGGCACACCCGGCCCAACCGTGGTCGAATCGTAGCGTGTACCAGGGACGCGTCGAGCGGTGAGCTCCACCTGGTCCGGGCCGGTGGTCTCGAGAGACGACTGCGTCACTGTGGCGGCGTTCCACGCTGAGCTCGTGGGGGACCTCCGGTTGCACGAGTGCTTCTCGCTAGCCATCGAGGGAGGCTGAGGCGATGTCGGGCCATTCCAAGTGGGCAACCACCAAGCATCGCAAGGGTGCCGTCGACAAGGCCCGGGGGAAGCTGTTCGCCAAGTTGATCCGCCAGGTCGAGGTCGCTGCCCGCGAGGGCGGCGGTGACATGACGGCGAACTCGACTCTCCGTACGATGTTCACCAAGGCTCGGGACGCGTCCGTCCCTCTCGACACGATCGAGCGCGCCATCAAACGTGGCACCGGCGAGCTCGAAGGCGTTCGCTATGAAGCGGTCACCTACGAGGGTTACGCCCCCTTCGGTGTCGCGCTCATCGTCGAGTGCCTCACCGACAACCGCAATAGGGCCGGGTCAGAGGTTCGGTCCATGTTCTCGCGCAGCGGCGGCTCGATGGCTGAGCCGGGCGCGGTGTCCTGGCAGTTCGAGCGCAAGGGTGTCGTGATGGTCCCGAAGTCCGTCGGGGAGGACGAGCTCATGGTTGCCGCGCTCGACGCGGGTGGGGAGGACCTGCGCGACGAGGGCGACGAGTGGATGGTCACGAGCGCGCCCGCGGACCTTGCGGGGCTGCACAGCGCTCTGGAAGCGGCCTCGATCGCCGTCGACTCGGCGGATCTTGAGATGGTGCCGACCACGCGGGTCGAGGTCGCCGACGAATCGGCCGCGAAGCGGGTGCTGAAGCTCATCGAGTTGCTCGAGGAACACGACGATGTGCAAAGCGTGTGGGCGAACTTCGACATCCCCGACGAGATACTGGAGCGCGTCGAGCTCTGAGCCGCCCACGTACGGTCCCCCGGGTCAGCTGTCGCGGAGGTTACGATCGAACGAGTGTTTGTTCTCGGCATCGATCCCGGACTGTCCAGGTGCGGCTACGGCTGCGTGAGGTCTGACGGCGGACGCACCCACGCCGTCGCCGCTGGCGTGATCACCACCGACCTCGGTGAGTCCGTGCCCTGTCGGCTCGCGACCCTTCGTGCGGAGCTGCACAATCTTGTCGAGGGGCTTCACCCTGACGTCGTCGTCGTCGAGCGCGTCTTCTTCCAGACCAACGCCAGAACTGCGATGTCGGTCGGACAGGCCAGCGGCGTCGCGTTGTTGACCGCGGTTGAGCTGGGCTGCGAGGTGGTGGAGTACACCTCGAACGAGGTCAAGCTCGCGGTGACCGGCTTCGGCGCGGCGACCAAGGACCAAGTGCAACGAATGGTCGCACGCCTGCTCGGTCTCGACGAGGTGCCCAAGCCGGCCGATGCTGCCGACGCGCTTGCTCTCGCCCTCTGCCACCTCAGCACGGCGCCTTGGGCGCGTCTTGCCCGTCCGGAACCGACCGGCCGGGCGACGCAGGTGGCACGAAGGTGATCGCGTCGTTGCGCGGCCTTGTGACCGAGCGTCGCCCGACGGGGGAGACGGCCATCGACCTTGTCGTGGACGTTGGCGGTGTGGGCTACCGCCTGCTCGTCGCCCCGAGGACAGCGGCTTCGCTGCAGCTTGGGCAGGAGGCCACCTTTGCTGTGCACACACACGTGCGAGAGAGTGCCATCACCCTGTACGGGTTCACGACGGCCGAGGAGCGGACGGCCTTCGAGCTGCTCTTGGGGGCCCACGGCGTTGGTCCTGGCCTCGCCCTTGCGATCTTGAGCATCCACGATCCGGCGGAGCTCGCCCAGGTGATCGCAACCGGGGACGTCGAAGCTCTGAAGCTCGTTCCCGGCGTCGGACTGAAGACCGCGGCGCGCCTGCTCCTCGAGCTGCAGGCGCGCTTTGACTATCTCAGCGCCAACGCTGTGCTGGGGACCGGCCCATACCAGCCCAACCGACCGCCTTCTGTGCCCGCCGAGGTCGGCGAGGCACTTGCCCAGCTCGGCTACTCGCCCGACGAGGTGAGAGCGGCCATCCGCGCGCTGCCTGAAGAGGGAACTCTCGAGGAGCTGTTGCGCCTGGCACTGCGGAACCTGGCGCCCCGGAGGTGACCCGCCGATGAGCCCTCGCCGGGAGATACTCGCGAGTGCCGATCCTCCCGCCGCCGAGGACGTGACAGAGCTCGGGCTCGACGCCAGGTCGCTCGACACCGACAGCGCGTTCGAGGTCGGGATACGGCCGAAGCGGCTCGCCGAGTTCGTCGGCCAGCAGCTGTTGCGCGAGAAGCTCGAGATCATCCTCGAGGCTGCTCGGCGTCGGAGCCAACCGGTCGACCATGTCCTGTTCGCCGGGCCGCCGGGCCTTGGCAAGACCACGCTGGCGGGCATCATGGCTTGCGAGATGGGGGCGGGACTGCGCATCACCTCGGGGCCCGCACTCGTGCGAAGCGGCGACGTCGCCGCCATCTTGACCGACCTTCAGCCCGGCGACGTGCTCTTCATAGACGAGATCCACCGCATGGCCCGGGCGGTCGAGGAGCTGCTCTACCCGGCGATGGAGGACTTCAAGCTCGACATCGTCCTCGGGCGCGGGCCTACTGCGCGTTCGATCCGGCTCGACCTGCCCAAGTTCACCCTCGTGGGCGCGACAACCCGTACTGGCCTGATCACCGGGCCGCTGCGGGACCGCTTCGGCATCGTGGCGCGCCTCGAGCTGTACAGCGAGGCCGAGCTTGAGACCATCGTTCGTCGCACTGGGGTGCTGTTCGGGGTCGAGCTGACGCCCGAAGGCGCAGCCGAGATCGCGCGTCGATCGCGCGGCACGCCGCGCCTGGCGATCCGCCTGCTCCGCCGGGTGCGGGACTTCGTGGAAGTCCGTGGAGAGGGTGTGATCACCGAGGACACGGCGCGCGAGGGTCTGACCCTGTTCGGCGTGGACGAGCTCGGGCTGGACAGCCTCGACCGGAGAATCCTCGAGACCCTCTGCATCCGCTTTGCCAGTCGGCCGGTCGGCCTCTCGACGCTCGCCGTGAGCGTCGGCGAGGAACCAGAGACGGTCGAGGACGTCTACGAGCCGTTCCTCCTGCAAGCCGGGCTCATCATGCGCACGCCCCGCGGGAGGGTCGCCGCACCTGGTGCCTACGACCATCTTGGCCTCGAGATCCCCCCGCAACTGTCGAGCGCGCTGTCGCTTGGTGACCCCGATTACTCGCAGGCGACCTCGCCGCGCGGAGGCGCCAGGGGCGGCGCGATCCAAGACGCGCTGTTCGTCCCAGACGGCGATGAGGACGCTTGCACGGAGGAGCCCTGATTGGAGGACTAAGGTGGCGGGTCGCATCATTCCTTGAGCGATAGGCCTCGCATGCTTCCTGTCCACGTCCTCGCCTTCTCCAGTATCCACACCGTGGCGCCCCTGGTGGGCCCACTTCTGGCCGCAACGAAGAAGTCCACCAGTGGCACCACCACGCTGATCTTCTTCGTCTTGCTGTTCGGCGTCGGCTACATGTTCCTGATCCGGCCCCAGCGCCAGCGCCGACAGCGCCAGCTCCAGCTCGGAAAGCAGGTCTCGGTCGGGGACAAGGTGATGCTCTCCTCGGGCATCATCGGCCGCGTCGAAGGGTTCGTGGGCGACCGCGCGAGGATCGAGATCGCCCCCGGGACGGTCATCGAGGTCGTCCGCGCCGCGGTGAGCCAGCGCGTCGACGAAGCCGTGGGCGGCGATCACGACTACTCAAGCGACTCCTCGTTCGACGAGCGCCATCACGAGGACCTGGTTGACGACGCCGGCCACGACCCCTACTCGGTGGCGCCTCTCGAGACGGGTGAGACGACCGATCCGGGTGACGACGCCGACGGGCGCCATCCGGGCGGCAACTCGAACGGAGGCAGCGGCCGTTGAGAAGGGACCTGCTCTTAAGCGTGGTTCTCGTCTGCCTCATATGTTTCGGGGCACTTGGCGGCGTGATCGTCGCGGGCTGGTCCCCCAAGCTCGGGCTCGACCTCGAGGGCGGCCTATCGGTTGTCTTCACGCCTGCCCAGAAGGCGACGCCCGCGCAGCTCCAAACTGTCGTCGGCATCATGCAGCAGCGTGCAAACGCGCTCGGTTTCGGCAACCCCAACATCGGGACGCAGGGCAGCAACATCGTCGTCCAGCTCCCGGGAGTGAAGAACTTCTCCTCGGTCATGAACACGATCGGCAACACGGCCCAGCTGTCCTTCCGTCCGGTGCTCTGCGCGGCGAACGCGTACACGCCCGCCAGCTCCAAGGGAAAGACGACCACCACGACGACGGTGCCCAAGAAGGCCACGACCACGACCACGGCACCGCCTAAGACCAAGAAGAAGACCAAGGCCGCGGCCTACACAAAGCCGCCTGCGTGCGGCGCTTACCGCTTCACGATCGCAACCTATGTCGCCGCCACGAGCAATGCTGGGGCGTACAACCCGGGCCCTGGGCCCGACCCCGCCCTGACCTCGGTGCCCTCGACACGCCCGGGCCAGGACAAGGCTTGGAGGACCGTCCTTCTCCCGACCAACGTAACGGCTACCGGCGTACCGCGATACGAGCTCGGCCCCACGCCCTACGACGGGACGGTTCCGGCGACCGGCGAGATCCTCGCCTCGGCCAGTGCGGAGTACTCCACGACCGAGGGCTGGGTCGTGAGTTTCGGGATCAAGTCGCAGTACTCGGCCTTCTTCGACACGATCGCCAAGGCCAACTACCACCTGCCGCTGGCGATCGACCTAGGCGGTCTGGTGGAGTCCGCACCGCTGATCGAAGCGCAGTCCTTCGGCGGTTCAGGTCAGATCTCCGGCGACTTCACCCAGACGCAGGCAAAGGGGCTCGCCCTCATCCTCAAGTACGGCCAGATCCCGATCGCGCTCAGCACCTCGACCTACACCACCGTGTCGCCGACGCTCGGGAAGAGGTCGCTGCAGGCCGGCCTGCTCGCCGGCCTGCTCGGGCTGCTGCTCGTGATGGGCTACACGATCTTCTACTACCGGGCCCTCGGTGTGGTGGTGGTGCTCGGCCTTGTGAGCACCGGCGCGCTCATCTACGCGATCATCTGCCTGCTCGGAGCGACGTCGGCCGGCCTCACCCTTGACCTTTCGGGCATGACGGGTCTGATCGTCTCGGTCGGGATCACTGTCGACTCCTATGTCGTCTATTTCGAGCGATTAAAGGACGAAGTGCGTGCGGGCCGGTCGATCCGGTCGTCGGTTGACAGGGGCTTCAAGAGCGCCTACCGCACGATCGTCTCCGCCGACGCGGTGTCCTTCCTCGGGGCACTGGTGCTCTGGATCCTGTCCATCGGCGCAGTCCGGGGCTTCGCGTTCATGCTGGGGCTGTCCACCCTCGTCGACGTGCTGACCGCCTACACCTTCACGCGTCCGCTGGTGATCCTCCTCGGCCGCAACCGGATCTTCACCGATGCCCGGATCTTCGGGGTTGCCAGAGGCCTGGCCGTGCCCTCGGAGGCCGGACTATGACCACCGCCTCGATCGAGCTGGGCGGCGTGGTGCAACACAGGGCCGGAGCACTCCTGCGGCTGTACCACGGACAGACCCGTTTCGACTTCGTCCGCAGGCGAAGATGGTGGTTCGCGGCCTCCTCGGTCGTGATCGCCGCCGGCTTGATCTCGCTCGGAGTAAAGGGCCTCAACTACAGCATCGAGTTCGTGGGGGGCACCTCGTGGGAGGTCCCGGCACCGGGTGTCACCGTGGCCCAGGCCCAGAGCGCGCTGGCGCCGCTCGGCTTCGGTGGCGCGACGATCACCCAGCTCGGGAGCGGGAGCAGGGCGAGCTTGGACGTAGAGGCGAAGCTCGCCGGCGGCAAGGCCAGTGTCAGCTCGGCCGAGGCCACCAGGGTGGCCGGGGTCCTCGCCGCGCTCGACGCACAGGCCCGCATCGTCGGTGTCGGTCGAGAATGTCGGGCCGACCTGGGGCAGCAACATCACGCACAAGGCGGTCGAGGCACTGATCGTGTTCCTCATCGTGATCTCGGCATACATCTCGCTGTTTTTCGAGTGGAAGATGGCGATCGCCGCGATAGTCGCGGTCGCGCACGACGTGGTGATAACCGTCGGGATCTACTCCTTGGCGTCGTTCCTGGTCACTCCGGACACCGTCGTGGCGTTCCTGACCGTCCTCGGCTACTCGCTGTATGACACCATCGTCGTATTCGACCGCGTGCGCGACAACGCGCGCGGCCTTGGCGCGACCGGGAAGCTGTCGTACACCGACGTCGTGAACCTCTCGATGAACCAGACGCTCGCCCGGTCCATCAATACCTCGTTGGTCGCGATCCTTCCCATCCTTGCGGTGCTGGTCCTCGGCGCCGAGATCCTCGGCGCCGTCACGCTCGAGTACTTCGGCCTTGCCCTGCTGATCGGCCTCACAAGCGGGGCCTATTCTTCGATCTTCATCGCGTCGCCACTGCTCGCGATGGAGAAGGAGCACGAAGAGCGCTACCGGCGCATACGCGAACGCCTCGAGGCGCGCGGGACCGCAATGCTGTTGATCTCGCCTGCGGCCCTTGCTGCAGGCGCGTTGAGCACTTCAGAGCCGGCGGCCGGTGGAAAGCGCCGCCGGTCGCCCAGTGCCGCTCCGGCCCGGCCGGCGACGCTGCGACCCGGCGGGGCGCGGGGTAGCGCCGGCGCGGCTGGGCGAGACGGCGCGTCGGACAAGGGCGGCTCGGCTGCGGGCTTCCAGGCCGAAACCCCACAAGGACCCGAGAACGGGGGGCCCAAACCCGCGGCACCCCGAGCAACAGGTGCGCCGCGGCCCCCGGCGGGAGCGCCCCGCGCCGGTACGCCGCCGCGCCGCCCGCCGCCACGGCCCCGCAAGAAGGGCAGGCGTCGCTAGCTCCGGTACCCGGCAAGAGTCTCATCAACGGCCGGATTTCGTGCCGGGCGCAGCACAACTCCTAGGCTGGCGGCAATGATCGACATCCGGCTGGCTCGGGAGCACCCAGATGAGTTCCGGCGGGCCCTCGCGCGAAAGGGGGCCGCTGCGGATTTCGACAGCCTGCTGGCGATCGACGCCCTCTGGCGGGAGCTGAGCGGCAAGGTCGACGAGCTCCGCAGCAGGACCCGGCCGAGGGGCAAGCCGACCGAAGAGGAGCGGGGAGCCCTGGTGCTGGTGGGCCAGGAGCTGCGGCGGGCAGAGACCGAGCTCGAGGAGCTCGAAGGTCGCCGCTCGGAGCTGCTTGCGCGCCTGCCGAACCCGCCCGACGACTCGGCCCCCGACGGCTTCACCGACGAGGACGCCCTGGAGCTGCGCAGGGTCGGTGCGCCGCCGCAATTCTCGTTCAGGGCGCGCGACCACGTCGAGCTGAGCTGCGCGTCAGGTTCCCCCGGCAGTGACGGTGCCGGGCGGCCCGGTTTCGACCTCGAGCGCGGGGCAAGGGTCGCAGGTGCCCGTTTCGCGTACCGCAGAGGCGCCGTCGCCCTCGTGGAGCTGGCTTTGTACCGCTATGGCCTCGACAGGCTCGTAGGCCGCGGCTTCGAGCCCGTCCTCCCGCCGGTGCTGGTGCGGGAGTCGGCCATGTACGGAACCGGCTTCCTGCCGACCGACGAGGTCAATCTCTACCAGGTCTCCAGTGACGGGTTGTATCTGACAGGGACCTCCGAGGTCGCGCTGGCGGCGCTTCATGAGCACGAGATCCTGAGCGCTGACGAGCTGCCTTTGCGTTACGCGGGTTACTCCACGTGCTTCAGGCGTGAGGCGGGTGCAGCCGGACGCGACACTCACGGCATCTTCAGGGTGCACCAGTTCGACAAGGTCGAGATGTTCTTCTTCGCTCATCCGCAGCGCTCCCGAGAACACCACGAGGAGATTCTGGCCATCGAGGAGGACATCGTGAAGAGCCTCGGGCTCGCATACCGGGTCGTGGTCACCGCGGCCGGCGACCTCGGGCCGTCCGCGGCCAAGAAGTACGACCTCGAGGCTTGGATCCCGAGCCAGGAGCGGTACCGGGAGATCACGTCCTGCTCGAACACGACCGACTATCAAGCGCGACGGCTGAACGTCCGCTTCCGGGACGGGGACGGATCGCTCCGGTTCGTGCACACCTTGAACGGGACCGCCATGACGGCACGGTTCCTGATCGCGCTGCTCGAGGCCAATCAGGACAAGGACGGCCACGTGGCCGTGCCCGAGGTGCTGCACCCCTACGGCGCGCCTGAGCGGCTCTGAGGGGCCCCGAGGACAGGACCGGCTCAGTCTGTGCGGGCCTGGTCCCCAGCTGCTCCGAACTGATCCAGAGGTCCGTGGCCGGCACCGAGTCGCCACTTTGAGCCCCCGCGGATGGCTCGGGTGACGAACTGCTTGGCCTCGAGCGCGGCTTCGAGCGGCTCGAGCCCGAAGGCGAGGTTCGCGGCGATGGCTGCGGAGAACGTGCACCCGCTGCCATGGACGTTCACGGTGTCGATCCACGGCGCCCGCAGGAGCGTGAGGCAACGTCCGTCGAACGCGACGTCGACCGCCTCGGTGCCGGGGCGACGCCCGCCCTTGACGATCACCAGTTGCGGCCCGAGAGCCTGCAGGTCGCGGGCGGCGGCCTCGATGGCCTCAAGATCGGCGACCGGACGGCCGGTCAGCAGCGCGGCCTCCGGCAGGTTCGGCGTCACGACGGTGGCACGGGCAAACAGATCGCGGTAAGCGCCGATGACGTCGTCACCGGAGAACATCGGTTTGCCGCTCGATGTGACGAGCACGGGGTCGACCACGAGCGGTGGGAGTTGGCCGGCCGCGGCGCGGCTCGCCAGCAGCCTCACAGTGCCGGGGGTGGCCAACATCCCGGTCTTGGCGGCGCAGACATCCATGTCGGACAGGACGGCGTCGAGTTGCGCCGCCACCATCTCCGGGGCGATCGCAAGGAAGTCACGCACGCCGAGGGTGTTCTGGGCGGTGACCGCGGTCACCACCAGCGTCCCGAAGACGCCCAACGCGCCGAATGTACGCAGGTCGGCGGCGACGCCTGCTCCGCCGCCGGAGTCGGTTCCGGCAATGGTGAGGGCTACTTTCGGGGACGGGCTCACCGCTGTGGCGACAGCTGAGCCGTGAAGGGTCACGGCGGCGATCCTACGGCCGGCTCAGCCGCGCGGACCTGCCGGGGAGTTCACCCGGGGGTCGTCGGGGCGCGGACGGGTCGAACAGGCACCGGGGCCCGCACCGTGCGGCACAGCTCCGCCGCAGCCGTGCAGCAGGCGGTTACGCTGGACACGTGCACGTTGAGCAGCTCGTGGGCTTGACCGTCGTCTACAACACCTCCACGCTGGTCGAGGGTTTCGTGCTCGGTGCCGCCTTCGGGCTTCTGGGTTATTTCCTTTCGGAGCGTTACAGGAGGGTCCGCGGAGTGACGCCCTGGAGAATGCCATCTGGCGTGTGGGCGGCACTGCTGTTCCTGTTCTCGCTCATCGGCATGGTCGTGTACCTGATCGCGTGCTTGACGACGCGGACAAGGACCGGGCCCACGCGCTGGGCGGGCGGTGCCCAGCACTGGGAACCGGGCCCGCGCGAGTTCCGGGGCCCTCCTCCGGAGGGTTGGAACGCACCTGTTCCAGGCCAGTGGGACCCTGGCGCGCCTCAGGGATGGGATGCGCCGTTCCCCGCCGGATCGGGAGCGCCGACGCCGGGCTACCGCGGGGCGCCACCACCGGGGGGCTGGGAGGCTCCTCCTCCGCCGGGAACCGGGTTTCCGGGGTTCATGGCGCCGACAGTGCCAGGTGCGGCCCCGGATCCGGCACTGCCCGTACCGCCACCGCCGCCTCCGCGGTCGTGGCTCCCGGATCCCGCTGGGCGTCATGAGTTGCGTTACTGGGACGGGACCAGGTTCACAGAGCACGTGGCCGACGCCGGGAAGATCAGCGTCGACCCACTCTGACAGGGGCCGTGGCGGGCGCACCCGCGGCCTCTGGCACGCCGAGCGCCGGTGGGGGCGGCCCGATTTCGCGTGTATTGTCTGCCGTCACCTGCTGGGCCAAGGGCGTCCCGGCCGTCAGTCGAAGACGAGGCTGGCGAACCGCTGAGCCGGACATCACTCCGACCAGGGAGCCACGATGGTCCCCGGTCGGCTGCGAGCGCTACGAGGACGCCAATGACCAGGAGACAGACCGCGGCGGGTTGTTACGACCCCGCGTACGAGCACGACGCGTGTGGGGTCGCGTTCGTGGTGGATCTGCAGCGCCCGGCCAGCCACCGCGTGGTCGCCCTTGGCCTCACGGCGCTCGAGAACCTCGCTCACCGGGGCGCGTTCGGGGCTGACCCCGGCACCGGTGACGGTGCCGGAGCGCTGATCCAACTGCCTCACCGTCTCTATTCGCAGGTTGCAGGCTTCGATCTCCCCGAGCCCGGGAGCTACGGCACAGGGATGGCATTTCTCCCGCGCGAGCCGCGGGCGGCTCAGCGGGCCGTCGAGCTCGTTGAGGAGATCGCCTCCGAGGAGGGGCTCGTGGTGCTCGGATGGCGCGAGATGCCGGTCGAGCTCTCCGCGGCCGGTCAAGGGGCCAGAGCCGCCGCGCCGAGGTTCTCGCAGGTCTTTCTCGGGCCCGCGGGCGCCCGCGCGGCGCTGGTCGGCGATGCGCTGGAGCGTCGGTGCTTTATCGTCCGCAAGCGCGTGGAGCACTCAGGCCTCGGCGTCTACTTCCCGTCGCTGTCGACGCGGACGTTCGTGTACAAGGGGATGCTGGCGCCCCAGCAGCTGCGAGCGTTCTTCCCTGACCTCGCCGACGAGCGGCTCGAGAGCCGCGTCGTGCTCGTGCACTCGAGATTCTCTACCAACACCTTCCCCTCATGGCCCCTCGCACACCCGTACCGGCTCGTCGCACACAACGGCGAGATAAACACCCTCGCAGGCAACCGGAATTGGATGCGCGCCAGAGAGGCGTTCCTGGCGAGCGACCGTTTCGAGGGCGACATCAGACGAATCTTCCCCATCGTGACGCCGGGCGGAAGCGATTCGGCCACCTTCGACGAAGTCCTGGAGCTGCTCCACCTCGGCGGTCGATCGCTTCCTCATGCGGTGCTCATGATGATCCCCGAGGCCTGGCAGAACCACACCGAGATGGACCCGGCCCGGAGGGCGTTCTACAGCTTCCACGCCTCGCTGATGGAACCCTGGGACGGGCCGGCTGCCATCGCCTTCACCGACGGGACCGTGGTAGGAGCGGTGCTCGACCGCAACGGCCTGCGTCCCGCTCGTTACTGGGTGACCGACGACGGGCTCGTCGTGCTCGCGTCAGAGGTCGGCGTTCTCGACCTCGACCCGGCCTCGGTCACCACCAAAGGCCGGCTGCAGCCCGGACGGATGTTCCTCGTCGACACCGCGGCCGGCCGCATCATCGAAGATGAGGAGATCAAGGCCTCCCTGGCTGCGGAGCACCCCTATGCGGACTGGCTGGCGAAGGGCCTCGTCCATCTGAAGGACCTCCCTCCGAGGATGATGCTGACGCCCAAGCACGCCTCGGTCGTGCGGCACCAGCGGCTGTTCGGCGTGACCAATGAGGAGCTGCGCCTCATCATCGAGCCCATGGCCCGGACCGGGAGCGAGCCGGTCGGCTCGATGGGGTCGGACACGCCGCTTGCCGTGCTCTCCGAGCGGCCGCGCCTCCTCTACGACTACTTCACCCAGCTGTTCGCGCAGGTGACGAACCCGCCGCTGGACGCGATCCGTGAGGAGCTGGTGACATCGCTCGAGGCCACGCTCGGACCGGAGCGGAACCTCCTCGAGCCCGAACCGGCCTCGTGCCGGCAGATCTGCTTGCCGTACCCGGTCATCGACAACGACGACCTGGCAAAGCTGCTCTATGTCAACGAGCACGGTGAGACACCCGGTTTCCGCGGCTTTGCCGTCGACGGTCTGTTCCCGGTGAGCGCAGGCGGGCCGGGGCTTGAAGCCGCCATCGACAAGGTCTGCCGACAGGTGTCGGAGGCGATCGCCCTCGGCGCGAACATCATCGTGCTGTCGGACCGCAACGCGAGCCCCACCAGCGCCCCGATCCCGTCGCTGCTGCTCGCCGCCGCAGTCCACAACCACCTCGTCCGGGACAAGGAGCGTGCCAAGGTCGGGCTCGTGGTCGAGAGCGGTGACGCCTTGGAGGTGCACCACTTCGCCTTGCTGATCGGCTACGGCGCGGCGGCCGTGAACCCGTACCTCGCCCTCGAGTCGGTCGCCGAGATGGTGCGCGACGGCCTGCTGGGCGAAGTGTCGGAGCGGGAGGCCTTCCGCAGGTATCTCAAGGCCGCGAGCAAGGGCGTCTTGAAGGTGATGTCGAAGATGGGCATCTCGACGGTCGCCTCCTACACCGGGGCCCAGGTCTTCGAGGCGATCGGACTCGATCGGGGACTGGTGGACCGGTACTTCCATGGGACCCCGAGCCGGCTGGGCGGCATCGGGCTGGCAGAGCTGGCCGAGGAGGTGGCCCGGCGCCATCGCTACGCGTACGAAGGGCCCGGGGCCGGCCCGGGAGAGCTGGAGCTCGAGGTCGGCGGCGAGTACAAGTGGCGCCGGGGCGGCGAGTACCACCTGTTCAACCCGAAGACCGTCTTCAAGCTGCAGCACGCGACCCGCGCCAAGCGCTTCGACATCTTCAGGGAGTACAGCCGCCTCGTCGATGAGCAGTCCGAGCAGTTGGCGACCATACGCGGACTGCTGCGGCTACGCACCGGCGACGCTTCGGTGCGGCCACCGGTCCCGCTCGAGGAGGTGGAGCCGGTCGAGACCATCGTGCATCGCTTTGCGACCGGCGCCATGTCGTACGGGTCGATTTCCGCTGAGGCTCACGAGACGCTCGCGATTGCGATGAACCGCCTCGGCGCCCGGTCGAACACGGGTGAGGGAGGTGAGGACCCCGAGCGCTACGTGCCCGATCCGAACGGCGACCTACGGCGCAGCGCGGTCAAGCAAGTGGCTTCGGGCCGCTTCGGGGTCACCAGCGAGTACCTGGTGAATGCGGACGACCTCCAGATCAAGATCGCCCAGGGAGCCAAGCCCGGCGAGGGCGGCCAGCTCCCGGGCCACAAGGTCTACCCGTGGATAGCAAAGACCCGGTACTCGACCGCCGGCGTCGGGCTGATCTCCCCGCCGCCGCACCACGACATCTACTCGATCGAGGACCTGGCCCAGCTCATCTACGACCTCAAGAACGCGAACCCTGCCGCTCGCATCCACGTGAAATTGGTGGCCGAGGTCGGTGTCGGGACCGTCGCGGCCGGTGTTGCCAAGGCGCATGCGGACGTCGTCCTCATTTCCGGCCAGGACGGCGGGACCGGCGCCGCGCCGCTCAGCTCGTTGAAGCACGCGGGTGCCCCCTGGGAGCTCGGGTTGGCTGAGACCCAACAGACCCTGGTGCTCAACGGGCTCAGGGACCGGATCACGGTCCAAGTCGACGGCCAGATCAAGACGGGCCGGGACGTGATCGTGGCGGCGCTGCTCGGGGCCGAAGAGTTCGGTCTCGCGACCGCCCCGCTGGTCGTGTCCGGGTGCGTGATGATGCGCGTGTGCCACCTCGACACCTGTCCGGTCGGCATCGCGACCCAGAATCCCGAGCTGCGCAAGCACTTCACGGGGCGACCGGAGTTCGTCGAGACCTTCTTCAACTACATCGCCGAAGAGTGCCGCGAGCTTCTCGCCGCACTCGGCTTTCGCACCATGGCCGAAGCCGTCGGCCGTGTCGACAGCCTTGATACCACGGCCGCGATCGACCATTACTGGAAAGCGGGCAAGCTTGATCTCCGTCCGATCCTGGAACCGGTCGGAACACCTTCGACCACGTCGCTGCACCGCACGCGCGACCAGGACCACGGTCTTGACGCAGCGCTGGACCGCGAGCTCATCGAGGCGTGCGGCGCGGCCATCTCCGAGGGGCGGCCGACCGAGCTCGAGCGCCCGATCCGCAACATCCATCGTGCCGTCGGGACGATGCTCGGCTCCGAGATCACCAGGCGCTACGGTGGCGCCGGCCTGCCCGACGGTACGATCTCGCTCACCTTTCGGGGTTCTGCGGGTCAGAGCTTCGGCGCCTTCGTGCCGCGTGGCATCACCCTGAGGCTCGTCGGCGACGCCAACGACTATCTCGGCAAGGGCCTCTCGGGCGGGATCATCGTCGTCCGGCCACCTGAGGAGTCGCCGTTTGACGCCGAGGACCAGATCATCGCCGGCAACGTCGTGCTGTACGGGGCGACCTCGGGCGCCGCCTTCATCCGGGGGCAGGTCGGTGAACGGTTCTGCGTCCGCAACTCGGGCGCTGCTGCCGTCGTCGAGGGGGTTGGCGACCACGCTTGCGAGTACATGACCGGCGGCACCGTGCTCGTGCTCGGCCCGACGGGACGCAACTTCGCGGCGGGGATGTCGGGAGGCGTGGCCTTTGTGCATGACCCGGGTGCGGTGCTGCCGAGGCGCCTGAACCCCGAGATGGTCGAGCTCGAGCCGCTCGAGGAGGAGGACCGTCGCATTGTCCAGGAGCTCTGCAGCGCTCACGTGGCGTCGACGGGCTCGCTGCTCGCGGCCCGGCTCCTGGCACGATGGGACCAGACGCTGACCGAGATCGTGAAGGTGATGCCCCGGGACTACCGGCGTGTGCTCGAAGCCACCAGGCGGGCCGTCGAGGCCGGTGGATCGGTGGACGACGAGATCATGGCGGCCGCACATGGCTGATCCTCGGGGGTTCCTGCGCTACGAGCGCACCGGTCCGCGCCGGCGCCCGGTCGAGACCCGGGTCCGGGACTGGCGGGAGGTCTATCTCCCCTTCGGGCGTCAAGAGCTCACCGAGCAGGCTGCCCGGTGCATGAGCTGCGGCATCGCGTTCTGCCACGAGGGTTGCCCCCTGGGCAACCTGATCCCGGAGTGGAACGACCTCGTCGAGCGCGGTCGCTTCGCTGAGGCGAGCGACCGCCTCCACGCGACGAACAACTTCCCAGAGCTCACCGGCAGGCTCTGCCCGGCGCCATGCGAAGGCTCCTGCGTGCTCGGGATCATGTCCGAGCCGGTGCTGATCAAGCAGGTCGAGCTCGAGATCGCCGAGTGGGCGGCCAGCTCCGGTGTGTTCGCGCCCCACCGGGCGGGCACGAGCACCGGCAAGAAGGTGGCGATCGTCGGCTCGGGTCCCGCCGGGCTTGCCGCCGCCCAGCAGCTCACCAGGGCCGGGCACGAGGTCGTCGTCTTCGAGCGCGCCGAGCGCATCGGTGGGCTGCTGCGCTACGGCATCCCCGAGTTCAAGCTCGAGAAGTCGGTACTCGACCGCCGGCTCGCCCAGATGGCTGAGGAGGGCACGGAATTCCGTCCACGGGTCGCCGTCGGAAGGTCGGCCTCGTTGCGCGCGCCAGAGGTCCCTGGTGCCGCCGCGCCGGATGCGTCCGTTGTTTCCGCGTCGGCGCTGCGAGCCGAGTTCGACGCCGTCGTGCTCTCCGGCGGCTCCACCCGCCCGCGTGACCTCACCGTGCCCGGGCGTGACTTGCGGGGCGTGCACTTTGCCATGGACTACCTGAAGTCGGCGAACCTCGTCTGCGAAGGCACGCTGGGGTCATCGCCGATAAGCGCCAGCGCCAAGCGCGTCGCGATCATCGGGGGTGGCGACACCGGGGCCGACTGCCTCGGGACAGTCCACCGCCAGGGCCCCGTCTCGGTTGCTCAGCTCGAGATCCTCCCCATGCCGGGCTCGGCGCGCGCGCCGGACAACCCGTGGCCCACCTGGCCGCTGATCCTTCGTACGACCTCCGCGCACGAGGAGGGGGGCGAGCGTCTCTTCTCCGTGGCCACGACCGAGCTGGTCGGCGACGGGTCCGGTGCCGTGCGCGCCCTTCGCGCCGAGACGGTCGAGACCGGCACGGTCGACGGGCACCCGGGCCTCGTGGCCGTGCCGGGAACGGCCTTCGAGCTCGAGGTCGATCTCGTCCTGATCGCCATGGGCTTTCTCGGGCCGGAGGTCAACGGCTTGGTGGCAGAGCTCGGGCTCGGGCTCGACGCCCGTGGCAACCTCGCCGTGGATGAGTCCTTTCAGACCTCTGTCCCGGGTGTGTTCGCCTGCGGTGACATGGTGCGCGGCCAGAGCTTGATCGTTTGGGCGATAGCCGAGGGCCGTTCCGCGGCGGCGAGCGTGGACCGGTACCTCACGGGTCGCAACGACCTCCCCGCACCCATCGTGCCGGGACAGCTCGCGCTCACATAAGCCCACCACCACCCTGAGCTCACCAACCGACGATGCTGGAGCCCCTCGTCGCCGCGCTAACGCGCTGGCCGGGCCGGTGTCGCTGCCTTGGCGGCCGGCGAAGTTCTACGCAACTCGGGACATCCTCAAAAGGCGGAGCCGGCGCGCTGAACGCTGTCAGAAGCCCTTGTCGAGGCCCGGACGACGAGCTGGCACGGCACGAGTCGCGTGCCATGGGTTCTGCGGCCGTCGATTGCGGCGAGGAGGATCTGGGCGGCCGTTCGACCGACCTCGGAAAGGTTCATATCGATCGTCGTCAGTGGCGGCCTCGAGGCCTCGGCCATGACGGTCCAATTGTCGAAGCCGACGAGCGCGACCTCATCCGGCACTCTGCGACCCAATTCCCGGAGGAACTCGGCAACTCCCCGTGCAATCTGATCGCTGCCGCAGAACACGGCGTCCACATCGGGTGCCTGGCGTACCAAGATGCTTGCTGCTTGGCGTCCCCATTCCTCGCTCCATTCGCCATAGATGGGACCGTCTCCAGCCATTGAGAGTCCTGCACCTGCCAAGGCGTCTGCCGCGGCGGCGGCGCGCAGCCGGACCGCTCGAAACTCTGACGGCCCTGTGATGTGTCCGATCCTCACCCGACCCGTCGCGAGGAGATGCTCGACAGCCAGGCGAGCTCCTTGCTCGTCGTCGGGCAAGACCGACGCGTCCTCCGGATTGCTCGACTCGCTCATCGCGTAAACGATGGGAATGGGCAAGTCCGTGCTGACCGGTGGCCGGGGATCGACGCGTCGGCCCGTGACGATGATTCCGTCGACCCGGCGGGAGAGCAGGGTACGGACGTAGTGCCGCTCGCGAATCGTGTCGTCGCGCCCGTCACACAGCAGTACGGCGATCTGACCTGCCTGAAGCGCGTCCTCTGCCCCGAGTAGCACGGGCATGCTGAATCTGCCGAAGCTGTCGTTGGTGATCAGTCCTACCGTGAAGCTCCTGCCAGTGAGCAGGTTCCTCGCCAGCGCGTTCGAGTGGAAGCCAAGTTGCTCTGCGGCCTCGAGCACAGTCGCACGCGTCCGGCTGCTCACGCCCTCGCGTCCGTTCAGCGACTTCGAGACCGTGCCAATGGACACGCCCGCGAGCGCGGCCACGTCACGAATCGTCGGGGTTCTGCCGTGGTTGTCGCCTCGAGGGACTTCGTCGTCGCTCTTGCTAGAACTCGGCCCATCCGCCTGAGATGGCATCGCGCTAGACATCGCTTCCACCTGACGAACCGTCACCCGGCTCCGGGCTCCAACTCCCGGACAAGCCCGCGCTACGCGTCAGTCCCGCGAAACTCACAGCCTTGGCCTCGCGCTCGCTGGGTCGACGCAACGGGAATCTCCGATGCGATCTAGCAGCCTCACCGTCAAGATCGGAGCCGCAGATGGCCCCTTCCCGCATGGCCAACCCTTCCGCAGTGATCAGCGGACAACTCCGGAAGCTGCCCACCACCGAAAACCTTTGCTCAACTTTCCACGCTACGCCCGTGATGCCCGTTAGTCAATAGTCGTAGTGCCTTCGCAGGTTCCTCCGGACTCAGCACCCGCTGAGGCTGAGTTTCGTGGCACCCAGACGCGCATGGACGTGGGGCCGCGGTTTGCCCATGCGTAGTAGGGGATTGCGCGCACCTCGACGGCACGTTCCTGCGACTGAACCGTTCCGGTGGCCGGCGCCGTGCCGCCTGTGTCGGTGCTGAGCTCAACGTAGGGCCAACCACGCCGAGAGGGCGCGGCCCGCGCACGGCCATTCAGCCGAAGGGCGACGACCGTGTCGGAGGCAATGTGGAAGCCCGGTTCCTCTCTTGGGGCCGCCGACGCATCCACCGAGACGGCGCACGGGTTCATGCCCTTCGGGAGATCCAGCCCCTCGATGCAGTAGACAAGAGGTCCGCGCTCGAAGGCCACACAACCACGCATGGCGTCGATCTCGCTCGCCGCGTCGATGACGCGAGCCCGCAAAGGCAACTCGAGCGCGATCTCGTCCCCGGCCGACCATTCCCGGCGCAGCCTGATGTAGCCCTTGTCGCGGGGCTCCACCTCTTGCCGCCGCCCGTTGAGCCTGCAGCGCACGTCGTCGACCCAGGACGGCACGCGCAGCGAAATCTCTTGCGAGCAGCTCGGTGCGACCAGGACGCGTATCGCGATGGTGCCGTCATAGGGATAGCCGGCAGTCACCGCGATCTCGAGCGCACCCGCGGCCTGCTCGGAACGGATCCTGCCCGTTGCATACTGATGCACCTGCACACCTTGTTCGGTGCGAGTCGCTATGTAGTGCTGGAGGCTCGCGAGCAGGCGCATGATGTTCGGCGGACAACACGCGCACTCGTACCAGGCTTGTCTAGCGGAGGGCTCACGAGCTTGCAGGGGATTGACATAGAAGAAGCTCCTGCCGTCAAGGCCGACACTGGCAAGAAAGCCGTTGTAGAGCGTTCGTTCCATTAGCTCGGCGTAGACGGCGTGTCCGGTGACCAGCAACAAGCGCCAGTTCCACATGATCGACGCGATCGCCGCGCAGGTCTCGCAGTAGGCGCGGTCGGGTGGGAGCTCGTAGGCGTCCCCGAAAGCTTCATCCTTGTGTCTCGATCCGACGCCTCCGGTGACATAGGTCTTCGTGGAGAACATGTCGTGCCATTGGGCGAGGACCGATCTCAACAGCCTCGGCCGACCTGTCTCGGTGTAGAGATCGGTCGCTCCGGTGAGCAGGTAAAGCGCCCGCACGGCGTGGCCGCGGACAGTCGTGGCGTCATCGAAGGCAATATCGTCTTGAAAGTACGGCGGCCTGAACATGTGCCAGCTCAGAGAGGCACGACCACGGCGTCGAATGAGATCGGCCGCGAGGTCTACGAGCCGGGCGTCGCTATTGGTGCGGTACAGTTCGACGAGCGCCATCTCGATTTCGGGATGGCCCGGCACATAGTCAGCGTGCTCGGAGGAGAGAGTCCTCACGAGCAGCGACGCGAAACGGTTGGCGATACCTGCGAGTGTGCCCGGTCCTTGATTGGTGCGTGTGTCGGCAACTGATGCTTGCATGAGGTGGCCAGCACAGTAAAGCTCATGGCCCATCGCCGGATTGCCGAAGCGGTGGCCATCCTCGAGCACTTGCACGTAGGAGTTCACATAGCCGTCGTGCTCCTGAGCCGCCGCAATGACCTCCACGCTCGACGCGAAGAACCCCTCCTGGTCCGCCGCGCCGCCACGCGCCCGCTCCCACGCGATCGCCTCGAGGACCTTGTAGAGGTCCGAGTCCCGAAACAGCGGCATCTGGTATTCGAGCGCGTGAGCTTCCGGCAGCGATGCGGAAGTTCTCGATAGTGCCGCTCTCCTCGAGCATCTTCATCCCGTGGGGGATCGTCACTTCCCGATTGAGGGTCTGTCTCACACCCCAGAACCCTTCGGTAATGTCAACAGCACCGTCGACAATGGGGTTCAGGGCCAGATGCTTTCCCTCGACCGGTTTGACCGGTCCCGCGCTCATGTAGCCATCCTCTCGGCGCGATCAATACTACAAGCACTCAACCAGAAAACCGTTTCGTCTAATCGCCTGATATGTTAGCGACACGCCATGAGGCGGTCAAGAATCGGAGTCCCTCAAGGACTCGAGGCCAGCACCCCTATGCTTGTCATATCGCGGCGCCATCAAGGACGTGGTGCCGGAGCGACACGGTCTTCATGCACCGGCAGTGGAGTCTGACAAGACCACGCCGCCAAAGCAGTGCCATACGGCCAAGCGCATCTATGAGCGACCTCAGGTCCGAGCAAATGGAGGTGATGCCACGACGGCCTCGGCCAAGAGGTCGGGTTGGACCATCAACTGGCCAGAAAGTGGCGGTAGCCCTGGTCGCAAGCGTGTCGAGTGCATCTCGGATCGGACGCAGACCTCGTCATACCGGCAACCTGCGCTAACGGGTGTGGCTGGCCAGTCGCTACCAGAGCCCCATTTGCGCATCTCCCGGACCGGTCACCACTCGGGGTTCTTGGCGTTGAGTGTGAACACGTTCGCCTACCAGGCTTACGCCGCCGTGGTGCTGGTCATGTAGGCCGACGACCGGGACGCTTTGAGAGCCTTGACCTGGATCATGGTGGGGGTCGCTGGCATCGCCCTGGTCCGGGCCTGGTCCGTGGTCGAGGGGGCGGCATCTCGCAAAGCCCTTACCAGCGCCTTGGGAGAGCCAACGGCGTCTAGCGCCGGTACCGCTCCCGCCGATCCGGCGGGGGCGGTACGGCGCTACCGTCTGGAGCACCTCGTGCTGCCTACTGACGGCCATCACACTCTCGGGCCTTGTCAGCCCGTCCCCTGCTAGCTACTTACTACTTGCTACTTAGGATGGTGCGGATTTGCCTCTGTGCCGTGCTCAACGCCGACTGTACGGAGGAGGTACCCGAAATTGCCGCCTGTATGGCAGTCCACACTGCCTCAGAAACCTTCGGGTATTTCACACCCAGGCCGAGCGTACGCGGATGGGCGTAAATGGTTTGATTGGCGTACACGCTCCACGCAGCGCCTTCCTCGTGCACGAAGGTCTTGGCAACGGCTTCCTTAGGCGGCAGGTACCCGAACAGCTTCGCCAGCGACAACTCCATCGAAGGCGACTGCATTCCTTCGATGTAGTCGAAAGCCAGTTGCTGGGTAGCAGTGCCACCACCGGCGCCCACCATCCAGTCCTCACCGCCCAACGGCACAATCACGTGTTGGCTAGCCACACGGACCGGAACGGGGACGATCCCGAACTGCTTGCCGTAGTACATGTGGGCCAGGTTGAGGCCTGAGAAGTTCCAGGGGCCGTTGACCATCATCGCGGCCTTGCCCGCCTCGAACTGGCTTGACGCCGCCGGAGTCTGGCTCCAGTCGAGGCAAGCCTTCGATGCCGAACCGGCCTTTATGAGCTGTGTCCAAAGGCTCAGGGCCTGTACTCCCGGCGCAGACGCGATGTTGGCGAACGTGAAATCGCCCCCGTTGCTCCAGAAAAACGGCTCCCACTGCCAGGTGGTGTCTTCTGCGGCCTCACAGGTCAACGCGATGCCGTAATGGCTCTTGGTCGTAAGGGCCTTGGCGTCGGTCACCAGCTGTGCCCACGTCTTGGGAGGGCTGATGTGGGCCGCCTTCAGCATGGCGATGTTGTAAATCAGCGCGATCGAGTTGAAGCCCGCCACCGGGAGGCTGTAGTACTTGCCACCGGACAGGCCCTCGTCGATAACGGCCGGGAAATAACCCTTGGTGCTGAAGCCTTTGATAGTGCTCAAGGAGACTACTTGGCCTGTCTCTATCATCGTCGACACGAACGGGTTGTCCACGGCCAACAGGTTTGGCAGGTCGTGGCCCGCGGCTTGCGTCAGAAGCTTCGTGTCCAGACTAGCAAAGGGTACATACTCTCTCGTTACCGTCACACCGTGGTGCGCAGCTTCGAACTGCTTGCTGTACGCGGCCAATGCAGCGATCTGGCCGGGGGTGTTGAAGTAGTCCTCCTCAGTGAGCGTTATCGAGGTCGCGCGTGGGGCGGAGGTCGCGGCTGACACGCCCACCTGCAGCAACCCCACCACGACAAACATCGCGGCAGCCAGGACTACGAGCCCCAGGTGCCGCCTTCTCCCTAATAGTTTCATTGTCGGTTTCTCCTTCTCTTCTGGCAATGGACAACCAATTCAACCTAGGTTTACGAGGTGAAACTGCCCGGCTTGCTACCTTTGTTTCGTCTCTCACCTCCCTTCGGGTACTTCGCGGAGGCGGGGTCGCCTACCCTCACCCGCACCTCTTGCAGCGGCGAGATCGGCCT
>CAWJBM010000004.1:0-869480 GCA_963841155.1 uncultured Acidimicrobiaceae bacterium | reverse complement strand
CACCTGTGCAGACAGTCTTCTGCGTGGGGCGAAGCCCGACGACCTCGACATCGTCGCCGACCTTCACGACTCCCTGCTCGATGCGGCCGGTCACCACGGTGCCACGGCCCGTGATGGTCATCACGTCCTCGACCGACATGAGGAAGGGCTTGTCGATCTCCCGGGCCGGCTCGGGGATGAAGTCGTCAACTGCTTCGATGAGGTTCAGGATCCCTACCTCGGCCTCTTTGTCACCTTCGAGGGCTTTCAGCGCGCTCATGCGCACGACCGGCGTGTCGTCGCCCGGGAAGCCGTAGGCGGTGAGGAGCTCACGCACCTCGAGCTCGACGAGGTCGAGCAGCTCCTCGTCGTCGACCATGTCGACCTTGTTGAGGGCGACCACTATCGACGGCACATTGACCTGGCGCGCGAGCACTACATGCTCACGGGTCTGGGGCATCGGCCCATCCGCGGCGGACACGACGAGGATCGCGCCGTCCACCTGTGCGGCGCCGGTGATCATGTTCTTGATGTAGTCGGCGTGCCCGGGCATGTCGACGTGCGCGTAGTGGCGCTTGTTGGTCTCGTACTCGACATGTGCGATCGCGATCGTGATGCCGCGCGCCTTCTCCTCGGGGGCCTTGTCGATCTGGTCGAACGCCGTAAAGGCGACGTTCGGGTTGCTCTCGTGTAGGACCTTGGTGATCGCCGCGGTGAGGGTCGTCTTACCGTGGTCGATGTGACCCATCGTTCCGACGTTGACGTGGGGCTTCGTCCGCTCGTACTTCTTCTTGGCCATTGTTGCCGACCGCTCCGTTTGATCTGGGCTGCGCCCCTTGGGCGCCTCCGTGTTGGTGGACTGCCTTCTCGACTGTGTCTCGTACTGTTCCCATGGGGCCACCGGCCCGGGTCTTCCCGGTCCGACGGCTCCGATCAGTGGAGCACCGGGCGACTCAACTCGCTTCGGTGTTGACCCCTGGGCTGTTCACTCGCCGGTCACACGGGCGATGATCTCCCGGGAAACCGACTCCGGAACCTCCTGGTAGGAGTCGAACTGCATCGTGTACGTCGCGCGACCCTGGGTGCGGGAACGCAGGTCGGTAGCGTAGCCGAACATATCGGACAATGGGACCTGGGCTCGCACGACGTGGTTCGCCCCCCGCTGTTCCATGCCCTCGATCCGGCCGCGGCGCGACGACAGATCACCGATGACATCGCCGAGATTGTCCTCGGGCGTGACGACCTCGACCCCCATGATCGGCTCGAGAAGTACAGGGTGGGCAGCCCGTACCGCCTTCTTGAAGGCCATCGAACCTGCGATCTTGAAGGCCATCTCCGACGAGTCGACGTCGTGGTAGGACCCGTAGATGAGCGTGACCCGGACGTCGACGATCGGGAAGCCGGCCAGCACGCCGGAGTTCATCGCCTCTTGGATGCCGGCGTCGACCGCCGGGATGTACTCCTTGGGTATCACGCCACCGGTGACCTTGTCGACGAACTCGAATCCTCCACCGGGGCCCGTTGGTTCGAGGTCGATCACGACGTGGCCGTACTGGCCGCGCCCACCGGTCTGGCGGATGTAGCGCTCCTCGATCTTGTGGACTGAGGCGCGGATCGTCTCCCGGTAGGCAACCTGCGGCTTGCCGACGTTCGCGTCGACCTTGAACTCGCGCAGCATCCGGTCGACGAGGACCTCCAAGTGGAGCTCGCCCATGCCGGAGATGACGGTCTGGCCCGTCTCCTGGTCCGAGCGGACCCGGAAGGTCGGGTCCTCCTCGCTGAGGGCGAACAACGCCCGCGACAACTTGTCCTGGTCGGCCTTCGTCTTGGGCTCGACCGCGACGTGTATCACGGGCTCGGGGAATTCGAGCGACTCCAGAACGATCGGGTGCGCGACGTTGCAAAGGGTGTCACCGGTAGTCGTCGCCTTGAGGCCCACCACTGCGATGATGTCGCCGGTGTAGACCGCCTCACGGTCCTCTCGGTGGTTTGCGTGCATCTGGAGGATCCGGCCGATGCGCTCCTTGCGGTCCCGGCTCGAGTTGAGCACCGTGGTGCCCTTCTGGAGAGTCCCGGAGTAGACCCTCAAGTACGTGAGCTTGCCGACGAACGGGTCGCTCATGATCTTGAACGCCAGGGAGGAGAACGGTTCGTCATCGCGAGGCTCCCGCTCGATCTCCTTGCCGGTCCGGGGCTCGATTCCCACTGTCGGTGGCACATCGAGCGGGCTCGGCAGGTAGTCGACGACCGCGTCGAGCATGGGCTGGACGGCTTTGTTCTTGAATGCCGACCCACACAACACCGGGACCAGCTCGCTCGCGATGGTCGCCTTGCGAAGCCCCCTGCGGAGATCCTCAGGGGTGATCTCCTTCTCGGACACGTAGCGCTCCATCACGTTGTCGTCGAAGTTCGAGACGACGTCGACCAGCGCGTGCCGAGCCTGCTCGGCCACTTCGGCGAGATGCTCGGGTACCTCCCGGGTCTCCCAGGTTTCGCCCATGCCCTCGCCCCACACGAGGGCCTTCATCTTCAACAGGTCGATCACGCCCTCGAAAGAGCCCTCTGCTCCTATCGGAAGCTGCACCACCGCCGGCGTCGCCTCGAGCCGATCACGGATCATCGCGACCGTGCGGTCGAAATCCGCGCCGACACGGTCCATCTTGTTCACAAAGCACATGCGAGGCACTCGGTACTTGTTGGCCTGGCGCCATACGGTCTCGGTCTGGGGCTCGACGCCGGCGACGGCATCGAAGACGGCGACGGCTCCGTCAAGGACGCGAAGGGACCTCTCGACCTCGACGGTGAAGTCGACGTGACCGGGAGTGTCGATGATGTTGATCCAGGTGTCGCGCCAACGGCAGGTCGTCGCAGCCGACGTGATGGTGATCCCGCGCTCCTGCTCTTGGATCATCCAGTCCATGACGGTGCCACCCTCGTGGACCTCGCCGATCTTGTAGGTGCGACCCGTGTAGTACAAGATGCGCTCGGTGGTCGTCGTCTTGCCCGCGTCGATATGGGCCATGATCCCGATGTTGCGGGTCTTGGCCAGCGGGAACTCTCGGAACGATGATGGATTGGCCATCGCCTTGCTTCGTTTCTCTAGTCTGAGATCATCGGTGTGGAATGTCGTGTCGGTCTTGGTCACCTGCGCAATCCGAAAGCGCGCCGCCATCGCGGGCGTGCCGCAGCTGCGAGCCGGGCGCGCACCAGTCCGATGGGGACCGGTCAGCGCCTCGGGCGCCGCGGGCGGCTACCAGCGGTAGTGAGCGAATGCCTTGTTGGACTCTGCCATCTTGTGGAGGTCCTCCTTGCGCTTGACCGTGGCGCCGACGCCGTTTGAGGCGTCGAGGATCTCGTTGGCGAGCCTGAGCGCCATAGTGCGCTCCCGTCGCTGGCGCGAGTAGCCCACGAGCCAGCGGATCGACAGCGTCGTCGCCCGGCGCGGCCGGAGTTCCACGGGCACCTGGTAGGTCGCCCCGCCCACGCGGCGACTGCGGACCTCGAGCTCGGGTCGCGCGTTGTCCAGCGCTCGCTTCAACAGCTGGAGCGGGTCGCCACCCGACTTCTCGCGCACGACCTCGAGGGCGTCGTACACGATGCGCTCGGCCAGGGAGCGCTTTCCCCGGGAAAGGACCTTGTTGCACAGCTGGGTCACGAGCACCGATCGGTACACCGGGTCGGGGACGAGCTCGCGGCGGGGTGGGGGGCCGTTGCGGGGCAACTCAGGACTCCTTCTTGGCGCCGTAGCGGCTACGAGCCTGGGCACGGTCGCGCACACCGGAGGTGTCCAGGGTGCCGCGCACGATCTTGTAGCGGACACCTGGCAAGTCCTTCACCCGGCCGCCGCGTACGAGCACGATCGAGTGCTCCTGCAGGTTGTGGCCCACACCGGGAATATACGCAGTGATCTCCGAGCCGCTGGTCAGACGAACGCGCGCGACCTTGCGGAGCGCTGAGTTGGGCTTCTTCGGCGTCGTCGTGTAGACGCGCGTGCATACGCCACGCCGCTGCGGCGCCCCCTTCAGCGCGGGGGTCTTGGTCTTCGACCGCTTTGATGTCCGACCCTTGCGGACGAGCTGGGCGATAGTGGGCACGCGGACCTCTCTGGGCTTGCCTGGTGAAGAGCCGTGGGCGCAAGCACGCGCCGACACGACGAGCTGATGATAGGAGCGGTCACCGCTCCCCGGCAACAGTGTAGGGCGCGATCAGGCGGAGCCCTCCTCGGCCGGCCCGAGGTCGCCTAGCGGATCCTCCTCGGCCACGACAAGATCGTCGGTCGGCCCGAAGCTGGCGTAGGCGCTGCCGGCGGTCGCGTACGGGTCCTGCTGTTCGTAGGGAGTGCCGAAGGCGGATCGCCCGACATCGCGCAGCCACGAAGCCAGGTTGTCGGTGCTCGCCTCGCTCACTTCGCCGGCCTCGAGGTCCGAGGACCAGAAGGACATGCGCTCAGCGTCGGGCGTCGCCACCTCCACGCTGCGATAGCGCGTCATGCCAGTGCCCGCGGGGATGAGCTTGCCGATGATGATGTTCTCCTTGAGCCCGAACAGCTGGTCGGACCTGCTCTCGATCGCAGCCTCGGTGAGCACCCGGGTGGTCTCCTGGAAGGACGCCGCCGACAACCACGAGTCGGTGGCGAGTGACGCCTTCGTGATGCCCATCAGCTCGGGGCGCCCCTCCGCGGCGCGCTTGCCGGCCTGGACCAGTTCGCGATTGACCGCGGCGTAGCGCTGGTTGTCCACACGCTCTCCCGGCAGGAACGGCGCGTCGCCGGGCTCGGCGACAAGCACCCGGCGGAGCATCTGTCGCACGATGAGCTCGATGTGCTTGTCGTGGATCGACACGCCCTGGTCCCGGTAGACCTTCTGCACCTCTTCGACGAGGTACTGCTGGGTCTCCCGGATGCCCTTGATCTCGAGCAGCTCCTTGGGGTCCTTCGGCCCGTCCACGAGCGCGTCGCCCGGGCTCACTTCCTGGCCTGTGACGACCTCGAGGTGAGCCCTCGCCGACACCGGAACGGTGTCCTCCTTGCCGTCATCCCCGACGACGACGACGCGCCGGCCGGTCTCGTCGTCGTCGATGCGGATCACTCCCGAGGTGCGAACCAGTACGGCCGCGCCCTTCGGCGTCCGGGCTTCGAACAGCTCGACGACACGGGGAAGACCGTGGGTGATGTCCTCGCCGACGATGCCGCCGGTGTGGAACGTGCGCATCGTGAGCTGGGTTCCCGGCTCGCCGATCGACTGGGCGGCGATCACGCCGACCGCCTCGCCGAGCTCGATGCTGCGGCCGGTCGCGAGCGACTGCCCGTAGCACGCGGCGCAGACGCCATGGTTGGCCTCACACGTGAGCACCGACCGGGTCCTGACGCGGTCGATGGCGGGATCGGCCGACAACCGCCGGACCTCGAGGTCCCGAAGGACGCGGCCGGCCTCGAGGACGCTGCCGTCGGAGAGCTTCACGGGCTCGATCAGGACTCGCCCGTAGAGCCGTGTCTCGAGGTAGCTCCGCTTGCCGGCCTGGTCCTGGCTGATGCCCTCGATCCAGATCCCGCGCGTGCTGCCGCAGTCGGATTCGCGGATGATGAGCTCCTGGGCCACGTCGACAAGACGGCGGGTCAGATACCCGGAGTCCGCGGTACGAAGCGCCGTGTCTGCGAGGCCCTTGCGAGCACCGTGGGTGGAGATGAAGTACTCCAGCACGGACAACCCCTCGCGGAAGGAGGACTTGATCGGACGGGGGATCATCTCGCCCCGCGGGTTGGACACGAGTCCCTTCATGCCGGCAATCTGACGGACTTGCTGGGGGTTGCCCCGCGCGCCGGAGTCCACCATCATGTCGAGCGGATTGAAGGCGATCGTCGCCAGCGTCTTCTCCATCGCCCTGCCGACCTCGGAGTTCGCCGAAGTCCAGATCTCGATCTCCTTCTGGCGGCGCTCGTCGTCGGTGATGATCCCTCGGCGGAACTGGTTCTCGGCCTTCTCCGCCTCCTTCTCGTAGCGGTCGAGGATCTGCTGCTTGTCCGGCGGCGTCTTCACGTCATCGATCGAGATGGTGAGGCCGGAGCGTGTCGCGAACCGGAAACCCAGGTCCTTGATCCGGTCGAGGCTCTCGGCCACGAGAACCTTCGAGTAGTGCGCCGCGATCTGCTCGACGATCGTCGCGATCGAGGTGGCACGCTTTCCGATGACGTCGTTCACAAACCCGAATCCGTCAGGGAGCGCCTGGTTGAAGAAGAGGCGACCAGCCGTCGTCTCGAGCTCGTCGGGCTCCTCGGACACGGGCACGTCACCGTGGCGGACTCCCCGAAGCGGGAGCTCGAAACCATCGGGGCCGCGGCGAAGTCGGATCTTGGCGTGAAGGGCGATGTCTCCGTTCTCCCAGGCCTGCTCCACCTCGTACAGGCGACGGAAGATCCGGCCTTCACCCTTCGCCCCGTCGACCATGAGAGTCAGGTAGTACGTACCGAACACCATGTCCTGACCGGGCACCGTGATGGGGCGGCCGGTCGCCGGCGAAAGGATGTTGTTCGCAGACAGCATGAGAACACGGGCTTCGGCCTGGGCCTCGGCTGACAACGGGAGGTGCACGGCCATCTGGTCGCCGTCGAAGTCGGCGTTGAACGCAGTGCACACAAGCGGGTGGATCTGGATGGCCTTGCCCTCGACGAGGATCGGCTCGAAAGCCTGGATGCCGAGGCGGTGCAAGGTCGGCGCCCTGTTCAGGAAGACCGGGTGCTCCTTGATGACCTCGTCGAGCACGTCCCAGACCTGGATTCTTCGGCGCTCGACCATGCGTTTGGCGGACTTGATGTTCTGGGCGATCTCAGTGTCGACGAGCCGCTTCATCACGAACGGCTTGAAGAGCTCGAGCGCCATGAGCTTGGGCAGGCCGCACTGGTGGAGCTTGAGCGTGGGACCGACAACGATGACCGAACGGCCGGAGTAGTCGACTCGCTTGCCAAGCAGGTTCTGACGGAAGCGGCCCTGCTTGCCCTTCAGCATGTCGGACAGACTCTTGAGCGGCCGGTTGCCGGGGCCCGTCACCGGGCGGCCACGCCGTCCGTTGTCGAACAGGGCGTCCACGGCCTCCTGGAGCATCCGCTTCTCGTTGTTGATGATGATCTCCGGCGCACCGAGGTCGAGCAGACGCTTCAGGCGATTGTTCCGGTTGATGACGCGCCGGTAGAGGTCGTTGAGGTCCGAGGTCGCGAAGCGCCCGCCGTCGAGCTGCACCATCGGCCGCAGGTCCGGCGGGATCACGGGCACGGCATCAAGGATCATGGCCCGCGGGTCGTTGACCCGCCGGCCGGACGCGTCGCGGCGGTTGAACGCGGAGACGATCTTCAGGCGCTTGATGGCCTTCTGCTTACGCTGGGCCGACAACGGGCGCCGGCCATCTGTGGGCTCGATGTTCTCGCGAAGCTTGAGCTCCTCCTCGTCGAGATCGAGGCGGTCGATCAGCCGGGCGATCGCCTCGGCTCCCATCCCGCCTTCGAAGTAGTCGCCGTACCGGCCGCGGAGCTCCCTCCACAACAGCTCGTCCTCGATGATCTTGCGCCCGTGAAGGCCCGCGATCTCGTCGAAGGCTCGCCGCGCGAGAGCGATGTCGTCGTTCGCCCGCTCGCGGACGGCGGTGATCTCCTTCTCGACGGCCCGCTGGCGGGCGCGGATCTCCGACTCCTTGGCACCCGCGCTCTCGAGCTCCGCGAGCTCACGTTCTAGCTCGGCCAGGCGCCGCTCGGCCTCTAGGTCACGGGCTCGCTCGATCTCGCCGATCTCGGTGGTGAGCTCCACCTCCAGATTCGGCAGATCCGCGTGGCGACGCTCCTCGTCCACATGGGTGACGAGGTACGCGGCGAAGTAGATGACCTTCTCCAGCTGCTTTGCCTTGAGCTCCTCGCGGGCCTCGGTGCCCATGAGCAGGTAGGCGAGCCAGGATCTGGTACCGCGGAGGTACCAGATGTGCACGACCGAGGCGGCGAGCTCGATGTGTCCCATCCGCTCGCGACGCACCTTCGAGCGCGTGACCTCGACGCCACAACGCTCGCAGATGATGCCACGGAACCGGACGCGCTTGTACTTGCCGCAGTAACACTCCCAGTCCTTGGTCGGCCCGAAGATCTTCTCGCAGAACAGGCCGTCCTTCTCCGGGCGCAGGGTCCGGTAGTTGATCGTCTCGGGCTTGCGAACCTCGCCGTGTGACCACGTCCGGATGTCGTCCGCGGTGGCGAGCCCGATCCGAAGCTGATCGAAATCATTGACGTCGAGCACCTAGAAGCTCCTCTCCGCAGCGCGGCGCGCGTCCTCCTCGTCGGACCCCCGCTCAGGACGACTGATGTCGATCCCGAGCTCCTCGGCAGTCCGGTACACGTCCTCGTCCAACTCGCGCATCTCGATCTCCTCGCCGGTTGTCGAGAGCACCTCGACGTCCAGGCAGAGGGATTGCATCTCCTTTATGAGCACCTTGAAGCTCTCGGGGATCCCGGGCTCGGGGATGTTCTCGCCCTTCACAATGGCCTCGTAGACCTTGACGCGACCCAGCACGTCGTCGGACTTGATGGTGAGCAGTTCCTGCAGCGCGTACGCGGCGCCGTAAGCCTCGAGCGCCCACACCTCCATCTCACCGAAGCGCTGCCCGCCGAACTGGGCCTTACCGCCGAGGGGCTGCTGGGTGATCATTGAGTACGGGCCAGTCGACCGGGCGTGGATCTTGTCATCGACGAGGTGCGCGAGCTTCAGGATGTAGACGAAGCCCACGCACACGGTGTTGTCGTAGGGCTCGCCCGTGCGCCCGTTGTACAAGGTCGCCTTGCCGTCGGCGCCGATCATCTTCTCGGCGACGGCGTCGACAGAGTCGGGGAGCAACTTCCCGAGCAGCTCCTGGATCGTCGAGTGCCGGCCGGCCTCTTCCTTCTCGTCCCAGTGCGCACCGTCGAAGACCGGCGTCGACACCCAGATGGCCGGGTCCGTGCTCGGCCGCGTCTTGGTCTCGGTACCCCGCACGATGTTGCCGGAGAGCACGCGCTTGTCGGCCCCATGCCAACCCCATCTCGCCGCATAGCCAAGGTGCGCCTCCAGCACCTGGCCGACGTTCATCCGGCTCGGAACGCCGAGCGGGTTCAGGATGATGTCGACCGGTGTGCCGTCGGCGAGGTGCGGCATGTCCTCGATCGGCAGGATCTTCGAGATGACTCCCTTGTTGCCGTGGCGACCGGCGAGCTTGTCGCCTTCGGAGATCTTGCGCTTCTGGGCCACATAGACCCGCACGAGCTGATTCACGCCCGGCGGCAGCTCGTGGGAGTCGTCGCGCGAGAACACCCGCACGTCGATGACCTTGCCGGACTCACCGTGGGGAACCTTGAGGCTCGTGTCGCGCACGTCGCGGGCCTTCTCGCCGAAGATCGCCCGGAGCAGTCTCTCCTCGGGCGTGAGTTCGGTCTCGCCCTTGGGGGTGACCTTGCCGACGAGGATGTCGCCCGCGTCGACCTCGGCCCCGATGCGTATGATCCCGCGCTCGTCGAGGTCCGCCAGGATGTCGTCGGAGAGATTCGGGATGTCGCGCGTGATCTCCTCGGCGCCGAGCTTGGTGTCACGCGCGTCGACCTCGTGCTCCTCGATGTGGATCGAGGTCAGGACGTCGTCGCGCACCAACCGCTCGGACAGGATGATGGCGTCCTCGTAGTTGTAGCCCTCCCACGGCATGAAGGCGACCAGAAGGTTCTTGCCGAGCGCGAGCTCGCCGTTGTGAGTCGAGGGGCCGTCGGCCAGTACGTCGTCGAGACGGACCTCTTGGCCCTCGGAGACGACCGGCTTTTGGTTCACGCACGTGTTCTGGTTCGACCGCTGGAACTTCGCGACTGGATAGATCTTCCTGCCGAGCTCCTGGTGTGCCCGGCCCTTCTCACCGGCCTTGTACTCGACGATGATGAAGTCGCCGGCGACCTCGACGACCTTGCCGGTGCCCTCTGCGAGCACGACCTCCCCGGCGTCGCGCGCCGCTCGGGCCTCGACGCCGGTACCGATGTAGGGCGCCTCGGGCACGAGCAACGGGACCGCCTGCTTCTGCATGTTGGCGCCCATGAGCGCGCGGTTGGCGTCGTCGTGCTCGACGAAGGGGATCAGGGCCGTTGAGACCGAGAGGATCTGCTTGGGCGACACGTCCATCAGGTCGACTTCCAACGGTGGGACGTAGTCGACCTCGCTGGCGGTGCCATAGGAGGTGGAAGTCGCGCCCACCTGCACGCCGGCTCCTTGCGGACCGCGGCGGACCAGGACACGGTCTCCGACAAAATGTCCTTTCGCGTCGAGGGCGGCGGACGCCTGAGCTATGACGTACTCCTCCTCCTCGTCGGCGGCGAGGTAGACGATCTCAGAGGTGACCCTGCTGTCGACGACCTTCCTGTAAGGCGTCTCGATGAACCCGTGGTCGTTGACCCGCGCATAGCTGGCAAGGTGACCGATGAGGCCGATGTTCGGCCCTTCCGGAGTCTCGATCGGGCACATCCTGCCGTAGTGGGACGTGTGGACGTCTCGGACCTCGAACCCGGCGCGCTCACGCGACAGGCCGCCGGGGCCGAGCGCGGAGAGGCGGCGCTTGTGAGCCAATCCCGACAAGGGATTGTGCTGGTCCATGAACTGCGACAGCTGGCTCGTTCCGAAGAACTCCTTGATGGCCGCGACGACAGGGCGGATGTTGATCAGAGTCTGGGGCGTGATCGCCTCAACGTCCTGGGTCGTCATGCGCTCGCGTACGACACGCTCCATGCGCGACAGGCCGATGCGGACCTGGTTCTGGATGAGCTCGCCGACCGAACGGATGCGCCGGTTGGCGAAGTGGTCCTGGTCGTCGAGGCGGTAGCCCGCCTCGCCGTTGGCCAGGTGGAGCATGTAGGTCGACGCGGCGAGCACCTCGCTCGGGCAGAGCACGCCGGAGTGCTCGTCTGGACGCTCGAGCGGGATGTCCAGCAGTTGTGAGATGCGCTCGATCTCCGGGCCGAGCTTCCGGTTCAGCTTGTAACGCCCAACCCGGGTGAGGTCGTAGCGGCGTGGGTTGAAGAACGCGTTCTCGAAGTAGACGCGGGCTGCATCGAGCGATAGCGGTTCGCCGGGACGCGCACGCTTGTAGATCTCGAGCAACGCCTCGTCCCGTGTCGGGATGAGCTCGCGCTCGCGCTCCCACTGGGCCTCGAGGAAGTCGAAATGGCGCACGAAGCGGTTCAAGAACGCCTCGTCCTCGTAGCCGAGGGCGCGCAGCACCACAAACAGCGACAGGCGCCGCTTGCGGGCGACCCGCGCACCGGCGCTCACATCGCGGGTCGGCTTCCTCTCGACGTCGAACTCGATCCACTCGCCCCGGTAGGGGTGGATCGTCCCGGTGACTATCGTCTTCTGGTCGCGGCCGGGTTGGAAGATCACACCGGGCGAACGGACGAGCTGGCTTACCACGACCCGCTCGGTCCCGTTGATGATGAAGGTTCCACGATCGGTCATCATGGGAAAGTCCCCCATGAAGACGGTCTGCTCCTTGATCTCGCCGGTCGAACGATTCATGAACGACGCCCGAACGAAGATCGGAGCGGCGTAAGTGATGTCCTTCGCCTTGCACTCGTCGATCGAGAACTTGGGCGGTGGCCGTAGGTCCGGGTCGGCCGGATCGAAGTCGAGCTTCAGGCTCAACTGGTCCGTGAAGTCTGCGATCGGGCTGATGTCACCGAACGTCTCGGCGAGACCGCGATCGAGGAACCACTCGAAGGAATCGCGCTGGACAGCGACGAGGTTGGGAAGCGGCAGAACCTCGTCGATGTTGGCGAACGAGTAACGCTCCGCAGTGCGGGGACGTAAGGGCAAGGGTCTACTCCTCGCGAGTGCTAACGGACCGGAAAACAGCGATGAGCGGTGCTTGGGCGCGCGTCAAGGAACTTGAAGTGGAACGGTCACGCGACGGAAGGGCACGGCAACCTTTAACTTTACACGCGCGAGGACGCGCAAGCAAGCGGCACGCATTCGTCGCCTCGCGAAGGATACGGGAACCGCGGCTCTAGGTCAAGATGTCATGGCCTTGCCACCCGACAAGGACCTGGTTCAGACCTTTGGGCACGGCAACCCGAGACGGGCACTACTTGAGCTCGACTGCGGCGCCAGCCTCCTCGAGCTTGCCCTTGGCCTTCTCGGCATCCTCCTTCGACACCTTTTCGAGCACAGGCTTCGGGGCGCTGTCCACCAGGTCCTTCGCCTCCTTCAGCCCAAGGCTCGTGAGTGCGCGCACCTCTTTGATCACCTGGATCTTCTTCTCGCCTGCAGCAAGCAGGATGACGTCGAACTCGTCCTGCTCCTCCTCGGCCGGCGCAGCCTCTCCACCGCCGTTCGAGGCGGTGGCCGCCACGGCCACGGGGGCTGCCGCGGTCACACCGAACTTCTCCTCGAACGCCTTCAATAGATCGCTCAGCTCGAGCACGGTCATGCTCGCGATGCCGTCGAGGATCTCTTCCTTGGTTGCCATTTTTCCTCCTGTTGTGCGAGTGGTTGTCGATCGTGCCTGGGGCTTGTCTGCCCTCAGACCTGCCCGTGCATTAGCCATCGGTGGCCTCGGCGGTTTCGGTGGCCTCGGCGGTTTCGGTGGCCCCGGCGGTTTCGGTGGCCCCGGCGGTGTCGGTGGCCCCGGCGGTTTCGGTGGCCCCGGCGGTTTCGGTGGCCCCGGCGGTTTCGGTGGCCTCGGCGGTTTCGGTGGCCCCGGCGGTTTCGGTGGCCTCGGCGGTTTCGGTGGCCCCGGCGGTTTCGGTGGCCCCGGCGGTGTCGGTAGCCCCGGCGGTGTCGGTGGCCCCGGCGGTGTCGGTGGCCTCGGCGGTTTCGGTGGCCCCGGCGGTTTCGGTGGCCCCGGCGGTGTCGGTGGCCCCGGCGGTGTCGGTGGCCCCGGCGGTTTCGGTGGCCCCGGCGGTTTCGGTGGCCCCAGCGGTGTCGGTGGCCCCGGCGGTGTCCGCCGCGCCGCCTCGCTTGGAGATCAAGGCAGACAGCCCGTAAGCGAGGCCTCGTGGCAGCGCCTGCAGCAATCCGGCGAACTGCCGCATCGGAGCAGCTATCGCACCGGCGAGCTGGGCGAGCAGCACGTCACGAGAGGGAAGGTCCGCAAGGGCGCTTGCGCCCTCGGCATCGAGCAGCTGGGTGCCGAGGAGCCCGCCCTTTACGATGAGCTGTGGGTGAACTCGGCCGAAATCTCGGAGCACCTTCGCGACTGGCCCGACATCCTCGCGAACAAAGACGATGGCCGTCGGCCCATGCAGGAAAGTACCGAGAGCAGCCCGGTCGTTGTCCGCAGTCGCGCGACGCACCAGGGTGTTCTTGAAGATCTTGTACTCGGCACCCGCGGTGCGCAGCTGCCGGCGCAAAGCTGCCAGGTCGCCCACCTTGAGGCCCCGGTACTCGGTGAGGATTGCCGCGCCGGAACTGCCGAGATGCTCGCGCACCTCCTCCACGACGGCGACCTTCTCTGGTCTCGGACCTGCCATGAGCGCTCCTTTGATCGCATGCCCCGGGCCGAGCCCGAAGACACGACTCCGGAGGGAGCACGACGCGCAGGACGTGGGAAGCGCTTGGCACTTCGCCTCGTCGGGCGGGACGGAAACCCTTTCAGCGCCTTTCGGCGCACCGGAGATCTACGGCGAGTTATTCAATTGTGAGCTGAATCGTAGCCGACCTCCGCCGACGGGCGGTTCAGCAAACGACGGACAGGCTGCTCAAGCCGACGCGGCCAGCCCCTCATCGGTGAGCCGCGCCTTGGCCGGGTCAATCTTCACGCCCGGGCCCATCGTCGAGCTCACGGTCACCGACCGCAGGTAACGGCCTTTGGCGGCCGCGGGCTTGGCCCGGATGAGCTCGTCGATGGCAGCCCGGTAGTTGTCAATCAGTTGCGCGCGCTCGAAGGACGCCTTGCCGATCGGGATGTGCACGTTGCCAACCCGATCGGTCCGGTACTCCACGCGCCCGGCCTTGAACTCGGCAACCGCCTTCGCGATGTCCGTGGTCACGGTCCCGGCCTTGGGATTTGGCATCAGGCCCCGGGGCCCGAGCACGCGCCCGAGCCGCCCGACCTGAGCCATGAGATCCGGTGTGGCGACGGCGACGTCAAATGCCAGAAAGCCCTCTTTCTCGATTCGGAGCACGAGATCATCTGCTCCTACGACGTCAGCGCCTGCAGCACGTGCCTCGGCAGCCTGCTCGCCAGCAGCGAAGACAGCGACGCGTACAGCCCGCCCCGTGCCCGCCGGCAGCGAGAGTGAGCCGCGGACAATTTCGGTCCACGCGTCGTGGATCGACGCCGAGGCGCGTGGCCAGCTCGACGGTCTCGTCGAAACGGGCCTTTGCCAGGCTCTTGACCAAATCCACCGCCTCGACCGGCGAGTAGAGGTGATCGCGGTCGTAGCCCTTCACCGCTTCGGCATACCGCTTTCCCTTGTTCACTTGGAGAGCTCCCTTCGATGTGGCGTGCCACCCGACTGCGAGGCGGTCGTCATTTGCTGACTGCGACGCCCATGGATCGAGCGGTGCCCGCCACCTGGCGCTTGGCGGCTTCGAGATCGTTGGCATTGAGGTCCGGCATCTTCTTCAAGGCAATCTCCGCGACCTGGTCGTCGGTGATCGAGCCGGCGGACTCGCGCCCGGCAAGCTTGCTCCCCTTCTCGAGACCGGCCGCCTCCCGGATGAGGAACGTCGTCGGAGGTGTCTTCAACACGAAGGTGAACGAGCGGTCCTCATAGATCGTTATCTCGACGGGGATGATCGTGCCGCGCTGGTTCTCGGTCGCGGCGTTGTACTGCTTGCAGAACTCCATCGTCTGCACACCATGCGGGCCGAGGGCTGTCCCGACCGGCGGTGCAGGTGTGGCGGCCCCCGCGGGTAGCTGGATCTTTACGATGGCGGCGACGCGACGACGTGCCATGGAGATTCTTCCTCTTTCTTTCCCTGCCAGGCGCTCAGAGCTTGGCGACCTGGCTGAATTCGAGTTCGACCGGAGTCTCCCGGCCGAAGATGTTCACGAGCACCTTGAGCTTTAGTTGGTCCTCGTTGATTTCCGCAATCTGACCAGAGAAGTCGGCGAACGGACCTTCCTTGACCCGTACCGTGTCACCGACCTGATGCTCGAGGCGTGGCTTGGTACGGTGCTTCTGGCCCTCGGTTCCCTCCGGACGAACCTGGAGGATCGCCTCGACCTCCACGCGTGGCAACGGTGTCGGCTTGGTGCCCGGTCCCACGAAGCCCGTGACTCCGGGCGTCTGGCGGATGACCGACCAGGAGTCGTCGTCGAGGTCGCACCGGCACAGGAGGTAGCCTGGGAAGACCTTCCGCTGCACGAATACCCGCTTGCCGCCCTTGATCTCGGCGACTTCCTCCATCGGGATCACGACCTCGAAGATCCGGTCCTCCATGTTCATCGATGAGATCCGGCTCTCGAGATTCGACTTCACCTTGTTCTCGTAGCCGGCGTAGGTGTGCACGACATACCAGAGGCCCGGCCGGTCGTAAGGGCTGGGCTCGCGCACTACGACTTCGTCGTCGCCTTCCTGCGACGGCAGCTCGTACTCGAGCAGGTCGAAGCCGCTCGCCTTCGGCCCAGCCTCGACAGGCTCCTCGGGCGAGGCGTCCTCGGCCGTTGCGACAGGCTCTTCGGGCGAGGCGTCCTCGGCCTTCACTTCTGGATGGAGCGCACTCACGTCGTCGTCACCGGGGTTGTCTTCGTCACTCACGAGCCGAAGAGGAAGAGCACGCTCTTGGCGAACCCGTAGTCGAGGCCGAAAACGAGGCTGGTCATGAACACGAGGGTCACGAACACGACGATGGTGTACTTGACCACCTCTGAGCGGTTCGGCCAGGCAACCTTCGCGAGCTCGTTGCGGACCTCGCGCGCGAACTCGACGGCGCGCTCAGGAAGCCCGGGTCGATCGGGGGTGGGTGGTCGCCGCTGCGCGCTGGGAGGTGGCCGACGACTACCGCCGGTCGGCGTGCCTTCTTGGTCAATTTGCCCCTGCCGTTGCAGGAGACGCTTCGTCTGTCGGTTCACGCAACAATCCTCGGCTCGAAAGAGCGGTGAGCAGGGCAGGAGGGACTCGAACCCCCAACCGCCGGTTTTGGAGACCGGTGCTCTACCAATTTGAGCTACTGCCCTCCGGGCCGGGGTCGTGGCCCGCCACTGACTGAGCACCGGTCGCCCCGGGTCGGCATCACGATAGCACCACGGGCCGAACCCTCCGCAGGCGACCGTGGTGCACGACGGTCACGGCGATGAGCGCCGCGGCAGGAACGGCGAAGGCCCCGACGAGGACGAGCCGGCGCCCGGCGAGAACAGAGCGGATGACGCGGCGGTGGGCCGCCTCTTCGAGCGCGCCGAGCACGTCCGCCACGGCTCCAGGCGGCGGCTCGACCCTGTGGGCCCGCAGCTGGTTGAGCAGTCGCAGCAGCTTGCGGTACCTGGCAAGCTCGGACTGGCAACGGAGACAGGCCCCGACGTGCTCGACGACGACCTCGTCAGCCGAAGCGCCTCCGTCGAGGATCGACGGCAGAACGAGAGCGACTTCGGCGCACGAAACGTTGGCGCGGGCGAGCCGGGCCCGGGTGTCCCGGGCCCGGGTGTTGCGGGCGCGGGCGAGTCGGCCACGGCTGAGTCGTACGCGGGGAGCCTCCAGGGCCGAACCTCCTGCAAGAGATACCTGCTCAAACGGCCGCTGCATGGCTGCCTGCCTCTTCCGCTTGGAGCTCGGCGTCAATCCCCAACTCAACCCGAAGGCCAACCTCGGCACGAGCCCGGTCTGCGGCCTCAGCCTCAGCTCCGGCGGGGGCCCGCGGCCGCTGCGTCGAGCGGCTCAGCCCACTCGCCGTGCCGGCCGGTGCGAACAGCTGCTCGCGCAGTCGGCGCCGGGCCCGGTGGAGACGCACCTTGGCCGCGGTCTGGCTGATGCCGAGCTCACGAGCAATCTCCTCGTGCGGCAGGTCGTAAACGTCCCTGAGCACGACCACCATCCGCATCTGGTCGGGAAGATCTGCGAGTGCTTCCACGAGACGCTCCCGATCGTCGGCCGTCCCGGCCGCCGTCTCCGGGTCTCGCTCGGAGCGAGTCTCCAAAACCTCGAGATTGTCGTCGAGCTCGACGTGGGAAGTCCGCCGGCGCTTGGCCACGAGCGTGGCCGAACAGTTCACGGTGATGCGATGCAGCCAGGTCCCGAAGCCGGAGTCACCCCGGAACTTTCCCAGCGAGCGGAAGGCACGAAGATACGTCTCCTGCAGCACGTCGCGCGCGTCGTGCTCATTGCCCACGAGACGGAACGCCAAGGCGTAGCAATCGGTCGAGGTGGCGCGCACGAGGTGCTCGAAGGCCGCCCTGTCCCCTTCTCGGGCGAGCTCGACGAGCGCGGCGAGGTCGTCGACCTCGCGGTTCAGCGCGTCTCCTTGTGCACCGTGTGCTGCCGGTCGAACTGGCAGTACTTCTTCATCTCGATCCGCTCGCGGTCGTTCTGCTTGTTCTTCGTCGTGATGTAGTTCCGCCGCTTGCATACCTCGCAGGCGAGTGTCACCTTGACTCGCTTCTCGTTCTTGGCCACGCTCTTGCTCCTCTGCTCCAACTCCCGGTAGCGGCGGCCGGACTCGAACCGGCGACCCCACGATTATGAGCCGTGTGCTCTTACCAACTGAGCTACGCCGCCGCGGAGCCCCCTGTCGGAATCGAACCGACGACACCAGCCTTACCATGGCTGTGCTCTGCCGACTGAGCTAAGGGGGCGGTGCCAGCCACCATCAGTTGGCATTGCCGCGCCGCCCGATCATATCCGCGACGGGCCGCGGAACCCAGCGGGCAGGCCATTACGATGCACTGATGGAGATTCGCCGTGCGAACATGGCCGACGCCGGGACCATCCGGCAGATCTATAACGTCGAAGTGACCGGTTCGACCGCCACCCTCGATCTCGTCCCGCGTACGTCCGAAGAACAGGCAGGCTGGATGATCGCTCATTCGGGCGTTTACCCGGTGATCGTCGCCGACGACGGCGGCGAGGTGGTCGGCTTCGCTTCGCTTTCCCCGTACCGGCCACGCCCGGGCTATGCGACAGCCGTCGAGGACTCGATCTATGTCGCGGCACAACATCGCGGTAAGGGAATCGGGCGCGCGCTGCTCAGCGAAGCCGTCGTCATGGCGCGGACCCATGGCTTTCATTCCGTCGTCGCCCGCGTCGCGGCTACCCAGGAAGCGTCGGTGGCGCTGCATCAAGCCTGCGGCTTCGACCTCATCGGCATCGAGCGCGAGATCGGCCGCAAGTTCGGCCGCTGGGTGGACGTCGCCCTCCTGCAGCGCCTCCTGTGATCAAGTCCCCTGATCAGCCAGCCGACGACCGGGACACGGCACCACGACGGTTGCCTCAACCCCGCGGGACCGCCGGCACGCCGTTCTCCTGAGTTTCGTGCAGCGCCCTTCGCAATCTCATCACGAGAGGAATGGTGAGCAGGATGACGATCGCGGTCGAGGCGAGGACGATGAGGATCGGATTGGCCTCGCCGAACTGGAGAACAAGCGAATTCGCTCCAGGAAGGCCGAGGAAGCAGGCCACGCACGAGAGCGCGATCACAAGGACCCTGAGCTGGTGCTCTGCGATCGTCGCGAGAAGGACCATCGACCACGCGATGTACCACGGCTGCACCGCCGGTCCGAGGAAGACGACCGCGAGCAGCGTCAAGCCCATTGCCCGCATGGCTGTGGCGTCCCTGGCCCGCCACAACAGACGAAGCGCGACGGCCGCCGCGAGCAGCATCCCGAGGTCTTTCGTCCCGCTCAGGATCACCGGCTGATGGTTCCCGAGCCCGAGTAGCTCCAACACCTTCGCCAAGAGCGAGCCGACGACCGTCGGAGGGTCGCTCCAGGACCTGACCGTTGCGGAATTGCCGAGCGCTGTCGTCCAACCCCACCCGAGCCCGACCATCTGTGACACCGCCGCCATGATGACAAGGGCGAGGCCCGTCGCCATGACCGTCGGCCTGAGCCGGGATCTCCACGAAACCTCGTCGCCCAACCAGAACCAGCCGATGTAGACGACGCCGACGAAGGCCGGGATCTTGATCATCGCCCCGATCGTGCACAGCAACAGCCCGAGAACCGGCCGCCCATAACGTGCGAGCCAGAGCCCGGCCACGAGGCAGCCGAGCATCGAGCGCGTCATTGTGTGCGCCCGCCACCAGGTGCAGCAGCACGAGGGGGTTCAGCACGGCGAGCACGAACGCGACGGAGGGATCCCGGCCATATGAGCGCGCCAGCCGTGGCACGAAGATCGCGATCATCACAACTCCGGCGAGCGCCAACAGGCGGAAGCCGACGACCGCCAACAGCTCGTTGTGGTCGACCACGGTCGCGTTCACCCCTGCCATCCAGAGGAACACGGGCCCGTACGGCGAGGTCACGTTGGCCCACAGCTTGTCGACCAGCCCGGAGAACGCGTTCACCCCGAGTATCGCCGGCCCGAACAGGTACGGGCTGATCCCGCGGCTCATCATCTCGCCCTGGGCCGCGTAGCTGTAGGAGTCGCGGCTGAACAGCGGTGCAACGACAAGAAGCGGGGCCGTCCACGCGGCGAACACAGCCACGAAGCAGCGAACGGGCAGGCCCCGGTGGCGGCGCGCTAGGCGGATCAGGGCAATCCAGGCCTGCAACATGACCACCATGCCCCCGTAGACGGCGACGAGGCCGATGAACAGGTTCTTGTTCGCGGGCAAGGGCGCGCCGGCCACCATCGGTGGCGGGGGGATGCCGAAGAACCACGGGTGGCAAACGGTGACCGAGCCCGGCACGATACCTGTGCAGGACTTCCAAGTGAACGGCGAGCTCGGCAACGACGCGCCCCAGGTGATGGCGACGGCACTGACAAACCCGACGATCGCCGGCGCCGCCAGCAACCGCGTGACCGGTGTCTCGCCGAGCACGTACGGCTGCACGTCGCCGAGCGGCTTGCGCATACGGGCAAGAAACGCGATCCCGCGGTCCATTCGCCCGCGGGCCCAATCGATCAGCCCGCTCAGCCGACCGGAGAAAGGCCAGGCATGCTCAGGGCCAGGATTTCCCGACTTCGGGTCGTTCTCCAAGGTCCTCGGCGCCGTCATGGCGCGTCCTCTCGGTCTGCTTATGCGGAGCGATCCTACCCAAGGTCCTGCGATGCGGGACGGCGCCACGAGGCTGCATGACACAGGTGGACGGGCCGGAATTGGCTACGGTCGGACTGTGCTCCGAGTGGCGGCCATCGTGGCGGGGAACTCGTCACGCCGAAACCTGTCCGCCCCGCCATGACCCCGGCTCGGATGCCTCGCATGTTCCATAGGCGGGACGTCCTCGCCATGGGGGTACTGCTCGGCATCCCGGTTGTCGCGCTCTCCATCGCCGCAGTCGCGGGCTATCCGCTGCTCACCGGCGACGACCTGACGCAGAACTACCCGCTCTCGGTGCTGTCAGGCCAGTTCATCGCCCATGGCCGGCTTCCGGTCTACGACCCGTACCTCTGGTCTGGCACTCCGCTCCTCGCGGGGGCGAGCGCCCACGCACTGCTCCCGACCACGTTGCTGTTCGCATTCCTGCCGCACCTCGCCGCTTGGGTCCTGGCGGAGGCGCTCACGCTGGGAGCCGGAGCCATCGGCGGTTTCGTGCTCCTTCGGCGCAACAAGTGCCGGACACTGGCCGCCGCGCTCGGCGGGGGCACCTTCGGGCTCGGCGGTTTCGTGTCGTCACAGATCGTCCACATCGATTTCGTGGCGGCCTCGGCGTCGCTCGTCTGGTGCCTGGTCGCCTTGGATGCGATCGTCCGCGACGAACCCAGGCGCCGGGCGCCCTGGGCCTTGGTCCTGACAATTGCGACCGGCTGCATGGGTCTGTCGGGCAGCCCTGACATCGTGATCGACGCGCTCGTGGCGATAGTCGTCTACCTCGGCCATCTCCTGATCGCCGCGCGCGGTCGCCGACTGGCGTGCATCGGCTGGGCCGCTGCGGGCGGCGTCGCGGGGCTGCTGGTCAGTGCAGTCCAGTGGCTCCCGACCGCCGAGTTCCTCACAGTGTCCGAGCGCGCCCACGCAAGTTACGCGTTCGCTGTCCTCGGGCTCGGTCTCGCCTGCCGAGCTGCTCGTCTCGCTCGTGCCGCACCTGCTAGGTGGCGGTCCGATCGGGCTCGAGGCGTACACCGGGCCCTACAACCTTGCCGAACTGGACGCCTACTGCGGCATCCTTTCCCTCGTCGCGATTGTGGCGCTCGTGCCCAGATGGCGCTGCGAGCACGCGAACCGGTGGCGCGTCTGGTACCTGGTCGGTGCCATCGGCCTGGTGTTGGCCCTCGGCGCGAACACTCCCCTCGAGCACCTCCTTGTCCACCTGCCCATAGTGGGTAAGCAGCGACTCCCCAGCCGTGGGCTCATTCTCTTCTCGATGGCGTCGTCGATGCTGCTCGGCCACTGGATCGAGGACCAGCTGGCGACACAGCCCGGCGAGGTGAGCCCGGCGGCCGTCGTGGGCGGGTCGGTCGGGCCCGTCGTCGTGCTCGGCCTCGTCGCTGCCACGGTCTTGTCCGCCAAGCCCTACGGGGGACTCCTCGACCCGCTCCCCGGGTCGGGCTGGTCGCTGCGGGCCATCGCCCCCTACCTCGTTGTCACCGCCGTCATCGCGCTGGCCGCCGCCGTTGTCGTGATCCTCGGTCCATCCTGGCCGCGCCGGCGGGTCGCTTCAGCCATCGCGGCCCTCGTCATGGTGGACCTCCTCGTGTTCACGGCGAACCAGTCTGCGCTCGCGCCCGTCGAGGCCCGCGCGCTCGACGCCAACAACCCGCTGCAGGCCCAACTTGCCTCGCGACTCGGCCCCGGCGGGCGTTATGTCATCGTCGACCCGGCGCGCTCGGCCGGCGTCGCTCTCGACCGCACAGGAGCGTCCGATCTCAATGTGCTGTCCGGCCTCACCAGCGCGCAGGGGTACGGCTCGCTCACCTGGGGGCCGTATGCGTCGGCAACCGGAGCGCACACTCAAGATGACCTCGACCCCGCGGCCTTGGCAACGGGAGTCTTCGACTCGCTCGACGTCCAGGTTCTGCTCACGGTTCCCGACGAGCTCTCCGTTGTCCGAGCGCCCGGCGAGGTGTTCCGACCCGCCGCCAACCCGTTGCCGGGCCTCCCCGCGCCCGCGACCGCCGGTGTCGGACCGGTTCTGTCACCGACCTACCTCCGAGCCGGCCAGGCCACGACCCGATGGTTCGGGCGCACACTTGCGGTGCGGACGGTCACCCTCGAGCTTTCCGCGCCCATACGGTCGCGCAAGGCCCTGACGGCTCTCGGACGTGATGTCCGGCTGTTGACCGCCGCCGGGGTAAGTGAGAGCCCGAGCACGGAACGAGCCGCGCTCGGTCGGCCGGGCTCGCAAAAAGCCGTCGTCGGTTTCGGGGCCTCGCGGTCCTCGGTCGGGCTCGTCACCACGAACCCGCTCGATGCCTCTGTCCACATCGCCTCGATCACGGTCACGACCCGCTCCGGCACGTCCTATGGCCTGGACGGGCCGCTCGACGCCGACCTGACCGCTCCGCACTGGGTGGCTGCGGGCACAATCGGCCCATTCGCGGTGTTCTCGAACCGGCGTGCCCGCGGTCCGTTCTGGCTCTCGGGACACCTCGGTGGCGCTGGCGGTCACCTTCGAGTCCGCGTCATCCGGTCGTCTCCCTGGACACCGACCGAGACCGTGGCCGTCACCTCGCCTGCACCGGCCGAAGTCGCGAGGTCCGTGGCGGACATCCCCGGCTGGAGCGCGACCGTCGAGCGCGACGGCCGGACCCGAACTATCCCCCTGCACCGCGACGGCCTCGTGCAGACCTTCGCCGTGCCCAAAGGCAGGACGGTAGTCACCTTCACCTACAAGGCTCCCGGGCTGCGGGCCGGCCTTACGGCGTCCGCCCTGGGCATCGCGGCGATGCTCCTCCTCGGCTTGGACGCTCTCGTCGGTCCGATCTGGAGGCGCAGACGGCGAGCCGATCCGGTCAAGGCCACGAGCTGACCTGTCCGGCCGTCGATGTCGACGGTGGTGCTGAGTTGTGTTTGTTCGAACCGGAGCAAGACGCGGGACCAGCTCCGACAGCTGCTCAGCAGGCTGTCACCGCAGGGCCTCACGTGCGGGCTGCGTGGCCTGCGTAGGCGCCGACCCGCTCGTCGAGGTCCACGAAACTGACCACGAGCTCGGCGCCGAGCGCCTCCGCGACCTTGTCGAGAGTGGGGAGGCTTGGCGAGCTGTTCCCCGCTTCTAGACGCGCCCCGGTGAACTGCGTCTTGCCAGTGCGTTCTGCGAGCCCACCACGCGCCTGTTGCAGCTGTCCAACGAAACCGCTGGGGAGCCCTTCAGCCTCGCGACGTCAATGCGGCTCATGGTGAACCGGGGCAGAGGCTCGAGTTCCACGAGGGCTTCGAGGCGTCGGTCCTCCACCATGAGGGCCACCGCCAACACTCGACGAAGGCGACCCCGCGGCAGAAGCAAGAGCTTGTGCTGCGCACGCAGTGGCCCCGTCGCTACCGCCGGCTCCCGTCCGCTGGCGACATGTACACAAACGTCTGCCTTCAGGACTTTTGGCACTGGCGGTTCTCCACAGCCCCCTTTAGAGTCAGGGCCGCGAAGCGTTGATCCCTTGGCCGCATCGTTCTGGTCGCCTGGCCGAGGGGGAGCCAGTGGCGAAACCGGCGCCAAATAGTCGATAGGCCCTCCAGAAAGGGCGGCTTCAGGAGGTCGGAGCCATTGGCTAGAGCCGCACCCATGTCTTTGGGTGTGCCGAGCCGTGATGTTCCCCGTCACGTCTTCGACCCCAGCAACGTCCCCGGGGACCGGTGGCTGTGGGCGACGCGATGAACCAGGAGGTGACCCCATGTTGAACGGCTTGCGTTCGGTTCGGCCTGGACGAGGAGCCCACTCGGCACCGAGCCCTGAGCAGCGGGCGACAAGACGGCGCCGGGACCCGGGCGGCAGAAGTGCGCTGCGCCGGACGGTCGGCTTGGCGGCTGCCGCCCTCATGGTGTTCATGACGCTCCCGCTGCTCACTGCCGGGCGCGCTACGGCCCAGGGCACCAGCGACCGCAGCGATTGGGACGTGAGCCCCAGCTACCCAATATGCGATTCCCAGAGCTACGACTACTACGTGACTTGCCTGCCAGACGACGTGGCTCCCACCCCCGACACCAGCCTCGTCTACGGGCAGCTGATGTGGTCTAACGGCACCCCCGTCCCGTACTACGAGATACAGCCCGAGGCAGCCGCGTACGCCAACCTGGCTATCAACGGCGGCGACCCGTTCAACGAGGACGACCTCTATGAGAACGAAGCCCCTGTCTTCGACGGGTACTTCGCCTTCATCATCTCGAAGACTGACTGCAACAGCATTGCCCCGGTGTGCGTGGACTCCATCTCGGTCGCCGGCCACGACGAGGGCTGGATTTTCGCGCCCGGCTATGAAGGAGCGGGAACTCCGTTCGGCAGCAACGACGAGAACGGCTGGCCGACCGACCCGGCAGACTGGTGGGGCCCGGTCACCGAGGACATTCCAGTTAGCTACGGGTCATCCACCAACCTGGGCACGATCGTGGTCCCGAGCCCGCCCGACATCTCGGCCTCTTGCACGGCTGACGAGGAGCAGCCGGCAGGCTCGGTCGACTGCACGGCGATACACAACAGCTCGCTCGCCGTCGACGACACCCAGTACACATGGGACTTCGACCCGTCGGACCCTGGTACCGCGGTCGAGGCCGGCAGCGACGTCTCCTACACCTTCCCCGGGGGTGGTGGGGACTACACGGTCGAGCTGACCGCCGACGACGGTGACGATTGGACCCAGACCCAACCCGTCACCGCCAACACCCACCCCTGCGGCGGCAGCTGCCTCAGCGTGGTGACGAACATCGAGAACGTACCCTTCAACGAGGACGACGGCTACCAGCACGTGACTGAGGGCGAACCCGTCACGGTCAGCTCGACCGTGACCGACGAGAACGCCTTCTATCCGCTGACAGACGTGACACCCGGGCCGCTCGAAGGGTCGCCGAACGTCGTGATCGACGGGCCCGAACCCTCGTCGGTCAGCCAGCTGGACCCCGAGGAGTCAACCACCTTCACCTGGACCGTCTCCTTCACCACCCCCGACTCCGACTCGAGCAACAGCAGCATCATCACTTCGGCCACCGCCGACATAGCGGATCAGACAGACAGCGACACCAGCCCGGAGGACGACTTCATCACCGACCCCACCCCGCTGCTGGTCAACGTCCAGGGCCCGGACAGCGACTCCACAGTGGGCGACCTCGTACCATTCGACGTGACGGTGACCAACCAGACCGGCGACGACCTCACCGATGTCGGCCCCACGACGGCCACAGCTGTCCCCGTTCAAGTCGACGAGCAGGGCAACGCCGACGGTGCCACCATCGACTTCAGCGAGTCAGACGACAACCCCACGCCGATACCGCCAACCGAAGACCTGGCCGCGGGCGAGACCGCTGACTACACGGTCTACGGCGTGGCGGACACCGCAGGCACCGCCACCGTGGACGTGTCCGTGTCGGGGACCGACCCCGACGAGGACACCACGTACACCGAGGACGGCGAGGCCGACGTCACCGTGGACGAGGCGAACCCGCAGCCGCCACCCGAGTTCGTCCTCTCGGTCGACCCGCCCGACCCGGTCGTGGGCCAGAGCTTCACAGTCAACGCCACGATCACCAACAAGAGCCTCGACGAAACCGGCACCGAGATGCTCAACGTCGTCAACGTCGACGCCGCCGGGATCTTCCCGTACTCTGGGCTCTCCGGATCCGGCATCGGCGGGTACAGCGGCCTTAGCTTGCCTCCGGGTTCCTCGACCCCGATCGAGGTCTACTCCGGGACGGCCACCGTGGCCGGCACCTACAGCGTGGTCTCCTACATGCAGTCCAGCTACGCCACTGACACCAACAGCACGTCCACAGCGGCCAACATGACGTTCACGGTGTCCGACGGTCTGACTCCCCAGTCGATCACGTTCCCGGACACGCTGGGCACCGTCACCTACGGCGCCCCACCCCAGACCGTCAGCCCGACTGCCTCCTCGGGCCTGCCCGTGACACTGGTGTCCGGCACGCCGTCGGTGTGCTCGGTGTCGGAATTGGAGACCGGAGGGTTCTCCGTCACCCCAGTAGCAGTCGGGACCTGCGCTGTGAGCGCCCAACAAGCCGGGGACGGCGTCACATGGAACGCCGCTCCGTCGGTCACCCGCAGTTTCACCATCAACAAGGTCTCACAGACGGTGGGCTTCATCTCGCCCAACCCGAGCCCGGTGCTCGTCGGGACCACCTACACGCCCACGGCCACCGCCACCTCGGGCCTCCCCGTGGTGCTCACCGTCGACCCGTCCAGCGGCGGGGCCTGCGCCTTCGACGCCACGGTCCCCACCCAGGTGGACTTCAACGGCGTCGGCACCTGCACCATCGACGCCAACCAGGCAGGCAACGACGTCTACGCCGCGGCGTCCCAGGTGCAGCAGCAGATCACCGTCACCACCCTCCTGGCCCCCCAGACGATCAGCTTCACGTCAACGCCGCCGGCCAACCCGGCTGCGGGCGGCAGCTACGCCCTGAGCGCGACCGGCGGGGCTTCAGGCAACACCGTGATCTTCAGCGTCGACTCCTCGACCACGAACAACGCCTGCTCGCTCGGCGGTGACGGCGTCACCGTGAGCTTCCTCCACAGCGGCAGCTGCGTGATCGACGCCAACGAGGCCGGCGACGCGGACTACGCCGCGGCCACCGAGGCCCAACAGACCATCGCCGTCGGCCTGGCCCCCCAGACGATCAGCTTCACGTCAACGCCGCCGGCCAACCCGGCTGCGGGCGGCAGCTACGCCCTGAGCGCGACCGGCGGGGCTTCAGGCAACACCGTGATCTTCAGCGTCGACTCCTCGACCACGAACAACGCCTGCTCGCTCGGCGGTGACGGCGTCACCGTGAGCTTCCTCCACAGCGGCAGCTGCGTGATCGACGCCAACGAGGCCGGCGACGCGGACTACGCCGCGGCCACCGAGGCCCAACAGACCATCGCCGTCGGCCTGGCCCCCCAGACGATCAGCTTCACGTCAACGCCGCCGGCCAACCCGGCTGCGGGCGGCAGCTACGCCCTGAGCGCGACCGGCGGGGCTTCAGGCAACACCGTGATCTTCAGCGTCGACTCCTCGACCACGAACAACGCCTGCTCGCTCGGCGGTGACGGCGTCACCGTGAGCTTCCTCCACAGCGGCAGCTGCGTGATCGACGCCAACCAGGCCGGCGACGCGGACTACGCCGCGGCCACCGAGGCCCAACAGACCATCGCCGTCGGCCTGGCCCCCCAGACGATCAGCTTCACGTCAACTAATCCCAGCCCGGTTGTCATCGGCGCCACCTACACCCCCACGGCCGCCGCCACCTCGGGTCTCCCCGTCGTGTTCAGCGTCGACAGCTCCTCGACCGCCGGGGCCTGCGCCTTCGACGCCAGTGTTACCACCAGGGTGGACTTCACCGGCGCTGGCAGCTGCGTGATCGACGCCAACCAGGCGGGCAACGCCGACTACGTCGCGGCGTCCCAGAAGCAGCAGAAGATCACGGTCTCCAAGGCCCCCCAGACGATCAGCTTCGGGGCGCTGGCCAACAAGACCCTGGCGCAGTCGCCGGTCACCGTCAGCGCCACGGCCACCTCGGGGCTGGCGGTGAGCTTCACCACGACCACGCCCTTGGTGTGCGCCTCGGGCGGCACCCACGGGGCGACCATCACCTTGGTCCGCACCGGGACCTGCACCGTCCAGGCCAACCAGGCGGGCAACGCCACCTACAGCGCCGCACCAACAGCTACCCGCAGCTTCACGGTCTCCAAGGCCTCCCAGACGATCAGCTTCGGGGCGCTGGCCAACAAGACCCTGGCGCAGTCGCCGGTCACCGTCAGCGCCACGGCCACCTCGGGGCTGGCGGTGAGCTTCACCACGACCACGCCCTTGGTGTGCGCCTCGGGTGGCACCCACGGGGCGACCATCACCTTGGTCCGCACCGGGACCTGCACCGTCCAGGCCAACCAGGCGGGCAACGCCACCTACAGCGCCGCACCAACAGCTACCCGCAGCTTCACGGTCTCCAAGGCCTCCCAGACGATCAGCTTCGGGGCGCTGGCCAACAAGACCCTGGCGCAGTCGCCGGTCACCGTCAGCGCCACGGCCACCTCGGGGCTGGCGGTGAGCTTCACCACGACCACGCCCTTGGTGTGCGCCTCGGGCGGCACCCACGGGGCGACCATCACCTTGGTCCGCACCGGGACCTGCACCGTCCAGGCCAACCAGGCGGGCAACGCCACCTACAGCGCCGCACCAACAGCTACCCGCAGCTTCACGGTCTCCAAGGCCTCCCAGACGATCAGCTTCGGGGCGCTGGCCAACAAGACCCTGGCGCAGTCGCCGGTCACCGTCAGCGCCACGGCCACCTCGGGGCTGGCGGTGAGCTTCACCACGACCACGCCCTTGGTGTGCGCCTCGGGTGGCACCCACGGGGCGACCATCACCTTGGTCCGCACCGGGACCTGCACCGTCCAGGCCAACCAGGCGGGCAACGCCACCTACAGCGCCGCACCAACAGCTACCCGCAGCTTCACGGTCTCCAAGGCCTCCCAGACGATCAGCTTCGGGGCGCTGGCCAACAAGACCCTGGCGCAGTCGCCGGTCACCGTCAGCGCCACGGCCACCTCGGGGCTGGCGGTGAGCTTCACCACGACCACGCCCTTGGTGTGCGCCTCGGGCGGCACCCACGGGGCGACCATCACCTTGGTCCGCACCGGGACCTGCACCGTCCAGGCCAACCAGGCGGGCAACGCCACCTACAGCGCCGCACCAACAGCTACCCGCAGCTTCACGGTCTCCAAGGCCTCCCAGACGATCAGCTTCGGGGCGCTGGCCAACAAGACCCTGGCGCAGTCGCCGGTCACCGTCAGCGCCACGGCCACCTCGGGGCTGGCGGTGAGCTTCACCACGACCACGCCCTTGGTGTGCGCCTCGGGTGGCACCCACGGGGCGACCATCACCTTGGTCCGCACCGGGACCTGCACCGTCCAGGCCAACCAGGCGGGCAACGCCACCTACAGCGCCGCACCAACAGTTGCCCACAGCTTCACGGTCTCCAAGGCCTCCCAGACGATCAGCTTCGGGGCGCTGGCCAACAAGACCCTGGCGCAGTCGCCGGTCACCGTCAGCGCCACGGCCACCTCGGGGCTGGCGGTGAGCTTCACCACGACCACGGCTTCGGTGTGCGCCTCGAGTGGCACCCACGGGGCGACCATCACCTTGGTCGGCACCGGGACCTGCACCGTCCAGGCCAACCAGGCGGGCAACGCCATCTACAGCGCCGCACCAACAGTTGCCCACAGCTTCACGGTCCGAACGTGATACATCCCAGTCGGTAGGAGAGCGGAAGAGAGCGTGGGAGGCCGGGATCCGGGAGGGTGACCCGGTTGGGCTTGCTGGCCCAGCCGGCAGGCCGTTGACCGTGGGGTCCGAGGAGCCGCCGGCCAGGATGGCGCCATGCCCGAGCCCGTTCCAGTCCATCGGTGCCGTGATGGCAGCCCGGGCATAGGGGTCGACAGTGCGGGGGAGCTCGGTCGGACTTGGCCACGTTGTCAAAGGGACAACCTCGACGGGTTCCAATTGTTCTTGCGTAGCCTTCTCAACGCTGCGATCGGCGCTGGCCCGGTCGACAGCCTGCCCTGGGAGCTCTTGGGATCGGGACCGCGACTCAGGGCTGAGCCGGCGCCCGTGCATGGCAAGGGCGCCGGTCTGCGGTCGGAGCGTCCGGCAAGATCTCGTGACCCTTGAGCTCGACGCTCGCGCCGGTGTCCTTGAAGTCGGAACGGGTGGCGACCTCGCCACCCGCTGCGGCGACACCTACCGCAAGGCCTACGAACGCACCCGCAAGCAGTTCAATGCTGCCGTGTTCGAACGCCTGGACATGAAAGACGGCCGGCTCTGCCACGTGCAGTACCGGCCACCCTTCGACGACATCTTCAGCGTGCCCGAGTTCGAATACGGAACACGAGTGGGCCGGGAAGGATTCGAACCTTCGAAGGCGATGCCAACAGATTTACAGTCTGCTCCCGTTGTCCACTTGGGTACCGACCCGTCGACGGACACGATAGTGGCCCGCGCCGGCCCGCTTCGCAAGGCGGGGGCGCGACCGGCCTTGCTAGCGTGCGTACGTGCCGAGCTTTGATGTCACTTCCGAGGTCGATATGCAAGAGGTGCGCAATGCGGTCGACCAGGCGAGCCGCGAGGTCGCCACCCGTTTCGACTTCAAGGACACCGGCGCGAGCGTCGAGCTCAAGGGTCACGAGATCTTGCTGAACGCTCCGACCGAGGACCGTCGCCGTGCCCTCGTCCAGGTGCTGGAGGAGAAGCTGGTCCGCCGGCACGTGTCGCTCAAGGCCGTCTCCTACGGCAAGATCGAGGAAGCGTCCAAGGGCACGCTGCGCCAGACCGCGGCGCTGAACGCCGGCATCTCCTCGGACCACGCCAGGAGGATCAACAAGATCGTCAAGGACCTCGGCCTGAAGGGCATCCAGTCCCAGACACAGGGCGACCAGGTCCGCGTCACGGGCAAGAAGCGTGACGACCTACAGGCCGTGATCGCAGCCCTCAAGGAACAGGACCTCGATATTCCCCTGCAGTTCGGGAACTTCCGCGACTGAGGCCCTCGGGCGGCCTCAGCCCGGGTGCAGCGCCGGGCGAGAATCGGCGCGCGCCTGGGCGCAAGCAGCTCGAGCCGGCCCGGCGCCTAGTCCTCGCCGACACCGGTCGCGGCGCGGCGACGGAGCTCGGCCACGATGGCGGGGTCAGCCAGGGTAGTCGTGTCACCGGCATCTCGGCCCTCGGCCACGTCCCTCAGAAGCCGCCGCATGATCTTGCCCGAGCGTGTCTTCGGCAGGTCGTCGGTGAAGATGATGACCCGCGGCCGGGCGAGGGCCCCGATCTTCTTGACGACGTGCGCGCGCAGGACATCCCCGTGCTCGCTGCCCACCTCCAGGCCGAGCCTCAAGGTGACGAACGCGATGATGGCCTGCCCGGTCGTGGCGTCGTTGGCACCGATGACCGCCGCCTCTGCCACGCTCGGGTGGTCGACGAGAGCGGACTCGACTTCGGTCGTGGAAACGCGGTGGCCCGACACGTTCATGACATCGTCGACACGCCCTAGCAGCCACAGGTACCCGTCGTCGTCGACCTTGGCCCCGTCGCCTGCGAAGTAACGGCCTTCGAAGCGGCTCCAGTACGTCTGCCGGTAGCGCTCGGGGTCGCCGTAGATGCCCCGCAACATCGCCGGCCAGGGGCGAGTGAGGGTGAGGTAGCCACCACCGTGCACCACGGTCCTGCCCGCGTCGTCGACCACCTCGGCGCCGGTGCCCGGCAACGGGAAGGTCGCGCTCCCGGGTTTCAAGATCGTGACCCCCGGCAGCGGCGAGATCATGATGGCCCCTGTCTCGGTCTGCCACCACGTGTCGACCACCGGGCAGCGGCCGCCGCCGATCTGCTGCCAGTACCAGATCCAGGCCTCGGGGTTGATCGGCTCACCCACCGAGCCGAGCAGTCGCAGGCTCGACAGGTCGTGTGCTGCGGGGTAGACCGCCCCCCACTTCATGAAAGTGCGAATCGCCGTGGGCGCCGTGTAGAGCGTCGTGACGCCGTAGCGCTCGATGATCGACCACCAGCGGTCCCGGTCGGGGAAGTCGGGTGACCCTTCGTAGAGCACGCTCGTGGCCCCGTTGGCGAGCGGCCCGTAGACGATGTAGCTGTGGCCGGTGACCCAGCCGATGTCGGCGGCACACCAGTAGACGTCGGTCTCGGGCTTGAGATCGAACACTGTCCGGTGGGTGAAGGCGACTTGGGTGAGGTAACCCCCAGTGGTGTGCATGATCCCTTTCGGGCGGGCCGTCGTCCCCGAGGTGTACAGCAGGAAGAGCAGGTCCTCGGCGTCCATCGCCTCCGCCGGGCTGTGCGGTTCCTGGCCGGACACGAGCTCGTGCCACCAGTGGTCTCGTCCCGTTTGCATGACAAGATTCCTCGCGCCGTCGCCGAGCCGGCGCACGACGAGCACGTTCTCGATGGACTGGGCGCCTTTCGAGAGCGCGTGGTCGGCGTTCGGCTTCAGTTCGACGGCCTGTCCGCGACGCCAACCCCCGTCGGCGGTGATGAGCAGCCTGGCGCTCGCGTCCTCGATCCGATCGCGCAAGGCATCGGCGGAGAAGCCGCCGAACACGACCGAGTGCGCGGCCCCGATCCGTGCGCACGCCAGCATCGCGACCGGAAGCTCCGGGATCATGGGCATGTAGATGGCCACGCGGTCACCTCGCTCGATCCCAAGCGCCCGCATCGCGTTGGCGCACCTGCCTACCTCGTCGAGGAGCTCCGCATAGGTGATCGTGCGACGGTCTCCGGGCTCGCCTTCGAAATGGAACGCCACCCGGTCGCCGATGCCGGCCTGGACGTGTCGGTCAAGGCAGTTGAAGGCGACGTTCAACCGGCCACCGACGAACCATTTCGCGAATGGCGGCTGCCAGTCGAGAACCTGCTCCCAAGGCTCGAACCAGGTCAAGGCCCTGGCCTGCTCGGCCCAGAACTCCGCAGGGTCGGCCGCCGCCTGCTCGTACATGGTCCGGTCGCGCACAACCGCCGAACGGGTGAACTCCTCCGGTGGCGGGAACGTCCGCAGCTCGGCAAGGTAGTCCTCGATCGCGGCGATTCGCAGTTGGGCTCCGTCTCCGGTCGCGTCGCTCATCGTCCCCTCCGTCATGGCTGCGCTCGCTCACGCCGGCCCGCCCGCTACCTACCGGACGCCGGCTCCACCTGGACCGGTCGCCCACGCTAACGACCTGCCGCCCGGCTGACTGCAACAATGGAGGGGCGATGCCCGAGTACTCAAGCGTCGCCTGCCTGGCTGTCCCGGTCGGCTGGCGCGTGATCGTCGTGAGCGACCTGTTCCTGGGCGCGAAGCGGACGGACGCATCCGGGCACGCATCGGTGGAGCTCGCCCGCGCGCTCGAGCTGGCCGAGGGCCCGGGCGCCCTTATCATCGCCGGCAACGCGTTCGACCTGCTCGACCCCAACGACGGTGACCCGGCGGCGGCACTCGGGGCGCACGAGGAACTGCGCCGAGCGCTCGCCGGCTATCTGGCGGCGGACTGCGGTCGCCGGGCCATACTCCTGCCTGGCAGCCGGGACCGGGCGGTCCTCTACGACCCGGTGGCGAATGCCGCTGTCGTCGCCGCCGGTCTCGAGGTCGCGCTCGCCGCACAGCTGCAGGTGGCGACGGCCTCCGGACCCAAGCAGGTCTGCATCGAGCCCGGCTGGCGCTTCGACGAGCGCAACGCCTTCGCGGACCCGGCCGATCGACACGACACGCCGCTCGGGCACCATGCCACGACGGAGATCCTGCCCGCTCTGGCCGGGTCGACCTCGACGTGGCTCGCCGGCATCGACCGGCTGGCGGATCCCTCGGGCTTTCCGCGTTTCGTCGCCTCGCGCTTCGCATACCGCCGCGTCGTGCGATGGCTGTGGTGGCTCCTGGTTCCCATCGCGGTCGCGCTCTTGGCGAGGCTCCCCGACTACTGGCTGTTCGGCATGCCGAAAAAGCTCGAGCCCTTCTCGTCCCGGCTCCTCGGGTTGGGGCTCACCCTCGCGGCCGAGGCGGTCGTGGCGGGGATCGTGCTCGCCGTGGTCAATCACAGGGTCTGGCATTCGGCCGGGCGTTCGCTGCTCGGCCCACCCGCCCAGCGGGCCAACGACAGCGCCCGTGAGGCGTCCCGGCCGATCCTGGCTGCCGGCGGTGCTGGCCTGGTCACCGGCCACACCCTCCAACCCGAGCTCGCCAGGGTCGGCACCGGCTTTTATGCGAACGCCGGCTCGTGCGGCGAAGTCGTCGAGGAACGAGCTTCCCGGCTCGGCCTGCCTCCGGTATTCGTCCATCTGCGGCAGATCTCCTGGATCGAGATCGAAGCGGGCGCACAGGTGCACGCAAGGCTTCTCCTCGCCCGCGACTACGTCCGTCCCGTGACGGTGCTGGAGCGCTTCGCGGCCGGGCGCCTGCCGCACGGCGGCGGTGCACCTACGGTCGTCGCCTCCTTCCCCGGGGGCCTCCTCTGGCCACCGGTCGCCGACTCGGCCCGCAGCCTTCGCCGGGTGCGGAGGCTTGTTTCGGCCGGCATCGCGATCCTGGGCCTCAGCGACCTCGTCTCGGCCGTCGTGCCACCGCAGGTCAGGGGACGGCTGCATCCCTTGCTCGGCTACATCCCCCTCGGGGTGAGCGAGGCCGCCGGTGCTCTCGTCGCGCTCGCGGGCGTCGGCCTGCTCGCTGTCGCCCGCGGTGTCCGGCGCGGCCAGCGCTCGGCTTGGCTCGTCTCGATCCTGCTGCTCACCGGCACGGTCGCACTGCACCTGATCCGACACGGCGACGTGGCCCAGTCGATCGCCGCCCTCGTCTTCGTGGCCGTGCTGTGGTGGGTGCGCAGCTCCTTCCGGGCGCGCTTCGACCTGCCTTCGCTGCGGGCCGGCCTTGCGACGCTCCTCGGCGGTGTCGTGGGTGTCACCTTCATCGGCGCAACGGTCCTCTGGGACGTGATCCCGACTCACCGCGGCGGTCAACCGATCTCCTGGGCGGAGGCCTGGTGGGCCACCGCCGGCCGGCTCGTCGGCATCCGGACCGTGGCTCTCAATCCTCGAGTGGACTCCTTCTTGTACCCCGCCCTGCTCGCCATCGGGCTAGGGCTGGCGTCCGTCGCGCTCGTGCTCGTGTTCCGGCCCGTCGTCGAACGGCGCCGCTCGAGCGGGCGCACCGACACCACCGAGCGCGCCGCCGACGTGGTCCGCCGGCGAAGCATGGGCACGCTCGACTACTTCGCGCTGCGGAGCGACAAGCAGGCCTTCCTCGAACGCGACGGCCTCGTGGCGTACGCGATCTACGGCGGTATCTGCCTGGTCTCCCCCGACCCGATCTGCGCGCCCGAGGAGCGGGACGAGCTCTGGTCGGCGTTTCGCCGCTACGCGGACGACCGTGGCTGGTCGGTGGCCGTGCTCGGGGCCGGTGAGGAGTGGCTCGGTGCCTACCGCCGAGCCGGCATGCACGAGCGATACATCGGCGACGAGGGAGTCGTGGACGTGCGGACCTTCTCGCTCGAAGGCGGTGCGCGCAAGGGCCTGCGCCAGGCGGTCAACCGGATCGCGAACCACGGCTACACGATCTCCTTCCACGACCCGGCCCGGATGGATCCAGCGCTCGAGGACGCGGTGCGGGCCGTGATGGTCAAGAGACGCCGGGGCGAGGTCGAACGCGGGTTCTCGATGACCCTCGGGCGCATCTTCGACCCTCGCGACCAGGGCCTCCTGCTCGCGATCGCGCACGGGCCCGACGCCGGCCCAGTGGCGTTCTGCCAATTCGTCCCTGCACCCGGCATACACGGCTACTCGCTCGACCTCATGCGCCGTGACGACGGCGACCATCCCAACGGTCTGCTCGACTTCATCCTTGTCCGCACGATCGAGCGGCTGCGCACCGCCGGAGACGAGCACCTCGGGCTCAACTTCGCGACCATGCGGGCCGTCCTCGCGGGCGAGGACGGGAGCGGCATCCAGCGCTGGCTCCTGAGGCGGATGTCGGACTCGATGCAGATCGAGTCTCTCTGGCGCTTCAATGCGAAGTTCGGGCCGGAGTGGCTGCCGCGCTATGTGGTGTGGGACACAGCTGGCAACACGCTGCCGACGGCGCTCGCCATCGCCCGGGCGGAGTCGTTCTGGGAGCTGCCTCTCATCGGGAGGTTCTTCCAACCTCCGAGCACCAAAGACGGTACCGGGAACCGGGGCGCGCCCTTCCCCGGCGCGACGAACCCAACGCCACTGGGGGGCAACCGCTCGGCTTGACGCGGCGGCTACACGGCCCCGGGTGAGCCCGGCGGGCTCAGAAGAGCAAGCCTGCGGCCTTCACGAAGTCGACAAGCGGGGCGGGCCAGATCCCGAACACGATCGTGACCGCGACAGTGACGAAGATCGCGACCGCCGTCGGGCCCGGCACGCGCACCGGCCCGAGGTTCACGCTCCCCGGCGCCGGGCCGGCCGGCGCCGGCTCTTCAGGCGGATCACCCTTGACCGGCAAGGACAGTGCTCCCTCATCGTTCCCAGTCCCGACCGGGAGCCTGACGCCGTACATGAGGAAGACGAGGCGCAGGTAGTACGCAGCTGCGATGGCCGCCGACAGCATGGCGACGACGGCGAGCGCGTACGAATGCGCGCGAACCGCGGCCGATATCACGTACAGCTTGGCCAGAAAGCCCGTCGTGAACGGGACCCCGGTCTGGCCGAGGAGCAGCAAGGTGAACGCGAGAGCCAGTGCCGGCTGGCGACGACCAAGGCCGCGATAGGCATCGAGATCGTGATCGAGGTCTCCCCGGCCGCCGACAACCGTGATCACCGCGAAGCTCCCGAGGACCAGAAACGCGTACACGAAGACGTAGTAGACGCTTCCGGAGATCCCCTGGCTGGTTGCCGCCGCCAGGCCGACGAGGATGAACCCGGCATGGTTGATCGAGGAGTACGCGAGCATCCGCTTCACGTCGCGTTGGACGAGGCCTCCGATCGCACCGAGGAGAAGCGTGACGATGGCAATCACCCACAGCATCGGCTGCCAATCGGTGCGGAGCGTGCCGAAGGTGGAGAAGAAGACCCGTAGCAGAGCGGCAAAGCCGCCGGCCTTGGCGATGGCGATCATGAACCCGGTCACGGGCGTCGGGGCGCCCTGGTAAACGTCCGGCGTCCACATGTGGAACGGCACAGCCGACACCTTGAAGCCGAAGCCGACGAGCAACAAGCCGAGCCCGGCGAGCAGGACGCCGTTGGACATGACGAAGTTGGAGCTCAGGTAGGCCGCGATCTGCGGCAGGTTTACCGACCCTGTCGCTCCGTAGACCAGAGCGATCCCGTACACGAAGATCGCCGAGGAGAATGCCCCGAGAACGAAGTACTTCATGGCGGCCTCGCCCGACTCGCGGCGTCTGAGGTCCATTCCGGTGAGGACGTAAAGCGGGATCGACATGATCTCGAGGGCCACAAAGATGAGGATGAGATCGTTGGCCGAGGCCATGAGCATGGCCCCTGAGCCCGCCAGCAGGGCCAGCACGTGGTACTCGGGCCCGCTGGTTCCCTCACGGATCAAGAAGTCGTTGGCGATGACCGAGCCGAGGATCAAGATGCACGATACGAGCACCAAGAACACGACCGCGAAACCGTCGACAGCCACAGAGTCCGCGATCGCCGTGAACGGCCCTCGAGCCTGCACGTCGTGCCAGAGCACGAGCGAAGCGACGAGCGCCGCAGCAGCGACCGCGCCAGAGCCGGCCGAGTAAAGGGAAGTCGGCACCTTCGCGAAGACCAGCTGGCCGGAGATCAGCAACGCGAGTGCTCCGCCGATGAGGATCAGCTCGGGAAGAATCGCGACGTAGTTCACCTGAGGCGTGACGAAACTCGCCGAGGCAACCAGGCCGGACAGAATCGGCACGGTGGCGACCAGGCTCATTGCCGCACCCCTGCACCTTGCCGCACGGCCACGCCTGGCACACCCACTTGCGGCGGACGCTGATGCGCAACGACCTCTACATGGGTGACGACCTGGGTGACCGACGGGCCGATGCGGCTCAGCAGCGGCCCGGGGAAGATGCCGAGCAGCACGATCAAGATGACTAGCGGGGCCAGGACGAGCCCCTCGCGCCAGGTGAGGTCGCGTACCGCGCCGGGCTCCACAGTGGGCTTGCCCTGGAAGGCCTGCTGGTAGGCCCACAAGAGATAGACGGCCGCGAGGACCACACCCGCGGTGGCGACAACGGCCCACCACCTGTGGGTGAGGAACGTCCCTGCGAGGATCAGGAACTCCCCGACGAAGCCGTTCAACCCCGGGACACCGATCGAAGCGAGCATCACGACCGTGAACACCCCCGCCAGGACCGGCACGCGGCGTTGCAGGCCCCGCATCTCGCGGACCGAGAAGGTGCCGAGCCGCCGGTAGAGCACGGCAATGAGGATGAACAGCGCCGCGGTGTAGAGGCCGTGGTTGACCATCTGCAGGACCGCGCCGGTCAGCGCCTCCCGGGTGAGGGCGAACGCACCGATCACGATGAAGCCGAGGTGTGCCAGTGACGAGTACGCGACGAGGCGCTTCAAGTCACGCTCCACCGCCGCCACGACGGCACCGTAGATGATGCCGATCGCCCCAAGCGTGAGCAGCAGCGGCGCCAGGGTGACAACCGCCCTCGGGAACAACGCGAGGTCGAATCGGATGATGCCGTAGGTGCCGAGCTTGGCCATGACCCCGGCGAGCAGGAGCGAGCCCGCTGCGGGCGCCTCTCGGTAGGCGTCAGGCGACCAGGTGTGGAACGGGAATATCGGCGCTTTCACTGCGAAGGCCGCGGTGAACGCGAGGAACAGGAGGACACCTGCGGTCCCCGACAGCTGGGTGTCGGCCAGCGCCCTCACGTCGAAGGTCGTAACCCCGGTCTGCGAGGCATGAATCGCGGCGAGCGCAAGGATGCCGACGAACAGGAAAGCGGAAGCACCGAGGGTGTACAGGAAGAACTTGCCGGCTGCGTACCCACGCCGCTCGTGACCCCATCCGGCGATCACGAAATACACCGGCACGAGAGTGAGCTCGAAGAACACGAAGAAGAGAAGAAGGTCGAGGGCGAGGAATCCCCCGAGACACCCCGCCTCGAGCACGAGGATCCAAGCGACGAACGACTTGTCGCCCGCTCGGTCGCCGGAAGCCGCAAGAGCGATCGGGAACAGCAGCGCCGTCATCAGGACGAGGAAGAGCGAGATCCCGTCCATCCCGAGGCTCCAGGAGATCCCGAAAGCCGCGATCCACTGATGGCTGGAGATGAACTGGTAGCCGCCGTAGCCGGCGGTGAACGCCACGGTCGCAGCAGCGGCAATGCCGAGCACCGCGAGCGAGGCGACGATGCCGACCACTTGCACCGCCCGACGCTGAGCGCTCGGGAGCAGGGCGACGACGACCGCCGCTCCGGCCGGCAGCAGGATGAGTGTCGTGAGGTAGGGGAACGCGCTTGTCATGACGTCCTCGTCAACACGTAGGCGAGGATCAGCACCAGGCCTGCAGCCAGCCCGAGCCCGTAGTTGCGGACGTAGCCGGTCTGAACCTTGCGGAGCTGGCGACCCGTGGCGCGCACGAGCCAGGCGACCCCGTTCACGGCGCCGTCGATCCCCTTCGCCTCGACGACCGACGAAGTCTCGACAGCGACCTCGGTCGACGGGCGTGCGATGAACCGGTCATAGGCCCAGTCGATGTACCAGGCGCGGCGAAGGAAGACCGGCTCGGCCGCGGGGCGCTCGGAGGTGTGACCCCAGAGCGCGATCGCGAGGCAGACCCCGAGCACAGCGAGGCCGCCGTCAATCAAGGCGAAGGTCCATACGCCGCCTATGCCCCAGTGGTGCTGGAGCAAGCGCGACTCGAACACCGGCGTCAGCCACCGGTCGAGGAAGTCGAGGTCCGGATGGATCGGCAGATTGATCAGGCCCCCGAGCGCCGACAGTGCTCCGAGCACTACCAGGGGAAGCGACATCACCCAGGACGGGTCGCGCGGGCCGTGCCCGGCTGTGCCGCCAGTCACCCTGGCCTCGACCCACCGCTGCTGGCCACGGAACACAAGCAGGTAGGCGCGCCCCAGGTAGTACGCCGTGAGGACGCCCGTCAACGCACCCACCACCCACAAGGCCGGGCTGAACGCGTACCCGTTCAAGAGAACGTCGCCCTTGGACCAGAAGCCCGAGAACACCGGGACCCCGCCGATCGACAGCCACCCGATGAGGAACGTCACCGCGGTGATCGGCATCAGCCGCGCGAGCCCTCCCATGGTCTTGACGTCCTGGTCGTCGTTCATCGCGTGGATGACCGAGCCGGCGCCCAGGAACAGGAGGGCCTTGTAGAACGCGTGCGTGAGCATGAGGAAGATAGCGGCGTCGTACGCGCCGATGCCGGCGGCAAGGAACATGTAGCCGAGCTGGGAGATCGTCGAGTAGGCAAGGATCTTCTTGATGTCGTTCTGCGCGCAGGCGATCGTCGCCCCAACCAGCGCCGTCGCAGCTCCGACGATCGCGATGACGTGGGCCGCGTCCGGCGCCCGGTAGAGGATCGGATTGATACGGCACATGAGATAGACGCCCGCAGTCACCATCGTCGCCGCGTGGATCAGCGCCGAGACCGGCGTCGGGCCCTCCATCGCGTCCGCGAGCCACGGATAGAGCGGGATCTGGGCGGACTTGCCAACCGCGCCGGCAAACAAGAGGAGCCCGATTGCCACGAGCGAGGGCTCCCCGACGGCCCCGAGGCGGGCGAAGACCGTGTGGTACTCAAGGCTCCCGGTGCGCTCGTAGATGAGGAACAACGCCACGAGGAAGGCGGAGTCCCCGATGCGGTTGAAGATCATCGCCTTCTTGGCCGCACTGGCCGCGCTGTTGCGTTCGAACCAGAACCCGATGAGGAAGTAGGAGCAGACGCCCACGCCCTCCCAGCCGAGGAACAGCAACAGGAAGTTGTCCGCCAGCACGAGCAGCAACATCGCAGCCACGAACAGGTTCATGTACAGGAAGAACTTCGGGAAGTCCTCGTCGTGCTCCATGTAGCCGATCGAGTACAGGTGGATGAGAGCCCCCACCCCGGTCACGAACGCCGCCATGGTCATCGACAGCGGGTCGACCAGCAGGCCCATGTCGACATGCAGATGTCCCGCGGAGATCCAGGTGAACCAGGTCTGGGTGTAGGACCGGCCGGTCGCCGGCAACTGGAACAAGCCGGTGAACACCACGACCGTGACGACGAACGACGCAGCGACCGTCAAGGTCGCGAGCCAGCCTGCCAGGGGGTTGCCGAGCCTGCGGCCGGAAAGCAGCAGGGTCACGAAGCCCGCGAGCGGGAGCAACGGCACGAGGAACACGACGCGCAGCACGGGAGCCTCAGCCCTTCAGCCCGTGGATGTCATCCGCGGAGGCCCCGGGCCGGCGGCGGTAGATCGACACGATGATCCCGAGGCCGACGACGACTTCGGCGGCCGCCACGACGAGCACGAAGAAGACCGCTGTCTGGCCCGCGATGTCGTTCAGCCTCCGGGCGAAGGTCACAAACGTGAGGTTCGCGGCGTTCAGCATCAGCTCGACGCACATGAACATCACGAGCACGTTTCGGCGAATCAGCAGGCCGATAGCGCCGATGGTGAACAGGACCGCTGCGAGTGTCAGGTACCAGGAGGCTTCGACGGTCACGGCCCTGTGACCTCCGAATCGGCGAGCTCGGCATCAGAGGACGCCTCTTCTGTGACATCCGGGCCGGCGACCATCGGGTCCGCGGCCTCCGGGTCCGTGGCCTCCGGGCCGTCGAGGCCCTCCTCTGGCGCGACGACGGCTCCGAGCGGCGCATCATCGCCGCCGGGCGCGTGACGGGGCCGGCGCGCGAGCACGACCGCGCCGACTACGGCGACGACCAGCAGGGCGGAGGTCACCTCGAAGGCCAGCAGATAAGTCGTGAAGACCGACCGACCGATCAGTTGCACGTTGTTGGCCGGGCTGCCGAGCGCTCCGCTCACCGATCGTGCGCCGACAGGCCACCGTCCTCGCGCCAGGAGGAGCACCTCTGCGAGCCCGATGATCCCGAGGCAGATGGCAATGGGCCGCTGGGCTGGGAGCGGATCTCGCTCAATGGCCTCCCTCTGGTCGACACCAAGCAGCATGATGACGAACAGGAACAGCACGACGATCGCACCGGCGTAGACGATGACCTGCACCGCGGCGAGGAACTGTGCGTCCTCCTCGACAAAGAGCACCGCCACGCCAAACAGGGTCATGACGAGCATGAGAGCGGAGTGGACCGGGTTGCGCGCCAGCACCACGCCGAGGGCGCCCATGACGCAGATGACCGCGGCGAGCACGAAGGTGATCGCATCGGGGATGGTTGCAGCCGCAAGCACGTTGGTCATGTGCCGCGCACCTTGCCGCCGAAGCGCCGCGAGATCTTGTCCCCTTCGACCGCCCTGATCGAGATGTTCCCCGTGGCCACGTCGTTGCGCTTGCCACTCTGGCCGCCCTCCGACGCACGGACGCCATAGCCCAGCTCACCTGACCACTGCTCTGTGCCCTCGTATTCGACGGCGCCTGACGGCGATGTCGCCCTCATCCAGCCGGAGGTGTGCTCGTCTTCACCCGGTCGCCAGTCCTCCCACGGGAGGTGGCGGGGAAGGCCGTCGTCGTCGACCACCAGCTCTTGCTTGGTGTAGATGGCGTCTGAGCGGTTGGTGAAGGAGAACTCGAACATCTTCGACTCGGTGATCGCTTCGGTGGGGCACGCCTCCACGCACAGGTCGCAGTGGATGCAGCGCAAGTAGTTGATCTCGTAGACGAAGCCGTATCGCTCGCCCGGCGACACCGGCGCGTCGGGCGGGTTGTCGAGACCGCGCACGTAGATGCAGTCCGCCGGGCAAACAGCGGCGCACAGCTCGCATCCGATGCACTTCTCCATCCCGTCCTCGTAACGGTTGAGGACGTGACGACCATGAAGCCGGGGCGGCTTGGCCACTTTCTCGGCCGGGTAAGGCGTGGTGACCCTCGGTTCGGCGACCTGCTGCAGGGTCACGGCAAAGCCACCGAAAAACCCCAGCGACCTCTTCTTGGGCGGCTTTCCAGCCATCACCCGCCTCCGTCAGGTTCAGGGACAGCCCGCAGGTGCGCATCAGCCGCCGTCTGCGCTCGCCATCCGAGCGAGCCCTCCTCCAGCGCCTCGCGGCGCGCTTGCCCGACGCGGATGGCCTGCCAGAGCCCGCTGGCGGCGACGGCTGAACCGGCAAAGACCGCAAGGCCCCAGATCGTGCTGACCCGGAACGCGGCCACGACCAGCAGCCATCCGAGCGAGAACGGGATGAGGACCTTCCAGCCAACGCCCATGAGCTGGTCGTAGCGGAGCCGGGGCAGGGCGGCACGGATCCAGACGTAGACGTACAGGAACACGACGGTCTTGCCGGCGAACCACACGATCGGCCACAGCCAGCGGAGGAAATGGAAACCGGGGCCGTCCGGGCCTCCGAAGAACAGCGTCACCATCACGGCCGACATGGTGATCGTGTTCATGAACTCGGCCAGGTAGAACATGGCAAAACGCACCGAGGAGTACTCGGTGTGGAATCCGCCCACGAGCTCCTGCTCGCCCTCGGCCAGGTCGAACGGCGGGCGGTTGAGCTCCGCGGTCACCGCCACGAGGAACAGCGGGAACGGCAGGATCCCTAGGCGGAAGATGTTCCAGTGGAGGAAGCTGGCCGCCTGGGAGTCAACGATCGTCCGTGTCGACAGCGAGTGCGTGACGATTATCACCATGGCGACGACCAGACCCATGGCGGCCTCGTACGAGATCATCTGCGCCGAAGCTCGGATCGATCCGAGGAGCGGGTACTTCGAGCCGGAGGACCAGCCCGCCAGCATCGTCCCGTAGACCGACACCGACGACAACGCGAGCAGGAACAGGATGCCCATCGCAGGATCCGCCACCTGCAGCTCGACCACGTGGTGGGCGATGGTCACCACGCCGCCGACCGGCACGATCGTGAAGATGAGCAGCGCCGGCAGCAACGCCAGGTACGGCGCCAACTTGAACACGAAGCGGTCCGCCTGGTCGGGCAGCAGGTCTTCCTTGAAGAACAGCTTGATGCCGTCAGCGAGCGTCTGGAGGATGCCGTAGGGCCCGGCTCGGTTCGGCCCGACCCGGTTCTGCATGTCGGAGATGACCTTGCGCTCGAACCAGATGGCCAGCATCACCGAGACGAGCAGCACGCTGAACGCGACGATGACCTTGACGACGACCACGATGACCGCGCCGAGGTCGACCCCGTGAGCGAAAAGCGGATCGGGCATCAGATCACCTTCTCCACGTCGATTTCGACCACGCCAACCGAGGAATCGATGAGTCCGGAGGCACTCGCCTCATGGGCGGGAGCGGCATTGAACTGGAGGTGGGCAACGCCTGCCGGTACCCCGACATCGCCCACAGCAGCCAGGACGAGCTCGCCACGAGGTGTGCGGACGCGCACCTCGTCACCGGTCCCGACGCCGAGCTGCCTCATCGCCTGCGGGGAAAGGCGCAGCACCTGGGCCCCGGCCAATGGCGCGAGCGACTCGGCTGACTGCACGAGCGTGCCGTAGTCGTACAGCCCACGCCGAACCACGAGGCGCCAGGAGCCCTGGTCCACAGGCGGGACCGGCGAGGGGGCCGTCCATGCGTCTGGGTCGAACCGCAGCAGGCTCGGCGGTCGACTGCCGCCGGGCTCGCTCGTGGCGACAGGCGCGACCTCGTCGCCGAGGCCCTCTTGGTCGACCCCGGGCTCGACGCCCGGTGACATCGCCGCCCCTGCGGCGAGCGGCGCACCCTGCTCCTCCACCGACTCGATCCCGGGTGTCGCGATCGGGTCGAGTCTCCTCGGGTGGCGGGTGAGCTGCACCGATGCGACTCTGAGCGGGATGACGATGCCGTCGGCCGCACCGGGCGCAGAGAGAGCAGCGCCCGTGCAACCGGAATGTGCCGGGGAGACCCGTTCGATCTCGGCCCAGATCCCGTCCAAGGACTCGAAACCGAGATCGGTGCCGAGACGGTCCGCGAGCCCGGTTGCGATCACCCAATCGGCGCGGGCCACGCCGGGAGGGACGACCTTGGCCGCGAGCCGCGCGACACGGCCTTCGACGTTCGTCGTGGTGCCCCCGCGCTCCGCGTACCCCGCTGCCGGCAGCACGACGTCGGCGAGCATCGCCGAGGCATCGAGCGTCGTGCCCACCGCCACGAGGAACTCGACACGCTCGAGCGCCCGAGTGGCGATCTCGCGATCTGGAAAGTCCGACAGCGGGTCCGCGCCGAGCAGCACGAGGGTGTTGAGCTCGCCGGACGCTGCAGCTTCGAGCATCCCGGCGGTGTCGAGCCCACGTTCGGCGGGCACCGAGCCCCACTGCTGGGTGAACAAGGCGCGGCCGTCCTCGAGGGCCACTCGTCCGGGGAGCAGGCCGGGGGCGCACCCGAGATCGATCGCACCGTGCACGTTGCCCCGCCGCAGCGCCGGGAGGAAGCGGGCGTGTGGCCAGGCGGCGGCGAACACGCTCGCCGCGGCCGCGATGTCGGCTGCCGACTCGGCCAGTGACGGGCGGCCGAGCACGATGACGACTCTCTCGCCAGGCTCCGTGGCAACCAGGGTCCGCGCTAGCGCCACAGCTTCGCCGGGCCGGTACGGGAGCCACGTGGCCACCTGGCTCAGGCCGGTCGCAACTGGCGAGCAGTCGATGATCCTCAGTCCCTCGTTCGCTGCTGCCTGGCGCAACCTCAGGTGCAGCACCGGCAGCTCCTCGCGGAGATCGCCGGCAAGAACTATGACGGTGCCTGCTGCGATCGTTTCCTCGATCGTGGCGCGCGGCAGGCTCGCGACGAGCTCGGCGGGAAGGCCGTCCCCGAGCTGAGCGTCGAAATTGTCGGTGCCTATGACGCCTTTCGCGAGCCTGACCCAGGCGTAGGCATCCTCGTTCGCGAGCCTGGAGCCACCGATCACCCCTACCGCCCCCGGGCCGGAATCCTCGAGCGTCTCGAGGATGGCGTCCGCGACGGCACTCAGCGCCTCGTGCCATGTGGTGGGGACGAGGTCCGCCTCACGCCTGACAAACGGCTGGCTGAGACGCCCGGGCGCCTCCACTGCCTCGAAGCCGAAGCGACCCCGGTCGCACAGCCAGCTCTGGTTCACGGGTTCGGAGTCGACGCCGAGGTACCGAACGAGCGCTCCCGCCGATGACTGAGCGACCATGCGGCAGCCGACCGCGCATGTAGTGCACGTCGTCTCGACCTGCTCAAGGTCCCACGGCCGGGACTTGAAGCGGTACGGCGTGGCAGTGAGCGCGCCGACCGGGCAGATCTGGACCGTGTTGCCACCGAAGTAGGACGTGAAGGGCTGACCGGGATAGATCGCGACCTCGATGCGGTCGCCGCGCTCCGCGAAGTCGATGAACGGCTCACCCGCCAACTCTTTCGCAAAACGCGTGCAGCGCGCGCATTGGATGCACCGCTCCCGATCGAGCAGCACAAGTGGGCCGATCTCGATGGGCTTGGCCCAGTGCCGTTTCTCTTCGACGAATCGACTCTCTCCCGGTCCGTGGGACACCGACTGGTCCTGGAGGGGGCATTCGCCTCCCTTGTCGCAGACGGGGCAGTCCAGCGGGTGGTTGAGGAGGAGGAACTCGAGCACTCCTTCCTGGGCCTTGCGGGCCGCCTCCGACTCGGTGAAGATCTCCTGGCCGTCGGCCACCTCGGCGAAGCACGCCGGCTGGAGGCTGGCGCCCCGGGGACCGGAGACCTCGACCAGGCACATCCGGCACATGCCGACCGACTTCATTCGCGGGTGGTAGCAAAAGCGCGGGATGAAGATCCCGGCCCGCTCTGCCGCCGAGATGATGAGCTCGCCCTCCTGAGCCTCCATCACGCGCCCGTCGAGGGTGATGGACATGCCCACGGGGACCTCGACGGCGTCAGCCACGTCGCACCGCGTCCGGAGGGAACGGGCAACCGCCGTCTTTCACATGCACCAGCAACTCGTCGCGGAACATCTTCGCCACCGAGACGATCGCGGAGGGAATGGACGGGCCGAACACGCAGATCGTCGTCTGCTTCGGCGGCCACGACAGTCCGGGCGAGATGTTGTCGCACGCGTCGAGCACGAGGTCGATGTCCTGCTCGCGGCCGAGGCCCTGCTCGAGGCGGTGCATGATCTTCTCGATCCAGCCGCTCCCCTCCCTGCACGGCGTGCACTGACCGCACGACTCGCGATGAAAGAACCGGGCGATGCGCCACGCTGCCCGAACCGGGCACGTGTCGGAGTCCATCACGACGACCGACCCCGACCCGAGCATCGATCCGGCCTGCCCCACCGCGTCCTGGCTCAGCTTCAGATCCAGCTGGTCCGGGCCGAACCACGGTGCCGACACGCCGCCGGGAATGAACGCCCGCAGCGGGTTGCCGCCCGGTATGCCACCGCCCAGCGACGGGTCGTAGATGAGGTCCCTGAATGTCGTCTTCGACATCTCGATCTCGAACCACCCAGGATGTTCGACGCGCCCGGAAAGGGCGAAGAGCCTGGTCCCCGCCGAGGGCCCCTCGCCGAGGGCTGCGAACGCATCGCCCCCGTGGGTGATGATCCAGGGCAGGTTGGAGATGGTCTCGACGTTGTTGACGACCGTCGGCTCCCCGTACAGGCCCACGGCAGCGGGAAAGTACGGCGGCTTGATCCGCGGGAAGCCGCGCTTGCCCTCGAGGCTCTCCAGGAGCGCAGTCTCCTCGCCGCATATGTAGGCCCCGGCACCGGGATGGATCACCACGTCCAGCGCGTAGCCGGTGCCGAGGACGTCGGCACCGAGCGCTCCGTAGGCGTAAGCCTCGTTGCACGCCTGCTGCAGGCGTTCCAAGCCGAGGGCGAACTCTCCTCGGCAGTAGATGAACGCCTGCTCCACGCCGGTCGCGTAGGCCGCGATTGCGGTCCCCTCGATGATCTGGTGCGGGTCGCGCTCGATGAGCATGTGATCCTTGAAGGTCGCGGGCTCGCTCTCGTCACCGTTCACCACGAGGTAGCGCGTCGGGGCCTGGCGCAGCATCGACCACTTTCGTCCTGCCGGGAAACCTGCTCCGCCGCGTCCCAGCAGGCTCGCCTTGTTGACTTCGGCGGCGACGTCCGCCGGTGGCATCGACAACGCCTTGCGGAGGCCTTCATAGCCACCGGTGGCCAGGTGGCGCTCGAGCGTGAAGCCGTCTGCAAGCTCCACCCGCGAGGTGACGATCCGAGGCGCTTGGGTGATCACTCGGGTCTCGCTCCCGTTGCTGGGCCCGACCCCTGACCGCCCGAGCCCGCTGCCTGGGCCCCGGTCCCCGTTTTCGCCGCCTTGGCGGGAAGACCGACACTGCGATCGATCCGGCTCAAGATCCCGTGCGCGGGCACCGTGTCGGCCAGGCGACCCGAGCGCAGGTCCTCTGTGAGAGCGTCGAACCCGTCGGGGTCGAGCGGGCCGAAGAAGCGGTGGTTCACCTGCACGCACGGGGCACTGTCACAGCCGGCGAGGCACTCGGCTTCTTCGAGGGTGAATTCGCCGTCGGCCGTCGTCTGGCCCACGGAGATCCCGAGCGCGGCCGCTGCGTGATCGAGGACCTCGTAGGCTCCGGCGAGCATGCAGGCGATGTTGGTGCAGACTGTGACTACGTGCCGGCCGACCGGCTCAGTGTGCAGCATGTCGTAGAACCTCGCCGTGCCCCTCACCTCGGCAGGCGTGCACCCTACCAACTCCGCGATCTCCTCCATCGCCGCGGGGGTGAGCCAGCCGTCCTGAGCTTGTGCCAGATGACACAGGGGGATGAGAGCGGAGCGTGGCTGCGGATAGCAGGCCACTATCGCCTCGGCCCTGGCGCGGTTGTCGCTGGTCAGGTGTGGCATCAACGGTCCACTTCGCCCATGACCGGGTCCACCGAGGAGATGACCGCAACAGCGTCCGCGATCAGCCCGCCACGCAACAGCAGCGGCAATGTCTGCAAGTTCACGAAGCTCGGCGCCCTGATATGCATCCTGTACGGCTTGTTCGACCCGTCCGCCACCAGGTAGCAGCCGAGCTCGCCCCGGGGTGACTCGATCGCCGTGTACACCTCGCCGGGAGGGACCTCGAAGCCCCTCGTGAAGATCTTGAAGTGGTGGATGAGCGCTTCCATCGACTCGTTGATCCGCGCCCGCGGCGGCGGCGTCACCTTCTTGTCCTGGGCCCGGTAGTCCCCGGGCGGCATCATCTCGACGCATTGGCGGACGATCTTGCAGGACTCCCGGATCTCGTTGAGTCGCACGGCGTAGCGGTCGTAGGTGTCACCGACCGCGCCGACGATGACGTCGAAGTCGACCTCGTCATAGGCGAGATAGGGCATCGCGCGGCGAAGGTCCCAGGCGACACCCGAGGCCCGCAGGATCGGCCCGGTAGCCGACATCGCGATGGCGAGCTCGGGCGAGATGAGCCCGACTCCTTCCGTGCGCTGTTTGAAGATCGGCTGGCCCGTCAACATCCCGTCGTACTCGTCGGTGCGCCCGGGGATGGTCTCGACGATCGCCATCACGTCGTCCTCCCATCCGTCGGGCAGGTCCGCCGCGACACCGCCTGGCCTGATGTAGTCGTGGTTCATGCGAAGGCCCGTCGTCTTCTCGAAGAACGACAGGATCATCTCGCGTTCGCGAAAGCCGTAGATCATCATCGAAGTCGACGCGAGGTCCATTCCATTGGTGGCCATCCACATCACGTGCGAGGCGATGCGGTTGAGCTCTGTCATGAGCATCCGGATCCATGTCGCGCGCGGCGGCATCTCGACGCCTAGCAATGCCTCGACCGCCAGCGAGAAGACGAGCTCGTTGTGCAGGGGCGACAGGTAGTCCATGCGCGTCAGGTTCGTCGCGCCCTGGACATAGGTGAGCTGCTCGCCGGTCTTCTCCATGCCGGTGTGGAGGTAGCCGATGACGGGCTTGGAGCGCAGCACGGTCTCACCCTCGAGCTCCAGCATGATACGGAGCACGCCATGGGTCGACGGGTGTTGCGGGCCCATGTTGATGATCATCGTCTCGTCGGAACCGAACTCGACGTCGATGTCGCCGGGGTCGAGCACGAGTCCCTCGGCCAGGCGCAGGCGCGAGCCTTGTTCGATCGCGAGCTGGGCCGGGCTGGTCTCCTCCCGGTCCCGCAGCTCCTGTGGACCTTCGGAGGTCTCCGCCTTGAGCTCCTCGCCGGTCAACGTGGGCCCGGCGCTTCCTTGAACTGCACCGGCACGCGCCCAACTGAGTAGTCCTTGCGCAGTGGGTGCCCTTCCCAGTCCTCCGGCATGAGAATGCGCGTCTGGTCCGGATGCCCCTCGAAACGCACCCCGTACAGGTCGAACGCCTCCCGTTCCATGTTCTCGGTGCCGGGGTAGAGGTTGAACAGCGTCGGGACCACCGGGTCGGTGTCGGGGACCTGCACCCGGAGGCGGACCCTTTGACGACGCTCGATGGAGAGCAGGTTGACGACGATCTCGAAGCGTTCGGGCGTCACCTCGTCGGGTAGCGGCCGGTGGAGGTGGCGCAGGTAGTCGACAGCACACAAGTCCGCGCACATCTCGAAACCACTGTCGCGAAGCGCCCCGGCCACTTCGAGGTAGCGCTCGCGCGTGACGTGGAGGACCTCCTGGCCGCGCGCACTGGTCGAGGCGAGCACGTTCGCACCGGCCAGCTCGGCCGCGCTCGCGACCTCGGCGGCCATCAGCGGGGCGTCCCCAGACGAACCGCTCCCGACGGCGGTGCGACCCATCCGGCTGGAACCGGCTCCGCCGCAAGGTCGATACCGGCCCCCGTCGTGCCCGGGCGCCGCTTGGTGAGCTCGCCAAGGCGGATCTTCTCGTGCAAGGTCAAGATGGCGTGGATGAGGGTCTGCGGGTTCGGCGGGCATCCCGGGGCGTAGACGTCGACCGGGACGATCTGGTCCACACCTTGGACGATGGCGTAGTTGTTGAACATCCCTCCCGTCGAGGCGCACACGCCCATCGAGATGACCCACTTCGGCTCCACCATCTGGTCATAGACCTGCCGCAGCACAGGCGCCATCTTCTGCGAGACGCGACCGGCGACGACCATGAGGTCCGCCTGGCGCGGCGAGCCGCGGAACACCTCCATCCCGAAGCGGGCCAGGTCGAAGTCGGCCGCACCGGTCGCCATCATCTCGATCGCGCAGCACGCAAGACCGAAGGTCGCCGGCCAGACACTCGACCGGCGCGCCCACTTCACCAGCTCCTCGAGCGAGCCGGTGAGGAAGTTGTGGCTGAGATCTTCGAGGCCCACGATGGGTAACCCCGCCTTACGCGGCCTGGTCGCCCGACGGCCCGACATGGCGGACTGTCGACCACGACGTGCGGCCGGACTCGGGCTCGACCGGGCGGACTCGCTTGATGGGGCCCCACTCGAGGGCGCCGTTTGCCATGAGGTACACCAACGGCACGAATACCGAGGCGGCGAACACCAGGATCTCGACGAGACCGAACCGACCGAGGCTTTCGGAGTCCACCGCCCAGGGGAAGATGAAGATGATCTCGATGTCCACCACCACGAAGATCATCGCGATCAGGTAGAAGCGTACCGGGAAGCGCCGCGCCGGCTCGTGGGTCGGCACGATGCCGCACTCGTACGGCGCCTGTTTGGCGGACGTCGGCCGCCGGGGCGCGAGCAGCTTGGACGCGGCAAACGACAGGCTCGCGAACGCGATCCCAAGCACCGTCATGAAGAAGATGGGGAGGTAGCTGTCCAGGCTGCCCATGGCTCAAAGAGGGGTTCTACCACGCACGTTGCGGGCGAGCATATCGGGGACGGTCGCCGGGCGCCTCTCTTATCATGCTCGCATGACCCCACTGAACGGATCTACGGCGGAGCTGCAACCTCCCCGCCCGGACCGGTGGCAGTGCGACGTGCTCGTCGTGGGCGGTGGGCCGGCCGGCGCCTCGGCCGCTTATTGGCTCGCGAGCTCGGGTGTCGACGTGCTCGTCGTCGAGAAGAAGCACTATCCGCGGGAGAAGACCTGCGGCGACGGCCTGACTCCGCGCTCGGTGCACCAACTCGAGCAGATGGGGCTCGCCGACGAGCTCGCGCCGCACCACCGCTACTGGGGCCTGCGCGCCCACGCCTACGGTCGCACGATCGCGATGAGTTGGCCCGACCATCCCGAGCTGGGACCGTACGGCTACGTCATCACCCGGGCCGAGCTCGACGAGCTCGTCGCCACCCGTGCCGAGATGGCGGGCGCGGTGCTCTGGCAGGACGTCGAGGCCGTGGCGCCCCTGTCGGCGCCGGGCGCGTCCGCGACCGGGAGCGAGCCTGGCCCGGCGCACGGCGACGCGACGTTGCGCCGGGCCGGCGGTGCCATCGTGAGAGACAGGGCACGCGCGTCGGTTACCGAGGTCCGCGCCCGCTACGTCATAGTGGCCGACGGATCGTTGTCCCGGTTCGGTAGGGCGCTCGGGACCCGGCGTGACCGGCGCTGGCCGCAAGGTATGGGACTTCGCGGCTACTACCGTTCGCCGCGCAACGCCGAGGGTTACATCGACTCGTTCCTCGACATCCGTGACGCCGGCGGCAGGGTCGTGCCCGGCTACGGCTGGATCTTCCCGCTCGGCGACGGCCGTGTGAACGTCGGAGTGGGCCTCCTGTCCACCCAGGGCCGTGGGAAGGACGTCAACACCACCAAGCTCATGGAGGCTTTCGTCGCACAGGCGCCACCGTCGTGGTGCCTCGACCCGCAGACCTGCTGCGGCGCACCGACCGGTGGTCGCCTGCCCATGGGCCTGGCCGTCGGCCCACACGTGGGCCCGGACTGCATCGTCGTCGGCGACGCCGCGGGCGCCGTCAACCCGTTCAACGGCGAGGGCATCGCATACGCGTACGAGACGGGGCGGCTGGCGGCCGCCGTGGTCTCGGACGCGCTCGAAGCCCGCGACCCGCGGCTGCTCGCCACCTACGAACAATCCCTGCAGGACACCTACGGCCTGTACTACCGGGTGGCCCGGGCGTTCATCGGCGTCCTCTCACGGCCCGGCCTGATGCGGATCTGTGTCAACAGCGGGATGTACAGCCGCTCCGTCATGGAATGGCTCCTGCGGATCATGGGGAACTACCTGAGGCCCGATGAGCTCGGGCCCGCCGAGGCTGTGTACAAGGCTGTTGCCGCGCTGGCTCGTCAGATCCCCGAGCGCTGAGAACCCACGCCTCCGGCGACTTCTCGCGCCGCGTCGGCGGCGGCCTCGAGCGTGCGGTCGATGTCCTCGGGCGAATGCGCCAACGACACGAAGGCGGTCTCATAGGGGCTCGGGGCGAGCGCGACGCCCCGGGCGAGCATGGCCCGGAAGAACGGGGCGTAGAGCCCGGACTCAGCAGCCCGTGCCGCGCCGTTCAGGTCGTGCACCGGCTCGTCGGAGAAGAAGACCGAGAACAGGGTGCGGAAGACCGGGACCTCGACGGGCAGCCCGCTGCGAGCGATCGCCTCGGCGAGCCCATCGGCGAGCCGCCCGACCCTCGATGCCAGCTGGGCGTATGCCTCCTCGTTCAGGCGCTCCAGCACCGCGAGGCCGGCCGCGGTCGCGAGCGGATTGCCCGACAAGGTGCCCGCCTGGTAGACGGGCCCAAGCGGGGCCAGCTGCGACATGAGGTCGCGCCGGCCTCCGAGCGCGGCCAACGGCAGGCCACCTCCGATCACCTTCCCGAAGCACCACAGGTCCGGCTGCACGCCGAGCACCCCGGTGGCCCCGGCGCGCCCGACGCGAAAGCCGGTGATCACTTCGTCGAAGATGAGCAGGGCCCCTGCCCGGTCGCAGGCGGCGCGGAGCCCTTCGAGATACCCCGCGACAGGAGCCACCAGCCCCATGTTCGCCGCGACCGGCTCGACGATGACGCACGCCACCGACTCGTCGATCTCGGGGACCTTGTTGTAGGGCGCGACGACGGTGGCCGACACGGCGCTGGCCGGCACCCCGGCCGAGCCCGGGAGCCCGAGGGTTGCCACGCCGCTGCCGCCCCCGGCCAAGAGCGCGTCGCAGTGGCCGTGGTAGCAACCGGCGAACTTCACCACCCGGTCCCGGCCGGTCGCACCGCGGGCGAGGCGGATGACCGTCATGGCCGCCTCGGTGCCCGACGACACGAAGCGGACCTGGTCGCAACCGGGCACCGCCTCGGTGATCACCTCGGCCAGACGGACCTCCCCTTCAGTCGGGGCACCATAGGTCGTGCCGCGCGCCGCCGCCTCGGCGACCGCCGCGAGCACGGCCGGATGGGCGTGGCCCAGGATGGACGCTCCCCAGGACTGGACGTAGTCGAGCAACCGCCGGCCGTCGACGTCCTCCACGAAAGCACCCTCGGCGCGGGCGACGAAGTACGGCGACCCACCCACCGAGGCGAACGCCCGCACCGGCGAGTCGACCCCGCCGGGGATCACCCGGCAGGCCTCGGCGAACAGCTCTGAGCTGCGCCGGCCGGCGGTTGCCCGACTCCCGGGGTGTGCCTCAACCACCCAGTGCCTCGGCCACCTCGGCGGCGAAATAGGTGAGGATCACGTCGGCGCCAGCCCGCTTGATCGCTCCCAGGTGTTCGAGCGCCACGGCCTGCCGGTCAAGCCACCCCCGCTCGGCCGCCGCAACCACCATGGCGTACTCACCGCTCACGTGGTAGGCGGCCACAGGAACATCGACACTCGCGCGCACGGCAGCAATGACGTCGAGATAGGCGAGGGCCGGCTTGACCATGACCAGGTCCGCGCCTTCCGAAACATCGAGGCGCACCTCCTCGAGCGCCTCTCGCCGGTTCCTCGGGTCCTGCTGATAGCCCTTGCGGTCGCCGCCTTCGGCGATCCTCACGCTCACCGCGTCCCGGAACGGGCCGTAAAGCGCGGAGGCGTACTTCGCCGCGTAGGCGAGGATCCCGACGTCCTCGTGGCTGGAGGCATCCAGTGCGGCCCGGACGGCGCCGACCTGGCCGTCCATCATCCCGCTCGGGGCGACGAGATGGGCTCCGGCCTCGGCCTGAGCAACAGCGACCTCGCCGTAGCGCACGAGCGTGGCGTCGTTGTCGACCTCACCTCGCTCGTCCAGGACCCCGCAGTGCCCATGATCGGTGTACTCGTCGAGGCAGAGATCGGCTATGAGGACCAGCTCGTCGCCGAGGCTGTCGCGCAGCTCGTTCAGGGCGATCTGGACGATGCCGTCGCGATCTGAAGCGCCCGACCCGACCGGGTCCCTCCGGGTGGGCACGCCGAAGAGCACCAGAGCTCCGATGCCGAGCGACGCGAGCCTTTTCGCCTCGAGCACCAAGGAGGTGACCGTGTGCTGTGAGATACCCGGCAACGACGCAATCGGCACTGGGGCGTCGATCGATTCGCGGACGAACAGCGGTGCGACAAGGTCGTCGATCCCCAGGGACGACTCGGCCACGAGGCGGCGCATCGCGGGGAGCCGCCGCAACCGCCGCAATCTGCGAGCAGGAAAGCCCATTTCGTCGAGCCTACCGCCGGTTGCCTGGCGCGCCCCGGTGCTCCGCCCATTCGACGAGCGCCTCCACGAGAGCATCGACGGTGTGCGGCGTCGCCACGACGTCGACGCCGAGGCCCGCCTGCATTGCCGTCCGCGCCGTGATGGGACCTATGCACGCCACAACCGGAGGCACCCGCTCGGGCCCGGCGAGCTCGAGGTAACCGGTCACCGTCGACGACGAGGTGAAGGTGATGGCATCGGCGTCGTCGAGGGCCTCGAAGCCGACTCCGTCGGGTGCCGCCCTCACCGTCCGGTAGGCCTCGACCACTTCGACGTGCCAGCCCTTGGCTCGCAGTCCCACGGGCAGCACTTCGCGGGCCTGAGCGGCGCACGGCAACAGGACCGACGCCTCTCCGAGCCGTGCCGGGCCCGGGAACAGCTCAACGAGCGACTCGGCGACGGACCGGCCCGGAACGAGGTCGGCGACGACATTGCGCTCCGCGAGCGCAGCGGCGGTGCCGGCACCGATCGCGGCAACCTTCGCCCGGCCGAGTGGTCGGCCGTCACCGAGGTGCCGCCAGCAGCGCTCCACGGCATTCGCCGAGGTGAACACGACCCATTCGTAGTCCCCGATCCTCGAGAGAGCCCGCCCGAGTGCAACGCCCCCGTCGATTGGGTCGACGATCTCGATCACGGGGACCTCAGCCGGCCAAGCTCCCGCTTCGGCGAGCCGTTCCACCAGGCTGGACGACTGCGCACGGGCACGGGTCACGATCACGCGCCAGCCCGACAGGGGGCTGTCCGAGCGCGGACCCGTCGCCGGCGGGACGGTCACAGCACTCCTGAGGTGCCCGAGAGGATCTCCGCGCCCCCGCAGCCGTCGCGGATCTCAGCTGCCAGGGCCCGGCCCACCTCGAACGGATCGGGACCGCTCATGGCTCGCCGCAGCAGGACCAGCCCGTCAAGGCTCGCAATGAGGCCTTCCAGCTCAACCGCGCCGTCTGAACCGACCACCGCGTGGGCGCCGACAGGCAGCTCGCAGCCGCCGCCCAGCTCGCCCAGGAAGGCCCGCTCGGCATCGAGGCAGCGATGCGAGGCGTCGTCGTCGATCGAGCGGGCCGCCTCGGCGGCCACCTCGTCATGCACCCGGCACTGGACCGCGAGCGCACCTTGGCCCACCTGTGGAAGCATCACCGAGGTCGTCAGGACCTCGGCGGCGAGCCCGGTGAGGCCCAGGCGCTCGAGCGCGGCGTAAGCGGTGACAACGGCCCCCGCCACCGGCACCTTGCCAAGGCGAGTGGAGATGTTGCCCCTCAACTCCTCAAAGCGCAGGTCCGGCCTCAGCCACGCGAGCTGTGCCCGCCTTCTCGCCGCACCGGTGGCGACGTGTGCTCCCGGACCGAGCTCGGCCAGCGCCCGGCCCACGAGCGCGTCTCTCGGATCGGCCCGTTTCGGCACGGCCACGATCGCGAGCTCGTCGGAGCCGAAGCTGGAAGGGAGGTCCTTGGCGGAATGAACCGCAAGGTCCGCGCGACCATCGAGCAGCGCCTGCTCGAGCGCCGCCACGAAGGCACCCTGGCCGCCAATTGCATTGATGGGACGGTCCCGGTGCAGGTCGCCGGCCGTCTCGACGACGACGAGCTCGGTCGCGACCCGGGCGGCGGCACTCGAATGGGCCAGAGCGAGTGCCTCGACCACGAGCTCGGCCTGGCGGAGCGCGAGCGGACTGCCGCGGGTAGCAACCCGGAGTGTCGCCACGTGTGCCTTACAGGTCGAACAGGCTGCGCAACGCCTCGGCGAGCCGTTCGCCGCGCCGCGAGCCGGCCGCGTCCTTTATTCGCACCGTCGGCTCGTGGAGGAGCTTGGCGACGGTGCGCAGGGTGACCGACTCGACGATCTCACGGGCCTCGGGCCCGAGCGCATCAAGCCGTGCCCCCTGGCGCTCGAGCTCTGCGCGACGGATCGACTCGGCCCGAGCCCGCAACGCTGCTACGACCGGAGCCGCGGACCTGGCCGCGGACGAGACTCGGTAACGCGCGAGCTCCTCGGCGAGAACCGCGCGGGCGACAGGGATCTCACGGCGGCGCGTCGCCATCTGCGCCTCCGCAAATCGCCGCACGTCCTCCACGTCCAGCAACCTGACTCCCTCGAGGCCTGCCACGGCGGGGTCGACGTCTCGTGGAACAGCGACGTCGACCACCAACAGTGGCCGGTCGGGGCGCGACCGCATCGTCCGGCCGATGCGGGCCGCGTCGAGCACCACGTCCGCCGCCGCCGTCGAGGTCAGCACGATGTCAGCCCGTCCGAGCTCGTCGTCCAGCTTCGAAAGGCTCACCACCTCTGCGCCCGATTGCTCCGCGATCGCGGCTGCCCGCTTGGCGGAACGGTTCGCTATCACGACGCGGGCCGGGACCGTCGGCTGCGCGAGCGCCCTGCAGAACCCGGCTCCCATCTCTCCTGCCCCGATGACCAGCACCGAGCGGCCGTCGAGACCGCCTTGGAGCTGATCGGCCGCGAGCGCGACGGCGGCGTGCGCGAGCGACGTCGTCCCCTGTGCGATCGTGGTCTCGGTCCGCACGCGCTTTCCGGCCTCGACCGCATGACGGAACAACGGCCCCAGGACCCGGCCGGCCGCATGCTCTCTCCGGGCCAGCTCGGCGGCACTTCGCACCTGGCGGAGGATCTCGCCCTCACCGAGCACCGGAGAGTCGATCCCGGCCGCCACGTCGAACAGATGCGAGACCGCCGCGTCGTCGATCCAACAGGAGAGGAGCTCTGAGAGCGAGGGAGTATCCGGCCCCATGGAGCTCGCGGAGAAGCGGAAGAAGCTCTCTATGTCGGCGAGGCCGTCGTGGAAGCGCTCGACGACGGCGTAGACCTCGGTGCGCAGGCAGGTCGAGAGCACGACGGCTTCGGAGATGTGCTCGCTGCGGCAAAGCCTCTGGAGCGCCTTCGGCAGGTCGCGCTCTCGAATGGCGCTCCGCTCGAAGACCTCCAGCGACACGTCCTGCTCGTTGATCCCAACGGCAACGACCGCCACGGCGCGGCTACCCCATTTCTCTCGGGCGAAAGCTTAGGGCCGTCACAGCTCCGATCGAGACGCGTCCTCCGGGCCGGCCGTGGCTTCCGGATGAGCTATGTAGAACGCGAGCACCTGCAGCTCGACGGAGAAGTCGACCTGGCGCAGCTGCACCGAGTGCGGCACCGTCAGGATCGCAGGGGCAAAGTTCAGCATCGCCCTGACGCCGGAAGCCACGAGCCGGTTGCACACGTCCTGGGCGGCGCAGGCCGGAGTGGCGATCACGCCGATCGACCGGCTGATGCCTGCGACGATGGCCGGCAGCTCCGAAAGGTGGCGGATCGGCAGTCCCGCGATCTCCTCACCGATCTTGGCGGGATCGATGTCGAAGAGGGCGACCGCGCGGAAGTTCTGGGTCGAGAACCTCTGCGAGCGCGCGAGGGCGTGCCCGAGGCTGCCCATGCCGACGATGACAACCTGCCACTCCCGATCGAGGCCGATCTCGCGCCTGATCTGGCCGAGGAGGAAATTGACGTCATAACCAGTTCCCGGCGTGCCGTAGGTGCCGAAGTGCGACAGGTCCTTGCGCACCTTGGCGGCGTTGACGCCCGCCGCCTCTGCGAGCTCGGCCGACGAGACGGTCGGGACGCCATCGGCCGAGAGCGCGAGGAGGGCGCGCTGGTACACGGGCAGCCGAAAGACGGTGGGCTCTGGAATCCGTCGGGCGAAGCGATCGGCCATCTCCGGCGATGGTAACGACTTCGTGCTCTGACTCACAAGCCGCACCTGCGCCTCGGACGCCGGAGCGGCTCAGCCGGCTTCGGTGAAACGCTCCCCGAGGTAGCGGTCGACGTCCTCGTCGCGCAGCCGATACGACTTGCCGACACGCACCGCCGCCAGCTGTCCCGAGCTGATGAGTCGGTAAACAGTCATGTTCGAGACCCGTAATGCCCGGGCTACTTCGGCGACGGTGGAGAACCTTGCCTTGGCGTACTCGATAGTTGACAGATGCATCACCCCTCTCCGCCAGTCACGAATGTACGCCAATGTGGCTGAAGTGCAAAGTGGGAGAGTCCCTCGGCGCCGGGATCTGGGCAGGTCAAACCGTGCTGCAACCCCCGGGGTCACTCCGTGTGGCTGATCTCCCGTGACCGGTCGGCGGCGGCGGCGACCGCTTCGAGGACAGACGAGCGGAAGCCGTGAGCCTCGAGGACCCGCAAACCAGCGGCCGTTGTACCGCCTGGAGAGGTGACTGCAGCCCGCAGAGTCTCCGGCGAGTCACCGGTCTCGGCGAGCAGACGAGCCGACCCGAGCAGTGTCTGCACCGCGAAAAGGCGGCTCACTTCCCGGTCGAGGCCCTCGTTGACACCGGCATCGATGAGCGCCTCGGCCAGCAGGAAGACGTAGGCGGGCCCCGAACCCGACAGCCCGGTCACGGCATCGAGCTGGTACTCGGGAAGGCGTGCCACGACCCCGAACGAGGACAGCACCCCCTCCGCCCACGTGAAGTCGCTCTCGGTGACCGATGTGCCACCCGCGAGCGCCGAGGCGCCGGCACCGAGCACCGCCGGAGTGTTGGGCATCGCCCGGAGGACCGCGACGCCGCGCCCGAGCCAGGTCTCGAGTTGGGCGATCTTGACGCCCGCCATGATTGAGATCGCGCGGCGGCACCCCGACTCCGAGACGGTCCGGCACCCGGCCTTGGCGTCGGCAGGCTTGACGGCCAAGACGGCGGACTCCGCAGCGAGGCCGGCCTCGCTCACGACAACTCCCGGGTAGCGCTTGGCGAGCCCGGCCCGAACCGAGGCCAGCGGCTCCACGACACCCAGATCGCCTGCGGCGGCCCAGCCCGACCGGAGTAGACCACCGAGGAGCGCATGGCCCATCCGGCCACCGCCGACAACCACGAGACGTGTCACGGTGCCGAGCTCAACATTCGATCAGCGTCCGCGAGGTGAGATCGCCGTACAGGCGGCGGAGCCGACCGGCAGTGATCGACCAGCTGTAACCGGCCGCCATGGATGCACCTCCGGCACCGAGCTCAGCCTGTAGCAGGGGGTCGGCGCAGATGTCCGCGGCAAACCTGGCATAGGCTTCGACGTCGCCGCCCTCGACCAGATAGCCGGTCCGCCCGTGCTGGACGAGGGTCGTCAAGCCCCCAACCGCCGCCGCGACCACCGGGGTGCCGCATGCCGCGGCTTCGAGGGCCACGAGCCCGAACGATTCCGAACGCGACGGCACGAGGCAACAGTCTGCTGCCCTGTAGTACGTCGAGAGCAGCTCGTGCGGCCGGGGAGCCACAAAGCGCACCCGTCCGAGGAGACCGAACGCCTCGACCATCGCGTGCAGCATCGCGACCTCCGCCCCGCCCCTTGGGCCACTCGGACCGCCGACGACTACGAGCTGAGCGCTCGGGATGGACCGCACGAGGAGCTCGAATGCCGCGAGAGCCACGTCAGCACCCTTCAGGGGCTGAATCCGGCCTACGAACAGCACCAGCGGACCTTCCCCGGAAAGGCCGAGCGCACGCCTCGCATGGGCGCGGTCACCAGGTGAGAAGAACGCGTGGTCGACCCCGAGCGGGACGACCTCGACTCGTTCCCGGTCCGCTCCGTAGATCTCCACGAGCTGGTCGACTTCGACCGGACACGAAGCGATCAAAGCGTCCGAGCAGCCGATGATCTCCGACTCGGCTCGCGCCCGCCGACCCAGTTCGGCCGTCTCGACCTCTTCCGGGCTCGCCTCAGCCTTGACCCGGTCGAGAGTGTGGAACGTCGACACCAGCGGCAGCTCGAGGCGGTGCTTTATCGCGTGACCAGCCAGACCCGACAGCCAGTAATTGGCATGGATGGCATCCGCAGGCGCGTCACTCGCCCCGAGCAGGGTGTGAGGCGAGCCGGTCATCCGGTCGATGACGGATTCGGTGAATTCCTCGACGTGGTCCTGAAGTGTCTCCTTGGCCACCGCAGTCGGAGGCCCGGCCGCCACGTGGTGCACCGCGAACCCGGGCTCGACCGTGACCACGTCGGGGAGCTCGGTGGACCAGCGCCGGGTGTAGACGTCGCAGATCACGCCTCCCCGGGCAAGCGCAGAGGAGAGCTCACGGACGTAGACGTTCATGCCGCCGCCGTCCCCGACACCGGGCTGGGCCAAAGGCGACGTGTGCATGGAGAGCACGGCCAGCTTGCGCATCGAGGCCAGCCTACTGAGGAAGTCCCGGTGTCAGGCCTTAGGCCCTTCCAGCTTGGCCTCGTAAGGGCCGTTCTCCCGGCGGAACGACAAGTAGATCCGCACGAGCACCTGGCGCTGCTCCTCTACCAGGTAGGGGTCCATGAGGATGTGCCTCACCACGTCGTCGTCACGGCGCTCGTCCTCCAGGATCCCTGCTCGCACGTAGAGCGTCTCGGCGGAGATCCGCAGAGCCTTGGCTATCTGCTGGAGGATCTCGGCCGACGGCTTGCGCAGCCCCCGCTCGATCTGGCTCAGGTAGGGGTTCGAGATGCCGGCGATCTCGGACAGTCTCCGCAGCGACAGCCTGGCGGTGTTCCGCTGTTGCCGGATGAACTCACCGAGGTCCGCCCAGCGGTCGGACGAGTCGCTCGCGGTCATCCGACCTTCACTTGAGCAGGATGTCGGTGTCCGCCGCTCCGACTTTGTACCGTTCGACGATCGCCGTCTGGAGTTGGTCGATCTGTTCGTGCAGCCTTCGGCGCCTGGTGGAGACGCTGGTCTCAGCGGAACGAAGCAAGCCGGCAAGTGCGCGGAGCTCCTCGTCACCAAAGGCTCCCAGGTTCGCGCCGGGCAGCAGTGGCTGGCGCGTCTCGTCACCGTTCAGCTCGCCCTCGAGAACCTCGATGACGAGGTCCTCGAGGGCGAGCTCCGACTGCTCGGTCCACCCCTCGGCGACCCCGGCCATCGTGAGGCGGGACTCGTGAACATGCTCTTGAGACGGTGTGTTGGCACTGGTTCCTGCGAGGATCGTCGGCAGGTCCTCGATGAGGCGGCCCGTGTCGCCGCGCACGCCTCTGCCACGGGCCTCCAGCTCTGCCGCGACGATATCGAGCTCGCCCTGGAGCAGACGCCGGACGTAGGAGAGCGCGATCTCCGCGCGTTGGCATGCATCTCGGCGAATCCTGAGCTCGTCCACGGGAACCGCTTCCAAACCGCTGGTCAGCTCAGGCTCCAGCAACCGATCTATGTCCTTCTGATGCAGCCCCATCCCCGTCGAGCGTACCGCTGCTCGCGCCGGGCTGCCGCAAGGGCCCGACCCGGGCAGGTGGGAAGTAGCGGTACACGGCCCTGCCGACAAGGCTGGAAGGCGCCACGATCCCGAACGTTCGGCTGTCACGGCTGGCGGCCTGGTTGTCGCCGCGCACCTCGAGACCTGCCGGGAGAACCGCCGCCACCCTCTTGACGAGCAACCGCGTGGGTTCGGCGGGGTCGCTGAGGGCGACGAGGTCGCCAACTCGAGCTCTGCCCGTGCGTTTGACGACCAGCCGGTCACCGTGAGCGAGGGTCGGCATCATGCTGGTGCCCTCGACTTTCACCCGCCGAAAACACCTCTGCACCAGGACGACTACCACGACCAGCGCCGCGCAGACCACGGCATACGGGCTCACCTTGGAGAGCGCCTTGCCGGCAGGCCACTTCCCTGCCCGGTCGTTTCGAGGCCGGGGATAAGGTGAGGCGGACCTAGCCACCGATGCCAGACCAAGGAGCTTCAGCATGCACCTCACTTCGCGTTTGCTCACCCTGCTCGACCGCTTGAGCAGCCCGGTGACCGTCCACGCCCACTGCGACCTGCCGTGCGGCGTCTATGACCCCGCTCAGGCCCGGATCGAAGCCGACTCGGTCAAAGCGTGCATGGAGAAGTTCAACGCCTCTGACGACGAGGTCTTCAAGGCCCGGGCCATCTCGATCAAAGAAGAGCGCGCCGATCTCGTCAAGCACCACCTCTGGGTGCTCTGGACGGACTACTTCAAGCCCGACCATCTCGCGAAGTACCCCGAGCTTCACAGCCTGTTCTGGACGGCCACCAAGACCGCCGGCGAAGCCAAGAAGACCACTGACGTCGCCGTCGGCGAGAGGCTGCTCGAACAGATCGCCGAAATCGACCGGATCTTCTGGGAGACGAAGAAGGGCTGAGTCCCGCTCGGCAGGGTACCTGCGAGCCCTCCCGTCGCTCACCCGCCCGACACCGGCGGCAGCACCGCGACCTCGTCGCCGTCGCCGACCGGCAGATCGCGGCCCGCGGGCTCGCCATTGAGCCAGATCGCGCTGACAGCAACGATGGCGGCAAACCGCGTCCCGTAGCGTTCGACGGCCGTGTCAAGAACCTCACCGACGGTGACGCCGCCGAGGGTGGCCTCGCTGGTGCCGGCGCATTCGCGAGCCTGAGCGAACAACCGAAGTCGCGCCAAGCCCTCAGATCCCAGCCGAGGCGCCCGGCCTCAGCGGCGGCCCGTGATCCGCGCAGCGCCGCGTCACAGGTGATCGTGCGAGCCTGTCGTCGCCGATCGCCCGGCCGCACGCTTCGCAGATGGCGTAGGTCCCCTCGTCCAGGCGCCGCAGGGCCCGTTCCACATCCTCGAGCCGTGCCTCGGCGCGATCGAGCACCCCGAGATCGCCTGAGTCTCCCGCGTCCACAGTCACGATCGTACCGGGAGCTGGCACTCGGCTGGGGGAGACGACTACCAGGCGAGCATCCGATCCGGCCCTGCCCGCTCCGGCCCGGGATGCGCCCGTGCTCAGCTGTCGTCGAGCCACCTGCGAGTGGTACCCACCACTTCCAAGCCCGGCAGCGACCAGATGAAGCGCTCCACGGCATCGAGGGTCTCGACGACGACCCGTTCGCAGGCCGCGGCTGCGGCCACCTCGACGATTGAACGCTGGTGCAGGTCCTGGTAGCCCGCCTCGGCGACTGCCACGGCGAAACGTGAGCGAGCACCATCGATGACCGGGCGGAGAACGGCACGTTTCTCCTTGAGAGAGCGACAAGCCGGGAAGTGGAGCTCGACAACAAGGGCGCCGATCACCGACCAAGCATGCCCGAGTCGCGGAGCCGGCCGGGACCACAACCTCGTGACATGCTCCCTGCCTGCCTGGCAGGTAGCATCCTGGCCGAGAAGACTCCAACTGCCGCGCCAGCCGCGCTACCAACCAGGAGAGCATGCCGCAATGGCACAAAGTGGCAACCGTCCCCCGCGGCGTGGCCAGTCGCCGAAGAATGGCAACCGGCCGCTGGGTGACGACCGCCCTGGCGCCGACGGCGGGCGGGAACAATCCGCTGCTGAGCGGGCGCGCGAGCGGCTGGCCAAGCAGAACCGCCCCGGTCAGCACCGCCAGGGTGCCTCGCAGCGAGCGCGGTCGGGAGGGCCTTCGGCTCAGCGCCCGAAGGCGGACGCGTCGGCCGCCAGGCGAGGCGGGTCCGCCCCGCGACGCGGGTCCGCCCCGCGACGCGGAACCGCGAAGAATGCCCCCAGACGCAGCACGGCCATGACGGCGGGGGTCCTCGGCACCGTGGTCGTCGTGTTGGCGGTTCTCGTCATCCTGCTCGTCTCGCTGACCGGGAAGAAGGCCGTTGGCAGAGGCTTCGGCATGAAGTCGGCGCCCGCGGCCGTCGTGAACGCGATCGGCCACGTGTCGCCGTCGGCCTTCACAGAGGCAGGGTCCGCGCCCAGCGCGTCTGGGCCCTACACAGGTTCGATCACGGCCCTCAAGGCCCAGCCTCCACTGACTCGCGCCGGCAAGCCGCTGATCGCCTACATGGGCTCCAATTGGTGCCCGGAATGCGCAGCTACCCGCTGGCCGTTCGCCGTCGCCCTGTCCCGGTTCGGCACCTTCAAGGGGCTTCGCATAACCGTCTCGTCGGCGACCGATAACCCGGCGTCGGTCAACACGCTCAGCTTCTACGGCTCGACCTACAAGAGCCCGTACATCGCTTTCCTGCCGGACGAGATGTGCTCCGACATCCCGTCATCCAGCACGTCGGTCGGGGTGCTGGACTGCAACGGCTACAAACCTCTGCAGCCGTTGTCGGGGACGACCAGGAAGCTCTTCGACAAGTACGACTACGCGCCCTACGAAACGGGACAGTCCGAGGACGGCATCCCTTTCATCGACTTTGCCAACAAGTTCATTGAAGATGGCGCCACCATGGATCCGACCATCCTCAACGGCTTGACGCAGGTGCAGATCGCGCAGAGCCTTGGCAACCCCATTGCTTCGCCGGCCCAGACGATCCTGGTCACGGCCAACTACTACACGGCGGCTATCTGCAAGCTGACCAACAACAAGCCGGGCTCGGTCTGTGAGATGCCGGTGGTCAAGCAGGCTGGCGCTGCGCTGAAGCTGTGAGCCGCGCCGTTGGCGGCCTCCGGGCCGGCGACAGCCCGGAGCGCCGTGGATGGCGACCGCTTGCCGTCGGCGGCATCTGCCTTGCCGGGATCGGCCTGTCGATCTACCTCCTGATCGTGCACTACGACCGCGGCGCGCTCGTCTGCAGCAACACCGGCGTGGTGAACTGCACCAAGGTGCTCACGAGCCCCCAATCGGCCATCTTCCGTATTCCCGTGTCGGCCCTGGGGCTGGCCTACTTCATCGGCATGGCCGTGATCTGCATTCCGGGCGCGTGGTGCTCCGCCGCAGCGTGGTTGGCCTGGGGCCGCATTGCGGCGGCCACCGTCGGGATCGCGATGGTGGTCTACCTGATCGCCCAGGAGGCGCTCGTCCTGCATGTGATCTGCCTGTGGTGCACGGGAGTCCACGTGCTCACGTTCGCGATGTTCCTGATCATCATCACCGGCTGGGAGGACACCGGCTATGCCCGGTCGCGCTATGAATACTGACCGGTGGCAACGCCGGAGCGGCGCCGGGCCACCGCGCTGCAAGCTAAGGCCGTCGGGCCCCGCTGCCGATGAACAACCATGGCCAGTATTGCGCCCCTAGGGCCCGTGGCAGCCGGCGTCATCGTCGCCGTCGTCTTCTTCGCCTGGGGGTGGGCTCGGGCAGCACGATTCCGCTCAGAACACGGCAAGCCCCCCTGGGGCATCTCACCGACCGGCTGGGGCGCCATTCACGTCGCGTTGCTGCCAGTCGCCTGGATCCTCTATTTCGCCGCGTCGCGGACCACGAGTGTCTCGGATCTCTCGCTGGCCCATCGCGACGACGTCGTGATCGCCGACACGGCCGAAGATCGTCACAAGCTCAGGCAGATCATTGACCAGCTGCCGCTTCTGCGCCCGCCGCAAACCGGCGTGCGGGGCTGGCACCCCGATCCGCTCGGCCAGCGGCGGCTCCGCTTCTTCGACGGTCAGCGCTGGACGCGAGAGGTGACCGACGATCCCGCACGACGAGCAGCAGACGCAGTGGGAGACGTGAGGGCTGACTTCCAGCGACGTCTTCGAGCTTTGCCCGCACCTGTGGATGCGGTGCCTTCGTGGCACCTCGACCCCCTCGGCCAGTGTCACTTCCGCTATTTCGACGGGCATGCCTGGACCGACGAGGTGCGCGAAGCCCGCACATGTTGATCCGCGCTCCGGGGGGAGGGCTCGAACCTCCAACATCCGGCTCCAAAGGCCGACGTTCTGCCGATTGAACTACCCCGGAAGGAATCCTTCGACTGCATTTTTACAACAGTCAACCCTCTTCAACCGGCACCTCGGGCCCCAGCGCCGCGGCGTGCGTCGCGCTCCGGCGCCGGCCTGCGGCGCGAGGAGGGGACCCGCCAATGGGCAAGTCCGGGGCAATTTCGGCTAGCGTTCCGCCCGCCATGGGATCACTCATCAAGAAGCGCCGCAAGCGGATGCGCAAGAAGAAGCACAAGAAGATGCTGAAGCGCACCCGCTGGCAGCGACGCGCCGCCGGCAAGTAGAGCTGCGGGAGCCGCCCGTCACGGGTGAGGAGTGCTCGCCGCCGCCACAATGAGGGCTTGCCCGCGCTCGGCCCGCGCCGCGCGTTGGAGCTCAACTACGAGTTGCCCGGCCGTCTCGGGGTCGCGCTCGAGAAACCACGTGCCCCCGCTCCCCGCCAGCCGCGGCCGCTCTCCGGCGACGGCCGAGACGAGGTCTCGCCACCGAGCCAAGCGTGGCTCGACGACGACGGCGGCAGGCTCGAGATCGTTCCCGTGCTCGCCAAGCGGACCGCCGAGCTCGTCCCAGGCTCGGTAGACCTCGGGAGTCGGCACGCTCAACCCGGGCGTCACGAGCACCGCCGTGAAGGCCTCGAAGCCAAGCGGCTCGACCAGCTCGCCTATGCCGCCCACCAGCGCCCTGCCTCCCACGACGCAAAACGGCACGTCCGCGCCCAACCTCGCCGCAACCGCCGGATCGAGAGCTCCCGCCCAACGGAGCACCGCCGCCGCGTCCGCAGAGCCGCCACCGAGGCCGGCGCCGGCCGGAACGTGCTTCGACAACCGCACCCGGGCGCGACGGCCGACGGTGGCGAGGGCTCGCACGACAAGGTTCTCCGGGCCTGGCGGGACGACGCCCGGCGCGAGATCGGCGGCGTCACGCCTCGGGCGCGGCCCGGTCGACATCCGACCGCGCCCGACGACCCAGGCCACCTCGTCGACAACCTCGAAACCCTCGGCGCCGTCTTCGATCTCGAGCTCGTCTGCGAGATCGATCGTCGCCATCTCGGTCTCGAGCAGGTGGTAGCCATCGTCGCGGACTCCTACGACCCGCAACGCGCGGGTCAGCTTGGCGGGTGCCCGGACGTGGTCGATCGACGGCATGCGACTAGCTTGCCCCACTCCTCGATGCCGAGCTCCTCGGCCCGGGAGCGGCCGTCGATCCCGGCGTTCGCGAAGCCAGTCTCGTCGACCAGCCCCTCGAGGGACCGCCGGAGCATCTTCCGCCGCCCGCCGAAGCCGGCCCGGAGGAGGAGATCGATCTCCGCGTAGCTCGCCACGGCGGGATCTACCGCCGGAGTCTCGCGGCGTACGAGCTCAACGAGCACCGACTCGACGTTGGGGCGGGGCAGGAACACCTCCTGCGAAACGCGTCCGACCAGCGCTGCGGTGGCGAAGTAGCCGACCCTCACCGACACGGCGCCGAAGCTCTTGGTCCCCGGCACCGCGACGAGGCGTTCGCCTGCCTCGCGCTGGACCATCACGAGCATGCGGGCGATCTCAGGTACGTCACGGAGAAGATCGAGCACGAGCGGAGTCGCCACGCTGTAGGGCAGGTTGGCCACAAGCACCCAGCGAGGCGCTGCTCGGAGCAACCCGTCCCAGTCACACGACATCGCGTCGGCCTCGACGACCGACACCCCGAGCGGCTCGACCATCTCCCGAAGGACCGGGGTGATGCCCCTGTCCGTCTCGACGGCCGTCACCGCGGCCCCGGTCGCGGCGAGCGCGATCGTCAGGGAACCGAGGCCGGCGCCGATCTCCACGACGTGATCCCCGGGCCCGAGACGCGCGAGCCTGGCAATGCGTTCGACAGTGTTCGGGTCGGTGACGAAGTTCTGGCCGAGCGCCTTCGAAGGGTGAAGGCCGTGCTGGCGGAGAAGGCGAGCCACCTCGCTCCGGCCGGGCGGGCGCCGGAACGGGACGGCCGGAGCGCTGCCAGGGGGCTCGGCGATCTCAGACCCCGAGCCCGAAGGCCTTCTCGGCGTTCAACCAGCTGACCGCAGCTGTGACTTCGGGCGCGAAGCCCTTCAACTGCCCGATCGTGTTCCCGACGACGACGACGTTGCTCGGACTGTTGCGACGCCCGCGATAGGGGACCGGCGTGAGGAAGGGTGAGTCGGTCTCGACCAGCAGGCGGTCGAGCGGGCAGTGGGCGACAACTTCGCGCAGCTCGCCGGCATTGGCGAAAGTCACGATACCGCTGAAAGAGAGCAGGGCACCGAGCCGCAGGCACTGCGTGGCCTCCGGCTCGCCGCCTGTGAAGCAATGGAAGATCGTCCTGTCGGGCACTCCTTGGTCTTCGAGAATTGAGAACGTGTCGTCCCACGCCTCCCGGGTGTGGATGACGAGCGCGAGGTTGTGGATGTTCGCCAGCTCAACCTGGGCGGCGAAGATATCGCGCTGGACCGTTCGCGGTGAGTGCTCGTAGTGGTAGTCCAGTCCGCACTCCCCGATGGCCACCACCCGGGACTGACGCAAGCCCTCGCCCGCGGACAACTCGTCGAGAAACTCGGTCACCGAGCCCAGCCCATTCTTGGCGTCGTGCGGGTGCAGCCCCACGGTCGCCCAGACCTCGGTGCCCTGCGCGCTCGCGGCTTGTGCGGGGCCCGCCGACGGAGCCGGGGGGCGCTTTCCCGACAGCTCGTTCGCCAGGAACACGGCCCGTCGGGACGATGCCGCGTCGGTCCCGACACACACCACCCGTCCGACCCGTGCCGCGCGAGCAAGCGCGAGAGTCGCGGCCGGATCGGTGTCGTCTTGCAGGTGGCAGTGGCTGTCGGTCCAGATGGCGGTCGGCTGCGGCTGCGACGACGGCACCGCGGACGACGACAGGCGCGCTTGTTCGGCCATGGGCCCGGGCCCAGCCGGAGCACTCTTCTCGTGCTCGGACGCGCGGGATCGGCGGACGGCACGGCGCCGGCGCCGGAACCAGGAACCTTCACGCTGCTTGCCCCGCTCGGTCCGGTCGCTCGAATCGTCCACGTTTCCTCTTTCGTTCAGCGGTCGACGGTGCGCCGCGGGAACAGGGGCGCACCCTTGGTCACAGGCAAGCCTCCCGGGTAGCCCCCCCACGTGAGAGTGCCATTCTCCCCGGCCGCGCCCGGCTCGTCGGGCCGGCCCTGAAGCCCGATCCGCGCCCAGAGCTCGGCTGCCGCGCCCGGCATCACAGCTGACACGAGCACGGCCACGATCCGCAACGCCTCGAGAGCGTCCCCCAGGACAGCGTCGAGGGCCGGGCCGGGCGGCAGCTTCCACGGTTCTGCGGCCTCGAGCTCGGCGTTCGCGGCACGCACCAGGTGCCAGGTCGCCTCGAGAGCATCGTGCGCCGCGAACCGTGCCCACGCGTCCCGGCATGCCGCTACCACCTCCGCCGCGACCTCGCTCAGTCGGACGCCGGGCGCGGCAGGTCTCGGGGCGGGGCCGATCCCTCCGCACTTGCTCCCGACGACCGCCGCGACCCGGGAAAGCAGGTTGCCGAGATTGTTGGCGAGGTCGGAGTTGTACCTCGCGATGAGGCCTTCGTAGGTGAAGTCCCCGTCGGCGCCCAGCGCCACCTCCCGCACGAGGTGGTAGCGAAGCACGTCGACGCCGACATCGGTGACGAGCTCCACGGGGTCGATCTGGTTCAGCCGCGTCTTGGACATCTTCTCACCACCCACGAGCAGCCACCCGTGGACGATGTAGTGGGCCGGTGGGTCGATGCCCGCGGCGAGGCACATCGCCGGCCACCAGACGCAGTGGAACCGGAGGATGTCCTTGCCGAGCAGATGGTGAGCCGCCGGCCACCACTTCGAGAAGCGCTCGGGGTCCTCGCCATAGCCGATGGCTGTGATGTAGTTGACCAGGGCGTCGTACCAGACGTAGAAGACGTGCGCGCTGTCCCAGGGAACGCGCACGCCCCAGTCGATCGAGGTCCTGGTGATCGAGATGTCCTGAAGCCCGCCCTTGATGATCCCGAGGGCCTCGTTGCGCCGCGAGTCAGGAAAGACCGCCTGCGGATGGCTCTGGTACCAGTCGAGCAACGGCTGCTCGAAACGGGACAGTTCGAAGAACCAGTTCTCCTCCGCGAGCCACTCCACCGCTCGCTCGTGCACCGGGCAGGAGCGACCTTCGAGCAGGTCGCTCTCGGGGTAGTACGCCTCGCACGACACGCAGTACCAGCCCTCGTACAGACCCTTGTGCATATAGCCGTTGTCGTAGATCGCCTGCATGAACCTCTGGACGCTCAGGTTGTGCCGGTCCTCGGTGGTGCGGATGAAGTCGTCGTTAGCGATGTCGAGGGCGGCCCATGTGGCGATATAGCGACTGCTCGTCCGATCGACCCACTCCTGGGGCGTGAGCCCTTGCTCCAGCGCGGCGCGGGCGTTCTTCAACCCGTGCTCGTCGGTGCCGGTGAGGAACCAGGAGTCGTCACCGATCAGCCGGTGCCAGCGCGCCAGTGCGTCGGCATTGACCGTCGAGTACGCCGTGCCGAGATGAGGTGCGTCATTGACGTAGTAGATCGGTGTCGTCAGGAAGAAGCGGCCAGGCACCCTCTCAAACTACCGGTCGCTGCGGCCGAGCGAAGTCTCAGTACGCGAACCGCTTCGGCACGCCGAGGTCTGCGGCCACGCCGGCTGCCGCTTGCCGGCGGCTGGCGCCGGCGGACATACGGCTCGCGACTGCGCTTTGGACCTCAGCTTCGCTCGGCGATGACCGCTGCTCAGCCGGCGCGGCCGCAACGACGAGCACGTGCTCGCCGCGTGCCGCGCTCTTCGCGCTGCGCTCGCACGCCTCGGCGAGCGTCCCGTGCCAGGTCTCCTCGAATCGTTTGGTGAGCTCCCTGCAGACCGCCACCTTCCGATCGCCCCCGCAGCGGTCCGCGAGATCCTGCAGCGTCGAGCTCAACCGCTGCGGCGCCTCGTAGATCACGCTCGGATGGGGCGCCGCCGCGATCTCGCCCAGGCGCTTGGCGCGGTCGGTACCTCGCCTCGGCAGGAAGCCTTCGAATCTCCAGCGTGCGGTGCCAAGCCCGGCGACCACGAGGGCGCTGACGGCCGCCGAGGGTCCCGGCACGGTCGTGACCTTGTGTCCAGCGGCAATCGCCGCGGAGATCACCCGCTCGCCGGGATCGGACATCGCAGGCGTGCCGGCGTCGCTCACGAGAGCGACTCGCGCGCCTGTATCGAGAAGCTCGAGCACCTGCGCGACCCGCTCGCGCTCATTGTGAGCGTGCACCGAGAGCAGGCGGGGGGCTCGCAGGCCCAACCGGGCGAGCAGCAGCCCGGTATGGCGTGTGTCCTCGCAGCACACGACGTCCGCCTCCGCGAGCGTGGCGGCCGCCCGTGGCGAGAGGTCGCCGATATTGCCTATCGGGGTCGCGACGATGACCAGCTCGCCGGGGCTTGGATCCCCTGCGGTCACCCCTTGATCTCCAGGGCATCACCCGGGGCGAGCTTCCATCGCTCGAAGGCGCCCGCCTCCGCCTCGAGCACGGCTCGGCCGCCCCGGCGCGGAAGGGCGATCCGGTACGGCGGCAGGGTGGTCTGGCCGATCACGCGAAGGTCGTCGGTCAAGAAGGCGACGTCGATCGCGAATCTCATCCCGATCGTGTGCACCGACCGCGTGTGGCGTAGGAGCAGGGCTCCGTCGAAGCTCCTCTTGCCAAGCAGGCCACGCGACCTGGCGGCGAGCGACGAAGCGACCTCGACGCTCGCGAGCACCTCGCCGTCACGCAACAGCCATGCCATGGACCCGTCCTCGTCGCGAAAGCCAACAAGCATGCTCAACGCTACAGAACCGCACCTGCCCGTGGGAAAAAGAGGCCAGCGTGGAAGCCACTACACTGTTGCGCTTGTGTCCAAGCGAACCGTCAAGCGGAAGCTCCGCAAGAAGAAGAAGGCCAACCACGGCAAGAAGCCGAACTGCGGTCGCGGCTGACCGTCACAGCTTCCAGTTCGCCCCCAGGTCGCTCAGCACGCCGGCGAGCACCGACGGCTTGTCGGACATGATCCCATCGACGCCGAGACTGACCATACGCTCCATCTCATCGGGATCGTCGATCGTCCAGACGTGTACCGCGAGCCCGCTCGAATGTGCGACGTCCACGAAGCGCTCGTCCAAGAGGACGACTGGGCCGATGCGCGCCGGGACCTGGAGCGCGACGTAGCGCCCGATGTCGTCCTGCGGTGGCTCACCGGCATGCAGCCTCCGGTAGAACTCGGTCGTCGCCCCGGTGCCGGCCGAGATGCCGGTGCCAGGAGCGCATGCGGCGAACCTTGCCGTCGCCGCGTCCGAGAACGACGCAACGATCACGTCGTCTTGCCGGTCGTGCTCGCCCAGCACGGCGGCCAGCGTCTCTTCGTACGGGACGACCTTTGGGGCGCCGCGCTTGATGTCGAGATTGAGCACGACGCCCGGGAAGGCTTCCAGGACCTCCGACAGCGTTGCGACGCAAAGGTCTCGATCACCGGGCGCTTTCCCGCGTAGCACGTAGTCCTCCGCGGGACGCCCCCTGACAGCATCCTCGCCCGGGCAGAACCAATAGGCGTTGTCGAGGTGTCGGAGCTCGTCGAGGCGAGCCTCGGCGATCTCGCCCGAGGCGTTGGTCGTGCGATCGAGCGTCGGGTCGTGGCAGACGACGAGTTGTCCGTCGCGGGTGGCATGCAGGTCGAGCTCGATGCCGGTGGCTCCGTGCTCGAGCGCCCGACGGATCGCGTAGAGCGTGCTGGAAGGCGCCTCCTTCGCTCCTCCCTGGTGCGCGTAGGCGATCACCCGCCGCTCGAGCCACGGATTGTCGCGCACGCCAGCTGTCTACCAGTTGTATGCGCCTGGGGCCCGACAGGCGGGTAGCCTCGGCTCGCCATGATCGATCACATTCTCCTCGACGTGATCGCAGCCCTCCGCGAGGCATTCGAGGGCGCGCTCTTGGAACAGCAGGCGGTGGAGGAGCGTTTCCAGGTCGACGTCTTCCTCGGCGACGTTGCCTTCGAGACCTCCTACAGCCTCCCTGGCGAAAACAGTCCGCCGCGTGTCCGGGCGGATCTCAGCCTCGACTGGCCGACCTGGAGCCAGAGCGCCTACCGGTCATGGTCGATCGGCGAGCCTCCAGCCGAGCCGCCGGAGCTCATCGTCGAGATCACGCTTCGCGTGCAGCGCCTGGCCGCCACACCCGATCCGGCAGTGGTGCTCGCCGCGCTTGCCGGCGAGGGACCCGAGTTCGGCTCCGAGCGCCTTGAGCAGTCCGGGCCGATGATCGAGCAGCTCTACGAACCCTCCTCGGTCACGCCCGCCTGCGCGATCGAGATCGCCTACCAAGGCAGCATCCGGCTCGAAGAGCCGCTCCTCGACGATCCCACCAAGCTCGACGGCCAGGTCGCAGGGCTCGCGCGATGGGTCGCGTCGGCACTCGTGCGACTTGCGGATCTCGACCTGGCCTTCCTTCCGCCCGACGAGGACAGCGACCGGGTCTGACTCGAGGCCTCGCGCCATGGGCCCGGCGGCGCGGGTGCTGCCGGCCTACCAGGGCCCGACCAGCCCGGCCCGAACCGCCACGGAGTGCAACGACACCTGGGGCTGCGCTCCGAGGTGGGAGATGACCTCGCCGGCTGCAAGTGCTCCGAGCCGGCCCGCCGTCTCCAACGGGGCGCCGCGGACGATCCCGTGAAGAACTCCCGCCGCGAAAAGGTCGCCCGCGCCCGTCGTGTCATTCACGCGGCGCACCGGCGGGGCCTGGACGATCGCGCGCTCACTGCCGTCCAAGAGCACGGCACCTCGCGCTCCGAGCGTCACTGCGGCCACGAGTCCGGGCCGCTGCAGATCCTCGAGTGCTCCGGACAAGTCGTCCGCCCCGGTGAAGCGCCGAGCTTCCTCCTCGTTGGCAAACAGCAGGTCCACCCTGCCTTCGACGAGCTCGTTCAAGAGCTCGCCGTGCCGTTCGACGAGAAACGGATCCGACAGGCTCAGTGCCACCAAACCGCCGCCGGATTTCGCCAGCTCGACAGCCCGCTCGAGGGCGGAAGAGGTCCCGGGCGAGTCGAGCAGGTAACCCTCGATGTACACCGCCGCAGCGGTCCCGACGCAGGCCTGCTCGACGGCCTCGACGTCGATGACGACACCCGCGCCCAGGTTCGTCGCCATCGTGCGCCCCGAGTCGGAGCTGACCAGCACGAGGCATTGGCCGGTGCACAGATCGACGGCACTGTGGCTCAACACGCACCTGACACCGACTGCGCCGAGGTCGCGCTCGTACTCCTCAGCGAGCAAGTCATGGCCCACGGACCCCACGAATGCCGGGTGGCCGCCCAGAGAGGCAAGTCCCACCGCGGTGTTGGCTGCCGATCCCCCGGCCACTTGGACCCAGTCACCTACGAGCTCGGCAATCCTGGAGATCTGTTCGCGGTCGACAAGAGTCATCGCGCCCGGCTCGACGCCGGCTGCCGCGATCGTCAGCGCGTCCACATGGGCGACTCGGTCCACGATCGCGTGCCCGATGCACACGACGTCGGTCTCTCGACTGCCGGGCTCCTCGCGCGAGGCACCAAAGGCAGGGCGGCATGATCCGGGCTCCGGCACGAGTCCCGACGGTAGCCGGTGGAACGCCACAGACGGCTGGCAACACCGCACACCGTCGGCGACGCCGCACACGGGTATCGTCGGTGTCCGTGACTTTGAACACCGAGGAGAACGACTTCAGGCTCCCCCGCGACGTCGTGCCGACGCGCTACGAGCTCACGATCGTGCCCGACCTGGACGCCGCGACGTTTCTCGGCCACGAGCGGATCGAGCTCGACCTCACGTCGGCCAGAAGCTCGATCGTTTGCAACGCCGTGGAGCTTCAGATCTCGAATGCCACGCTGAGCTGGCCCGATGACTCGCCCGAGCCCGAAATCCTCGAAATCTGTTTCGACGAGGATCTCGAACGCGTCACCTTCGAGCGCGCCACGCCAGATCTTGCCGGGCCCCTGTGTCCTCGAGTGCGATTTCGCCGGCGTGCTGAACGACAAGCTCCGTGGCTTCTATCGCAGCACCTTCCGTGACGAAGACGGCAGCGAGCACGTCATCGCGACGACCCAGTTCGAGTCGACCGACGCAAGGAGGGCGTTCCCCTGCTGGGACGAGCCAGACCGCAAGGCTGTGTTCTCCATCTCGCTCGAGGTCGGTTCGGACCTCCTTGCGATCTCCAACGGCGCCGAAACATGCGTGACCGAGCTTTCAGGCGGAAGGCGTCGCCTCGAGTTCAGCGACACGATCCCGATGTCGACCTACCTGGTCGCCTTCGTCATCGGCCCTCTCGAGGCCACCGAGGTCGTGGATGTGGGCGGAACCGCGCTGCGCGTGGTTCACACCGCAGGAAAGGCGCACCTGACCGCGTTTGCCCTCGAAGTCGGCGCGCACGCGCTCGCGTACTACACCGAGTACTTTGGCCAGCCCTTCCCAGGCGACAAGCTCGACCTCGTCGCGATCCCCGACTTCGCCTTTGGTGCGATGGAGAACCTCGGATGTGCGACCTTCCGTGAGACCAGGCTTCTCACCGACCCCGCTCATTCGGCCCGCGACGAGCTCGAGCGCGTCGCCGAGGTGATCGAGCACGAGATCGCACACATGTGGTTCGGCGACCTCGTGACCATGGGCTGGTGGAACGGCATCTGGCTGAACGAGGCGTTCGCGACCTACATGGCCCTTTGCTGCCTGGACGACTTCAAGCCTGAGTACCAATGCTGGGTTGGATTCAGTCGCGATCGGGAGATGGCACTCGCCCTCGACGGGCTCCACACGACGCGGCCGATCGAGTTCCCTGCGCGCACGCCCGACGAGGTCGACTCGATGTTCGACCCCCTCACCTACGAGAAGGGCGGCAGCCTTCTTCGGATGCTCGAGCAGTACATAGGCACCGAACGCTTCCGCGACGGTGTTCGCCGGTACCTTGCGGCTCACCGCTACGGCAACACCGAGACGACCGACTTGTGGGACGCGATCGAGGAGGCGGCCGAGCAACTGCCGGTCCGTGCGCTCATGGACTCGTGGATCTTCCAGGGCGGCCATCCGCTCGTGACTGCTCGCGCGGACGGTTCCGACGTCCTGCTCACTCAAGAGCCTTTCTCCTACCTGCCCTCCGCAGACAGACCCGCGGGCTCGGGGCCGAGCGCGATCGGCTCGAGGTGGCTCGTCCCCGTGGCGATACAGGCACGCCCTCGCAACGGTCGATCCGCCGGCACGCAGTGCCGCTACGAGCTCCTGCGCGAACAGCCCATACGCGTCGCAGCAGGGCAAGGGATGCTCGTTGTCAACGCCGGAGGAAACGGCGTCTACCGACTGCGCTACGAAGGCGGGCTGCTCGACGGCATCCTCGACGGCCTCGAGCGTCTCCAGCCGCTCGAACGCTTCACGCTCGTGGCCGACACTTGGGCATGCGCGCTGGCCGGCTCGACGTCCCTCGGGCAATTCCTCGCCCTCCTGCGGCGTCTCGAGGGAGAGAAGGACCCGAACGTGTGGACGATGGTCGCGGGCGCGCTCGGCCTGTTGGACCAAGCGGTCGCCGAGGCTGACCGCTGTGTGCTCGAGGCCTTCGTCCGGTCACTGATCGGACCAGAGCTCGAACTCCTCGGCTGGGACCGCCGTGAGGACGACGACAGCCAAGCGGCGCTGCGTCGTGCAGTTCTCATCGCAACGCTCGGCACGATCGGCGCCGATGCTCGGGTGCAAGCAGAGAGCCGCGACCGCTTCGTCGCGCTCGGCCAGGGTGCTTCGCTGGACGTGGACACCGCAGCGGCCATCCTCCACGTCGTGGCAACCACTGCAGGACGCGCCGAGTACGGCGCGCTCCTGGCGCGGCTGCGCTCCCCGTCCGACCCGCTGGAGGAGAGGCGCTATCTCGATTCGCTCGGCTATGTCCGCGATCTGGAACTGGTCGCGGAGATCTGCGAGCTGTGCCTGACCGAGATCAGGAGCCAGAACGCTCCCTATCTCCTGGGCTCACTGCTGACCAACCGCGTCGCCGGTCCGCAGGTCTGGGAGTTCGTGTCCGGTAACTGGCACACGCTCGTGGAGCGATACCCGGCAAACTTGATCACACGGATGCTCGAGGTCTCACGTCTGTGCCAGCTCGACTCGGACGGTGCGCCCCGGCTTTCGCGCGAGGTGACGGAGTTCTGTGCAGCTCATCCCCTCGGCGGCCTGCAGCGGGCCGTGGACCAGGGTCTCGAACGCCTCGCGGTGAACGTCAGATTCGTGATGAAACACCGGCCGCTTCTCGGGTCTCTGCTCGCCAAGGCATGAGCCTCGGCGGCCGCTGTGAACCTCGCCATCGCGACGACGGCGTTCGCGCTTGTCATCCCGGCGGAGCTGCCTGACAAGACCTTCATCTCCTGCCTGGTCCTCTCGTCGCGTCACCGCCCACTCCCTGTCTGGGTCGGAGCTGTCTCTGCGCTCGTCCTCCAGGCCGGCCTCGCTGTGGTCGCGGGCGGCCTGCTCGCCCTTCTGCCGAGGCTCGCGGTGCGCTCGGTGGTGGCGGCGTTGTTCCTCGGCGGTGCGGCCTACCTCCTGGCGACAACGGAACGAGCCGAACGGGAGCGGGGCGAGCTGCTGGCCTCTGGAGGGGAGCGGTCGCTGGCCGACGGGCGCACGAGCTTCTGGCACGTCACCGCCATCACCTTCACGGTGGTCGCTGTGGCGGAGTTCGGCGACATCACCCAGGTGCTGATAGCCAACCTGACCGCGCACTACCGGGACGGCGCGGCGGTGTTCACGGGCGCGGCAGCTGCTTTTGCACTCGTGTCGGTCGTCGGGGTGCTCGCCGGCCGCACGATCACACGCTGGGTCCCGCTTGCGATCGTCCGGCGCCTCTCTGGCCTGGCGCTGCTGGGCTTTGGCGTCTACTCGATCGTCTCGCTCGCCGCAGGCTGACACGCGTCCCTGCTATGAACGAGCGCGCATGAGCTCTCTCTCGAGACATCAACACCTGCTGGAAGCGGCCCGCGCGACCAAGGGCTTCATGCCCGACGACGAGGGCCTTGCACTTGCCGCCGTCGCCGAGCGCTCCACCGCCTCGGGCTTCTCCTCCATTGTCGAGGTCGGCGCCTACTGCGGCCGATCGACCCTGTACCTCGCTTCGGGGATCGCCCGGGCTGTGAGCTCGGGTGCAGCAGCCGCCGTGATCTTCAGCGTCGACCATCATCGTGGCTCACAGGAGAACCAGGCGGGCTGGGAGCACCACGACGACACGCTCGTAGACCGCGAGACCGGCCGGATGGACACCCTTCCATTCTGGAGAAGAGCCCTGGAGGCAGCCGGAGCGGAGGATCTAGCCGTCGCGGTCGTCGGTGACTCGCCCGCCATCGCTGCTCGCTGGAACGTCGCCGCCGGCTTGGTGTTCATCGACGGGGGGCACGGCGAGGCAGCAGCCCAGGCGGACTACTGCGGTTGGGCCCCCCGCGTGGCCGACCGTGGCTGGCTTGCAATCCACGACGTGTTTCCCGACCCCGCCGACGGCGGGCGCCCTCCGTTCGAGATCTACAGGCGTGCGCTCAGCTCTGGCGAGTTCGAGGAGGAAGACTCGGCGCAAACCGGGAGCCTGCGCGTGCTCAGGCGGCTGTCCGGCTCCGGTCCCGCGTCGAGGTCGAGACCACGAGGGAGCGACCCGTCGACAAACAGCTGAGCGGCGGGGCTGAGCATGTTCAGCGCGTCTTCTGCAAGCACGATCGCAGCTGCGGTATAGCTCGACTGCTCGTCCGGCGGGTACGTCGACTGCTCCGGGTACACGACGCCGGTGACATACGAACCGTCCGGGCAACGGTGCTGTCGGGCCCATCCGAGCAGGTTCGCGGCCTGGTCGCGACGCCCGATCGAGAGCAGGGCGATGGCGCACTCGGCCGTCTCCGCGGCCGTCACCCACGGTCGGTGCGAGACACAACGCACGCCCCTTTGCTCGATCACGAACTCGGGCCATCGCTCGTCGATGCGGTCCGACGCCGTCTGGGCGTCGAGCGCGTCGACCAGCACCGGGTAGTACCAGTCCATCGCGAACTCGTCCTTCGAAGCGAAGCCACCACCGTTGTGGGCTACCGCGTGCCGCAGACGGCCGGCGGCGAGCTCCCAGTCCGGGCGCTCCAGTCCCAGCTGGGAGGCGCACGCGATGGCGCACCGGAGGCTGAAGTACGCCGAGGAGGAGCCGGTCAACAGCCCGTAGCGCCCCGGTGTCCCGTCGGGCGCGACGGACCACACCAGCTCCCCACCAGGCCGCTGCCAGTTGAGGACGAACTCGATGGCGAGCTCGACCGAACCCCAGAGTTCCTCGAGGAAGCCCGTGTCCCTGGTGACGAGGAAGTGGTGCCACACGCCGGTCGCCACATAGGCGCAGACATTGGTGTCAAGGCGGGGCTCCTCGACCTTGCGGTTCGCCAGGTAGTACGTGTGCCACGACCCGTCAGGGCGCTGGGTCGCGCGCAACCATTCGTAAGCGAGCTCGGCCTCGTGCACTGCGCCGCCCACGGCGAGCGCCATTGCGGCCTCGACATGGTTCCACGGGTCAGCGTGACCGCCGCCGAACCAAGGGATCATGCCGTCTTGCAACTGGACAGCACGGATCGACTCGACGGTCTCGGCGATCAACCGGCCGCCGGTGAGGTGTCCAGAGGGCGTGATCGTCACCTGGCGTGCCTCAGGTAGACAACGAGGCTCTTGCCCAGAAACGGGTTGAGGAGCTTCTCGGGAACACGGGTGACAGGCGTGTGCGCCGTGATGTCCCACACCAGGAGACGGTGGTAGGTGCGAACGGCGAAACAGTGGTCGTTCTCCGGTCCGACAAGGCACCGCAACCACCAGTACGGGCTGTGCAGCGCGTGCGCGTGATGGGACGCGACCAGCTCCAGGCCCGCGTCCTCGAGCCGCCCAAGCAGCTGGCGTCGGCGGTAGATCCGCACGTGCCCGCCCGGGACGCTGTGGTACTTCTCCGAGAGCGACCAATTGACGAGCTCGGGGCCGTACCGGGGAACGCTGATCGCGAGCAGGCCGCCGGGCCGGAGCACCCGGGCAAGCTCGGCCATCGCCGAAGAGTCGTCAGGGAGGTGCTCGAGCACCTCGGCACAGATGACCTTGTCGAAGGCCCCATCAGGAAACGGCAGTCTCAGCGCGTCACCCCTCACCCCCGCTCCCGCCCCGCCCTCGGGGACCTCTCCGGCGTCGGCCATTGCCATCATCAGGCCGATGACGCCCTTGACCTCGCCCGGGTCCGCGTCGAGGGCAACGACGACAGCACCGCGGCGCAGGCAACCGAAGGCGTGCCGACCCCCACCACAGCCCATGTCGAGCACGCGCTCGGCCGGACGCAGGCCGAGGCGGCCGAAGTCGACGGTCAGCACGGCGCCGGGTGGAAGGACGCAACCTCTCGGGCCACCGCGGCCGGCTGAACCCCGGTGGCCGCCCTCCGGCAGGACGTCAGGTCTCCGGCGCGTCCGGCGAACGGGCGGGACGCCAACAGCTCGAAGTACTGCTCGGCAGTGGCTCGAGCCGTGACGGGCCAGGTGAAACGCTCGGCCGTGCGCCTGCGGCCGGCTGCCCCGAGGCAAAGGCGCAGCGCCGGCTCGGAAAGGGCCGTGAGGATGGCCCTGGCGAGCGAGCCCGGATCGTTCGGACGCACGAGCAGCGCCGAGACGCCGTTTGGCCCGGCGACCTCGGGCAGCGCTCCGCCGGTGGTCGCGACGAGCGGGACTCCGCAAGCCATGGCCTCGATCGCAGGCAACGAAAAGCCTTCGTACAGTGACGGCACGACGGCGACCTCGGCTTGGGCGTAGAGATCGACGATCGCCTGGTCGCTCAGCCCCGAGACGAAGCGAACCGAGCGTGTCAGCCCGAACCGGTCCAGCGCGGCAGGGATCGCGCTCCCGTCTCTCAGGCGGCCGATGACCAAGAGATGGGCGTCCTGGCGCTCCGTGCGAACCTTCGCGAGCGCCTCCAGAAGCGGGACCAGCCCTTTCATGGGCACATCGGAGCTCGCCGTGGTCATGATGCGGCCCGGCACGCGCGCTACGCCGGGCATCGGCCGGAAGACCGAGCCGTCGACGCCGACAGGGACGACCGCTATGCGCTCCGGCGCGACGCCGAGCTGGTCCGCGATGTCGCGCCGCGACGATTCGGAAACGGTCACGATCCGCTGCACCTGGCGTGCGACCCGTGCCTGCATCCCGACAAAGCCGTACCAGCGCTTGAGCGTCAACCGCCGCCGCCACCCGCCGGCATGAGCCAGTTCGAGCTCGCGGTCGACGGTGATGGGGTGGTGAATCGTCGCAATCACCGGCCAGCCGTCGTTCATCATGCCGATGATGCCCGAGCCGAGGGTTTGATTGTCGTGGACGAGATCGAAGTCCCCGAGACGCCCCGCCAGAAGGCGACGCGCCCTCAGACTGAAGGTGAGCGGCTCGGGAAAGCCGGCCGTGCACATCAGCGCGAACTCGAGAAGGTCCACCGACGAGGTGAACTCGCGCAACCTCGGAACACGGAACGGATCCGGTTCGCGATACAGGTCCAGGCTCGCAACCTTCACCAGCTCCACGGGTTCCTCGAGCTCGGGGTACGGGGGCCCCGAGAACACCGTCACCGAATGACCGAGCTCCGCGAGCTCGCGCGTGAGGTGACGCGTATAGACACCCTGACCACCACAACGCGGGTTTCCCCTGTACACGAGGTACGCGATGCGCAGGCGGCGGGGCCGATCTGGCTCCTGCATACCTGTTCAGCCTCCCCCGCACAGCTCCGATTAGCAAGGTGGCCGCCGCCCGGCCGACCGGCAACCAGGCCCTTTTCAGTCCGCCGCGGTCTTCACTACTATGGAGCCGTGCGGATCGCCGCGTGCCGATCGCGCTGGGCCTCCCTCTGATGGCAGCCGACATCATCCATCTCTCAGGCATCGTCCGCAGCCCGTTGCTCGGCAGCGACGGGGAACGGATGGGTCGGGTCGAAGACGTGATCGCGCGCCCCGGGGAGCAGGCACATCCCCCCGTGATCGGGATCGTCGCGAAGATCGGCCGCCGGCAGCTCTTCGTGCCGATTTCGATGATCGGAAACGTTCGTCCCGGGTGCGTCCAGCTCCAGGGCGAGACGCTCAACCTTGCCCGTTTCGAGCGCCGGCCGGGCGAGCTGCTTCTCACCAAGGACCTGTCGGCAAGGCACCTGATCAACGTCGTCGGAGCCCGCCTCATCCGTGCGAACGAGATCGAGATCGCGCTCGTCGACGGCATCCTGGAAGTCATCGGAGTCGACCCGACCAGCCGGCCTGTTCTCCGCAGGCTGCTCCCGCGCATGCTGGCCCAGCGCATTCCGGCGAAGGCCATCGTGGACTGGGAGAGCATCCAGCCGTTCGTTTCCCACGTGCCGACGGCAATGCTCCGGATCCCCTACCGCAAGCTGGCCCGCCTGCACCCCGCCCAGATCGCCGATCTCGTCGAGGCCGCGTCGCACGAGGAGGGCGAGGAGATCATCAACGCGGTCGGCCAGGACCTCGAGCTCGAGGCCGACGTCTTCGAGGAGCTCGACACCGAGCATCAGCTCGAGTTCCTGAGCACCCGGACGGACAGGGACGCGGCCCGGGTGCTCGCGACGATGGCACCCGACGACGCTGCCGACCTGATCGCCGATCTCGAACAGGAACGGCGGCTCTCGGTGCTGGAGGCCCTCCCGCAGCCGACCCAAGCCAAGGTCCGGGCCCTGCTCAGCTACAACCCGGAGACCGCGGGCGGCCTCATGAGCCCGGAGTTCCTCTCCCTGCCCGGGGACACCGTCGTCTCGGAGGCGCTCGAGGAGATCCGTCGCAGCCCGGTCGCGCCGGAGGCCCTCGGGGTCATCTACACGACAGACGAAGACGGCCGTCTCTCGGGCACGGCATCGGTCGTCCGACTGCTCAAGAGCCCGGCGGCGGCGCGCATCGGTGACGTGGCCGACCTCGACCCCGCGGCAGTCAGGCCCGACGCAGACCTCCACGCGATCGTCCGGAAGATGTCGGACTTCAACCTTGCCGCGGCTCCCGTCATCGACGATCACCGTCGGATGATCGGCGTCGTCACCGTCGATGACGTGCTGGAGCTCCTCCTGCCGACCGGGTGGCGCCGCGACTTCGGGATGACCGCCGCCGACGAGTGAGGGTGTGCCGGCGGCGTGCGGCGCCGGTGGAGATGACGCCTGCAAGTGTCGCTCCGGCGGGCTGAGAGGGTAAGATCCTGCCCGCAAGCAGCCATGCCTCGACCGGAAACGGTGAGCGGAGTGCTCCCGGCTCGCGCCGGGGTGAAGCCGGTACCCGTCGGTGCCACTCGCTCAAAGGCAGGTTGACGATGGGCCAGGAAACGGAGCAACCCTGAGTACCGACGGTTGGTTACCGGACCAACTTCACGCGCACGCTGCCTTCGAGGAAGGGCGACCGCTCTGCTGAGGCCTTGCTGACCTCTGGTGTGCGTGCGCAGTCAGCCACGTCCACGCACACCCACAACGCCAAGGACGGCGCGAGAGGTCACCATGGTCGAAGACCTGCCCCCCGGCGACGACGAGGAGCCCAAAGACAAGCCTGACGGGCCAACGGCGGCCCTCGACAGCGCGCACGTGGGCGACATCAAGGGAGCCTTCGGCACGATCCGCGAGCACGATCTCGCCGCTCGGCGCTCGTGGTGGAAAAAGCTCCTCACGCTTCTCGCCATCGCCGGCCCCGGCCTCATCGTGATGGTGGGAGACAACGACGCCGGGGGCGTGTCGACCTACGCCCAGGCCGGTCAGAACTTCGGCCTCAGCCTGTTGTGGACCCTGCCACTGCTGATCCCGGTCCTGATCGTCAACCAGGAGATGGTCGTTCGGCTGGGGGCGGTGACCGGCGTCGGCCATGCCCGGCTGATCAAGGAGCGATTCGGGACCTTCTGGGGAGCCTTCTCCGTCGGCGACCTGTTTGTCCTGAACTTCCTCACGATCGTCACCGAGTTCATCGGGGTGGGCCTCGCTCTCGCCTACTTCGGCATCTCTCCTTACATCTCGGTACCTATTGCCGCGCTCGGGCTCATCGCCATAACGACGAGCGGCAGCTTCCGCCGCTGGGAGCGCTTCATGTTCATCTTCATCGTGATGAACTTCCTCGCCATCCCGCTGGTGATCCTGGTCCATCCCCACGCCGCCCCGGTCTTGCACGGGTTCTTGGTCCCAGGCGCCCAGGGCGGGATGTCCTCGACGGCGGTGCTCTTGATCATCGCCATCGTCGGAACGACGGTTGCGCCCTGGCAGCTGTTCTTCCAGCAGTCCAACATCGTCGACAAGCGCATCACGCCACGCTGGATCAACTACGAACGGGCCGATACCGTCCTCGGCTCGCTCGTCGTGGTGATCGCGGCCACTGCGATCTTGGTGACGGCGGCCTTTGCCTTCCGGGGCACCGGTCTCGCAGGCCACTTCACGAATGCAGCAGGCGTGGCTCGTGGACTCGAGCACATCGTCGGGCACGGAACCGGACCGCTCTTCGCGCTCGTGCTGCTCAACGCCTCGATCATCGGAGCCGCCGCCGTCACGCTTTCGACGTCATATGCCTTTGGCGACATGTTCGGGATCCGGCATTCCCTTCACCGCAACTTCGCCGACGCGAAGCAGTTCTACTTCCTGTTCAGCGCGCTGGTGGTCTGCGCCGCGGGCATCGTCCTGATCCCCCGCGCACCGTTGGGGCTGATCACGACCGCGGTTCAGGCGCTGGCGGGAGTTCTCCTGCCCAGCGCGACGGTGTTCCTCCTGTTGCTCTGCAACGACAAGGAGGTTCTCGGGCCGTGGGTCAACCGCCCATGGCTGAACGTATTGTCAGGGTTGGTCATCGCCGTGCTGGTGGCGCTGTCGCTCATCTTGATGGCGACCACCGTGTTCCCGGACCTGGGAGTCACCTCGCTTGCCCTCGTGCTGGGCGCCATCATCGTGGCCGGGTTTCTCGGCGTGGGCTCGTGGGCGCTCCTGCCTGGCCAGCGCGCAAAACGCCGCGTCGCCTTCCAACTCGCCGCGGCCGCCGAACGCGAGACCACGGTGCGGCGTATGACCTGGAGGATGCCTCAGCTCGCCCTCCTCGAGCGACCGGTCTGGTCGCGCGGACGCACCATGGCGATGTGGGTCCTCAGCCTCTACCTGGCCGTGGCCGTGCTCCTCCTCGTCGTGAAGGCCGTGCAGCTCGGCATCGGGCGCTGACACCGACGCAGGCTCCCGGGTGACGGGCCGCCAGGTAGCCTGCCGCAATGCACGATCTGCCGCTACAGGGCGCTTGGTGAACGCGCCGGGCAACCCGAGACAACCTCCCGGCCGGCTCCGCTCCGAGCCAGGACTGGGGCCCGAGGATCTTCGCGCGGTCGAGGAGCTCGCCACGGTCTGCGTCGCAGCGGACGGCGGGCGTCTCAAGCTCGAGTGGGGGGTGCTCCAGTCGAGACCCCCCGAGCAGGTCAACGACTTCCTGTGGATCGGGCCCAGTGGCCTGGTTGGCTTCCTCGGCGTCTACGGCTACCGCTCGGACCAGGTCGAGCTCTGCGGCATGGTCCATCCCTCCGCGCGCCGGCAAGGTGTCTTCTCGCGACTGTTCGAGGCGGCGACTGGCGAGCTTGCCGTCCGGGGCGTGCCGGAAGCCCTCTTGGTCGTGGATCGCCTTTACGAGGCCGGGTCCGGCTTCGCCCGATCCGTCGGGGGCACCATCGAGCACTCCGAGCACCGCATGACACTGCTTCGCGAGCCTGCCGCCGCCGTCCCCGATCCGCTCGTCACCATCCGCGAGGCAGAACTGGCCGACAGGCGCTTCATCCTCTCGTGCCTGGCCGACGCCTTCGGCCTTCCCATCGACGAGGTCAAAGACGATGAGCGCGAGGCACTCGGCAGGCGGTTGACCGGAACACTTGTGATCGACTACGCGGACGAGCCGGTCGGCACCGTTCGCGTCAACCGGAGCGCCGAGTTTGCCGGTATCTACGGGTTTGCCGTCCTGCCGCAGTTCCAGGGACGCGGCATCGGCCGGCAAGTGCTCTCCAGCCTCGCCCGGGACCTCGTCGCCGAGGGTCGGGCACATGTCGGGCTCGAGGTGTCGTGCACCAACGACAGCGCCTTGCATCTCTACTTGACCTGTGGCTTCGACATCATGGGCACGGAGGATTACTACGCCGTGCGGTTGGCGTCTTCGGACATCGATCCGAGACGACACGTCCCGTAGGTAGTCGTCCCGGTTACCGGGTCCCATCCCGGCAAGGCCCGATAGCCAGTGATCGGGCCGGACGACGCTACGACCGAGTTGTCCCCGACCGTCACGTTCTGAAATGCCCTGTGGTACGAGGCGCTCTGTCCGATGCGGAAGATGCCGTCGTTGAACAAGCCGAGGCGCGAACAGTTCACTCCAGCGGCTGGCGGGCCACGGCGAGCGGCTCGCGTCCGGCAAACAGCCAGGCGCCTGCTGCGGCGATCACAGGAAGGCGGTGAACTTGCCCACACCTGCCTGGTCAGCCCAGTCCGAAAGGTTCATGGTTAGAACACGCCTACGCCATCCAAAGACTACTCAGGGCGGAGCGGTCAACAGCCCCCGCGATACCTGAAGCCTCCCGGTCCGACCGAGGGCAGCGAGGACCGCTCCGCCGCGTCGGGACGCTTCGCCAAGCCCTAACGTGACCCTCATGCGCTATCGAACACTTGGAGGAACTGGCATCCAGGTCAGTGCCTACTGCCTCGGCGCCATGATGCTGGGCGAATGGGGCAACAAGGACCACGAGGACGGGGTGCGGATCGTGCACGCGGCCTTGGACGCGGGCATCAACTTTGTCGACACAGCAGACGTGTACTCCGGTGGTGAGTCCGAGGAGATCGTCGGCAAGGCCCTCAAGGGCCGGCGCGACGACGTCGTTCTCGCCACGAAGGTCCACTCCGCCATGGGCCCGGGTCAGAACCGTTCAGGCAACTCACGCCGGTGGATCCGCTACGAGGTCGAACAGAGCTTGCGGCGCCTCGGCACCGACTGGATCGACCTGTACCAGATCCACCGTCCCGATCCCCGAACCGATATCGAGGAAACGTTGTCGGTGTTGACGGACCTGGTCCGGGAGGGCAAGGTCCGCGCCATCGGCTGCTCTACCTTCCCAGCCGAGTTGATCGTCGAGGCCCATTGGGCCGCCGAGCGACGGGGGTTCGAGCGCTTCCGATGCGAGCAGCCGCCGTACTCGCTGTTCGCCCGCGGGATCGAGGCCGGAGTGCTCCCGGTCTGCGAAAGCTACGACATGGGCGTCATCGCCTGGAGCCCGCTCGCGGGCGGTTGGCTGACCGGCAAGTACCGGCACGGCAAAGAGGTCGACATGACCTCGGGAAGGGCATCGCGAATCCCGCAGCGCTTCGATCCGAGCCTGCCGGCGAACCGGCACAAGCTCGACCTCGTCGACCAGCTCGAGGCCGTGGCCGCCGACGCCGGGGTGTCGCTCAGGCACCTCGCCCTTGCCTTTGTCGTGTCCCACCCGGCTGTGACCGCCGCGATCATCGGGCCGAGGACGATGGAGCAGCTGCAGGACCTGCTCTCGGGTTCCGGAGTGGCTTTGGACGACGCCACGCTCGACCGGCTGGACGAGATCGTCCCACCGGGGGTCACCCTGAATCCCGCCGACGCCGGCTGGCAGGGCGAATCGCTCACTCAAGCTTGGCGGCGGCGACGGCCGCTGGACCGGCGCGCTGCCAGCTGAGCTCATTCCCAGCGGGGTACGTAGCCTCCGCGGCCCATGGCGGCGCTCTCGAAAGGATCCACCGACTCGTCCACGTCGCCCCTGACCTCGGTCACCCAGGCCAGGCGCTCCCTCAAGAGACGCTCGACGCCTCCTTGCAGCGTCACCGCAGAGATGGCACACGACCCACAGGCACCCTGGAGCTGCACCTCCACTACGCCTGTGTCGTAGTCGACATCGACGACGGCGATGTCGCCACCGTCGGCCTGGACTGCGGGGCGCATCAGCTCGAGAAGACCGTCGAGCGCCGCCTTCCGGTGATCGCGCTCGGCATCGTCGATCAGCTCGCCCCGAGACCTCGCGGAGATTCCCACATCGACCGCGACCGGGGCCGCTGAACTGCCAGGAGCAGCCGGAGTCGCCGGCCTCGCGGCATCGTCGTGCATTCGACCGACCTCCTTTCGCTTGCGCTGTCCGGGCCCGCTCAGCCCACCTCGATGATAGAAGGACGTAGGCTTCGATCGTGCAGCTCGTCGTGCTTGCAGCCGGTCACGGCCGCCGTTTCGGTGGCCTGAAACAGCTCGCCTCCGTGGGGCCGCGAGGTGAGGCACTCATGGACTTCACGGCCCGCGATGCCCTCGCCGCAGGCTTCGGCGGTGTCATCCTCGTCGTGCGAGAGGAGATCCAGGACGAGCTGCTCGACCACATAGGGTCCTCTTGGCCGGCGGACCTCCCGGTCGAACCGGTCATCCAGGGAGCGATCGCCGGAACCGCTCAGGCTGTGGAGTCGGCCCGACCGTTCATCGACGGACCGTTCGGCGTCGCCAACGCCGACGACCTCTACGGCGCGCCGGCGATCGTGACGCTCGCGGACCAGCTCCGCCGCCGCACTCCGGGTGAGCACGTGCTCGTCGGCTACCGCCTCAGGGACACGGTCATCACCGACGACCCGGTCACCAGAGGGATCTGCGAAACCCTGGACGACGCGTTGCTCAGCCGCATCGTCGAGCAGCAGGTGCGGCGCCTGCCTGACGGAACCTTCGAGGGATCTCCCATCGCCGGGTCGAACGCCGGACACCTGCCGCGTCTGAGCGGGGAGGAGCGGGTGAGCATGAACCTGTGGGGTTTTGCGGAGTCGATGCTCGACGAGATCGACGACGCGCTCGATGGCTTCGAGCCGGCAAGCGCGCCTCACGACGAAGCCAAGCCGCCCGAGCTCCTCCTGCCTGACGTCGTCGGCCGGGTCGTGGCCGAAGGACGAGCGCGCATACGAGTGGTCCCCTCGCACAGCCGTTGCATCGGGCTCACCCACCCCGGCGATGTACCGCTCGTCCGCTCGCTCGTCGCCGAGGAGCTGGCCGGCTGAGGCGTTCGATGACGCGTACGCGTCGGCTGGTGCTGGCTCTCGTCGTCGACCTGACCCTGGTGGCCGGCGAAGCCACCGGCGCGGTGTTCGCCCATTCGACTGGCCTGGTGGCAACCGCCGGGCACGACCTGGCCGACGCCGCGGCGCTCGGGCTGGCCCTCGTCGCCACCAGGCTCGCGCTCAGGCCCGCGACGGCCGCAAGGTCATTCGGCTACCACCGGGCCACGATCCTCGCTGCCCTCGCGAACGCAACGGCGATCGTGGTTGTGGCTCTTGGCGTGGCCGCGCTCGGTGCGTATCGACTCGCCCACCCGACGCACGTGCAAGGCACGCTCGTGGTGATCGTCGCGGCAGGCGGGCTGCTGGGCAACGCGGGCGCTGCGCTGCTGCTCCGCGAGCACACCAAAGACCTCAACTTCCGGGCAGTGGCCCTGCACTTCACCGGGGACGCAGCCGCCGCGCTCGGGGTGATCGTGGCGGGGACGGTCATCCTCGCGACGGGACGTTTCGAGGCGGTCGACCCGGCTGTGGCGCTCCTAATCACGCTGCTGATCGGTGCCGAGGCCTGGCGGCTCGTACGCGCGAGCCTGGACGTCCTGCTCGAGTCGACCCCACCCGACCTGGACGTCGCCGCGCTCGCTTCAGCTATCTCGGCCACCGAAGGAGTCTCCGCGGTCCACGATCTTCACTGCTGGAGCCTGTCGAGCGATGTCAGGGTGATCTCGGCCCACGTCGTGCTCGACGGGCACCCGAGTTTGGAGGAGGCCCAGGTCGTCGGGGAGCGTGTGAAGACCTCGGTCGGCAGACGCTTCCATGTCGCACACACGACCCTGGAGATGGAGTGCGAGCCCTGTGCGGAAGACGTCGCTGACGCTTGCGCGGTCGACCCCGTCTACCGCGCCGTCCAATAGGAGCCACCATTCCCGAGATGACGCCTGGGCCCCCGATGCCCGTCGGCCGATAGGGTTCGGGCCGATGTGTGGCCGTTTCGTTGCGAGCCGCCCCGTTGAGGAGATCGCCCGGCTGCTCGAGGTGGACGAGGTGGAGGTCCCCTCCGAGCTCGTGGCTCCACGTTGGAACGTCGCCCCGCAGGCGATGGTGCTCGCGGTGACCGAGCCGGTCCACGACTCCGGGCTCCGGCGACTCTCGGCGTTTCGTTGGGGACTGGTCCCATGGTGGGCGAAGGATCCCTCGATCGGCGCGCGCGCTTTCAACGCAAAATCCGAGACCGTCCGGGACAAGCCGATGTTCCGCGGCGCGCTCGACCAGCAACGCTGCATCATTCCAGCCGACGCCTTCTACGAGTGGGCCCCAGCGGCTCGGGGCGGCCCGACTCGCCGGAAGCAGCCCTGGTGCTTCAGGGCTCCGGGCTCAGGGCTGCTCCTCCTGGGTGGCCTCTGGGAGCAGTGGCGACCTCGGGAGGCTCAATCGGCGACGCCGCTTCGCACCTGCACGATCCTCACCACCGACGCGAACGAGCTCGTCGCCCGCGTCCACGATCGCATGCCGGTGCTGATAGCCGAAGAAGACATCGAGAAGTGGCTGTCTCCCGAGCCGCTCGCAGCTGGAGAGCTGGCCCGGCTGATCCGTCCCGCTCCATCCGAGGCACTCGAGACGTTCCGGGTGTCGACCAGGCTCAACGATGCACGAGAGGAGGGGCCTGATCTCGGCGAGCCCATCGCTGCCGAACAGCCCGGTGACGCCGAACAGCCCGGTGACGCCCAGCTGTTCTGACGGGCCCGCGGTCGCTCAGCTGTCGTGACGGCCAGCCCGCCGGCGAAACCGGACAGTCCTCATGCTCAGGGCGCTGGACCCGCCGGAGCTGTCAGCCCCGCTCGAGCTGTTCGGCCTGTTGCGCCCGCTCGATCCTCCGGCGCCTTGCTAGAGCCCTACGCGTGACCTCCGCGATTCCAGCGCCATCAAGCCCGAGTCGGGAAAGGATCACATCGGGTTTGGCCTGGCGCACGAACGCCGTCGGGACACCGAGCACAACTTGGCGCGGTCCGGAAAGCCTGCTGGCTTCCGCGAGACGATCAGCCTCGCCAACCAGGTACGAGCCGGCACCACCATGCGCGAGCCCGTCCTCGGCGGTGACAACGAGCCTTGAGCGCGCTATCGCCTCCAGCAGCTCGGGGTCGGCGGGGCGGACGACCCGGGCGTCGAAGACATCCGTTTCTATGCCGTCGCTGAAAAGCCCCTCCGCCGCTTCGAGCACCGCACGGCTCATCTTGCCGATGCCGACCAGGACAACCTCGCCGGTCCCCTTTCGGAGCCTTCGCGCCTTGAGGCCGGTCCCCGGCTCGGCGAGCGGGCCCGGCGACGGCGTCTTCGGGAACCGGATCAAGGAGGGACCTTCCAGCTTGAGCGCTTCGGCGAGCATCGGGGCGACCTCGTCGGTCTCGGCGGGGCAGAAGATCGCGCAGCCGGGTACCTGCAGCGCTTGGACGAGGTCGTAGACACCGTTGTGGCTCGGTCCGTCATCTCCGGTGATCCCCGCCCGGCCGGCGCAGATCACGACCGGCAGGTTGTGAAGCCCGATGTCGAGGTTCCACTGGTCCACCGCCCGGGCCAGGAAAGTCGAGTAGATCGCGACTACCGGGCGCAAACCGCCCATCGCCATCCCCGCCGCCGCAGTGAGCGCGTGCTGCTCGGCGATGCCGACGTCCATGAAGCGCTCCGGGTAGCGGTCCTGGAATGCCAGAAGCCCCGTCGGGCCGGGCATGGCGGCGGTGATCGCCACTATGCGCTCGTCGGCGGCCGCCGCCTCGACCAGCGCTTTCGAAAACGTCTCGGTGTAGCTCTCCCCGGCATCAAGGGGCCCGGGCAGCCCGTCGTCGTCGGTCGACCCACTCAGGCGGGACGCGCCAACCTGCTGGGATCCTGGACGTGTCGAGGCGCGTCCGCCGGAACGGCTGGCCAGTGCTGGCGGCCCCGGAGCCTTCAGATCGTGGAGGCAGGCGATGTCGTCGGCCTCCGCGGGCGCGTAGCCCTTCCCCTTGGTGGTGACGACATGAAGGACTATGGGGCCTTGCCAGCTCGAAGCCCGGCGGATGGCCTGCTCGAGACCACCGACGTTGTGTCCGTCGATGGGTCCCGTGTAGCGAATTCCGAGCGTCTCGAAAAATATGCGCGGCTCAACGACCTCGCGGACAGCCGCACTGAGTCCATGGAACGAAGTGAACGCGAGCGACGAGACGCCGGTCGGAAGTTCCTCGACCATCTGGCGCACCCGCTCGCGCAGCTGCAAGTAGCGCGGGTCGAGCCGTAGATGGGTCAGCGAGACCGACAGCCTCGAAACCGTCGGTGCGTAGCTTCGGCCGTTGTCGTTCAGCACGACCAGCACCCTGGTGCCCGAATGGCCGAGGTTGTTGAGCGCCTCATAGGCCATCCCGCCCGTGAGAGCGCCGTCGCCGACCACCGCCACGACGTGACGACCTCCGCGCGCGTGGTCGCCCCTGCCCTCGAGACGAAGGGCCGTGGCGATGCCGTGCGCGTAGCTGAGCGCCGTCGAGGCATGGGAGTCCTCGACCCAGTCATGTGGTGACTCCATCCTCGAGGGGTAACCAGAGAGCCCGCCTTCCTGCTTGAGGCGGGCGAACCCTTCACGGCGACCGGTCACGAGCTTGTGGACGTAGGCCTGGTGCCCGGTGTCGAACAGGAGAATGTCCTCGGGGGAGTTGAAGACACGGTGCAAGGCAAGCGTGAGCTCGACGACGCCGAGATTCGAACCCAGGTGCCCGCCGGTGCGCGTCACGGTTTCCACGATGAAGTCGCGGATCTCCTCCGCGAGCTGGTCGCACTCTGGAAGCGAGAGGGCCTTGAGGTCGGAAGGTGAATTTATGGATTCGAGGATCATGACTGTGTACCGGGTCTCAGGCTAGCTGACCGGCACAGTGCAAAGCTGACCACCCGGTCGGTGCGCTATACGCGACGCGGGCGGCCGGCGGTGCGGTAGTGGCACTCCGCTCTGGGGTTCCAGCCCCCGCTGGCAGCTCACGGCTCCGGCCTGCGATCGCGTGTGAGCAACTGCGCGACGAGCTTCGAGACGCGCTCGCGGGTGACCGATGCGCTCTCGACCACCGGTATGCCGAGCACGAGATCGAGGGCGACATCGCCACGGCTGCGCTCGAGCTCCGGCTGGAGCGCCACCACGACCGAAGCGTCGCGCCACTTCGGATTCTCGAGCACGAGCAAGAAAGCAAGCAGCGACTCGCGCTGCTCGCCGACGCACTCATAGGGCTTGCGCCCCGCGACGAACAGGTCGCGGAATCCCTCGACTTGCTGGAGGTCGTCGAGGAGGTTGTGACCGAAGATGGCCGCGAGGCGATCGGGCTCGAGAAACGGGGCCAACACGAGGAACACGAACCGGCACTTCGGGCACCGGCCGCACCAGGCGTCGAAACGAGTGCCGGAGCGATACACCTGATTGCAGCTTCGAAAGCCGGCGTGGTAGGCGGGCAGGTCCGCGAACCACCTTGCGATCTCGAGTTCACCGCACGAGCGCAACGGTGAGGAGTACTCGATCGAGCGGGAGACCGATTCTCGGACCACGGACCGCAATCCGAGCTCGCACTCGGTGCTCTTGCTCCACTGGTGGTTGACCACCACGTCGCCGATGAGAGCGGTGGCCTCGTCTGCCGAGCGTTCCAACGCCATGAGCGTGGTGTCGTAGCCGTAGACGTACCCCGCTGCCACGACGATGAGCGACACGATCGCGGTGATCGGTACGTGACCGTTGAGCGCCCCGGCCGAGTTGAGCTCGAGCAACCGGGGCGAGACGGTCCGTGATATCGAGGCGAGTGGCAGGCCCGCCACATCCGCGGTGCGCTGCATGGCGGGACGCCGGTTGATCGCGACAAGCCAGGTCGGCAGCCCGCGTGGCCGGTTCGCGGCCTTCAGGGCGTCCACCAGCACAATCGAGTCCTTTCCACCGCCGATCGGCACGGCGATCCCCGCCCCGGGAACGTCGTGACCGTGTCCTGTCGAAATCGCAACCACGGGGCACCCGCCGAAGGCCGCGGCCCCGGCCACTGATTCAGGTTCGGGTCCCAGTTCCACCTGGAACTGAAGTGGCACTTGTAGTCGGTTGGCCACCGCGAACTCGCGCAGGCCCTTGTCGTACAAGTCATGGACAAGCCCTGCCTCCGCGCGGCTGAGCGGTCCGGACTCGATGATGATCCTTCCCGGTACCGCCGCCTTGTAGTAACTGACGCCGGCCGCGAGATGCACGAGCCGCAGCGCGCTCTCGATGCCGGGCCCCGCACGCGACCCGAGCGGAGGCCCGCCGAACTCGACGATCTCCTGAAAGCTGTGGGTGTCGTCGAAGGCGTAGTCGAAACGGGCGATGTTGCGTGCAGCATCGAAGTCGAAGCCGACGACCCTGAACGTCTCGACACTCGCCAGCTCAGGCTCCGTCACGATGTCCCCGTTCGACCCCGGTGGCCGTCTTCGAAGCCGGCGGCTTGCCGGAAGCGCCGGCCACGATCGAGGTAGGACCCCTCGTCATGGGGAGTCGGCGCCGCCGGTGAGAACAGCACCACCGCCACACCCGGACGAGACGACGCGAGCTCGACAGCGACTTCGAGAGACGGCACCGCCTGCCGCTGAACGCTGCTCGAGATGTCGTCGAGCGCCGCGGCAAGCGAGGCGCCGGCGTCCCCGATCCAGAAGACGACCGGCTGAGGCGAGCTTGACTCGATCGCCCGGGCGAGCGGAACGTAGTCGACGCCACGATCGTGTCCGCCGACGATCAAGGACACTTGTCTCCCGGCAAAGACACGAAGCGCTACGACCGTCCCCTCCGGGTTGCTCGCGAGCGCGTCGTCTATGTAGCTGACGCCGTCGATGTCCCCGATCGGCTCGAGCCTCGACCGGGGTGCTGTGACCACGGAGAGCTCGTGTTCCAGCCGTTTCGGATCGGGCAGCTCACCGGTGATCAGGAGGGCAGCCGTGACGGCGCCGCAGGCGTTGAGGAGGTTGTGCTCCCCCAACAGTCGGAACCCCCCGAGGTCGAGGGGGCCGAGATCGGGCACGACGACTTTGGCCCCTTCGAGACGCACCGGACCACCCTTGCCGTAGAGGACCCTGCCGGCCAGCTGTGAGCTCCGGGCAACGGCCACGTCACAGCATCCGTTGACGGCGACGGGAACCTCGTCGCGATGGGAGAACAGGCGAAGCTTGTCCTCGTAGTAGTTCGTGAGGTTCCGGTGCCAGTCGAGGTGGTCCGGTGCCAGCAGCGTGAGCACGCCGACCGAGGGCGACGTCGTCACGTCCGCAGTCTGGAAGCTCGAGAGCTCGACGACGAACACGTCATGGGCGTCGTCGTCGTACAGCTCGGTCAAGGGACGGCCGATATTGCCGGCAAGCGCGACGTCGAGCCCATAGGCACCGAGGGCAGCTGCCGTGAGCATCGCCGTGGTCGTCTTGCCCTTGGATCCGGTCACGGCCACGATTCGCCGGTCCTGGAAGTCCTCCATGAACAGCGCCGCCGGTGTCGTCACCACAGCACCGAGCCGGGCCGCCTCGGCAAGGCGCTCGTCGTATCGCGAGACTCCGGGCGAGCGGACGACGAAGTCGAAGCTGCGATCTTCGAGGACCGATGGCAACTGCACATGGGCCTCGGCCAGCTCCGCCTTGATCGCCTGCCGAGGACCTTCAGGGGCGGCGAGGTCCCCCACGGCATCGTCGACGACGACAAGCTCCGCGCATGTCGGGCCGACGCGCCGGGCGAAGGACCGACCTTCGATGCCTGCCCCGAACACCGCGACCCGCCTGCCAGCGAGCGCCGCGACACCTCCGATCAGCGGCACGCCGCGATGGTACACAGGCGCTCTCGGCCGTCGGTCAGCTCAGGATCGAGTTGGGTGGCACGACACCCAGGATGACACGGGACCGGCGCCGAGCGCGCGACGGCGGCGGGGGGCCGCTCGCGGCCTGCCGGTGGCCACTTGCCCACCACGAGGCCCGCCGAGTGCCGTTAGCGTTACAGCGTTCACGAAGATTGAGCATCAGGTAACCAGAGGGTGACAGCCATGACGACCAGAACGACCAGAGCCGCACAGAGCGAACAGCCGGCGGGCCGGTCATGATCGTCGGGGTCCCTGCGGAGGTCAAGGTCGCGGAGTGCCGGGTCGCCATCACGCCCGATGGCGTCCGCGGGCTGACGGCGCTCGGCCACCAGGTGCTCGTCGAGACGGGCGCCGGCACCGGGTCGTCCCTCAGCGACGCAGATTTCGTGACAGCGGGAGCGACCCTGGTCGACGCCGCCGCTGCGTGGTCTGCTGAGCTGGTCTGCAAGGTGAAAGAGCCACAGGAATCGGAACTCTCCTATCTGCGGCCCGGCCTCGTGCTCTTCACCTACCTCCACCTGGCCGCCTATCCCGGCGTAGCCAGGGCACTGCTCGAGTCGGGGACCACCGGGGTCGCCTACGAGACGGTGCAGCTACCTTCGGGCGGCCTGCCCCTCCTCGCACCGATGAGCGAAGTCGCCGGACGGATAGCGACCCAGGTCGGCGCGCACTACCTCGAGGCCTCCCACGGAACGCGAGGCATCCTCCTCGGAGGCGTCCCCGGCGTCCGGCCGGCTCGCGTCGTGATCATCGGTGCCGGCCACGTGGGGTGGAACGCCGCTTGGATCGCCCAGGGGATGGAGGCCGAAGTCCTGCTCCTCGACCGGGACATCGACCGGCTGCGGTGGGTCGACCAGATCCACCAGGGCCGGATCGTGACCCTCGCGTCGAACCACGGGTCGATCGAGCGGGCCATCTCCGAGGCTGATCTCGTCATCGGTGCCGTCCTGGTCGCCGGCGGAAGGGCGCCGATCGTCGTGACCGAGGAGATGATCGCCGCGATGAGACCTGGATCGGTCATCGTCGACGTCGCGGTCGACCAAGGTGGATGTGTCGAGACGACACACGAGACGACACACGAGAACCCCACCTACTTCGTGCACGGCGTGCTCCACTACGCAGTCGGGAACATGCCCGCCGCGGTGCCTCACACTTCTACATATGCGCTCACGAACGCCACATTCCCCTACCTCCTGGAGCTCGTCGAGCACGGCGTGGGGGCTGCAGCGACCGCAGATCCGGCACTGCGCGGCGGCATGAACACGATCGGCGGCAACTGCACGAACGCGGCGGTGGCAGCTGCCCTCGACCTTGACTGGGTCGACCCGATGAAGGTGGTATCCGCCTGAGCCAGCGGGTCCGACGCCCCCGGCCTGGTCTGATGCCGTGTGTCGGGTCCATCGCCGCTTTTCGGCGCGCCGCCCCCAGCCTGAGCCCGATCTTGCAACCAGACCGGGCGACGCGGGCCGCTCGAGGGTGACCGCGGCCATGGTGAGCTCCGGGCCGGAGGGCTCGCATAGAGCTCGAACGGGGTCGCACAGTCCTCGAGTGCCTCCAGCACCGAATGCTCGGCCGGTGAAAGCCGAGCGGTGACACCCGGAGGGACGTAGCGCGTGGCCCTCGCCTGGGCGAGCGGCCGGGCACCCGGGTGGAGGGCGCGACCGCTCACGGCGCAAGCGAGCTCCAGCGCCGCGAGCACGTCGGCGCCATCCCTTGCCACGCCACAGCCGTCTGCAATGAGGAGTTGGTGGCTTCGGACGCGGGGCCCCTCGCCGAGCTCGCCGTCACGGACGTGTTCGCCGTGCTGCAGGTGCTCAGAGGCACCCGCCGAGCTTCTGCGGTCGCTACGGTCAAGAACGTGATTCGCACAGCGATACGAACTGACGTGCCCGTGCTCGTCGAGCTGATCGGTGAGCTCGCGGAGTACGAACGGGCACACGACGAGGTCGAGATCGACGACATGATGCTCGAGCGCGCGCTGTTCGGGCCGGAACCGAGCGCCTTTGCGCAGGTCGCGACCGTCGACGACCTCATCGTTGGCATGGCCCTGTACTACCGGAGCTTCTCCACCTGGACGGGACGACCCGGTATCTATCTCGAGGATCTCTATGTCCGGCCCGCGCACCGCGGACTTGGGATAGGAAGAGCATTGCTGGCGTCGTTGGCTCGTCTCGCTCTCGACGAGGACTGCCGTCGGCTCGAGTGGTCCGTCCTCGACTGGAATCAGCCCGCGATCGCGTTCTACCGGTCGATCGGCGCCGTCGCCACGGACGAGTGGACCCGGTACCGCCTGGCTGGGTCTGCGCTCAGCGACTTCGCGAGCTCCCTTTGATGGCCGGGAGCCTCCCACCCGGCATGTCTACTGATCGGTGTCGGACACCCCGACTCCACAACGCCGGGCCGGCTCCCTCGACAACACCCGCGAATTCCCGGTAGAAGCGGCCGCCGCGGCACGTGCCTCGAGTGACATTGCGAGACCCCGGCGGTAGCCACAGTCTCGGACTCAACGACCTCGTGTTGACATCGTGCCCCGAGTTACGATACTATGAGTTTCGTAAATAACAGGAGGGAGGAAGGTAGCGATGAGGAGGCAACTCGCAACAACCGGGCTCGGTGGTACGGGCTTGGAGATCACGCGCGTCGGCCTCGGCGCGTGGGCGATCGGTGGCACGGGCTACGAGTTCGCCTGGGGCGAACAGGACGACGACCAGTCACTGGCCGCGATCGACAGGGCGCTCGAGCTCGGCGTCAATTGGATCGACACGGCCGCGGTCTACGGCCTCGGACACTCCGAGGAAGTCGTCGGCCGGGCGCTTGCCGGACGCAAGGACCACCCGTACGTGTTCACGAAGGCGTCGCTGCTCGACGGAGGCGGCGGCCGGATCGTGCACCAGCTGAAGCGGGACTCGATCTTGCGCGAGGTCGATTCGAGTCTCAATCGCCTCGGGGTCGACGCGATCGACCTCTATCAGATCCACTGGCCAGATCCGGAGCCTGATATCGAAGAGGCTTGGGCGACCTTCGCTGAGTTGAAGGAGCGCGGACTCGTTCGGCACATCGGTGTGTCGAATTTCAACGTCGCTCAGATGCAGAGGATCCAGCAGATCGCCCCAGTCGAGACGCTTCAGCCGCCGTATTCGCTCATCGATCGCGCCGTGGAGGGATCGATCCTGCCCTTCGCCGAGCGCGAGCGGATCGGCGTGATCGTCTACTCGCCAATGGGCTCGGGTCTGCTCTCGGGCGCGATGACCCGTGAACGGATTGCCAGCTTGCCCGAGGATGACTGGCGGAAGCGCAGCGCGCAGTTCAACGAGCCACGGCTCGCCCACAATCTCGACCTCGTCGAACGGCTCCGCTTGGTCGCCGGTCGACACGACGCGACGCCCGGTGCGGTGGCAGTCGCCTGGACGTTGCTCAACCCTGCCGTTGACGGCGCCATCGTCGGCTTCCGCCGCCCGAGTCAGGTCGATCCGATCCTCACCGCAGCCGCGATCGGCTTGACCAGCGAAGACATCGCCACGATCGGACGCGTGTCATGAGGGCGGCGAGGATCGGCGTCGTTGGGCTCGGCGTGATGGGAAGCCGCTTTGCGGGCCAACTCCTCGATGCGGGCTTCCCGGTCCTCGGCACGAATAGGTCACAGGAGAAGGCCGCGGCGCTCCTCGAACGTGGCCTGACCTGGTGCGACACGCCGCGGGAGGTCGCCGCGGCCGCTGAGGTCGTGCTCAGCAGCGTCACCGACGACGCGGCGCTGAAAGCCGTCGTCACCGGTGCGGATGGCATCCTCGCCGGTCTTCGACCAGCAACGACCTACGTCGATATGAGCACGGTCAGCCCACACCTGAGCCGAGAGCTCGCGGCGCGGGTGCGCGCTGTCGGGGCGGAGATGCTTGACGCACCGGTTTCCGGCAGCGTTCCTCAGGCGGAGTCCGGTTCGCTCACCATCATGGTCGGTGGCGCCGAGCCGGCCTTCAATCGTGTCGAACCGGTCCTTGCTCACCTCGGCTCGGTCGTCCGGGTCGGCGGGAACGGTCAGGGGCTGTTGCTGAAGCTCGCGATCAACATCAGCGTCGCTGCCCAGATGGTCGCGTTCGGAGAGGGTGCACTTCTCGTCGAGCGCGGCGGGATCGACCGGAGTACGGCCGTCGAGGTGATGAGCATGAGCGCGATCGGGTCGCCATTGCTCCGAGGACGAGCTCCTCTCATCGTCGAACCGTCCAACACGGCTTGGTTCGACATCCAGATGCTGGAGAAGGACCTCACCCTCGCGCTCGACACGGCGCAGCGCCTAAGGGTCTTGCTGCCGGCAACTGCAGTTGTAGACGAGCTCCTCGACAAGTCACAGGCAATCGGCTATGGACATCGAGACATCGCGAGCATCCCCGCAGCGCTCGCTGAGCTCTCGGGCCGGCGATGACCGAGAGGTCGGTCGCCCAACGAGGCCGGCCGAGGAGCGAAAAGGCCCGACTCGCGATCCTCGCCGCAACGACCGAGGTTCTGCTGGAGCGGGGTCTCGCGGGCACGAGCATGGACGCCGTTGCGGGGCGTGCAGGCGTCGGCAAGGCGACGATCTATCGCTGGTGGCCAACGAAGGAGGCGCTTGCGCTCGAAGCCCTCTACCACTCCTGGGCGGTCGCTGTACCAGACGAGCCCGACACCGGTTCGCTGCGAGGCGACCTCGCCGCGTTGCTCCTGCCATGGACGCGGCGCTTGCGGACCCAGCCGTACGGTCGGATAGTCGCCGCGTTCATCACTCAGGCGCAGACCAACTCCGAGTTCGAAAAGGAGTACCACGCCCGCTTTGTCAGGCCTCGTCGCGAGCAGGCGCGCGCCGCGATCGGGCGCGCCGCCGTTCGTGGGGAGATCCCGGCGGATACGAACGTCGAGCTCACTCTCGACCTGCTGTACGGCCCGCTGTACCACCGGCTTCTTCACCGGCACGCGCCTCTCAGCGACCGCTTCGTGACCGACGTCGTCGATGCGGTGCTGAGGGCTATCGGCCCAGAGCGGCCGGCTGTGATGCTCGGGGCGAGAGGTGACCACAATCGGGTCCGAACCCCGTGACCACCCGGGCTCGGACGCTCGAATACGATGGCCGGCACACGGGTGTGAGACACATCCACCCCCAGCCGGTCCCTGGCGGCAGGAGCACCACACATTCGTGCTGATTGCAGCGGGTCCATGGCACCCGACATCGGCCCAACAGCCATCCACGACTACAAGAGCGTCTGGCTCAGGCTTGTTCACCATATGCGGCTGAAAGTTTTACAAGTGGATGACAACATTGTCGGAGGCCCACCACCGCCGGTCGCCGCCGACCACCGCCCGAGGTCATCCCCACTCCCGTGAGAGCACCGCGCCAAGGCTTACGCCAACGCCTTCGCCTGGCGGTGGGTGATGAGCGTCTAGCCCAGCTCTCACAAAGGCACCCGTGACCCTCAGGTACAAGCCACCGGGAGGCACGTACTTCGAGTGACATCCCGCGACTCTGGCAGTTCACAGGCTGACCTCGCCCGGACGCATCCACGACGAGGCGCCGCCGAGCGCAGCGGCCGAGATCCCATGCTGAGGAACCCGAAACGGGGACGGCGATCTCCCACCGCCGGCAGCGGAAAGGCCGCTGCCGAATGGATCTGATGGGACTCCAGTGGCTGAGTCTCCTCAAGGGGCGGACCACGCTCGGGAGCCGCTCGACCAGCATGGTCTGTCCGAGTCTTGCTGCCCCGACAAGAGGAGGTGATGACCGCCGGCCGCCACAACCAGCCCGGCGGCAACCGGAACGCCGAGACCGGACCACGTCTTGGGAACGCCTGACGGCGCCAGGTTACCCACGACCACGACCGAACAACCGGCACGTTCGATCGGTCAACCTGGCAACTGTCGTGTGAGCTTCCGCGGCATTGTCGAACAGCCACCGGACGGCGATGCTCCGCGGCTCTTGCTTGGGGTGCTCAGCTCGCTTCGGCGGCGTTGGGGACCTGGCACAGGACGGCAACGTCCTCGGCCTCCCCGAGTTCTCGTTCTGCGTTGTGCACGAGCGCCCCACCCCACAGGCGACGACTGAGGTCACGAGCTGCAGCGGTGGCCCACAGGCCCCCGGCGCGGCGCTGACGCGCACGGCGCGCCTCGCTGACAAGACGTCCACGTTCGGCAGCGGCCTGTGAATCGGCGTTGTGCTGGTTCGCGACTTGCAGCATGTACATGGGCGACCCCCTTGTTGGTCGGAGTCGGTCGGCATAGACCGCTCCTGTCCCCGCACTTTCCCCCGGGGAGCGGATGTAGGAAGTAGGCCCCGCAAATTCCATTGGACAAATGAGCCCAGTGGCACGCTACAACCACAAACACCTGCTAGAACTGTTCCCACACCGAACACATGGCTCAGCGACTACATAGTAGAGGAGTTACGGGACTTATGCAAGGGGCAAGTGACGAATCGCGGCGTCTTGTGCTAGGCAGCCGGGCGGCCAATACTGGGTGCCGGACCCACATCGTTGAGGTGTAAGGGCTGACAGTACGTGCACCGCATCACTATACGTGTAACGCTGCGCTTACCGTCGTGTAGCTGCGGAAGACGCCGCGGTGCGTGGTGAAAGACGCGTTCTCGTCTTGGCAGTCGTTTCACTCTACGTGTAGTGGTAGAGGCGTGTAGTCTCTCGTCGTGTGGAAGATGACATGCGTGGCGCCTACTTCCGTCTTTCGCTACGAGGCCCCTGGAGGTCGGACAGGTTAGTCCCTGCCCGAGTTGTCCAACGTTTGTCACGCCAAGCACTGGACTTCCTGCTGTGGACATGACGTTGTCGAAGCGAGGCGACTATGTGCTCCGCTCGGCGATCTCGCTCGCCAGGGCCTTCGAGGAGGGGGTACCGAGGAAGATCCGAGAGGTGGTCGACGAGACGGAGGTGCCGCGGACGTTTGCCTCCCAGATCCTCGCTGACCTGGTGAGAGCGGGCGTCGCCAGTTCCAAGGCCGGGCGCAACGGCGGCTACTGGCTCGTACGGGCGCCGGAGGACATCAGCGTGCTCGAAGTCGTCGAGGCGGCAGAGGGCCCGCTCCATGCAGAGCGCTGCGCCCTTGGTGAGGGGCCCTGCCGCTGGGAGGCGGTATGCCCCCTGCACGAGACCTGGTCGGCGGCCACGGCCGTGCTGCGCCAAGTGCTGGCGACGACCACACTGGCCGAGGTCACAGCTCGAGACCACTCGATCGAGACGGGGACCTACCCGATCCCGGCCGACTCGCACCGCACGGATCCAGCTGCCGTCGCGGTCGCGGACGTCGTGCATGTCGAACTGGAGCAGGCCGTGGCGCGCATCCGGCTCTCGCGTTCGGCGCACATGCTCGGCGCGATCGTCGATGAAGTCTGCAGCGAAGCCACCCGGTCCGAGCCGAGGAGCGCCGCCGCCGTAAAGGTTCAGCGAGACCAACATCACTCGCCGTCCGGCAGTACGGACTTGCCCGACGGACCTTGCAGCGAGGTCTCACTAGTTCCCGCCACATCCCAGACTTCGGGCGACCAGCACCGCCACCTGCACGGTTGGAAGCTGTGGGCCCAAGCCAGCGGCTTCGTCCTCGATGCCGCCCTGGAGATTGCCCCCGTCGACGCCGAGCGCAGCGAGCTGCGGCTCGAAGGCACCTGGAGGCAGGTCCCTGCAATGCCGCCCGTCCGCCTGGAGGCCCGCCAGCTCGACCACCTGGCCCTCCGCACAGTGCGCTCCTTCCTGCGCCGGCTGGCTCAGATGCTCGAGTCGTCGTCGGAGGAGCCCGTGGGAGCGTGACCAAGCGCGCGCCGGACGAAGGGCTGACCTCTGGTCGATGCGGAGACAGGCGAGAGCGGAAGGCGGGCGCAATCGTGCCGTTCTCATACGAGACGTGGCGCTGGCCCCGGACGGGTGAGAGCGAGACGAGCCGGCAGGCTCGTGGCCGTGCCTCAGGGCGACCATCGCTTCGACGAGTTCGTGTTCGCCGAACGCAACGCGCTCAGGACGCCAACCTCGCCAGGCGGGAGAAGAACGGGAGCTGTTTCCGGTTCGCGAGGCCGAAATGGTACAGATGGAGCTCATCGGCGCCCGCACGCACGAGTCGCCTTGCGTGCTCGTCGAAATCGTCGGGCTCGATCGGTGCCAGAAGATTGACGTAGGCCGCCACACTGACGCTCGCTGGCACCAAGCGCCGGGTTGCCGCAATTGCGTCCGCGCTGTGCGGCGAGGTTGCCTCGACAGGAACCAGTACAGCGTCTGCCCGCCGGGCCGATGTCGGCGTGAGCCCTGGTGAGGCTCCGGTGGCCCACGGATTTGGCTGGGCGTGCAAGGTGACCCGCAGGGAAGGGTCGGTACTCCGTAGCGCAGCGAGCACCCCCTCCAAGAGGGCGTCGGTGTGAAGCTGTCGACAAGCCAGGAGCAGTGCGGCCAGCGGTGCGTCGAGGACATGGTCTGGCGTGGCATCGACTCCGACAGCCTCGCACTGGGCGGCTTCGAACGCCCCCTGCAATATCCGCACCGTAGCGCCGGCGTCCATGCCTTCGGCTTTCCAGCACCGTTGGCAGGCCTCGCAGCAGCAGATCGAGAGGACCTGCTCCGCCAGCGGTGTATAGGCCCCGACCGTCTTCTCGTGGTGACCGCCGTGGGCCGCACCCAACTGGCCGCAGGCCTCGAGCGAGATCCCCTCCAGGGGAAGCTCACGCACCGCCTCGCCAACCAGCAGGGCGGCGTACTCGCGTACCTCGGCGTTGGCAGGGCAGAGGGCGTACTCGTAGCTTTCGCCGAAGCAGTTGCGTATGACAAGGTCGCGCCGCTTGCGGCCGAGCGCGCTGTTGTGGGTCAGCACGACCCACGCGCTGACCCCCAGCCCGCTGGCACCGAGAACCTCGACCGCCCGCTCGAACGAATCCTCAGAGCCCGTCCAGGACGCAGTGAGCGGACTGAGCCGACGTCCACCCCACACGCCACTGCGCACCGGACGGTAAAGCGCGGCGGTCTCGGCGACGACGAAGCGGTGCTGCGGATGCTGTGGTGTCGCTGCCCGCACGCTGTGGTAGGCGGCGGCGACGGTTGCGTGCTTGAAACCGGCGGAGACAAGTCGCGAGACGGCGTGGGGATCGCCTACGAGATCCCATGGGTACAGGTAGGCGCTTGCTTGCGGCGGCATGAGAGTCGGGCCGAGCCAGGGACCCTCCGAGCTATCTCCGCTTCCCATCAAAACCCCCTCTGGAGCCCGACGAAAGTACAGAGTATATTATGTGTTGTGTACGACATGATGGTACAGGACCACCTCGAGGCGAGCATGCAGCCCCGCTTCGGGTCTCGTGGCGACTTGATCGCCAACGAGATCAAACGGGCAATCCTTTCGGGTCGGTATGAGGCCGGGAGTCCCCTCACCGAAAAGGCAATCGCCGATGAGCTCGGCACGTCGAAGACCCCAGTCCGCGATGCACTCAAGGCCCTGAGCGGGACGGGGCTCGTGACCTCGAGCAGCCACCGAGGCACCTCGGTCAGGACCGTGGACGCCTCCATGGCCCTGGCCGTCTGCGACCTCCGGCTGCTCTTGGAGCCCGAAGCAGTGCGGCGGACAATCCTGCGCGGGCTCGACGCCGTAACTTTCAAGGCAGCGGTCGAACGCATGGTCGCCGCCGAAGACGGCGAGGACGTGTATGAACGAAGCCTGGCGAACAGGGCCTTTCACCGTCAGATCTACGCTGGCTGCGGGAATCCCGCCCTCGTCAAGGTGCTCGACGACCTGACCGACGTCAACGCCTTGATCAGCGTCACCGTGTGGGAGCACGTCGGCAGTTGGGCCGGCGAGGCGGTTGAGCATCACAAGATGGCCAAGGACGCACTGGCCGGACGGGCAGAAATGGCCGCCGATCGTTTGCGACAGCACATCGAGGTGTTCCAGCGACGCGTCGTGGATGCCCTCGGCACACCGTGAGGTGACGGTGCCGCGCCAGATCAGCGACGGCCATGAGGAGAAGCGGGAGCGGGAATGAATTTCCAGCAACAACGAGAGTCCCTGAGCGGCGTTGTAGCCGTTCCGACGACGCCCTTCGGGCCCGACGGTGGTATTGACGAGGCGGGCTATCAACGCGTCATCCGTCGCCTCATCGAAGGTGGCATTCGTACTGTCACCCCGAATGGCAACACCGGGGAGTTCTACGCCTTGGCCCCCGCAGAGGCGAGGCTCGTCACCCGTCTTGGCCTGGAGGCCGCCGACCCCGACACAACGGTCCTGGTCGGAGTCGGTCACGATGTCGCCTCCGCCCGTGAAGCCGCCAGGGACGCACAGGCAGCAGGCGCGGCGATGATCATGGTTCACCAGCCCGTCCACCCTTATGTCTCGGTCGACGGGTGGATCGAGTACCACCGGGCCATTGCGAGCGAGGTGCCCGAGCTCGGCGTGGTCCTCTATGTGCGCAACGATGCAATCCCCGGTTCGGCCTTTGCCCGGCTCGGAGAGTCCTGCCCCAACGTGATCGGGGTGAAGTACGCCGTGCCGAACCCGGCTCGTTTCGCGGCGGTCGCCGCGGATGCCGGTGCGGGGCGGTTCACCTGGGTGGCCGGACTGGCCGAGCTCCATGCCCCGGGATACTTCGCCGTCGGCGCCACAGGGTTCACCTCCGGACTGGCCAACATCGATCCGTCGACGTCGCTTCGCCTCTGGCGTGCCCTGGCCGATAGCGAGCACGACATCGTGACAGAGATCTGGCACCGGGTGCGACCTTTCGAGGAACTGCGCGCCGCCAATGCGAGCGCGAACAACGTCTCGGTGGTCAAAGAGGCGCTCTGCCAGCTCGGGATCTGTGCCCGGGACATAAGACCGCCGAGCTCATTGTTGCCCAGCGAGACACGGGCGAAGGTCACCGAGATCCTCGAGCTCTGGGAGCTGCTGCCATGACCGACAAACCCGGAATGCTTCGCAGCAGCCGCTGGTTCGAGGGCGAGGGGCTGCGGGCTTTCAGTCACCGCTCACGTGCCCGCCAACTCGGCATCGGTGTCGAGGAGCTCGCCGGCAAGCCCGTCATCGGGATCCTCAACACCTGGAGCGACATCAACCCCTGCCACATGCACCTGCGCGAGCGGGCCCAGGCTGTCAAGCGCGGTGTCTGGGAAGCCGGTGGGTACCCCGTCGAGATGCCCGTCGCCACGCTCTCGGAGACCTTCCAGAAGCCGACGCCGATGCTCTACCGGAACCTGCTGGCGATGGACACCGAGGAGATACTCCGCTCCTACCCCTTCGACGGGGCCGTCCTCATGGGCGGCTGCGACAAGTCCACGCCGGCGCTCCTGATGGGAGCGGCGAGCGCGAACAGACCGGTCATCTACGTGCCGGCCGGCCCCATGCTCACGGGCCACTGGCACGGAGAAACATTGGGCAGTGGCACCGACATGTGGCGGTTCTGGGACGAAAAGCGCGCCGGGACCATAAGCGAAGCCGAGTGGGACACTCTCGAGGCCGCGATGGCACGCTCCCCCGGCCAGTGCATGACGATGGGCACCGCCTCGACGATGACCGCTGTGGCCGAGTCGCTAGGGCTCACCCTGCCGGGCGCATCGTCAATCCCGGCAGTGGACTCAGCTCACCCCAGGATGGCGGCCGCGAGCGGCTCGCGCATTGTGGAGATGGTGCGCGAGAACCTGACGATGTCGAAGATCGCCGACAGGAGGGCTTTTCTCGATGCGGTCACGGTGGTGCTCGCCCTCGGCGGCTCCACCAACGCCGTCATCCACCTGGTCGCGATGGCGGGACGTTGTGACGTGGAGCTGAGCCTGGACGAGTTCGACCGTCTCTCCCGGTTCACTCCGGTGCTCGCCAACATCCGTCCCAGTGGTGAGTACCTGATGGAGGACTTCTATTACGCCGGGGGTCTTCCCGCCCTCATGGCACAGATCAAAGACCTCCTCCACCTCGAGCGGGTGACCGTCAGCGGACAAACGCTCGGCGAGAACCTCGCTGACGCCGTCGTCCACGACGAGCGAGTGATCCGGCCCCGGGAGAACCCGCTGTCGGAACACGGTGGCCTCGCCATCCTGCGCGGAAACCTGGCACCGGACGGGGCTGTGATCAAGCATCTCGCCGCATCGCCCCATCTCCTGTGCCACAGCGGGCCTGCCATCGTCTTCGAGGACTACAGGGACATGCAAAGCCGTGTCAACGATCCCGAGCTCGACGTCAGCGCCGACTCTGTCCTCGTGCTCCGCCACGCGGGCCCGCAAGGCGGCCCGGGTATGCCCGAGTACGGCATGCTCCCGATACCCGACAAGCTGCTCCGCGAAGGCGTCCGGGACATGGTCCGCATCTCCGACGCCAGGATGAGCGGGACGAGTTACGGCACCTGTGTCCTGCACGTGGCACCCGAGTCCTTCGTCGGTGGACCTCTGGCACTGGTGCAAGACGGTGACCCGATCACCCTCGACGTTGCTGAACGAAGACTGCACCTCGAGGTGACCGATGAGGAGCTTCGCCGGCGCAAGCAGGCGTGGACGCCTCCCGAGAAGATCTTCGAACGCGGCTACGGAGCCCTGTACAGCGAGCACATCGGCCAAGCCGACCAGGGGTGCGACTTCGACTTTCTCGCCCGCAGCGGAGCCGCAGTGGAGCCGGACGCAGGGTGACGGCGTCGCGAACCCTCGTCATCACCGGGGCCGCCGGACGGCTCGGGACCTATCTGCGTTCGTCATTGAACGAGGTCGCCACGAGGGCACGCCTGGTCGACGTCGTCGCACCGCCTGAGGCCCTGCCCGGTGAACCCGTGGAGATCTACCAGGGTTCGGTCACCGATCCCGGTTTGCTCGACGCGGTGTGCCGCGGCGCGGACGCCGTGGTCCACCTCGGAGGCTTCGCCGGCGATGCGCCCTGGCCGGACCTCTCCGAGGTCAACGTCGGTGGGACCCGTCAGGTGCTCGAGGCGGCCCGACGGCACGGTGTGAAGCGGGTCGTGGTGGCGAGCAGCAATCACGCGGCCGGCTTCCACGTCCGGGGACCCCAGCCGCTCGCCGACGACGTGGCACCGCTGCCCGACAGTCTCTATGGCGTCAGCAAAGCGGCAGGTGAAGCCCTTTGCCAGTTCTACAGCGTCAAGTTCTCGATGGACATCGTCTGTCTGCGCATCGGGTCCTGTTTCGACGCTCCGCAGAACCACCGCATGCTTTCCACCTGGCTCTCGCCAGCCGATTTCGTACGGCTCATAGAAGCGTCGTTGGCAAGCTCACGCCCGGGCTTCCAGCTCGTATGGGGCGTGTCGGCGAACACGCGCCGCTGGTGGTCCACTGCGGGCGGCGAGGCCATAGGCTTCCATCCGGAGGACAACGCCGAGCGCTTCGCCGAGCTGTATCCGGGAAGAGCCCCCGAGCCCGAGTACGTCGGAGGAGTAACGGCCTAGGGACAGAGCCCGCGACTTGTAGGACGAGCACCTGACACGGCACTGCACGCCCGCACATCCAAGACAGTCCTCCCAAGGAGTCCTCGTGACTGACAACGACGCCGATGCTCCTGAGACCTCGTTTCTCGAGGTATCCGATGTCGTCGAGAGAGCCGTTGCCGCCGCCCCCCGGTGGCGGAGGTTCGACCCGGCGACAAGAGCCGAAATGCTTCGTGCGGTTGCCGACCGGTTGGACGGCTCGGACGACGAGCTGGTCGCCTTGGCGATCACCGAGAGCCATTTGACCGAGACCCGCCTGCGTGGGGAGCTGCTCCGGACGACCTTCCAGCTGCGGTTCCTCGCCGGGGTCATCGAGGAGGGCGACTACCTGCAGGCCTGCGTGGACACTCCGGACGAGATCTGGCCTCCCGGAGCGCGGCCGGATCTACGCCGGTTCCTCAGGCCGCTCGGCCCGGTTGCCGTCTTCGCTGCCAGCAACTTCCCGTTCGCCTTCAGTGTTGCCGGTGGCGATTCGGCTTCCGCACTGGCCGCTGGATGCCCGGTGGTCCTGAAGGCACACCCCGGTCACCGGCGACTTTCCGCCCGCTGCGGGGAGATCGTCCGTCAGGCGCTGCACGACGCCGGGGCGCCGGACGGTGCCTTCGCCGTGGTCGAAGGCGACGGAGCCGGCCGCGCGCTCATCACCCATCCCGATATCAGCGCGGTGGCCTTCACCGGATCGGCGAAAGTAGGACGAATGCTGTTCGACATCGCCGTCGGACGACTGAAGCCGATCCCCTTCTACGGCGAGCTTGGAAGCGTGAACCCTGTGTTCGTGACGATGCGGGCCGCGGCGGCCCGCTTGGACGAGATCCTCTCCGGTTATGTCGCCTCGTTCACCTTGGGGGCCGGGCAGTTCTGCACCCAGCCCGGCATTTTGTTGCTGCCCGCAGGCGTCCTCGACCGTGACCGCGTCCGCACGATGGTCGGTGCGCAGCCATCCGCCCAACTTCTCAACGACCGGATCGATGGGGCCTACCAGGCAGCGCTCGAGGCTCTGCGGCACCACCCGACCGTTGAGGTCATCGCCGAGGGCCGCAAAGAGCCGGACGGCGCGAGGACACCCACCCTGCTTCGCACGACAGTTGAGGGACTTGTCTCAGACGCCGAACACCTCTTGGCGGAGTGTTTCGGGCCCGTGTCGCTCATGGCCGAATATGACGAGGAAACCCAGCTGATCGAGGTTGCGGAGATACTCGAGGGCCAGCTCACCGCGACCGTTCACGGCGAGCTCGACGACGTGGTCGTTCCCGGACTGCTCGACACTCTCGCGGAGAAAGCAGGCCGGATCATCTGGAACGGTTGGCCGACCGCTGTGGCCGTGACCTGGGCCATGCAGCACGGCGGCCCGTACCCGGCGACCACCTCACCGTTGCACACCTCCGTGGGGGCCGCAGCCATCGGCCGCTTCCTTCGGCCCGTCACCTACCAGGGCGTCCCTGACCGCCTACTGCCGGCCCCCCTACGTGAGGGAAACCCCCTTGGTCTTCCGCGCCGCGTGAACGGCCGGTACCGGACTGGGTCGCCCCCGCTCTAGCCGGACGACCTGTATCGCCGCCTGAGTACCCTCTCGCGCAAGTACGGTCACGCGAGTCCTCGCCGCCAGGTGACGAGCGACTCCACTACAGCCGAAGCGACGGTGGTGGCCAGGGTACGGGCAGGGACCTTTGGCGTCGTCCTCGAAGACAGCTCGTAGGAGACACGCCTCCGTCACGCCGGGCAGGGGTGCCCACCCGACGGTGCTCGATGAGAGCGATCAGACCCGGTGCACGGCCCAGCTTCCGGACCATGTTCTGCGCGCCCGCGACGTCGCGGTGGTGCACGGTGCCACAAGCGGGGCCCGGTGCAGACCAGGACCCGGCCCCGCCTTGTGGCCACCGCCCCGCAATCGGGGCAGTGCGAGGAGGTGCCGCTCTCCTCGGTGAGCCCGGCGGCGGTCCCGACCTCCTCCAGCCGGTGGCACAGGGCTCTTGTGGTGTGCACCACGAGCCAGCGGTGCGTCCGGCGGTTCCGCACCGCGCCGGCATCCCTGTCCCGCACTCCGCCCGGGTCGCCGATGACCACGCTCGAGGCCCTGGCCCCGGGCGCCGGGCGCCGGGCGAGGTAACGCTCCGGGCGCTTTCTCGTCGGGCGCCCGTGTGCCATGGTTGTGCGCAACGTCATCTCCGAGATTGGGCATTGACTGCTGTGCGCGTTCTCTTCATAGGTGGTACCGGCCTCATCAGCTCGGCTTGCTCGGAGGCCGTCCTCGCCGGTGGCGACGAGCTCTGGCTCCTCAACCGCGGCCGGCACGCCGGTTCCCCCGCGGGGGTCAAGCTGCTGCAGGGGGACGCTCACGACGATCGTGAGCTGGCCAAGCTCGTGGACGGGAAGGACTGGGACGTAGTGGTCGACTGGGTTGCCTACGTGCCTGCCGATGTCGCTCGGGACGTCGGAGCGTTCCATGGGAACACCGGGCAGTACATTTTCATAAGCTCAGCCAGCGCGTATCAGAAGCCGCCTGCGCACTGGTTCGTCACCGAGTCAACTCCGCTCTCCAATCCTCACTGGCAGTACTCCCGCGACAAGATCGCCTGCGAAAGGTTGCTGGAGGAGGCCGACAGCTTCCCTTGGACTGTCGTGCGGCCCTCGCTCACCTACGGGCCGTCCCAGATCCCGGTCTGCGTCGGGAGCTGGGACAAGCCCTACACGCTCGTCGAGCGCATCCGCCGGGGGGCGCCGATACTGGTTCCAGGCGACGGTACCGCCATCTGGACGATAACCCACAACACAGACTTCGCCAGTGGCCTCCTCGGCCTTATGGGGCGGAGCGAGGCGTTAGGAGAAGCCTTTCATATAACCTCCGACGAGGCTCTGACCTGGGACCAGATCTACACCCTGCTGGCCGATGCATGCGGCGCCAGGGCCGACATCCTCCACGTGCCCACAGACGCCCTGGTCGCTGCCAACCCTGCCGAAGAAGGCAACCTCTACGGCGACAAGGTCCATTGCACTGTGTTCGACAATTCGAAACTCCGGCGGCTGGTACCGGGTTTCAGGGCGCAAGTTCCCTTTGCCAAGGGCATCCGCGAGACGGTCGCTTGGTTGGATGCCCACCCGGACCACCAGGGCATAGACGAAGAGGCCAACTCCGGATGGGACCGTCTCGCGGTCATATACAAGGATGCCCTCAGGCGGGCCGGAGCCCTCAGCTCCCATTGAGGAGCCGCCGCCCCAGACGGCCCAAAAGGCCTCCGAGACCGCCCGCGGGACCTTGTCGGTGATGAGTTCCCCGTTTCTGACGTCGTCGCTCACAGCCGGGACCCCGACCTTGGCCTGCTTGAGTCAGAACGGAACCGCCACAGGACGCGCCCCCGGGCACGGGTGGGTGATGACGACGCCGCGGCCGTCACGCCCTCACAAGGGAGAATGAACAAGGACCTGAGTCTGGACAAGCCAGCAGCGCACTCCGGTGTGCAACATAATCAGTGGCATGCCCCGACGGCCCCGAAACCGGCACCCGCTCCAGGAAGACGCAACGGGGCGTTCCGCCACCGGCAAGAACCGTCGCACCGGCGGCGTGGGCGGCACTGCTGCAGGCAGGACAGGCACTGTCGAGGACTCGTTCGTGGACGATCCAGTGGGAACCGGCACCGCGCAGATTCGCCGAATCCAGCCGTACCAGGCAAACAAGACGTACATCTGCCCGGGCTGCAACCAGGAGATACGACCCGGCACCGGCCATGTCGTCATCGTCCCGCTGTCGGACCCGAACAGCAGGCGCCACTGGCACTCGCCTTGTTGGGAACATCGAACGCGCCGACGCCCGACCGGACGCTGAAGACCCGCTCCAGTTCGCGTCCTCTCAGAACGCGCTCTCCAGGACCTCGACGCGGCCGTCCTGCACCGCTACCACCTCAAGACGCACGACGGTAGAGCTCGGGGCCGCCTCCAGGAGGTAGAGAGTGGCAATACGGCTAAGAGGACGACGTCTTGCGGAGGAGACCGCCTCGAACGGAGAGCCGAACTGCTCCGTGTCTCGTCTTCACCCCGCGGATGACCAGCACCCGCCCGCGCCGGCAGATCAGGTCGATCTCACCAGTGCGGAAGCTCCAGTTCCTCTGGACGATCTGGCAGCCGTGCTGGAGGTACCAGTCGCCCGCCGCGTCCTCACCCAAGCGTCCCAGCGCTGTGCCGCCGGTACCGGGCGTCGCCCTCAGACCTCGTCTTTGGGCAGCGCCTCCACGTTCACGTCCTTGTAGGTGACCACGTGCACCGACGACACGAACCGCGCTTGGCGGTACATGTCCCAGACCCAGGCGTCACCGAGCTCGACCTCGAAGTATGTGGCACCGGGCCCTGACTTGGGTGTGACCTTGACGTCGTTTGCCAGGTAGAACCGGCGCTCGGTCTCCACGACGTAGCGGAACATCGAGAACACGGCGCGGTACTCACGGTAGAGCTCGAGCTCCACTTCGGCCTCGAACTGGTCGAGATCCTCCTCGGCACTCATAGCCGCGTGCCTAGCACGTCCCCGGAATCTCTGATGTCCGGGCCAACGGGCTCAGGAATCTCGAAGGCCGGGACAACAACTTCGCACCGCGTCTCAGCGGACGTCGCGCTTTTCCTTGATCTTCGCCGCCCTGCCCGCGCGATCACGTAGGTAGTAGAGCTTTGCGCGGCGGACATCGCCTTCGGCGATTCGTTCGATCTTGGCGATGATCGGTGAGTGGAGCGGGAACGTGCGCTCGACACCGACGCCGAAGCTCACTTTGCGAACCGTGAACGTCTCGCGGATGCCAGAACCCTGACGGCGGATGGCGGCACCCTGAAAGACCTGAACGCGCTCCCGGTTCCCTTCCACGACTCGGACGTGCACCTTCAAGGTGTCCCCAGGGCGAAAGTCGGGAATGTCGTTGCGAAGGCTCTCGCGGTCGATGAGGTCGGTGGGGTTCATGACAGGTCACGCTCCTCGAGGCGATCGGACGGGCCGCCGGAAATTTGCTGCTTAACGGATCCAGCGTCCGACCGTTCGGTTCGTCCCGTTCCGTAAGCACCTAAAGGATAGCCGTGCTCGGTCAGGAGGCGCACCTCGTCCGGAGAGAGACCGCCTCGGGCGTCCAGCAAGTCCGGCCGGAGCTCGAGCGTGCGCCAGAGTGCCGCAGCGCGGCGCCACTGCTCGACCCGACCATGATCGCCCCCACGCAGGACATCGGGAACCTGCCAGCCCCGGAACACGGCCGGCCTCGTGTACTGCGGGTACTCCAGGAGCCCGGTCGTGAAGCTCTCGTCGCCCGTGGAGGCCGCATTGCCGAGTACCCCTGGGACGAGCCGAACCGTGGCTTCGACGACAACGAGGGCCGCCAACTCACCGCCGGCGAGCACAAAGTCGCCGATAGAGAGCTCACCGTCGGCGAGGTGATCCGCGATCCGCTGGTCCACACCCTCGTAACGCCCGCAGAGGAGCGAGAACGCCGACGGTCCAGAGCCTGACGCTAGGTGCTCGAGGTCCACGAGCTCCGCGGCAACGGCCTGGTCGAAACGTCGACCCCCGGGTGCGAGCAGGTAGAGGGGTCGCGGCGGGTCGACGAGCTCGACAGCGCCGAAGACCGGCTCCGGTGCGAGCACCATGCCTGCTCCGCCGCCGAACGGCGCATCGTCCACGGTGCGGTGTGGGTCGGTTGCGGCAGAGCGAAGGTCGTGAATGCGGAGATCGACGAGCCCGTCCCGCCTCGCTCGCCCGACGATGCTGGTCGTGCAATACGCGTCGACCACTTCGGGAAAGATCGTGAACACGTCGATGCGCAGCGCCACTGTCGTGCTCACCGGCGTGGCCACGGGCGCGGACGCGGTTGCGGTCGCCGGAGCCTTCCGCCGAGTCACTCGAACAACCCCGCCGGTACGTCGACCACGAGGCGACCGTCCTCACGGCCAACCACGAATCTCAGCGGAACCAGGTTCCCGTCCTCCATCACAAGTAGATCGCTCGCTGGGTTCGCCTGGACCGCGACCACGGTGCCGTGTTGGGTCCCGTCAACCTCAACGACCTCGCTGCCGATCAGATCGTGCACGAAGAGCGCTTCGGGGTCTTCAACTGCAGGCGCCACAAGCAGCGCACCGCGAAGCTCGTCGGCGGCTTCCCGCGTGTTGACACCCTCGAACTCGACCAGATAGCGCCCCCGAAAAGGCCGGGAGCTGCGCACCTCGACGACCCGGCCATTCGGCAAGGGGGCTGTGCCTGATGCGCCTGGCGGGCCGGAGCTGCGGGCCGGCCCGGGCGTGGAGGACGCGGCAGCCCAGTGACACCTCAGCTCAGCTCCTGGAGCGAGCCGCTCGGCGCGATTGGTGATGAGTGCGACCACGACCTCGCCGAGCAGACCGTGCGGCCGCGCGATCCGGCCAACCTCAAGGAGCGGCCGCCCGCTCCCGACGTCACCCGACTTCGGCACCATTTCGTGCTCAGTCGACGATGTCGACCGACGCCTCCTGGCCGTCGCGGGCCGCTGCCGCCCGCACGAGAGTGCGCAACGCCTGGGCGGTGCGTCCCCGGCGACCGATGATCCGCCCCATGTCGCCCTGGGCGACGCGGAGGGAAAGGCGGATACCGCTACGGGTCTCGCCGACCTCGACGGCCACACCCTCTGGGTCGTCCACGATGGAGCGTGCGACGTGCTCGAGCACCGAGCGCGCTGTGCCCCCTGCTACGCGGTTGCCCGCGTCGTCGGCGTGGCTCTCGTGCGCGGCCACGGCTCGGACGGGGACTTCGCCGGCGTCTTCGAACTCTTCGCCTTCATCGAACTCGTCTTCATCGTCAAGTCCGTCCTCGACGTCATCGAGGTCCGCGTCGCTGTAGCCCTCGTCCGGTGAATCTTCGGTGCCCGAAGGGTTAATGGCACTGAAGTCCGGCTCGGCGAAGGGGTTACTTCCGGTGTCGTTCATTGCGATACTCAGCTTTCGGATTCGCCGGCGGGAGTCTGCTCGGCCGCATCTTGCTTGGCGGCCGACTTGCCAGCGACCGTCTTCTTGGCTGCCGCCTTCCTGGCAGGTGCCTTCTTGGCAGGTGCAGTGGAGCGGCCTGGGCGTGCGTAGCGCTCGGAGACCTGCTTGGGGGGGCGGTTCGACTCGAACTGCTCCCAGGCTCCCGAGATCACGAGCAGCTTGCGCACGGTCTCGGTGGGTTGAGCGCCCTTGGCCAGCCAGCCCAGGACCCGGGCGTTGTCGATCTCGATCGTGGACGGTTCCATACGGGGCGCGTAGGTGCCGACGGCCTCGATGAACCGTCCATCGCGAGGCGAACGGCTGTCGGCCACGACGACGCGGTAGGTGGGCTGCTTCTTCTTGCCCATGCGCATGAGGCGGAGCTTGACGGTCACGGGGTTTCTTCCTTCTTTCGTGGTGGAGACGATTAGCGGGCCGGGCCGAGCCCCCTCGAGGATGGGGTGACACGACCGCCCTTGGCCTTCTTCCGGTTGCCCTTGCTCGACTTGGAGGGTTTGCCGGGCCGCCCGCCGCCTGCGAGCTTGGCCATCGGCCCAACGCCCCGCATCATCTTCTGCATCTCCCTGAACTGCCGCAGGAGATTGTTGACCTCGGTCGTGGACGTGCCACTTCCGTGCGCGATCCTGAGCCGGCGCGCGCCGTCCAACACCGTCGGGTCGCTGCGTTCGAGGGGTGTCATCGAGCAGATGATCGCCTCGATCTTGCCGACGTCGCGGTCGTCGACCTTAGCGTCGCGCATCTCCTTGGGGACGCCGGGCATCAGCGACAGCAGGCCCGTGAGTGGGCCCATCTTCTTCAGCTGGCGGAGCTGATCGAGGAAGTCGTCGAGGGTGAACGTCCCTGCCTGGAGCCGTTCAAAGGCTTGGCCGGCGGTTTCACCGTCGTACTCGCGCTCGGCCTTCTCGATGAGACTGAGCACGTCGCCCATCCCGAGGATCCGGCTGGCGAGGCGGTCAGGGTGGAACGTCTCGAAGTCGGCGACCCGTTCTCCAGTGGACAGGAACGCGATCGGCCGTCCCACGACCTGCTTGACCGAGAGGGCGGCGCCGCCGCGCGCGTCTCCGTCAACCTTCGTCAAGATGATGCCGTCGAGCTGTAATGCCTGGTGGAAGGCCTCAGCGGTCCGAACGGCATCCTGACCCGTCATCGCGTCGACGACAAAAAACGTGTAGTTCGGGTGCACTGTCGCCGACACGCACCGCACCTCGTCCATCAACTCCTGGTCGATGGCGAGACGGCCGGCGGTGTCGACGATGACGACATCACGCCCAAGGCGCTCCGCCTCGAGCAGGCCGTGGCGGGCGACGGCAACGGGATCGGTCGGCTCAGAGAAGACGCCGACGCCGATCTCGGCCCCGAGCACCCGTAACTGTTCGACGGCTGCTGGGCGTTGCAGGTCGGCGCCGATCAGATAGGGATGCCGACCCTGCTGGCGGAACCAGCGGGCCAGCTTGGCGGAGGCGGTCGTCTTGCCGGAACCTTGAAGGCCCGCGAGCAGCACGACAGTCGGGGGCTTCGACGCGTAGCTGATCTTCAGCGCCTCACCGCCCAAGGTGGCCGTGAGCTCCTCGTTGACTACCTTGATCACCTGTTGGGCAGGGGTGAGATACCTGGCGAGCTCGGCACCGGTGCAGCGGGCGCGGATCCGTTCGATGAGGTCCCGGGCGACAGCGAGGTTGACGTCAGCCTCGAGAAGGGCGACTCGGATTTCGCGGAGAACCTCGACAACCTCGGCGTCGCCCAGTCGACCGCGGCCGCGAAGGCGCGTGAAGATTGCGTCGAAACGATCGGTCAAGGTGTCAAACATGGGCTAGCTCAGGTTAGTCGGGCGACGACCCGGGCACCGAGGACGACGAATGCGTCGGTGTCAGCCGAACAGCGCCGAGACGAACTCGGCCGGATCGAACGGCACAAGGTCCGCCAAACCCTCACCGACCCCGACGAGCTTGATCGGCAGTCCGAGCTCGGATCGGATCGCGAGCACCACGCCACCTTTGGCCGTGCCGTCGAGCTTGGTGAGAACAATTCCCGTCACGCCGACCGCCTCGGCGAACTGGCGCGCCTGGACGACCCCGTTCTGGCCGGTCGTGGCATCGAGCACGAGAAGCACCTCGGTCAGCTGGCCCGGGGGTCGCTCGGCCACCCGGCGCACCTTGCGCAGCTCCTCCATCAGGTTCACCTTGGTGTGCAGACGACCGGCGGTGTCAGCCAGGACGAGTCCCGCCCCCCGGGAGGCTGCGTGCTGAACAGCGTCGAAGATGACCGAAGAAGGGTCCGCGCCGTCCGAGCCCCTGACGATGCGCGCACCGGCGCGCTCGGCCCAGGACTCGAGCTGCTCTCCAGCAGCCGCCCGAAACGTGTCAGCGGCCGCCAGGACAACCCCCCGGCCGGCTTGCACCTCCCGCAAGGCGAGCTTCCCAATCGTTGTGGTCTTGCCAACCCCGTTCACGCCGACGAAGAGCCACACGGTCGGCCCGTCGCCGTCCGCGAAGCCAAGCGAGCCGACGTCGCCATCGAACATCGAGATGAGATCGTCCTGAAGCGCCTGGAGGAGAGCGGGGGGGTCGGTGGCGGAAAGGACACCGGTGCTCAACTTTGCCCGAAGATCCCCTAGGACCCGCGCCGTGGTCGTGACACCCACATCGGCGAGGATGAGCGCCTCCTCGAGCTCCTCGAAGGTCGCTTCGTCGATGCCCTTCCGGCCGCGGACCTGATCGAAGTATCCAGTCAGCAGTCCTCGGGCGCGTCCGAGCCGGTCCCTCAGCACCGGACGACCGGGTTGTTCGCCGAGCACCTGAGACGTCTCCGGCTGCGGCGCGGCGCTGACCGGCGGCACAGTGAACGGCTGAGGGGCGGCGCCATCGGTTGGGAGTGCCGGGCTGCGGCGGTGTCTGCGCGTCCCGGCTACGAGCCCGCCGGAGGCGAGCAGCACGACCGCGAGGGCGACGAGGACGATCACGAGGGTCATGACGTGCGCAGACTACCGGTCGGCGACCCGCTTGCCGCGAGGCGCCCTGTTCGCCGTGGCCGACTACAACCGCCTCGTTGCTACTCGAGGGCGGCGCTGCGAACCGGCGCTTTCCCCATCCGCTCGCTCACGACCTTCGACGCCCCGCCCGCCTGCATGGTCACGCCGTAGAGGACGTCTGCTGCCTCCATGGTCCGTTTCTGGTGGCTCACGACGATCAGCTGAGCGTCAGCACGGAACTCGTCAACGAGGTCCAGGAACCGGTGAAGGTTCACGTCGTCCAGCGCCGCCTCGACCTCGTCCATCACATAGAACGGCGACGGCCGGCTGCGGAACACGGCGAAGAGGAACGCGAGGGCCACCAGCGACCGCTCGCCTCCCGACAGCAGCGACAGCCTCCGGACGTTGCGGCCCGCCGGCCGGGCCTCGATCTCGATCCCGGTCGAGAGCAGGTCGTCCGGCTCGACCAGACTCAGGCGGCCGGTCCCACCGGGGAACAGCATCGAGAACAGGATCTCGAAATGCCGAGCGACATCCGCGAACGCCTGGGTGAACATGCCCACGATCTCCTCGTCGACAGCGCGGATAACCCGCCCGAGCTCCCGGCGAGCGCGCCGGACGTCCTCAAGCTGCTCGGCGAGAAACCGGTCCCGCTCCTCGAGCGCGGCGAGCTCCTCGAGCGCCAGGGGGTTCACCGGGCCCATCAGCCGGAGCTCGCGATCGAGCTCGCGAACGCGGGCCTGTGCGGGAATCCCGGGCGGCAGCTCGGGGCACGGCGCCGCGATGGCCTCTTCCGGCTCGCACTCGAGCTCCCGGCGCAGTGCCTCGACGGCCGTCTCCAGCCGGAGCCTCGCCTCAGCGCGTTCCAGCTCGACCCGCTGCAGAAGCTCGTGTGCCGCCGTGAGAGAGCGCTCGGTGGCGGTGCGTTCGTCTCGCAACTGGCGCAGGCGATCGGCGGTGCTGGCGACCGCCAGCTCATGGTCTGCGCGCTCGGTGCGCAGGCGGTCCCGTGCCGCTGTGAGCTCGCCTCCGAGGCGGGTGAGCTCATCCGCGAGGCGTTCGAGTGCGAGCCCGGCAGCCTCGAGCGACTCCCTCCGGGCGGCGGCATCCGAACGAGCCGCGTCGAGCCCGGCGAGCCGTCGTTCGACCTCGTCACGCCGGGTGGCGAGCAATGTCCTCCGTTCTTCGAGCCCCGCGACACGTATTGCGATCTCCGCCCTCAAAGCGGCCAGCGAACGAGCACGGTCGTCAAGCGCCTTGCGGGCTCTGGCCGCCTCCTCCGCGACGGCGATGGCTTCGAGCTCCGCCCCTTCTGCCTTGGCAAGCTCGGCCTCGCGCAGGGCGAGCTCTGCCTGGGTTGCCGTGAGCAGCCTCAAAGCAGCCTCGTGGGCCGACGACGCGTCGCTACGCTCGGCTTCGAGCCGCACGAGGCGCTGGGCCAACTGCGCCTGGGCGGCCTGCACCTGGGTGCGCGTAGCGACGGCGTTGTCAAGGCGCCTGGCGGCTTCGGTGCTTGCCGCGCGAGCCGTGGCAAGCACCTCGCGATCGACCTCTGCCTCGGACGTCGCCGTGCGTGCTAGCCCGGTCGCGGACTCGGCGTCGCGCCGGACCGCGTCGAGCGCGGCGCGGGTCGCCCCCGAGCGCGCTGCCCCGATCCGCCATCCCCGCGCCGAGAAACGGTCGCCTTCGGTCGTCACGATCGTGTTGCCGGGCAGCTCTTCGGCGAGCCGAAGCGCTTCGACGAGCCCGCCACGGCAGAGCAAGACGCCAGCAAGGAGCTGGTCGAGCACGGCGCCGACACCACGGGCCTCTGACCTGACCCGATCACGCAGCAGCTCCGCCCTGCCCGAAAGCCGTGCAGGCGGCGGCTCTGACAACGGCAAGCTCACCAGCGACCCACCGGTCGGCAGCACGCCACCGTGGAGGCCGGCCTCGTGCAGGTGACGCAACGCTTCACGCGCCGCGTTCGTCCCGTCCACGACGACAGTGCCAAGAACATCCTCGACGGCCGCCTCGAAGCCCCGCTCGCACCCATCGTCGATGTCGACCACATCCGCGAGCGTTCCGAGGACGCCCGGCAGACCGGCGAGGCGCTCGACGCCGGCGCGCGCCCGCGTCTCGTCGAGCGCTGCTTGCAATGCCTCGGCACGGGCCTCGAGCACGTGCGAATGATCCGTCGCCTTGCGTGCGCGCGACTCGCTCTCCTGTTCACGTGCCTCGGCAGCCTGTTCCGCCGCCACAAGCCGTTCGTGCTCGGCCCGGAGCCGCTCGTCGTCGGCCTTGGACGCCTCGAGCGCCACCACCAGCTCCGCCAGGCGAAGCTCGTGCTCCTCGCGCATGCGATCAGAACTGGCAACGCGCTCGGCCAGTCGGGCCACCGCCTCCCGGGCGGTCGACAACCGGGCGCGTGCCGCGTCGTGTTCTTGCCGGGCAATGCGAGAGTCCAACGGCCCGGTAGTGCCGGGCGCGTCCGCGGGGCCCACCTGGCCGGGGGCGTCCGCAACACCGTCCGAGCCGGCAACGGCCTCGAACTTCGCCTCGTCGCGCCCCAGCTCGGCCTCGAGGATTTCGAGCGTCTCGCGTTCGGGCACGAGCAACTCCGCGGCCGCCTCGGCAGCGGCCAGGTCCGTTGCGAGACGGGACGACTCGGCCTCGAGTGAGGAGACGACATCCGCCTCCGTCACAGCCTCGAGCGAGCCGGCGATGGTGCGGCGCCGCTCGGAAATAACATTCACCATTCCGCGCTGACGCTCGAGCAGCCGCTCAGCTCGCCCGAGCAGGTCCGCTCCGTCCCAGGCCTGCAATTCGGTGAGCGCCGACTCCGTCGCGGCAGTCAAGTCGTCGAGACGCGCCAGCTCGTTGCGCTGGGTGACCTCCTGCCCGGTGTGCTCGGCATGCGAACGCTCGGCGCCCAGGAGGCGCCGTTCGAGCGAGCCGAGCTCACGACCCGCCAGATGCAGCCGGAGCGCTCGCAACTCGGCGACGAGCCCGTCGTGCAGGCGGGCCGCCTCGGCCTGACGCTCGAGCGGTCGGAGCTGGCGGCGCACCTCTCGCTGCAGGTCCTGCAACCGAAGGAGGTTCTGTTCGCTGGACTCGAGGCGACGCTCGGCCCGCTCGCGGCGACGGCGGAACTTGAGAACCCCGGCGGCCTCCTCGATCACCATGCGCCGGTCCTCCGGGCGGGCCTGGAGCACCGAGTCGAGTTGGCCCTGGCTGACGATCACGTGCTGCTGGCGGCCAACGCCTGCGTCGGAAAGAAGCTCCTGTATGTCGAGCAACCGGCATGGCGCCCCGTTGAGCGCGTACTCACTCTCGCCGGTCCGAAACAGCGTCCTTGTGATCGTGACCTCCGCGACCTCCACCGGGAGGCGTCTCGAGGCGTTGTCGATCGTGAGCGAGACTTCGGCACGGCCGAGGGCGGGCCGCCTGGAGGTGCCGGCGAAGATTACGTCGTCCATCTTCGTGGAGCGGACGACCTTGGGCCCCTGGGCACCGAGCACCCAGGCCACGGCGTCCACCACGTTCGACTTGCCGGAACCGTTCGGGCCCACAACCACGGTGATGCCGGGCTCCAGCTCGATCGTGGTCGGGTCGGCGAACGACTTGAATCCCTTGAGAGTCAGCGTTTTCAAGAACACGTTGGGATCACGTTATCCGTGGCGAGGCAGGACTTCGGGCATTGGCAGAACACCTCGGCCCGCGGCGGTCGCCGGGCGCTCAAAGCTGGCAGCCCTCGCAGCAGTACGCCGAGCGCGCACCGATCTTGAGCCGCACGACCCGGTTCCCACAGCGCGGGCACGGCTCCCCCGCTCGGTCGTAGACAGCGTGGCGGTCCTGATAGGACCCGAAACTGCCCGCGAGGTCGCGGTAGCTCAGGTCCCGCAACGATGACCCCCGCGACCGCACCGCTTCGCGGAGCACCGCCCGGGCGGACTCGGCGAGGGAGGCGGACTCAGGAGCCGTCAAGGAACCGCCTGAGCGGTCAGGCCGGAGCTTTGCCCGAAAGCAGATCTCGTCCGCGTAGAGGCTCCCGATGCCGGCGACGATCCGCTGATCGGTGAGCAGGGCCTTGAGCGGGGCTCGCCGGCCGGCGAGGTGAGCGGCGAGGTAGGCGGTCGGAAGTCCCTCCAACAGCGGGTCGCGACCGAGATGCGCAAGCTCGGCCGGGAGGCCGCGGCTGTCGATGTCGGAGGAGACGAACCATTCCCCGAAGGTCCTCGGGTCGATGAAGCGCAGCTCGGTCCCGTCCCCGAGCACCAGCACAACATGGGTGTGCGCGGCGATGGGCGGGCGTTGGGGTCCGCCGAGGTGAAGCAGCTGGCCGCTCATGCGCAAATGGACGACCAGCACAGCGTCATCGTCGAGCGACAGAAGCAGGAACTTGCCACGGCGCCCAGCTGCGGTGAAGCTGCGCCCGACGAGACGGATCGTCAGCTCCGCCGGCGATTGGCGCCGGACGGTGCGGCGCCCCAGCACCTGGACCTCGGCGATACGGCGCCCGACGACGGCACCTTCGAGCCCCCGGCGAACCGTCTCGACTTCGGGAAGCTCGGGCACCTACGCGCCGGGGTCGTCGCGTTGGCGAGCCGTGATGATCTCGAGCGCGGCCGCCGCCGCGACACGCTCGGCGAGCTTCCTGGAAAGACCCGTGCCGCGCCCCAGGACCTCTCCGCCCACGGTCACCTCGGCGAAGAACACCTTGGCGTGTTCCGGGCCCTTGTCGGTCACCTTGTACGACGGAGGATCGAGGTCGAGCCGCGCCGCCAGCTCCTGTAGGCGGTTCTTCGGGTCGCCAAGTCGGCCCTCGGCGGCGATGCAAGCGATCGATTCCTCCAGCAGGCCGACGACGAAGCTCGTCGCAGCCGTGAGCCCGAGAGAGAGGTAGACGGCCGCGATGATCGCCTCGAGGCAGTCGGCGAGGATCGACTCCTTGGCACGGCCGCCCGAAGTCTCCTCTCCCTTGCCGAGGAGGACCGCCTCGCCCACACCGAGCTCTGTGGCGACCGGCGCCAGCGCCGTGGTGCTCACGACCGACGCGCGCAGCCGCGTGAGGTCTCCTTCGGGCAGGTCCGGAAAGGCTCGGTACAGGTGGTCAGTGACCACGAGGCCCAAGACGGCGTCGCCGAGAAGCTCGAGGCGCTCGTTGGAGGGGCGGCCGCCCCACTCCGAGCAGTACGAACGGTGGGACAGCGCCTGGTGCAGCAAGTCGTCGTCGACGGGATACTCACAAAGCGCTCGGCGCAGCCTGCCGCTGTTTGGCTGAGGCTCGCCTGTCGGATTGATCAGGCCGCCTCGACCTTCTCGCTCACGTAGTCCACCGCGTCACGCACAGTACGCAGGTCCTCGAGATCCTCGTCGTCGATGCGGAAGCCCGGCAACCGGTCACTGAGCTCCTCCTCGAGGGCCTCGACCAGCTCGATCAGAGCGAGCGAGTCCGCGTTGAGGTCGTCGGCGAACGAAGAGGATTCGCTGATCTCCGAGATGTCGATCTCGAGGATCTCCGCGAGCTGGGATCGGACGAGCTCGAGCACCTCGTCGCGGCTCATGATCGCACCGGTCGTGTCGGCCACTTGGGCTCCTTCGTCTTGCCTTCACACCATGCTAAAGCCTGTAGGACGATCTCGCCCGTTGTCCAGGCCGCCGTCGAGGCCGCCGCCGCTCCCGCAAGCACGCCGCTCTGGCCGACGCGGGCGCTCAGGCCACCGCAACCGCCTCGCGCAGCGATCCCACCAAGTCGCCGCTCGCCGCTTCGTGGGCGACACGCACCGCATTCAGGATCGCCCTAGCGGAAGAGCTCCCGTGGCTTATGACGCACACCCCGTCCACGCCGAGCAGCATCGCTCCGCCGGTCTCCTCCGGGTCGAGCCGTTGTGCGTAGACAAGCAGCCCTGGGCCGAGCACGTCGCCCGCGGCACGAGTCTCCGCTGACGCGCTGATCACGCGGCCGAGAACGCCGAACAGGGCCCGCAATGCTCCCTCGAGCGATTTCGAGCGCGACATTGCCGGTGAAACCGTCGGTCACGATCACATCGACGTTGCCGTCGAGCAGGTCCCGGCCTTCCACGTTACCCACGAAGTCAACTCCGACCCCGGCCGCCAGCAGCGCGTGCGCCTCCTTGGCGAGCTGGTTGCCTTTGGTGGACTCCTCCCCGATGGACAACAGCGCGACCTTCGGCGCGAGGATGCCGAACCTCCGGGTCATGAAGGCGGACCCCATCTGAGCGAACTGGACCAGCCACTCGGCATGGCAGTCGGCATTGGCACCGGCATCGACGAGAACCGCCGGGCGCCCACTGACCGCCGGGATCAGCGCCGCGATGGCCGGACGGGCGACGCCCGGCAGCCGGCCCATGCGCAACAGGGCACTGGCCATTGTGGCTCCCGTGTTGCCGGCGCTCACCATCGCGGACGCCCGGCCGTCGCGCACTGCCTCCGCGGCGCGCACCAGCGTCGAGTCCCTCTTTGTCCGGACACTTTGGGCCGGGTCGTCATTCATCGCGATGACCTCGGAAGCCGGCAGTACCTCCAGGTCGCCGGTGTCGCCCAGCGAGCCGTCGGTTGGACCGACCAGCACGACGGGGATCCCGAGGTCTTCGGCCGCGCGCCGGGCCCCGGCGACGATCTCGGCCGGGGCATGGTCCCCGCCCATGGCGTCAACTGCGACCGGCAACAAGGGGACAGATGACGACGCGACACCCGCTGTAGTGGTCGGCGCCACGGCGGTCAGTCGACCTCGACCGCCTGGCGACCCTTGTACCACCCGCAGTGCGGACAAACCACGTGCGGCTGCTTCGCCCGGTTGCACTGAGGGCAGAGGCTGCGCGAGGGCGCGCTCAGCGTCCAGGCCGATGCTCGCCGACTTCGGCTCTTCGACTTCGAGGTCTTCTTCTTGGGGACTGCCATCGTCACTTTCTCCACTCGGGTGTCGCTTCGAGTGCACCAAGTCCGGCAAGGCCGGCCCATCGCAGGTCGGTCTTCTCCGTGCAGGTGCAGGTCTCGCGGTTGCGGTTCACGCCGCACTCGGGACACAGCCCGAGGCAATCGGGCCCACAGAGCGGCGCAAGCGGCAGCTCGAGGATACAGGCATCGTGAGCAAGGGGCTCGAGGTCGAGCCAGTCATCGGTCATCGAGTACCCCAGCTCGGGCTCCGCCTCGTCGGTGTAGAGCTCGCGGACCCGAGCGACGAGCTGGCCCGTCGCCGGCTCGAGGCACCGACCGCACTCGCCCTCCCAACCAGCCGAGACGGTGCCGGTCACGACGACACCACCGAGTGCCGACTCGATCACCACGTCCACATCGACGGCGGAACCCGTCTGCACGCGGGAATGGCTCACCTCGAGCTCGGCGATCGGGCCGGTGATCTTCAGCCGCCGCCGTGTGCCTGGATGCTTGCGCAACACAGCCACCCCGACGACAAAGCGTCCGCCGCGGCCGTTCCTGGTCACTCCAGATCCTGGTCGAACAGCCCCTCCCCCGAGAGCCAGGCATCGCCGAGCTCGCCCTGCGCCTCGTCGCCGGGCTGGGGCTGGGGCGCCGGCACCGAGGCCAGCCGTTCGCGGCCGGCCCGCACCGTCTTGAGCGTCCGGTCGAGCACGATCTCGAAGCCGGCGAGCTTCTGGTCGACGTAGTCCTCGGCCTCGTGCCGCATCTGGCGTGCTTCGGCCTCGGCATCCTCGACGATTCGTACCGCCCGGTGCTCGGCCTGGCGGACGATCTCTGTCCGCTGAACCATTCGCTCGGACTGGACCCTGCCGTCGCTGACTATGTCGGCCGCCTCCCGTTTAGCGGCAACAAGCAGCTCTTCGTGGTCCTTGAGCATCCGGCGAGCCCGGCGGAGCTCCTCGGGCAGCTCGTCACGGATCGCCTCGAGCAGATCGAGCACCTCGTCCCTGGTGACGATCGCGGACGACGATAGTGGCATCGACTTCGCGGAGGTGATGATCTCGATGAGCTCCTCGAGGAGGTCCTCCGCGCCGCCCGGTTCGGCAACCGGCTGAGCGCCGGCTCCGGGCTCGGAAACTTCGTTTTCGTGGACGTCGGTCATGGCCGCAGCTCCTTCAACCGCCTGGCAACGGGGGGTGGTACGAACTCGCTCACGTCGCCTCCATAGCGAACGACTTCACGGATGAGCCTCGACGCAACGAACGAGTGCGACGAGCTCGTCGGCAAGAACAGCGTCTCGATGCCCGAGAGGTGCTGGTTCATCTGCGCCATCTGCAGTTCGTTCTCGAAGTCGGAGACCGCACGCAGGCCTTTGACGATGACGTTCGCCCCGACCTCGAGGGCTACCTCGACGACCAGGACTGACATCGACACGATCCGGATCGAGTCCAAGTGGGCCAGGGACTCGGCGATCATCGCTTCGCGCTCTGACACGTCAAGAAGGGGCTCGCCCTTCTGCGGGTTCGTGACCACGGCCACGACGAGGGCGTCGAACAGCCTGGAGGCGCGCTCCGCGACCTCGAGGTGCCCGTTGTGGAACGGATCGAACGAGCCGGGGAACAAAGCGATGGTCACACGGTGTCCTTCTCGGTGGTTCGGGGATCGTGACGGCCGAGCCCGCGGGCTTCGACCAGCGTGACGAGCGTACCGCCATAGCGGTACTCGCGGCGGACCAGGAACGAGGTGGGGAGCGCGACAGGAGCGGACGACTCCAGGACTGCAAGGTCCGCTTGCAGCAACCCGAGCAGCGAAAGCCAGTCGTCGAAGGAGTACGGCGGATCGATCAGCGCGAGGTCATAGCGCGTGCCGGGCTCCCGGGCGAGGAATTCAAGGACCTCCGCCCGCACGACGCGCACGGCCGGCGACGAGCCGAACCCGGTCGAGTCGAGGTTGGCGCGGATGGCGGCGACCGCCCGGCGGTCGGCCTCTACGAGACACACCGACCCGGCTCCACGAGACAGCGCCTCGATGCCGAGGGCACCACTTCCGGCGTACGCGTCGAGCACCGACGCGCCTTCGACGGCCCCGAGGCTGGCGAGAATGTCGAATATCGCTTCGCGCACCCGATCGCTCGTCGGCCTCAGGCCTGGCACGCCGGGAGCGCGCAGCTGGCGCCTCTTCGCGGTGCCGCCGATCACGCGCATGTGCTTACGGTAGAGCCGCAACGGTCAGCGAGTGCTCAAGGTCGCGCCGGATGCTCGTTCTCCGTCTCAGCCTTTCAGGACGAATTCCTCCGACTCCTCGGCCACGAACAAGTGGACCTCGTCTGCGAGCAGCGGGTGCGCCTCGAGAGTCGGGTCCTCGTCGACAATCGCCTCGGCCACCCGCCGGGCCGCCCTGACCAGAGACTTGTCCCGGCGAAGCGACGCGAGGCGCAGATCGCTCCTGCCCTTCTGCCGTATCCCGAAGACGGTGCCCTCGCCCCGAAGCTCGAGGTCGACCTCTGCCAGCTCGAACCCGTCGCTGGAAGCCTCGAGAGCGCGCAGGCGCCTTGCCGCCCCATCGGACACGGCCTCGGCCAAGAGGTAGCACCACGACTTGTCAGCTCCGCGGCCGACCCTGCCCCGGAGCTGATGGAGCTGGGCAATGCCGAAGCGGTCCGCGTCCTCGATCACCATCACGGTCGCGTTCGCCACGTCGACGCCGACCTCTATGACCGTCGTGGCAACGAGCACCTGAAGCTGGCCGCTCCGGAAAGCGGCCATCGTGAGCTCCTTCTCCTTCGAGGCAAGCTGCCCGTGGAGCAGCCCGACAGCGAACCCGGCGAGCTCGCCGGAGGAAAGCCGCGCGTACTCCTCCACCGCCGATTTCGGTGGTTGCTTGGGGGTCTCCTCGGCCCCGAGGCCGAGGCCGAGGCCGAGGATCGGCAGCGTCGGGATCAGGACGCGCCCGACCTCGCCATAAGGTTCGGGCCCGTAGTCCTCGGGCGCGTAGTCCTCGGGCGCGTAGTCCTCGGTCCCGTAGTCCCCGGGCTTGGGCGCCGCCTGCAGGGGTTCTGGCTCCTCGTCCTCGGGTTGTCCCCCTCCCACGAGCGGGCAGATGACATAGGCCTGATGGCCTGCCGCGATCTCCTTGCGCACCCGCTTCCACGCAGAGGCGTACTCGTCGGGCCCGTTGAGCCAAGCGGTGGTCACCGGCGTTCGCCCGACCGGCAGCTCGTCCAGGACGGTCTGGTCGAGGTCGCCGTAGACCGTCATCGCGGCGGTGCGCGGGATTGGGGTTGCGGTCATCACGAGCACGTCAGGGTGCCGGGAGCCCTGCTCGGCCTCGGACGTCCCACTTGGGCCTTCACCCGCTCCGGTGCTATCGCCGGCGATGGTCGCGGGGCCCTTCTCCCTCAGTGCCGCCCGCTGCTCGACGCCGAATCGGTGCTGCTCGTCGATCACCACGACTCCGAGCGAGCGGAAACGGATGTTGTCGGTCAACAGGGCGTGCGTGCCAACGACGAGGTCCAGGCTCCCGTCCAACAGATCGGCTTGGATCTTCGCCCGTTCGCCCCCGCTGGTCCGGTTCGTGAGCAGTGCGACCTCGAGCGGACGCGCCCCTCCTATGCGGGCGCTGTCTGTGACCTCCAATCCGGCCAGGAAGTTGCGAGCGGCAAGGTAGTGCTGCTCGGCGAGCACTTCGGTCGGGACCATGAGGGCGCCCTGGTGGCCGCCTTGCACGCCGTAAAGCAGTGTCGCCAGCGCCACGACGGTCTTGCCGGAGCCGACGTCGCCCTGCAGGAGACGGTGCATCGGGTGCGAAGCGGCGAGATCAGCGGCCACCTCCCGGACCGCCCTGCGTTGGGCGCGGGTCAGCTGGAATGGCAGGCGCCCGAGGAATTCGTCGACGAGGCTCGCCTCGCCCAAGCCCGGCGTGACGACGTGAGCGATCCCGGGGGCTTGGGTGGCAGCCGCGCGTTTCTTCATGACGAGGACGAGCTGGAGCCTCAGCAGCTCGTCGAAGGCCAGGCGGCGTCGGGCACTGTCACGTTCCTCGAAGCTCTCCGGAGCGTGGATCGCCCGGAAGGCCTCCGTGCGTCCGACCAGGCCCAACTCGTCGATGACCTGCGACGACAGGACCTCCGCCAGTCGCCCCGTGCGTTCCAGTGCCTCGGCCACGTACGCAGCGATCGCGCTGGAGCCGATCTTGGCCTTTCCCGACTGCGGGTACACGGGCACGAGACGACCCGTCTGATCGCCAACCAGGTCCACGACCGGGTTGGTCATCTGGCGGCCGCCCCGGTAGATCTCGGTGCGCCCGAAGACGACGACCTCCAAGCCGATCGCCAATTGGCGGGCCCGCCAGGGCTGGTTGAAGAACACGACGGTGAGCTGCCCAGTAGCGTCCTCGACGACAGCTTGCACCACCGGCTTGCCGCGGCTCGTGCGGCGAGTCGACACACGTCGCACCGTCGCAGTCACCATCGCCTCCTCGTCCTCGGCGAGCGCGGCGATCTCGGACTGACGCCGGCGGTCGATGTAGCGACGTGGGTAGTGCATCAGCAGGTCCAGCACGGTTCCGATGCCCATCGACTCGAGGCCCTCGGCTTTGCGCGCTTTGACGCTGCGCAGCTCGATCACGCCCTTGTTCCCGAGAAACCGCAACGTGCGGCCTCCCGCCGCTCCGCTCACTCGACCGAGACGAGGAACGGGTAGAGCGGTTGGCCCCCGCGGTGCAGCTCCAGGGAGATGCCCGGCCAATGCTCGTGCAGCCACTCGGTGACTCGCCGGGTATCGGCCGAGGTCGCGCCCGCTCCCTCGATCAGGGTCACGATCTCGTCGCCGTCACCGAGCAGCTTGGCGAGAAGGCCGCAGGTGGCCTCCGGGAGTGTTCCGGCGACCGACTCGATCCCGCTGCGCGAGAGCCCGATCCAGTCCCCGGCCTCAACACGGCCGGCCGCCGAGTCACTCGCGCGGACTGCTCGAGTCACCTCCCCCGCGCGCACCCGGCCGGCGGCCGCCTGCATCGCGGTTGCGTTCTCCTCGCCGGTGGCCTCAGGGTCGTACTCGAGGAGCGCGGCAAAGCCCTCCTGGATGCCGGAGGTACCGACGACGAACGCCGGCCTGCGCGACAGCTCGCAGGCCTGTTCGGCCACAGCCACGATGTTGTTGTTGTTGGGGAGGATCACGACCTCGGCACCCGGGACGGACTCGACAACCTCGAGGATCTGTGCAGTGGACGGGTTCATCGACTGCCCCCCGGCCACGATGTGGTGGACACCGAGCGAGTAGAAGATACGACGGATCCCGTCGCCCGTTGCCACGGCGACGACTGAGGTCACCGGCGCAGGCTCCTCGGCACTCGGCGCCGCACCGGTGTCGAGCTCGGCCGCGCGGCGCACCCACGACTCCTCCTCAACCTGGTCGAGCAGGTCAGTGACGCGTATGTCGCGCGGCCGCCCCACGTCGAGTGCCGCTTCGAGTGCCGCCCCGATGTCGTCGGTGTGTATGTGGCAGTTCCACAGGCCGTCGCCGCCGACGACGACGATGGAGTCACCGATACCCGCCCAGACGCTCTTGAACGCCCCGAGCGTCTCGTCGGGAGCCTCGAGGAAGTACATGACCTCGTAACGCACGCCTGCCCCACCCGCAGCTTCGCCGTTGGCCGAGCCTGTGGACCGGACCCTCGGGCCGTCGTGATCTGATGCGCCCTGCCCGGCCGCGCCGCGGCTCGAGCCGGCGAAGCCACCTGCGCTCTGGGTGGAGGGGTTACCTGCAAAGCCACGGGCGACCTTGTCGGCGACCTCGGGAGGCAGAGGCAGGCGATCGACGATGGGCCGCCCGTCGAGCACGTGCAGGAAGGCGTCGTACATCAGCACGAGGCCCGCCCCCCCTGCGTCGACCACACCGGCCTGCGCGAGCACCGGCAACAGCTCGGGAGTGCGCCACAGCGACGAGACGGCGGCTTCCCTCGCCGCCTCGAACACCGCCAGCAGGTCCCCACCGGTGCTCTCGTCGACCTGCCGGGCTGCTGCCGCCGCGTCGGCGGCGACGGTCAGCATCGTGCCTTCGACGGGGCGCATGACCCCGGCCCGCGCCGCCGCGCTGCCCTCTGAGAGGGCGACAGCGGCCTCGTGTGCCCCGACCACTTGGCAGGGAGCGAACGTGCCCGAGATGCCGCGGAGGATCTGACAGAGGATGACTCCCGAGTTGCCTCGTGCCCCCATGAGCGACCCGCTGGCGATGGCCCGGCATGCGGCGCCCATCGCACCGCCGTCCGCAGTCTCGAGGTCGAGGCCGTCCAGAGCTTTGACCACGCTCTCGACAGTGAGAGCCATGTTCGTGCCCGTGTCGCCGTCGGGAACCGGATAGACGTTCAGCCGGTTCACGACGCTACGGTGGCGCTCCAAGCCCTCGGAAAAGGCGTGCATGACCTTCACGAGGCGCTCGGGAGTCAGACCGGCGGCGAGATCGGCTTCTGCGGGCTGACCGGTCACAGGTTCGCAACGCGGCCTGGCGGAACCGGTGGTCGCAGGTCAGTCTCGCACGGCGCCATTCCAATGGATGCTAACGTCACCCTTCGTCCATCTGCAGGAACTCTCTCTCGAGGAACGCGTCAACGTGGCAGCCGTATGCGAGATCTGTGGGAAGCACCCGGGCTTCGGGATGAACGTGTCCCACTCCCATCGGCGCACGAAGCGCCGGTGGGACCCGAACATCCAGCGTGTTCGCGCGCTGGTGAACGGGACCCCGACCCACCTGAACGTGTGCACCTCATGCATCCGTGCGGGCAGGGTCGTCAAGCCGCCGCGGCGGATCCTCGCCGAACGCCCGGCCTGAGCCACACGCTCGGCAAGCGGGTCCTCGCCGAGCACCCGAGCTGAGCCACACGCTCGCCAAAGCGACACGCTCCCCTGCGCCACGCACTCAGCGCAGGCCGTGCTCCCACCCCGAAGCAGGCAAGGGCTCGTCACCGATGCGCCGCAGCGTTGGGTCCGACACGCACACGCCTATCCGGATGGGTGGTCGTAGACTCGCGGCCTCGAAGGCCCTCGCGACCACGCCGGGCTCACGGGCAGCGAAGACAAGCTCGTAATCCTCGCCGCCGGCCAGAGCGTCGTCACGAGTCGCCCCCTCCGCTGTCGGGACCGCGTCGAGCAGGACGCCGACCCCCGAAGCAGTCGCAAGGCGGTCGAGATCGATCCCGAGCCCGTCAGAGACGTCGATCATCGCCGTCGCCCCGCCTGTCGAAGCCGCCAGTCCCTCGGCTACGCGAGCGACGGGTCGCCGGTAGGCGGCGGCAAGCTCCGGGGGCGCCGCCGGGACGCAGGCGGGTTGCGCCATCCCTGTGAAACCTGCCGGCGCTGTCGTGCCACGGCCTGCCTGGGCTCGCAAGGCCCTGAGCCCCGCTGCCGACCGGCCGAGGGCCCCGGTAACGAACAACAGGTCGCCCGGGCGGGCATTGGAGCGAAGAATCGCTTCCCGATCCCCCGTGGTACCGGTGACGGCCACCGAGACGACAAGACACGGACCTGAGGAGAGGTCGCCGCCTACGATGGCGCATTCGTAGGCCGCTGCCGCCTCAGCGAGGCCGCGAACCAGAGGGTCGATCATGGCAGCACTTGCGCCCACGACCGTCACGAGCACATGCAGGGGTCGTCCACCCATCGCAGCGATGTCGCTCACGTTGACAGCCAGCGCCTTCCAGCCCACGTCCGCCGCGTCGACGAGGTCTAAGTCGAAGTGCACGCCTTCGACCACGGTGTCGGCTGCGAGGAGCAGAAACTCGCCCCCTGGCCCGGCAACCACCGCCGCATCGTCGCCGATCCAGGTCTCACCGTCGGGTGGTTGCGGCAGGCCACGCCGGATACTCTCGATCGCGGCGATTTCGCCTTTGGTACCTGACATAAGTCCGGACGCTACTTCGCCAAACGGTGGCGCGATCCGCCGGGCAGGCGTGGCCGGGCGATTTGGGAGCACGCCGAATGCTCGCCTACTATCGCACAATGGCAGAGACTGGCATCCGTAAGCTCCTTGACTGGGTGGACGAGGTCGCTGCCCTCACCCAGCCCGACCGGGTCGAATGGTGCGACGGTTCGGCTGACGAGTACGGACGGCTCTGCCGGCTGCTCGTGGATCGCGGGACATTCACGAGGCTGTCCGATGCAAAGCGCCCCAACAGCTTCTGGGCCCACTCGGACCCGGCCGACGTTGCCCGTATCGAGGACCGTACCTTTGTCTGCCCGAGGAATCCGAAGGACGCTGGCCCTGACAACAACTGGGTTGACCCCGACGAGATGCGCGCGACCCTGACGGAGTTGTTCCGGGGGGCGATGCGGGGCCGGACCATGTACGTCGTGCCTTTCTGCATGGGCCCGCTCGGATCTCCCATCGCGCACGTCGGCATCGAGATCACCGACTCGCCGTATGTGGTCGTGAACATGCGCATCATGACGAGGATGGGCGCGGGGGCACTCGAGCTAATAGGCGATGACGGTGGGTTCGTCCCGTGCCTGCACTCGGTCGGTGCCCCTCTCGATGCCGGGCAGCACGACGTGGCGTGGCCCTGCAACCCTGAGCACATCTACATCAGCCACTTCCCCGAGACGCGTGAGATCTGGTCGTTCGGTTCCGGCTACGGGGGCAACGCCCTATTGGGCAAGAAGTGCTTTGCGCTGCGGATCGCGTCGGTGATTGGGCGCGACGAAGGCTGGATCGCGGAGCACATGCTGATCTTGAAGCTGACCTCCCCTGCTGGTGAGGTCCGCTACATGGCCGGGGCCTTCCCTTCGGCCTGCGGCAAGACCAATCTCGCCATGCTCGTCCCGACGGTGCCGGGCTGGAAGGTCGAGACGATCGGGGACGACATCTGCTGGATGAGGGTCGGGCCGGACGGGATGCTCCGGGCGATCAATCCGGAGGCCGGTTTCTTCGGCGTGGCGCCCGGCACGAACATGGTGACCAACCCGAATGCGGTGCTCACACTGGCGGCCAACTGCATCTTCACGAACACCGCGCTCACCGACGACGGTGACGTCTGGTGGGAGGGCCTGACCACAGAGCCTCCGGCGCATTGCACCGACTGGCGGGGCAATGAGTGGACGCCAGAGACGCCAACGCCCGCAGCCCACCCGAATTCACGCTTCACCGTTCCAGCCAGCCAGGATCCGGCGATCGCCACCGAGTGGGAGGACCCGAATGGCGTTCCGATCTCGGCCATCCTTTTCGGCGGCAGGCGCGCCTCGGTCGTCCCGCTCGTCCACGAGGCTTTCGGCTGGACGCACGGCGTCTTCCTGGGCTCGATCATGGCTTCGGAGACTACGGCCGCCGCCACGGGCGCCGTGGGCGAGCTGAGACGCGACCCGTTCGCGATGCTGCCGTTCTGCGGCTACAACATGGCCGACTATTGGGCCCACTGGCTGTCGCTCCGGGACCGGATCGATGAGGCGAAGCTGCCCCGGGTCTTCTATGTCAACTGGTTCCGGAAGGCCGCGGACGGGCGCTTCCTGTGGCCCGGCTTCGGGGAGAACTCCCGGGTGCTCGAGTGGGTCTTCGAGCGCTGCGCGGGTCGCGGCGATCTCGTCGAGACTCCGATCGGCTATCTGCCGGCACCAGGCACCATCGACACCGAAGGGTTGGACGTGTCCGAGGAGGACATGACCGAGCTGCTGCGAGTCGACCGCGACGAGTGGCTGGCGGAGCTGCCCTCCATAACCGGGTACTTCGCGCGGTTCGAGGATCGGCTACCGCCCGCCCTCTCCGACCAACTCGAAGAGCTCCGCACGCGCCTGGGCTGACCTTGCGCGAAGGCAGTCTCCCGCGACTGGCGAGGTGCCTCTCGAAGCGACCTCGGCGCATGCAGTGCGTGCGGACGGCAAGCCCGTGCCTGCGGGCGGGTGCTGCTCAGTTCAGCGGCGCGCCCGGTAGGTCGGCCTGGCCTGCTCGAGGTTGAGCGAGGCGGTTCTGAGACACGGCACGTCGCATCGAGACGTGGAACCCAGCCGCGACTGCGCAGGTCACGCCTATCAGGACGTCCCCGGCCTGCAGCGAGAAGCCGACAACCACGGCCAACAGTGCGCACAGCACCCAGACGAGCTGCAGCTGTGTCTCGAATCTGGCGAAGGCGCGCCCGAGCTGTGCCGGGGGCACGTGCCGCTGCGCGATCGAGTCGAACGACGGCTTCGCCGCGGTGGTCGCAAAGCCGATGGCGAAGGTGAGCAGCGGCTGAGCCCACAAAGACCCCAGGACCGCGACGACGACGCCGATCAAACCAGACAGCATCAGCGAGTAGAGGATCAGCTGCTGCTCGGACAGGTACCTGCGAAGGATGGGCACGAGAAGCGAGCCGAGCAGCGAACCAATCGCGCTCGTCAGGAGCACGAAGCCGAACCACCATGTCGCGGCGTGGAGATTGCGCAGTGCGAACGCCAGGAAGAAAGTGAGGAAGCCGACCACGCCCCTGATCACCGACATCGCCGCGAGCGCCAGCACGACCTCGGGAACATAGAGCGGGAGCCCCAGCCGTTGGCGCTCTCGAGCGACGTTGATCCGCACCTGACGTTCGCGGTCGGTCGGGGGCGGCCGCTCATAGAGCGGGCGTCCGGCTCCTTGTGGCCAGTGGCCCCTGCCAGGAACCGGTGGTTCCAAGATGGGCTGGCCGTCGGGTGTCGCCGCCGCAGGCTTGGCGAGAACCACGCCGACGGTCTTGGGAAGACGCACCGCGGCCACGCCTCCCAGAAGGAACACGACGAACGCGAGCCGCAGCACCCAGGGAGCCCCAAGCTGTAGGAGGCCCACAGCCACGGGAGAGGTCACGAAGCCCGCAAGAGAGGCGAGCACGGCAAGCTTCGCGTTCGCACTCGCGAGATCGTCTTTCGTTTCGGTCATCGACGGCACGAGTGCAGCCTTGGCGACCAGGTAGAGCTTCGAGAACACGAGAACGCCGAACGCCTCGGGGAACAGGAGCAACCCTTTGATGTCAGGGGCCATCATGAGGACCAGCACGGCGCTGCCGACCGATGCGACCGCCATGCTCGTGCGCCTTGCGTAGCTGCCCCGGTCGAGCAGCGGGCTGAGGGCTGGCGCAACGACCGCGAACGGCGTGATCGTGAGCAGCAGGTAGAGCACGACCTTGTCCTTGGCCGCCTCCGGCGAGATCGTGAAGAACAAGGTCCCCGCCAGCGAGATGGTCACCAGCGTCGAGCCCACCGAGAAGATGGTGTGGATCAGCGCGAGCCTGCCGAAGGGCTGGGACTGGTCGAACAGATCGTGGACGGCGCTGCGGACCAGCCGGGTGAAGCGGGCCCAACGCGCGGAGCTGTCCACGTTGCCATGGTACGTGTCGGCCCATCGCTTCCGGCCCCGCTACGATGCGCGCACACCAAGGACGAGGAGGTCACCAGTGGGAGTTCGGGCCTACGTGTTGATCCAGACAGAAGTTGGCAAGGCGGCCGCGGTCGCAACGAAGGTGGCAGAAATACCCGGGGTGGTGCGCGCAGAGGATGTGACGGGCCCCTACGACGTCATAATCCAGGCCGAAGCCGACACGGTGGACGACCTGGGCAAAATAGTCGTCAGTCGGGTGCAGCTCATCGAGGGCATCACGCGAACGTTGACCTGCCCGGTGGTCAACCTCTAGCTAAACCGCCCGGAAACGTCTCGCCGAGGCCGAGGGCGCCGAGACCAGCCTCTCCGAGTGCCCCGGCGTCCTCACGGTAGGCGACGTAGCCGGTCCGCTCGAGCTCCTCGGCGAGCTCCGGTCCCCCGCTCGCGACGATCCGGCCCTCCGACAGCACGTGTACGCGTTGGGCGGGCAACTCGGCAAGCAAACGGCGGTAATGGGTGATCGCGATCACGCCAAGAGGAGGGTCGCCTTCGCGCGTCGCTCGCTCGATACGTCTTGCAACCTGACCGAGGGCATCGACGTCGAGGCCGGAGTCGAGCTCGTCCAGGATGGCGATCCGCGGCCGGAGGATCGCGAGCTGGAGGGTCTCGTTGCGCTTGGCCTCACCACCCGAGAGGTCGACGTTCATCGGCCGCGCCAGGATCTCCGGGGAGATCCCGAGCTCGCCGGCCTCCTCTGAGAGACGAGCTCCAAGATGCTCGGTCTCGGCTTCTGTGAACCGGCCCGCTGCGACAAGCGCCTCGGAGAGCGCCGCTTGAAGTGGCACCCCGGGCACCTCGATCGGGTACTGGAACGTCAGGAAGAGCCCGGCTTGCGCTCGTTCGAAGGAGGTCAGGCCGAGCAGCTCAACGCCGTCCAGCGTCACGCTCCCGCTCATGACTTCGTAACCGGGACGACCCATCAGCACATGAGCGAGAGTGCTCTTCCCCGACCCGTTCGGGCCCATGACAGCATGAATCTCCCCACTGCGCACCTCGAGGTCGATGCCCCGCAGGATTGGCCGGGAACCAACCCCGGCGTGAAGCTCGGAGACCCTTAGCACGCTTGGGTTCACTCGATCACCGCGTATACGTCATCGGAGTCGACCTCGATCGGCACGACCTTGACCGCCTGGGTGGCAGGCAGGCTCTGTGGCGAGCCGTCCAACAGGGAAAACGTGCTCCCGTGCCGAAGGCACTCGATCTCGCAGGTGTCCGGGAAGACCTCGCCTTCCGAGAGCGGGTAATCCTGGTGGCTGCACACGTCGAAGAGCGCCCTGAACCCGGAGCGGCAACGAACCAGCGCGATCGCTCCTGCTTCGATCTCGAAACGGCGAACCTGTCCCACTTCGAGCTCGTCGGTCGCGCACAGTCGAACTCTCACAGGATCAGCACCCACCGGTGACACCGTCCAGCCGCGCTGCGATCGCGGCCGCCAGATGGGCGCGAATGCCTGGCGCTGCGATGCGCACCCAGAGGTCCTCGAAGAAGCCCAGCAGGATCAGTCGCTCCGCGACCGCAGGTGGGACGCCGCGCGACTCGAGGTAGAAGCGTTGCTCGCGGTCGATCTGGCCGACGGCCGACGCGTGCGAGCACCGGACGTCGTTCTCCTCTATATCGAGATTGGGAACCGAGTCCGCATGTGCGCCGTCGCTGAGCACCAGGTTCCGGTTCGTCTGGAAGGCGTCGGCGCCCTTGGCGCCGTGCCGCATCCTTATGAGCCCGGAGTACACCGAACGCGCGGTGCCTGCGACGGCGCCCTTGAAGACCAGGTCACTCGTGGTGCGCGGCGCTCCGTGCTCCTGGAGCGTGCGGAAGTCGTGCATCTGGGTCCCGTCGCCAAAGTAAGCGGCCAACATCTCGGCACTCCCGCCCTGGCCTGCCAGGACCGACTCGGTGCGAAAACGCGCGTACTCGCCGCCAAGGGAGGCCGTGAAAGTGCGAATGGTGGAATCCCGACCCGCGCGGATCCGCTGATGTCCGAACTGCCAAGCTCCGGCGCCGAGCTGCTGGATGGCGTTGTAGGACAGGATCGCCGCGTCCCCGACGGCAATATCGACAATCGGCACCACGAGCAGCGAGCCGTCGCCTGAGACGAACAGCTCGATCACGGTCGCTTCGGCCGCCTCGCCGAGCTCGATCACAGTACGCGCGAAAACGGCCTGAGCTGGTTCAGCGGCCCCGCACGATCCGAGCAGGTGCACGATGACGATCGGGTGATCGATGCGCGCCCGGGCGGGCACCGAGAGCACGACCGCGTCGCGGAGGAAAGCGTCGGCAAGATGATCGAACACGTCGGGCTCGTGCTCTTCCTTGCCGGTCGAGGTGTTCAACCTCGTCACTTGGTCGAGGACCTCGGAGCCCCGGGGGTTGCCGAGGACGCTACCGAGGACGGCCCCAGCCGCCGTCGAGGGGGCGGACAGCTCGAACGAGACCGGGACGCCATCGGCGACCACGGCGAGACCCGAGCGCTCGCCGACGTGCTCGAGGAGAGCAGCCGACTGCGGCCAGGCGTCAACCTCGAGCGCCGGCCGCAGCCCGGCGGCGTCACCGATACCAGCCGGCACATACCGATCCAGGTCGAGCTCGGAGATCCGGCTGTAGCGCCAGAAGTCCTCGTCGAGTACAGGCGGTGGACCCGCGGCGAACCGCTCCAGCGCTGCGACACGCCGCCTGGCGAGCCACTCCGGGCCGCCGAGACTCCGGGCGAATTGGGGGCTGAAAGAAACCGGTAATTGCATCGTGATCAGGCAGGACCCTAACGGATGCCCGTCAGGGTCCGGGCTGAGGACCCTTGCGCTTGAACCAGCGACGGGACCCGAGAACGCCGTTGGTGCCCGAGCGCCGCTCCTCTTTGCGCTCTCGCTTGCGAGCTTCGGCGACAGCGTCTGGCGCCACCGCAGAAACGATCTCCTCCGCGTTCTCGAGCAGGTCAGCGGCGTCTGCGGCGGGCACGTCGGTCGGCTCCAGCTCGATGGCAGGTTCGGTGAGTTTGCCGTGAGTCCACCCGGCGTCCGCGAGGCGCCGCTCGTAGACCGGGCAGTTCTCGGGGCAACGCCACGGCGCGTCCGGTGCCATGTCGAGCACGCAGAACCTCGCCACCTCTCCGCTGGCATAGGTGCGGCTCTGGTAGTGGCGGCAGTCCTCTCGCATGGGCATCGGGATGAACGCTAGCTGGGGCGACGCCCGAAGCCTGCGCACGCCGAGGCAGCCCGCCGAAGGGCCCGCCGCCCACGGGGCCTCAGCCGACCGAGCCGTCCATCTGGAGCTCGATCAAACGGCTCCATTCGACCGCGTACTCCATCGGCAGTGTGCGGGTGATCGGCTCGATGAAGCCGTTCACGATCATGCCCATCGCCTGCGTCTCGCTCAGGCCGCGGCTCATCAGGTAGAAGAGCTGGTCGTCGCCGATCTTGGACACCGTGGCCTCGTGACCGATCTCAGCGTCGCGCTCGCAGACCTCCATGGACGGCTTGGTCTCCGAGATCGAGTCTTCGTCCAGGATGAGAGCATCGCAGCGGACGAACGACTTTGCCCTGCGAGCTCCCTCGTCGACATGCACCTTCCCGCGGTAGGTGGCGTGGCCGCCGTCCTTCGAAATCGACTTCGAGACGATGGTCGAGCTGGTCTCGGGCGCGCAGTGGAACATCTTCGCCCCGGTGTCGAGGATCTGGCCCGCCCCCGCGTAGGCCACGGAGAGAACCTCGCCGGACGCCTTCGGCCCCATCAGGTATACCGACGGGTACTTCATCGTGAGCCGTGAGCCGATGTTCCCGTCGATCCACTCGACGTGCGCCTCGGCCTCGGCACGAGCTCGCTTGGTGACGAGGTTGTAGACGTTCGTGGACCAGTTCTGGATCGTGGTGTAGGTGATCCGGCTGCCGGGAAGTGCCACGAGCTCGACGACCGCCGAATGAAGCGAGTCCGAGGAGTAGACCGGCGCCGAACAACCTTCGACGTAGTGCACCTGGGCACCCTCATCCGCGATGATCAGCGTCCGCTCGAACTGGCCCATGTTCTCGGCGTTGATCCGGAAGTACGCCTGCAGGGGCATGTCGACGGTCACACCGGGCGGGACGTAGATGAAGGACCCCCCTGACCATACGGCCGAGTTGAGGGCCGCGAACTTGTTGTCACCTGGCGGGATGATCTTGCCGAACCACTTGCGAACGATCTCGGGGTGCTCGCGAACAGCGGTGTCCATGTCGGTGAACAGCACGCCGAGCCTTGCCAGGTCCTCACGATTGCGGTGGTACACGACCTCCGACTCGTACTGGGCGGTCACTCCGGCCAGGTACTTGCGCTCGGCCTGCGGGATGCCGAGCTTGTCCCAGGTGTTCTTCACCGACTCGGGCAGCTTGTCCCAGTCGCTGACCTGCGCGTCGGTGGGCTTGATGTAGTAGAAGATGTCGTCGAAGTCAAGGTCAGGCATCTTCTCGGCGAACCAGCGCACCATCGGCTTCTTCTCGAAGCGCCGCAGCGAGGACAGCCGAAAGTCGAGCATCCAGCTCGGTTCGCCCTTCATGGCGGACATCTCCCGGACGATCTCCTCCGACAGCCCCTTGCGCGGCTTGAAGACGTAGTCCTCGACGTCACTCCAGCCGAGCTGGTACTTGCCGAGATCGAGCTCCGTGATGGCCATCAGGCATTCCTCTCGAGGGAGTTTCTCCTACGCACATAGTAACAACTACGGGCCGCCACGCCTACCGCCTGCCCGCCGACTGACCACCGGCGGCCGCCAATGGGTCCGCTCCCGCCCGGAACCATGGGCCCGTGGCTCGCAACAGGACGTGGCATGCTCCAGGTCGTGCCGATGAAGCTCACGCCCCCGATCGCAGAGCGCCGCCCCGTCATCCTGACCGCCCACGGCGACGACCGTGTCGACGAGTGGTACTGGCTGGCGGACCGTGACGACCCAGCCCTGGCCGAACTCCTGGACGCCGAGGCTGCGTACCTGAAAGCGGCGACCGAAGACTTGGAGCCGCTGACCGAGAGCGTCTACGGCGAGATCCTCTCGAGAGTGCAGCTGACCGATGTCACACTGCCGGCGCCGAAAGGCCCCTGGGCCTACTACACCCGGACAGTCGAGGGCCTCGAATACCCGATTCACTGCCGCCGGCCTGTCGAGGCGCCTCCGCCGGCGACCGAGCCGCCGACCGGCATCGGTCCCACGACGCCTGCCGACGCGCTCGAGCAGATCGTGCTCGACGTGAACCTCCTGGCCAGCGGGGTGGACCACCTCGAAGTTGGGAACCTCGAGCTCACCGCAGACCACCGGCTGCTCGCGTACTCAACCGACGTGAGCGGTGGCGAGCGCTTCACGGTCCGGATCCGTGATCTCACCACGGGAGAGGAACTCGGCGACACCATCGAGGACGCGTCCTACGGGCTCGCGTTCTCGGCCGATGGCCGGATTCTCTTCTACACACGCCCCGACGAGTCGATGCGCCCTCACCAGATCTGGCGCCATCTGCTCGGGACGACGACCGATCAGGACACCTGCGTCTGGGAGGAGGACGACGAGCGTTACTTCCTCGGGGTCGCAACCACGAAGGACGGCGCTCTCATCGTGCTCACAGCCGAGAGCAACGTCACCTCCGAGGTCCGTCTCCTCGACTCCACCGAACCCGAGTCCGAGCCTCGCATGGTCGAGGAACGCCGCCAGGGCATCGAGTACTCGGTTGAGCACCACGGCGACGAGATCCTCGTGTTGACCAACTACAACGCCGAGAACTTCGCCGCCTTCCGGGCTCCTGTAGCGACTCCGGGCCGGGATCACTGGCGGCCACTTGTCGCGCACCGCAAGGACGTCCGTCTCGAGAGCCTGGACGTTGTCGAGGGCTTCGCACTGGTGCACGAGCGCGGCCACGCCTCGACGGCGGTTCGCATCGTCGATCTCGACACCGGCTGCCAGACCGTGGTCACCCCACCTGAAGAGGCAGGCTCGATCTTCCTGGCCGAGAACCTCGAGTTCTCCACCCGCCACGTCCGGTACGCGTCGACGTCGCTGATCAGCCCGTTGGCAATCCACGACTACGACCTCGACAGCGGGAGGTCGCAAGTGATCTGGCGGCGACGGGTCCCCAACTACGACGCCGGCGCCTACAGGACCGAGCGCCGCTGGGCAACCTCCGACGACGCCACGTTGGTCCCGATCAGCATCGCCTACCGCGCAGACCGCCCCACCGGACCTGGACCCTTGCTCCTGTATGGCTACGGCGCCTACGAGATCAGCACGGACCCGGTCTTCGCCGCGAACCGGTCGATCTTGCCGCTGCTCGACCGGGGTGGCTGCTACGCCATCGCGCACGTGCGCGGCGGAGGAGAACTGGCTCGCAGCTGGTATCTGGGTGGCAAGCTCGAGCAGAAACGGCACAGTTTCGAGGACTTCGTTGCTTGCGCCCGGTTCCTCGTCGACGAAGGCCTGACTTCACCGGAACTGCTCCTCGCCAGGGGTGCGAGCGCGGGCGGGCTGCTCGTGGGCGCGTCGGTGAACCTCGCACCGGAGCTGTTCGCCGCGATCATCGCCGAGGTGCCCTTCGTCGACTGCCTCACGACGATGCTCGACGTGGAACTGCCCTTGACCGTCACCGAGCGGGAGGAGTGGGGCAATCCGACCGACGACGAGGACGCGTACTGGCGGATGAGGTCCTACTCGCCCTACGACAACGTGCGGCCGGTTCGCTACCCGAGGATGCTCGTGACCGGCGGCATGAACGACCCACGGGTCTCGTATCGCGAGCCGACCAAATGGGTGCAGAAGCTGCGGGCTTCGCACCTGGACAACAACGAGCGCGTCCTGCTCAAGATGGAGGCGGGCTCGGGACACCACGGGCCGTCGGGCCGTTACCAGGCATGGCGGGACTGGGCATTCGAGCTGGCTTTCGCGCTGGAGGCCGTCCGAGCAACAGGTCTGCTCCAAGCAGGGCGGCTGACGACGCCTCAGCCCGAGGCCGGCGTGAGTTCGACCTTGTAGGGCTGCGTGACCCCGCTGGGGAGCTTCGCCACCAGCCCATTCACGGTGAAGCCGACGTAAGCCGGGGCGCCGAGCGTGATGACGAGCGCGCCCGATCCTTGGTAGGTCGCCGACTGCCCGGAGCCCAGCGTCTCCGCGAAGAGCCACGGGCCGGAGCTGGTGTGTTCGATCCCTACCCAGCAGCGCCCGCCGGTCGCCTGGAACGCCAATGAGTAGTCGCCTGACGGCACCGTGAACGCGACGTTCTTAGGTGACACAGACGTGGGCTCGAGTGTCGTGGGGAACGTCGTCGTGGTGGTGGTCGTGGTCCGGCCGCCGCCTCCGCGGCCGATGGTCGTCGTCGTGCTCGTCCTCGGGTGATGCCCACCGCCACCGCTCAAGAAGATCGCGGCGACGACGATCGCGACGACGGCCGCGCCTGCCGTTGCACCGGTCGCGACCCGCCGTGTCATCACCTGGCGACGACGATCGGCCGGAGACTGATATGCCACCCCGCGAGCGCCCGCCCCGCCTGTACCAGGTACCCGCCCGCGGGCGTGCGCGAGTCGCGCCTGGGCGGCGGCACCCGGCGCCGTAGCGGGCAGCGCTCCCCGCATCGCTCCGGCTTCTCGATCGTCGCGCTCTTGCTCACCCGCTCTATCACCCGCTTGCGGGATGCCTGCCGACGCAGTCTCTGGCGGCCGACCGGGCCTGCTGAAGCGGAACTTGGGCTCTCCGGCTGGCGGCAGCCGCGAGGGAACCAACCGGCCCCGGCCGGGCAAGCGGACATTTTCGCGCTCGGCGGGCGCCTCCCCGCCTGCCTGATCGATGCGCCTGCCGACATGAGGCCGACCGGCCTCCTCGTGGGGAATGATCCGGAATCCGGTTGACTGGGTACGCTTCGAGGCCTGTCCGAGCGCGCCGATCCCGCGTTCGTAAGTCTCGACGGATTTGTGCGCTGACCTGGCCGCATCGACACGGGCCCAGACGATGGCGACCACAACGAGCACCACGAGGACGACAATGACGAGCCAGATCACGCCCGTCAGCTCCACGACTTGCTACGCACGCTCCCATTCAAGCCGAAGGCCGAGGCCATGGCATCGCGCGCAGCCGATGCGCGTGCGGCGTTCAGGTTCTCGTGCCGTAGCGGGGGCGGAGATGCTCTGGGATCTCCGAACGGCGTGGGTTGGCCCGGTCACGTGCTGACACGACCGGGTCGGCTAGGCCCCAATCCGCTCTGAGCTCGAGGTCGTCCCAGGCAACGCCGAGCTCGTCGCTCGGGTTGTAGTAGGAATCGACGAGGTATGTGAGCGTCAGATCGGTGACGGCCGCGAATCCGTGCCCGACGCCAGGGGGGATGAACAACCCGCGATCGTTGTGCTCGCCTATCTCCAGGATCTCGGTCGCCCCGTCGGTCGGAGAGCCGACCCGGAGGTCGTGCAGGACGACACGGGCGCGGCCCCGGCTCACGTACCAGTAGTCGGCCTGGTGGAGGTGGTAATGAAGACCGACGACGGCGCCCCGCTGACGATCCGAACGATTTCCCTGAACCATCTCGCGCCCGAGCGGGAACCAGCTCCTTCGGTACGTCTCGATGAAGCGTCCACGGACGTCGCCGTAGATGTCCGGGGTCACGATCATGACGTCCGCGATCACCGTGGACGTTTCCACTCTCGGCACGGTCGGCCTCCTTCCATCGATCATGAGACTCTGCGAAGCGGACTCCGGCAGGTTAGTGCGGCATGACTAGGTGACCAACAAACCACGGTCGGGGCAAGTCGAAGCTCTGGCGAGGCCTTCCCGAGGGTCAGTCCTCACTCTCGGCAGGGAACCCCCTGCGCTGAGGAAGCGAGTCGCGCTTCCAGACCATCAGCTTGCGCCGGAAGTAGCACACCTCGTCGCCGTGCTGGTTGAAGGCGCGGGTCTCCACCGTCACGACTCCACGGTCCGGCTTGGAAGTGGACTCGACCGCCTCGAGCACGCGGGTCTCTGCATAGATCGTGTCCCCGTGAAAGGTCGGGTACCTGTGCTGGAGCGACTCGACTTCGAGGTTTGCGATCGCCGAGCCGGAGACGTCCGGCACGCTCATCCCCAGCGCCAGTGAGTAGACGAGGTTCCCGACCACGACGTTGGCGCCTTGCACGGTCTCGTGCTCCGCGAACCAAGCGTCGAGGTGCAGCGGATGGTGGTTCATCGTCAGCAAGCAGAACAGGTGGTCGTCGTACTCTGTGATCGTCTTGCCCGGCCAGTGGCGATAGACGTCACCGACCACGAAGTCCTCGAAGACACGACCGAACGGCCTCTCGTAGGTGGTCATTGGTCGGGCAGCTCCCTCGGCGGCCTCGTGGAGAAGGCAAGCTGCCAGTCGTTCTCGCTCTCCCCGTCGATAGTGAGGCGCCAAGTGAAGCGGGTGTTGTGCGCGAGGGGGAGCGGACTGAAGTTGACCGCGAGCGCCATGTCGACCGGGCTTCCCTCCGGTACGCCCTCCGGCCGCCCCACCTCGAAGTCTCCTCGCACCTCGATCGGCTGGGGACCCTCGGCGGCTTCGACGATGACCGCGCGCCCGTCCTCGTCCACCAGGAAGAGCTCCCAATGATGCGGCCGACCCGCCTCGTGCCAGCCCACGTCCACTTTGATGGCGATCGCGGACGGCATCGGGTCGGGTCCGATGAGACTCCAGCCCCCGCCGAGGATGAAGAGCTTCCCGTCTGCCACCTGCGCCGCGTCACAGAGCATCATCGTCACTCGCACGAAGCAACCGTAGCCCGGCACGGTATCGGCGGATCAGCAAACTTTGAGTACCGTCGTCGCGGTGGGCGAGCTCGGGTTGCGCAACGACCTTTACCGGCGACCCCTGGCAACCGCCCTCAAGCGCCTGGGCCTGGCCCCGGGATGGCGATGCGTGGACGTCGGTGCGGGTGCCGGCGACGTCTCTGTGGCCTTGGCGGAGCTCGTGGGACGCGAAGGACGCGTCTACGCCGTCGACAGCGATCCCCGCGCACGTGACGAGGTGGCCGCAGCCGCGGCGGCCGCCGGAGGGGCCCAGGTCATCGCCATCACCCAGGCCGGCGAGGACCTGGCGTTGCCGGAGAGTGTGGACCTCGCGTACTGCCGTTTCCTGCTGATGCACGTCGTGGAGCCTCGTGCAGTCCTGCAGCAGATGGTCGCCGCGCTTAGGCCTGGCGGCTACCTCCTCGCGCAGGAGCCCATCACCTCGGCAGGACGGATCGACGGCCTGCCGATGTCGATGCCGGAGGGGCGGCACCCCGACGTGGGAGCCCTACTTCCCAGGCTCGTTCGAGAAGCGGGCCTCAAGCTCGTCGACGCCTGGGCCGAGGCTCCGGCAGGAGCTGGGCCAGGACCGGTGGCGACTTATCTCGAGGAGCTCACCGAGGTGGAGCCGGGAGACGCCTCCGTGGTACTGCCGCCCCTCGTCACCGTCATCGGCCGCGCCGGCCCGGAGGATGCGACGCACCCGCGCCAGCGCGGCCCGATGGCCGAGGGCAAGTCCCAACCCGACATTGCGGAGGCCGAGTCCGTCCCGCAGCGTGGTGCCGGTCGTCGAGGCCGACGAGGTTTGTTTGCCCAAGACTGATCGTCCGGCACCTGGTGGAGCAGGCGCCGGCCGGTTGACACCAGGTCAGCCGACGAAGGATTGAATCTGCGTGACGAGCTTGTCCTCGATCTCGAGGTTCCATGCCACCTCGGCGACGTCGACCAGAAGGAACAGGTCGGAGAGGAGCAGAGTCTCGAGGGCTGCCGTCGCGAGGTGCTGAAGCCATTTGCCGACTCCGATGCGCACGACGCAGTCGTCGGGCGAGCCCGACACAAGGATCGTCAAGGCCCGGTCTGCGTCGATCACCGCCGCCAGGAACCTGCCCTTCTTGGCCTGGAGAACGATCCCGTGGTCGCTGGCGGCAGACGTTTGCACGGTGAAGCCGTCGGACTTCAAGTAGTCCTCGATCTTCGACTGCAGGACGGCCAGGTCGACATGCTTGTCCTGGAAGTGCAGGACCTTCTCGCCTATCACTAAGGCTCCTCTCGGGCCGTGGGGCGAGCGCGACCGCCCGCCTTTGAGCGCCCAGGGATGGGGCGCTCCCAAGGGACGCTACCCGCCCTGCTCGAAGCGGCAGGTCGCGCTGGTCACGGTCACTTCAACAGGCGCGACAGACGGCGATCTGCAAGGGCGCGGCCCCCGGTCTGGCAGCGCTTGCAGTAGACGACCTCATGCGACTCGTAGGAGACACGTAGCAGAGCTTCGCCGCAAACGGGGCAGGGTTGTCCAGCCCGATTGTGCACGGCAAAGACCGTGCCAAGCTTGGACTCCGACAGGCCGCCCGTGCGTAGCCGTTCCGACGCGATCGCCTCGGACATGACCGAGCGGACCTCGGCCACCAAACGCCTGCGGGCCGGCTGGCTCAGCGACTTGAGGGGCGAGAACGGCGACAACCCAGCACGGTTCAGCGAGTCGTCCGCGTAGCCCCGGCCGATGCCGGCCACGAACCGCTGATCTCTCAGGAGGGTATGAAGATGTCGCGTGTCCTCGCTCGTGAGCAGCAGATCCTCGAAAGCCTTCTCCGGCGGCTCTGGGCCGAGCCCGTCCAGAGGTCCTTCCGCACCGGCGGCCAGTACCCACCAACCCGCCTTGCGCTCGTTGCCGTGCTCGCGCACGAGCACAGCGGTGCCGTTTCCGAACACGAAACGAACAACAGCTCCTCTCGGCTTGGTGTGCCTGGAGGGCTCCTCTATGTCCAACCGGCCCGCCTGTGAGAGGTGAACCAGCACGCGGCGACCGGAGGAGAGGCTCAGCACGAGGTACTTGCCTCTCCGCCCCACCGCGAGCAGCGTCTCGCCCTCGAGGCCTTCGCCGGGCGGCAGGACCGTCCTCAGCCCGGAGAAGCCCAGCAGCTCGACCTGCGCGATGACCGCCCCGGCGACCGCAGCGTCGAGACGCTCGGCGAGCGCCTGCATCTGGGGAAGCTCTGGCATGTCGAACGAGCCCAGTTGGCCTAGGGACGCAGCCGGGAGATCCGCTCAGGGCTCACGCGGCTCCGAGCGCTTCAGGCCTGCGCGTTCGCCCCGGGCGACGAACTTGATCGCCATCTTGCGGCTCGCCTCGTCGATCATCTCCTCGCCGAACATGACGGCACCTCTGCCCTCGCACTCGGTCGCTTCCTTGTAGGCGTCCAGAATCGCCCATGCCCTGTCGAACTGCTCTTGGGTCGGCGAGAACACCTCGTTCAAGATCGCGACTTGGTCCGGGTGCAGCGCCCACTTGCCGTCATAGCCGAGGACGTGTGCCCGCCTGCAGTAGTCACGGAACAGCTCAGGCTCACGAATCTTAAGAAACGGGCCGTCGATGACCTGAATGCCGTTGGCTCGCCCGGCCACCAGGATCTTGCTGAAGACGTAGTGGAAGTGGTCACCCGGGTACTGGCCGATCTGGACTCCACCGGTCAGCACGGGCATCTCGATGGAGGCTGAGAAGTCCGCCGGGCCGAAAACAATGGCCTCGAGCCGTCGTGATGCGGCGCAGATCTCCTCGACGTTGATGAGCCCCCGGGCCGACTCGATCTGCGCCTCGATGCCGATGTGGCCGGCAGGTAGCCCACTGTTGAGCTCCACCTGGGTGAGGAGCAGATCAAGCGCTATGACCTCTGCCGCCGACTGGGTCTTCGGCAACATGACCTCGTCGAGCCGATCGCCAGATCCGCCGACGACCTCGATCACGTCGCTGTAGGTCCAGCGCGTGCCCCACCCGTTCACGCGAACGCAAAGTACGCGGTCGTCCCAGGAAAGGTTGGCGATCGCGTCGATCACCCTTTCCCTCGCGGACTGCTTCTCGAGCGGCGCTACGGAGTCCTCCAGGTCGAGAAAGGTCATGTCGGCGGGGACGCTCGGAGCCTTCTCCAGAAAGCGCGGGCTCGATCCGGGGACCGCAAGGCAAGAACGGCGGGGAAGATTGCGGGAGCGCTCGGACATGACATCGATGCTACGACCGACGCCTTGAACGGTCGGCGGCGGTCTCGGCATCGACGGCCGCGAGGAGTGCCCGCGCCTCGGCGACAGGCGTGACCGGTGCGGCTGCGACGTGGCGTGCGAGTGCTTTCGGCCGGTAGCAGGAGGCCGCCGACCCGTCGACGGGGCGGTCCATTGCCGGGCTGAGCTCTAGGTATCGCTCGACGACGTCCGCCGTCATGCGACGCTCAGCCGATGTGGGAGTGGAGGAACTCCATGGTCCTCTGCCATGCGAGTGCTGAGGCTTCGGGGTCGTAGACCTCCGGGCGTGTGTCGTTGAAGAAGGCGTGATCGGCTTGCGGATAGATGTGGATCTTCACATCGTCGTTGCCGGCCCTTCGGAGGATGCCAACGAGTGCTCTGGCGGCTTCAGGGCTCACCGACTCGTCCTTCCCCGCGTAATGACCGAGCATCGCCCCGGTCAGCAGCGAATAGTCGGGCTGCGCACCTTCCCAAGGCACGACGCCGTAAAAGGGCACCACTGCCCGCACCTTGTCCGGCCGCTGTGATGCCAGCATCAGAGCCAGCCCGCCGCCCATGCAGAATCCGACGACTCCGACCCCACTGCCACTCGATCGGGCCGCGACCTGGTCGACAGCACCGCTCATGTCCCTTGACGCCCGGTCCAGTTCGAGCGCCATCATCAACTTGGCGGCCTCGCCGGGCTCGGCGACTTTCACGCCGTGGTACAGATCAGGTGCCAGCGCCACGTAGCCTTCGGCCGCAAGTCGATCGCACACGTCCTTGATGTGGTCAACCAGGCCCCACCACTCCTGGATCACGACAACTCCCGGTCCGCTCCCATCCACGGGCGAGGCCAGGTAACCAACCTCGGTCGAACCGTTGCTCGGAAACTCGATCATCGATCCCATGACAGCGAAGTTACTCCCGACGCGAACTGCCTGTTCATGATCTGAGCACGAGAGCGCGAAGATTGACCCTGTGCCCGCGAGTCGCCTCCCCGGGACCTTGCGCGTCCTGCTCGCGGCGAGTTTTGTGTCATCGATCGGCGGCGGGCTGACGCTCCCGTTTCTAGTCATCTACCTTCACGAGGTTCGCCATATCCCTCTCGGGATCTCGGGCCTGCTGATCGGAGGCGTCGCCATTCTTGCGCTGCCTGTAGGCCCCTCCGCCGGTGCTCTCGTCGACCACCTCGGTGCCCGGGCCGTGCTGCTGGTGGCCCTGATCCTCGAGGGACTCGGCATTGCCTCTCTCGCGACCGTGCACAGCAGCTTGACTGCCCTGCCGGCGATGTTCGTGTACGGGCTCGGGCAAGCCGCTGGTTGGCCAACCTGGAACGCGCTGCTGGGGGTCATGGTCGCCGACGACGTGGTCAGCCGCTTGGCTTTCGCGCGCAATTTCCAGCTCCTTAACCTCGGCCTCGGAATTGGTGCCATCATCGGCGGGCTCGTCGTGCACGTGCGTGAGCCCGGAACCTTCGTCGCGGTGTATCTCATCGACGGAACCTCGAACCTGGTCGTAGTCGCTGCGCTCGCTCTCTTGCCGCGGAGCGCGTTCGGTTCCAGGCGCGCCGGCCGTGCGACATCGGAGCTGAGAGAAGAGAACCCTGAAGCCGGCTCTTTCGGCCAACCGCCTCAGCACGGGTACCGGGCCGTCCTGGCCGACGGCCTGTTCCGCCGGTAGGCCATAACCACCACCATCCTCATGATCGCCGGCTACGCCGCCGTGAACACCGGCTTTGTGGGTTTCGCAACGTCGGTCGCGAAGGTCGGCCCCGGCACGATCGCGATCTCGTTCGCCGCCAACACCTCGTTCATCGTGCTGACGCAGCCCATCGCCCTGCGGCTCGTCGGCCGGATGAGGCGTACGACCGCGCTGAAGGCGGTAGCGGGCGCGTTCGCTGCCTCGTGGGTCGTGCTCGCCTTCGCAGGTCTGGTTCCGGGATCCGGTACCGGCCGAGCGCTTGTCATCGCCACTCCTGCCGTGTTCGCGGTCGGTGAAGTGCTCTTGAGCCCCGTCAGCAGCCCTCTTGTGAACGACCTTGCCCCGGCTGGGCTGCGCGGCCGCTACTTCGCCGCTTCCGCAATGTGCTTCACGGTGGCCAACATTGTGAGTCCCGCCATCTCAGGCGCGGCGATCGGCGCCCACAGGGGAGTCTTCCTGCTTGGCTTCTTCGTCGCCTGTTGCGCCGCCGCGGTCGTAGGTGCCCACTGGTTGGGCCTGGCTCTCACGCCAGCACAGGACAACGCGCACGAGAGCCGGCCACAAGTCGCCAGTCAGCCCGAAGGCGCGTGACGCTACAGCCGCGAGCAGAGCGGCCGTCGGATCCGGCACGAGCTCAGCCGACGATCCCGCCCTTGGTCATGGCAAGCACGTCCAGAGCCCGGTCGACCTCTTCCTCGGTGAGCAGCCCCATCTCCAGCACGACGGTTCGCAGGTCCCTTCCTCCAGCGAGCGCCGTCTTCACGACCTTTGCAGCTTGCTCGTAGCCGATATAGGGGTTGAGCGCCGTGGCGATCGCCGGAGTGGACAGGGCGTAGGACCGGCACCGCTGTTCGTCCGCGACGATGCCGGCTACGCACTTGTCCGCCAGGGCACTACTGACCGCCGAGAGGAGGCGGATGGACTCGAGGAGGTTGCTGCCGATCACAGGCAGCATCACGTTGAGCTCGAAATTGCCGGCGGCGCCACCGAATGCAACTGCGGCGTCGTTGCCGACGACCTGTGCGACTACCTGGCAAACAGCCTCAGGGACAACCGGGTTCACCTTCCCGGGCATGATCGACGAGCCGGGCTGGAGATCCGGAAGGTGGACCTCGGCAAGGCCGCATCGCGGACCCGAGGACATCCATCGAAGGTCGTTCGAGAGCTTGTAGAGCGACACTGCAATCGTCCGGAACGCTCCAGAGGCCTCGACCAGGGCATCCCTGGCGCCCTGGGCCTCAAAATGGTCACGGGCTTCGATGAGGGGCAGTCCAGTCGCCGATGCGAGCCGTTCGATCACCTTTGCCGCAAAGCCCGCTTTCGCGTTCAGCCCGGTCCCGACAGCCGTCCCGCCGAGGGGCAGCTCCGCCACCCGTGGCAAGACAGATTCGAGGCGCTCCACGCCGTGCTCGACGGCCGCCGCATATCCGCCGAATTCCTGCCCGAGCGTCACGGGCGTCGCATCCATGAGGTGAGTGCGGCCGGACTTCACGATGTTGGCGAACTCCTCCTGTTTTGCGCGCAGCCTCGAGGCCAGGTGCCGCAGTGCGGGAACCAGATCGTCGACGATCCCGCGAGCGGCCGCCAAATGGATCGCGGAGGGGAACACGTCATTCGATGACTGCGACGCGTTGGGCTCATCGTTGGGCCGGATCTCTCGCCCCAGCCGTTCGCCGGCAAGATTCGCCAGCACTTCGTTCATGTTCATGTTCGTAGAGGTTCCCGACCCCGTCTGGAACACGTCGACCGGGAACTGGTCAAGATGGCGCCCGGCTGCCACCTCATCAGCCGCTTCGGCGATCGCCGTCGCCACGTCGCTGCCGATCGTTCCCATCTCGGCGTTCGTCGTCGCGGCGGCGCCCTTGATCATCGCCAGAGCGACAAGGAGCGCCGGCTCCACAGGCTGGCCTGAGATCGGGAAGTTCTCAACGGCGCGCTGGGTCTGTGCTCCCCATCGCGCGCTCTGCGGTACCCGGATCTCACCCATCGAATCATGCTCGATGCGATACCCAATGCCGGCACCGTCGGCACCTTCTGAAGCTCCCATGGCAGTCATGGCGTCAACGTAGCTGTCAGAACGACCTCTGTGACGACACGGGTCGAGCTGTCGTAACGACGCTGTAACGTCGCCGGCCTGCTCAAGAAGGCTTTTGCCGCAGCTGGAACCCGGCGTGCTTGCAAAGCCTTCGTCCTGAGGGTTAGGTTGCGGACACTGTGAGACCTGTTGCTGGGAGCCTCATCGCTGAGGCTAGGCAAGGTTTGGTCGTCGCTCCGGATGCGCCGAAGAGGCGCCGTCGGCGTGCGGCGGTTTCGCTGGTTGTCTCCGCCATGTTGCTTGCAGGCGTCGCCACGCCGCTTGCTCTTGCGGGCTCGCCTGCCGGCGCCGACCAAGTGGCCACTCTGCAACAGCGTGCTCAGTACATCGCCGCAGAAATTCAGGCCGCCAACGTCAAGCTCACCATCCTCGACGAGAGTTACCTCCTCGCCAAGGGTCGCGTCGCGTCGCTCGCGCAACGCGTCGCTAACGCGACCGAAGCAATCGGCCGAACCCAAAGAGCACTCGAGCAGGATCGGGCGCACCTTCGCGAGGTTGCGATCGAGGCCTACGTAAGCGGGGGCGCGTCACAGAGCTTGTCCGTGCTCTTCAACGGCACCCAGCAGACCGCCGGCATGCAGCAGGCCTACATCCAAGCCGCGTCCGGCAATCTGAACGAGTCCGAGACAACGGTGCTGATCAACCAGCGGGCGCTGGCGGTAGAGAGGGCCACACTCAACCACACCGAGCAAATTGCGAAGGCCAACGAGATGGCGATTTCCACCGACCTCGCACAGGCCAACGCCCTCCGGGCCCAGTTGACCAACGAGGAAGCCCACGTAAAGGGCCAGCTCGCAGCGGCTGTGGCAGCAGCTCAACAGGCTAGGGAAGCTGCCTATGACGCTGCATTGGCCAAGGCAGCGGCGGTGGCGGCTGCAGCCGAGGCCGCCCAACAGAAAGCGTCCCCACCTCCGCCAGTGACGCCGGCCTCCACAATTTCGCCACCGCCGGTGTCGGGAGACAGTGCGGGTCAGATCGCCGTCAATGCCGCACAGAGCCAGCTCGGGGTCCCCTATGTCTGGGGAGGCTCCACACCGGGAATGGGCTTCGACTGCTCAGGACTGACCATGTGGGCGTGGGCCCAGGCCGGTGTTTCGCTGGCCCACGGGGCCACGGATCAGTACTACGAGGTCCAACACGTCTCGATGTCCGACCTTCAGCCCGGTGACCTCATCTTCTACGGCAACGCGTACCTTCTCTACCACGTGGTCATGTACATCGGCGGCGGCATGGTCGTGCAAGCAGAGGAGACAGGCACCAACGTGATGGACACGCCGGTGCCACCTGGTGCTTTTGGCGCCGGCATGCCCTGACATGCCCTGACACGCTCAGACCGCCCTGACACCCTCCACCACCTGGGCATGACCGCCCGAACCGGACTGCGCTGACCTTCAGGCTCCGACGATGACCAGCTGACAGTTTCACCTGATGGAATATTCCATCAGTGAAACTGTTCTACTCCTCATGTTGTTATGGTACTCGGCCGGAGGTCTCCTCTCATGATGACGATCGTGCAAGCAACGCCAGGCCAAACGAGTGAAGAGACCAGTTGTGCACCAAGACTCTCGCCTCGCGAGGTTCTGGTCGACCGCTGCTGCGAGCTCCAGCCGCAGATGCAACGGCGGTTCAGTGTTCTCTTGCAGCGAGAGCTACGAGACGAGCTGCACGCTGTGACCGGCCATCAGTTCAGCGTGTTGACGTACCTGCGTGGTCAATCGGTGACAATGCGCGAGCTCGCGAAGGAGCTCGACGTCGGCGAGAGTGCCGCCACCGCGGTCGTCGATCGCCTCGTCCGCCAGGGGCTTGTGGTTCGCCGCGACGACCCAACGGACCGGCGCGTCGTCCGGCTGGCGCTGAGCGACACGGGCGAGGCGCTCGTGACCAAACTGCACGCGACGGCCTGCCAAAAGGCAGCGAGTCTTCTCATGGCGCTCTCCGACGACCAGCTCGCACAGCTCGTGACGACCCTGGAGACGCTCGAGGCTGCTGCCATCGCAAGTGAGGCACTCGCCAGTTGTGACAGCGCCGCGCAGGGCAATGCCTGTGAGGAACAGACACGATGACGACAACCGAGGAAATCCTCGGAGCCGACCAACGCAACGGCCATCAAGGGGCCGCCGGCCAGTCGGCCGCCACAGCCAGTTCGGCGGTGAGCCACGATCTCGCAAGCGCCGGCATGACTCACCGTCAAATCCTCGTGGTGTTCTCCGGTCTGATGCTCGGCATGCTGCTCGCCGCCCTCGACCAGTCCATCGTCAGCACGGCACTGCCGACCATCGTTGGCGACTTCCACTCGCTCAGCCGCCTGACCTGGGTCGTCACTGCCTATCTCCTCACATCGACGGTGAGCGCCCCCCTGTACGGAAAGATCTCCGACCTCTACGGCCGCAAACGCATCTTCCAATTCGCCATCGTCGTCTTCCTCGCCGGGTCCGTCCTGGCCGGCCTCAGTCAGAACATGGACCAGCTGATCGCGTTCCGTGCATTGCAGGGGGTCGGGGCGGGCGGGCTGATCGTGCTCGCCATGGCAATCGTGGGCGACATGGTGTCGCCTGCCGAACGTGGCCGCTACCAGGGATATTTCGGCGCGGTGTTCGGAATTGCGAGCGTTGCCGGGCCACTCGTAGGCGGCTTTCTGGTGGACCATGCGTCTTGGCGATGGATCTTCTACGTGAACCTTCCCATCGGCGCCATCGCCCTCGTGGTCACAAGCATCGTCCTGCGCGACCGGGCGGTGCGCACCCGGCACAGGATCGACTACCTCGGCTCGGTACTCCTGCTCGTCGGCTTCTCCGCGTTGCTCTTGGTCACAACCCTCGGAGGCTCGCCACAGGGCTACCCGTGGCTGTCCGCACAGATCATCGGGATGGCCGTGGTCGGCGTCGCGTTCGTCGCCGCGTTCCTGGTCCGTGAGCTCTATGCGCCTGAGCCGATCGTCCCGCTCAGGCTGTTCCGCAAGCGGGTTTTCTCCGTGGCGAACGCTGCAGGTTTCATCGTGGGCGTCGCCATGTTCGGCGCGATCATCTACCTGCCCGTGTACCTCCAGGTCGTCCGAGGCGTCTCCCCGACCACCTCTGGCCTCATGCTGTTACCCATCATGGTCGGCCTGTTCACGGCCTCGATCACAAGCGGCCAGATCATCGCGCGAATCGGACGCTACAAGATCTTCCCGATCATCGGCACTGCCCTCATGACCGTCGGCATGTGGCTGTTCTCAACCCTGACGGTTCACACCTCTTTCATGGTGACCTCGGCTTTCATGGCGATCACCGGGTTCGGCCTGGGTCTGGTCATGCAGGTGCTGATCCTCGCTGTCCAAAACGGCGTCGATTACAAGGACCTCGGGACAGCGACTTCCCTCGCGGCCTTCTTCAGGTCGATGGGAGGCGCGTTCGGGACCGCGTTGCTGGGTGCCGTCCTGAACGACCGGCTCATCGGCAACCTTACAAGAGCCCTGCCTGCTGCGGCGCGCTCCCACGTGCCTCAGATCGCCCGCCAGATCGTGGGCAGCCCTGCCCAGTTGAAGCTGCTCCCCGCGACGATTCACACAGCGGCGACCACCGCTTACGTGCATACGATCGACACGGTCTTTCTCATCGCGACTCCAGTGGTCGCGGTCGCCTTCCTATTGTCACTCGCCCTGCCGGAGATCCGCCTCCGCAAGACCGTGCACACCGATATAGCGCCCGCCGGAGCAGGCCCTGGCTCTTCTTCCGGTTCGATCGAGTCCGGTGAGGCGATCGTCCTCTGAGGCGAAGCGACTCTAACCTTGCACCAGTGACGAAACCTTCGAGCCCCGGGCCGCGAGACGCGCCAGCCACGAGCTTGTTGGCACGGTTGCGGGACGCGCCCGGAGGCCCCCAGGTCCTTCTCAGGGCGTTCCTCGGCGTGACCTTCACGTACGCGGGCCTGCAGAAGCTAACGAACCGTTACTTCTTCGACGCTGCCAACCCGGGTTCCATCCAGGCACAGCTGCACGCATCGATCACGACGAGCCCGGTCGGAGCGGTCATCCGGCTGTCGGCGCACGATCCGGTGCTGGTCGGCTTGCTGATCGCCTTCGGCGAAGTGGCGGTCGGTCTCGGAACCCTGTTCGGGCTGTTCGGAAGGGTTGCTGCCGCTGGTGGCATGGCGCTGTCGTTCGTGCTGTTCCTGTCCGTCAGCTTCCACACCACCCCGTACTTCTACGGTTCGGACATCGTCTTCTTCTTCGCCTGGACCCCATTCGTGGTCGCAGGATGCGGAGCTTGGTCTGTCGACGCCGTCCTCGCGACACGTCACGCCGGGAACCTGGCCGCGGCTGGGGCGGCGCCGGGCCAGCAAGTACCGGACCTGGACCGCCGGGCAGCCATTCGCAAGGTGGCCTCCGCTCTCACGCTTGCGAGCTTCGCCGCTCTCATCGCCGCAATCTCGGCAGTGATCGGGAGAATGTCCGGCGCCGCATCGGGCCGGGGCTCCGGAGATCCCAGACTCTCACCACCGGCCACAAGCCCGGGAGGCGCCGGTGCCTCGAACGGCACGGCCATCGGACTTGCCAGTGCCGTGCCGGTTGGCAGCGCCCGGCAATTCACGGACCCGGCCCAGGGGATCCCTGCTTACGTGGTGCGGCCCTCCGAGAGCTCTTATGTCGGTTTCAGCGCCGTGTGCACTCACATGGGCTGCACCGTGAGCTTCTTCCAGCCGGCGCTCCAGTTCCGCTGCCCGTGCCACGGTTCGATCTTCTCGGCCGTCTCCGGGCAGGTCATCCAAGGTCCGGCGACAGCGCCACTTCCCAGCATCCGCATCGAGGACTCCGCCGATGGCACACTCTTCGCAGACCCATGAGAGTCTCTGACACCGGTAGCTGGCAAAGGTGCTGACGATACTGACGGCGTCGTGTTGAGTAGCATGCTCATCGTGTTCGATCTGTCACCCGGATGTCACCGATGGTGACCCGACCGACCCGAGCGACTCCTGCAGCACGCTCAGGCCGCTTGTCTGGCACCTCAGCCACCCGCGCTCGGGCCACGGCGACCCGCTCGAAGCAAGTGGTCACCCCCCGTTCGCCTTCTGACGCGCGCCCAAGTTCCACTCGCTCATCTCCGCGTCCGGCCCCGCGGGTCACCTCCGCAAGCGCGCGACCACCGGCCCGCGTGGCGCGCAACAAGGAGGCGGACGGACGTCGGCTGCGCGCGGCTCGCAACTACGAGGCCGTGGTGGGTGCCGTCCTCGACATCGTGCGAGAATGCCCACCCAAGGTGGTCTACCTGCCGAGCGCCGCTGAGGTCGCAGCGCGCGCCGGGGTCTCGGAGCGGACCGTGTTCCGTCACTTTGCCGACCTGGATGCTCTGTTCGTGGCGGCTGCCTCGAGGATTTGGCCGACCCAGGAGGTCTACGTACGACCGCGGCCCAATGATCCTGATTTGGCCGACCGGATCGACGCGCTCGTGCGTCTGCGGTCAAAGCTCTACGAGGAGATCGCACCGGTGAGAAGGGTCGCGATCTATATCAGCCAGACGCATCCGCTCGTAGTCGAACAACTTGCGCATGCGTATGCGGCCGCTCGCGCCCAAGTCGCCGATGTCTTCGCCCCTGAGTTGTCGCGTCTTGACGCCAGGCGTCGGCTGCTCATGCTCGACGCACTCGATCTAGCTTCTAGCTGGTCGTCATGGGATACCCTGCGCACCCTTCAAGGCTGCTCGGTGCACCGGACGCGGAAGGTCGTCACCGAGGTGATGACCGACCTGCTCGCAACGGTGCAGAAGACCAAGCGCCACTAGGGCGGCGGTGCCGCGGCAGGTCCAGACCGCTGGCCGGCTGGGGCTCTTCCTGTAGCGGTTGTCTTCGACGGATATCTTCTAGTTGGACGATCCGCTCCCGGATCTGGATCCAATGAGCTGGAGATGACCAGTTATGTCAATGCCTTACCGCCGCCTCGGCCGATCCGGCCTCAAAGTGAGTCTGCTGTCCTTTGGCTCGTGGATCAGCTTCGGTCACCAGCTAGGTGACGACCTCGCTGTTCGCTGCCTCGACGCCGCGCGTGAGGGGGGAGTCAACTTCTTCGACAACGCCGAGGTCTACGCAGGCGGTGAGTCGGAGGCGATCATGGGCCGGGCCTTCAAGACACTTGGCTGGCAGCGCCACGAGTACGTGGTCTCCAGCAAGTTCTTCTGGGGACTCCACGACACCCCGAACATGACCAACACACTGAACCGCAAGTACCTCATGCACGCCGTGGACGCCTCGCTGGAACGGTTCGGGCTCGACTTCCTAGATCTCATCTTCTGCCACCGGGCCGACCCGGAGACACCGATCGAAGAGACCGTGCGAGCGATGTCGGACATCGTCAGCTCCGGTAAGGCGCTCTACTGGGGCACTTCGGAGTGGGCCGCAGATGAGATCGTCGCCGCGATCGAGATCGCGGAGCACCACCACCTGCACAAGCCCGTAATGGAGCAGCCGCAGTACAACCTCCTCGAACGAAGCCGTGTCGAGCACGAGTACGCCCGCGTGATCGAGGACTACGGCATCGGCCTCACCACGTTCAGTCCCCTCGCCGGTGGCCTGCTCACGGGCAAGTACTTGGACGGGATCCCAGAAGGTTCGCGCGGCACCGTGGTCGGCTACGAATGGCTTCGCCCTGCCTTCGAGGACCAGCACAGGAACGACAAGGTGCGGGCTCTCAAGGCGATTGCGGACGATCTCGGTTGCCCGCTCGTGCAGCTGGCCATCGCCTGGTGCGCCTCGAACCCCAACGTCTCAACGGTGATCATGGGCGCGAGCCGCGTCGAGCAGCTGCAGGAGAACCTGCGCTCGCTCGAGGTGCTCGAGCGACTTGATGACGAAGTGATGCGCCGGATCAACGAGGTGGCCGGCCAGGCCTAGGGTGCCGGAGCAGGTTCGGGCTGCCGGTTCAAGCAGTCCGCATCGCGCGGCGTAGCAGCGCCGGGTCGTGCAACGCCGTTGTCAGGCGCACCCGTGCGTCGAGCGCGATGGCGCCATCGGGGCTGGCCACGACTGGGTTCAGGCTCAAGTCGACGACCTCGGGCAGATCTTCAGCCAGGCAGGCAACTCTTGAGAGCACCTCTCCCAGAGCCTCTAGATCGACCGGGGCCGAGCCCCGGTAGCCGAACAGAATCGGCGACGACCGGAGGCCGCTGATCAGGTCGTGAACGTCTTCGGTCGTCATGGGCACCAGCGACCACATCCGGTCGCTCAACAGCTCGGCCTCCTTGCCGCCAAGCCCGAACATCACGAGCGGGCCGAAAGACGGGTCCTCCATGACGCCGACGACCGTCTCGACGCCGTCTGGCCCCATCGGCTGCACGAGGAGCGACACGCCCGGCCCGAACATCGACAACAACGCCTCGGCTGCAGACGCCACGTCCTCGGGCGAGTGGAGGTTCAGCCGGACGCCCCCGACATCGCTCTTGTGCACGAGGCCCGGGGCGTGGAGCTTCAGAGCAACCGGGTACCCGATCGCTCCAGCAGCCTCGACGGACTCGGCCGCGGTCGACACCCGACGACATGGAAGAGTCGGGACCCCGTAAGCCTCGAGCAGTTCGAAGACCGCGATCTCGTCCAGCCACACCGAGCGCGCCGGAGGGGCGTCCGGCCCGGAGCCAGAGCCGGGGGCGATCGGCCGAGCCGCCAAGGCGGCCTCCACGATCCGCCGCGCACGGGCCACGTCAAGATCGTCGAAGCGGGGAACGGTCCCCTCGGGCCGACTCACCCATTCGGCGTACGGAGCGACCCGCGCGACTGCACGAGCTGCCGATTCCGGATAGGCAAACCAAGGGACATGACTCGGCCCTGAGCGCAAGGCCAGGAGCGTCTGCTCGGTCGCGATGAAGTTCGCGAGCACGGGCTTGGTCGTCGTGGAGGCTGCCCGGGCCACGGCTTTGGCAACCTCCTCTGCACCGCTGAGGACCGGTGGCATGAAGGTGAGGATCACCACGTCTATGTCGGCCTCGGCGAGAACGATCTCGAGCACCGACCGGTACTCCTCAGCAGTCGCGGAGGCGACCAGATCGATCGGGTTCCCCACGGCGGCGCCATGGGAAACAACAGTGAGCAACCGCTCTTGTGTCTCGGGCGCGAGCTCGGGAACCTCGAGGCCTTGGCTTTCGCAGGCGTCAGCAGTGAGAACCCCACAGCCCCCGGCATTGCCCACGATCGCGACCCGCCGGCCGGCGGGAAGGGGCTGACTAGCCGACAGGTCGGCGACATCGAGCAGCTCCTCCAGCGTCTGGACCCGGATCACCCCGGCTTGGCGGAAGAGCGCATCGATGGCCTGGTCCGGAACGGCCACACCGCCTTGTACATGAGCGCCTCGCAGACCGGATGTCGTCCGGGCGCTCTTGACCGCGATGATGGGCTTCTTGCGAGCGACACGCCGCGCGATCCGGCTGAACTTCCGCGGGTTCCCGAAAGACTCCAGATAGAGAAGTATCACGTCGGTCTCCGGGTCGTCCTCCCAGAACCGCAGCATGTCGTTGCCGCTCACATCGGCCTTGTTGCCGAGGGACACGAAGCTCGAGATGCCAAGTCCGCGGCCCTCAAGCTCGCCGAGAACGGCGATTCCGAGACCACCGGACTGGGAGGAGAACGCGACCTGCCCGGGCGGCGGCGGGTGCTCGGCGAATGTGGCGTTCATCCGGACACGGGGAGAGGTGTTGATGACGCCCATGCAGTCCGGCCCGACGAGTCGCATGCCGAAACTCCGGGCGAGCTCGACGAGATCGCGATCGGTGCTCGCGCCCGGGGCCCCCTGGTCCTCGGTGCCCGATGTCACCACGACGAGACCGCCGACCCCCTTCGCCCCGCACTCGCGCACGACGCCGGCCACGAGATGAGCCGGCACAGCGATCAGTGCCAGATCGATGTGACCAGGCACATCGGTCACGCTGCGATACGCGCGGAGACCACCGACGGAGTCGGCCTGCCGATTGACCGGGTGGATAACACCGGCGAACTCCCCGGCGAGGAGATTGCAGACGATGTCGTGGCCCGCGGAACCCGGCACGCGGCTCGCCTCGATGACGGCGATGGTCGTGGGGCGGAGAATGTGCTCGATCGATCGCACTGCTGCGGTCCATTCGCGCTGCTCGACGCGCTCGAGGTACTCCGGTCGAGCCGTGAGCTCCAGCGTCACCCGGATGACTCCTGACTCGAGAAGAGTGTGCTCGTCGAATCCCGCCGAACGGAACACGCCGATCATCTTGTGGTTATCAGGAAGGGTGTCGGCGACGAACCGCCCGATCCCGCGTGTGACCGCAGCCGAGGCGAGGTGCTCGAGCAGCACGGTGCCCAGGCCCCGACCCTGGTGGTCGTCCCGAACGACGAACGCGACCTCGGCCTCCTCCACGCCGTCCTGGTCGGACCCGCGAGACGTGCCCGCTACGACGGCGGCGGGAGCCTCCCCGGCTGGCTTGGGGCAGCGGTCGTAGCGAGCCACCGCCACCAGCTCCCCGTCGACGACGGCCACGAGCGCCAACCGGTCCTGATAGTCAACGGTTACAAAGTGCGTGATCTCTTCATCGCCGATCCGCCGACGCGGCGCGAGGAAACGGAAATACACCGACTCGCTCGACAATCTTTCCCCGAACGCGCGAAGCGCCGGACCGTCGTCTGGCCGGATGGGACGCAGCCGTGCCGTGTGGCCGTCCGAGAGCAGGACGTCACATTCGAGCTCGGCAGGATAGGACCCGGAAGTGGCAGGCCCGTCACCAGGGCTCCTACCGGTTGGTCCGCAGGCCATGTGTGCGTTCAACGCGCCTCCCGAACTGAACGGGCACTCGTGAGGACGTTCAGCCCGCGGCTGCTTGAACGTCGGCGATGGGAACCGCGCCGTTCGGGGCAGTCAGGCGCAGGGCCTCGCCCCAATCGCTGAACCTGGCAGTGAGCGACCGGGCTGCGCTGCCGCTGGCTCGCGTCGTCCCCTCGACCATGATCGGCAGCACAGCTCCTGTCGTCGCCACGTACATCGTGAGGCTCAGAGTTCCGGTTTTCGAGCTCTGTGCCGCCTTGACTGCCACTGCTGGATGTCCCAGTTCGGTCGACGTCTTGCCCCGCGTGAGCTTGCCAGGCAGCTTCACGAACTGCGCGGCAGCCGTCTTGACCGCCAGGGAGCCGGCAATGCTGGCGAAGCCCTGGTTCGTGGAAGGAACTGAGATCCAGTCCCCGGAGAACTTGGCCGACAGCTTCGCGCTCAGCCCCGTAAAGCTCTCCAGACCTGCGACGTCGCCTTGGACGTAGGCCGTCCCGCCGGCGAGCAGGAGAGTGAGGTGCCCGGTCCGGGTTCCCTCGTGCATCGTGACGTGCTGCTCGCCGCTTGATGTGCCTATGTCGCCGACGACGCTCACCTCGTCGCTCCCCTGGCTCGCCGTCTCCACGAAATGGAACGAGCTCTGTCGCTTGGTCGCCGCGACCGCCGCCGCCATGATCTGGTCGGCTGACTTCGACTGGACGCCGTTGGGCCCTTTGGACCCGGCCGAGGAGTTACCGCAGCCGGCCGTGAACGCGATCACGGCAGTCAATGTGACCAACAACAAGGGCCGACGCATGTCGCGACGCTACCAGCGAGCAGCACCGTCGCAGGCCCCGCCGGCCGTAGCTCGCGAAGGCGAGCCATTGCCTCAAGAGGGGGGAGCCTCCCCTCTGCCACAGCGCAACCGGCGGCGTCGCAGGCCCTCAACCATGAGCTGCGGCTCGGTCTTGGTCGCAAGTTCTGTCGGCACGCCGCAATCTGGAACGGGCACCTCCCGCTCGACCCGCACGACTGCTTCCCAGACCGATCGTCCCCTGCTCGGGTCATCGACTACAAGCTCGGTCCGGTGGCCCCCAAGCTCAGCGCCGAGCCTGACCATGTCGAACAGCGGCCACCCGATCTCGCCGAGCACGGCACGCTCGAGCGCTTGGATCGCCGGCGAACCCATTCCTCCACAGCCGCGGTAGCGCGGCAGGAGATCATCCATCGGCCCGTTCCTGCGCACGACCCTGGCCAGGGCGGCCTTGTCGCAGAACGCCCATGCGGTGCCGTACGGCAGCACAATTGCCGTCGCCGCAAAACGATGCCCCCCCGTGTGGCTCGTCCTCCACACCCTCACGTCCTCCCCGAGCAGACGAGGATCTGCCAAGAGCTCGTGGGCCAGCGCTGTCCCGAGCGACCCGCAGCACCGGTCCCGCCTCCCGTGGGTGCAAACGAGGACGTCGGTGATCTCGTCGCCACTTGGCGGCTCCTCAAGGATCGCCAGGGCTGCGGAGACGACCTCGGCAGGATCGACGACGAGCTCGGTCCGCTCGAACCGTGCGCCGGCGCCGTCGGGCCACTGGTAGGCGATGACGTGGCTCGGGCCGCCCGCCAGGGCAGGTACCAACCCCTGAAGGCGCATCCCGGCGCTGCGGACCGACGCCACAACTGGTGCGAGCGCCGGGTCGTCACTCAAGTCCCTCGGCCAGGGAAGCGGCCATTCGAGGAGCATGTAGCAGCGGTAGCAGCCGGCCGTGCCGATGGGATCGAGGTGCTGTTCGCGAGCCCACGATGAGCAGAGCAGCCCGGGACCGGAGGAACCCGTGCTCTGCGGTCCGATGCTGGTAGCCATCGGCGGCACCCTAGCGGCACGAGGCGCTCGCGATACCTCTGGTCATGACCGGCGATGGGCTCGCTCTGGATCGGGCAGCGGGCACAGGGCGCGCTGACTTCCGGCAGGCCGAGACCAGGCTGCCTGAAGCCGGTCAACCGCCTCGAGGGTGGGCAGGGCCAGGAGTCGCCGCGAAACACCTGGGCCTAGACTGAAGCGGCGACTATGAACGCCCTCAGCCAGGGCCCCTCGGGGCCCGATGCCGCGGACCTCGCCGCAGCTTCGCTCGCGATGGCGCGCCGGTTCGCTTCTGGTGCGACCCTTTGGTGCGCAATGCCCTCCCGGCCGTGGCGCGCCCGGCAGGTGGCTGTTGAGCTCGCTCAACCCGAGATCGCGGGAGGACGCTGCCTCCCGGCAGTCACGGTCCCTGGCCAGTTGCTGGAAAGCTTGAGAACCCACGCCCGTGCGGGTGACGTGCTGCTTCTCGTCGCAGGATCCGACGAACCCTCGGCTTCGGGCCTCAGGCAACGGACCGCAGCGTGGGGGGTACTCACGGTGTGGATCGGCACCGGCCCAAGGCCTTTGCCGGGAGCGGCCGACTACGTCCTTTGGGTGGACGACGACGAGACGATCTCCTCCTACGACGGCCGGCTCGTGCCTGTTTACCGCCTGCTCCGGAAGATGACCCACGACCGGCTCGAACATCCCGAGCTTCTCGGGACCGGGCAGGCCGGATGCGACCATGAGGTATGCATCACGTGCTCGGACGAGGGACGCCTCGGCGAGGTGGTCACGCTGCGCTCTGACGGACAAGCACAGGTCCGCACTCCCACCGGGGTCGAAACCGTGGACACGAGCTTGGTCGACGGCGCCCGTGCGGGCGACCTCGTGCTGATACACGCCGGGGCCGCAGTGAGCGTTGTCACACCGGAACGCTGGGAACCCGAGGAGGCACCTTGACCGAGGACAAGCCATTGGGAGAAAGCCCGAGCGGACGCGAAGCCGCTGTGCTCGAGCGAATCGAGGCCTTCCGACGCCACCGGCCCCGGTTCCGGGACGACTTCGTGACCTTGGCGCATGGCGCCGGAGGCAAAGCGACGGCCGCGTTGATCGACGCCGTGTTCCTGGACGCTTTCACCGGTCTCGAGAGACCGCCGCTCACCGACGCGGCACTCATCGCTCTGCCCCACGGTGAGACGCTGGCGTTCACCACCGATTCGTTCGTGGTGAAACCGCTTCGTTTCCCTGGCGGATCGATCGGTCACCTCGCCGTTCACGGGACGGTCAACGACCTCGCCGTGATGGGTGCCCAGCCTCACTGGCTCTCGGCTGCGTTCGTCATCGAGGAGGGCTTCGCCATCGGCGAACTCCGCAAGGTGGTCGCCGACATGTCCGAGGCTGCCGCCGTGTCCGGTGTGACGATCGTCACCGGTGACACGAAGGTCGTCGGCCGGGGAGCAGCCGACGGGCTGTATGTGACAACGGCCGGGATCGGCATAATCCCTCCCGGCCGGCGGCTGGGGGCCGATCGCGTCGAGCGCGGCGATCGCATTCTCATATCTGGCACCATTGCCGACCACGGGATGGCGGTGATGCTGGCCAGAGGCGACCTGGCTCTCGAGGCGGACCTCAGATCCGACACGGCCCCCGTGACCGAGCTCGTCGAGGCGTTGCTATCGGCCGCCCCGTCGACTCGCTGGCTGCGAGACCCGACCCGCGGCGGTGTCGGGACCGTCTGCAACGAGCTCGCCCACGACACAGGCCTGGCCGTGGTGTTGGACGAATCTGCACTGCCCATCGATCCCGCGGTCGCCGGGGCTTGTGACCTGCTCGGAATCGATCCTCTGTATGTGGCCAACGAAGGCAAGCTCCTGGCAGTGGTTGCCGCTAAGGAAGCCGATGCCGCCCTCGAAGCGCTGCGCAGCCATCGGCTCGGGGTCGACGCTGTGCTCATCGGCGACGTTCGTTCCGAGCCTCAGGGCATCGTCGTGCTGCGCACATCCTTCGGGGGAACACGGATTGTCGACATGCTGGTCGGCGATCCGCTGCCGCGGATCTGCTAGCGCTCGGTGAGCGAGTTGCGTCAGCTCACCGAACGCCGGCGCGTGAGAGTCACCGGGACGGTGCAAGGCGTGGGCTTTCGCCCCTTCGTGTTCCGCCAAGCCGCAGCTCTCGGGCTCGTCGGCTTCGTGCAGAACGACTCCTCCGGGGTGCTCATCGAGGTCGAGGGTGAGAAGGCCGAGGTGGCAGAGCTCTGTCGGCTGCTCAGCGAGGCTCCCCCGCCGCTCGCCCGGGTCACCTCGGTCGACTGGGCCACGGTGCCCCGCGTCGGCACCTACGACAGCTTCCGCATTGTCGACAGCACCACCGACCGGGTCCCGAACGTGGCCGTCAGCGTCGACAGTGCGACATGTGACGACTGCCTGTCCGAAGTGGACGACCCGGACAACCGCCGGCACGGCTATCCCTTCACCAACTGCACCAACTGTGGGCCGCGCTACACGATCGTGCTCTCGGTGCCCTACGACAGGCCCGCCACGACCATGGCCGGTTTCAGGATGTGCGCCGAGTGCCAGGCAGAGTACGACAACCCGGAGGATCGGCGCTTCCACGCACAGCCGAACGCTTGTGCCTCCTGTGGCCCGCGGATCGCCTTCTGCGACCCAGTGGGCCGACTCCTGGCCGAAGCCGGTGCCGCGCTGGACGCCGTGGCCGAAGCGCTTTGCACAGGCCGGATCGTCGCCGTGAAGGGCATAGGCGGCTATCACCTGGCCTCGGACGCGACCGATCACGACGCCGTGGCTGAGCTTCGGCGACGCAAGGCACGCGACGACAAGCCATTCGCCCTCATGGTGGCCGACCTGGAAATGGCAAGGTCGTTGTGCGTACTCGATCCGCACGCCGAGTCCGCGCTCGGCTGCGTCGCGCGGCCTATCGTGCTCGCCCGCCGCCGACCGGACGCCGCGGTCGCCGACGGAGTGGCACCGGCGATGCCCGACCTGGGCCTGATGCTCCCCTATACGCCCTTGCACCACCTGCTCATGGCCAAAGTGGCGCGACCGCTCGTGATGAGCAGCGGCAACCAGTCCGACGACCCGATCGCTCACACCGACGAGGACGCGTTCGCCCGTCTCGGGCCCATGGTTGACGGCGTGTTGACACACGACCGCCGGATTCATGTCCGTTGCGACGATTCGGTCGTGCGGGCGTCAGCTCGTCGCCTGCAGATGGTCCGGCGGTCCCGCGGCTACGTGCCGGAGGCAATGCCGCTTCCGCGTGAGGCGGCCCGCCAGGTGCTCGCTGTGGGCGCCGAGCTCAAGAGCACCGTCTCGGTGGCCAAACAGTCCTTTATCGTGTGCAGCCACCACATCGGTGACCTCGAGCACCTCGCCACCTATCAGGCTTTCCTGCAAGCGACGGTCCACCTGTGCCGACTGTTCGGGATCGTACCGGAGGTCGTCGCCCATGATCTGCACCCGGAGTACCTGTCCACCAAGTACGCGCTCGAGCTCGACCTCGAGCCGTGGCCCATCCAGCATCACCACGCCCACATCGCATCGTGCCTGGCCGAACATGGGCACAACGGCACTGTGCTCGGGATCGCCTTTGACGGTCTCGGCTACGGCACCGACGGGACGATGTGGGGCGGGGAGTTCCTCATCGCGGACTTCAACGGTTTCGAACGAGCGGCGCATCTGCAGCCCGTTCCATTGCCGGGTGGGACAGCGGCCATCCGCGAGCCATGGCGGATGGCACTGGCTTGGACCGCTCTCGCCGCAGGTCCCGACGCCGCCGCCCGGCTCGGCGCCGCGCTCGATCCTCGGTGGAGCCAGGTCCTCGCTCTGGCTGGTGCGGACGGCGAGAAGCGCCGGTCGATCCTCACAACCAGCGTCGGTCGTCTGTTCGATGCCGTCGCTGCCCTGGTTGGACTGCGATCACAGGTCACCTACGAGGGCCAGGCCGCGATCGAGCTCGAGACGCTCGCGCGCTCGGTGCCCCGGTCATCGGCTCCGAGATACCCGGTTGACATCGTGGCAGCGCCGAGCCCCGACGACCTCGACGTGCTCGATCCGTCACCTCTCATCGCCACGGTGCTGAACGAGGTCGAACGAGGGACCGACCGCTCGGTGATCGCAGCCGGGTTCCACGAGGGTCTCGGGCGCGCCACCGCCGCTCTCGGCGCACGTCTGGCACGCCGGCACGACCTCGACACCATCGCACTCAGTGGAGGGGTGTTCCAGAACGTGCGCTTCAGCGACATCGTCGAGGACGCTCTGACCGCCGAGGGACTCACCGTTCTCGTGCACGAGTCGGTGCCACCCAATGACGGCGGGATCAGTGTGGGTCAGGCGGCCATCGCCGCGCTCGGCACACGTCCGGACTGACCGGTCCAACTCGGAGCGCTAGCGGGGGCCGCCCATGGTCACGGCGACCTCTCGGTGCAGGCGCCCGAAGTTGTAGTAGGCGGCACAGGCTCCTTCGGAGGAGACCATGCAGGTGCCGATGGGAGTCTCCGGAGTACACGCCGTGCCGAAAACCTTGCACTCCCACGGCTTGATGGCACCTTTCAGAACCTCGCCGCACTGGCAGGCCTTCGGATCCGCGACACGCACGCCCGGCACCTCGAAGCGAAGCTCGGCATCCCACTGGGCGAACTCCGCCCTGAGCTTGAGGGCGCTCTCGGGGATGAAGCCCAGGCCACGCCACTCGAAGTGCGGCCGCAGCTCGAAGACCTCCTTCAGAAATGCGAGCGCCCGCGGATTGCCGGCCTCGCTCACACAACGCGTGTACTGGTTCTCGACACAGCACCGGCCCTCGCTGATCTGGGTCAGCAGCATCGCGATCGCCTGGAGGATGTCAAGTGGCTCGAAGCCTGCAGTTACGAACGGCTTGCCGTGCTCCTCAGGGACAAAACGGTATGGGCGCTGGCCGATCACCGTCGATACGTGGCCCGGTCCGATGAACCCGTCGAGGCGGAGGTCAGGGGACTCGAGGATCGCCCTGATAGGGGGCACGATCGTCACGTGGTTCGAGAAGACGCTGAAATTCGTGACCCCGTCCTGCCTCGCCCTCAGCACGGTTGCCGCCGTCGAGGGCGCCGTCGTCTCGAATCCGACGGCGAAGAACACGATGTGCCGCTCCGGGTTGTCGACCGCGACCCGCAACGCGTCAAGTGGCGAATAGACGATCCGGATGTCCGCGCCTTGCGCTTGAGCGCCCAGCAGACTCCCCTTCGAGCCGGGAACTCGCAGCATGTCGCCGAACGAGGTGAAGATGACGCCGGGCGCCCTTGCCAGCGCGATGGCGTCGTCGATGCGACCCATCGGGATGACGCACACCGGACAACCGGGGCCATGGACCAACTCGACCGACGTCGGGAGAAGATGCTCGATGCCGTGACGGTAGATCGTGTGGGTGTGGCCCCCGCAGACCTCCATGAACTTGTAGTGCCCATCTCCTGCCAGCGCGGTGATGTGGGCCAAGAGCGCGCGGGCCGCCGCCGGGTCTCGATACTCATCGACGAACCGCATCGTGATCCTCTCTCTGCCGCAGGCGACGCCGCCTCAACGTGAAACCCACGAAGATCGCGGCGGCGGCTGACGTAGCTTCCCCCGTTTCGCCGCCGCTACGCGATGCGCGACTCGACGACTGCCCGAACCTCGTCGGTGTAGGCCTGACCCATCAGCTGCAGGCCCTCGAGCGTTCGCTGGGCCTCTGAGTCGTCGATCTTGGCCATAGCGAAGCCGACATGGATGAGCACCCAGTCGCCCGGCACCACACCCTCGTCCTCCAGCAGGTCGATGTTGATGTTGCGACGCACGCCGGCGACATCGACCTTCGCCAGGTGTCGATTGGAGTCGAGAAGCTCGACCACCTCACCGGGGATCCCCAGACACATGGCTCTTTCCTCCTCTGGACCCGACACCCGATGAGCTCGAGGATCAGATCGTCACCGCCCTGTCCTCAACGAGGTTACCCTTGTACCGTCTGGGCACAGTCCCGGTACCATCCGCGCACGTAGCCACCTGGAGGATGCGTGAAGGCAGCGTGACCGTCGACCGTAAAGTTCGAACCGGGCGACTCATCGGCGCAGGGCGTCCGCCGACCGAGCCCATCGTCGGCCTCGTGCTCGTCGCCGGAGCGGCCTTGCTCGTCGCGTCCGCAGCAATCCATCTGAACCTGTGGGCAAGCGGCTACAGGAATACCAAGACGATCGGTCCGCTGTTTTTCGTACAAGGTGTCTTCGGCATCCTGTTCGCCTTGTTGATAGCTCTGATCAGGCGTGTCTCTATCGCATTGCTCGGAGCTCTCTTTGCTGCCGGGACCATCGCTGGGTTGCTCGTGTCGGTAAATTTCGGCCTTGCCGGCTATTGGTCACACATGAACGCCCCTTGGGCGGTGACCTCGGTCGTCGTCGAGGGAGCCGCCATCGTGGTGCTCTTGGTGGGCAGCGGTCTCGCCGTGCGGAGCGAAAGGGCCCATGTTCGCCGCTGGCGACCATCCGAGGATTCTGAGCCGTAAACCGTCAGCTGTTGCCGCTTATCCGTTCGGGCGTCACGAACACCGCTGTCCGCCCCTCCGCGTCCATTACCCGGTCGAACTCGTCCCAGTCCTGGTGAGTGCCACCCGCAGCGACAAAGACGCGCCGGAGCAACCTCGCAAGCTGTGTAGCGCCGAAGTCCTCGGGCCGGTCCTGGGGTCCCACGAGCCGGGCTGGACCTTCCACCGCGACCCAGTCAGCTCCGTGCCGGAACACGGCCGCCGCCCTGCCACTGCCGCGCAGGTGCTCAAGCTTGCGTGAGGCTCCACGCGCGACGAAGCCGATGCAAGCATCCCCGGTGACCGGGTCGTCGATGACGCCGGCGCTGACCACAGATGCGTGGATGGTCCCGTCGGACCGGGTAGTGGTGACAACGGCCAGCGAGTCCTCTCTGGCAAGTCTCCGGACGTGATCTAGGTCGTTCGGCATCGCTCCTCCTGTATCGCTCAACGCATGATGCCGCAACGAAGAGACCGACGCCGGGAGGGCGTGCACGCCCCGGGCCTCCGGTGCGGCAGCTGACCAACTGCGCCCGTCGGGCGACCGCTAGCGTCCGACACCATGACAACCACGTGGACCGCTCCGACCGTCGAGCGCACAGAGCCCACTTCAGCCGCCGGCGACCGTGAGTCGCTCGAGCAATGGCTGAACTTCCATCGCGAGACACTGCTGATGAAATGTGCCGGTCTCAGGACGGAGCAGCTGAAGGCCCGCTCGGTACCGCCGTCCGGCTTGTCGTTGCTCGGCCTGGTCCGCCACATGGTCGAGGTCGAACGCTGGTGGTTCCGTATGTACGCCGGCAACGAGCAGATCGGCCCCGAGTACCGCAGCAGCGACAACCAGAGCGCCGACTTCGACGACCTCGACGATGCCGACGCGGCGCACGACCTCGAGACCTTCCGGAGAGAAGTCGAGGCAGCACGCGACGCCGTGCGCGACAAAGAGCTCGACGACGTGGTATCGGGCCGCGGCCATGATCCCGAGCAAACGCGCAACGTCCGCTGGATCTACGTGCACATGATCGAGGAGTACGCGCGGCACAACGGCCACGCCGACCTGATCCGCGAATGCATCGACGGCGCGGTGGGCGACTGATCGGCCATGCTGGTGACTGCCCGTGAACAGTTGGCTGGGAGTTGACCAGGAATGCCTCTTGTAGCCGTGTGCCGACGCGTCGGCCTCCTTGTCCTTGTGGCTTCGACCGTCTTGACACTGGTGACCGCAGCCGGCGCGGTGCCGGAATCGGCAGGCCATGCGCGCACACAGGCTGCGTCGGGCCTCGCCGGGGTGATCGTGGAGCCCTCCGAGCTCGGCTCCACCGCCGGAATGAAGCCGGTCTACCAGTTCGTGCTGTCGGCTAGGAAGTCGGTCGACCTCACCATGTACGAGCTCACCGACCCGACCATGGTGAACGATCTCGTCGCAGATCAGAGGCGCCACGTGAAAGTACGCGTCATCCTCGACACCAACCGCGAGAGGAGCCGCAACGAGCCGGCCTTCGAAGCCCTGAAGGCAGCCGGCGTGAAGGTCGTGTGGGCCGACACCGACTACGAGGCGACGCACCAGAAGACCATCACGGTCGACGGCGCCGAGTCGCTCGTCCTCACTGCCAATCTCACCGACGAGTACTACGCGACGACTCGCGACTTCGGCGTCTTTGACACAAACCCGGGGGACCTCGCGGCCATCGAAGCCGTCTTCAACGCGGACTTCGCTCACAAGCCCATCAGGCCCCCAAACGGCACGGACCTGGTCTGGAGCCCCGGCTCGCAGGCCCGGATGCTCGCAGTGATCGCCGGGGCCAGGCACACGCTTTCGATCGAGAACGAAGAGATGGGCGACTCGACTGTCACGAGCGCGATCGCCGCCGCAGCTGCGCGCGGCGTGAAGGTCGAAGTCACGATGACCGCCAACAGCTCCTACGACAGCGACTGGACCGCGATCGTACGCGCCGGAGGCCACGTGCATCTCTACAAGGACAGCTCGTCGGACCTGTACATCCATGCGAAGACGACGATCGCCGACGCCGGCTACGACACTCGGAGGATCTACGTCGGGAGCATCAACTTCTCGAGCGCCTCGATGGACCGCAACCGCGAGCTCGGCATCATCACGACCGACACGACGATCGTCAATGATGTCAATACGGTGGTGACAAGGGACTACTCCAACTGCAGCGCGGCCACGGACTGCAGGAACTACGACTGACCACCCAGCGGGCTCACGACGAGTGGGCCCCGACGCGAAGCCATCGGAGCGGAATGAGAACACCACCAGGGTCGCAGAGCCTCTTTCGGCGGCTGAAGAATCCTTCTGGGTCTGATGTCAACCAGCGGGATCGTCATGACGGGTCGATGCGCGTGATGCCCCTTCGGCCCAATCGGGGCAATCCCGCGAAGTCAGACAGACGATCGATCGGGGTACCGCCCGAGCAGGGTGCCACGATCGTCGACGCGTTGATAGCGAACGGGCGGCGCCTCCCACACCGCCCGGCGATGCGACACTGCCCGGCCGAGCGCCCCACTCAGGGGGAGTGGAAAGTCATCACTTGGGCCGAGTATCTAATGGCGGCCCGCCAGATCGCCGGGGGGCTGGCCGACCTCGGCGTCGGCGCCGGTGAGCGGGTCGGGATCTTGTCGGCTAACCGGGTGGAATGGCATCTCGCGGACCTTGGGACACTTTTCAACGGGAGTGTGACGGTGCCCATATACCCCACCAGCGCACCGTCTCAGATCGCCTACATCCTCGGCCACGCCGAGGTCGAGGTGTGCTTCGTGGACAGTCGGGCACAGCTGAGCAAGCTCATCGAGATTCGCGGCCAGTTGCCTGCCCTGAAGTGGGCCATAATCGCAGGCGGCGCCCGGCGTGCCGGCGACTCGTTCGTCGTCGGCTTCGACGCGCTCCGGAGCGCCGGCGCCGACCGGCTCAAGCGCGATCCCGATACTGTCGACGAGCGGTCTCGTCAGGTCCGGCCCGAAGATCTCGCGACAATCGTCTACACCAGCGGCACCGCCGGCCCTCCCAAGGGCACCATGCTCACTCACGCGAACATCATGTGGGCGCTGCGCAACGTCACCCCTGTCTACAACATCGGCGAGGGCGACCGCCTCCTGTCGTTCCTGCCGCTCAGCCACATCGCCGAGCGGATGATGAGCGACTTCATGCCGATAGCCGTGGCCGGCGAGACCTGGTTCGCCCGCAACCTTGCCACGGTCGCCGAGGACCTGCCGGCATGTCGGCCGACCGTGTTCTTGGCCGTGCCCCGGGTGTGGGAGAAGCTCCGCGAAACTGTAGAAAGCCACGTGCGGGCCCAAGGGTTCCCGGTCCGTGCAGCTGTGCAGCGCTACATAAGCCTCGGGCTGCGCAAGGTGGCTTATGAGCAGGACGGCACGCCGGTGACCAGGTCGACGCTCGCCCTCCACCGAACCCTGGACCTGACACTCGGGTCGATCCTTCGCCAACTGCTCGGCCTTGACCGGGCACGGGTTCTGATCACGACTGCGGCACCCGCCCACCCCGAGCTCATCCGCTGGTTCCACGCCATCGGGCTGCCCCTGCTCCAGTTGTACGGCCAGACCGAGGGCTGTGGGCCAACGGCCGCCAATCGATTCGGTCACGTCCGCATAGGCACCGTTGGCACCGCTCTGCCGGGTATGAGCATCACGATTGCCGACGACGACGAGATCCTGCTCAAAGGCGGCAACGTGTGCCTCGGCTACCTCAACGACCCTGAGGCCACCGCCGAGCTCATCGACGCCGACGGCTGGATGCATACCGGAGACACGGGAGCTTTCGACGCCGACGGGTCTCTGCGTGTCCTCGGTCGAAAGAAGGACATCATCATCACCGCGGCCGGCGAGAACATCGCCCCCGAGGGCATAGAGGTCGACCTGACGAACCACCCGCTCATCTCCGAGGCGGTCATCGTCGGCGAGGGCCGCAGGTACCTTGCCGCCCTGATCACTCTCGACCCGGACGCGCTCACCCGCTGGGCTCGACAGCACGCCAAGCTCGGCGATCTCGAAGCTCTCGCCGCTGACCCGGACCTGCTCGCCGAGATCCAGGCGACCGTCGATCACGTCAACGCCAAGCGGTCACGCGCCGAAGGCATCCGCAAGTTCCGCGTGCTGGCCCACGTGCTGACGGCTGAGGACGGGGAACTGACCCCGACGATGAAGGTCAAACGAAGCATCGTTTACGAGCACCACGCTGAGGTGATCACCGAGCTCTACGCCGGCGGCTGAGCGTTGGGCCGTGGTCAGAGTGACTATCGTCTCGGACGATGGCGGACCACCAAGCGCCTCGAACATACCGCCGGGCTTCGGCCGGGCCAGTCGCTGTCCTCTGCGTCGTGGGTGCCGTTCTCGTCGGCTCTGCGGCGTGCTCAACCGGACAGCCGGCCTCCGGAACGCCGAGCTCCGGACAGCCGGCCGCCGGCCTCGTCAACCCGCCGATCAGTGGATCCGCCTCGCTGGAGTCGGTTCGCGCGCTGCGAAGCGTCCACGATGTCGCTGGACAGCCGATCGCCTTCGGCACGGCGCGCTACTTCGGCGCCGTTGCGCACAAGGACATCGGTTCCGGAGTGATCGGCATGGCCGTCAGCTCCAGTGGACGTGGCTACCTGCTCGCGACCGCCGACGGCACGGTGTTCAGATTCGGTGACGCCAGGTTCCATGGCTCGATCGTCACCCGAATCAAGGACCGCGTCGCCGCGATCGTCGAGACCAACAACGGCGGTGGCTACTGGCTCGTCGCGTCCAACGGCCGGGTCTTCAGCTTCGGTGACGCCAGGTTCCACGGCTCGGTCAGGGGTCTGGCTCCCAGCACTCCGATCGTCGCAATGGCGGCCACCCCGGACGGCAGAGGCTACTGGCTCGTCGCGTCCAACGGTCGCGTCTTCCACTATGGAGACGCCCACTTCTACGGCTCGCCAGCCGGTGAGGTCCTCAGCCACCACATCGTCTCCATGGCTGTCCCGGACGGCGGGGGCTATTGGCTCGTCGCGTCCAACGGCCGGGTCTTCCACTATGGAGACGCCCACTTCTACGGCTCGGTCAGGGGTCTGGCTCTCGGCACTCCGATCGTCGCCATGGCGGCCACCCCGGATGGCCGGGGCTACTGGCTCTTCGCGTCCAACGGCCGGGTCTTCCACTATGGAGACGCCCACTTCTACGGCTCGGCCTCGCCTGCGGTCCGGAAGAACCCGATCGTCGCGGCAGCGGCGACTCCTGACGGCAGGGGCTACTGGCTGCTGCCGACGATCCCTGCGCCCCCCGTGGGACTTCCGGCCCCGGGCAAAGGCTTCGTTGCCGGCCACGTCACCTCGATTGGCGACTCAGTGATGCTCGACGCACAGCCCGCCCTCGAAAGCGACATCCCCGGGATAGACGTCGAGGCGGCAGTCAGCCGCCAATGGGACGACGGCATCGCGATTGCCCAACAGCTCGAGTCCGAGAACCGCCTCGGGGCGATCGTCGTGATCGACCTCGGCACCAATGGCCCAGTAAGCCAGCAGCAATTCACCGACATGATGGACGTCCTCTCCGGTGCTTCCCGGGTGGTGTTCGTGACTGTGCATCTTCCCTCGTACTACACGTGGTCGAGCTCGGTGAACGCCACCCTCGAGCAAGGCGTCCCTCACTACGCGCGAGACCGCCTCGCCGACTTCAACAAGCTGGCCGACAAGAACCCGCAGTGGTTCTACCCCGACGGCATTCACATGCCGATCGGCGGGGCGGGGGCCCAAGCCATGGCAAGCCTCATCAAGTCCAAGATCTGAGCGACAGGGCCCGGACCCGATGGGGCGCGGACGGGGACGGGCCGCGACACCCGTCAGCCGGTCCCAGGTGCAGTAGGACACGACATGCCCTCAAGAGGCCCGACGCTCCAGTCGCCGACGCCGGAGGCCTGCGACCACTAGGCGCCATCCGAGCATTGTGGCCCCTAGGAAGCCCAATGCCACAAGGACGAAGGCCACGGCGATCCCCTGACCGGAGACCACCCGTAGGGCCATTCCGAGCGCCACAGTCGAGATCCACACGACCAGGCCGTCCAGGAAGGATGCTCCATCGCGCCGGCAAGCAGCCAGCGCGATCCAGGCGGCGGCCAGACCTGACAAGAACGGCCACGCAGTCGAGGCCAACCCGGCGACGCCGAGCCCATGAGCGTGGACGGCCCGGCCGATCCCCACGAAGAGAAGAACGGCGGCGAGGTCTGTCACCGCCCTCGCCTTGCGCGTTCGGCAGTCGAGCTGATGTGCGGCCGAACGGCTTCGGTCCGCCGGTCTCCTCAGGGAAGCTCAGTGCGGGAGGCGTCCGGCGACGCAGGATTCGCCCTGGTGACCTTGCGGTCGGTGAACTGCTCCGAGTGACATTTCGGGCAGCTTCGCAGCGCGGAGCGAACCGCGAGCTGCTCATCTGTCTCCGATGTCAGCTGCGATCCCGACGCCGAGAGAGCGAGCACGCTCTCTTCGAGGGCCGGCATCTGCCCCAATGAACCGATCCCTGGGCCTCTGGCACGGCGCGCACGACGGTGGGAGAAATGCGCCTGCTGACTTGTGAGCAACCACGCCGTAGCGCACGCACTGCAGCGTCGCTCGACAAGGTGCGCCCGTCCGAACATGTGCTCGACACTACCGTTCCTGTACGAAGCCGCAGCCTGGACCGCTTGACTCGGTGCACGACGAACGGTCTTGGATGCCCTGACTCCGGATTTGGCGCTCTCGGCCACCTGTGCACGGCCTGGGCGGTAGCTCTCTTTTCCCCTTGACCCTTCTAGGGTCAAGTCACAGCTCCGTCGATGGCTGCGGTGCACGGGCCTGCGTTCGTTGCCATCGGACGAGCCGCTCCCTGCTGTGCGCCAGCGGACAGAATCTCCTTCGTGGCGACGTACCAACGGCACCCCAACCAGCGAGCGCTCGCTTCGTTGCCCGTGGAGCTGAGAAGAACGACGGTCCCGGCGAACGTACGGGTGTGGGTCGAGCACCAGGTTCGCGCCAGGGTCGTACGGGTGCGACGACTCCGAGGCGCCTCGTCGACCGCGGTGCACGTCCTTTGCCTCGACGGCGGCAGGCGGCTCGTGCTGCGCAGGTACGTGTGGCCCGGCTTCCTCGAAGACGAACCGATGGCTCCGCGCCGCGAGCTCGACGCGTTGAACTTCGCCGGCACCAAGGCCCTGCCGGCACCGAGAGTCGTGTCGGCAGACGTGACGGGCCAGGAGGTCGGCGACGGGATCCCGGCAATCTTGATGACGTTGCTCCCAGGCCGGGCAATCGCCGTTCCGGACCTCTGGCGTCTCGCCGAGGTTGCCGCGGCCATTCACGACGCCGAACCCGGCAAGCTTGGCCACGACTACTTCCCGTGGTATGCGGGCACCGTGTCCGAACCTCCCCGGGCGACGCGCCGGCCAGCACTCTGGGAGGAGGCGATCGCACTTCGGGCGAGCGCCATGCCGTCGTATCGCCCGGCGTTCATCCACCGCGACTTCCACCCTGGCAACGTGCTCTGGTCGCGAGGCCGCCTGTGCGGCGTCGTCGACTGGGCGAACGCGTGCAGGGGACCGCGGGGGTGCGACGTGGCCCACTGCCGGGCAAATCTCGTCGTGCTGTCCGGCCAAAGAGCCGCTGACGGGTTCCTGGCCGCCTACGAGCGCCTTACCGGCGAACCCTATGACCTCTATTGGGACCTGGCGTCGATCGTCGAGCACAGTCCAGAGCACTGGACGGCGGAGCGACTTGCCGAGAGCGAGCCGTATCTCGCTCGGGCGGTGGAAGCGGTCTCCGGCCACCGAGCCAAACACCTGTAGCGGCGCTCGGCCACCTCGGAACCCTGTGATGGCCTTCATCCCCGCGTTCTGATCGGCTCGAGGCGAGGATCGCAAGTGCGTGGCTCCCGACTGGAGCCACTGGTGGCCCGTGCCGAGAATGCGGTACCAGCTTCAGCGTCCGCGCAGCCGGTCGATCTGCCGGCGATCCTTCTTAGTCGGGCGCCCTGACGAAGGTTCGCGGACAAGCACCTTGGGCGCGGTCTCGCGAGGCGTCGGCGGCGGGCTGTGGTCGACGATGCACCCTGAGGCGATGGGCGCCCCTACGCGCTTGTCGATCGCCCGAACCACCTCGAGCACACGCTGCCGGTCACCGATGCGGGCGGTGACCATGTCCCCGGGGTGCACCGTGGTCGACGGCTTCGCTCCGGCTCCGTTCACCTCGACGTGGCCAGCACGGCACAATGCCGTCGACGCCGCACGCGTGGGAGTGGCACGCACCGACCACAGCCATCTGTCGACGCGTGCGACCTCCACGAAACAAGCGTCCCACGAACGAGCTGGAAGCTCCACAGGGCGCTCGGCGCAGAGACGACGGGGCAGCGGGAAGAGACCGCGAAACGCCGGTTGGGACCGGCCCGAACGCCAGTGGGTGTCGTCGTCGCTGTAATGGTCCGCCGGGTCCCAGAAGCTCCGGGACCCTCCGGCAGCATCTCGTGAACGAGTGCGTGCAGGCGCGCCTTCACGTGCTCGGCGGAGCCGGGCTCAGTCGTAGCTCAGCGGGCGCCCCGGCGGGGACGACGGGGTGGCGGGGCGCGATCGGGTCGAGCCGCCGGTACGGCTCGCCCAGCGGGGCCCGTTGGTCCGCTTCGCCCCGGTTTGGCCACAGCGCCATGGCCCGTTCGGCCTGCGCAGTGATTGTGAGTGCCGGATTGACCCCGAGATTGGCAGAGACCGCGGCACCGTCGACAACGTGAAGACCGGTGTGGCCGTAGACCCGGTGGTACGGGTCGATCACTCCGGTCTCGGGGGAGTCGCCGATGACAGCACCGCCGAGGAGATGCGCCGTCATCGGAACGTTGAAGACGTCGTTCCAACCTCCGGCGGCAAAGCCGCCGATGTGCTTGGCAATGCGTCGAACTGCGTCGTGGCCGATCGGAATCCACGTCGGGTTCGGCTCGCCATGTCCCTGTTTGGACGTCAGCCGTCGACGAAACACGCCTGCTGTGGTGTAACAGGTCATGGAGTTGTCGCGCGGTTGCATCACGAGGGCCGCGATGGTCTGCTCTGACCACCTGTGCATGCTGAGGTTGCGGGCCATCATCACCGGATGGCGCAGCACTTCGAGTGCCCAGGTCAGCAGTCGGGATCGGCCGTCGCCATCGGCAAGCGCCGTAGTCAGCAGGCCCATGGCGTTGCAGCCTCGCCCGTAGCGCACCGGTTCGATGTGGGTTTGATCGTCCGGGTAGAACGATGACGTGATGGCGACGCCTCGCGTGAAGTCGACATTGCGCCGGAACGTGCGCGCCCCGACAATTGCCTCCGAATTCGAACGGGTGAGCTCACCGAGCCTCGGCGAGAGGTTGGGAAGGTTGCCTGAGTCGCGCATGGAGTGCAGCAGCTTCTGGGTGCCCATCGTTCCTGCGGCCAGCACGACCTCGGAGGAGACGAAGCTTCTCCGGCGCTTGTGCACCCACGCGCCAGTGCGTTCGCTCGTGACCTCGTATCGACCGTCGGCCCGAGGTCGGATGCCGGTGACGGTCGTGAGCGGGTGCACCTCGGCGCCTCCTCGCTCTGCGAGGTACAGGTAGTTCTTGAGCAGCGTGTTCTTGGCGCCATGGCGACAGCCGGTCATGCATTCGCCGCACTGGATACAGCCCTTGCGGGCTGGGCCGGCACCGCCGAAGAACGGGTCGCGAACTTCAACCCCGGGTTCGCCGAAGAACACGCCAACCGGCGTGGGAACAAACGTTGCGGCGACTCCCATTTCTTCGGCGACAGCCCGCATGACCTCGTCGGCCGCCGTCATGGTCGGATTCGCGACGACGCCGAGCATGCGCCTTGCTTGGTCGTAGAACGGTGCCAGCTCGGCGCGCCAGTCGGTGATGTGACTCCACCGCGAGTCCGCGAAGAACGACGCGAAGGGCCCGTAGAGCGTGTTTCCGTAGACCAAGGAGCCTCCACCCACGCCCGCGCCGGAGAGCACCATTACGTTTCTCAGCAGCGATATTCGCTGGATGCCGAAAAGGCCCAGCTTGGGTGCCCAGAAGAAGGAGCGCAGCCGCCACGACGTCTTTGGAAACGTCGCCTCATCGAAGCGGCGACCCGACTCGAGGACCGCGACCCGGTACCCCTTCTCGGTCAGACGCAGGGCCGCCGTGCTACCGCCGAAGCCGCTGCCGACGACGACGACGTCATAGTCCTCGTAGTCCACTCTGGCGATGATAAGACGTAGAGCCGCTAGCGATGGGCGTGGGCGCCCGACATGGCGTCGTTGCTGAAGTCACGGTCGTCGACACCGTGCAGGGCCCCTGCGGCCGCCCTCGCAGCTCCGCGGGCGCCCCGACAAGTTGTCTCCGAGGATTGACCATCGCCGGTCCTGGCTGAGCCCGGCCGGCGCCTCGAGCGCATGGCAGGCATTCGTCGGGTGCCACGTTGCTTCGTCGCTCAGACGCGACAACGTGTCCTTCGCCTCTGGCTCGCCGGCGGTCCGCAGTTCAAGTTGAGCCCATGGACTCGCTGACGGGACCAGTCGCGTCAAGGACTGAGGTGGGGCGCGCCCACCCATGGGCCGTGGTGCTGGTGCTGTGCGTCTCGATCTTGATTGTGAACGTCGACACCACGATCCTCAACGTGGCCCTTCCGACACTCGTTCGGAGGTTGCACGCCACCACCAGCCAACTGCAGTGGATAGTTGACGCCTACGCGATGGTCCTTGCTGGGCTGTTGCTCGTCGGGGGCAGCCTCGCCGACCGGTTCGGACGCAAGCGCTTCTTCCTCCTCGGTCTGACGGTATTCGCGGGCGGATCGATCGGCTCCGCTTTCTCCGGTTCGGTGCACGTATTGATCGCATGCCGAGCCGTGATGGGAGCAGGCGCGGCGCTGACGATGCCCTCGACGTTGTCGATCATCAACGACGTCTTCCGCGATCCGGCGGAACGTGCTCGCGCCATCGGCGCCTGGGCGGGCACCAGTGGCCTCGGCATCGCCATCGGCCCGATTGCCGGCGGCCTGCTGCTCGCCCGATTCTGGTGGGGCTCGATCTTTCTCGTAAACGTCCCGATCGTGGTCGCAGGCATCGTCGGAGCCGTGGCACTCGTTCCCGACTCGAAGAACCCGGCCGTCGATCAACCCGATCCCGGCGGCGCAGTGCTGTCGATAGCCGGATTCGGCCTGCTGCTCTGGGCGATCATCGAAGCCCCGACCGAGGGCTGGACTTCGCCGATCGTAGTCGGAGTCGGACTGGCCAGCCTTGCTGTTCTCGCCTCCTTCGTCGCCTGGGAGGTTCGCAGTCGGCACCCGATGCTGAGACTTGAGTTCTTCGCTGATCGTCGGTTCTCCATAGCAGCAGCAAGCGAGACTCTTGCGTTGTTCGGGCTGTTAGGGGCTCTGTTCATGCAAACTCAGTTCCTTCAATTCGACCTCGGCTACTCACCTCTGCAGGCGGGGCTGCGCATCCTGCCCATTGCCGCACTGCTCGGAGTGACTGCACCGGTGTCTCCCCTGCTCGCGCGGAGAATTGGGCCCAAGCTCACTGCTGGGGCGGGCCTGGTGGCGATCGCAGGCGGGCTGTGGCAGATCGCTGCGATCTCCACGGTCACGACGACCTACGGGGACGTGGTGCCAGGAATGATGCTGATCGGTCTCGGGGCCGGGCTGTTGATACCGACTGCGACGAACTCTGTAGTGGGTTCCGTGCCACGGGGCAACGCTGGGGTCGGATCGGCCACAAACGGAGTGGCCTTCCAAGTCGGCGGTGCGCTCGGCGTCGCCGTGATCGGAAGTGTCCTGTCGACCCGCTACCAGGATCTCATGAGCACGGCACTCGCCGGACGAGATGTGCCGGCGACTGCCGCCCATGCCATCATCGGTTCTCTCGGCGGCGCCCTCACCGTGGCAAGCGAGGTCGGCGGCGCGACCGGGCAGGTGCTGGCCCATACGGCGCGTGCCGTGTTCATGAGCGGAGGCAAGACATCGCTGACCGTAGCCGCCGGCGTCGCACTCGGCGGCGCATTGCTCGTGCTCGCGCGCCTGCCGTCGCGAGCTGCGCGAGATGAGCCAGATTCCGGCGAGAAGACCGAGCAGCTGATAAGTGGCCGCTGAGAGGGTGACATGACAGGCCCCAAAGGGGTTCGAACCCGTGTCTCCACCTTCAGAAGGTGGTGGATTACCGCTGAGAGGCGCTGAACTGGGCCTTCGTTGCTCGCAGAGCTGGCGCCGCGCCAGCGGTGGAAAGTCGGTTGGTGAACTGTTGGCGGCCGACGCGCACGGCAGTTCGGCAACGCCGAGCCATCGCGTCGACGCTATCTGGGCCACGGTTCCCTCGAACGAGAACATCCGCCGTGCAGGGGTCGGCAAGTCGATCCGCATCCGGCCAGCACGACTAGATGTTCACGTTCGGTTGTGAGTCTCAGCGCCATGGGCCCGAGACCGTGCTCGGCACAACGCAGTGCCTTCTCCGCCCGGTTGCGGGCTCCACGCCGACCGTAGCGGCCGGCACAGAACGAGGTGAGAACTTCGGTCATGTCGCGGACGAGGTCTTCGTCGATCTCGCCCTCGTCGACCACCAAGACCCGGCGACCTGGCGCCGAGAGGCAAGCTTGGAGGTGTTCGAGGCCGAATCTGGCCAGACGGTCTCGGTGCTCGACCACGCAGCCGTGAAGCCGTTCAACCGTCAGGTGCTGACTCGCCTCGGAACGCGAGAACAGTTCCGCGACGGAGCGCCCCAGGGCTCATGTTCAGCGCGAACGCAACAGCGTGGTGACCGCTATGAAGCGCCCTTACAACCGCACATTCACATGTACGCCCGAAGCTGCAAGGAGATTCAGTCGGGACTCAGGCGGTCGCGGGCTCAGGCTCTGCTTCGTCGTCGCGCCAGATGTGCCACAGGTAGCCGGCGAGCGGTGAGGCCACCACCAGAGCGACGATCACCCAGCCCCACCAGTAGAGGGACACCGCTTCGTGCAGCACCAGGTACCCGCTCGCGGACGGCTTGGCGGAAAGGTGCACGAGGTCGGTCGGCCTCACGTGCCAGGCGAGTTGGCCGCTCGCGGAACGGAAGGAGACTGGGAGGATTCCGGTGTTCACAACGGTGGCGCTCGTTCGGTGGGCCCGGTCGAGCGTGATCGAGATGACGCTGCCCCGCACGAGCGGGTGCAGCGTCCACAGCGGGAGCACGACGACTGCCGTCATCCACGCCCTGTCCCAGGTTCGCCGTGTGCGCTTCCTGACCCATGGGCGGGCCAGCACCCAGGCCAGCACTCCGATTGCCAGGAAGGGCAGGGCCCTTAATAGCCAGCCCAGTCCCCACACGTTGAAGACGACCTCTCCGACGATGTCGGACCTGGTTATGAGCCACGGGTCGTGGCCAGAGCCGGCCACGCCGCGGGTCTGGATCATCCCGTTCGCGAAGATGTGGGAGATCTCGTGGGTGTAGGTCTCGGCCGAAGCGTTGGGCGGGTGGAAAGTGATCAGCTCGCCGAGGTGCACCTTGCCCTGCAGCGGGCGGTCCCCCACCAGCGACCCCACACAGACGGTGGGGCACATCGACGGGGTCTCCATCACGAACACCCGTCCGCCGGAGAGGTCCCAGCCCAGCAACGCCAGCACCACCAGGACCACCGAACCGAGGACAACCAGCGAGAGCAGCCCGTCGACGTGGCGACGACGTTGAGCCTTGCGAACGACCACCGCCGGCGGCGAGCCGGGCCTTTCGGTTGATGGGCCCCGCCTGTCTGGCAAGAGCACGGTCGAGGTCACGGCCGTCCCCGGATCACAGCTGTGACCACGCGTACGGGTACGCGATCTGAGCCGACCACAGGGTCGATGGCTTCGCCGTGCCGAAGGCGATTCCCGCAAGCTCGTGGAGGCCCAGTACCCCCGTCGGCGAGGCTGCGCTCAGCTTGACCGTGACCGTGACCGATACCGGCGTGCCGGCCGTCGGAGCCGTGATCGAGCGCACCCCGAGTCCCGTGACGAGGTAGGCCGAGCTCGGGGCGGCGCAGGTTCCGGCCGCGGAAGGGTAGATGCAGGTGTTGGTGGCGCCCACCGTCTGCTGAACCGTGATCTCGGTCGTCCCGCAGATGTTCGAGGCGGAGTCTTGGAGCGGCCAGTACGAGGTGGGCGAGAGCTGGCCCATGTCCAGCATGAAGGCAGCTGCGCTGCCGGCGTTGTAGAGGGTGGAGATCTGGGCGGAGGAGAGCTGGCTCGGGATGATCGCGACCTGGCTCAGCGAGCCGGAGAGGAAGCTGCTCGTCGGTGCGTCGGACCAGGTCGCCTCGTCGTTGCCCCAGCCGATGTGCCAGTAGCCCGTGAAGCTCTGGGCGGAGGTGACCGACGAGTTCGAGCCGACCTCGGTCCCGTCGACCCACAGCTGCTGGCCGGCCGAGCCGATCTTGGCCACCACCATGTGCCATGCGCCGTTGTTGTAGGCCGACGAGGACGTGACCTCGTCGCGGGTGCCGGGGTTCACGCCCCACACGACTTTGCCGCTGTTGTCGACCCAGATCAATCGGTCCCAGTTGACCTGCGAGCCGTCCCCCTGGGCGTTGGCGAAGCCGATGATCGTCCCGCCCGAGCTGGTGCTGGTATTGAACCAGGCGACTACCGAGATCCCTTCGGGGTTGGCGTACGCGTTGGCGGTCTCGGCCCAGCCCGAGGAGCCGTCGAGCGAGATCGCGCCGGCGCCGAGGGTACCCGGGCCGTTCGCCCCGAGGGTCACCCCACCCTCGGCGGTGCCGGTGTTGGCGTTGCCGGAGGCGTCCACGAGGGTCGTCGCTTCCTGGAGAGGCCAGTAGGAGGTCGGCGAGAGCTGTCCGATGTCGAGGGCAAACGCACCGGTGCTGCCGGCGTTGTGAAGGGTGGAGATCTGCGTGGAGGAGAGCTGGCTCGGGATGATCGCGACCTGGCTCAGCGAGCCGGAGAGGAAGCTGCTCGTCGGTGCGTCGGACCAGTTGGCCTCGTCGTTGCCCCAGCCGATGTGCCAGTAGCCCGTGAAGTTCTGGGCGGAGGTGACCGACGAGCTGGAAGCCACCTCGGTCCCGTCCACCCACAACTGCTGGCCGGACGAGCCGATCTCAGCCACCACCATGTGCCATGCGCCGTTGTTGTAGGCGGACGAGGACGTGACTTCGTCGAGGGTGCCGGGGTTCACGCCCCACACGACCTTGCCGCTGTTGTCGACCCAGATCAAGCGGTCCCAATAGGTCTGCGAGCCGTCCCCCTGGGCGTTGGCGAAGCCGATGATCGTTCCGCCCGAGGTGGTGCTGGTATTGAACCAGGCGACCACCGAGATCCCTTCGGGGTTGGCGTAGGAGTTGGTGGTCTGCATCCAGCCCGTGGATCCGTCGAGCGTGATCGCGCGGCCGCTGAGCGGACCGTTCGCCCCGAGGGTCACGCCACCCTCGGTGGTGCCGGTATTGGCGTTCCCCGAGTCGTCGGCGAGGGTCGTCGACGGCGATGGTGCCGGGACCGAGCCCTCGTAAGAAACCGAGCCCGAGTCGTTGAGCGCCCAGTAGTTGACGGGGCTCAAGGCGTTCACTCCCGCGGTGTAGTTGGACAGCGTGGTATCGCCGTACAGCGTCGACACCTGAGTGGCGCTGAGCTGTGACGGTATCACCGCCAACTGAGCAAGGGAGCCGTTGAAGTAGGCGCTCGTCGCCCCGTCCGACCATCCGCTGGGCGCCCCGGTGTAGCCGATGCTCCACCATCCGCTGTAACTCTGCGCGCTCGTGTTGCTCGACGAACCTGCCAGCGCCCCATCGACGTACAGCAACTGACCGGAGCTGCCGACCGATGCGGCAACAAAGTGCCACGCCCCATTGGCGTACGTGGAGCTGCTCGTGCTCTCGTAAGTGGTGCCGTTGAACACGCCCCACACCAGGTGACCCGTCGAGTCGATCCACAGCATCCGGTCGCGGTCAGTGGCGGAGGTCGGCGCAGTCTCGTTGTTCTCGAACCCGATGATGCTGCCCTGGTCTGAAGAGGTCTTGAACCACGCCAAGACCGTGAAGCTTTCGGGGTTCGTGTACTCGACTGTGGTCTCGGCCCAGCCGGTCGAACCGTCGGTGGTGACCGCCTGAGTGCTGAGGGGGCCAGGGGCCTGGTAGGTGAGCCCATTGAGCGCCAGCGCGGTGTCCGGTCCCGTCCCGCTCCAGTCGGTAGTCGACTCCGCGTCAGAAAGCCGGGCCACCCCGCAAGAGGCCGACGCAACCGCCGCCGTGGAGGCATTGATCGTTCCCGGCGACGCAAGTGCTGCCGCAGCCGAAGAAGATGAGGTGGAGGAGAGAGATCCCGTCGGAACTGGGGACCCGGTCGCGCAGATCGACGAGTTGGCGCTCACCGTGCCGCCCGCGCCAGTGCCGGTGGAGTAGCAGCTGTTGGCGCCCGTCGTCCCTTTCAACTGCAGCGTTGCGGAGGAGAAGGAGTTCTGGCTCGGAATCAGGGCCGCACTGAACCCCGCGGCCCCAGCGACTGAGACGAAGACGAGGGACGACACACCCAGCGCTCCGAGCAAGCCGAGCCCTCGACGTGCCGCGCGACGAACAGCGAACCGAACCACAAGAGATCCTGCTCTCCGATTCATCCCCGGGCTGGTAGCGCCCGACCCTGGGGCCCTGGGCACCGCCGTGGCCGGCGGGGCTACTGGCTGATGCTCCACGTGAACGGAACGGTGGCCGTTAGGCCCTGGTCAGCGTTCGTGGCGACCCCCGAATCGAGACCAGTCGTCACCACGTAGGTCGCCGAGGCGCCTGCCGCAAGGACGGACACCGGGACGGCATTGAACGTCTGGCTCGCCAAGGTCGACAGGTTGTAGGTGTTCGACAGCGCCGGGCACGCAGTCGCCTGGGTCGGGTACACGCACTTGTCCGTCGCCAAGGCCGTGGTGTTGGCAACCGTCACGTCGACCTTGTTACAGAAAGAGGTGTCCGAGCCGACATAGCCGTTGGCGTCCGAAGCTGTCGCCTGGGTGCAGGCGCCCGTCACCATCGACGCGACCGTGGCGTTGTGGTTGCCCACGTTGGTGAACGTCAGCGTGGTCGTCAGGGCCGTGCCACCTGGCACCTGGTCCAACGTTCCGACGAGAGCATCGATAGTGCAGGTGGTATTCGTGTTGGTCGCAGTGACCGAACCGCCCGAACCGGAACCCGTTGAGTAGCAGGTGGTCGTGCCGTTGCTCTCTTCGAGCTGTATCGTCGCAGAACTGAATGTGCTGCCGCTGTTCGTGATCGCGGCGCTGAACCCGCCGAGAGTGAATGTCGTCGTCGTCGCAAGGGCTGCTACTGCCACCAGAGCGGCGACAAGCCCTCGCCTATTGCTGCGAATGCGGCGCATAAGGGACAAGGTGGGACCTTTCATGGTGTGCCAGTTGTCAAATTGGATTGTCGACACAACTGGCCAGAACTTGAACGCAGCCACAGGGCGACTACCTGTAGATCTGCAAAGGGAGCCGGGGCGCGCAGGCGCCCATCACCGAGGCAGGATGAACGCAGGACCTTTCGCGGTGTGCCAGTTGTCAAATTGGATTGTCGACACAACTGGCCAGAACTTGAGCGCAGCCACAGGGCGACTACCTGTATATCTGCAAAGGGAGGTGAGGCGCGCGGGCGCCCATCCCATTCGATCCCGCCGTGCCGCCGCAAGTCTCGTGTTGCGGCGTCGCCCTGCTCTCGGTTCCGTGCAATGGGGCTGGAACGAAGCAAAGCCGACCGGCTTTCAACGCTCACTCCCAAGGGCCGCGGATCGGAGCAGCTGCGTCGCTGGCCGGTTCGCTGGCCTGCTGCGTCCTGAAGGTCACCTGGGAGGCGCACGTGTCGCGCCAGCTACCGAATCCTGGGAAGTTTCCCTAGCGCGGCGGGCTCAACCAGCCATCGCAACAAGCTCGGCGAGCTTCGCTGATGGTTTCATGAATCCGAGTGTCTCGCCTCAAGCAGTGGCACCGGAGTGACCATTCCCGAAACGAGCTGTTTGTAGCACGACGTGCCACGCTCGCAGTGTGGCAAGAGAAACCTCCCAGCGAGAACTGCGCAACGAGAGCGACGAGATCGTGCGTCGCCTAGACAAGGGTGAGACGTTTGCCGTGAAGCGAAACGGAACCCCGGTAGGAGAGCTCGCACCCTTGAGGAGGCATCGACTTGTGACTTCGGAGGCAGCACGCGCCATGTTCCAGGGTGCACCTGCGGTCGACCTCGCCAAGCTTCGAGCCGATCTTGATGGAGACGCTTCGCAGAGCGCTAGCCCCCGTGCTTGACGAGCGCCCTCCCCGCGGTCTCCTCGACACCTCGGTCGTCATGGAACTCGAGCAGATTGAAGTGACCTCGCTCCCGATCGAAGTTGCCATCAGCGCCGTCACGATGGCCGAACTGGCCGCCGGAACCCACGCCACCTCCGACGCCGAGGAGCGCGGCGGCAAGATCGGCTTCAGCGAGCCGAAGCGGCATTCCACCGCCTCCCCTTCGACAGTGAGGCGGCCCGCGCGCACGGGCGGATCTATGCGGCCGTCGTCGCCAAAGGACGCAGGGCCCGCGGTGCTCGTGCCGTAGACCTCCTGATCACGGCAACGGCCTGCGCCACCGAATTGCCTCTGTACACAAGGAACCCCGATGACTTTCTGGGTCTCGAGAAACTCGTCGCCGTCGTCACCGTGTAGATCTCGCGGGCGAACACCTGGCACAGACCACTCTCTGGCTGGCAGCCCCAACGGGACGGCTTTGACGGAGGGTGCTATGGCTTGCTGACCAGGACTACCACGGAGGTCCGGAGATTCCGACGGCCGCGCACGTCTCCGTGACGGCGCCGTCCGCAGTACCCGTGTCGCGGGTCAGGGGCCAACAGGACGGCTGCCAAACCCTCGGGAACTGATCAGCTGCAACGGGACGCAGTGCCAGCCGCGCTCTACAGGCCGCGTCGTCTCAGGCTTCGTAGCGCGCCGAGGGTTGCTTCAGCTGCAAGCCGGCGAAGGGGGCAGATCGGGGTCGTCGGGACACCTGGTCCAGTCCTTCGCGTTCTCGTCCTTTCGGAACGCCAACATCGCCTTGCCGTAGCTGCAGCACACCGACGGGATCAGGGAGACACTCTCATGGCAGTCGTGTTGCTGCTCGGCGCTCATGGGGGAGCTACAAGCCATAATTCGGCTGGAAGCAGTACATTCTTGGCACCTGACGAGAGGAAGGGGCACGCGTGTCCACACACACTCGACACACCCGGGTCGCGGTTGTCGCCGCATCGTTGATCGGGCTCGTATCTGCCGTGATACTGCAGCCGTGGACGGCGCCGCTGGCCGAATCGCAAGCCGATCGACCGGGTACCGCGACCTACTCCTACGACGTGACCGCCCTGGCCTCGTCGCCGAACGGGTCGGTCGCCTTCGCCGCCACGGTTGCCCGCGAGCAGGCCTCTCCTTACACGACGACGTACGGCATGATGAGGTGGACAGGCTCGAAGTGGGTCAACAAGACGCTTCCGACCTTTTCTGGTGGTGGCTACCTCGGTGGTCTCGCAGTCAGCTCGAGTGCTGACGCCTGGGGCCTCGCCTACGTCGGTGCTGCCCAGAGGCTCGAGCTGTTGCACTGGAACGGGACGGCCTGGTCGCAGATTGCCCTTCCCACCGCGGATGCTCACGCCGAGAGCGGCGTGATCGCCTCGAGCGGATCCACCGTGTTCGTCGGCGGCGGGTTGCCCGCCGAGGGTCCCGAAATCCCGTTCCTCCTCAAGTACACCGGGACGTGGAAGACCGAGACGCTGCCGACCTTGCCTAAGTACTCGATGATCCAATCCATGTACGCGAAGAGCCCGACCAGCGTCTCCATGATTGCGGAGGCGTGCCCATCGACCACCTGTGCGAGCAACGTGCTGCTGCCGAGCGGCTCGACGTGGAAGGACAGCTCGCTCGGCGGAGCTGACGCGGAGCTGACCACCATCTCGGGAGAGGGCACCGAGCTGATGACGGGAGGCGCCGTTCGGACCTCCAAGTCCGAGGCGCCGTTGCTCGAGGTGTACAAGAACTCGAAGTGGTCCTCGGTGAAGGTGTTGAAGTCCCTCAACAACGCGGCTCTCCAAGCTCTGAGCGTGAACTCCGCCACCTCCGCCTGGATCGGAGGCTATCAGGACACCATCTCGTCGAGCACTGACAATTGGCAGTTGCTCGTCGACCGCTTGGACGGAACGAAGTGGGTCTCTGACGTGCCGAAGATCCCCGGCAAGAACGCGCTCTTCGGCTCCATCGCGAGCGGAGGTTCGCACGCCTGGCTCTTTGGAACCTCCTGGGCCGGCACGCCGTGCTCGTCCACCGCGACGTTCGTCGGGTACTACTGGGCCGGCAAGTCCTGGGCCTCGGTCACGCTTCCCTCTGGATTCGGTGGGTTGGTGATGCGTTCTGGCGCGCCGGCTTCGGAATTGGTTCCGCATTGCTGAGCAGGCTGTCGAGCGCCTTAAGCCTGCGCGTCGTCGACCAGCATCCGCATTCAACCGTAACCCTCGACCCGCCATGAGTTAGCCCGAGAGCGGTCGGGCCGGCGCCCACGATGATTACGTCAGCCTCCATCACTGGCCACCCCCTCGGAGACATTCGGCGTCACCGGTGACCATTGCCGAAGCATCGGTCAGTTCCATGCTGTCTCCTGGATTGCGAACACATGGCGTGCGCCGTGGACGTCTCGCGTGGTCTCCGGCTGAGACCTTCAGCCAACTGAAACCTTTAGCCAATCGAGTGAAGCTGCGATCCTGGTTTGAAGCAATCCACCGTCGCGCCGTACGAAACGGCGGGGAGATCACGCGACGTCGCGGTGCCCCTGTCGCCGGATAAGTAGGACCCTCGCGGTCACCGCCGACCGCATTTTGAATCTCATGGTCGGACGTTTCGGCACTCGGAAGACCAGCGTGAGCACGGCAGGGTTCGGAGCAGGCTCCCTAGGAATCCAAACGGGACGTCATTGCAACCCGCCTTCAACCAGGGCGAAGGTAATCGCATGCGGTCCACCCAAGGGGGTCAAGTGCAGTCAGCAGCCCCAACGGGATTCGAACCCTTGTCTCCACCTTGAGAGGGTGGCCGGATCACCGCTGAGTACAGGAGACCACAAGTACGGGCACGTGTTCGGGGTCAGCCAGGTGAGTGAAACACCCCGCTACTGGCATGGTTGGCGTGGTCCGTCCAGGTCCACGTTGAAGAGCACTCCGTTGATTCCCGCCGCGTCGTCGGCAGGGCAGAAGCTGCTGAGCGGGATGCTGTACTCCGCATCGAAAACTGCCTTGATGCCCTCGTATTCATTGAGGTACTGGCACGTACCGTGCTGGTTGCACTGTTCGGTGAGCACAGCGTCAGCCAGCGGGAACATGGCATCGGCGTAAGACGCGTTGCCAGTGTCATCTGGGTTCTTGATGATCCACGAGAGTCCGAGACTGTGCATGTAGTCAGCGAGGGTTGTCATGTACGCCTCCTCGTTGGCCTCGGTGATGGTGAACCCGGTCGTGCCCTCGTTGCTGTTGAATGTCTCGTCGAGGTCTGTCTCCACCGCATCGAAGCCCTTGGCGGCGCACTGCTGGCGAATCATCGCCTCCACGATGGAGACCGTCGCTGAAGAGTTGATGTTGAGGAACTGCTCGGGGTAACTAGAGAGCGCGTCGCCGAGCACTCCAGCCGCCTGGAACTGGGCATAGTATGTGGTGGAAATCCCCTCTTCTGCCGCGCTGTAGTAGTTCCCGGCCGTGCCCACCTCGACGTAGCAGATGACGTGGTCGCCGAGCGCGTGCAGTGCTGAGACCGTCGAGGCCGGGTTCTCGATGCCGTCGATGTCGTAGATGACCGGATCATCGCCCGGCGGCGTGTCTCGGTTATAGGCGGTGATGCCGGTGCCCATGTCGGTCGCGCTGCTCAGATCGAGAGGGTGATCTAGTTCCCACTGCCAGGGCTGGTCGCCCACTGGAGGAATCCAGCGAGGGGAATTTGTCGACTGAGTCGTCGTAGTCGGCGCCTGCGTGGTTGTGGTTGTGGTCGTCGTGGTCGGCTTCTTCGCACCCACGGAGCCGACACCCAACCCCAGCAGCGACACGCCCATTATCATCAAGCTCGCTGCACAGGCCGTGAGCACTGTCCGTGTTCGAAAAATTCTCACAGCTGACATCTCCCCCGGCGAGTGAACCTCCTTTGGGATGGCACCCTATACCTCCCCTACAGAACCTGCTCGGGAGCGCGCCACAATCCAGGTCGCGAGGTCGGGGAGGCTAGCGAATCGAAAACGACCGCTACCTGCTCGGATGCCGTCTCCTCTGGCTAGCCCATTCGGCCACTCTCACGGCCAGCCCCTCGGGCTTCTCTTGGCCGCCAACCTGCGCGTCGTCTCTGGCCCGTTCGGTCCTAGTCGGAGATCCGGGAGTCACGACAGGCTGGTCGCCTTTGGTGCGCAGAGTTCTCGTGTTAGTGGGAGCCAAGCGTGCGAGCCCCGGCCACACGCAGCGCCAGACCGCCGATCATGATCCCAACGCCGACCCAACCTGAGGAATTGGGCAGCCGACCACGCCGCCACAGCGCCTGGAGCGGTTCCGCGACCAGCGCCAAGTCGAAGGACGCGCCTACTGCGGACGTCGTCCCATTGCCTCCTCTCCAGCGTCGAGGGTGCGGGCGGCGGCGCCTTGTCGAAGGCGTCCCTCGATGCCCATGAAAACAGCCAACACACAAGATCCTGCCAGACCGCAACCGCGACGACCCATGATCGAACCGCATCGGACGACGCCATATCCTGACTGCACTCTCACAAGACGTGTGGGACGCTGGGCCGCACAGAACGGCGCTGCCGAAACGGCGTGAGCAATAAACGCAGGTCGACGGTTCCGGTGCGCGGGTGTGACCCGTACCCGCGCCTTGCAGACACAGCGCTACCGCCGCCGAAGCTCCCTCAGCGCCCGCTCATGACTGAGGCCGCTCCGCGTAAGAGGGCGCGCTACCGGGCATGTATGTACTGGAGCAAGGCGTCCTTGTCCTCTTCCAGCTCTTCGATGCGGCTCTTCACGACGTCACCGATGCTTACGATTCCTGCGAGGACTCCATCCTCGAGCACGGGGACGTGACGGACGCGGTACTCGGTCATCATGACGGCGAGGGACTCGATGCTCTCATCAGGAGAGGCAGTTCGTACCTCGCTCGACATGATCAGCCGGATCGGCTTGTCGAGAAGCGCGCCTCCAAAGCTTTCAAGCGCGCGTGTGACATCGCGTTCGGAGACGATTCCCTCAACTGTCCGCCCGTCGCTCGAAACGACCAAGGCACCGACGTTATCTCGTGCCATCTCTGCCACCGCCGCCGCTACCGTCGCGTCTGGGCCGATCGTTGCCACTGACGAGCCCTTGCTCTTTAGTACTGCGGAGATCTGCTTCATCGTCCACCCCCCGTCCGATGACAAGACTTCAATCCACGAAGCCTACTTGCCAGGCTGGGCCGAGGTCTCGGCGCCGCTAGCTCCTTTGTCTCGCTGGAGCGGTCCCCTCGTTCGAGCCGCTGCAGGATTGCCACGGTTCTGGCGACCTGTGCCAGGACTTTCGCGCCGCCGTAACTCTCTGAGCGCCCGCACGAGCTGACCGAGGGCCGCGAGCGGCGCGTGCACGGATAACGAAACCTCTTGTGCCGATCGGGTGACGACAGTACGCTGCCACGAAAATCACAACACGAGAGGATCAGTCAATGCTCTTAGGGGGGACCTACAAGTTCCGGACAGGTGTTGACCAGCGCGTCGGGCTGAAGAGATTTCAGGCTTGGACGCCTCCGGCTGGCTTCACGTTTCATGGCCACTGGGCGAGGGCCGATGGCATGGGCGGAATGTTCATCGCCGAGGCGGACAGCGCCGCGGCTGCTTTTGAGGCCACGGGGGCCTTCGGCGACCTGATCGAGTTCCACCTCGTGCCCGTGCTGGACATCATGGAGTCGGTGCCGATCAGCGCACGAGTGTTCGGCTGGATCGACTCGATCGGTTGATCACCCTCTCATGCCGCAATTGGCCCTTGGCCGCGCACGGGAGGAGCTACATGACGCCTCGTCCGCGCTGGCATCTTGCGCTCGTTGAGTAGGCACGGCCAATGCAGATCAGACTATGAGCGCGGTAAGCCTCAGCGCAGAGCACCGATCACGAGCGGAATCGCCTCGATGACTGGCCGAGGGCTGGAGCGCGATATGGATCGGCCGGCTTGCAGGAGAGCTACACCTACTTCCAGATCGATCGTGAGCAGGTGTGGGCGACTGCGAATCGCTATGGAGAGTGGATCGAGAGCCTCGGCCCGCCGATGTTCCTCAGCCCAGCGGACACTGCTGCGTGGGTGGCGGACGGCAGCCCCACCATACCGACCGGAACCTCGGCCTCCAAGCTCGGACCCGATCCCCTCTACTCGGTCATCCCCACGCTGCCGACCGACCCGGTGGCGCTCGGCAAGCGGATCTCAAGCCGCAGCATCGAAAGCGGGCCTCCAGGCCCTGCGGAGGACTTCGCCCGAGGTAGTCCCGACTTTTGTGGGTTTTGGTGGCGGTCCCCCGCCTGACGTCTATCAGCTGGTAGACGTTCTGGCGTCCAACCAAAGACACCGAACCAGGAAGGGGACCACCACCGATGTCCAAGAGAAAGGTACCGCTCGCCGCGGCGACGCGGCGTGACCTCGAGGCCGAGCGGCTCGCTCGGCTGTGCGGGTCGGCGACACTCACCCTCGGCGAGCTCGCCGGCTCGATCAAAGACGGCCTGATGGCCTTTTGCTGCACGGCGGGGCTGCTCGTCGTCGACCAGCTGATGGAGGAGGAGCTGACCGAACGGATCGGTCCCCGGGGCCGCCACGACCCGGACCGGATCGCGACTCGTAACGGCACCGCCTCCGGCTTCGCCGTGCTCGGCGGGCGCACCGTGCCGATCCGTCGTCCGCGGGCGAGCCGCGCCGGTGGCGGCGAGGTGCACCTCGACTCCTACGAAGTGCTCTCCTCGACAGACCTCATGACCGAGATCGCCCTCGAACGGATGCTCGCAGGCGTGGCGACGAGGCGTCACTGCCTCGTCTCGGACCCGATCGGGGAGGAGCTCGAGGCAATCGCCAGGGGCGACTCGCGCGCCGCGGTCTCGCGCCGGTTCGTCAGCGCCACCGCCGCTCGTCTCGCGGAGCTGTTAGGCCGGGACCTCTCCGGCCTCGAGGTCGCCGTGCTCATGATCGACGGCATCGTCTTTGCGAAGTGCTGCTGCGTCGTGGCGCTCGTTGTCACGACCGACGGCACCAAGGTGCCCGTGGGGCTGTGGGACGGCGACACCGAGAACGCCACGGTCGTGAAGGACCTGCTCGCCGACCTCGTCGCCCGGGACCTCTCTTACGAGGAGGGAATCCTCTGCGTGCTCGACGGCTCGAAGGCACTCGCGTCCGGCGTCCGGCGTGTGTTCGGCAAGCACGCCGTGATCCAAAGGTGCACACTTCACAAGAGAAGGAATCTCGGCGACTACCTGCCGAAGGATCTTGCCAAGGCGACGGACAACAAGCTCGCCCGGGCGTTCAACGACGACGACTGGCGTCGTGGCCTGCGTGTCGCCAAGGGCATCGCCTCCCAGCTCGAGCAGGAGCACCCGTCGGCCGCCGGGAGCCTTCGCGAGGGGCTCGAGGAGATGTTCACCGTCCGCCGCCTCGGCGTCCCCGACCGCCTGGCGCGCACGATGAGCTGCACGAACAGCATCGAGTCGATGATCTCGGTAGTCCGCGACCTCTCGGGCCGGGTGAAGAACTGGCGCGACGCGACGATGGTGCGCAGGTGGGTCGGTACCGGGATGCTCGAGGCAGAGCGCTCCTTCCGCCGGGTGCGGGGCTGCAAGGACATGGCCGTCCTCGTCAAAGCGGTCCGCGCAGAGGTGGCCACCCGTCTCGAGGCAAGCTCGGAGGAGGCCGGCCATGCCGTCGCGTAACGTTGGCGTAACGGCACGCTGTGCGGCCTGCGGCGAGCCGCTGCCGGACGGCCGGGCGAGGCGGTGGTGCTCGGACGCCTGCCGCCAGGCTGCCTGGCGCCGTCGCCACCAGCCCGAGCTGGCACCGCCGCAGCTCCCCGCCGCCAGGCCGCGCAAGACGGGAACGGTCTACGAGTGCCCCGAGTGCGAGACACGGCTCCTCGGGGCCCAGTTCTGCGAGGACTGCCGGTGCTTCATGCGCCGGCTTGGGCCAGGCGGGAACTGCCCGTGCTGCGACGAACCCATCACCTTCGAGGAGCTCGTCCATGGCTGAGACCACGGTCCGACGGACGCCCCAAGCAGCCGCCGCGTATGATCAAGACGCCTGACCAACCAGTGGGGCCGTCATCGAAAACCCACAATCAACGGGACATCGTCCTTCGCCCAGGTCCGTGACCTACTGCGAGAGTCGGACGCCCCGCCGGCTGTCCGGGCGGCGCGATCGATGGTACTCAAGGATAGCGAACTGACAATTGAAAATGGCCATTTGAACTGCGCTGATGAGCAAGAATCCTGAGCAGCCCCAACGGGATTCGAACCCGTGTCTCCACCTTGAGAGAGTGGCTTGATTACCGCTGAGAGCCGCTGAACTGGGCCTTCGCTGCGCTCTCAGGCAGTTCTGCGATTACTGCAGGGACCTGCGGCCTAAAGTCGGTTGGCGAAATGTTGGCGGAGTCGTCAAGGTTAGGTACCCGCAGACTCCGATACGTATGTTACATCAATGTATGCTACGTCCATGCCTACAAGTGAGTTCTTCGGTCGGGAGCGAGAGCTAGCCGCACTTGACACCGAACTCCGAAGTGCCACCAAATCAGGCACAGGACGCCTGCTGGCCATTCGCGGACGTCGCCAGGTCGGCAAGTCACGACTGGTCGAGCACTTCGCCGAGCGAAGTGGCGTCGCGTACGGCGTCGTTGCCGGCATGAAGGGCACGCCGGTCGACGTGCAAGTGCACCGAGCCGCTGAGACCCTCCGCTCCTCCACCCGGTCGCTGCCGGCGCTCGAAGCCGTCACTGCCCTCCCCCCAGGGAATTGGTATGACCTGCTGTCGCGGCTGCAACTCGCGCTGAACGATGATCCCGCGATCCTCGTCATCGACGAGTTCCCCTGGGCGAATGAGTCGAGCGCCGGTCTCGATGGGCTCCTCCAGTCGCTGTGGGACCTCACGTTCGCGAGGCGACCGGTCCTAGTCCTGCTCATTGGCTCGGACGAGGCAATGATGGACCGGTTGTTCGAGCACGACCGACCGCTATTCGGCCGCCTCGATGGCAATTTCGTCGTCGAGCCGTTCAACCCGGCGGAAACGGCGCAGGCTCTCGGAGGCTCGCGATCTCCTGTCGAGGTCTTCGACACGCAGCTCATCACAGGAGGATTCCCGGAGCTCGTGGCCCACGCGTGGAGGTTCAGATCTGTTGGGGCCCTCGTCGAGGACGCTCTTTCTCGTCCCCACACGCTGCTCGCCGACGTCGCCCAAATCAACCTCGCCGGCGAGCTCGCGGATGGCACCAACACTCGCCTCGTCCTCGAAGCGGTGGGAGCCGACGAAATCGGCGTAGTCAACTTCTCGCGCATCGCCTCGGACCTTGGCGGTGGGATCGCGGCTAAGACGGCGGTGAGTCGGGCAACTGACATCCTCACCGGCACCAAGCGCATGCTCGCCGTCGACATCCCAGCAGGCGAGAAGGGCAGCCGGCTCAAGCGCTACCGAGTGGCCGATCCGTACCTGCGCTTCTGGTTCCGCTTTGTCGAACCTCAGCTCCGCAATATCGAGGTCGGTCGCTCAGATCTGGCGCTCACGGCCTTTTCAAACGGCTGGAGCACTTGGAGAGGCAAGGCTATTGAGCCAGTCGTCCGCGATGGCGTGCTACGCCTCGCCCCACACCTTGACCCGCCGTTTGATTCAATCGAATCGGTCGGTGGCTGGTGGGACCGGCGCGGTGAACATGAGTACGACATCGTGGGGTCTGCACGGGGCAGCATTCCGGTGGCGATCGGTTCAATCAAGTGGAGGGATAAGGCAACTTTCGGCGCGAACGACCTCGCCAGTCTCGCGGAAGGACGCGCAGTGATACCAAAAGCGGGCGCGGCTGCTCTTCTCGCCGTCGCAGCGCGCGGTGCCGCCTCAGGTGTCGGAGCCGACCTTGTCCTCGATGCCGCGGACCTGCTCAGTGCCTGGCAGTTGTGAGTTCGTGTTCCGAGCAGGCACGGCCAGCAGTGGCACGCGGTCGCTCTGCCGTTTTGACGGTGAAGCGGAGCGATTTCCCCAGCAGGTCGTGGTGCCCTCCTGCAGCAGCGGTGACACAGGTCGAGCGCTCAGCATCGAGGAGGGCCTTTCTGAAGGGCTTATGACCGCGGTTCGCGCAACTATGTCGGCGAAGTTGTTGGCGGAGCGGAAACGCCTAGTTGTGAAGGCCACGAAGTACCGCTTGACCTGCTGTTCGTGGCAGCCCCAACGGGATTCGAACCCGTGTCTCCACCTTGAGAGAGTGGCTTGATTACCGCTGAGCGGGGCTGAGCTGGGCGTTCGCTGCGCCGCAAAGCCCAGCCGCGGCACCTGCGGCAGCTTGCAGCGCAAAGTCGGTTGGCGAAATGTTGGCGACGCCGTTCGTTCTGAAGAGCCGTCCGACGCGACTGTTCAGTGATGTGACGGCGATACGAGATTCTCCGGCGGCTAGCGCTTCAGTCGGTCTGCCTGTGGGCGCCTTGGAACTCGCCGAACGGGTTGGCTCGTTCGAGTGTCCCCGGTCGGACTGGCAAGCTGTCGCTCGAGGGCTGTGAACGCCTCGATGATTTCTGGTGCCTCGAAAGCCCGGTTGCGACGACCGACTGTGACTTGCTTGAGGACGCCGGCTTCAACAAGGCGAGTGATGGCTTCGTTGGTGTGGACAAAACTTCGGCCAATCAGGTTCGTCGCACTGTTGACGGTCAAGACTGGCGCGCCAATAAGCAGGCGCAGGAGAAAATCAGCGGCTGAGCGGGCGCGGACTTTTCCGAGGCGTTCGCGCCACTCAGCCTCGATGACGAGCGCCTGCTCTTCGAAGGAGTTCGCGTCGTCCACAGCTCGGCTGCAGGCAGCGGCAAACCGCCCGACCCACAAGTTGATCCCGTGGTTCGCTGCTTTCGAGGTTGCGGGTCCTCGGTACCGAGTGGCGGCGAGTCCACCTGTGTAGTCCTGCGCCCACGTGGCGAGGATGAGGGAGACGGGCGGCAGGACGCGCAGGGCAATGCCTCGGCGCCGAAGGATTAGATGAATGAGGGCCCGGCCCGTGCGTCCGTTGCCATCGACGAAAGGATGAATGGTCTCGAACTGAGCGTGGGCGATAGCTGCTTGCGCAACGGCAGGAAGTGAGTCCTCGTTGGAGAAGGCAACTAGGTCCGCGACAAGGTCCGCGACAAACTCAGGAGGGGGTGGGATGAAGATCGCAGCGCATGGGTTGTGCGAATTTCCTCCGATCCAGTTCTGCTGTTCGCGGAACTTCCCGCCGTACTCCTGAAGTCTCGTCCTCGCGAGCAGGAACTTATGAATCTCTAGTAGGAGGTCCGCGGTGATCTCGTCGTCCGGGCCGATGCTTTCGATCCCAAAGACCATGGCGTCGACGTTTCCGAGCACCTCGACCGCGGTGACGTCGGACGGGTCGTCGCCGAGACCTCTTGCCACCTCTGCTCGCAGGAGTCGACGAGCGCCAATCTCCAGCCCCTCGATCCGGGACGAGGCGACAGACTCGGCGCGGAGCAGGATTCGGGCAAGTCCTTCGGTATCAACCAGGCTGTTCGCTTCGAGGTTAAGGCGGCCGATGGCAGCCTCGGCGTCGGCGATGTCAGCAGCGACCTCGCCGTCGAACGCGAAGCTACGCCCCACAAGGTGATCAGGAACATATGCTTCGTACTCGCACCCGCGGTTGTCTTTGCGGGAAGGACCCGCATGTTTGCTGATCCAGCGGCGGCGCATAACCGTAGACATGGCTTCCCCTTACTTACGGATATTCTACAACCGTAAATAAGACTCGCGGACAGATACATTTGGGTCGCCGTCACCAGCGGGCTCGACCCGTGGGTCCGGCACCATCAACAGCTTGAGGATGTCTGGACCCGTCCGAATATCTGACGTGGGGGCCTGCGGCCTGGAGAACCACGTCGAGCCTGTTGGCAATGTGGGGAATTATCCACTTTGGATAATGTGGGAGAATCTCCACTTGGTGTAATGTGGGGATATTCCCACAGAGAGGTGCGTGCCATGCCGACTTTGAACGCGCGAAAACTACAGGACGTGGCAGCCGTGATCAGAGCGGCCCGCGAGGACGCGGGTCTTCGCCAGGAGGAGCTGGCCGAGCGGCTCGCCTTCTCTCGCGACTACATGATCGAGCTCGAGTCCGGTAAGGGGAACCTCTACACGACGCGACTCTTCCGAACACTCCATGAGTTGGGCATCAAGATGACCTTGACGTACGGCGATCACAATGCCGAGTCTTGACCTATTCCTCCACGACCGGCTTGTCGGCGTAGTCGAGCCTGACGGGCGCAACAAGACCCGAGTCAGGCTCAACGTGGACAAGGCGTACCGCGAGGAGATTTTGCTGAGCGAGTCGTTCTCGACTCTCCCTGGTCGACACCCACCGATCGAAGCGGTGTCGAACTTCCTCGGTGGCTACGTCCCCGAGGGCAAGCATCGTGAGGCAATGGCGGCCAAGCGCCGGGTTGACAAGGATGACCTCTTCGCTCTGCTCCGGGAGTTCGGCGGGTCAATTGCGGGCGCCGTCACGCTTCGCGAGCCGGGCGAACTGAAGACGTACCGACCCGACTATGAGCCGCTTGATGGTCGTACGTTGGCAAAGCGGCTTAAGCAGGCGCTTGAGGATAGTGATCAGGCCATTGCGGACGACAGTCGCTCCACGCTGCCCGGTTATCAACCGAAAGTGCTTGTGGCACGCATCGACGGACAGTGGGGATATCCCCACGGCCGGGCACACTCGACGTACATCCTCAAGCCTCAAGTCCCCGCAAGGCCGAATCGGATTTTTGACGAGCACTACAGCCACCTGCTTACGCAGCGCATCGGCCTATCGAGCTACAGAAGTGAGATTCACAGAACAGGCCGCATGACCTACCTTGCCATCGAGCGGTTCGACCGAACGGTGGTCGACAGCAACGTTCTCCTGCACCACCAGGAAGATCTCGCGCAGGCGCTTAGTCTCGACTGGCGAGACACGGACGTGAAGTTCCAGGAACCCGAATGGCCCAGCGACCCAAAGCGCGCCTCGGTGCGACGCATTGCTGAGGCGCTTGGATCGATTCCTGGCGGCGATTCGACGGTAGCGCAGTGGCTACGCCAACTGACCTTCCACGTCGCAATCGGCAACAATGACGCGCACGCAAAGAACGTCGCCCTCATGCACCTTTCGACTGGCACCGAACTCGCGCAGGTGTATGACGCGTTACCGAATCTGTTCCAGGCCGGTCGCGTGAAGTGGGACCTCGCCTTGGCCGTAAACGGAATCTTCGATCATCGGAGAATATCCGCAGAGATGATCCTCGCGGAAGTGCAAACTTGGGGGGTGGTCGCCCCGACGCGAGCGTCCGCTCTCATCTCGGAGACGCTAGACGTCCTCGACGATGCGATCACGGAGATCGCTCCGCCCAAAGGAGTCTCGGACGGCATGATTGAGCATCTGCACTGGAATGTGCGCCGACTTCTTGCTGGCCAAGAGATCAGCGAACCTCGGGCGTGATTGTGGCGGTTAACCTCAAAAATCCGTGCGACCCCGGGAAACTGACGGCGAACGGTCGAGCCGTGACGATGGGGTGACAGTGAGGGCGCTTGGCCGTGGCAGGGCGCGTCAGGTCAGAGCTTCGTGCTCTTGTCAGGTGTCACGCCCTCGGGAGACTCACCGTTGTCGGGTCGGGCGCCGGGACCCGGGTTGTTATGGGAACGCGGTCCGCAGCCTGAGAAATGCTCGCCTGAGCGCTGCTGCCCACGGCCATGTCTCGTCTAGGCGCAAGATGAGCCGGTGCCCACGGCGCACGAGGACGGCGGCAACGTGCAACAGCCGGTAGCGGAGCGTCTTCGGCTCGGCCTCTTTGAGCTCGCCATCCAGGCAGGTCATCTGCGCCCAGGAAAGCAGCGCCCCGGCGACGAGACTCGTGGCCACCCAGGCGAGGTTCTGGGTGAAGCTCGCGAACGGCAGGTTCTGTAACCCGCAGTCTTTCCAGCACCGGACCCTGTCTTCGACGCGGGCATGGCCGCGTTGGCGAAGCTCGAGTGCAGCGGCGTCGATGTTCAAGGCATTCGCGTTCGTGATGAAACACGTGTGCCGGAAGCCCTCCGAGGTGTCGAACAAGCTGAGCTGGGCCCCTGGATGAGGACGCTCTCGCCGGCAGATGAGCCGTGCATCTTCACCCCAGGTGGACAAGTCCATGGGATCTGTGAGCTCTGCCACCCATGCACCGTCGCGGACGGTCCCGTCCACCTCGATGGCTTCGACCCAGTCCTCTTCTTGGAACAACAACAAGGCCTCCCTGACACCTGAGTCGACAGGGTGCCCGATCGAGTACTCGATGTTTGCCTCCGTGAGGCCGGAGACAAAGTCGTGGGTCGCCCCAGCCGAGTCGGCCCTCACGAGAATGTGATGTCGCACCAGGCCCGGGTCGTCACCGGGCTCGTGACCTACCTGGTACTCCGGCGGGAGAGCGGCGATCGCCTGGTCCAACAGCTCGAGGTGATCATCGGCGTCGTTCGAGCCGGCGTTGCCCGGACGCAGCATCAACGCGAGAGGCTCTCCGGTCGTGTCGCACCAGGCGCCGAGGGGATGAAATCCATAGCCATGCTTGTTCTCTGCACTTGGCAAATCAGGTCCGGCGAGTTGCGCGAGCCAGTCATCGGATCGGGTCGTTGGTGGTGGTCGGGCGGCCGGCAGTCTGGGAGAAGGTGGGCGTGTCGAGGTGGGCGTCGGTGGAACGAGCGGTCATCTGCTCGATCTGGTCCATCTTCTGACGAGCTCCGGCGAGGCTGATCTGGAGGCCGTCTGCCTCACCGAGCCAGCCTTCTTGTCGGGCTTCGGCGACTCGGGCGATCAGATTGTCGCGGACCTCGATTAGCCGAGGGCGCTGCGCAGGGTCGGGCCGTAGCAGCGGGCAGCGCAGGCAGGCGTGTTCGTGGATGCACGTAGTGGCGTATGAGCGGCCGCAAGTGCCGAGGGCGACCTTGCGTCGTTCGAAGGGGCCGAGGAACTCACCCCATTCCTTCTCCGTCGGCACGCGGTATTCCGCGCTCGGACGCAGCTCCCGCCGGCGAGCGATGAACGCCCGGTGTCCGTTTATCACCTCTTCGGGGTAGACGGCCTTGTATCCCATGGTCGTGTTGACATCTCGACGACCGGCGACCAGTTGGGCGATGTGCGGCGGCATGTCGTGCATGACAGCGTCGGTGATGAACATTCTGCGGAAGTCATGCGGGGTGAACCGCAGCGGCTTTCCGGCAGCGTCGGTGACATTGGTCCCGTTGAGTGCCCGGCCGATCCACCCACGTAGCGTGTCGGCGGGGATCGCTCGATGCTCGATGCCGATCCGGCGCTGAAACAGCAACGGCATCGGCGGGTTCCAGACGCGCTCGTGTGAGTCGTAGGACGTGACACAGCCGACAGCGCCGTCACCGCAACGGACGCGGGTGATGATCGTCGCGAGGACGTCGGTGAGCTCGGGGCTGATGACCAACAGCCGTTCGGCGTCAGTCTTGGAAGGGACGATCTGCAGCAGCGGGATGATCTCGCCGCTGCCGGGCAGCGTGTACTGGATGAGGCTGTGATGGCTGAGCTCGGTGAGCTCCTCGATGCGGATCCCCGTGTGCCGGAGCGTCTCGACCGCGGCCCAGGTCCAGAACGCCCGATCCTCCTCTCCGGTCATGTCCCTGCGTTTGCAGGTGTCGGGGTCGTTGACCCAAGTCCGCGCCGCGCAGTAGTCCGGGCTTGTCTCGGCGCGATACATGGTTCGGCCGTCAATCGTGAACGAGCCTCCGGGCGCAGTGGCCTGCGCCGCTTGCAGGCATGCGGCCGTCGTGGTCCGCTCGTCGTTCACCCGAGCCACGAGGATCGGCAAGATAGGGAGTCGGTCCCGGGTCCGCTGGTCCATGCGCGACTTGCGAGAACGAAGCTCCTTCTGCCGCGCCAGGTCTTCTGGGCGGACGGGACACGGTGCGGCCCACAGGGCCCAGCGCGCCGGATCCTCCATCGCCCACTGGGAGATGTCGAGATAGAACGCACGAACTGCTGCCAGGCCGTCCTGGCCACCAGCTCGCCGTTCGCGCACTTCGATCGTCTGCCCGTTCGCGCCAGCAACGTGTCTCGTCTTGGTCAGCATGCGCTGTTTCCAGGCTGCGGCGACCTCGGGCTGCAGGTGCAGCGAGGCAATCCCGGAGTGGTGGCGTTCGAGATCCCGCCAGAACAGGCAACCCAAGTTGAAGGCCAGGTTCCGCAGTGTCGTGTGATCGAGCGCCGGTTGGCGCTCCTGCAGGTAGGCGACGAGCAGGTCGCGAACTGGGCGGCAGGTGATTGCGTACCGATCGATCAGCTGGGCCGGACTGAGTTGGCCGATAGTACCGAAGGCCCGGATCGTCGACGGAGCCTGGGGTCCGAACACGCCCATGGTGTGGAGCAGCTGGTAGAAGGCCATGCCCTTGTTCGCACGTAGCGACCGGCCGTCGATGACAAGCGATAGCTGCAGGCAGTCGCCCACGGTGATCTCACGCAAAGTTCCGCCCTTTGAAGCGAGGATCGTGGCGGCGCGACGCAGTGCCGCCGCCTTCATCGTCCGCCCCGCGGGTGAAGCGCCACAGAGCGCGACCAGCTCGGAGAAGCCGTCTGGATCTCGCAGCTTCGCCATGTTTGGGACCAAGTTCTGCGGTGCACGTGGCTTGAGCACCCAGTCCAGGCTCGGACGGATCACATCGGCGCAGACCAGCATGAGAGCGCAGACCCGCAGGTTGCTGGAGGTGGTCACTCCGCAGTGAGGCGCCGCCGGACGTGCCCAGGCGAGCATCGGCTGCCACCAGTCCGCGTTCCCCGCGGTGTCGGCGCCACTGGCCACCCACCGCTGCTGCCAGGTGTGACCCGACTGGTCGGCCAGCCAGTCCATCAGCCTGGTGAGGCCCAGCCGCCGTCGCTGCTGCGCCGCCCGCCCTTCGTCGACCAGCGCCGATGCTGCGAGCAGCTCGGCCAGCAGCGGCTCGCGTCGCTGCTCAGTCACCGGCCATGTCGTTGCCGCAGCGCGGGGCGGGAATCGCCGCCAGAGCTGCTGCATATCCGGGCCGACCGACGGCGAACCGGCCGCAATCGCCAGCTTGTCAGTGACAGTGACCGTCTGCAGCGCGGTCACGAGGTCCGCCCACCGAACAGCACGTCCAAGGTCTCCGGCCGATACCCGCTCGGCGTGGGAGTCCCGGTGTCGGGCTGTTCGGCAGCTGCGCCCGTCGAGCCAATGGCCTGGCCGCGCCGGTGGTGTGCCAGCAGACCCGCGATCACATCGCCAGGCATCGGTGTCAGGTACAGCTGCGTCGTCGACAAATGAGCGTGCCCGAGCACCCACTGCACATCGGCCAACGGCAGCTGCGGATCGCGGGCCATCCGATAAGCGGCCGTGTGCCGGAGGTCGTGCAGCGTCCAGTTGGCACCCAGTGTTGCCGCGGCCCGACCGAACATCGCCCGTGCGGCGTGATAGGTAAGCGGCCGGAAGGGTCGACGCCGTGTCCACCACAACGGATCATCACGTCCGGACGGTGGCTCCTGGCCGATGTCGGACTGGTAGAGCCGAAGCCACACGAACGCGTCCGGCGATGCCGGAAGCTGCTGGATTGCGCGGGTTCCCTTGCGGATCACTGTGATGAGCTGTTGACCGGGGTCGACGTCGCCGCAGCGGGCGCCGAGCAGCTCCGAGGCACGCGCTCCGGTCGACACCCATAACGCGACCAGGGCCCTGTCACGATGGCAGCCGAGCTCGGCGAACACGCGGTTGAACATCTCATCGGGGATGCAGCGTGGGATCCGCTGGACAACTCTCGGCCGGTAAAGGCCCACCCGCTCGTTGCGAAAGGGCTCCATCGGGTTATGATGGGCGTTGGGTCGGCCACCATAGCGCTCGCGCGAGAGCGGGAAGGGATTGACCATCGGGCCCGTCCCGGCGTCGCGGTGGAAGTCATAGAAGACCCGCAGCACGGTCTCTGAGTGCGCGCGTGTCGCCACGGCATACTTCCGGCCCAGGCCGGGCTTGCCAGTCACCGGATTCGGAAGGCTGCTGGCTGATCGGACACCGCCGGTTGGCCGAGCTGGCTTCTCTCTCAACGCGAGCCAACGACAGAAGTCGCGAGCCTCCAGCCGGGTCGCCTGGTCCCACGGCACCTCGACGGCCCAGGCGAACCGGAACCAGCGCAGCAGGTCCATCGCGTATGACCGCTGTGTCGAAGTCGAGCGCCCCGACGCCTGCAGCTCCTTCAGGAAGGCCGCGACCGAAGGCACCGCATCGCCGGCGGCACCAATCAACCGAACCGGCTCCCAAAGATCCTCAGTCGCCCGCACCGCACCCACCCGCGGCACGACCAACATCGAAAGATCACGTTCTTCGCCAAACCCTTCGGACATAGATCTGACCGTATCCAGCTCAGAGGAAGTCAGCCGCGATGGCAGGGCCTGCTGAGCGCTTAGTTCAGTCAACAGGAGTAGGTCGGGGCAGCGTCTTGTTTCTCCGAGTGAACATCGAGCAGCGTGGCGTCGAAGTCGATCGTGATGTCACCTTGTGGCTTTGCGGCCCAGACGATCTCTCGTGTCTTTGCCACGGCCTCTCGGATCGAGCGCAGCTCGGGAGCAGTCGTGGCCTTGACCGCCCTCCAGGAGGTCGTCACCGACGCGACGTCTCCGAACAGTTCCGACTGCGACCGGAGCACTTCGAAGTCGTTCAGGCAGTCGGCTCCGTCGGCAATGGCGACGGCGAGATGTGTGAGGACCACGCCTGGGTCGTGGGTGTGCCACGAGATGCCGCAGTCGGTCATCGCCACCGACATGGCCCTGGTCAACCCGGTGCGATCGGCCAGTTCACACAACAACGCGGTGCCCGCGTGCGAGACGAGGTTCCTCCCGTCGGTGGTGACCTCGGCCTGACGGACCGAGCGGCTACGATGCACCTTCAAGGAGGCCTCCTCCTGGGTTGGTTGACTGCTTAGAACACAGCCATTCTCCCAGTTGAGGAGGCCTTTTACGCGGATACTGGCAGCCTCATGCCGCTATCGCGCGAATAATCGAGGTTAGGAGCTGACTCCGCTACGGGCTGCCTGGCCTGATCGTCGAGGAACTCGACAGGTCCTTCGCCGTTGCAAAGGCCCACTCGATCTTCGTGGACCTACTTGCGAGTTGGAAACTGGCCCAGCACAGTCCTCGTGGAATCAACTCCTCGACTGGCGGAGCCTCGTCGGAACCTGCGTCTCGAGCTATTTACACCGCGCGTCGGACGCCACCAGTCCGTGTGTTCTGTCGTAGCTGCGCGGATCGGGTCTGGCGTGAGACCCAGCACAAGGGCGTCAAACACCAACTGCGTTGGCGAGATTGTTGGCGAAGCGGCCGCCTGTCAACTATCGGGTCGCAAAGCGACAGCCGACCTGCTGTTCGTGGCAGCCCCAACGGGATTCGAACCCGTGTCTCCAACTTGAGAGAGTGGCTGGATCACCGCTGCGATCTGATGACCTGGGCTTTCTGCGCACTCTCAAGCCCTTCTGCGGTTGCTGCGGGTTCCGGCGACGCAAAGTCGGTTGGCGAAATGTTGGCGGGACAGACCTCAAGCAGTGCCGTCGGAGAGACCATTCCGAAGGCTCCTCCGTAGCACGCCGTGCTACACCCGCCGCGTGGCAAGAGAAATCTCCCAGCGGGAACTGCGCAACCAGAGCGGTGAGATCATGCGTCGCCTAGACAAGGGTGAGACGTTTGTCGTGACTCGAAACGGAACCCCAGTCGGAGAGCTCGCGCCCTTGAGGAGGCATCGATTTGTGACTGCGGAGGCGGCGCGCGCCCTGTTCCAGGGTGCACCTGCAGTCGACCTCGCCAAGCTACGAATCGATCTTGATGAAGTCGCTTCGCAGAGCGCTAGCCCCCGTGCCTGACGCGCGCCGTCCCCGCGGCCTCCTCGACACCTCGGTTGTCGTGGAACTCGAGCAGATTGAAGTGACCTCGCTCCCGATCGAAGTTGCGATTAGTGCCATCACGATGGCCGAACTGGCCGCCGGACCGCACGCCACTTCCGACTCAGAGGAACGAGCGCGGCGACAAGACCGGCTTCAGCGTGCCGAAGCGGCTTTCCACCCCCTCCCTTTCGATGGTGAGGCGGCCCGCGCGTACGGACGGATCTATGCAGCCGTCGTCGCCAAAGGGCGCAAGGCCCGCGTGCTGCTCGCGCCGTAGACCTCCTGATCGCGGCTACGGCGTGCGCCGCCGAGTTGCCTCTGTACACACGGAACCCCGATGACTTTCGGGGTCTCGAGAAACTCCTCGACGTCGTCACCGTGTAGATCTCGCGGACGAACGTCTCTGGATGGCTGGACTGAGCAGCCCCAACGGGATTCGAACCCGAGTCACCGCAGCTGGTGCGTACCGGCTGATGGCGACGATCTGCAACACGGCGGTCAGGATGGACGTGATCGCAAAGTCACCTTGCCGCGTCGAAGGTGGCGCCACGTAGGCCTCCGTAGAGCGTCCGGTCATAACCCGGGACGAGCTGCAGCGGGCCGTCGACTCGGTGCCTGATCGTTACCGAGCAGCGCTCTTGTTGGCGGCCTGGTGCCAATTGCGCCGGAGCGAAGTGCTGGGGCTCCTGGACGCTTTCGCAGGCAACATGCTCACCGAGGGCAGCGTAGTCTCGGCGGTCACCGACTTCGGCGTCACTGCCGAAGCCGGTGACGCTCGCCTCGGCCCTTTGACGGCGCCCGTCTACCTGTCCGCTTGGGAGATCACCCGTCAGCCACTGCCCGGGACTTCGAGGTGGCGATGAGCTGGCTGCGCCAAGCGGAGCTCGCCCAATGGTTCGACCCTGTGATCCTCAACACTGGCCGCCATGTGGTCATGGGGGCTGACGACGTGAGCCCCCATGCCTGGGGCCGGTCGGTCTTGCTCAGCCCCGGGCATTCCTCGAGCGACTAGACGATGTCGAGCACGAAGGCGGTCAACGCGCCCCGTCCGCTGACCCCCAGTTTGGCGTAGATGTTATCGAGGTGTTTCTTTACCGTCCCCGACGAGATTTCGAGACTTCGGGCAATCGCTACGTTCGAAGCGCCGGTGGTGACCAAGCCCACGATCTCGGCCTCACGGGGGGTCAGAGCCAGCGCTTCGAACCGTTCGCGCTGTCCGGCCAGCCCTCGTTCGCGCACGACTATGGCGCCGGGATGGCCGGGCTGGACAGCAACAAGCCGCGCCACCAGGCGACTGCCCTCCACCATGGTGCTCAGCGGTCGCCTCAGCTCCAGGTGCTGGGCCGGGCCGCTCTGGTGCTCAAGGTCCTCGAGCCAACGGAGCACAGGCGCCGGGAGCACCGCTCCGCCGGTCGGGGCCCCAAAATAGCGGACTAGTGCGGCCAGGGCGCCGGGGGTCACCTCTTCAGGGGGCTCGGACAGCAGGACCACCCCCCAACCCTGCTCCCCTACGGCGCAGGCCGCCGCTTGCAGTAGGGCGAGCAGGCGCTCCCGGTCGCCGGCGCTGCGCCAGGCTTGGGCCAAATGGGGCCGCAGAGTGTCCAGCACAAGTTGGTCATGTCCTGAGAAATCTTCGTCTCCCCGGCTTAGCGCCAGGGCCACCACGGTCGGCCTGGGCGCGGAAAGCGTTATAGCGACCTGGTACTCCACGCCCATCGGTTGGTAAATCTGTTGGTAAATCTGGCTCCGGTGAAGTTCCTCGGTCGACCAAAAATCGCTTATCCGCTTAGCTGAGCCATCCCCCGTGGTCTCGTTGTAGTTGACGAGGGGGTGCTCGTGAGCGAGGCGAGCGAATATTGCGTCCGCATTCTCGGGCAATGGGAACGACGCCGGCTCCATCCAGTACTGGTACCGCCCCGCTGAGGGGTCGACCTCGTTGACCGTGGCCACGGTACAAGGGACGGCGCGTACGGTCCCGGCCAACGCCGCCCGCAAGAACTCCTCCCGGTCGTGGGCCTGGTTGACCTGGGTCACGACCTCCAGGACGGTCGCCAGGTCGTCGTGGCTGAGCAGGTCCATGAGCGAGCTTAAGCGACGCCTACGCCAAAGAGCGTATGCCCCACCTACTGAGGCCGGGACTAGTCTCGGGCAATGCTGGCCGCGCCCCAAGGCTTTGTAGCGGCCACCTGAAAGGACAGCATGACCCGTTGCCGCTTCCTGTTGACCGGTGCCCTTACCGCGGGTGCCGTGTTCGTGCCCACCACGTCAGCCCTGGCTTCCACGAACTTGGCCAACCAGGCCGCACCGGCGTGCACGGACAGCTGGCGGGCCCCGGTGAGCGGCGGGTGGTCTGACGCCGCCGATTGGACCAACGGGATCCCGGGTGAGGACGGTCCCGTCGCCGCCTGCATAACGGTGGCAGGGACCTACACCGTGACCCTCGCCCCCTGGTCCATAGGTACCGCCGACCCCAACCACCAGTTTGCCGCCATCACGTCACTCAACCTCGGCGCTGCTGGCGGGCCGGGGAAGCAGACCCTGGTCGTCCTCGGGCAGAGCAGCCCCAACGACAGCAACGAGCAGGTCAACACGACGGGCCTGAGCACGACGAGGCCGAGTCTGATCACCGCCCATGGCCGGTTGGTCCTGAGCTCGACAGACGGCGGGGAGAAGGCCAAGGGCGTTCCTTATGGGGGGGACGCAGTGGTCAGTGGCGGCCCGTTCACCAACTATGGCGCCGTCACGATGATGGTCCAGGACGCCAATAACAAAGCGGCCGACTACACACAGTTCTACAGCGCCTTGACCAATGAGCCCAAAGCTTCGGTGACCGACCAGTCGGGCCTCCTGGACGTCAACTCGGTCACCAACGACGGCGCATGGACGGTGGCGCCCGGAGCTTCGATGGACGTTGCCTTCCAAACACCCGGGAGCGGCTATGCCGCCGGGGTCTTCACCAACTCGGGGACTATCGACAACCGCGGCACCATTTCGGCCCAAGGCGGGACCTGGTCGCAGCTCGCCGGAGCGGTCGCGGGCAACGCGGTGGCCTTACAGGACGGCACCAAACTGGTGGACCACGCCGGGGCGGCCAAGTTCGTCGTGAACTCGAGCAACGCCAGCCTGGTGGGCACCGTACCCAAGAGCCAGACGATCACCGTCGTGGGCGAGGTCTACGGCTACCAGGGCGAGAACTACAACAGCACGACCCTCGGGCTGGGCGGCACGACGGTTGTCAACGACGGGACCATCGTGGTCGATGCCCAAGGGACCAAGACCACCGGCGGGGCGGCAGTGCTAAGCGATGGCACTATCGACAACAACGGCAACATCGTGGCCGAGGTGACCCACTCGTCGTGGCCCGTCGAGTGGCAACAGGTCGCCTTGATCAACGAGGTCGGAGGGACTGTTACGGACCAGTCCGGCCTTCTGCAGGTCAACTCTGTTTCCAATCACGGCGCTTTGACAGTGGCACCGGGTGCGTCCCTGGACGTGCTGCCCGGAGCCCTGCCCAACGGCGTGTTCACCAACTCGGGGACTATCGACAACCGCGGCACCATTTCGGCCCAAGGCGGGACCTGGTCGCAGCTCGCCGGAGCGGTCGCGGGCAACGCGGTGGCCTTACAGGACGGCACCAAACTGGTGGACCACGCCGGGGCGGCCAAGTTCGTCGTGAACTCGAGCAACGCCAGCCTGGTGGGCACCGTACCTAAAGGCCAGACGGTCACCGTCGTGGGCGAGGTCTACGGCTACCAGGGCGAGAACTACAACAGCACGACCCTCGGGCTGGGCGGCACGACGGTTGTCAACGACGGGACAATCGTGCTCGACGCCCAAGGGCCCAAAACCGGGGGAGGCACTGCCGATATCAACGATGGCACTTTGCGCAACAACGGCGCCATCCTGGCCGAGGTGCACGGCTCGGCGTGGACAGTCAACTGGCAGATCGCGCTGACGAACAACCGGTCCGGTAAGGTTACCGTGACCGGTGGGATGCTGAACGAGTCGGGGGGTGGCTCGGATGCCAACGCCGGTACGGTGACGGTCGCCCCTGGGGCCACTTGGTTCCTCCAGCAGGGATCGGCGTTCACCAACCAGTCCGGGGGCACCATCGTGACCCAGGTCGCTGGTCCCACCCGTTTCGGCCAGTTCCAGATGGCTTCCCCGTGCTGCAACGGCGCCGGGGCGGTCAACGCCGGCGGGACCCTCGTCCCTGTCCTGGTAGGCGGCTATAGGCCACCGGCCAACAAGGAGTTCCCGATCTTCCAGTTGTTCGGCGGCAAGTTCGCCGGCAGGTTCAGCCGTGTGCGTGGCGGCTTCGCCGCGGACTACAAGCACGAAACGAGCACTCCGGCATTCGTCGGTGTCATCTACAAATCAACCAAGTTGAAAACAGCCAAGATTTAGCGATGCTTCGGCAATGCTGCCCAGCGATGAGGCCATCCTTGCCGCTCGTCCAGCTTTTCGATGGTCTCCTTGTTCAATTTCATGTCTCGCTCCCTTCCTTGTCGGCGGCCTTAGGCGGCATTCTGGGCACACCAGTCGCACCGGCGCCGGCCGCGCTTGCCAGGCTTGCTGTGACCGTTGGCCCTGAGCGCTTGGCCGTAGGCGCAGCCGCTGTTGTCGTGGTATGCCCCGTCGGGGCCGGAGCCGGCATGGAATGGGGCCACCGTTGCCATGGAGCACGTCTTGGTACAGCTCGCGCTTCACCTTCGTAACTTCGTTGGCCCTGAACCGACTGCCCCACTGTTCACCGGCGTCGGCAACGCGCCCCTGACACCCCGTTCCGTGGACCGCGTTTGGGAACGGGCGCGCCGGGCAATCAGGAGACCGGATTTGAGGCTCCAAGACTTGCGCCACTCGGGACAAACCTGGGCGAGCGCAACGGGTGCCACGACAGCCGAACTGATACACCGCGCGGGGCACAAGCAACCCGTCGCCGCCCTTGGCTACCAGCACGCCAGTAAGGAGCGCGACCATGTTATCGCGCAGCGACTGAGCGTGCTGGCTTCCGAAGCTGACGCGGGAAAAGCCGACGATGGTCCTCTCGTAGTCTCGGCGGTCGCGAAACGTCGCGGACTTTTCGCGGACTTCGGACCGGACATGCCTTGGGCCGAGGATTCCGAAGTCAAGAAAACAGTCGTTGACCAGCTACTTGACTGGCAGCCCCAACGGGATTCGAACCCGTGTCTCCACCTTGAGAGAGTGGCTGGATCACCGCCGAGAGATGCTGAGCTGGACTTTCGGTGCGTTGTCAAGCCACTCTGCGGTAGCCGCGGGGACCTGCGGCAGAAAGTCGGTTGGCGGAACGTTGGCGGGACAGACCTCAAGCAGTGGCACCGGAGAGACCATTCCCGAAACGAGCTGCTTTGTAGCACGACGTGCTACACTCGCAGTGTGGCAAGAGAAATCTCCCAGCGACAACTGCGCAACGAGAGCGGTGAGATCATGCGTCGCCTGGACAAGGGTGAGACGTTTGTCGTGACGCGAAACGGAACCCCAGTCGGAGAGCTCGCACCCTTGAGGAGGCATCGATTTGTGACTGCGGAGGCGGCACGCGCCATGTTCCAGGGTGCACCTGCGGTCGACCTCGCCAAGCTTCGTGGCGATCTTGATGAAGTCGCTTCGCAGAGCGCTAGTCCCCGTGCCTGACGAGCGCCCTCTCCGTGGGCTCCTCGACACCTCGGTCGTCGTGGAACTCGAGCAGATTGAAGCGACCTCGCTCCCGATCGAAGTTGCGATCAGCGCCATCACGATGGCCGAACTGGCCGCCGGACCCCACGCCACCTCCGACGCCGAGGAGCGAGCGCGGCGACAAGATCGGCTTCAGCGTGCCGAAGCGGCTTTCCAGCCCCTTGTTTTCGATGGTGAGGCGGCCCGCGCGTACGGGCGGATCTATGCAGCCGTCGTCGCCAAAGGGCGCAAGGCTCGCGGTGCTCGCGCGGTGGACCTGCTGATCGCGGCAACGGCCTGCGCCGCCGAATTGCCTCTGTACACACGGAATCCCGATGACTTTCGGGGTCTCGAGAAACTCGTCGACGTCGTCACCGTGTAGATCGCGGGCGAACGCCTGGCACAGACCGCTCTCTGGATGGCAGCCCCAACGGGATTCAACCCGTGTCTCCACCTTGAGAGGGTAGTTTCACGCCCAGGTCAAGGCCATATTTTCTTGCCTCGTGCGTTCCTCGTGCATTGGCGTCGGACCATGGCCAGCAAGCACAGGACGAGGAGGGCCTTCGGGAGTGTCCGCCGCCTGCCCTCGGGTCGCTACCAGGCGACATACTGGCACAACGGCAAGCAGTTCAAGGGTGAGAGCACCTTCGGCGCCAAGGCTGACGCTCACAAGTGGCTCACTACCGTCGAGGCCGATCTCCGCCGTGGCAAGTGGATAGAGGCTTCGAAGGCCCAGGACACCACCTCTTCTGAGTACGCACAGGCCTGGATAGCTCGACGTTCGGGAACCAAGCTACGGACGACGACCGAAGCAAAGTACCGCGGGCTGCTCGATCGCCACATCTTGCCGACTCTTGGCGACCGCAGCTTGTCCGAGATCGACCCGGATCAGGTCGAGGCTTGGTACTACCCACTCAAGCGCCAGCACCCTTCGACCGCAGCTGGTGCGTACCGGAGCAGGGGTCCGCCTGGGTGGCCCAGCTCGAGGAGATGGGTCTGGCCTGGACGAGGATCGGTATCACCCCCCACCCACGCGACGATCCTCGACTTCGAGACTCGTTTCCCGAGTGCCCTCGCCGGCTAACGAGCGGCGTCGATTCGCTGCCGCTTTGCCTTTCGCTCGTGACAGGCGAGCGGACTCGCCGCAGCCTGTCAGCCGCAAGCTTGTCGTGTTCCGTCGGTGCTCACACGTAGCCGAGCGTCACGGCCAGTTGCAAAGCCTCGGCCAGTTTCTCGCCAGCGACTTGACGTTTCTTCTGATCCCACGCGGCCCCAGCTGCTTTCAGTAGCGACTCGAGGTCCTCGGGGAGACGCTGCTGCGGCGGCATCGAGATCTGGCGGCTGGCGTCGATGGCCTCAGCGATCTACCTGGAGCGAAGGCGCATGGTGATCATCGGCCACAGGCACAGCCAATACCAGGACTAGGAGACGATAGTGGTCCCCCACAGCTCCAGGACCTCCTCGCCGAGCGCCACCACGTCCTCGAAGCGCTCCTCCTGCCATGCCAGCCAGGCGAGGGTGGCCTTGGCGGCTGCACCCGGCCGAGTGGCAGGCCTGCCCCGTTACTGGCATGGTTGGCGTGGTCCGTTCAGGTCCACGTTGAACAGGACTCCGTTGATTCCCGCCGCGTCGTCGGCAGGGCAGAAGCTGCTGAGCGGGATGCTGTACTCCGCATCGAAAACTGCCTTGACGCCCTCGTATTCATTGAGGTGCTGGCACGTACCGTGCTGGTTGCACTGTTCGGTGAGCACAGCGTCAGCCAGCGGGAACATGGCATCGGCGTAAGACGCGTTGCCAATGTCATCTGGGTTCTTGATGATCCACGAGAGTCCGAGACTGTGCATGTAGTCAGCGAGGGTTGTCATGTACGCCTCCTCGTTAGCCTCGGTGATGGTGAACCCGGTCGTGCCCTCGTTGCTGTTGAATGTCTCGTCGAGGTCTGTCTCCACCGCATCGAAGCCCTTGGCGGCGCACTGCTGGCGAATCATCGCCTCCACGATGGAGACTGTCGCTGAAGAGTTGATGCTGAGGAACTGCTCGGGGTAATTAGAGAGCGCGTCGCCGAGCACTCCAGCCGCCTGGAACTGGGCGTAGTACGTGGCGGAGATCCCCTCTTCTGCCGCGCTGTAGTAGTTCCCGGCCGTGCCCACCTCGATGTAGCAGATGACGTGGTCGCCAAGCGCGTGCAGTGCTGAGACCGTCGAGGCCGGGTTCTCGATGCCGTCGATGTCGTAGATGACCGGATCATCGCCCGGCGGCGTGTCTCCGTTATAGGCGGTGACGCCAGTGCCCATGTCGGTCGCGCTGCTCAGATTGAGAGGGTGATCTAGTTCCCACTGCCAGAGCTGGTCGCCCACTGGAGGAATCCAGCGAGGGGAATTTGTCGGCTGAGTCGTGGTAGTCGGCGCCTGCGTAGTTGTGGTTGTGGTCGTCGTGGTCGGCTTCTTCGCACCCACGGAGCCGACACCCAACCCGAGCAGCGACACGCCCATCATCATCAAACTCGCTGCACAGGCCGTGAGCACTGTCCGTGTTCGAAAGATTCTCATAGCTGACATCTCCCCCGGCGAGTGAACCTCCCTTGGGATGGCACCCTATACGTCCCCTACAGAACCTGCCGGGAGCGCGCCACAATCCAGGTCGCGAGGTCGAGGAGGCTAGCGAATCGAGAATGACTGCTACCTGCTCGGATGCCGTCTCCTCTGGCTAGCTCATTCGGCCACTCTCACGGCCAGCCCCTTGCGCTTCTTTTGGCCGCCAACCTGCGTGTCATCTGTGGCGCGTTCGATCCTAGTCATAGATCCGCGCCGTCGGCCCTCCGACGCGAACCCCCACCTTCGCGTCGTGTCTGCCTGAGAGACTGCTCGTGTGACCCACGAGGCCAGGCGACGAGCGCGCGGACCGCGCAGAGCCCCCACCCCCGGTCTCTGGTACGCGGGGAAACTCATCGACGCGCTACGCACCGCAATCGAACGCAGACGCCACCGGAAGCGTCTCTCGCGTCGCCCGCGAGGCGGGCACGCCGGTCGGTGCGCGTGACCGTCTCAAGTCCCCACACCAGCGCACTGCTAATGCGTCAGTCCCTATTTCCCCACTAGCCCGGCAGGCAGCCAGTTGGCACAAATGGCCAGCTAGACATGGATTTCTGTTGGGACTCCGTGTGGCCACTGTTCGCCGTTTTTGGCGGGTCTTAGCGTCGTGAGGTTGAATCTGGGTTGAATCAGATGGGGGCTCGAGAGCATCCCCAGTCAGTTGCCGGCTGTTGTGGGGCATGCACGCCGGGCGGCGCTCCGCGATCGGTCGGGGGTCGATCCGCGATCGTGGACTGCGTCGAAGCAGACCCTTGCTGAGCAGTCCTTCGCGCACGATCGGCGCTACCCGCCACGAACCGGAGTGCTCCACTCGCACCGTAGCCAGCCGCGCCAGGGCAGGTACGCTTGCAGGGTGACTGAGCTACGGGTGGTGGTCCCCGACGAGATCGCCGAGCGCCTAGCCGCGGAGGCGGCAGATCGCGGTACCTCGACCGAGGAAGTCGCATCCGAAGTGCTCGTCCTGCACGTGCCAGCGGCTCAGAACCGGCGCCTACCGCGGTTCGTAGGCAAGGGCCACAGCGGTCGCCACGACCTCTCAGAGCGGGTGGAGGAGATCCTGAGCGCCGAACTGGGCAAGTGATTGTCATCGACAGCGGCGTGCTCATCGCCGCCGCCGATGTCGATGATCGCCACCATGGTGCCTGCTCGCGACTCATCGAGGAACGCGGCGAGGAGTTGATTGTTCCCGCTGGCGTCGTCGTCGAGGTGTGTTGGATGCTCGGCCGTCATGTGTCAGTCGACCTCGAAGCTGCTTTCCTGGAGTCGATCGCGAGCGGAGAGCTCAGGGTGGAGTCGCTCCTTCTTGCCGACTACCGGCGAAGCGCAGAACTGGTCGCCATCTACCGCGATCTCCCTCTCGGAGCAGTCGATGCAATGGTGGTCGCCACCGCCGAGCGGCTCAGCGCCACCACCGTCGCCACGATCGATCGCCGACACTTCTCCGTCGTGCGACCGAGTCACGTCCCGCACTTCGAGCTGCTTCCTGACATCCATACGAACACGTGAACGCCGGGGTCTGGACATCAGGCGAAGTGTCGGCTAGGGCTCCCGGTAGCCCTGGCGCGCGTCGCAGCCGGGTGTCCGTAAGTTGTCGCGACGACAGGGCGTCTCGATATCACCCCATCCGCTGCCCTTACGGCAGTGCGGCGCCCTTCGCCGGCAGATCAACGCGGGTTGGAGACGCCCGACTCCACCGGACGTACTGTGCAGGACCAGGACGGCACTACCTGATAGGGCGCGAATGCGCACCGCCGTGTCTTGATCGACGCCACCGAAGGATTGGCACACAGATGAACAAACCCCACCCGACAACCAAGCCGTACTGGACCAAGAAAGACTGCGAATTTGTAGCCCACACGATTGCGATAGTCAAAGCAAGCAGTACCAGCACCAACAGCCTGTTCGATCTCCACAGGTCCGTCAGTGTTCCGAGTGCTCCCAGCCGATCTCCGGGAGCCCGCGCTGAAGGCTCGTGTCGACCCGAAGACGGGTCTGGTTCGTTATCAGCAATCATACGGGTACACTTCACTTGATCGCGGACACGATATTCCTAAGGGTTCCAAAAAAGCCGACAGGTATCGCGTGCTCCCCAGCCGGCCAAACCACACCGCCCACAGTCGGAAGTGCACTTAAGATGATGCCTACGGCGCTGCCCTTTGCAGCACTAGTGATGTAACCGGTCAGGGAATGGTGAGTTTTCGACAGGGAGTATTCCGCCGCGTTCGAGACCGCTCCAACAGTTGCGGCCACGGTTAACTCGCCCACCGGCAATTCGGCGATAGCCAGTCCACAAATTCCATCTGTCGCTAGGGTACAAACGATCGCAGCTGCCATTCCTGTAGTAACCAAAGCATCCCTAAGCACCTCTCTTCGCCTAGCCCATGCGCGCTTCGTCAGACGCACGACAAAGGAAAATAAATAACGTCCCTTTGCACGATCGTCACGAACCGCCGCCATACATGCGTGATACTGTACGTCGTTCGGGTTACACTGTGAAGGATTGGGGCCGAGACCCATCTGGTCCACGCTGTTCACCGGGTCGTCCCCGGCATACGCATACGGCTGTAAGGTCGTAGACAGATCCGGGTCCACGCTCAGGAACTGCCCTGTCTGCGGGTCGTAGTAGCGGTTGATTGAGCAGTCCACCGCGAGGTTGCGGTGCGGGCCGTACCTCACCGGCGATGACCTGGGCGAATACTCATAAACCTGGTTGTCCGGGCTTACGTTCGACGGAAATCGCGCGAACGCGTGTCTTCGGCAGTGGGCGCGTGCCGACCAAGGGCGCGGCGTGGCGACGCGGTCGGCCATCGCGCAGATTCTCTCAGTTGGACGCCCCCGGCGCGTCGTTAAGGAAGAAGCTCGAAGGAAGGAACGTGGGTCGGCCGCACGACGGTGAAGTGCCTGCGGTCCAAGGTGGCGATCGTGGTGACGCCGAGCCTCTCGGCAGTGGCTATGACGGCGGCATCGACGGTCCCGAGCGGTAGATCGGCATAGGTGTCCATGAGGTCGGCCATCCGGTGCAGGTCGCGAGGATCGTTGCAGTGGAAGCTGACCACTGCATCGGCGAGTTCGCGGATGAAGGTCGCCTCGGCCGAGGCGCCGAGGATCCGGCCAACGAGATGGGCGGCCTCGGTGATCACGAGCTGGGGGATGACGAGCGGCTCGGAGACTTCCTCGAACAAGGTCACACAGCGATCGTGGTCGGGGTCTCGCCGGATGGCCGCGGCCACGAGCGGCCCGGTGTCGACGACGACTATCGTCCGAAGCTTTCGTCTTCGCCGTCTTCGAGACGGCGTTCGGCCTCGGCCACCGAGAGGGCGCCCTTCGGCGCCTCGAACATGGCGATGAAGGGAAGCGATCGCTTCATTGGTGAAGGCGCGTGCTCGTTGAGCACCTCGGCCGCGACGTCCTCGGCAGAGGTCCCCCGATCGGCAGCTTCTCTCGCCAGACGCTTAGCGGTCTCCTCGGGGACCGTAACCCGCAGCTCGGTCACAGACCAATGGTAGCTACCCACCGCTCGCCTCCGTGCTGCCCCCGCCCGCCGGATGGGTGGCGGCGTGCACCGCTCGGAGCTTGGCGATCGAGACCCGGGTGTAGACCGCGGTCGTCTCCAACTTCGCGTGCCCGAGCATCTCGGCCACGTAGCGGATGTCGGCACCGCCTTCCAACATGAGCGTCGCCGCTGTGTGGCGGAACATGTGGCAGCTGCCGTGCTTTTTAAGAGCACCGGCTGAGATGTAGGCAGTGACGGTGCGGCTCAGCCAGTCGGCACACAGCGGTCCGAGGTTGTCCCGTTCGTCGTGGAATTTGAGGTGGCGGTCCCCCGCCTGACGCCTGCCATCTGGTAGGTGTTCGGGCGACCACCAAGTCACTCGGACAGCAAGGGGACCACCACCATGAAGAAGAACTACCAGACAAAGACAGCCGCCGCGCTGACCGTGCCGGATTCGGTCGCGGTCGCGATGACAGATCTCGCCGACGAGCTGCGTGAGGGCCTGCTCGCACTCGCCGTCGGCACGGGCCTGCAGGTGATGGGCGTCCTCCTCGAAGAAAGCGTCACCGCCCTCGCTGGTCCGAAAGGCCGTCACGACCCGGGCCGCACGGCGGTGCGCCATGGACACGAGGAGGGCTCGGTTACCCTCGGCGGCCGGCGTGTCCCGGTGCGGCGCCCGAGGGTGCGTTCGGCAGATGGAGCCTGCGAGCTTGCCGTCCCTGCCTATGAGCACTTCTCCTCGACAGAAGTGCTGAGCCGGCTCGCAATGGAGAAGATGCTCGCCAAGCTCTCCACGCGCCGCTACAAGTCCGGCCTCGAGCCTGTCGGCAAGCGTGTCGAGGGCCGTGCCAGCTCCACGTCGCGCTCCGCGGTCTCGCGGCGCTTCGTCGAGGCCACCGAGCACGCCCTCGCCGAGCTGCTGGCCGGTGACCTCGCTGGGCTCGACCTCGTGGCGCTCATGGTCGATGGCGTGCACTTCGGCGATCACGTCTGTGTCGTCGCGATGGGGATCGACATCACCGGCAAGAAGCACCCGCTCTCGATCACAGAGGGCGACACCGAGAACGCGACTGTCGTACAGGACCTCCTCGTCGGGCTTCGCGATCCGCGGTCTCGAGGTGACAAGGCCGATCCTTGTCGTCATCGATGGCGCCAAGGCCCTCACAAGTGCCGTGAAAGCGGTCTTCGACCACCCGGTGATCCATCGCTGCCAACTGCACAAGATCAGGAATGTCGAGTCGAAGCTCCCAAAGGCCCTTGCCAAGACCGTGACGAAGAAGATGCGCGCCATCTACCACTACGACGACGCCCTTCGTGCCGAGGCGGAGCTGGAAGAGCTCGCCCGCCAGCTGCAAAGAAGCCATCCCGGCGCGGCGGGGAGTCTTCGCGAAGGCCTCGCCGAGACGCTCACCGTAATGGCGCTCAAGGTCCCTCCGACACTTTCAAGAACGCTCCGCTCGACCAACGCCATCGAGTCCATGATCGAGATCTGCCGTGACCACTCTGCGAACGTGAAGCGTTGGCGCGACGGGCAGATGGCACTGCGCTGGTGCGCAGCCGGCATGGTCGAGGCCGCCAAGCAGTTCCGCAAGGTGAACGGCTTCCTCCATCTGCCGGCACTGCGCGCGGCACTTGATGACTACGTCGCGCGCGGTGTCACACCGATCGACTACAACAAGGAGGACGCCGCCTGAACATCACCGGGCCGCCACCGAAGTTCTACGGGACTCGGGACATCCTCCAGCGGTCCTCCCGACGCGGACAAGAACAAGGTGTCCGTCTCTTTGACCACCAGCCTCGGTCGGACGAGTTCTGAGTAGCGGTCCACCCACGAAAGGGCCCGGGGACCGATCGGGGCGTAACGGTCCCGCCCGCCCTTTCCCTGTCGGACGAACACCGTGCCTCGTTCATGGTCGATGTCCCAGAGCCTGAGCGCGATCAGCTCGGCACGGCGTATCGCGGTCGAGTAGAGCACCTCCATGACGGCCCGGTCCCTCAAGCCGAGCGCGGTCGTCACGTCGGGCCCCGAGAGCACGGTGTTGGCTTCTTGGGCACTCAAGGTCGCCTCGGGCAGGCGGTGCTCGGCCTTGGGCAACACGATTCCGCAGGCGGGGTCCAACACGATGAGACCCTGGGTCGTCATCCAGGAGAAGAATCCCTTGATCGGGATGATGCGCTGGGCCTGGGTGCGGAACGACAGCGGCGAGCCGTCGCGCTTCTTGTGGTGGAACAGGTGGCGCTGGTAGGACTCGAGGGCAGCAAAGCTGACCGCTCTCGGTTCGGTCAGGTCACGTTCGGCGAGGAACTCGACGAGGTCGTCCAGGTGGTGCCGTCGGTTGGCGACAGTCGTCGCCGCGTATCCGTGGCTCTGTAGCCACACGAGGTAGTCCTCGGCCGCGCGCCCGAGCGCCGTTGGCCTCAACGGAGGTCCCCGTTCCGGTCTGCGCCGACGCCTACGACTACGGATTCCTCGCCGCTTTGTCCATACGCGTCACATAGTTCCGCGGGGTCGGCCGTTTCTCCAGCTTGCGGGTGCATTTCACCCCGCGAGTCGCTTTCGCGCACTTCCCGCGGGGTTCCGCGGGGTTCGCGGGGTTCTGCGAGACGGTAGCGGTGGTGCCGTCCCGGGCCGCCCGGCGCGACGAGGAGGTACTCCAGCGCGACGAGGAGCGCGAGCCCGACACGGACCTGGTGCTCGGACCAGCCGAGCAGCTCGCGGATCTCCCGGCGGGTGAAGGCGACCTTCGAGACCGGCGTCGCGTCGAGCGCGGCTCGCTCGGCGACGTGGGCCTCACATGCGGCCAAGAGGCGCCTCGTCTGGGGGGCGAGCTCGTCGCTGGCTTGCAACACGGCCTTGGCGAGGCGCAGTCCCAGCGCGACGTCGCTCGCGTCGGCTTGCAGGTAGTCGACCGCGCGCCCGTCGACCTCGATCGAGCCACGGCTGCGCTGGTGCTGGTGCAACAGGGCCGAGGCGCCGATGAGCGACAGGAGCTTCTGGTGGTCGCGCCGGTGACGGGTGGCGTAGTTCGGAAAGCTCAGCTCTTCTGCGCCGGAGATGACCACGGGCAGGGCCTCGAGCAGTCGCTGGGCGTTGCGGTGCCTCAAGACGAGGGCCTCTTTGCGCCATCGAGAGACGAGTCCCTCCAAACTGGCGGCCCTGCGCTGGGCGGCATGGATGGCGCGCGTCTGGGCCTGGTCCTCGTCGACGCCGAGCACCACGAGGCGGTTGGAGAGCTCGGGGTCGAGATCGGTGGCGGTCGTGGTGAGCACGAGGGCGACCGGCCCTTGGACCTCGTAGGAGCGGGTGCGCAGCCTCCCCGAGGCGGGGTCCTTGCCCGTGGAGGCGATCGAGAGCCGTCCCTCTGTGACCAGCAGCTTGAGCGCGTACGAGGCGCGGGCGGCGCCTTGTTGTTCCGAGACCGCCAGCACCTTGTGGGAGAGGTCGCCCGAGCCGAGGTAGTAGAGGGCCTGGCCCGTGAGTGCCGAGTAGCTCGCGAGGTCCTCTTCCGGCACGAGCTGGCACACGGCGTCGGCGAGGGTGGGGACTTGCCCGCAGCGCTCGAAGACTGCACCACGACCCCGAAGGGATGCTCTGAGATCCGCGAGATGGTGGCGAGGTAGGCCACCAACAGGTTCGTCTCCTCACCGACGACCCCGAGCAGGTTGAGATCGGCGATCACGCGTCTTGTGAGCTCGGGATCACTCAACAGCTCGAGAGCATCCTCGCGTTCCTCCTCGGACATCTCCGGGGCGGCCCCGGCCGCGTCGAGCGCGGCGAGGGCAGACTCTGTGGCGAAGAGCACCTCGGCGAGCTCGCGACGGAGCACCGCCTCGTCTGTGTGCAGCTCGGCACCGGCTGCTTGGACAAAGCCCGCCCTGGCCTTGGCGACGCACAGGTCCAAGGCGTCCAGGTGGAACTCGCCCGTTTCTGTGTCGCTCACCATAAGCGAGACGCGGACCGAGTCCGGGACCTTGTTGCGCTCTGCTCCGCGCACGCGCCAGCGCCGAGTGCCGAAGTTCAGGTGCAGCTCGCTCGCGTCGCCGCTCACCTTCTTCTCCTTGACGACAGGGGTCTCCGCTTTGTCCACTCGGTCGCGTGCCATCGAAGCGGCAGATCCCAAGAGACACGCGATCGCCTGTGACGGATCGGGAGAGGACGCGAGCAGGCCGTGGAGACAACGACCGCACGCGACCTGCACGGCTTCGATGCCCACAGCAGAGAGGCGTTCTTTCAGCCCCCGAAGAGCGTCGCCGACCAGCACGGCACGACGCACGCCCGAGCTCGCGAGGCGCTCGAGGTCCGCACGGGTGAAGCCCCCGGGTCGCCCGGGGGCGAGCGTCGCCTCGCATCCGGCCGAGATCGAAGCCAGGGCGTCGATGACGCTCTCGGTAAGTACGACCTCGTCTCTGGCCGCGCCCTCGTTGAAGATCCCGCCGACCATGCCGGAGGCGAACAACAGCACCGAGTCGTCGTCGTCTGTGACGCGCCGGGCGCACAGAGCGACGATCTCGCCACCGGGCGAGCACACCGGCACCACGATCGATCCGACGAAATGCTCGTGACCCGAGCTCCTGTAGATGCCGAGAGAAATCAGGCTCTCCCGGAGGCGTCTTCCCGCTTTCGTCTTGCGCTCTGGGAGGCGCAGCCCGAGCGAACGGTCCGAGAGCCCGAGCGAGAAGCGCTTTGCCACAGAGATGCCGATCCCGAGGCGTAAGAGGGCCTCCCGGCCGGCCTCGGACGCGAAAAGGCACTGGCGGTAGTGCTCGACCACGGCGGCGACGAGCTCTGCCTCGCTCGCACCGGCGTCGCAAAGAGACTCCGCGTCCATCGCTCCTCTCCCTTGTGCCTAGTCGTATACTCCTAGATACTCTAATCGTATAGTAGACGAGTTGTCAAGAGGGAGGTAAGCTCGGGACATGGAGTTCGGCGACGAGTTGGCGCGGATACGTCGTGAACGCGGCCTCACCCAGGTCGGGCTCGCACAAAGGATCGGGGTGCACCCGAGCCAGTTGCACCGCTACGAAGTCGGAGAGGCACAACCGACGCTCGACGTGATCAGGCGCATGTGCGTCGCACTTTCCGTCGGCTCGGACGCGTTGTTGTTCGCGGACGACCCGCGCGCTCTCGTCGAGAACCGGCTCAGGATGGCGCTCGAGACGACGATCTACCTCTCCGAGCACGAACAGGCCGTGATCGCGGAGGTGATCGAGAACTTCGTCGCCGCCCGGGTGGCAAGAGAGCGCCCGAACCAGCGCCGGGGCCCGGTCCCCAAGAGAAAGCGCGAGAAGGACTGAAGTCCCGCGGACAGGCCTGCCATCCGAGCGCGGGCGGTTGGCGTCGACCACAGGGAACCGGTCGTCTTTGTGCCTGATCACTCGAACGCCTCGGCGCTCGTGACCTCCTGCCACCCGACACGGCGCATCTCGATCGATTCCCGGGCCCACATCTCGGCGATGAGGTGGTCTCCCGGGAGGCCATAGCCGATCCCTGCGTAGCGCCAGGCGCCGATCACGAGCTCGTGACCTGGTACGCGTTCTTGCGGTGGGGATCTCAGGAGTGCCTGGCGGCGTTGGTGCTCGAAACGGGTCCGGCGGAGGACGCCGAAGCTCGTCGAGTAGCGCCGCGACTTGGTGAGCGCGTTGCCCTTGAAACCGAGCCCATGGGCACAGCGCCGAAGCCCGAGATCTCGCAGCCCTTCTCGTCGCGACAGTCGCCAGGCGCACTCGACCAGGCGCCGGTGATGAGGAGAAAGCCCGCTCGTGCGAAGTGCTGCCACCTCGGTCGAGTTCTTGAGACGCCGGTCCAGCACACCGGTCGACTCGGTGGACTTGGAGAGGTACTTGGCCGCGTACCTGGCGGTACGCCGTGCTGCGGCCGGCGAGTCGATCGGGCTCACCTCGAGCTGTGGGCCCCAACGGGCGTGGTGGACGATGCCGTCCAAGCGAATCGGGTGCGCGACCGCGACCGCGCGCGCTCCGAGGATGATCGCGGCGCCGAGGACCTGGGCGCTGACCTCGGGTGGCGGCGGGACGATCCCCTCGCCGGAGCCGTCCGCGCGCACGACGACGTGGAGGTGGACAGCACCTCGCGCCTGGTACTCGACGACCTTGACGAAGGAGAGCTGAACCTTCTCCCTGAGCTTCGACGGCGTCGTCTCCAACAGACGCGCCAGAGCCCGGAAGGTGTAGATCGTCGTGCGCCTCCACAGTTCGGGCACAAGGCCGTGGAACACGATGTGCTCTTCGTAGCGGTAGCAGTCCGGACAGATGGGCTGGCCCAACAAGACGTCGTCCCGGTCGTGGTGCGAAAAGCAGGCGAGCTGTCTTCCGTGACGGCAGGTCCTCGAAGGCGAGAACGGATGGCACGGCCCGGGCCCAGATTTGCTGCGAGTGTGAACCGCACCGAAGGAGGGTGCTGTCAATGTGGCGAAGACCATCGGGTGGCCCGCCACCGACTCCGGCACTCCCTTCCCGCCTGCTAGTCCCGCCATGACCAGGTGTCGGGCGTCGTTGCGGTAGAGGTCCGAACAAGCGGGGCAAACGGTCTTCCGGCGGTTGCCGCACGCTTTCAGCACGAGACGCTCGTCTCCGGAGTTGTCGGTGACCTCGCCGGTGACGGTGTCGACGAAGTCCTGGCGGCTATGGAGACGGACCGGATGCGAGCAGTTGTGCGCTTGGCGGGACTTCGCCTCGAACGAGTCGATGCCGCCGTCCAGGCGCGCACGCGCCAGGACCGCCTCGACGAGCTCGGTTGTGTCGCTGTTGCCTGGCATGTGAGGCAAGCTAACAACCAGCTGTATCACCGAGGTGGAGGACTCCCTTTAGTTTCCTGACGTTACCGGTCTCCAGCGGTCACGAGCGGACTCCTGCGGACGCCAGTGGACACGGGCGGACTGCACGAGATCCTTCGGGACTTCTTCTCCGCAGCCGGCCCCGATCCCGGCGAGGCGGTCAACACGACACGTCCTTTGCTCAGCCAGGCGCGAACCGCGCCATGTCACGTTCCGGCCTGGTGACTCCGATGACCGTGAGCCAGCCACCAGCCGCTGGTGTCCGAGATGGAACAGAAGTGCCATGTCCCACGAGACATGGTGGGAGGAACATCGAACCAGGACTGGAGAGGACCTGCAGCTCTCCTTTGGAATCCTTTCTCTTCCAATGAGACTCAGGGCTCGCGGTCGGCTCCGCCGACCTCGAGCCCTGTTCTTGAACAGAACATCAGATCGTTCTCATGACCGACGATGTCGTCGATCATGGTGAGCAGACCACCACACCAGGAGCCCAAGACCCGTTCTCCCAGGTGAGAGACCACCTTGTGAATTCCGCCATTACCCTGTCAAGGAGCCCGTTGCCGGAGCTACCCGGGTCAATCTGTGCACTCACGGATATTCAAGCGGGGCCCAACGAGCCCGCCGAGATCTCCTCGCCGGGAGCGGCCGGGCACAGGCCGACAAAATAAGCCAATCAGAACCAAGTAGTCCGAACCGATGGTGGCTCGACATTGCTAAACGGGTAAGGAGAGACCCGATGTCTTTCACACCACGCTCGGTATCTGGCTGGCCTACTGGAGGGTCCGGCAAAGAAACCGAACTCCTCGATTCCGACTGAACGTGCGATCGCCTTGTTCATTCGGTGGAGTTCCAGACCCGCTCGGATGTACATCACAAGCCAACCTACTATTCCGACGCCACCGACAGTCAGTAGCCAAAGGTTATCCCAGAGTCCGCCACCTAATAGCAATATGAACCCACCTAAAGCGGAAAGCCAACCGTAGAGCATGAATCTATAGCCTCGAATCCTATGGACGGCTGCCTCTGGGCCAACCCTGTGCGTCCACTCCTCCAAAACCGCAGATAGTACGGTTCTTGGTTCGCGATCGAATCTGCGTTGGGCTGACATGTCTTGACTAACGACGCCGCACTCGGCTCTTGCGAATGAGAGCATTCACGAAATCCCAGACCGTCGATGCCGAGCCAACAGAAAAGGCCTTCGCAGCCAACAGGCCAGCGACAGCACTACGTACAATTGAGGTTGACTCCAATGCAGCCGAGCCGAATTCGACGAAAGCCCCAGAGGCGCCAACTCCTCCGGCGAAAACCCCGGCAATGGCTCCGGTGCACGCTGCGCCGTTGTGATGCCCTCGAGTTCCAATACATGCCGGGAGATCCGCAAGGCCGCTGGCAATGCCGATACCTCCTGACACGAATCCCAGTACGACAGATCCACCGACCAACGCTCCGAATCCAGTAACCACCGCTGCTGCTCCCAGAGTAATCCCAACAACGGTCACGATTCCACGCCAGTGGTGGTGGACCCAAGAAAAGAGGTCCCTCCCATGTCCGACAATGCCAGCCTTGTTCTCTCGTTCGCAAATCCTCCAGACGCTATAACCAACAATGTCTGGATCACCGCATTGCGCATACCCCTGACTGCCTGAATTGCACGTACCCTCTGGGTCGATCCCGTTCACCGGATCGTCGTCGACATACTCGTAAGCCTCCAGTGTTTGCTGGACCTGCGGGTCCACGCTCAGGAACTGGCCCGTCTGCGGGTCGTAGTAGCGGTTTATCAGGTAGATGGAGCCCAGCGGATGGGTATGTGGGTCTCCGGAGCGATAATTCAGGGAGGTGATGTGGCCAAGAACTGGCAAGGTTCACGCCCCGTCAGACGCCGAGGCCAGTGTCGTGACCTCGATCGTTGGTGACCCCTGGCGATCGCTGGTGCTCTTGGGCTAGCTGAAGTGCCCGCGTGCGCCACGCCTCGACAAGTCGACTCAACTCCTCGTACTGAACATCGTCAAGCTGAAACTCCGCTCTTCCGAGCCGACCGAAACGGTCCATCATCTCGGCAAATACCGTGGGCTCGAACCCTCGATCTTTCTCGCCCGCGAGTTCGAACAGCCGGTCAAGACCGAATCGGTCTTCAAGTGCCTCCAGGTCTACGAAGTCCCTGGCCTCCGCTCGGCCGAACACCGCGAGCAACTTGTCAGCGGCTAGCTCCTCTGCGGACAGGATCTGAAAGCCTGGACCTTGATCCGCTGGAAAGAGTCGGGCGTCGCTGGCCAGATCCAGCTCGGTCCGATCGTCCTCATCCTCGATGACAAAGCGCGCAAAACCGGGCCCTTCCTGCACCCGCTTGACCTGCAGGTCGGCGTCTCGAAGAGCCTGTTCAGCTACGGGAACGAGGCGGTCGACCGCAGCAGCGCTGAGTCCGAAGAAGTCGAGGTCTCGAGTCTTGCGATCGATGTCGCCGCGAACTATTAGCGCCCCACCGCCGGCGAGTGCGAAGTCTTCTGCCTCGCCAAGTCCGGCGATGATTCTGGCTATCCGCTCCTGCAGCGGACTCAGCACGCAAGGACCACCCCTCGGTTCCGTAGGAGCCAGTCTGCCCACGCTCGCCTCACTGTCGGAGGCAGCACCAGTTCTCCGAAGAGCGCGACGAGCTCACCAACCTCGATGTAGAACCGAACGTCGTCCTCGGTGCCTTCGCGAAGAACCTGCTCGTAGACACGGATGCGATCGGCTCGCTGGCCGAGGTCGTAGGTGATGGACGGATCGCTCCATCGAATATGGAACGGCAGCTCGACGACGCCCGATGCCTTCAGCACCGAGGGATCGTCGACGTCCTCGGGGATCGCGACCGGGCGGGCGGCAGGTCCGAGCCATGGATTGCGAGTCCGCGACATATCTACATTGTACGGCCGAGTTCGCCCAGCTCACGAGGCTCGTCGCTGCTGACGTCCGATCGACGGATCGCTGTGCGGTGAACCCTGCCGGCGACGCTCAGGAACTGGCCCGTGGCTGGGTCGTGGAAGCGCCCGACTGAGACCAGAGTTTTCTGTGGAAGCGAGCCTCTGAGAGTTCGGTAGCGGTGCCCCCGGAGATGGGATGGCCTCTCTTCCAAGAGGCTGCGGGGGCACCGCGGTCTTCGGTGCTGGTCCGGGTGGTTCATGGGCGGCTCATCGGAGGCCGATGCTCACAGGCAGGGAGAGCACCATCCACGGTGGACGAACCGGCGGCGGAGTCCGGTCCCGCCAGGCCTCCTCGACGGCCGTCTCGAAAGAAGGCAGCCATGACGTCCATCGAGACGGATGCACGCGAGTACCTCAAGTGGATGGCGATCCACAACTACGCCAGGACCACGATCACCTGCCGGTGCCGCTACCTCGCCTACTTCGTCGAGTTCGCCGGCGCGCAGGGAGTCGATCGGTCAGGAGATGTGACCCCGGAGCTGTTGGTCTCGTACCAGCAGAGGCTCTTTGCCCACCGCAAGCATGACGGTGAACCACTGTCCTTCGGTACCCAGGCCCAGCGTCTCGTGCCCGTGGCCCAGTTCTTCTCCTGGTTGCGGCGCCAGCACCGCATCGACATAAACCCGGCGGCCGACCTCCTCATGCCCAGGCCTGACCGGCGTCTGCCAGAAGCCACCTTGAGCGCCGAGGAGATGGCGGTCCTGATCGGCACCCCTGACATCTCGAAACCCCTCGGACTACGCGATCGAGCCGTGCTGGAGGTCTTCTACTCCTGTGGCCTTCGTCGGGCCGAGCTCATCTCACTTTGGCTGAGAGACGTGGACTTCGATCGGGGCACGGTGTTCGTGCGCTGTGGCAAGGGGGCAAAAGACGCTACGTGCCCATCGGGGAGAGGGCGCTCTTCTGGTTGCGCCTGTACGTGGAGATCGTCCGGGCTGGCTTTGTGACAGACCGGTTCCCCGACCACCTCTTCCTCTCGTCTGCCGGCACTCCGCTCTGCCCGGACTGGCTGTGCCGCAGGGTGCGCAACTACCTGGCCACCGCCGGCATCGACAAGCACGGGAGCTGCCACCTGCTCCGCCACACCGTTGCAACACTCATGCTCGAAGGCGGAGCCGACATCAGGTACGTCGCCGAGATGCTCGGACATGCCAATCTGGACACCACCCAGCGCTACACACGCGTGAGCATCGAACGGCTCCGGACCGTGCACGCCACCTGCCATCCGGCTGCAGGCCTCAGCGTCGCCATGGCCTCGGAGCTATGCACGGCACTGCCGAGCGCCCGCGCGGCGATGACCGGTCCAACGGCATCGCTGGCCCCGGTCAAGAGGCATGATGTTCGCGATGAAGCCTGGGACGGAGCAGTGTAGGAGAGGCTCCTCTTCCTCGATCCGTCCCGGCTCGTCCGAACCCTCACGGCGCTGCCCGTGCTCGCCCCGCGGGCATCGCCGTGGACTCTCCACAGTCAACCGCTACTACGACCCGCAGACGGGCCAGTTCCTGAGCGTAGACCCGGAGGTGCGGCAGACCAAGCAGGCCTATACGTACGTCGGCGACAATCCGATTGGAAATCGAGATCCAAGTGGTGAGCACCCTGCTCCCGCTCCCGGTGGTGGTGACGGTGCATGTACGTCCGTCGTGCTAGTCCATAGAGCTTGGGAATGGGTATTCTATAATCAACGGATCTGGTTGAATCCCTGCGCGAACCGCAAGGTGATAACAGGTATCGCGCTCAGCGCCTCTGTCCTCCGGCATGCAGGGCCGGCCATTGGAGCAATCATTGCGGCGGTTGGCGCCGTGTGGGCTACTCAGCTTGAGCTATATGGTTGGATGGGTGGCTATGGGGACGTTGACATCAAGTCGACGCTCTTCCCAATACCTACGCCTCCCACACCCTACCCAGCTATTGCCTCTCTCGGAGGATGGCGGCCGAACCAGCCGAACTTGAGTGGAGAGTGGTAATGACAGTGACCGTCCTCATAGTCGCAGTTCGTCCGTAGGAGCGGGAGATTCGTCGTAGATGCCTACTTCCTGTCACCGGCTCGAATTAGAGAACAGTCCATCCGCAAGACTGGCGGCGGTCTTGGTCGAAGAACCGCGTGTGGGTGGAGCGCTCCTAGTCGGTGGGGGAATCAACGAGGCCAATCGCGCGGACACATGGAGGTTCGATGGGACCCTTTGGACAAAGGTATCTTCGCAGGAGGAAAGTCCTAATGTGATGAACGCCGTGGCTACGCCAGTTGGCGGCGGCGTGGTCTTATTTGGCTCGGCCTACTGGCATCAGAGTGTTGGAAAGCGTGAACCTGGACAGACCTGGATCTGGGAGGGAAGGCAATGGGAGCAAGTGGGTGTAGACGTTGGCGGTCCTAGCGCCCGCTTCCACTCGTCAATGGCGTACTATCCACCGCAGAACTCGGCGATCCTATTCGGTGGCGGGTCAGCACCGTTGGGGATGGGCGAAGTTTACAACGATACGTGGACGTGGAGTGGCGACCGGTGGCGTCAGCTAGATCCACGTGAATCACCACCGGGTCGTGTTGGGAGCCTACTCTATTGGGATAGTCAGTTGGAGGGGCTGGTTCTACTCGGCGGTTCCGACGGTCTACGCGTGCTAGACGATATCTGGCTGTTTCGGAGCGGAGAATGGAGTCAAGGGATTCAGATGGCACAGCGCTGCCTGGAGTGCTCGGGGGATGGGCCGTCGACCCTGTCTCGCGTTTAGTGGCATGGTACGGGGGAACTCCTAGGAACCGGGAAGAGCGATCCAGATCAGAGGCTACGGAGTTATGGATTTGGGATGGGGAGAGTTGGTACCAGGAGCTACTCTCTGACGGACCGGGTCGGAGGACTTTGCCGATGATGAGCTATGTTGCAGCGACACGCGAAGTCATCCTGTACGGTGGCGTTTCGCACGATCCTTGCGGGGACACATGGAGGTTGACTCTAAGGGTTGAAGGCATGCCGAATGAGCTGAGATCCCGTCTTGCGACGACTACGTCAAGGCGCGTTCGAGAGGACGCGTCGCTGGCTAAGTGTTAATCCCTCGCAGGTGGCGGAGGCATGCTGGCCATAGCAAGAAGGAGGCGATACTCGCAGCGTGCTTCCTGAGCAGTGCACTCCGATCTGGGAGGCGAACCAGCATGAAACCCCGAGCGACGGGTCGTGGTAGCGCCCTACTACGACCTAACGGGCGACGGGTTGGCGGAGCGAATCCCGGTGCGCCGTCTATAGCTTTTGCGGCTGACCCGAGCATCTCGCGGCTGCCCGTCCTTACAGTTCCGGCCCTCGATTCAGGGTGAGGCCGACAGCGACAGATGTCACCTCAGGGCGCTGTGTTCGCGTCGCGTAGGTGACCCTCATCGCCGTGTTGAAAGCAGCCCGGGCGAGGCGGCGCTGGTTGAGCGCTTCGATGCTCCTCGCCGTAGCTTTCGAGCCGAGGGGTCGGGGGTCATCGTTGATGCTCCACCGTTCCCGGTACGCGGCGATCGTCTTCACGGCCTCGAGCCAACGTTCTGCGGCGAGCGGATCGGAAGGTCGGGCACCGAGCTGTCGCAGCCAGAGCGGGTTCTGATCAGTGGCACGTTCGGCGAGCTCCTGTGCCCGGTATTGCAACGCCTCGGCTCGCTCTTGGAGGCCCCGGGCCATGTCGGTGTCGGTCCGGACTTCGGCGGGTCAATTGCGAAAGCCCAGGTAGATGGGGACGCGCGGACGAAGTGTTTCCACTACGCGTGACCTGTTTGCCCTGATCAGGCGAGTGTGGCCTTCCGCCAGCTCGAGGTGTCCACGCCGAAGGCCCGCAGGATGGTGGCCTGTCGCTGAGTCGGTCGGCTGACGAGCTCGATTGTGCGCTCACCGGCGCTCACGAGCTCGAGGCGGACCTCAGCCAGCTCGGCGAGGGCCCTCCTCGGCGTCATGTGCTGGAAGGGAAGGTCCGGGTCCATCACCTTGGCGGCGACGAGGTCCTTGGCCATGACGGCCTCAATCGTCGCTGCCAGCAAGCAGAGGGCGACATGTCCTCGTACGCGCTCCTCGGTCCAGTGGAAGACCGGCCGTAGCGCCAGGAAGTCCTTGGCGATCCGGAACCTGTGCTCGACGTTCTGCAGGCTGCGGTAATAGCGCAGCACCTGGGCGCAGTCAGCGGCCTTGGCGTCGAGCGAGGTCGTGATCACGTACCGCCCGCACAACAGCTCCTCGTCGTAGCGCCGAGCCTTCTCGTCGAAGTCCCAGGAGAACAAGCCCTCCTGAACCGTCGTCACAAAGCAGCGCCCGACTCCCGAGTCCCGCAGGATGCGGTCGGCGGCGGCGCCGATCCTGGCCGGGTCGCTGAGGCGCCCCGAGCGGACCCGTGCCTCCAGTGCGATGAGGCCGTCCTCGACCTTGGAACAGAGCTGTGCGTGGCGGGCCCGGTCCCGCAAGTAGCGGGTGGGCGAGAAGACCACGACGAAGCGCCGCCCGCCGTGGGCGATCTCGGTGGCGAAGCTGCGCGCCTCTGCGACGGCCACCCACGAGGTGTCGGGGCTGTTCGCCTGCTCGAGCACGGCGGCGACGTCCTCGTCGTGGTGGAGGCGTGTCGCCATCACGTGCTCGAAACCGTGGGAGCCGACCTCTGCGAGGTTGTCCTCGCTGATGAGCCCGCGGTCCGCGACAAGGGCGATGCGCCCGACGCCGAAGCGCTTCTGCAGGTCCTCCATCACTGACGGCAATGTCTTTAAGTCCGAGGTGTTGCCCGCGAAGACGTGGTGGGCGATCGGGATGCCGTCACCGGTGACGAGCAGGCCGATCACGACCTGGGGACGGTCGCTTCGGTGGTCGCGGCTGTAGCCGTAGTCGCGCGAGGAGAACCTCGGCCCGCCGGCTCCCACCGTCTCGAAGTAGGTCGACGTCAGGTCGTAACAGACCAACCGGAGATCGAGGTTCGTCAAGTTGCAGAGCTCGGAGTAGAGATGGCTCTCGGTCCCCTCTTTGGAAGCAGCGAGCGCGTCGACGGCCCGGTAGCAGCGGTCGAGGCTCGGGGCGCCGACGTCTTTCGGCAGTGCCACGGTCGTCAGCCACTCGGTGATCGTCCGACGCTTCGAGCCGGGATCAACCAGGCGGTTGGCCAGCATCACGAAGACGGCGTCCGCGAGCGACGCGGAGCGGCGGGTGCGGCCGACGGCGCCGAAGTACGCCTCGAGACCGAGACGGCGAAAGTACGTGTAGCAGGCGGCGACACCACCGAGGCTCGGCCCTCCCTCGCCGGAGAGCTCACCGGCCTCGAACCAGCTCCCTTCGGCGTAGGTGCGAAGAGCCTTGATGATGCGGTCGAGCTGGCCAGAGGCTCGCAGCTCTGACACCTCGCCGAGGCGCAGCAGCGTGCGGTGGGTGTTGCGGCCGTCCTCGCGCACAGCCTCGACGAGCGACAGGTACTCGTAGGCCTTGTCGCCCCGCCGCCGTACCGTCCTCTTTACGAACACACGCCAACACTACAGCATTGTAACTCCGCTGTCTAGTACTCTGTCGCCCCTACACTCAACCACCAGAAACCCGACTTATCCACAGCTCGCCCTGGTCAGGGCCGTGCGAAGCGTCAATCTCGAGTGGCACCCGCCGAAGTCCGGTCGGTGACGCCCGCCGCTCGTGGGATCAGGCCTGCGATGAGGCTCTTGCCCGCCCGCCGGTCAGATCCGGCGGCCTGTGCCCATCGGTCGACTCGGTCGCGGATCACCGCCGCAAGGTCCGCGGCGTCATCGAGCGACCGAACTGCCACGAGCCTTGGCAAGGTCTCTTGCACGTCGAGACCGTGCGTCTCAGCGTCTCGGACAGCTGCGAACAGTGGGCCGTAGGCAGGGCTTTGGCGGATCTCCTCGAGGCGTTCTGGTCCGAGGCCTGAGTGAGCCAGCAACTCCTCAAAGCGATGCTGTTGAGCGACTCGGGCCAAGGTCTCGTACTCGGCGGCCAGGACCTTGAAGTCCTCCGCCTGGAGTTGTGCCCTCTCGATGGTTTCGTGCGCGGAGAGGTCCGAACCTTGGTTCGTCAATACGCCGGCGAGCACGTCTTGAGCGGTCCGTTGTGAGATCGCAGGTTCGTGACCGGTGGCCGGGTCGGGATCGAATGAGGTGTCGACATACAGGCTGTTGGACTCACGGCCTCTTGTCGCTGAGACGTAGAGCACTTCTCGCGTCGTCGCCGGGGCGACAAGAGCGTGAGCGGTGTCTGTTGTTCGGCCCTGGCTGCGATACGCGGTCGTGGCGTAAGCGAGCTCGACGTCGTGGACGACGTAATCGGCGGGGAGCGAGACCTCGCCGCCACCGTTCCCACGGCGCAGCGCCATGCTCCCGTCGGGGTTGGTGGCGGTCACCAACCAGCGGTCGCCGTTCTTCACCCAGGTCCTGCCGGTCGTGACGAGCCGGTTGTTCTGACGGGTAACGACCTCGTCGCCTACTCCTGCGGTCTGGCCATCAGCTATTTGCAGCCCCTCGTCTGAGACCGTCCCCTCCCTTACCCGGTCGGCTCTCGCCCGGGCATTGAGCTCGGTGACAGTGGTCGAGTCCCCGGCGATCATCAGGCTCGACTTGCCGGCATCGACGTCGTTCTTCCAGGCGGTGTAGATGGCCTCGAGCAGTACCTCCCGGGTGCCTTCTGTGATGCGGCCGTGAGCTTCGTAGTCATCGATGGCGGCCTTGTTGCCGAGGCGCAGCTCGATGCTCGCGGCCTTCTCCCACTCCGAGACGAAGCGGCGGACGTCGGTGAGCTCCGCGACGAGATCACCGCGGTCTTTGACAAGCAGCGAGAACGCCCCGCCCGCTTCCACCGAGCCGAGCTGTGCACCATCTCCTGTGAGCAGGATCTTCGAACCGACTTGTCTCGCGGCACCCACGAGCTCGTCGAGGGTGAAGGTCCCAGCCAGGCTCGCTTCATCGACGATGACCAGCTGTCCCGCCTTGAGGCGCCTTTCGGCAATGGCCTGGTCCATCGCCGCGACTCGGGCGCGGAGCTTGGCCGCGCCGGGAGAGCTCGGATACGCGTGGCGGGCGAGGTTCAAAGCGAAGCGGTCGCGGCGTGTTGTCAGCTCCGGGATGCGTCGCCACTCGTGCAGCCACTTGGCGGTGTTCTCCGTCTCGATCCCGAGCTCGTCGGCGAGCACCTGTGCCGCTACAGCAGAAGGCGCGAGACCGATCACCGACCCGGGTCCGTGCTCTGTCTCCCATGCGGCCCTGAGGCCCGCCACGGTGGTTGACTTCCCGCTGCCAGCCGGACCGACGAGCACGTCAAGGACGCGGCCGGAGGTGGCGATCTTCTCCACGGCGAGGGCCTGGTCGACGCTCAGTCCGTAGTCGCGCCCGGGCAGGTTCGCCTCGGCAATGTTCGCGACCATCGCCGTGCTCACCCGAACAGCTCCATGCTCTCTCCCGGCTTCGAGCAAGCGATCTTCGGTGTCGAGAAGGACCTCTGTGGTGTAGACGAGGTGGTTCCTTGGCTGCAGGCGCGAGGACCCGTCGGGGCGGATGTAGCGCTCCGGCGTGTGGTGCATCGCCGGCGGAGTGAGCACGATTGATCGCGCGACGGCGAGGTCGGTGATGTGTTCGGCGACGGCCACCCGGTCCTCAGGAGAGGCGAAGCGGACCCCGTGCAGCAACCGGTGAGCCTCGGCCAACAGGTTCTGGCGACCGTAGGTGGAGTGGTGCTCGGCCACCGTCGTGACCACCGCCTGAGCGGCATCGTTGAGGATCGGCTCGGCCAGGTCGTTGGCGTGCAGCAGCGGCAGGTCGTTGCGGCCGGCGAGGCTCGAGACCCACGCCGGTTGCTCGTCCTCAGGCACGTGACCGGCTGCCCGCTCTCGCCAGGTGGCCGTCAGCTCGGCGAGGCTCCGATGAGTCTTCTGCGGCCGGGTTGCGATCGTGGCAACTTGCCTGAGGCGCATCGTCTCCACGACGGTTGGCTGGCGTCCATGAGCGGCGACAAAGCTCGAGTTGAGCTCCTCTCCGCGCGCCGCGATCTGCTCTGAGCGTTGTGAGAACTCGGCCATGAGGGCCTCGGGAACCTCGGTGATCTCGTAGCGGGGTTTGGTCGAATGACGCCGTCCGCGCGCTTCCCAGCCGACGCCGAGCTCGGCGGTCAAAAGGTCGGAGAGGACCCCTTGGTGGAGCTCTGAGAGCGTTGTCGTCGCCTTGAAGATGGCCTTGGAGTCAAGCGTCCTCCACTTGCCGTCAGACACAGAGCAGGCCCTGTTCCAGACCACCAGATGGTCGTGCAGCTGGCAATCGTCAGCCCTGCTCGTGAAGTGGGTGAAGGATGCCGCGACGACACCGGTGAGGTCTTCTGAGACGATCCCGTTCGTCTCAGAACGCGAGCAGAACACCTCAGATTCCGCGTAGTTGAGGACGAACTCGATCGCCTGGCGGTGGCACTTTTCGATGACATGTCTGGTCTCGTCGTCACCGAGAGCCCACATGACAGAAACCGACTTGGAGATCGAAAACGTGAGGTCGAAACCGGCCACAGGGGCACCCCCGGCCGGGGCTCTCGGCCTCGATCCCACAGGCTCGCCGGTGACGGGATCGGAACACGCGCCGAGCATGTGGGAGAGGTTCTCTTCGCTCACCTCTGATCCGGGAACCACCCCGCGACCGCCGTTCAGCTCGGCCAAACCCTTGCCCAAAAAGACACCCGGTGGGGTGCCCGTGGAGGCGTAGTAGTGCGCCAGTCCCTTCGACGGTTCCGGGTTCCCGTCACCGGCCGCGACCGAGTTCATCAGGTAGCGAAAGCCGCCACCAAGACTGACCGGCCGGATCGAGATCACCTCGTGCGTCCCTTCGTCGGGGGCGATCGCGATGACCGCCTCTACTGAAGACGCACTGGCAACTCCAGGCTATTGCCCGATCCGGCTCCTACCTGGGGCTATGCCCCTAACGAGCTTCGATCCCTGAATGCCGATCGTGTGTGGTCGAGGAGCTTGGTTGGAAGGAGGTTAAACGGCACTGGAATTGACGGAGGCTCGGTTTACGCAACGTCTCCAGTTGAGGCGCTCCGTTTCTTACGGTAGTCGTCTTCGTATTCGATTGGTGGCACACGGCCGATCGAAGTGTGGATTCGCGCCGAGTTGAACCAGTGAACCCAGTCGGCGGTTTCTCGCTCGAGCTCAGCAGCGCCGCTCCAGGTTCGCGGGTGCCGTTTGATGAGCTCTGTCTTGTACAAACCGATGGTCGACTCCATGAGGGCGTTGTCGAGGGCGTCTCCTACGGTGCCGATCGAGGGAGCGATCCCCGCATCTGTGAGCGCCTGGGTGAACACGATGGCTGTGTACTGCGAGCCGGCGTCGGAGTTAAACGGAATTCCGCTGAATTCAGATTAAGCCGAGCATCTCGTTAAGCCGAGGAATCGTGGCGTGGGCGTACGTGGACGAGGTTTGCTGACTGGTTCCTCGGCTTAACGATCCTGATCGTCCTTAGCGTCCGCCGTGCCCTCACATCTTGAGGAAAGGAGATGGGCATGGACACGACGGTCACACAGATCGCATCGGTGGTTATCGCCGAACTGCGCGCAGCCGGCTACTCGGAGTCAACGATCGGACAGTACGAGAAGACGGTCACGGCGCTGGCGAGGTTCGCTGAGGAACGAGGAGGCGTCTACTCGCCCTCGCTGGGTGCCGCGTTCAAGTTGATGACGCTCAGCCCGCGCACTGGCCGCTTCAGTGCACAGCGCAGGTTTGACTACGGGAGATTGGTCAGCGTCTTCGACGCCTACGTGCAGACCGGGCGGGTGGAGCTTCTGCCCCGCAAGCGCGGCGGCGGGGGTGCCCGGCCCAAGTCGGGTGAGTTCGTCGGGCTGTGGGCTGCGTGGGAAGCCGAGATGGATGATCGCGGTCTGGCTCCGGCGACTCGCGACGCCTACGGTCGGGTCTCCGGCGCGTACCTGGTGTTCTTGGAGTCGCAAGGGATCTGCCACCTTGAGGACGCCGATGGCGCCAGCGTCTTGGGTTTCCTCAAATCGCTGTCGAGTAGATGGGCGAGGTCCTCCCTGTTCTGGGTGGTGTCGAATTTCCGCGCGTTTCTGAAGTTCACCGGTCGAGTTGACCTCGTCGAAGCGGTGGGCCTTGCGGGAGTGAAGCGTTCCCATACGATCCTTCCCGTTCTTAGCGACGACGACGAGTGCCTAGTCGTGCAGGCCTGCGCCGCAGGCGCGGTGAGCGCTCGGGACGCGGCCATCACCCTGCTGGCGCTGACGACCGGCCTGCGAGCCTGCGACATCGTCGGCCTGTGCCTGCGCGACATCGACTGGCGGAGCCGGACTGCCGAGATCGTGCAGCAGAAGACGGGCAACCCGCTGACCGTGCCACTGACCGCGTTGTTGGTGGGCAAGCTTGCCGACTACGTCCTGGATGGCAGACCCGGCTCAACCGACGGACACGTGTTCCTGCGCTGCGTGGCGCCATACACTCGACTCGCCGATCACGCCTCGATCTACCGAGTGACGGCGGGCGTGTTTCGAGCGGCCGGCGTTGCCGACGCCAAGGCCGGGTGTCGGCTCTTGCGTCACAACGCCGCGTCGAGGCTGCTGCGTGCGGCAGTGCCGCTGCCGACGATCTCGGCTGTGCTTGGCCACGCGAGCGCCGAGTCGACGAACCTGTACATGAGCGTCGACCGAGAGCATCTGCTCGATTGCGTGCTCGACGTGCCCGCAGGTGCGTGCTCGTGAGCGCCCACGGTTTCACCAGCGCGTTCGCCCAGGAACTGGACGCCTATCTCGAGTTCAAGGAGAAAATGGGCTTCTATGGCAGTTCCCGGATTTGGTATCTGAAGAGGTTCGACCGCTACTGCCTCGCACGGGCTCGGACCGTCTTCGACCGCGACACCGTCGAGGGTTGGGTGACCGAGCAGCTGGCCGCCTCGGGCCGCTACTGCTCGTGGATGTCCTATATCCGTGACGTCGGCCGGTGGCTCCAGATGCATGGCGACACCGAGGCCTACGTCTTGTCCGAACGCTGGAAAGCCCCTGCCGTCCGCGCCCAGCCCTACCTGCTGAGCGCGCAGGAGATCGAGCGGTTCTTCACGGCGGCAGCACTGCTTCACGCACAGTCCCCATGGCGCTGGCAAGCAGTCGCCTTCTTCACGCTGATGCACTCCTGCGGGATGCGAACCGGGGAGGTCCGCCTCCTCACGCCCGACTGCGTTGATCTGCGTGAGGGGCACGTCGACGTCTTGTGGTCAAAGGGAAGCCGCAGTCGACGTCTGCCCTTGAGCGGCGACGTCGTCAAAGTCTTGGCTGCATGCGAGCAGGTATCCCGCAAACAGTTCGGCATGTCCCGCCAGAGGTTCTTCGTCTCCGCCGCCGGCAACCAGGTCACGGCCGCGACGGTCGGACAGATGTTCAACCGCGTCTGGGACCAGGCTGGATTGGCGCGACCGACGGGCGGCCAGCAGCCTCGACCCTATGACTTCCGGCACCACTTCGCCTACGCCAACGTCGAGCGGTGGATGGCACAGGGCAAGGACGTCACCGCGCTGCTGCCCTACCTGGCCCGCTACATGGGGCACGCAACCGTTGATTCCAGCTACTACTACATCCACACCTCGCCCGACTTCATGGGCTCCTACGCCCACATCACCGACAAGGCCCAGTCGGTGCTCCCAGAGGCCGGATTCGAGTGAGACGCGACCCGAAGGGCGACACGCCCAACTTCTTCAGCTTCGCCAGGGAGTACCTGCACATCTACCTGCCGACGGTGCAGCGACGATCGCCGAAGACGATCGAGGCATACCGAATCAGCCTCGAGTGCTTCCTCGACTACCTAGCCGAACGCGAGCACGTCGAACGCGCCGACGTCAGCTTCGACGACTTCGATCGCCAGCATCTGAAGTCCTGGCTCGCTTGGATGTCGGAGCAGCGACACTATGCGCCGAAGACGGTCGCGCTGCGCCTCAGCGCCGTCAAGGCGTTCCTGACCTACTGCTCCTATGAAGACCTCACCCTCGTCGCTCTCAGCCAGGCGGCTCGGGCCCTCCGCGGACCGACCAGCCCCAGAAAGCCCATCGAGTACCTCAGCGAAGCCGAGACACGGGCCGTCCTTGCCGCTTTCGGCGGCCACACGGCGAAAGCGCGCAGGAACAGGATGCTGCTCATCCTGCTCTACGACACCGCCGCCCGCGTCAGTGAGATCACGGACCTGACCCTGCAAGGGCTCTGCTTGGCCAGGCCTGGGCATGTGACCCTCACCGGCAAGGGCAACAAGACCCGCATCGTTCCGCTGACCGCGAGGACGATCGAGCACCTGGAGGTCTACCTCGCCGAGTTCCACCCGAACACAGGCACCCTGTCCGCGACACGACCGCTGTTCTACAGCCGACACCACGGCCAACCCAGCCAACTGTCGACCGACACCGTCGCCGCCGTGCTGAAACAGGCCGCCCAAGGTGCCCGCACCGTCTGCCCCACGCTCCCGGAGCAGATCCACTGTCATGTGCTGCGCAAGACCAAGGCGATGGACCTCTACCAGCAGGGGATCCCCTTGCCGATCATCATGCGGCTCCTCGGGCACGAGAACGTATCGACCACGGCAGCCTTCTACGCCTTCGCCACCGTGGACATGATGCGCCAAGCCGTCGAAGCGGCCACACCCGGGATCGACCATCCAGCAGCTCGAGAGCTCACCGAGGACAAGCTCGAAGCTCTCTACAGCCTCCGATAGGTGCCGATCGTTAAGCCGAGGAACCAGTCAGCAAACCTCGTCCACGCACGCTCACGCCACGATTCCTCGGCTTAACGAGATGCTCGGCTTAATCGGAGTGGAACACGAGGCCCTTGGATGTGAAGCGGGCATCTGTGCGGCGCCTGGTGAAGAGAGCCTGCTCTAGAGCTGAAGTGACAAGCGGGGTCGCCTTGGAGCTCGAGACCCGCCAGCCCAAGATGCGTCTCGAGTAGACGTCTGTGACAAAGCTCGTGTAACAGAACCCGCGAAGGGTCCATACGTAGGTGAAGTCGGCGACCCACCACTGGTCCGGTCTAGTCGGGGTGCTCCAGGCCCTCTTGATCAAGTCGGGATGACGAGGCGCCTTGGGGTCGGCGACCGTGGTCGTCGTGCGGTGCTCCTTAGCGCGACTCACCCCGACGATCCCCAAGATGCCCATGAGGCGGGCGACCTGGTCACGGCCGATGTCCTCCCCGGCGCGGCGCATTGCCGTCCATAACTTGTCGGAGCCATAGAGGCTCCGGTCGAGCCGGTAGAAGTCGAGGACGCGGTTGGCCGCATGGGCGTCGTTCCACTCGGCGTCTGTGACTGGGCAGGCATGACGGTCGTAGTAGGTGCTCGGGGCGATCGCCACGTCGCTTTCAACGAGCGTGCGGCAAATCGGCTCGACCCCGAAGCGGTGCTTGAAGCGTTCGATGTAGGAGACGACTACTTGAGTCGACGGTCGAGCTCCGCCGCCGCGAAAAACGCCGATGCCGTCCGCAAGATCTCGTTCGCCCGACGAAGCTCCGCGTTCTCGCGCCTTAAGGTCTGCAGCTCGACGGCCACGTCGCTCGACACACCCGGCCGGCGGCCTGTGTCGACCTCGATCTGCTGGATCCAGCCCCGCATCGTGTCGGGGTTGACATCCAGAAGCTCTCCTACGCGCCGGCGCGAGGTTCGAAACGCCTCCTCGGGGAAATCTCGCCGGCGCTCTTGATACATCCTCACAGCCCGGTCGCGGGTCTCCTGGTCGTACTTCCTCGGTGCAGGCATGGCTCAAGTCTCCTTGTGAGATCAGAGCCTCCGGTGGATCCAGTGCCTTTCAGCTCGCAGGCGTCGCGCATGAGTGCTAGGCGGACGGCAGCGTCGAAGTGCGGCATCATCGGCACGTGCAAGAGATACCGCCCCTGCCTGTAATGACGATCCTTCTCGTCGAGGTCGGCTCGACGGCTCACGGGACCGGTTTGCCCGACGGTGAGGACCACGACGAGCTCGGGGTCGTCGTCGAGCAGCCGAGTGACGTCCTCGGGCTGAATGAGAGCGGCTACGCGAGCGTGATGCAACGCAGCCAGCCAGAGGGATCGCGCTCTGGCCCCGGTGACACCGACCGGACGCTTCATTCGCTGAGGAGGTTCGTCCGCCTCGCCGCCTCCGGCAACCCGTCGATCCTGATGACACTGTGGGCACCGGTCATCTTCTCGACTCCCGAGGGCGAGGAGCTCCAAGGCCTCGGGGAGGCCTTCGTCGGACGCCACGTGATCCGCCGCTACCGGGGCTACATGCAGTCCCAGGCGGAGCGGTTACTCGGGACCCGGAGCCGCAGCGGTCACGGCCGCAGAGGCGGAGGCGGGCGCGAGGAGCTGCTCGCCGCTCACGGCTATGACACCAAGTACGCCATGCACTGCGCCCGGCTCGGCTTCCAAGGACTGGAGCTGCTCAACAACCGCCGCCTCACCCTTCCGATCGCCGACGAGCCTGGAGACTGGTTGCGCGCTGTAAGGCGCGGCGACGTGCCCTTCGACGAGTGGTGGGAGCGCGTCCTCCGCCTTGACGCGATGCTCGAGGACAAGCTCAGCGATGACTCGATTCCCGCCCAATGTGACGGCGCGGTCATCGAAGCCTGGATGGTCGAGACTCACCTCGCCTTCTGGACTCGATAAACCCGCAGCGCAACGGCTCGAGGCCCGCGAGCAAGAAGGACGGCATGCGGGAAGACAGCCATAGCCTGGAGCCCCAAGTGCCTCTTATATAGGAGAGGTCATCCGGATCGCTCCGAGAGGAGGGGCGATGACTGCCCGAGTCACCTTGGACGAAACGACACTGCAATCTTTCGCCGATCGAGAAACCACGCCACCGGTCAGTGTCGAGGAGCTGATCGAGGTCGCCGTCGAGCGGGCGATCCGTCGCAGCTTCGGGCCGCACTTACGCCGCCTCAGAACTCCGCAACCGGCCGTCTACACCGTTGCCCAAAGCGCGGAGATTCTTCAGGTCTCTGAGGACACGATCGGGCGGATGGTGCGGCGAGGAGTCCTGCCTCGCGTTCCCCACCTCGGAGGCAAGGTCCTTATTCCTAGGCGCGCTCTCGACCGATTGATCGACGGCTCCGATCTCGCTCAGGCAACCCCAGCCTTAGAAGAGATCGCGGGTTCGGCGACAGAAGCGCCACGCATCAATCGGTCCATCAACTCGGCTGCCTCGTGATCCGATCCTGGGATGAAGTGACGGTAGGTGCGCAAGATATTGCCCTCGGTGCAACCAAGACGCTCCGCTACGACCGAGATCGGCACGCCCGCCATAAGCATCTGGCTGGCGGCGGTGTGGCGCAGATCGTGGAGACGTACACGGGCGATGCCTGCACGAGTGCTGAAGCGCTGCCAGGCATGCGACGGCCAGGCCAAGCTCCAGTGCGACACCGCGTCATCGGAGAAGACGAAGGAGGCTTGTCCGAACTCAACCCCGACCGCAGCGGCGCGCTCCCTTGAGCGACCCGCGTGCAGGGCAAGCATCTCTTTGGTATCCGGACCAAGAGTGACGGAGTACGTGCGGTCTGACTTCGTGCCCTTTTCGACCGTCCCGTCCTCGGACTCGGCGATCGAACGCGAGAAGGTCACGGTCGCCCGGTCGAGGTCGACATCGCCCCAGCGAAGAGCGACGAGCGTTCCTCGGCGGGCTCCGACAGTCGCCGCCAGTTGTATGAAAGTGGCAAATTCCGCGGTCGCAACCTCCTGGACCGCGCGGACTTCGGTCATCGAAGGAACCTCGAGCTGGCGCGACTTCACGCGGGGAGGATCCGCCGCGAGAGCTGGATTGCCGCTGACCATGCGCTTTCTGACAGCCCAGTTGAACATCGCCCGGATCTGTCCATGACAACGAACGATGACCGTCGGGGAAAGGCCTGTTTCTTGTTCGAGCTTCCGGTAGAGGCGGTCGAGGTGCACTCCGGTCACGTTGTTCGCATTCCACGAGCCCATTACGGGAAGGATGTGGTGGCGAAAATTGTCGGCGACCGTCTTGGCGGTCTTCGGCGACCAGCCGAGCCAGTCGCCGCTTCGGCGGTCTTGGCGTGGCCGGTTCGCCTCTTGCCATGCCTGTGCGATTTCACCGACCGTCGGTCCATAGCCGGGCTTCTCCTGATGATCGGGATAACGGCCCGACTCGACGGCGGAGATCAGCTCAGCGAGGCGAGCATCGGCGAGCTTGGCCCCAGCTCGGTTCTCCGGCGCGTGAACGGTCTCATTGATGGTCCGGCGCCGGCCGGTAACGGGGTCAGAGCCGTTCGCAACCACCAGTCGCCACGACCCCTCCTTGAACCGTTTGTACCCTCGCATCGCGAGGGTATGTTGGCGGAAATGTTGGCGGAGGTCAAACACTCCTGGTGTCGGCTCTCCGACAATGCCATCCATCAGGACTTTTATTGGCAGCCCCAACGGGATTCGAACCCGTGTCTCCACCTTGAGAGGGTGGTGTCCTAGGCCTCTAGACGATGGGGCCGTGCGTCGCGAGGTCCTCGAGCAGTGGCTCGCGTTGCAGGGCTCCGGCTGGCGTCATGGCCAGCGAAGCTTGATCATGTTAGTCCGCAAGTGCTCTCTCGACGACGGGCGATCCACAGCGTGAGGTCTTGGCGGGCGCAAGTGACCCGCCGAGCGGAGGCAGCGACCGCCCGCAACTGTCGATGAGGCAGACTGGCGGCATGGATCGCTCAACCACCTTGGATTCCGTCGACCTGGAGTCCAGCCGCTTTCTCTTGGCCATCTCCAATGGTGTGGCGTCACTCGACACCCCGGTGCCCTCATGTCCGGGGTGGGACGTGGCGCAGCTGGTGAGCCATCTTGGATTCATCTACAGCCGGGTGGCTCTTGTCGTCGGCGCTCGGCGAATGGGGGTCCCGGACCGTGACGAGCTGCCGGCTGCCCCCGACGGCGAAGCGCGCCTTGGTTGGTTCGCGGAACAGCGAACGGCCATGCTCGCCGCTATTGAGAACGCAGACGACGACACTCTCGTGTGGAACTGGACCGAGACCAGCCCGGGCCCAACGAACTTCTGGGCGCGCCGCATGGCACACGAGACGCTCATCCATCGCGTCGACGCCGAGTTGGCACAGGGCTTCGACGCGACTCCGGGCTGTCCCGAAGTCGCAGCCGACACGGTCACCGAGTTCTTCGAGCTCTTCTACCCCCGGTTCGAGACCGAGCTTCTCGCGACCGGGCTCGGTGGCTCCATGCACCTTCATGCCACTGACGTCTCGGGCGCGGAATGGACGCTCGACCCGAGACCCGGCGGGTCCTCGGTGATCCGTGAACACACCAAGGCTGCCTTGGCACTCCGCGGCAGCGCCTTCGACCTGGCCCGCTGGACCTGGGGCCGACTCCCGACCGAGCAACTCGAGGTCTTCGGTGATCGGCAAGTCGCCAAGCGCTTCCAGGAAGTTGTCCGCGTCTGACATTGCCGGTCGCGAAACGAGCGGCCTTACGGCCGCTCGAGAAGCTCGGGGGGGAGGACTCGAACCCCCAATTACAGGGCCAGAACCTGCCGTGTTGCCGATTACACCACCCCCGAATGGGCGGCGTCATCGTAACAGGCGCGACTCTCGAGGCGGTTGGCGTCGCGAGTGCGTCCGGAAACTCCCGGGTCAGTGTTCACGACTTGGACAGCGGAGGCGAGAACAGGGCCACCGTGGTTGGCCACGCGAGAACGACCGCGCGGGAGTACCCGGTTGAACAACCCCAGACCACGGAAAGTCCCCTGCCTCCCGACGAGGTGGTCCGGACGGCCGGCCCCGTGCCGAGCTGAAGCTGCTAAACGTCCTCGACCGCGGGCTTCGACTCACTCAGCCGCTCGATCGCCGCGTCGAGGCGCTCGAGTGTCCGGGCGCGCCCGAGCACCTCGAGCGACTCGAAAAGCGGCAGGCCGACTGTCCGGCCGAGAGCAGCCGTCCGGATCGGTGCTTGAGCCTTCCCGAGCTTGCGCCCACGGTCGTCGGCGAGCTGGAGAATCTCGGCCTTGAGCAAAGGCGCCTCGAAGGCGCAGCTTTGGAGACGCTCGCGGGCCTCGACAAGGATCGAGCGGGCATCTGGGTCCCGTTCTATAGCCTTTGCGAAAGACTCGTCCTCGATCGCGAACTCCTGCGTGAAGAGGAACTCGACGAGGTCGGCCGCCTCCGACAGCGTGGCTGCCCGCTCCTGGACAAGCGGAGCTAGCCTCGCGAACTGCTCCGACGCGAAATCGGCTACCACCCTGGCCGGCGCGTCCTCTGTGGCCCATCGGCAGCATCGCTCGATGAAGTCCCCGACCGCCAGCCCGCGCAGGTAGACGCCGTTGAAGTGCAGAAGCTTCTGCTCGTCGAAGAAGGCTGGCGAATGGTTCACGTTGCTGAGGTCGAACTCCGCCACAAGCTCCTCGAGGCTGAAGAACTCGCGTCCGTCCCCGGGGCTCCATCCGAGCAGTGCTAGGTAGTTCACCATCGCCTCGGGCAGAAAGCCCTGCTCTCGGTAGTCCTCGACGGCAACTCGGTCGCGCCGCTTTGAGATCTTCTGCCGTTTCTCGTTCACCAGCACCGGCAGGTGGGCGTAGACGGGGAGCGGAAGCTCGCCAGTGCCTAGCGCCTCCCACAGCAGCACGGCCTTGGGTGTCGTCGGGAGATGCTCCTCCGCTCGGATGACGTGGCTGATCCGCATCTCGCGGTCGTCGACAACGCCGGCGAGAACGAAGAGCGGGTCGCCGTTCGACTTCGCGACCACGAAGTCGTCGATCGTCGCGTTCGCGAAACGTACCTCCCCCCGGATCACGTCCTCGACCACTGTCACGCCGTCACGCGGAACCCTGAACCGCAAGGCACGTCCGAGCTGACGCTCGAGGCCCCGGTCGCGGCAGAAACTGTCGTAGCCCGGCGTCGCGTTGGCCTTCGTCCGCTCGAGCACCATCTCTCGCGTGCAGTCGCAGGCGTACAGGTACCCGTCTGACCAGAGCTTGTCGAGCGCCACCTGGTAGTGCTCACCACGCCGGGACTGACGGTAGGGCCCCTCGTCCCATTCGATCCCGAGCCAGGCCATCGCGGAACCGATCCCGGCGACCCACTCCTCCTTGTTGCGCTCCGCGTCGGTGTCCTCGATCCGGAGAACGAACACGCCGTTGTGGCGCCTCGCGAAGCACCAGTTGTAGAGCGCCGTGCGGGCGCCGCCGACATGGAAGTAACCGGTCGGGGACGGCGCGATCCGGACACGGACCGGCCGGGTCCCGATCGCCTCTCCAATCAGCTCGCTCGCCACTGGGGCGAGGCTACCGTCGCCCGGGCGCCAGGCCCACCAGGGTCACGAACCTCGACGACGTTGGATTCCAAGACAGTTGCAGCGTTGGTAGACGAGGCCGCTTCAGGCCCAGCCACCAAGAGGCGCGGCGTTTAGACCTGGAGCGTCCGCGTTTGCTAGACCGAAATCATGCGATTGGGAATACCGAGCGAGACAACGCCCGGCGAGCGCCGGGTCGCGCTCGTCCCCAGCGTCGTCCCAAGGATCACTGCCCTGGGCCCGAGCGTCGCCATGCAAGCCGGCGCCGGTGCCGCCTCACTGTTCGCCGACGAAGCCTACCTGGCCGCGGGCGTCACGCTGCTGGACGCCCCGACGCTGTTGAGCACATCCGGGTTCATCTGCAAGGTGCAGCCTCCGAGGTTGGAAGAGGTGGGCCTCATGAGCGAAGGCTCCGGCGTCGTGAGCTATCTCCAGCCCACTGCCGACCTCGAGCTCATCCGCGCGCTGGTGGACCACCGGATCTCCGCGTTCAGCCTCGACCTGCTGCCTCGGATAACCCGGGCGCAGTCGATGGACGTGCTCTCGTCCCAGGCACTGGTCTCGGGCTACCGCGCAGTGCTGTTAGCAGCTGAGCAGCTCCCGAAGTTCTTCCCTCTCTACATGACCGCGGCCGGCACGGTGCCGCCCGCCAAGGTGCTCGTGCTCGGTGCCGGCGTCGCCGGGCTGCAGGCGATCGCGACCGCACGCCGCCTCGGCGCGAACGTCCGCGCATACGACGTCCGATCAGCAGCGCGCACGGAGGTGAAGAGCCTCGGTGCCGCTTTCGTCGAGCTTGATCTCGAGGCCCAGGAGGGTGAAGGCGGCTACGCCCGGGAGCAGTCCGAGGACTTCCTGCGCCGCCAGCGTGAGCTCATCGGCAAGGAGGTCGCTGCCGCCGACGTCGTGATCACGACCGCGGCGATCCCCGGCCGCAAGGCACCGGTGCTGGTCACCGGGGAGATGGTGCACCAGATGGCACTGGGCAGCGTCATCGTCGACCTTGCAGCCGAGACGGGCGGCAACTGCGAGCTCAGCCGCCCGGGAGAGGATCTCGATGAAGGCGGCGTCACGATCATCGGCGTGAAGAACCTCCCGAGCTCGATGCCCCTGCACGCGAGCTTCCTCTATTCCCGCAACATCGCCGAATTCCTGACGGTGATCGTGAAGGAGGGGGAGTTCGCCCCGGACTTCGACGACGAGATCGTCGCCGGCACGTGCGTCACCCATGCGGGCGAGGTCCGCCATGCTCCCACCCGCGAACTGCTCGAAGGAGGGACCCAATGATCGCCGTCGCAGCTGGCGGGGACATCCTCTCGCTCATCACCGTGTTCGTGCTTGCGGCCTTCGTGGGTTTCGAGGTCATCGCCAAGGTACCGAGCACGCTGCATACGCCGCTGATGTCCGGTACCAACGCGATCCACGGCGTCGTGCTCGTCGGCGCGATGCTCGTCCTCGGCACGGTGCACGGCACCGGGGAGCTGGTACTCGGGTTCGCCGCCGTGGTGCTGGCCACCTTGAACGTCGTCGGTGGCTTCGTGGTGACCGACCGGATGCTCGAGATGTTCAAGGTCCGCAAGCCGCCCAAAGTCTCGACGGAAGCGGCCGGCGCGGCCGCGCCTAGCACCGAGGGGGACCCGAAGTGAGCCTCGGTACGGGCATCCGCCTCGCCGACTTGATCGCGGCGATCTGCTTCATCCTCGCGCTACGCGGCCTTACGGGGCCCAAGACCGCCCGCTACGGGAACCTCCTCGGCGCCGTTGGCATGGCCCTCGCCATTGCGATCACCTTCGCTACCAACGGCTTGCACCACTTCCTGTTGATCGCCGTAGCAATGCTCGTCGGTGCGGCCATCGCGGTACCCGCGGCACGCCTGGTCAAGATGACCGCGATGCCGCAGATGGTGGCGGCCTTCAACGGTGTCGGCGGTGGCGCGGCCGCGCTGATCGCCCTCTCCAAGTTCCTCACTGCCCCGACCGGCTCACTCGCCGTCTACCAGGTCGTCGAGGTCCTCCTCGGCGTGGTCATCGGCTGCGTCTCGTTCTCCGGAAGCTGCATCGCCTTCGCGAAGCTCCAAGAGCTCATGACCGGCAGGGCCATCACCTACCCTGGCCAGCAGGTCTGGAACGCCATCGTGGGCGTGGGCATACTCGGGCTGGCGATCACGCTTTGCGTCAGCTCAACCAGCTGGCTCATCGTGATCGTTCTCGGCCTCGCTTTGATATTCGGTGTCGCGTTCGTCCTGCCCATCGGCGGCGCGGACGTGCCCGTCCTGATCTCGTTGCTGAACTCGTTCACTGGTCTGGCTGTCGCGGCGAGCGGCTTCGTGCTCCACTCGGTCGTGCTCGTCGTTGCGGGTACCCTCGTCGGCGCCTCGGGCACGCTCCTCACCCAGAAGATGAGCCAGGCGATGGGACGCTCGCTCCCGAACATCCTGTTCAGCGCTTTCGGTTCGGTCATCACGGCCACCGGTGGCGCCGAGGGCGACACGACCCGCAGCGTCCGGTCCGCGAGCGCCGAGGATGTGGCCATCCTGCTCGCGTATGCGAACAAGGTGATCATCGTCCCCGGCTACGGGCTCGCCGTCGCCCAGGCTCAGCACACGATCCGCGAGCTTGCCGACCTGCTCGAGTCGCGTGGCGTCGAGGTCATCTACGCCATCCACCCAGTCGCGGGCCGCATGCCGGGCCACATGAATGTCCTGCTCGCGGAGGCCAACGTCCCCTACGAGCAGTTGAAGGAAATGGACGAGGCGAACCCGGAGTTCCAGTCCGCCGACGTGGCGTTGGTGGTCGGCGCCAACGACGTCGTCAACCCGGCAGCCAAGAACAACCCGGGGAGCCCCATCTACGGTATGCCGATCCTCGCCGTCGACGAAGCCCGCAACATCGTGTTCATGAAGCGCTCGATGCGCCCCGGCTTTGCAGGCATCGACAACGAACTTCTCTTCGACCCGAAGACCACGATGTTGTTCGGTGACGCCAAGGACTCGCTGACGAAGGTCGTGGCCGCGGTCAAGGCGCTCTGACCGTCCGCCTGTAACGGCGCCAGCCGGTGCCCTCAGCTGTTGGGCGACGCGGTCCCGGCGGCATTATGCGCCATAGTCGTGCCGACAACCGGCAGCGACCGAAGTTGGCTGCCCAAGCGCCCGAACCACTCGATTCATAATGATCCCATCGAGCTTGCGAAACGGAGCATCCCATGCCCAGCTTGACTGTCATCATCGCTTCCACCCGCCCAGGCGGCGCCGGGCCGAGCATCGGACACTGGTTCGTCGAGCGTGCACGAGCCCACAGCACCTTCGAAATCCGAGTCGTAGATCTCGCCGAGCTCGGCCTCCCGTTGCTCGACGAGGCGAAGCACCCACGCCTTCACCAGTACACCCAGCCGCACACGATCGAGTGGAGCGCGATCGTCGAGGCGTCCGACGCGTTCGTGCTCGTGACCCCCGAGTACAACTACGGGTACCCCGCTTCGCTCAAGAACGCCATCGACTACCTTCACGAGGAGTGGAAGCACAAGCCCGTCGGGTTCGTCTCCTACGGCGGCGTGGCAGCCGGTACCCGCGCGGTGCAGCAGCTGAAGCAGGTCGTTACTTCGCTCAGCATGATGCCGGTGAACGAAGCGGTGGCGATTCCGTTCTTCTCGCAGTTCATCGACGACGCCGGGCGCGTCCAGGCCAACGAGGCGATGATCCAGGCCGCTGACACGATGCTCGACGAGCTGGCCCGCGTGGAGGTGGCGATGCGCGTGCTCCGGACCCGAACTGCTTGACCCTTGTCAACCCGCCCACCCGGGATTCGCCTGGCGTATCCGCACCTGTAGCGACGGCGGTAGCAGTTGCATCTGCGAAAGGTCCGCCTTCCTGCTCAAATGAGCGTATGGAAGCAAGCGAGGATCACGACGACGGGCGCGCGGACCGTGAGATCTGGACCGATCGTGCCAATGCGGAGTCACTTGTGCGCGCGGCACGTGCCCAAGGCGTCACAGACCCCCGGGTGCTCGAGGCACTGCGCACTGTGCGGCGCGCCTCGTTCGTGCCCAGGCAGTTGCGCAACGAAGTCGGCTACGACTGCGCGATCCCGATCGGGCGGGCCCAGACGACCTCGCAGCCGTCGCTGATCGGACTGATGATCGAGGCCCTGGAGCTCGGGCCGGAGGACACGGTTCTCGAGATCGGGACGGGGCATGGCTATCAGGCGGCCCTTCTCGCCAAGCTCGCCCGCCGAGTGTTCAGCGTCGAGCGCATCTCCGAGCTGGCGCAGGTTGCCCGGCTCAACCTGAGTGCCGAAGGGGTCTCCAACGTCGAGGTCGTCACGGGCGACGGCACGCTCGGCCTTCCGGGCTTTGCTCCCTTCGGCGGCATCGTGGTCGCGGCCGCCTTCCTGCGCGTCCCGGCCCCGCTCGCGACCCAGCTCACCCCCGGAGGCAAGCTCGTCATGCCCGTCGGGAACGGGGGCGGCGATCTCGTAAAGGTTTTCGAGAAGCACGACAGCGAGTTGGTGGAACTGCGGGTGCTGTGTGGGGCCCGTTTCGTGCCCTTGCTCGGGGCGAACGGATTCGAGATCGGCTAGAGCTCTGACCGGTCCGCGGGCGGAGCCACCGGTGCGCTCGGTCCGGTCCTGTACCTCGAAGGCCTGATAGCCCCTAGCGCGACAGATCTCTTGAAGCTTGCCTGCCCGCACCACCAAGCGAGCCCGCTTCGTCAGCGATGCGGGCGAAGACGAGCAGCCCCTGGTTCGTCGGTCGCGTCGAGAGGACAACAACGTCCACGTCTGTTTGACCGACCAGCTCCTCGGCATCGTTGACCACGACCATGTCGCCGTCGGGCAGGAAACCAATCGCCTGCTGCGGCTGACGGCCCGCTCGGATGAGATCGACCTTCAGACGCTCTCCGGGGACATGGTCCGGCGAAAGCTCGCTCACAAGGCTACGGAGATCGAGCACACGGGCGCCCGCCTCCTCTCGGCGCCGGGCCATCTCGACAGAGCACGTAACGACGCGAGCGTCGAGGCGATCGGCCAGTATGGCCACCTTCTCCTCGATCGAAGCCGCGGCGGGGACGTCACCCTGCACGAAGGTGACGTTGACCCCGATGTTCCTGAGTGCGTCAATCGCCTCGAGCCCGCGTCGCGCACGCCGGGACGCGACCGGATCTGGTCCTTCGGCCAGCGTGGCAAGCTCGTCAGCGACAAGTTCGGGGATCAGCAGCTCGGGACCGAACAAGCCCGTCCGTCCCAGGACAAAGAACGACCGGTCCATCACCGCAGATGTGTCCGCCAGGTCACTGCCAGCGGCAACGTCCTGGCGTGTCGAGGTCAGGCGGCGCGTGACGCCCAGCGCGTCAGCGAGCTGGCGCCCCTTGGCCATGCCCACCTTCAAGCCGAGTGTGCCGAGCACCCATGCCACTGCCGCGGTGATGAAGAAATCGAAGTTTTCTCGGACGAAGACGAACAGCGGGATGCAAATGACGACGCCGACCAGCAGGCCGATGCTGCCGAACAGCATCCCTGCGAGCAACTCGGGGGCAGGAACATCCCGGAGCGATCGGGTCGCCTTACGCATGCCTCCGTGCGTCAGGCGACCGGCGACGCCTCCGACCACGTAACCGACCAAGACCCCGATGGCAGCTCCGGTGGAGCGCCCCACCGCCGTGGCGGCGTAGTGGTTGCCGGCCGCGAGGCCGACGAGCGCGCCGCAGACTGCGACGAGCAAGCGGAAGACCTCGACGAAGACCATCCCGCAGAGCGTAGGAGCATTCTCCGGGTCAGAGCACACCGGGCCGGTTGGCTTGGCCACCGAGGGGACGACGCCGCGTCGGGACCGACGGGAACTACGCTCAGGCCGTCATGGCCTCAACGCGGCGCCCCACCGCCGCTCGCCTCGCCTTTTCCGTGTTCGCGAGCGTGCTCGGCGCACTCGGCTGTGCAGGATGCGGGGTCTTCGGCACCGGACCGACTACCACAACCCTGGCGCCGGGCCCGGCCCAGCTCCTCATTCCTGCCGAGCGGGCCGCAGTGACCAAGGCTGAGGCGGCGGTGGCGGTCAACTTGCCGACCGTCCCGGGCCGTCCTGCCCCGACGCTCCCGGCGGAGGCCTTCGTCCGGCCCCTCCGCGCCCACCAGGTCGTCGGCTTCCTCCCCTATTGGGAAGTCGGCAGCTTCACGCCGGACTACCAGGCCCTGACAACGCTCGCCTACTGGGCGGTGGGACTCGGCACCGATGGCTCCGTTGCTCAGGGCGGGGACGGGTACTCGACTCTCACGAGTCCTGCTCTGGCACTTGACATCGGTCAGGCGCACGATGCAGGCGACCGTGTGCTGCTCACGGTCTTCTCGGAAGACCCTTCGGTTCTCCACTCGATTGCAGCACACGCTTCGGCTGCGGGGCCTCGGCTCGCCACGAGCGTCGCGACACTGCTTTCTGCCGGAGGCTTCGACGGCGTCGATCTGGACCTCGAGGGCAACAGCACCGCTGACCGGGACGGATTCGTTCGCTTCGTGGAGTCCTTCTCGACAACGTTGAGGTCACTGGGCCCCAACTGGTCGATCATGTTGGACACCTATCCGACCTCTGCCTTGGACCCGTTGGGCTTCTTCGACGTCAAGGCGCTCATGCGATATGTCGACGAGCTCTTCGTCATGGCCTACGACATGCAGGACCCTGACGTGGCTTCGGCGACGGCACCGTTGACGAACGCCTCCTGGACCGACGCCATCACGCTCGCCCAGTACGCGTCCGTTGTGCCTGCGCGGCGAATCGTGCTTGGCATTCCGCTCTACGGCTACGACTTCCCGTCAGCGAGTCGATTTGACGGAGCGGCAACCACGGGACCTCCGCTCGCTGTCACCTACGCGTCAATCGTGGCTGCCGGTCACGCGCCGAAATGGGACCCCGTGACCGAAACTCCCTGGACTGTGTTCAAGAGAGGAGGGAAGTGGCACCAGACCTGGTTCGACGATCCGGTGTCGATCGCCCTCAAGTCTGCGCTCGCCGCCCAGTTCGACTGCGCAGGCGTCGGTGTCTGGGCGCTTGGGATGTCAGGCAACGACTCATCGATAACTGACGCACTTCTCGGTGGGAGTCCACCGCTGAAGCTCCCGCTGGCCAGCCGCTGAGGCTTGCCCTCCTGGAGGTGACACGGTCAGCGAGCCGGTGGGCTCAGCTCTCCTCGCCACTCTCGGTCGTGATCAGGGCGATACGGCGCACCAGGCGAGACTTGCGCCGAGAGGCCTGGTTGGCATGGATAACGCCCTTGGCTGCCGCCTTGTCGATCCGCTTCACGGCCTCGCGTAGGCGTTCGACCGAGTCCTCAGCGCCCGTCTCAGCGGCAAGAAGAGCGCTCTTCGTGCGCGTCTTCAGCTCCGAGCGCACGGCCTTGTTGCTGAGCCGGCGGCGCTCGTTCTGACGATTCCGCTTGATCTGACTCTTGATATTCGCCATTGGTCCCTCGACGCGTACGGACCGAGGCTCGGAGCCCCGGGATCAACGAGAGTACCAGCTGACCCAACCGGACGGCACACCGGCTCCGAGATGGCACGATGGATGGTGTGGTCGCCCCCGAGGTCATTCGCAACTTCTCGATCATCAGCCATGTCGACCACGGGAAGTCGACCCTGTCGGATCGCATCCTGGAGCTGACCAACGCGGTCGACCCCCGGGACATGAGAGCCCAGTATCTCGACTCGATGGACCTCGAACGCGAGCGCGGCATCACTATCAAGGCGCAGAACGTGCGCGTCCATTGGCGCGATTACGTGCTCCAGCTGATCGACACGCCTGGCCACGTCGACTTCGGCTACGAGGTCTCGAGAAGCCTTGCCGCCTGTGAGGGAGTCGTGCTCCTCGTCGACGCGTCGCAGGGCATCGAGGCCCAGACCCTCGCCAACTGCTATCTCGCGCTCGAACACGATCTCGAGATCGTCGCCGCCCTTAACAAGATCGACCTGCCCGCCGCGGATCCGGACCGGTATGCCGATGAGATCGAGCGCGTGCTCGGCCTTCCTGGCGACCAGATCCTGCGGATCTCCGCCAAGACTGGCGCCGGTGTCGCCGAGCTGCTCGACGAGGTCGTCCGCCGGATCCCGGCCCCGACGGGCGATCCGGGAGATCCGCTCCGCGCGTTGCTGTTCGATTCCTACTACGACCAGTACCGGGGGGTAGTGAGCGCAGTGCGCGTCGTGGACGGCACCATGCGCTCGGGAGCCCGGCTGCGTTTCCTGCAGACCGGTGCCACTCACGAGGTCGAAGAGGTTGGCATCCGCACGCCGGCACTTCTGGAGGTCGACGCGCTCGGCCCGGGCGAGGTCGGCTACCTGATCGCGGGCATCAAGGACGTCGGTGAAGCGCGCGTCGGCGAGACCGTCACCGAGGCCTCGCGTCCGGCGTCGAAGCCGCTCGAGGGCTACCTCAACCCCAAGCCGATGGTGTTCTGCGGCCTCTACCCGATCGACGGCGACGAATTCCCAGATCTGCGCGACGCGCTCGAGAAGCTCAAGCTGAACGACTCCAGCGTTACCTACGAACCCGAGACAAGCGCCGCGCTCGGTTTCGGCTTCCGCTGTGGGTTCCTCGGGTTGTTGCACATGGAAATCGTCCGGGAGCGGCTCGAACGCGAATTCGACCTCTCGCTGATCTCCACGGCTCCATCGGTCGAGTACATCGCCCACCTCACCAACGGCGGGACACTGCCCGTCGACAATCCCTCGGCGATGCCAGAACCGCAGTTCATCGACCACATTGACGAGCCATTGCTGAAGCTCACGATCATCAGCCCGGCCGAGTACACAGGGACGATCATGGACCTTTGCCAGACGCGTCGAGGCCGGATGGAAAAGATGGATTACCTCTCGCCCGACCGCGTCGAGCTCATCTACGAGCTCCCGCTCGCCGAGGTCGTGCTCGACTTCTTCGACGTGCTGAAGAGCCGGACCAAGGGCTACGCGAGCCTCGACTACGAGCCGGCCGGCACCCAGACCGACAACCTCGTCAAGGTTGACGTTATTCTCGCCGGCCAGCACGTCGACGCCTTCTCAACGATCGTGCACCGCTCCAAGGCCGAGGACTACGGGCGCAAGATGACCGCCAAGCTGCGCGAGCTCATTCCCCGGCAGCTCTTCGACGTGCCTATCCAGGCCGCGATCGGTGGACGCATCGTCGCCCGCGAGACGGTCAAGGCCAAGCGCAAGGACGTCCTCGCAAAGTGCTACGGCGGCGACATCACGAGAAAGCGCAAGCTGCTCGAGAAGCAGAAGGAGGGCAAGAAACGGATGAAGTCGATCGGGCGCGTCGAAATCCCCCAAGAGGCTTTCATCAGCGCGCTGACGCTGGAGGAATGACCGCCCGGCCCGACTCCCGGTGCGCCACGGCGACCCGAGCACCCACATCGGACGAATCAGCAGAGGTGGCGTTGCCGTCGTAGGAGGACGTCCCAAGTAGAATCCCAGACGAGGAGCCTCTGAGATGCCTGCCCGCAACGACCACGACCGCGACCAGCTCGACGACCGCAAGGCCGCGATCCTGAAGTCCGTCGTGACCGGCTACGTCGAGACAGCTCAACCGGTGGGGTCATCGCAGGTCGCACGCGACTCGGTGATCGAGGTCTCGCCGGCGACGGTCCGGGCCGACATGGCAGCGCTCGAGCGGGAGGGGTACCTGACCCATCCGCACACCAGCGCCGGACGCATCCCAACAGACAAGGGCTACCGGTTCTTCGTGGATCACCTCGGAAGCCCGCACCCGCTCGCACAAGCCGAGCACGAGCAGGTACAGGTGTTCTTCTCGAAGGCGCACGGTGAGCTGGAGCGAGTGCTCCGGGACACTTCGCGGCTGCTCGCCCAACTCACCGACTGCGCCGGTGTAGTCGTGAGCCCGGCCCATCAGGCGCTCGTGGTTCGCTCGGCCCTGATCGCACGGCTCTCGGCGCACACCGCGATGGCGGTAGCGGTTCTCTCCAACGGCGTCGTCGAGAAGCGGACGATCAGCCTCCGCAACGATGTCCCCGACGCCGTGTTGTCGTCGGCGAGCACCGTACTGCAGCAACGCCTTTCCGGTAGCCCGCTCGGGCTTGTCCCTCCTGACAGTCCGAGTGGCGATCCCGACGTTGACGACCTGGTCAGGGTCTGCGTGGGTGCCCTCGAGGACGGGAAGGCGGCTGGAAGCGACGACCAGGTCTTCGTAGGCGGCGCCGCCTTCATGGCCGAACGCTTCGACGCGATCGACCAGGTCCGAGCCGTGCTCGGGATCCTCGAGCAGTCCTACGTCGTTGTGACGCTGCTGCGCGATGTGCTCGCCCAGGGAGAGTCGGTCTCGATCGGCTCAGAGCACGCCGGCATCGAGTCCCTCGCCGAGTGCTCGCTCGTCGTCGCGCCCTATGAGTCAGAAGGCGTCGCTCTCGGCACCATCGGCGTGCTCGGGCCGACCCGGATGGACTATGAGCACGCGCTCGCCGCGGTCGCAGTCGTAGGTCAGCGGCTCACGCGAGAGCTTCGCGGCGGTTGACGGTGTCGATGACCCAGGACTTCTACGAGTTGCTGGGCGTCCCGCGCTCGGCGTCTGAGGACGAGCTCAAGCGGGCCTACCGCCGGCTCGCCCGTGAGCTGCACCCAGATGCCAACCCCGGGGACGCGGAGTCCGAGGCCCGCTTCAAGCAGATCACCGTCGCCTATGAGACCCTGCGCGATCCTGAGCGCCGCCGGCGATATGACATGTTCGGGCCCGAAGCCGTGCGGGGCACGGGTGCAGGCGCCGGCGCCGGAGACCCGTTCGGTTTCGCCGGCGGCCTCGGCGACCTGTTCGACGTCTTCTTCAACCAGGGCTTCGGGGCAACTGGATCGCGCGGCGCACAACGTCAGGGCGCCGATGCCGAGATCGTGGTCCAGATCGGACTCGCAGAGGCTGTCTTCGGCACTCGACGTGACGTGAACCTCAAAGCACCGGTGCCGTGCACGACCTGTACGGGCAGTGGTGCCCGCGCAGGAACGAGCGCGAGCACCTGCCCGGATTGCCGTGGCTCGGGCCAGATCCAGCGAGTGCGCCAGTCGATCCTCGGCCAGATGATGACGGCGACGGCGTGCGGGCGCTGCAGCGGCCTGGGTAAGGTCGTGGCCTCTCCCTGCCCCGACTGCCGTGGCGAGGGCAGGAGATTGGAGGACCGGACGCTCACCGTCGAGATACCTCCGGGCGTTGACGACGGCGCGACCCTGCGTATCGTCGGCGCAGGTGCAGCAGCACTGCGGGGCGGGGCGTCCGGGGATCTGTACGTGCATCTCCGCGTCGAGGCGGACAGCCGCTTTGAGCGGTCGGGCACGGATCTGCTCACGACACTGCACCTGTCGGTTGCCCAAGCCGCGCTCGGCGCAGAGGCCGAGCTGGACACGCTCGACGGGCCCTATCTCCTGTCGGTCCCGGCGGGAGTGCAGACCGGCCGCGTCCTCAAGATCGCCGGCCACGGTGTCCCGCGCCTTCGCGGCGGGCGACGAGGCGATCTTCTCGTCAGTATCTTCGTCGACACGCCTCTCAAGCTGTCGAAGGAAGAGGACGAGCTTCTGCGCAAGCTTGCGGAGCTCCGTGGCGAGCAGGTCCAGCCGCCGGACCCAAGCCTGTTGTCCCGCCTCCGTTCTGCTTTCGGCTGAGCGTGGCCCCCTGCGCCCCCGACGCGGAGCTCCGAGCCGCCACCACACTGGTCTTCGTCGAGGATCTGGACTCCCTCAGCCTCTGCGAAGACGACGCCCACCACCTCGGCGAAGTCCTGCGCTTGAGGCCAGGGGAGGCGGTTGCTGCGGGCGACGGAGCCGGCGCATGGAGGATCTGCTCGTTCACCGGGCCTAAGGCTTCGGTCCGCGGACGGGCGGGAGGAGCCATTGACAAGGCCAGCCGCTTCGGACTCGAGGTTGCCGGCCCGGTCCACCGCATGGAACGCCCGTTGCCGATGCTCGAGGTCGGCTTCTCGTGGGCCAAGGCGGAACGCACCGAGTGGGCGGTCGCCAAGTTGGTCGAGCTGGGCCTGGACTTGCTGACTCCGCTCATGACCGACAGGACGGTCGTGCGTCCCGGCTGGCACGGGACAACCCGTCGTGAAGCGCGGCTCCACAAGATCGTGCGGGCGGCGGCGATGCAGTCGCGACGGCCCTTCCTCCCGGAGATCGGCACCAGCCAGAGCGTTGACGCAGTCCTCGGACGCTCGCCCGCGTCGGACATCGCGTTGGCCGAACCGGGTGGCAGTCCGATCTCGCTTCAGACCCCGATCGTGCTGGTCGGTCCGGAAGGTGGCTGGTCTCCCCGGGAACTCGCGCTTGTCGACAACAAGGTTTCGCTCGGAGACGGCGTCTTGCGGGTCGAGACCGCCGCGATGGCCGCGGGCGTGCTGCTGACGGCGCTGAGGAGTACGGCCGTGACACCGCCACGGTGAGAGAGGAGCCGGCAGCCCTCGGGCGGCCCTCCAGCGGCCTTGCAAGGGCCTTGGCCGGTGCCCGGCGATCGAGCGTCCTTGCAGGATGCAGCCATAAAGAGCAACACTTGAGGAGTGGACCCAGACTCGGCGGCTGCCGGGGAGGGCCCAGCGTTCTGGCACGGCCCAAGCGGGAACCCTTTCGGGTTGACGGTGTCCGAGCGCAAGAGCGCGGCGACACCGACCGGAGAGTGACCGGAATGACCCCAAGCCAGATCCCAGAAGGAGTCGACCCGGAGTACGCGGTCGCCGTGGGTGCTCGGCTGCGCGCTGTGAGACGTCAGAAGAGATTGTCGCTACAAGCGGTCGAGAAGGCCTCCAGGCTGGAGTTCAAGGCTTCGGTGCTGGGCGCTTACGAACGAGGTGAGCGGACGATCTCGGTGCCGCGGCTTCAGCGGCTGGCGAGGCTGTACCGCGTGCCCGTGGACCAGCTGCTCCCGCCCGATGCAACCGAGCTCCCCGGTACCGGTCGTAGCGTCGCCCACCTCAGCGATGGCGAGAACCCGGACGCAGCGGGCAGGTCCTTCAAGATCGCCGTCGACTTGCTGCGCCTCTCGGAAGTGCAGGGCCCAGAACGTGAGCTGCTGCGGCGCTACCTCGCCTCGGTACAGGTCCAGCGCCAGGACTTCAACGGTGAGGTCCTGACCATCCGGTCCGAGGACCTACGGGTCATGGCTTCCATGCTCGGACAGAACCTCGCGACCCTCCTCAAACGGTTGGATGAGCTCGGCGTACTTCGAGGGTGAGCCCGACGCCGGTGCCGGGCACAACCTCGGGCTGTACGTGCACGTGCCGTTCTGCGCGCGCCGCTGCGACTACTGCGCCTTCGCCTCATGGACAGGCCTGGGCCACCTGTCGGTGACCTACACCGACGCGTGCCTGACACAGCTCCATCGCGCCTACGACGAAGGCCTGGGACCCGCGGCGACGGTCTTCTTCGGCGGTGGAACCCCCTCCCAACTCCCCGGAGACGAGCTCGCCCGGTTGCTGGGCGGCGTCCGCCGCCAGGAGGGAGCCGAGGTCACCGTCGAGTGCAACCCGGAGGATGTCACCGTTGCTCTCCTGCGTGCATACGCTGGGGCGGGCGTGACCCGCATCTCGCTCGGAGTGCAGTCGCTCGCGCCTCATGTTCTGGCGAGCCTCGGACGCCGGCACAGCCCCGACACCGTGCCGCGTGCCGTCGCTGCCATCGGCGAGGTCGGTTTCAGCTCCTTCAACGTCGATCTCATCTACGGCGCAAGAGGGGAGACCGACGACGACTGGGCGGCCACGCTCGAGGGAGTGCTCGGCCTCGAGCCCCCGCCACCGCATGTAAGTGCTTACGCACTCCAGCCAGAGCCGGGCACGGCGCTGTGGCGCGACCCGGATCGCCACCCTGACGACGACGTCCAGGCCCGACGCTACGAAATTGCCGACGGGATGCTCGAGGCCGCCGGCCTGGCCTGGTACGAGATCTCAAACTGGTCGCGCCAAGGCCACCAGTGTCGTCACAACCAGAACTACTGGCGACAGGGCGAGTACCTCGGCGTGGGAGCCGCGGCCCACAGCCACCTCAACGGCCGCAGGTTCTGGAACATCCGGGCTCCCGAGCGCTATATGGCGGCGATCGCTGCCGGCCATTCGGCTGTCGCCGGCGAAGAGCGCCTGGAGCCCGACCAGCGCCTGCTCGAAGGGCTCGAGTTGGCTGTACGCACCCGCGAAGGCGTCGACGCGGCCGCGCTGGCCGACGACGAGGCGCTGATGGAACTCGTGGAGCGCGACGACGGCCGCGCCGTGCTCAGCCTTCGCGGCCGGCTGCTCGCGAACGAGGTCGCGTGCCGGCTTCGGGTCCCGGTACGGACCGCCTGAATCAACTACCAGGAAACACGCTGCCGCTACGCTTTGCCCGTGGCCGAACCCATCCGATGGATGAGCACGAGGGGAGCGTCCGACTACCTCGGTGTCAACCTGCGAACGCTCTACCGGTTCATCGACGAGGGTGAGCTGGTGGCGTACAGGTTCGGACGCGTCATCCGCCTGAAGGAGGACGACGTCGTCGATTTCGTCGAGCGGTCCCGCATCGCTCCGGGCAGCCTCGAGCACCTCTATCCTGATCCGATCCGAGTCGACGGTCGCTAGGAATCGGCAGCGCCCGTGGCCAACTGCCTCTTCTGCGCCATCGCGGCAGGTGTGGTCCCGTCGACCGAAGTTCTCTCCACCGATCTCGTCTACGCCTTCCGGGACTTGCACCCTGTTGCACCGACCCATGTCCTCGTCGTTCCGAGAGAGCACATCGTCGACGCTGCGGACATCACCGCTGACCACGGGAGGGTGCTCGTGGACATGTTCGACGTCGCCCGGCGGCTCGCGCGATCGGAAGGCCTCGCTGAACGCGGCTTTCGCCTGGTGCTGAACGTCGGCCCGGACTCCGGCAACAGCGTTCCCCATCTGCACCTCCACGTACTCGGTGGCCGCCGGCTCGGCTGGCCACCCGGCTGAGGTGCCCGGTCTCAGGTGCCCGGTCTGCTCGAGGCGACGGCTTCCTGAGCCCCGCGCCCGTGCGAGAGAGGACGCTGGCTGGCGGGCCGACCCGTTGGCAGCGGAGTGCCTGGTACCCTTCGTGCGAGAGCCAAGTGTCGTCCACCCAGGTCAAGATCCTCGTCCCCGGGAACCACCTCATGGTGGGCCTGCTGGGCCAACGTGACGAGTTGCTGCGTACCGTCGAAGAAGCTTTCGGAGGCACGCGGATCCACGTCCGCGGCAACGAGATCACCGTCGACGGCCCCGAAGCCGAGCGCGTGGGCCACTTGTTCGAAGAGCTCGTTTCGTTGCTGGAACGAGGTCACTGGCTTGATCCGACGAACGTGGGGCACACCATCGAGATGGTGAAGGAGGACGTGCGGCCGTCGGAAGTGCTCACCGCGGAAGTCGGCCGATCCGCACGAGGGCGCAAGGTGCACCCAAAGACCGCAGGCCAGAAGCGCTACGTCGACGCCATCGCCGCCAATACGATCACGTTCGGGATCGGCCCTGCTGGCACGGGCAAGTCCTACCTCGCTGTCGCTCTAGCGGTGCAGGCCCTCCAGGCGAAGGAGGTAGCGCGCATCATCCTGACGCGCCCGGCAGTCGAAGCTGGCGAAAGGCTCGGTTTCCTGCCAGGTGATCTGATGGCCAAGGTCGATCCGTACCTGCGCCCGCTCTACGACGCTCTCTACGACATGCTCGAGCCGGAGGGCACCCAACGGCTGCTCGAACGGGGAGCAATCGAAGTGGCCCCTCTTGCCTTCATGCGAGGCCGCACGCTCAACGGAAGCTTCGTGATCCTCGATGAAGCTCAGAACACGACCCCGGAACAGATGAAGATGTTCCTGACGCGTATCGGCTTCGGCACCAAGGTGGTCGTGACCGGGGACGTGACCCAGATCGACATCGCAGGCGGCCGTTCCGGGTTGCTGGATCTCGAGGAACTGCTCGGCGAGATCGAAGGGATCTCCTTCATCCAGCTCGGACAGGGTGATGTCGTCCGCCACCGCATCGTGCGCGAGATCGTCACCGCGTACGACCGCTCCGCCCAAACCCGCAGCATCGGTGCCGGGGCCGTGCGCGCCGGCGAGCTCGGCGTGGCTACCGAGGGCACCGAGAGCCCTGACGCCGGCAATGGAAGCCACGAGAGCGCGCCATCGGCTGGCCACCGAGCTCCGCCTCCCCGGCCGCTGCGTTGACTGCCCAGGTCTTCGCTGCCGACGAGCAGTCCGACCGGCCGGTCGACCTCGCTCGCTGGGTGGCCCTTGCCGAGCGGGTACTTGCCGACCGCGGCATCAGCGACGGGGCCGAGCTGTCGCTCATGTTTGTCGACGAGACGGCCATCGCCGGTCTCAACGAAAGATTCCTCGGCCGCAAAGGGCCTACCGACGTGCTGTCGTTCCCGATCGAGGATGAGCTCATCGGCCCGGGCCACGTTCCGGACCAGGAGGCGAGCGGACCCGGCCGCGGGCCCGCGGAGCTCGAGGACATGCCACTTCTCGTCGGCGACGTCGTCATCTGCCCGGAGAGGGCCTGGCGCCAGGCGACCCAGCACGAAGTGGCCTACGAGGATGAGCTCGCCCTGCTGCTCGTGCACGGCATTCTGCACCTGCTCGGCATGGATCACGAGGAAGACACCGAGGCGGCGACGATGGAGGCGCTCGAACAGCAGCTGCTCGCCGCCCACCATCGCGAACCGGGCACGAGTCCGTGATGCTGGCCACGACGCGGAGCTTCACCGGCGCCGACGGCGCCCTGCTGGCTACGGTCTTCATCCTGATTGCAGGCTCGGCGGTCCTCTCGCTCGCTGAGACCGGCCTGACTCGAACCTCACGGGCCCGCGCCAAGTCCCTCGAGGACGCGGGCCAGCGGGGCGCACGGTCGCTCCGCCGGCTCGTCGAGGAGCCCGAGGCCTTCCTCGCTCCGATACTGCTGCTCGTCCTGCTTTGCCAGCTTGTTGCCGCCACGCTGGTTGGCGTCATCGCAGCACAGGTGTTCGGCCCGATCGGTGTCGCGGTCGCAACTGCGTTCGAGGTCGCGGTGATCTTCGTGTTCTCCGAAGCCGTGCCCAAGCAGTGGGCAGTTCGCCATTCCGATCGCGCCGCCCTCCTGGCGGCGCCGCTTGTCACCACTCTCGTCAGATTCCCCCCGACGCGCGCCATGTCGGGCGCGCTCATCGGCTTCGCGCGTCTGATCACACCTGGCGGGCGCGAGGCCCGAACCGCGCCGGACGTCACCGAATCCGAGCTGCTGGCCTTCGCCGACGTCGCAGCGCTGGACGAAGCCATCGAGAGCGACGAGAGGATTCTCATCCACTCGATCATCGAGTTCGGCGACACGATCGTCCGAGAGGTCATGGTGCCGCGGCCTGACGTCGTCGCGGTCGAGGACTCCGTCGAGGCCGGCGCGGCGCTCGAGCGGGCCATCGAGGCCGGCTACAGCCGTATTCCGGTGTTCAACCAGAGTCTCGACGACGTGGTCGGGATCGCGTTCACCAAGGACCTGATCCGCGCCGTTCGCAGCGGCAGGGAACACAGCCCGGTGAGCCAGGTGTGCCGACCGGCGAACTACGTTCCCGAGACCAAACGTGTCGCCCCGCTCATGCGTGAGATGCAAGCCGGCCAGTTTCATCTCGCCATCGTCATCGACGAGTATGGCGGCACTGCTGGCGTCGTGACGCTCGAAGACCTCATCGAGGAGCTGGTCGGGGAGATCCTGGATGAGTTCGACGTCGACGAACCTCTGATCGTGCCCCTCGGCGGCGGCCAGTTCCGGGTCTCGAGCAAGATGGCCGTGGACGAAGTGAACGAGCTCCTGGGTGCGGAGCTGCCCGCCGGGGACTGGGACACCGTCGGCGGCCTCGTGCTAGCGGTCAGCGGGCACGTACCTTCCGAAGGCGAGTCGATCGAGGTGGACGGCCATCTCCTCGTCGCCGAAAAGCTGCAGGGCCGGCGCATCGGCAGCGTCCGGATCCTCCGCCTCCAGGGCCCTCCGTTGCACACCGGACCCAGGAACCCCGACCACGAATGGCTGGCTGAGCGTGCCCATCGGGCCGCCGAACGGGAGGAACGCTCCGGAGACCGAGGCGACCGCCAGGCCCGCCCCGAGCCTTCCGAGCACGGCAATGGTGCAGAGCCGACCGAGAGCAGGAGCAGCCAGTGAGCAGCTGGCGGCGATGAGCAGGTCCGGGGCACACGCGGACGGGGGTCACCAGGGCCAGAGCGCCGAGACCACGTTCCGTTCCGGCTTCGTGGCCCTTGTCGGCAGACCGAACGTCGGCAAGTCGACCCTGCTCAACCAAATCCTGGGGAGGAAGATCGCCATCACCTCGGCGACGCCTCACACCACCCGGACCCGCGTCCGTGGCGTCCTCGACCGGCCTGACGGCCAGATCGTCTTCACGGACACCCCGGGGGTGCACCGGCCACGCACGGCCCTCGGCGACCGCCTCAACAAGACGGCAGCGTCGACGTTCGACGACGTCGACTGTTGTGTGCTCCTACTCGAGGCCAGCGCGCCGATCGGGGCGGGCGATCGCTACATCGCCGATCGACTGCGCTCGGACACGGTGATCGCGCTCAACAAGATCGACCGCGTGGACGGTGCCGGAGTGCTCCGGCACCTGGCTTTCGCCGCGGACGAGCTCGGCCTCACCGACGCCGAGTACTTCCCCGTCTCGGCCAAGACCGGTGAGGGGGTCGCCTCGCTCGTCGAGTACCTGGCCGGCCGGATGCCCGAGGGACCGCGCTACTTCCCTGCAGGCATGGTGAGCGATGTCCCCGAGGCCTTCTATGTCGCGGAGCTCGTACGCGAGCAGCTGCTGAGCCACGCCGAGGAAGAACTCCCGCACTCGATCGCATGCCGGGTGACCGAATGGGAATGGCCGCGGATCCGCTGCGAGATCCTCGTCGAGCGCGAATCGCAGAAGGGCATCGTCATCGGGAAACGTGGGCGGGTGCTCAAGGCGGCGGGCACGGCGGTGCGCCAGCAGCTCGAGCCCGGCGCCTACCTCGAGCTGTTCGTGAAGGTCGAGAAGGGCTGGCAGCGCCACCCGGAGGTGATCGAACGCCTTGGCTACTGAGGGCCCGACCGACTCAGCGACGAGCGCCGGTGAACAGGACGGCTGCGCGCTCGTCCGGGCCGATCAGGCCTCGTCGGCAGAGCTGGGCCAGACCGGCCAGGCCCGCCGAGCCGGTTGAGTCCACCTCGATACCAGTGCTCTCGGCCCCGAGAGCATTGGCTTGCGCTATCTCGTCCTCGCTCACCACGAGCGCTTGCCCACCGGTTGTGAGCATCGCTTCGACGACTGCGACCCAGTCGTAAGTCTCGTCGTCGAGGATGCCGTGGGCCAGGCTGTGGGGCACGGTCTCCCAGGGCCACATGAATTCGGATCGGTGCGCGGCGGCATGTTGCACGGCCGCGTGAATCTCCTCGCGTGAAGCCTTGGCCGGCAGGCGCCTGGCGACCCGCTCGAGTGCCCGAGCAAGCGGCCATGCGCCGGCCGTCTGGACCGTGTGCACCCGCGGCATGGCGGGCAACACACCGAAAGCAGCCGACTCGGACAGCGCTTGTGCCACCGAGCTCGCGAGCGCGCCGCCGCCGACCTGAACTACGACGTGGTCGAGGCGTCCTTGCCCGGCCAGCTCGGCAGCCATCTCGTAGCCGAGAGTCTCGCCGCCTTCTATGGCGAGCCCGTTCTCGTTCCCCTGGCAGGTGAACGGCAGAGCACCGTCGGCGATCGCCGCCTGGAGGCGGCGATAGGTCGGGTCGCCCGCGACGCCTTCGTCGCGCGGGCACACCGTGATCTCCGCTCCGAGTGCCCGCAACCGGTCGAGCACGGCAGGCTCGGCGTCGGTCGGGACGAACACCAGCAGCCGCCTGCGCCCGGCGGCCGCGACGACCGCTGCTGCCAGGGCGGCATTCCCGCAGCTGGCGATCGCTAGCGGGGGAAGCGTGCCTTCGGTCATGCCCAGGAGCCGGACCACCTCGAGGTGGACAAGGAGCCCGAACAGATGGCGCGCCTTGTGCGAGCCGGCAACGTTGCCCGTCTCGTCCTTCACCCAGATCGAGGCCCCTGTGTCGAGACGGTCGGCCAGCGCCGGGGCGGCTGCGAACGGCGTCACGACAAAGCCGTGTCCGTCCACCCTCGCCACCTCGCTGTCGAGGTCGCGCACAAGCTCGACGAAGACCTGGTCGCTGATCCCGTGAGCCGTGCCGAGGTGATAGGCGTGAAGAAGGCCGCGCCAACGGACGAAGGGGTTCGGCTCCGAGGAGTCGAGCGGGAAACTCAGCCGGCTGACATCGAGCACACGACGTAAGACGTGGTCACCGCCGTCACCGCTGCGCGGGCAACGGAACGGATAGGGCTCCGAGGCGTCGATGACCGAGCCACAGCCCCCACACACGATCGAGCTGGCCAGTCCCGACGAGGAGTTGGGCGGGGAACGACGGGCAGTGCGCGTCTCTGCATCCTGGCGTGGTTGGCTTGATGGCTCCATGGTCAAATGCAAGTCTACGGTTGCCGGTCAGGATTCTCCGCTGGCGGGAATCGGCCCGCGACCGCGACGGTCGCCGGTCTCGCGGCGCTGATCGGCTCAGGACGCGGACAGGTCGCCGGTGGCCTCGGCGTGGATCCCGCGTAGAAAGGCTTCGGCCTCCGCCCGGTCCCTGGTTCGTCTCATCGGGGGCAACGCCTTGACCAACGTCGGCCCGTAGGAGGCCTTGGCGAGACGGGGGTCCAACACGGCGACCACTCCCCGATCGGTTGCAGTCCTTATCAGGCGTCCGGCGCCCTGGGCGAGGAGCGTTGCCGCCCGCGGGAGGTCGACCTTCCGGAACCCTGCCCGGCCGGCCGCCTCCCGACGAGCCGCCATCAAGGGATCGTCCGGCCGAGGAAACGGGATCCGGTCGATGACAACGAGCGTGAGTGCCGGTCCCGGGACGTCTACGCCCTGCCAGAAGCTCATCGTCGCGAACAGGCACGCGGCCGACTGAGAGCTCAGTGCCTCGAGCAGCACGGCCTTGGGAAGCTCTCCCTGCACCAGCACGGGCCATGGGAGCCTGTCGGAAAGCACTTCGGCGGCGACCGTCATGGCGCGTCGACTGGTGAACAGGGCAAGGGTCCGGCCACCGGCCGCGAGGACGAGCGCCTCGATCTCGTCGTGGATCGCCGCCTCAGCCTCGGGACGACGGCGATCAGGGAGCGACACCGCGCAGTAGAGAAGCCCGTGCGCCCCATAGGCAAAAGGGCTGCCGACATCGATCTCGACTGTGGAGTGGCTGGGCGCGCCGATCCGGGCGGCGAGCCCGGGCGGCAACGTCGCGCTCGTCATCACAACCGGCATCGCCGAGAACACCTGGGCAGACATGGTCGCGCTCACATCGAGCGGGGCCGAGTGCATCGCTGGCCGGGTCCCGCCGGTGACCCAGACCACCTCGTCACTGCCGGCCGAGATGCACGCAGCCAGCTCCTCACGGCAGCGGTCGACTCCGAGGAGGGCCCTCAGGCAGCGTTGGGCCGCGTCACCGCCGCCTGAGCCCGCGACTGCGCCCCCTTGCCCTCCAGCTCCGCCCTCCGGGCCGCCAGAGGCCTCTGCGGCGCGCCTGAGCTCCACGCTCAGCCGCTCGAGCCGATCGACCATGAGCGTCACCTGTTCGCCGATCTCGCCGCCCAGTCCAGCAGGCAACCGACGATCCTCTCCATCGGCAAGCGTCTCCTCGAAACCGGCCGCCGCGCCCAGGACCGCCTCGACCGCTCGGGCCGGTGCCGTGTCATCTCCGCGCTGCGCCCGTCGGCCCGCCGCGACCAGTGCTCCCCGCGCCGTCGACGCGAGCGTGCGCAGGCGTCCGGGACTGACGTCCACTCCGAGCGAAACGGCAAGAATGTCTTCGAGCTCATGGGCCTCGTCGATGACAAGTGCGTCATGCTCAGGCAGCACCTCCCCCCCACATCGCAGATCAGCGCCGAGAAGATGAAGATTCACGACGACGATGTCCGCGGCGGCTGCCCTCGCACGAGCCGCCTCCGCGAAGCACTCGCCGCCCGACGGACAGCGACGGGCGCCAGGGCATTCGTCGGCGGTGACGCTCACGCTCGACCACGCCCGGATCGAGGGCTCGAACTCGAGCTCGGCCCGGTCCCCGCTACCGGTCGACTCGGCCCAGGCCGCGAGGCGCCGCACTTCCTCGCCGATCCGCCGTGCTGCGACCGCCCGTTCCGAGCCGCTCGGCCGTGCGCCACGCCCAGTGTCGGGCGGCTCGGCGTCGAATGCCTCCGCGTCCGGCGGCAAGTCGGGCGCCGCGTCGAGCGGCGCGTCGAGCCGCTGTTGTTCGCCAAGGCGTTCCAGCTCATGGAGGCGCTGCCGACAGAGATAGTTGGACCGCCCTTTGAGCACCGCCCATTTCACGGGGCGGCCGAGGCCGCGAGCCACGAGCGGGAGATCATGGTTCGCGAGTTGGTCCTGCAGAGCCTTGGTCGCCGTCGCGACCACGACGCGCTTGTGGGAACCAACGGCCGGCACGAGATAGGCGAGGGACTTGCCGGTGCCGGTCCCGGCCGTCACGGCGACGTGGCCGCCCGAGGCGAGCGCCTTCGCCACGGCCTCGGCCATCTCGACCTGGCCTGTGCGCACCTCGCCAGCCGGAAGGGCCGCCACGACCTGTCGCAGCAGCTCGGCGACACTCGGTTCGGTCACGCTGGGACGCTACCGGAAGCCAGCGCGCCGGGCCCGGTGCGAGAGATCAGGACTTGGCCCGACCCCGGAAGACGCTCCCGCCGAGAAACGCGACAACTATCAGCGGTAACAGGACGACTGCCACATAGCCGTGATGGTGAAGTGCGAGCGCGGCGCCAACGAAGATGAGCGTCCCGAGGAACAGCTCAGGTGCCTCGCCGATCAGGAAGTCCTTCCAGAACCTTCCGAACGCGCCCAGCGCCCGAACGATCGAGGTCATGAGGACCGACCGCCGTGAACTGCCGCGGTTTGCCGGGTAGGCCCAATCCTCCGCATCGCAAACGAGAGGGCGGCGGCGGTCAAGGCGAACACGCCGACGAGCACCAGGATCATGAGATCGCTGCCAGGCCAGTGAAGCCCGGCTCCCTCGCCGACCCAGAAGACGCCGAAGCTCGTCAACATGATGCCCACGGCCAGCTTCATCGAGTTCTCCGGGACCTCGGAAAGCTGACGCGTGACGAGGTACCCGACGACGCAGACGACGACCGCCGCGGCAGCGGCCGCAACCGCGGCGAGCGCCAGATGTCCCGAACTCGCCCCCAGAGTGATCACGATGAGCACGACCTCCATGCCTTCGAGGAAGACGCCCTTGAAGGCAACGGTGAAACCGGTGGCGTCACGACGCCCGTGCCTCCATGACCCGGCCCCGGCCCTGCCGGTCGCCGGCGAGGGTGCGCCCGACAGGCCCGCCACGGTCCTCGCGTAGATCGCGTCCTCGTCGTGCAGTGCCATGTGACCGCTCGCCCGTAGCACAGCCTTCCGCAGCCAGTCGAGGCCGAGCACGAGCAGGAGGCCGCCGATGACCACGCGCAAGACGTTGATCGGGACAAGTCGGGCGAGCGGGACGCCGACGGCGATGACCAGCGCACCAAGCACGAGCGCGGCCGCAAGGGTTCCCTCGAGCGCCGAGCGCCATCCCCGGGTCACACCTGCCGCGGCGACGATCGTCAGTGCCTCGACCATCTCGACGGCGCTGGCGCCGAACACTGCTAGGGCGAGCACGACGGTCGAGGTCGTCACCGTGACCTCACCTCAGCGCCTCACTGCCCGCAAAGCCAACCGTCCTCGGCCATGATCGAACCGGACGGATCAGGCTGCACATTGAACAGCCTGGCCGGATAGGAGACCTGTGCCTGCTGGCGCCAGGCATCGACCGCGTCGAGAACCTTGGCCCGCGGGCCGCAGACCGCGAGCCGCTCGACATTGCGCAAGTGGGAGACCTGGCCCACTTTCTGGCCAGCCGGGTCGTGGATGCCGATCTGCGCGCCCACGTACCGCCTCGAGTCGAACTCGAGGAGCTCGACGTGCCCGCGCCCGGCACACATCTCGAGCAGGTCGTCGCGGCCGAGCCAAGACTCGTCATTGCACGACACGACTACCACGGTCGCGTCGATTCTGCTGACAACCTCGGCGAGGGCGACCGGCATCGTCAACTTCGAGTTGAAGTCGCTGCGGGTGGCGGCGCTCCTCGAGTCGGTCCGTTTGCACGCAACCCCGTAATGGTCGGGCGCATCCCAGCGGATCAGGGTCTCCCAGACGTGGTAGTTGGTGAAATAGCGGTGCTGGTTGTAGGGAGGGTCGAGGTACGCGAAATCGACCGGGCCGATCGACGCCGCCGCCTCCCGAGCGTCAGCACGGATACACCGCCCTGGTCCGGCCAGCAGCTCGGGGACACGTAGCCAGAGCGGGTGGAACGATCTCGGCGCCCACTTCTTGAGATAGGCCATCTGCAGACCCGTCGTCGAATCCACGCGGTCGGCTGCCTCGAGCAAGCTCGTGAGCACGATCGGATAGAGCCAGCTTGCCCGGTGACGCTCTTCGATCGCGTCACGGATGGCGTCGACACGGGCGCCGTTCTCGGGTCGCAGGTAGCGGGACTGCTCGCAGAAGACCTCGGTGAAGTAGCCCCTCCGGCCAGGGAGCGCGTTGAGCTCGGCGATCGCCCCCGCGAGTTCCGCTTGGTCCAGCGCCGTTGCGTCGGCGCTGATGTAGCACTGGGCGAGCACTTCGGAGTAGGTGGCCGTGTCGATCTGCAGTGACGAACGCTCCCTGGCGCTTGAGTCCCTGGGCCACGCGCGTCGTGCCCGTGAACAGGTCAGCGGCGGTCGAAGCGCCACAACCGGACGCGAGAGAGGAGATCGCCTGAACGAGGCGTCGTTTCGAGCCGAGGTACTTGATCACGCGCCCGATCCCCGGGGGGAGTCGGTCCGGCACACGACCAGGGTCGGGTCCTCGCGCTCGAACGCTTCGCTGGTCCATGACCCCTGGCAGCCTTCCGGTGCCGGAGATGGCAACGCTCTCGGCGAGTCGCCGCGGGCCGGAGCCGTCGTCACACCCCCAAGGTAGCTTGGCGCGACGGGGTCCCCCGAGCGTTAGAAGTTCAGGTGGTCCGAGAAGACGCTACGTTGACGCGCTCGCAAGCGGCGCTTGGCGGCCACGGGCGTCGTCCGATGCCATACTCGGCTGGTGACTCCCTCCGCACCGGTGGAACTAGGCGGCCCGCTCCGGATTGAAGACGTTGTCGAGATTGCGAGGGGCGCTCCCGCGGGCCTGAGCGAGGAGGTCCTCCGGAGGGTCGATGCCTCTCGGGAGGTCGTCGTCGCAGCCGTCGAGGCAGGGTCGGTCATCTACGGGGTGACGACCGGACTTGGAGGCCTGGCGAACGTGCGTCTCACGCCCGGGCACTCCACGGCTCTCCAGCACGGGCTCCTTCGATCACATGCGGTGGCGGTCGGAAACGAGCTCCCTGCCGCGGAGGTCCGCGCCATGCTGGCGCTCCGAGCGCACGTGCTCGCGCTCGGCTACTCGGGGGTCCGACGCGAAGTCGTGCTGCGGTTCGTCGAGATGCTCGAGAGGGACCTCCTTCCAGTCGTGCCCGAGCAAGGGTCGCTCGGCGCTTCGGGTGACCTCGCACCGCTCGCGCATCTCGCCCTTCCCGTCATCGGTGAAGGAGAGGTTCGCCTGGCGGGCGAGCGACTCCCGGCCATCGAGGCCCTTCGACGGTGTGGCCTTGAACCGCTTGTGCTGGAGGCCAAGGAAGGTCTCGCCCTCGTCAACGGCACGCAGGGCATGACCGCCATCGGGGTGCTGGCGGCTTGGAGCGCGGCCCGGCTCGCCAAGATCGCGGACATCTCGGCTGCGCTCACGATCGAGGCCATCTTCGGAACCGACCGCGCATTCGACCCCAGGGTCGTGGGGCTCCGCCCGCATCCGGGTCAACTGGCCTCGGCTCGGAATCTGGTGCGGCTTCTGGCGGACAGCCAGCTGCTTTCGTTTCACCGCGAGAGCGGCCACATCGTTCAGGACGCGTATTCGATCCGTTGCGCCCCTCAGGTCCACGGGGCGTTCCGCGACGTGGTTCGCCACAGCGTTGAGACCCTCGAGATCGAGCTGGCCTCCGTCTCCGACAATCCCGTCGTGTTGCCCGAGACCGGCGAGATCCTCTCCGGCGGGAACTTCCATGGTCAGCCGGTCGCGATGGCCTGCGACTCGCTGGCCGCGGCGACAGTCGGGCTCGCTTCGATCTCCGAGCGCAGGCTCTTCCGGATCCTGGACCCGAGAACCTCTAACGGTCTTCCCGCGTTCCTCGTCGGCGAGGCCGGCGTCAACTCGGGGTTCATGGTGTGCCAGTACACCGCTGCGTCACTCGTCTCGGAGATGAAGAGCCTGGCGCACCCGGCGGCGGTCGACTCGATCACGTCCTCGGCCGGGCAGGAGGACCACGTCAGCATGGGCATGATTGCCGCCCGCCATGCACGAGATTGCCTACGCGACGCCGAGGCTGCGATCGCGATGGAAGTGCTCGCCGCGGCCCAGGCTTGCGAGCTGCGGGCGCCCTTGCTCGCCGGGCCGGCAAGCCGGGCGGCCATCGCCTCGTTGCGTCAGGTTGTGCCCACGCTTGTTCATGACCGAGCGCTCAAGCCCGACGTCGACGCCACGATCGCGCTCGTTCGCTCCGGAGAGCTCATCGCAGCGGTGGAGGCGGAGATAGGACCGCTGGAGTAATCGACCGAGACAATGGAGATGGAACCGACCGACACCTGGTCTGGCGTGGTCGTCGGTGCGCACCCGCATGAAAGGGCGCTTGACGGCGCTGAATGGCGGCTTGCGGAGCGCTGACCAGAGTGGCGGTGAGAACCGGGAGTAACTTCGGCGAGATGGCTGTCGCGGACCTCGATCCCACTCGGATCCCCAAGCACGTCGCGTGCGTGATGGACGGCAACGGTCGCTGGGCGCGCCAACGCGGGCTGCCGCGAACCGAAGGTCACGCCGCTGGCGAGGAGGCGATGTTCGACACGGTGGAGGGAGCCCTGGAGCTCGGAATCGACTGGCTGACGATGTTCGCCTTCTCAACGGAGAACTGGCGGCGCCCGCCCGATGAGGTGCGCTATCTCATGAACTTCAACGAGGGGATCCTGACCCGGCATCGTGACGATCTGAACAGCAAGGGAGTGCGCATCCGCTTCGCTGGCCGCCGGGACTGGCGCGTTCCGCGCCGCCTCATCCGCCACATGGACGAGTCAATGGACCTCACCGCCGCGAACCGGCGATTGACGCTGACGATCTGCTTCAACTATGGCGGTCGAGCGGAGATCATCGACGCAGTCCGCCAGCTCGTCGCCGACGGCGTGCCCCCCAACAGGATCGACGAGAAGGCTCTGCGTTCCCGGCTGTATTGGTCCGACATGCCCGACCCCGATGTCGTGGTCCGCACCTCGGGCGAGTTTCGCATCTCCAACTTCCTGCTCTGGGAGCTCCCCTACTCCGAGCTCGTCTTCACCGACGTCCTCTGGCCCGACTTCCGCCGGAAGAACCTGTTCGATGCCGTCGGGGAGTATCAGCGGCGTGACCGACGCTACGGAGGGCTCGACCGGTGAGCGACGAAGCACGCGAGCCGTTCCGGCTCCGGGACCACATCGGGGTCCTCGCGGGCCTGTTTCTCGGTGCCATCGCGTTCGTGTCGGTCGTGGTGCTCGCGGTCGTGGGTGACGAGCAGGCACTCACACTGCTGGTGGTGATCGTCGTGGGAATCGGCCTGATCGCAGTCGGAACGCGGATGAGGGGATGACCTGAGAAGTGGCCACCTACCGCGACGAGGGCGTGGTGCTACGAACCATGCGGCTCGGGGAAGCCGACCGGATCGTGACCCTCGCGACCCCCGAACACGGCAAGGTCCGAGCGGTAGCCAAGGGAATCCGCAAGACCAAGAGCCGGCTCGGCGGCCGCCTCGAACCCCTTACCCATGTGACCATGATCTGCTGGCGGGGGCGGGAGCTCGACGTCGTGAACCAGGTCGAAGCCATCGAGCATTTCAAGGCCATCCGTGGCGACCTCGAACGGGTCCCGGTCGCGATGACAATGCTCGAGGTCGTGGATCAGGTCGCGCTCGAGAGGCATCCCATGCCGGAGATGTTCCGGATGCTCGTGGGGGCACTTCGGACCTTGGAGGAGCGCCCTTCACCGGCACTCCTCGGTTCGTTTCTTTGGAAGCTCCTCGTGATGGAGGGAGTCGGCCCCTCGCTCGACCAGTGCGCCGTGTGCGGCTTGGAGGGTGAGCTGGTCGCATTCGACGCCGGCGAAGGTGGGTTCCTATGCCGTTCCTGCCGCCGGGGTCAGGCCGTCGGCGCCGAGACGGTGAGCCTGATCCGGCAGGTTCTCGGCGGAGGCCTCCGCGCCGCACTCGACCAACCGCCGAGCCGAGCGGCGGCGGAAGCGGAGCGCTTGGCCATGGTCGCGACCGAGTACCACTTGGACCGGAGGGTGCGCTCGGCGCATCAGGGCACGGAGATCTCGACGGCCGGTTGGCAGGGCTGGTCGAACACAAGCAGTCCGGCCACCCGTCCGCCGGCTGACGCCGGGGCTGGGGCCACAGGCTGACGCCGGGCCAGGTTTGCCACCGCTCGCCTCCTGGTGACTGATCACCCAGAGCCGAGGTCTCGGGTTTTAGCTGCGCCGGTAATTCAGTCGAGAAACGATGCTCGAGATGAAGTCGGCAGAACGCAACCCTCGATTTCCGAGAGCCGGCCCCGGGCTAGTGCCGCTTCAGCCAACGTTCGCCGGGATCCGATGGCCTGACGTCCCTCGGGCGCCTCCGCGCTAGCTCGTCGCCGCGAGCCGCGCATCGGGTGGACGGCGCCCCCGGTGGAGCGTCCGCGCACCCGCGCGCGCTGCTGCACGCTCCTGTCCGACCTGGCAGCACACTCGTGCGACAAGAGCGGCGAGATCCACCTGGTTCTCGCGGAGCTTCGCACGCGTGGACACGCAACAGCAGGCGTACCTGTCGCGTGCAAGTAACCTGCCGCCATGGCGACGCCTCCCGAGTCCGCGACCAACCCCGAGCTGTTCGACGCCGTCGTCAATTTGTGCAAGCGGCGTGGTTTCGTCTTCCCTTCGGCCGAGATCTATGGCGGCATCCGCTCGACGTACGACTACGGCCCGCTCGGTGCTCTCATGCTCCGCAATGTCCGCGAGGCCTGGTGGCGAGCGATGATCCAAGAGCGCGACGACGTCGTGCCGATCGACGCCGCGATCCTCACGAACCCCAAGGTCTGGGAGGCATCGGGCCATCTGGCAACGTTCACCGACCCACTGGTCGACTGCCGCAACTGCAAAGAGCGGTGGCGCGCCGACCAGATCGAGGACGTGTGCCCTAAGTGCGGCTCGACGGACCTAACGGAGGCACGGCCCTTCAACCTCATGTTCAAGACCTTTGTCGGGCCGCTCGAAGGCGACTCTTCGGTTGCCTACCTCCGGCCCGAGACGGCCCAGGGCATGTTCGTGAACTTCTTCAACGTCCTCACCGCGACGAGGCGCAAGCCACCTTTCGGGATCGCCCAGATCGGCCGGGCGTTTCGAAACGAAATCACACCCGGCAACTTCGTCTTCCGGACACGAGAGTTCGAGATGATGGAGATGGAGTTCTTCGTCCCACCTGCGGACAGCCCGCGTTGGCACGAGTACTGGTGCGAGGAACGGCTCGGGTGGTACATGCGCTACGGCATCGCCGGCGAGAAACTGCGCCTCCGGGCCCATGACAAGGAGGAGCTCTCGCACTACTCCGCTGGGACTACAGATGTCGAGTTCCTCTTCCCCTGGGGCTGGGGTGAGCTCGAGGGCATCGCCAACCGGACGGACTTCGACCTACGAGCTCACCAAGAGCACTCGGGTACGTCCCTCGAGTACTTCGACCAAACAACCGACGAGAGGTACATCCCCCATGTAGTCGAGCCGGCGGCCGGCGCGACCCGGGCGATGATGGCGTTCCTCTTGGCGGCCTACGACGAGGACGAGATCGGCGGCGAACGCCGGGTGGTGCTTCGCCTGCACCCCCGGATCGCGCCCTACCAGGTCGCTGTGCTCCCACTGTCGAGAAAGGACACCCTCGCGCCAGTTGCCAGGGACGTCCTGCACCGGCTCCAGCGCTACCTCATGTGCGAGTACGACGACACCCAGTCGATCGGCCGGCGCTACCGACGCCAGGACGAGATCGGCACGCCCTATTGCGTGACGATCGACTTCGAGAGCCTCGAGGACCAACAGGTGACGGTGCGCGAGCGCGACTCGACCGAGCAAACGAGGCTTCCGATCGACGACCTCGTTCACCATCTTCTTGGGCGGCTCGATATTTGAACGGGTCCCGGCCCTGCGGAAAGGGGACTCATTTTGCGGACACCGCCCATGTCTCGTTTAGGCTCGGACTGACGCGACAATAACTAGGAGGTCCCAATGGGCTACGTGTACGGCTTCGACCACGAGCATCCTCGTCCGCCCATGGAGCTCAAGGACCTGCTCGGTGGGAAGGGTGCGAACCTGGCCGAGATGACCTCGGTGCTGGGCCTGCCGGTACCACACGGCTTCACTATCTCGACAGACGCCTGTCGTGCGTACATGTCAGAGGGCTGGCCCGTCGGACTTGACGCTGAGATCGCCGAGCACCTCGCAAAGCTCGAGGACCGCATGGGACGCCGTCTCGGCGACCCGGACGAACCCTTGCTGGTCTCGGTCCGCTCGGGAGCGAAGTTCTCGATGCCCGGCATGATGGACACCGTCTTGAACCTCGGCCTCAACGACCGGTCGGTCGCAGGCCTCGCCAAGCAGACCAGTGACGAGCGGTTCGCGTTCGACTCGTATCGGCGTTTCGTGCAGATGTACGGCCGCATCGTCCTCGGCGTCCCGGGCGATCAACTGGATGGGCCGCTCGAGGCCTTGAAGGAGCGCACCGGTGCCTCGGACGCCGAGTTGCCGGCGGCGGCGCTGCGCGCCCTCGTCGAGGAACTGAAGGGCGTCGTCGAGCGGGTGACGGGCAGTCCCTTCCCACAAGCGCCGATCGACCAGCTTCGCGGCGCGATCGAGGCAGTGTTCGCCTCGTGGAACGGGGCCAGAGCCGTCGCCTACCGCTTGCAGGAGCACATCCCGAACGATCTCGGCACGGCGGTGAACGTGCAGGCGATGGTCTTCGGGAACCGCGACGACCAGTCAGGCACGGGTGTCGGCTTCACACGCGACCCGGCCACCGGGGCCAAAGGAGCCTACGGCGACTTCCTCGTGAACGCCCAGGGCGAGGACGTGGTCGCCGGGATCCGCAACACCGAGCCGCTCTCTGCGCTGGGAAGCAGGTTCCCCTCGATCTACGCGGAGCTCATGGAGATCTTCTCCAGGCTCGAGGCTCATTACCGGGACATGTGCGACACCGAGTTCACGATCGAGCAAGGCAAGCTCTGGATGCTGCAGACCCGGGTCGGCAAGCGTACCGGCCGGGCCGCGCTCCGCATGGCGGTCGACATGGTCGACGATCCGGCCATCCGCCTCACCCACGCCGAGGCGTTGCAAAGAACGACCGCCGAGCACATCGAGGCTGTGCTGCACCCGCAGTTCGCCGACAACTCCTCACCGGTGCTGGCCAAAGGCCTCGCTGCTTCGCCTGGCGCCGCGGTCGGCGCCGTGTGCTTCAGCGCGGATGACGCCGCGGCTGCCGCTGCCAAGGGTGAGCACGTGATCCTCGTGCGCAACGAGACCTCACCCGAGGACGTGCACGGCATGCTCGCTGCCGAAGGCATCCTGACCGCCAGGGGCGGCCTGGTGAGCCACGCGGCGGTCGTCGCCCGTGGCTGGGGCAAGCCGGCGGTCGTCGGCGCCGAAGCGTTACGCATAAGCGCGTCCGACAAGCTCTTCCGAGTCGGCGACACCGTCGTCCGGGAGGGCGAAGTGATCTCGATCGACGGCTCGGAGGGCACCGTCGTCGTCGGCGCCGTGCCGCTCATCGCCGCCGAGGCGCCGCCCGAGCTGACCGAGCTGCTCGACTGGGCCGACGAGATCCGCTCGGGCCGCCTAGGGGTCCGCGCCAACGCCGATACCGGCGACGACGCCGCGAACGCTCGCAAGCTCGGAGCCGAGGGGATCGGCCTGTGCCGGACCGAGCACATGTTCTTCGGAGACGACCGCCTGCCGATCATGAGGCGGATGATCCTCGCGTCGACCGCAGACGAAGAGACCGCGGCGCTCGAGGAGCTTCGAGCCGCACAGAAGGCGGACTTCCTCGGAATCCTCGAGGCCATGGACGGCCTGCCCGTCATCGTCCGTGGGCTCGACCCGCCCCTGCACGAGTTCCTCCCCGACGTCGAATCGCTCCTCGTGAAGCAGGCGAGCGAAGGGCTCAGCGACGAGGAGAAGAAGCTCCTCGAGGCGGCCATGTCCTGGCGTGAGGCCAACCCGATGATCGGGGTACGTGGCGTGCGGCTCGGGGTCTTGAAGCCGGGCCTTTACGCAATGCAGGTGCGCGCCCTCATGGAGGCCGCCTACGAGCGGGCCGAGGCGGGCGGCCACCCGATCGTTGAGATCATGATCCCCCTCACGATCTCCCGCGAAGAGATGGCGCTCGCCCGTTCCTGGGTCGTCCAGGCGCTGCATGACGCGGCGCCCTCGAAGGACAAGGTCGGAGTTGCCGAGGCCGCCGAACGGATAGAGGTGGCCATCGGCACGATGATCGAGACACCGCGGGCCGCGCTGCTCGCAAACGAGATCGCCGAGGTGGCGGACTTCTTCTCGTTCGGGACGAACGACCTCACCCAGATGACCTTCGGCTTCAGCCGCGACGACGTCGAGGGCAGAATGATGGCCGCTTACCTGAGCCAAGGCCTGCTCAGCGCGAACCCGTTCGAGAACGTCGACGTCGCCGGCGTGGGCGAGCTGGTTCGGATCGCCGTCGAACGCGGGCGGGCCGCCCGTCCGGGCCTCAAGATCGGCGTCTGCGGCGAGCACGGTGGCGACCCGGCCTCGATCGACTTCTTCGCGAGGGCGGGCCTCGACTACGTCAGCTGCTCACCGTTCCGGATACCGGTTGCACGACTCGCCGCGGCCCACGCCGTGCTGGCGATCGACGCGGAGAAGGCGGCACAAGCCTCGGCGTAGCGAGAGGTCGGCTCCAACCAAGCAAGACGCGGCCCGTAAGCGCGCCCGCGCTCGAGCCGCGGTACCGTCCAAGCAATGGCGATTCCCGACGAGGACGTGGCGGAGGTCCGCGCCGCAACAGACATCCTCGCCCTGATCGGGGAGTACACGCCGCTCAAGCGGGTTGGAAGGCGCTATGTCGGACTGTGCCCGTTTCATGCTGAGAAGACGGGATCGTTCTCGGTCAACGCCGAGGAAGGCCTCTACTACTGCTTCGGGTGCCAGGTGTCCGGGGACGCGATCACCTTCCTGCGCGACATCGAGGGCTGCGACTTTGTGGAAGCAGTGGAGCGCCTAGCTGAACGAGCCGGGATCACGATCCGTCACGACACCGGCGGCAAGGACCAGTCCGACCGCGAAGGGCGCCGGGCGCTGCTCGGCGTCATGGAGCAGGCGGTCGCGTTCTACCACGAGGAGCTGCTGAGCCGACCGGACGCGAAGCACGCACGACAATACCTGCGGTCGCGGGGCTACAAGGGCGAGACCGTGCGCCAGTTCGGCCTGGGCTGGGCACCCGAGACTGGCAGGTCGCTCGTGGGGGCGATCCGGGCCCCCGCAGATCTGCTCGTCAAGGCAGGGCTCGCCCACCAGGGCCAGAGCGGGCTGCGGGACGCTTTCCGGGGTCGGGTCATCTTCCCGATCTTCGACCCGGCGGGCAAGGCGATCGGGCTGGGGGGCAGGATCCTCCCGGGCGCCGGCGAGGGGGCCGGCCCGAAGTACCGCAACTCGCCCGAGACACCCATCTACTCGAAAAAACGCACCCTCTACGGCCTCAACTGGGCCAAACACGCCGTCGTTCAAGCCGGCGAAGTGATCGCCTGCGAGGGTTACACAGACGTCATCGGCTTCTTTACCGCCGGCTTACCGCGAGCCGTGGCCACCTGTGGGACGGCGCTGACCGAGGAGCACTTCCGCCTGCTCGGGCGATTTGCGAAACGAGTGGTCCTCGCGTTCGACGCCGACACGGCCGGCCAGTCCGCTGCTGCTCGCTTTTACGAATGGGAGAAACGTCACGAGCTGGAAGTCGCCGTTGCCGCCCTTCCCCCGGGCAGCGATCCGGCGGACCTCGCAATGCGCGAACCGCAGGCTCTGAAAGATGCGGTCGAGCATGCGAAGACGTTTCTCTCCTTCAGGGTGGATCGGGCGCTGGCCTCGAGCGAGCGCAGGACCGGTGAAGGCCGGGCCAACGCGGCCGAAGCCGCTCTCGCGATGGTCGCCGAGCACCCCAATGAACTGGTACGCGATCAATTCCTCGTTACCGTGTCGGACCTGACCAGGCAAGACCCCGAGCGATTGCGACCTCGCCTGGAAGCACTCGTCCGGGCCTGCGAGGCGTCGAGTCACAAGACTCCCGGCGAGACCAGACGGACTGCCGCAGGCGGGCAGCCCCAACCAGCAAACGCGGAGCCACCGTGGGAACCGGACACCGAGGACAGCTGGGAGCAGTCGGGGGGCGTAACTCGACCGGCCGGACCTGGCTCCAAGGCGCGGCGGGGCTCGGGCCGCGTTCCCTCGGGTGAGCGCGCCGGCAGGGACGCGCTCGTGCTTGCGGTCCGCGAGCCACAGGCCATGGCCGGGCGGCTGAACGAGGCGCTGTTCGCCGATCCGCTCCAGCGTGCTGCGCTCAGGGCTCTCACTGGCTCGGCGAGCCTGCACGACGCAATCGAGAGCGCAGACGACGAGGTGGCGGATCTGCTTCGGCGTCTCGCCGTGACCGAGCCCGACGCCAACCCCGATCAGACCGTGGCCGCCCTGGCCCGCTCCGCGGCCCAGGTAGCACTCGACGAGATCACGGCCGAGGCCCGCCAGGCCGGCGCCGAGGGCGACACGAGCCGGCTTGCCGCGACCGGCGCCGCCATTACCTGGCTAAAGTCCGAATTGGAGATCATGCAAGAGCCGGGCACGGCCGACCGGACTTCACCTGCCGTGAGTGACGCTGCAAATCGATTGGTAGCGTGGCTGTTGCAGCGCTATCTGGAGGCGAGATGACCGGCACGAGCGAGCAAACGCCCAAATCCAGGGTCACAGGCTCCACTACTGGCAACAACGCGACTAATGGGGCCGCGGATGTCTGCGAACCCGAACCGCCCGAACCGCCCGAACCGCTCTTGCCGCTTGACCCGCTCGAACCGCTCGAACCGCTCCTGGGAGACCTTGACAGCCTTGGAGCCGACGCATCGCCGCACGACGGCTCGAACCGGAACGGCGTGGCCGGCCGCATGCCACGTCCGCGTCTGGTCTCCATGCCGATGGCACTCGCGGGTGGAAACGGCGACGCACAGACGACTGATCCCGTTCGCGCCTATCTGAAGGAGATCGGACGCGTCTCGCTGCTGTCGCCCGAGCTCGAGGTTCTTTGCGCACGGAAGATCGAAGCCGGCCAAGACGCGGCTGCAGAGCTGGCCGCCCGAAGGGCATCGGGCACCTTCGACAAGATTCCCTTCGAGGAGCGCCGAGCCGTCGAACGGGCCATCCACGAGGGCTCGGAAGCCAAGGACCTCCTCATCGAGGCAAATCTGCGACTGGTGGTCTCGATCGCGAAGCGCTATCGCAATCGCGGGATGGCGTTCTTGGACCTCATCCAGGAAGGCAATCTCGGGCTGATGCGCGCCGTCGAGAAATTCGACTATCGCCGTGGCTTCAAGTTCTCCACGTACGCCACATGGTGGATCCGCCAGGCCATCACCCGGGCCGTCGCCGACCAGGCGCGCACGATCCGGATCCCCGTCCACATGGTCGAGACGATCAACAAGATCGTGCGCACGCAACGCCAACTGTCCCAGGAGCTCGGCCGTGAGCCGACGGTCGAGGAGATCTCCGCTCGGGCGCAATACCCGATCGAAAGGGTGCGGGAGCTCCAGCGGATCAGTCAGGACACGATCTCCTTGGAACAACCGATCAGCGAGGAGGAGGACTTCAGCCTCTCGGACCTCATCGAGGATCACACTGCCGAGGTGCCCGTCGACGCAGCGACGCGAATGCTGCTGAACGAGGCCGTGAAACGGGCGCTATCGGAATTGAGCGAACGCGAGCAAGAAGTTGTGAGACTTCGTTTCGGCTTGGACGACGGACAGATCCGGACCCTTGAGGAGGTCGGGCAGATCTTCGGAGTCACCCGCGAGCGCATCCGTCAGATCGAGATGAAGACGCTGGCGAAGCTGCGTCACCCGATGGTGTCACGCCCACTTCGGGACTACGTGGAAGGCGACTGAAGCCAAGCCACCGGCGCTCAGGTCCCTCTCGTCGCCTCCGCGCGTTGAGACGCGATCGCGCTCTCGAACCGGGCAATGACCCGTTCGCGTGCAAGGTTCCCAACCGGGCCGCGCAGCAGGTCGCTTGCCCTTTCCCGAGCCAGGTCGCCCAGTGCGAGAATCTTCTCGGCTCTCAACTCAGCCGCGTGCACGCCTGGGCCGTTGCGCCCCAGCCAGTCCGACGCGGGCGAAGTGAGAGGGCTGCGGCCCGCAAGCGGTGCCCGGAGTCGGCGCGCCTTCTGGGTCAGGTAGAAACCGGCTGCGCACCCTAGAACGAACCCGGTCCTGAACCGCATCTGTCCTTCTTACCTCGCACGTCCAAGCTTCGCCAGCGCGACGTGCCTGCCAGGGCGAGCTCACCGGCCAAGGGTCCGGGAGGCCTCTGAGGTGGCGTCTGGCGTGGCCTCTGAAGAGGCATTCGGCAAGTCGTCTGGCAAGGACCGTCAGCCCGGATAGGCTTCGCGCTGATTTCCGGGGTAGCTCAATCGGCAGAGCACGCGACTGTTAATCGTGTGGTTGAGAGTTCGAGTCTCTCCCCCGGAGCTGCAAAGGGCCATGTCGGAGCACTATCTGATTGCTCCCGGACCTACTGACGCCAGCCATGTCAGCGGAATGTCAGCGGATCTGACAGCAAAGAGGGCGCGATGATCCGTGTCGTGCACCAAGGCAACGAACGAACCGCAGCGGCGCTGGCTGGCTGCCTACGGGATGAAGGCCTCGAGGGCACCTGTGAGTAGCTGAAAGAGCGACGCAACGGGGGCGTCAGCGCCCCTGAGCTGATAGTTATCGCCGTTCTCGGTGGCACGGGAGGAAACCTGGCTGCCTACCTCATTGAGGTCGCGGTGAAGCGGGGCATCGACAAGTTGCATGACAGGTTCGACGGGAAATTTCGCGGCGTCCGGGTTGAGACCGAAGGCGATCAAACCCAAGAGTGACGGATGATGGTCAGCGCGGGGACGAAGGTCAACGCTGCGCCTCAACGCAGATCGGGAACCTCGTCCGAGCAGGCTCGCACTGAGCCGGGCCCCGGCCTCCTGTGCCATGCCAGGCCGTACGTGCGCGTAGATCGAAAGGGTGGTCGTAACTGACGCGTGACCGAGAACCTTGGAGACGACCTTCACTGGCGTGCCGTTTGCCAGCATGAGGGTCGCTGCTGTATGTCTCGTGTCGTGCAACCTGATACGCGGGAGGCCCACTTCGGCGGCCTTCGTGTCAAACCATCCTGAGATGCACTCCGGGTGGTAGGGCCGTCCGAGCTCGTCGGCGAGAAGAAGGCCGCTGTCTTCGTGGGTGGGGCCGGTTGCCAACTTCTCGGCAGCCTGGCGGCGCCGGTGCGCTCTGAGGAGCGCGACGGGCGTCGATCGGGATCGACCGGAGCCCAGCCGTCGTTTTTGGGCGCGAGAGCGAGGGCTTGCTCTCGACGACTGTGCGCGTTGTCTCGATGCGCAGTGTCCCCGCGTCCGGGTCGGTGGCGGACCACGTGAGCCCGCACAGCTCGCCACGGCGCAAGCCGCGAGCAAGCAGGAGGACCCACGCGAAGTTTCGAGAGCGACTCTACCGACGAGTCCGAGCAGTTCTACGACCTTGCCGTCTCCGTTTCAGGTAACACATCAAGAGTTGGAGGTTGACGGGGCGCGGTAACTCATCCTCGCTCACCATGAACCCTTCGCGGCCGAGCCCCGTGACATCGAATCCTGGCGTTGCCGGCGTGGCTTCCTTGCAGCTAACCGCCCACACAATATGCACGTCTACCTGGCCTTTCGATGTTGAGACTTACCTTTCGCTGATACACCCCCGATGCTCGGTAGTTGGCTTCTTCGTCAATGACCATGCAGCTGCCCGGAACCACCGCCATGAGCTTTAGCGGAACACGCCCTGGAAGTGACCAGACCCGATCCACCGCCGCGCGAGGACCAAGACGACGACAACGGGGGCGATCGTCGCCAAGAGCAAGAACGCGATCGCGCTCGGCGGCCAGCTCGTGTGCAGCTGAACAACACCGAGGTACTCCCCGGACGTCTCGCCACTGAACAGCTGAAGGGCGATGCCAAGCGGCAAGGGATAGCGGTTGGTCGTGTCGGTCGACCAGTACATGACCCACGGCAGGAAGAAGTTTGTCCAGCTCGCGACAATGTTGAGAAACACGATCAGCGCTGCGACTGGCTTCGAAAGAGGAACGGCAATGTGCCGGAACACCTGCCATTCGTTGCTACCGTCCGTGCGCGCCGTCTGAAACAGGACATTGAAGCGCTCGGTGTGGAAGTACAGGTAGGACAGGTAGACGCCGAACGGGAACAGGCCGTAAGGCACGATGACCGCCAACGGGCTCGTCAGGAGGTTGACCCGCTGGTCGTGGAACTTCGTGACGGCCTCCTGATGGATCATACGGTCACGTTGTAGCAACGATGAGGTCGTTGATGGCGACAGGCTCGTCGCAGTGGGGACAGGTTCCGCCTGGCCCAATGCGACGACAGAAGCCTCGGCAGTCGCTGCAGTACTGCTCGCCGAGGTAGCGGGCCTCGCAGGCGGGGCACTCGTACACGGTGATCTCTCGTGTGGGCCGTGGCGGGGGCACAAGCGCGACCTCGGGCGCCGCCGGGGCCGGGTGACGGCGCCGCCAACCAGCTTGGCGGCACGCGTCAGAACACCACTGGCGCCGACCCGTGGGGACGAACGGCTGGCCGCAGGCCGGGCAGGGGGCGACCCTATCGTTACGGCTGTCGTTACGCGACGGCATCTTCGCTCCCGGTTGATTGCTTGGCGTCGGATCCGACGGCGTGGCGAAGCTCTGCGGCGAGCCTCGGCAACTGCCGGTAGCCCTTTACCCGGCGGAACTGCTTGGAGGCCTCTAACATGCCGGCGGCCGCCCAGCGCAGCCTCATGTCGCCCGGCTGCCAGCGCTTCACGTTGCGTGCGTGGTCGCGCACGATCTCGATCATGGACTCCATCGGATTGGTCCCCATCACGGTCTTCAACAACGAACCCGTGACGCCGAGTCGGGTGACCGTCAGCGTCTCGACGAGCCCCTCGCGAAGGCTCGCCGCGGCATCGGGGTTCACCTTGTCGAGCTGGGAAGCGAGCGCCCGAAGCGCCGCCTCGGCCTGCGCCGCGTCCGGGTTCGCCCAGGCCGCCCGGAGCTTTCGGCGCACCCAGGGTCGTTCGGCTTGTACCAGGTAGTCCATGACGTTTCTCTCTTTGTGGACTCTGCACCGAGCGATGACGGCGTTGTCGCCGAAGACGTCCCGCACCGCCTTGTGAAGCGCTTTGGCGCCGTCGAGCACGAACAAGATCCCGTCGGTGGCGTCGAGTCCCCGGTCGCGAAGCGAAGAGACGAGGCCTCTCACGACAGTCGCGTTCTCCGTCGAGCCCTCCGCGAGGCCGATCGGGACCTTCGTGCCGTCGGCCGTGACGCCGAGCGCCCCGACCATGGTGTGCTCGGCGAAGTCGAAGCCGTCGATGAAGCAGACGAGCCAGCGTTGTGCGTCGAGGGGCCGGGTCCTGAACTCGGCGAGGCGTTCGCCGGTCACGGTGACAAAGCGCCGTGATACCGAGGACTGCTTGGTTCCCGATGCCGTCTGTTCGATCTCGGAGCCGACGGGTTCGAGGGCGGCCTCATAACGCCGACCCGACAGCCCGGCCATCAGGCACTCGACCATGTGGCCAGCGAGCAGGTCGACTTTCGCGAAGGTGTCGTAAGACTCGAGGCGCACCTCGTGGTCCTGGCCGTTCTCGTCGTCAGCCACGGTCCGAACCCGCGGGCGGACGACAGGGACCCGCCGGCCGCCGAGGGTCACCTTGCCCGCCTCGGTGCCGTGGCGATAGGCGGAGCGACCGGGGTCGTGCTTTCCCTTCGGCCCGGCGGCATCGGTCACCTCGGCATCGATGAGCTCGTCCATGACCTCGAGGCCGATCGCCACCGACGCGGCGAGCAGACCCTGTCGCATGCGACAGGCGAACAGCTCGAGCTGCTCGTTCAGCTTTCCCGCCAGGCGTTCTTCGAGCGTCGTATCGGCCAGGTCGACGAGGCCGAGCTCTGGTATGAGACGCGGGCGGCTCGCGGCGCGCGGCTGGTTGTGTGATGCTTGACTCACTGGTGGTCCTCCGTTCCTCAACTTGGTTGGTTGACACCCCGAGCCTGCCTCACGGCGGGGCCGAGGCGGAGGACCGCCACTCAAACTTCTACGACACCTGGGTCAACCTCCTCGTCAGCTGATGCACCTCGTTTGCCTCGAGGAAGAGCGGCAACACGAGCGCGCTGGTCGGGATCAGCATTACGAGCATCGTGAGGATCAAGAGCGCACGTCGACCAGGAAACTCGTGCGTCGCAATGGCGTAACCAGCGGGAATGCATGCTGCGATGGCGATCGCAGCCCCCGCCACAGAGTAGACCGTCGAGTTGAACAGCCACAGTCCTAGGTTGCCGCCGATCAGTCCTAGGTGGACGCCGATCGCCTCGAAGACGAGCCAGATGATGGGCACGGCAAAGAACACCGCAAAGAGTGCGAGCAGGACGTACATAACAACCTGGCCCGTCGAAGTCCGTCGCGCGGCCGAATTCGCATGAGAGAGCATCAGTGGCCGACGTCAAACAAGCCGGTGCGTAACAGGATGACGGCCGCGCAGATCACGGCGACCACGAGCAAGTCGACGGAGATCGCAGCCGCGTAGTTGAAGTAGTCGTAGTGGAACGCAAGGAAGATAGCGAGCTGGTTAGGCGACCAGGCCTGATTCGCGATCCCGCCCGTAGCCTCACTAATGAGCTGCGGTTCGGCGAACAGCTGCGACCCGGCGGCGAACGCGCCGATCACCATGTAGGCGATCCATTTCTTTATCAAAGGCAGCTTGATGTTGACCGCGGTGCGCCATGCTCTTGCGCCGTCGAGTCTCGCGCTCTCGAGTACCTCTTCGGGAATTGTCGCTAGTGCGCCGTGCATGACGACGATCCAGCTCCCGGCACCGCTCCAGAACGCGATCAGTGCGAAGATCACCGGGAGGTGGGCTGGCGCGAGCGAGTCGCCGAGCGTGTGGTAGCCGAGCCAGCTCAACACGAAGCCCCACGGACTCTTACCCGGTTGCAGCATGAACAGCCAGAGCATCACGCTTGCCGAGCCGGCAAGCGCTGCCGGAAGGTACAGCACGAAACGAAAAGCGGCGCCAACGCGCTCATTCAATGAATGCAGCATCAGCGACAGGCTGACGACGAAAACGACGAGCGCTGTGAGCCAGATCCCCAAGAATTTGATGATGTTCTCGAACGCCGGCACGAACTCGGAGTTGTGGGTGGCGTCTATGAAGTTGCCGAGCCCAGTGAAGTGGCCAGTCAGCGACGTCAGCGCCAGATGGACCACGTAGCCCGCCGGATAGATTCCGACGGCCACGAGCAGCACGACATACGGAGCGACGAACAGGTAGCCCGACTTGCGCGGTCGCGTAGGTGACTTACGTTTCATGCCAGAGCTTGCAGGTCGCCCTGCCCTGGTCACCCATTTGGTCATCAGACGTCATATCAATACTCTTGCAGCCGATCGTAGGCGGCGCTACCTGGTTCGACGACGGCGACTTGGGCACTCGCGCTCGGTGTCGCAGTCACGAATGACGCTCCGACTACGACCGATCTTGCCGACACCATTTCACCGGCACGGCCAGGCGACCTTTGCTCGCTGTCTCCGTCTCGGCGCGGATACCGTCGACATCGACGCGTAGCCTTTCTAGACCCCACGAGGGCCGAGGGCGCACCTAGCCTGACCTGCGCAAACACTTCCAGACTCGGCAGACCTCACAGGCGATGAGCGACTGGTAATCGTGCGGTTGAGAGTTCGAGTCTCTCCCCCGGAGCTGCAAGGTCCTGCGACGGGGCGCTCCTGTTGATGCCCCGTGCGCCTGGCGTCGTAGCCGAGACCAACAGGCCAGCTATCGGCTCATCGACAGCCTGGACTGCCGTCAGCGCGGGGCGAGAGGTCGTGTGCCCAGGTCATTACATCGTAGGGACCGACGACAGCGACGTGACGCGGCGACCCGAACGACGCTTGGGCGGACCGCGCGTCGACGTCTGCCCATGCCAAGACCGCGTTGTAGACGAGGAACTCGAAACCTCCCACGTGCCACAACGAGCTCGGTTCCTTCATGTATCGGGCGATGTGCAGACTGTCGAGACGCGTGACAGGCGGGCGGATCATGACGGCCTCGGAGAACTCCACAGCCACGATCGATGAGCTCGAGTAGCCACCGATCCCTCTCTTGAGACGGTGATCCTCGAACCATGCCGCCAGATTCACGGCGAGTTAGGCCGGCGGCGGAACCGCGAGGGTGTTCGCGAAAGTTGCCGCGTAGCCAAGGGCCACGAGTCCAGCGGCTCCGGCGACGGCGACTGTCGGCCCCTCGCTCGTTGCGCGAGCTTCCCCGCCAGGCCCGCTCCGCAGGCTCGAGCCGAAGATAGCCGTGGACGTCAGGTAACGCCCGAAGGGAGTCGAGCCAAACCCGACAACGATGGCCGACGCACCAGACTTAGCCCGATCGCGTGGGCAACGCTGAGAACAGGTGGCACCCCGTGGCGGCGCGCCCCGCGCACCAACCAGGACGACGACTCGGCGACGTCGTGCTCGGCAAGATCGGTCCCCTCCAGCTCCTCGGTGCCATCTCCAGGTCGCCCGGAAGGATTGCAGTCAACTGCCCCACATCCGCCTCCGTGCACGGGCCGAGCACGAGTCGGGCGGTGTGCCACCGCAGATCGAAGAGGGGTCAGCAGGGGCTGCTCCTGTGGAGATCATGCCTCGGCCGGAGCCGACGAGCCGCTTCGTCAACCGGCTACGAGACCAAGCCTCCTGAGATCCAGCTGCACGTCAGGCCAGATGTAGGAACCGCCGAACTTGACCGGCGGCACCTGCAGCGCCGCCGCGTAGTACGCGAGCACGGCGTTGGTACGAGGCCCCCATGGCACAACGGTGACTGCGCCTACGCCATAGGTCTTGAGAAAGATCTGGATCGCCTTGGCAGTGGAAGCATCCCTCGCCGGAGGAGGACTCGGCTTGCCGTAAAGCCCCCACACGAGGACCTGCTCGGCCTCAAAGGGCGGCAACAACATGGCCGCACCTTGGATCGGGCGGCCCGTCGGTCCGGCGACCGCACCCCTGAAGGCGATCAACTTGAAGCGCATACGGGCGGCGGACTGCCACAGCAGCGCCTGGTCGTTCGGGCCCGCGTACCCGTAGGTGATGGGCAGCGGGTAGGAGAGCACGACGGTTCCCGACTTGAGCGGTGAGTTCGCCGCCGTGAACAGCACCGGCACCTCGGACGGGGTCGATCGGTACGGTAGCGCCGGGAGGAGCGGGGCGAGGGCGACAACAGCGATCCCAAGGCACGCAACCGGTCGGTCGAGCTGGCGTTGCGACCATCGACGGGAAACCACTGGAGCGCCGGCTGCTTCGCCGGTCGGCGCCTTGGTCGGGCGCGACCTGGCGAGGTTCGCAAAGATGCCTTCGCTTCGCATCCGGTCGAGTCCTATGGCGAGCACGACGGCGATCCCGAGATACATGAGAAACGAGTAGCGCAGGTCGAAGGCGCCGTTGAGGATTGGGATCCTCAAGATGAGGTCAAAGGGAAGCTTGATCCTGCGGGTCCCTTGCCCGAGCGTGAACACCCAGCCGCCGAGGGCGACGAGGAACAACAGCTGCACGCGGCCGACCCTCCGGCATCGGATCACGATGAAGGCCAAGAGCACCAGAAGGGGGATGCCGACGTAGGTCGTGTGCTCGACGGTATTGCTCCTGGCCAGCGCCGTTCCCTTGGCAAGCCAGCTGCCGAACCCGAAGCGCTGCAGACTCGTCGGGTAGATGAGCGAGGCCGGATAGGAGTGGTACTGCACGAGAGCGGAAATCGGGTGGGGTGGACCGACCACGTGGTAGGGCCCGCGGAAATAGATCCAGATCGGGTAGGCGGCAAGGATCACCGTCGTCGTCGCGGCTGTGGCGAAGCCGCGAAGGAGATCCCTGATCCGCTCACGGGCGGCCACCGCGTGACGGATGGTCATCACGATGAGGGCGCACACGGCGGCGATCAGCGAAATGACCATGATCTCGGGCGAGATCATCACCTGGGCAGCGATAACGACACCCAGGAGGATGCCGTTACGAATGAGGTGGCGGCGGTGCACGACGAGCTCGTCGAAGAGGGCCATCATGATCGGAGGCAAGGGCACAAAGGTCAGGAAGAGGTGGCTCTGCGACTGCCCGACCATGAACGGAGAGAACTCGTAGAGGAGGCCTCCGATGAACGCCGCCGGCCACCATGCGGTCCAACGCCGCAACACGAGGCACATCGAAATGCCGGAGAGCGCCAATGCCAACCGCATCAGCAGGCTCAACGCCGACAGGGCGCCAAAGATGAGCGTAATCGGGGTGAAGACGATTCCGAGAAGCGGGGAGGCCGTGTTGTTCATCAGGTTGACCCCGTGGGGGTAGTCGACCCAGCTCGAATAGAAGGGGTTGAGGCCGTGCGAGAGGGCGTAGGCCGGCCACGCAAGGAACCAAACCTGGGACGAGATGTCACCGCAAGCGCACGGAGGCAGAGTGGCGCTCGTTGCCGGGGGGTGCACGCCGTAGGTGAAAGCGGCGAGAACGCTGTAGACGAGGATGCACAGCACCGGCGGTCCGATGTGCCGGATCCCAGACCGCTTTGGCGGGCTGCCCGGCGGCGACGTGGAGGTGTCGACTGCAGGAGAGGCGCCCCAGCCGGGCTCGTCATGCGAACTCGGCAACCCGCCGGAAGGACTTTGTGCGGTCGGGCTGGCGGCGTCGGGTGCTGCGCGTCCGTCGCCGCTGGGAGCCTCGGCACTCATTTCGCGGGACAGTATCAGGCGATGTCGTGCCGATGTAAGTGCTGATCGAGAACAGGTGCACCTGCCAACCGTTTCACGCTGATCGAAAACAGGAGCACCCGACCATCTCTGGGCGCGCTCGCCCTGCCCCTCGGGCTTCTCGCCTTGAGCTGGGTGGGGAAACAGGAGACAGGGTGCACGCCGACATGGAGATGTGGACTGAGATCCGCGGAAAGCTCCTCGTCGAGGAGGTCTCGATGTGCCAGATCAAGCGTGATCAGCGGATCGCTTCGAAGACCCTGGACAAGATCGGGTTGGTCTGCCGGACGACTGTGCCGAGTAGCGTTCCTGCATACACGAGAGCCCGAGGGAAGGCTCAGCCAGTGGCGTGTGAACATCCAGCACGGGCCCGTAGCTCAGTGGTCAGAGCAGGGGACTCATAATCCCTTGGTCGCAGGTTCGATCCCTGCCGGGCCCACCGATTAAGCCGCAGGTCAGAGCCTAATTATTAGACCGGATTCCCCACACCTCCAACCCAACATTCGCCCAATAAAGTCCCAGAGACCCCAGAATCCCCAGAGAACAATCCCGGAGAATCCCAACGAGTCCCGGAGACAGATCCTGGTGTGAACAGATACGAGAGTCCGAGTTGAGAGAATCCCGCTGGACTTCACTGGAGACTCTTCTTCTCGATCTTCCTCCTGGCGCCACTCCGAGTCGGACGACGACTTACCGATTCGGTGGTTTCTTAGGTGCAGTGAAGCCAAGGCTCATGTATCCGCGGGCACGCTCGCGATACATCCGCGCGAGCACCGGAACCTCGACGTCGACGTAGTCGTGCACGACAACGCGTGCCTTGTCGGGTGTCGGTCGTAGGATCCGACCAACGTACTGGACGATGCTCCCCTTGAACTTGATGGGGAAGGCCAGAAAGACAGTGTCCAGTGCCGGGCAATCGAATCCCTCGCCTAGGAAGCTAGCGGTAGCGACGAGGACGGTGCCAACCAGCCCAGGCTGAGCGAGTCGATCGACGACCGCCCGTCTGGCTTTCTTGCTCATGCCCCCTTGGAGCACATGGGCAGTGATCCCGCGAGTCGCGAGATCCTCCACGATCGCGTCGAGATGCTCAGTCCAACGGGTGAGCACGAGGCTGTTTCGTCCCTCGTTGACCGAAGTCGAAACGTCGTCGCAGATCAACCTCGTCCTACTGGCGTCGGTCACAACGCCCCGAAGTGTCTCCTGAAAGTGCAAACCCGGGCCCTCAGCGTGAGCAGTCTGATGGACGACAAGCTCTCGCTGCAACAGCTGACTCCCAAACGGTTCCTGCATCCGGTGCCGTATTGGACCACACTGCATCGTCATCATGGCTTGAAGTCCGTCTCGTCGAAATGGTGTTGCCGTCAGACCGAGCCATCGGCGCACAGGCATTCGGCCAACTGCGCGCTCGAACGTAACGGCCGGAACGTGGTGGCACTCGTCGACAACTACGAGTCCGTAGCAGGCCGTTACCTCCGCGAGGTCGTCTCGGCGGGCAAGACTTTGAACCATCGCCAGGTCGACCACACCGCTCGCCTTTCGCGTCGGACCGATCTGTCCGACGCGCTTTTTTTCGAGACCGAGGTATGTGGTCAAACGGTCTTGCCATTGTTCGATGAGGGGCTGGCGGTCGACGATCACCAGAGTGGGCACACGGTGAAGAGCGATTAGCGCACACGCAATAACGGTCTTCCCGGCTCCTGGCGGCGCAACAAGTACGCCTTGCTCGTGAGCTACAAGTGCATCAACGGCGGTCTGCTGGTCCGGGCGAAGAGTCGCGAGCGGCTCGTACTCGACCGCTTCTGTCGAGTCATATGCCTCGATGATCTCGAGCCGACTCCCGGCCTCGGTCGCGATCGCTTCAGCTTGAGGACGAACGCCCCTCGGGAGTAGCAGCTGGTCGAGCGTCTCTCGGTAGCAGCGGATGAGCCGTGGCGTGTTGCCAGTCCAAAACCGGTTCCTCTCCTTTTCGTAGAAGTCGGGATTGTGCAATGACGCGACATGCTTTAGCGCGGCCAGCAAGAACGGTGGCAGCCCGATGCGGTCCACCGCCAGCATCGCGGAAGCCAACGCCCGTATCGACGCAGGCGGAGGGGGCGAACCCGGGGCGCGAGTGGGACGGCGGTAGCTACGCGCGTCCGGGCCTACTGGCACATCGCCGAGGGTCTCGGCGAGCGCGAGCGCGGCCTCGCGACTCAGGCGGTCGACAGACGCCAAGAACTCCCATTGGTCCGGGTATGGGTCCAGCGTCGATGGGTCGAGGAATACGGTCGTCCCCTTGTTGCGACATTCGCCCTGAAGCGGGAGAGCAATGAGGTTACCGAAGCCCTGCCTCGGTAGAAAGTCCTGGGCCGGAAAAAGCCGGTCGTAGCTCACGAGGTCGATCTCTGCCCGAACGGTCATGGCTTCGCGCAGGAGGTGCGCGCCGAGCCGTCGAGCCGAACTGGCGGGTACCCGCTCGCTGAAGAAGACCCAGACGTGACCGCCATCTCCGGATCGAGACCGCTCGAGCACAGCGGGAATGCCGGCGGTTCGCGCGGCATCGAGGTAGGCAAGAGCGTCAAGCGTCCATCCCGCGCCATCGAAGTCGCACACCAACAAGAAGCACGAATCGTCACCCATCAGGGGATAAAGGCCGACACTGATCGTCCCGGAGAGATGGCCCGCGGTCACCTCTCCGTTCAGGGACAACAGCTCCCTGTCGGGTTTGCGACTGTTCGACCATCCGCCCCTGACCGCCGGCCCCCACCCCGACTTGCCGGTCCGAACGTTCTCCCAGCGCAGCGCGTAGACGTCGTCTCGGCCTCGGAATAATGCTCGGAACAGCTCGACCTTTTGCTGCGACGAAGAGCGTTGCGTCACACCCGAGGCCAAGGCTGGACGGTCCGCCGGAAACAGAGTCGGCTCCCAAGCACTTACAGGTGCGGCACGGTCTTCGCGCCCCAGGCCGAGAAGATCACGCAGGCGACGGTTCTCCGCCTCAAGCTCCGCGACTCGTTCAGCAAGGTCGTCGTCTGGGCGACGTTCACCCGAGCGGTCGTTGGTCGTCAGATCCAGCTCCTCTTAGCTTTCAGCATGGCCGGGACACCTGCCACGAGGCGGGTACCAGTACGGGCAACGAATCGCGGCGCCTGTTGCGAGGTCGTAATGAGGACACCGTAGGTTGCCAGGTGCCCAGCCGTTGCGTGCCCATTTGGCGCGTTCGCGATCGATGGCCGTCGCCGAGCGTCGGGCATCGTAAAGCGGATCCAGATTCTGGTCACTCCAAAGGATCAACTCGGTCGCCGCATGATGGACCTCGTACTCAGCCAGTCCGTCGACTGCGAGCAGTTCGAGATCGTCACGGAACTGCTGGTCCGTCGCGTTCGCCGCAAGGCGCTGACGAAACGTTGCCGGCGATACACGGCAAGCACTCAGATAGTGGTCACCCGCAACGGCTAGGTCGGTATCGGTGATCCAGAGTTCCCGGCGGGCGAGCCACATGTCCCACAAGTCGCGCCCTTTTCGTCGTTGCGCAAGGGCACGGAACTTCGACCCCACGAGCTCGCCGGGCTGGAAGGTCGGTATCTCGGCTTCGCCCGACCACCAACGCGTGTCGACGCGGTGAGCAATCCGGGTTAGGGCAAGTGCCGGCGGAACCTCGTCGGTGTTGACCTCGATCTTGACCCGCAGCGGAACTCCAGAATTGGCCTCACCCTCCAGCAGAACCTTTACGCTCCCGTGCACGACGTTGCGACTCACCTCCTTGAGAGGGCTCGCTACGACCGCCGACCGGATGGCGTCAACGAGCCAGCCGGTCGGTCCGGCGCGGCCGACGAGCACGTAGTCGAGATCCTCCGAGTATCTCCTCGCTCTTGGCAGGTGAAGCTTGTGCCAACATGTGCCGCCGCGCCACACGAGGCAACGGCCAAGCTCGTCGTGGCTGGCGAGGAGGATCGCCAGCTGTGAGAGCAAAAGGTCTTGCTCTACTTGCTCTTCGGTCGACCAAGGATGCTGGCGACGCCACTGAGTGAGGACCGGCGGCGGAATCACTCGTCGGGCTCCACTGCGACATTCACTATCACCTGCCACCGTCGGTCAATCGCGCCGTGGGCCCCTCCTTTTGGGTTAAGCAGCGTGCGGTTCCGGTCTCCCTTGGCGGACTCTTCGAGCGCGCTCAGTTCCACGTCGCTCTTGACGCTCTCGAGTAGAAACCCCAGTCGGCGCGTAGCCGCCCGCGACCGTTGCGACGTCTGCTCGGCGAGTCTGTCGGCGTCAAGGGTGAGCTCACGCAAGACAGTTGCCACGTTGCCGACGCCGCCCCCTCGACCCGGGGTCTGGGCGAGGTCGAAAGCACACGTCTCCGGCGTCGCGACCCGAAGGGACCCGGTGGGACCAGTCGCCATCGCCACCGGCCATTTCTTCATCTGGGCATCAGTATAAAAACGCAGCCTCGGCCCGGACGTTCTGTCGATCACCGAACGGTCGACGACTGTCTGGGTTACCTGGGCCGCTTGGTGCGCAGCGCCGTGACGGGCGGCAGCAGACAGGTAGCCAAGGTAGTAATTCCGGCCGAGATGACGGCAGAGGTCGTCGAGGAACCAATCGGCCGGTACGGTGCCCTCGTGCCGGTACTGCGGAGGGATGAGGACGTAGAGACCCCTTACCGGGCTGAAAAGCAGGCGCCGTCGCTGCGCCTCGGCGACGGCGACTCGCACCGACCCCGGCGAAGATCCTGAGCGGTCGCGAACCTGCTCCTGGGTGAGCGTTACCTGCCCTTCGCTGAGGAACTCGTCCCAAAGGCCAGCAAAGCGCGTACTAGAGGCCATGAAAGTTAGTGTACCGCTAACTTTCATGGTGATTGGTATGCATGGTGCAGTGACGAAAGTCTGCCTCCCGAACCAGAGACCTGTTGCCAATTCGTTGGGGCCGCGTGCATCGGGCCTTGCCTCTTTCAGGCGGTTAAGATTTGACAGCCGAAGGGCCAGAAATCGGCTGGCGCCACCCAACATTCACCCAACATTGGGTTTCCGAACTCGTCCGGTACCGTCCACAGGCGTCCCGATGCGAGCCAGAACCGCCCGTCCAAATGGCTGATCGAGGACGCCAGCAGACGATGCGAGACGGTCCGGCACAGACAGGAGTCAACTCATAATCCCTTGGTCGCAGGTTCGATCCCTGCCGGGCCCACCGAACTGAGTGGCGGGAAGCCTGCGGCTTGTGAAAGCACCCGACGTGTACGAGCTGCGCGTCTACGTCGGTCGCGACTTGTCCGGACGCGTGAAACATCGCTATGAGCGCTTCACCGGCAACAAACGAGGCGCACAAAGAGCCCTCGCCGCTTTGGTAACTGAAGTCGAGCAAGCCAGGGATGTGGTCGATCCCGAAAACATCTGGGCGTCGAGCACGACCTTGAACGCCGCCTTCGACGCGTGGAAGCTGAACGGCTGGCAGGACCTCTCGCCGTCCACAACGCGCCGCTACGAGAGCATCTGGCAGGTTCACGTCGAGCGCTCGATCGGGCGTCGCAAGATCTCCGAGCTGAGCGCCTACGACTTCGAGCGCTTCTTCCGCAAACTGAAGGCCGATGGCCTCGCAAGAGCCAGTGTGCGACAGACGCGAGCGATCTTGAACCGCACCTGCCGCCTCGCACGGCGCTGGAGTGGAGGGGTTTTCCGAACCCGGTCGCAGAGACAGAGCTGCCGAACTGGTCGATGGACGCCGATCGCGTCGTGCGGGCGCCTGAGGCCACGGAGGTCGCCGCATTGCTCCGAGCGTGTGCGGAGGAGGACCAACGCGTGGCGGCGTTCGTCCGCGTCGTGACGGCGACCGGGGTGAGAAGAGGTGAAGCCTGTGCGCTTCGTTGGAGCGACGTCGATTTCGAGGCGAGGACGATCACGATCGACGAGTCGATCGTGGCCTCGCGTGGAGGCGCCATCGTGAAAGGCCCGAAGACCAGAGCGAGTATTCGCCGGCTCAGCATCGACACCGGCACGGTCGAGGTCCTCGCCGCTCTCCGGGACGAACAACGCGAGCTCGCCGCGATGTGCGACACCGAGCTGACCGACGAGAGCTTCGTCTTCTCCTTCGAGCCCGGGGGTGCGACGCCTCCCTATCCAGACGTGATGAGCCACGCCTTTGCGAGCATGCGAGATAGGGCCAAGGTGGCAAGTGACGTCCACCTGCACTCGCTTCGTTGCGGCCTGGGCGCTCCACCAGCCTGGGCGGCGATTGGTATGCCTCTTCGGGCTGAGCGAGCTCGTCGAGGACGAGGTGACAGAGTTAACGGAGAACACGCTCGCGGGCAGGAGACTAGGTGACTTCCGTCCAATCGTTTGTCGTGGTTACGGACGACAGTGGCAGGGCCGCAGAGGGACGTCACTTCCGAATCAAGCACCTTGGCGATGCTCAATTATAGAAGCTACTGGTGTACTTCGCGAGTATGTTCTCTAATTAAACAGTGCTCAGTTTGAGATGACACTGTCAGATATTGAAATAAGCGTCTATAGTTGAGCACTATGACCAGCAAGAACCCCCCAGCTCCCCGGACCCTGTCCACGAGGGAGGCAGAACTTGTCGGTTGGCTAGAAACAGATCGCCGGCCGAGCGTGACTACCGAAGAGGTTCGGCAAACTTTCGGATGGTCGTCCACGGTCACCAACTCTGCCCTCTCCCGACTTGCGGCAAAGGGCTGGCTCAAGCGAACTGCTCAGGGACGATACGAAACGGTACTCGCCGACACTGGCGGGTGGTTCCTTCCCAATCCGTGGGCCGCCCTGAGCAGTTGGCACCAGCGGTATTACGTCGGATTCAAGTCGGCCGCGTACGAGCGCGGGCTCACACCGGACCGGCCCGGACGCGTGCAGACGTGCGTCCCAGTGGGAGCAAAGCCTCCTAAGGCGTGGAAGGACGAGCCGGTTACCCTGATCTACCTCACCAAATTCTCGGACGAGGGCGTTGCAGAGGAGGAATGGCATCGATTTCGCCTACGGATCGCCTCGGTCGAAAAGATCCTCGTCGACTCCGGCGCGCAACCCGATCGCATCGGTGGCGTCCTCGGGCTCGCCCGCGTCGTCGACCGCGCACATGACCGGGCGAACTGGGCGGAGGTCGTCCGGCTCGCGGACCACGCGTCCCACGGTCGGACAAGCCTGCGCCGCATCGCGGCTGTCCTGGAATTGCTCGGTCACGATGTCCCCGAACCTCTCACCAAAGAAGCCACGGCGAGGCCCGGTGAAACAGCGTTGTACCTCGGAGACCGGAAGACACACGGCGCCCGCGGTGAGCGGCTGCCGGAATGGAATGTTGTCGTGAACGTAGATCTGGCCGCGATCGCGGACGAGGTTCTCCGCTGATGGTCCCTGTCGCCTACGTCCGCCAATACGCGGCCAGCCAGAGGATCGGCCTCGACGTTGCGGACAAGGAGATCGTGCTCCACTATGCGCTCGAACTACTAAACCAGAGCGGACTGATCGGAACCCGGCCCCCGAGCACGAGCCTCGGCCCTTTGCTCTTCAAGGGTGGCACGGCCCTACGCAAGTGCGTGTTCGGCCACACCGGACGATTCTCACAAGACGTGGATCTCGACGCCACGTGTAGGAACGGCTTCGAGGCTGAGATCGAATCCGCGTTCGCCGCGCACTCCCCCTTCTACGGAATCACCTTCTCCATTCCCAGCTTCCGCTATTCCCAGGACGACAACTTCAGCGGCAAAGTCATCTACTCGCACGACAACGGCACCGGCAACTTCGAACTGCAGATCAGCTACCGGCTCACCCCGATCCTTGATCCGGTCGATCTCGTCCTGCAGGAACAGACCTACTTCGCCCGAGTCGAGTTCCCGCCGCCGCGCCTTCACGGTCTCGATCCCTACGAGATGATCGGGGAGAAAATCATGGCCTGCAACCGCCGTCGGGGTGGCTCGGCCAAGGATGTCTACGACCTGTTCCTCTGGTCGCAGCGGCCGTTTGACGAAGGGCTGGTACGGCGGGTGGCCGTCCTGAAAGCGTGGACGGATCAACGCCGTCAGCCGCTCTATGCGCCGCAACAGTTCCTGGATGCCGTGATTCCGAGAAACTACAGATGGGAGGACATCGCCGGCCTGGTGCCCCAGCGGATGGAGGCGGACGCCGCCAACATTTGCCTGCGAGTGCGGCAGCGGTTCACCTTCCTCGCCGACTGCACTGCCGAGGAGCGCGACTTATTGGAAGACCAGACGTCACACCGTGAGCCCCGGCTCTTCGAGCAGCTCTGCGCTGATTCCAGGAACCTCGCCAGCAGGACTAACCGCTGACTCGATCATTGAGTTAGTTCTCCCGACCGACCTACCACCCAACATTCACCCAACATTGGGCTTCCCAACTCGTCCTCGACCGTCCGCACGCGTCCTACCGTAGACAGGTACGACCTGCTCAGAAAGCTAATCAAGGACTCCACCAGACGCTACGGGACGCCTCCGTACCGGTCAGAGTGGACTCATAATCCCTTGGTCGCAGGTTCGATCCCTGCCGGGCCCACCCAACAACGCAACGCGGGGACTGGCGAGAGGGAGAGCTAGAAGCACACAAACAGCGGACAAACAAGAGAAACATGTGAGCCGGCCGACCAGCCGGAGTGTGAGTGAACCAGCTCTCATCCTGAACTGACGTCGCCGGTCGGCGGGCCAGTGCGGCCGAGCAGGTCGACGAAGGTGTAGCCGTGGCTCTCGAAGTACTTGATGACGATCGGCAGCGCCGCCACCGTGGCGGGCATCGGGACCGCCTGGTTGTGCATCTCCACCACGGGATGCTGCAGCGCCCCGCCCTCGGACTCTGCGAGGGAGACGATCCGGTTCACCCAGTACGAGGACGATGAGCCCTCGGCCTCCCAGTCCTCGGTGTCGACGCTCCACATCCAGACCGCCATGTGACGTGCCTGCGCGAGCGAGAGCGTGGTCGAGTTGTAGTCGCCGTAGGGAGGCCGGAAGACGCAAGGCGATGTCCCGACGAGCGATTTCTGCTCCGCGGTGACCTTGTCCAGCTCCGATGCCTGTTCCGCCTTCGACCGCTTGGTCATGTCGGGATGGTTCCAGGTGTGGTTGCCGATGAGGAAGCCGCCCTGCGCCTCCGCCTTCACGTCCGAGGGCCACTCCGCCTCCTGCTCCCCGATGTTGAAGAAGGTTGCCCGGACCCCGTATGCCTCAAGTATGGAGAGGATGGTCGCCGTGCTCGCTCCCGGTCCGTCGTCGAAGGTGAGGGCGACCGTCTTCCCGCCTGATGGGATGGTCGGGGCGTAGAAGTTGGGGCCGTAATCGGGGGTCGGGCAGCCGGACGCCGGCGGGGGGACAGTCGTGGTCGTGGTGGTCGTCGTCGAGGTCGTCGTCGAGGTCGTGGACGTCGAGGTCGTCGGAGAGACCGGCCGGGTCATGCTGGTGGTGCTGACGGTCGAGCGCAAACCGCCACATCCAGCGAGCACCGCGCCAAGTGCCAACACCGTCGCCACGGCGCCAACCGACCTCATCACACCCCTATCTCCGAGACATGCCGAAGCTGACATCGTTTGCCGACTCGGACAAGCCGCGCAGAGGCGTTGAGCCCTAAGCCCGGCAACAAAGGGCACGATCGGTCTCGTGCAGAAGCGCTCCGAACTGTGAAGGCTCTCCGGAGCACGCGCGGCGCGTGTCCCGTCGGAGCTGCGCTGCGATCCATCTCGTCAACGTGCGCGGCACAGACCGGCCTCCCGAGTCGCACCGGGACCTGGCAGCCGGGCCAGCCGCACGAGACGCTGGTGTCGGGGGTGGGTGTTGGCTCGCGCTCGGCGGTCATTGCGTCAAGCTTGACGCCCAAGACACATCAAACGTTGTCAGCCGAGACCCGCACACCGGACACTTCCAGCGAGCAGACTCATTCGAAGAGCACCGGACATGGCTGCGACGGCCGTGTTACCGCTCAACATTGGGTTCGAGTCCTTCAGCTCCCACAACTTGACACCAGGAAGAGGGGACAGCCCCAAACGGCCGGAAACGGGACCCTCGCAGCGCGGACGGAGTGGACACTGCTAAGCGTCGATAGAGCTCTCTAGGAGGCCGGCAAGTAGTCCAAGCTCACGCCCGCTCTTGACATCTAAGAGCCGATTACTTGCCGGAGATCGGTGTCGTCGTAGAGGGCCGCAAACGCTACGGAGTAGGTCCGATCGGCGTCGCTCGTGGGTTCCGTTCCTTTTCAGGATGCGGGTAGCGGTGATCGCGACGCCCGGGAGAAGGCCGTCGGAGACTCCTTCGCTTCGTTGGTAGACCTTGAGCAGAGCGCCGGTAGTGCCTCGGTCCTCAGGGTCCCGTCTCGTGTTTTCCGTAGTCATGGACTCGCTCCCTGGCCTCTGCCAGGGCGAGATCCTGAAGCCTTTCAGCGGCGTCGGGGATCTCCTTGGCCATCGACGCCGATCCGCGGCGCACCCACTCGCCGTAACGCTTGGCTCTCTGATTGCGAGCCGAGACCATCGCGTTGCCCTTCTTCACGTCACGCTCAATGACGTCTTTGAAGGCCTTGCGGAGTGCCTTCGCCCTCGGGTTGCGCCCACTCCGGACAAGGCGAGTGTGACGAGACTGAGCTTGCCTTACTCAAAGACGAGGCCAGCCTGGTCAATCGCTTGTGGGGGATAGCTGGCAAGCCGACCTCGGCCGCGGCCTTGTGACCGGACTTCGTCGTCGATGAGCCCGAGCCGCCGCCACTCTTGGACCCGTCGTGGCTCCACGTCGATGTCGTGCTCCTCGAGGGCGGCAGCAATCAGGTCCCCATTGCGGCGATCTGGAACGTCACCAAACGGACGGTCGGACCACTCGCGGCTCCCACGGGTGCAGCGAACACGTACCTACAGGGAGTGTCATGCTCCTCGGCCACTGTCTGCACGGCAGTCGGCGCCTGGTTCAACAACCTCGGTGCCGTCGCGCCGCTTGCCGAGACTTGGAGCGGGGAGAAGTGGACCACTGAGACCGTCGTGAACCCGAAGGGGATCACGGAGGGCGAGCTCGACTCGGTGTCGTGCACGCCGTTGGCCACCGCCTGCACAGCGTCGGGAGAGGGGGGCGGGAAGACTCTCGTGGAGCGCCACAGCTAGGGGGAACTCGGTGAGCGCACGTTCCGGCCCGCGATGGCTGCGCCCTGTCTGCCGCGGACATCAGGGACTGCTGCGAGTCGCCCGTGACGCACGCTCACTGCGGACCTGTACGGCTGTAGCCCGCAGGGAGCGAGCCAGGTGGATTCCACTTATCCCGCACGAGTGGTAAGAGGACCTGTTGGTCGGCGTGAACTTTCCCCCGACAGGACCTGGCTCGCGACAGCATCAACTCCGGTCACACCGTCGACAGGCTTGCCGACCTTGCGAGCCAGACATCGAGCTCTTCGATGGGCAACGGCCTGCTCACGTAGTAGCCCTGCGCCAAATGGCAGCCGAGCTCCGCAAGACGTTGCAGGACACCAGCTGTCTCGACGCCTTCTGCTACCACCTGTTTCCCGAGGTTGCGTGCGAGGTCGATCGTCGACCGCACGACGACCTCGTTGTCCAGCGAGCTGCTCATGTCTGTCACGAACGACCGGTCAATCTTGATCTCGTCTATGGGGAGACGTGTCAGGTACGTCAGCGACGAGTAGCCCGTTCCGAAGTCGTCGATTGATAGCCGGACACGCATCTTGGCGAGGCGTGCGAGCACGGCCTTGGCCCGCAGCGGGTCGGCGATGACGGCGCTCTCGGTGATCTCGAGCTCGAGGAGATCCACGGGAACTCCGTTGAGTCTCAGCAGGTCGGCGACGTCACATGGAAGGTCGGCGTCGATGAGGTTGCGCATCGCCAGGTTGACGGCCACCCTCATCGGGCGGCCGTGGTCCATCCAGGACCGGCACTGGCGCAGTGCCAAGTCGAGCACGTAGTGCGTGAGCGGTTTGATCAGGCCGGTCTCCTGAACAAGGGGGATGAACTCGTCCGGCGGGATGAGGCCCCTTTGAGGGTGTTGCCAACGCAGCAGAGCTTCGACAGCCATGATGCTGCCTGTCGAGAGAGTCAGTTGTGGTTGGTAGTGGAGGACGAGTTCGCCTCGCTCGAGCGCGCCACGCAGCTCTCCAATAAGGCCCAGTCGGTCCGGCTTATGCGGGTCGGCGGAGCTTTCGTACCTCGCGAACCCACCGTTCGCAGTCTTGGCGACATACATGGCGACGTCGGCATGCTGTATCAACAGGTCCGCGTCTCCTCCGTCTCTCGGAAAGGCTGCAAGTCCGACGCTGACGTCGATATTGAGCGGCAGATCGTGGACAACGATCGACTCCTCGAGACAACTCGACACCCGTGAGACGACCATGGCGGCATCCGTCTCAGGTGTGTTCGGGAGCAGGACGCCGAACTCGTCGCCCCCTAGCCTCGCGATCGAGTCACCCCCTCTCGTCACCTTCGACAACCGCCGCGCCACCTCTCTCAGCACCTCGTCCCCGGCTGCGTGGCCAAGGGTGTCGTTGATCTCCTTGAACCTGTCGAGGTCGAGCATGAGAACTGCGGCTTCCTCGTTCTCCCGCCGCGCCGCCGCGAGTGCGTGCTGAACCCGGTCATGAAATAGCATGCGGTTCGGCAGGCCAGTGAGCCCGTCGTACATGGCCTGGTGCCGGAGCTGCTCCTCGGCCTTGTCGCGAGCATGCTCGGCGGCCTTCTGCTCCGTGATGTCCCGAACCGCAAGGCAGAGTCTCCTCAAGGAGCCCTCCGATCCGGCGATCGGTGCGACCCTGCCCTGGAACCACCGGATGCCCGCCGGAACCTCGAGGCGGTACTCCCAGAACTGCGGGCGACCCGTTTCGAGGACCTGGGCGATGACGTTGGCCAGGCTTAGGCCGATCTCTTCGCCGAGCGCCTCACGATGTGTTCGGCCGATCAGTTCGCCCCGGGGCACTGCGAGCAGGGCGTCATTGGCGGTCCAGATCTCGAGGTAAGTGCCGTTCTCATCGAGCTCGAACACGAGATCATCGAGTGAGGAAAGGAGCGCCTGCAGGCGAGCCTCGCTCTCTTTCAGAGCTTCGGTCGCCCCCTGGCCTTCGGTGGGCACGATCACGACGCCCAACCAGAACTCAGGGGCGCCACCGCTCCCGCCCGGGAGGCCGGTCCGGTCGTGCTCGTCGAGCACGCAACCACCTGCGGCCATCGTGCGGTACTCGGCCGAAACCGGCCCCGTCTTCCCGCTGCGAGCTGCTGGCTCTCGCGACCGAGAGCCGCGCGCTTGCATCGCCGGCTCTGAACTGAGGACGCCGCCACATTGGCGTCACTGAGTTCCGTTCGGCGTGTCGGCTTCACTATGTGAGTATCGGCTCGAAAGCCAGCATGATTAACCTCGAGGTTCGTCCGGCCGCTGGGAACTAGTTCTGAACGAGCTGTCCGCTGCTCCACCGCCTCCGATACGGTCGTAGGTCGGTGCCTGGGTGCTGCCGCCGAATCGTCCGAATCGACAGTGGCTAATGGTATGTCTGGCAAATGGCGAGGGTGACTGGCCAGCCCTCCGGTCCCTCCCCTGTCGCTGATCACGCGCCCGAGCTTCGGTAACCGCCTCTCACGTCCTGTCACCACAGACCTGGTATCTGGGTTCGGGTCGCTTGTCAGCCAGGGACGATCTCAGAGCGCGACGGCCGTGCCGCCGTGCGAGGGTGGCCGAACCCGCGACTCATAGGCAGGCGCGCCGGCGCAGACGCCCACCGCACGAGCCAAGTCCATGGCACCAGGCGTGGTGGATTGGCATCATGAGGGAATGCCTGTGCTCAAGGTCGCTACGTGCCAGTTTCCCGTCGGCGCAGACATTGGCACCAATCTTCGTTACATCAAGCGTCAGATGGGCTTGGCCAAGCAGGGAGGCGCGCGGGTCGTCCACTTCCCGGAGGGCTCGTTGTCGGGCTATGCGGGAACCGACTTCGCAACCTTCGCCGGCTTTGACTGGGATGAGCTCCAAAAAGCCACGGCCGAGGTGGCAAAACACGCCCGCCAACTGCAAGTGTGGGCGGTTCTCGGCTCCGCCCATCGGCTCAGCGCCACCCACAAGCCGCACAACAGCTCCTATGTCTTGAGCGATTCAGGTCAGATCGTCGAGCGCTATGACAAGAGGTTCTGTTCCGGTGGGCCCGACGAGCGATCAGGTGATCTGGCTCACTACAGCCCAGGCAGCCATTTCAGCGTCTGGACCATCGACGGCGTCCGTTGCGGTGCCCTGATCTGCCACGACTACGGCTACCCCGAGCTCTACCGCGAGTACAAGAAGCAGGGCGTCGAACTCGTATTCCACTCCTTCCACGCCGCTCACGCCTCACCGGATCGGATCGCCACGATCGGAAGGGCCATCGGGCCGGAGTTCAAGAGGCTCAACCCGGCTGCCACGCACACCTATCCGGGCCTCACCATGCCAGCGGCCATGACCACTGCCGCTGCTTGCAACCACATCTGGATCAGCTGTCCGAACTCCTCGGCCCCGCAGAGCTGCTGGCCAGCCTTCTTTGTACGCGCCGACGGTGTCACAGTCGGCCGGCTGCTGCGCAACAAACCAGGAGTACTGGTATCGACCGTCGACACTGAACAGGAGCTGTACGACTCGACCGCGCCCTGGCGGAAGCGGGCCATGGCCGGTGATCTCCACAGCGGCACTCTGGTCAGCGACCCGCGCTCTGACGCCCGAGCCCGCGCCTGACGCAGCTGCCCGCCCGGCCCGAAGTTCCGGACGGCAAGGTGGGTGGAGATTGAGAAGACCGCTCTTTCACCTCGTGCAGGTTCCGCGGTGTCCCGAAATCTTCGATCTGCATCGCTCCCGATGACACGACTCCCAGTCTCAGAGCGACACCGATCGACTGTGAGCGAGCCAGCCCGTCAGAATCCCTCGACGCAACGGGAAGCCCAACGCAATTGCCGGATTCCTGATCAGATTGCTCGGCGTGCCCCTGGCCGAGCTACCAGCCACACCGCACACGCTTGCCACAATGCTCAGCCAGGTCCGGCGCTCGGGCTCCGGTGACTACCGGTCGGAGAGTCACTTCCGAAGTGGGCTCAGCGCCTGACCATTGATCAAGACGGACCCAGGAACGACTCGAGAGTGGGAAGGAACCACTCGCCAATCACCATGATCGGTACGCCGTCGACATCGATCCGATACGTCCGGGCGAACAGGTGCTCGTCGGGCACCGGAGCATCGCCAAATACAGCCTCGTGATCTCGATCAGGACGGGGAAGTGGAGACCGGGTGAAGCCGATCCCCTCCTTGGCGAGGACTCGCCCGATCGGATCGCTGCTGGTCTCGAGTCGCAAGCAGAAGGCGGCGGGGAGACGACTCGGGACGAGCAAGCTCTCGGCGTGCATGTACGGCTGCGCCGACCTTCTTCCCTGCAGCACGCTTGACCGCCGGAGCAACGGGTGCCCCTCCCCAACACCCAGGAAGTTTGGTGTGCCGGCCTTCATCATGACGTGGTGCCGCTCGTGTGCGTCGACCGGCTCACCCACGAGTTGCTCCAGGAACGCCGTCACCGTTGTGCCGGCCTGACTGAGCGCCGATTCCAAACGCAACCGTGAAGCCACGGCCACCATTGAATCGCACTGGGAGGCCTGGTGCCGGTCCAACCCGGCTCTCCGTCGACCTGGCTGGCTGGCGCCCCGTTCTCCTCCGCACCGGCTCCCGCCGTCCGCCGTCAAGGCTTGTGCAGCCACTCAGAGCGTGACCGCCGATCGGGCGGCTAATGCCCCGTGATCCGGTGTCGTAACTCGACGTAGACCTCCGTGCCGACGATCGCCTCCAGCTCCGCGCCCAGCGAGTCGATCACCGGACGATCGGCCACGTAGGCCAACGGACCCTCAGTGCAGCACCACGCCATTGTCTCGCCCTCTGGGCCCCAGTCGTTGCGCGTCCAGCGGCGCACAGTCGCTACCTCCGTATCGTCAGCAGCCGCCTCCCAGTCCACCCTGATAGGCAGCTGCCAGCACACTGACGGCTTCCAATCGATGGGTGACTCCCCCGCCTCGATGGCTGCCAGGTGCAGCGCGCAGCCGGCGCCGCCAACGAATCCGGGCCGGTTGAGGAAGATGCAGGCACCGTCGACAACTCGGGTGTGGGTGCGGGTGCCGTCGCTGAAGATGCCACCGTCGCCGGCCTCGGCGTGACGCTCGAAGCGGGCCGGGGACAGCGTTGCCGCGAGCGCGGCGGTCATCCGAGCTTCGTCCACATCGCCGAGTTCAGCGCCGACCGAACAACAGCCGAGGCCGAGATGCTCCGCCGGCTCGGCACCGATGCCCTGGCAGCCCCGACCCCACAGGCAGGCCCACCTCGACTCCAGGAAGTCGCGATCGAAGCGCCAGACCGTCTCACCGTCGTGGATCTCCTCCATCCGCGCGTCCATTGAGACGACCCTACGCAACTCCGGCCGCCTGCCGCTTCAACACCTCCCGCGACCGAGGTTCCGAACCATTGCTTCCGGCCGCTCATGGCGCTGGCAGCGGCCTCATTCCGCGGAAGTCGAGCGGCGAGGCTGGGACCCCGAACTCCCGGACATGAGCGCTCGATCGGCAGGTTGAACGCCATCACCGGGTGACGCGTCGCGTTCGTCCCGACACCGCGCCGAGCCCCGCCTGCGGATCTTTCGTCACTCGGCCGGCGGGGCCGGCTGCAACGGGACCACCCCGCGAACCTGCCAGGACGATCCTGCATCGGTCGTCTCCACACGAGGGTTCAGCCAGCGGCTTCCCCGAGGTATCCGACGTCCGTGTCGCCGGAGCACAGCCAACCCGTCGACCAGACGCGCCGACGTGGAGGTCCAAGGCGGCATCGATCGGGGAGATCGGTCGGAGAGGACGTGATCAGCATGATTTCCTTGCGGGTTGCCGCGGACTTCGTCTGGGAGCCAGTCACCTTCGACTGTTGGCGGCGCTGAGCGGTCCCCGGCGATTCAAAAGCTGTGGGTCTTGACGAACTCGATCACGTCAGAGAGCTTGGCCTCGGCCATCGAGACACAGGTGTCGGCGCAGCCATAGTAGATACGGAGCGTCTCATCTGGTTCCATGACGGCGGCGCTGGGGAAGCACACGTTGGGGACGTCACCGACCCGCTCGTAACTCTCGGTCGGAGAAAGCAGGTAGTCCTTGGTGCGGTAGAGGACCCGCCAGGGCTTGTCCAGATCCAGAAGTGCTCCACCGACGTAGTACAGGTAGCCGTTGCAGCTCAGCCACACGCCGTGGTATATGAGAAGCCAGCCCTCGTCGGTCTCGATGGGTGCGGGACCGGGGCCAGTCTTCAGGCTCTGCCAGCCGCCCATCGGTCCGAAAACGAACCGATGGCAACCCCAATGCACCAAGTCAGGGCTTGTCGCATAGAAGATGTCACCGAACGGCGTATGGCCGCGGTCCGAGGGCCGATGGTAAATGGCGTATTTCCCATCGATCTTGCGGGGGAAGATGACGCAGTTGCGATTGGCCGGAGGCAGCAGGTCCTCACCCTGGGTGAAGGTCCTGAAGTCCTTGGTGGTGGCAAACCCGATCTTCGGACCCTGGGGACCGGCGTTACACCAGGTGAGATAGTAGGTGTCCTCCAACCGCGTGAGGCGAGGGTCGTAGCTGAAGTTGGTGACGAAGACATCAGGATCGCTGCTTCGCATTTGAATTGGCTCAGGATCGATGTCCCAATTGATCCCGTCCTGACTGAACCCGACGTGGAGCACACAGTCCAAGCTGATCTCGTCCACGCGGAACACGGCCGCATAGTCGCCTTCGCCCCTCTTGACGATCGCCGAGTTGTGGATGCTGTTGGCCCGGGGAACCGCGCTCGCGGTCACGATGGGATTGCCGGCGTAGCGTTTGAAGACAGTCTCGTTAGCCATCGTGTGCCTCTCCTTCTACGCGCGATCCAGAGCTGGTGCTGATACGAGCCGGTCGAGAACCAAGGCCTGTCGAGCGTATGGGGCGCACAAACTCGATCGTCGACCTGGGAGGGAGAATGCTATCGACAATCCTCCCGGCCTGCGGTCCTGTAGTTCATCTACCGCTTGCTCCGTCGTGTCATCGACCTGATCAGGCTCCACCGTCTCAGCGACTTCGAGAACGACTCCGTTGTTCACCCTCAACATCGCTACGTTCGCCATGACGTTCAACCTTTCACAGGGAAACGGCCCGCTGATGCTGAGCTTGGGGTCACCTGACGACAGTCGGACTGACCGGCGAGCCACAGTCACCGACGACCTTCAGAGGACCCGTTGCGAAGAGCAAGCCGTGATGACCGTCCTCCGCACAGTCGCCAGCCAGGTTGTCGAGCCAAGCGATCTCGGTCATGAGCACGCCCATGTTACGCATCAACGACGCCTCCAAAGCGAACAAGGTGCCCTGAAAGGTCCGTTCACGGGCACTTCCGGCCTTGACCTCGGCTGACACGTCCCATCAAGCCTCCAGGCCTGCGCCGATAGCAGCCAGGTTGGCGACGGGCGCAGCCGAGACCTCGGGCCGGTCGCTCGCCATCGTCGACCACGACGAGCCGCCGTCGGCGCTCTGCGCCGGAAGCTACGAGCTGGCAGCCGCACCGTCGCCAACACCGAGCAGCTGCAGGCCGAACAGATGCCCGTGCCGTTGCACGGCAGGTCACTCCAGGGACCTGCGAACTGTTCTAGCGCGAAGGGGGCGTGCACAATCCCGGCCCGCGACCTCCCGCTGTTCCGGGTGTCAAAGAAGTCACCCGGGTGGCCGGCCACGTAGCCGACCTGAGCCGAGGCAAGAGACACAAATGACCTGGCGTTACGGTGCGACGGCGCCTTGTTCCGCGAGCGCTGTCTGCGACTTTGATAGGTTTCGATCTGGGGGGCTGCAAGACTTGAACTCTTACATCGTGCTGGGAAGTGCCGTCGTCGGCTTTCTCGTCGGCATGACCGGCGCAGGAGGCGGCGCTCTGATGACGCCGATGCTGATCCTGCTGTTCGGGGTCAACCCGTCGACCGCGATCTCGAGCGACTTGGTCGCCGCTGTCGTGATGCGCCCTTTCGGAGCTGCGGTGCACCTCCACAAAGGAACGGTCAATCTCCGCCTTGTCGGGTGGATGGTCATGGGCTCGGTTCCGATGGCCTTTCTCGGTGCGTATCTCCTCCACCTGATGGGCCAGTCCCATGTCGCTCAGGACAACGTGGAGCGAGCGCTCGGCGCAGCCCTTCTGATCGGCGCCGCCGCCATGTCGCTGCGCTACGTGCTTGATCGTCGTGGAGGTCGGCTACGCACGGGCGTGGTCCACGAGGTTGTTGTCCGTCCGGTCCCCACGGTCGCGATAGGGATGCTCGGGGGGATCGTCGTCGGGATGACCTCGGTTGGCTCCGGATCGCTGATCATCGTCCTGTTGCTGTTCGTCTACCCGTTGCTTGGAGCCAACCAGCTCGTCGGCACTGATCTCGCTCAAGCGGTACCACTGACCGGTGCGGCGGCGCTCGGCGCACTGGCCTTTGGCCACGTGGAATTCTCGGTCACGACCTCCATCATCGTCGGAAGCGTTCCGGCGGTGCTCGTCGGATCGTTTCTCTCTTCGAGGGCGCCCGACCGGCTCGTGCGTCCCATCATCACGTTCGTCATCTTCGCTTCGGGCCTCAAGTACATCGGGGTGAGCACCACGGCGCTCGGATGGATCCTGTGCGTAACGGCTCTGCTCGCCGTGGCTATCTGGACGGCGCGCACGCGACCGTGGAGAGACGGGGTCACGACCTCAACAGGGCGAGCCGCTGACGGCACATCGGCTCTCGCCTCTGGAGTGACTGCAGTCGATGAGCGACGGGAAACTTGATGGCCTGGGCGGGTAGCTTCTCGGGACCGAGTCGCAACGCCACTCGGTCCTCGTCGCCACTCGGCAGCTGAGGCCCGGCGCGGCGGTGCCGCTCCCGCACGTTTGCGCAACGGTTACCGGCTGAGAGCCGCCCGGCTGCTCCGAAAGCCAATTGCGGATACCTCCAGACGGTGCGAAACGCTCCCGGACAGCTCAGAGTCGCCTCGTGATCCCTTGGTCACGGGTTCGGCCTGCCCGGGCCCTCCCGTGGGCCACTGGTGAGCAGGCAGAGCCAGAGGGCGAGCAGCAGCAGAGAATACCTACGGGGCGAGGGACTCCGGGGAGGCTCGGTGGACGGGTGCACGCCCGCCAGGTTCGCCCACGTTGCGATGGCCCGGCCGGGCGCAAGACAGGGGACCGGCGACGCCGGCCGTGGCGCCGTCAGGGTCTCAGGGCCGGGCCTGCAGCCACGAACCTCTGAATGCCACCACGAGCGCTGCGATGAGGAACACGACGCCGAGCGCGATGCCCGCGTAGCCACGCTTCGAATGCTTGGCGACCACGTGAGCCGCGTACCCGGGGAAGAACGTCGGAAGCGAGTGCGACGCCTGCGTCACGTACAGAACACCAGCCGCGATGGCAGCGACTCCGAGGATGAGCAGGATTATCACCAGAACACGTTGCATTGGTAGTCAGGGGCGCGGTGCCTGCACAGCAGACCCGGTTCCCCATCCCCCTTTCAATCCGTGCGTGCGGTTTTCCCGCACACGGCTTAACGACGGTCTTCTGGACATGGTTACGCCGCCTTCGGGTATCGGATGGTGCCCATGAGCTTGTGCAGGCCCTGGTCGTGGAACCAGGTGCGGGTCCAGCGGTCTGCTTGTCCGGCACGAAGGTTGCGACCTCGCTTCTTGATGAGCAAGCGCTTTAGTCGCCATGCAACGTAGCGGTCGAGCGAGACGAACTTGGCCGCAGCATTCCCGGAGCGGTAGTAGTTGCCCCATCCCCGAAGGAACAGGTTGAGGCGCCCGATGACGTCTTTCAACTGCTGTCCGACCTGGCTTCGAGCGGTCAGGGCCTTGACCCTCGCCCGGGCACGCTTCATCGACCGCTGAGAGGGCCAGCGATGCAGGTAGTAGCGGACGACGTGCTGCCGCTCCCACACCTTGCCCGACATGCGGGCGTGAAGATGGCACCCGAGGAAGTCAAAGCCCTGCTTGCCACCCCGGAGGTCGACCACACGGGTCTTGTCCGGGTGCAGGGTAAGACCGAGATCACCCAGGATGGCGGTCGCCCGCCGCTGGGCTTCCTCAGCCTGTTCCTGCGTCGAGCACAGCACGACGAAGTCGTCCGCGTAGCGGACGACTTCTCCCACGCCACGCTCGACCCAGCCCCGGTCGAAGGCGTGCAGGTAGATGTTGGCTAGCAGCGGGGAGATGACCCCGCCCTGGGGAGTCCCCGTGACCGTCTCGGAGAGAACCCCAGCTTCCAGCACCCCTGCACGCAGCCACTGACCGAGCAGCTTCAGCACCCGCCGGTCCGAGACGCGCTCTCCGACCATTTCGAGCAGACGCTCGTGGTCGATCTCGCCGAAGAAGTTTTCGATGTCGGCCTCGAAGACGAACTGTCGTCCTTTGGGGAACGCCACCCGGATGGCTTCTAGGGCATCGGTGGCCGAGCGCTTCGGGCGGAACCCGAAGCTGCAGGTTAGGAAGTCGGACTCGAAGATCGGTTCGAGGACGATCTTGGCCGCCTGCTGGCACACTCGATCGCGAACGGTGGGGATGCCGAGCGGCCGCATCCGGCCGTCGGGCTTTGGGATCTCCACCCGGCGGACTGGTGCCGGGCGGTAGATGCCTGCACGGAGGTCCGCGGACAGCTCGTCGAGCATGCGCTCGACTCCGTAGTCCTCCACCGCCGCAAGGGTCAGACCATCGACCCCGGCGGCTCCACGATTGGCTCGGACCCGCTCCCACGCCTCTGACAGGACGTCAGACCTGTAGATGCGGTCGTAAAGGGCGTGGAAACGCCGACCCGGGGACTGCTTGGCCGCAGCCCATAGCCGGTTCTGGAGTTGTCGCACTTTGGCGGGGGGAAGATGTCTCCCCTCGGGGTAGTTGGGCGGGGCGGTCCCCGCCATGCCCTCACGCTTACCCCCTCGACCGACATGACCGAAGTCGGGGCCCTTCCCTCCTGCCGCGTTGCTCACGGCTATCAGCGGTACTACGACCCCGTCGGACTCCCGCTGCGCTCCGCTCGACTTCACCATTGGCTTATACGAGCGGTCTTTGCTGACGAGGCTGCGCAGACGGGCCTCTCCTGTCCCGAACCAAGCCGTGCGTGCGTGCCGCTCCCCCTACCCCGGAAGGACTCGACCAAGGGCATGTCCGGATCGCCAGTAGGTCGAATGCTGCCTTCGCCGTGACATGAGCGGCTCGGCTCCTCCGTTGTGAATTTGACGAGGCTGCAGGACTCGCGCCGTGTGGCACTACGGCCCGCACGCTTGCTCCCTCCGTAGAGGCTCTTGACACCCCGCTCAGCCCGCCACCTCTCGGCAACGAACCGGGGCCTGCTACCGGGCGTTCCGGCATTTACCCGGGCGGGACTTGCACCCGCTGGTCTGGTCCAGTTTTCAGGACGCAACATGGGCTCATCCTACGCGTCGTTGACTCACGCACCGGGTTCACACGCGCGATGGAGGCCAGCAGGCGGAAAACCGCTGCAGGCGGCGGCAAGCGGGCCCCGGCGACCGTTGGCACGAACACGATTGCCCAGCTGCGCCGTAGCACCTACTCCGACAAGACGCGTGAGCCCTTTCAGGTTGAGCTCTGCCTCGTCGACTCCCTGGACAACGGTTCTCTTGGCCGAACGTTGCCAGGCGGCGAAAAAGCGGACGACCAGGAAAACTGGAAGACTTCTCACATGGGGACTCCTTCACCCGGGCTCCAGTCCAACCGTATTCCCGTGGACAAGTCGCCGGTGCTCGCCTTCATCCTCACGTTCTTCCTGGGTCCGCTCGGCTTGCTGTATGTGAAGGTGGTCCCCGCGCTGCTCCTGTTCTTGGTGTGGCTCACCGGCTATTTCACCTTTTACGTCACCACGGCTGTGGCCTGGATCGTCTCGATCGTCTGGGCGTGCGTCGAGGCCTCCCGCAGGCACCGCGCGTCCGAGAGCTGGCGGGCCTCCACGGGCGATCAAGCCATACCCGTGCCGGGTTACCAACAAGCAGCCGCGCTCGCGTACTACCCCGGTCAGGATGCTCCTCTCCCGCCACCCGGTTGGTACCCGGACGCCGTTGACGCGACAAAGCTCCGGTGGTGGGACGGCAGACACTGGACCGGTGACGCTCAACCGGCATCCCAGCTGCCTCCACCGGGAACGGCGCGACCGGATCTGAGGCTCCCGCCACCGGCCGGCTAGAGCCCGTCTGATCGCCACGATTCGTGCCCGAGACGGGACACGGGCCGGCGCCCCTAGGGTCGTGGCGTCAACAGCGTCCCGCCAAAGTGCCCCGTAGAAGCTAGTAGGGCCTGACGGTGGCCATTGCCTGGGCGATCACGCCGCCAACTGTTCGGCCGACAGCCGACAACCTTCAGCCAGTGGTCGGTGAAGTCCCGGATCGTCCGCCGGAAGTGGGCCCATCGGCGTCCCCGTCACCCGAGGACGAGGCAACGGCCAAGTCCATCTCCGCCAGCTTGCCTGGCCACCAGTTCCAACGACCGAGCAGCGACACCGTCGAGGGGACGAGCAAGCTCCGTACGAGAAAGGTGTCCATCAGGATGCCGAGCGCCAGTCCGATACCGATGTCGCGGATTTGACTGCCTCCCGGTTCGCCCCCCGCGGTCACCGCGAGCACCAGGAACGTCCCCGCAAGGACGAGTCCCGCCGAGGTGATGGTCGGGCCCGACGCGCCGACCGCGGTCACGACGGCGTCGCGAAGACGGCGCTGGTGTGCCTCCTCCCGGATGCGCGTCATGACGAGGATGTTGTAATCCTCGCCGAGGGCTAAGAGGAAGATGAACATCAGGAAAGGTAAGAGGAAGGTGAGCCCCCCGCTCCCGGCGATCTTGATGAACACGATCGACGCCAGGCCGAGTGCCGCCAGATACGACATCATCACGCTCGCGATGAGGTAGAGGGGAGCCACAAGGCTTCGCAGGACAAGCGCGAGCAGGAGCCCGATGGCGATAATCGCGATCGGGACGATGTGGATGAGGTCGCCATCGGAGATCGAGCTCACGTCGTAAAGCGCCGGAGCCTCGCCGGCGACACCGCTGCCGGTCGCGCCGATGCTGTGCTGGATCGCCGTCAAGGCCTTGCGGACGCTCGGCACGGCATTCAACGCCGGCGTCGAGGCCGCGTCACCGGCCGTGAGCCCTGCCTCGAACTGGATCGTGTGCCCATCTGGGCTCACGAAACGAGCCGTCGCGCGGTACAGGTCGTACAACGCTGTCGACACCTTCGCGCCGGGCGAACCGGCAGCCGGCAACGGCGGGAGAAGCCTGGGATTCCCGAGCTCCGCGTGCAGGCGCACGTAGACCGACGGTGGCATCGTCACGCCGGCCGGATCGAGCGGGCCCGGCAAAGCGCTGAAGAGTCCGGTCGCGTGCAGCTCGCTCTCGGCTTTCACAACCACACCGGGGTCCTGCCATAGGGGGGCGGCAAGCCTGAGGATCAGGTTGGTCGGGTTCGAGCTCGACTGGGGAAAGTACTTCATCAGCGCCGCGTTGCCGGCCGCCGCATCACTCCCGTTCGGGGCAGCGGTAGCCCCGCCGAATCCCGCCGGAGAGTAGAACAGCGACCCGAACGCGAGTGCGCCGAAGACGATGACGCCGACCGCCAGCGTGTGGGCCGGCCGGGCGATGACGCGCTGGGCGATCTTGCCCCACCAGCTCTCGTTAGCCTCTCCCGGGACGATCTTCGCCGGCCAGAACACAACCCGCCCGAGGATCGCCAGCAGGGCAGGCAGCAGCGTCACCCCGGCGACAAGCATCACGGCGATCCCGATCGCGAGCGGGACCCCGAGGTCGTGGTAGATCCCGAAGCTCGCGAACAGCAAGGTCAAAAGCGCCAGGATCACAGTCCCGGCCGAGGCGCTGATCGACTCGCCGACACGTGCGACCGCACGCGCCACGGCATCGTTTCCCGTCAGGCCCGATCGGAGCCCTTCCCGGACGCGGAACACGAGGAAGAGCCCGTAGTCGGTCCCCGCCCCGAGGATGAGGACGATGAGGAGCAACTGGGTGATCTGCGAGATCTTGAGGCCGTGAGAGCCGAGCTCGCCGATGAGCGCGCCCGACATCTGCAGGACGATCGCAGCCGGCAGCAACGTCACGAGAGGCGCTAGCAACGAGCGGAAGACGAAGAGCAGCAGCACGATGATGAACAGGATCGACAGCACCTGGGTCCGGTTGCTGGTCGTGCTCGACTGCTTCTGCTGCGCGACGTTGGTGGCGACGGCGCCGGCCAGGTGGAACCGGATGCCAGGGGGCGCTCCCACCTTCGCGAATGCGGCCGTCAGCCCGTTGACGACGTCCGCCGAAGGCCCAGGGCTGTACCCGGCGATGTTCGCCTCGACGAGGAGTTGCACCGCACGCCCATCCTCCGAGGTGCCGACGTACTGCACAGACTCGACGTTCGGGACCTTCTTGGCAGCAAGGCCGAGGCGGGTGATCGCCAGAGTGTCGGCGGCGGTGATCGGGCCGTGCTGGCTGACCCCGATGATGATGACCGGCACCAGTGTCGCGCTGCCGACCAATGGCTCCGCGAGGTTGCCTGCGACCGCGCTCGGCGCGCTGGAGGGCAGGAATGCGGAGTTGTTGTTGTTGACCTGGCTCCCCAGCGACGGCAGGAAGTGAACCGAGGCGAGTGTCCCGATTATCCATACGACGACGATCAGCCAGCGAAACCGGACGGTGAAGCGTCCAAGGCCATTGAAGAACACGCTCATCCGTCCAGGGTCTCCATCTCAAGGTTGACGGGGGTCGGCACGCCTCCGGTTTGAGGTCGCGGCCCGAGGCGCACTTCGCAGAAGCGTGCTCGGCCCAGCGAGTTGCACCGATAGGCCATGACGGGTAGGAAACCTAGCCTCTCGCAGGCATGCGTCGCGCCCACGATCCCTGAAGTGGTGTCAAGCGGCACGACGCTTCAGCCGAGCTGTCCGGCGGCGGCTGTGGCCGGCCTTCGAGCATCCGGCCGGCCACAGCCGACGCGTCAATGGAAATCCCTCGACGGGCTGAGCGCCATCGCGAGGTCGATCGCCTCCAGGTACTCCGCCACTACGTTCGAGGAAGACGGTGCTGATGGGTCGGCCCCCTCTCCTCGCTCGAGCCGCCCACGTACGAGCAGCACCACCGCCGAGCGCGCCGCCTTGCGATAGCGGGTCCAGCATCCCGGCGAGCAGATGACGTTCACCAGCCCTGTCTCGTCTTCCAAGTTGAGAAACGTCGTACCCCCTGCCGTAGCCGGCCGTTGCCGGTGGGTCACCACACCGGCAACGAGGACCCTCGCGCCGTCGGGCACCCTCACGAGCTCGGCGTTGGGGACCACCCCTCGGTCGGCGAGCTTCGTCCGGGCGAAGGTCATCGGGGAGGAGCCCGGTGACAGCCCAAGGGTCTGCAGGTCGGCGGACATCTCCTCGATCTCGTCCATCTCGGGGAGCAGTGGGGCATTCGTCCCGACCACGGTGCCGGGAAGACGGTCCGGGCGAGCCTCTGCGGCTGCACCCGCCGCCCAGAGCGCCTCGCGGCGGCTGAGCGGGTGGCGTCCGGTCCTACCGGTGCTGGCCGCAGCTCCGCTGCGAGCAGCGCTGACTGAGGCTTCGCCGAGCCCGGCGAGCGCCCCTGAGGTGGCGAGAGCTTCGAGCGCGGGACGGCCGATACCGCTTCGGCGCACAAGATCCTCCATGTCCGCATACGGCCTGCCGGCCGCGACCTCGTTGGCAACTTCGGCGCCGATCCCCTTCACCGAGGCGAGCCCGAGCCGTACCAACGGGTCGGACCTCACCCCGGGCTCGAGGATGACTGCGGACTCGAGCGAGGTCCCCGCCTCGCTCTTGTTCACCTCCGGGCCGAGGACGACGACCCCGTGGCGCCGGGCATCCGCGACAAGGGTGTGCGGCGCCCAGAAGCCCATCGGCTGGGAGTTGAGCAGTGCTGCGAGGAATGCGGCCGGGTAGTGCAGCTTCAGCCAGGCGCTCACGTATACGAGGTAGGCGAAGGACACCGAGTGGCTCTCGGGGAAGCCGAAGTTGGCGAATGCCGCCAGCTGCTCCCAGACGGTGTCCGCGATCTGGCCGGTGATCCCCCGCTCGGCCATCCCTGCGTAAAGGCGGGAGCGGAGGCGCTCCATGCGCGAAGCGGAGCGCTTTGCGCCCATGGCTTGACGGAGCTGATCGGCCTCGGCAGCCGAGAACCCGGCGGCATCGATCGCCATCTGCATGAGCTGTTCTTGGAACAGCGGCACCCCGAGGGTCTTTGCCAAGCTGCGCTCAAAACACGGATGCAGGTATGTCACCGCCTCTGCCCCGTTACGCCGGCGCAGGTAGGGATGAACCGATCCTCCCTGGATCGGGCCGGGGCGGATGAGAGCGACCTCGACGACGAGGTCGTAGAAGCAGCGCGGCCGTAACCGGGGCAGCGTGGCCATTTGAGCCCGGCTCTCCACCTGGAAGATCCCAACCGAGTCGCCACGGCACAACATGTCGTAGACGGCCTCTTCCTGGGGGATCATCGCGAGGTCGATCTCGTCGTGGTGGTAGGCGCCGATGGTGTCGACCGCCCGGTGGATCGCCTCGAGCATCCCGAGACCGAGGAGGTCGAACTTCACGAGGCCGACCGCCGCACAGTCGTCCTTGTCCCATTGGAGCACGGTCCGGTTCTCCATGCGGGCCCACTCGACCGGGCAGACCTCCGAGACCGGACGGTCGCAGATAACCATGCCACCGGGGTGGATGCCGAGGTGACGGGGAAAGCCCTCCAGCTCGGTCGCCACCGCCAGCACTCGGGCCGGGATCCCGAGCTCGCTCGCTGCCTGCGCAGGGCCGGGCTCGGCGGCGACGTCGTCACGGCCGGGCCGGCCGTCACCTGTCTCGCCTTTCACGGCGTCGCGCCGTGCGGCTTCGCCCTCCGCTGCAGCGCTCCACCACGTCCAGCGGTCCTTGCGATGCGGCGCGGTCGAGTGATGGTCGCCACCAAGTGATCCCCACCGCTCGATGCGTCGCGCCCAGGCGTCAACCTGCCCGGGCGAGTGGCCGAGCGCCTTGGCGGCATCCCGCACAGCGGACCGGGACCGGTAGCTCACGACTACGGCCACGAGCGCGGCCCGCTCACGGCCATAGCGCCCGTAGACGTACTGGATGACCTCCTCGCGCCGCCCGCTCTCGATGTCAACGTCGATGTCGGGCGGCCCGTCGCGCTCGGGTGACAGGAAACGCTCGAACAAAAGGCCGAGAGCGACGGCGTCCGCGTTGGTGATCCCGAGCACATAGCACACGGCCGAGCTTGCCGCGGAGCCCCGACCCTGGCAGTAGATCCCCGACCGCCGACAGAACTCGACGATGTCCCAGACGACGAGGAAGTAACCGGCAAAGCCCAGCTCTTCGATCATCACCATTTCGTGCTCCAGTTGTCGCCACGCGCCGGGCACACGTTCAGCCTCCGCTGGGCCGTAGCGCCGGGTCGCCCCCTCCTCGACAAGCCGGCGCAGGAACGACATCTCGCTTTGGCCCGCAGGCACGGGAAAATCGGGAAGCTTGGGGGCAACGAGGTGGAGGTCGAAGGCGCACGCTCGCCCGAGCTCAGCGGCAAGCTCGACGGCTCCCGGATAGCGGGCGAAGCGCCTGGCCTGCTCGGCCCCCGAGCGCAGGTAGGCCGCCCCTGCGGCGGGCAGCCAGCCGTCGAGCTCGTCGAGTGGGCGTCCCGCGCGAACCGAGGCGAGCACCGAGGCGAGGCGGCGGCCCGCGGGTCGGGCGTGGTGGACGACGTTCGTCGCGACGATACCGAGACCCCTGCGCACCGCGAGGGTGGCGAGTGCGTCGTTGCGCGCCGAGTCGAGAGGGTCATCGTGGTCGAACAGCTCGACGACGACGCTCTCGCGACCGAACCGGTCGACGAGCCGGTCGAGCTCCCTGGCCGCCGCAACAGGACCGGCTTCGACAAGCGCGGCAGGAACCGCTCCCTTGCGACAGCCAGTCAAGATGAGGAAGTGGCCTCCCGCGAGCTCGGCCAGTCGGTCGATGTCGTGGCGGGGCCGGCCCTTCTCGCCACCGGCGAGATGGCCTTCGCTGATGGCGCGGGCAAGGCGGGAGTAGCCCCCCGGGTCGCGGGCGAGGACGATCAGGTGGGACCCGGGCGGGTCAGGGGTCCCGGTACGCGGTGCCGCCGGGACGACCGGGGTGCCGGCTAAGTCTGGGCCGCGGCCGGCAAGGGTGAGCTCGGCACCGAAGACGGTGGGCACTCCCACCTCCTTTGCCGCCTCGGCAAAGCGCACCACGCCGTAGAGCCCGTCGTGGTCGGTCAGTGCCAGAGCCCCGAGCTCGAGCCGGGCGGCTTCGGCGACAAGTTCCTCGGGATAAGAGGCACCGTCGAGGAAACTGAAATTCGAATGGCAATGGAGCTCTGCATACCCAACCACGGATCCAGGATAGTGACACTGATCGAACATATGTTCGTAGTACTTTTCACAGCGGGGCCCACACAAGCGCCGCTCGCCAGTCTCCACGCTGGATTCTCAGCAAACTCCCAGCAATATCGACCACAATGTGGAGGTGGCAGAAGGAAAAGCGGGCCCTCGCGTCCTCGTCGTCGACGACGAGGAGTCCATCACCGAACTCGTGTCGATGGCACTTCGCTATGAGGGTTTCGACGTCCAAACTGCTTCCAGTGGGTATGGGGCCCTCGAGCAGATCGACGCGTTCCGGCCCGATCTCATCCTGCTCGACGTGATGCTGCCCGATATCGACGGATTCAACATCGCTGAGCGCCTCCGCCGCGACCGGCGCGACATCCCAGTTCTCTTCCTCACGGCCCGCGATGCCACCGAGGACAAGATCCGGGGCCTCACGATCGGCGGTGACGACTATGTGACCAAGCCGTTCAGCGTGGCCGAGCTCGTGGCTCGCACCCAGGCCATCCTTCGTCGTGCCGGCAAGAGCGGACCTGCCCGCGAGCTGCTCGTGCTCGCGGACCTCGAGATGGACGACGATGCCCACGAAGTGCGGCGAGCCGGTCAGCTCATCGACCTGACGGCAACCGAGTACCGGCTGCTTCGCTACCTCCTCGCGAATCCGCGACGAGTGCTCACCCGATCCCAGCTCCTCGACCACGTCTGGAGCTACGACTTCGGCGGCGACGCCGGTGTGCTCGAGACCTACGTCAGCTACCTCCGCAAGAAGGTCGACTCCACCGAGCCGCACCTGATCCACACCGTTCGCGGAGTCGGCTACGTGCTCCGCCCGCCCCGCACGTGACAACGACTGCGGCCCCGGCCGCACGGGAGCAGGTCACGCCGGAACCCAGCAAGGACCGCCGATGGTCGCTGAGGACGCGGATCATCCTCATGCTGATCGCTCTCGTAGTCGTCGCCCTCGGCGCGACCGACGCTGTCACCTACACGTCACTACGCAGCTACTTGTTCCAACAGGTTGACAACACACTCTCCAGCATCAGCGCCGTGCCCGGCGGAGCCGTCGAGAATGCCCTCCTCAATCCCGGAAACAACGAGCTCGGTCTTCCGAACGGCACATTCGCAGCGATCTACGACACCGACGCCGATGGTGCGCTGGCCGAGCAACTTCCGGCGACGGCCGGTTGGACCGGTGGGGTGCCGGTGGTCCCGGTGAAGAACCTGGAGCGATCGCTCACGAGTCAGGGGCAGTCGCTCGACATCACGGTGACGGCGGCATCAGGCACGCAATTCCGCCTGTTTGCCGAGAACGTGCAGGCATTCATTCATGGACAGGGCGGCTTCAGCGGGCTCTTCGTCGTGGCGGTCCCGCTCAACGGGGTCACCGGCACCGCTCACCGCCTCCTGGAACTGGAGCTGCTCGTGAGCCTTGCCGTCCTGATCGCGCTTGCGGCCGCGGCGTGGCTCACGGTCCGGATCGGACTGCGCCCGCTGGAGCAGATGGCCGAGACGGCAGGCGCGATTGCAGCCGGCGACCTGAGCCGGCGCGTCAAACAGACCGATGACCGCACCGAGGTCGGTCGGCTCGGCGGCGCGCTCAACGTGATGCTGACCCGAATCGAGACGGCCTTCCGCGAGCGGGAGGCGTCCGAGGCGCGACTTCGACGTTTCGTGGCGGACGCGTCGCACGAGCTGAGGACGCCGCTCACCTCGATTCGGGGCTACGCGGAGCTCTTCCAGCACGGACTGGTCGACCGTCCCGCCGACCTCGACACGGCGATGCGCCGGATCGACAGCGAGTCGATTCGGATGGCCGGCCTTGTCGACGACCTGTTGCTGCTCGCTCGACTCGACCAGGGTCGCCCGCTCGAGCGAGAGCCGGTCGATCTCGCCGCACTCGCCGGCGATGCCGTCCAGGACGCCCGCGCCATCGACCCCTCCCGCACGGTTAGCTTCGAGGCGCCGCCGGCATGCCCGATCATCGGGGATGACGCACGCCTGCGCCAGCTTCTCGGGAATCTCGTCTCGAACGCCCTTGCCTACACACCCGCCGGCAGCCCGCTCGAGGTCATCGTCACCGTCGTGGCTTCGCAAGGCGTTGCCCCTTCCAAGGTCAGGATCTCTGTGGCCGACCATGGCCCCGGGATCCCGCCGGATGCCGTTGCACACGTCTTCGAGCGCTTCTGGCGGTCGGACCCTGCCCGAGTCCGTTCACACGGTGGCGCCGGACTGGGGCTCTCGATCGTGGCGGCCATCGCGGACGCCCACGGCGGGCACGTCTCGATCACCGGGACTCCCGGCGGCGGCGCCACCTTCAGCGTCGAGCTCCCGGTCGAACCCGAGCCGGAGTCACGGCCGTGGGGCGCCAAGGAGGCCTCCGCCGAAGAACCGATGCTCAACGGTGCCGATCCGTCCGGCAGCGGCCCGTTCGCCGGATAGCGCCGTCGGGTCCGAAGGCGGGAATCGCCGGACGCGTCACGGCCGCCTCAACGCGCAAGGGCTTGGCGTCGAGGCGGCCGGGCGGTGCTCGTCCGGGAGGAAGGCGAGCGAACTACGCAGGCGGCGCCGTGGCGAGGGTGACGGTGACGGTCTGGGTACCGCCGCTCGGGTTCTCGAAGGTGACCTTCACACGATCGCCGGGGTGCAGCTTGTGAATGATGGTCGCCAACTCGTCCATCGTCGCAGTCGCGTGACCGTCGAAGGCAACGATGACGTCGCCCTCCTGAAGACCGGCCTGGTCAGCGGGGCCACCGGGCTCGACATACTCCAGCCCGGCGCCGGTCGCTGGTCCCGCACCCTGCATGGAGACCGTCTCGCCTGCGACTCCCAGGAAAGCCACGACACCTATGACGATCCCTGGACCACCCTTGCCCTGCTCGATGTCATTCGCAATCTGCAGCACACGGTTGATCGGCAGGGCGAAACCCAACGGCGTAGCCCCGTCCACGCTCGCTGCGGCAGTGTCCATGCCAATGACGTCGCCCGAGGTGTCGACCAGCGGACCACCGGAATTCCCCGGCTCGATCAGAGCGTCCACCTGGATCAAGCCCGTCAGGGACTCGCTCACCGCATTCTGGTCGCTCGCCGTGATGCTCCGGTCGAGGGCCGTCACGGCTCCTACGGTTACCGTAGACGGGAAGCCTTGGCCGCCCGCGTTGCCGATCGCCACGACGAGGTTCCCGATCCTGACGGCCGACGAGTTGCCGAATTTCACCGTCGGCAGACCGCTCACGCCACTCAGCTGTAGGACCGCCACGTCAGCTGTCGCATCAGTCCCGACAACGGTTGCGTTGTAGGTTCCGCGGTTGTCAACCACGACCCTGATGCTGGTGGCGCCCTCGACGACATGGTTGTTCGTGATGATCTCGCCATTGGAGGTGGCGATCATGCCGGTCCCCTCGCCAAGGTTCGTGTTGATGTCGACGACTGCAGGATCGACGGCCGCGGCAATCTGGGCCGTGGTGAGCGAATGCCCGGCAGGCGAGGTCAGCAATCCTGCCGCCGAGCCCGGATTCTGTCGGGACACGTAGGCGATCCCGGCGCCGGCGCCGGCGCCGACCAGGACGAGCGCCGCCGCCACGAGGGCCGCGACCTTCCGGTTGCGCCTGGGAGGTTCCGGCCCGGTTGGCTGACTGCCAGCCGGGCCGTAACCACCGGGCGGGTAACCACCGGGGCCATGGCCACCGGGCACGTTGTCCGGCGGAAGTCCCTGGTCAGCCGCTCCGGTCCAGGATGCCTGGGAGAGTTCCGGATTGACCGGCGCTCCTGAGGGTCCCGGCGACATGGTGCCCGTCGCCTCGGCCTCGGTCCAAGGCGACAGGGGCTCTGTCGGTTGAGCACGTTCTGGCTGTTCGTGGTTCCACTGGTCCATCACACTCACCTCCGGTCAAGCGCTCGCTCGAGCGCCAGGGCGAAAATCCCCCTCGATCCCCAGCTCGCTTGACGCGGCTCGAATATCGATACCCAAACTATGCGACCTGGTACTCAGTTCTTCCTCCACGGGGACTGTGAATTCACTGAGAGTGTTTCGAGCCCGCCGGCGAGTCTCTCCGGGCGGCCGAGCCGGAAACCGGGTCAGTCGTAGGTGGCCTCAAGGTGCCACCGCCCGTGCTCGAGGACGAGCAGATGCGCAGTCCCGTCATCGAGCAGCACCTGCAAACGCGCCTGCCGCCGGGCAACCGCAGGATCCCACCACCGCTCGTCGGCCGGCCACGGCCCCGCCCAGCCCATGATCCCGAGAGACGAGCTGCCGGCGATCGGCAGGATCAAACGGGAAGGAACGGCCGTGCACCGACCGCGTCCGGTCACGCCGACCGGTGCCCCGTCGGGGCCGAGAACCTCGACAGGAACGGGCACTGGATGGACAAGCGCCGGCGACGGGGGTGGGAGGTGGCCTGGCCAAGGTGCCGCGTCCCGGTCACCGGCCGCGACCACGGCGGTTCGGCGTCCGGGGCGGACGCGCCCGGATGTTCGCTCACCTCCCAAGCGAGCCTTCTTGGAGCTGGCGGCTCTGGCACCGTGCTCCTCCTCGGGTTCCTCACCCCAAGGTACGAGACGGATCTGTTCACCTGGCCCCCTCCCGCCCGTGCGCACCGCTGTCAGGACGGCCGCGTGACCGAGAAGGCCCTGGACTCGCGCCAATCCCCGTTCCACCTGTCGGCTCGCGCTGGCTACACCACCTCCGAAGTCCATTTGGCGTCCGTCGTCGGGCACTGCACCGGCGACCGTGAGCCGCAGCATGGTGACCCCGGCAGTGGGGGCGGTGATCACTGGTCCCTGCAGCCATCCCTCGAGCTGCCACCGGACCCGGTCCACCATGGCGCGGGCGGTGAAAGGGCGGTCCCCTCTCCAACAACGCTGTAGTGACTCGCCATGTTCGGTCTCTGCCTCGACAAGCAACTGGGTGGCGGCCAGCCCGTGCGGAGCGAGGCGGCCGACGAGCTCATCGGCAAGCCCTACGGCAAGAAAGGCCAAGGCGTCAGCCCGGTCGGCGGGCGGGTCGAGCTCCCGGCAAACCGTGAGATCCGCTGGAGGGTCCCTGAGATCGAGCGGTCGCTCGTCGAGACCCCGGGCAAGCCTGTGGGCAGAACCCCCTTCGACACCAAATCGAGCCTGCACCGCACCCTCGTCCAACTCGGCAAACTCACCAAGCGTGCGGATCCCGAGCCGCCGGAGCACGTCGGCGAGCTTGGGCATGCCGAGAACCTCCACCGGGAAGTGACCGAGCCACTCCGGCGTCGCACCGCGAGGCACGATCATGGTTTCGCGCGCGGCGAGCCGTGCAGCGAACGGCCCGTCGGCGATCCCCACCTTGCACGGTGGCTCAGGGGCTGCAGTGCCGGCCGCACCGGCGACGGCCACGACGGCCGAACCCGCAGCGTTACAGACCTGTTCGGCGAGCGAAACCTCCCCACCGAAGTAACGGGCGGGGGCCCGGACAGGCAGGGCACAGACCCCGGGCCTGGTGAGCTCCACTCGGGGAGTGAAGACAGCAACCGCTACGACGACGGGCTCAAAGCTGCGCGCGTCCCGAGCCGGCTCCTCGCCCACCACGACGAGTTCCGGACAGCATGCCTGGGCTTCCCTCCGCCGGTGCCCGAGACGCACCCCTTCCGCCCGGGCGGCGGCGGAGGAGGCGATCACCCGGTTGGCGACGACGACCACAGCCGGCCGGTCGGCAAGCCCGGCGGCAACAAGAGGCCAGTCAGGGCACCAGACGACGAGAGTGCGGACCGGAGGCACAACTGACCTCAAGCCGGGAGCCACAGCAGGTCTCGTCTCGGCCGGCTGGCCGCACCCCGACCGCCGACTTCCGCCTCGAGCTGCCGGAAGCTGAGCAGACCGTGGCCACGCTCGAGCCCCGACCAGCTCGATTCCCTCACGGCACAACGCAGGTCCGAGGGGCCAGGCCAACGTGCCAAGACACGTCCCGGTCGCACAGGGCCGCCGGAGAGGAACCCTCTCGCAATTCCGGTAGGAGTGCCCGCTGCGTCGAGTACGACCAAGGTCGAGCAACGCTCTCGCGCTCGGGCGGCGAGTCTCCTGGCGTCGGCGGGTCGTACGGGGGTGTCCGGGGCGAGACAGACGAGATCGACGGTCTCGAGCAGTGTCGCGACGACGCTTTGCCGGCGAGCTTCCGAGCCAGGGCGAGGGACGAGGACGAGACGGTCGAGATTGACCCCCAGTTCGGCCGCTGCTGCAAACCCGAGCTCTGGCAGGCCGGCCACTGCACACCAGTAACCCCGGGACGATGTTCCCGCGAGCAGCAAGAGCAGCAGGCTCGTCAATCCCGGAGCCTGGCTTGCCGCGGCTGAGGTGGGACCGGACGTGCCATGAGCAGAGCTGAGGAGCGTGTCCGGCGCCGTCATCGGGCCGAGCAGGACGGTGCCACCCCTCGGGAGCCCGCCGCCTGGGAACAGTCCGGCCAACTCCGGAAGAACCGGTAGAAACCGCTCGGCCTGCAACGGGCCTGGGCTAGGACGGGAACGAGAACCCGGCGCAGTGATGCCGGTAGCCGGTCGGGCATCAGTCAGCGACGACGTCCCGGCAAGAGCATACGTGGCCATGGCCCCAGTATACGAACATATGTTCGATCTGCAAAGGGGCCGAAGCCTCCCAGACATGCTCGAGCGACTCGCGGCGATGGCAGAATCAACTATCGCTCCTCTCGTGCGCCAAGCAGAAGTGGCCGACGCTGCTGCAATCGCAACCTCTCACGTACGGTCCTGGCAGGCCGGCTACGCGAATGTGATCTCGAGCGAGTTCCTGCGGAGTCTGGGCATGGGCCTCCCCCAGCGCACGTTGCACTGGCAGACGCTGATTCTCGGCGCTGAGGCGCAGGGTCAGTTCATGCTCGTCGGCGAGGTCGATGGCGATGTGGCCGGCTGGCTGAGCGGCGGGGCCTGCCATGATGCGGGCTCCGACGAGTCGCCGCTCGGTGAGGTGTACGCCTGCTACGTCGACCCCGAGCACTGGCGCCGTGGTGTCGGGAGCGCGCTCATGGCTGAAGCGCTCGAGCGGCTCACCCGAGCCGGGTACCCCCAGGCGGTGCTCTGGGTGCTGGCCGACAATCTTCGTGCGCGAGCTTTCTACGAGCATCTCGGCTGGCTTGCCGACGGTGCCCGCAAGATGTACGAAGTGGGCGGCGAGCGCCATCCGGAGGTGCGTTACCGTCGCCGGCTGCCCTGAAGAAAATCAGCGGCGCTCAGTACGGTCGTCACCAGGCGGTGGGGCGGGGCCGGGCGCCGCCGGTGGAAGCCCGGCATTGAAGCCCGGCATCCCTGCTGCCTGGCCCGGGAAGCCGCCACCCATGTCCGGGCCACCCGTCCGCGGGCCCATCGGTCCCATGAATCGGCGCCCGCTCCGCAAGAAGGCCGCCGCCCCGGCACCGAGGTACCTGACCGCAAGACGCGTCGCCACGTACCCGGTCACCAACAGCCCGGCGATGCCGACCAGGACCAGGACCACCGCCAAGAGGTACGAGTGATGCTGACAGCTCTCGATCACCGACACAGTGGCATGCACGCCACTGGTACAAGTGACAGGCAAATGCGTGTTCTTCCATGCCGTCCACACCGTGAGCAGACCGCCTGCGACAAAGCACACGAACCACACGACCTGCAGCAACATGACCCGCTGCAACATCTTGGTCGCCTTGGCCATGACCTCGGTCGGGGTCGGTAACAGTTCGCTGTCCATCGAGGCCCTCCCGCCCGTGGCGCCTTTCACAAAGCTACGCACGTGACGCTTCATCCGCACCATTCAGATCGGCATTTTCAGGCAAGGGCGACCAGGTCGCCGAGGTCGTCGCTCCAGGTGTCCTCCACTCCTTCGGGCATGAGCACGACGCGTTCGGGAGAGAGAGCCTGCACGGCGCCGGGATCATGGGTGACGAGCACGATCGCGCCGGCGTAGGTGTGCAGTGCCTTCAGCACCTCGCTGCGGCTGGCAGGATCGAGGTTGTTCGTCGGCTCGTCCAACAAGAGCACGTTCGCCGCCGAGACAACGAGCGTCGCGAGCGCGAGCCGGGTCTTCTCGCCGCCCGACAGGGTGCCCGCCAACTGCTCGATGCGCCCACCACCGAACAGAAACGACCCCAGGATGCGCCGAAGCTCCGCGTCGCTGACCGTCGGCGGTGCATTGTGCCGCACGTTCTCGTACACGGTGCGCGAGGGGTCCAACGTCTCGTGCTCCTGGGCGTAGTAACCCAGCTGGAGGCCGTGCCCTCGGACGACTCCGCCGGCATCGGGCCGCTCGATTCCCGACAGCACCCGTAGCAGCGTGGTCTTGCCCGCGCCGTTCAGCCCGAGAATGACCACTCGGCTGCCACGGTCGATAGCGAGGTCTATGCCCGAGAACACCTCGAGCGACCCGTAAGACTTCGTGAGCCCTGTCGCACTGAGCGGCGTCTTGCCGCACGGTGAAGGGGCGGGAAAGCGCAACCTGGCCACCTTGTCCACCCTGCGGACGTCCTCGAGCCCTTCGGTGAGGCGCTCGGCGCGCCGGTCGAGATTGTGGGCCATGCGGGCTTTGGTGGCCTTCGCACGCATGCGGTCGGCCTGAGACCTCAGCGCGACGACCTTGCGCTCGACATTGGTCCGCTCGCGGCGTCGCCGGCGCTCGTCGGTGGCCAGCTGATCGAGGTACGCCTTCCATCCGAGGCGGTACACGTCGAGTTGGGTTCGCGCCGCGTCGAGATGGAACACCTTGTTGACGACCGAGTCGAGAAGCTCGCCGTCGTGGCTGATGACCACGAGCCCGCCGTTGTGCGCGCGGAGGAAGTTGCGCAGCCATGCGATCGAGTCGGCGTCGAGATGGTTGGTCGGCTCGTCCAAGATGAGCGTCGGCGCGCCTGAGAACAGGACGCGAGCCAGCTCCACTCTGCGTCGCTGGCCTCCCGATAGCGTCCCGAGCGGTTGGGTGAGCACCCTGTCTGGAAGTCCCAGGCTGGAGGCGATCGAACCGGCTTCGGCTTCGGCCGCCCATCCACCGAGGAGATGGAACTGCTCCTCGAGCCGGGAGTAGCGCCTGAGAATGCTGTCCCTGTGCTCGGTGTCGCCGTGGCCCATGTCGGCGCGGGCGGTCTGGAGCTCGTGAACGATGCGATCGAGACCCCTCGCACTAAGGATCCGGTCACGTGCGACGACGGTCAGGTCACCGGTGCGGGGATCCTGCGGCAGGTACGCCACCGGCACCGAACGACGGACCGAACCCGCCGCTGGGAGGGCCTCGCCGGCGAGCACTCTGGCAAGGGTGGTCTTGCCGGCCCCGTTGCGCCCGACAAGCCCGATCCGGTCCCCGGGCGCGACCTGGAAGGTCACCGGCTCGAGGAGCAGGCGACCGCCGGCTGTGAGCTCGAGGTCGGTGGCAGTGATCATGAGGGGCGGTCTTGGTTCAAAGCGACAGCGGTGCGGCAGCGCCGCGTGGCGCCACTGCCTACGCGACCTCGAACAAGGTCTGCGCGAACTACCGGACCACTAGCGTAAACCGGATGCAGAGCCGGCCAGGTCCAAGGCTGTGAGCCGCATCGAGGCAGCGGGGCCGCTGGCGTTGGTGGGAAGCGGCGAGTTTCTCGAGGTGATGGTCCGCGTCGACGCCGAGCTGCTCGCGGGGCGCCCGCAGCGGGCCGTCTTGGTCCCGACGGCCTCCGCGGAGGAAGGCCCGGAACGGGTTCGGTACTGGATCGACCTCGGCACTGCGCATTACGCCGCCATGGGCGTCGAGGCTGTGCCGCTCGAGGTGCTCGACCGTGAGGACGCCGAGCGCCCCGAGCTGGCGTCGCGAGTGGCCGGAGCCGGTCTCGTCTACCTCTCCGGCGGAAATCCCGGGTACCTCGCCCATACTCTCGCCGGCACGGGCGTCTGGCAGGCGATCCTCGAAGCGTGGCGCTCGGGTGCCGCTCTCGCAGGTTGCTCGGCCGGGGCGTGTGCGCTGAGCCGGATCGCGGACGACTTCACTCGGCCTGGGCGCTACAGCGGCGAAGGCCTCGCCGTCGTGCCGCACCTGGTCGTGCTGCCGCATTTCGACCGTCTCGAGCGGTGGGCACCCGGGCTGACCGACCGCGTGCTCGCCCGGACCCCGCCGGACGCGGTGCTGGTCGGCATCGACGAGGAGACGGCGCTGGTCGGCAGCGGCGATGACTTCACCGTCCACGGCGAGAAGTCGGTATGGCGGCTTGACCGCGACGGGACTCGTTCGCAGTTCAGGGCCGGCGAGCACCTGGAGCTCCCCGTGACCAGGCCCCACAAGCAGGCACCGCAGAGCTAGGCGTCAGCGAAGCACGGTGCAAGAAACGCGCCTGGAGCACGCCGGAGCTCGTCGGTACGCTCGGGGGTGTGGAAGTGGACGTCGAACTGATCCCGGCAGCTGCTAGCTACCCGATACGCCATGCGGTTCTCAGGCCAAGTCAGAGCATTGACGAGGTGCCCTTCAAACAAGACGGCGAGCCGGGCACGGCAACCTTCGGCGCTATCGACCGCGGCAGCGGTGCTGTTGTCGGAGTCGCGACGGTGTTCCGCGAGCCGGCACCTTTTGACGCGGCTGAAGTCGGGGTCCGTTTCGGTGCCGGAAATGAGGCGTCGACGTGGCGCTTGCGCGCGATGGCCACCCGTGAGGACCTCCAGGGCCAGGGCATCGGCTCGTTGGTGCTCAACACCGCCTTGGACCACGTGGCGGCCGAAGGCGGTGATCTCGTCTGGTGCAACGCGCGCGTGCACGCCATCGGCTTCTACGAGAGGGCGGGTTTTGTGACCTGGGGCGACGAATGGGTCGTGCCCATCCACGGACCGCACGTGGTCATGTGGCGACGGATCGAACCGAGAAAGGCGCCATGACCTATAGCTCTGAGGCGCGCGACCACGAGGTGCGCGACCCTGAGGTGGTCGAGCTTCTCCAACAGATGATCCGCAACGCGTGTGTCAACGACGGCACGGACGCCTCCGGTCACGAGGTCGCCAACGCGGACGTGCTGCGCGCCGGCCTCGAAGGCTCAGGCTGCGACCTGGAGAGCTACGAGCCGCTCCCGGGCCGGGTCTCGCTCGTGGCGCGCATCGAGGGGAGCGACCCTGGCGCACCCGCGCTCTGCTACCTCGGCCACACCGATGTCGTGCCGGTCAACCCGGACACCTGGAACCGCGACCCGTTCGCCGGCGAGCTCGTCGACGGTGAGGTTTGGGGCAGGGGCGCCGTCGACATGTTGAACATCACCGCCTCGATGGCCGTCGCGTTCGCGCGGCTCGCCCGGAGCGGCTTCCGTCCCCGGGGCACCCTGATCCTGGCCGCGGTTGCCGACGAGGAAGCCCTCGGCTCCCATGGCGCAGGGTGGCTGAGCGAGCACGCGGCCTCGTCGATAGGGGCCGACTACGTCATCACCGAGTCAGGGGGCGTCCCCATCGAGACGGCCGGCGGTCGTCGGCTCCCGATAATGGTGGGCGAGAAGGGAAGCTGCTGGTGCCGCCTACGGATCCGTGGGGTGGCAGGTCACGCCTCGGCACCTCTGCGCACCGACAACGCGCTCGCCACCGCGGCCGAGCTCATAGGGCTCCTGGTGGCGTTCAAGCCGCCGGCGAGCGTGCACGATGCATGGCGCCGTTTCGTGGTCGGCATGGCGCTGGCCCCGGAGATCGCCGCGACGCTCGTCGACCCGGACGCCATCGACGATTTCTGCAAGTCGTATCCCGATGTCGGCCTCGCCCGCCAGGCGCACGCCTGCACGCACATGACGATCGCCCCGACGATCATCCACGGGGGCACGAAGCTGAACGTGATCCCCGATCAAGTCGAACTGGATCTCGACGTGCGGACTTTGCCCGGTCAGACCGAGACCGACGTGCGCTCACTCCTCGGCGAAGCCATAGGGGATCTCGGCGACAAGATCGAGATCCTGTGGGCCCACGACGACCCCGCAAGCGAGTCCCCGGTCGGCACCCCTCTGTGGGACGAGCTCGACACAATGGTGCGGCGGTTCCACCCCGGTGCCCAGAGTGTGCCCTACTTCTCCGCAGGAGCGACGGACGGGCGGTTCTTCCGCCGGCGCGGAGCGGTCGCGTACGGCTTCGGGATGTTCTCGGACCGGCTCAGTTTCGAGCAGTTCCTGTCGATGTTCCACGGGGACGACGAACGAGTCGACGTGGAATCGCTGGCACTTTCCGCCGAGATGTTCGAGGCTCTGCCCCGCTCGTTCCTGGCCTGAGCCGAGCCGCTCAGGGCTCGAACCCCTCGTCGTCGGCATCGCCGTCGTCGCTGTCGAGCCAGGTGGCAAAGCGGCTCACGACCTGCTGCACACCACCACCGGCGCGCTCGACGATCCTCGCGAAACGTTGCCTGTAGTGCTTGAGCGCCGCGTCGAACTCGGCCGACGGCGGTGGCTCCTGGCCACGGCGGAGGTAGCCTCCGGAACGCTGCCGGTCGAATTCCCCCGACGCCACCCAGGCGACAACCTCCCTGACCCGCCGCACTGGGAAGGGGTGGGTCGTGCCGATCTCCGACCAGAAACGCGAGTACCGCGCGAAGGGGTCGCCCTCTCCCTCGTATTCGGTGGCCTGGCGGATGAACGCGTCCAGGTCCAGGCCAGGCACCGGGCCGCCCGCCATGCGCATCAGGGTCCGGCAGGTCAACAGCGGGTCACCGGTGCCGAGCGCGCTGGCGCGATCAGCCGTCAGCTCGGCGGCCCTCGCCCATTCGAGCAGCGCGTAGTAGACGGCTCTCAGGGGCAGGCCGGTGAACGGGGCACCGCGTAGCACGCCGTTCATGACGAGCTGGACGAGCTCGAACGTCGTCATGAAGGTCACGTGGTCCGCCAGTACGTGGCCCATCTCGTGGGCCAGCACCGCCTGCAACTCGTCCGATTCGAACGATCTTGCCAATCCCGAGGAGACGAGCGTCACCGGTTCGTTCGCGCCAATGGTGAGCGCGTTGCCCACCGGGTACTGGGTCACGTACAGCTGCGGGCACGTTGCGATGTCAAAAGTGTGGGCATAACGACGCTGCATCGCCCACACCTCGGGCAGCTGGTCCTCTCCGAGGCGGACGGCAGTGCCGAGCATCAGCTGGCGAAGCTTGCGCTCGTAGCCGATCTCGCTGAGCTTCTTGATCACGCGATCGAGCATCGGGACGGTATGCAGCGCCGCGGCGGCCGCCCGGTCCGCCGGATGGGCGAAGCCCTGAGCACTGATGTCCGGATAGCTGAGTGAAGTCTCGATAGCCATGGCAGGTCGCCTCCCCGTTCGCGCGAGCAGTCTCTCACTCTTGAGCCGGTCGCGGTCCTCCGGGCACTCTCACGAACCGACCGGGAGGTTTCCCCTGATCAACACCGGTATGCCGCTGACGAACCCAACAGCGCATACCACGGGACGCCCCGCGGCGAATCCGCGACGCTTTGCTCGCCGCACGCGGCAAGGGGAGGCTGGAGGTTGCACGTGGCGCTGGCTGGAGGTTCCACCTGATCGTCTCCCTGCCAGCCGGAGGACCCGACAACGTAGGGTGCAGCGCGATCCCCGACTCGAGCGTTTAATTGAGTAAGGAGGTCTGGTGACGCTCGAGGTTACTGACCAGGGCGAGTTCGAGCGGTGGTACGTCGCGTCACGAAACGCCCTCATCGGTGCAGCCTTCCTCTACGTCGGCAACATGGACGAGGCCCTCGATTTGACCCAGGAGACCTACGCCCGTGCGTGGCAGCACTGGGACGTCGTCTCCAGGCACGCCAACCGTGACGCGTGGAACCGCGTCGTTCTCTACAACCTGGTGGTCAGCCGCTGGCGACGCCTCGCGCTCGAGAAGGCACGCGCCCCGTCCAGGACCGAGGCGTATGAACCACTGGACACCCATGATCTCGATCTCGCCCGGCTCGTGGCGCGGCTGCCCGCGAACCAACGACGAGCTTTCGTCCTGCACGTCGTGTTCGACCTCACCGTCGACGACGTTGCCCGTGAGATGAAGGCGCCTGCCGGCACCGTGCGCTCCTGGATCCACCGCGCACGAACCGCGCTCGCATCCCAGATCGAATCCGACACCCGTCTAGTAGCCAGGAAGTGAGAACAATGGGCGAGAGCTCGAACGACATCGATCAGCTCTTCAAAGATGCGGCGCAACATGCCGCCGGTCTCGCGTACGTGCTCGACCCGGCGAAGGCGATCGAACGGGGCACCCTGCGACGCAGGTTCGCCCGACGTCGGAGGATTGCCCTGTCGGGACTTGTCGTCCTGGTCGCGGTCGTCGTCTTCTTGGTGCCGCTGCCGCAGTTGCACCTTTTCGGCTCTGGCCCCTCGGGCCCCACGCCCGTCACTCAACCGGGCCCGTCCCTGGGCGTGGTCCCGGCAGACTTCCAGCCGAGTTCGTTCACGGCTGTGAGCCTCGAAGAGTGGTGGATGCTCGGCACCGCCAGATGCGACACCGGTCATGGGACCTGTGGCGCAATCGTTCGCACGACCGACGGGGGCTCCAAGTTCGCCGGCATCCCGGGCCCGCCGGTGAGCGCGACTGAGGTGACACAGTTGCGTTTCGCCAACGCCCTCGACGGGTATGGCTTCGACCCACAGCTGTGGGAGACAACAGACGGCGGAGCAAGCTGGGCGAAGGTTCCCACCCCTGGGCCGGTCGCCGAGCTCGAGACGGCCGATGGTGAGGCGTATGCGCTCACCTGCCCCGATGGCTTTGCCAACTGTCGGTCGATGGACCTCCTCCGTTCGCGGGTCGGATCACTCAAGTGGCAGAAGGCGTCGACGCCCGTGACGCTCGGCTCCGGGGCGCAGTTCGCTGTGAGCGGCCCGAACCTCTACGTCTTCAGTGGGGACGGGCCGCTTGACGTCCTCTTGCACTCCGCCGACGATGCGGCAACCTTCAGCGTGCGGACCGATCCCTGCAATCCCCTCCTCGGCGGCAGCTTGACGGCCGCCGCCGATGGGAATCCGACGCTCTGGGCGGCCTGTCCCTCGGGAACGATGGCTGCGATACTGCTGTCGACCAACGGCGGTACGACCTGGCGCGGCCCCGCATCGAGCACAGAGTTCTTCAACGACGTGGGGCTCGCTGCCGCCTCCTCATCGGTCGTGCTCGCGTGGCCTCCACAGGAGATCTCCAAGGCCCCACCGGGCGCACTGGACCGAACGACGAACGGAGGCAGGAGCTACTCAAGCACCCTGACCGTGTCGAGCTCCTCAACGGTCTCTTGGGCGGGGTTCAGTGACCCGGCTCGCGCCTACGCCCTGCTCGAGCACGGTGGCCCGCCTACCGCGACAACTCGCCTGTACGAGTCGAACGACGGGGGCGCGACGTGGCACTGGGTCGCGATCAGGAGCTGACCCGCGCTCCAGGTCGCCGGCGATGAGAGGACGTCACCACTGTCGGTGTGGGCCGCGCTGGCCGGAGCTTCCACCCGATCGCTTCCCCGTCAGCGATTCGACAACTTCGGGTGCAGCGCGCTCGCCGGCTCGAGCGTTGTATTGGGTAGGAGGTCTCATGACGGTTGACGGTGCTGACCGAGACAAGTTCGAGCGGTGCTATCCGGCGTCACGAAACGCCCTCATCGGTGCGGCATTCGTCTTCCCGGTGCCGACCGGTGCCGCGTTGAATTTGCGATACGTCGAGGAAGACCAACCAAGGAGGAACCACCATGAAACTGACACTGCGTGACACCCGGCGACTCGCTGTCGGTGCCGCTCTGGCCTGCGGGGCGATTGTGCTCCCCACAGCCGCCCTGGCCGCCTCGGCTGCCTCGGGCGCACCGGCGGTGCTAACGAGTTGTCGCGCCGCCAACACTCAGGTCTGGGCGGCGGTCGAAGGTACCGGCACGGCCGGCACCATCTACTACGAGCTGGAGTTCAGCAACATCGGGAGCCAGGCCTGCACATTGCACGGCTACCCCCGCGTGTGGGCCGTCAGTCGGTACGGCGTCCAGATAGGCAAGCCCGCATCGCACGGAGGCGTCGCGAGCACGTTCACGCTCAAGCCCGGCGCGACCGCTCATGCGGTCCTGGGGGTCGTGGACACAGGCGCACTGTGCGCAGGCCATGGCGTTGCGGCGGCAGGCCTGAGGGTCGTCCCGCCCGGCCAGTTCCTTCCCAAGCCGGCGGCTGAAGCCGATGAGATAGGGAACTTCCCCGTGCAGGTCTGTCCCATGCTGTCGTCGATGAACGTCAAGGCGGTCCACTCCGGGACAGGGATCCCCGGCTACACGTTCTCCTGAGCGTAAGGCCGGGTCGGGCTGATCACGTCGGTGTCGCCGCAGGCGCAGATCACGTCGAACAGCTCGGAGAAGTCAGAGTCTCCACTGGCCACTGGGTGGTCCTCCTCGGTTGAGCTTGGTCGTTCAGCCGAAGGCCACCCAGTGGCCATCGCCATATGGTGGAAACCGGCACCTGCACCACCTGCACGGCAACCGACGTTCTTGAACCTTTGTCGCGATCGAGTGTGCAGCAGTTACACGCACACTCACGCCGGCTCCCTTTGCAAACAGGCGGTGACGGCCTTCGCCGGTTGCCCGGAGCCGTCCTGACGCTTCCTGCCACGAGGGCTTTTCGGGGAGGTTGTGCACGGTGTCGCTGGTACACCAAGCATCTCCTCCAATTCCCTGCAGCTTGGACCGCAAGGACCGGCTGTATGGAGAACTCGCTTCTCTATCAGGTCACTTTCCGTCCGGCTGCAGACCCTGCCTCGTCATTCGAAGCCGACGGTTGGGATTGCGATCGGGAGGCCACAGTCACAGGACACGGAAAGGGGATGTCTCCGCTCTACGACAAGAACAGCTCGTTGTTGCGCGATGTCATCGAGGTCCTCCCGTCAAACCGGGCCGAGGGCACCTGGGATTCTTTGGCGCGCGTAGGACCTAGCGGGCAGCCCGTCAAGATCCGGGCTCCGCCCGCTCGCCAATGCCACCGAATCTCACATGGTGGCGACAGGTCGGCCGACCGAGCATGCCGGTTGCTCACTCGTGGTCGTACGCAACATGGAACCGACGAGTGTCAGAGTGGTACCCGCCGCTCAGTGGGAGAACAGGTGCCATCCGGCGTAGAGCCATACGGCGATGCCGGCGGCACGGAGGGCCGGACGGTGGAGGTAGCGGGCCACGAGTTCTCCTGCGCTGGGCACCGGCCCCCTGGTCAGGTGGGCCAGGGCCTCGAGTGTGCTGAGCGCGGCGATCACAGCCAGCCAGAACGCCAGGCCGACCGCCTTGTTCGATCCGATCACCACCGAGAAGGTCCGGCAGGCGACGCCGAGGACGGCGCCCAGGTGCGACGCCGATGCCATGGCCGCTACCGTCCTTGCCGCAGCATCGGTTTGCTCGCGAGCACCCATCCGATGGCCAACCAGCAGGCGAACAGCAGGGCATGGAGGGGCCGGTAGGCGAGCGCCAGGGCACTCAGGGTGAGGTGGTGCTGGCCGGGCGGGGTGAGCAGGCCGAGCACGTCCCAGACGGCCGCAACCAGGATGACCACCAGCCAGAGTGCCGCGCCCGTGTGATTGACGGCTGGGAGCGGGGCGGCGCCATCGCTGCCTGAGGATCGGGCGTTCGCTTGACGGTGCCGCCAGTAGAGACCGACGCCCAGCACTGCCAGGGCGCAGCTAAGCGTGCCGAGCCGGGCACCCCAGGTGAAGCGATGCCACCCGCTTGCCCATGCCGAGGCAAGCAATACCGCCACGGTGAGCGACACCGCTCCGACGCGCCAAGAGCGCACCGTCGAAGGCTAGCCGGGCGACCCCTGCGCCGAACGCCTCGGCCACGAGCTGGCTCGATCGCGCGGCCGGCGGCGGGAGAACCTGGGTCGGCAGGGAGGTCAAAGGTTCCGGGGGCCCGCACCCTTGAGCTGCCTGTCCCAGGTGGGCCAGACGGTGAGCTGGGTTGTGCTTGGCCCGCCGGAGATGGGAAGCCTCAACCAGCTCCTGGGGACATCGGACGCCGGCGTCACCCGGGACAAGGTCGGTTTCTGAAGCCATTGCGGACACGCCGGGCCATTCACTCATCGACCGTAGGCGTCGAGCCCCAGGTGCACGGCCAGGCCCAATCCGGCACAGGCGATCAACGCCCGCAGGGCGCCGGCCGGAGCCCGACGGACGACCAGGGGCCCGAGCCGGCCGCCGACGAGGAACCCGATGGCGAGGGGTGCAACCGCCGACCAGTGAACCGGGCCAAAGGCCGCGAACGCCAGGGCCGCCACGCCGTTGGCCAGACCGACCAGGAGGTTCTTCAGGGCGATGTTCCTTGCGAGCGGCTCGGCCGTGCTCAGCATCAGGAGGGCGACCAGCAGCACGCCGGCAGCGGCACCGAAGTAGCCGCCATAGATGGCAACGAGAAAGACGCCCACACCGAGCGCCCAGGTCGGTTCGTGAGACGGGGCTGTCGCAGCACGGGCAGGATTGCGCCGGATCAGGATACTCAACGACGCCATCCCGATCAGCCAGGGCACGACCAGGACGAACCAGTTCGAAGGCAGGGCAAGCAACAGCACGCCGCCAGTGATCCCACCGCCGATGGCGACGACGCCCAGTCGCTCGCCCCGAGCCCTCTGGCCGCGCAGCTCGGGGCGCGACCCCCACACCGAGCCGACACTGCTGAATACCAAGGCAACGGTATTGGACACGTTGGCGGCAACCGGCGGGAGGCCGACCGCGAGGAGCGCCGGGTAGCTGATCAGCGAGGCCAGCCCGGCCACGCTGCCGCATAGCCCGCCACCAAAGCCGGCCAGTACCAACCACACTGGGTCAAGGTTTCTCAATGAGCTCCGTACCCCGCTACCGGCCTCGTCGAAGTGAGATTGTGGCCCAGATCGGGTCCGACCAACAGCCAGGTCCGAACGCCGAACCCCGGCATGGCCGGTGCCGGCCTGTGGATCAAGGCCCACCGCCCATCAAGGTCTTGGGGAGCAGTGCGGCGTCCCTGTCCTCGAGAGGCTGCAGGACACCGCTCCGCTCCCATTGCACGAAGTCACGCGCCCTGGCCAGACAGACGAGCGGACCAGCGGTGGAGTACCCGACGTAGTCCACGAAGTACTCGTCGCCGACACGCGTGATCCTCGGGTCCTCGATCCCCCAGTGCTCCTCGAAACGGTCCGGCTGTGGCTGCAACCCCCGAACCGGGTCGAATACCGCGTTGACCATCTTGGGGAAGTCGTACGGCCCCAGGATCGGGTTTCCCGAGCACCTCTGCAGCAGTCCGCGAGGATCGGCTTGGTTGCTCATCAGCATCCACCACCTACCTGGTCAAGCCGTGCTCAGATCGTGTCGATAACGCGAGTGTTACCACCCCATCGATCCGAGCAGGAGGCGCCGTGCACGACAGCTCGGTGATCGGGATTCCAAGGCGCCCGGTCCGGCGCCTGCGCGACCGGCCCATCGTCGAGGCCGGAGCGGTGCTCGGCTACGGGCCGCTGTTCAACGCCGGTGTCCTGCATCACGCCGGTGCCTACCACCTGTTCGTCCGGGCCGTGCGGGACGGCTACAGCCCCGGTGACGGCACAGGGGCGCGTTTTCTCGACTACGTCTCCGACATCGTCGTGTTCACCTCCGACGACGGGCACCACTACGAGTACGGCTACGTCCTCGCCGAGGCGGGCACCGGCGGGGCGCTGAGCTTCGAGGACCCGCGGGTGCAGTGGGTCGAGGACCGGGGCCACCGGCGGCTTTTGATGACCTACACCCACGTGCCGCCTCCCGGCGGGGGGCCGTGGCGCATCGGCGCCCACCGCCTGAGATGGGACGCCAGCAGGTTCGAGCTCGAAGAGGAGGCCGGCCGGCTGCTCGGGCCGGCCGGCGTGGCTGACAAGGACGCCGTGTTGTTCACCCTCTCCGATAGCCGCGTCGCCCTCATCCACCGCATCCACCCCGACATGCAACTGGCCGTGTTCGACGACCTCGAGCACCTGTGGTCCGCGGGCCCCGGCTACTGGGAGCCCTACATGGCCGAGCTGGCCAGTCACACGCTGATCAGGCCGGCACCAGGAGCTCTCGGCGTCGGTGCGGGGGCGCCGCCCATCCCGACCGAGGCGGGGTTCCTGCTGTTCTTCCACGAGCAGCGGGCCGACGGCTCCTACACGATCAACCTGGCGCTGCTGGACAAGGCCACCGGCCGGGTCCGCAGCCGCCTGAGCCAACCACTCCTCGAGCCGGAGCTCGACTGGGAGCGCGCCGGGGACGTCAACGACGTCGTGTTCGTCCAGGGGGCGCACTGCGACGGCGGGGACGTGTACCTCACCTACGGTGCCGCCGACCGCTGCGTCGGCGTGGCCACCGCGGACGTCGGTCTGCTGTTAGAGGCTCTGCACGCCGCCGCCTGAGAGGTCGCGGCGTGAGGCGACTACCGACGATCGCCGGACACGACCGCCTCCGCCGCCGACAGCTCCTGCAACTGGAGCATCGTGCCCACGAACGCCAGGGTCGACTCCGCCCCCTCGTTGCGGTTCACGCCATCTGGCTCCAGACCGTCGAAGCCGCCGCCGGTCGCGGGATCGAAGACCGCTACCCCCACATCGTTGTCTCCGAGGAACCACGCACCCGAATGGCGCGCCGCCTCTGCCCAACGGCGATCTCCCGTGTAGGCGAAGGCTCTCGCGCATGCTTCCGTCATCGCCCAAGCCTCGATCGGTTGCTGATCGAACGCCGGCTGCGGCCCACCCCGTCCGCGGCCACCCACAGGCGTGAAGCTGAAGTGACCGTCGACCGTCTCCTGATCGACGAGCCATCCCAACAGGTGCAGAGCATCTCTGGCGGTGCGCCGTCTCCCCATCGCGGTGGCCGCCGAAAAGACCGCGTCCGGCAGTAGCGCGTTGGCATAGCTCAAACGGGGCTCCGGCCATGGCCACGCGTCGGTTGTGGCAGGGCTGGGCAGGCTGTCCGCGGCGTCACTTACCAAGCGGCGCGCAGCGGCATGGGTGGGTACTGCCTGCAGGAGCTCGACCGCGCCGAGGGCGGCGTAGGCAACTGCGCGAGGGTGTTCGGAGCGGAAGTCCGCGGCCTCACCGAAGAGGACGAGAGCTCGATCGCGCAGGTCCGGCCACGGCGCCCGCGCCGCCGCCGTCCCAAGACCCAGCAGGGCGCGGCCGGCCGCGTCGTCGCTGTGTGGATCATCCGTCCAAGTGCCGTCCACGCCCTGTCGTAAGCGAAACCAGCCCCCGCCGAGATGAGCCCGCTCGAGGAATCTGAGGGCGACCTGGGCCAGGGCGGGCGCGTGGGGGTCCGGGGCCAGCCGAGACGCGACGGCGAGCAGCCGCCCGGCGTCGTCGGTGCAGTAACCGCACTCCGGCCGTGGACAGTCCAGCTTCGCGTGTTCGAAGATCCCAACCGAATCGGATAATCGGGCCAAGTGACGCAGAGTCGGCAACGGCGCCACCGTCTCGGTCACGCCACTGCCATCGCTGGCAAGACCTCCGCGATGAGCGAACGGTAGCTCGCGCCGACCACCGGCCAGAGCAGGGCGGCCCCTTCCCGCCGTGAGGCAGCGGCCATCCTCGCCGCCAAGCCGGGCTCGTACAGCACACGGTCGAGAGCGGCCGCCATGGCCTGGAAGTCGCCCTGGGGAACCGTCAGCCCAGCGCCTCGGGAGAGCAGCTCTTCGGCGTGCGGGAATCGCGTCGCAACGACCGGCTTGCCCGATGCGACGGCTTCGACGAGGACACCAGAGCTGACCTGGTCGCGAGAGTCGTAGGGCAAGAGCACGACATCGACGCTGCGGACCAATGCGCGCAGGGACTCCCAGTTCCGGTAGCTGTCGTCGAAACACACGCGGTCGGCCACGCCCAGGGCGCGACTCTGATCTCGCAGCTGGTAGCGGTAGCGCTCACCCTGTGCGGCGAGGACTTTGGGATGAGTCCGCCCGGCAACGATGTACACCGGTGCGGGCGAACGTTGCTGCAGGAGCGCGATAGCGGAGATCCCGCGCTCGATCCCCTTGCCCGGGCCCAGGAGACCCCAGGTCAGGACGGCCGGTCGTTCGATGTCGGGCAGCACCGGTCCTGCAAAGTTGGCGACCGCGCCGTGCGGTACGACCACGACCTGTTCGGAATCCGCGTCATGGACCGCGATCAGGCGACGGCGTGCGGCCTCGCTCTGGACGACGGTCAACGATGCTGCCGCCATCACCTGTTCGAGAATGTCGCGCTGGTGGCACGACGGATCACGTAGCACCGTGTGCAGCACCGCTACGAGCGGCACTTGCACGGCCTCGACCAGCTCGAGCACGTCCTGCCCATCAGGCCCTCCGAACAGTCCATACTCGTGCTGGAGCACCACGGCATCCGACGACTCGACGGCCGCGACCGCCCGAGAAAGGGAGGCGTTGTCGCCGGCGATCCACTGGGCGACAACCTCCCGGTGTGCGTCGGCCTCGGGTCGGTCGACCACCCGGACGACCACAGTGCGCCAGCCCGACTCCGGAGCGGCGATCGCCGCCGACAAGTTGCTCGTGAAAGTGGCCAGCCCGCAGACGGTCGGCGGGTAGGTGCCCACCAACGCCACTATTGGCGTAGGCATGATCATGTTGGCCACGAATGGCACACCCGTGCTGGAGAATTCGGGCGACTCTGATGCCCCACCCCCGTCGCCGCTCGTCCGGCCGTGCTGTCGCCATGCCACTGTCATGGGAAGGGACCGAGGGCCCTCCGCATCGGCGCGATGGGCATCGCGGCCGGGTACGCATGCACGACCACTCTCGTCACCGGGTGTCATGTCCTGATCCATCCATCTCTCCAAGTTCCGTCGGCTCGTGTTCCCCATGTGCCACGCAGGACGCCCTCCGCGAAAACGATGGTGCGGACACGGCGAAGGCAATCAAGCACGGCCTGGTCATCTGGGGACAATGCCCTCCTCTTCCGCATGATCAGAAGAGGCGTCGAGCCTGCACCCGGGCAGTGACCTAAGCGGTCGTCCTAGCCGAACGGAGCGTCCCTGCTGAGAACTACACGAGTAGTCTACACCGCGGAGGGCATGACAACAGGGCGCCAGCTCCGGCCCGCGCCCGATGTACGGCGTGAGCCGCCCCGCCCACCGTTCCTCGCCCCGCACCTGCCGATTGGCCGCCGAAGCCGTGCGGGTCGTCGCTGCACCGTAACTCCAGGGTACTTGGCTCAGCCCTGCGTGATGACCGACTCGACCTGAAGCACCCGAAGTGGTCTCGTGGCGGAGGTCACAGAGTTGGCAAGGAGTCCTTCACCTCCGACGACGCCGGCGTCGTCGGACAACGCCCAGTTGACCTGCCAGGAGATGGATGCCTCGAGTCCCTGGTAGGTGCCGAACGTGGACTGGCTGAAGATCGACTCGCACGCCGTGGCCTGCGCCGCCGGGGAAAGCGACCCTTCATACGACGAGCCAGGCCCGGGACATACGAGGTCCAGGCTCTCGGGCTCAAAGGTGACTCCGCCCTCGGGGTCGTCTCTGGGGTCCGGGAAGCTCCACTCCGCCCTCCAGGTCACGTTCATCGGCGTCGCCCACGCAGTGGCAACGAGCCCGCCGCCGGCTGCGGTCGCCTTGACCATGGTCCAGTCCCGCGCGTGGATCCACAGCCACGTCGGGAAGTTCACGATCGTCGCGTCCTTGAATTGGTCGATGGACGAGGGAGACGTCGAGATGATCGGAGAAGGCAGCTTCGCTCTGGCGAGCGCCGCGTTGATCAGCGGTGGAAGATTCGAGGAAGACGGGTCCGGTACCGTGTCCCAGAAGATCCACAGGTACATCACCTTGCCAGTCGGCGTCCTGGCGGACGGCAGGTCGGACTCGACGGCACCTCCGCCCGTGGGCACCTGGCCGGGTGTCGGGCAGGCCACAACGTCGAAGTGATCCGAAGACTCGGCCCGTCTCAAGAGCGCGGCGCCCCAGAGGTCAATTGTCCAGATACCGGGATAGCCGCCGCCACGCGGTGCCGTCCAGAAGATGGCCGGAAGTCCGGCATTGGCCAGAGCGCTGTTGAGGTTGCTCATCGAGGAGCCGACGTCGTGCCAGGCGCACAGACCTAGACCACCTGCGGCACGGCCCGTGTAGGGTCCGGGGCCCTGTGGGCTGCCGAGCCACCACACCCAGGACCAGATGGACGAGCCGGTCGAACCCGCTCCGCCTCCGTTGCCTGCGGCCGTGGCGATGCGGGCGGCCGTGGCGGTGCGGGCATGGGCGGCCGGGACGGCGGTGCCGGTGGGTGCGACGCTGCCGGTGGGTGCGATAGCGGTCGCGGCCTCAGCGTGGCCCACCAAGGGCCGGGGCCAGAATCCGTAGCAGGGGCCAGGCAGGAAGGCATCCGGCTGGGGGGCCGTCACGGACCTCTCAAGTTTCCACGAGCTCCTCACCTCGGTCATGTCCGTGGTGTACGCGGTAATCCCGGCTCCTCCACCGAGCCAAGCCGGCGCGGCGATGTCACCGGAGCGGAAGTGACTGCCTGGGTCGTGAGAACATGCCGTGACTACGGCGCTCGATCGACCGAGCGATACGACGCGCATGTTGGCGATGCGCCAGGTCGACGGCCCGACCACGCCGGAAGCGGCCTGCGCCGAGAGATACGAGAGCATTTGGTCGTCTTCCGGGCTCCCCGGGACGACACCGGCGCCAAGGCTCCGATAGCTCAGACCGCCGACCGCGCTCGCGGTGTAGAAGGCCTCCATCTCGGCCTTCCATGCGGAGAGCACCGCCGCGACGACCCGAGCGCTCCGGGTTCCCCGGACGGTCTGGATGTCCCGGACTCCACGGACGGCCCGAACGGCCTGCACTCCCTTCGTGTCGCGGATGGTCCGAGCCACCGGCGATGTGCACGAGCAGCCGGCGAACACGAGGGTTCCCGCGGCCGCGCAACAAGCTGCTCGTGTCAGCAACCTGCCGGGCCCGGGACCAAAGAAGCGACTACGGCGATTGCGAGGACGGATGCTGGGGCGACAGGGACCGCGGGCCATGTCGACGATGGTCGCGACGCCACCTACCGCGTCAGCTACCGGCTATGGCTCGCGGCGGAGGTCACGCGGCGGGTGTCGCGCGGCGCTCGCTCTGCTGCGAGGTGCGCTACGCGCCCGGCGCGTTCGGCTGCGAAGACTGTTCCGCGTCGGAGGAGTAGGTGCCGGTCGGAATGCCTCCGCTCGACTGGGGAATGCCGCCCGAGGATCCGGGGATCCCGCCGCCGCCGGTAACGGTGGTCGGTACCGGAGTCGAGGGCTGCTCCGGAGTGTCGCCGGCTGCTGTCGGTGTCGGAACGAAGGAACCCTCTGGAGCCGCCGGCGCCACCAGAGTCGCAGATGTCACCGTGACCTGACCGTGCTCGGACTCGTGTTGGCGGATCTGCCCGATCAGTTCGGCAATCTTCGCGTCGGCGTCAGCAGGAGCGCGACCTGCTTGCTGGGTGTAGACGAGGCCACCAAGCTCGAGCAGAAGCGAGTCCGCATGCTTCTTCGCCTGCATGTCCGAGAGCTTGGCCTGTCCGGCTTTGGCTCCCTCCTGGGCCTTTTCGGCCAGCACCGTTGCTTGCGCCTTTACCTTGTCCATGAATCCCATGGCCCTGCCTCCGATGACGTCGTGGCCGCTCACGGCCGGACCTGTCCTGTCAGGACGCGACGCTACCGCCTCGAGGCGGCTGCCACCACGCCCGACCGGCGGATCGGCCACGATGTAGTCGTGGATCACTGCGAAGAATGCCACTTCGACTACGACGCGCTCGGGTCCGGTGCCGTGCCCAGCGCGCTGCGGTCGTTGGGAGCCCGTTTTGGGATGCGAGTCTCAAACGAGCGCGCCGACCCCACGCTCGGACTGACCATCCGCACGCGGCCGGGACCGAGAGCCTGGTCGGCGCTTGAATATGCGTGCCACGTGCGCGACGTCTTGCTCATCCAGCGCGAACGCGTCTACCTCACCGTCGTGGAGGAGTGCCCGAGCTTCGCGCGGATGTACCACGAGGAGCGGGCAAGCCTGGCTCGCTACGTCGCCGAGGAACCCAACGATGTCGGTCGCGAGCTGAAGGTGGCGGCCGAGTTGCTCGCCTGGGCATTCGAAGGCCTCGATGACGCACAGTTGCAGCGGCGCTGCATCTACAACTCCCCTGAGGCACGCGAACGCACAGTGCTCTGGCTTGGACGCGACGCCGTCCATGAGGGCGAACACCACTTGCGCGACGTCGACGCGGCATTGCGGTCAGCTGCAGCGACGCTGCGGTCAGCTACCGCGACTCCTTAGTCCGGGTCGCACCGTGCGCCGTGACCCGTAACGTTTGCCGGTAGCCGAACTCCGCCCGACCAGCCCGAGAAGGCGTAGCTTCACCCCGATGTCGTCGTCTGCTCCATTTGACCGCCGGCCCCGATCCGGCCTCGACCACATCCGAACGTCCGGCACGGTTGCAGCACGCGGAAACGAAGTTCGACCATCTTCGGCTCGATGCCGCTGCCGTGCGCAGTTACGGACAAGACGTGGCCGCCACCGAGACCGGAGGCTCTGATCTGCTCCGAATCGCGGATCTGCTGATCGCACCCATCGCTCACGCCAATGGGCTGGTGCTGTACACCCGAGATCCAAACGACTCCACGGCCCTGATGACGCGCTTCGAGTCATTGGCGCCTGAAGCTCGTGCCCGCGTAAATGCTTCTGCCGTCTCGGATCGAGCACGCGCGAAGGGGGCGGCATCCGTTGGCTGCTGCATACCTCGAGCCGTCGAGCGGCCCTCCCCTCGGCTACGGGGAGGAGTGCCGACGCGTCAGCGAGATCAGGACTGGTGTCGAAGGACCACAGTCAAACGCTGACCAGCTCTCGCCAGCAACCTGGCTCGCGGTCGAGTCGTTCGCTCAGGCTCTGGGGGCTGAGCCGAAGACTTGCCTCGGGAACCGCGTCGACAAGCGCCCTGCGACGGGAGTAGTCGTGCGCCGCACCGGCGAACCACTTGCGGCCCAACGCGGCGAGTTCACTCGGCGGCCGAGCCTGCTGATCACGGACGAGGTGCCCGAAGAGCCCAAGCGCGAGCTCGATGTCGGCGGCGACCGGAGCACGGCCGAAGATGGCGGCCCGGCGCAGCGCAACGGCCACGGCGCCCGCGAGGACGTCCTCGGCGCGCTCGCCGGGCTGGAGCTCGAGACGGTCCTCGAACCGGGTCGCGAGCTCGAGGGCGTAGCCCTGATCCGGTCCGGGAACTCCCAGGCCGGGCTGCCGCAAGAGCTGAGGGGCGGGGCGGCTCTCTCCCGGGCGATGCGGCGTCCATGGCGCCGGGGCGCCGATCCGCTGAACCTCGCGGACCTCGTGCTGCTCCATGATGGGTGCGAACTTCGGCTGGGTCATTACACGGCCTCGCCTGTCGCGGCGCCTGGCTCCGGGCTCTCGCCCGCCGCGGCGCGGATGAGGCCGAAGACCACAGCGTCCACGAGTGCCTCCCAGGAGGCCTCGATGATGTTCTCCGAAACGCCGATCGTCGACCAGCTGCCCTCGGCGTCGGCCGTGTCGAGCAGCACCCGCGTGACAGCCCCGGTCCCCTTGGCCGTGTCGAGGACGCGTACGCGGTAATCGGTCAGATGCACGTTGTGCAGCTGTCGGAAATGCGGCTCGATGGCGAGCCGGAGCGCGGCGTCGAGCGCATTCACGGGCCCGTTTCCTTCTGCTGTCGCCACGACCCGCTCATCGCCTATGTGGGCCTTGACCGTCGCTTCGGTGGTGAGCTCGCCCGGCGAGGACCAGGGATGGACCAGAACGGGACCGTCGTCGCTGACCAGCCCCTCAGCAGCGGTCGCCTCCCGGGAACGCCAGTCGGTGATGACACGAAACGACTCGATCGTGAACAAGTCGCCGAGCCGCCCGCCCGGTACGCCGGCCGCTGCGCGCATCAGCAGCTCGAGCGACCCATCGGCCGCCTCGAAGTGATAGCCGTTGTGCTCGAGGTGCTTCAAGGTGTCGAGGACACGGCCGAGCGCGGGTGAGTCGAGCTCGAGGCCAAGCTCGGCGGCCTTCATCTGAAGCGTCGAGCGCCCCGCCAGCTCGCTCACCACAACGCGAGTCCCGTTGCCGACGACATCGGGCGTCACGTGCTCGTACGCGTCCGACTTGCGGATGAGGGCGCTCGTATGCAAACCGGCCTTGTGCGCAAACGCCGCGGACCCGACATACGGTCGTTGAGGGTCGAGCGTCAAGTTGACGATCTCCGCGATGTGATGGGCGACCGACGTGAGACGCTCCAGCCGGTCGGCCGGGATCGTCTTCACACCCATCTTGAGGCTGAGATTCGCGATGACCGCCGAAAGATCGGCGTTTCCCGTACGTTCGCCGTAGCCGTTGATGCAGCCCTGAACATGGGTCGCGCCTTGGCGCACTGCTGCAAGGGAGTTGGCCACCGAGCAACCGCCGTCGTTGTGGAAATGGCCACCGATCGTCGCCGACGAGCGCGCCCGCACGTCGGCCACGACCTTCTCGACTTCGTCAGGGAGCGTGCCTCCGTTCGTGTCGCAGAGCACGAGCACCTCCGCTCCGGCCTCCTCGGCCGCAGCAAGGACACTGAGCGCGAACCTTGCGTCCCGGCGGTAACCGTCGAAGAAGTGCTCGGCGTCGAAAAAGACGCGGAGGCCGACTTGGCGCAGGTACGCCACCGAGTCAGCCGCCATGGCGACCGCCTCGTCGAGCGTCGTTCGCAACGCCTCGGTGACATGCAGGTCGGAGGCCTTCGCGACGATACAGACGGCCTCGGTTCCGGCTTCGACGAGGTGGCGCAGCGTCTCGTCGCTACCGGCTTGTGCGCCAGGACGGCGCGTCGAGCCGAAGGCGACGAGCGTCGCGTTCTGCAGTCGCAATTCCTTCGCGGCCCTGGCGAAGAATTCCTCGTCCTTCGGGTTCGCACCCGGCCAGCCGCCCTCGATGCAGGAGACACCCAGATGGTCGAGTTGCTCGGCGACGCGCAGCTTGTCGTCGACTGTGAGCGAGATGCCCTCTTGTTGCGAGCCGTCCCGCAGCGTCGTGTCGTAGATGTCGACCGCGGCCGGGAGGCCGCGCTCAGGTGACATAGTCGAGCCAGTCCTTGTACTGGTCCACCTTGCCCCGGACGGTCGCGAAGTACGTCTCCTGGATCTCACGCGTGATCGGTCCGGGTTCGCCCGTGCCCACCGGACGGTCGTCGACAGAGCCGATCGGGACCACCTCTGCGGCCGTGCCGGTGAGGAACGCCTCGTCGGCCATGTACAGATCCGTCCGCCGCATCTCGCGCTCGGTCACGCTGTAGCCGTGATCGTGGGCGATGGTGGCGACGGTGCTCGCGGTGACGCCTTCGAGCGCCCCGACCGACGACGACGGCGGGGTGAACAGGCGGCCGTCACGCACGACGAAGATGTTCTCGCCCGTGCCCTCCGAGATCAGCCCGCTCGTGGTGCACATGAGCGCCTCGTCGTAGCCGGCGCGCATCGCCTCCACCTTTGCGAGCGAGGAGTTGATGTACATCCCTGTGCCCTTGGCGGCCGTCGGTATGGCGCGTGGGTCGTGGCGGGCCCATGAGCTGACCTTGAGGCGGATGCCATGGGCAATGGCCTCGTCCCCGAGATACGCGCCCCAGGGCCACACCGCTATCGCGACTTGCACCTTGCACAACATGGGGTTCAAGCCCATCTCGCCGTAGCCGAGGTAGGCGAGCGGACGGATGTAGCAGCTGTCGAGCCCGTTCTCCCGCACAGTCAGCTTGATGGCGTCGAAGACCTCATCCTCGGAGTAGGGCAGGTCCATCTGCAGGATGCGAGCCCCCCTGAACAGCCGCTTGGTGTGGTCGCGCAGGCGGAAGACCGCCGGCCCGTTGGCCGTCGCATAGGCGCGAATGCCCTCGAAGAGTCCCATTCCGTAGTGCAGGCTGTGGGTAAGGACGTGCACCGTGGCCTTGTCCCAGTCCACGAGCTCGCCGTCCATCCAGATCTTCGTTGTCGGGGTTATAGGCACCGTCACAACCTCCTTGCGACCGCATCGCCAATTCCGGCTGTGCTCCAAGGCTCGGAGGAACCGGCCATCTCAGTTTGCAACTCCAATACTGCCCTGGTGACGCGACCGGCTGCGTCTGCCTGACCGAGGTGCTCCAACATCATCCCAGCGGAGCGGATCGCCGCGAGCGGATTTGCCCGCCCGGTGCCGGCGATGTCGTGCGCGGAGCCGTGAACCGGCTCGAAGAGGGACGGCCCGGTGCGCGCAGGGTTGAGGTTGGCCGACGCCGCCAGCCCGATGCCCCCGGTGACGGCGCCGGCGAGGTCGGCGAGGATGTCGCCGAACAGGTTGTCGGTCACCACGACGTCATAGCGCGCGGGATTCTCGACAAAGAAGATGCAGGCGGCGTCTACATGGTTGTACGCGGTGGCGACTGCGGGGTGCTCGAGCGCCACCGAGTCGAACGCCCGCTGCCACAGGTCGCCCGCATAGGTGAGCACGTTGGTCTTGTGCACGAGCGTCACATGGCCCCGTGCGCGGCGCTCGGCGAGCTCGAAGGCGTACCGGATGCAGCGCTCCACGCCGTGACGGGTGTTGACAGACCCCTGAGTGGCAACTTCGAACGGCGTGCCACGCCGGAGCGCGCCGCCTTCGCCCGCATAGGGGCCCTCTGTGTTCTCGCGCACGACGACGAAGTCGGCGTCAGGGGCGATCGAGCCCGGGACTCCGTTGAAAGGGCGGAGATTGATGTAGAGGTCCAGTTCGAAACGCAGTCTCAGCAGCAACCCGCGCTCTATCACTCCCGGTGGCACCGCGGTCGAGCCAATCGGCGGACCGACGGCACCGAGCAGGATGGCTTCGGTGCCTCGAAGCTCGTCGAGGACCGACTCGGGCAGCACTTCGCCAGTGCGCGGCGTAGCGGCCGGCACCTAGGTCGTAGTCGACGGTCTCGATCACAACCCCCGCGGCGGTGACAACCTTGAGCGCCTCCGCGATCACCTCAGGGCCGATCCCGTCGCCCCCGATCACTGCAACCTTGTGCGCACCAAACCTGGGTTCCACTTGCCGGCCACACTAGCCGGGGCACCTGCCGTGCGGTCAGGGCGAAGGTCCGGTCGCCTGCAGTCACGGCTCTGGTCCGGGCGGTCAGGCTGGTCGCACTACGGCGCGTTGAACCGGTAGACGCCGCCTGTAGCGCCGAGCAGCCAGTACCCGTTCGAAGCAGGCGTTGCCGCCATGGCGGTCACAGGCGCAGGCAAATGCTTACCTGCGTCGCCGCCCTCATTGGGCGCGTAGCCGAAGTTGTACACCGAACCGTTGCGCCCGGCCAGCCAATAGCCGAGGCCGTTGTTGGTCGCTGCCGCGGCGACGATCGCGCCCGGAAGGTGCTTTCCTGCCTCGCTGCCCCAGCTCTTGACGCGGCCGAACCGATAGACGCTGCCGTCGGCTCCGACCAGCCAGTACCCGGCCGCGACTGGATCGGCGATGATCGCGACGATCGGGCCCGGCAGCTTCCTGGTGCTCGCACCGCCGTAGTTGGGCGCACGAAAACTGAACACGGCACCGTTCGAAGTGACCAGCCAGTAGCCGCCCGATCTCTTGTCGGCTGCAATACAGACAACCGGGTGGGCGAGGTGGTCGGCGCGCAGGTCCCCGTAGAACGGGGCGGACCCGAACGGATAGACCTCGCCGTTCGAGCCGACGAGCCAGTAGCCGCCCTTCGCGTCGTCCACCGCGATGGCCACGATCGGTGCCCGCAGAGACCTGGCGGCAACGCCTCCTTCGCCGTGGGCGTCGCCGGTGGCGAAGACCTTGCCGGTGGAGCTGACGGTGAAGTAGCCCTTGCCATCGGCACTCGAGGCGATGCCGACCTGCCTCGGTCGCTTGATCACGATCGCGGCCTGCGCCTCGGCCCAGGTGAAGACCTCGCCGGTCGGCTTGGGCCCACAGGCAGCGACGAAGGTCTCAGCGAACGACGTAGCCCACTTCGACGACTTTGCGTACGCCGCGCCCATGGCCAGTTGCGACTCGGATGAGGGACAGCCGCCGAGATCGCTCGTCCAGAGCCCAAGGATGTTGTCCCGGTGTCCCCAGCATTGCTCAGCGCTCGGGGAACTGCAGCCGCCGTTGGAGCTTCCGTAGCCGTCGTCGTACATCCAGCCGTCGTCGGATCCGAGCGCGCTCTCGGTGCCTCCGGCCCAGTTGGATCCCCAGGCACGCACGTTCGCACCACCGGACAACCTCATCGTGGAGATCTGCGGGTCCTTGTTCTGGCTGGCTCCGGCCTGAGCCACCTTGTCCAGCTGCATCGTGAGCGCCGCCATCGGCGGCTCCCCGCGGGAAACCCGTTCCAGATCGGCCATCGCGAAGAGCTGGTCCGCCACACTCAGCTTGAGAAACCTCGCCAGGCTGAACCGCAGCGGGCCGATCGGCTCAGTCCCACGCGCCCGGTCTATGGCCTCCAGCGCCTTCGAGTTGCAAGCCATCGTGTCGTCCAGAGCTCCGGTCGCGCAAAACGCGTAGAAGTTCGGGACCGGAGGAAGGTTCTTCGGCGGGTTCTCGGGCGGCACAATCCCAGAGAGCGGCACTGCCCTGGCGAGCGGCACTGCGCTGGCGAGCGGCACTGCGCTGGCGAGCGGCACTGCCATGGCGAACGGCACTGCCGTGGCGAACGGCACTGCCGTGGCGAACGGAGCGGCGGCGGCCGGCGCACCGCTGCCCAGGACCGAGACAGCCGCAAGGGTCACGCCGGCCAACGCGGCCCGGCTCACCCGCAAACCGAATGTTCCAAGCATGCCCGAGGGTACTCGGCTGTTGCTCGGCGAAGTTCGCAAACTCCGACCGACTACAGCCCGTCAAGATGTCATCTTCAAGCCGGTAGCCTCGCGTCGGTGACCGAAACTCCTCTCACGCCCGAAACCCACGCCCGGCTCGTCGCCGAGCTCGAGGACCTCACGACACGCGGACGCGTGGAGATCGCGCGCCAGATCGAAGCCGCCCGGGCACTCGGGGATCTCTCCGAGAACGGCGACTATCACGCCGCCAAGGACGCCCAGGGCAAGATGGAGTCCCGCGTGCGCCAGCTCCAGCGGATGCTGGACGATGCCGTGATCGTCGACAGCTCGACGCACGAAGCCGGCGTCGTGACCGCCGGCGTGGTGGTGGAGCTCCGCTATGAGGGCGACGAGGAGACCGAGCGGTTCCTTGTCGGCTCGATCGAGGAGAAGAGCGAAGGCGTGTCGGTCATATCGCCCGCGTCACCGCTCGGCCAGGCACTGATAGGGCGGAACGTAGGCGAGACGGTCGAGTACCAGGCTCCAAACGGCAGCCTTACGGTCCAGATCGTCTCCGTGGGCCACTAAGAGCGGACCGATGCCCGGGACGCTCGCCGACAAGGTCTGGGACCGCCACGTCGTTCACCCCGGCGATGGCGCCGCTGAGCCCGATCTGCTCTACATCGACCTGCACCTTGTCCACGAGGTGACATCGCCGCAGGCCTTCGAAGGGTTGCGACTCGCAGGCCGGCGCGTTAGGCGTCCGGAGCTCACGATCGCGACCGCCGACCACAACGTGCCCACCACGACTGCGGGCGGCCGCGTAGAGGACCCGGTCTCACTGAGACAGCTCGCGGCGCTCGACTCGAACTGCTCTGAGTTCGGCGTGACGTGTTACGCCTTGGGAAACGAGAACCAGGGGATCGTGCACGTGATCGGGCCCGAGCAAGGACTCACCCAACCCGGCATGACGATCGTCTGCGGAGACAGCCACACATCCACCCATGGTGCCTTCGGGGCGCTGGCGTTCGGCATCGGGACCTCGGAAGTTGAACACGTTCTCGCCACCCAGACCCTCCCCCAACGCCGGCCCCACACGATGGCCGTCACAGTCGAAGGCGAGCTCCCGCTCGGGGTGAGCGCGAAGGACCTGGTGCTCGCGGTCGTCAGCCGGCTCGGCACGACCGGCGGGGTCGGCCACGTGGTGGAGTACCGAGGTTCGGCGATCCGCGCGCTGTCGATGGAGGGCCGCATGACGGTCTGCAACATGTCAATCGAAGCCGGCGCCCGAGCGGGAATGATCGCTCCGGACGAGGTGACCTTCGAATACCTCGAGGGGCGGCGCCACGCGCCAACAGGCCGGGACTGGCACCGGGCCGTCGAGGACTGGCGCGGGCTGGCAACCGACGACGACGCCCGTTTTGACTCCGAGGTGGTCCTCGATGCGGCCTCCATGCGGCCGCATGTGTCTTGGGGAACCAATCCCGCCCAGGTCGTGGCCATCGACGGTGAGGTACCGAGCCCGGAGGACCTGGCAACGCCGGCCGAGCGGGAGGCCGCCGCCCGTGCGCTCACCTACATGGGTCTCGAGGCCGGCACCCCGATCAGGGCGATCAAGGTCGACACGGTGTTCATCGGCTCCTGCACGAACTCCAGGATCGAGGACCTGCGGACCGCGGCCGAGGTGCTCGAAGGGCGCCGGATCTGGCCGGGCCTGCGTGCGCTCGTCGTGCCGGGTTCGCACCGGGTCAAGCGCCAGGCCGAAGCGGAGGGGTTGGACCGGGTCTTCATCGAAGCGGGATTCGAGTGGAGGCAGAGCGGCTGCTCCATGTGTCTTGGCATGAATCCAGACCAGCTCTCGCCTGGCGAGCGCTGCGCCTCCACCTCGAACCGCAATTTCGAGGGTCGCCAGGGACGCGGCGGCCGCACCCATCTCGTGTCCCCGGCGGTGGCCGCGGCAACATCTGTGGCAGGCCGGTTTGCAACCCCGGCTGACCTCGGGTCCTGAGGATGGAACCCGTGCGGATCGTGACGGGGCGGGCGGTTCCCCTGGACCGTTCGGATGTCGACACGGACCAGATCATCCCGAGCCAGTGGCTCAAGCGCATCGAGCGGACCGGCTTTGGTGCAGGGCTGTTCGCGGAGTGGCGCGACGACCCGGGCTTCGTCCTCAACGACCCTGAGCACGCCGGGGCGACGATCCTCGTCGCTGGCCCGAACTTCGGAACGGGCTCGTCGCGCGAGCATGCCGTGTGGGCCCTGGTCGACTTTGGCTTTCGTGCAGTCGTCAGCTCTCGTTTCGGCGACATCTTCCGCAACAACTCCACCCGTTCCGGGCTCGTGCCCGCCGAGGTGTCCGACCAGGACGGCCGGGAGATCCTGGAGGCGGTCAGCGCGGACCCGTCGCTCGAGATCGTGGTGGATGTCGAGCGCAGGCTGGTCGAGGCGTCTGCTCTGGGGATCTCGGTGCCGTTCCGGTTGGACGACGACGCTCGCGACCGGCTGATGAGGGGCCTCGACGACATCGGGGTCACGGCCCAGCACGCGCCGGACATCGACGCCTACGAGGCGCGGCGGCCCGCGTGGCTGCCGCGCGTCGCCACCTGAGGCGTCGCCAGCGAGCAACGCCTCAGGGCATCACCTCGCCCAGGCGGACGGCGTCCGGGCCCCCGGCTGTCCTGGCCTTGGCGCGGACCACGCGGTTGGTGGCCGCGACATACGCCCGAGCAGCCGCTTCGACCACGTCGGTCGACAACCCACGACCCGATGCGCGCACACCGTCCGAGTCGAGCTGGATGACGACATCCCCCAGTGCGTCGATGCCGCCGGTGACCGACGAGACGTTGAAGTCGGTGAGCTTGGCCTCGATGCCGGTCGCCTGCTTGATCGCCTTGCAGGTCGCGTCAATCATCCCGTCGCCTTCGGCGGTCGCCTCGGACTTGTGACCGTCGCGGCTGACCACGACTCTCGCTCGCGGCATCCCGGTCGTGCCGCCCTGGACGTCGAGCACGTCGAGGACGAAGCCCTCCTCGAGTGCGGTGCCCAGCTCCTCGGCGACGATCGCCTCCAGATCGGCGTCGGTCAGCTGCACCTTGCGGTCCGCCAGCTCCTTGAAACGGGCGAACGCAGAGTTCAAGGCGTCGCCTTGGACCGCTATGCCGAGCTTGCGGAGTGTGTCCGCGAAAGCATGGCGCCCCGTGTGCTTGCCGAGGATGATCTGGCCGCCCTCCTGGCCTACCGAGGCTGCGTCGATTATCTCGTAGGTCGAGCGCTCATTGAGCACACCGTGCTGGTGGATGCCCGACTCGTGGGCAAAGGCGTTCTTGCCCACGACCGCCTTGTTCCATTGCACGTGGTATCCCGTCAGGCGTGCCACCATCCGGCTGGTGCGGGCCAGCTCCTTGGTTCTCACGTTCGTCTCCAACCCAGGAAATAGATCTCCGCGGATCCTGAGCGCCATGACCACTTCCTCGAGGGCGGCGTTGCCGGCGCGCTCGCCGAGGCCGTTCACGCAGACCTCGACCTGGCGGGCGCCTGCGCGTACCCCCGACAGGCTGTTCGCCACGGCAAGACCGAGGTCGTTGTGGCAGTGAGTCGAGATCACGTAGTCACCGGCTACCTGGTCGCGTACGTGCGCTATGAGGTCGCCGTAGTCCCAGGGGATGCCGTAGCCGACGGTGTCTGGGATGTTCAAGGTGGTGGCGCCGGACTCGACCGCCGCGGCCAGCACCTCGAGCATGAACTCGAGCGGTGTGCGGGTTGCGTCCTGGGGTGAGAACTCGATGTCCCCAATGTGCTCACGACCCCTCGCGACCCCCATGCGCACCGCTTCGAGCACCTGATCCTCATTCATCTTCAACATGTGCTCCATGTGGCTTGGGCTCGTCGAGATGAAGATGTGTATGCGGCTGCGGTCCGCGTCACGCAGCGCCTCGTAGCAGCGGTCCACATCGGCGAGCTGGGTTCGCGAAAGCCCGGCGATCACCGGACCTTGGACCGTGCGGGAGATTGCCTGGACGGCATCGAAGTCGCCCTGGCTCGAGACCGGGAAGCCGGCCTCGATGTAGTCGACGCCGAGGCGCGATAGTTGCTCGGCGATCTCGAGCTTCTCGCCGGGGTCGAGGGAGATCCCCGGTGACTGCTCGCCGTCCCGCAGTGTCGTGTCGAAGATGACCACCTTGTCGCTCATCGCTCGCTCCATTGTCGAGGCGCACCCACGACCTTCTCCTACCGTCTCGCGTCACTGCCCTGCAACCGGGCCCGGCCAACAAAAAACCCCCTGGCCTAAGGCGCAGGAGGCATTGGCGAGCGCGGAGGGGCGCTCGCCGTCAGGTAAGGAGGAGGACCTGAATGAACCGCTCGTTCGTCATGTCACCAATGATTGTGGTGGACAACTCCGGATCCGTCAAGCCTGTCGTGCTCGCCGCTCGCTCTTGCTGCTCGCTGTCGGTAGCAGCGTCGGTAGCCTCGGAGAGGCCGCGTAGCCGCTGCGGTGGTGGAGTGGAGGCGTTCGGCCTGTCTCCACGCCCATATCGAGCACGTTGCCGAGAGCACGTGGTCACCGGTCTCGACGACCCGTTCGATCTCGCACTCGACAAATGCCACAGCTCCCGTCAGCACCGGGTTGCCCGACGGCGCGGGACGCCACTGCACACCGTCGAACTTGTCAGCCTCGCTCTCCGCGAACCGCTACGAGAGCTCGGCCTGGTCGTGCCCGAGCACGCTCACGCAGAACGACCCCGAGCTGTTGATGGGCGGCCAGCTCTTCGACGTCGTCGCCACGAAGAAGCCTACGAGCGGGGGCTGTCCGATGCCGGGACGAACGTGCCCGCCGAAAGCCCCTTCTGGCGGCCCTCGACGACGCCGGCGACGACCACGACGCTCGTCAGCGCTGACGCCGGGCAAGCGCCGCTAAGTGCCGGCAACGCAGTGGAGACCGAGGATGCCGGCTGCGCCCCGCACGCGGCCGAGCACCTCGGGGAGGACCGGGCGATCCGTCGAGAGCACCATCAGCGCCGTGCCGCCGCCGGAGGTCTGACCGACGGCCATGTTCGTGATGCTGACCCCGGCATCGCCAAGAGCCGAGCCGACGATTCCGATCATCCCCGGGCGATCGTCGTTGCGCACGATCAGTAAATTCGCCGCGAAAGGGAGCTCGACGGCGTGATCGTCGACCATGACGATCCGCTCGGTGCCGGTCCACCCCAAGGTCCCCGAGGCTGCGTGGCCGCCACCGCGAAGCGTCACCTGGCTCAGGTAGTCGCCGGCTACGGTCGTCGAGGACTCGCGCACCTCCAGACCCCGGTCCTTGGCGAAGTGCGGGACGTTCACGTACGAGACGGGCTCCTCGATCGCGGCCGCGAATACGCCCTTCAGCGCGCAGAGCGTGAGAATCCGTGTGTCCTCACCTGCGAGGTCCCCTTGGTACTCGACCTCGAGATGGCTTGGCACCCCTTCGCACAGCGCCGCCAGCAGGCGGCCAAGTCGCTCCGCGACCCCGACAAACTGCCGCACGCTCTCGGAGGCTCCGGTGGCGGCGACATTGACGGCGTAGGGCACCAGGCCGCCCGCCAACGCGAGAACGATCTGCTCCGCTATCTGCTCGCCCGCCTTGTCCTGCGCTTCGGCCGTGCTGGCACCGAGGTGTGGCGTGACGACAACCCGCTCGAGCTCGAACAGGGGCGAGGACGTGCACGGTTCGGTGGCGAACACGTCGAGCGCGGCACCGGCGACCCGCTTCGACGCGATGGCGTCGGCAAGCGCCTCCTCGTCGACGATGCCGCCACGGGCGGCATTCACGATGCGGATGCCGGGCTTCGCGTTTGCAAGCAGCTCCTTGCCGACAAGCCCGATGGTCTCAGGCGACTTCGGTAGGTGGATGCTCACGAAATCGGCATTGGAGAACAGCTCCTCGAGACCGAGAAGCTCGACGCCCATCTTGTGCGACCGATCAGGGGTCACGTACGGGTCATATGCGATGACCCGCATCCCGAAGGCGGCGGCGCGCTGAGCCACCAGGGAGCCCACGTGGCCGAGCCCGACGATCCCGAGCGTCTTGCCGTACAGCTCGACGCCCTCCCACTTGGCTCGCTCCCACCGCCCTTTGATGAGGGCAGCGTGGGATTGCGGGATGTTGCGGGCCTGCGCGAGCATCGAGCGCGACCGCGTGCTCTGCGGCCGACACGATGTTCGACTCCGGGGCGTTGACGACCATCACGCCGCGACGCGTGGCCGCGTCGATGTCCACGTTGTCGAGCCCCACGCCTGCGCGCCCGATCGCAACCAGGTCGCGTCCGGCATCGAGCACTTCCGCCGTGACGCGGGTCGCCGAACGGATGACGAGAGCCGCCGCCCCGGCGACGGCGTCGACGAGCTCGGCCGGCGTGAGCGACAACTGCACGTCGACTTGGTGACCTGCCTCTGCCATCAGCTCGAGACCGCGAGGAGAAAGCTTCTCGGTGACAAGCACCCTGGACATTGTCTACTCACTCACTTTCGATAGGAGTTCAGCGAGACGCTCGATACCGCGGATGAGGTCCGCGTCCGACAGAGCGTAAGAGAAACGACCGTAGCCTGGCGAACCGAAGGCCTCGCCGGGAACGAAGGCGACGCGAGACTCCTCCAGCACGAGCTCGGCCAGCTCGAGCGTGGTCCCGGGTCGCGCGCCGCGGAGCTCACGCCCGAGGATGCCCTCGAATGACGGGAACGCATAGAAGGCGCCCTCCGGCTCCACGCACGAGACACCTTCGATCTCCGAGAGCATCTGGAAAATGGTCCGGCGGCGCCTGTCGAAGGCGGTCCTCATCTCGCCGACCGCGGCAAGGTCCCCCGTCAAGGCTGCGATCGCGGCACGCTGTGCGACGTTGTTGACATTGGAGGTCGCGTGCGACTGGAGGTTCGCGGCGGCTTCTACGACGTCGGCCGGACCGATCAGCCATCCGACACGCCAGCCGGTCATCGCGTACGTCTTGGCCACGCCATTGGCGACGACGCAGTGATCAGCGAGCTCCGGCACCACGACCGGCATCGAATGCTGGACATGGCTCCCGTAGACGAGGTGCTCGTATATCTCGTCGGTGAGCACCCACCAGCCGCGCTCGACCGCGAGACGGCCGATCTCGGCGATCGCGTCCCGGTTGTAGACCGCACCGGTGGGGTTGGAGGGCGATACGAAAACGAGCAGCTTCGTCCGGTCCGTGGCAGCATCCTCGAGCTGATCGACACTGACCTTGAAGCCGCTCGCCGAGCCGGTCGGGACCTCGACAACGACACCACCGGCGAGGCGGATCGCCTCGGGGTAGGTCGTCCAGTACGGGGCCGGCACGAGTACCTCGTCACCGGGGTCGAGCAGCGTTGCGAAGGCGTTGTACACCGCATGTTTGCCACCGTTGGTGACGAGTACCTGCTGGGGCGTGATCTCGTAGCCGGAGTCGCGCACCGTCTTGGAGACGATCGCCTCTTTCAGCTCGGGCAGGCCCCCCGTGGGGGTGTAGCGGTGGTTGCGAGGATCGCTGCACGCGGCGACGGCGGCCTCGACGATGGCCGCCGGTGTCGGGAAATCCGGCTCACCAGCCCCGAAGCCAACGACATCGATGCCCTGGGCCTTCAGCTGTTTGGCCTTCGCATCTATGGCCAAAGTAGCAGACGGCGCTACGCCGCCTACGCGACGCGAGATGCGGCGGGGCGTCGACGATCCTTCAAGTGGTGGTGATTTCGCCATCTGCCTATGCTGGCACAAGTTCCCCCCGCTGCGACTCCCCCAGGTTCCACACCAGGCGTCGCGGCAATCGGTGCAATGCCCCCGGGTCGATCGACCCACCGACTTTCCAGGAGGATCACCTTGGCCGGACTCGTAATTCCCAAGCACTTGCTGCCTTTGGACGGCCGTTTCGGGTCCGGGCCATCGAAGGTCCGAACCGAATCGGTGCGTGTGCTCGAGGCCGAAGCACCGACTTACCTCGGGACGAGCCATCGCCAGGCGCGTGTTCGCGCCGTCGTGGAGCGGGTCCGCTCCGGGATGACAGAGCTCTTCGGGTTGCCGGAGGGCTACGAGGTGGCGCTCGGAAACGGCGGGACAACTGCCTTCTGGGACGCTGCCACGTTCTGCCTTGTCGAGCGCAGGAGCCAGCACCTGTCCTTTGGCGAGTTCTCCTCCAAGTTCGCCGAGTGCACGCGCGCGGCGCCGTTCCTCGAGGACCCCGAAGTCCTCGTCTCCGAGCCCGGCACTTGTCCCAAGCCGATCGCCAACCCGGATGTGGACGCGTACTGCCTCACCCAAAACGAGACCTCGACCGGCGTGCAGGCAGCGGTGAGGCGACCCCGCAGGGCCGACGGGGCCGTGGCGGACGGCCTCGTCCTTGTTGACGCGACTTCGGCCGCGGGCGGGCTCCGGGTCGACGTGGGCGAGTTCGACGCCTACTACTTCGCTCCCCAGAAGTGTTTCGGGTCCGAAGGCGGGCTCTGGCTCGCGCTGTTGTCCCCGGCTGCGATCGAACGCGTGGAGCGGCTCTCGGCAGCGGGACGGTTCGTGCCAGCCTTCTTGGACCTCAAGGTCGCACTTACGAACTCGCGCCTTCAACAGACCTACAACACCCCGGCGCTGGCCACGTTGCTCCTACTCGCCGAGCAGGTGGACTGGTTCCTGGGCAGCGGTGGCCTCGAGTGGGCTGTCGCGCGTGCAGAACGCTCCGCCGAGATCGTCTACGGCTGGGCCGAGCGCTCGAGCTACGCACGGCCCTTCGTGACCGATCCGGCCGAACGGAGCCGTGTCACCGCGACCATCGACCTCGACGGGCCCGTCAACGCGCTCGAAGTGGCCTCCATCCTGCGCTCCAATGGCGTGATCGACACCGAGCCCTATCGCAAGTTGGGGAGGAACCAGCTGCGCATCGCACTGTTTCCTGCGATCGAGCCCGCGGACGCCGAGGCCCTGACGGCGTGCGTCGACTGGGTGGTGGAAGAGCTGGGAACCTAGGACCGGGGCGTGGCCCGGGGCGGCGCCTCGGCGGCAGGCGCCTCGGGGGACCGAGGGGTCTGGCCGGCACGCCGTTGGGCGGCGAGAGCCCGGTCGTAGGAGTGCGCGATCCGGAGACGCCACGTCAGCCGCATCGTGTCGACGAGCATGTCCCAGACGGCCTTCGGCGAGACCGTGCTCGAGAATCGTTCCCCGATCTCGACGGGCAGCTCGACGACGCGTCTGTAGCCGAAGCGCCGGGCGACGGCGAGAAGCTCGAGGTCGAAGGTAAAGCCGTCCTCCTCGAGAACCGGGAGCAGCTCGGTGACGATCTCACTTCGGACCAGCTTGATACCGCTCTGGGTGTCGGTGATGTGCAAGCCGAACAACAGGCGGGTGAGGGCCTGGTATCCCCAGGAGTAGAAACGACGCAGCTTCGGATAGACGACCACCGACTCGGGATGGCGCTTGCTCCCGATCACGAAGTCCGGCCGCTGACTCTCGATGCAGTCGACGAACTCACCCAGCACCGGGGCGGGGATGTCCCCGTCGCCGTCGATGAACCCGAGGTATCTGCCGCGGCCGAGCCCGAAGCCCTCCCGCAGCGCACGGCCCTTGCCCTGGTTGACCGGCAGGTGGACGACCCGAACTTCCGGGCCGAGCTGCTCGAGGCCGGCATCACTGCCGTCAGTCGAGCCGTCCGAGACCGCGATGACCTCGAAACTGAGGCCGCGATCGCGCAGCAGCTCGATCACCCGCGCGACATGACCGGCCAGATTCGGGCCCGGGTTGTAGTACGGGACGACGACCGTCAGATCGAGCTGACCTTCCCGTTGCATCGGGCCCCATCCTCCCACTCTCGCGAAAGGCTACCCGGCACCGAAGCCGGTTCGGGGTCCCCCCTTGGCACCTTTGTGGTTGCGGGACGATGGCCCGGCGCACGGGGCGGCGGCGGAGACCCGGCACCGCCCCGTTCTGCGGGTCTAGCCGTTCTTCGGCCTCGGTACCGCCTTCAACAGGACGTGGTTGGAATAGCCGTACAGGTAGTACCCCGGCTTGTAGGAAACGACTGCCCGGTAGGTCTCGGTCGTGCCCGGCACGACGAAGGAGAACTTGCCTGCCGATGACTCGTGGGTCGTGGCCACGTTGTACCACCGGCCGGTCGAAAGCTTCTCGAGCGTCACGGTCTGACCGGTCAGAGGAGGTGCCGCCCGGCCGCTGAGCGAGGTAGGCGTCCCGATGTACACCCTCGATGCGGCCAGCTTGATGGCGACCCATTGGGCGTTGAGGATCGGCTGTGCCAGCAGCGGCGTGGAGTCGGTCTCGTAGAGCAGGCCCGCACCGGAGGGGCCGAGGACCGGCACGAGCGAGCCCGCCGTGATGGCCGTGTTGTAGATGGCCAGCCGTGACCAGCCCCTTCCGACCAGAGTGGCCTCGTAGATGTCGTAGCCCCTACGCCGGTTGAGGTAGAACACGTGGGCGGCGGTGCCGGTTTCTTGGAGGTTCCAGTAGCCGTCGTCACCGCTCGCCGGTTCCGGCACCCTGTACTCAGGGCCGAAGCTCTTGCCGTTGAAGAACCGCACGAACGCCCCGTGGGTGATCGAGTTGGAGGCATAGGTGAGCAGGGCGCTGCCCGACACCGCGGCAAGGTTCTGACCATCGAAGATACCGACGGAGTGATACGAGCTGGTCGAGTTGAACTTGCTGCCGTTGGGCGCGTACTCGACGAGGGTGTTGCCGTTGGTGTCGTCACTGGCTACGAGCACCCCACCGTGGTAGGTGGTCAGCGACGTGTCGCCGTCCTCTCTGGAGTTCGGCACCGCGAAGGACGTCACGACACTTGCCGGGTTGGTGGGGAAGGCCTGAACTACAAAGCTGCCGGTGGAAGCCGGCCCGACCACGACCTGATCGTCGGCGAAGGTAGCCGCGTTGACGCTCCCGATGTTGCCGGCCGGGATCTCTTTGGAGAAGGTCCGGCCGTCGTTGGTGCTGTTGAACAGGACAGCCCCGCCCCCGTGCGGATTCGGGATGTAGCAGCAGTCTTCCAGTACGACCGACACGTCAGAGCCTCCGGTGGAGAGCACTTCGGCGACGCCGCCGAAACTGTCCTGGTTCCCATGCCCCTTGTAGGCGTTCAAGGTTGCGGTCGAGGCACACGAGCGGTCGCCTGGATGCAGCCTGCAGACCACTGCGGAGGTACCGCTGTGAGACAGTGAGACGAGCACAAGAGTGCCGTCGGGAAGGACCACCCCAGAACCAGCGCTACCGCTGGCCCCGACCTTGAACAGGGCCAGCTCCGGCTGCGGATCGCCCACCGTGTAGCTCTTGGCAGACGCCAGCGCCGCAGTGCCGACGACGGCAGTACCGGCCGCAAGAACTGTCGCGAGCACCAAGGCCCTTTTGGCGATAGAGCTCAACTTCTTGCGGCCGACCCGGGACGTCGTGGTGATCCGGACACCCCGCGGTGGTGAATCAGCAAGCGTCAATGACATGTCGGTCTCGATTCTGTGCTCAGACGCACGCTCGAGCTGATCGCGCGTGTGTGTCTGTGATGCCCGCAGACATCCGGCGACAATAGACCATCTCCTGGTGTTCCTGAACAACTGCTGGCCAGCTCGTCGGTGATCGTCTTTGCGGAGCGCCACCTTGAGCGAACCGCGCCCCGGGTCGCTCACGGGGCGAGCGCCAGCTCCACGGCCGCATCCATCGCCAACCAGAAGAGCGCCTCGCGCACATCGTGGGCCTGCATCCAGCCCCGGTGGTCCCAGGAGTCGCCGGCGAGGCTGTCGCCCGCGTAGAGGAGCTGGCCCAACACCACGCCCCTGAACCGGGCCACCGCCAACAGCGCGGCCGCCTCCATCTCGACGGTGATGCACCCCTCGGCTCGCCTGAGCGACACCTTCTCTCTGGTCTCCCTGTAGACGGCGTCGGTCGACCACGTGGTCCCGGTCGTGAACGGCACACCTGAGCGCCCGAGGACCCCCTCGATCACCGACACGACCTCCGGAGCGGCCTCGATGAGCCGGGACGGGGCGAGATAGTGATACGACGTCCCCTCGTCGCGGACCGCTGCCGACACGACGACCGGATGGCCAAGAGCGAGATCGGCGTCCAGCGCCCCGGCGCCTCCGCAGGCGACCAGGGCCCGGCAGCCGTAGTCGATCGCCTCCTCGCACAACAGCGCCGCGAGCGGCGCGCCGACGCCGGGTTGGAAGAACCCGACACGCTCGCCGCGATGCTCGAGCTCGAAGATCGGGTGGATGCCGTGCTCGGAGTGCAGGCGGGCGACCTGGCGAGCCCCTCGCACGGAAGCGATCCGGTCGACGACGTCGCCAAAGAAGCACATGACTGCTCGTGCGGGCACATCGACGTCGTCGCGACACGGGGCGCACAGATGGACTGACGGTTCGATGAGCGCTCGGCGCTCCGGGTCGAACTCGAGAATGGGGTAGGCGGCGCGCCGCAGGCCGCCAGGTTCGGGTCCCGGCGTAAGGGGCAAAGGACGACCGGAAACCGTCTAACCCCCGGAGATGTCTTCCAGGCGCTGGCGCCCGGCGGTCACAAACGGCATCATCGCGCGCAACTCGGCACCCACCGACTCGATCGGGTGGCTCCTTCCGGCGGCCCTCAGCTCGTTGAAACGCGGCCTGCCGGCGCGGTCCTCCGCCACCCATTCGGTCGCGAAGCTCCCGTCCTTGATCTCCTCGAGGATCCGCCGCATCTCCACGCGTACCCGGTCGTCGATGATCCGCGGCCCCCGGGTGAGGTCCCCGTACTCGGCGGTGTCCGAGACCGAGAACCGCATGCCCGCGATTCCCTGCTCGTACATGAGCTCGACGATCAGCTTCAGCTCGTGCAGGCATTCGAAATAGGCCGACTCGGGCTGGTAGCCGGCCTCGACGAGCGTTTCGAAGCCCGCCATCACAAGTGCGGTCAACCCACCGCAGAGCACGACCTGCTCGCCGAAGAGGTCGGTCTCGGTCTCCTCCGCGAAGGTCGTCTCGAGCACCCCGGCCCGGGTCGCACCAATGGCATCCGCGTAGGAGAGCGCAAGTGCCATCGCCTTGCCCGATGCATCGGCCGACACGGCGATGAGCGACGGCACGCCACCGCCTTCGGTGTAGGTGCGGCGTACGAGGTGACCAGGGCCCTTGGGAGCGACCATCGCGACGTCGACGCCGGGCGGCGGCGTGATCAGCCCGAAACGGATGTTGAACCCGTGCGCGAAGAAGACTGCGTCTCCCTCGGCGAGGTGTGGCGCGATCTCGGTCTCGTACACGGCCGCCTGCTCGGTGTCGGGCAGCAGGATCATGATGAGGTCCGCCTCGGCCGCGGCCTCGGCCACGCCGGCAACCAGAAGTCCTGCCGCCTCGGCCTTGGCACGCGAGGACGACTCAGGCCTCAGCCCGACCCGCACGTCGATGCCGGAATCGTGGAGGTTCAACGCGTGCGCATGGCCCTGCGAGCCGTATCCGATGACGGCCACCTTGCGCGAGCGGACCAAGGAAGGGTTCGCGTCGTTCTCGTAGTAGAGCTTGGCCATGGCGCTCCTGTCCTTTTCGATCTTGGGAAATGATGCCTTGGATCGTTGCCGATGCCGTTGTGGCCTTTGCGGTGCGGCTTCAGGCTGAAGCCTTCAGGCGATGTCCCTGGCCGTCATCTCAGCCGTCGGCGACCTTCCGTCCAGCTTAGGGAGCGCGATCCGGCCGGTCCGTTGGAGCCCCGCAATCCCATAGGGCCTCATCAGGCTCTCGAAGTCGTCGACGGCTTCGGGGGTGCCCGCCACCATGACGGTGAGGGCGTCGTGCCCGACATCGACGATACGGCCGCCGAAGACGCCGACCAGCTCGATGACCTGTGAACGTTGGTCGGCGTCGGCCGAGACGCTCACGAGCAGCAGCTCGGCCTCGCGCGCCTCGTCGGGGTGCAGCTCGCCGATCTCGACAACGTTGATGAGCTTGTCGAGCTGTGCCACGACCTGCTCGAGTGGCGAGGACTCGACGTCCACGACGATCGAGATCCGGGAGAAGCGCTCGTCGTCGGTCGGTGCGACCGCCAGGGAGTAGATGTTGTAGCCGCGTCGCGAGAACAGTCCTGCGACGCGCGCGAGCACGCCGGCCTTGTTCTCGACGAGAACCGAGAGCAGGCGATGGCGGGGACCGTTGGGCCCGTGATCCGGGCTCATTGCAACGCCCCGGGGATGGGAGCCGACTGGGACGGGTACACGACGATGTCGTCGTTGGAGGCCCCGGCAGGCACAATCGGAAAGACTTGCTCCATCGAGTCGGTCCGGAAATCGATGACCACCGGCCGGTCGTCGACGTCGTTGGCTTTCTCGATCGCCGGTATGACCTCCTCGGGGCTCTCCACGCGGAGGCCGACACAGCCCATCGCCTCGGCCCATCCCACGTAGTCGGGAAGGTCCGGCGAGAGGTAGACCTCCGAGTAGCGCTCCTCGTAGAACATGTGCTGCCACTGTCGCACCATCCCGAGGTAGGCATTGTTCAAGATCGCGATCTTGACCGGGACGCGCTCGGCAGTCGCCGTGGCAAGCTCCTGAGCCGTCATCTGGAAGCAGCCATCGCCGTCGACCGCCCACACCATCCGGTCGGGGCGCCCGACCTTGGCCCCGATGGCTGCCGGCACGGCGAAGCCCATGGTCCCGAGGCCCCCCGAGTTGATCCAGGTGTTCGGGTACTCGAAGGACCAGTATTGGGAGGCCCACATCTGATGCTGACCCACGCCGGAGACCAGGATCGTGTCCGAAGGTGTCGAGGCCCTCAAGCTCTCTATGACGAACTGGGGCTTCAGTGTCGGCCGGCGGCCTGCCCCACCGGTCACGATCTCGGCGTTGCCTGGTTCCGAACGGTCGTATGTGCAGGGGAACTCGGTCTGCCAGCGGTGAAGTGTCGCGATCCAGGGGACGAGCCGGCTGTGATCGACCGGCCCGGAGGCCCTGATCGCCTCGACCAGCGCCTCAATCGCCAGGCGGCAGTCGGCGAGGATCCCCACCTCTGGCCGCCGGACCTTGCCGATCTCGGCCTTGTCGATATCGACGTGCACCACCTTCGCCTTCGGGGCGAAGGCCGACACCTTGCCCGTCACGCGGTCGTCGAAACGGCTGCCGAGGGCGAGCAACAGGTCCGCCTTCTGTATGGCGGTGACCGCGGTGTAGTTACCGTGCATCCCGGGCATCCCGAGGCACAGCGGATGACTGTCAGGGAACGAGCCACGGGCCATGAGGGTTGTCACGACGGGAATGCCCGTCAGGTCCGCCAGCTCGCGCAACGCCTCGGCGGCACGGGACTTCAAGATGCCGCCGCCTGCATAGATCACCGGCCGCTCGGCGGCGAAGACGAGCGCCGCCGCGGCTTGGATCGCCGAGGGGTCGGCGTGCGACGGCGGGTGGTACCCGGGCAGGTCGACGCTGTCGGGCCAGTACCACTCCATGGTGCCGGTCGCAACGTCCTTCGGGAAATCGATGAGCACCGGCCCCGGACGGCCGGTCGTGGCGACGTGGAACGCCTCGCGGACAATGCGCGGGATGTCGGCGGCATCTGTGACGAGCCAGTTGTGCTTCGTGACACCGAGGGTGATGCCTGTCGTGTCGCTCTCCTGGAAGGCATCAGTCCCAATCGCGCTCGTGGCTACTTGGCCGGTGATGCAGACAAACGGTGTGGAGTCCATGTAGGCGTCGGCAAGCGGGGTCACGACGTTGGTCGCGCCGGGGCCGCTCGTGACCATTGCCACCCCTGGCCTGCCGGTAGCCTGCGCGTACCCCTCGGCCATGTGCCCAGCGCCCTGCTCATGGCGGACCAGGATGTGGCGGATCGGCGAGTCGATGATGGGGTCGTATACCGGGAGGATCGCGCCGCCGGGGAGGCCGAAGACAACTTCGACCTCTTGCATCTCGAGGCTCTTCACAAGCGCTTGCGCTCCGGTGAGTTCCATCGGTGCTACCTCTCGCTCTCGTCTGGTTGGGTCGGTGGGTGATTGTGCGGTCGGTGACTGTTCACGGTTGCCGGGTACGCCTGTGCGCCGGTGCCGGAAAACGAAACGACCTCCCCTTCGGGGAGGTCGCGAGCGCAGCAACGCAAAGGGTGCCGCGCTTTAGGTGATAAGTACGAGGCAGTCGTTTGCGGACATCACCTACAAGTGTTGCAGAGCAGCCCGCCGGCCGCAACCTCGGGCCGTGGCGGCGAGGCGGGCCGGCGACTACGGCTCGGTGACTGCGCCGCGCTCGGCCCCCACGACGAGCCGCGCGTACTTGGCCAGCACGCCGGTCGGGTAACGCGGGATGGGGGGTTTCCACTGCTCGCGGCGACGCTTCAGCTCGGCCGGGTCCACGAGCACGTCCAGACGCCCTTCGTGCGCATCGAGCACGATCCTGTCGCCGTCCTCGAGCAATCCGATCGGGCCGCCGACCGCCGCCTCGGGAGACACGTGGCCGACGCAGAAGCCCTGGGTACCGCCGGAAAAGCGCCCGTCGGTCACAAGCGCACAGTCGCCGCCTCGCCCGGCGCCGGTCATGGCCCCGGTAACGGCGAGCATCTCGCGCATCCCGGGGCCTCCTCTCGGTCCTTCGTAGCGGATGACCACGACTGTCCCCGGTGTGACAGCCCCGGCGAGGATGGCCTCCATGGCGGCCCCCTCACCGTCGAAGACCCGTGCCCGGCCCGTGAAGGCGAGCTCGCCGTCGATCCCCGCGACCTTCACGACTGCACCTTCCGGCGCGAGCGAGCCGTGGAGGATGGCGATCCCCCCGTCGGCGTGGATCGGCTCGCCGAACAAGCGCACGACCGACCCGTCGGGCGCGGGCGGGTCGAGATCGGCCAGGTTCTCGGCCATCGTCTTGCCGGTGACGGTCGGACAGTCGCCGTGCAGCAAGCCTTCCTCCAGCAGCACTCGGAGAACGACCGGAAGACCACCGATCCGGTCGAGATCGGTCATGTGGTAGCGCCCGTGCGGCTTCATGTCCGCGAGGTGCGGCACCCGCCGGCCAAGGCGGGAGAAGTCGTCGAGATGCAGCTCGACGCGGGCCTCGTTCGCGATCGCGAGCAGATGCAGCACGGCGTTGGTCGAGCCGCCGAGCGCCATCACGGTGGCGATCGCGTTCTCGAAGGCCTCCTTGGTCATGATCTGACGAGGCCGGATGCCTCTTTCGAGCAACCCGATCACTGCCTGGCCGCTCGCGTAGGCGAGATCATCTCGCCGGCGGTCGACTGCCGGCACCGCAGCGCCTGCCGGCAACGCCATGCCGAGCGCCTCGGCCACCGACGCCATGGTGTTGGCGGTGAACATGCCCGCGCAGGAGCCTTCGGTCGGGCACGCGTTGCGTTCGATCGCCTCCAGCTCCGCGTCGTCGATGGTCCCCGCCGAGCGTGCGCCAACCGCCTCGAAGACCGAGACAATGTCCAGAGCGCGATTTCCGAGGTGCCCCGGAAGGATCGTGCCGCCGTAGACGAACACCATCGGCAGGTCGAGCCGGGCGCCGGCCATGAGCATCCCGGGAAGGGACTTGTCGCACCCCGCAAGGCCGACGAAGGCGTCGAAACGCTCCGCGTGCATCATCGCCTCGACCGAGTCCGCGATGATCTCCCGGCTCACGAGCGACGCGTGCATCCCCTCGTTGCCCATCGAGATGGCGTCGGAGACCGCGATGCAGACGAACTCGAAGGGGAACCCACCGGCCGCGCGCACACCGTCCTTGGCCCGTTGAGCGAGACGGGCAAGTGGCAGGTTGCACGGTGTCACCTCGTTCCAGGTGGACGCGACTCCGACCTGTGGCTTGTCGAAATCGTCGTCGGTCATCCCGACCGCACGGAGCATCGACCTCGACGGTGCACGCCGGAAGCCCTCGGTGACCTCCTGGCTGCGAATCTTGAGCGAGCGGATCTTGTCGATCATCACCCCACGCTACTGTCTGCCGCAACGAGCCGGCCTGGCTCTGATGTCAACGCCCCTGGCCGTAAGGCGCGCCCTGTGCCGCTCGCCGCAGCGGCTCCTCAGACGCCGCGGCGAGCGACAAATGCCGCCGCGACCAGCTTGCCGTTCGCCCGCCCTTTCGAGGCACGCATCACCTGGCCCAGAAGGAACTGCGCCACCTTCTCCTCACCGGCGCGGTAGCGCCGCCACTCCTCCGGGTTGGACGCGATCACCTCGTCGACCATCGAGTCCAAAGCCGCGCCGTCCATCTGCTCATAGCCGAGGCGGGCGGCGATCTGGGCCGGGTCCCCGCCGTGGGTCATGAGCTCTGCGAGCACTTCCTTCGACTGGGTCGCCGAGAGCTGACCGGACGACTCCATCTTGAGCAGCGCCGCGAACGCGATCGGATCGAGCAGCTTGGCGGCGTCCGGGTTCGCGGCCGCCTCATTCGCAGCCCGCGCGAGGCTGAGATGTGGATCGGCCCCGGCGGTGACCGCACCGTGAACAAGCTCGTCGAGGCCAAGCTCGACGACCGTGACGACCTGGTCGGTCGTCGAGCCGTCTCGGCGCTCGGCCGGCTCCGGGCCGGTCTTGAGGAGCTCTGAGAGCTGGCGGCGGCGCTCGGCCGGCATGGGGCCGACGCCCTCGGCGGCCGCCGCGAGCAGACGCGCGTCCGGCACGAGCGGTGCGAGATCGGGCTCGGGGAAGTAGCGGTAGTCGTTCGCCTCTTCCTTGGAGCGCAGCGCATGGGTCCTGCCGTCTCCCTCGTCCCAGTGACGGGTCTCCTGAGCCACTCGCTCGCCGGATTCGAGCAGCGCGATCTGGCGTGCGACCTCGTAGCCGATGGCTCGCTCCAGCGACCGCAACGAGTTGAGGTTCTTCACTTCGCAGCGGGTCCCGTACTCCGCCGCGCCTGCGGGGCGTACAGATACGTTCGCGTCGACCCGTAGCGAGCCCTCCTCCATCCGGCCGTCGGATGCCCCGGTGGCCACGAGGATCGAGCGCAGCTCGTCGACGTACGCGCGGGCTTGGGCCGCCGAAGAGATGTCCGGACGGGAGACGATCTCCACGAGCGGCACGCCGGCGCGGTTGTAGTCCACGAGCGAGTAACCGGCCTCGTGGATGCGGCCACCGCCGCCGACATGGGTCGTCTTGCCCGTGTCCTCCTCCATGTGAGCCCGTTCGATGCCGACGCGCGACCCGTCGGGCAGCTCCAGGAAGCCCCCGACGTTGATCGGCTCGTCGTACTGGCTGATCTGGTAGTCCTTCGGCATGTCGGGGTAAAAGTAGTTCTTGCGGTGGAAGATCGAGCGCTGCGCGGTGCAGTTGAGCGCCGTGCCGATCCTCAGGGCGAGCTCGACGGCTCGCCGATTGATCACCGGGAGCGAGCCGGGCAGTCCGAGGCAGACCGGGCAGATGTTCGTGTTCGGCGCTTCTCCGAAGGCGTTGCGACAACCGCAGAAGAGCTTCGTGGCAGTGGCGAGCTCACAATGGACCTCGAGGCCGACGACCGTTTCGTACTCGGTCACGGCGTGACCGGTCCCCGTGCTTGACCAGGTGCGGCGGCCTCCAGGCTTGCTGCGACGCGCATCATGACCGTCTCGCCCAACGCCGGGGCGAGAACCTGCACGCCGACTGGCAGTCCTTCGGGGCTCAACGCGAAGGGCACGCTGACAGCCGGATGGCCCGCCAGGCTGGAGGGGATGCTGCAGACATCGCACATGTACATCTGGATCGGGTCGTCGACCTTGGATCCGAACGGGAACGCCACCGACGGGGTCGTCGGCGTCAAGAGCACGTCGAAGTTCCGGTAGGCAGCCTCGAACGCCCTGATGACCAGGGTCCGGGCCTTCTGAGCCTGGCCGTAGTAGGCGTCGTAGTAGCCGGCCGACAGGGCGTAGGTGCCGATCATGATGCGGCGTTTTACTTCGGGCCCGAAGCCCTCGCCACGAGTCCTCGCGTTCATCGTCTCCGCGTCCGGGCCGTCAACTCGAAGGCCGTAACGCACGCCGTCGTAACGGGACAGGTTCGAGGACGCCTCCGCGGGAGCGATGATGTAGTAGGCGGGCAGCCCGAGCAGCAACTCGGGGATCGTGACCCGGTCCACCTTTGCCCCGGCGGCCGCCAGCGCCTCGCCGGCGGCGACGACCGCTTCACCACACTCGGGCGAGACGTCCGACAGGAAATCCTCGACGATCCCGATGCGCGTCCCCGAGACACCGTCGCTGAGCGAGGCCAGCAATTGCGGCGCGGGCAGATCGAGCGACGTCGAGTCCATGGGGTCGTGACCGGCTACGACCTCGAGCCCGAGCGCCGCGTCCGCGACGGTCGCCGCGAACGGACCTATCTGGTCGAGCGAGCTTGCGAACGCGATCAGCCCGTAGCGGGAAACCACGCCGTAAGTCGGCTTCACCCCGACGATCCCGCACAGCGACGCCGGCTGGCGGATCGACCCACCCGTATCGGAGCCGAACGCGAGCGGCACCATGCCCGATGCGACCGCCGCGGCGCTTCCACCTGACGAGCCACCCGGGACCCGCGTGGTGTCCCAGGGGTTCCGGGTGGGGCCGAACGCGGAGTTCTCCGTCGACGAGCCCATGGCGAACTCGTCGAGGTTGGTCTTGCCGACCGGCACTGCGCCGGCGCTTCGGAGCCGGCTCACGACTGTCGCGTCATAGGGAGGTATCCACCCCGCCAGGATCCTCGACGAGCAAGTCGTCGGGATTCCTTCGGTGCAGAGGTTGTCCTTCAACGCGACCGGCACACCTGCGAGCGGCCCCGGGTCGAGCCCCGATCCCACCAGGCGGTCGACGGCATCGGCGTCGGCCATGGCCTTCTCGGCGGTTGTCACGTTGAAGCAGTGCAAGTCGGCTTCGAGATCAGCGACGCGCTCGAGCGACCTCTGGAGGACCGACCGGGCACTGATCTCGCCCGAGCGGACAGCCGCTGCGATCCCGGTCACGGTCCCGATCCCGGGCGCTTGGCGCGCTGTCACGGTGCCTCGCCCATGATGCGCGGGACCCGAAAACGGTCATCCTCTGCCACTGGGGCCTGCGCCAGGACCGTTTCCCGGTCCAAGCTCAAAGTCTCGGTGTCGGGACGCAGCACGTTCTCGACCGGGAACGGGTGGGCCGTGGGCGGAACGTCGGCTGTGTCGAGGCGGCGCACAGCGTCCACGTGCTCGAGAATCGCGCTCAGCTGCACCGCGTAGCGTCCGACCTCGTCGTCGTCGAGAGCAAGCCTGGCCAGGCGCGCCACGTGGCGTACCTCTTCGGGCGAGATGAGCCGCTCGGTTTCGCTCATTGCCTGTGCTGCCACTCTGTTCACGAACGCGACGGCGTGCGCTTCGATCTCCGGGGCGTCGTGGTCGAGCGTGGCCACGTGGAAGCTGCGCTCGAGCCAGACCCGCTCGACCGGGCCGGGCGCGCGCGCGGCGAGCAGGTCGCCTGACTCCGAGGGCACGACGTGGTCTGTCCGGCTGGACAAGAGCAGTACAGGGCAGCGGACCTCCCCCAGCTGAGCTGCGGTCTCGTCGACGCCGTCGAACATCGAGAGCATTGGTTCGATCGGCGAGGCGTGATAGGCAGATTCGGGGACGCCTTCCATCGCGATGTCGGAACCGATCGCGGGAACCGAAACGGCGCCTTCTTCTAGCATTCCCGACAGCATGTCCCTGAAGCTCGAAGCTGGGGGGTCGACCAACGGGTTGACCACGATGATTCCGGCGATGTCGGGGTGCCGCTCGGCAAGCCAGATCGCGAGCGTGCCGCCCATCGACAGCCCGGCTGCAATCACACGATCGCAGCGGCCGGCAAGTTCGCCGTAGGTCGCTTCGGCGACTGACGACCAGTCGGACCATCGCGTCGGGACCATGTCCTCCACGCTGGTGCCATGCCCGGGCAGCAGCGGTAGCTCGACCGAGAAGCCGGCAGCCGCAAGCGCTGTCGCGAGCGGACGCATCGATTGTGGGTTCCCGGTGAAACCGTGAAGGACGACAACGCCGATCGGACCGCCCGCGGCGGAGAACGGTTCGGCACCGACGAGGATCGGGGTTGCCACGCGAGCATCGTAGCGGGCCGCCCTCGGGAGGTTCTCGAGCAGGTAGTGTCCGATCCACGAGCCGACGAGCCCGAGCGGAGGAGCTGAAGTGGAGAAATTGGCGTTTCTGAGCGATAAGTGGACTGCCGAGGTCAGACGGCTGCACGACGAGGTCGTGACGCAGTCCACTCCGCCGGCTCAGAGTGTGCGTATGAACCTCATCCTCACGCAGTCTCCGCTCGGCGACGGCACGATCGACGCACACGTGGACACCAGCTCCGGGGAGCTCATAGTGGACACCGGCCACCTCGACTCGCCCGACTTGACGGTCACCGTGGATTACGAGACGGCGAAGGCGATCCTCGTCGAGGACGACGCCCAAGCCGCCATGCAGGCCTTCATGTCGGGACGAATCAAGATCGAGGGGGACATGACCTTGCTGCTCGCAATGCAGAACACGCCTGTGGACCCTGCCCACCAGGAGCTCGCGGCGCGCGTCCGGGAGATCACCGCGTAGGGACTGGTCGGCGTGTACGGTTCTCAGGCGCTACCTGATGGGTGATGCCCCAGCTGGCGGCCTGGCGTCGCCGATGATCTTGGGCACCTCGACTGCCAGCTCGTCCACCGTCCAACGATCACCTTTGTCGATCTCTGCCGCGAGGGTCCAGGGCTGGAAGAACTGCACCTTGCCACCTTGGACGAAGAAGACCTTCCCGGTGAACGGGCAGGATTCGCTGGCAAGATACGCGACCAGCGGCGACACGTTGGCGGGGTCCCAGGAATCGAACACGCCCGGGTCGGCAGGCGCCTGCACGATGTCGCACAGGCCGGGGGTTGACTCGGTGATCCGCGTGCGGGCAGCCGGCACGATCGCGTTCACCCGCACGCCGTAACGCGAGAGCTCCTGAGCGGCGATCACGGTGAACGCTGCGAGCCCCGCTTTGGCTGTCCCGTAGTTCGACTGCCCGGGATTGCCCAACAGCCCGGACGTCGATGATGTGTTGACGATGGCAGCATTTGGCCTGGCGCCCGCCTTTGACTTCTCCCGCCAATAGGCCGCTGCCCAGCGAGTGGGCACGAAATGGCCCTTCACGTCGACGTGCATGACGAGGTCCCACTCCTCCTCGGTCATGTTCACGAGGACCCGGTCCCGGATGATGCCGGCGTTGTTCACGAGCACGTGCAGGTCGCCAAACGCCTCGATGGCGGCGTTGACCAAGCGGTGGCCACCTTCCCAGTCCGCGACGTCGTCGTAGTTCGCGATCGCCTCGCCGCCCATCTGCTTTATCTCGTCCACGACCAGCTGAGCCGATGTCCGATCGCTGCCCGATCCGTTGACCGCGCATCCGAGATCGTTGACGACGACCTTGGCGCCTTCCCTCGCGAAGCCGAGCGCGTGCTCTCGTCCCATCCCACGACCCGAACCGGTGATGATCGCAACCCTGCCTTCGAGTGCACCCATGACCGTGCCCTTCCTTCGTTCTAGACCTGCGACCGCCCCAGAGACCGGAGCGGGTGAGCCTGCCGGCGTTGACCTCGCGCCGACCGCACGCCGCCATGTCCGCAGCACGCACCGCCACGTTGGCAGCACGTACCGCCCGGGGTCAAGCGGGACCCTGCCGGTCGAGCGGGGTGCCGCGCCCTGTCAGACGGGACACCGCAACCGGCCAGGTGAGCCCGTCGGACAGCCGGCCGAGCCCGCAAGTACTCAGAACAGGTAGAGCGTGATCGTCGTGCCGACCCTCACCGAGGTCCCTGCGCCAGGAATCTGGGCCACCACGAAACCGGCGCTCGGCGGACCGTAGAGACTCCACTGGAGACCCACGGAGCTCAGCGCCTGCTCCGCGACGGCCACCGAATCGGCGTAGAGCTGCGGAACCTTCACAAATGGCGGCCCCTCCGACACGAAGACCAGCACCGTCGAGTGGCCGGGAACGGTGTGACCCGGCGAAGGCCTGCTGGTGACGACGTAACCTGCGGGAACCGAGATCGAGTACTCCGGGTCCTCCACCGGATTCAAGTGCAGGTCCGTCAGGACCGATTCCGCCTGAGTCCAGTTCAGGAGACCGCCACTGAGATCGGCCGGGATCGTTTCGGGTGCCGGGCCTTTCGAGATCACCACGTCGACGGTGTCGCCGTAGAAGACCTTGGCACCGGCCAGCGAAGCCCAGCTCACAACCGCTCCTGGGCCGACGGTCTCGTTGTACTGCTTGGAGAACTCAGGCACGAGGTGCGCATGGCGCAGCGCCGATCTGGCCATCGCCTCGGTCTTCCCTCCAAGACTCGGCAGCACGGTCGGGTGCCGTCCTTTGGAGATCACCATCTTCACGATCGACCCCGCCTTTTCCCGCGCACCGCTCCGGGGAAGCTGGGACATGACCCCTCCGGGGGCGACACGCTCGCTGTAGCGCTCGGCGGATACCTCCGGCGTCAGCCCAGTTCTCCGGAGAGCCGCGTTCGCTGCAGTGACCTGCAGCCCGACGACTCGCGGAACGGTGTCGTGATTCCACACGACGCGGGACGCGACCACAACCCCTGCGCCCGCCACGAGCTCGAGCAGCAACACGGCCAGAAGCCACGGCAGCCATCGGTGCCTGCGCCTGCTTCGCGGGAGCTCAGCCAACGGCCCGTCGGGTGCGGGCACGATCCGGCGTACACCTGACAACGCCGGTGACGGCGAAGCTGGCGGCGGCGCGACCTGGGACGGCAGGGTCGTGGTCGGGCCGACTTGCGGCGGCGCCAGGATTGGCGGTGGCGCGACCTGGGACGGCGGGGCCGGGGCGGGCGCCGCCAGTGCCGCAGTGACCTGGGACGAACCCGCAGACCCGAAGCGCTCGGTCGGGTCCCGGTCAAGCCCACGGGGAAGGCCGGGCAACGCGAGATCGGTCCTGCTGAGGGGAAGCGGCTCAGGAGGACCGAGTTCCGCGGAGAGCAGCTCGAGCTCAGAAGCGAGCGCCGTCGCGTCCAAACGAGCCAAAGGCTCCGAAATGGCCGCCTGTGCCAGCACCGGCGCGAGCGGCCCGAGCTCTCGGGCAGGCGGGAGTACGGCCCCTACGCGCGCCATGAGGGTCGCGACCGTCGTGTCACCGGCGAAAGGAACACGCCCTGTCACCGACTCGTACAGCGTGAGGGCGAGCGAGTACACGTCGGTGCGGTCGTCAACTGGGCGGCCCTCGACCTGCTCGGGCGAGGCGTAGCGAGCAGTTCCCATGACGGTGCCGAGCGGCTCGGTGACCGCCGCCTCGGCGAGTGCGCGCGCAAGCCCGAAGTCGGCCACGAGCAGGCGTCCGTCGTCGTCGAAGAGGAGGTTGGCCGGCTTGATGTCGCGATGGACGAGCCCGCGCCGATGGGCGTAGGCAAGGCCATGGGCGGCTTCGGCACCGATTGCAGCCGCCTGTTCCGGGCTGAGCAGGCGACCGGTGTCCAACAAGGACCGCAGGCTTCCCCCGCCGAGGTACTCGAGCACGAGATAGGGAATGCCGTCTTCGTCGCCCCAGTCGTAGACATGCAGGACGTTGCGGTGGTTCAGCGACGCGGCCAATCGCGCCTCCGCCTGGAACTTCCGAAGGAAGGTGGCGTCACCGGCCAGTGCCGGGTGAAGAAGCTTGACAGCGACGCGTCGACCGAGCCGCGTGTCGTCGGCGGCGAAGACTTGGGCCGAAGCGCCGGCGCCGACCACGGCGAGTAGTCGGTAGCGGCCGCCAATGACCCGGCCGACCTGTTCCGCGGTGCTCGACATGGGAATCACAAAAAAGGGTAACGGCTGGTGGGCCGCGACCGGTGGAGGCACCCGACTATCGCTTCAGGACAGCTCGCCTGTCTCCAGGAACTTGACGAATTCCTGCTCGTCGATGACCGGCACGCCGAGTGTCTCGGCCTTGGTCAATTTGGCACCGCCAGGATTGTCGCCGGTGACGACCGCGGTCGTCTTGGCAGACACCGACCCTGGCGATTTCCCCCCACGGCCGATGATGGCGGCTTCGGCTTGCTCACGACTGAAGCCGCTGAGAGTGCCCGTGACCACGACCGACTTGCCGACTAGCGTCTGGGGCAGCTCGGGGCCTTCGCCAGCACTGAACCTGACACCGCCTGCTCGCAGCCGCTCGATCATCGCCCGGTTGGCTTCCGACCCGAAGTATCGGACCAAGCTCGCGGCGATCACGCTTCCGACGCCCTCGACGGACGCGAGCTCCTCCTCGGACGTCGCCATGAGCCGATCCAGATCGCGGAAGGTCGACGCCAAAGCCCCGGCGACGGTGCCACCCACGTGACGGATGCCGAGCGCGGTCAACAGGTTGCCTAGAGGCCGATCCCTCGAATCGCCGATGGCTGCCACGAGATTCGTTGCCGACAGTTCGCCGAAGCCTTCCAGGCCGGCGAGATCCGGCACTTGGAGGCGATAACAGTCGGCTGCATCCGACAGAAGGCCGGCCGCGACGAGATGCGCGACCCGCTGCTCGCCGAGACCTTCGATGTCCATGGCAGAGCGCGAGGCGAAATGCACGATCCGTTGGACCCGTTGTTCGGGGCAGTTGCTGTTGACGCAGTAGGTGTCACTCTCGCCATCGAGACGAACGAGGGGACCAGCGCAGCTCGGGCACGACTTCGGGAACCTCCACGGCTCGGCCCCGGCCGGCCGGGCACTGAGCACGGGGCCGACGACCTCGGGGATGACGTCTCCCGCCTTGCGCACGACGACGGTGTCTCCGGGGCGGACGTCCTTCAGCCGGACCTGGTCCTCGTTGTGCAGGCTGGCGAGCCCGACAACCGAGCCGGCGATCCGAACGGGCCGCAGCTTCGCGAACGGCGTCGCTCGTCCGGTCCGCCCGATCGACACGAGAATGTCCTCGAGCCGTGTCGACTGCTCCTCGGGGGGAAACTTGTACGCGACCGCCCACCGGGGCGCGTGCGACGTGGCCCCGAGCCTGGCATGCAGGGCGCGATCCTCCACTTTCACGACTACCCCGTCGATCTCATAGCCAAGCTCGTGACGGCGCGACTCCAGGTCCCGGCAGTACGCGAACACAGCCTCGAGGTCCGGCACGACACTTGTCTCAGGGTTGACAGGCAGCCCGGCGCGACGAAGCAGATCCAACGAGCTCGACTGTGTCGCGAGGCCTGAGACCCCGTCCACCTGGTAGAAGAACGCCTCGAGCGCCCGTCCGGCGGTGATGCCCGGGTCCTTTTGGCGCAGCGAGCCCGCCGCAGCGTTTCGTGGATTGGCAAACGATCGAAGACCTGCCGTGGCCTGACGCCGGTTCAGCTCCTCGAACGCGGGTACCGGTAGGTAGACCTCTCCCCGGACCTCGACGACTTCCGGGAGCTCATTCGCGGCGAGGGCGAGCTCTCCCGGAATCGCTGCAACGGTGCGCACGTTCGGCGTCACGTCCTCACCGATCCGCCCGTCGCCGCGCGTCGCTCCACGTGTCAAGCGACCATGCTCGTAGGTGAGCGAGATCGACAGGCCGTCGATCTTCGGCTCACAAACGAAGGGCGATCCATCCTCAGGAGCCAAGAGCCTCTGCAAGCGTGCACCCCAGGCGAGGATCTCCTCGAGCGTGGTGACTTTGTCGAGGCTCATCATGGGCGTGCGATGAGCGACGGCCGCGAACAGCGGCGAGGGCGCTACACCGACGGTCTGTGTCGGTGAGCCCGCCTCGACCAGCTCGGGATACTGCTCCTCGAGCGTCAGCAACTCGTCCTTCAGGGCGTCGTATTCGGCGTCCGGGATGTCCGAGGCGTCCTCGAGGTAGTACTGCTCGTCGTAGCCCTTGATGAGCGCCCGCAACTCGGCGACCCGGGCCACGACCGCCGCAGACACGCCGTCGCTCTCGGTGCTCACGCCAAGGATGGTAGGGCGAGGCCGGGAAGGACCGGGCGGATGGACTGCCGTCGGCAGTGGATTTCTCCGGTCAGCTTCGCTTGCCTGTCTGCCGGCAGGAGCTGGTCGAGGGCCAAGACAGACTGAGGCGGGCAGGGACTGCCTGGCACTCTGTCAGACGCGCGTACGGTTCTGCTGCAGGTTCAGCCAAGAGCGCGCCGCGTCGGTGATCCGCGCGGTCCGGAACGTGGCCTTGCTGGTGGCTGGTACGACACAGATAAGGCAGTCTGGGCCGGTGAAGCTCAAGGCAGTCCTTCGGATCACCCACTGGTCGGCGGTGTTCCCTACGCTTACGGAGCCGTCGCTGCTCAAGACGCGATCGTTTTCACCGCAGGTGCCTGCCCGCTTGATGCGGCAGGGAACCTCGTCGCACCGGGTGATCACGCAGCCCGGGTGACCGCGGCCCTCGCGAACCTGAAGGCCGCACTGGACCTGCCCGGCGCCAGAGCGGAGCACCTCGTTCGCACGACCGTCTACGTGGTAGGAGACCATGACGCATCGGTGCGCGTCTGGAACGTGATCGCAGCCGGTCTGGCGCCGCAGCGTCCACCGAGCACACTCCTGGGCGTTACTGTCCTCGGGTACCGGGACCAGCCCGTGGAAACCGATGGGATCGCCGCGCTGCCTTCCTGACCGAACGCCAGTCGGCATTCCTTTCGCCACACACCACGGCTCGCCCGAGAACTAACAATCCGTTGCCAAGTTCCTTTGACAGCTCCGTTCATTGTCACGAGAACGGCGATCAAGATTCATCGACATGCCCTTCGCAACACGGTCGAGGGGACTCCATCCGACGCTAACTTCAAGACCGGTCGGAGATCCGGGACGTCGGCCCTCCGACGCGAACCCCCACACCACTCGGATATGCCGTCACGGAGCACGAGAGCGAGGTTCCCCTCTGTTGGGCGGGTGTCACGCCAGAACGAAGTGCCCGCTGGGCGTTGGGCGAGCAAAGATCGCCCACAGAGCCGGCGAGGTGCCTGCTCTCGTAGCCCACAGCGGGGGCCGGCGAACAACGCAAACGTTGCCGGGCGCGCCACTGGCTCAGGCCGCGACGCCCGAACCCACGACCTCGTCGCCTTTGTAGAGCGCAACAGTCTGGCCCGGCGCGACGCGACGGTCGGGGCCCTCCAGGTAGCGCACGCCGGTGTCGGTGAGTCTGACAAGTCTCGGGCGCCCGTGTGCGCTCGCCTGGGCGAGAACGACAGCACCGACCGGGAGCGGACCGCCAACCCACGTCCGCCCGGTGAGCTCGACATGGTCGGTCAGCAGATCGTCCTCTGAGCCGACCGTCACCGTCGCCGAAGCCGGGTCCACCTCGAGTGCGTAACGCCGTCCCAAGGCCGAGGCCCCGAGACCCCGGCGCTGGCCGACAGTCACAAGCTCGACAGCAGCAACGGTGCCGACGACCGCTCCGGTTGCACGATCGACGAGGCGTCCCGGATGCAACTCGATGCGCTCGCCCAGAAAGCGGCGGCGCGGACCTTGTCCCGGTCCAGCAGCGACGAAGCACACCTCCTGGCTGTCGGGTTTCGTCGCCGTCGCCAGGCCCAACGCCGCCGCACGTGCACGAACCTCCCGCTTTGTGAGCTCACCGACGGGAAGGAGCACCCGCGCGAGCTCTTCGATGGTGAGCATCGACAGCACGTAGGACTGGTCCTTGGCCGCGTCGTGTCCGCGGAGCAGCCTTGGCAGGCCGTCCGGCCGGTCGTTGGTGATGCGGGCGTGATGCCCGGTCGCCACCGCCTCGAAGCCGAGCCGCAGAGCACGGTCGAGAAAGCGGCGGAATTTCAAATGCCGGTTGCACTCTATGCAGGGATTCGGAGTCCGCCCGAGTGCATGAGCCTCGGCATAAGGAGAGACGACCCTTTGCTCGAACTCCTCTGAGAAATTGAACACGTGATGGTCGATCCCCAGCTGTGTCGCTACGCGCCGCGCGTCGTCGACGTCGCCGACCGAGCAGCATCCCGAATCGCCTGCACCACCCCAGAGCTTCATGGTGGCGGCGGCGACCTCATGTCCCTCTTCGAGCAGCAGCGCGGCAGCGACCGACGAGTCCACACCACCTGAGAGTCCGACCAGCACACGCACGCCCCAAGTCTCTCAGAGCACCGGGGCCACGGGCGCAGCAGGCGACCACGACCGTCAGCGGGCGCAGCGGGCCGCTCGCACGCGCTCAGCTGCGCAACCGCTCCACGGCCTTGGGGAAAGCGAGCAGCACCGCGTCGATGTCTGCGGCGGTCGTCGCGTGGCCGAGGGAAAGCCGGACGTGGCGCTTGGCCTCCTCGATCGTCCGGCCCATCGCCAGCAGGACGTGGCTCGGCTGGACGGCACCGCTCGCACACGCCGATCCGGCCGACGCGCAGACTCCGAGCTCGTCGAGAACCACGAGCAGCTCCTCGGCTTCGACCCCCTCGACTCCGAGATTGCAAATGGCGTCGATGCGGTCGTTCTGTGACACGGCCTCGTGCACGCCCGCAACCGCCTCCAATATCCCTCCGACCAGCCGCGTCGAAAGCTCCCGAACGCGCAAGCGCGCCTTCTCGCGGTCGCGCACGGTGGCCTCGGCTGCCGCCGCCATGGCGACGATGCCGGCCAGGTTCTGCGTGCCCGCCCGTCGTTCACGCTCCTGCGGGCCGCCACGCAAAATGGGTCGGAGCAGCGACGCTCGGTCTCGCGCGACAAGAGCACCCACACCTTTCGGGCCTCCGAACTTATGGGCACTGACACTCACGAGGTCCGCATCGGCTGTCAGCGAGGCGACGTCGAGCCAGCCGAACGCCTGCACGGCATCGGTGTGCACGAGGGCTCCGGGGGCGCGCTCGCGCACGAGCGCGATGACGGCCTCGAGCGGCTGGCGGACTCCCGTCTCGTTGTTGACGAGCATCACCGAGACCAGTCGAACCTTTTCGTCCAGCATCTCGGCGAGTGCTCCGAGGTCCACGACACCGCGATGGTCGACACCGACGGTGCGGCCACCGGCTGCCAGGCTCGCCTCGAGCACCGCGGGATGCTCGACGGCGCTGCAAAGCACGGTCCCCGCGCCGGACGCGACGCCGGAGACGGCGAGGTTGTCCGCCTCGGTGCCGCCACTGGTGAAAACGACGTCGCCAGGGCGCGCTCCGAGCAGCCGGGCGAGCCTTTCGCGGGCATCGTCGAGAGCCCGCCGCGCGGCTCTCGCGACCGTGTGGCCCCCGGACGGATTGCCGTAGCGGTCGACCAGGAACGGGAGCATCGCCGCGACCGCCTCGGCGCACATCGGCGTCGTTGCGGCGTGGTCCAGATAGGCGATCCGGTCGCGTTGTCTGCTGGTCAATCTGTCATGTCCCCGCGGGCACGGCGCAAGCGCCCGCCACGTAGGCAGGCGCCGGATACAGCGGGACGGTTCGGGCGCTCGAGATTGTGCTCACTCCCGGCTGGTCGCCTTCCTGCTCGAGGGTTGCAGGCGCCATCTTTCCCCGCCCAACCTCGAGATCGAAGAAACCGACCGTCACCTGCTCGACCGTCGTGGCTGCCGCGCCGTCGCCCACGTAGGCACCGAGGTGCGTCGCGTCCTCGAGGGCAAGGAACCACTTGGAGCCTGTCAGCATGTTGTAGAGCCGGGAGCTGTCGGCAGGGTCGTTGCAGGAGTCAGTCAGGCTCTGCACCACCAGCGCCGGAGGGCCACCTCCGCCGGGAGCCGAGTACACGTCTTGCTCGCGGGCCCACTCGGCTCCTGAGAGGAGCGCCACGGCTGTCGGCTGCACTCCCATCGAGGCGAGGGTCCCCGAGTACTCGTGGTCGTACAAAAGGGCGGCGACGGTGTCGGCGCCATCGGACTGGCCGGCAAGAATGAGGCGGTGGGGGTCCACCAGGCCTACGAGGTAAGCCGCGTCCGGCGGCGGCGACCCGAGCGCTGCCTCGACGACCTGCGACACGACGAAAGCGATGTCAGCCGGCTGGTTGAACATGTCCAACTCGGTGTCGACTCCGTGCTGGGCTTCGATCGCCGGCAGGCTGGTGTCGGGAAAGAACGGCGCGACAACCACGTAACCTGCCTCGACCCAGGACACGAGCAGAGCGCGATAGGTGTCGGGGTCCACGTTGAAGCCGTGGGCGAACACGATCACGGGGTACGGGCCGTAGCGGTAGGCGGGAGGTGCCCAAGCCGTCGCGGCCGGCGGCTTCACGTCCAAGGACGGATACAGGATCTCGACCTGCATGACCCGGCCGGGCCGGCTGGTCCCTTCGTAGAAATTCTCCGTGGAACCCTGCGACTCCGTCCAGGTCGCGCTCGACAGGCCAACGCCGAAGGTGGCGGGCGACTTCTCCGAGGTCTTCCCGTTGGCCACGAGGCTCGTGGACGTGCTGGCGGCCCCCTGGGACGGCTTCGCACCACCATGAGTGCCCCCGGCCGCTACCGAGCAGGCCGCTAGGGTCCCGGCAGCGACCAGAAGGACGAGGGCGACGAACGCGCTCGTCGGGTGAGTCCCTGGCGCGAGCACACGATCCCACCGAGTCGCCTCGACCTCCACGACTGGCAAATCTACAGGCGCTCCGGCCGACCCAAGAGAGCGCCCGGCAAAGAAATCGAGAGCAGGCCGCCTTTGTACGTCATCGAGGCTGCCAGATCATGGCCACGACAGCCACCAGGAAGCACACCGATATCGCCGACGCGCCACGCTGCGCTGCCCGGCAAGCATCCCGGAGCTCCGCGAGACCGCGCAGCGGGCGTTCTCCGACGTCGGGCACATCCGCGAACCAGGTCTGGATCCTCCGCTCGGCGGGCCAGCACCAGCCAGTCGCGATCGCAGCTGCCAAGACCCAACAGCCGAGGCCGACCCACGGCCACGCCTGTGAGAGGGCGGAACGGTCCCCTGCCCACAACACGACCGCGCCCAGTACAGGGGTCAAGAACATGGAACGCTCCGCCCAGTTCGTGCTCGGGTGGAAGTACCGCTGCAGCCCCGGCTCGCGACGCGGATCGGCGGCCGATCGGGCGCGAGCAGCGTAGGTGCCGGTGACGCCGACCGCGCCGAAACCGACCACTGCACTCAACACGTGCAGCCCCACCAGCACGTCATAACTTGGTCCCGTCATCTCTGAGGTGTGCTCCGCTGGCTGTTCGTGGCGGTAGCGTGAAGAGAGATGCCAATGTTCTGTCGAGGCTCTGCCTCAAAGGAGGCCCTGGTCCACGCGTGAACCAGCTTCGTCTTGATCCGCTTTCGGGACGGTGGGTGACGGTGGCTACCGACCGCGCCCGGCGACAGGCCCTCTTCGTGCCGCGCCAGCTCACCCTCGACTCCCTCGAGGGCATCCCGTGTCCGTTCTGTCCGGGCATGAAGACTTCGGCGCCGCCCGCCCTTGAGGTCCACGGGGCCTCCGGCGACTGGCTCGTGCGGGTCCTCCCCAATCGCTACCCCGCTTTCGAGGGTGATAGGCCCTTCGTTGTCGAGAATCGTGGGCCGGTGTTCACAGAAGCCCCGGCGAGTGGGATCCACGAAGTGCTCATCCTCTCGCCTGACCACGACAGAACCATGGCGTCGCTCCCCGACGAACAATTGCCGCTGGTCATGTCCGCGATCGGTGACCGCGTCGAGGCGCACGAGAGCACTTCCGGGCTGCGCTACAGCCAGGTGATCATCAACCACGGTCGCCAAGCCGGTGCCTCCGTCGCCCACCCGCACGGCCAGCTGCTCGGGATCCCGTTCGTGCCGAAGGAGCTTGCGGAGGAACAGGCCGGTTTTGACCGGTTTGCGGGCGGGTGCCTCGTCTGCGCGACAGCGGCCGCTGAAGAGACGCTCGACTACCGGATCATCCAGACAACCGATCACGCGGTGACGTTGTGCCCGTACTGGAGCGGAACGCCCTACGAAGTTCTTGTCGTGCCTCGCGACCACGGCGCTCACCTTCACCGGGCATCCACCTCAGGCATCGTGGGCGTCGGGCGAGCCGTTCGCAGCGCCCTCCGGGCGATCAACGAGAGCCTCGGGGACGTGGCCTACAACGTCGTGTTCCACTCCGCCCCCTACCGGGCGACCGATGTGTACCACTGGCACGTGCACATCCTGCCCTGCTTGACCACCCCTGCGGGCTTCGAGCTCGGCACGGGGGTCATGATCAACGTGGTCGGACCCGAGAAGGCCGCCAACGACTTGCGCGACGCGCTGAGACGCGTGGAGCCGGACCATGTCGACGGGCACGTGACCGCCACGTCTTGACGTCGCGCGGCGGGGGATGCCGGCCCGCGGGAACCGGCCGGTACGGGGCCTGCCCCGTCGGTTCAGGTCGCTGTCACCGCACGCGCGCCAACAAGGGACTTGATTGCCTCTGCCGCCGCCGAGCGGTCCAACTTCATCAGAGCGTCGATGCCTTCGACGCCGAGATAGCCGCTGAGGAAGGCGCCTCGGTTGCGACGTTCCCAGGACTTCGCGAGTCGCTCGGCCTGAGCACAGGTGACCGACGGTTGCGCTGCCACGGCCTCGGCCGCCATCTGGCGAAGCGAGTAGGAGAGGTCCGCCAGGTCCTCGAGCGGCGAGGCGAAGCGCGGCTCCCGCCGCTTCAGTTCATCAGCGGACCTGCCGATCAGCGGGTCGTCGCCGAAACCCGCGACGACCCAACCGGTGTCGGTCCGGAATACACGACGGAGGTGGTAGTCGCCGTGAACCCTGATCGCGACCGCGGTCGACGCCTCGCCGGCAGCAAGGCTGCGAACGCCGAAGGCCCCAGCGAGGGCCAGGTGGAGGCCACCGGTGACCTCTCCCAGGCGGCGCATCTCCGATGAAAGGTCACCGCCGGCCCCGCCGACCTCGTCAAGTCGCAGCCGCCCCTCGTCGACGTTTCGGCCGAGCAGGTCGCGCAGAGACGTCAGTGCGAGCAAGCGGCCCTCCACTGCACTTGGAATGAACTCGCGGACAAGTGCCAGGTCCCACCCGTTTCGCTCCCAGTGGGCAACCGGCCTCAAGAGATGCTTGAAGCCGACCTCGTCCAGCTTGGACATGAGCTCGATCTCGGGCCGGGGCGCGGGCTCGAGGACCCGGTAGGACTTCATGAACAGGCGCTCGTCGTACACCAGCGAGGCGTGGCTCACGAGCGACTGGACAAGGCGCACCCGCCTTGCGCTCTCGCGCCCTGCGCTCGCCACAGCAAGCAAACCCCTCGAGAGCTCTTCGTCGGCGAGCGCGTTGTAGCAGAGCACGTCTCCCAAGCCGTCGTCGCACATGCCGAGCACCGCGCCCTGATGGTCCCCTATGACCGCCGGGGCGAGCGCCGCCTCCCGCCACCCGACCAGGACGTGGAACCGGCGTTCTCCGACAGCGACGACCACGCTTGCCATCCCCGGGCGCCCGTCGAGCACGATCTCGAGGTCGGCGAGCCTGAAGGTGGCCCACACGGCGCGGTCGTAGCGTGCCATGTCGACCAGGAACCAGGGCTGGCGCTGGAGATAAGGGACGACGAGCCCCTCGAGCGCTGACGGACTGGGAGGCACTTTCAGCGCTCCACGAGCTCGAACCAGTAGAAGCCGTGGGACGCCAGCGTGACCGAGTACGGCCCAGGAGTGACCGGTGGGAAGGGCACCCGTCCCGACAGCTCGATCGGCGTGCAGCCCTCCCAGCGGCCGAGGCTGAGCTCGGCCGGCTGGGCGAAACGACTCAAGTTCGACACGCACAACACCGCCGAGGGCTCGCCGGCCAGGTTCTCGCCGGCACGGGCCTGCCTGACGTATGCGAGTACCGATGGATTGTCGGCAGGGAGAACCTCGAGCGAGCCGGTGGCGAGCTGCGGGTACTGGTGCCGCACCGCCAGCATGCGCCGCATCCAGTGAAGAAACGAGGACGGGTCCCGCTGCTCCGCCTCGACGTTGACAGCCTGGTAGCCGTGCACCGGGTCCATCAGCGGTGGCAGGTACAGCTGCGCGAAGTCGGCTCGGGAGAAGCCGGCGTTTCGATCCGGCGACCATTGCATCGGCGTGCGGACCGCGTCGCGGTCCCCGAGGTAGATGTTGTCGCCCATGAGCAGCTCGTCGCCGTAGTAGAGCACCGGGCTGCCCGGGAGCGACAGGAGCAACCCGTAGAGCAGTTCAGCGACGCGGCGATCGTTGTCGACGAGCGGAGCAAGGCGCCGCCGGATCCCGAGGTTCCTGCGCATCCTCGGGTCGTGGGCGTACTCGCTGTACATGTAGTCGCGCTCTTCGTCGGTCACCATCTCGAGGGTGAGCTCGTCGTGGTTACGCAGGAATATCCCCCATTGACAGCCGTCGGGGATCGGGGGGGTCTGGGTGAGGATCTCGGTGATCGGGAAGCGCTGCTCGCGCCGGACCGCCATGAACATGCGCGGCATGAGGGGGAAATTGAAGCACATGTGGCACTCGTCGCCGTCGCCGAAGTACTCGGTGACGACGTCCGGCCACTGGTTGACCTCCGCGAGCAGGATCCGGTTGGGATAGGCAGCGTCGATCTCCGCTCGGATCCGGCGAAGCAGCTTGTGGGTCGCGGGCAGGTTCTCGCACAAGGTCCCCTCGGCCTTGTACAGGTACGGGACCGCGTCGAGCCGGAACCCGTCGATGCCCAGGTCGAGCCAGAACCGGACAACTCCGAGCATCGCATCCGCGACCTCGGGGTTCTCGTAGTTCAAGTCGGGCTGCTGATGGAAGAAACGGTGCCAGTAGTACTGCTGGCGCCTCGGGTCGAAGGTCCAGTTGGATGGCTCGACATCGCAGAAGATCACCCGGACCTCAGCAAAGCCGCGGTCGTCGTCGGCCCACACGTACCAGTCGGCTTTGTCGTTGTCGCGCGACGACCGCGACTCGATGAACCAGGGATGCTCGTCGCTCGTGTGGTTCATCACCAGGTCGGAGATGATCCGGATCCCCCGCCGATGGGCGTCCTCGACCACAGCGGCGAGGTCGTCGATGCCTCCGAGCTCGGGTGCGACGGTCAGGAAGTCGCTGATGTCGTAGCCGCCGTCACAAAGCGGCGATGGATAAAAGGGCAGGAGCCAGACGCAGTCGACACCCAGCCACTGGAGGTACTCGAGCTTTTCACGCAGACCCGCGAAATCCCCGATCCCGTCCGCGTTGGAATCGAAGAAGCCCCGAGGGAGGAGCTCGTAGAAGACGGCTCTCTCATACCATCGCACGTCGTCCAGGCCTGGACGTGAGCTCGAGGCCATCGGCCCCGTTCAGCCGAGCTCGACGGCCGAGGATATGCGCAGCTTCGACAGCTCGTGGCCCACCTCGATCAACCGCACGGTGCAGGACCCCGGCGCCCTTTCCTTCCCGCCCTTGCCGATCACCACGACACGGCCCATCGCCACGAGCTGGAGCACCACGCACATCGCGCCGACGATAGCGGGCAGTGGGAAGTCGCGCGGGCAGGCGGCCGGTGGTCGCGACCGGATTGCCGCAGTACTGTCTCGCCGTGGATCGCTTCGTCTTGCTCCCGTCCGGCCCCTTGCAAGGCACAGTGTGCGTGAACGGGGCGAAGAACTCCGTGCTGAAGCTCATGGCGGCGTGCCTTCTCGCCCCAGGCGTCCACCGCCTCGACAACGTCCCGGTCATCAGCGACGTCGCGATCATGTCGGACGTGCTTCGCGCAATGGGGGCCGAGGTCCTCCACGAGGGCCGAGGCCCGGAGGGACACCTCGAGATCACGATCCCCGAAGACGTGACGCCCGTCGCCCCCTATGAGCTCGTCGAGAAGATGCGGGCGTCGATCGTCGTGCTTGGACCATTGCTAGCGCGCCACGGCACCGCAAGGGTCTCGATGCCGGGCGGCGACGACTTCGGGTACCGTCCGATCGACTTCCACCTGAGCGCGTTCGAGGATCTCGGCGCCACCTTCGTCGCCGCGCACGGCTACGTCGAGGGCCACTGCGACCGCCTCGTCGGCGCGCGGATCGTGCTCCAGTTCCCCAGCCACACCGCGACCGACAACATCCTGATGGGCGCCGTGCTCGCCAAGGGCACGACCGTGATCGAGAATGCCGCCCGGGAACCGGAGATCTCCGACCTCGCGTCGATGCTCACCGAGATGGGGGCGCACATCCGCGGTGCTGGGACTTCCCGCATCGAAGTCGAGGGGGTGGACGAGCTGCGCCCCGCGGATCACCATGCGATCTCCGACCGGGTGGAGGCGGCCACCTTTGTCACCGCGGTGGGTCTTGCCGGTGGAGAAGTGCTCGTGAAGCGGGCGCGACCCGAGCACATGGACATGCTTCTCGAGAAGCTCCGCCAGATGGGCATGGACTTCACGCCCACCGACGAAGGCCTGCTTGCCGCCGCCGAGGGGCGTCTGCGGTCGGTCGACGTCGCCACTCTTCCCTACCCGGGTGTCGCCACGGACTACAAGCCGCTGCTTGTGACGCTGCTCTCGGTCGCAGGCGGGGTCGCGATCGTGAGCGAGAACCTGTTTGCCGGTCGCTTCCGCTATATCGACGAGCTGAGGAGGATGGGGGCGAAGATCAAGACCGAAGGGCACCACGCGATCGTGCGCGGCGTGCCCAGGCTGTCGGGCGCCCGGGTCCGGGCACCGGACATACGCGCGGGGGCAGCGCTGGTGCTGGCCGGTCTTGCGGCCGACGGCGTCACCGACGTGAGCGGCGCGGAGCACATCGACCGCGGTTATGAGAACCTCGACGGGCGCCTCCGTTCGCTCGGTGCAAACATCGAGCGCGTCTCATCGCCGTGAAGCCCGGCGTGCGCGGCTCGAGCACAACTGAGCTGTTCCAGGCCGCCATCTCAGGTTCCCGCTCTGCCCTCGCGCGCCTGCTGTCGGTCGTCGAGCGAGGTGGGAACGAAGGCCGCGAGCTTGCCAGGCTGAGTTTCAGACGAGCCGGGAACGCCTACACCGTAGGCTTCACCGGCGCACCGGGCTCTGGGAAGTCGACGCTCACGAGCGCTGTGCTCTCGGAGGTCCGCAGGCGCCTCGACTGTCCGGTTGCCGTGCTCGCCATCGACCCCTCCTCGCCAGTGACGGGCGGCGCGATTCTCGGAGACCGGGTGCGAATGCAGGACCACGCGCTCGACAACGCCGTGTTCATCCGTTCCATGGCGACGCGCGGCCACATCGGTGGCCTCGCCGCCGCCGTGCCGGAAGCAGTCCGCCTGCTCGACGCGACCGGATGGCCGCTCGTGATCGTCGAGACCGTCGGCGTCGGCCAGGTCGAGGTGGAGGTCGCCGCCACGTGCGACACCGTCGTGGTGGTGGTGAATCCCGGCTGGGGAGACGCCGTGCAGGCCAACAAGGCGGGGCTGCTCGAGATCGCCGATGTCCTGGTCATCAACAAGGCCGACCGGCCGGGCGTTCAGGAGACGGCACGCGACCTGAGGCTCATGCTCCAGCTCTCCGGAGCCCTCGAGTGGACACCACCCATCGTGGAGACCGTGGCTTCCACCGGCAACGGTGTGCCCGAGCTGTGGGACGCGATCGCAGCACATCGCAGGCACGTCGAGCACCGCGGGGACCTGGAGCTGAGGCACGCTGAGCGTGCGAGGCAGGAGGCGCTCAGGATCGCGAAGGGACGTTTCGAAACGGCACTCGACGCGGCCGTCACGAGCTCTGTAAACGCCGGCATGCTGAGAGAGCTGCGAGAAAGGCGAATCGACCCGGACCAGGCGGCCGGCCAGCTCGTCGAGGAGGTCGCGCGTGAGCTCGGCGGAAAGTCGGGATCACCCTCTAGCTGAGGCGATCGCTGCCGGTCGCAGACGGGTTCCTCGAGTCGATCCCGCTTCGCCCCTGAGCTGGCGGTCCTCCGACCGTGACGACGATGTCGCGCTCCATGAGGACGAAGTCATGCTCCTCGCGCCATCGTGGGAGGGTCGCGGTGACCACATAGCCCCGCCCGGCATAGAACTGCTCCGCGCGGCCTTCGCGAAGCGTCTCCAGCCGGACTCGGCCGCACCCCTGCTCGAGCCCGAACCGTTCCACGGCACGCAGCAGGTGTGAGCCGACTCCCAGGCTCCGCCATTCAGGGCTGACGATCAACCGGCCGATCCTCAAGACCGGGCCCCGGATCTCACCGTCGGCAAAGCCGACTGGACGGTCGCCGGCCCTCGCGACGAGGGCGTATGGCCTGATCGGGCGGACCGCCTCGCCGTAGCGGTCTCCCGAATAGCCGGCCCATTGCTCGTCCGCCCAAGCGGCGACGACGGGGTCGGGGCGCTCGACCACGGAAAGCTCCAGATCGAGACTGCCTCTCCCGGCCACCACGGGCTTGCCCAGCGCGGCGTCGGCCAGAGGCTGCCAACGACGGTCGGCGTCCAGTTCGAGAACGGTGAGACGTTCGAAACAGTAAGTCGTCCGATAGCCGGCCAGCGCCTTCAGCGCATGCGGAAGCCGGCTGGGCTCGATCCGTTGGTCAAGGGTGAGGTGCGGTACGAAGTCGCGTTCCCGGCGCGTGGGCGGCGGAGCGAGGGGGCCGACTTCAAGATCGCGCCGGAGCTCTGCCATGGCATCGACGTCCCCGTGGACTGCCAGGTAGAGCACGGGCGCGCGCGGCCAGAACGTGGCCGGTGGTCCCAGGCTGACCGCGATGGGCGCGCTGCTCGCGGCGGCGGAGCGGACCTGTGCAAGAACTGCCTCGAGGCTCTCCTCGCGGACGTTCACCGGGGCAACAAGCGTGCAGTGCGGGGCAATGCGCTCCAGAGCCTTGGCCCCGAGCGCCCGGCGCAGGCCGTCGATCTCGTTGGCGACCGCTCCGGTCACCACGAGCGCAACCGTCAGCCGGCGTCTTGCGGTCACTGCTCAGCCCAGCGCGGCGAGGGCCTCCGCCAGCGGCTCGAGCACGTCGGGGGTGTGGGGCGGCCGGAGCTGGACGATGGCGAGCCCGGCGCCCGCCTCTGCAAGCGCCGCAGCAGCCGCCGCCGTCGCGCCAGGGTCGTCCTCGAAGCGCACGTGGCTCGAGAGCAGTATCTCTCCCGGGTCCCGCCCGAGGTCCTCGCAATGCTGGTGGAGCACGTCCCGCTTGTGGGCGAACTCCTCAACCGTGCCGCCGAGGAAGTTCCAGTGCTGGGCGAAGCGGGCCGCAGTACGCAAAGTGCGCTGCTCACCGTTGCCGCCGATACAGATCGGCGGATGTGGCCGCTGGATTGGTTTGGGGTTGCAGCGAGCACCCGTCAGCTCGTAGTAGGTCCCCTTGAACGACGTCGTGTCGTCCGAGAGAAGGCCGATGACGACTTCACAGGCCTCTTCGAAGCGGTCACTGCGCTCCTTCGGCGTGCCAAGCGGGATACCGTACGCACCCGATTCCTCTTCGTTCCAACCGGCCCCGATCCCGACCTCGAGCCGGCCACCCGAGATGATGTCGAGCGTCGCCGCCATGTTGGCGAGCACAGCCGGGTGCCTGTAGTGGATTCCGGTCACCAGCGTCCCGAGCCGAAGGCGCCTTGTCGCCTGGGCCAAGGCGGTGAGGGTGACCCAGCCCTCGAGGCAGGGCCCCGTCGAATCCGAGTGGATCGGGTAGAAGTGGTCGAAGAGCCAGCCGGACTCGAACAACTCGATGTCGTCGGCGGCGCGCCAGACATCGAGCATGTCGTCCCAGTTCGTGTGCGCAGGAGCGGTCTTGAAGGCGAATCGCATGCCCCAGAACTTACGCCGCGCCGCCTGAGCTTGTCGCGCTGGCCTCACAGGCGGCTCAGGTCGGCCTTGAGCTTGACGGCCGCCTCCAGCCGCACCCGCGCCCGGGCCGCCGCAGCATCAGCTTCAGCCACATCGCCATCAGAAGGCCGGCCTTCGGCCGTCTCGAGCCCTCTGCCGGCCGTGCCGGCCGCCGGTACGGCCTTGAGCGCCGCCTCGGCCGCTTCGAGCGCGGCGCTGCGCTCGCGCGACATCGATCTCTTCGGCGAGCTCGGCGGTCCCCGCGACTATCGACACCCTGTTGTCGGCCACCTTGACGAAGCCACCGTGCACCGCGGCTCGCACCTCGCCAAGCGAGGTCGACTCGCCTGAGGTGCCCGCGCCGCCGCCCGGGGTGGCCGTGCCGCCGGCTCGTGCGCCCCCATCCGACCCCCCGGCGGCTTGCACGCCCTGGATCCGCACGACGCAGATGTCGACGGCACCGACGTAGTCCATGTGGTTCGCCAGGAAGGTCGTATCGCCTCCGTCGCAGCGCAACACGACTGCTTCGGCTTCGCCCGAGAACAGGACGCGTTCGGGCGTGATGAGCTCGGCGTGGGTCAGGTTTGCCATGGGGCCCGCTCAGCCCCGCTCGATGGTCTTGGCCTTCGTCATCACGTCGTCCACGCCGCCCGCATTCAGGAACGCTTGTTCAGGAACATCGTCGAGGTCACCGCCGACGAGCGCTTCGAAGCTGCGCACGGTCTCGTCGATCGGGACGTAGATGCCGGGCAGGCTGGTGAAGACTTCCGCGACGAACAGCGGCTGCGACAAGAACCGCTGGATCTTGCGCGCCCGGGTCACGCTCAGGCGGTCCTCTTCCGAGAGCTCGTCGAGGCCGAGAATGGCGATGATGTCCTGCAGCTCGCGGGCACGCTGCAGCACTTCTTGAACCCGTAGTGCGCATTGGTAGTGCCGATCTCCCACCACTTCGGGCGCAAGGATGTTGCTCGTCGAGGCGAGAGGATCGACCGCCGGGTAGATGCCGAGCGCCGCCGTCTGGCGGGACAGCTCCGTTGTCGCGTCGAGGTGCGTGAAGGTCGTGAACGGTGCCGGGTCGGTGTAGTCGTCGGCAGGGACGTAGACGGCCTGCATGGAAGTGATGGAGTGACCCCTGGTGGAGGTGATGCGCTCCTGCAGCTCGCCCATCTCGTCTGCGAGCGTCGGCTGGTAGCCCACAGCTGAGGGCATGCGGCCGAGCAGCGTCGACACCTCCGATCCCGCCTGCACGAAACGGAAGATGTTGTCGATGAACAGCAACACGTCCTGGTTCTTCACGTCCCGGAAGTACTCCGCCATCGTCAGCGCCGACAACCCGACGCGAAGCCTCACGCCCGGCGGCTCGTCCATCTGGCCGTAAACCAGCGCCGCCTTGCTGATGACGCCGGACTCCTGCATCTCGAGCCAGAGGTCGGTCCCCTCGCGGGTGCGCTCGCCGACGCCTGCGAACACCGACACTCCGCCATGTTCCTGGGCGACCCGGTGGATCATCTCCTGGATGAGCACGGTCTTGCCCACACCGGCGCCGCCGAACAGCCCGATCTTGCCGCCCTGCACGTAGGGCTCGAGGAGATCGATGACCTTTATGCCGGTCTCGAACATCTGTCGCCTCGGCTCGAGCGTGTCGAATTCCGGAGGCGGGCGGTGGATCTCCCACCACGCGTCAGGCTCGCCCATCTCGCCGGCATCGAGCCTCTCGCCGATCACGTTGAAGACGTGACCGAGCACGGCATCGCCGACAGGAACGGTGATACCGCGACCGGTGTTGACCACCGTCGCTCCGCGAGCGAGCCCGTCGGTCGGCTTCAGGCAGATGCAGCGCGCCCGGCCCTCGCCTATCTGCTGGGCGACCTCCGCGGTGATCAGAACCTCGTTGCCGTCGACGACGAGCCGTACCTCGACGGCTGTGTTGATCTCGGGCAGTGCGTGGGGCGGGAACTCGACGTCGATGACCGGGCCTGTGATCGCGACGATGCGGCCGTTCTCCAGTTGGGGGGCCTCAGGGACCTCGGGGGCAACGCTCGTCATAGGTTCTGCTCCTCGGTTGCTTGCGGATGAGTGAGGTCATGGGGAACACCACCGGCCGTGCGAAGAGCCTCGGAACCTCCGACGATCTCCATGATCTCGGTCGTGATGGAGTCCTGGCGGGCACGGTTCATCACTCGCCTGAGGGTCTTGAGCAGCTCTTCGGCGTTCTCGGTGGCTGCAGACATGGCCCGCTGGCGCGAGGCGTGCTCCGAGGCGGACGCCTCCAGCAGCGCGCCGTAGATCGAGGCCTCCGAGTACTGCGGGATGAGCTGCGCCAGCAGGTGCTCGACGTCTGGCTCGAACTCGAAGTAGCCGAGCTTGGGCGCGGGCTCAGGCGAGCCATAGGGGCTGATCTCCGAAACGGCGTCTGTCGCGCCGGAATCCCCGGCCATCTGCACCTCGGGCGAGACGCCGGAAGGTTGTCCGCGAAGCTGCTCCGGGCTCGGCAGCACCGGGAGCAGTTGGCGGGTCTCGACAATCTGGCTGCTCGCGGACCGGATCCGGGTCGAGACCACCTGCACGAGGTCGACCTCGCCCTCGAGGAACGGCGGCACGATCACGGCGGCCACATGTCGGGCATCCTCGTAGGTGGGCCGGTCGGACATGGCGACGAACTGCCGCTCGACGGGCTGATGGCGAAACCGGAAGTAGGCCTGTGCCTTCTTGCCGATGGCCATCACACGGTAGCTCTGACCGTGCGCCGACCCGGAGCGGATCAGGCGCTCGGCGGCGCGCAGCACGCCCGAGTTGTAGGCGCCCGCCAGGCCGCGGTCTGCCACGATCACAAGCGCGAGGACCTTCTGCGGCGACTCGGGGACCCCGACCAGCCGCGTCGGGCTGCCGCTTGCGCCGGCAGTCTCCGCCAAGATGTCCGAGATCGCCTTGACGTACGGGCGCGAACCGGCGATGCGTCCTTGGGCCCGTGAGATCTGTGACGCCGCGATGAGCTCGAACGACCGGGTGATCTTCTTCGTTGACTCGATGGTGCGGATACGTCGACGAAGGATCCGCTCCTGACCGCCTGCCATGTGCCTACTCGGCCTCGTTCTCGCCCACAGCCGAGGCGTTCGCCTCGGTTGAGCTAACGGCGCCGGCGGCACCGGCAGCTTCGGCTGCGCCAACCGCCCCGGCCTCCTCGGCCTCCTCGGTTCCACCGGCAGCACCGGCGCCCTCGGCCGGCGCCCCATCCGAGGAGCCAAAACCTCGCTTGAACTCCACGATCGCAGCTTCGAGCTCTCTCTCGTTCGAAAGGGCTCCCGTTGAGGCGATCTTCTCCAGAATGTCGGCGTGGCGCGCACGCATGAACGTCCGCAACTCGGACTCGAAGCGCTGCACTTGTTCCACGGGTACCTCGTCGATATGCCCGCGCACGCCCGCGTAGATGATGACCACCTGCTCCTGCACCGGCAAGGGGACGTTCAGGCCCTGTTTCAGCAGCTCCGTGAGGCGATAGCCGCGGTCCAGCTGTGCCTGCGACGCCTTGTCGAGCTCGGAGCCGAACGTGGCGAACGCCTCGAGCTCACGGAACTGCGCCAGGTCTATCTTGAGCGTGCCGACAACCGACTTCATCGCCTTGATCTGGGCGGCACCCCCGACTCGTGACACCGAGTTCCCGACGTTGAACGCCGGGCGAACACCTGAGTAGAAGAGCTCGCTCTCGAGGAAGATCTGGCCGTCGGTGATCGAGATGACGTTGGTCGGGATATAGGCGGAGATGTCACCCGCCTTGGTCTCGATGATCGGCAGAGCAGTGAGCGACCCGCCGCCCATCTTGTCGGAGAGCTTTGCCGCCCGCTCGAGCAGACGGCTGTGGAGGTAGAAGACGTCACCGGGGTAAGCCTCCCGGCCCGGGGGACGGCGAAGAAGGAGGGAGATCTGGCGGTAAGCCTCGGCTTGCTTGGAGAGGTCGTCGTAGACGACGAGTGCGTGCTCGCCGTTCTCCATCCAGTGCTGGCCCATCGCGCAACCCGCATACGGGGCGAGGTACTTGAACGGTGCGGGCTCGGAAGCCGGTGCCGCGACGACGACGGTGTAGGCCAGGGCTCCGTGCTCGGCGAAGGTCGCGACTGTCTGGGAGATGGTCGATCCCTTCTGGCCGATCGCCACGTAGATGCACTTCACCCCTGCGCCACGCTGGTTGATGATCGTGTCGGTGGCGATCGTCGTCTTGCCGGTCTTGCGGTCGCCGATTATGAGCTCGCGCTGGCCACGACCGATAGGCGTCATCGCGTCGATGACCTTGATGCCGGTCTGCAACGGTTCGAAGACCGGCTGGCGCGACACGATGCCAGGCGCCTGGATCTCGAGACGGCGATCGACGGTGGCTCCGAGCGGGCCCTTCCCGTCAATTGGCTCACCGAGGGGGTTCACGACGCGGCCCAGTAGGGCGTCGCCCACCGGCACCGACAAGATCCTGCCGGTCGAGCGGACCACCTGCCCCTCGTCGAGGCCGTCCATTGTGCCGAGCACGACCGCGCCGATCGACTCTTCGTCAAGGTTGAGGGCAAGTCCGACCGTTCCATTTTCGAACTCGAGCAGTTCGTTGACGGTGGCCCCAGGCAAGCCGGTGACCCGTGCTATGCCGTCGCCGACCTCGGCAATGCGGCCAACCTGCTCGGCCTCCGTCTCGGCCGTGAACTCGCTGACATTACGCGCAAGCGCCGCGGCGATGTCGTCGGCGTTGATCGTGAGCTCAGCCATCGGTGAAGGTCCTTTGTCCTAATTCGTCTGGTTCAGGAACGGTCATGCTCAAGAGTCGACACATCTCGCAAAGCCGTCGACGGGGCCAGGGTCTCACGGAGTTGGTCGAGACGGTGTCGCACGGAGCCGTCGATGACGGTATCCCCGATCGCGACCGCCATGCCGCCCAACAGCGAGGGCTCGATCTGCACGCGGACTTCGACCGGATGACCGGCCGTCCGCTCGAGTGCCTCGACGAGCCTCAGGTATTCGGCATCGTCGAGCTCGACGGCCGAGCGCACCTCGGCGACACGCCGCCCCCGCTCCTGGGCAGCGAGTCCTGCGACCCACTCGAGCGTGCCGACGAGATCCCGGATGTGGCCGGCCTTCAGCACGTAGGCGACAAGTCGTGCAGTCGCAGGAAGCACCTTGCCTCGAAGCAGGTCCTCGGCCAGAGCGACCCGTTGCGCGACCGAAGTTGACGGGTTGGCGAGCATCTGGCGCAGAGCACGGTTCGAGTCGACGATCCTCGCAAGACGGACCAATTCGTCCTCGATGCCCTCCAGTCGGTCGACCTCCTGGAACAATCGGTCGGCGTAGCCGCGGATCCGCTCGCGCACCGCGGTGCGGCCGCCAAGGAGCTCCTCGGCTGAGATGGGCCGGACCTGGCCTGCTTCGGACGCATCGGCGGTCTCGAGAGCGAGCTCGACCAGGGCAAGCACGGCAACTGGGAGCTCGGCGGCAGGCTCGACCAGTGCCGCCCAGCAAGCAAGCGCCTGAGACTCGGCGGCAGCCTTTCCCTCCAGGAGATCGTGCACGACACCGCGACGTGCCCGGGGCGCGATGGCCGCATCCGTGAGCACGTTACGGAGCGGGTCAGACTCGTGAAGGGCCCGCGAGAACACGCCCAGATCGCTCGCGACCTGGCGCGCGTGCCCCGCCGTCGCCGCCGATTCGAGGATCGCAGTGGCGTAGCCGCGCAGCAGGTCCCTCATGCCATTGCCTCGGCGGCATCGATCGTCTCACCGATGAACGCCCGTTGGAGCGACGCGTCGATCTCGGCGGCCACGACGGTCTCGGTCGCTGCCATCACGATCGTGCCAACCTGCCGCGTGACTTCCTGTTGGGCGCGCCGGCACTCGAAGTCGGCCTCGGCTGCGGCGCTCGCAACGAGCCTGTCGTACTGCTCCTGGCCGCGTTGGTCCCCCTCGAGCAGGAGCTGGGCGGCGCTCTCGTGCGCCCTTTCGATCATGGCCGTCGCGTCCGAATGCGCCGCCTCCAGGGCCGCACGTGCCTCGGTGAGCGTGCGCTGGCCACTCTCGAGTGCAGCGTCGGCAGAGGAGAGTGACAACCGGATCGAATCTGCTTGTTTGTCCATCTGCTGGCTGAGCCAGGGCCACGCATAGCGGAAGCGGTACACGAAGACGCCCAACAGCAGGAAACCGAAGACCTCGGCCAGATACGCTGCCACGCCTAGTCCCCTCCCGCGCTCGCGGCCGTTGCCGTGGCGATCGCCTCGTCAATCAGCGCGCGGTGCCGGTCAGGATCGACGCGGCTGCCGAGCACGCGCTCGGCCGCGGCCACCACGAGTGTGTCGAGCCGCCCGACGAGCTCCTCCCGGGCTCGGCGGCCCTTATCTGCGATCTCATCCCGGGAGGCTCCGACCAACCGTTCGTATTCCTCCTGACCCCTCTGGCGCCCGTGTTCGAGTGCCAGGTCAGCGCTTTGATTGGCGTGGTCGATGATGACACGAGCCTGGGCACGCGCCTCGGTCAGCACCCGGTCGCGCTCGGCGAGCAGGCTCTGGGCCTCGGCGCGTGTCTCCTCCGCATTCTGCAACGCAGAGCTGATACGTACCCGCCGCGTCTCGGCCACCTTCTGCAGCGGCGGCAGGATCCATCTCGCGACGACCCCGAGCACGACCAGGAAGATCACCAACTCGACAACGAACGTGCCGTTCGGGATTAGGAAGTTGCCGCCGTTGCCGGAGGTGCCGGCCGCGGCGCTTGCAAACAGCATCCAGCAAGACCCCCGTGACTACTTCTTGGCTAGGACGAAGACGAACAGGACCATGAAGACGAGGTTGATGAAGTACATGGCCTCAACGAGACCCACGATGATGAACATGATCGTGAACAGCCGGCCTTGCGCCTCGGGTTGGCGGGCGACGCCGGCGATCGTCTGGCTGCCGGCCAGGCCGTCGCCGATGGCTGCGCCGATCGCGCCGCCACCGAGGGCAAGTCCGCCGCCGACCATTGCGCCGGCAAGCTCGATCGCCTGATTGAGGTCATTTGCCATTGGGTTTACCTGCTCCCTTTCTGAACGGGTGGGACCTGCTCGAAGCTCCCACGAGCCGACGAGTTGCGCTCCTCCGCACTGCCTTGAGCGGTCAATGTTCGCCTGACATCGCAGCCTGGAAGTAAAGGATCGTGAGCAACGAGAAAATGAACGCCTGTATCGGCGCGACGAAAAGGCCGTCGAAGATCTTCCAACCCAAGTCCCCAACCGGGATCACGAACCAGGGCAGGAGGGCCCAGATCAACAGCAGCATGATCCCGCCTGAGAAGATGTTGCCGAAGAGTCGAAGCGCCAGGGTGAGGGGCTTCGCGATCTCCTCGATCAAGTTGATGGGGAACAGCACCTTGTAGGGCCGGAAGTAGTGGCCGAGATAGTGACCCAAACCCTGGGTCCGGATCCAGGTCGCATGCACGAGGATGATCACCGTGAGCGCCATCGCGTAGGTCATGTTCACGTCGCCGGTCGGGGACGGCAGGAACTGCGGGGTGTGACCCGTGGGGATCATCTCGAGCCAGTTGCAGAACAGGATGTAGAGAAACAACGTCATCGCGAGCGGCACGATCCGCCGCCCCTTGGAGCCGATGGACGACTCGACCTGGCCCGAGACGGCATTCGAGAGAGTCTCGAAGGCGAGCTGCAGCTTGCCGGGCACACCGGCGGTGATGTGCACCCTCACGGCGAGCCCGATCGCGATGACGAGCACTCCCGCGACGAGGGAGGAGATGACGTCGTACTTGTTGACCGTCAGGCCGAACAACTTGACCGTGGGGGAGTTGCCGACCGTGATGGAGCCCGCGCCGGCCAGCAGCCAGATGCCGGTCATGTGACCGCCCCCAGGCGAAGCAAAGTGACCACCAGGCTCACGACGAATAGGAGGTAGAACACCGCGACGCCCCCGAGCACGCCCATGCCGAGTGGCAGGTTCACCACGACGAGGACGATCGCGACCACGGTCGTGAGAGCGAGACGCGTCAAGGTGCTCATCGCCATCGGGCGCTTGATCTTGGTCGTGCCCGAAGCATTCAGCCGCGAGGCCGTCGACATCACGAGGCGGATGTTCACCAGGCCGAGGCCGAGGCCGATGCAGGCACCCAGCCCGGCAAGCGGGTAGCCGACGATCCACAGCACCACGAGCGCGACGACGCCGAGGGCGAAGGCGGTGAACACCGTCCGCCGGAGCATCCTCGAGATCTCCGGCAGGTCAAGCTGTCCCAGTACCGCTGCGAGTCGCTCCATGCTCTCTTCTTGATCGTCTCTGGAACAGCGGCGTGTGACCCGGCTCCACTGCTGGCTCTCAGAGAAACGTCTTGACATCGGAGTAGACCACCGCAACCGCGGCGACCACCCCGAGCGCCAAACCAATAAACGTGAGCAGCACACCGGTGTGGAACGTCCTGTCCAGCCAGTACCCGCCGCCTACCCCGACGGCGATGCACAGGGCCGTTGCGACGCCCATACCGATCAACGTACTGAAGCTCGGCGATGGCTTCCTGCTCACTCCGGTCGCCAATCCTGGCATCGCCACCACCGATCCGGCAAGACAATACCCTGGTCCGCCACCATCTCGGTCCCCCTGCCATTGCCGTGACCGGAAACAAGGCAGGCGCACCTCACCCGGCCGACGCGACACCGCCCGGGTAGGGATCGAACCGGCGGCACAGCTCCCTGACGGCGCCGCGAACCGACGCCAGCTCGTCTTCGTCCTCGCGCCCGCGAAGAGCCCGGGCAATGAGCGAGGCGACCTCGACCATCTCTGCCTCGCCGAGCCCGGCGGTCGTCTCTGCGGCCGTCCCGAGACGCAGCCCACTCGCCACGAAGGGAGGTCTGGGGTCGTTCGGGATCGCGTTGCGATTGCAAGTGATCCCGGTCCTGTCCAGGACCTCCTGGGCGACCTTGCCGGTGAGCTCGGACTCGAAGGTCCTCAGGTCGATCAGCACGAGGTGACTGTCCGTCCCCCCGGCGACGAGCCGGAACCCTTGAGCGGTGAGCGCCTCCGCAAGTGCCATCGCGTTGTGCACCACCTTGAATGCGTACTCGCGGAACCCGGGCTTGAGCGCCTCCGCGAACGCCACCGCCTTGGCGGCGATCACGTGCTCGAGCGGTCCGCCCTGCAGGCCTGGGAAGACGGCGGAGTCGACCGACTTCGCCAGGTCGGCGCCGCACAGGATGGCACCGCCCCGCGGACCGCGCAGGGTCTTGTGGGTGGTGAGGGTGACGACATCCGCGACGCCCACCGGGCTCGGGTGGACCTTGCCGGCTATGAGCCCGGCCGGGTGCGCTGCGTCGAACATGAAGCGAGCACCGACCTCGTCGGCGATCTCCCGGAACGGCTGGGGGTCGATCACCCGGGAGTAGGCCGTCGCCCCTGCCACGATCAGGCGCGGCCGTTCGCGGATGGCGAGGTCGCGGACCATGTCCAGGTCGATCCGCTCGCCCGAACCGTCGGAGGCCGCAGGTGTGACCCCGTAGGCGACGAACCGGTACAGCTTGCCCGTGATGCTGACAGGAGAACCATGGGTAAGGTGCCCGCCCTGATCGAGACGCATCGCCATTATGGTGTCGCCCGGCTCGACAAGTGCGAGATACGCCGCGAGGTTCGCGTTCGCGCCTGCGTGCGGCTGAACGTTGGCATGCTCCGCGCCGAACAGCTCCATCGCCCGCGATCGCGCGAGGTCCTCCACCTGATCCGCGATGACGTTCCCACCGTAATAGCGTCGTCCGGGATAACCCTCGGAGTACTTGTTGGTCAGCACCGAGGCCGAGGCGGCGAGCACCGCCGGAGAGGTGAAGTTCTCCGATGCGATCAGCTGAAGGCTCGTTCGCTGTCGCTGGAGCTCACGCTCGAGCAGGGCGTGCAGTTCCGGGTCCCCAGAGAGCGCGCCCGGCAGGAAGGCACTCGCGCTCGGTGGTCCGGTGATCGGCATAGTCACTCGCCGGCTCCTTCGAAAGACGTCATGGCCAGGCTCTTGCCGTCATGACTGGCGCTCGTCGAGAGCGGCGATCTTCTCGATTCTCCGGAGGTGCCGGCCTCCCCCGAACTCGCTGCGCAGAAACATCTCCAGCGCGTCGGTAGCGACCACGTTGCCGATAAGGCGCTCTCCGAAGCAGATCACGTTCGCCTTGTTGTGCTCGCGGGCCAGTCGCGCTGAGCTTACGTCGTGCACCACAGCGGCTCGCACACCACGGATCTTGTTCGCCGCGATAGCCATGCCGATCCCGGTGCCGCACACGCAGACCCCGAAATCGGTGCCGCCCGACGCGACACTACGGCCGACCGCGGCGCCGAAGTCCGGGTAGTCCACCTCATCGGGCGAGTTCGTGCCGAGGTCTACCACCTCGTGTCCCAACAAAGCGAGGTGCTCGACCAGGAGCCGCTTCAACTCGAGACCGGCATGATCCGACCCGACCGAGATGCGCATTGACCAAGTCTACCGATCGGCCCCGGCACGCCTCGAAGACCTGGCTGGGCCTTGTTGGGCCTCGAGGTGTGCCGGGACCGGAAACCTCCGGCCTGTCGGCCTGCCCGGTACACGCGAGGCTACCTGGCGCCTAGGTTGTAGTTCACGCACACCTGTCTACGAATGAGCCTCAGGGACCTCGACGTGGTCGCTCACCGCAGCACGAAGGCGAGCCGCGTTACGCCGCCTGACATCCCGTGCCCGTGCGTCCTCGGTGAGGCGCTCCGATGAGCGATCGGCTCGTGTTCCCCAAGGGCTTTCTCTGGGGCGTCACGACGGCCGCGTACCAGTACGAGGGAGCCGCCGACGAGGACGGGAAGGGCCCCTCGATCTGGGACACCTTCACTCACCTGCCGGGCACCGTGCACCACGGCGACAACGGTGATGTCGCGTGCGACCACTACCACCGCCTTGACTCAGACGTCGAGCTCATGGCAGAGCTCGGGATCGGTGCTTGCCGCTTCTCGATCGCCTGGCCGCGGGTGCAGCCCGGCGGCAGCGGCGCCGTGAACCAAGCCGGCTTGGACCACTACCGGCGGCTCGTGGATGCACTGCGCGCCCGCGGCATCGAGCCGGTCGTCACGCTCTACCACTGGGACCTGCCCCAAGGGCTCCAAGAAGGCGGCGGCTGGACGAACAGGGACACGGCGAAGCGATTCGAGGACTACGCGCGCATCGTCGCCGACGCGCTCGGCGACCGGGTGGAGCGCTGGGTCACCGTGAACGAACCGTACGTGGTGGCCTTCATGGGCTATGCCAGCGGACAGCACGCGCCCGGCATCCGGGACCTCGGCGCGGCTGTGACAGCTGCGCACCACTTGCTGCTCGGCCACGGTATGGCGACGCGAGCCATCGCCGAGACGTCGGGCGGGTCCGCGCAGATCGGGATCGCGCTCAACCTGGTCCCAGTGACGCCGGCGTCGGAGAGCGACGAGGACGTTGCAGCCGCGCGGCGGCTCGACGTGCACCTGAACCGCTGGTTCCTCGACTCGGCCCTACTGGGCCGCTACCCCGAGATGCTCCTCGGCGAGTACGTGCACCTCGTTGGGGATGACTTCCTGCGAGCCGGTGACCTCGAGCTCATCCGCGCGGATCTCGACTTCCTCGGCGTCAACTACTACTCGCGACGCACAGTGAGTGTGTCTGCTGACTCGAAGGTCGCGTCACCCACGCGCCGTTCCTCCTACGACAGCTGGCTCGGAGCCGACGAACGGCCGCGAGATGACGTGCCACGTACCTCGACGGGATGGGCCATCGAGCCCGACGGGCTCGCCGAGATCCTGCTACGAGTGAGAGAGGACTACGGCGACATCCCCTTGTACATCACCGAGAACGGGGCCGCGTTCTTCGACTACGCGGACCCAACCGGTGCCGTGCGGGACCCCGAGCGCATCGAGTACCTGAGGAGCCACCTCGTCGCGGCGCACACGGCGATCTCCAAGGGCGTCGACCTGCGCGGCTACTTCGTCTGGTCGCTGTTGGACAACTTCGAATGGGCCGACGGTTACTCGCAGCGCTTCGGCATCGTGTTCGTCGACTACCGGACCCAGGAGCGCATCCCGAAAACCAGCGCGTGCTGGTATCGGGGGGTGATCGCCGCAAACGCCGTCGATGGCCTGCAGAGCGCCGCCGGCGGCAGTGCGACCGACCAGTCGGCCCGTCAGCCTCACTGAAGAGGAGACGGGCCGAGGTCGGCATTACTGGGTGGCGGCAGATTGCGCTGCGCCAGTCGGTTGGCTGCCTGGCCTTGCTGGAGAACGACGACCCCGTTCGCCGGCGGAGACCAGCCTTCTGCGCGGTCAGCGGGCCGACGGCACGCGCTCGAGAGTCGCCTCGACCTTGACGGTGGATCCCGCCGGCGCCGGGCGCACAAGGTTGCCCTCGACGCTTGTCCCGTCGACCGTGAGCCTCCGGACGCGGCCTTTCGCTCCCTCTCGGTCTTGTTGTTGAACGACGATCTCATAAGTTGCCCCCCGCCATCTCCGGCGGGCGGTGAACCCTTGCCAGGACGGCGGCAGCACCGGGTCGATGCGAAGACCGTCGAGCTCTGGCCGCACTCCAAGAATCCACTGCGAGATCGCGGTGAGGTTCCACGATGCGGATCCCGTCAACCAGGAGTTCTTCGCCTCGCCGAAGGCCGCAGCATCGCGGCCGGCGATCATCTGTGCATAGACGTAGGGCTCACATCTGTGCACGTCGCTGATCGCGGCGCGCGCCGAAGGATTGGTCCGCTTGTAGTAGTCGAACGCGGCTTCACCGTCCCCGAGGACCGTCTCGGCAATCATGATCCAAGGATTGACATGGCAGAAGATGCTGCCGTTCTCCTTGTAGCCGGGTGGATAGGTCGTGATCTCTCCGAGCTCGAGGTGGTATCGGGTATACGCAGGTTGCACGAGCATGATCCCGTGCTCGGTGGCAAGCCGCTCCTTCACACTGGCCATGGCGGCCGCAGCCTTCCGGTCGGAGACGCCGATCCCCGCCATGACGCACATGCCCTGCGGCTCGGCGAAGATCTTCCCCTCGGCGTTCGAGTGCGAGCCCACGGTCCCGCCGAAGGCGTCGAAGGCCCGGAGGAACCACTCGCCGTCCCACCCGTGATCTTCGATCGCCGCAACCATCCGACGGGCTTCGGCCTCGAGGGATGCGGCCTCGTCGGCATCTCCCCGAAGCCGGGCGACCCCGGCGAGCTCGTTGGACGCAAGCACGAACTGTGCGGCGATGAAGAGCGACTCCGCGACGCCCCCCTCCCGATTCTCGGTGGTCTGGAAGGACTCACCGGGGCTGTCCGAGAAGCAGTTCAGGTTTAGACAGTCGTTCCAGTCGGCATGACCGATAAGCGGCAGCCCGTGTGGCCCTAAACGGTCCAGCGTGTAGCGGATACAGCGGTGAAGGTGCTCGGAGAGCGGGGTCTCGCTTCCCACCAGGTTGTCGTAGGGGACGAGCTCGTCGAGCACTGCGGTGTCCCCTGTCTCCTTCAAGTAGGCGCTGACCGCGAGGACGAGCCAGAGGGGATCGTCGTTGAACCCGGATCCGATCTCGTCGTTGCCGCGCTTGGTGAGCGGCTGGTACTGGTGGTACGCGCCGCCGGAGGGAAGCTGGGTCGCCGCGAGGTCGAGGATCCGCTCGCGCGCCCTTGCGGGAACCATGCCCACACAGCCGAACAGGTCCTGGCTCGAATCGCGAAAGCCCATACCCCTTCCGATGCCCGACTCGTAGAAGGACATCGACCGGCTGAGGTTGAACGTTGCCATGCACTGGTAGGGGTTCCAGATGTTCACCATCCGATCGGTGTCAGGATCGGGCGTCTCGACTTGGAGGACGGACAGGAGGTCCTCCCAAGAGTCACGCAGCGCACCGAAGGCGCGCTCGACCTCCCCTGCTTGCAACCACCGCTCGATCACGGGTCGGACTCGGGCCTTGTTGATGGTCTGGGTTCCGGGCGGGTCGAACTTCGCGTCGGTGGGGTTCTCCGAGTAGCCGAGAACGAAAAAGAGGTCACGCGTCTCCGACGGCGCCAACGAGAACCGGATGTGGTGGGACCCGATCGGTGCCCACCCGTGCGCCACCGAGTCGAAGGAACGGCCCCGCTCGACCGCCAGCGGTGAGTCCCATCCCCGGCAGGTACCCAGGAAGACATCGCGCTGGGTGTCGAAACCAGCGAGCGGCTCGGAACACGCGAAGTAGGCGAAGTGATCCCGTCTCTCCCTGTACTCGCTCTTGTGGTAGATGACGCCGTCAACCACTTCGACCTCGCCCACCGAGAAGTTTCTTTGGAAGTTCGTCGCGTCGTCCTCGGCGTCCCAGAGACAGAACTCCACCGAGGAGAACACCGAGAGGTCAGCCCTCTTGTCGCGATCGTTGCGCACACGGAGCCGCCAGACTTCGAGTGTCTCGCCGAGAGGGACGAAGTAGAGCATCTCGGCGCGGACGCCGTTTCGTTCTGAGGAAATGGTCGTGTAGGACAGTCCGTGCCGACACTCGTAGGCACTCAGCGGGCTCCGGGTCGGTTGCCACGACGGTGACCAGTAGTCGCCGTCCTGGTCGTCGCGCAGATAAAGGTAACGGCCGCCGAGGTCGAGGGGCGTGTTGTTGTGCCGGTAACGGGTCAGTCGGCGTAGACGAGCATCGCGATAGAACGAGCAGCCGCCGGCAGTGTTGGAGATCATGCCGAAGTGCTCCTCGGTCCCGAGATAGTTCATCCAGGGAAGCGGCGTGTCTGGCCGTGTGACCACGTACTCTCGCCGATCGTCGTCGAAATGCCCGTACAGCACGCTGTCTCCTCTGCGAACCCGGACCCGGCACGCGGTCGGCTGGGCGGCTCCAGTATTGACGACCTCCCAGTTCCACGCCAATGCCAAGCATCATCGTCACTTGAGCGCGCGAAGCCGACCAACTGGCAACACCTCACCCGATGTCCCGTGCCGGGGCGGTCCGCACAAGGCCCAGCCGCGGCGCTCCGCACGAGGCCCAGCCGACACGCGCCAGTGCCGCGGCCTCAACGATCGGTGCCTATATCGCGAGCACTGACTGGAGAATTCCTGGACAGCCCTCTACCTTGGCCGGATGGAACTGGCCGTTTCAGTTAGCGGGCTCCGCAAGGACTTCGGAACCGTCAAGGCCGTCAGAGGCGTGGACCTCGACGTTCGAAATGGCGAGGTCCTCGCTCTGCTCGGGCCGAACGGCGCAGGCAAGACCACGATCGTCGAGATCCTCGAGGGCTACCAGACCGCGGGCGCCGGCAAGATCGCCGTGCTCGGGCTCGACCGTTGCCCGATCCGTGCGCAAATGTGAGCACGGTCAGGCAGCCTCGCCTTGCGACGGGGCGGTGACGGTCTTATCCGGTTCCACGGTGCCGTCTTCGCGCTTCACCGGGGCGTCCGACCGAAGCCGGCGGTGTGTCCCTCCACGCGCGTTTCGAGTCTCCGGGCCACTCCCGGCGACGGACAGCGCTCGACGCCCGTAGGCGGCAAGGTTCGGCGCTGCGTTCAGGTCGCGGTCGATGACGAGACCGCAGTGCTCGCAGCAGTAGGTGCGCTCGTCGAGGCGCAGTTTGGCTTTCACTGCACCGCACGACGAGCAGAGCTTCGATGAGGCAAAGAACCGGTCGGCGACGACGAGCGTTCCGCCGTGCCAGGCGAGCTTGTAGACAAGCTGACGGCGCACCTTGCCGGGAGAGGCGTCGAGGATCGCCCGGTTCAGCCCGGTCTTCCGGCGCCTGCCGTTCGGCCCGTGACCTCCGGCGTGGTCAGGCTTCGACCTCGGGGCGGCGGTCATCCCGGCGACGTTCAGGTCTTCGATCACGACGGTGCCGTAGCTCGAGACGAGGTCTGAGGTGAGCTCGTGGATCGCGTCCCGACGGGTGTTGGCCACCTTGGCGTGGCATCGCGCGAGCTTCGCCTTCGTGCGCCGGCAGCGCTTCGAGCCGAGCTCGCGACGCGCGAGCTCGCGCGAGAGCCTGGCCATGCGGCGCGCGTAGGAGCCGAGCGCCTTCGGGTTCTCGACCACCTCACCGGTAGAGAGCACCGTGAGGTGCTTCACTCCGACGTCGACACCGACCACGGCGTCGGGCAGCCGGCCGTGCACATCGTGCCGCTCCACCTCGCAGGTGAAGCTGACGAACCACCGGCCGGCCTCCTCGGAGATTGTGGCCGAGCAGATGCGCGCACGTCCGTCGTCGAGCAGCTCGCGGAGCTTCGTCGCCTGCTCTTTCGTCCGGACCCGCCCGATACGCGGGAGCTTCACATGACGGTCGTCGACGACCCCGATGGAACCGGTCGTGAACCGGCAGCTCCTCCGGTGCCCCTTCTTCTTCCGCGTCGGGAAGCCCGTGTGTCCGGCCCGCTCGCCGCGACGCCCCTTCGACCAGTTCTCGAGCGCCCGGGCGAGGCCGTCGAGCCCGGAGGAGTACGCCTCCTTCGAGTTCTCGGCCCACCACGGGGCCACCTCGTGCTTCGTGGCGTTCCACGCCCGTCGCAGCGCCGGGAGCGAGCAGGGGACTGGACCTGTGACCTTGCGGGCCCACGTGGTCGCCTCCTCGACGCCGGCGCCCTGGCGGATCGCGAGGACCGTCAGCTTGCGCGTCGCCTCGAGCTGATCATTGACCAATCGCAGGCCCCAGTTGAACGCGTACCTGCTCGCCCCGCAGTGCGAGGAGAGCGCGGAGCGCGTCGCGTTGCTTGGATCGAGCTCGAAACGGAACGCCTGGTGCACGAGCATCAGGCCGCTTCGGCGTTCTTCGCCGTCGTGATCGCCCTGAGCGCTCTGTTGCGCGCCCCGCGCCTGCCGTAGAGGCGAGCGCAGAAGGAGGTGAGCACCTCGGTCATGTCGCGTACGAGATCGTCGTCCACCTCGCCCTCGTCGACGAAGAGGACCACCCGGCCCTGGGCCGAAAGCGCTGCTCCGAGGTGCTCGACACCGAAGCGCGCCAAGCGGTCTCGATGTTCGACGATGATCCGCGTCGCGCTCGCATCAGCGAGCAGCCGGGCGAGACGTGGGCGCTTCGCGTTCAGACCGGAACCCACCTCGGTCACGACCTCGTCGACCGACAGGCCGTGTTCGCTCGCCCATAGGCTCACGCGACCGGCTTGGCGCCCGAGATCGTCTCGCTGGTCGTGGGAGCTCACCCGGCAATAGGCGACAGTCCGACCCTCGGCAACGGCCACCGGGTCGTGCTCGACCACGATCGTGCCCGACGCCAGCCGCCGTGCCGGTACTGGCATCGTGCCGTCGCGAAACCACCGATAGGCAGTTTGGGGATGGACACCGTACGAACGGGCCCACGCGGCGAGCTTCACGTGCTAAAGCGTACACACGTTCGCTCATATTTATGGGGATACCGGCGAACTGTTCGTTACCCCCGGCACGACCGCCGGCGCATGCTCGAGCGCGTCGGCATCGTCCTGCAGGAGACGGCCGTGGAGCAGTTCCTGACCGTCCGCGAGGTGCTGAGGCGGCGAGCGTCGTACTACCCGCATCCGCGCGATCCGGACGCGGTGGTCGATCTCGTCGGGCTCGGGGAGAAGTCGGGCGCCCGGGTCCGGACTTTGTCGGGCGGCCTGCAGCGCCGCTTGGACCTCGGCCTGGCGCTCATCGGAGACCCGGAGCTCCTTTTCCTGGACGAGCCGACGACCGGCTTCGACCCGAACGCGCGCCGGGAGGCGTGGGAGATCGTCCGCAGCCTCACCGGCGAAGGCCGAACCGTGCTCCTCACGACGCACTACATGGACGAGGCACAGGTGCTGGCGGACCGCGTGGCCGTGATCGCAAACGGGGTCATCGTCGCCACCGGGACGCCCGACTCGATCGGGGGACGGGACACGGGGACCGCGAAGATCCGTTTCGTGCTTCCCGAACAGGCCACCGGCGTGGCCGAGCTCGGACTCACAGACTCGGACCTCGCCGTCAGCCCCGTGGACGGCCGTCGCATGATCGAGGTCGACACCGACTCCCCGACGCCGCTGTTGCACCGGCTCACCTCTTGGGCGGTCGCGCGCGGGATCGAGCTGGAGGGACTCGAGGTCGCCCGGCCGAGCCTGGAGGACGTGTACCTGTCCCTCACCGCTGAGGACAAAGCGTGAAATCCCTTCGGATCGTCAGGAGCGAGCTCTGGTACCAGCAGCTCGCCTACTGGCGCAACCCGATGGGCGCCTTCTTCACCTTCTTCATGCCGGTGATGTTCCTCGTCATCTTCGCCTCGCTCTACAGAGGTGCCCACTATGACGGGCTCAATCTCGACCAGTACTTCATCCCGGGGATCATGACTTTCGGGGTGATCTCCGCTTGTTACACCAATCTCTCGATGACCCTCACCAACCAGCGGGAACAGGGCATCTTGAAGCGGTTCCGCGGCACGCCGCTTCCCCCGTGGGCCTACATGGCGGCAACCTTGGCGAGCTGCGTGATCCGCGCACTGGTGCTCGTGGCCCTCACCCTCGGCGTCGGCGTGGCTTTCTACGGCCTCATCGTCCCGGCGCACTCCTACGGCGCCATCGTGGTCATCGTCGTGCTCGGCGCGGCAACGTTCTGCGCGCTCGGGGTCGCGATCACCGTGATCATCCCGAACGCGGATGCGGCGCCGGCCATCGTGAACGGCGTCTACCTCCCTCTCATGTTCATCTCCGGCACCTTCTTCCCGCTCTCGTCGAGCTCGGTGCTCGCCAAGATCGCCTCTTACTTCCCGATACGGCCGTTCGTCCTCGCCAGCTACAACGCGATGAACCCTCTGGTCCACAGCGACTCGGTCCACGCGGCGTGGCTCGAGAACCTCGCCATCTGGTGCGTGGTCGCGCTCGTGTTCGCGATCATGCGCTTCAGCTGGTTGCCACGACGCCGGTCCTAGGCGCGACAGGCTGCACTCCGCTGCGAGGGGCGTGCGTGGTCCCTCACCGGCCGGCAGCGATCGTGGCGAGCTCGGCAAACGAGAGCGCCCCTTCCCGCAGGCAGGTGACGCCGGCGCCAGTAAGCGAGATCACCGTCGAGGCTTGGCCGTCGCATCGACCGCCGTCGAGCACTGCCGCGACGTTGGCTCCGAAGTACCCGCGGACCTCGTCCGCGGTGTGCAAGGGGGGTTCCCCGTGGCGGTTCGCGCTCGTGACGGCCAGTGGCCCGATCCTGCGCAGGAGGCCTCTCAGGAGCGAATTCGCCGGGCAGCGGAGCCCGATCGTCGCAGGATCGCCACCTAGGTCGAAGACGACGCCCGGGCGCCGGACCAGCACAAGGGTGAGCGGTCCAGGCCAGTAGCGCGAAGCAAGCCGATCGGCGGCCGAGGTCGTCTCCGCCAGGTCCGCGAGCCCGGCCGGATCTGCGATCAGGACCGGCAGGGCGAGTTGCCCGGGTCGTTTCTTGAGCGCGAAAAGTCTGTCGAGAGCGCCCGGCAGGCGAGGGTCGACGGCAAGCCCGTAGACGGTGTCGGTCGGGACGGCCACGACCTCCCCGTCCAGCAGCGCCTCCTCGACCTCGTCGAGCTTCGACGGGTTCACCGCCGGGCCACGAGCACGCGTGGGCGGCCCGCCAGGTCGTCTGCGACGGCAGCAATGCGAAAACCGGCCTCCCGCGCCAGATCGACCGCCGATCCCGCTTGATCGGGCGCAATCTCGACCACGAGGGCGCCGCGTCGGCCAAGCCAGTGTGGTGCACCTGACACGACCGTCTCGATGGCCTCTAGCCCGCTCGGTCCCGCCACCAAAGCCCCAAACGGGTCAAAGTCACTTACGGCCGGGGCGAGGCCGGACCACTCGTGCTCGGCGAGATACGGCGGATTGGCGACAATCAAGTCGATCCGACCGGTGACATCGAGGGGCAAGGCTTGATACCAGTCGCCCCGGCGAAGCTGGACTCGCGCCGCTGCCTCGGCCGGGATCCGCGACAAGTTGACGGAGGCGACCTCGAGGCCAGCCGGGTCGCAGTCGGTCGCGATGACGCGCACCGCGGCCCGCTCGACCACGAGCGAGAGGGCGATCACCCCCGAGCCGGTGCCGAGATCGACGGCGAGCACCTTCGCCTCGGGCCGCGAATCGCAGAGGCGATCGAGCTCGGACAGGGCGACCTCGACGACGAGCTCGGTCTCGGGGCGTGGGACCATCACCCGCGAGTCGACAGCGACATCAAGGTTGCGAAAACCCCAGTGGCCGAGCACGTGCTGGACCGGCTCACCGGCAACACGGCGCTTCACGAGCGACTCGAGCCGGGCCGCGGCCTGCGCGGACGCCTCGTGATCGAGACCGCGCAGCAACGCCGCGCCGTCGAGGCCACTGGCCTCTTCGAGCAGCCACCGGGTCTGAACCGGGTCGCCGATCGTCTCGGAGGTCTCACGCCACAGCTGGCGCCACGTCGCCCCGACCACTACGGGCTGCCGCCTCATCCCTCTACGAGCTGACGGCTCCGCTCGTCTGCCAGCAACGCTTCGACGAGCTCTTCGAGGTCGCCCATCAAGATGCGGTCGAGCTTCTTCAAGGTGAGCCCGATCCTGTGATCGGTGACCCGGTTGTCCTTGAAGTTGTACGTGCGGACCTTTTCCGAGCGGCCACCGCCACCGACCTGCGCGCGGCGCTCTTTGGCGAGAGCGGCTGCGTTCTTCTTCTGCTCGAGGTCGTAAAGGCGCGCCCGTAACACTTTGATCGCAGCCGCCCGGTTCTGGATCTGGCTCTTCTCGTCCTGCATCGCCACCACCAGCCCGGTCGGCAGATGGGTGATCCGCACGGCCGAGTCCGTCGTGTTGACGGACTGTCCCCCCGGCCCGGTCGAGCGGTAGACGTCGATCTTGAGATCGTCCTTGCCGATCTCGACCTCGATCTCGTCCGCCTCGGGCAGCACGTTCACGGTCGCAGAGGAGGTGTGGACGCGTCCCTGGGACTCGGTCACCGGGATCCGCTGCACCCGGTGAGTGCCGGCCTCCTGGTGCAGGCGCTGCCAGGCGTCCTCGCCCTTTACGAGAAACGTGACCCCGTCGACACCGCCGAGCTCCGACTCGCGAAGGTCCAGCACGTCGACACGCCAACCCCGGTGGTCGGAATAACGCTGGTACATGTCGAACAGGTCCTTGGCGAAGAGGTTCGCCTCCTCTCCTCCCTCGGCGCCCCGGATCTCGACGATCACGTTTCGTCCCTCGTGTGGGTCACGTGGCATCAGCAGGTCGCGCAGCTCCGTCTCGAGTGCAACGACCCTTTCCTCCGCGGCACTCTGCTCGTCACGGCCGAGTTCGCGTTCGGCGCCGACGGCATCGGCCGCCAGCTCGCGAGCGATCATGACGTCCTCCTGCGCGGCCTTGAGCTCGTGCATCTTTCGCACAACGGCCCCGAGCTCCTTGTGGCGGCGCGACAGCGCGCGTAGCTCATTGCGGTCCTGCGAGAGCGTTGGGTCAGAGAGGCGGGTGAGGACCTGTGAGTACTCGGCTTCAAGCGCCTCGAGGCGATCGAGCACGAACTCAGGCTAGTGCCACCCGGGCCACGGCTATACCCAGCCTGAGCCTGTCTGTGCTATAGAGCGTGGGTGGTATTCCTGGTCGCCGTGGTGGTCGGTCTCATCTTCGGGGGAGGCGACCAGTACCTGGGCAGCATCAACGCGACGGGGCTCTGGACCGAGTCGCTGAGCTTGCTTTCAGCACCGTGGCTTGTGCTGCCATTCGTGTTCGGCTGCAGCCAGCTCCGCTCGAGCCGTGCTGCGGCGGTCGGCCTCGTTGCCACTTTGTCGGCGCTCTCGGGCTACTTCCTCATGATCATGGGGCCCTTGGAGGGCGGCCAGTGGACCATCCTGAACCTGCGCGAGGTCCACGGCCTGCTCTTCTCCAATGTGGAGAACATCCTCGGAGGGTTTGTGACCGCGCCCCTCTACGGTCTGCTCGGACAGCGTTGGCGCACCCGGCGGGCCTGGACGAGCGCAGTCCTCGTTGCCGGAGCGCTGTGTCTCGAACCTTTGGCGCTGAGCGTCACAGGCAGGAGCTACCCGGGCGACCCGGTCGTCTGGCCCGCCGAGGTAGGCGTAGGGATCGCCTTGGCGGGCTTCTTCTTCGTCACAGGGGTCATGTACCGCCGGCGCGTCGAAGCAGGGCTCGGCAAGCCGACGGCCATCTGACGACAGGTCTGCGACCTTGCGGGCAGGTCGCTCCGCCAGGCCGGCGGGGTCAGCGCTTGGTCTTGCGCTGGCCGTAGCGGCGCTCGAAGCGCTCCACGCGCCCACCGGTGTCCACCAGCTTCTGTTTGCCGGTGTAGAAGGGATGGCATTCGTTGCACAGCTCGACGTGCAGGTCTGACTTGGTCGATCGGGTGATGAAGCTGTTCCCGCACGAGCAGCGCACCGACGCGGTCACGTAGGCGGGGTGAATGTCTGTCTTCATGATCTCTCCATTGTAAGCCGGGCCGGGCGGACCCGGGCCAGGGCCGCTCCGGGGTGAATCAGCCGCCCGGGTTCGGCGCTTTGGCGATCTCGGCAAGAAACTCGTCGTTGGAACGAGTGGTGCGGATCTTGTCCATGAGCAGCTCGAGGCCGGCCCCGCCACCCCCGTCGCCGCCGAGGGCGTTCAACACCCGGCGGAGCTTCCAGACCTGCTGGAGCTGGGAGCGGTCGAAGAGCAGCTCCTCGTGGCGGGTCGAGCTGGCGTTGACGTCGATGGCCGGGTAGATCCGACGCTCGGCCAGCTTGCGGTCGAGACGGAGCTCCATGTTGCCGGTGCCCTTGAACTCCTCGAAGATCACTTCGTCCATCTTCGAGCCCGTCTCCACCAGGGCCGTCGCGAGGATCGTGAGCGAGCCGCCCTCCTCGATGTTACGAGCGGCCCCGAAGAACTTCTTCGGCGGGTAGAGGGCACCCGAGTCCACACCACCGGACATGATGCGACCGGTTGCCGGCTGGGCCAGGTTGTAGGCCCGGGCGAGCCGGGTGATCCCGTCCAGGATGATCACAACGTCCCTTCCAAGCTCGACAAGCCGCTTGGCCCGCTCGATCGCGAGCTCCGCAACGGTCGTGTGCTCATCGGCGGGACGGTCGAACGTCGAGGCGATCACCTCGCCTTTGACTGAGCGGCGCCAGTCCGTGGCCTCCTCAGGACGCTCGTCCACGAGCAGGACCATGAGATGGACGCTCGGGTCGTTCTGCTCTATCGAATGGGCTATCTGCTTGAGGATCGTCGTCTTGCCCGCCTTCGGCGGCGACACGATCATGCTCCGCTGTCCCTTGCCGATGGGTGAGATCAGGTCGACGATCCGCGCGGTGGTGTTGAGTGGATCGTCCGCAAGTTCGAGCCGCATCCGCTGGTCTGGGAACAGCGGCGTCAGGTCCTCAAAACGCGACCGCTCGCGGGCCTCCTCCGGCTTCATCCCGCAAACCGTGTCGATCCGCAACAGCGCCGGGTATTTCTCGCTCGGTCCCGCCGGACGGCATGCACCCTCGATGGCGTCGCCACGGCGCAGCGCGAACCTCCTGGCCTGCGAGACCGAGATGTACACGTCCTTGACACTCGGCAGGTAGCCGCTCGTACGAAGGAAGCCGTAGCCCTCGTCCCTTAGATCGAGCAGGCCACGGACCGGCACGAGCTCGCCCTGCCATACCACTTCCTGGCCGCCGCCCTGCGGCTCCTGGCCGCCGCGCTCGCGGTCACGCCCGCGACGACGGCGCCCGCGGCGGTTGCCTGCCTCGACCTGGCCACCCTGGCCAATCTGGCCACCCTGATTGACCTGATTGCCTCGCCCGGCCTGCGAGTGCTGCTGGGGCTGGCGCTGAGGGCGAAGCGTGGTCGGCACGTCCCCGGCCATCCGATCAAGCGACTCAGCACCGCCGGCGGCAGCGCCGGCCACATTCGGCGCGAGCTCACCGGACCGCAGCTCGGTGTGAGCAGAGCCTGCACCGGTCGCCGGGGCCGGCTCCCGACTGCTTCGGTCGAAGTGGGAGCCCGCCAGGACGGCGGCTGCGCCTTCTGCGACCGCGTCCGCGGAGTCCGTCGAGGCTGCGGAGTCGTTCCCGCCGCCGAGCGCCGAGCCGGCCGTCAACGAGCCGTCACGGCCTTCACCCAGTTCCTGAGCTGGCCCGCCGCCACTGCCGTTCACCTCGGCATGGGCCGACAGCGAGTCCGCCGAACCCGCCTTGACTGTGGAGCGGGCTCTGGAAGTGCGACCTCGCGCCGACTTCGACGCGGATACGCCGTCTGCCCCGGTTGCCTGGCGCGAGTCGGCGGCACCACCGTTGGAAGGCGGTGATTGCGGCATTGCCTTGCCACTCGCGTGCAACGGTGCGGTGCCCTCGAGCTCGACGCCGGCGGCACGCAGGATCTGGTTAACGAGATCCGCCTTGCGCGTACGCGCCACGGGCTCGAGGGACATGGCGGTCGCGATTGCCCGAAGCTCGTCGCTCGCCTTGCGCTCAAGGATCGAACGCTCGAGCTGTTCTTCGCTCATCAGCTTCCTCTCTGGATAATCCTGTTACTCAAGGTGGTTCTTTGGAGGTTGTTCCCGGACCTTCCGGGATTCCGCGATGTCGTTGGTCCCCCGATGCCCCCACGACCTACCCTCCCGGGCTGTCACCCGGACCGAGTCGAGCCACGAAATTCGACCCGAGCCTGCAATCCGATGCCGGGAGTTTCCGAGCGGAACGAATCATCGACTTCGCCGGATCGCACAGCTCAATCAGTGGGTGCCCACGGCGCCTACGGCGTCTGCACGGGGGGAAGCGCCGGTGTAAGAAACAACCGGGAAAGGACCTCTGCGATTCCCGCCGCCCCATTCGGGTCGCCCGCCCAGAGGGCGAGCTGGCATCCGCAATGACGAACGAGGGCAATCGCATACTAGCGGGGCATTGAGCTGCCGGCAAACACCGTTCCAGGTGGAACCGACCGCGTGGCGCAGTCAGAGCCCGAGTGCGCCGAGCACCGAGGAGAGGTCGGCGTCGACCACAGCAGGCACCGACACTTGGCTGATCGCCAGATCCGGGTCCTTCAGCCCGTGGCCGGTCAGCACGCACACGACGGTCGTGCCTTTCGGCACAGGAGTTCTCAGCAGGCCCGCGACAGACGCCGCCGAGGCCGCTTCGCAGAAGACCGACTCCTCGGTGGCGAGGAACCGGTAGGCCTCCAGGATCTCGTCGTCGGTCACCGCGTAGATCCCTCCGCCGGACTCCGACGCTGCCGCTGTCGCTCCGTACCACGAAGCCGGATTGCCGATCCGGATGGCCGTGGCGACCGTCTCGGGCTCGGCAATCGGATGACCGGCGACGATCGGCGCGGCACCGGCGGCCTGGAACCCGAACATTCTCGGCAGCCGTGTTGAGCGCCCGGCGTTGCGATACTCGCAATAGCCACGCCAATAGGCCGTGATGTTCCCGGCGTTGCCCACTGGGATGCAGTGCACCTCGGGAGCATCCCCGAGACGGTCCACTATCTCAAAGGCGCCCGTCTTCTGCCCCTCGATGCGAAACGGGTTCACGGAATTCACGACCACTACCGGTGCACGGCGCGGCAGCTCTCGCACGATTTCGAGGGCAACGTCGAAGTTGCCCCGTACCTGCAGGACGTGCGCCCCATGCACGAGGGCCTGCGCCAGCTTGCCCAGGGCGATATGCCCCTCGGGTATGAGCACCGCGCAACTCATCCCCGCTCGGGCCGCGTAGGCCGCCGCGGAGGCGGAGGTGTTGCCGGTCGAGGCGCAAACGACCGCCTTGACACCCTCCTCGGCGGCCTTTGAGATCGCCACGGTCATGCCCCGGTCCTTGAACGAACCGGTTGGGTTCGCTCCCTCGAACTTGAGCAGGACATCGGCGCCGACCCGCGCTGACAGCCGCGGGGCCGCGAGCAAGGGCGTCCCGCCCTCCAACAGGGTCACCACCGGTGTCGCCTCGGAGACAGGGAGGAAGTCTCGATACTCCTCGATCACACCGCGCCAGGAGCTCACTGGGTCCCGATCAGCCTTCCGGCCCGATGACCCTGAGCACCACGCCGATGCGAGCGACGACATCCAGCTCAGCTAGCGAGGCGAGGGTCGCCTGAACGTCGGCTTCACGGGCGGTGTGGGTGATGAACACCAGGTGAGCCCCGTCACCGATGTCTATCTGTTCCATGGAGCGGATCGAGACATGGTGCTCACCGAACACGTGGGCCACCGACGCCAGCACGCCGGGCTGATCCTTGACATCCATAGTGAGGTAGTACTGGGTTCGAAGCTCGGAGATCGGCCGGATGTCGATCCGCTCGCGGCGGACGGCCCGGCCCCTCATCTCCTCGCGGCGATGGTGCGCTGCCTCCACCACATCACCGAGCACGGCGCTCGCCGTTGCCATCCCGCCGGCACCGCGGCCGTAGACCATTAGCTCGCCGGCGGTGTCGCCTTCGACGAAAACCGCGTTGAACGCTCCGCGAACGCTCGCAAGGGGGTGCTCACGGGGGACCATGGCAGGATGGACCCGTACAGCGACCGCGGGCGCGGGACCGTCGCTCACGCGCTCGGCGACGGCCAGCAGCTTGACCTCGTAGCCGAGCTTGTGGGCAAAAGCTATGTCGGAGGTGCCGATGGTCGTGATCCCCTCGGTGTAGACGTCGCTCGCGACGACGTCCGCGTCGAACGCGATGCCGGCGAGGATGGCAGCCTTGGCTCGGGCGTCGAAGCCTTCGACGTCCGCGGTGGGGTCGGCCTCCGCGTAACCGAGAGCCTGCGCCTCCGCGAGCGCCCGGGCGTAATCGCAGCCCTCCTCGCTCATGGCGGTGAGCACGTAGTTCGTCGTGCCGTTCACGATCCCCATCACGCGGACGATCCGCTCTCCTGCGAGCGAGTCGTTGAGGAGCCGGACGAGCGGGATCGCGCCCGCCACGGAGGCCTCGTAGAACAGGTCGACTCCCCCGTTCTCGGCTGCTTGAAGAAGCTCGGCGCCAAATGACGCGAGGAGCTCCTTGTTGGCCGTGACGACAGGCTTGCCTGCCGCGAGAGCCGCGAGCACCAAGCTGCGCGCCGGCTCGATCCCACCGACGAGCTCGACGACGACGTCGATCGACGGGTCGTTCACAAGCGAGGCGGCGTCGTCGGAGAGTCGCTCGCCGGCGTCGGAAAGTGCAGAACCGGGCCGTTGTTTGGTTGTGTCCCTGACAGCAATGCGCGTGACGCGCAGCTCGAAGCCGGTACGGAGCGCGATCGCCTCAGTTTGCGAGTCGATGAGCCGCGTGAAGGCAACACCGACGTTGCCGTAGCCAAGAAGGCCGACGCGCACAACATCGGTGCCGGTTGTTTCGCTCGATTGGGGCTCGCCCATCGACACAAGTTACAAGACGAGCGGAGTCAGGTTTCGCAGGCGAGCAGGTCGCCTACGGTCTCACGCCGGACGACGACCCGCGATCGGCCCCCTGAGACGAACACCACGGGGGGACGCAGCACCCGGTTGTAGTTCGAAGACATGGCGAATCCGTACGCGCCGGTGACCGGCGTGGCGAGCAAATCACCGACAGCGAGGTCGCCGGGAAGCCTTGCGTCATCGACTATGACGTCACCGGACTCGCAATGCTTGCCCACCAGCCGGGCGGCAAGTGGCCGAGGTGCCAGCGGTGCGCGGGGGAGGAAGGCCTCGTAACCACTGCCGTAGAGCACCGGCCGGGGGTTGTCGGACATGCCGCCGTCGACCGCGACGTAAGAGCGCAAGCCCGGGAGCCGCTTGATGGTGCCGACCCGGTACAGCGTCACAGCCGCGCTCGCCACCACGGCGCGACCCGGCTCGGCGGTGAGGCTCACCGTCGAGGGGAGGCCGACCGTCCTCGCCGCCGAGTGAACTGCCCGCGCCCACTCGGTGATGGAAGGTGCCACCTCCCCTTCGACGTATGCCACGCCGAGGCCGCCGCCAATGCAGCATTCCGAGAACCGGTTCTCGACCACGAACGGGGCGAGAGCGGCGATCTCCTCGGCAAAAGGGGAGACCTCGAAAATCTGGCTGCCGATGTGCGCGTGAACCCCGACAAGCTCGAAGCCCGCCAGATGCCTGAGCGCGTCGACCGCTTCGGCCGCCGCTCCCGAAGCCAGTGAGAAACCGAATTTCGTGTCTTCCTGGCCAGTCTTCACGTACTCGTGGGTATGCGCCTCAACACCGGGCGTGACGCGAACCAACAGGCGAGGCCGATGACCCGCCGAGGCGGATGTCACGCCAGCGGTGCTCAGAGCGCGCAGCCGGCCGATCTCATCGAACGAGTCGACGACGATCCGGCCGACGCCGACGCTGAGCGCCGTCGCTAGCTCTTCGGAGGACTTGTTGTTGCCGTGGCACACGAGGCGCTCGCCCGTCGCTCCTGCTGCGAGTGCGACGGCCAGTTCCCCGCCGGTGGAAACATCGAGCGCCATCTTCTCCTCGAGGGCCAGGGTCGCCATCGCTTTGCACAAGAAAGCCTTCGTCGCGTAGGCAACGCCGGCCTCGAAGCCCTGGGCAGCCTCGCGGCACCGATTGCGCATGTGGTCCTCGTCGTAGACGAACACCGGTGTGCCGATCTCCTCCGCGAGAAGTAGAAGGTCGACCCCGCCTACGCTCAGGTGACCGTCAGCAGTAATTGCCGAGGTGTCGGGAAGCAGGGACCGATGGATCGGGCCCTCGGGCGGCGGCAACTTGGGCGCGGGCGCCCCGGATGGAGCTTGGGCGCTGGTCACATCGCGTCCGGTGCCCGGACCCCGAGGAGGCCGAGCGCGATCTGAAGACCGATCCGGACTCCTTCGACCAGCCACAACCGAGCCTGAGTGAGCTCGAACGGGACCTCCTCGGACAGGACGCGGCAGTCGTGATAAAAGCCATGGAACTCGCCGGCGAGCAGGCGGACCCAGTTGGTCACCTTGTGCGGTGCGCGGTCTTTGGCCGCTTCACCGACCACATAGGGCAGATCGACAAGGCAGCGCATCAACTCGAGCTCTCGGTCGTGAACGAGCAGGGCCAGGTTGGCCTCCGAGATGGGCACGCGCTCGATTCCGCGCTCGGCGCGCTTGCGGTCGATCGCGGCGATCCGAGCATGTGCGTACTGCACATAGAACACGGGATTCTCCATCGACCGTCGTTTCATGAGCTCGAGGTCGAGCGTCGTGGCCTGGTCGATCGAATTGAGGAGCGACAGGAGCCGAGTCGCGTCGGCTCCGATCTCGTCGATGACCGAGTCGAGCTTGATGAAGTTCCCGGAGCGCTTCGACATCCGGCGGCCGACGATGTTGACGAGCTGACCGAGGCGGATCTCCAGCCTGTCGCGCTCGATGCCGAGCGCCGTGACGCCGGCCTTCAGACTGGCGACCTGGCCGTGGTGGTCCGCGCCGAAGACGTCGATGACTCGATCGAACTTGCGGACGAGGAACTTGTCGCGGTGGTACGCGAGATCGCCCGCGAGATAGGTGACATCGCCGTTCGACCTGATCAGCACGCGGTCGCGGGTGTCGCCGACCTCGGTGGACCGGAGCCAGATCGCCCCGTCGTCCTCGTACACGAGCCCCCGTTCGCGGAACAACTCGATCGTCTCGCCAACCTGGCCGCTCTCTTCGATCGAGGCCTGTGAGTACCACTCGTCGAAACGAATGTCGAGCCTCTCGAGCGTCTCCCGTATGTTCTCGAGGATTGCTTCGCTGGCGAACCGGCCGGCTTGGACGACGTCCTCGGGCCCCTCGTACTGCTGGGCCAGCTGAGTGACGTACTCGCCCTGGTAGCCCTCCTCCGGCACGACCTCTCCGCGGCGTCGAGCGAGAAGGCTCTCGCCCAGAAGGCGGATCTGGCCGCCAGTGTCGTTCACGTAGAATTCCCGTCTTACTTCCCAGCCACACCGGCTCATCACCCGCCCGAGAGCGTCGCCGTACGAGCCGAGCCAGCCGTTGCCGACGTGCAGCGGGCCAGTCGGGTTGGCGGACACGAACTCGATCTGGACCCGCTCCCCGGCTCCTAGCTCGGGAGTCGCGTAGGTCTGTTCGCCTGCAGCGACGACATCCATGAGCGCGTGGTGCAACCACGAGGTCGCAAGCTTGAAATTGACAAACCCGGGCCCGGCGGCCTCGACCGTGAGCACCTCCTCGATCGCTGCGTCCTGGAGCGCGGCCACGAGATCCGCGGCAACGTCGCGAGGCGCCCGGCCAGCGGACTTCGCGACGACGAGCGCAGCGTTGGTCGACCAGTCACCATGCTCCGGGCGCGTCGGGCGGACGAGCTGGACCTCCTGCGGCTCGATCGGGATGTGAAGGCTCGCAAGAGCCGCGACTATCGCAGCGGCCAGGCGTCGTTCCGTGGTCATGTGATTCCGAGGATGGCTGAAGTCCCGCTAGCATGCAACTTGCGCTCAAGCAAGCCCTCGTAGCTCAGGGGATAGAGCATCGGCCTCCGGAGCCGGGTGCGCAGGTTCGAATCCTGCCGAGGGCGCCGAGCCGACAACGCCGGCCAGCCAGTGCCGGCCATCATCTCGGTAGTGGCGGTGCTCACTGCCTCGCGAGCTGGTCCTTGGGGGGGAAGGCAGATGCCACCCGATGTCGGTGGGACCGCACGGTGCCTACGTGGGGGCGGTGACCGGTTCGTCGGTGGCCCGTGGCGCAGCGGGCGGCGCGCCGGAGCGCGCGCCCGCCATCAACATGCCGATCTCCTCGCGTGAGTTGACCCGCGGGTCCGCCTCTCCGATGATGGCTCCTTCGTACATCACCAGGACGCGATCGCAAATGGTCATGATCTCGTCGAGGTCCTCGGAGATGATCAGGATGGCTGTGCCGCTCTCGCGCTGCGCGACGAGTCGTTCGTGGATGTAGTTGGTCGCGCCCACGTCGATGCCTCGAGTGGGTTGAGCGATCAACAGCACGCGTGGGCTGCCCGACAGCTCGCGGGCCATTATCAGCTTCTGGATGTTGCCACCGGAGAGGTTCCTCGCCGGTGTGTCCAGCGAAGGAGTCCTGACGTCGAAGGCGGAGACCAGCTCCTGGCAGTGACGGCGGATCGCGCGTGGGCGCAGGAACCCGAAGCGGGAGTACTTGCGGTTCCGGTTCTCCACCAGCAGGAGGTTCTGCGCGACGGTGAAATCGGGGACTACTCCATCTCGCATGCGCTCCTCGGGGACATAGGCGAGCCCGGCAGAGCGCGCGTCAGCCGGGCTCGCACCCGCCAGCTCGGCGTCGCCCAACCTGATGGAGCCGCTCAGTGGCGTGCGAAGCCCTGCGATTGCCTCGGAGAGCTCCCGCTGCCCGTTGCCCGAGACCCCGGCGATGCCGACGACCTCACCGGAGAAGACCTCGAGCGAAAGCCCTCGGACGGCCTCGGTTCCCCGGTCGCCTCTGACACGCAGGTCCTTGACCGAGAGCCTCAGGTCACGACCGAGGCCCTTGGGAGGCTGGCTTTCCAGGGCAACGCTCCGGCCGACCATCAGCTCGACCAACCGGCCTCGGGACGCTTCGGCCGCCGGGATCGTCCCGACATTGCGGCCGCCCCGCAGCACCGTGATGCGGTCGGAGATGTCGAGCACTTCGTGGATCTTGTGCGAGATGAACACGAGACCTCGACCACCCCCGGTCATCTGCCGCAGGACGACGAAAAGCTCGTCCACCTCGCGTGGCGTCAGCACGGCCGTGGGCTCGTCGAGGACCAATAACGAGGCCTTGCGGTACAGGGCCTTAATTATCTCCACACGCTGACGCTCGCCGACCGACAGCTGCCAGATGATGGCCTGCGGGTCGACCTTGAGCCCATAGGTGTCAGCGAGCTCGCGGATCCTTGCCGACACCCGCTTGAGGTCGGTGAGCGGACCACGTTGTGACTTTTCCCCTAACGCGACGTTCTCGGCCACGGTCAAGGTGTCCACCAGCATGAAGTGCTGGTGGATCATCCCTATGCCGCGCCGGATGGCGTCGGCCGGAGAGGTGATGGCGGTTCGCTCGCCGTTGATCTTGATCTCACCCTCGTCGGGGCGGTACAGGCCGTAGAGCACCCGCACCAGGGTGCTCTTGCCCGCACCGTTCTCCCCGAAGAGGGTGTGTATCTCACCGCTGCGGACCTCGAAATCGACATGGTCGTTGGCGACCACCCCGGGGAAGCGCTTGGTGATGCCCGTCATCTGGAGAAGCGGAATGCCCTCCTTCGCCGGGCTCGCTGCCGGGGTGGTCACCACCGTCGTCGTCTCTTGTCTGCCTCGTCGGAACCGGCTACTGCGGAGGGGTGATGTCCCCGTTGGTGATCTCGGTGATCAGCTTCTCGGCTTGGGTCTTCACCGAGGCGGAAAGCTTGTACACCGAGTTGAACTGGATCTTCTCACCGCCGTTGCCGAGGTCGATCACGTAGGTCGCGTCACCGAGCGTGCCGCCGCGGATGTCGGTGAAGATGTTCTTCAAGACCGGGGTCCAGTTGTAGACCTGCGAAGAGACGACCTCGTGCGGCGCAAGCGATGCCTGGCTCCATTGGGTACCGAACCACGCCAGGTGGTCCGCCTTCGCAACGCCGATCGCCCCGACGACCGACTGGGAACTGCCGGTGAGCACGTCGGCCTTGTCGGCCACGAACGTCTTTGCGCAGCTGGTCATGAGTGTGGGGTCGCTGAACGATTGCGTGTAGACGATGTGCGAGGTCACTTTGAAGTGACCGGCCTTGGCGGCGGCCTTCGCGCCTGCGGCGAAACCGTCGACGTACAGCTTGGCGTCACCGGTCGCGATCGGCCCGCAGATCCCGAGCACTTTCGACTTGCTTATCAGCGCAGCCGTGTAGCCCTGGACATAGCCGCCTTCGTTCGAGGCCGCCTCGTAGGCGAAGACGTTCTTCAACCCGAACGTCGCTCCCGCGGTCCCCCAGGCGAACGAGACCTTCGGGAACTGCTTGGCCAGTTGCTCGACCGTCGAGCCGTACTGGGATCCGTGCGCGATGACAAGGTTGTAGCCCTCGGACGCGTATTCGCGGAGGATGTTCGCTGCATCGGACACGACGTACTCGTTGGACGAGACGGCGATCTTCAGGTTCTCGGACAACCTCAGGCTCTCGAGGGCGCTGTACATCGACTGGGTGAAGGCAAGGTCGTTGACCGCGCTCGGTGCGACGAGGGCAACGCGCAGAGTCTTCATGCCTTGTGCCGCCGAGGCGGAGCGCGCCACGGTCGTCGTCGCCGAGGCGCTGCCGGCGTAGGCGGCGGTGCCGAGCGCGATGCCGACCGCAGCGAGCACCAGGGCGCCCCTCCTGATCAGGTTCATATGCATTTTGCTTCCTCTCCCTTGCTAGTGACTGCACTCTTCGTGGACTTCGAATGACTTGTAGCGGGTTTCGAACGCTGGGACTGACTGGTACCGCCGCAGGATCTGTCTCGTTGCACCACCCCCCTGCCGCATGGCTCCTTAGCGTAACATGACTGTAATCTCGCGCCCAGAGTACCGGGTTGCATCACCCTCCCCTCTCGTAAGGTTTGCCGAGGGCCGCCGGCTGCCTGAAGCGGCGGGCGACGGTGAGCAGAGCCAGGATCGTGATCACCGCCGGCGCCGTGGCCGCGAGGGCGGCGTCGTTGATGGGGATGATCGCGAGTGACTTCCACTCGAGGACGACCGCGATGGCCAGCCCGTACAGCACCGAGCCTCCCATGACACCGGTCGGGCGCCAGGCTCCGAAATAGACAAGGGCGACGGCGATGAAACCCTCGCTCTGGGTGAGGTTCTCCTGGAAGATGCCGTCGTAGAGGAGGAGGGCTGCACCGGCCAGTCCGGCCAACGTGCAACCGATGAGCACTGTCGACCAGCGGATGCGCGTGACGTTGACGCCGACGCTGTCGGCCGCGGCCGGGTTCTCCCCCGCCGCCCGGACCTTCATCCCAAAGGTCGTCCGGTTGAGGACGAAAGTCACGACCGGAACGAGCAGGAAGGCCACGTAGACGAGGATGGTCTGCTTGAACAACACGCCGCCGACGGCGGGTATCCGGTCGAGCAGCGGGATGTTGATCGGATTGGGCGAGGTGATCGGCAAAGGAGTGCCGACGAGCTTTATGAACAACAGGTCACTGAACCCGAGCCCGAACAGGTAGACACCGATCCCACTGATGCCCTGCTCGGCCTTCAAGGTGACGCTGATGAACGCGGTCACGACACCCATCACCGCTCCGGTTCCCATCCCGGCGAGGACGGCGAGGAGCACGTTGTCGGTCCTGAGCGCCGTGAAGTAGGTGGCGAACGCCGACAGGAGCATGATCCCGTCGACGCCGAGGTTGATCACCCCGCTGCGCTGCCCCATGGTCTCGCCGAGCGCGGCCAGAAGGAAAGGAGCGGCCAGCCCGAGCGCGGCGGACGCGGTTGCCGTGAGGATGGCGTAGGTGAAGAACTGGCTCACGGGTCAGTTCGCCCTTCGGCTGTGGCCAGTGAGGCCACCGGAGCTCCGACCTCGGTCGGCCGGGTCCTGGAGCGGCCTGGCGGGCTGAGGGACATGGCACGGCTGCGCCGGCGCATGTACTCGAGCGAGACGACAAAGACCACGACGAGCCCTTCGAGAGCGGTCACCATGTCGGCCGGCACGCCCGTTGCGACCTGCAGGGCGTCACCACCCACGAGCAGCCCACCGAAGAGGAAGGCCGAGACGATCGTCCACAACGGGTTGAGCGCCCCGAAGAGGGCCACGACGATCCCGTTGAACCCGTCCGAGCCGGTGAAGCCTGTGAGGCTCCCGTCGGTCACCATCCTGTGGGAGATGCTGCCGAAGACGAGAAGCGCCCCTGCGAGGCCGCACATCGCACCGCTGATGGTCATGGCCAGCGTCATGGTCCGCTTCACCCGCACCCCGGCGTACCTCGAAGCGTCACGCGACAGGCCCACCGCCTGGACGCGGAATCCGAAGCTCGTGCGATACAGGAGCACCCACACCCCCACTGCCACGATCACCGCGATCAGCACACCGAGGTGAAGCTGCGTGTTCGGCACGAGGATTGGCAGCCAGGAGCTCTGGGGAAGAAGCCTGGTCTCCGGGATCACGCCGAATGTGGAGTTCTGCGTCTTGTCGACCATCGGGCCGGCCAGAAGCCAGTTCATGATCTGGACGGCAACCAGGTTGAGCATGATCGTGCTCAGGATCTCGTTGACGTTGAAATAGGCCTTGAACGCTCCGGGGATAGCCCCCCAGACCGCGCCGCCAGCCGCGCCGGCGAGCAGCACGATCGGGATGAGCTCGATGCTCGGCAGCTGCGGCAGTGCGAGCGCTGTCGCCGAGCTCGCCAAGCCGCCCATGGCCAGCTGGCCCTCGCCGCCGATGTTGAAGACGTTGGCACGGAACGCGACGCAGATCCCGACGGCGACGAGTAGAAGTGGGGCGGCCTTCACAGCCGTGGAGCCGAGCGCGTAGCTGCCGTCGAATGCCCCGACGATGAGGGCGTTGTAGCCGGTGATCGGGTTGGCGCCGAGAGCCAGCATCATGACCGCGCCGAGCAGCAGCGCCGCGACAAGCGACGATGGAAGCGCGAACCAGCTCAGCAGGAAGCGACGCCGGTCCTTCCAAGCATCCGCGGTCGCAATGGCGACACGACTCACAACCGGCTCCTGAGTCAAGCCGTGACCGGCCTGCCAGTTGGGTGATGGCAGACGCTCGACAGTTCCCTTGCGGCCGCGTAGAGGTCGCTCATTTGGGCATCCTAGGCGAAGGTCCCTTCCTGCGGGATCAACCCGGCGTGTCTGCTGTTGCGAAGATCATCACGAACCGGAAGCCGGCGCGACGCGGACCACTGCCTCAGACTCCTTGCCGCTCGGGGACCGGCGCCACCCGCCAACAGCTCCGCCCGGCTGCCTTGGCTTCGCACAGCGCCTCGTCAGCACTGGCGAGCAGGGTGTCCGAAGTGGTCTCCTGTGGGAAGTCGAGCACGATCCCGATGCTTGCCCCGACCTTCAACGCCGGAGCGTCACCGATCGAGATGGGTTCCGCGAGGCGCTCGACCACACGGGCGGCGATGGCGATGACCTGAGGCTCGGTGACGTCGCTGGCGCAAAGAATTGCGAACTCGTCCCCTCCGATCCGGGCGAGCTCGTCGGTCGGGCGCACGACCGACGACAGCCGGCGGGCGATCACACGTAGCGCCGAATCTCCAGCGAGGCGACCGAGTCGTTCGTTGACGTCCCTGAAACCGTCGATGTCGATGTACAACACGGCCGGCCGGTCGCCGGCTTCGATCCGTGAGTCGAGCGCCTGGAAGTAACTCCTCCGATTGCCGAGACCGGTCAGCAGGTCCTGAAAGTCCTCCTCGAGCGACCGTTCCTTCACGAGGTCTTGCGACATCATGAGCGAGGCGAGGATCAGCGCCCGGTCCACCGCGGTCCGCTCTGTGGTCCCAAGTGGGCCGAGCTCACGACTCCACACGACCAGGCAAGCAGATGGTGTGACCTCGCCGCGGGTCAAGATCGGGAAGCAGGACACGGAGCGGAATCCCGCAGCAGCGGCCCGAGTGGACTCGGGCAAGCCCGCAAGCTCGGTGTACAAGGTGCTCGAGTCAAGCCCCAGGGCCTGGTCCCAGGGTCCGGCGGCGGGTGGTCCGGGAATCGACGGGTCCGGCGGAAAGCGGCTGATCCTCCGGCCGTCGGGTGAGGCGACGACGAAGAAGCACTCCCCGAGCACGGGCGGGAGCCCCAGGGCCAGGGCGAGGGCCGACAGATTGTCCTCGAGAGCGGCTCCGGCCTGGGCCGAGGCCAGGACCTGGTCGAAGTGGTCGTACGCGCTCTCGAGCAGCAGCAGGACGACGAACCCGGCAAGGGCGGGATCAGCCAACCGGTTGAGTGCCCAGGCCTCGGCGAGCCGCGGCCTTCCGTCGGCGTGGAGATATGGCAGCCGTACCGGGCCGGTCAGCTGCTCGGGCGACTTTGCCGCGGACGCCGCCAGCAGCCAGGTCAGAAGCGATCGGTCTTTCGGCTCGAGATGACTGCTCAACTCCGAACCGACGAGGACGTCCACTGGCTGGCCGCCGAGATGCTCGACCTGACCGGACGCGAAGCGCACGATGCCACGAGCGTCGAGAAGGACCAGGACCCCGGGGATCGACGCGAGGAGATGCGCGTGAATGCCGAGGACGTCCGGCCCTGACCCGCTAGGCGTGCTCACCCTTGCAATCTAACTACCGGAGAAGTCACCAGGTACACAGTAGACAAGCGCCGAGGGGCACACACGGCCTGCCGGCCCGGGCCGGCAGGAGCTGTCTGCGAACGGGCTGAAGCCCTACGCCTGGCGGACCGCCTCAGCCTCGATCTCCAGCTTGACCTTCGGGGAAACTACGAAGCCGCCGGTCTCGAGGGCGGCATTGAAGCTCACTCCGAAGTCGTTGCGGTCGATCTCGCCGGAGGCGGTGAAGCCGAGTCGCTGGTTGCCCCAGGGGTCCTGGATGACGCCCTCGAACTCGACATCGAGGACGATCGGGCGTGTCACGCCCCGAACCGTCAGGTCGCCGTTGACCTTCCAGTCGCCCTTGGAACCCAGGTCGACCTTCGTGCTGCGGAAGGTGAGGGTCGGGAACTCATCGACGCTGAGGAAGTCGTTGGTCCGGACATGGTTGTCACGGCCCTCGTCGTTGGTGTTAATGCTCGCCGCCTGGATGGTGACCTCGACCGATGACTCCGCCGGGTCGTCGGCGACGACCAGCGTGCCCTCGTAGTCGCTGAAGCGGCCGCGAACCTTGGACACCATGAGGTGCCGGGCGACGAAACCGACTTGTGTGTGCGACTTGTCGAGCACGAACGTGCCGGCCGTCGGTAGCGTGACGCCGTTGAGGTCCCTGGTCAGTCCGGTGCTCGCGCTGGCGCCGGTGCTGGTATCGCTCATTTTGTGACTCCTCGTGTTGTCCTGAGAGGCTGCAAGTTCATTTGCTTGCGCAACTAACCATACCTGACTGTATCAACTAATTGCCTGCGCAACTATTCCCGGACTCCCGTTATGCTGTCGGCGTGGAACCAGCAGGCACACCCAAGCGTGCGAGCGAGATCGACCGGATCACGCTCGTCGGGCTCGTCTTCGAGACCGCTTCGGGGCTGCGCCGAGCGGTCAGCCCGCCACTCGAGCGCCAGTGCGAACTTGCTGGCCAGGAATTCGAGATCCTGATCCGGCTCGCCCGCACTTCAGGCGGGCGGCTGCGGATGAGCGACCTCGCAGCACAGACGGCGCTCACCCCGAGCGGTCTCACCCGGGCGGTCGACCGCCTGTCACAAGCAGGCCTGGTGAGCCGCCAGGCCTGCCCCGAGGATCGCCGGGGTGCCTTCGCCGCACTTACCGACGCCGGCCAGACGCGGACGCGCCAAGCGCTCGACGTCCACCGTGCGCAGCTCGCCGAGCTCCTCGACGGAGCCCTCGACCCGGACGAGGAGCTCGCCGTCGTAGCCGCGCTGCGCAAGCTCCGCGATCGGGTCAATCCCGAGGCTGCCATCCTCACCGCCTAGAGCGCCACATCGGAGGCAACGACGAAATGACCAGACGAGACATCCGAGACAGCTTCGGCGCCGAGGGAACCTTGGAGGTCGGGGACCGGCGCTACCGCATCCATCGCCTGTCGGCCCTCGAGCAGGTCACGGATCTCGGGCGGGTCCCCTACTCGATCAAGCTCCTCCTCGAGAACCTGCTGCGCCACGAGGACGGCGTGAACGTGAAAGCGGGAGACGTGGAGGCCTTGGCCCGTTATGAGACCGGTGCCGGCGCCGCCCGTGAGATCGCCTACTCGCCGGCGCGCATCCTCCTCCAGGACTTCACCGGCGTGCCCTGTGTCGTCGACCTCGCGGCAATGCGCGACGCCATCGAGGCGCTCGGCGGGAGCGCGAGCCGGATCAACCCCCTGGTGCCTGTCGACCTCGTGATCGACCATTCCATCGTCGTCGACACCTATGCCCGCCGCGACGCCCTGCTGTTGAACACGACCCTCGAATACGAGCGCAACGCCGAGCGCTACCGGTTCCTGCGCTGGGGCCAGCAGGCCTTCTCGAACTTGCGCGTCGTGCCTCCCGGCACCGGCATCTGCCACCAGGTAAACCTCGAGTACCTGAGCAGCGTCGTGTTCACCGACGGCGATGGCGCCGCCTATCCCGACACCGTCGTCGGAACCGACTCTCACACGCCGATGGTGAACGGCCTCGGCGTGCTCGCCTGGGGCGTCGGAGGCATCGAGGCGGAGGCCGCCATGCTCGGTCAGCCGATCTCCATGCTCGTGCCGCCGGTGGTGGGTCTGCGCCTGACCGGCGAGCTCCCCGAAGCCACGACCGCGACCGACCTCGTCCTCACGGTTGCAGAGCTGCTGCGTGCTCACGGCGTCGTCGGCAAGTTCGTCGAGTGCTACGGCCCGGGCGTGGCGAAGGTGCCGCTCGAGAACCGGGCGACCATCGGCAACATGTCGCCGGAGTACGGCTCCACGGTCACGATCTTCCCGATCGACTCTGAGACTCTCCGCTATCTGCGGCTCACGGGCCGGCCTGCGCAGGGCTGCGCACTCGTGGAGGCCTACGCCAAGGAACAGGGGCTGTGGCACGACGAGACAGCCGAACCGGCCTATTGCGAACGGATCGAGCTAGACCTCTCGACCGTCGAGCCGAGCCTCGCCGGCCCGTCGCGCCCGCAGGACCGGGTTCCGCTGCGCCGGTCCAAGGCGATGTTCGCCGAAGCCCTCCCGCGCTCGCTCCCCGATCCGGTTGCAACTGCTTTGGATCCCGATGGGCTCCGCGGCTCGGGGCGGGCGTACGTGCGCCTCGCGGACGGCAGCGAATTCGATCTCGAACACGGTCACGTCGTGATCGCCGCGATCACCAGTTGCACCAATACTTCGAACCCACAGGTCATGATCGGTGCCGGCCTCGTGGCGAAGAGGGCCGTCGAGCTCGGCCTTTCATGCAAGCCCTGGGTGAAGACGAGCCTCGCGCCGGGCTCGCGGGTCGTCATGGACTACCTCGAGCGGGCCGGGCTGGTGCCCTATCTCGACAAGCTCGGCTTCGCTCTGGTGGGCTTCGGCTGCACGACCTGCATCGGCAATTCGGGCCCGCTGCTCCCGGAGATCTCCCGGGCCATCACCGCCCACGGCCTGGCATGCGCGGCCGTGCTGTCGGGCAACCGCAATTTCGAGGGAAGGATCCATCCCGACGTCCGCATGAACTACCTCGCGTCCCCGCCGCTCGTGGTCGCGTACGCGCTCGCGGGCACGATGAACCTCGATCTCGCCACCGAGGCCATCGGCGTGTCCCCCGATGGCCGAGCGGTGCTGCTCGCGGACCTCTGGCCCTCGTCGCAGGAGGTCGCGCAGGTGCTCGAGCAGGCGGTGGGCGCCGAGATGTTCCGCCAGGAGTACGCGAACGCCACGACCGGTGACGAGAACTGGCGATCACTGGCTGTGCCGACAGGGGAGCGCTACGCCTGGGATGGGCAGTCGACTTACGTGCAAAGGCCGCCGTTTCTCGAGGGGATGAGAGCTGAGCCGGAGCCCCTCACCGACGTCACCGGCGCGAGGGTGCTGGCCGTCCTCGGAGACAGCGTCACGACCGACCACATCTCGCCCGCGGGCACGATCCAGCCGTCGAGCCCGGCCGGGCTCTGGTTGCAGAGCCACGGCGTATCCGTGGCCGAGTTCAATTCGTACGGCAGCCGGCGCGGCAACCACGAGGTCATGATCCGCGGAACCTTTGCCAACCCCCGTATCCGCAACCGTCTCGTGCCCGGGATCGAGGGCGGAGTGACCGTGCACCTGCCCGAAGGCGATCAGACGACGATTTTCGAAGCGGCCGCCCGCTACCAGTCCGAGGGCGTGCCCCTCGTTGTCATAGCCGGCAGGGAATACGGCTCCGGCTCGTCGCGTGACTGGGCGGCAAAGGGTCCGGCGTTGCTCGGTGTCCGCGCGGTGCTCGCCGAGAGCTTCGAGCGGATCCACCGGTCGAACCTGGTCGGCATGGGCGTGCTCCCCCTGCAGTTCTTCCCAGGCGAGAATGCGGAGTCGCTCGGGCTCACAGGCCGCGAGCTGATCGACTTGAACGGCCTTTCCGGCTCTTTGGCCGGCGAGCTGGTCGGGCGAGAGCTCTCCGTCAGAGCCGACGACCGCGTCTTCAAAGTGGTGCTGCGCGTCGACACGCCCGGCGAGGCTGAGTACTTGTGGCACGGCGGCATCCTGCCGTTCGTCGTGAGGGCGCTCGCGGCCGGCTGATCCCCTCTCTGCCTCAGCCGACCGTTATGAGCCGGCCAAGGCCGATCGCGCGCATGAGCGTCTCCAGGTAGCTCGTCAGATACGTCAGCTTGTCGGCAAACAACAGGACGCCGAAGGCACCCATCACGACTGCGGAGAAGATCGTGATGGACCGGGAATGGCGGCGGATGAGGCGCAGCATCCCCGACAGCCGGCCGAGTGCGAGGCCGACGACGAGAAACGGGACCCCGAGCCCCAGCGAGTACGTGGCCAGTAGCGCCGCTCCCTGGCCTGCAGATCCCGAGCTCGCCGCGACTGCGCTCACCGCGGCGAGGATCGGCCCGAGGCAGGGTTGCCAGCCGAAGGCGAAGGCGGCACCTGCGACCGGCGCCGCGAAAGGCCCGCAACGCTCGAGATTCGGGTGGAACCGGGCTTCTCGGTACCAGCCGGGCCTTCTCAGCACGAGCGAACCCGCCACGAACAACGCCATCGCGATGACGAGCGCCCCCGAGATGCGCAACAACAACTCCTTGTCGCGAAAGACCGCGCTCCCGATCGTCGTCGCCGTGATGCCGAGGAGCACGAACACCACCGTGAACCCGGCCACGAACAACACCGTGTCACGGGCGATGCGAACAAGGTGGTGGCGCGATCCCTGCACGGCGTCGGTGAGGTCCAATCCGGTCACGACCGAGAGATAGCCCGGGACGATCGGCAGCACGCAGGGCGACACGAAGGACGCGACGCCACCACCGAAAGCCGCGACGTAGCTCACCGTGTTGGTCATCTCGGCCTTGAAGTCTGCCCGAACGGCGCCGCTCTCGGGCTCCTCGGGCGAGGGTCCTTGCTTCGCGGGGCTGAGATTGGCATTGTCGGGTGGGATGACGCTGACCGATCGGGACCGCGATGTGCTCGATGTAGAACGCGACTGGTGGTTGTCTTCCCCGTCCAAACGCCAGGCGATCCACGAACGGCTGGGGCTGTCCCCGGGCGCGTACTACGGCGTGCTACGGCGATTGGCCGGCTCACCCGAGGCTTTCGCGTATGACCCGCTCGTGGTCCACCGTGTTCAACGCCGGCTTGTTCGCCGGCGCCGGGACCGTTACGAGGGTGGTCCCCGGCTCGAACGCCGGCCGCGTTGAGAACGCTGCCGGCGCCGAGGTTCGCAGGCTGACCGCCACCGAGTCTTCCGCCCTCGAGCTTCTCGCACAAGCCCCCGAAACAGCTGGGCTCTGTTGCGACTTCGACGGGACGATCGCCCCGATCGTCGTCGATCCACAAGCTGCCCGCCCGTTGCCCGGCGCGCTCGGGGCGCTCCACGACATTGCCCGGGAGCTGGCCGTTGTCGTCGCGATCTCGGGACGGTCCGCGGCGTTCCTCGCCGATCGCCTCGAGATCGAGCGCTATCGATCGCCTCTTCGGGCCATCGGCCTCAACGGGCTCGAAGAGTGCTTCCCGGACGGTACCCTCCAGCGCCGCGCCGGGGTCTCGGCTTGGCGCCCGGTGATCGAGACCGTTCGTGATCAGATACTTGCCACCGTGCCCAGTGGCGTCCGGGTCGACGACAAGGGCTACGGGATCACGGTCCACTGGCGCTCGCTCAGCGCCTCGGGCGCCGAGCTCGAGGCTGTTGCGGCACAGGCGACAGAGGCGGTGCGGACCATCGCAGCCGAGCACGGTCTCGTGCCCCGGCCGGGAAAGGCGAGCGTGGAGCTCACACTCCCGCTCGGGATCGACAAGGGAACGGTCGTGACCGAGTTGTGCGCGGGACTGGAGAGGGCTGTCTACCTCGGCGACGATGCCGGCGACCTCCTCGCGTTCGACGCTCTCGACAGGCTGCGGACCACATCCGGTCTTCGAACCTTGAAGGTCGCGGTCACCGGCGCCGAGGTGCCTCACGGGATGCTCGAGGCGGCCGACCTGGTCCTCGACGGTCCGGGCGCCGCGGTCGGCTTCCTCGTCGCACTGGCCGGACGGCTGCGCCCGTCCTAGTCGCCGGCTTGGCCCCAGGCGCGCGGACCCCTCTGGCCGGGAACCCGGGCTGCGCGGCGGACCTCGGCCAGCCAATGCGCGGGCGTGCGCGAGCGCGCCCGGCGCCGCAGCTCCGCGGCCCGAACCCGGCGCTCCTCCGAGCTCATGGACAGGCCCCTGGATACCGCAGCCGCCGTCGCGGTCACGTCGAAGGGATTGAGGCCGATCGCCACGTCGGCCAGCTCGTCGTAAGCACCCGCCTCTCGTGAGAGCGCCAGCACGCCGTCTCGTTGGTTGACCGCCGGCCCCTCCATCGCGACAAGGTTGAGCCCGTCCCGAATGGGGTTGACGAGCAGCAGGTCGTAGCGCTGCAGGGCGGCCACAGTAGCCACGAAGTCGTCCTCGAGGTCGAGCACGACCGGTATGTGGCCGGACTCGCCCCAACGCTCGTTCAGCCGGGCCACCACGTGTTCCACCTCGGTGCGGTAGGCGAGATACTCCGGCAGAGACTCGCGTGACCCGTAGACCCGCGCATAGAAGACCAAACGCCCCCGCCATTGCGGAGACGCCTCCAGCAGCTCGTCGAACGCGAGGAAGCCGCGTATCAGGTTCTTCGAGAGCTCGACGCGGTCGCTGCGCAGCAGCAGCGTGCGGCCGTCGAGCTCGCCTTCGAGGTGATCGAGACGCGATCGGCAGGCCACGGTGGCCGCCACGTCGTCGAGCCTCGCCGGGTCTGCGCCCAGGGGGGCTATGAAGGTCGCGGGCGCCTCGACGCCGACCGCCGACGCACAGCGCACGAAAGCGTCACGCCACCGAGCCGTGTGGAACCCGCAAGCACCGAAACAGGACATGGACTCCATCAGCTCGAGGCGGGGCCCGTCCGGCACCATGGCGAGGTCCTCCGGGGGGCAGAAAGCGGTGTGGGTGAAGAACGCGGTCGCGAGATCGGGCCTGCGCTTTGCGAGATACCGGCCGACGAGCGCCAGGTGATAGTCGTTCACGACCACAGTCGCCCCGGTCGCGGCTTGCTCTGCGACGGCGTCCGCAATGGCCTCGTTGAACTGGCAGTACCCTTCCCACGCCTCGTGCCAGACGCGGTCGAAACGCGGGCGGCGCGCATGGTCGAACAGTCCGTGGTGGAGAAACCACAGCGTGCCATTGGCGATCACGTCGTAGGCCGCGCGCCCCATCTCGGGCGTGACAGCGACCATGCACAGCTTCAAGGTGTCCTGTCCGGTAGGCACCGCACCGGCCGACGCGTAGAGCCGATCTGCTTGGGTGAAGGCTGAGGCGACCCAGAGCACTTCGCTGCCCGAGGCCGTCGGCTCTTCGGCGAGCGCTCCGCTCAGGCTCGGTGCCAAGCCACCCGCCGCCGGTCGGAATTCGACGACTCCCCCGGGCCCGCTCTCGAGCGTGAACGGTCCCCGGTTCGAGACGACGACGAAGTCGAACCCGGTCATGCGATACATGCCCCTGCGCGACCAACTGCGGCGTCTCGGAGCTCGCAGGCCTGGGGAGCGGTCCCTCTCAGCGGCCGGTTGCGATGCGTGCGAACCTCCAGGTCAACCCGGGCGATCGAGCACAGGCCACAACGGCGCGAGATGTCGGGCTCACGACTCACGGCCTCGACGCTGGGACCACGAGTCGCCTCCTCGTCGCGAACGGGCATGCGGACCGAGAATCGCAGGTTCTCGTTCATCGCCCGCATCCCGGCGACCGGGAAGTCCCCGTGGTGATGGCAAGCAAGCGGCATCGTGACATCGGAGACGGTGGCCATGGTCGGACGCCACGTTAGGGCTTGTGACACCGGCAGGGTTTCCTCGTGGTGACCATCGACACGTGGTCGGCATCCTTTGACGTGCGCCGCGTTGTGGTCCACACTTGAGGCCCATCATCAAGAGCGGCCGAGGGATCGGGCCTGACGAAAGCCGCGACAACCAGCACGAGCCTCCTGGGCAGTGCCAGGTGCCAATGCCCGAACGATGAGGAGGGTCCCGTGGGTCATGTCGTTGGGCTTTCATGTCGGGAGTGCGCACGCAGGTACGCGGCAGAGGCGCTCCATGTGTGCGAGTTCTGTTTCGGGCCGCTCGAGGTCGCGTACGACCACGACGCGCTGCGGAGAACAGTTACGCGCGAACGCATCGCGGCCGGGCCGCCCAGCATGTGGCGGTACGCGGACCTCCTTCCTGTCTCGACCGAATCGCCGGTCGACCTCGGCTCCGGGTTCACGCCACTGATCCTGGCCGACCGTCTCGCCGCCGAGCTCGGGCTCGGCGAGGTCTGGGTGAAGGACGACACCCGCAACCCGACAGGCTCGTTCAAGGACCGAGTTGTCGCAGTAGCTCTCACCAAGGCCCGTGAGCTCGGGTTCAAGGTTGTTGCGTGCGCCTCGACCGGCAATCTCGCCAATTCGGTCGCCGCCCACGCCGCTCGGGCCGGCATGGAATCGTTCGTGTTCGTGCCGCACGATCTCGAGGCCGTGAAGCTCATCTCGACCGCGGTCTTCGGCGGACACCTCGTCGCGGTCGACGGCAGCTACGACGACGTGAACCGCCTTTGCGCGGAGCTGGCGAGCGAATTCACGGCGTGGGCCTTCGTCAACGTCAACATTCGGCCCTACTACGCCGAAGGCTCCAAGACGCTGGCCTTCGAGGTCGCCGAACAGCTCGGCTGGCAGATCCCCGACCACGTAGTGGTCCCAATTGCGTCCGGAAGCCAGCTCACGAAGATCGACAAGGGCTTTCGTGAGCTTTCCGAGCTCGGCCTCGTCGACGGCGACGGCGAGGTCAGGATCTCCGGCGCGCAGGCGCAGGGTTGCTCGCCCGTGGCGACCGCATTCGCCGATGGAGCCGACTACGTGCGGCCGGTCAGGCCCGCGACGATCGCGAAGTCGCTTGCGATAGGCAATCCGGCGGACGGCTGGTACGCCCTCGACGCGGTTCGCCGCAGCGGAGGTGCGATCGCGGCGGTCACCGACGAGGAGATCGTCGAGGGAATCCGTTTGCTCGCCCGCACCGAAGGGATCTTCGCCGAGACCGCGGGAGGCGTGACCGTGGCGACGCTTGCCAAGTTGGCTGACGCGGGTATCGTCCGACCCGATGAGCGTGTCGTGGTCTACGTCACGGGCAACGGTCTCAAGACCGTCGAGGCACTCGCCGGTTCAGTCGGCCCATCGACGACCATTCCGCCGACTCTCCAAGCCGTCGCCGAGCTGATCGACCGTGACGGACACCTGAGGGCTGCGAAGCGATGAGCGTCACGGTTCGCGTCCCGACCCAGCTCCGGCCGTTGACCGGAGGTGCAGGTGAACTCGAGGTCGAAGCCCTGACGGTGCGCGAGGCAATAGACATCCTCGAACGCGATCATCCGGGGATGAAGGCGCGTCTGCTGGACGAGCAGGGCACGTTGCGGCGTTTCGTGAACCTGTTTGTCGCGGACGAGGACGTCCGCTTCCTCCAGGGTCTCGACACCGGCCTTCCGGCCGGCACCACACTGTCAATCATCCCGGCGGTCGCAGGCGGCTGAGGCCGGGCAACGACGGTGGCGGTGCGGGCCGGGCCCCCTGGGGACAACTCCACGGCCACGCGCCAGCCTCGATAGTCAGGGCTCTGACCAGGGGATCTTGGGGCGCAGTTGCGCGAGAGCGTCTGGCGTGGTTTGCTATTAGCACTCGGACCATGAGAGTGCTAACGGTCGTGGAACCGTGCAGCCCAAGGAGGACATCCCCAAAATGCCGAAGTTGATCGCCTTTGACGAGCAGGCCCGCCGGGCCCTCGAGAATGGCATGAACCAGCTCGTAGACGCCGTGAGGGTCACGCTCGGCCCGAAGGGTCGCAACGTCGTGCTCGAGAAGAAGTGGGGCGCTCCGACCATCACGAACGACGGAGTCTCCATCGCAAAGGAGATCGAGCTCGAAGACCCATGGGAGAAGGTCGGAGCGGACCTGGTCAAGGAGGTGGCCAAGAAGACCGACGACGTCGCAGGGGACGGAACGACCACCGCAACGGTGCTTGCCGGCGCCATGGTCCGTGAGGGCTTGCGCAATGTAGCGGCCGGCGCGAACCCGATGTCGCTAAAGCGCGGCATAGAAGTCGGTGTCGAGACGGCCGTAGCCCGGTTGAAGCAGCTCTCCAAGGAGATCGACGCAAAGGACCAGATCGCCCAGGTGGCGTCCATCTCCTCGGCTGACGACGAGATCGGCGCCATGATCGCCGAGGCCATCGACAAGGTCGGAAAGGACGGCGTCATCACCGTCGAGGAGTCGCAGACCTTCGGCATGGAGATGGAGCTGGTCGAAGGCATGCGCTTCGACAAGGGTTACATCTCGCCCTATTTCGTCACCGATCCGGACCGCATGGAGGCCGTCCTCGAGGACCCCTACATCCTGCTCGTCGGCTCGAAGGTCTCAGCCGTCCGCGATCTGCTACCGGTGCTCGAAAAGGTCATGCAGACAGGCAAGCCGCTCATGATCGTGGCCGAGGACGTCGAGGGCGAGGCACTCGCCACCCTTGTCGTGAACAAGATCCGTGGCACGTTCCGCAGCACGGCCGTCAAGGCTCCCGGTTTCGGAGAGCGTCGCAAGGCGATGCTCCAGGACATCGCCATCCTGACCGGCGGCCAGGTCATCACCGAAGAGGTGGGGCTCAAGCTCGAGAACGTCGCTTTGGACCTGCTCGGTCGGGCCCGCAAGATCGTCGTGACCAAGGACGAGACGACCGTGGTGGAAGGCGCCGGTGAAGACGCCGACATCAAGGGCCGCATCAGCCAGATCAAGGCCGAGATCGAGAACACCGACTCGGACTACGATCGGGAGAAGCTGCAGGAGCGCCTGGCGAAGCTCTCCGGTGGAGTCGCGGTCATCAAGGTCGGGGCTGCGACGGAGGTGGAGCTCAAGGAGAAGAAGCACCGCATCGAGGACGCGGTGTCCACCACCAAGGCGGCCATCGAAGAGGGCGTCGTCCCCGGTGGGGGCGTAGCGCTGCTCCGCTCGCAGCAGGCCATCCTGGACGCAGCCGCGAAACTGGACGAGGACGAGGCAACCGGTGCCAGGATCGTGGCCCGCTCGGTCGAAGAGCCGCTCAAGCAGATCGCCGTCAACGCAGGACTTGAAGGCGGCGTCGTGGTCGAGAAGGTCAAGGGCCTGAAGGGTGCCCACGGCCTCAACGCACAGACCGGCGTGTACGAGGACCTGTTCAAGGCTGGTGTGATCGACGCCGCCAAGGTGACGCGGTCCGCACTGCAGAACGCCGCCTCCATCGCGGCCCTGTTCCTCACGACCGAGGCGGTCGTCGTGGACAAGCCCGAGGAGAAGGCTCCCGCAATGCCTCCGGGCGGCGGGATGGAGGACTACTGATCCCGACACCAAGGGGTCAATGAACCCAAGGACCACCAGGGACGCCGCGAGGCGTCCCTGGTGGCGCGTTCGGAACAGTTTCGCCGGCCCGGAAAGGCTGCCGCCGCCGGGCCGGGCCGGCCCCGGGTGTCCGTAGACTCCAGGCCGTGACTGCCGGAGCCCCTCGTGCCTGACAGCGCACCGGTCAGCCCGAACGCCGGCTGGGGCGTGCTGCATTTGTTCTGCAAACCGCGGCCCGAGGCAAAGGCACGGTCACTTCTCGATGCGATCGACGCCGCGCGCAACGACGACTGCCAGGTCGTGACCGCGGCCATGCTGGGGCACAAGGCCGACGTTTGCGTGCTCGCGCTCGGCCCGGATATGAGGCGGCTCCGGCGCTTGCAGACCGAGCTGCACACCGGCGGTCTTGACGTCGTCGACTCCTACGTCTCGCTGACCGAGGTGTCCGAGTACGCCGCCGGCGTGCCTGAAGACATGAGACAGGCTCGGCTTTACCCGACACTCCCACCAGAGGGCATGGCGGCCATGTGCTTTTATCCGATGTCCAAGCGCCGTGCCCCCGGTGCCGAGAACTGGTACGCACTGAGCTTCGACGACCGGATGGATCTCATGAGAGGACACGGGACCGCAGGTCGCCACTTTCGTGGCCGGGTGCTTCAGCTCGTGACCGGCTCGACGGGACTGGATGACTGGGAGTGGGGAGTCACCCTGTTCGGTGTTCACCCCGACGACTTGAAGGATTGCGTGTACTCGATGCGCTTTGACGAGGCCTCGGCACGCTACGCGGAGTTTGGCCCCTTCTACACCGGGATGGTCGGAGGGGCTGAGGACGTTCTGAGTGGCATCGGCATACGCTGAGCCGGTGACCGGGGGCGATCCCGCAGGGCTGACGGGGGACGCGCTCGTCCGCCTGCAGACCGTCCTGGCCTGCCTCGGCCGTGCCGTCGTCGCTTTCTCCGGCGGCGTCGACTCTTCCCTGGTCGCGGCCGTCGCGACGAGGCTCCTGGGAACCGAACAGGTGCTTTGCGCGACCGCCGTCTCTCCCTCTCTCGCACCCGAGGACCAAGCCCACTGCGCTGGGATCGCAGGTGAGTGGGGCTTGCGCTGGGTCGCTGTCAGCACACACGAGCTCGACGATCCTGCCTATGTGCGCAATGATCTCGATCGCTGCTACCACTGCAAACGCGAGCTGATGGACGTCCTGATGCCTCTGGCCGAGTCCGAGCAGGCGACCGTGGTGCTAGGCGTCAACCTCGACGACCTCAGCGACCACCGCCCCGGGCAGAAGGCGGCCGCCGAGCGGGGTGCAGTCTTCCCTCTCGTCCAGGCAGGGCTGGACAAGGCGATGGTCCGTGAGGTGTCGCAGATGCTCGGGCTTCGTACCTGGGATCGTCCCGCGACTGCGTGCCTGGCATCGAGGCTGCCGTACGGCACGCCGGTCAGTGTGGGGGTCCTCGGCCAAGTGGCGGCGGCGGAATCATCCCTGCGGCGGCTCGGCTTCGATGCGCTGCGGGTCCGCCATTACGGCGACCTCGCTCGAATCGAGCTCCCCCTGGAAGACCTCGATCGTGCGATCGACACCCGTGACGAGATCGTTACGGCGGTCCGAGGCGCCGGGTACCGGTACGTGACCCTCGATCTGGAAGGGCTCCGTTCGGGCAGCTTGTCTTCAGCGGCCGCGGCCGACCTCCGCCGATGAGCGCGCGAGTCCGGCTCACTTTCCCTGAGGAGCTGGTTCGCGAGCCGGTTGTGGCCCAGCTCGTCCATCGCTTCGACGTCGAGCCGAACATTCGCAGAGCGAACGTGGAAGCGCGCCAAGGCTGGATCATCTGCGAGCTCGACGGCGCTCCGGCGGCGATCGAAGGCGCGGTGGCGTGGCTCGAGGAGATCGGCGTCAGCGTCGACCGCCTGGGAGACGTCCTGGAGAGCTGACCGGCCCACGGCAACGGCAACTTCGCAGCCTGTGACGACGCCAGATCCCCTGGCTTCCGTTCAGCGCCTGGTTGTCGGTGGGTCTTCGCCGCCCCGAGCACGAACCTGCCAGCCGCTGGTCGCTGTCCGACGGGCCTCGTAGAACACGCAGCCGGCCGGGCACGCGAAGGGAACGGTCTCGGCAGCTCCGAGACGGCAGCGCTCGGTACGCTCACCTGAGCGCACAGTCTGCATGACGTAGTGCCGACAGTCCTGCTTGACGCTCACGTCGGCCATGATCGCGCGCCGAAGGTCGCGGTGTCCCCGACCCCGGTGCCCAGCGTTAGGGTCGGACGCGTGGGTGAGGTGCCGGCGTCGACGCGAGATCTTGTCCGGTGGGGAGAAACGCTTGCCGCCATTGCCAGGACAGGTCTGGCGTTCACCAAGAACCTCTACGAACAGGAGCGCTACCAAGAGGTCCTGAGCGTCGCCGGAGATATCCGGGCGGCGGCCGCCTCGGCGTTGGCACGCGACGGCCAACCGGTGGCGACGAGCGCCGCGAACGACCTCGTCCTCGAGTGGATGGGGGACGTGCGCCAGGGCACCGCGGGATACGTGACACCGAAGGTCGCGGTCGGGGCAATCGTCGGCAACGACGAGGGTCAGATCCTGCTCGTGCAGCGGGCGGATTCGGGAGCCTGGCTCTACCCGACCGGCTGGGCCGACGTGGGCTACTCGGCGGCCGAGGTCGCGGTGAAGGAAGTCCTCGAGGAGACGGGCATCGACGCCGAGCCCGTTCGCCTGGTCATGGTCCTCGACGGACTCCGGCTCGGCTTCACACAAGTGCCGCTCTACTCGCTCGTCTTCCACCTTCGGACCGTGGGCGGCACGCTGAGGGCCCATCCGCTCGAGTGTGCCGACGTCGGGTGGTTCGGCGAGGACTCGCTACCTGCCCCTCTGGCCAATGCCGGCGTGTGGAGCGCTCACGCGTTCGCCGCGATACGGGGCGACTCGGCCGAGGTCCTCTTCGACTGGCCCCGCCGGCCAATTTGGCGGCGAGAGGCCCCAAAGGCAATCCCGGCCGACTCGGGCTTGAGCTTCGCGCACGAGAAGGCCCCTCGATACACTCGCCCGCATGAAGGCCGATAGCATCCTCGTCGAGCGCGTCGCCGAGGCGACCGACGAGATCGTCGACGTCATCGCACGCCTGATGCCGCAACTGTCCTCGACCGCGGTGCCGCCTGATCGCGCTGAGCTCGAGCAGATCGTGGCCTCACCGAGCAGCTCCCTGCTCGTCGCCCGTCTGGCTTCGCGCGGCGACGCGATCGTCGGCACGATCACACTTGTCACCTACCGAATCCCGACAGGGCTGCACGCGGTGATCGAAGACGTCGTCGTAGACGAGTCGGCCCGGGGCTATGGCGTCGGCGCCGCATTGGTCCTTGAAGCCGTCCGGCTCGCCCGCGACCTAGGTGCCCGCCACGTCAACTTGACGTCGCGACCGTCGAGGCAGGCGGCGAACCGTTTGTACGAGAGAGCTGGTTTCGCGAAACGAGAGACCAACGTCTACCGGCTGGACCTGAGCTGAGGCACCCCGCCGTCTGATGTGACCGTTCGACCCGGCTGTTCGGCGCCCGTGTCGCCCTCGGCGCTGTAGCCGCCCGTGTCGTCCGTGTCGCCGATCTCGCCCGCAACGGCAAGGGTGACAAGACCGAACACCACGCCGGCGAAGCCCGCCATCCGCAACCCCAAGGGACCGGCGGAGGTAGGCAGGTGCTCGTTGAACAGCAGGGTCCCGACGGCGATGACGTAAGCGGTGGAGGTCACTATGTTCACCGGTGACACGACCGACGCCGAGCAACGCTGCAAACCGGTTTGGAACAGCACAAGGCCGGTCGCCATGGCGACGGCGAGCAGGTAGAGGTCAGGGGAAGTCACCAGGTGAGGAATCGAGCGGATGATGCCCCAGCGTTGGACGAAGGTCGCCGCCGACTTCAGGCCGAGTCCGGCCACGCCGTATAGCAGACCTGCGGCCACGCCGAACAGTGGGCCTCGCAGGTGCCTGATCCGGCGCCGCGACCGGTGGGCCCGGTCCGCCACCACAAAAAGGGCGAGACCGACCGCAGAGGTTGGGATCGCGGCAAGCAAGAGGTACGGCAGGCTCGCAGGGCCACCTGCGTGATCCACACGCGTGTCGATCGACAAGCCGAGCAGGACCAAGGCGACAACGATGGTCGCCAGGGCGAGCCACTCCACCCGCCGGAGACGGTCGTGCAGCACGAAATGTGAGAGCACGAGCAGAAGGACTATCCCGGAGGCGAAGATCGGCTGAGCTACCGAGATCGGTGCCAGGGACAAAGCCAGGCCCTGGCACACGAGACCCCCCAGCAGCAAGCAGCAGCCCCACAGCCACTGCGGCGAAGCGCACAAGGTGCGAATCATCACACAGAAGTGCCGCGCGTGGATCTCGGGAAGCCGTTGCAGAGCGACCTTCTCCACGACCGTGCCGGAGCCGGTCAACAGCGCCGACATCGCCGCGATTGCGATCCCTGCTGAGGTGTGGCTGTCCGGAGTCACGTCGACCATCTTGCAGATGCGAGAAGAACCGACGAGAGGCCGGGTGCGCGACAGAGCAGGCGACCGAGCGGACGGAACGGTCGGGGGATGTCGCGGTATGGGGCCCCAGTGATGTTGACCTCGACAACTCCGGCACAAGCCGGCAACTCCTCGGGTGCGCGGCGCTCCAAGACGCGCAGATGACCGACCACGTCGCGAGCGGGCCGGCCGTGGATGCCACGAAGGATGACTTCGCTGAAGAGCGGCTGGGCCCCGAGCGCGAGAAGCACGCGGCCGTGCCAAGCCGCCAGGTCTGGCGTCGGCAACAGCAAACTCCCGCCGGCAACGAGCACTCGTCTTGCTCGGGTGAGCGCGGCATCGGTGTCCGCCAGGTGCTCGATCAGCTCGCTCATGATGACCACATCCACGCTGCCGGAAGCCAGAGGGAGGCCCGAGCCGTCTGTCACGGCGCGCACCACGGGGACGCCGTGCCGCCGCGCACTATCGAGCGCAGAGCACGACCAGTCGAGGCCGATGATAGTGACCCTCGCTCCTGGCGTCTGTTCGCAGCGTGTCGCTGCGACAGCTGTGGCCGTGCCGTCGCCACATCCGATGCCGACCGCTTCAAGCGGTCGCGGCGACGATGACGGGATTTCGGCAAGGACCGTCGCCCGCATCTGTGCCCGCTCCAATCCGGAGCTGAACGGGGTCCCCGGGTCCCCATAGAGACGCTGAAGGGAACGCTCGGTCATCGCCGAGGACCCACCGGGCAGTGGTTCTCGGCAGGTTTGTCCTGCTCGGCGCCGCGGCGATCGTGCCCTGCCCCGCTCTCGCGTTCGCGCTGCAATCGATGGACTCCTCTGACGGAGATCAGATCTGGGGCCACCTGCGGGCTCTCGCCGCCCCCGAGGGGCGCCCGGAATGCTACCGCCGAGCGAGCACAGCAAACGGCCTGCAGCGCGCGCTGCAACTCTGCCGGCCTCCCGGCGCGCCGTCTTCGGATCGGCACGGTCTGCCGTGGACCGGCGCCGTCCGGAACCGTCCGGCACCGCCATAGGATGTGACGACGGCGTGAGCCAGTTCGTCAACCGCAAGACCGGGCGCCAACGACGTCAGCCTGGCAGAGAGCCAACTGGAGGTCTGAAGTCGTGGTAGAGAGCGTGACGATCACGGACAACCGCAACGGCCAGACGATGGAGATCCCGATCGTCGACGGCGGAGTCTCCGCAGAGGAGTGGAGCAAGATCCTGCCCGGCATCTGGTTCTACGACCCTGCGTTCATGACCACGGCTGTAGCCGAAAGTGCGATCACTTTTGTGGACGGGGACAAGGGAATCCTCGAGTATCGAGGCTATCCGATCGAGCAGTTGACAGAGCACTCGACCTACCTCGAGGTCGCGTATCTCTTGCTTCATGGCGAACTGCCGACTGCTGAACAGGCCGAGCAGTGGGTCCGCGAGATCACGTACCACACGTTCATCCACGAGAACATGCGCAAGAGGTTCCTCGAGGGCTTCCATTACGACTCGCACCCGATGGGGATCCTCGTCTCGGCCGTCGCAGCCCTTTCCACTTACTATCCCGACGCCAGGGACATCTTCGATCCGGAGACCCGCCACAAGCAGATCATCCGACTCATCGCGAAGATGCCGACTCTCGCCGCAGCAGCACACCGCTTCAGCATCGGCATGCCGTTCTTCTATCCTGACAACTCACTGGATTTCCCTTCCAACTTCTTGTCGATGGTGTTGAAGACCGCGGAGTCCCGTTTTGATGCGGACCCCACGCTGGTACGGGCAATGGACGCTCTGTTCATCTTGCATGCGGATCATGAGCAGAATTGCTCGACGGCCGCCATGCGGGTGGTCGGCTCGACACACGTCGATCCGTACTCGGCTTGTGCCGCCGCTTGCGCCGCCCTCTATGGCCCCCTCCACGGCGGTGCGAACGAGGCTGTCATCCGGATGCTCACCGAGATCGGGACCCTCGAGAACATTCCGGCCTTCATCCGCGCCGTGAAAGAAGGCCACGGCCGGCTGCAAGGATTTGGGCATCGCGTCTACAAGAACTACGACCCCCGGGCAAAGATCATCCAGGACATCGCCTACAAGGTCTTCGAGGTCACAGGCAAGAGCCCGCTGCTTGACATCGCGCTTGGGCTCGAGGAGGTCGCGCTCGCCGATGAGTACTTCATTTCTCGCAAGCTCTACCCGAACATCGACTTCTACTCCGGGCTCATCTACCAGGCCATGGGCTTCCCGGTCGAGATGTTCCCGGTGCTGTTCGCGATCCCGCGCGTCACGGGCTGGCTGGCGCACTGGGTCGAGATGCTCGAGCACAACACGAAGATCGCGCGACCGAGGCAGCTCTTTGTCGGAAGCCCACGCCGCGACTACGTGCCGATGTCATCCCGGTAGGCAGGGCCGCGGGAACGACCCGCCCTGAGCGCAGCACCGCGGCTCGGCCGAGCCGGGCCGCAAGGATCGGCTACCCGGGTCCTGCCGACCGCTGCCGTGCGACCTCGAACATCGCGATGGCACCGGCGGCGGACACATTTAGCGAGTCGATGGAGCCGCGCAGTGGGATCCGCGCGAGCACATCGCATCGTTGACGCGACAGCGGCGCGAGGCCTCGTCCCTCGGCACCGATCACTAGCGCGAGCGGCCGGTCGCCAAGCTGGAGGCGGAACACCGGCTCAGGCCCCCGCTCGTCGAGACCGACAGTCCAGACCCCGAGGCGCTCCAACTCCTGAAGTGCCCCCGGCACACCGGGAACCACGGCAATTCTGACGTGCTCCACCGCACCCGCGGCGACTTTGGTGACCGTTGGGGTCACATGCGCGCTCCGGTGGCGAGGCAGCACGACCCCAGTCACACCAGCGCACTCGGCGCTGCGCAGGAGGGCACCCAGGTTCTGCGGATCGGTGACGCCATCGACCACGACAACAAACGCCATGATCCCTGCGTCAGTCCTTCGCCCCAGCTCCTCGTGGCTGGCACGCTCGGCCGGAACCTCGGCCACAGCTTCTTGAGACACACCGTCGGCGAGGGGGGGCCTCGCATCGGAAGGCACGTCGTGCGGACCAGCGGGCGGGCCTGCCTCCCCGCCATCACCGGACCCCGGGCCGACCAGGTCGGACAGGTCTGCCTCGGTCAAGGGCTCGGCGAAAGCGATCACGCCTTGCGGCGCCTCAGAGCCTTGTGCCTGTTGGATCTGGCGTTGTGTCACAAGCCGCACCGGGACATGGTTCCCTCGGGCCAGCGACTGGATCTCCCTCAGGATCGCTGCAGGATCCGAGCCCTCCATCATCCAGACCTCGTGCACCGCCCGCTTCTGCGCGGCAAGCAGTTCCCGGACCGCCTGGCGACCCTCGACTTGGTCGCCGCCGAGCGCACGTCGGACCTTTGCAGAGCCACGCCCACCAGAAGTTTCGGACACCTGACCGCCGCGGCCGAATGGCTTGCCAGGGCCGCCCGGGCTTTTCCGAGCCGGCAACGGCCGCTGGTAGCCGCTGCCGGTGGGCGACCTGCGGGTCGCGGCCGGGCGCGAAAGGCCCGAAGACCGTGAAACTCCCTGGCTCCTGCCGCGGAATTCCCCTTGCGGGCCGCCGGGCGGCTCCGGCCGCGGCGCTCGGGGCGCCCTCGGCCAGAGGTTGCGCCCGGTAGTGGCTGCGCGGCCGATCGAGCTCGGAAGAGGTCCGAAATCGGAGAAGTCCTCAGCTTCGGCTTCTCGGCGGCCTCCGGGCCCGTTTCGCCGCGAAGCGGCTGGGGCGTCACGTCGCGGCCCTGGCCGGTCCCATCCACCCTTTGAAGACCCGCGACCGCCATCCCGCTGCGGCGGGGACCTGAACGCTTGCGCCCCACGGCTTGGAGCAGCGCCCCGGGCGGCTGCGGGAGCAGCACGTCTGGCGGCTGCGGGAGCAGCGCCCCGATACCGAGAAACTCCGGAATCGGCATCCCTGCCGGCCGCAGACGCAGAGGAGCGACCGGCGCCGCGGTTGGAAGCGCCGACGCCCGAACCGCGATAGCCCACGCCTGAACCGCGGTAGCCAGTGCTCGAACCGCTGGCACCGCCAGCTGGCCCGCCGCGAACTCTGGCGTCGCCGGTGCCTCGCGCCCCCACCGGGCCGCCGAAGCGGTCTCGAGAGCCACCCGTGCCCGGGAGGCCGGCTCGTCCGCCAACTGCTCGCGTCCGCCCGGCTCGCGCCTCGCCACCGCCCCGCCCGCTGGTTCGGGCAGTGCCACCGCTGCGGCCACCCGCGTGGGTCCCGCGAGGACTACGAGGGCCGCGGTACGCGCCGTCTCCCTCGTTGCTTTCTTGCATCACGAACCGATCTCCTCGAGCAGCGCGGTGGCAAGGCAGGCGACACCCTCCACGCGCCCCAGGCTCCCGAGCCCCTCTGGCCGGGTCGCTTTCACATGCACAGGGCCTGCCGCCGCCGCGCTGAGCAGTTCCATCATGATCTCACGCGCATCGTCGATCCGGGGAATCTCACAGATGACGGTGCAGTCCGCATTCACGAGCCGTAGGCCGGCGGCGGCGACGAGCGCCGTTACCTGCGCCAGGATCGCGACACTGTCTGCTCCCGCCCAGCGCTGGTCAGTGTCGGGGAAATGGGCGCCGAGATCGCCGAGGCCAGCAGCACCAAGCATGGCGTCTGCCACCGCGTGCGCCACGACATCGGCATCGCTGTGGCCCTGCAGTCCCGGCTCCGCCTCGAAACGAACCCCTCCCAACACCAGTGCCGTCCTGCGCTCGGACCCACTTGCAAAGGGGTGCTGATCAAAGCCGATCCCTACCCGGAGGTTGGTCATCGATTGCTCCACTTCTCCGCGGTGGCGAGGTCGTCGGGCGATGTCAGCTTGAGATTGTGGTACTCACCTGTGACAACCACGACGTTCAAGCCGAGAGCCTCGAGCAGACTGGCGTCGTCGGTCGCTTCCGGTGCCAGAGCGTGCGCGCGCCGCAGAGCCTCGGCACGGAACGCTTGCGGCGTCTGCACCGCCACCAACTCGTTCCTGTCGAGTGTCTCCACGACGCGACCACTGTGGACACGCTTGACGGTGTCCGCGACGGCGAGGCCCGGAACAGCCCCGTCGGCGCCGGCAACGACCGCTTCGACCACGGCGCGAAACAGCTCACGCGATGCCAGTGGCCGGGCGGCATCGTGGACGACTAGGACGTCCGCGCTCTCTGGAACCGCCGCCAGGCCCCGGCGGACCGAGGAGGCCCGGGTCGGGCCCCCAGCGATGACACGGTCGGCGCCCATCCCGATTCCGGGGCTCCGGAGGAACGATTCCGGCACGACGGCCACCACACCGCGGGCAACCGAGCGGGACGCTTCGAGGCTCCACTCGATCACCGGCCGACCACAAAGGAGGGCGAATTGCTTGGGCTGACCGAACCGCCGTCCTTGACCGGCGGCGACAACGATCGCCCAGACCTCGACGCCCACGCGCCGGTCTCGCGCCCTGCGCTAGGGCAGAGCGGCGTTGAGGCGCTCCTCCGCCTCGGCCTCGCTCACGCCGATAGCGAACGTCAGCTCGGAAACGAGGATCTGGCGCGCTCGCGTCAGCATCCGCTTCTCGCCCGCGGACAGACCGCGGTCCTTGTCACGGATCGAAAGGTTCCGCACGACTTCTGCGACCTGGTAGATGTCGCCCGACTTGAGCTTCTCGACGTGGTTCTTGTAGCGACGAGACCAGTTGGTGGGCATCCGCGCCTCCTTCTTGCCAAGGACAGCGAAGACCTCCTCCACCTCCTCATCGTTAATGACCTCTCGAAGCCCTACCTCTGCGGTGTTGTCGGACGGCACCATGAGAGTGAGATCGCCGTACGCGAGCCGGAGCACGAGGTACTCACGCCTCTCGCCGAAGGCCTCTCGCATTTCACGCCGCTCCACTACGGCGGCACCGTGATGGGGATAGACAACCTTGTCCCCGACATCAAACAATGGAACTCCTCACGAAACGAGGGAAGGTGGGGTCCTCACCAGGGTACGGACGTCGCGGCCGTCGCTCAACTCGGGACCGCCGCCGGACTCGGTCCTCGAACGCGATCTGGCGGCAGGAACCACGCCGAACAACAGCCGAACTGCCTCCAGCAGGGTACCTGCTCTGAGCAGTTCAAATTCCATCGGTCCGTCGGGGGCAGACTGCGGCACCACAGCGCGGCGGAATCCAAGCCTTGCCGCCTCGGCCAAGCGGCGATCGGTCGCCTGTACCCGGCGGATCTCGCCAGCCAGCCCGACCTCACCACAAGCTACGACCTCCTCGCCGATCGCGATCCCTGTCACGGCTGATACCAGGGCCAACGCGATGCCAAGATCGGCGGCCGGCTCGCTGACCCGAAGGCCCCCCACGGTGGAGACGAACACGTCCGATGCCGCGAGCCCAAGGTGGCACCTCCGTTCGAGCACGGCAAGAAGCAGGGCCAGCCGGCCGCCGACGACACCCTGTGCGACTCTCCTCGGGACTGCGGACGTCGGCGGCCCGACAAGTCCCTGGATCTCGACGATGAGTGGCCTTCGCCCCTCGAGCACCGGCACTGCGATGCTGCCCGGCACGCCGCGGCGGCGGTCCCCGAGCAACAGTGCGCTCGGGTCCACAAGGCCCCTGAGACCGGCCTCGGTCATCTCGAACAGACCAAGCTCGCCCGTGGGACCATAGCGGTGCTTGGAAGCCGAGAGCAGCCGGAGGGATTGGTGCCGGTCGCCGTCGAATGACAGCACGGTGTCGACGAGGTGCTCGAGGGTGCGCGGCCCGGCGAGCGCGCCGTCCTTGGTGACGTGGCCGACAAGCAGGGTCGCGACACCCACTGACTTCGCGTAGCGCACGAGCCGGCCGGCGCACTCGCGCACCTGGCTCGGTGACCCGGCCTGGGACCCGCACGCCGGGTCGGACACCGCCTGGATCGAGTCGACCACCAGGAGCGAGGGCTCGAGCTGGCCAGCGGCGCTGATGACAGCGTCGAGGTCGGTCGTCGCCAACAGGTAGCAGCCGTCGACGACCGCCTCGAGGCGCTCGGCTCGGCGCCGGACCTGTTCGCCTGACTCTTCCGCCGCGATGAGCAGCGAGGATCTCCCCTGCGCCGCCGCGCCGGCCAGCGCCTGGAGCACGAGCGTGGACTTGCCGACGCCTGGCTCGCCGCCGAGCACTGTCACCGAGCCGGCGACCAACCCACCGCCGAGAACCCGGTCGAGCTCACCGATCCCGGTCGCCACGGCGACGGCTCCGTCCGCGCTGATCGAGTGGAGAGGAGACGGCGTCGCGTCAGGCCCGGAGGCGAACGGCCGGGTTGGGTCCGCGACCCGGCGCGCCGCCGCCCCCGAAGTGTCCGGCGGCACCAGCTCCTCGATGAGGGTGTTCCACTCACCGCAGGCCGGGCAGCGCCCGGACCAGCGAGGCGAGCCATGTCCACAAGCCTGGCAGCGGTGGATTGACTTCGGTCGCGTCACGTCTCGACGCTACGAGCCGGGTGTCACACTCCGGTCAGGGCCTGGGCAGCCAGTCCGGGACCGGCCACTGTGCTCAAGAGTCGGCGCCGGCTCCTGCGAACTCGACCGCCGGAGGCTCGAAACCCTCGATGGCGCGGAAGACGAGCGCTCCGTCCTCCTCGTCGACGATCACCGTCTCGCCCACCTGGAACTCCTTCCAGAGGATCTTCTCCGAGAGCGGGTCCTCGACCAGCTGCTGGATGGAACGGCGCAACGGTCGCGCGCCGAGCTCGGGCTCGTAACCTCTCGCGGCGACGAACCTCTTGGCGGCGAGCGTGAGCTCCAAGCCGATGCCTTGGCCTTCCAACTGGTCGCGTACCCGGCGGATGAGGAGCTCCACGATCTCGACCACCTCGTCCATGGTCAGCTCGTGGAACACGATCACCTCGTCAATCCGGTTCAGGAACTCGGGCCGGAAGTGATTCTTCAGTGCCTCTTGGACACGCTGCTTCATCCGCTCATAAGTCACCGACTCGCTCGTCTTCTGGAATCCGAGCGACAACTTGCGCAGGTCCGAGGTCCCGAGGTTCGAGGTCATGATGAGCACGGTGTTCTTGAAGTCGACCGTACGCCCCTGGGCGTCGGTGAGGCGACCGTCCTCGAGGATCTGAAGGAGGGTGTTGAAGACGTCGGGATGCGCCTTCTCGATCTCGTCGAACAGCACCACCGCGAACGGCTTGCGCCGGACGGCTTCGGTGAGCTGCCCGCCCTCCTCGTAGCCCACGTAGCCGGGAGGCGACCCGACGAGCCGGCTCACGCTGTGCTTCTCCATGTACTCGCTCATGTCGAGCTGGATCAGCGAGGACTCGTCACCGAAGAGCAGCTCGGCAAGCGTCTTGGCAAGCTCGGTCTTGCCCACGCCGGTCGGGCCGAGGAAGATGAAAGACCCGCTCGGGCGCTTGGGGTCCTTGAGGCCGGCACGAGTGCGGCGGATCGCGCGAGACAGCGCGTTGATCGCGTCCTCCTGGCCGACGACCCGTTTGTGCAGATCCTCCTCGAGGCGCAGGAGACGGGCGGTCTCCTCCTCGGTGAGCTTGTAGACCGGAATCCCGGTCCAGTTCGCGAGCACCTCGGCGATGACGTCCTCGTCGACGACGTCGAAGAGCTCTTCACCCGCGGAACGCCAGGAGATGTTCAGCGCCGCCTTGCGTTCGAGTGCGTCGTTCTCCTTGTCGGTGAGCCTCTTGACCTCATCCGAGTTCGACCGCCCGATGGCGGCATCCTTCTCGTGACGGATCTTGGACAGCTCCTCGTCTATCTTGCGGTGCTCGGGTGGTGTGGACATCCGGCGGATCCGGAGCCGGGAACCTGCCTCGTCGATGAGGTCGATCGCCTTGTCCGGGAGGAAACGGTCCGAGATGTAGCGGTCGGCGAGATTCGCGGCGGCAACCAGGGCCTGGTCCGTGATGGTCACCTGGTGGTGCTTCTCGTACCGGTCGCGAAGTCCTCTCAGGATCTCGATCGTGTGAGCCAAGGTGGGCTCCTCGACCCTGATCGGCTGGAACCGTCGTTCGAGGGCGGCATCCTTCTCGAGATGCTTGCGGTACTCGTCGAGCGTCGTCGCACCGATCGTCTGGAGCTCACCTCGGGCGAGCATCGGCTTCAGGATCGAGGCGGCGTCTATGGCACCCTCGGCCGCGCCGGCACCAACGAGGGTGTGAAGCTCGTCGATGAACAAGATGATGTCGCCGCGGGTCCGGATCTCCTTGAGGACCTTCTTGAGTCGCTCCTCGAAGTCGCCCCGGTACCGACTGCCGGCCACGAGCGCGCCCAGGTCGAGTGTGTAGAGCTGCTTGCCCTTCAGTGTGTCGGGGACGTCGTCTTCGACGATCTGCTGGGACAACCCTTCGACGATGGCGGTCTTGCCAACACCAGGCTCACCGATGAGAACCGGGTTGTTCTTCGTGCGTCGCGACAGCACCTGCATGACCCGTTCGATCTCCCGAGCGCGACCGATCACGGGATCGAGCTTGTGCTCGCGCGCCAGTTGGGTCAGGTTCCGGCCGAACTGGTCGAGCAAGGGCGACCCGGCGGGGCTATCCGAGCTCGAGGCGCCGGACGCGACAGTCGCACCCTCACGTCCCTGGTAGCCCGAGAGCAACTGGATGACCTGCTGTCGCACCTTGGCCAGGTCGGCTCCCAGGCTGATGAGGACCTGAGCGGCAACGCCCTCGCCCTCGCGCACGAGGCCGAGCAGCATGTGCTCGGTGCCGATGTAGTTGTGGCCCAGTTGCAGGGCCTCCCGCAGGGACAGCTCGAGGACCTTCTTCGCTCTCGGCGTGAACGGCGGGGACCCCGTCGGAGCCGACCCCGCCGGCCCGATCGTCTCCTCGACCTTCTCGCGCACGGCCTCGAGCGAGATGCCGAGCGACTCGAGCGCCTTGGCCGCGACTCCCTCGCCCTCGTGGATGAGGCCGAGCAGGATGTGCTCGGTCCCGATGAAGCTGTGGTTCAGGAGACGTGCTTCCTCCTGAGCCAGGACCAGCACCCTGCGTGCCCGATCGGTGAAGCGCTCGAACAACTCAGACTCCCTTGTGGTCTTCCGTGTACGGAAAGTCTACCGGTCCGGTGCGCGAAAACCCGCCGCCACAGAAGGTAGCTTCCCCACCTAGCATCGGACTACGGCCCCCCAACCCTTAGCGGTTCAATTCGGGCCGACCGGAACGGGCCGGCCGGTGTCGGGCGATTGCCCGATCCGAATCGAACACCTGAGGAGGCAAGACTACAGTGCCAAGAAACAATGGGGCGGGCGCCCGGCTGTCGGCCTGGCGCCCTCTAGCGAAGGAGGCGGACCTGGTGAGCAGTCCGGACCCCTTCGCGCTCCCCATTCGTGAGGAGGATCTCGCCCGGCTCGAACTGTGCCTGCGGGACTCGGTGATCGGTGACGACGCGTTCCTGAACGAGGTGGCAAGCCACCTCATCGACGCGGGAGGAAAGCGGCTCCGGCCTTCGCTCGCGATCGCAGCCTCGTACCTCCGAAGTGACGATGTCACCTCAGAGATCCTGCTCGGAGGGGTGTCGGTCGAGCTGGTCCACCTCGCGTCGCTCTATCACGACGACGTCATGGACGAGGCGACCCGGCGGCGCAGCGTTGAGAGCGTGAACGCCCGCTGGGGCAACCTCGTGGCGATCGTGGCCGGCGACTTCCTGCTCGCCCGGGCGGCGCAGATCGCGGCGGGGCTCGGCACCGAGGTCGCCGAATTGCTCGCGTCGACGCTCGCCCGGCTCTGTCAGGGGCAGGTGGCCGAGGTGCGAGCGGCGTTCCAGATCGAGCGCGACGAGCATGACTACCTGCGCGGCATCTCCGACAAGACTGCGGCGCTCATGTCGACTGCGTGCCGCATCGGTGCCCTGACCGCCGGCCTCGACCGGACCCAGATCGACGACCTGTCGGCCTTCGGCGAGGCGTTCGGCATGGTCTTTCAGATCCGCGACGACGTTCTCGACGTCGTCGCCACCGAGACCGAGCTCGGCAAGCCGCCCGGACAGGACCTCGCCGAGGGGATCTACACCCTCCCGGTCCAGCGCGCCCTGCTCGACCCTGTCGTCGGCCCGAGGCTTCGCGATCTGCTCGGCCACCCGCTCGATCAAGCCGAGCGCGAGGAGGCACGGGTGCTAGTCGCCGCCTCGCCGGGCATCTCGGCCGCTCACGAGATCGCCCGGGGCTATGCCACAGCCGCGGCGGCGGCGGCGGCGCGGCTCGGCGAGGGCCTGATCCCCAAAGCGTTCATGGAGCTGGGCTACAACGTCGTCGACGACCTCGAGCGGTCCGCCGGGAGAGTGCTCGCCCCGAGCTGAGCAACAAGGCCTTGCTCAGGCATCAGGTTCTCCGAACCCCGTCGAGCCGGCCGGCGGGCCCGGCGAGGTGTCTTCGGGACGAAGAGCCGGGAACAGCAGCACCTCTTTGATGTTCGCGACATCCGCGTAGAGCATCACGAGCCGGTCGATCCCGAGCCCGAGCCCACCGGTCGGTGGCAGCCCGAGCTCGAGAGCCCGCAGGTAGTCCCAGTCGACGGTCATCGCCTCGTCGTCACCGAGGGCCCTCTCCCGCTCCTGCTCCTCGAAACGCGCCCGCTGGTCATCGGGATCGGTCAGCTCGCTGAAGGCGTTGCCGAGCTCCCGGCCCGCGATGATCGGCTCGAAGCGCTCCACGTAGCCGGGCTTGGAGCGGTGTGCCCGCGCCAGCGGCGAAACTTCCTGGGGATAGTCGCACACGAACACGGGGCCCCAGAGCTCTGACTCGGTTGTCTTCTCGTAGATCTCGAGGATGAGCTTGCCCGGGCCGTACCAGGGCTCGAACGGCACGCCGAGACCGGACGCCACGCGCCGAAGGTGCTCCACCCCCATCGACAGGTCCACCTCGACCCCGGCGTGCTCCGCGATGAGCTCCACCAGGGTCGCCCTCCGCCACGGCGGCGTCAGGTCTATCTCCCGGCCTTGGTAGGGGATCAGCGTCGTGCCCAGCAGCTCCTCGGCGGTCCCTCCCACGATGTCCTCGAAGATCAGCATCATGTCGGTATAGTCGCCGTAGGCCTGGTAGAGCTCGAGCATCGTGAACTCAGGGTTGTGACGCGGAGACAGCCCCTCGTTGCGGAACGTCCGGCCGATCTCGAACACACGCTCCAACCCACCGACGACGCACCGTTTCAGGTAGAGCTCCGTCGCGATGCGGAGATACACGTCGGTGTGGAGCGCGTTGTAGTGCGTCACGAACGGCCGCGCCGTCGCACCGCCGAGGATCGGGTGCAACACCGGCGTCTCTACCTCAACAAAGCCGGCATTGCTGAGTCGGCGCCGTATCGAGGCGATCACCTTGGAACGCAGCAGGAATATGTCGCGCACGCCATCGTTCGCCCATAGGTCGAGCTCGCGCTGGCGGTAGCGGATGTCAGGGTCGGAGACGCCGTGCCACTTGTCGCCGAAGCCGCGACGTGCCCGCGCCAGCAGCTCCCAGGATGCCACCTTGATCGACAGTTCGCCCCGTTGTGTACGGACCACCTCGCCGGACACGCCGATCCAGTCACCGAGCGACAGGCGGCAGAACTCCTCGAAATCGGGAGTGAGGGCCGCGAGCGCGAACAGCTGAATGCCCCCCGTCCAGTCCCGGAGCTCGGCGAAGGCGAGCTTTCCTTGCGGCCGGGACCGCATGAGGCGACCGGCAGCAGCAACCGTGACGCCGGACTCCTCGCCCGTTTCGAGGTGGGCAAATGCACGGGCCACGTCTCCCGCGCCCGACGTCGTCTCGAACCGGTATCCGATCTCGCTCAAATCTCCCTCCCACTCTCGTCGCGGGCCACATTGCGGTCGAACACGAGGCGGAGCCCATGCAAGGTGAGCCACGGCTCGTGATACTGGATCATGTCCGACAAGGGCGTGATGAGCCCGGCGAGCCCGCCGGTCGCGATTATCGCGGCCGGTCCGAGCTGTTCGGAAATGCGGCGGCACATGCCGTCGACGAGACCCGTGTAGCCGTAGACCACACCGGACTGGATCGACTCGACGGTCGACTTGCCGATCACGTTGCGAGGCTCGACCAGCTCGACGCGGCGCAACGCAGCGGCATGCTCGAAAAGCGCGTCCGTGCTGATCTCGATCCCTGGCGCAATGGCGCCACCGAGGTACTCCCCCGCAGCCGAGATGGCGTCGAACGTGGTGGCCGTGCCCATGTCAACGACGATCGCCGGCCCTCCGAACAGGTCGATGGCACCGACGGCGTTGGCGATCCGGTCAGCGCCGACGTCCTTCGGGTTGTCGTAGAGAATCGGCATCCCGGTGCGGATCCCGGGCTCGATCACGACCAGGGGGACGTCGAACCAGATGCGCGCCATCTCCCTGATCGCGGAGGTCACGTCCGGTGCCGACGAGGACACGACGATGCCGTCGACACCGTCGCCGGCCCGCGTGCCGGCGAACTCGAGCCCGACCAGCCTGAGCAGTTCAGTGATGAGGAGGGCGTACTCGTCAGCCGTGCGCTCGGCGACGGTCGCAATACGCCAATGGTGAAGCAGGTCCGCCAGCTCACCTGGGACGCCTGGCCCCGAGACGCCGCGGGCGCTCGCGGTCTCGCTCTCGCCGCCGCCATGGTCAGGCGGATTCGGTTCCCGGGCGGCGACCGACGCGAACAGCCCGACCACCGTCTGTGTGTTTCCCACGTCCAGAGCGAGCAGCATCACATCCCTGTCTACCTCACCACGGGGTCGACCATCCCCACTGCCACGTCGGGACCGGTCGCGGCCGGACGCCGTATGGTTGCACGGGAGTGGGGACAGTGACCCGAACCGACAACGCCGGCGTCTGAGGCTGGACACTACCGTGCGATCCAAGCTGTCCCGAAGCGACGTCTGGCTGCTCCTGGCCGGCGCGCTCGGAACCACTGGGTCGGCTGTCACCCGCTACACCCACACAGGTCGCGTCGTCCCGTTCATCGTGTCCGCTCTGGCCCTTGGGTTCCTCGCCGCCGTCGTGGGCCGGAGCGTCGACCGGCTCGGGGATCGGCTCGGTTCGGGTGTGACCGGCGTCGTCCAGTCTGCGCTCGGCAACCTCCCCGAGCTCTTCTTCGGGGTCTTCGCGCTTCGGGCGGGCCTGGTCGGCGTCGTTCAAGCTGCGCTCATCGGCTCGATGCTCGCCAACGTGCTGCTCGTCTTGGGCCTGGCCTTCATCGTCGGGGGCTTGAGGCACGGCACACAGCACTTCCCGGCAGAAAGCGCCCGCACAATCGTGGTCCTGCTCGTGCTCGCCGTCTCCGTCCTCATGATCCCGACTCTCGGCGTGCATCTGGACCTCGCCGTCAAGCATCACGAGGTTGCGCTTTCCGACATCGCCGCTGTCGTGCTGCTGGTCGTCTTCGTGCTCTCCGCCCCCGGATCGGTCCGCCGGGAAACGCGACCGTCCCCAGAAGATGTCACAGCGGGGGGCGAGACCGCAACGGACGAGTCGAGCCGGCGCGAACGCCGCGGTGAGCAGGACGGCGAGGCCGGCGCCATGGCTGCCGCCTGGTCGATCTCGCTCGTGGTCGTGGCACTGCTCGCCTCGAGCGTCGCCGCGGCGTTCGTATCGGACTGGTTCGTCGCCGCTCTCAATCCGGCGCTCTCGGCACTGCACATGTCAGAAGCGTTCGCAGGTCTCGTGGTCGTGGCAATCGCCGGCAATGCGGTAGAGAACGTCGTCGGGATCCAGCTCGCCGCACGCAACCGCAGCGATTATGCGCTGTCGGTCATCCTCCAGAGCCCTGTGCAGATCGCTCTCGTCCTCATTCCCGCACTGGTGCTCCTCTCTGGGGTGATAGGCGGCGCCCAGCTCACCCTGGTGCTGTCGCCGTTGCTCGGGGTCGTCCTCGCCCTGACGACGCTGATCGCCGCCTTCGTCGTGCTCGACGGGGAGTCGACCTGGCTCGAGGGGGCCTGCCTCGTGGGTCTCTACGTCGTCATCGCCGCATCGTTCTGGTGGGGCTGAGGATCCGTCCCCTCGCGTCCGCCGCGGGCAGGGTGAGCTTGACAGAGCCCTGCGAACGCACCCGCGTGCCGACAACCGCCGCGATCTGTGACCGGATTCCCTCCGAGCGGAAGGAGGACCAGATCGGAGCAGTCCGGACGAGCTTGAAGACAGCATCGAGGTCGTCACGCCGGCCGGCGCAACACATCTTGGGTCAATGACCGGACATGTGGAGCCGTCCGCCGACAGCGGTCGCCCCATCGGTCTCCGACCTCGGCGAAGATCTTCTAAGGTCCAGCAGGCTACGGGCCGATGTAATTCGAGGCAGAGTCTGCAACCGGAAAGGGTGGTCCCATGCCAGGCGTTCGCAGACTGACCGAGGTCGCCGCAAGGTTCGAGAAGGCAGGAGACCGGGGCTTCACGCTCATCGAGCTGCTGGTCGTCCTGCTCATCATCGGGATCCTGCTCGCGATCGCGATCCCGACGTTCCTGTCGGTGACCAAGACCGCCAACAACACTGCGGCGCAGGCCAACCTGCAGACGGCCCTTACGGGTGCCGACACCTTCTACACCGCCAACAACCAGACCTACAGCAACATCATGACCGCTGGTCAAGGCGTGTCGACCATCACGGCCATCGACACCGGCCTGTCGTTCGTCGCCGGTGCGTCGTCCAAGCCGAACATCGTTTCGCTCTCGGCCAGCGGCTCGTCGGGCTACTTGATCCTGGCGGTCTTCTCGCCGGGCACCAAGGACTGCTGGGTCGTCGTCGACCAGAAGGCGGCGCAGAGCGGAAATGTTGCCGGCAACGCGAACCACGCAACGGGCACCTACTACGGGGTGCTCAAGAACTCGACCACCACCGCGTGCAACGCTTCGTCGGTTACAGGAACCGGCTTCTCGTCCAGCCGATTCCCATCCGGCTGACATAGCTGCGCTGAACATCGGCTTCCGGTGGGACTGCCCACTTCCTCCTGAACGCGCGCCGGTGACGCGGTCCGCACGCGCATCGCCGCACACACCCCTCCACGGACGATCCGCCCGGCGAGCCGCAACGTCGGTGAGCCCGCCGACATGGACCCGGGGACATCCAGATGACGTTTCCCCGCTGGGCGCCCGCGGAAGCTTCCCAGGTCCTCCGCCCGAGGAACTACACGGCATCGATCCGCGCTCAGGTCGTGTACCCGTCCGCGTTCGACGACGTGACCGCGCAAAGTGAGCAAAGAGGATCTGCTCGGCCGCACCGGCACTGAGTTGCCGGGCGACGAGATGACGCACGCCGTCCCTGGGCCTCGCTTGGCCGGAGTGGTGCGCAGCCCCGAGGCGACGGCCCGGACCGACGCCATTGCCGATATCCACGCCGCAACGGACGTCCACCGCTTCGCCGAGTCCTGGGCCGAGCGCGGACGAAAACCGCCCGGCTGCCGCCCGGCTACTTCTTCGTGGCCTCGTAGTACGGGTTGGTGCCCGACGCGTGATCGGTCACGTCGACGATGTTCACGATCTCGGGCACGCTCTCCCGGATCGCCACCTCGATGCCCTGGCTGAGCGTCACCGCCGCCAGACCGCAACCGGCGCACCCGCCTGAGAGACGCAGATAGGCAGTGTCTGCCTCCACTGCCACCAGGTCAGCCCGGCCGCCGTGAGCCGCTATGGCGGGGTTGATCTGCTCGTCGAGAACCTGGAGCAGGCGCTGCGCCACGTCCCCGCTCAGATCCGGCGGCGGCCCGGTCATCATCGGGCTGTGGGGAGGGGGAGGCGGCCGGTTCGGGTTCCGGATGACCATCCCACCACCGTCTGCGTCCGGGCTCAGGTCCAGGACCGAACCGCGCAACCGGTCGATGCTCCGGCCGGGCACGATCAGCGTGAGGCCGTCGAGGTGCTCGATCCAGTCGCCTGGCGTCGCGTCGGACGTGGCCTGGAAGTACATGTCGTAGGTGTACACGTCATCATGCGCGCCACCGATCTCCACGCACAGGGCAAGCGACTCCGGTGCCGCCTCGCCGGCTCTCAGCTCGAGGATCTCTGCCAAGGCCGGCGTCGTCAGGCGAAGGACCGGGACCCCGTCGCTTGCGCTGTTGGCGTTGTCGTTCATCAGATGTCCTCGAGAAAGGTCGGCCGGACCCATGTTAAGGCCCTCGCTCGGCGGAGCTGTCGCCGGACGGGTCACGGGCACCATCGCTGTAGCGTGCCGGCGTGCGCGTCCTGCTGGTGTCCACCTACGAGCTCGGGCACCAACCTGTGCACGTGGCCTCCCCGGCTGCGGCGCTGCGGGCCAGAGGCCACGACGTGCGCGCGATCGACGTGTCGGTCGAGCCCTGGGACCGGGACCTCGTGGACTGGGCCGACCGGGTCGCCTTCTCCGTACCGATGCACACGGCGATGCGGATGGCCATGACCCTCGCAGCTTCGGTGCGAGCCCAGCGCCCTGAGCTGCCGGTCTGCCTGTACGGGCTGTACGCCGGCATCGGCCGCGACCTGACGACCGCCGTGGCCGCGGGCATCGCCGACCGGTTGATCGCCGGGGAGTACGAACCGGCCCTGCTCGCATGGGCGGACGAGGCCGGCCGTGCGAGCGCGCCCGGCATTGGGGACGAGGTCGTGGTGCATCTCGGCCGCAGTGGCTTCGCCACTCCGGCGCGCGATCTGTTGCCGCCGCTGGAACGCTACGCCCGGCTCGTCCTGGGCAATGAGGAGAAGCTCGCGGGCGCCGTGGAAGCAAGCCATGGTTGCTCGCACCGTTGCCGGCACTGCCCACTGCCGGTCGTGTACGACGGCCGCTTCCGCGTGGTGCCCGAAGACGTCGTCGTGAGCGACGTGGCCCAGCTCGTGGCCATGGGCGCAGGGCACGTAAGCTTCGCCGACCCCGACTTCCTGAACGGACCGCGGCACGCCGTGCGCGTAGCCCAGGCGGTCCACTCGTGCTTCCCCTGTCTGAGTTTCGACTGCACCACCAAGGTCGAGCACATCCTGGCCCACCAGGACCTGTGGCCCGCCATGGCCAAGGCCGGCTGCCTGTTCGTCGTGTCGGCGTTCGAATCAGTCGACAACACCACGCTGCGCATCTTGGACAAGGGACACACGGCCGCCGGCGAGAGCGCGGCGGTGATCTTGCTCCGACGCCACGGGATCGAGGTCCGGCCCTCGTGGCTGCCATTCACGCCTTGGACGAAAGCGGCCGAGGTTGCCGCCATGCTCGATTTCGTCGTCGCACATGACCTCGTGGCGAACGTCGACGCGGTTCAGTACACGATCCGGCTCCTGCTCCCCGAGGGCTCCCTGCTGCTGTCGGCACCTGAGGTGAGACCGCGGCTCCACCACTACGACGCCGCCCGGCTCAGCTGGGCATGGACCGCCGAGGAGGCGGGGCTCGACGAGCTTCAGGCGGAGCTCGCGGCACTTGTCGAGGCCGTCGGCACCGGACCTGCGCCGCTGAGAGCCGAGGACACCTTCGCTGAGGTGGACGCCCGCGTCCGGGCCCACGCGCTGGGCCGCGGCACGAGGTCTGCTCCAGCCGGGGCCCACCGCGGGAGCCGATCGACGGGGCCGGCCGGGCCGAGACCGAGGCTCAGCGAGCCGTGGTTCTGTTGCAGCGAGCCCACTTCGGCCCAGCAGCAGGCCGTGGGCACCGGCGTCAACGGGGCCTAGTCAAGGCGGCGGCTCGCAACCAACCTCTCGACGCGAACGCGCCTCAGGTCTCGGACCAGGGACCCGGAGCGGCGGGCCAAGAGGACAACGGCATGTCAGTCCACCGCTGGCTCGCTCGACAAAGCGCAGACTGCGCGCCGGGCGTCTTCGGCGAGCCGCAGCGCCGCATCCCAACCGGAGGTCTTCGGCACTAGCGCGTCGCCGATGGCGATTCCGACGCGCCCCCGCCTCGGGAACTTCTCGCCCGGTCGCAGTACGTCGCGGCCGCCCCGGATGCCGACGGGCACGACCGACACGCCGGCCTCGGCTGCCGTCACGAACGCCCCGAGGTGGAAGGGCCGCACTCCGACCGCCCGATCCAGGCCGCCCTCGGGGAAGACCGCGAGGCGGCGAGCGGAACGCAGCACCTCTGCGAGCCTTTGCGCGCCTGCGACCTGCTCGGCCACGGCCTCGCGGTTGACGAACTCGCACCCCAGCCGGCGGAGGAACGGTCCGGCGATGCGCTGGCCCGCCAGCTCGTCACCGGCGACAAAGGCAAGAGGCGACGCGAAGGACTCGATGAGCGCGAGGCCGTCGAGGAAGCTCGTGTGGTTCGCGACAACGACGAATGAGCTGGCGGGGTCGGGAGGCGTGCCGGTCACCTCGAGGCGCACGCCGGCAACGATCCCGAGCACCCGGCCGGCCCGGGCGACGAGCCGCCAGCGGGAGCGGAGAGTGGGCAACGCCAAGACGGCGAGCCACACGGGAGCGCCGGCAGCGATGAGGACAGCCCAGGTGAGGCCGGCCGAGGCGAGTGGGCGCGCTTCACGCCCGATGTGCCTTAGCCGCAGGGCGCCCGCCGACCACGCGAGACGCACGACTTGCCACCGCAGACCCCGCGAACGCCTCCCGATCCTGTGAAGCTCATAGAGGTCCCGGGTAGCAGCCCGGCGGATCTTCCCGCTCGGGGTCTTGAGGACACTGTCCGGCGGCGCGAGCACGATGTCGTCCGCGGTCGCGCCTGCCACGCCGACGGTGGCGGCCGCGATCCTCCGCCGGAGGTCGGATCGCGCTTCGGACTCGTTGCGGCCGAGGTTCGTCTCCGCCACGACCACAAGCCGCTCGGCACCAAGTTCCGGGTCGCCGCTCGCGAACACGGCGACGCAGCCACGGCGGACGCCGGCGACCTCACCGATCGCCTCTTCGATCTCCTCAGGGTTCAGGTTCCTACCGGCCCGGATGACGAGGTCCTTGGCCCGCCCCGTGAGATACAGCTCCCCACCCGCCAGGTAGCCGATATCGCCTGTGTCGAGCCAGTCGCCGTGGCGCAGGGCCTCGGTGCCGGCGGGATCGCCGAAGTAGCCGCTCGTCGCCGAGGGTCCACGGAATTCCACTCCCCCTTGGGCGCGCTCGGGAGCCTCCCGACCGGTCTCGTCGACGATCCGCACCGCGTAACCAGGGAGGGGCCGCCCGCAGGACACCACGAGACGTGCGGTGGCCTCGTTGGTGGCGAGCACCGCGCGCCCGGACCGAGCGAGGGTCTCGCGCTCGATCGAGTCGATCAGCGGAAGGCGTCCAAGCGGCGGGAACGTAAGGCCTAGACCCGCCTCGGCAAGGCCATAGGCGGGCGCCATTGCCTCGGGACGGAAGCCGTACGGGCCAAACCGCTCGGCGAAGCGCCGGATCGTGTTCGCGCTCACGGGTTCGGCGCCGTTACAGGCGACACGCCAGGAGGAGAGGTCGAGCCCTGCCAGCTCGTCGTCGGCGATGTGGCGGACACAGAGCTCGTAGCCGAAACTCGGCGATGCCGACAAGGTGCCGTGGTGCTGCTGGACAGCGCGTAGCCAGCGCGCGGGCCGGGCGAGGAACGAGAGCGGTGACATCACGGCGAACATGTAGCCGAAGCAGAGGCTCATGAGCCAGCCTCCGATGAGACCCATGTCATGGTAGAGGGGCAGCCAGCTGACAAAGGTGTCCTCGGGGCCCACTTTGACCGCCGCCCCCAATGCGCGGATGTTCGCGAGCAGCTGCTCGTGCGTGAGCACGACGCCCTTCGGGTGGCCCGTGCTGCCCGAGGAGTACTGGACAAGTGCGGTGTCGCTTGGTCGGACGACCGGGAGCCTCAGTCCGCCTCGGTCACTCGAGCGCAGCTCCTCGACGGTGACGCATCCCTTGAGCCCGGGGACGCCGGCCCGGAGCAGGTGCGCCGCCGGCGCGACGGTCTCGTCGGTTATCAGCAGGACCGCCCTGACGTCGCTGAGGATGCGCGCTTGGCGGCGCAGGTGGTCCTCGAGCAGCGACGCCCGGCTAGGGGGGTACAGCGGCACCGGGGCGCCTCCCGCAAGCAGCACACCACAGAAAGCGTCGAAATAGCCCGGATGAGTGGGCAGCATGAGCGCGACGGCGTCGCCGGGCCCGATCCCGTGCTGGCGAAGGCCGTTCGCCACTTCGCGGCTGGCGGCTGCGAGCTCTCCGTAGGTCCGTTCGACCAACGGTGTGGCTTCACTGAGGTGGAGCACTCGCGTGTGCGGCCGGTCCGGTTCGTGCTCGTCGTAGAACGCGAGCGCGTCAAGGAGCGTGTCCGCCTCGAAGCTCACCCCGCGGGCGCGATCCACAGTTCCAGACGGCGTCGGCTCGGGGAGCGGCCCCTCGGTCGACGGCTGCCCTCGGGCAGCCCACACGGCCCGGACCCAGTCCTCCGGCGTCGCCCCCTTCGCGAACACCTCGTCGTCGAGCGTGACCCCGAACAGATGCTCCACCCGTGACCGGAACTCGGCGAGCGCGAGGCTGTCGATCCCGAGATCGGCGTCGAGCCGGCTCCGGAGCCGGACCGGCGGGAGCGGTGCCTGGGGGTGCAGCTCTGACGCGAGCTCCCCCGTGAGGAGGAGGATCCGCTCTGTGTCGCTCGGCCCGTCAGGCCCGGCTGAGCCTCGCCGCATCGTTCGTCATGATTATCCGCGTCCCGGCGCTTGTCATGTCACGGTTCGCCCGGGCCGGCGCTGGCTGACGAAACAACGCTCTCCAGGTCGAGCCCGATGTCCAGCGCCACCACAGAGTGGGTCAGGGCACCGACCGAGATCACATCCACCCCGGTTCTCGCGTAGTCGGCGACATTCTCGAGGTTGACGCCGCCCGAGGCCTCGACCAGGACAGAGCCGGTGGCCCCGCGCGGATGGACGCGCACGGCCCGGACACATGCACGTACCTGGTCCGGGGTCATGTTGTCGCACATGACCAGCGTCGCCCCGGCATCAAGGGCCTCGGTCACCTGACCAATACGGTCGCACTCGACCTCGACCATGCGACCCGGCCATCGCTCGAGGGCCTTGTGAACCGCCTCGCTGATCGAGAGCCCCCCCAGGTGGTTGTCCTTGATCAGCACCCCCTCCGAGAGGCTGCCTCGATGATTGGCCGCGCCGCCGGCCCTCACAGCTGCCTTCTCGAGCGATCGCAGACCAGGCGTGGTCTTCCGCGTGTCCCAGATCCTGGCTGACGGGTTGCCCTCGCGGGCGGCCTCGACGTAGCGCCGAGTGGCCGTCGCAACACCCGAAAGATGGCAGAGGAAATTGAGTGCCGTCCGCTCGGCGGTCAACAAGGAGCGCAACTGTCCCTCGACCCGCCCGATAACCCCTCCCGAGGCGATCTCGCCGCCGTCGCCCACCGCCCAGGTCACTTCGAGATCAGGATCGACCTGGATGCAGGTTTGTTCGGCACAGCGCGTGCCGGCGACCACCCCTGGTGCCCGCGCCACGAACGCGGCCCGGCCGCGTGGGCTCGCGGGAAGCAGCGCCGCGGACAAGTCGCCGAGTGGCAGGAGATCCTCAGCAAGCGCGATCGCCACGGCCTCGCGAACCGCCGCGATCGGAGGCTGGACGTCGTCGCGGTATCTCGCAACCGGTCTTGTCACGGCGCTGGCACCTCTGAGCTGGGCCTACGCATGCTTCCGGGTCCCGCAACGCGGCTCGCCCCGTGCGACAGCCTGCGACGGAACCTCGGCGAGGTTTCGGGGAAGTCCGCGCGAACCTGCGACCCACGCGTCTCCTCGCGCTCGGTCGCCGCCTCCAGCAATGCCTTGGCGACGGCGGTGAGGTTCCGCACCTCGGCTGTGGTTCGGTCCACCGTGGAGGCAAGCTCCGCGACGATGCCGGCGACGGCTCCGCAAGCCCGCTCGAGCGAGGAAGCGTCGCGGACGACGCCGGCCCAGTTGGTCATCGCGCCCTGAAGCGCGCAGCGCTGTGCCTCGGCCCTTGCGTGGCTGTCCGGCGAGGCGCCGGTCTGTCGAGGTGGAACTTCGGGGCGATCCGGCCCGCACCGGCAATCTGCGACAGGACGGACGGGAATCGGCGCAGCCGGGTCACCGGTCGCCGACACCTCGCCCGTCTCACCGTCCAGGCCGGCGAGAGCGCCTGTGGGCTCGGGTGCGTCGCGGCCCGACAGGATCGCGTCGACGCAGCGGGCTCCGAAGACCATGCCCTCCAGCAGCGAGTTCGAGGCAAGCCGGTTGGCTCCGTGAACCCCGGTGCAGGCGACCTCACCCGCCGCCCAAAGTCCCGGGAGAGCGGTCGCGCCGTCGAGGTCCACCAGAACGCCTCCGGACAGGTAGTGCGCGGCCGGCGCCACCGGCAGCCACTCACGGACCGGGTCAAACCCGGCCTCCGCCAACGAGTCCGCGATCGTCGGGAACCTTCGCCCGAAGTCCTCGAGCACCGTCGCGTCCAGCCACACGTGGTCGCTGCCCTCCTCCACCAACTTGACGGCGATCGCCCTGCTTACGAGGTCGCGCGGCAAGAGCTCGTCCACGAAACGATTGCCCGCACCGTCGCGCAGAACCGCGCCGTGACCGCGGAGCGCCTCGGAGATGAGCGGGCGCGGCATGGCTGAATGGTGGAGCGCGGTCGGATGGAATTGGACGAACTCCACGTCGGCAACCGGGACTCCGGCGCGCAGCGCCATGGCGATGCCGTCACCGGTCGCCTCGGTGGGATTGGTCGTGACCGCGTACATCTGCCCGGCCCCGCCGCACGCTAGGACGACGTGGGCGGCCGCTACACGCTGCAGCTGTCCTGAGGGGTCGAGCGCGACGACGCCGGTGCACCGTGCGCCTTCGAGGACGAGATCGAGGGCGAAGCAGTTCTCGAGGATCGCTGCGGCGCTGTCACGCACCGCTGCGACGAGGGCCCGCTCCACCTCCGCGCCGGTGGCGGTGCCGCCCGCGTGCAGCACGCGCGCCGTCGAGTGGCCGCCTTCCCTGGCTCTCGACAGTCCGCCGCCAGGCACGCTGTCGAAAACGGCGCCGAGCGCGATGAGCTCGTGGACCCGCTCGGAGCCCTCGTCGACGAGCACGCGAACCGCGGCCTGGTCGCACAGCCCGGCTCCCGCGCGGAGCGTGTCCGCCAGGTGGAGGTCGGTCGAGTCCTCGTCACCAGGCAACACCGCTGCGATGCCCCCCTGGGCCCAGCGTGTCGTCGACTGCTCGAGCTCGCCCTTGGTGAGAACCCCGACCCTCGCCCCGCCGAGCTGGGCGAGGCGAACCGCCGCGGACAGGCCCGCCACCCCGCTCCCGATCACGAGAACGTCGAGCTGCTGGAGCGGGCTCACGTCGTGATGCGCCGGTCGCGGCGCCAGAGCAGGCAGGACGGCCCAGGTGTCATGCCTCCACCCCCAGGTTGTCGATCAGGCGGACCGGCCCGATGTCAGTCGCGATGAGCAGCCGAAGCTCGCCGGCGAGTTGCACCGGCGACTCGAACGTAACGGGATCCACGACAACTGCATAATCCAACCTGGCTCGCGGCTCGGCGGCAACCACGGCAGCCATCGTCCTTTCAACCTCCGTGCTGCGCCGTTCGCCAGCGGCCACGGAGGCGCGCGCCGCGTCAAGTGCCTTGAAGACCACGGTTGCCGCGCGCCGGTCGTCGGGCGCCAGCCGCTGGTTGCGGCTCGAGCATGCAAGGCCATCGGGCTCCCGCACCGTCGGGCAGCCGATGATCTCCGCATCGAGATCGAGATCCTCGACGAGGTTGCGCACGACGGCCAGCTGCTGGAAGTCCTTCTCACCGAAGAAGGCACGACAACGCCCGGAAAGCGACAGCAGCTTGGTGACGACCGTCGCGACACCGGCGAAATGGCCAGGACGGGATGCACCCTCGAGGCGCTCACCGAGCGGTCCGGGCTCGACTCTTGTCTCTGGTAGTCCCCGCGGGTACATCTCGCCCAAAGAAGGCGCGAACACGAGCTTGACGCCGGCCGCCTGCGCCATCTCCAGGTCTCGCTCCAGGTTGGACGGGTACCGCGCCAGGTCCTCTCGGGAGGAGAACTGGAGCGGGTTCACAAAGATGGTCGCTGCCACCACGTCGCAGCCCGACACGGCGGCCCTCAACAGCGACATGTGCCCCTCGTGCCAAGCGCCCATCGTGGGTACGAGCCCGAGCCGGGCGCCCGTCGCGCGCTCAGCTGACATCACCTTGCGGAACCCGTCGCGAGAGGCGACTACCTCCACGAGCCGGTCCCGGCGGTTCCCACCAGATCACTGACCGTGTCACGCTCGCAGCCCCCGGCACCCGCCGGTGGCTGTGCGGTCTCGCGCACCTTCGCCGGTTCCCCGGTCACGAGCCGACGCGCGAGGGCTACCCCGGCTTCATAGCCGTCGAGCTCCGCCGGGTCGAGCACCTGACGGTGCCGCTCAATGGTGGTCTCGTCCCCCCGGGCGGCTGGACCGGTGAGCGCCGCGGCCGGTCCGAGCAGGCCTACGTCGTCGAGGGCTCCTTGGGCGAGCGGCAGGAAGGCTTCGAGGGGGAGCCCGACGGACGCGGCAACGCGTTGAACCTGGCCGAGGAGCGCGACGAGATGGTTCGACGCGATGCAGGCAGCAGCGTGGTACCCCGCCCTTGCATCCGCAGGGATCTCGAGGGTGCGGCCGCCAAGCACCAGGACAAGCTCCGTGGCGACCTGGTCCCCGGCCACGACAAAGTAGCCACCGCTGCGCAGGCGCGCGGCCCCGATAGCGGGGTCGGGAAGAGTCACAAGCGGGTGCAGCGCCGCGACACGCTCATGTCCTGCCAGCACCTCGAGACCGAAAGCCCCCGAGCAGTGCGCCACGACCGTGGACGGCACGGGCCGGACTGCCGAGGCGACGCCGATGAGCGATTGGTCGGGGACCGTGAGCAGCAGCACGTCGACGCCGGCGGCGGCCGAAGACAGGTCGTCGCCGCGCCCGAGAAGATCTCGAACCTCGATACCGACGGCTGCGAACGCACACGCAAAAGACCGACCCGCGCGGCCGGGTCCGATGATGCGAACCGTTGTCATGGTGAGCTCTCTTCGTTCCGGCCCTGGCAGCAGGTGCCGTTCGTGTCTCAGTGTCACCGGAGCCTACCAACCATGTGCAGCTCGAGTGATCCAGGGTCCGTCTCGGCGAGCCTGGAGCGCCAATCCGCTGGTACGCGCGAAGCGTCAAGATCCTCGAGCGGCGCCAGTACGAAGCCGCGCTCGGACATCCTCGGGTGCGGCACCACGAGATCGGGCTCGGAGATCTGAAGGTCTCCGACGATGAGGAGGTCGACGTCGAGCGTGCGCGGCCCGTAGCGGACTGTGCGAACCCTGCCCGCCAACTCCTCGAGCGCGTGCGCGACCTCCAGGAGCTGCCGGGCGCCCAGGTTGGCCTCGAGCCGGACGACGCAATTCAGGTACGGGCCTTGGGCTTCAGGGCCGCCCAGCGGAGCCGACTCGTAGACGGGCGAAACCCTCAGATCGGGATCGATGCCGCGGAGCACCCGCACGGCAAGCTCGAGATAGCTCAGGCGATCGCCCATGTTCGAGCCGAGACTCAAGAACGCCTCCACACTCATCCAGACCCGTCACCCCGCTCCCGCCGTAACCGCACTCCGGCCGAGGCCATGTCCGCCGCGACAGGAGGTCGGAGCTTGCGCACTGTCACCGTGACCGCTTGCACGCCAGGGATCTCGAGGATCCCGGTAGCGATAGCCCCGGCGAGCGCTTCCAGCAGGCGGTACTGGCGTTCACCGACGATCGCCATGGCCGTCTCCACCACGCGCGCGTAGTCGACTGTCTTGGTCAGGTCATCGTCGTGAGCCGCCTCACCAAGCTCGGCCTCGACCTCCAGATCGACTTCGAAGGGCTGCGCGGCATCTTGCTCGCCCTCGCGGGCGCCATGGCGCCCGAGCACTCGAAGCCCTCGTAGTTCGATCCGGTCGCTCATCTACGAAAAGCCGCCCGGCGAACCCTCGCCCTCGTCAGCCCGGGCGCCGTCAGCCTCGCCGAGCCCGTCGCCCTCCGGTTCCACCGCCGCAGCCTCGGTGGCTCCGCCGTCGAGCAAAGCGAAGCTCTCCAGCGAAGGCACCTCCTCCACGACGCTGACGATCATGCGCCCGACGGTGCCCATCTGGCGACGGAGCAGTTGTTCCATGGCCGTGATGGCCCGCGGTCCGTCAGGGAGGATCTCGCTCCAGAGCAGGTAGCCGGCGACGACGCCCATCACGCAGTCACCAAGCTCCTCCTTGTGGAGCAACAGGCGTTCACCGCTGCGCAGCCACCCGTGCAAGGCGGGGTACATCTCGCCGAGTACCTCGCGGGCGTCCGCACCGGCCGGCATGGCAAACCGCGACCATTCCAGGCCGAGCTCGTCGTAAGCATGGAGGTTGTGGGTCGAGCCGAGAAGCGACACCACTCTCGTGAACCCCTGAGCGCGGAGCCACAACAGCTCCTCGTGCCGGCGAACCTTGCGATGGTTGGGCGCATAGCCGCCGGGTCGCTCACTGACCGCCAGGTGATCCTTGATGATCCAGCAGAAATTCCTCGGGACGATCCCGGCCGCCCATCGTCCCCTCATGTAGCGGTCTCGCGAAACAAACGAGCCGCCTGCACGGTGGCTGCGACATCATGGACCCGCACAAAGGCCGCCCCGCAGGCCATCGCCCACACGGCCGAGGCCAGCGAGCCCTCCAGCCGGTCATCGGCCCCGAGTGGCGAAATGTCGCCGACACGGCCATCGGGGGACCCGCCGGCGCCGAGATGGCCGATGAAACTCTTGCGGCTCGTTCCGACCAGCACAGGGACCCCGGTTGCCACGAGTCGTGGGAGCGCCGCCAAGAGTTGAAGATTGTGACTTACCGACTTGCCGAACCCGATCCCAGGATCGATGTAGACCTCCCCGACGCCCGTGGCACGGGCGTCGGCGGCGCGCAGCTCGAGGAATTCACCAACCTCCCGAACGACGTCGTCATAGCGCGGGTCTCGCTGCATGTCGGCGGGAGTCCCCTTGCAGTGCACCGCGACGTAGCCGGCGCCATGCTCTGCGGCAACCGCGGCGAGGCTCGACGAGACGTCATTCAACAGGGTGGCCCCGGCGGCGAGGGCGGCGTGAGCGACAGAAGCCTTCGTCGTGTCGATCGACACCCTAACCTCGCCTGCGAGCGCCTCGATGACGGGCACGACGCGGCGGAGCTCCTCGCCGGCTGCGACCGCCGTGGCACCGGGTCGCGTCGACTCGCCCCCGACGTCCACTACATCTGCACCCTCAGCCGCCATCTGGCGCCCGCGGTGTACGGCAGCCTCGAAATCCAGGTAGATACCGCCGTCGGAGAACGAATCGGATGTGATGTTCAGCACGCCCATCACGAGGGGGAACACGTCTCAAGCGTAGAGGTTCAGATGCCTCTGCCTCGCACGTGCTCCATGGCTTCTGCCCGAGTCCTCGGGTCAGAGCGGAACAGCCCCCGCACCGCCGAGGTGACCGTGACGGTCCCGGGCTTGCGTACACCTCGCATTGACATGCACAAGTGCTCGGCCTCGATGACCACGAGCACGCCTCGCGGAATGAGAGCCTTCTCGATCGCGTCCGCGATCTGGGTCGTCATGCGCTCCTGGACCTGGAGGCGACCAGCGACGGCGTCGACGACGCGGGCCAGTTTCGAGAGGCCTGTGACCCGCCCGTCCTTGCTCGGGATGTAGGCAACATGAGCCCTGCCGAGAAACGGGAGGAGGTGATGCTCGCACAACGCCGCGAACGGGATGTCGCGAAGCATCACCATCTCGTCATGCTCGGCAGCGAAGGTGACAGTCAGGAACCTCGCCGGATCTTCACCGGCATGGTCGAACAGCTCTGCGTACATCGACGCCATCCGCGCGGGCGTGCGCACGAGGCCCTCGCGATCCGGGTCCTCACCGATGGCGGCCAGGAGCTCGCGGACCGCCAGGCTGACACGCTCCCTGTCGACAGGTCCGCGGATGCCGGCCTCCGGCCCGGGTGCGGCGCCCGTGTCGCTCATGAACGGGACTGCGGGCGAAACGACGCCCCAGCCGGCAACGAGCTCATTCGGGCTCTCCGGCGAGATACACGCGAATGTCCGGAAGGTTGCGGTAGCGCTCGGCAACGTCGAGGCCGTAGCCCACGACGAATTCCGGCTCGATATGGAAGCCGACATAAGCGAGCTCTAGGTCCGGCCGCGGCTGAGGGCTGCGCTTGACCAGGAGCGAGCAGACGGCCAGGCTCTCCGGGCCGCGGGCCAGAAGGCTCTTGCGCAGGTAAGAGAGGGTGAGACCGCTGTCGAGGATGTCCTCGACGATCAGGACGTGACGACCGGTGAGATCGATGTCGAGGTCCTTCAGGATACGCACGACGCCGCTTGTCTTCGTCGCCCTGCCGTAGGACGAGACGGCCATGAAGTCGAGCTCCAGCGGCAGCTGGATCGTCCGGGCGAGATCGGCGAGGAATATGAAGGCACCCTTGAGCACCCCGACCAGCAGAGGCGGCCGGTCGACATAGTCGGCCGTGATCATCTCGCCTAGCTCGGAGACCCGCCGGGCGATCTGCTCGACTGAGAGGACGACCCTGCCCAGAGCCGGGTCGGCATCCCACACACTCAAGGCGCTGCGCGACTGCGTCAGTGGGCCCAGGTCCGCCCCGACAGCTCGCTGACCCACAGTGTCGCCCACGGGGACGACACTAGCCCGGTGGGTCGAGGCTGGAGGAAGGGTGACCGGGCTCCTGCGCTTCGGTCGGCTGTTCCGGTGCGGGCTCGAGGCGCAATCGGCCCCGTGAACGGCGTACGCTTCTCCCCGAGCCGATATCAGCGGCAAGAGCTTCTCCGGCGGCGACCGACAACACCCGGTCGACCGTCGCCAGGTCGGGCGGGTGGCCGCATCGCAGCCACTCGCGCAGCGCCCGACGCCCGAGGGGGGCAGGTGCGTTCGTGATCGCTTTGGCGTCGGTCGGGTCGAGCGCCGCGGCAAGCTCGCGCAGCAGGGCTGCGTCGTCGGCCAGCAACCTCGCCTGGCGGGCAAGGATCGGCACGACGTCACGGTCTGCGAGCTCGCACAGCATGGGAAGCAGCTCGTGACGGATCCGGTTGCGCAGGTACGCCGGGTCGCTGTTGGTAGGATCCTCCACCGGGCGAAGACCGAGCTGAGAGCACAGGCCGTGGGTCTCAGCCCGGCGTAGCCCGAGAATCGGGTGCCGTGGTCCGGGGCGCATCGCCGCGAGGCCGTCTGTGGCGGCGCCACGGAGCAAGTTGAGCAGGACGGTCTCTGCCTGGTCGTCAGCGGTGTGACCGGTGGCGGCACCAGGTGGCAGCGCGCCGATCCGAGCCGCACGCGCCCGTGCCTCGAGGTTGGGTCCTGCGGCGATGGTCACCCGGTGGACAACGACCTCGATGCCGAGACCGGCAGCAACCTCGTTCACGACACTGGCGTCCTGGTCGGAGCCCTCGCGCAGGCCGTGGTCGACATGATGGGCGACCGCGTCACAGCCGGCGGCCACTGCGAGCACCAGCAGGGCAAGCGAGTCGGCGCCCCCGGACACAGCGCATGCCAGAGGCGTCCCTGCGCCGGGAAACGAGCACCGTCCCATCAGCGGACCCGCAACTCGGCATGCCCGTTGCCGCAACGGGCGCGTCACCCTGGCTCGAGCGCCAGACCCCGCAGGCGTGACACCCAGTGGTCGGGCGCTCGGATCTCCGCCGCGCTCGGCAGGTTCTCGGGACCCTGCCATGCCAGCGCGAGGAGCTCAGGGCCACCGGTGCGCTCGATCTCCCGGACGAAATGCGCCCCGTCCGCATACTGCCGCAGCTTCGCCTCGAGCCCGATCAACTGCTGGAACAACTTCGTCAGCCCGCTGGCAGACTCGCGCCGCGCACGAAGAACCTGCGAAAAGCGCGCCGCGCTCGGGATCAGGTCCTGAGCGGCACGGTCCATCGTGACCTCGCCATGGCCTTCGAGGAGGCTCATCATCCCCTGGATCGAGCGGAGCGTCTCCAACTGCTCCGGCGACGCGAGAGCACCGACGAGCCCGGACTCGGCAAGTGGGTTCCGACCGGACCGGATGTCGATGACCATGCGCCCGAGCGCGTTCATCACCTGGCGCGGGTCGGGTGACGCGATGGCGACGCTGCGTTCGACGAGGTCGAGAAAGTGCGCCCGTAACCAGGACACGCCCGTGAACTGGGCACGGTGGGTCAGCTCGTGCAGCGCGATCCAGAGCCGGAACTCCCGGGGATCGAACCCGTGCCGGCGCTCCAGCGAGACGATGTTCGGCCCCACGTAGTAAACGGCGTCCTGCGCCGATTCGCCGTCCGCAAACAACAAGTCGTACTGGCCGAGTACTCGCCCGGACATCCACCCGAGCACGACGCCCAGCTCGGCCCCGGCCGCCGTCCTGCCCACCGGGCCGAGGGCACCCGGAAGGCCTCGGCCGCTCTTGCCGACACGCTCGAGCACCGGGCCGAGCAACCGCCGGAACGAGGAGACGTTGGCGTGGATCCACTCCTCCCGTGTGGAGACCTGCGCCCGCGCGGGCCCGGCCAGCGAACGCAAGCCCGTCGATTGCTCGACGAGCGACTCCGCCTGGGCGGTGAACTCCTCAAAGTCGGTCACGAGAGAGCGAAGCGTCGCCCAGTCGACGCGGGTACTCGTGCGCCGCGCGAACCGTCTGGCGACCCGCTCGGCCACGTCCCACGCGACCGCCTCGGAAGGCGGGGTCAGCTCCGCATGGTAAGGCGGCTCAGCCGCAAGCTCGGAAACGGTCAGTGCTCCGCACCCTCGGCGATGCCGCCGGCCTTTGACCACTGCTTGTGCTCGTGGTCGATCGCAGCCGCGATACGGGTCCGGAGCTCGTCCGGGACCTGGTCCCGGCATCGGTCGGCGACGAGCCTTCGGATCTCGTTCTCGAATCCGAAGGCCTTGAGGCAGGGGGAGCACCGGTCGAGGTGGCGAGCAATCTGGTCACGTCGTTCGGGCGTCAGTTCGCCGTCGAGGAAGTGGTAAACGCGGTGCAACACTTCCCGGCAGTTGATGCTTGTGTCGTTCTTCTCGCCGTTCATGCCAGCTCCATCCGATATGTCAGCCCTAGTGAGCCGCGACGAGACCCCGCGCCACTCCAAAGTCGTGCAACGCCTTCTCGAGCGCCCTTCTTCCGCGGTGGAGGCGACTCATGACAGTTCCGATCGGGACGTCGGTGATGTCTGCGATCTCCTTGTAGGAGAATCCCTCGACATCTGCCAGGAGAACCGTCATTCGGAAGCTCTCCGGCAACGACTCCAGCGCGGACTTGACCTCGTCGTCGGTGATCCAATCCAGGGCTTCTTCCTCGGCGCTCCGGCCAATGGCACCATCGCGGCCGCTCATGCGGCGGAACAGGTAGAGCTCCTCGACGTCGTCGAGCTCTGTCTCCTCGGGATGGCGCTTGCGCGACCGGTACGAATTGATGAACGTGTTGGTGAGGATGCGGTAGAGCCAGGCCTTCAGGTTCGTTCCCACCTCGAAGCCTCCATAGCCGCGGTAGGCCTTCAGGTAGGTCTCCTGAACCAGGTCCTGAGCGTCCGACGGGTTGCGAGTCATCCGGAGCGCGGCCGTGTAGAGCGACGCCATGAAATCGGTGGTGTCCTGCGCGAATGTCGCCTGGTCAGCCACAAGCGCACCCTAGCGCCCGTGTGTCACAGCCGGGAAGCGGGACGTTCACGCCGGAAGGCCTCTCGGGTCGAGCGCCGCCGCGATTCGCTGCCAACGAGCGACCCTCCGCCGGGCACTGCGAACGACCGTCTTGGCATCGCTCATCGCCTCACGGGTTCCGACGTCACTTGGCGGCAATGCGGCATAGGAAGCAGTCGTCGCAAGCCGGGCGAGGTTCCGGAGGGCAAGCTCTGCCTCGTCGGACAACACACCCGCCGAGGTGACCCGACTTGCGAGCTCGAGATAGGTCTCGGCCCGGCGGCGGCGGATGCCGGCGAGACCGAGCGTCCTCAGCGCCTCGCCCCAAGCGGCGAGAATCCCAGCGCGCGACTCGCGCCTCGAACGCCGCAACCGCAACCACCTCCACATCGGAACGCCTCCGGCCCAGGCAAGCATGGCGACGAGTAGGACGAGAAGCCACGCTGCCAACGAGCCGCTGGAACGACGGGCTCGACCGGCGTGACGACCGACCTTGGGCTTGGTGACTCCGCCTGTAGGCGGAGGTTGGTGGTTGTGGGCGCTGCCCAGGGTCGTCGTGACCGTGGACGGGACCGTCGTCGTTGTGGTAGTCGTCGACACCACCGGAGCCGACGACCCTTCCACGGTCGCACCGGGAGTGGGCTCGAAGTCGATCCAGCCGTAGTTCTCGAACTGCACCTGGGGCCAGGCGTGGGTATCGGTCCCGTCGACCTGCCACTCGTCGTGCCCGACCGAAACCCCGGGGAGGAACCCGACGGCGATGCGGGTGGGAAGCCCGTCGATGCGCGCGAGAACTGCGAACGCGGTGGCGAATTGCTGGCAGTAACCAGCCCGCGACCTGAACAGGAAGCTCACCAGGCCGCCGTACCCGGGAGACGGCGTGACCAAGCCTGATTTGGTCCACTGGGGAAGGTGGTAATGGAACCTCGGAGAAGTCAGGTAGGCGTCGAGGTCGAGCGCCTTTTGATAGGCCGTGCTCGCGCCGAGCACGAGATTGTTCGCGAGCCGGACGAGCCGTGATGGCACCGGCCTGGGCAGCTGCAGGTCCCGAAGGTCGGAGGTGTCCGGAGAGTCCGCCTCGAGCTCTGCAGGCGACGGATCGGCCACAATCGAGTCCACGGCGTACTTCGACCCCTGCTGGAGTGGGGTGTCCGAAACGATCGAGCCGTCCGGCCCGTCTCTTCGCACCTCGCCTGCGCCGACGACCGCGAACGGATCGCCCCACGCAGGGATGTCGTAACCCGCGAGCCTTGCCACATCGAACACCTGGACCAACTGCTCGTGGCCGGGCCCGTCCGGTGTGGCCGGTGGCGGCTGGCTCTCGTCGGCGCTCAGCGGCGGCGAGAATGACCTCACCGGCGTCGAGGGGCCGGATGTGGTCGCGGTCCAACTGCTGCCATTGAAGTAGTCCAGGCCAGCAACCATCTCCCTCGTGGGCGTGCTGCTGTGCACGGTGAACAGAACGACGGACGGATCGTCCACTTCCTGCTGGGCGACTTGCACGAGCGTGCTGATCTGGATGCCCTGCGGCAGGGTGCCCCCCGGAATGCCCGTGGTGGCGGTCTCGCCAACGGCTCCACCCCTGCCATGCCAAGCGACAAGCGCCACGCTGCGAGCACCAGGGAGGTTCAGGCCGATGACCGCTGCTGCAACGGCAGCCAGGACCGCCATTCGCAACACCACTGCCCCCGCCCTGTGGGACGCGGCGCGGCTCCCGAGGCTGAGGCCGGAGTCCGGCCAAGCAGTGAGGACTCCTTGCGCACGCTCGCGGTCGCGGACGGTGGCGACGAGGAACCAGCAAGCCGTCCCGGCGATGGAGGCGAGACCGAGCACTCGCCAGCCGCCCGTGCCCAGGGCAGAGGCGAAGAGGTACAGCCCGAGGGCGGGCATGAGCGCGAAGACAGCCGGGACCCTCCGCTTGGACGAGATCAGCTCGGCAACCAGCCCAGCGGCGCCAGATGCCCACGCAACCGCCAGCACGAGACCCGGCAGCTCGGGCACCGGAGCGACTTTGAAGGAGAAGACGGGCCAAGCGGCCCGGAGGTCTCTGAGCATGACGTGCCAGGTGGCATGACCGGGCACTGCCCAAGAGAACGTGGACCCGAGCACGATCCCGATCGGCAGGAAGACGGCCGCGACTGCGCCGAGTGTCCACCAGGCGCCCCGAAAGCGAAGCCAGCCCCTCTCGCCGGGACCCTGGCGCTGCTCGCCAGTCCCGCCAACCCTGCCGTCGTTCCCGTCGGGTCCGAGGTGGCCGGTCGCGCGGATGGCGGACACTCCACCTCGCGCCGCGAGCCCCGCAAGGTGGGCGAAAAGGAGGCTGACGAGCGCTGCGGTGAGCTCTCCCGGGCCCGTGAAGCAGCGCGCGAAAGTAGTGACGGCGATCGCGTCGGTGAACACGAGTGCGAGCCACGCACTCATCCGGCCGCTTCCTCCGCTCCGCCCAGCGGTCCGCTGAAATCGTCGACCCGGTCCAGTCCCTCGAGATCGAGGCTCCAGGCGGCAGCAAGCGACCTGCCGAGCGGGAGTGGCACCGTCAGCACATCCGCCTTGGACCTTCCGCCAAGTCCCTGTTGTGAGTAGTAGCCGAGCCCCAGGACGCCACGCGAACCTGCACGCCCGGCGTCGGGCTGCCACCAGGCTTCAGGCTCGTCTCCCTTGGGCGAGGACTTGGCGCCCACAAGGACGAGCACGACCCCCGAGTACAGCTGGGCGGGCTCCTCAAGAACGGCTGCATCCGGCGGGTGGTCCCCGAACGCGCCGACGATGACAAGCATCTCGTCGCGCTCGGGCCGGCCGAGCCGCTCGACGGCGGCGCTGAAGCGTTCACGCGCCGGGGTTGGCGCCGCGCCAACGCCGGCCAAGGTGACGAGCGTGCTCTGGAGGCTCTCGCGCCCCTGCTGAATGCCGGTGTCCAGATTGGTCGTGGTCAGAACGCGATAAGCGCCGGAGATTCCGGCGCGCGACGGGTCGGCTGCAGCTGAAAGCACGCTCGCGGCGACCTCGACAGCCCGGTCCATCTCGTCCGGCGGCGTCGATTGGTCGCCCGCATCGAGCAGCACTGTCGTCGCGATCCGGTCCGGGTCGTCCCGATCTTCGCCGTCGCGAACCATGAGCTCGCCCACGCGCGCCGTCGTCCGCCAGTGAACGTGTCGAAGGTCGTCGTCTTGCGCGTAACGGCGAAGCATCGAGCTCCCGTTGACGACCCTGTCCGCGGCCGAACGGGCGCTCTCGATCCCCAACCAGCCGAGCCGCTCCGGCACCACCGTCGCGAGCGGCTCGACGCCCGGGAGCACGATGCATCGAGCGGGCCGGCTGATGCTGAGACACCGCCGGGCCAGGCCGAGCGGATCGGAGATGACCGCTTCGTACGCTCCGGCATCGACGAGACCGCGCCGTTCGGTTGCAAGCGCAAAGCTCACCTGTACACAGTCGCCACGCCTGAGCCGCGGAACGATGATCCTGAGCGGCTGGCCAGAGCCTGCGCGCTGCGAGTCCTCGCTGAGGAGAATGACCGGCGTCGAGAACGATCCGGCGACACCGGACTCCTCGACCGTGAGCTCGATCACCGCAGGCTCGCCTGCACACACGATCGGAGGCATTGCACGTGCGGTAACGGTGAGTGTGCCCTTGGCCATGTGGACACGGACGAGTGCCGCCAGGGCCACGACGACAATGGCGGTGGCCAGCCCGAAAAGCTCAGGGATACCTAGGATCCGGCCGAAGACGCCCGCGATCAGCCCCAGTGCTATCGTCAGGCGACCTCGGGCGGTGAGCATGCCGCTCGCTAACTGTGGCTGACGGGAAAATCGGGCACGGGCACCTGACCGAGCACCTCGTCGACCACGGCCCTCACGGGGCTGCGACCCAGGCCGGCCGCCCCCCGCAGTTTCAGACGGTGGCCGATGACCGACGGCGCCATGGCCTTGACGTCGTCAGGCGCGACGAATTCCCGGCCCTCGAGCAGCGCCCACGCCCGCGCTGCCCGTTGCAGGGCGAGGGCTGCCCGTGGTGACATACCCAGCGCGACCGCCGGGTGGACGCGGGTCGCGTTGGCGATCTGCACGATGTAGCGCTGCATCAGCGGCGAGATGTGGACTCCCCGCGCCTGAGCGGCGAGCGCTATCACGTCCTCGGGCGTGGCAACCGGCTGCAGCGTCTCGAGCGGCTCGCACACGCCGTGTTTCTCGAGCATCTCGGCCTCGGACTCGAGATCGGGATAGCCGATCTGGATCCTGAGCAGGAAGCGGTCGAGTTGGCTGACCGGGAGCGGGAACGTCCCCTCGTGCTCAATCGGGTTCTGAGTGGCGATCACCATGAACGGATCGGGCAGCTTGTAGGTGTTCCCGTCGACGGTGACCTGCCTCTCCTCCATCGACTCGAGCAGGGCGGACTGCGTCTTTGGAGGCGTCCTGTTGATCTCGTCACCTAGGACGATGTTGGCGAAGATCGGCCCGGGTCGAAACTCGAAACTTGTCTTGGTGACGTCGAACACGCACGCTCCTGTCACGTCCGAAGGCAGCAGGTCGGAAGTGAACTGGATCCGGCGGTGACGGCAGGACACCGAGGCCGAGAGCGCCTTGCCCAGGCTCGTCTTGCCGACACCGGGCACGTCCTCGACGAGGAGGTGACCTCCGGCAACCAGGCAGGTCACCGAGAGGCGAATAGCCTCTTCGTTGCCCTGCAGGACCTTTGCGACGTTCTCGACGATCCGTTCGAAAAGGCGGGTCGCGCCGGACGCGTCGAGGAGCACCTGGCCTTCGCCATCCGTTGCGGCACCGTCCTGGTCGAACCCGACACGGGTACCGAGATCCATTCTCTCCACCTCATCTCCGGGCTCGAGAGACGCCGCCAGGCAAGATCATCCCATCAGCTGGACCATCTCGGTACGCGAGGGGTTGGCTACGTGCGCGTCGCGCTCGTGACCTCGCCAGCTTAACCAGCACCAAGGCACACGAAAGCGCCCGCTGCCAGCGCCTCCCGAGCCTCTTGGTCGCCGGAAGCGAGATCTCTGGTCAGGAGTGCTTCGGGAAGCGCGCGTGCCTGGGCGATGGCCAGCGCCCGTGCCAAGCCGTGTCCACGCGCGAGCTGGTCGTGGAGGGCGATCATGATCGGGGTGACCCCGTCGTCCGGCACGGGCGCCGCGCTCGAGACGATGGCCCGCGTCCCGAGCGACAGCAGCGCTGCACTCGTCCCCATGAGCTCGTCGCCGGGATGGACCTCAGAATGTCCGGCATCACAGGCCGAGAGCACCATCCACTCGGGCGGTCGGGCTATGCGTTCAATGTCGTAGACGGTGAGCGGCCCGTCAGCCAGCTCGAGCGACGAGAACTGGGGGTTGTCGGCACGGAAGGTCCCGTGAGCCGCCACGTGGGCAAGGCGGCGGCTTTCGAACGCGCGTGCGACCGCCCGGGTAGTCGCGGCCGGTCCTTCAAGCATCCGCGCCCGGGGGTAGAAAGCCGAGCGGATCCGGCTGATCTCCTCGGCTGCGTGGGCAACCCTGGGCCCGGCTACGAGCACGACGGCACCAGCGCCCGCGGTGGCAAGCCGTTGCTCGGAGAGCTCCTGGCACTGGCGGGAGTACCACAGCGACGCCGACGGTGCGACGGTCATGGTCCGGCCTCGCAGGGACGGGAGCAACGCCCAGGCAAGGGCGTGGAGCTCACCTGTGGGAATCACGACGAGATCACGGCCGTCCAGGTGGCGTGCCAACGGATCGATGAGGAGGACGCCCAGGCGATGGCAAGACCGCTCCAGGAGGGCCGCCGCAGCGTCGAGACTGCTCTGAGTGCTGCGGCGGAACGCGAGGCGACCCAGCGCGAACCGCAGTGTGGCACGCTCGGTCGCTGCCTCCTGCGCGCTGCCCAGACACCGCAGGTCGAACCTTCTCCGGGTACCGATCACGGCATGGAGCCGACCGTCGTGCTCGACGTATTCGACAAGGACCCGTTCGCCGATCGCCTCTCGCAGCTCGGCAGGATTCGGGAGACTTGGAGCTTCAGCGAAATCGCCCTGCGCAGCGCGGCTGCGCTGGCGGATCGCTGCCTCAATCCGCCGCTGCTTGTCAACGAGCGGCCTCACGTCATCGCCTTCGAGCGAAGCTCGTTCGAGACGAGCGACGGTATCCCGCAAGGTCGCGAGCATCCAAGCGAGCCTCTCGTCGGTCGGAGGGGTCGCCCGCGGGGTCCGCAATGCACCCGCACGCCACCGTTCCGACCAGCGCAGTACCTCCACCGCGCGGCCCGAGTCGAATGCGAGGTCCAGGCCGAGATCGGCGAGCTCTGAAACCGTCGTGGCGGTTCGCACCCGCAACTCGGTCGCCCCCAGCGTCGCCCGGTGATCCTCGGCGACCTTAAGCCCGGACCTGAGTGCCGAGAGGGCACCCGAACGGTTGCCCGCCGCAAGGCGACCCAACGCTTCGCCGTACCAGCCACGCACGCGTTGCGCGGCCGGCCCAGAGCGTGCACGCCCGTCGATACCGGCCACCAATGATCTTGCGGTGTCCGCGTCCGATGCTCGCAACGCGGCGCGTGCACCTATCAGGCGGCACTCAAGGCTGGGCAACAGCCACCCTTGCTCGTGAAGGACCTCCGCGAGCGCGCCAGCCTCCGCCGGAATGCGGGCTTGCGCCGTGCCCGTGGCCCATCGCGACTGGGCCGCGACGAATCGGGCCAGCGCAGCCCACCGGGACCGTCCCTGGTGCACGAATTGACGACGCGCCTTGCGGGCCACCGAGCCGGAGACGACCAGATCTCCCTCGGCGAGAGCGATTTGGCTCAGCAGCAGTCTGGCCTCAGCCAGGTCGAGCGAGATCCCGGCCGCCTCCAACGTCGCGACGCCCATCTCGCTCTGCCGGCGAGCCTCGGGGAGCAACCTTGCCGACAGCAGCAGCCCGGCACGGTCGATCGACAGCGCCGGGGCGGCCAGCCCCCGACGGGCAAATGGGCGCGCGGCCTGGTCGTAGCGCCGTAGGGCGGCAGGGACGTCGCCTTTCAGCGCGGAGACGTACCCAAGGTTGTGCAGCACCTGGGCCGCTGCGATCTCACCTTCGAGCAGGCGGTAAAGATGCAACGCCTTGTTGAGGTCCGTCTCTGCGAGGGTGAGCTCGTTGCGGTAGGCGTGAAGAATCCCCCGATTGGAGAGGAGCCTCGCCTCGTTCAAGCGGTCGCCGGCCCGGCGGAGCAGCGGCAGGGCCCGACGGCTGTCGTCGAGCGCCTCTTCGAAGCGGCCGACGCGGATGTGAATGAGGGCACGTTGCACAAGGACTTGTCCGCGCAGCTCTCGGGGCGCTCGCTCGGCCGCGCGATCCAGCTCAGCCAGCGCCGCGTCCGGGTACCCGCCTTGCAACAGGACCAGAACCAAGCTCAGGCGCGCCTCGAACGCGCGAACATCCAACTTCCCGGCCTCGGCGATGGCAATCGCGCGACGCAGGCGGCGTCGCGCGGTACTCAGTCGGCCGGTCTCGCGAGCCGCGAGGCCAACGGTGCGATTGGCCACCGACGCTGCCTCCGCCTCGACACCACGATCTGAGAGCACCGCTAACGCGGCTGCCTCAGCCCGGAGCGGGTCGTCTGCAACCGCCGCGAGGGCGCTTTCGGCCGCGTCGAGTGACGCGTCGACAGTTGGGCGCGTCATCAGATCAGGCCCGAGGACGAGCCCCGGGCGAATCTCAGAGCGTGATCCAGCTCGTGGCGACCGAATGGGCGGCGGATCTCGTGGGGCGGCAACGGAAGCTCACAGGCCCATCCGGCATCGCCGGGACATGGAAACAGCCGAGCTCGTCGGTCGCCACCGGTGTGGTTCCACCTCGGTGGCGCAGCTCGACGACGGTGGCCTGCGGTGGCACGACTTGTCCCACCAGGTGCCCTGCACCGGAAACCTCCACCTCGAGCACAAGGTCGCGCGCTTCAAAGGTCAGCTGCCGGACAGTCCGCCCGCCGGATCGCACGCTCGAAAGAAGGTCGTCGTCGATTATCGAGTCGTATACGAGCGCGGCCGGCTCATCGTCGATGGAGCGCATCCCAAAGCTCGACCTCGCGCTGACGAGCACGTCCGCTGGCATTGGGTCCTTCTCGCGTACCAACGAGTGGAGCCTCCTGAAGGTCGCCTCGCGAGCAGCCTCTGCAGCGTCCGGCCAGTCGAGGTGGACCGCGGCGCCGTCTATGCGGGACGCCTTGGCCACAGCTTGGTCGTCTGTGTTCACGAGACTCTCCCCCTGGCGGTGCTCGCAACGGCGCGACGACCCTGAGGGTGGAGCGGACGAAGAGTAGTTCGGCCACCCAGCCGATCGAGACAGCGAGCACGCGTGGGCCCGATGCTGCCGATTGGCATCTCGAACACCTCGCTCAGCTCCGCGTAGCTCGGCGGCGGATCAGCCAACATCACGCGGAGCAAGGCCTTGCAGTCCGGTTCCAAGGCTTCGAAAGCACTCCAGAGTGCAGCGTCTCGTCCACGGTTCGCCAGATCGTCGACCAACTCGAGCCCACAGTCTCCGCACATCCAGTCGACACGATCTTCCGTTGAGATACAACGCTCCTGGCGTCTCAACATGCGGAGACACTCGCGCCGGGCGGTCGAGGCGAGCCATGCCCCGAGCCGTTCGGGGTCCGTGATGAGGTTGAGACTTTCGGCGAGCCGTAGCCAGGTCGTCCGGCTGATCTCCGCGGCGTCTGCCTGACTGAGACCGTGGCCCCGCGCGACTGCCCAGACAAGGCCCGCGAGACGACCGACCAGCACGTCCCAGGCTTGCTCGTCTCCCCCTGCGGCCTGCCGCAAGAGAGCGCCAAGGTCGACGGCATCCATGTCCCAACTCTAACCACGACGCACCTGGGTACCACAAGGCGCGCGGAGGCGTGACTGGGCCATAATTGTGACATAGCCGACGCGACCTGGGCGGAGGGACAATCGAAGGTCGAGACGGGCTTGGACTTGTTCGCGGCGTGTCACGACGCCCGAGGCTTGGGAACGTGAGACGGCTGGCCGTCGTCGGAGCCGGGATCATTGGCTTGGCCGTAGCCCGGCGGCTGCTGCGGGCAAACCCGACAGCGAGCGTCGTGGTCATCGAGCGGGAGGATGCGGTCGGCACCCATCAAAGCAGCCACAACAGCGGAGTGATCCACTCCGGCCTGTACTACCCGCCCGGCTCGCTAAAAGCGGAGCTTTGCGTATCGGGCGGCCGGCTCCTGCGAAGTTACTGCGAGGAACGCTCTATTCCGGTCGAGGTGTGCGGCAAGGTGGTCGTCGCGGTTGACGGTTCAGAGCTGCCGAGACTCCAGAACCTGTTCGAACGCGGTGTGAAGAACGGGGTGCCCGGACTTCGCCTCGTGAACGGCTCGGCGCTGAGCAAGCTGGAGCCGCACGTCGTCGGCGTGCGAGCCATCCACTCTCCTTCGACGGCCGTTGTCGACTTCGCGGCCGTGACCCGCTCTCTTGCTGAGGAGGTCGCCACCTCGGGCCAACTCTGGCTCGGAACTGAAGTGATGTCCGTTCTCTCTCGGTCGGACGGCCTTGTCCGTCTGGAACTGGCGGGAAGCCATGGCGGATACTTCGACTGCGACTTCGCGATCGTTTGCGCGGGCCTTCAATCGGACCGGGTGGCCGTTCGGTCTGGGGCTGACGCCGAGCCACGAATCGTTCCGTTCCGCGGGTCGTACTATCGACTTCGACCTGCAGCTCGACACCTGGTGCGGGGGCTGGTGTACCCGGTGCCCGATCCCAGATATCCGTTCCTCGGAATTCACTTGACGAAGACCCTGCACGGGGAGGTGCTCGTTGGGCCGAACGCTTTTCTTGGCTTCTCGCGCGACAGCTATGCGAGATCGGCGTTCGACTGGCAGGACGTTCGAGACACCCTGACTTGGCCCGGATTTCCTCGTTTCGCAAGATCGAACTGGCACGCGGGCGCGCGGGAGATCGCTCAGGCGATGAGCCGGCGGGGCTTTGCCTCCGCTGTCCGCCGTTACGTCCCGGAACTGACCGCCGCCGACTTGGAGCCTGCCGTGGCGGGCATCCGGGCCCAGGCGATGGCTCGTGACGGGTCGCTGATCGACGACTTCTGGATCGACTCCAGGGGCAGCATCATGGACCTTCGCAATGCCCCTTCTCCCGCCGCGACAGCGGCTCTCGCGATTGCCGATCACATCTGCAGGTCCGCCGGGCTGAGCTGAGCCGAGCGCTGGGCCCGGCTGTGGTGACCCGATCGCAGCCCGGCAGACAGGGGCGCAAGGGCTCCGGCGGGCCCTCGGAGGTAGCCTCTAATCGTGCACAAGTTGCTCGTCGCCCTCGGCGTGGTCGCCATGGGCGTCGGGGCATCGGCTTGCAGCAGCTCCTCGTCGGCCACTTCGACGACAACCTCGAGCGTGCCAGGCACCGAGGCGTCCACGACGACGACCATCCCGGCATCGCCAGCCGCGGGCAGCAACGCGACCGCGGTTCAGGCGATGAGGGCGGCACTGCGACACGGAGGATCGCAATCCTCACTGCACTACGTCAGCACATCGGTCGAGGACGGGATGACCACCACGATCATCGGCGATGTCACCCAGACCTCGGGGACCCAGACGATCGTCGTCTCGTATCAAGGCGTCAAGGCCTCGATGATCATCGAGCTGGTCGGGCACGAGGCCTATTTCCGGGGAGCCGCCACGGCCATCGAGGTGCTCATCAGCTTGACGGCACGCCAGTCGGCCGCCGCTGCCGGCCGATGGGTCTCGGTCGTGCCGTCCGACTCGGTCTACCAGAGCACCGCCGCTGCGCTCACAGTTGGCTCGGTGATGTCAGAGCTCGCCCTCTCGCCGCCCATCACCAGGGCGAGGACCGTCGTGGTCGGCGGCCGAAGCGTCGTCGAGATCGCCGGTGCCTGGACAGGCGAGGGGATCACGACCAAGAACCACGCGACCGGTGAGCTCGAGGTGACCAAGGGCGCCGCGTCCCTCCCCATCGCATTCAGTGGCACGATGCCGCCGACGACGGCCGCGGGCGGTTTCACGGCGAGCCTCGTGGTGAGCAAGTGGGGAGAGGCCGTCCACGTGGCTCCCCCGGCCTTCGCGGTACCGCTTTCCACGATCCTCAACAGCACGACGACGACCCAGCCGGTCGTGGTCTGAGCCGAGGGCTCGTCGTGCCACCGATCGGCGACTATGCCCTGATAGGGGGCATCGCCGCGGTGTGCAGCTACCTGTTGACGTTCCCGCTCCAGCGCATCGCCGCTCGCATGTCGTTCGTCGCCGCGCCGGACGACCGGCGCCTCCACCAGCAGCCCGTCCCCTACGGTGGCGGTCTCGCAATGTTCCTCGCCTTCCTCGCCGCGATGATCGTCGCCAATCACGTCGGGAGCCTGAACGGGATCTTCCAGGGTTCCTCCGAGCCTCTCGGCGTCGTGCTCGGCGCGGCGGTCATCCTCGGTGTAGGGCTGCTCGACGACGCCCGTGAAATCTCCGCTCCGGCGAAGGTGGCGGGCCAAGTGCTGGCAGCGATGTGCCTGGTGTTCCTCGGCGCCACGATGTTCTGGCTGAAGATCCCTCTCGCCGGCACCGTAGTGCTCTCCTCGGACCTCACTCCACTAATCACGGCCTTGTGGGTGATCGGCATCACCAACGCGATCAACCTCATCGACGGCCTCGACGGCCTCGCGACCGGAATTGTCGCGATCGCCTCGGGCGCGCTCGCGGTCTACGGCCTGCGACTCGTGGAGCTCGGCGCGCTGCAGACGACCAACGTCGGACCCCTCATCGCCGTCATCACCTGCGGGGTCTGCCTCGGCTTCCTCCCGCACAACTTCAATCCGGCAAAGGTGTTCATGGGTGATGCCGGTGCACTGTTCCTCGGACTGTTGATGGCTGCGGCCACGATGGAGATTGGAGGCCGGACCGAGGGGGTGAGCGGGCAGACCTACTTCTTCTATGCGCCGCTGTTCCTCCCGCTGTTCATCCTCGGAGTCCCGATCTCCGACATGGCCTTCGCGTACATCCGGCGCGTGGCCAAGGGCACTGGGATCGACACCCCGGACAACGACCATGTGCACCACCGGCTCGTGCGGCTCGGGCACGGGCCCCGCCGCACGGTTGTGATCCTGTGGACCTGGACCGCAGCGCTATCCGGTTTCGTGTTGTTCCCGCTGTTCGCGAAGGCGTCAAACGCCATCATCCCGTTTGCCGCAATCGTGTTCGGCCTGCTGCTGTTCACCTTGTTCCGCCCCGGCCTGCGGCCCCCACGCCGAAAGCAACGCAAGGCGGCTGCTGCGGACAGGGACGCCACAGCACCGGTTGGAGCCCAGGCTGACGACGCCGGGTCGAGGAAGGAGACCGCCCTCAACTGAGCCGGCTGCAGCAGCCGACCGCTTCTGAACCGGCACGAGGCGCCGATTCAGAAGTCGAGGTCGGAGAGCTCGGGAACTGTCCGCAGCGCCCTGTCGCGGGCCTCGAGCCAACGCTGGCGGTCGACGCGCCGCGTGGGCTCGACGACGGTCCGTGGTTGAAGCTCAGCAGCCGCTTCCTCGAGGCTCGCCCAGGTACCGACCGCGACCCCAGCCAGGTACGCAGCGCCAAGCGTCGTCGCCTCGGTGACCGCGGAGGTTTCGACCGGACGGCCGATGGCGTTCGCGAGCGCTTGGGTGAACGTGCGGTTCGCACTCATGCCTCCGTCGATGCGGAGGGTCCCGATCGACAGGCCCGAGTCGGTCTCGGCCGCCTCGAGAAGGTCGGCGCCGCGCTGCGCGACCCCTTCCAGTACCGCGCGAACGACCTCGGCCCTCCCCGAACCCCGGGTGAGCCCGAGCAAGGTGCCTCGCGCCCCGTAGTCCCATACAGGCGTGCCGAGACCGAGGAGTGCCGGCACGAAGAAGACCCCACCCGAGTCAGCACACGAGGCCGCCAGATCGTCCGACTCTGCGACCGACGACACAACGCCCAGGTCGTCTCGCAGCCATTCGACACAACTGCCCGCCGACATCATGATGGCCTCGATGCCCCAGGTGATGCTGCCTGCTTGACTCCAGGCCACGATCGGGAAAGTCCCGCCCGGCCCACGTCGAGGGAAAGCAGGCCGCTCGCCGCCGACGCAGAGGTCCAACATGGCGCCCGTGCCGAACGTCGCTTTGGCAAGGCCGGGCCGGACACAACCCTGACCGACGAGCGAGGCCTGCTGGTCGCCGGCCAGACCAGCGATCGGAGGTGCGCCCGGCAACGCGCTCGCTTCGCCAAGCACGCCAAGGGAGTCGACCGGGCGCGGCAGGACTCGACGCGGAATGCGCAGCGCCTCCAGCACGACGTCGTCCCACTCCTGGGCATTGCCGTCAAGTAGGCCGGTGACGGCCAGGTTGCTCCGGTCAGAAACATGCAGGCTGCCTCGCGACAGTGTCCAGGCGACCCATGTGTCGACGGTCCCCGCGCACAAGTCGCGCGACCGGTCTGGATCGGCGATGTCGAGAAGCACGGCCAGCTTGGTGGCACTCTGGTTCGGTGCGAGGCGGATCCCTTGAGCCTGCAACACCAGGCAGAACCCCACAGTACGGAGGTCCTGCCAGCCGATCCCGGGACCGACCGGGTCGCCCGTCACGCGGTCCCAGACAACCGTCGACGCCCGCTGGCTGCTGATTCCCACGGCGTCGACTCTCCCGCCTCTGGCGAGTGCTGCCATCGACACCTCGAGAACCGCGTTTGCGATCTCGGACGCGTCGAACTCCACGAAGCCCTGTGCGGGCGAGCTAGGCAGCACCTGGCGCTGATGTACGTGCTCGACCGAGGAGTCCGGCCGCACGACTGCAGCACGGACGCCACTGGTACCCACGTCGACGGCCAACACGCTCATCGCTTGCCTCCTCTCTCTTCCCCGGCCCGCCTCTTTCCATGGCGGCAACGCCACAATAAGAGGCGGCGGGAGCCAAGTCCCGAATGCCGGCGGCGCCAGCCGCGGAACTACCATGCAGCGGTGGGCCGTGAGACCCGACCCGGAGGTGAGGAACCGCCCGGTTGCCCGACCGGTGGCCGAGCAGCTCGGCGCCAACCCGAGGACGTCGCCCGGCGCCGGAGGCACGCGACCGTGGCCGGCCTCATCGCGTTGGTGCTGGCCGGTTTCGCGTTCGTCGTCTACGCAACGGTGATCTCCCGTGAGGTCCCGGGGTCAAAGTACGCGAACCTCGTCCTCTACAGGTCTCCGGCCAGAGCTCCAGGCTTCGATCTCGCTCGCCTCGGCAGTGGGGCGCGGGTCACCTCCGCAGTGCTCGAGAATGGTCCGGCGGCAGTGAACTGGTTCCAGTCCACTTGCGTCGCCTGCCAAGCCGAGCTCGTGACCTTCGCCTCGGTCGCCGACAAGGAGCTTATGAAGATCCACTTCCTCGGGATCGACATCAATGACCCGTCGCCCGCGACCGCCCTTGCCATGGTGCGCCGGGCCGGGGCGGACTATCCCGTCGCCGAGGCACCCGGCGTGGCGAGCATCGCCTTGGCGACCCGTTTCGGCGTAGGCGACCTACCGGCTACTGTCTTCGTCAGCGCACGCGGCAACATCTTGGGCGAGGTGCTCGGCAAGGTCTCCCGTGCCGAGCTTGTCGCTCTGCTCGCCAACCTGGCAGCCGGTCGCCCGCTCAACTACTGATCGGAGCGCACGAACGAAGTGCGCGGGACAACTCTTACACTGCGCTTGCGTTGTTTCGCGCGCGCCACCTGCTTTCTTCCCTAGAGTACTTAGCACTAAATACTGGACGGCTGGCCTCCGCCTGACTGGTCGACGGCGGTTGGCACGTCCACGAGGAGATCACCGATGACGTTGGCAATCCAGCTGGAGGACCTGCACAAGACCTTCGGCCACACTGTGCGGGCTCTCGACGGAGTCAGTTTCGGCGTGGAACCAGGCACGATCTTCGGGTTGCTCGGTCCGAACGGGGCGGGCAAGACCACCGCCGTTCGGATTCTCACGACTGTGCTCCAGCCCGACAACGGGGTGGCCCGGGTGCTCGGTCACGATGTCACGGCCGAGCCTGACCTCGTGCGCACCCTGATCGGGCTCGCCGGCCAGTTCGCGGCGGTAGACGAGAACCTCACCGGCGCGGAAAACCTCTGGATGGTCGGAAGGCTCAACCACATGGCCAAAGCGCAGCTGAAAGAGCGCTCGTCGTCGCTTCTCGAACAGTTCGGCCTCACTGACGCGGCGAACCGGCCGACCAAGACGTACTCCGGAGGGATGCGCAGACGCCTCGACGTCGCCGCCTCGCTCGTTGCCCACCCGAGAGTGCTCTTTCTCGACGAGCCGACCACCGGCTTGGACCCGGCGAGCCGAGCGGATGTGTGGACCATGATCGAAGGTCTCGTCGCAGAGGGCACGACAGTGCTCCTCACGACTCAATACCTGGAGGAGGCCGACCGGCTCGCCGAGCACCTGGTGGTCATCAACCATGGCAAGGTCATCGCGGCGGGAACGCCGGCCACCTTGAAGGCGAACATGGGCGTGACTGTTCTCGACCTCGGTCTCGACGACGAGAGGACCGCACTTCGTGCCGCGGAGGCGCTCAAGACGGTGAACGAAAAGGCCCCCGTCGTGTACGGCCGCACGGTCGAAGTCAACGTGAACGACGGTCCTCGCATCGTCACTGAAGCGCTGAGGATTCTCGAAGCCGAAGGCATCGCCCCGACAACGCTCGCGCTGCGTGAACCCAGTCTCGACGATGTGTTCCTTTCTCTCACCGGACATCGCGCCGAAGCCGAACTGGCCGAAGGAGTGGAAAACCCGCCGAGCCCGGCTGGCCGCCGGCAAAGAAACAGGAGAGCCCGAAGCTGATGACCACGACAACGTTCCCGACCCCGCACGTCCCTGCTGTGGGTTCGTCACCATCGGGCGGTCGGCTCTACTGGGCCATCGCCGACATGCTGACGGTGACCAAGCGCAACCTCATCGGCTATACGCGCGTACCGGAGGCGATCTTCTTCTCCAGTGTGCAGCCGATCATGTTCGTCCTGCTGTTCCGCTACGTGTTCGGGGGTGCGATCCCGACGCCTGGCTACCACTACGTGCAGTTCCTGCTGCCGGGCATATTCGTCCAGACCGTCGCTTTCGGGTCGATCGGCACGTCGATCGGTCTCGCCGAGGACCTGCACAAGGGCCTGATCGAGCGGTTCCGCGCGCTCCCAATGTCACGGTGGGCGGTTCTCGCCGGCCGGACGACGGCCGACCTGTGCCGCAATCTGTTCGTGATGGCCCTCATGACCGCAGTGGGCTACGCCGTGGGCTTCCGCATCGGGACAAACGTGGGCGAGTACCTGTTCGGAATCGTGCTTCTCCTGCTCTTCGCTTACGCACTCAGCTGGGGTTTCGCGTTCATCGGGCTGTCGGCACCCAACAGCGAAACGGCGCAGCTGATGTCGTTCCCGTTGCTGTTCCCGCTCACCTTTGCGTCTTCGGCGTTCGTACCTCTTCAGTCGATGCCCGGCTGGTTGCAGGCATTTGCCGAACATCAGCCGGTGACCATCCTCGTCAACGCTGCGCGTGATCTCATGTCGGGAGCGCCCAAGCCAGACTTGGTCTTCCCACCCTTCACGACCGTCGTGAGCACCGGCCAAACGAGCTCCACGGTCTTCTGGGCGGTCGTGTGGTCGCTGGGCATACTCGCCGTACTTGCACCGGTCTCAGTCCGCCGGTACCGGCGCCGAGCGCTCTGACCACCCGCAACGACCAGCGACCCCGTGAGCAGCGCAGTGTCCCGCTGGGCGGCTTGTCGCCTACGATGACCGGGCCAGGGCCGCTGCGCTACTAGTCGACCCGGCACCAGGTCATCGAAACAACCGCCCGGGTAGCTCAGTGGTAGAGCAGCGCACTCGTAATGCGCAGGTCATGGGTTCGAATCCCATCTCGGGCTCACGTGCTCACGGACTCCGGGTAAGTCCTGGTAGCGGCCTTGCGAGGCTAACGAACAACGCTCAGCTGTCGTGCCCCAACAGCTCTCCCAACAATTGTTGGGCCAGGACTCCTTGTAAGAGGCCACGTTGTGAAACCTCTCGCCACCTTGTTGAACCCGGAAGTGGCGGCAACGCCGACGGCCCTCCGATAGCTTCCGCCGTGGGAAGGTTTTGGGAAGAGGGCTCCTTCAAGCTGGCGGTGTCGGCGATCAGACCGACCCGATCCGGAACTGAAGGGAAACTCAATGAAGAAATGGACTATTGCCACACTGGCTGCAGCGGTGGTCGTTGTGCTTGTCCCGTTAGCCGTGGTGCAGGTGACCGCCGCCGGCGCTGCCGGCGCGAAGAACCAGCGCCAATCCGGCGCCATCACCATCCAGTCCTGGCTGCATGCCAATCCGAGCACCAACGGGCTCTCCGCCACCGTCCTGGCCTGCTTCAAGGTCACCGGAGCGATCACGGACCAGGGCGGCAGGCCCACCTGGAACGATGCCACCTACGCGGTGACATCGACAGCGTCCCCGGCAAGTGGCAAGTGCGGTAACGCAGCGCCTGTCGGCGGCTACCTAATGGTCCCGCCACCGAGCCCGACCAACACGCTCTCCACCGTCTACGCCGTGCACACCATCACCGGTGCGAAAGGCCAGATCTTTATCAGCTTTTCGGGCGTCTACAACCTCACCACGGCCGCGTCAGCCAAGGTCGCGCCCTACCAAGGAACTGGCACCTGGCTGATCACGGGGGGCACCGGAGCCTACGCCGGCCTGCAAGGTAACGGCACCTGGGCCGCCGATGCCACCACGTTCCCCTACATCCGTCACACCGAGACAGGCAAGGTGTGGTGGGCCGGGCGGAGCTAACAGGAACCGGACCCGCCGGGTGACCCGGCTGGTCCCACCACTGCGACACACCATGGAGAAGGAGCTCGCCGCCAGCGGGCTCCTTCTCCATGGTGGAAGTAGCCACTCTTTCTGCTCGGGCGGCTGAAATGGAGTCAGGCAAGTGCCTTTACTGGCACTCGCGTCCGAGCCGGCTTGGGACGCCCAAGGTGCAGGCATGCCGCTTCCAGAATTGTTCAAGGGGCCACTCCATGGCCTCGACACCCGCGTCATCGGTTGGGAAGATCTTGGCAAACGCGGTGAGCTACGGTTTGGCCAGGTCACGCCGGTGTCCCGAAAAGGGAGATGAAGATATGGCCGTCCTCGATGTGCTGAATGACCAGGTTGCACAGGAACTGCTGGCTTCCAGGGAACTGGCGAGGCTGGCATACACGTGGCGGGACGGAACCCCCCGGGTGGTTCCCATCTGGTTCCACTGGACGGGAACCGAGGTGGTGGTCGCTTCTCCGTCCAAGGCCCCCAAGGTAAAGATGCTTTCTTCTCGACCCGAGGTAGCCGTGACCATCGACGGCTCGTCCTGGCCCTACCACACGCTCCTGTTCCGCGGCACCGCAACTGTCGAGCAGTCCGACGGCGTCGTGCCGGAGTACGCGGCCGCCGCCGAACGCTACTTTGGCCCGGAACAGGGATCTGCCTGGATAGCCCAGCTCGAGGAAATGGGCCTGGCTTGGACGAGGATCAGCATCACCCCTACCCATGCGACGGTTCTCGACTTCGAGACCCGTTTTCCCAGCGCCCTCGCCGGCTGAGCGAACACCGCTCTTCGCGCCTGTTCGCCCTTTGCCGGTGATCGGGCGGCTCCACTCGCCACAGCCCGTCAGCCGCGAGCTTGTCGTGTCCCGCCGGTGCTCACGCGTAACCGAGGGTCACCGCCAGTTGGAGCGCTTCGGCCAGTTTGTCGCCTGCGACTTGCGGTTCATCCTGCTCCCAGGCAGCCCCGGCTGCTTCCAGTAGCGACTCGAGCTCGTCGGGGAGACGCTGTTGCGGTGGCGCCAGGAGCTGACGACTGGCGTCAACCGCGTCAGCGATCTGCCTGGCGCGAAGCCGCACGGCGATAATCGGCCACAGGCACAGCCAATACCAGGAGTAGGAGACGATGGTGGTCCCCCACAGCTCCAGCGCCTCCTCGCCAAGTGCCACCACGTCCTCGAAACGCTCGTCCTGCCACGCCACCCAGGCCAGGGTGGCTGTCGCCGCAGCGACATATTCCGGGTAGTCCGCCGCCGCTCCGGCAGCCATGGCTTCGGGGGCCAGACGCCGCACTGTGTCCACGTCGTGCCGTCGCAGGGCGGCCACGTTCAGGTAGCAGAGCGCCCTCGCCCGAAGTACGACGTCACCGGTTCGCTCCGCAACCGCGAGCGACATCTCCAGCCTTTCCTGGGCCTCATCGAGCTCGCCGCGCCAGAGCAGGGAGAAGCCCATCATGAAGATCGCCCAGGCGAGGTCGTGCTCACCACAAACTTCCTCCGCCGCTGCCAGCGCCGCTCGTGCGTTGGCGAGGATCTCGTCGTCGATCCGGTAGCGAGTCTCACGGGTCCGCTCCAACACTAGCGACACGTAGAAAGCTTGCTTCTGGGCCACACTTCCCCTGGTTTCGACGACCGGACGGGCAGCCTCGAGGACCGCCATACCCAGCGACGGCTCGTTGCGCCAGTAGTAGAGAGGCGCTCGGCCGTCCAGCTGGAGCTCCAGCCAGAGATCCATCCGCGCCTGGTCCTGGCCTCCGGGGTCATCACCCAACAGCGATTCGGCGGCGTCGAAAGCGGCGATTGCCGCACCGTAGCGGTGGTCGGCCATCTCCAGCCGCCCAAGGCGTACCTGGAGGCGGGCGGTGAGCAGCGACTCTTCGGGCTTCACCAGGCGCAGCGCTTCGTCGAACGTCTCCCGAGACTCGTTGTGGCGACCTGTACGCCACAGCACCTCAGCGAGCTTGGCACGCAGCTCCACCGACGCCTTCGAGGTCCAATCGGCACCCGAAGGATCCTCGGTCAGGATCGACAAGGCCTCCCGATAGGAGGAGATCGCCTCTTCGTTGGCGAAGGCGAAGGCGGCGTGGTCGCCGGCCACTCCGAGGTGGTGCACGGCGCGGTGGCGCTCTCCGGCGGCGGCGTAGTGGTGGCCGAGCAGGGCTGCCACCTCCTCCAGGCGGTCGGAAGAGGATTCCTCGACACTCCACGCCGCTCGGGCGTGCAGCTGCCGCCGGTGCGCCCGCAACAGCCCTTTGTAAGTCGCCTCCTGCATCAGTGCGTGTCGGAACCGGTATGCGCGCTCGGCCTGCCTGGGCACCTCGGCGAGGAGGCCGGCTGCGCACAGCTCGGCCACGACCTCCTCGAGCTGGCCATCGATATCGGTCACCGCCTTGAGGGCCGAGAGGCCGAACTCCGCTCCCAGCACGGATGCAGCGACCACGGCGTCGTGCGCCGGTGGTCTCAGCCGGTCCACCCGGGAGCGGATCAGTCGCTCGAGCGCCTCGGGGACCTCGCCGCGCACGCTCGGGTCGAGCCGCCACCCGTATTCGTCCCGGAACACTGCGCCGGTCTCGACGAGAGACGCCAACCGCTCCTCGAGAAAGAGAGGGTTTCCCTCCACACCCTTCCGTACCGCCTCGACGACCTCCTCGGGGGCTTCGTCGCCCAGGAAGGAGCGCGCGAGTTCCCGCTCGTCGCCCTCAGAAAGGGGAGTGAGCTCGACTCGACGGACAGTGATAGCGCCATCCTGCACCAGCGCATCCTCAAGCGCCGTTACTCCGGGGTCGGGCTCGGGACGGTGGGTGAGCAGCACGAGGAGCGGGCCGTCGCGCACAAGTCCGGCAATCTCCTCGGTGAGCCGGATCGAGGTGGGGTCGGCCCAGTGGAGGTCTTCCAGCACGAGCACAGTTGGACCGTAGGCCGCTAGACGGGAGATCAGCGCTCGCAGCGCCCCGAAGGTCGCTCGCTGCAGTTCCTCGGGGCTTAGGCGCGAGAGGCGGGCCGTCTCGTCACCGGCACCGAGGCCCATCATTCGGGCGAGGAGGCCGACCGGGGCATCCTCACCGGCGAAGACCGCCCGCATCGCCCGGTCGAGCGCGGGGCGGCGCACCTCTTCTCCCTCCTCCGGTGCCACCCCGATCCAGTCCGACAGCAGCTGCTGGTAGAGCCCGTAGGGAGTCGACGAGGCGTAGGAGGCGCCTCGGCCCTCGAGCCACAGCGGCAAACGACCCGATCCCGCCCCGACCCAGGCCATGAACCGCTTGCGGCACTCCGAAATGAGGCGCGTCTTGCCGAGACCCGGCTCGCTGACCACCAGGACAATCCCCCCCTTTCCCGAGATCGCCTGGCGCAGGGAGTCAGAGAGCACCGACAGGTCGGCATCCCGGCCCACGAGCGCTGCCTGGCCTGCGAGGTGTCGCCCGGCGAGGTGTCCGAGAACATGGGCTCTTGGTCGCTCCAGGTAGCAGGCGACCAGTGGTTTGGCGCCGCCCGGTCTCGTCAGCTCGTCGCTCGGCCCCCACTCGAACCGGTCGTCAGTGGCAGCGCGGGTGGCAGGACCGACCAGCACAGAACCCGGCCGGGCCGCCGATCTGCAGCGCCGCGGCGACCGCCACTACCTCGCCGACCGCCCCGTATTCCACCCGTCCCCCACCGCCGATCGGCCCGACAACAGCCGGCCCCGACTCGACGCCGATGCGAACGATCAGTCTTTCCGCGGAGTTCTTGGCGGCCGTGACGACACGGTACCCGGCTCGCACCGCCCGTTCTGGATCGTCCTCGTGCGCATCGGGGGCACCGAAGAGCGCCGCCAGGCCGCTGCCCGACACCGACGTCACGGTCCCACCGAGCGACTCGACCTGGGAGATCGCCTCGACCAAGGCGTTGCCGATAACCTCCCGCAGGTCCTCGGGGTCAAGCCTTGCCGCCCCGGACGGGAACGCCAGCTCGGCGAAGAGCATGCTCACCAGCTTGCGCTCCTCACGAACGAGCACCGGGGTCGCCCGGAGCGCCTCGATCGCAGCACCCCGGGCGGGCGAAGGCGACGCTTCGCGGACCGCGCCGGCGTGGATCTCCTCCAGGGCCGGCGACATCGCCAGGCCTAGCTCGTCGAGCGCACGCCGACAGCGCTCGTAGGTGTCGGCCACCAGAGACCGGCGCTGCTGGGCGGCATAGATCTGCATCAGCGACGACGCGGCCTCTTCACAGGTCGGGTCGGCGGACAGGCATGACTCCCAGGACGCGACCACAGATTCTGGCCTCGAGCAGCCGAAGCCCTTTGAGCGGTCGCGTGCCAGGGCGAGGCGTGCTTCCTGGCGTGCCCATTCCAAGCGTTCCCGCGGACGCAGCGCCCAATCCTCGTACGGCTCGTCCTCAAGAAGCGTGCCCGGAAACGCAAGCGCCCGGGCCAGCGTGTCGTCGCGCAGAGCACCTTGCTCCATGTCGAGTCCGAGGCGCAACAGCTCGTCGACGATGTCCAGGTCGACCTCAAGGTCGCATTCCGGGTCGATCCAGATATGGCCGCGATCGGCGCGTACGAGGTCATGAGCAGGGTCGCCGAGCGCGGCGAGGGCCCCCTTCACCATCGAGAGCGCCTTGGACAAGGCATTGGCGGCCTGCTCGGGACCGAGATTGGGGAACAGCGCCTCGCACGCCACCTCCCTGCCGACCCGCCGCCCGCCGCTGACGAGCAGCAGCTCGCAGAGGCGTTTGGCGCTCGGCCGGGCCCAGGGGCCCGCGCTGGTTTCCCCAAGGGTTATCGAGAACGGGCCAAGCAGGTTGGCCCGCAGCACGGCCACGCCAAGGTCCCGGCCGTCACCCGCTCGTACGACCACGGGCGCATTATCTCACCCTCGATCTGCTCGGGACCTCGCTGACCGCGGAACCAGAGTCATGGCATGCGGGGATCAGCATCCCGAGCGCGAGCGTTTCGTTGTGCGTCGCCCGCCACGCGACTATGAGGCGCCCGGAGCCTCGACTCGGGCTCAACGGCCGAACATGTGGGAAAGATTGGCCGTGTAAGAGCTGGATGACCGTGTCCTGTTCCACCTCACTGATGACGTGTCCGGCAACAAGACATCTCGGTTTCGTCACCGAAGTTACAGTCCCGTTACTGACCGGGCCCTGAGCTCGCCCTGGCCGAAGCACCGGCCCTGCGCGAGTCCACTGAAAGGGGGAAGGGAGCGACGAGGCCCCCCCCCCAGCAGCGACCGCGATCCAGGCCTGTTGCCGCCGGCTGGGGAAGCTGCCGCGTAGGATCGCTCGAGAAGGCTGGTCGTTGGCCCCGAAGGGGACATCAGCACAGGAAGCGTCGATTGAGAGCTGTCTCGTGAGCGGCGCCATGTATCTGAGGAGCAATGTGCCCGAAGATAGAGAACCAGGCATGACGCAGGTTTCCTTGTACAAGGAGATCCTCTACACCGAGTCCGAGGTCGACGCTCGAATTGCGGAGATGGCCGTGGACATCACTCGGAACTACAAAGGCACCGACACGCTCTTTGTGGCCCTGCTGAACGGTGCTCTGCCCTTTACCGCCAAGCTGATGCGTGCGATCCAGCACCATGATCCACACTTTCATCCGAACGTTCAGTCCATGATCGTCAGCCGTTACGGCTCCAGCCGCGAGCCGGGAAAGCCGCACCTCGTCACTGACCTGCCTCCCGATTACAGGGTGCTTACAGGTCGCCACGTCGTTCTGCTCGACGACCTCGTCGACGGTGGCGGCACCACTGACCTTACCGAGCGTCACTTGTACGGTTACGGCGCGGAGAACGTCGAGCGGATTGTGCTGGTGAAAAAGCTCAAGAAGCCGCCCGTCAAGTGCAGTCTTGCCATGTACGGCTTCGAGGCGCCAGACCTCTGGCTCACCGGCATGGGTATGGACAACGCCGATCTCGCACCGGAGGCGAACCGTTGGGCGGGATGGATCGCGATCGCAAACCCTGACTGAAGCCTGAGGTGCATGCCGATTCTGTTCCGGGGGTCCGCGCAGAGGTCTAGAGGGCGGCCTTGCAGCGAAGGAAGGCCACGCACACTTGCAACCGGTGCCGGGGGAGCTGACTCGGATCTCCCCCGGCACCTCATGGCGCTCAGCGCGGCCAGGTTGCCTCGTTGAGGTCGCGCCGACGCACGAAGTCGATCTTCTCGGCGGCTTCTCCCGGCCAGGTCAAGGTGGCGGCCACAGGAGAAGTCTCGGCCACGATCCGGCCGTGGGCGATGACGTACCACGGTCGAACCTGGCGTCGCACGGCGTCGAACGGATCGGTCGCCGGCAGCACGATGAGGCTTGCAGGCCGGCCGGCCGCTATCCCGTAGGAGTCGCCCAGCGAGAGAGCCTCAGCCGCTCGCGTGGTGACCATGGCAAAGCACTCGGCGATCTGAGCCGGCGAGGTCATCTGGGTGGCCAGCGCACCGACGTGCGCAACCTGGAGCGGGTTGGCGGTGCCCATCGGGAACCAGGGATCCATCACGTCGTCATGGCCGAAGGCCACGTTGACTCCGGCTCCGAGCATCTCCTTCACCTGAGTCAACCCTCGCCGCTTGGGATAGGCGTCGAAGCGGCCTTGGAGGTGAAGGTTCACCATCGGGTTGCAGACCAGGTTGATCCCGGCCCGGGACAGGATCCGCTGCAGCTTGTAACTGTAGGCGGCGTTGTAGCTCCCCATCGCAGTGGTGTGGCTGGCCGTGACCCGTCCCCTCAGCCCGGTGCGCATCGCGTGCGTGGCGAGCACCTCGACAAAGCGCGACTGCTCGTCGTCGATCTCGTCGCAGTGCACATCGACGAGCAACCCTGCCTCCAGCGCGGTCGAGACCGCGATCTCGAGCGAACGGACCCCGTCGTCGCGGGTGTCCTCGAAATGCGGGATCGCCCCGATCGCGTCGACGCCACGGCGGGCAGCCTCCGCGATCAGCTTGTCGCCGCCGGGAAACGAAACGATGCCTTCCTGGGGAAACGCCACGAGTTGGAGGTTGACCACGTCCCGAACGCGCCCTCGGATCTCGATCAGTGCGTCGAGGGCGATGAGTGACGGATCGGTTGTATCGACGTGACTGCGCACGTGCAAGACGCCATTGGCGACCTGCCAGCGGAGCACCTCGTTGACCCGAGCGACGACGTCGTCATGGGTGAGCGTCGCCTTTCGCTCGGACCAGCACGCAATCCCCTCCCACAAGGTGCCGCTCTCGTTCCACCTCGGCTCACCTGCAGTCAGGCAGGTGTCCATGTGCACGTGCGGCTCGACATAAGGAGGGCTGAGCATGGCCCCGCTCACGTCGATCTCCTGGGCGACGTCGTCGACCCGGACTCCAGCCCGCTCCACCGCGGCGAAACGGCCCGCGTCGATGAGCAGGTCGACCAATCCCTCGGGACAAGCGCCAGGGACGGCCAGCCGGCCGTTGCGGATCACAAGTTGCATCACACACCCTCTTTCACTGGAATCGGCCGGATCTCGGCAAGAACGATCGCTGCCTACCCGGTGGGACCCTCACAAGATGGTCGCAACCGGCGATGACCGAACCAGCCAACCAGGTCAGGCCAATCCCGCCGAGTGCTCTCGCGACCGGGCCATGCAGCCAACCAAGGCCCATCAGCTCACAAACGAGGCCCTGCGAGCGACCAGCAGCCCCGCAGATCGATCAATCCGACGCCCCAGTAATGCCCATCGCACTCCCGCTTGCTGCCAGGGAAGGACCGGCCTCCTGGACGTCGCTGACGGAGTCGCGCATGGTACCGGTCGCCACCCGCCGGATGCCGCCGTACACGACCAGAGCAACGACGAACCCGACGGCGAAGGCGACGTCGCCTCCATCAAGCCAATTGGAGGAAGCCGGCCCCTCATACAAGCTCGTGTCCATGAAGGGCACGGCGGCGCCGAATCCCACCAAGAGCGCGATCAGGGCGTCCCAACCGGGCTTCAGGGCCGCGCCGATGACGTCATGCACGTTCATGTGACCCCGCTTACGCCACCAGTCGACCATCTGGATCGCAGCGAAGGGGGGAATCCAGTAGGTGATGAACAACAACACGTTCTCGAACTTGGTGGCAAAGGTGCCGGTATTGAGCCACAGCGTCAAGAAGAACGCCACTACGGTGACGACAACGGCGACGATCGGCCGTCGAATGCGGAAACCTGCGGCCTGGAGAGCGAAGGAACCCGAGTAGTCGTTCATGGCATTGACGGCCACCGTCCCGATCCAGATCGCCACCAGCGCGAGCCCCCCGAGGACCCCGCCTCCGAGCAAGTGCTGGATCCCGCCAGAAGTCTCGTGCCCACTAAGGAAGAATGACGCGGCTGCGAGACCGAGGATCTCGAGCCACACCGAGGCGAGAGTATTACCCGCGAGTGTCATCCAATAGATTCCGGAGCGAGAGGTGCCCGGCTTCATGTACCGGCTGTACTCCGACGCGTATGCGGCCCACGCTATGACGAAGCTCGCCGCGATGGTCACCATGAGGATGAACATGCCCACCTCGCCGCCTCCGTGGACCGTGGACGCCGCGTGGAAGTCGCCGATCTGAGCGATCTTGACTGTTATCGCCACAAACATGATCCCGAGGACGATCGATCCCCACCTCTCGAACTGGTGCATGAACTCGTAGCCGAAGATACCCAGTACTCCCTGCATGGCCAGCACTATCAGTAGCCCGATCCAGAACGGGACATGGATCAGGAGATGGACCGCCTCAGCGCCGAAGATCCCGTTGAGGGCATCCCACGCGATGGTCGACAGCCACATGAGCAGTCCGGGAACCAGGATCGTCTTCCCGAATTGCAACCGCGCCAAAGGCAGCTGTGCCACTCCCGTGCGCGGTCCCCATGTACACATAATGGACACCAGCTGTGCGCCGAGAACTGTGCCGACAACGATCGCAATGAGCCCGAGCCAGAACCCGATTCCAAGGCTGATCGCGACAACCCCGATGAAGAATGCCGCAGGCACGAGATTAGGACCGAACCAAACCGTGAAGATGCGGTGAAGACCACCATATCGATTCTCGATGGGTATCGGGGCCATGCCACGCATCTCGAGAGACCTATCGCCCTCTCGAGTGGGCATGCGTCCCCCATAGATGCCTTCATCTCCTGGCATGATTCTGTCCCCTCTCCCGCGCGCCACTTCAGGGTCTACGCGAATTGCGGTTGAATCCACCGGGCTCCATCGCCTCGTGGTAGCGATCGTAGAGGAATGGCCTCGCCGATGCCGGGATCGATCAGAAGCCGGCCACCTCGCCGGTCTCGCCGATCGCCATGACGGCCCCGCGGGCTTCCTGCGGCTCGTGGGAGACCGTGAACTGGCCGCGTGGCCACCGACGCCAGGCGGCGGTTGAGGTCGTCACGTCACCGGCGGGTGGCTGACGGTGCCGGCTGCGTCGGGCTAAGAGTCGGCGGGCGCTTTGGTGACCCAGGTGTCGATCGGCTGCTTGTTGTGGATCGCCCGCCACACGTCCTCAAAGCGGACGGGCATGTGCGTCAACTCGGCGCCCGTCGCGTCGTGGATGGCGTTGGCGAGCGCCGGCGCCACTGAGATCATCGGGTGCTCGCCGACCCCCCGCGCGCCGAACGGCCCATCGAGCTGGGGAGTCTCGACGGCTATGCACTCGATCTCCTCGGGAAGGTCCTTCGCCGTGAGGATCTTGTTGTCGGTGAGCGACGGGTTGAGCAGGCGGCCCTGGTCGTCGTAGACGTAGCTCTCGCACTCGGCCGTTCCCAGGCCCTGGATCATGCCTCCGATGCACTGGCCGCGCATGGTGCCGGGATTGATCACCTTGCCCACGTCAAAGGCCGACGCGATCTTGATCACCTTGTACTCACCGGTGTCCCGGTCGACCTCCGCGATCACGCCGTGGGCGCCGTAGGTCCAGTCCAGGGCGGGTAGCCCTTGCCCGGTTTCCTTGTCGAGGCCGGTCAAGCCCTGCGCGGTGTAGCGGCCCAGACCGATCAACGGGCCACCGATTCCGTTGCCGTTGGGATAGACGTACCCGATCGACAAGGCGGAAAATGTCACCGACTCCTCCGGGCGCTGTTTGACGAAGATCCTCTCCGCATCGTGGTCAAGGTCCGTCGTCTGGGCGCGCAACACCTGGGCCGCGTCCGAGTACGCCTGTCGCAGGAGATCGTCGCAGGCGGCAATCACCGCGTTGCCGGTGAGGAGGAGCCCCTTCGATGCCACCGTCTGCCAGTCGAAAGGGTCCTTGTCCGTGTCCCGCTCGACTGCAACCTTCACCCGGCTGACGGGGAAGCGCAAACGGTCCGCCGCCATCTGAGTGACGACGGTCGCCGTGCCCTGGCCGATCTCGGTGAGCGCGACGTTGATTACAACCGACCCGTCCGAGTTCATCTTGATGACTGCTGCCGTCGTCGTGAAGCTCGGCATCGCCGGAGCCTTATGGAGTGTCGCGATCCCCTTGCCAATCCTGCGGCCCGTGCGCGCCTGGCGCTCTTCCTCCTCAGGAGTGAGCCGGCCGTAGTTGATGGCCTTGGCCGCTGCCTCCAGGCACTTGAGGGGACTGCCTGTGTGCTCGTTGATCCTCTCGCCCGTCAGCGTGGTCGAGCCCGGCTTCAGGAGGTTCTTCTTGCGGAACTCCAGAGGGTCCATCCCGATGACCTGGGCGACGAGCTCCATGTGCCTCTCGAGGCCCCAGAAGAACTCCACGTGCCCGAATCCACGGTAGGCCGTGCCCCACGGCTTGTTGGTGTAGATCGTGTAGGCGTCCACCCAGGCATTGGGGACGTCATAGGGGCCTGCCGCTGAGTACGCGGAGGCGCGCGTGACGTTGACGGCGTAGTCGGCGTATGCGCCGGCGTCCCAGTACATGAGCAGCTTCTGCGCGGTGATACGGCCGTCGGCACCGACGCCGGTCTTGATCCGGTAGGTGAGCGCGCACCGGCAGGGCAGGAGGCTGAACTCCTCCTCCCGGGTGGCCTGGAACTTCACCGGCCTTCCACCGGCCTTGCGGGAAAGGCAGGCCAGGAGAGGCTCGAGGTGGATCCCTGCCTTGCCGCCGAAAGCGCCACCGACGTGGGGAACGACCACCCTCACCTTGTTGTGCGGCAGCTTGAACGCGCGGCAGAAGAGATCCCTGAGAGTAAACGGGGACTGAGCGCTCGACCAGATGGTCACCTCGTCCGCCGCCTTCCACTCGACGATGGCGACGTGGGTCTCCAACGGCACGTGCTGCACGGAGGGGTTGGTGTACTCGCGCTCGACGATCCACTTCGCCTCGGCGAAGCCTGCATCGATGTCGCCCTTGCGGATCTTGGTGATGTTGGGGATGTTGGTGCCCGGTTTCGGGCTGAAGGACGCCTTGACGTAGTCGTAGCTGCCGAGGTCGGGATGGACCAGCGGGGAGCTCTCGTCAAGTGCGTCGAGCTGGCTGAGGACGGGCGGCAAGACTTCGTACTCGACATCGATCAGGTCGACGGCCCGGCTGGCGATGTCCAGGCTTTCCGCCGCCACAGCGGCGACAGCCTCTCCGAAGTGCCGTACGGCATCCTTGGCCAGGATGTCCTTGTCCACGACATACAGGCCGATGCGATAGTCGAGCTCCTTGCCTATGAGAACGGCGTGGACACCCGGGAGATTCTCCGCCTTGGAGGTGTTGATCGCCACGATCTTCGCCCGGGCGTGCGGGCTCTTCTTGACCTGGGCGTAGAGCATGCCGGCAAATACCAAGTCGCTCGCGTACATGGCCGCCCCCGTCAGCTTCGCGGCGTCGTCGACCCGCTGGACGTTGTCACCCACGTGGGTGGCCACCGATGAGATCGTGCTCTCAGACATACTTCAGTCCCCCCCTGGTTTCGTTGGTGAGCTGACCCGACACGTCGAGCACAGCTTCAATGATCTGCCGGTAACCGGTGCATCGGCAGAGGTTGCCTTCGATGCCTTCTTCGATCTCGGCCACTGTCGGCTTTGGGTTGAGTCGCAGGAGCTCCCGGACCGACATGACCATCCCGGCGGTGCAGTAACCACACTGCACCGCGTAATTGCGGGCGAAAGCCGCCTGGATCTCGGACAGCTCGCCCTTGGAAGCCTCCGCCTCGATCGTCTCGACCGTCGCGCCGTCGGCCTCCGTTGCCAGGACCATGCACACGTTCACGGCCTGCCCATTGAGCATAACCGTGCAGGCGCCGCACTCGCCGGCCGAGCAGCCGTCCTTCGTCCCTGTCAACTCCAGGTCCTCCCGGAGAAAGCGCAGCAAAGTCCAGTGCTCCGCGACCTCGCGCTCGTAGATGTGACCGTTGACCTCAACTGACATCCACATCACCGCACCTCCTCGAGCAACCTGCGGACGAAGACCTCGATCATGTACTCCCGGTACTCCTTGCTGCACCGCAGGTCGCTGATGGGACGAATCGCCTCGCGCGCCGCGGCCACGACCGTGTCTGGCGGGTCTTGGTCGGTGAGCCCCTCTATGAGCAGCGGAGTGGGGGCGGCCGAGCCGATCCCCACCCGCACGTCGCCGTCCTTGTTCGTGACGGCGACGCTGACCAAGGCGAGGTCGTGGCCGTCGATCCGCTTCAGCTTGCGGTACGACCCGCGGGACCCGGCCGTCCCGGGAGGGACGATGATGGCCTCAACGATCTCGTCATGGCTCAGCACTGTCCGCTTCACCCCGGTGAAGAAGTCCTTGAGGGGCACCTCGCGCCGGCCTCGCTGGGAATCGATCTGGACCCGAGCGCCCAGGCAGAGAAGCCCGGGGGCCATGTCCGCACCGGGAGATGCGTGGACGATGTTGCCTATCACGGTGGCCCGATTACGGAGCTGATGGGAGGCGATCGTCAGCGCGCAGTCAGCGAGCAACGGGTAACGATCGCGGACCTGGGCATCGTGGAGAACATCGTTGACTGTCGTCGCGGGCCCGATTATCAGCCCCTCGGACCGGCTCCACGCGAGATCCGAGAATCCTTCGACCTTCTTGAGGTTGATCACGAGCTCGGGCCGGACGAGGCCACTGCGGATGTCGACGAGCAGGTCGGTGCCGCCCGCCAGGATTTTCGCGCCCTCCCCGTGGGTGGCCAGCAGGCCGAACAGCTCCACCCGTGAGGCAGGCGCACGGTACTTGAAGATGTCATTCATGACGGCTCTTTCATCCCGAGCGCCCCGGGCGCTCCTCGCGGCTCGGCTCGCCGGGCAAGGGCCCGCACCGCGTCAACGAACACGGACATCGGCGGGACGACAAGGCCAGCTCCTACCTGGCCCACGCCCGGTTCGCGGCCGGCGATCCCGGTGTTGACGGCGGGCAGCACGCCGCTTCTCACCACGAGCGTCGCGTCAATCCCTGTCGGTGTGCCGCGGAAGGCGAGTATTGGCACCTTGTAGAAGGGATGCTCGGCCAGGGTGATCTCATACATCCGTAGGGTGTTCTCCAGCGCGTCGGACACCTCGCCGCCCACGAAAAGCACGATGGCCGGCGCCGCGGCCATGGCGAAACCCCCGGTCCCGGTCGTCTCGGTGATCGTCGAGTCACCGATGTCGAGGCCGGCGTCCTCGGGCCCGAACCCTGCGAAATACAGCCCTTTCACCGGAGGTGCGGGAGCCGTGAACCACTCGTTCCCGGTCCCAGAGACCTGGATGCCGAACTCGGTCCCGTTGCGGGCCATCGCCACCACCATGGTGGATCCCGGGATGTCGCGGCCGGCGTCGGCGGCAACCTTGCCGGCCGGCATGGAGAGGTTGAGGAAGAAATGGTCGTTGCCGTTGATGAACCGGAACGCCGCCACGATGTCCTCGCTGCGAGCGCCGCTCTCGAGCATGTCGGGCGTGATCTCCCGCAACAACAGCGAGGTGGCGGCACGGTTGCGGTTGTGGCACTCGTCTCCCATCTGGAGAGCTTGGGCGATGAGGCTGCGCACGTCAACGGGTCCCCGTCGGCGGAGGGTTGCGCCCAGCAAGGGACCGAGCACCCGCTCCAACCAGCGAAGGCGGTCGATGACCTCGGACGAGTACGCCCCGTACCGCAGGACCTTCCCGAGACCCTCGTTCAAGGTGCAGTACGCCCGCCGGCCATTCTCCCCGTCCTCGAGCACCGACACCGGCATCGACGCGCTGACCACGCCCGCCATCGGGCCCACCGCCGAGCGCGAATGGCAGGGCTCGAGCGATATGCCACCTCGAGCGGCGATCCGCCCGGCCTCCTCGAAGTTCTCGGCTAGTCCCTCGTAGATCATGGCGCCGGTCAACGCCCCACGTATCGGACCTGACGCGTCGGCCCAGGCGACCGGTGGTCCGGCGTGCAGGAACTCACGCGGCCCGAGGCCCAGCGCCTCCCGGGCAGGGAGCACGTCCACCCACATTGGACTGGCGGCAGTCAGCCTCCGGACCGACTCGGCGGTGGCCGCATGTGTCCGCTCGTCGGCGGCAATGGCCGCCAAGTCAGCCTCGCTGCCCGGTACGGGCGGAGCCCACTGCACCTGACGCGGGGTGGCAACCTGCGCCGTGAGCGCATCGGCGAACAGTGACGCGCCGACTGTGACCACCGCGGGCGATTCGTCAAGCTGGATCATCGGCCTGCTCCCTCGATGAGATCGACCGCTGCCCGCGCGGCAACAGCGTTGGACAGGTGAACGCTTGCGCCAGCTGCGGCCAACAGCTCGGCGGTGGCGTCGCGGCCTTGCGGATCGGAGCGCGAACCGACGAGCGAGACGACGACGGCAAGGTCGCGGCCGCCGCGCTGGGCGCTGTCGCGGGCGGCAGCAATGGCCGGGGCGAGCTCGTTGGCCGGGCCCGGATGGGCTCCATAACCGAGGACCACGTCAAGCAGGAGAACTGCACAGGCAGGATCGGAACCCTCTTGCGCGATCCGTTCGAGGCGCAGCGATTGGTCGATCATCGGATGTGGCCTTCCCGCAGTCAGCCGGTCGTCGCCGAAGTCGATCATGAGATGGCCCGGCGCCCGCAAGTCCGCACCGAGCGCCCACGCCGCTTGAAGAGGCGTGTTGGACGCGATCGGCCCCAAGTGCTCTGCGGCGAACGCCATGGCCTCGTCGCAGAGAGTCCCTCCAGAGAACAGGCCGCGGATGAAGCCGGGCCGGGGAGCCCGCTCATAGGGCGCCGGCCACTCCGGCGGCGCGGTCGCAGACCTGCCGAGCGCCACGAGGATCTGTGCTGTGGCGGCGGTGAGGTCGCCTTGCCCCATGCCGACGAATGCCACCAGCGACGGAGTGCTCAGCTGCCCGGCCGCGGCGCGCACCCTCTCGGCGACCTTGGGGTCGGGCGGCTTCGACAGTACGACGACGAACTCCGTGGCCGGGTGCTCATCGAGCGCCTTCATGGCAGCGAGCGTCGAACGGCCGCCGACAGCGGCGGACAGATCGCGTCCACCCACGCCGAGAACGGCTGTGACGCCGACGCCGTCTGCGTCGAGCAGGCAGGTGACTTCCTGCGCACCGGTTCCCGAGGCAGCCACGATGCCGACCGGGCCCGGACGCAGCGCATTGGCGAAGCCAAGGCCGAGGCCGCCTACCACCGCAGTCCCGCAGTCGGGACCCATGACCAGCACGTCGTGCCTCGTCGCCTCGTCCTTGAGCGCAATCTCCTGCTCGAGAGGCACGTTGTCGGAGAACAGCATCACCGAGACGCCGGCCTGAATGGCATCCATCGCCTCCACGAAGGCGTGTTGGCCCGGCACCGAGATCAGCGTCAGCGTGCCGCCGTGGCGAAGCGCGGACCCAAGAGTCCGGGGAGCAGGGGGCGGTCCGAACCCATCGGCCTGTGACGTCGGGGCTGGTGCCAGTCGCCGCTCCAGCTCAGCCGTCGCCGCATCGAAAGCATCGTCCTCGGCCCGGACCGCGACGAGCAGATCATTTGGGGACGCTCCCTCCACCGCTGCCGGGTCAAATCCCAGCCGCTCGTAGATTTCGACATTGAGCGGCGTGGCCATGGCCACGATCGCGGCAGTGACGCCGCGACATGCGGCGACGGCCTGGCTCACCTGCATCAGGACCACCGAGTCGCGGTACATGCCCCGTCTCAGCTCGACCCGTGTACTCATCGCGGGCTCCTCGTGCTCGTGGTGACGCCGCTGGTCGAACGGGACGTCCTCTCCAACGTGGATCCAGCGAGGATACCTGCCATCCCGGCGCACAAGTCATGGCCGGAGGTCGCCCCGACACTGAACAGCTCTGCGGCGGCCGACCTGAGCCGAACCAACGACCCACCGGTCGCCAGCACCGTGAGCACGACCGCTGCCTGCGGTATCACCTGTCCTTTGCCCGCCGCGACCAGCAGAGCGGCCGACAGGGCTGGGGTGTGCGTGCAAGCGCGTGCGTCGATGGCATCTCTGGCCCGCTCCTGGAGCCGACCACTGAGCGCCAGCACCGCCAGCGCCCCGGCCACGACGTCGTCTGCGGCAGGGGTTAGGCCCGGGCCCAACCCGATCACCTCCAGCGCCGCCCCGACATCTCCGGCCGCCAGGGCAACGGCCACGCCCAGCGCATCGGCGATTGGCAGCCCGAACGAGGAATCTGGCTGCTCTCGGAGCACTTCGAGGAGCTTCGTTCCATGCCGGAACAGATCGTCGGCACCCAGATGCGGACGCGGCTCCCACCAACGCACAGGCCGCCAAACTTGGTCGCCGGCAACGATCGAGCCGTCGCCGATCCGAACGGTGCTCCCGGTTCCAGGCAGCTTCCCCGTTGCCACGCTGACACCTATGGGCAGGCGAACAGCGTCTTGGGTCAACAGCGCAATCACCGGTGTGCTCGACCCGGGTTCCGGCACGCTGAGGTAGGACGCGACCCTGGTGGAGGCGAGGACGATGGTGTCCTGGCTCCGACCGCAGAGCAACTCGCCGACAGCGGTGCTCGCCCATGCTGGCGATGGCTGTGGCTGCGACATCATTTCTCCAGTCCGAAACGAACAGCCGGGCCCACCGGGCCCGACTGTCTTCGCGGCTAGGTCTATCCCAGGTCCACGATCGCCACCACAGGGCCACCGCCCGCCGGGCCCTGATGCGCGGCCGACACCGACACGAAGATGGCAGGGTCTCCGCACACCGCAGCCGCCACGCCACCGACGCACGCTTTGATCTGCCGGTGCCAATGGACATCGGAGTCGTCGAGCATGATGTTGCGCTTGCCGCGAACATGACCGGAGGGGTCGGCTTCGCACTTGAGGAACAAGTTGACAAGCCGCCCCTTCAGGTGGCGCGGATGGGGGCAGTCGGCGGGGAGGTCGTCGAGGCCAGCGTTGCGGATGGCCTGCCAGACCCCGTCGATGTCAAGAGCGTCTTCCATGATCGCGTGGCCGATCCGGTACCGGCCGCCGATCCCCCGGACATTGCCGGCCAGGACGATCTGTGCCCTGTCCAACTCCACTCCGGAGGAGCACGACGCCACCGACGAGTAGAGGGAACGGTCGTTCATCACCTGGTCGTCTGTCGGCATCTCGATCTCACCCAGCGCCACGGCGATCCCGAGCCCCGCCGTCCCGTTGGACAGGTCCATCGACTCCAGGGTGTCCTCGGTCCACACCTTGTGCCCTCGCCGCCTGGCGTCGTTGATGGTGTCGAGGACGAGCAGTGGCGTCTTGGTCTGGACGTAGTGCACGTCCGCTGGATCGGTGATACCGGCCGATTCCATGGCTTTGCGCACCCCGCCGGCGACCTTCTCGATCATCGCGGTCCGGCCGATCTCCTCGGGCAGTATCGGGTCGCTCATGGCGACGCCGACCGAGAGCCGAGGCTCATCGGTAACCGGCGCGCTCTCCGCGGGAACCTTTGCGAAGATCGTGGCGTGAGGGCTGAGCACCCCGTCGGTGCCGCCCGACCATGCGAGCGGGATCTGCCTGACCTGCTCCCAGCTGCGGGTCCCCTTGGCCACCAGGACCTCGCGGAACGCGCGATCGGCGAGGAGCCGCGTGTAGTCGTTGACACCCCCATTGCCCTCGGTCTTCCCGACGACACCGACCACGTCATCGGCCCGGAAGACGCCCTCGTCGATCAGCTCCTCCAACCCTGACGCGTCGGTCACCTTCTGAAGAAGAACCTTCCTGACTTCGATGGGCTGCAACATGTTGTTCGAAACTCCTTTTTCGTCTATTGCCCTGGATGTAGACCCAGGCGTCGGTAGCGTTGGTATCTGGCGGCCAGGCGCTCCGCCTTTTCCCAGTGGATCAGGGATGTCAGCTCGTACTCGAGGGCTCTGCTGAGCCGCGTGAGGAATTCCCGTGGCTCTTCGGCAGCGTCCGGTCGCTCGGGCACGATCCGGTCGACGATGCCTGCGGCAGCGAGGTCGATCGACCGCACGCCCTGGGCTGCGGCAAGCGCGGGGGCGCGGTCGACGGTCCGGTACAGGATCTCCGACGCGCCCTCCGGGGACAGTGGCGCCACCCACCCGTGCTGGGCAGCCACGACTCGGTCGGCAGGCAGTAAGGCAAGCGCGCCTCCGCCAGCTCCCTCTCCGAGCAGCAGGCACACCGTGGGCACCGGCAGCGTCACCATGTCGGCCAGGCATCGGGCGATCTCCCCGGCGAGGCCGCCTTCCTCGGCCTCTTTGGAGAGGGCTGCACCAGGGGTGTCGATGATCGTGAGCAGCGGGAGCCCGATCTCGGCTGCCAGGCTCATCCCCCGCCGCGCCTCGCGAAGGCTGTCGGGCCCGAGCGGGCGTCCCTCTCGGGGGAAGAGGCGGTCCTGTCCTACGACCACGCAGGGCGCCAACCCGAACTTGGCCATGGCCAAGATGAGACCGCCGCTGCGCTCGCCCTCCTGGGTTCCGCTCAAGATCGTGACCGAGTGCGAAGCAGCGCGCAGAAGTTCCTCCACTCCGGGGCGTTCGGGCCGACGGGTGTGCTCGATCGACTGCCACGCAGGGACGTCGTCGATCCGCTCCTCGGGCGGGGCCTTCGCGGCGGGAACCTGGCCAGTTGCGGTGCACATCACGTCGAGCGCCCTGGCCACTATTTCCGCGAGGTCCGCAGGTACGAGCACGGCGTCGACGAGGCCCAAGCGATAGAGGTTCTCGGCCACTTGGACCCCTTCGGGGAAGGACTTTCCGTAGAGCGCCTCGTAAACCCGCGGCCCGAGGAACCCGATCAGCGCTCCCGGCTGTGCTCCGGTCAGTTGCCCGAGAGATCCCCACGAAGCGAACACCCCACCGGTGGTCGGATGGCGGAGGTACACAAGATAGGGAAGACCGGCCCTGCGATGCTGCATGAGCGCCTGGACAATCTTGACCATCTGCAGGAAGGCGACGGTCCCCTCTTGCATGCGCGTGCCGCCCGACACCGGTGAGGCCACAAGCGGAAGCTGTTCCGCCGTGGCCCGCTCAATCGCCAGAGTGAGCCGTTCGGCCGCCGCGACCCCGATCGTGCCGCCCAAGAAGGCGAACTCGCAAGCAACCACGCAGACACGACGACCGAGGATCGTCCCTTCCCCGGTGACCACGGCCTCGTCCTCGCCGGAGCTCTGGCGGGCTTCGGTCAACTGGTCCAGGTACTCCGACCCGGCCGGCACATCCACAAGGACGGTGTCCCAGCTACGCCAGCTGTCCGGATCGAGGACCTCGGAGAAGAGCTCGCGGGCACCGATCCGCCGCCTGGCGGGAGGGCCTGCAGATCGTGCATAACTGCCACGAACCACCTCCGCTATCTCACGCTCGATCGTCACGTCGGGTTCTGTCGCGTGCTTGGGTTCACGCCCGGGTGGCTGTTCCACAGCCACGACTACACGGTCACGTCTTGTGGGATCCGCAACTGCTCGTTCGCTTTGACGATGTCCGCCGGGACCTCGAACATCAGGTCGGCGCCGACCATCTGGCGGACGTAGTCCTTGACGACCGCATCCCAGTACTTCTTCGTGACGTAGTACACCCGTGCCCCTCCCAGCTCATGCTGGTACTCGGGCCAAGGATAGGAGGGCTGAGCCATCCCGAGCCCCCAGCGGTGCCACCCGTTGTAGCTCTCGTACGTCGCCCAGAACTCCTTGTTGCCGAGGATCTCGAAGGCGTAGTACGTCTTGACGTAGTACATGATCGCGCCGATGCGCCCGCCACGGGCCAGCGCCATCGTGTGCAAGCTGATGTTGATGTCCTCATTCATCAGGCGGCCATTCGCGAATCCCACCCATTCGCCGTCGACGAGCCCGAGAAGGGTGTAGGGATCCTTCAGCCTCTTGCGGTACCACCCGGCAATCTCGGCATGGACGCGGGCTCCGACCACGTCGTAGAAGTCGTGCTCCTGCTCCATCACGCGCTTCATATATCCCATCATCGCCGGAGCTTCCTCGAGGGTCGCCTCACGGATGTACATCGTGCGGCCGTCCTTGAGGGTGATGGTGGCGCCAGGCCAAGACGGAACGTCCATCGGCGGCGCCTGCAGCAGCGGCTCGATCTCTCGCACGTTCAGAGTGATTTCGTCTTGCGAAACCACAGTAGGTGGTTCAAGCAACATGGTGTCTCCGTCTCTCCTTTGATGCTTTCAAGTCTGATCTCGACGTTAGGACGATGCCCACCCGCCCGATAGGGTCTTTGGCCCCTATGTCCGGCCTCTCCGTTGATGCTTTCGAGTCTGACTTGAACGTCAGGACGACGCTCACGCGCCTGGTCCGGAGAGGAACTGCACAACCGCGCCGGGGCGACCCGCCGTGCAAGCCAGTTCCGCTGAACGGCCGCTATGAGGCCCGGAAACAGCGCTTTCCCCGTCTTGCTCGGTCGCCGCCGATGTGCGGAGGTCCTGGCGAGTGGCGGTCGCACCAGTCCCGGCACTCATGCCCGCTTTTCTCGGCATGGGGGAGAGTTGGTGCCTGTCGATCAGCCTGCGGAAGTTCGATCGAAACCGGCCGTTCGGCTCATCAAGGCCACCGCCGGTGCAAATCACCAAGACGTGGCGGAGGACGGCCGTTTCGGGGAACATCGTGGTGACGAGCTCCACCTGTATTGACCTGCTCAAATAGGTCCGTCGCAATCAGGTGCGACACAAGCAGACTCATTGGACTGCCCCTGCAATGCACATGTCACGGGCGTGACGCGTCTCCGGCTCCAGAAAGGAGCCTTCAACCAGGAATCTGCCCGGGGACCGCCAACAGAGATGAACATGTAGTGTCGCTCCGGCCCACATGTGCTCACAGTCACCGGAGGCGACACTCCGATGCGTCGGTCTCACCCGTCTTCGCTCTGGAGCGGTGCCCTGGCCATGTAGCGCCCCCAGCCCATCTCTCCGGTGAAACGCCCGTCGACGGCCACCTGCCGGCCCCGGCTCAGGACAAGCTCGGGCCAGCCTATGGCGACCGTCCCCTCGTAGGGCGACTGGTCGACCGCCATGTCGAGGTCGGCCGCACCAAGCGGCTGGCGCCGCTGCGGGTCCCACACCACCACGTCGGCGTCGGCGCCGACCGCGAGCGAGCCCTTGCGGGGCCACAAGCCGAACGTGCGGGCGGGGGCCTCGGCACACAGGCGCACCCAGTCAGAGGTGGCGATGCGGCCGGCACGCACACCTTGCCAAACAAGAGCGAGGCGGGTCTCAATGCCGGGAAGGCCCCCTGGAATGTCGGTGAAGTCGGCAACGCCACCCGGTTGGCCGGCCACACCCGCACGCCGGTCGGCGCGCCAGAACGGACAGTGGTCGGTCGCGACCGTATGGATGTAACCGCGCCCCAGTCCCTCCCACAGCTCCTCGGCGTGCCATGGATCGCGCAGCGGTGGCGTGCAGACGAAGTCGATCGCGTCGGGACCCTCCAGACGACTCGAGTCGAGGTAGAGGTACTGCGGGCACGTCTCGGCCTTGACATCCACGCCGCGTTCCTGGGCGGCGCGCACCGCCGCCAATGCCGGTGCCGACGAGACGTGGACGATGTAGATGGAGGCACCTGTGACCTCGGCCAGCGTGGCTGCCCGTCCGACGGCCTCACCCTCGAGCACGGCTGGTCGGGTTCGCGCGTGCTCGATCACGCCCGTACGTCCTGCGGCCAGTGCCTCCCGTCGCAGCTCCTCGATGGCGCCGCCGTTCTCACAGTGCAGGGTGACCAGGGCGCCGTGCCGACGAGCGGCACGCATGAGACGCACGATGGTGCCGTCGTCGACCTGCAGGCGGTCGGGATAGGCGAGATAGAGCTTGAAGGAAGTGATCCCCGCCTCGACTCCCGCAGCGACGACCGACTCGGGCACGGCCTCGGTGAAGGTGAGGTGCAAGCCCCAGTCGACAACCGACAGCTCAGCCCACGAACGCCACGTGGCGACCGTGGTCATCGGGTCGTCACCGCGAGCGACTGTCACGTAGTCGATGATGGTCGTGGTGCCACCGATGGCGGCGGCCCGTGTGCCGCTCACAAAGTCATCCGACACTCGCACGGCGCCCACGGGCATGTGAAGGTGGGTATGTGCGTCGATCCCTCCCGGGATCACGAGCTTCCCGCTCGCCTCGTGAACCTGTTCTCCGGGCAGTGGGTCAAGGCCAGCCATGACCTCGGCGATCCGCCCGTCGGCGCCGGTGCGTACGTCGGCCAGTCGCTCGCCTCCGGCATCGACGGTCACACCGCCACGGATCAACACGATCAGAGCCTCCTGGCTTGGGCTACCGGCTCGACACATTGCATCGAGCGGTCAGACGCTTGACCTCACGCAGCCATGATGCGGCTGCTCTGGCTCGGGAGGCTAGAGGCAAAGGACCCCGCGCAGTGCACCAGACGCGCCCGAGTTGCCAACGGGCTATCGCCAGCTGCGCAAGCCAGCAAAGAGGTCATCCTCAGGCGTGGGTGCACCAGTCCTGTCGTAAGCGCGCACGAACATCTCGCGGCTCATCAGCCTCGAGAAGAGATCGACTCCCAGCCGCAGGAGGAACGCCCCGTCACCCTGGCTCGCGTGTGCCTCGAGCGCCGCGTACTGCTGCGCCGTATATCCGGTGCAGTCGACAGTGGCATCGATCAGCTCGTCGGCTATACCGAAATCCCAGTCCTCCCCGACTTCCTCCGGCGCTTGGACCGCTGCGATGCGGAGCGTCTCACGGAATTCCGCCAGAGCCGACTTGGGGATACCGGGGTAGTAGAGCTTGTCGGGTATCGGCGTGGCCTTCAGCGCCGCGACGGTTATCCGGTGCGTCTGGATGTGATCAGGGTGTCCGTAGAACCCATTCGCGTCGTAGGTGACGACGACTTGCGGGCGGTATCGCTCGATCAGCTTCGACAAGCGCCCGGCCGCCTCCATCACCGGTGTCGTCCAAAATGAGCCCGCAGCGTCGTTGTATGGCCAGCCCATCATCCCGGAGTCCCGATAGCCGAGCAGCTCGAGGGACGTCACGCCCAGGATCTGGCAGCTAGTTTCGAGCTCGCGTCGGCGCGTGGCAACGACCGACGCCTCGTCGTGGTCGACATCTCCGGGCTTGCTGGCCTCATGACCGTCGCCGAGCTCACCGTTTGTGCAGGTCACGACGACGGTCCGAATCCCCTCCGCCGAGTACCTGGCAAGGATGCCGCCGGTGGTCGACGCCTCGTCATCGGGGTGCGCGTGGACTGCCATCAAAGTCAGTGCCGCTCTGCTCACCGGGCTCCTCCTCTGGATCGGTCAGTTTCGTGGTGGCTCCGGACACAACAACGGGCAGTGACTGGAGCACATGGATCGCGCCGAAACCGCGGGTCGGACGAGAACCTCGAGCGGGGTGGATGGGACTGTTTTCAACACCCGCTCCCGTCTGTCATATTGTACCCTGAAAAAGGGCCATCTACCAGGGGGAACTGATCAATTTCCAGTTTCTGATCGCTCAGATGGAACCTCGACAACCGGTTCATGGACGGCATGCACCGCGTCGCTCGGGCGCTGTTCGAGGCCAGCACACGATCAGAGCTTTACGGCTGGTGGAGCCACCGGCGCCCGAGTTCTGCCGAATCAGGGGCCGTTGCCGTGCCGACTGGAGGCCGATGCTGGACGATCCTTCTATGCGCCCTCTCACCGGCGACCGGAGGCACTCCAAGCGTCCAGTCTGAATCTCGGGGCCATCGATCCCGACTGGTAATAGCGCTGCGACCTGCCGTGAGAAGGAGCTCGAATGCCAAGGGTCGTCCTAACCCACTCCGTCCTCAATGTCGAGCGCTGGCTGAGGGGCAAGGCCGAGTGCGCCGTGGCCATCGGATCTGCGGGCACAAACGTCACCGACTACGTCGCCTCGGACGGGAGCAAGAATGTCGCCATCACACTCGATGTCCACGACATGAAGGCCGCGCAGGAGCTGCTGTCCTCGCCGTCGCCGGAGACGGCCGCCCAAGCGGAGTCACACGGCGTCCTGCCCCCCATAAGCGTCTACATCGAAGCGTAGGCCTGGTACCCGGCGAGCGAAGCAACCGGCTCGACCCGGTCCACTGCATAACGACAGATATGCAGGCTGCCCTGGCTGGTCTCAGGTCACATTAAGGAACAGTTGTATTCGCGACGCCCCTTGTACCGCCGACTCCCGGACTCGGCCCACCGAAGATCCACGTCTCCGTTGCAGCGTCACGCGCCAAGTGCACAGTTGAGCGCATAACGCCGTTCAAGCGCGGCCGTCCAAACGCAAAGAAGGCTTGGCGTCTGAACATTCGGTGCGCCCGGTCCCGGCGATCAGGGGCGAGCAGAACTAGCGTGCTCGGCGTAAGACCGCTTCAAAGGGTCGACGTGCACAGGAGGTGTGACCATGCGGGCGGTGATCGTCTATGAGTCGATCTTAGGCAACACGCACGCGAGCGTTGTGTCGAACGGCGTCACCGGTACGGACTGGCCGGGACGACCGCCCACGTCCAAGGAGACGTGATGGCCGAGGTGATGATCCCCACCTCTGGTGAGCTGCCCTCCTACCTGGCGACACCTGCGGGCGAGGGCCCCTGGCCTGGTGTCGTCGTCATCCACGATGCAATGGGGATGAGCCAGGACTTACGGAACCAGGCTGACTGGCTTGCGGGCGAAGGGTACCTCGCTGTAGCGCCGGACCTTTTCTCTGGGAGAGGGATGGTGGCCTGCATGATCTCGGTCATGCGCGACGTGCGCGCCGGACGAGGACGCTCGTTCGACGACATCGAGGCATCGCGTGTCTGGCTGGCGGCCCGGGATGACTGTACTGGCAGGATCGGCGTGATTGGCTACTGCATGGGAGGGGGGCTTGCCTTGATGCTCGCAGTTGATCGCGGGTTCACGGTGTCGAGCGTCAATTACGGCACCGCTCCGAAACACGCGTACACGGCCAGCTTCCTGAGACGGGCTTGCCCGATCGTCGGAAGCTACGGCGGCAAAGATCGCTCACTGCGAGGGGCCGCCGATCGCCTCGAGCGGGCATTGACGGCTGTCGGGGTCCAGCACGATGTCAAGGAGTACCCGGAGGCCGGGCACTCCTTTCTCAATGACCACGAAGGAGCTGGGGACAAGAATCCATTCCCGTTCTCCGTCTTGGAGCCGGTCTTCGGAATACTCTCGCCAGGCTCGGGCTACCACGAGGAGTCCGCGCGAGATGCACGACGGCGCATCCTCGCGTTCTTCGACGCGCACTTGACGCCGTAGGGGGCGAGACCGCCCGATGCTGCCGGATACCGAGTGGCCTGCCGCCCGCCCACCCGACTGCCCCCGAGATGTCGTTGGAGGGCAGACGCGAAACAGAACGCATGACCCGAACATCGATCCGCGTTCGACCCTGTCCAATCCGAGCGCCGATCGGCGGGTCCGTGCGCGGTTGGTCGGTCAGCGCCGAACGCCGCTGGCCGCTTGGGCGCGCGCTCGACCGTTCGGCGTTCGCTGACTGGCAAAGCCAAGCCACGACGGGGCCGGACACTCAGAGTGGCAAGTGAGCATCTCGGACTGTGTCCGCGATGACTGCGATCGAGGATCCGTTGGCTCGCACGGAGACGTGACAGCGATCACGCCACTGTTTCCTGACGGGCAATCGCTCTTGGGTCCTCGGGAGCGATGACGGCAAGGTTTGAAAAACGCTCATTCGATGCCTGACCGGACGGACACCGGAAGTAACCTCTGAACAGCCAGAACGTTGTCCTAAGACGTGGTCCACTGAATGGGATACAGGCCAACTGGCGGGCTGCATGGGACTGTTTTCAAACCCTCTCCCCGCTGTCATATTGTACCCTGAAAAAAGACCCTCTACGAGGGAGAATTGGTCCATTACCGATGTCCGATCGCTCAGCTGAAGCGTCGTCGAGGCGGCGACAGCAGGTGCGTGACTGACTACGGCCTGCGCGAGGCACCGGCACTGAACGATCTCGCTCGTGTGCATCGAACTCGGCACTCTGTCGAAGCGCATATTGCCGAGTACGCGCTGCTGGCCGATGCCTTGGACCTAGCCCGCGGCACACTCCGAACGGCAGTTCTGCCGCGTCGGTACCGGTGGGCTAGGCCCGTCGGCTCGTGACCTGGCCGCGGTTTCGAGGCCCACCGGCCGAGCCGCGTAGGCCCTTCCTGTATGCTAGCCTGGCAGTTGAAGCCGTGGGTCTGCTTCTACGAAGAGATGTCTCCTTCGCTCGCAGAGCTCGTATCGAAGGGGGACGCTCTATGACACTCAAGATCGGAGACACCGCGCCAGATTTCGAGGCGCAGACCACGGAGGGCCCGATCAGCTTCCATGACTGGATCGGCGACTCGTGGGCGGTGCTCTTCTCACACCCGAAGAACTTCACCCCGGTCTGCACGACCGAGCTCGGCTACATGGCCAAGATCAAGCCCGAGTTCGACCGCCGAGGCGTGAAGGTGGTCGGACTCTCCGTCGACCCCGTCGAAAAGCACGCCGGGTGGGCGAAGGACATCGAAGAGACACAGGGAGCGGCACCCAACTACCCGATCATCGGGGATGCCGACTTCACCGTCTCAAAGGCCTACGAGATGCTCGGCGCCGACGTCAGCGGCGACCCGGCCGACCGCACCGCGGCCGACAACCAGACCGTCCGCAACGTGTTCGTGATCGGACCGGACAAGAAGATCAAGTTGATCCTCGTCTACCCGATGACGACCGGCCGCAACTTCGACGAGGTGCTGCGGGTTATCGACTCGCTGCAACTGACCGCGAAGCACAAGGTCTCGACGCCTGTGAACTGGCAGTCCGGCGAGGACGTCATCATCGCGGGCTCGGTGTCCAACGAGCAGGCAAAGGAGATCTTCGGGACCTGGAAGGAACCGAAGCCCTACATCCGGATCGTCCCCCAACCGAACTGACCACTCTGCCGCTAGCCAGTCGCCGCCCATGGTCCCGCTCCAAGGACGGGGCCATGTGGCGCCGAGCCGAACGTGAGTCAGCTGGTCGGCCGCAGGTGCAGTGCATGACCCTCGGTTGTCCAGCGAACACCATCAACCTCGATGTCGCGATCGCTCGGCGCCGAGAGAGGTCCGACGAACCAGAGAGGAGTCTGTGATGCGAGTCTTGGTGTTGGGTGCCGGTTTCGGCGGCTTGGAGTTGGCCACGCGGCTGTCCGAGGAGTTCGGGGACCAGGTAGAGGTCGTGCTGATCGACCAGGCCGACGGGTTCGTGTTCGGCTTCTCCAAGCTCGACGTCATGTTCGGGCGCACCGTGGCCGAGGCGGTACGCCACCCGTACAGTGACCTGGTCAAGCCTGGTGTGCGCTTCGTGCAGACCACCATTCGGGCCATCGACCCGGCGGCACGCCGCGTCGAGACCGACGCTGGCCGCTTCGAAGGCGACGTGATGGTCGTCGCCCTCGGCGCCGATCTCGATCCCGGGGCCACCCCCGGGCTTGTCGAAGCGGGACACGAGTTCTACACGGTGGAGGGCGCGTTCGCCCTGCGCGAGGTGCTTGCGAACTTCGGCGGTGGGCGAGTAATCGTCGGTGTCACCTCCACGCCTTTCAAGTGTCCGCCCGCTCCGAGCGAGACGGTCTTGTTGATGCACGACTACCTCGTTGCCCGCGGGCTGCGGGATCGTTCGGAGATCTCCCTCGTCATGCCCTTGCCGGCGCCCATCCCGCCATCGCCTGCCGCGTCGGAAGCGCTGCTCGACGCGTTCGCTGAGCGCAATATCGGTTGGTACCCCAGCCAAGTGATACGCGAACTCGACCCGACCGCCAAACTCGCCAGGTTCGCCAACGGCACCGAAATGCCCTACGACCTGTTCCTCGGAGTCCCGACTCATCATGTGCCGGCGGTGGTCGCCGAGTCGGGCATGACTGTCGAGGGATGGATCCCCGTCGATCCCCTCACACTGGAGACTTCGTACCCAGGGGTGTTCGCCGTCGGAGACGTCGCCAGCGTCGGGACACCCAAGGCCGGTGTCTTCTCCGAGCGCCAGGCGGCCGTGGCCGCAAAGCGCATCATCTCGCTCATCCGAGGCGGCACCGCCACCTCCGAGTACGACGGCTACGGCATGTGCTACCTCGAGTTCGGACACGAAGAGGTGGCTCGGGTCGAAGTCAGGTTCCTGAGAGGACAACCACCCACCGGCACCTATGAGGCACCGTCGGAGATGCTCACCGTCGAGAAGGCCGAGTTCGGGACCAGCCGCATACAACGGTGGTTTGATCGTGCCTGGACCAGCTACTGACCCTGCTGGCGCGTCCAACTCCGGCTCACCGGGGACACAGGACAATAGCCGATGACCATCTCCCAGCGAGCACCGACGCCACGATCGGGCCATATGTAGAGCACCAGAACCGGAGATGCCATCCGTCCCGAATGCCCAATCTGGAGCGCGCAGCCTGATCCCCTTCCGAGCACCCGAGGCGAGCAGATCGACGGCGACGGGCGCGGTTGCCTGATCAGAGCCGACCGCCGACTCGGCGCTGGCTCTGTTCACGCCTCCTCTCGCTGGCGTGCATCGCAGATCATCCATTCGGGCGTCATCACCCCTGTCGCGTTCCTCGGACCTTCAATCTCCTATGCGAGACTCGGCCCGGTGAGAATCAAGGGAGTCAGCTACGACGTCGGGCGCGTGCTTGGGGGAAACTGGCGTCCCGTGTTCGAGCCGGAGGTCGTTCGGCGCGAACTCACGATCATCAAGAACGATCTTCACTGCAACGCGGTTCGGATCTGTGGCCAGGACGTCTCGCGGCTCGAGAAGGCAGCGGAGTTTGCCCTCGAGCTTGGCCTCGATGTGTGGCTCTCTCCCGAGCTCTGGAACAAGGGCCCCGAGCCGACCCTCAGATACACCGCGGACGCGGCGCGTATGGCCGAGAACCTCTGCCGTCGCTGGCCGGGGAAGGTCGTGTTGTGCATCGGGTCGGAGCTGACGCTCTTCATGCGCGGGATTCTCCCCGGTCGTTCGGTTCTGACAAGAGTCCGAGAAATGCGGAAGAACCCGAGCCGTGCCGCAGGCGCACCAGCCCTGTCCGACTACCTGACCCGAGCGACCGAAAAGGTCCGGGGCGTGTTCTCCGGGCCGGTGACCTATGCGTCCCTTGTCTGGGAGTCGGTCGACTGGAGTCGATTCGATTTCGTCGGCATCGACCACTACCGCGACGGCAGGATCAAGGATCGCTACGTCAACATGCTCCGGCCGTCCCTCGACACAGGCAAGCCGGTCGTTGTGACCGAGTTTGGCATGCGGACCTACGTCGGTGCCGACACGTCGGGCACACTCGGCTTCGGGATCGTCTACGTCCCTTCGTTGGTGCTGCACAAGCTGCCCATCGTCGGTCGGTTCGTCCGCACTCGTCTGAAGGGCACGCCGGTGAGGGACGAGGAGCTCCAGGCCCGCGAGATCGTCGAGACCCTGGAAGCTCTCGATGCCGCTGGCGTGACCGGGGCATTCGTGCACACGTTCGTCGACTACCAGTCGCCGACGGACCCAGTCCCAAAGTACGACCTCGACATCTCATCAATGAGCCTGGTGAAGCTCTTGACGAGCGGGCGAAGCGTTGCCTATCCCGATCTCCCTTGGGAGCCAAAGGAAGCCTTTCGGGCGGTGGCCAACTACTACGCAGAGCGATGATCACCGGGTGTGTGTGAGTGAGCGGCGACCCTTGGTCGACAACTGACCACATCCCGCGCAAGCCACATTACCGCCGTGGCCTTGTTGATTGACAACCGTACGGATCACGTGACCAGAGCTGCCGCGCCTCGTTCGCTATAGCGGGTCCGAGCCCGGCGCGGCGACGCCACACCTACGTAGGTCACGCACGCGTCGAAAACCCGGGCCATGCCCGAGTGATGCCCATGGGGCAGGCGGAACAGATTGACGTACCGAATACCGGCCAATGTCCTCGGGGTAGGCACGCCGATCGACTGTGAGGATTCACCAGTGGCGGATCTCCGTCAGCTAATGAAGTGGCGGGGTCCCGCTCACTCGGTCTGACCCACCGATCGACCGACTCCCAAACGGGATGTCCTTGAACCGATCAGTCGGCCGAGTGAGCAGGACTCCGCCGGCACAAGCAGTTTGGCGAACGTGACCTAATAGGAGCTCGTGCCTGAGCCCGATCACAGTCCTGTCCGTCGTCGGGCTGTGCGTGCCACCCCCAACCAATCACGAGAAGGGATGGCAGCACCAAGATGGCAGATACGACCTCGCTTGTCACTGGTGGCGTCGACACGCACAAGGACTTCCATGTCTGCGTGGCTCTCGACGAGCTGGGCCAGGTGCTCGGCACCGAGCAGTTCCCGACGACCCTCCGCGGATATCGATCGCTGCTCAGGTGGCTGGGCAGTTTCGGCCAGCTCGGCGCGGTCGGAGTGGAAGGCACCGGCTCGTGGGGCGCCGGGCGGGCCCGGTTTCTGACCGATGCCGGCGTGGAGGTGATCGAGGTGAACCGACCGAACCGCCAAGCCCGCCGCAAGCGCGGCAAATCCGACCCTGCCGATGCCGAGGCAGCGGCACGAGCCGTGCTCGCCGGTGAGGCGGTCGGCACCCCGAAGGCGGCTACGGGAACCGTCGAGTCGATCCGGCTGCTGCGAGTTGCCCGGCGAAGCGCAATGAAGGCCCGGACGCAGGCGGCCAACCAGGTCCACTCGGTGATCGACACCGCTCCCGAGGAACTACGGGCCAAGCTCATCGGCCTGAAAGAACGCGAACGGATCACCAAGGCGGCTCGTATGCGTAGCAACGACACGTCCACGCCCCTCGGTGCAGCCAAGCTCGCTCTCGCCGCCCTGGCCCGCCTCTGGCTCTCGCTCACCGAGGAGATCACCCAGCTCGACGCTCACCTCGCCGTGCTCGTCGAGAGCGCTGCGCCATCGCTCCTCGGCATCAAAGGCGTTGGGGTCACGACAGCCGCGACGCTGCTCGCCGCCACGGGCGACAACCCGACGAGGCTCCGCTCAGACCGTTCCTTTGCCGCGTTGTGTGGCTCGTCACCTGTCGACGCCTCCTCGGGGCGACAACTTCGACATCGTCTCAATCGGGGTGGTGATCGACAAGCCAACTGCGCCCTCTACTTGATCGTCTTGAACCGGCTCTCGTGGGATCAGCGCTCGAAGGACTACGTGGCTCGTCGGACCGGGGAAGGCAAGACGAAGAAGGAGATCATCCGCTGCCTGAAGCGCTACGTCGCTCGAGAGGTCTACCAAGCGATCATGCGTGACATGGCTGCACAGGTCGCACCAATCACCACGCTCAAAGCGTTCCAACGAGCTGCTTGACAGCTATAGGAGCATCGGTTCGCGCGTGCCTTGGCCACAGTTTCACCGAGTTCTCAGCGCGCCAACTGCTCAGGATCGCGACGGCCTGATCTGTCTGGTGATATCAAGGGCAACGATCGACCACCCGCCAGCTGGCACATGATGCGAACGCCGTCACGCCAGAGTGTTTGAATAAGGCTAATTCGATGTCTGAGCGAGCGGACACTGAAAACCCACCCTGACCAGGAAGAACGTTGTGTTTCTGACAACAGCGGAGGGAGTGGGATTCGAACCCACGGGGCTCATCACCCAACGGTTTTCAAGACCGTCGCATTCGTCCGCTCTGCCATCCCTCCAAACTGGCTGTTTGCCTTTCAGTTCGACCGCGATCCCATAATTTAGCCCATAATCTCTGATAACGTCTGGGCGTGGCAAGGATACGGGAGCGGAGCCCTGGTGTTTGGGAGGTGTCCGTCTCCACGGGTCGGGACCCGCGGACCGGCCGCTACGGCCAGGTGAGCAAGACCGTGCACGGCTCGAAGGCGACCGCCGATCAAGCCGCTGCGGAGCTCCTCACCGAAGTGACTCGGAGCTCGGGGAGCACCGCCACCGGGTCCGTGGGTCATCTACTGGACGCGTTCCTCGATCAAGCACGGGCGCGGGGACTCGCGCCGAAGACGATCCTGGGTTACAGGCTCTTGGCCAGACAGGCGAAGGCAGACTTCGGCGGCATCGAGCTTCGTGAGCTCACCGCAACAAGGCTCGACTCGTACTACCGCAGGCTCATGCTGCGCGGGCTCTCTCCCACGACCGTGGGGCATCACCACGCCTTCCTTCGCTCGGCACTGCGTCAGGCCGTCCGCTGGGGGTGGATCGTCCGGTCGCCGGCCGACTCGGCGACTCCTCCTCACGCGGCAGCAACCGAACCGGCAGCACCAAGCGTCGAGCAGGTACGAAGGCTGCTGGCAGCGGCGGAGTCCTACAACCCCTACCTGGCGTCAATGCTCTGGGTCGCGGCTACCACCGGAATGCGCCGCGGAGAGCTGTGCGGGCTCCGGTGGTCGGACACCGACCTCTCCGAGGGCACAGTGACCGTGCGGACATCTGTCTCGGACCTTCCCGGCCGGGTGGAAGTGCAGCCGGCGAAGTCCCGACCTGCTCGCCGCATCGCGATCGACCCAGGGACAGTAATGGTTCTCGAGCACCAGCGGCACGCTGCTGCGGAGCGCTGCCGGGCCGCTGGAGCGCACCTCGCAGACGGTGCCTACGTATGGTCCCAGGACGCTGACCATGGCTCGCCGTGGAGACCGGACCGCGTGACGCACTCGTTCGAGCGGGTCCGTGATCGCGCCAACCTGCCAGAAGTTCGTTTCCAGCATCTACGGCACTTCGCTGCCACAATGATGCTTTCCGGCGGTATCGATGTGCTCACTGCGGCGGGACGCCTCGGTCACACTGACTCGAGTGCCACTCTGAGAACGTACGCGCACGTGCTGCAACAGCGCGACCGCGATGCTGCCGCGCTCCTCGGCGCCTTGCTCGAAGACAGGACGCCCACAGCGCCGTCGATGCGAAGCTAGCCCGGCTCAAGCTCGCCAGGTCCTCGACTCGGGCGGAACAACCGCGGACGACGCGTCGAAGCTCCAGCAGGCTCGACAGTCATCCGTCTCTGGCAGATGCCCATCATCAACAGAACTCGCGTGTCCAGGCTCCATGGCACCCCTGCGATCAGCGCGCCCGGTTCGGCGGTCGGGTACACGCGCAGCTGTCGTTCGGGCACGGCAGAGGCATGGAGGTCTTCCGGTGCTCGGGGCGACGCTGTGTTTCGCGACTGCCCGGCACGGCACTCATGGACGCGAGATCACAGCGCCCTCTCCTTTGGGCGTGCGCGTTGGCGACAAGTCGGCCTACCCGACGGACTAGCTCGATGGTCCGGTCGCCGGGGCCGTCGTCGAAGACCTTCTACATGCCGCGACCGCCATGGCCGTCGTCGTGCACAAGGCCACCCGCCATGTTCGCATCGGGCACTTACCCCAATACCGTTTACTTAAGCGCTCAGAATCCGGATCTCGGGCTTCGGAGGGGGAGGTTGGCCGCGATGCTCCGGCCGCTTCACTCTGAAGTTCGACATCTTGCGTTTGACTGCCCGGGGATTGGCACGGCGGCGGCGTTTCGGCAGCGGCTCGAAAAGCAGCTCTGGTGCTGCCTGCCGCTGGGCATCCTCCAGGGTCCCAGGGGGAAAACCCGGGTGGGACGCCGCGGTCCGGCGCGCCACCCGGAGGGCCCGTGTGAAGCTCGGCCGGTCGGGGTCCGCGCGGGCGTGGTCGGCGACCGAGTGCATGAGCCAGCGGATGGCGTAGTGCACGCACAGGTATCCGTATGCCTCCTGGAGCACGCCCTCGGGCATCTTGGAGCGAAGTACCACGCGCGGGCTTCGTTGATGGGTCTTGAGCTCGTCGAGCGCGGTCTCGAACTCCCAGCGTTCGGGGTAGAGGCCTGCGAGCTCGGCGGCCGGCGCCCTTTCGTCTTCGAGGATCGTTGTGAGGAGCCGGTATCTTGTCTCCTCACCGCTGGCTGATGGCGGCGGCGGGTCGAGCAGGTACTCGACGACCCGCACGCTCACGCCGCCCGTCTGGCGCCGACGGTCCTTCTGTGTCGGATAGATCCTCGAGAGGAACGAGCCGTCGCCGAGGCGACGCTCGACGGGAAGGACGTGGTTGACCTTCGTCCGCCACAACAGTTCTGCACCCGTTTGCTGGGCCTTCGTCCACTGATCGTGACTGAAAAAGCCCCGGTCGGCGAGCACCACCATGCCGGGAGTGAACGAGCCGAGCAGGCCCGCTGCCAGGCGCTGCTCGGAATCGGTGTAGCGGCCGATTACGGCATCGATGACGGCATGGGTACCGCATTCGGCAAGCCCGACGACCCGGATCTGGGGAAACGCTCCGGAGCTGTCCTCGCGTTTGAGCCCGGGCCGGCCAAAGGCCAGTTCGTTCGCAGAGGTGTCTGCGACGTCGAGGCAGGTGCCGTCGATGCTCATGAGTCGCCAACTCCTGTAGAAGGCGCCCTTGGTCGCCTTGTTCGCGAGCGGCACCGCGCTTTGACGGTAGAGGGCCTCCAAGGGCTCGGGACCGAGCCGCGTGCGGGCCTTGAACAGCGCCGCCTTTGTGGGGACGTTCCACGCGTTCGCCCAGCCCCGTTCCCAAGACAGGCCCTCGACCAAAAGGCGCATGACCTCTTCGTACGCGCACTGGCTGAACAAGGCGAGGCCGAACAGCGCGCAGCGGGCTAGAGGGCACCCCGGACCTGGAGCCCGACCGTGCTTACTTGGATGGGGAGCACCCGGTAGCGCGTATCCAGCATGGCGACGCGATGCTCGAGCACCTCTTTAGCCTCCCGGGTGGCACTCAAGATCGTGACCGAGCCGCCATCTCCCCCGGCCCCGTTGACCTTCCACCCGAGTGCCTCTTGCTCCGCCGCGATCTCGATCACCCGTCTTGCGTCCACGCCCACCAGCGCACGGTGGAGGGACTTCTGCGCCTCGGTGTTGGCGATCATCGCCCCACCGAAAGCGTTGAGATCCCGGGTGAGGACAGCGTCGCGAGCCGCGGCCGCCGCATCTCGCAGCAGCGAGAAGACCCCCGACCCGCTGCGCCCCAAGGTCTCGATCACCTGGCGGTGCACAGCCCAGGAGTCGTGGGCACGACCAAGGAAGACCAGCGTCAGCCGGGAGCTGAGTTCCTCCCAGGCCGGCAGCGCGTACACCGTGGCCTCCGGGTACGGTTCGATCTCGAGGTAGTTGATCCCGCCGAACGCCGCGCTGAACTGGTCCTGGATCCCGCTCTGGACGCCAAGGCTGTCGACCTCGAGCCGATGCGCTGCGTAGGCAACCTCGCGCGGCGACAGCTCCTTGGAGCGCACGGCCGCCAACCCGCCCAGCAGAGCAACCGCTATCGCCGCGGACGTGCCGGTGCCGCAACCAGCCGGGACAGCGGAACGGACGCCGATCTCCACAGCGAGGCCCCCTGGTGGAGGAAACGCGTCGACGGCGGCCTCGAGCAGCGGGTGGCGGGGAACCCGGGACGCACCCGGGACAACGGGGTACCGGTCGCCGAAGGTCTCCACATCGAACACCACCGGGTCCGGGCCTGCCGTCGTGCGGATCGAGACCTCCACTCCGGGGGTCACAGCGATGTTCAAGACCCGTCCCGGCGCGCCGAACCACGTGTCGGTCCACCCACCGTTGTCACAGATCCGGACAGGAGCCGACGCCTCGATCATCAGTCAGCACCCCCATCGTGTTCGTCAAGGAGAATAGCCATCGAATCTGTAACGAGCCTCACGATCAGAACGCGAAGGTCCAGTTGAGGACTGCCTCATCGATCGAGTGAGGAACGTCGGCATCGGCGGAGGAGCCCCCGGTCACGGCTTCGGGTTCGGGCCGGTCTGGGCCGAGCCGCTGGCCGACCTGACAGAAGCAAGAGTCCCGTCGCTTGCTCTCGACACCTTCTCGCTGCACGGTCTTCGGTGACGGCCCTTGACGCTGTCGGCAGCGGGCGCGATTCTCGTCGCATGGCAAGTGACCCGCGCTATGACGACTGGTCTGCCATCCTGGCCGCTCGCAAGGAGCTCGGGGACGAGTACGACCAGGCGTTTGTTGAGGTGGTCGTCGAGCGGCTCTCCGCCGAGGTCGATCAGCGTGTCGACGCCCGGCTTGCTGAAGCTGGGGCCGGCTTGCGAGCGCCCAGGCGCCCCAGGCGCACCGCCTTGCCGTTCTATTCACTCGTGCTCGGGATTCCGATCAGTGCCATCGCCGGGGGTGACGGGCACGTGGCAGGCCTCGCGGTCGCCTGGGGTGGCATCGTCCTGGTGAACGTGGCGAGTGCTTGGCGTTCGCGGGAGCTACCTCTGTTCGTGGGTCGCCGTTTCGGGACCCGGGCTACGCTCTCGAGAAGCGCAACAACCGGCCACCATGATGGCACCCGGCTGTCACTACAAGAACCTCGCCAGATGCCGCCGCCAGCAGGCGGCGACGTGCCTCGTCAGAGGCCCAGCTCTACAGGGCGGACCGGCCCCTGAGCTCATCACCTTCTCGGCTTGCAGCGCTTGCGCCCCTTCGTGGGTCCTAGCTGCGTCACCGTCCTCCTTCTCGGTGAGGCCCGGCAGCCGGAACTCACGGCTTGGACGACGGGCCCTCCTCAGTGCGCACGCGCGACCGCAACGTCCTCAACCAGGCGTCCGCTTCTGCCCGCTCAGCTGCCATCTGTTCACGTCGCGCGGGCCCGCGCTCCCCGAAGGTGGGGTAGGAGCCCAGGAACTTCACTGAGGCGAGCCTGCTGTGCAGCTCCTTCAGGCAGTCGCCGACGACCTCGTCACTCAAGTGGCCTTCGAACTCGACGACGAAGCAGTAGTCGCCGAGACCGAGCTTGGTCGGGCGTGACTCAACCTTGGTGAGGTTCAGGTTCCGGGCGGCGAACTGCCCGAGGATCTGGTGCAGGCTGCCAGGTCGGTCGGCCTGCTGGAAGCAGACAAGGGTCGTGCGGTCATGACCCGTCGGTGGTGACAAGACGTCTCGCGCCATCAACACGAAACGGGTCTGATTGCCCTCATGGTCCTCCACACCCTGCGCAACGGTTTCGAGGCCGTAGAGACGCCCCGCCAGCGCGGGTGCGATCGCTCCGGTCCCGTCGGGCGCGGCCTCGCCGACTAGCCGGGCCGCCTCGGCAGTCGAGGATGCGTGCACCAACTCAGCGCCACGTAGACGTTCGTGCAGGAACCGTCGACATTGGGCGAGGGCGACAGGGATCGAGACAACTCTGCGAATGCCGGCAAGATCAGTGCCCGCAGGTGCGAGAAGATCGAGGTGGATGTCGAGCACGTGCTCCAGCTGAATGAACAGCTCCACGTCGAAGACGAGGTGATCCAGAGTCGCGCTGACCGTGCCCTCGATCGAGTTCTCGATCGGGACGAAGGCAGCGTCGACCTCGCGACGGTTTGCCGCGTCCAGCGCATCGGCAATCGTCGACATCGCGATCGACTCGGCTTCGGCCAGACCGGGGATCGACAAGAGCGCCTCTTCGCTGAATGTACCCTCGGGCCCGAGAAAGGCGATCCGCTTCCGAGCCTGCGCCGGCGTGGCCATGAGGGCAGGATAGTGATACCCATGGACGAGCCCGAAATCCGAAGATTGATCGACGACCTACTGTCGGGCGCGTGCTCGCCCGACGAGGCCGTGAGCAAGTTCAGGCGGTTGCCGTTCACGGAGCTTGGTTTTGCGAAGGTCGATCATCACAGGGCCCTCCGCCAAGGGCTGCCTGAGGCCGTCTACGGGCCAGGCAAGACGCCGGCGCAGTGCGCAGCAATCGTCGCCGAGCTGCTCGCCTCCGATGGCGGAGGCCCGGTCCTTCTCACTCGAGCTGATCAATCCCAGGTTGCCGCGTCGCTCGAAACCTCGCCCGGCGGGCACCCGACGCCCCTGGAGCCGGAGGCAGGCCGTCTGACCACGGTCGCTTGGCGACAGCAGCCGGACCGACCCGGGCGCGTGCTGGTCTGCACGGCCGGGACAGGCGACCTCCCGGTGGCCGAGGAATGCGTGGCAGTCCTTCGTGCGTTCGGCTTTCACCCGGTGTTGCTCGGCGACTGTGGGGTCGCGGGCGTGCATCGCCTGTTCGCGTCGATCGAAGACATCACCGATGCGGATGCAGTCGTCGTCGTGGCCGGGATGGAAGGAGCTCTGGCAAGCCTCGTGGCCGGCCTCACGCCAGCACCGGTCATCGCGGTGCCAACGAGCGTCGGCTATGGGGCCTCCCTGGAGGGAGTGACAGCATTGCTCGCGATGCACGCCTCGTGCGCGGCCGGGATCACGGTCGTAGGGATCGACAACGGTTTCGGTGCGGCGTGCGCCGTGACAAGGTTGCTGAGATGACCAACAAGACCAACAAGCGCAGCGGAGAGGCCGGCCGGAACGCAACGGTGACCGGGGCGGGGAGCGGGGCGGGCGGGCGCGTCGCCTGGTTTCACTGCTTCTCGGGCATCGCGGGGGACATGGCACTGGGCAGCCTCGTCGATGCTGGAGCCGATCCCCGGGAGCTCGAGCGCCTGCTCGATGGCCTTCCGATCGATGGATGGTCACTCGAGTTCGAGGCCGTGCTGCGGAACGGCATCGCTGCCACCCGGGCGGTCGTCAAGGCTCGCGACGACGCTGTCGTCAGGACGTTCCCGCACGTGATGGGCATCCTCGAGGAGGCTCGGTTGCCTGAACGAGCGCGCGACCGCGCCGCCGCGGCATTTTCCCTTCTCGCAGCCGTCGAGGGGCGCCTCCACCGACGCCCACCCTCACAGGTGCACTTCCACGAGCTCGGCGGTCATGACACGATCGTGGACATCGTCGGCACTGCCTTGGCGCTCGAGTTGCTCGAGGTGAGCATCGTCTCAGCAAGCCCGGTCGCCACCGGGCTCGGGATGGTCCGCAGCGCCCATGGCCTGCTGCCTAATCCCGCGCCGGCCGTCGTAGAGCTGCTCGAAGGGATCCCCACCCAGGGGCGCGACGTCAGCGTCGAGCTGACGACTCCGACGGGTGCCGCCATGCTGGCCGCATGGGGCTCGACGTTCGGGCCGATGCCGTCGATGACGATTGAGGCGACCGGCTTCGGGGCCGGGTCGCGAGAGCTGGACGACCTGCCGAACTGCACCCAGGTCGTGATCGGCCTCCCGGCTGAATCGGTCCGCACCTCATCTTTCGGCGAGGGCCAGCAGCTCGTCCAGCTCGAGGCGAATCTCGACGACGTGACCGGCGAGACCCTCGCCCACGCCGTCGCCGCGTTGATCGACGACGGCGCGCTCGATGCCTGGGTCACACCCGTGTTGATGAAAAAGGGCAGACCGGGCCACGTCCTGAACGTCCTTTGTGACCCGGTCCTCGTCGGTGACCTCCGCCATCGCCTGGAAGACGAAACGGGCAGCCTCGGAGTGCGCGCGCACACCGTCGCGCGTTGGGCGGCGCGGCGCGAGCTGCTCGAGGTCGAGGTCGACGGCTATCGAGTACGGGTGAAAGTCAGCCCCGGTCGAGTCAAAGTCGAGCATGCCGACGCCGTCCGAGTCGCCGGACAGACGGGTCGCCCCCTCCGCGAGGTTGCAGCCCGCGCCGAGGCCGCTTGGCGTGAGCAGGCCGACATGCCCGAGCCGCCGCGTCGCGACCCCGGACCAGGTGGACCGATCACCCCAATGCGACCTTGATCTTCACCTCGTCGATCTGACCCACGCCCTTCGGCGGGCTCGTGACAGGCTCGACCGGGAGGCTGCCGGTACCGACCGACGCCCAGAGCGTGTACGCGCCGCCCGCGACGACCGCGAGCGGCAGCAGGGTCACTTCGACCGACGCCGCCGGCGCGAGACGACCGATGCGCACAACCGTTGAGCGGGTCCGTGCTCTAGAGCCGGGATGGCCGCCAGTCGATGGTTCGGGAACGACCGAGGCCGCGGCCCAGATACCCGAGATCTGGACGTTGCCCGTGTTCGCGACCACCAGGACGACCGAGACCCGCTGGGTCGGCGGCAGGACCGAGGTCGAGCCCAGAGGCGGGAGCTGCAGCGTCGTGGTCGTGGAGGACGTGGAGGTCGTCGTGGAGGTCGTCGTCGATGAAGTCGTCGCGCCCGGAACCGTGGTGGACGTCGTCGTGGACGTGGACGTCGTCGTGAAGATGGTCGTCGTCGTCGGCAAGCCGGTGATCCGCACCACCGGGGGCTGCACGCTGACCGCGACGATCACGAGGTCCTCGTGGATCTGCAGCTCGGGCATGTTGGACAGCTGCGCCACCCAGGTCGTGACCGACGCCTTGCTCCATGACGCCGGCTCGGTCACCCACCTCGAGGCCGGGAGACGCCCTCGGCCGCTGGAGCGTGGCAGGGAGAGGACGAAGCTGCGGTAGTCCCGGTCACTGAGTGTCAGATCCTTGCCCGCCTGGACGATGAGGACCACAGCCCTTGCGCGAGCCTGCACGACCTGAGCAGCGAGGGCCGAACCACCAGATCCACTGCCGGAGCTCGGAGACAAGCTCGTCGGGCCGATCGCGAACGCGACTGCTCCCGTGAGCGTTCGTGCAGCGCCCGCCCGGGCCGCGAGCGTGGCCTGGAGCAGCTGCTCTGACCGGAGTGTGGGCGCTGGAACGCCCAGGGTGCCCAGCTGAGCCAGATTCTGCGACGTTCCTGCGACTAGGCGGCCGAGGGCTCCCTCGAGGTCTGTCCGGTCAAGCGAGGCTGTGCTGTCGCGCACGAGATGCAACGTCGAAGCAAGAATCGTCGATTCGTCGATGACGGGGACGACCTCGGCGACGTAGGTCTGGGCCGCCACACGGCCTGCACGGCCCCGGGAATCGACCACGTCGGCGGCAACCTCGGCGATCACGACCGCGAACACAACCACCGCGACGACCACGGCCGCGATGCGTTTGCTCGACCGGCGCGCGGACGGGAAACTCCCCCGTCGCCAGCCTGTGGTCATCGCCGAAAAAGCTAGCCCTTGTGCTGGCGGTATCCAGGAAGTCTCAGCCGCCGACGCATGACCACGGGCTCGCCCGCGCCATTATCGACCGTGCCCGAGTCCGGAACGCGGCGATCGGCCGCACGCCCGGATCGGATCACTCCCCGGCAGCGCCTCTGTTCACACTCACTTGGTTCTTGGTCGATCGCCAGTTGACCATCGGCCGGATGGCATCGAATTCCACACGGTCCTTGTGACGCTTGGCAGTCTCTATGAGCACCTCGATCGTGGCGTCCTCGAGGAAGTGAGGCTTGAGCCCGAGGGCCGGCAACTTCGTGGTCACGGCGTTGTAGTAGTGGTCTTCCTTCTCGACGCGCGGGTCGGGAACGCTGTCTATCGTGACGCCGCCGCCGGCAACCTTCGCGGTCCACTCTGCAAGCGTGTTCACCGAGAAGGACTCAGTGAACTGGTTGAACACTCGGTACTCGCCGGCTTCGGGCGGATTGTTGCATGCCAGCTCGATACAGGCCAGCGTGTCGCGAATGTCCAACATGCCTCGCGTCTGGCCGCCCTTTCCGTAAACGGTGAGCGGGTAGCCGACCGCCGCCTGAACCGCGAAACGGTTCAGCACCGTCCCGAACACGCCGTCGTAATCGAAGCGGGTCCGCAAGTCTCGGTGCAGCATCGTCTCGGGAGTCTCCTGGCCGTACACGACCCCTTGGTTGAGATCGGTCGACCGAAGGCCCCAGATGCGGCAGGCGAAGTGAATGTTGTGGCTGTCGTGAACTTTCGACAAATGGTAGAAGGAGCCGGGCTGCTTCGGGTAGGGCAGCACGTCGGTACGGCCCTTGTGGGTGATCTCGAGGAATCCCTCTTCGATGTCGATGTTCGGCGTTCCGTACTCGCCCATCGTGCCGAGCTTGACGAGATGGATCGCGGGATCGATATCGGCGATCGCGTAGAGCAGGTTCAAAGTGCCGACGACGTTGTTCACTTGGGTGTAGACGGCGTGCTTACGGTCGATCATCGAGTAAGGAGCAGATCGCTGCTCCGCGAAGTGGACAATTGCCTCGGGGGCGAATTCTCGGATGGTCTGCTCGACGAACACGTCGTCGGTGAGATCGCCGATGAACGGCTGGACGACGCGGCCCGAGACCTCCTTCCAGGTCGTGATCCGCCTCTGCAGCTGCCGGATGGGCACCAGGCTGTCGACGCCCATCTCGCTGTCGTACAGGCGTCGGGCGAAATTGTCGACAACGCCCACGTCGTGATTGCGCGCGGATAGGTGCAGCGCTGTCGGCCAGCCAAGGTAGCCGTCGCCACCGAGTACGAGAATCCTCATCAGTCTTCCTTCTCCTTGTCGATCGCGAATCGCTACGCAGCCCAGTTGACGTAGTGGCTTGAGGGCTCCTGGCCTTCGACCACGACACATGGCGATCTGAGAAACCCAAACCCAACTCTCGAGATGCCGGGACGCTACCCAAAGAAGGCCTGGAAACGAGTTTATCCAAGCCAGCCACCGCGGTGCCAGTTTCGTGGATACCCTTGGGCTCTTGGCAACTCGCCACCCGGGCGAGCGGTCAGGTCGGGCTTCGGGAGTCCCTGCAGTGGACAAACGGTTGTATCTCGATGTCAACCGCTTCGCCACGCGAACAGCGTGGGCCCATGGAGTGGCCACGTTCCTGGCCCGCCCTTCAGCACTCTTGATCCTCGCCTTCCTGCTCCTGGTCGCTCTGGCTCGCGCCCGAGTGGCCGGCTTCGGAGGAACCGACCTTGACCAGATCGCGGCACTTGTGTGGGTCGCCGTCGGCACTGGACTGGCCTACGCGGTGTCATTGCCGGTCGTGCACCTGGTCGGACGTGCCCGGCCCTTTGTCGCGATGCCGCAGGCGGCAGTGCTGATAACGAGACCGACCGGGTTCAGCTTCCCGAGCGAGCACGCCGTGATTGCAGGCGCCTTCGCTGCAGGGCTCTGGCTGAGCCGGGCTCGGCTGACGGCCGCGATCGCGACACTGACCGCGATCCTCGTCGCCTTTGCGGTCGTCTACACCGGCACGGCATACCCCGGCGACGCAGCTGCCGGTCTGCTGCTCGGAACGCTCGTAAGCCTTGCAATCTATCCCTTCGCGATCGGGTCGCTACGAAACCTGGCGCGTGGGGTCGCACGGTCGCCCTTCAAGGTCCTCGTCGGAGGTGGCAGCCATCGAGGGCCAATCGGTCCGGGCCCGGCTGCCCGCCCGGAGCTGGTCGGCGAGAGTGGCACCGTTCGCATCCTGCCGCCTGAGGAGAGTGGCGCCGTTCGCATCCTGCCGCCTGAGGAGTCGGGAACCGGATCCGGTGCCAACACTGAACGCACCTGAACCCAGGCTGGTCATCGACGACTCTCGGCGCGAAGCTCGCGACAAGGCCGGTGTGGCGCAGATGGAAGCGCAGGCGACTTGTAATCGTCAGGTCGTGGGTTCGAGTCCCACCACCGGCTCGAAGTGGTCTCCACCAAGGACCCGGCCTCATCTTCAGCCAAGGGTGTGCTGCCGAGAGTGCGTCGTCACGACGGACGGCCTCAGTGTCGGCACAAAGCCACTGGTAGTGGACCTGCAGGTCAGGCTACGGTCTCCATCGCGACTTCAACTCTGAAGTCTATAAGGCACAGATGAAGACCAGACCAGGAGATGGCAGCGATGATCTGCACGCAATGTGAAGGTGTAATCCCGCAGGGCGCCACCGAATGTCCCCACTGTGGAGCTGCGGTCGTGGTCGCCGAGGCCGTGGCGACAGAGCCGACTGCCTCCCAGGCGACGCCGGAGCCCCAGCCTGCGGTACCGGCGGCAGCGCCAGCGGCACCGGTGGCCACGCCGGTGTCGGGCGGGACCGTAGCGTTCAAGTTCGACGCAAAGAGATGGAGTCAGGCAGATCGACTTGCCGGTGGCGCGACACTCGTGCTTCTCATCTCGCTCTTCCTGCCCTGGTTCAACTGGAGCATCTCCTCGGTCGGCTACTCCGTGTCGTGGTCGCCGTCCGGGCTCTCGTCTCATGGCTTCCTCTACATCGTTCTAATCATCTGCCTGGTGGTCCTTGCATATCTGGGCCTCCGGGCCGGCTACGAGCAGATGCCTTTCAAGTTGCCGTTGGCTCATGAGCCTTTGATCTTGATCGCGACCCTGGTCAACCTGGTGCTCGTGCTCATCGGGTTCCTCGACAAGCCCTCTGTGATCCTTGTGGGTGTGGGCTGGGACTTCGGCGCGTTCCTTGCGTTAGTGGCAGCAGTGGTCGCCGCAGCGCCTCTCGGCATTCCGGCCATCAAGGCACGGACGAGCTCAGCCAAGTAGCCCTCCGGCTGCGCCGATTAGCTTTTCCACAGCCCACCGGCAGGCTCGAACCTGCCCGGCGCGGATGTAGCGGGATGCAGCGGCAGGGCTCAGCGGTAGTCGCGGGGAATCCTGAAGATCCCGCCCCGAGGAAGGTCGCTTGTGCCCGGGGCGGGTTCTTCCGGCTGCGATTGCACCGGGCTGGAGTCGCTCACAACCGGGATGCCCGTCATCGCCGGGACGAACTCGACATCTTCGTCGAGGGGCAGCGGATCCACTCTGGGCACGGCGTCGCCAGGGCGCTGCTCGGCACGGACGGTCGTGTAGCCGCCCGCCGCCGAACGTAGGACGATGTTCGCACGCTTGCGCTGCCCGGCAGTCGGCACGCTCTGCATCTCCTTGCAGATGCGGTAGGTGACCGGGAACACGATCAAAGGCACCGCGATCGCCAGGAAGCGGAAGGACGTCAGAACGACGTTCAGCGAGATCGACAGATAGTTCGCCAACACGTCTGTGGCGCTCGCACCGAACAGCACGAAGTAGAACGAGAACACGGCAGCGCCGAACGCGGTGCGTTTCGGCCGGTCCCTCGGACGATCCAGGATCTGGTGCTCTGCGTAGTCACCGGTCAGTCTCGCCTCGATGAACGGCCACATCTGCAGCACGCCGAAGGTGATGCCCGGCAGGAGGATCGCGGGAAAGAACACGTTGGGGATCATGTGCCCGAAGCCCACAATCTCCCAGCTCGGCATGATACGAAGCGCCCCGTCGAGCCAGCCCATGTACCAGTCCGGCTGCACGGCGTAGCTCACCTTGTACGGCACGTACGGGCCGTACAGCCAGACCGGGTTGATCTGGAAAAACGCGCTAAGGATGCCCGTGACCGCGACCGTGAGGAACATGAAACCGGTCGTTTTTGCAATGAAGGTCGGCCACAGAGGCGTCCCGACAACGTTGCGAGGTGTGTGGCTGCGTCCGGGGAACTGTGTGTGCTTCTGGCGGACGAGCATCCCGAGATGGGCACCGATGAGCGCAACCATGATCGCCGGCAGGACCAGCACGTGGAGTATGTAGAACCTCGGGACGATCGAGTTACCCGGGAAGTTGCCCCCAAAGAGGAAGAAGGCCGCGTAGCTGCCGATGAGCGGGATCGACTCCACAATCGAGAAGGAGATCCGGATGCCTGTGCCGGAGACGAGGTCGTCTGGTAGCGAGTAGCCGAGGAAGCCGTTGAAGATCGCGAGGATGAGCAGAGTCGACCCCACGATCCAGTTGAGCTCGCGGGGCCTGCGGAATGCTCCGGTGAAGAAGATACGGAGCATATGGACCACGATCGACCCTACGAAGATGTTCGCCGCCCAGTGGTGCATCTGGCGCATCAGCAGGCCGCCGCGCACGGCAAAGCTCAAGTTGACCGTCGAGGCAAACGCCTCCGAGACAGGCTGTCCGCGAAGCGGCGCGTACGTGCCCTCGTAGATGACGTCTTTGCTCGACGGGACGAAATACAAGGTGAGGAAGATTCCTGTCCCGAGAAGCACGATGAACGAGTAGAGAGCGATCTCACCGATCAGGAACGACCAGTGGTCCGGGAAGATCTTGTTGAGCATCTTGCGGCCCGAGCCCGAGATCCCGAGCCGCTCGTCGAACCAGTTGAAGAGCGCGTCAATCATTGCCCCGCTCCCAGTACCCCGGTCCCACAGGTTCGTCGTAGCCGTCCTGGGCGCGGAAATAGCCGTCGTCGTCGATGTAGAGCGGAAGCTGAGGCAACGGCCTCGGGGCCGGCCCGAAAACGGGAATGGCGGCATCGGTGACGTCGAACAGGGACTGGTGGCAGGGGCACAGCATCTTCTTCGTGAGCTCCTGGTACAGGCCCACGGGACAACCGGCGTGCGTGCAGACCTTCGAGAAGGCGATATAGCCCTGCGGCGCCCAGGTCGCCCGCTGCTTGGCGAACTGCGGCGGGGGCGTCAGGTAACCGCTGGCAGGCGGGGTGTCCACCCGGATCAACATCGTCTGCGAGTAGGCACCACCGATGTCGTCCGGAGGGAAGACCGTCGTGAAGCCTCCCACCTCGAGGTCGCCCGTCTTGATCTTGCGGCCGGTGATGTCGACGAGGTAGGAACCGCGACGCCAGGCGGTCTGACGGAGGGTCCTGCCCGGCAGCGGGCCGAGCGACCTGATGAACGGGAAGGCGAGCACCACACCGAGAATCCCGGACGCGAGGCCGAGGGCCTTGACAAGGAAGCCCCGGCGCTCGACGGCCACCTTCCCGCGGCTTGCGAAGTCGTCTATGAACACCTCACGCTGAGCCTGGGTCGGTGCGAGGCTGTGCCGGGACTCCGAGAACGGACCTCTCGGCATCAGGTACTTGCCCCAGATCACCATCCCGTAGCCGAGGCCTCCGAAGCCGACGGAAAATGTCACCGCGAGCCAGAAGTTGGAGTAGTTCTGCCAATAGGCCGCGCCAAAGCCGGCGAAGCCGACGGCTGCCAACAAGAACCCAGAACCCGCCACGATCTCGGCCCGACGCGGGTTCTTCGCTGCTATCTGGAACTGCGGCGCGTCGGCACGGACCGAGGCGACCGGGATCCTCACCCGGCGAGGCGAGGCACCTGGTTCCCCTGATCCCGCTGCGGCTTCAGTGTCGTCAGGCATGTGTGAGCTCCCGGTGCTCGTCTCCGCCCTGGCCGTCCTCGTCGCCATCAGGGCCCTCAAGGCGGTCACGGCCGTCGTGCTCACCGTCCTCTTCGGTCTCGGCGCGGTCACCCACCCAGAGCGCTGCCAGCAGGCAGAGACCGACGCCGACGAACAGGCCGACAAAGCCCTCCGCGACCGGGCCGACACCTCCGAGAGAGAGCCCCCCGGGGCTGAGGGGATGTTGGATGTCCTTCACGACGTAACCCACGATGTCGACGACCTGCGCGGGCGATATCGTCCGGGGCCCAAAGCGCGGCATGTTGCCTGGGCCGGTCCGGACCGCCTCCCAGACCATCGTCTTAGTGACGCCGTGCAGCGGGGGTGCCTGGATCCCGCCTGCCAGCGCGTCGCCGGCACCGGTGATCGTGTGGCAGGGCGCGCAGTTGAGCGCGAACAAGCTGAACCCCTCGGCCACGTTCGCATGCGAGATGTCAAGACCGAAGGGGATTCCGGGACTGCCGAACGATGGCGCCAACGAGGTCACGTATCGCACAATCTCGAGAACCTCGGCGCGGTCGAACTTTGCCGGCTTGCGCTCAGGCTCGGCCGTCGGCTCGGCGAGCGGCATCCACCCGCTCGAAAGCCACAGATCGACCGTCGCACCACCGACGCCGAGCAGCGGTGGTGCCCGGTCCCCTCCTGAGGCATCGATGCCGTGGCAGGTGGAGCAGTTCTCCACGAACAGGGTGCGGCCGGCAGCCAGCTGGCTTGCAGCCGCCGGGCTGTCCTGGCTCGTCAGGCTGGCGGCATTGACCCCGGTCGAGTCCCCGCTCCGGTAGGCCTCGGCACGGCCTCCACCCAGCAGGACCACGCCGACAAAGCTCGCCGACACGAGAAGTGCCACGCTCAGAAGGGAGCGCCGCCAGATCGCGTGGGAGGCGGTCACGAGAGTAGGAACAGGGCACTGAACAGCCCGACCCATACGAAGTCGACGAAGTGCCAGTAGTAGCTGACGGCCTGGAACACGGCGGTCTCACCGGGGTCGCTGCCCTTGATGGAGCCGGCGAGACGCCCGAGGAGGGCGATCATGGCCACGAGCCCGATAAGGACGTGAAGCCCGTGAAGGCCGCTCATTATGTAGAAGAGCGAGCCATAGGCGTTGGTGTGCGCCCTGAAGGGAAGAGTCTTCCATTCGTAGGCCTGGTTCGCGAGGAAGGCAGTCCCGAGGATGAAGCTCGTCATGATCCAGTTGCGAGCCTTCTTGTACTCCCCACGCTCCTGTGCCCACACGCCGAGCTGGAAGGTCGGGCTGGAGGCCAGTAGGACGAGAGTGAAGATCAGCGCCTGGATCGTGTCGAGGTGCCTCCCAGGAGGAAAGGTCCCCGCTGGGGGCCACAGCGGCATGTTGTGGGCGCGTATCGTGAAGAACGCCGCAAAAAGCCCACTGAAGAACATGAACTCCGAGCCAAGCCAGACGACCACGCCAACGGCGAGCATTTGAGGCCCCCCCGGACGCTGTCGGCTGTGCGGGCGCGGCAGTACGACTGCATCGCTCACGGCGTACTTCTTAGTCGATTGCACCTCGCGAATCCAGCAGCGGGCACGACGAATGTGGCTTGTCCGAGGACCGGGATACTGTCGTGCCGTGCAGGTCGTCGATTCGCCTTTCCTCCGGGCATGTCGCTGCTCGTCTGCCGAGCGCACACCGGTGTGGTTCATGCGCCAGGCGGGCAGATCGCTTCCCGAGTACCGCCGCCTGCGCGGAGACGGAGACATCCTGGACGCGATCGCCCAACCCGAGCTCGCCGCCGAGCTCACACTGCAGCCGGTACGTCGTTACGGGGTCGATGCCGCCATTCTGTTCTCCGACATCGTCGTGCCGCTCTTCGCGATCGGAGTCGGGGTCGAGGTCGTGACGGGACGGGGGCCCGTGATCGACCCGCCTTTTCGCACATACGAAGACCTGAGGCGACTTCGACCCCTGGAACCCGAGGCTGACCTCGCGTACGTGCTCGAGACCGTTCGCATGGTCGTGGGCGAGTTGAAGGTCCCGTTGATCGGGTTCGCCGGAGCTCCATTCACCCTCGCCAGCTACCTCGTGGAAGGTGGTCCTTCTCGGACATTTGCCCGCACCAAGGCTCTCATGCACGGCGAGCCCGAGCTGTGGCATCAGGTCGTCGACCGTCTTGCTGACATCGCACTGGCAGCATTGAGGGCTCAGGTCAAGGCCGGCGCGTCGGCGATCCAGCTCTTCGACAGCTGGGCCGGAGCGCTCTCTCCCTCGGATTACGAAACCTTCGCTCTGCCCGCCTCGCGCAAAGTGCTCGAAGGGATCGGCGCCCTCGGCGTGCCCAGGATCCATTTCGGCGTCGGCACCGGTGAGCTGCTCGCGCTCATGTCCGAGGCGGGAGCAGACGTGGTGGGTGTCGACTGGCGCGTGCGGCTGGATGTCGCCCGTCGTCGCATCGGTGCCGGAAAGGCGGTCCAAGGCAATCTGGACCCGGCTGTCTGCCTTGCGCCGGCCGGTGTCGTGATCAAGGAGACGACCAGGGTCCTGCAGGACGCGGGCGGCAAGCCGGGCCACATCTTCAACCTCGGACATGGCGTCCTGCCCGAGACCGATCCCGGAGTGCTCGCCCAGGTGGTCGAGACGGTCCACGATTGGCGGCCGGGCGCGCCCTCCGGTGAGGTGACCGGCTGATGACGACCGCTTCGGGACGAGTCGGGGTCCTCGTCATGGCCTACGGCACCCCCTCCTCGCCCGGACAGATCGAGGCGTTCTACACCGAGGTCCGACGCGGAACTCCACCGAGCGCCGAGCAGCTGGCCGACCTGGTCCGGCGCTACGAGGCGATCGGCGGAATCTCTCCGCTCTCGCGGCACACCGCCGAGCAGGTGGCAGGGATCCAGCAGCAGTTGGAGCTCCGTTCTCCTGGCCGCTACCTGTGCGCCCTCGGGAACAAGCACTCCGAGCCCCGGATCGAGAACGTCATCGAGAGCTTCGCGGGACAGGGAGTGCGCGACCTCGTCGGGCTCGTCCTCGCGCCCCATTACTCGCGGGGCAGCGTCGGCGAGTACTTGGACCGTGCGACCGAGCGGGCAGCCGATCTCGGCATGTCCGCCGCGTTCGTCGAGCATTGGCACGATCACCCGGCGCTGGTCGAGCTTCTCGCCGAACGGGTGGCCCGCGCTCTAGACGCGCTCGGGTCTGCTGGCACGCTCGCTCGAGCGAACAACGAGCTCCTCCTCCTGGTGACCGCGCACAGCCTTCCGGTTCGCGTCGTCGCCGACGGCGACCCGTATGCGGACCAGCTGCGGCGCAGCGGTGAGCTCGTGGCTTCAGCCTCGGGGCTCGAGCGCTGGGAAGTCGGCTGGCAGAGCGCCGGCCGGACACCGGAGCCCTGGCTGGGACCTGACATCCTCGACAGGCTGCGGGCGCTGCCGAGCGAAGAGGTGCGCGCCGTGGTGGTCTGCCCGGCCGGCTTCACGTCGGATCACCTCGAGATCCTCTACGACCTCGACATCGAGGCAAGCCGCGTCGCCGCCGAGTCGGGTGTGGCATTCGCCCGGACCGCGTCGTTGAATGCCGAGCCGAGGCTGTGTGCCGGGCTGGCCGATCTTGTCGTCGCTTGTGCGGAGAAGCTCTAGGCCGATGAGCCGGGTCGTTGTCGTCGTAGGCGGTGGAATAAGCGGCCTCGCCGCAGCTCGTATCCTCGCCGGTGCACTTCCTACCAGCGTCGGGTGCCAGCACGGTGCGGGCAACCCGACCGGCGGGCCGGACATAGAGGTCGTCGTGCTGGAATCCGACGACCGCTTCGGAGGCAAGATCCTTTCCGGTGAGTTCCGGGGTCGCCCGGTTGATTTCGGTCCCGACAATTTCCTGACCCGGAACCCGAGCGCGGCGGAGCTCTGCTTCCAACTCGGGATCGGCGACGATCTCGTGACGCCGGCCACAAGCTCGGCATCGGTGGTCACGCGGGGACGGCTCAAGCCGCTGCCCTCCGGGCTGATTCTCGGACTGCCCCCCGACTTGATGGCTGTCGCCCGCTCGCGGATCGTAAGTGCTCGGGGCCTTGCCCGAGCGGCGTTCGATCTTCTGGCCCTGGGCAAACCCATCTCCCCCTCGAACTTGGGTCTTTCACCGGAGGAGACCGCTGCGAAAGGCCATTTCGCGAAAGGCGGCGTCGGGGCACGCGACCCGGGCGGGCCCGAGTGGAGCGCCGGCGCGATCCTCCAGCGCCGGCTCGGCCGGGAGATAGTCGAGCGCCTCGTCGATCCCCTGATCGGTGGCATCAACGCGGGCGGCACAGATCAGCTGTCGCTTGCCGTCGTGGCCCCGCAGGTGGCACAAGCTCTCGTCGGTCATCGCAGCGTGACCCACGCGCTCAGGCTCTTGGCCCGGGCCACGCCTGGGAGACCGGCGGGCGACATCGCCAAGTCAAGGCCGTTCTTCCTCGGAGTCCGGGGAGGAATCGGCCACATGGTCGACGCATTGGTCGCGGACCTGCAGGCTCGAGCCGTGAAACTCCAAACCGGTACAGCAGTCACGGCTCTCCGGCGGACCAAGGACCGCTACGAGCTCGAAACGCCGAGTGGGACGGTCTTGGCAGACGGCATCGTGCTGGCGGTCCCCGGCTATGTCGCCGCGCGGCTGCTCGTCGATGGCGCCCCGGTGGCAGCGGCCGAACTCGGCTCGATCCCGCACTCCACCGTTGCGCTCGTGACGCTCGCGTGGCCCTCGGGTGCGATCACCGCGCTTCCGCAAGGCAGCGGGTTCCTCGTACCCCGCTGCGAGGGCCTGATAATCACCGGCTGCACCTTCGTGTCGGCCAAGTGGCCGCACGCGGCTGCACCCGGGGAAGTCGTCGTCCGGGCCTCAACCGGGCGCTACCGCGACGAACGACCCTCGTCGATGTCCGACGAGGAGCTCGTCGACCGGGTGCTCGGCGAACTGCAGGAGCTGATCGGCACCTCGGCCCCACCGCTTGACAGCCTGGTTCAGCGCTGGCCCCGGGCCTTCCCGCAGTACCTGCCAGGACACCTGCGCAAGATCGAGCGAGCACGAGTGGCGCTCGGCGAGCTGCCTGCGCTCGGGCTCGCCGGGCCATCGCTGGGCGGGATCGGGATCCCGGCGTGCTTGACAAGTGGCGAGCGAGCCGCCCTGGAGGTTCTCGATCGACTACGCGAATGACACGCACCGGCCGGGTTCTGCAGGCTCTCGCCCCGCTCGGCGGGGGCGCTCTCGTGGCGCTCTCGCTGCCGCCGTTCGGGCCGTGGCCCCTGGCGCTTGGAGGAGTCGCAGTTCTTGCCTGGAGCCTGCGGGACCGATCCGCCGGCAGCCGGGCGCTCGCCGGCCTGCTCGCAGGTGTGGGGCAGTTCGCCGTCGGCCTTGCCTGGGCCGACAATTTCACATTTCTCGGTTATGCCGCCCTCGTTGTGCTCGAGTCGGCGATCTTCGCTGTCGCCTGCACGTTCGCCCCACGCGGACGAGCCCGGGTACCGGCCCTCGCTGCGTTGTTGACGCTCGCGGAGTGGGCCCGCGAGCGCTGGCCCTTCGGCGGCGTTCCGCCGGGTGGAATGGCTCTCGGGCAGGTCAGCAGCCCCCTGGTCGGCACCGCGCGCATCGGCGGCACGGTCCTGCTGGTGGGCGCGACCTACCTCGGCGGCGTCGCAGTCGGCGATCTAGCCGTCAACTGGCTCCGGCGGAAGCAAACCCATCGCCGCGCGCACGATCACGGGCTGATCGGAGGCTGCCTGAGCCTGGCAGTCGTGGTCGCGCTCGGCATTTGGGGCGCCTTCGCGCCTGACGGCGGGCCTCCGGTTCGCACGCTGCGCGTCGCAGTCGTGCAGGGCGGCGGCCGCCGGGGCCTTTCGGACCTGCAGGTCCAGCCGTCGGTGGTGTATGCCGCTGCGCTGCAAGAGACCACGATGGTCCGGCCGCCGGTCGAACTCGTGCTCTGGCCGGAGGACGTGGTGGCTCTCAGCCAGCCGCTCAGGGGCTCGCTGGAAGCCGCGCAGCTCTCCCGGATCGCCCGGAACCTTCACACCACTCTCGTAGCAGGCGTCACCGAGACCGTCGGTACCACCCAATTCCGAAACGAGGTCGCCGCCTACTCCCCGTCTGGTGCCCTCGTAGCCGTCTTCGAGAAGGTTCACCGGGTCCCCTTCGGGGAGTACGTGCCGTGGCGGTCGTTCTTCTCCCATCTGGTGAACCTCCAGGCAGTTCCCCGGAACGCTATTCCGGGACATGGGAGCGGGATGATAGAGACACCAGCCGGACCTGTTGGGGTGCTCGTGTCCTACGAGGTGTTCTTCCCCGATCGCGGCCGCTCGGGCGTGAGAGCCGGGGGACAGCTCATCCTCGTCCCTACGAACACCTCGTCCTATTCGAGCGAGCAGGCTCCAGCTCAGGAAATCGCGGCTTCTCGCCTGCAAGCGATCGAGGAAGGCCGCGACCTGCTGCAAGCGGCACCGACCGGTTACTCAGCTGTGCTCGACAACCGCGGCGACGTGATTCAACAGACGCGGTTGTCGGTCTCTGCGGTGCTACAGGCCACCGTCGCGCTACGCGACGGAGCCACGCTGTACATGCGAATCGGTGATATGCCGACCGTTCTGCTGGCGCTGTGCGCCGTGCTGGTGGGCTGGGCGGTCGCGCTCGTGGAACGCCGCCGTGAGAAACGGGAGGGGAAAGCTGGTTGATCCCGAGTCAACGCGGGCGTCGAAGCTCGCCATCTCACCAAGCACGTGCCCGAGCGCGGACGACAGACAGCCGGAGGTTGCGAACTTCAGCGAGCAGGGTCGATCGTCTCGCCGGCCGCGGACCGGAACAGTCCCGGCTCGAGCTCGCTGGCGGCGGACCGGGATATTCCGGGCTCGAGCTCGCCGGCCGCGCCGGTGGCCGCGATCTCGGTTACGCCAGGCAGGTCCTGGCCCTGCACATGCCGGGTAGCCCGGGTCCAGTTGTCAGAACGAGCTCCGAACAGGTAGCGGTTGAAGATGAGGTAGCGGGCAGTCCAGATACAGGCGTAGGTGAGCAAGTTGGCGCCGTTGACAATCAGCGCGCGATTGAGTGACCCGCTTGCGATGCGGTCGGCGTTGTGCGCTGCCACGCCTACCGCGGCTGTCGAGATCACCATCGCGCTGAAGGAGATCGTCCAGAAGGGCACGACTTCTCGCCAGACCCTCGAACGGCCCGTCTTGCCCCAGGTCCAGGTGCGGTTGAGGTAGTACGCCGGAAGGGAGGCGACGGCCGTGGCGATGACGTTGCACACCATCGCCGAATGGCCGACGTCATAGACGTGGTAGGTCACGAAAAGCACGACCTGGGACACGATTGTCGAGACGATCGAGACCGAGGCGTACTTCCAGAGTCGCTTGAAGTGCTCGCTCTGCCGAATCGAGCGAATTCGGCTCACCAGCGAGGCCATGCGGGCAGTCTATCGTCTGATCCGTGACCGAGGCCCTGCGCCAGCTCATCGACCTGCTGGACCTCGAGGCCATCGAGGTGAACATCTTCCGCGGCAAGAACCTCGAGGAGGCCCGTTTGCGTGTCTTCGGGGGCCAGGTGGCCGCACAGGCGCTCGTCGCCGCCGGCCGCACGGTGGACTCCGGTCGTGTCCATTCCCTGCACTCGTACTTCCTGCGCGCCGGAGACCCGGCGGCACCGATCCTCTACGAGGTCGACCGCATCCGCGACGGCCGGTCCTTCAAGACCCGGCGCGTGGTCGCGATCCAGCACGGCCGAGCCATCTTCAACCTCCAGTGCTCATTCCACATCGACGAAGGCTCAGGTCTCGTCCACCAGGCGGACATGCCACAGGTACCCCGGCCAGACGATCTGCGGACGGTTCGCGAGCGGCTTGAGCCCTATCTCGACCAGCTGCCGGATTGGTTCGTCGTGGATCGGCCACGGCCGATTGATCAGCGTTACATCGGCGACCTTCCATGGTTGCCGACCACGAGTCGGGAGACCCGCCAGCGGTTGTGGGTACGCGCCGACGGGGAGCTGGCCGACGACCCGCTGTTGCACGCTGCAGTGGTCGCCTACGCCTCGGACATGTCCCTCATCGACTCGATCCTCAAGCCCCACGAGATCCGCTGGAAGGACGGGACGACCATGGTCGTCAGCCTGGACCACTGCATGTGGTTCCACCGCCCGTTCCGGGCCGACCGGTGGCTCCTGTTCGACCAGGACTCTCCTAACGCGTATGGAGGGCGAGGGCTGGCAAGAGGCCTCATGTTCGACGAGGAGGGCCACCTGGTCGTCAGCCTGGTGCAGGAAGGCCTGGTCCGCGTGAGAGCACCGGACCTGACGCCGAGAGAACCCTGACGGAAGTCGGACATGCCTGTGGCCTTTGCGATCGGCTTCGGGACCTTCCTGGTCCTGATGGCGGTGCTGGTCGTATTCGTGCTGCGTTTTGTGATTCGAGAGGGTCGGCGGAGCCCGCCAAATAGTCCGCCGGCGTCAACCGGCCAGAGCGATCGGCCGGCAGGCAGTTCCGTCACTGATCCCGGTCCCGAAGGCGGTCCTGGCTCGGAACCGAGCTCGGGGTCGGGCTAGGCGGGTCAGACGAGCCCGCCGCGGCGGCTCTCGTAGATGACACCAACGAGAGAAGCGGCGACCAGGAACAGGCCGACCGCGAACGTCCAGGCACCGAACACCAACGCCAAGGCCACGAATGTGGCGCCAATGCCAATGACGAAGGGCCAGATGCTGCTTCCGGGGAAGGCGCCCACGACCCCTGCCCCGTCCTCGACGGAAGCCTTCGGATCATCCGCCGGTCTCGGGGACATGCGGCGCGACCACCAGAAGTAGTAGAACCCGGGCACGCTGCCGAGCAGGAACGTCCCAAGAAGCATCGTGCTGCCGGCATCCTCGTAGCTGAGCAGCCAGTAGACGAGCCCGACAAGGCCGAAGAAGAAGCCGACGAAGAGGAAGACGTAGGACTCGATCTTCATCGGTCGGGATCCCGCGTCTCGATGGTGTCCGCGCTGCCGAAGCCGACCTCGTCGAGCAGCACCGTGCCGCCATTTGCGGATGCAACCAAGCCGCCGAGCCTCGGCCTCTCACGTTCGATGATCCGGTCCTCAGGATGGTTGTGGTCCCAGACCGGGCGCTGGGATCGGATCGGTGGGATCCTCAAGAAATTGTGCTGCGGCGGCGGGGAGGTCGTCGCCCATTCCAGGCTGGACGCGTCCCAGGGGTTGTCACCTGCCGGTACGGGCTTCCACCACGACACCAAGGCGTTGACCAGGAAGATCGACACGGAGAAGAAGAGAAGTACCGACCCTGCGCTGGAGATCCGGTTCAGGGTCGTGAACCCGTCAGTTGCCGCGTACTCCGCGATGCGTCTCGGCATCCCCTTCAACCCGACCAGGTACATCGGAAGGAAGGTGACGTTCGTACCCACGAACATCAGCCAGAACGTCGCCTTGCCGAGACCTTCTCGGAGCATTCGGCCCGTCATCTTCGGGTACCAGTAGAAGAACCCGGCGAACGCGGCCATGACAAGTGACATGACCACGCTATGGAAGTGAGCGACCACGAAATATGTGTCGTGTGTTGCGAAGTCTATGGGTGGAGAGGCCAACAAGATGCCGCTCACTCCGCCCAGCAAGAACGTCACGAGGAAGCCGGCCGCGAACAGCATGGGAGTGTCGAACTTCACCGACCCACGCCACATCGTGCCGATCCAGTTGAAGAACTTGATCCCGGTCGGCACGGCGATCAGGTAGGACATCAAGCTGAAGAAGGGAAGGAGCACCACGCCGGTGGTGAACATGTGGTGCGCCCACACGCTGGTCGACAAGGCGGCGATGGATATCGTCGCGAACACCATGCCGCGATAGCCGAAGATCGGCTTGCGGGAGAACACCGCGATCACGTCGGTCACGATCCCGAAGAACGGCAGAGCGAGGATATAGACCTCGGGATGACCGAAGAACCAGAAGAGGTCTTGCCAGAGAACCGGGACCCCACCACCTGAGACCTCGAAGATGTGAGCGCCAAGGTGCCGGTCGCACCACAGCAGTACGAGCGCGCTGGTGAACACCGGGAAGGCGATCAGGATCAGGATGCCGGTTACGAGCATGTTCCAGGTGAAGATCGGCATCCTGAACATCGTCATCCCGGGGGCCCGTAAGTAGTAGATCGTGCTGACCAGGTTGACGCCGGTGAATATGGCAGAGAATCCGGTGAGAAGCAGGGCCACGATCCAGAGATCCGGCCCCGCGCCCGGAGTGTTGATCGAGTTGGAGAGCGGAGCGTAGGCCACCCAGCCGAAGTCGGCTGCTGATCCGGTCGTCAAAAAGCCCATCATCATCAACGAGCCGCCACCCAGGTACAGCCAGTACGAGAGCGCGTTGAGTCTCGGGAACGCCATGTCCGGTGCGCCGATCTGCAGCGGGACAATGTAGTTCGCGAGACCGCCGAACGCGACTGGCCCGACGAACAGGTAGATCATCAGGCTGCCGTGCATGGTGAACATCTCGTTGTAGGTGTGCTGCGACAACAACGTGCTGTCCGGGTTGGCGAGCTGCGCTCGGATCAGCATCGCCATGAGGCCGGCAAGGAGGAAGAAGACGAACGAAGTGATCATGTAGCTCTTGCCGATCACCTTGTGGTCGGTCGAGGTGATCCACTTGAGCAGGCCCGACGGGCCGTGTTCGTGTTCGGGCTCAGGGCTCTCGACAAGAACCACTGGCCGCTCGGCGACAAGGGTCACGCGGCCACCCCCGAGGCGGACTCGGCGTTCAGCCAAGTCTGGAAGGCACTCGGCTTGACGACGCGCACGCTGAAAAGCATCTCGGCGTGGTAAAGACCGCAGTATTGCGAGCAATGGCCCGGAAAGATGCCGGTGCGCACAGGGGTGAAGTCGAAGATGTTCGTGACACCAGGCAGCGCGTAGCGGCTGAAGTTGAACGCCGGGATGTAGAAGCCGTGCACGACGTCGGCTGACTGGAGCACGATCCGGGTCGTCTCGCCGAGAGGCAGGACGAATTGGGGATACTCCGGGGAGGTCGGGTTGCCTGCGAGCACGGGAGGCCTGCGCTGGGCGGTCTCCACCAACGCGATCTGCCTGCCCGCCGGGTTGCGGTAACTGAAGCTCCACCCCCATTGGAAACCCGTGACCCTGATCGTGACAGCCGGACGCGCAGCGACAGCGTCGATCTTGTTCTCGGTGGTCACGGTATAGAAGAAGATGACTGCAACGATGATGAGCGGTATGGTCGTGTAGATGATCTCGACAGGTAAGTTGCTATGGAATTGCCTCGGCATCTTGTCCGGGTCGCGGCGGCGATAGGCGATCACCGCCCAGAGGATCAGGCCCCAAACGATCGCCGCGACGACGAGACCGGCGATTGTCATCCACGACCACAGCTTGAACTCCGCTTGACCCTGGGCTGTGGCGCCCCGGAAGGCCCCAAACGTAGGCAAGGTGCAGCCGCCGAGGACGAGCGCGAGCATGCTGAGCAGCAAGAAGCGCGCGACCCACCTCGGTTTGCCGACCCCCGGAATCCCCACTGGCCGCGACTCTAACCAGATAATTCGAGCGCCAGTCAGGGTGCGGTCCGGTCGTGGCTGGACTGCTACGCGGTCGGGATGCGGTGCGGCCCGGTCCCAACCGGGCGTGCTCTCCCGTCGACGCTCCGGCAGCCGGTTCAGACCCTGAGATGGGCCTTTGGCTCGACGCCGGCCTCCGGTGTCAAGCGGACGGCTCGGACGGCCCGGGAGGCACCCCAACAGGGTTCGGCGCGTCCGACGTCGCCCTCGTCGCGCGCGCGGCGCGCCCGAGGCGACGAGCGTGACCCGCCGCCCGGCCGAGACTGCGCGCCGCCACCAGCGGAGCACCGGAGTCTCGAACCTTGGCGACTGCCGTTCCTACGACTCGGCCTGCGGTCGCCGCGACTGCCGAAACCGCGTCGGAACCGCCGGCAGAATCCGCAGCAGGCGCGGGCGGTGAAGCAGGCGACGCAGGCGCGGGCGGCGCTGCAGGCACAGCGGGTGCGGCGGGCGCGGACAGCGCTGACACCACTCCCCTCCTGGGACGTTGACGCGGAACGATCTCGGTCGTGAGGGACATTCGAACCAGTACGACCGCCACGGCCTCGCTGAGGACGATCGGGATCACCTGGAGGTCGTGCACGTACAAGAGCGGCGACAGAGCGAACCCGGCAGCGACGACCAGGTCGAGGTAAAGGTGCAGACGCCTCGGAACGATCCTCACGGCCGCGAGCGGCCCGTTGCTCACCAGGGCAAACGCACCGACCACGGCGCCGGCCAGCAACAGGACGAGCTCGGGGCGACCACCCAGGTGGACGGCCACGACAACAAGCGCAGCGGCCAAGGCGTACTCGGCGAGCTGGTGCCCGCCGAAGGGAACCTGCCGGCGCGACGACCTAGCCGACGCCATCGTCTAACGACGAGCCAAGCAGCGGCTCAGGTCGGATGGATCGGGCCCGATGTCTTGTCGTCGAGCTTCGAGGTGGCCGAGTCGTCCTTGGCCGAGTCGCCCTTGGCCGAGTCGCCCTTGGTGGGGTCACCCTCTTCCATGCCCTTCTTGAACTCGTGGGAGGCACTGCCGAGCCCGCGAGCGAGCTTGGGGAGCCGTGACCCCCCAAAGAGGAGCACGATGATTACGACTGCGATCACGATCAAGCTGTCGGGACCAATGAGATCGGCAAGCATCCCGATGATCACCTGCCTTCCTTTCCGAGGATTGCAATCAGGTTAGACACATCCTGGCGACTCTGTGTAGCCGGGGCTCCCGATTTCCTGCGTGCCTGCTCGGCGACACAGACTAACGGCCACCGGATCCGGCGTTGCTGGAACGGGGAACCCGGCCCTCGACGGTCGTCATTCAGAACCATCCTCCGCCCAGGTCCCTGTCCAGACCGGCGGACGCCCCTCGGCGAATGCGACCACACCTTCGAACGCGTCGCTGCTCGTGAACACCGGCGTCGTGAGCTCACCGTTCAGCTCCCACGCCTCCTCCTCGGTGAGATCGAGAGAGCGCTTCATGAGCTCCTTCGAGGCTCGCACGGCGAGTGGCGCGTTGGCACAGATCACCGCGGCGAGCGCGAGCGCCTCCTCGATCAGCCGTTCGCCCGGGACGACCCGGTTCACGAGCCCGCAGGCAAGTGCTCTCTGTGCGTCGATGCTGTCGCCGGTGAGGGCGAGCTCGAGAGCGATGGCGCGGGGAACTCGTCTTGCGAGTCTGATGAGCCCACCGCCCGCTGCTACGAGGCCGCGCTTGACCTCCGGAATCCCGAAGACGGCGTGGTCAGCCGCGACGACAAGGTCGCACGCCAGCACGATCTCGAAGCCACCGGCAAGCGCTGCACCGTTCACGGCTCCGATGAGCGGCTTTGCGAAATTGCGAGCAGCAATGCCCGCGAAGCCGCCTTTCGCGGACAAGATGTCCTCCACCTCTCCCGTGGCGAACGCCTTCAAGTCCATGCCAGCGCAAAAAGCCCTGTCGCCGGTGCCCGTAAGCACAACAGCCCAGACCTCGGGGGCTTCGCTGAGCTCGTCGAAGATCGCCCCGAGCGCTCGGGCCATGGGACCGTCGATGGCGTTGCGGGCACGCTCCCGATTCAGGCGAACAAGCTCCACATGGCCGTGGCGCTCGCGGACAACGGGCTCCTCCGGGGCTGCTCCGGCTGCTGCGGCTCCTCCGGCTGCTCCGGCCGCTGCGGCCCTGCCGAGCCCGGTGGTCTCGGTTGGATCGGACATCGTCACCCTCCTCGTGGGTCTGTCAGTGCACTCATGCCATACCGAGGAGCTTGGTAAGACGAATCTGTATCGTGGCTCCACCTCGACAAAGCTGCTCACCGGTGACTGAAGAGTCAGTGTAGGGCCAGCTCACCTGGGGTCTCAGCCGCGGGCCGACGGCCCGGCTCGCAGGCGAGATGTCCGCGTCGGCTTCTGGCGGGGACCGCCTCGCGGCAGGTGCCGGGCCAGCCGCGTGGCTGACCGGCCCGGCTCACCAGAGCTACGCGGAGCAAGCGGCAGCCCCTATCGTTGGAGCCCCGACAGCAGCGAGGTGACTCGAAGTTGACAAGGTCGACGCGCACCACTCCCCCTGCTCCTGCCGCTCCCGCTGTGGAGCTGGCCAGTGGAGCCGATCAAGCTCGAGCGACGGCGTCCGTTGACCCGTCAGACGTGGCGCCGCAACAGTACCGGGGCATCGACCGCTCCGAGCTCATCGACGACTTCCGGCTCGCCTGTACCTCGCGAGCTCTGGACGACCGGGCGATCACTCTCCAGCGCCAGAGCCACGTCTTCTTCGAGATAGCCGGGGCCGGTCACGAAGCGCTGCTCCTCGCCGTGGCCCGATCCCTTCGGCCCGGCTATGACTGGTTCTTCCCGTATTACAGGGACCAAGCGCTTGTCCTGGGCCTCGGGGTCACTCCCCGCGACATCCTGCTCCAGGCGGTTGGCTCGTGCGAGGACATCAGCTCGGGGGGTCGGCAGATGTCGGCTCACTGGGGGAACAAGGCGCTGAACATCGTCTCGCAGTCGAGTTGCACCGGTAGCCAGTGCCTTCCCGCCGTCGGGTGCGCGGAGGCTTCCCGCTACATCGTGCGGCGGGCTCTGCAGGGCTGCGTCGCCCACGGTGACGAGCTGACGTACGTATCGCTGGGTGAAGGAGCGACTTCGGAAGGCGAGTTCTGGGAGAGCCTCAACACGGCCTGTCGCCTGCACCTTCCGGTCGTGTACCTCGTGGAGGACAACGGGTGGGCCATCTCGGTACGGGCATCCGACCAGGCGCCGGCTCCTATCTCCGAGCTCGTCCAGGGGTTCCGCGGCCTGGCGATTCACAAGGTTGACGGCACCGACTACTTCGCATGCAGGGCGCTCGCTGCCGCGGCAACGGCTCGAGTGCGGGCAGGTGAAGGCCCCTGCCTGATCCATGCGACGGTGACCCGGCCGTACTCTCATTCGTCGCAGGACTCGCAGTCGAAGTACCGGTCTTTCATCGACATCGCAGAAGAGGCGACACGCGACCCGATCCTCCGCCTCGAACGCGAGTTGACCGACGCAGGCGTGCTCACCAGCGCCGAGGCAGCCGAGATCCGAGACAGCGTCCGCGTTCTGGTCGCCGCCATCGGGCGGGAGGTTCTCGAGGCACGCAGGCCGGATCCAGCGACGGTGACCGATCACGTGCTGGCACTGCCCGCGATTCCGGAGCCGAAGGTGCCACCGAGCCTGAGCTCGCCGACGCGAAGCGAAGTGGAGGACGACCCCGAGCTTGTCGGCATGGGCGAGGCGATACGCCTGGTGCTCTTCGAGCAGATGAAGTCCGACGAGCGCATCCGGGTCTTCGGGGAGGACGTCGCCGACGCCGGCGAGGACATCATCGCCCTCGTGGAAGGAAAAGGCGGAGTCTTCGGCACCACCCATGGGCTCCAACGGGAATTCGGGATCGCCCGGTGTTACAACGCGCCACTTGCCGAAGCAAACATCATCGGCCGCGGGGTCGGCCAGGCAATACGTGGGCTTCGACCATGTGCCGAGATTCAGTTCTTCGACTACATCTGGCCGGCGATGCAGCAGATCCGCTCTGAGGCTGCGACCACGCGGTGGCGTTCTGAGGCACGGTTCACCGTCCCGTTGGTGATCAGGGTCGCCATCGGCGGCTACCTGACCGGTGGTGCCATCTGGCACTCCCAATGTGGCGAATCGATCTTCACTCACATCCCGGGTCTCATCGTGGTCATGCCATCGCGCTCGAGCGACGCCGCCGGGCTGCTCCGAACAGCGTTCCGGTGCGAAGACCCCGTGATGTTCCTGGAGCACAAGCATCTGCTACGCCAGAAGTACGCCAGGGACCCGCTCACGCCAGCCGATTACCTGATCCCCATCGGCAAGGCCGCAAAGGTCCGTCAGGGCAATGACCTGACCATCGTGACATGGGGTGCCACGGTGCAGAAGTCGCTGGAGGCCGCAGAGCAACTCGCCGATGACGCCCTGAGCGTCGAGGTCATCGACCTACGCTCGTTGCTTCCCTGGGACAAGGAGGCAGTCTCGTCATCGGTCGCCCGCACCTCCCGCCTCCTGGTAGTCCACGAGGACGTGCTCACGAGCGGATTCGGGGCCGAGGTGGCAGCTTGGGCGGGGGAGGCTTGTTTCGCTCATCTGGATGCGCCGATCTCGAGAGTCGGCGCGACCGACACGTTCGTCGCCTACGAGCCCACGCTCGAGCAAGCTATCCTCCCGCAAACCGAAGGCATAGTCGCTGCCGCCCGGACGGTGCTCGCCTATTGACCTTGCGGCGGCCGACGGGCGCTCCAAGAGCGGAGAAGGGCCGTTCTCTCAGAGGCTGCCCGTGCGGCCGCCGACACCGTCACGCCGCGTCCCACGGACGTGCGCCCTCCGGTGCCTCGCCCCAGTCGCCCGCCCGGTCGGCATACCCGGCGGACCCGCGCACATAAGGGGTGGGACGCACAGCTTGCACGCGTTGTGCATCAAGGGCGGTTGCGAGGGCGAGCAGGGTGAGGACACGCGACCGCGGGCCGCGGCCGGTACGAGTGGAGTCCGCGAGATCCTCACGGCGGTCGCTGAGAATTGAGGCCGCCTCTCGCTTCTCCACTGGCCCGACAGTACGCGACCAGGGTTAACTGACGACAAACTTCAAGTGTCCGCTACACCGCGCGAGCATGAAAGCTTCGCAGGAACCCGGGCAGCCAACAGAGTCCCGCCTCCTCGGGTGCGAACGAGCGGTACCGTGACCGGCATGTCTCAATTCGCGTTTCCCGGCAATCACCCGGCGCGCGACGCTGGGCGTCAGAACGATCCGGACGACGCCTCCGCTCTCCCCGACACCGCTTTGCTGACCGGCAGCACCCCGGGCGAGCATCCGGCAGGGCCTGACCTGGAACCGGGCACAGCGCTGCACGAGGGTCGCGGGCCGGTTGACCTCGAGTTCCTCGACCGTCACGTGATCCAGCTCTTCGCTCTGGTCGAGAACGCTGTCGCGGGCGCGACACACGCACTTGTCAGCGCTGACCGCGAAGCTGCCCGTATCCTCGTCGCCGCAGATGCGGACATCGACGACCTCTACCAGGAGCTCGAATCCTCCGTCCACGCCCGGCTGCTGGACCGCCCCTCGGACCCAGCGGAGACTCAATACCTGTTGGCGGTGCTCGGAATGCTCCCGGAACTGGAACGGAGCGGTGATCTCGCCGAGCACGTCGCCCGTCGTGCCACACGCAACCTCCCTGCTGAGATGCCCGCGCGGCTGCGTGGCTACGTCCAACGCATGGGAGAAGTCGCTTGCGCGATGTGGCGAATCGCGGCCGACGCCTTCGGGGGCGACGTGCAGAGCGCGACGGAACGGCTCGTATCCCTGGACGACGAGATGGATGACCTCCATGTGACGTTCATTGCGGAGCTCGTCGCCGCGGAGACACCCGTGGTGGTAGCCATCGAACTGGCTTTGGTGGCGCGCTTTTACGAGCGCCTGGGCGACCATGCGGTGAACCTGGCGCGGCGTGTCCCGAGCCGGCCGCGGCCGACCATGCCGTGACGAGGCTCGCCGCCATCTGAGAGCGACCAGTCCGTGGCCGGAGCGGGCACCGCATCACCGGGCTGGATTGCCCGCGGCTCGACTCGCCAACTCGCGGTCGTCGAAGAAGGGCCGCAGGGCGACTAGCGCGGGGGGGAAGCTCCCGTAGACGAGAACGGCCTCGCCCGGAGGGAGCTGGCGAAGCCAGCCCGGAGGCGCGAGCGCCCGTACCGTGACGGCCTCGGTACGGCTGTGTCGGCCGTCATCGCCGACGGTCCAGGAATGTTCTGTTCTCTCCTCCTCGCCGAGCAGTCCGCTCACGTGCTGCAAGGTGACGGGATCCGCGATCCCCGAGCAGACGAGCTTGGCGCGGTGATTGTTCACAACCGTCGCCCAGCGACCGCCATAGCGCGACTCGACCTGCGCCAGGTCCTGCCAGACCGTGACCAGCTGGACCCCGTGGCCGGCAGCCGTCGCCACGACGCGGTCCAAGTCGGCGAGAGGGGCGACGCTCGCCGCCTCGTCCAGCACGACCAGGAGCGGCGGATCCAGCGGCCGACCCGTCGCCGCCGCCCGCTCGAACGCCGCGTCCAAGACCTCACGCACGATGGCCGTGAAGACCGGGGCCAGCCGCTCCTGCTCTCGTGCAGGCGCACAGCAGAATAGGGAGCCGCCAGCGCCACCGACGAGGGCAGCAGGGTCGATCTCACACTTGACGGCCGATGCGGCTACCGCGGGGTCGGCGAAAGCAGCAACCACTGTCTCGGCTGTCGCGTAGACCGAGGCACGCTGGCGTTCCTCCCTGCCGAGGCTGGCGCGGGCCGCCCTCAATGCTTCAGGCACGCCGGCGAGCTCGAGCGCCAAGAGAACCTCGGTCGTCTCCTCTTCGTCCAGCCACCGGATGACATCGGCCATCGAGGCACCGGCGGTCGCGGCGGCAAACAGCAACGGGGCCAGGAGCTTCTCCGCGTTCGCATACCAGAAACCGGCGTCCTCCATCCCCCCGTCACCTGCCCTCGCAACCGAACACAAAGCCGAAGCGATGCGCCTGGCACCCGACCAGCTCACAGCCCTTGCGAGCGGCGACCATCCAGACGCCCGCGATCCGCCGCTAACCAGGCCCACCGAGCCGGTCGGGTCGTAGTACTGAACCTCGCCAAGCGACCGGCGCCACTCGAGTGTCTCGTGGAGCAAGTCAGCCTTGACGCTGGTGGCCAACAACGGCCCCGACCACTCGAGGATCGCCGGGATCGCGAGCCCGGTGGTCTTGCCGGACTGCGTGGGCCCTACGACCATGACAGAGTGCCGAGGCTCAGCCGCAAGCAGGCGGCCGGCGTGGGTACCGAGGACGATGCGATCGCCCGTCGCCTTCGGCACCCGCAAGGGCCGCAGGTCACGCGGGTGAGCCCACCCCCGCGTCCTCGATGGCGAGCTTGACGCCGCCAGGCGGTCCAGACGGACCGAGTAGTGGAGCCGGCGCGCTCCAGCGGATCGTGATGCTTCACACCCCGGAGCTGGCACGCGGCCTGGAGCACCTCGAAACCGCCAGCCATCGGACCGGTGCCAGGCCAACCACAGGATCGCGGCGCCGGCAAGCAGGGCAGAACCGACAAGCCAGGCGTCGGTGACCCCAGATCCGGGAAGACTCCGCCGGATGAGGGGCGGCCAGGCCTCACGGGGCGTGTTCAGGTGGGACATCAACCGCATGAGGAGGATGGGCGCCTGGATTACAGGCACCTCCCGCCATCGACCGGTGGCCATGAATGCCAACAGGCCCCCGGCAAGCCAGATGAGCCACGACATGCCCAGGCAGCCGGCCACAGCGACGAGAACCAGCCGATCCCGGTCGTGGCCTTCCGATGAGGGGCGCGCGAGCCTTGCGGGGCGCCGGCGGGCGCCGCCGCCACGGCGGACAGGCACTGACCGGCTCACCTGGGAACTCGCTCGCCCGCAGCCGGTTGGACCGCCATCAGGCCTGGCTCCGGCCGGCCAACCTTGCGTCCGTGTCCACAATGGCGCGCTCGTCTGGACCCAAGAGATGCTCGACCAGGTAACGGCGCCTCCCGACCATCCACAACGCCACGCCTTTGCGCAGGCGCGGCAGGACCTCCAGCTCCTCGCGAGAGCACCCGAGCAGGTCGGCCAGCGCCGGCAGCTCGGACGCGGGCTGCGCGTAGCACACGACCGTCTCGGAATCGGCGAGCAGCCCCTCGGCAAGGCGACTCTGCTCACTCCCGGCCGGTCCGCTCGCCCCGAGGTCCGACGCCCGGTGGCAGACGGCCACGTTCGCGAGCCCGCACGAGCGTGCCAGCTTCCACGACGACCGGAGATAGCGGGCCACGGCCAGCTCGGTCAGCAGCGCCCAAGCCTCGTCGATCACCAGGATTGTGTGAGCCTCGCTACGTGCCGTCATGGCCTGCAACCAGGCCGCAGCGCACACCATGAGCGCGCCGAGCGCTTCGGAGTGATAGACGGCGGAGAGGTCGACGACGAGCACGCCGGACCCCGGGTCGATGCCCGGTGTCGTCGGTCCGTCGAACATCCCGGCGAGATCGCCCTCGACGAGCCGACGCAACTCGAGGCCCACGTCCCGTCCGTCCAGCTCGAGTCCGGCCTTCGTCGTACCCACGATCCTCGCAGACTCTGCCAGGGGCCGAAGAAGTGACCGAACGACATCCGGCAGGGTCGGCGGACCGTTGCCGCGCTCCAAGTGTGCCCGGGTCGCCGCACCGAGCGCGAGCTCGAGCGCAGCGTGCTCGCGAGGAGAGAGCGAACGCCGCAAGCATGCGGCCGCAAGTGTCCCGAGCAGCACGAGTCGGTGCCTGGCCACAGTCATGCCGGGTGGCGCAGAGGGACCCTCCAGAGGGTTCACGCGCACTGGGCCGCCAGGCGCCATGGTCAGCGGGCTCGAGCCGAGCGCCCGAGCGAGCGCGCCGTACTCGCCCTTCGGATCGAGCACGGCAACCTGTCGCCCGAAGGCGGCCTGTCGAAGCAGATACGTCTTCACAAGCGCGCTCTTCCCCCGTCCGATCTGGCCGAGCACCGTGACATTCGGGTTCGTCACCGTGCCCGCCGCGTACAGCTCGAACGGGTCATGGGCAAAGGGACCGCCCGCAAGGTCCTGGCCGATGAAAACCCGACTTGTCGGAAGCGGAGTCGACGCGGCAAACGGGTATGCAGCGCCGAGCTGAGCCGTGGTTGACTCGTGGGCGGGCAGCCTCATGCGCACCCCCGTCCGGTCGGCAGGGTGCAGGTGTAGCCCTCCTCCTGCGCGCCGTACATCCGGTGCAGCTCGAGCTGGGCCTGGGCCGCGGTCTGCTCCAGGTGGCCGCATGCGGCGACGAGCGCCACCTCGTCGTCCGCCGTCACCGCCAGGTAGCCCGTGAAACGGAAGGCGGCGTGTCCCTCGGCGAGCTCGGCCTCTCTGCGCGTGGTTGCCTCTTGCTCGTGCCGGGTCCGAGCGGTGACGGCAAATCCGTGACGCTGCCGAAGCTCAGCATCTGCTGCGCCCGACGTGCGATCGTGCTCGGCCCGCCGAACCGCCCGGAGCGGCGCCACGGGTGCCATCGTCACCGCGATCGTCCGTCTCAGCCCGCCCTCGAGCATGAGAGGCAGGAGGAAGCCACTCCCCACGCCGGAGCGCGGCCATTCGGCGATCCAGTAGATCGCGTGCCAAGTCGCGTCCGTGCGGATGCTCGACCAACCCTCCTCGACCCCGAGCGGCCAAGGCCAGCCGTCGGCGACGCCTCCCAGCGCGGAGGCCACCGCGAACGAGCTCCGGATCATGTCGGCGAGTGCAGACGGAGACAGGACGCCGTCGACTTCGAGGCCCGCGGCGATGCACCGCCGCTCGAGCGCCTCGAGCTCCTTGACAATCCGGTCGGCTGTGTCATGGCCCCGTCGGTGCGCAGGTCCCGCCGCAGTGCGGACCGACAAGGCCACGAGTACCTCGTGGCGCCACAGCGACGGTGCAGCCTTCTCCAGCAACGACCGGTAGCTACCGGTGGCGATTCCGCGACCGGTGGCCTCGCGAGGCGCCGCTCGCTCGTCGAAACCACACGGCAGGCAACGCGCCGTCCACTGCAATCGATGAATGGCTCCGCCTTCGCGCGCCGACCCGGCCAGCACGCCGGCCCAGGCCGCGATGCGGCGGGCTCGTTCCGCTTCGTCTCCTAGTGCGAATCCGGACCCCCCGATCCTCACCGCCGCGGTCCACACGCCCGCCGCCTTGTCGACGACGACGCCGATCCGCCTGCCCGCGGCGCCGATCGGAATTTCCTCCAGCTCCAGAGTGGACAGGGGCCTGCGCGTCCGGCGCGAAACACCCACCTGACGGGCGAGGTGTGACCCGACGACGGGCGTCCACTGCTCGGCACTCCTGCCGGCAAACGGCCAGGTGGCAAACGCCATGGAAATGGCCACCACAACAAGAGCGAGCAGGGCCCCGACGGCTCCTCCCACGGAACGCAACAGCAGTACTCCGGCGACGAGACCGGTCCCCACGGCCGCGAGTTGCCCACCTCTCCAACCCGCCACGAGCCCACGACGGCTACGCGGCCCGAGTTGGTAACGCGGGCTCTCCTCAGCCATGCTGCCGGTCCCCTTGGCCAAGCAGCACCGTCCAACGGGCAACGGCCGCTCCTTGGCTGTCGTCGCTCGCCCTGGTGCCGGAACTGGCGGACCCGGCCAAGTCGACAGAAGCTGACCAGGTCGAGGAGCTCGAGGGGGTCACGGAACCGGCGAGGCCGGTAGAAATCGCGGAGCTCGAGGGGCCGACCGAGCCGGCGGGAGCTCTAGGGGAACCCGAATCGCCGGGGGAGCCTCCCTGCGTCCGCTCCCGGTCCGCGGCAAACGGCCCGCCGCCGAGGTAGTCGATGGTCCGCAGATTCGGGCCACCGGCTCCCGGGCTGCCCGTGCCTTTGGCGCCGATCGCCGCAAGGCCACCGAGGTCGCCGGCCCCGCCGATCTCCAGGCCGGCGATCTCCGTGCCCAGGCGTTTGCCGGCACGCACCGGCCGCTGGCCAAGACCCTCCAGGTGGGCAACCGCTCCCGCCTCGACAGCCGGCACGAGCTTCAGCAGGGCAAACGGGGCGAAGGCCGCGACGCCAAGCAGGGCCACGCCCTCGACGACGCCCGCGACACCGGTGGAGCTTCCTAACAACCCCGCGGCAAGCGCAAGCACCGACGCGATCACGAGCTTCGAAACCACGAGGGCGGCAAGGGTCTCACCGAGCCTGCGCGCCCAATGCGATGTCGCCGGCCACGCAAGGCCCACCAGCGCGAGGGGCAGGAACAGCGAGGCGGCTGCGATGGCGGCCGATCGAACGGCGAGCTCGAGCCAGAGCACGAAAGCGACGATCGCCGCGGTGAGCACGACAAGGAACGCCCCGAAAGCCGCCAGCCCGAGTCCTCCTGTCCGCCCGAGTCCCGAGACCAGGCCCAGCAGCAACCGGTGGGTCGGGTCACCGGCTGCGCCGAGCACCATCGCGCTGGCCTGGTCGGTCGCCGCCAACCCGAGGGCGACGAGCTGCACGCTCACACCCGTGAACAACAACGCGAGCGGGAGTCGCACAAGCGCACTGCGAAGCAGTTCTCCCGGCTCCTGGCGGATGATCGCCTGAATCGCGCTGACGGCCAGCAGCGGCAGGGCGACGCCTGCACTGAGCACCGCCATGACGTCAAATTCCGAGCGAAACGCACTCCCGTTGAGCACGGGCTCGGTGCTCGCCGACAGCACCTTGCCGAGGACACCGACAAGCGAGGCAGCTCCGCTCGCGACCCACACCAACAGGCTGTGGAAGAACCCACCGAGGAGCGCCTTGGTGAGCGAGTCGACAAGTCCGGTACCTCCGACGTCCGCGAAGACACCTCCGATCGTGTGCGACAGTGCCCCGACGGTGCCCTCGATCGATCGGAGGACACCGGCGATCCCACCGCCACCGCCTGTGCGGTTCGCGCCCGGGACGCGCGGCACCACGGCGAGAGTGTGGACGTGGCCAAGCAACCTCAGACGATGAGAATGGTCAGTGGATCCCATGACCGGTCTGGAACAAGAAGTTCACGAGCGTCGGTGCGGCCCCGATGAGAAGGGCGGCGGCACCGGAGGCGAGCACCGCCTTTCGGCCGGCGTTCGCGTACTGGTAGTTGTTCGTATGGCTTCCGAGCCCCCAGGCCGCAGCGCCGAGCACGAGCCCGACGAGTGATGCGACAAGCGCCCACCAGCCGAGGCCGTTGGTGAGCTGTTGGATCGTGGACCGGCCCGGTAGCGCCGAGGAGCTCGGGTCCATCGTGACGATGCCGGCGATCAGGAAGACAAGCGGCGAGACGGTCATCGGCCTACCTTTCTGGACAGAGGACTTGTCGTGGCCGAGCGATCGGCGAGTCGCACCGCGCCGACTTCGGCCGTGTGGTTCTTGGAGATTGGTCGCAGGTCCTACCGACTGACCTACCGCGCGGACACCAAGAAGAAGATGGGGGCGGACACATCGCCGCACCTTCAGGTCGCCAGCCTGCAATGCTGGGGGGAGTGGGCAACGTCCTTCGCGTGACGGTTCTCGAGCTCGTCGTGGCCGGCGTCGTGGTGCTAGCTCTCATCGCTGCGACGACACTGCTCACAGCTCGTCGAGGTCGCCGCAGCCTACGGCAGAGACTGCAGGCACTCGCGTCCCGGCTTGGTGCGGACGCACCTCCAGGAGACGCAAACGACCTCGAAGACGTGCTCGTCCACTTAGAGCGCGCCACCGACCGCGCAGCCGAGGCCGTGGCAGAAGAGAGCTCCGAAGCCATCCGGCTCCGCCGGGCTCTGGACACCCTCCCCCAGGCCGTGCTCGTCACCGACGAGCGCGGCGAGACGGTGTTCCGCAACAGCAGGGCCGTCGCGCTCATCGGAAGCCGCCACGGGGACGCGCTCGCCGCCCAGGCCGTCGAAGAGCTCCTGGCAGCGACGGCGCCGGGCGCTCAGGAGGAACGGGTGCTCGAGCTGTACGGGCCGCCCCGGCGCACTCTCGTGGTTCGCGCCGAGAGCATCGACAACGGCCAGCGCGCCCTCGGGGTGATCGCGGTCATCGACGACGTGTCCGAACGTCGCCGCCTCGAGGACGTCCGGCGTGACTTCGTGGCGAACGTCAGCCACGAGCTGAAGACGCCCATGGGAGCCGTCGGGCTCCTGGCCGAGACTCTGCTCTCCGAAAACGAGCCGCAAGTGGCCCAACGCCTCGCACACAGGATCTACACCGAAGCCTTTCGTATCAGCAGAGTCATCGACGACCTCCTGGATCTCTCGCGTATCGAGAACGAGGAGTCGCCTCCACGCGAGCCGGTGCTCATCAACCTCGTGATGGCCGAAGCAGCCGAACGCGTCCGGGAGGCGGCAAACCAGCTGCAGATCGAAGTCGCTCTCGAAGAGCCGGACCCACCGGTGGTCGTGCTCGGGGACCGGCGTCAGCTGACCTCGGCCGTCTACAACCTGCTCGAGAACGCTGTGAAATTCTCGCCGCAACACAGCCGCGTCAGCTGCATCGGCCGCGCCGAGGAGGAGGACGTCGTGGTGATCGTCGAAGACCACGGCGTGGGCATACCGTCGCGCGACCTTGAGCGGATCTTCGAGCGCTTCTACCGCGTCGACGCAGGTCGCAGCCGTTCGACGGGCGGGACAGGCCTCGGGCTTGCTATCGTCCGGCACGTGGCCGCGAACCATCGAGGCGGCGTCCAGGTCGAGTCACGGGAGGGCGAGGGATCGACGTTCACTTTGAGACTTCCCCGCCAGCCAAGGGCGGACGTGTGACCACCCGACAGCGCCGGCAAGTCTCAAAGCTCTCCACTGAGCGGGAGCGTCTCGAGATGCATGGTCCATGCGAGACATCTCGCATCCTGCCGGGCAACCTCCAGTACACCTTCCCGCAGGACACTCGGAGGTGACGGTCACCTCAGCAAAGGACGAGCGCGGCGCTCCTCCCGCACGCGTCCTCGTCGTCGAGGACGAGGAGTCGTTCGTGGACGCTCTGACGGTGAACCTCGAGAGGGAAGGCTTCTTTGTCACCGTCGCGCGCGACGGGGTCGAGGCACTCGAGCGGTTCGCAGTCGACCAGCCCGATCTCGTGCTGCTCGACGTGATGCTTCCCCGGCTGTCAGGCATCGACGTTTGCCGGGCGATCCGCGCCAACTCGGCCGTGCCCATCATCATGGTGACCGCCAAGTCGACTGAGATCGACACCGTAGTCGGCCTCGAAGTGGGTGCGGACGACTACGTCGCGAAGCCCTATCGAGTCCACGAGCTCGTGTCGCGTATGCGTGCTGTTCTCCGCCGGGCCCCAAGTGCCCACTCGGGCACCAACCTGGCGCCAAGCCTCGCGGGCGCGCCACCCAACAGCGGGACGCCACACAACGGGGGCGCCGACAGGGGCGCGGCCGATGGGGTCGAGCACGCCGGTAGTCCCAGTCACCTGGCCGGGGAAGCGACGGGAGGAGACGGTGAGCCGGCATTCTCGACCGCGGCTGTTCGACCGGAGGAGATCCTTCAAGTCGGCAATGTCGCCCTGGATCTCGGGCGCCATGAATGCATCGTACGTGGCGAGGAGATCAAGCTCCCATTGAAGGAATTCGAGCTACTCGAGATGCTGCTCAGCAACCCGGGGCGCGTAGTGACCCGCGACACCTTGATAGACCGGGTCTGGGGGATGGACTACGTCGGGGACACCAAGACACTCGACGTGCATGTCAAACGGCTGCGATCGCGGATAGAGCAGGACCCCTCCAAGCCAGTTCTCATCACGACGATTCGCGGCCTCGGCTACCGGTTCGAGTCCCCGCGGCGCTGATCCTGCTCCGGTGGCCACCTGCTCGGCGGCCGCAAGCCAGCTGCGAGATTCACCTCGAGCCCCGATAGCCTCTCGGCGATGCCCGCCGTAGAGGTCGATCACCTGGTGGTTCGATACGGGAGCCTCGTCGCGGTCGACGGCGTCAGCCTCGACGCCGATGCCGGCGAAGTCGTCGCCCTCCTCGGCCCCAATGGCGCCGGCAAGACCACGACGGTCGAGACGCTCGAGGGCTTCCGGCGTGCCGATGCCGGCGCCGTACGGGTCCTCGGCCTCGATCCCTGGTCGGACCACACCAAGCTCACCGCTCGAATCGGCGTGCTGCTCCAACGTGGCGGCATCTACCCGATCATGAGCGCCGAGCGAGCCGTCCGGCTCTTCGCCGCCTATTACGAGGATCCCCGGGATCCTGACGAGCTGATCGATCTCGTCAGGCTCCGCTCTGTTGCGCGAACGCCGTACAAACGCCTGTCGGGTGGTGAGCAGCAGCGACTCGCGCTGGCGCTGGCTCTTGTCGGAAAGCCCCGCGTGGCCTTCTTGGACGAGCCGACCGCCGGAGTCGATCCAGCGGGTCGCATTGCGGTGCGCGACGTCGTCGCCGGCCTACGGACCGACGGCGTGTGCGTGATCCTTACGAGCCACGAGCTCGACGAAGTGCAGCGCTTGGCAGACCGGGTCGTCATCGTCGACCACGGCAGGGTCGTCGCCGCGGGGCGCCAGGGGGAGATCCAAGGTGACTCGGAAGAGCTTCGTTTCGCTGCGGAGCCGGGCCTCGCGGTTGGCGAGCTCTCCGCTCGGCTCGGCGCTGCTGTCACCGAAGAGACACCCGGTGAGTACCTGGTCTCCGCCCCGCCGGTTCCTGCGCTCGTAGCCGAGCTTGCCGTGTGGCTTGCGGAGCGCGATCTTCCTCTGGGCGATCTTCGGGCGGGCCGCCAGCGCCTTGAAGACGTCTTCCTCCGCTTGACCGGCTCCGGGGCCGCCGAGCCCACGAGCCGAGCCGGCGACGGCGCGTCGTCGGCCTCCCAGCGAGGAAGCCGCAGGGGGAGGGGCCGGAGATGAATCTTCGAGCTCTCCGGGCACAAGTCGCCGCCGAGACCCGGATGACGCTCGAGCGCGGGGAGACCCTGCTCGTCACACTGGGGATTCCAATCGTGCTCCTCGTCTTCTTCACCCTCGTGCCGGTCCTGCCGACGGGCACTCACCACCGTGTCGACTTCCTGGCCCCCGGTGTTCTCGCGCTCGCCGTCATGTCCACAGCGATGGTCAGCCTCGGGATCGCGACCGCCTTCGAACGCAGCTACGGCGTCTTGAAGCGGCTCGGCGCCACTCCGCTCGGCCGGCCTGTATTGCTCATGGCGAAGATCGTCTCGGTCATCGTGGTCGAGATCATCCAGGTCGCCTTGCTTGTCGGCGTCGCTCTCGCGCTCGGCTGGCGGCCACACCCCGCTGCCGGGCTCGCCGTCATCGCCGTGCTCCTGGCAACGATCGCGTTCGCGGGGATCGGGCTCGCGATGGCGGGCGCGCTTCGGGCCGAAGTGACGCTGGCGGTCGCAAACGGCGTCTACGTGATCCTGCTGCTCATAGGCGGCGTCATCTTCCCGTTGCGTGAGCTCGGGGGTCTGGCCTCGTTTGCTCGCCTGCTCCCGACCGCAGCCCTGTCGGATGCTTTGCATCTGACGCTGGGAGCCGGTTCGAGCGCACCGGCGCAAGCCTGGATCGTGCTCGCCCTCTGGGCGGTTGTAGCACCTACGGTGGCCGCCTTCACCTTCAAGTGGGAGTGAGGAACAGGCACAGGCCAGCGGGAGCTGCGGCGGCCGGTGTGGAAGGTGTCAACGGTAGCGGACGATCACGTCGACCGCCATCGCCGCGAAGACGACGGTGATATAGGTGATCGAGTACGTGAACAGGCGCATGGCGCTCTTCGGGGTTCCGTGTTCACGACGCAAGCGCAAGGCGTCTGCCAGATACAGACCACCGGCAAGGACGGCTGCCGCCCAGTAGATCCACCCCGTGCGGGCGACCACGCCGAAGACGAACGAGGTCGCGACCAACGCCACTGAGTACAAGATGATCTGCCGGGACACGCGCTCGAAGGGAACCACCACCGGCAACATCGGGACACTTGCCGCCTTGTAGTCGTCCTGATAGCGCACCGCCAGGGCCCAGAAGTGCGACGGCGTCCAGATCACGATCATCGCGAACAGCACGACGGCCGGCCAGGCCAGGTGGTCGGTCACCGCAGTCCAGCCGACGAGCACCGGGACAGCCCCTGCCGCGCCGCCAATGACGATGTTCTGCGGCGAACGGCGCTTGAGGCCGATGGAGTAGACAAAGACGTAGAAGAGCGCTGCTCCGAGCGCAAGCATGGCCGAGAAGAGATTGACCGCCCGCCAGAGAAGCACGAACGCAGCAACCTCGAGGACGATCGAGAAGGCGACGGCAGCCGAGGGTCTGACCGCTCCGGTGACGAGCGGCCGGTGCCGGGTGCGGTGCATGATGGCGTCGATGTCTCGGTCGACGACCATGTTCGCCGCATTGGCGCCGCCGGCCGAGAGCGCACCCCCGACGAGTGTCGCGACGATCAACCACCACTCGGGCACGCCCTTCGCGGCCACGACCATCGTCGGGAGCGTCGTGACGAGCAGCAGCTCGATGATCCGAGGCTTTGTGAGCGCCACATACGCGCTGAGCTTGAGCCTGGCCGAGCGGCGCGGAATCAGAACGGTCGTGACCTGCGCCATCTCGCAAGTATAAGAGTGGCCGCACTAGATCAAGCCGCGGCAGGGTGTGGCCCAACGGTACAGAATGGTGGCTTGAGCCGTGCGAGCATACGATCCGAAGGCGGTGCGCCTGCCCCGTTTCTCACCCGTCACCGTGCGCAAGGTCGCCTTTGCCTCGGTGATTTGCTTCGCGCTGCTGGTCCTGAGTGGCGGCGCAGTGCGATTGACGGGCTCGGGACTCGGTTGCCCGGACTGGCCCTCGTGCTTCCAGCACCACCTGACAGCCGTGTCATCGTTCCATCCGATCGTCGAGTTCGCCAACCGGCTCGTGAGCCTTGCAGTGACTTTGGTGTCTGTCGCGGCCCTCGCCGTGGCAGCGCTCCGCACGCCACCACGCCGGGACCTCGCCCTGCTCGGTGCGGGGCTGGTTGCCGGCATCGCGGCTCAAATCGTGCTCGGCGGCCTGGTCGTGCTCTTCAAGCTCAATCCCTATCTCGTCGCTCTCCACTTCGTGCTGACTATCGTGATCCTGGCCGACGCGATCGTGCTGTACCACCTGTCCGGCAGCGATCCGACCCGCGCCCGGCCCCTTGTCGGGCGAGACCTCATTCGTCTGGCACGATTGCAGCTTCGTACTCTCGCTCTCGTCACGCTCCTCGGCACCGTGGTCACGGGCGCGGGTCCCCATGCCGGGGGCCCTGGCGCCAAGCGGATCCCGATCGCGTTCCGGGATATGGCCGAGGCACACTCCACCGTTGCGCTGTTCCTCATCGGCCTGACCCTTGCGTCGCAATTCGCCTTCCACCACGCGAAAGCACCGGCCGTGGTGCTGCGCCGTGGGCGTCTGTTCGTCGAGGTGATGGCGCTCCAGGGGGCGCTCGGCTACCTGCAGTACTTCCTGCACGACGCTGCGTGGGTGGTGGAATTCCACCTGGCGGGGGTCACGACGCTTTGGATCACGGGAATCGGTTTCTACTTGTCGTTGCATCGACACCCTCCCGAAGCGACCGGTTCTGCTGCCTCGACCCAGCCCGCCGATGCCATCCCAATCGGCAGCTGACCTGGTCATGATGGGGATCTCGACTTCTCCGACCGCGGTTCCGACGGAGGTCGAGCGCCCCGAGACGCACCAAGTGCCGGTGCCGGAGCTTCCGTGGCTCGTGATCGTGTGGAACGATCCGATCAACCTCATGAGCTACGTGACCTACGTCTTCCAGAAGCTGTTCGGCTACTCGCGGGAAAAGGCCCACAAGCTCATGCTCGACGTCCACTACAAGGGCCGCGCCGTCGTTTCCAGCGGGCCGAAGGAACGGGCCGAGCTCGATGCCGCCCGGCTGCACCAACACGGGCTCTGGGCGACGATGGAGCACAGCGGGTGAGCTTGCGGCACCGGATCCGGGCAGCCAGGGGCGGGGGCTACGAAGTACGCCTCGCTGTCGAGGAGCGCGCGCTGCTCGCGGCGCTGCCTCTTCAACTCGTCTCCTTGCTCGACCACGTCGGCGACGAGCCCACCGACGGCCTGCACGAAGCACTGCGCCGGCTGTTGCCTCCCGCATACACGACGGACCCGGACGCCGAGCGTGCTTTTGTGTCGATGACCCGTCAGGATCTCGTCGAGCACCACCGCGAGTCGCTCGAGACCATGTCGCTGACGGCGAAGGCGACCTGGCTCGACGACGAGCAGCTCCTCGCATGGCTCGCCGCCCTGAACGACCTTCGGCTCGCCCTCGGATCGATGCTCGGGGCCACGGAGGACGAAGTGGAGCTGCCCGTCGACGACGCGCATCAGGCAGAGTGGATTGCGTATCTGTACCTGGGCGGCCTCCAGAGCGAGCTCATCGACATCCTCGAGGCAACCCTCCCCGACCCGATACCCGGCGCTGACGACCTCGTCCCCGACGATCATTGGGGCGAACCGCCGGGCGGCTTGCGTTGGGACGGCACACCACAACCGAGAGATCGGTGAGCGCACGTCCGGCGGTATCCCGTCTGCTCGCGATCATGGGCTCGGGCGAGACGGCGCCGACGATGGTGAAGGTCCATCGCCAGCTGCTCGAGAGGTTGGGGCCACCACCGGTGCCAGCAGTCCTGCTCGACACCCCGTTCGGCTTCCAGGAGAACGCTCGGGAGATCGCCGGGCGGGCGGTCACCTACTTCCGCGAGAGCCTTCAGGCACCGATCGCAATCACCGGAATGGCGACCGACGCGAAGGCCGGCGTCGAGCAGGCCAGTTTCGCCAACGAACAGCTCGTGACGAGTGTCCGAGACTCGCGCTATGTCTTCGCAGGACCAGGGAGCCCGAGCTATGCGTTGAGGAAGTGGCAGGGGACAGTCATTCCGAGCCTGCTCGTCGAGAAGCTGCTCCATGGCGGATGCGTCGTGTTCGCGAGCGCCGCCGCCCTGACGCTCGGCGTCGCGACGGTCCCCGTGTACGAGATCTACAAGTGCGGTGAGGATCCGCACTGGCTCGAGGGCCTCGACGTCACCTCGGCGGCGGGGCTCCGGGCGGCGGTGATCCCGCACTACGACAACAACGAGGGTGGAACACACGACACCCGTTTCTGCTACCTGGGTGAGCGGCGCCTTTCGAAGATGGAGAAGGACCTGCCCGACGGGGTCTTCGTGCTCGGGGTCGACGAACACACCGCCTGCATTTTCGATCTCGACGCCGGTACTGCGTCGGTGGAGGGGCGGGGCGTCGTGACCGTACGCGTCGCCGGCCGTTCTGCGACCTTTCCAAGCGGCGAAGCCTTCCCTATTGCCCGAATACTCGAGACAGCTGAGGCACTCGCCCGTGGGGGCGCGAGCCAAGAGGCCGGCGCGCAAGGCGCAGACCGAGTACCCACCGCAGACGGCGCCCTGTCGTCAAGTCCCGGCCGTCTGCCCAGCACCTCTCCACTCATCGAGCTCGTACGCGAGCATGAGGCGGACTTTGCCGTGGCAGTCGCCTCCCGAGACATGGCGCTCGCCACGGGGACTGTGCTCGATCTGGAGCGGGACGTCACAGAGTGGTCGACGGACATCCCTGCCGGAGACGAGCTCGACCGGGCCCGCGCCAGCCTGCGTTCGCTCATCTTGGAGCTCGGACGACTGTCCGGGGCCGGGGTTCGCGACCCTCGGAAGGTCGTCGGGCCATTTGTCGAGACGCTCTTGGAGCTTCGGAACGCGGCACGGCAGGAACGCCGCTTCGCGGAGGCCGATCTCGTGCGGGAACGTCTCGCCGAGTCCGGGATCGAAGTGCGCGATACTCCCGACGGCAGTGAGTGGCTACTTGCGGGCGAAGGCACCGCCGGAACGGAGGCCGGCGCCTGATATTTTCTGCTTCTTCGCTTTGTCGCTTCCGCCTTCGGGTCGAGCCCCCATCGTCCAGCGGCCGAGGACATCGCCCTTTCAAGGCGGAAACACGGGTTCGAATCCCGTTGGGGGTGCTGAGGGGCTTCCCTTTTCAGCGGGCTCGGGCCCAACCAGTCGTCACAACGAGCTCGGCGGGACTGACCTCAGGTGCGCGTGCAGTCGTCAGCTCGATGAACTCTCATCGAGCCTTCTCAGACCGCCCCTCGCTGTCCCGGCCATGAGACCTCCATGCGTGCACCGCCAAGGCTCGCACTGACACCGACTCGCCACCGACCTCCGCTGGAGCGAACAACCGAATCGGCGATCGCTAGGCCGAGACCGTGACCACGTGCCTGGTTGGTGCCACGACGAAACCGATCGAACATCTGTGCACGCTCCGCCACCGGAATTCCGGGGCCCGTGTCCTCGACCGCAAGGATGACCCGCGGACCGACGCGTCCGACTTCGATACGTACTGAGCCTGTTTCGCCTGCGTACTTGCAGGCATTGTCGACGAGCACGGCAGCGAGACGGTCGATCCACTCTGCAGGCGCCACGATCGTCGCGGGAGTGGTTCCGAGCCTCTTCAGCTGGAGGTCGAGTGATCTTGCGGTGGCGAGAGCTCGAAAGCGCTCAACACAGAGTTCCGCGATCGTTGCGACATCGATCGCACCTGAGGCCGGCGGCGGGGGGGCCGAGTCAAAGCGTGCCAACCACAGCAGGTCATCGACGATCCGTTTCAGCCGTTCGCTCTCTCGTGCTATCCGGTCCAGGGTCGCCGGATCCGAATCTCCCTCGAAACTCCGGGCCAAGGACAGTTCTGCCTCGATCACACTGAGCGGTGTCCGTAGTTCGTGGGACGCGTTGGCCGTGAACTCCAGCTGCCGGCGATGGGCAAGCTCGACGGGCTTTGCCGAACGGAGACCAATCAGCAACGCTGCCAACAAGATCGCGACAAAAAGTGCCGGCGCGGCAACGAACTCGGAGGTGACGAGGACGCTCTCGACATGAGCCAGCTCGGTCAGACTCTCACCGGCGACGAGGAGGCCGCCCCGGTAAGGCACCGACAACAGCCGGTAGTCCGTCCCCGAGAGGTTCCTGGTCACGGATCCCGCGCCCGCCTTGGGCCATATCAGAGAAGGCAGCGGTGGCGATGCCACGTTCGCCAGCGCGCGCCGGCTCCCAGGCCGGATCTCCCAGACGTAGATCGGCTCGCCATATATTCCGAGCCCGTAATGAACACCCCCGCCTGCCGAGTCCGGCTCCTCGGTGGCAAGGGAAGGTGGTCGCATCCGGGCGGCGGCGAGCCGGTTGGCGAGCTGGCGGTTGACCTGAGCGACCAGGCGGTGCGCCACGAACACGTCGAGAACTGCAACGGCTGCCGCATATACGACGATCACTACCAATGTGGCCACCAAGGCGACTTTGAGCGAGGGCGCGAGGTGGTTCCTGACGCTCGCTGCTGGCCGCAACCTCATGTAGGCAAGAGACGGTAGCCGACGCCGCGCTGGGTATCTATCCGGACGTGGGCACCTGAGAGCTTTGATCGCAGGTGGGCAACATGAACATCGATGGTGTTGGAGCCGACGGCGTCAGCCTCGTACTGCCAGACCTGGAGTGCGATGGAACGCCGGGTTACGACGGCGGGAGATCGTTGCAGGAGGACCTCGAGGATGCCGAGCTCAATTTGCGTGAGGTTGATCGTCGTCCCGCCCGCTGTGACAACTCGGGTTGCCGGCTCATAGACGAGGTCCCCTGCCAGCAGGCGAGGCGGGCGCGCTTCGGTGGGCCTGCGTTGCAGGGCTCGTAGTCGGGCGAGAAGCTCGGGGAAGTCGAACGGCTTCACCATGTAGTCGTCGGCGCCCTCGTCGAGGCCGAGCACCCGGTCGGCCGGCATGTCTCGAGCCGTGAGCATCAAGACCGGCACTCTGGCACTCGAACGGCGCAGCGATCGCACGACCTCGATTCCACTGACGACTGGCATCCGCCAGTCGAGGACGGCGACCTCGTATTCGTAGGCCTGGAGGTAGCTGAGCGCGTCCGATCCGTCAGCGACGCTGTCGACGACGTAGCCGGCTCTCTTCAGTCCACGTTCCAGCACTGACCTGAGAGCTTCGTCGTCCTCGGCCACGAGGACTCTCATCATCCTCCGTTCTACCGGATCAGGCCTGGGAACACCGTATGCCACGAACCTGAAGCCACGGTGGCGCCCTTCTTCACGTTGGCTTCAGGTCTGGGCGGGACCATGTAGGGATGCCAAGTGAATTCCCCGACCCTGTGACCGAACCTGTCGCTGAGGTCGGAACGCAGATCGATCTGGGCGGTGGCTATGCCGGAGCCGACCGCAAACGGACCGCCGGCAGCCGGGCCACTGTGGTTCACGGGGGCAGGCGCCGACCCCGCCCGCCCAGGCGCAGGCGCTGGACCAGGCGCGCCCTTGTCGCGACCGGAGTGGTCGTGGTTCTCATCGTCGTGCTCGGGCTCGGTGGCTTCTTCTACTTCGACTACGAGTTCCACCAGATCAAGAAGGTGGTCGTGAACGGGCTCGCGCATGCCAAGCCCGGGAAACCCTTCACGGTCCTGGTGGCCGGCTCCGATTCACGCGCCTTTGTCACCACGCCCGGCCAGTGCAAGTCGTTCGGGTGCGGGGCGGACACAGGGGGCCAGCGCAGCGACGTCATCATCCTCGTGCGCGTGGTGCCGGCCGCCCGCAAGATCGAGATGCTGTCGATACCACGCGACACCTGGGTCACGATTCCCGGCAACGTCGAGTACATCTCCGGCCAGAACCGGATCAACGCCGCTTTCAACTCCGGTCCGTCGTTGCTGGTGCAGACCATCGTGCAGGACTTCCACATCCCGATCAACTACTTCGTCGAGGTGAACTTCCCCGGGCTGCAGGGCATGGTGAACGCGATCGGGGGCATCCACCTGGACTTCAAGTACCCGTTGCGGGACCGGGAGTACGTGAACGGCCAGGCCACGAACCCGACCGGTTTGAACGTCCTGACAACCGGTTGCCAGGTCGTCCAAGGCACGGAGGCCCTCGCGCTGGTGCGTAGCCGCAACATCGAGTACGAGACCCACCGAGTCTGGGACGTCGACTACGGCAGTGACTTCACCAGGATCCGCAACCAACAGGCCTTCTTCCGGGCGGTGATCCACCAGCTGAACGCCGAGATCACCAACCCCATCGCGTTGACCGGCTTCATCAATGCGGCGGTCCACAACCTCACGATCGACCAGACCATGACCGAGGGCACGATGTACAACCTGGCGAGAGAGTTCCACAACTTCGCGCCTGGGTCGCTCGAGGCCGTGACCCTTCCGACCGTCGGCCCGTACACCACCTCGGGGGGGGCCGACGTGCTGCTGCCGGCCGCTGCCGCTGACGAGCCGGTGATCCAGAGCTTCCTCGCGTTCGGCACCTCTGCGGCGACGGGCTCCACGACGACGACCGCCGCCGCCACGAGCATGAAGGCCACCCAGGGCGGGACCCCGGTGGCGGCCCTGGTGGGCGAGACTTCGGCGAGCGGGACCTCGACGACGACCACCACGCCGGCCAACCAGGTGACGGTCACGACCATCGCACAGGCCCCGCCCGGTGAGACGCCGATCTACAACAACACACCAGCGCCTTACGACCCCACGCCCTGCTGACGGGCGGCCTGAGTCGCCGGTGCGACGTCGGGACAGAAAGCAGAAAAGGGAGCCGGAGAGAACGCCAGGGATCCCGAAGCCTCAGGCAAGCCGACACCTCGGCTAGTGACAAACGCGGGAGACCGTGACAGAGACGATTTCGGTCCGTACCGTTTCCCTGTCTCCGGTCGCGTAGAGGTGCCCGTTCCAGTCGGCGAACGGAAACCAAGAAAGGAGCCGCCCATTGCTGTGGGAAACGGTCCCGGCAAGGTAAGCACCTGTGAGGAGGCGCCGACGGTAATCTCGGTCGGGCGAGGCTTGATAAGTAGGCCGATCATCGGAGGTAGCGACATGGACAGCCGGTACCGTGACCGCTGGATCGACTGCTCGCCTGACAGGATCCAGATCCGCGGTTACTACTTCCCCTGGGGCACCAAGCGCATCCGTTACAGCTCGATTCGTTCGGTCCGGCGCGTCGACATCGGCGCGTTCAGAGGAAGAGGGAGGATCTGGGGCACTGCGAACCCGCGCTACTGGGCAAGCCTGGACCCGCAACGGCCGAACAAGAAGGTCGGGCTCATCCTCGACGTCGGCCGGTTCGTGCAGCCTTTCATAACCCCTGATGATCCCGACGAAGCCGAGGCCGTCATCCGTGAGTACGCGAACCTCGGTCCCGCAACGGAGAGCTCCGGGCGCGGCCCCCTCATCTGATCGTCGGCCGGCTAGCCCCGACCTGCCGACGCGTTCACTGCGTGGAGGCTCCGCGCGGTGAAGTGGCGTAGGTTCGCGAGCGCCTCGGCATCCAGCCGGTCGCAAACCCAGTCCCAGTGCAATGCGACAAAGTCCCCCGGCACCAGGTCTTCGACGAAGCCGACGCCCTCGGCACTACAGCAGGCTTGTTCCTCGCGCTCTTCGAGCAGGATGAGGTCGTGACCGTCGAAGCCGAGCGGCTGGCCCCGGACAGTCACGTTCGCACCTTCGACCGCCTCGACTCGGCCCCAACGGATCCGGCAGCGCTCGAGGACGGTCATCGCGGGCTCCCGTTTGCCCGATCGCAGCAAGGCCAGCCAGGGGTAGACGGCAAAGACATGAAAGCTGTGGTGCGCCACACCGCCGGCCGCGACCGCCTCGCGGAGCTGTGATCGGCCCCCCAGGCCAGAATCGGGATGCTCCCCGATGGCGTCGAGCAAAGACAGCGCAGAGACACGTTCCAGAAGGCCGCTGCCGACCCAATAGGCCTCCACGACCCGAGGATCCAGCGGGTCGGCAATGCCGTTCGAGGCTGCGATCAGCTCGAGGTACGGCCACGCTCCGCTAAAGCGCCTCGCCACCGAGATCAGGTCCTCTGGGCTGGCACCGGCCGAACCGGCCTCGATCAGAGCCATCGGGTCGGGAGGCCCGCAGTAGCCCAGCGCGTTCGGCGGATAGGCGTAGCGTGCGAACAGCGGACCGGCCGACACTATGGCTAGGACAGAGCTTCTTGTCCGGCCCTGAGCTCGGTCACGACCGCCATGGCCTGTTCGGAGTCGACGCGCCGCAACGCGTAGCCACTGTGGACAACAAGCCAGTCGCCGACCTGCGGTTGCGGCCCTTCAAACGCGAGCAGCGACACTCTGTGCAGTCGGCCTTCGGCGTTCTCGACTGTCATCCAGCCATCGGCCGGCGCGGTGACGGCCCGGTGGAATCTGCTCATGCACATGAGATCGCCTCGTCGATGACCTGGAGGACCAGCTCGCCAGCCTCGGGAACCGCGACTTCTATTGCTGGGCTGAGACCAATTCCGTCCTCGAAGTTCTCGCCTTCGATCCCAACGACCACGACCCGGCGCGGGGCGAGTCCCATGGCCCGTGCGAGCCGGAGCACACGCGCCAGATCCATGCCATGCGTGCTCATGGGTCCAGCGTACGAGTCGGCGTTCTCACCTCCCCCAAGGTCCACGAGCTGGACCGTTCCTGGCGTCGCGCCAGAGCGGGTCGCATCCGCGATCACTGCGAGATCCACGTTGTCCCATGCTCCGACCAGGTCGAGTGGCTCCCTGATGACCTTCGAGTCGACATTCGAAGGCGTCCGCTCTCCCACATAGGCAGCGACGGCAGGCCCGGCACCGTCGTCGCTGCGGTACTCGTTACCGAGCCCGGCGACGAGCACACGCTGGGTCACAGGCGCTCGACCGTCACATCCAGGAAGTGCGTGGCGCAGGAAATGCAGGGATCGAAGTTGCGCACGGCCTGTTCGCACAGCCATCCCAGCTCCTCGTCGGGAAGCGAGAGGTTGGCCTGTGCCACCCGCCGGAGGTCGTCCTCGATGCAAAGCTGGTTCTGTGACGTGGGCGGGACGATCCGTGCCGCGCGGATCAGCCCGTCGCCGTCAAGCTCGTAACGGTGGAACAGCAAGCCTCGGGGTGCCTCGGACGCGCCGTAACCGATGCCGGCGGTCCCTGGGACAACGACGGCCGGTGGGTCAGGCGGCTCGTAGGCCTCGACGAGCCGCAGTGCCTCGTCGCACGAGTACACAAGCTCGACCGCGCGCACGATGATGCTTCGGAACGGGTTGTTGCAGACCGCACCCAGGCCCGCGGCAGCCGCCGCTTCGCGCGCGATCGGAGACAACTGACCGGAGTTCAGCGCGTAGCGAGAGAGGGGACCTGTGAGGTACATGTCTTGTCCGCCGAGCCGCGCGTGGAGCGCGTTCGACCGAGCGACGTGCTGCTCTTCGACGAGCTCGGAGATGCCTTCGGCATCGAGGTCGAGGCCGTCGGAGCTCGCGATCCGCCCGGACTCGATCGCGTAGTACTCGGGGTGGCGCAACGACACGAACCGGTAATCGATCTCGATGTCGGGGAAGTCGAAGCCCGCCACCCACTCGACCGAAGCCAGCGCCGCGTCGCGGGCCCGACGCAGTGGCTCGACAAGCGCCGCGATCTCTTCGCGCGACGGTGCCTTGTAGAAGCCTCCAACCCGCACGTTCACGGGGTGAATGGCACGACCTCCGACGACCTCCATCACGAGGTTGCCGACTTTCTTGATTTCGAGACCTCGCTGTACGGCCGCCAGGTCCAGCCCCGCGAGCTCGACCGCGTCCTCGCAACCGAAGAAGTCCGGAGCATGCAGGAAATGGATGTGGAGCGCATGGCTCTGGATCCACTCCCCGCAGTACAGCAACCGGCGGAGCATCGCGATCTGGTCGGTGATCGCTACATTGCAGGCGTCCTCGATCGCGAGGCAGGCGCTCGTCTGGTAGGCAACCGGACATATCCCGCAGATCCTCGCTGTGATGTCCGGTGCCTCGGTGTGTCGCCTGCCTTGCAGGAATGCCTCGAAGAAGCGGGGCGGCTCGAAGATCTCGAGCTCGACCAGCTCGACCGTCCCGTCACGCACCTCGACGCGCAGGGAACCCTCTCCCTCGACACGCGCCAGGCCCTCGACCTTGACGGTGCGGCTATCGGCCGGTCTCTGGTGAGTCATAGGTGAGGCTCTCCTCGCGAAAGGCCGGCGAGCCGGCATTGAAGGTCCGGAACAACCGTGACACATCGGCCCGCGACGTGCCCACTGCGATCAGCTGACGGGCCAGCGACGACGTGTTCGCCGTGTCGGCGGGCCCGAAGCACCCGTAGCAGCCCCGATCGACTGCCGGGCAGAGCGCTCCACACCCGGCCCGGGTCACCGGGCCGAGGCAGGGGGTGCCATGGGCGACGAGCACGCACACCGTGTCCCGTCCCTTGCACTCCTGGCAGACGCTATGTCCGGGAATGACCGGCCGCCGGCCGGCGAGGCAGGCCGCGATCACCTCGAGAAGCTGGTGGCGGTCAATAGGACATCCTCGAAGCTCGAAATCGACCGGCACGTGCTCTGATATGGGCGTGGACTGTGCGAGCGTACTGATGTACTCGGGGTGGGCGTAGACCGTCGAGGTGTATTCGCCTACATCGGCGTAGTTGCGCAGTGCCTGAATCCCCCCCGAGGTCGCGCAGGCGCCGATCGTCACGAGCAGCGACGACGCTTGGCGGATCGCCCGGATGCGTTCAATGTCGTCCGCGGTCGTGATCGAGCCTTCGACGAGTGACACATCAAAGGGCCCCTCCTGCACCGCGCGCGACAGCTCCGTGAAATGTGCGATCTGCACGGCACCCACCACGGCCAGGAGCTCCTCCTCACAATCGAGCAGGCTCAGCTGGCAACCGTCACAGGAAGCGAACTTCCAGACGGCAAGTGTGGGCCGGGATACGACTGTGGGCAGGCTCATCGTTCGCGCTCCGAAATCAATCGTTCCAACTGCTCGCTGTACGCGAAGACGGGACCGTCCCGGCAGATCAGCAGCGGCCCGAGCTGGCAGTGGCCGCACCACCCGACGCCGCACTGCATGTTGCGCTCCAGCGACACGCGGATCGACCCCAAGGGCACGCCGAGGTCGGCAAGTCCGCGGACGGTGAATCGCATCATGATCTCCGGACCGCACACGAGCGCCACGGTCCGCGCCGGGTCAAAGGAAACCGTGGGCAGCAGAGTCGTGACGACGCCGATCGCGCCGTGCCACTGCGCGTCTCCGGTGTCAACTGTGACCTTGACGACAGCTCCGTCGCGTTCCCACCTCTCGAGGTCGTCGGGAAAGGTGATCTGGTCCGGTTCCCGGGACCCGACAAGCACGTAGACCTGCCCGGTGCGTCCGGGCTTGTCCACGAGATAGCTGATAGCGCCTCGAAGCGGCGCGAGACCGATGCCACCGGCGACGATGACCACTTCCAAGTCGTCGAGCTCGTCCACGCCCCAATCGGTGCCGAACGGGCCGCGCACGCCGACGATCGACCCCACTTTGGCAGTGCAAAGTGCGTGCGTGACAGCACCGACGTCGCGGACCGTCTGCTCCATGGGCCCTCGTGCTCCCGGAGCGCTGCTGATCGAGATCGCGACTTCCCCGACCCCGAAGGCCGTCAGCATGTTGAACTGGCCCGGGCGGAACAGCAGGCTCGGGCCCGACGTCGGCTCGAGCGACAGGGTGACGACATCGTCGGTCTCTACTCGCCGGGCGACCACCCTGTAGGTTGCCGGCATGAGCGGGTTCAACAACGGTTCCACCTCAGTGAGTGACATCGCGCCCGTAAACGTCGAGCAGCCGGACCCGAGTCGCTTGAAGCCGGTCGAGCATCACCGCGGCAATGCGTTTCATAAGTAGATAGCCGAAAGCCGGGTCCGCTTCCGCCTTTGCACGCAGGCATTCGGCGTCGACCGAGATGGCGCCGACAGGCTCGAGAGCGCGGGCATCGAAGTGCCACCGGTACGGGGGGAACATCCAGGACCAGCCGACGGCTTGTCCCGGCCCTATCCGGTCGATGACAAGAGGCACGCGACCCGGCTCATGCACTTCGAGCGCAACGTGGCCGCGGCGGAGCAGGTAGAGCGACCGTGCCGGCTCGCCTTCCTCCAGCAGGAGCTGGCCCGTGGCGATCGCCACGTTCTGCGAACAGCCGCCGACCAGCTCGGCCACGTCCGTGGGTAACCCGCTGAACAGCGGGTGCTCTGCTACTAGATCACCGATGTTCTCGGTCATGACCGGTCACCTCCCGACTCGATGTGCACGGGAACAGCCCCGTCGCTCGCGGCGATCGCCGCAACCTCGACGGTTATATCGATGCCCACCGGGCACCATGCGATGCAACGCCCGCAGCCGACGCAACCAGAGGTGCCGAACTGATCGTGCCACGTCGAGAGCTTGTGGGTGAGCCACTGTCGGTAGCGCGACCACGTCGTGGCCCTCACCGGGCCCGTATGCACTAGCGAGTGCGCGAGATCGAAACAGGTGTCCCACCGGCGGTGACGCTCGACCGTGCCGTCGACCGTGGTCGTATCCGACACGGCACCGCAGAAGCACGTGGGGCAGACCAGGGTGCAATTGCCGCACGCAAGACAGCGGCTGGCGACGTCATCCCACCGGGGGTGCTCCAAGTTGCTTGCCAGGAGCTGTTGGACATTGCCCGCGTCGAGCTTGCGCTCGATACGACGGACTGCGTTCTCGAGCACGGCCTTCCGGGAGGCGAAGTCGGTCGGCTGAGCCGGCGAACCGCCCATTTCCGCGATGACCTCCGCTCCCCGCGCAGATCCAACCCTGACGAGGTATCGGGGCCCGTCAGGCGACGCGAGCTCGGTCAGCGCCAGGTCGTACCCGTCCTCGACTCCGGGTCCAGTGCCCATCGAGGTGCAAAAGCACGTCGCCGCCGGCGTCCCACACTCTGCGACGACGACGAACGAGCTCTCTCGCCGGTCCCGGTAGCAAGGATCTGGTATCTCTCCTCCGGCGAAGACACGATCGAGCACTCGCATCGCGGCAAGCTCGCAGGGCCGCGACCCGATGAGCGCAGCCGGGGCGCCCTCCTGTTGCGGCTGCTCGAGCGTCACCACGTCGCCCGTCGAGCTCGTGCGCCAAACCAGGGAGCGCGCCGGATAGAACTCCGACTTCGGGGATCCCGGGCCGACCGCCCAGGCGAAAAGCGAAGGGTCGTCGTCGTGGTGAAGCCGGTAGTGACCCGGCGCCTGCTCATCATGCCAGCCCTGGGGGAGATCGCCGGTGGAGGAGACTTGCTGGTGAACAACCGCGCCATCGCGCACGACCGGGCCGATGGTTCGATAGCCGCGAGCCGTGAGCGCTCCGAGCAACCCGTCAAGACCGGCGCGGTCCACTATCAACGAAGCGCTGAGGTCCATGTGGCTGAGCATAGGTGACCTGGCCGTTCGTTGTTTAGGGCCGAAGGCCCTGTTTCTGTCCCCCTCGACCCTGTCGACGCGGCCGTGCCATCCCTTGGCAGCCGGTGGTGCCCGTCATGGTAAGCATGTCGTGTGACCCAAGAGCAGTGGGCAAGCATCGACCGTTACCTCGCCGGTCTTCTCGTGCCCTCGGACCCAGCGCTCGAAGCAACGCTCCAAGCCAGCGCCGATGCCGGTCTTCCCCCGATCAGTGTTGCGCCTAACCAGGGCAAGCTGCTGCACCTCCTGGTGTTGGCCAGCGGCGCTCGGACCGTCCTCGAGATCGGGACGCTGGGCGGCTACAGCACAATCTGGCTCGCCCGTGCCCTGCCCTCCTCCGGGCGGCTGGTGACCCTCGAAACAGATCCTCGGCACGCCGCAGTGGCAGAGCACAACATCGAACGCGCCGGTCTATCGGACGTTGTGGAGATCCTGATCGGGCCGGCGGCTGAGACCCTCCCGAAGCTCGCGGCCCAGCATCGGCCGCCCTTCGACCTCGTGTTCATCGATGCCGACAAGCCGGCCACAGCTGAGTATCTCGCCTGGTCGCTCAAGCTGTCGCACGTCGGAAGTCTGATCATCGTCGACAACGTGGTACGCCGCGGACAGGTCATCGAATCAGGAAGCGACGATGCGAACGTTCAAGGAATGCGGCGATTCCTGGACCGGTTGGCAAGCGAGTCACGCGTGAGCGCGACGGCGATCCAGACCGTCGGTGTGAAGGGGCACGACGGGTTCGTGCTCGCCGTGGTCACCGCCGACGTCGCCCTCGACATCGCCTAGGATCTCGAGGTCGGGTCTGACGCCTGAAGGCCGTCAATCCGGCAGTATGGCAATGCATCCCGACCGGCAGTTGCTTGTCGGCCACCGGGACCTGTGGTGCAGCCTGGAGTGCACGCCGGCCTGTCAAGCCGGAGGTCGCGGGTTCAAATCCCGTCAGGTCCGCTCTTGTGAGGTCCGCTTGTGCGATGTCCGCTCAGGTCCGTTCTCTCTCGCGTGTGCCAGTGTGCCGCACCTTCAGGGGTGCCTCCAGGGTCGCCGTGCGGTATGACGGTGTCTCTTGCGGCAATATGGAGCCGCCCTGGCAACAGGGCGAGCGGTCGGGTAGCTCAGTTGGTAGAGCGCGCGCCTGAAAAGCGCGAGGTCACCGGATCGATGCCGGTCCCGACCACCAATAACTCCCTGGTCAGAGCGCTGCAGCTGACTTCTCTTCGTCGCCGGTCTCGGCGGCGTGCCACACACGTGCCACAACTAATCGGAAGTTAAGAGCCCGCGCCAATAGGCGCGTGCGAGACGCCACCTGGATGATCGTCCTCTGAACTACGGGGCAGCGATGAGGAGCCCGGAGGGTGTCCGTTCATCGCCCGATCTGACAGCGATCGACTGGGCGAAGGAAGAGAGCAAGAAGGCGGACTCCGGCTGGTTCAAGTCGATCACCGCCACCGCCGCGAGCGCTGGAGACACGCGCCCCAGGTCGCGAAGCGCCAATACTGCCTCGGCAAGCCCGAGGCGGTTCTCGAAAGTATCGACGGCGGGCAGTGCCGCTCGGAGTGCTTCGTCGAAGCCTTCCTCGTCGTGGACCGAGCACGTGTACAGCGCTTCTTCGATCTCGGGAGTGAGCACGCCAGGTAACCGGAGGTGGAGGGAGATGTCGAGTTCGGGGAGGTAGACAACCTCGTCATAGAGCTCGCCGAAACACTCCCGGCCGATCCCGGTGAGTGCGGGGAGGACCGCCGAAGCGAGGCGGGCGAGCGTCGCTCGCGGCGTCGTAGTGCGCCGCTCCGGGGTGGCGAGACAGCATCTCTTCGCCTTCAGGTTGCTCCCGCAGGGACAGAGCTCGTTGCGTCGCACCTTGGCCATGACCCGCACCTCCTTTGGATCATCCTCGCTCGCGCGAGTCGCGAAGTGGTGGATCGAGATCCACCAGTCGTCAGGGCGGCCCGGACATGATCCGGGTTGCAATCCGAACCCCAACGACTGATGGAGGCCCCATGCTCGCGCTACGTCCCGACATTGTGGAAGCGGTCTGGCAGGCCGTTGCTGGCCACCTGCCCGAACGCGAGAACAAGCCTCATCCGCTCGGTTGCCACCGCAGGCGCGTCCCCGACCGCGACTGCTTCGAGGCAATCCTGTTCCGCCTCGTCACCGGTTGCAGCTGGGGCGTTGCAGGCCGCCTCGGCAAGGGTGGGGAGACGACGCTGCGACGCTGACGCGACGAATGGCTCGAAGCCGGTGTCTTCGACGCCCTCGTCGCTGAGGCGCTGCATGCCTATGACCGCGTAATCGGCCTCGACCTCAGCGAGGTTGCGATCCACGGCTCGCTGCACAAGGCGCCCTGTGGCGGCGAGGGGACCGGGCCGAGCCCTGTCGATCGGGGAAAGACCGGCTGGAAGTGGTCGATCGCCACCGATCGCTTCGGGATCCCGATCGGCTGGGCGACAGATGGGGCGAACCGCCACGACTCGACCCTTTTGCCTCCGACACTTGGAGATGTCGCATCCCGGGGCCTTATCGGAGAGATCGAGACGCTTCACCTCGACCGCGGCTACGACAACAACGTCGTTCGCAACCACGTCGCCAGTGTCGGCATCGACAATCTCGTCTGCCGCGCGAAAGAGAGCACCCAGTAAGGCAGCGGGCAAGCAGAGCCTGCCGCTCGGGCTGCGCTGGCCGGTCGAGCGGACGAACTCGTGGCTGTCGAACTTCGGCGGATTCAGGCGCAACACCGACCGCTTCGTCGCCCAGCGACTCGCTCAGCTCACTCTTGCCATCACCCTCGTCATCGCCATCAAGCTCATGAAGTGGGCAGACCGATGGAGCCGTGAACCCTCAACCTGAACCGGCCTAGTGGCGCGCGCTCTGAGTCTGCGGGACGACGAATCTCCCCATTGAGCAGGGCACTTCGCAGCGGACTGTCCGTCATTGCTGACTACATCAGGTGGAGCGGGATCGGGACACCGATGAGCTCGAATGCCCTCCGCTGGGTCTCGGTCGGCTCGGCGAGGCGCTCGAAGGTGGCCCTGGTGCCGGGGACCGTGCATGTATTGCGGGTCAAGGTGGCGAGGTGGTCGAGCAGTCCCTGGAAGGGACGCAGCTCTTGACCGTCGCGCCGGCGCCGGGCGGCCTTCGCCGATGCCGCCCGCGAGCGGACGGCCGGGAGCACGGGGTCGAGGCGCGCCGGGGGTACTTCGTCTCTGAAGGTGAGCGGTGCCCACTCTCTTCGCAGGTGCCAGACGAGGTGAGCGGCGAGCAGGCAGATGAAGGCGTGCGCCCGCACGCGATCCGCGAGGCGGTGGCGGATCGGGCGGATGTGGAGGTCGACGCTCTTTAGGCTGCGGAAGTCCCGCTCGATGTTGGCGAGCGACTTGTATGTGGCGACGACCTCGTCGCGACCGAGGGACTCGGCTTGCTCTGAGGTGCGGATCACGTAGATCCCATCCAGGGCGGCCTCCTCGGCGATCGCCTCTTGTTTGCGGGCGAAGGAGAAACGACCCTCTCCGATCTCGAGGCTGAAGTGCTTGGCCATCTTGTGGCGGTTGAGCACGCAGCCCGCCCGCAGACCGATCTTGCCCAGGTCGCGCAGGCGTCCCGAGGCGACCGAGGCGGCGAGTTTCTCGAGGTCGACCTCGGTGGCGCAAAGCAGCGCCTCTCGCTTTCTCGCCCGCTCGTCTGCGAGGAAGGGGTTCTTGCAGACGACAAGGCGCTCGCCCACATAGTCGGGGTGGGTGATCTCACACAGGTTCTGCTCGTCGAACAAAGACGGCTGGATGGCTCCGTCTCTCACGAGCTGTTTGATCTCGGTCGATCTGAGCGCCGTCACCCACCCGAAGCCGCCGATCTCTTGCAGCGCCTCGATGCGCGCCGAGGTGATCATCCCCCGGTCGCCGACAAAGACGACCCGGGAGAGCGAAAAGCGCTCCTTTGTCGCCTCGACCACAGAGACGAAGCTCTTCGGGTCCGCGGTGTTGCCGGGGAACACCTCGATCGAAAGGGGGAGCCCGTCGGTGCTCGCCAGGACCCCGTACTCGACCTGGCGCTTTCCTCGCTTTCCGTCCCTCGAGTGACCGAAGGCGGCGAGCTCGTTGTGGGAGCCCTCGACGAACGAGGAGGACAGGTCGTAGCAGACGAGCGAGCCGTCTTCGAGGTGACGGGACACGAGGGCGGCCTCGACCCGGTCCTTCTGCTCCAGGAGCCAGTCCATCGCCTCATAGCAGGCGTCGCTGTGCAAGTCGGTGAGGCAGAGGTCGACGCCGAGGGTCGTGTCGGACCACCACGTCATGTAGGCGGCCTTCGAGGCGGGCTCGAGGACCTGGGAGCAGATGAGGCCGAGCGCAATCTCGCGCATCGGCGAGGGCGGACCTAACAGCTCGGGGAGCTTGAGGCGGCGCGCCAGGCCGAGCACTGCGGCGCCATCCCCGTGACGAAGCGAGCGCGTGATCGAAAACGCCTCGGAGGAGGAGACGAGATGCTCGCCGTGCAGCACGGCCTTCACCGCCTCAAGGGCGGCGGGAGGCAGGTGCGAGAGGTTGGCGAGGGTCTCGTTCTTTACGACGCCGCCCTCGCGAAAGGTGCGCCTGAGCAGGTGGGTCTCATAGACGCGGTCCTTGTAGCGGCGACGAGTGGTGACCACGTGCATCGCACCGCCAGATCGCCTTGGCATAAGCACATTCTAGGCTCTAGCGGCCACCAAATCAAGTATGTTAGTACCTACATCCTGCCACCGCGACAACTCCGAACTGGCTGCTCAGGAGCAAGATCCGCTCGATCCGGGGACTTAACTTCCGGCTAGGGAAGGAAGAAGGGTGAAGCACGCTGATCCACGCCGATCCGATCGTCCGGTCGGCTGATCTCCGCCATCCCGCAGCCCCTCGCCGACAACGAGCTGCGAGATGGGATCTGTTCCGAGGCTTCACCGTCGCCAGCTGGCAGTGCGGGGTCCGCTCCGGCACGCCCAACGAGGTCCGCTCGGGGGCGCTACCGGTGTCTCCTACCCGCAAGGGCGCCCGCCCTTGAGATACTCCATGTACTCGTCGAGGCCGCACGGTCGCGCGAGCAAGTAACCCTGCGCGTACTGGCATCCGAGGTCACGCAGTACCGCGAGCTCTTCGGCGGTCTCGACGCCCTCCGCGACGACGCGGAGTCCGAGCGCCTCACCGATCGCGATCACCGCCGCCACGAGAGTGGCGTCGTAGGGGTCGGAGTCCACGTTGGCGATGAAGGACCGATCGATCTTGAGCTCGTCGACCTGGAACCGACGCAGGTAGGCGAGCGACGAGTAGCCGGTGCCGAAGTCGTCGATGGAAAGCCGCGTCCCGATGGCCCGCAGCTCGTGCAGCACCTTGGAGAAGTAGTCGACGTCCCCCATCAGCACGGACTCGGTGATCTCGAGGCAGAGAAGCTTCGGTTCGACGTTCGTCGCCGAGATCAGTTTTTCCAAGGTGCGAATGAAGTCGCGAAAGCGCAATTGCACAGCGGAGACGTTGACCGACATGGTGCACGCTGTCTGTTTGGGTTTGGCTCGGCTGGAGAGTGCGAGTGACTTGCAAGCTTGTTCGAGCACCCATTCTCCGATCGGAACGATCAGCCCGCAGTCCTCGGCGACCGGGATGAAGTCCGCCGGGCCGACTACTTCCCCTTCCGGGTCATGCCACCGCAGCAGTGCCTCGGCGCCGACGAAACGCTCCTCGATCATCGACCACACGGGCTGGAAGGCGAGTGCGAACTCGTGGTTGTCGAGCCCGCGACGCAGGCCCGTCTCTACGGTGGAGTGCCGTTCGGCTTCGGCCCTCAAGTTGTCGTCGAACACCTCGTAGCGTGCCCTGCCACGATCCTTGGCACGGTACATCGCGAGGTCGGCGTCGCGTAGCAGCTTGTCGGCGCTCTCGCCCGCTTCGCCCGTGGCGATCCCGATCGACGCCGTCACGTGCACCTCTTCGCCATCTATATCGAACGGTGCATTGAACGAGTTCAGGGTGTGGTCGGCGATCTTGATCGCATCGGTCGCGGCGAGGAGCGTCTCGCACACGACGACGAACTCGTCGCCGCTGAAGCGTCCTACGGTGTCCTCAGCGCGCGAGCACTTCTGCAATCTGTTGGCGACAGCTCTCAGCACCGCATCGCCGAAACTGTGGCCGCGCGTGTCGTTGAAGACCTTGAACCGGTCCAGGTCCACGAAGAGCAAGGCGACCGACCCGTTCCCGCGCGAGACCAGCGACAAACCGTGCTCGATCCGGTCCACGACCAGCACCCGGTTAGGCAGACCGGTGAGGGGATCGTGAAGGACCTCGTGCTCGAGCCGCAGCTCCGCTGCCTTCCGGTCGCTGACGTCACGAGTGATACCGTCCATTCCGATGATCTCGCCGCTCGCGTCGCGCACGGCGTCAAGGCGCTGGTTGACCCAGATCTTGGAGCCGTCCTTGCGCACGAGCTCGAGATCGACGGCGGTTTCGGCGCGGCCCGAACGCACGCGCGCCGGCCAGGCGTCACGAGAGACGGAGTCGATCAGGCGGTTGATGAGCTCGGGCTGGCCGTAGAACTCATCTGGCGTGTACCCGGTGATCACGACCGATGACGGGCTCACGAACTCGAAGCCTGGATCGGGGAGGCTCCGGTAGCGGAATATGAGGTCCCGCGAGTTCTCCGCGAGCATGCGGAGCTGCCTCTCGACGCCCCGTGCCTTCTCTTCAGCCTCGCGGCGGTCGGTGATGTCCTGTATGACGCCGACCAGCTCGACTGGCACCCTGTTTGCGTCGGCGAGGACATCCCCCGCCGCGAAGACCCACCGCTGTGTGCCGTCCGGCCGCACGATCCGGTGCTCGATCTCGTAGTGGCCCTCTTGGGCGATCGCTGAGAGCGCTCCCGCTCGCACGCGCTCAAGATCGTCAGGGTGGACACGTGCGAAGTAGTCCTCCAATGTCAGGTTGGGACGCTCGACGGTTCCGAAGATCTCGAACAACCCCACTCGTGCAGATCAGTGGTCCGTTCGAAGCGACCTCAAAGGTCCACCCCCCGATGTGTCCGATGCGTTGGGTTTGCTCGAGCAGTGCCCGGCTCTCCGCGAGATCGCGCTCGCGCTGCTTACGCTCGGTGATCTCGTGCAGGACCGCGGACTCCCCAACGATCGAGCCGTCTGGAGCGAAGATCGGCGACAAGCTCATCGATACGTCGAACCGCGTGCCGTCGCGATGTGTCCGCGTCGTCTCGTGGTGGCTCAGGCGCTCTCCGGCCACCGCCCTGGCGAACACGTGCTTGAAGTCTTCGAGCTCTTCTCCCTCGATGATCTCGCCATAGAAGCGACCGACCATCTCGGTGGCGCTAAAGCCGAAGAGGAGCTCAGCGCCCCGGTTCCAGCTCGTCACGTAACCGTGCGGGTCAGTGCTGAACATGGCGTCCTCAGCGCTCTCCACGATCGCGGCAAACAGCGCTCGGATTTGCTCCGAGCGTTGCCGACCAGAGACGTCGTGAGCGACGCAGGAAGCCCCAACGACGTGCTCGTCAGAGTCGTGAATCGGAGAGATCGTCAGCGACACCTGCACCCTGCGGCCGTCCTTGCGAGATCGCGTTTGTTTCGAGGTGGTCAATACGCTCGCCCTGGGTAAATCGGGCCGTGATCGTCGAGAGTTCCTTCCGCTGAGCCTCGGGCACGATCATCTCGATGTTCTGGCCAATGGCTTCGGCCGTCGCCCAGCCGTACAGGCGTTCAGCTGTGGGGCTCCAACTCATGATCGTGCCGTCGAGGCGGTACGAGACGATCGCGTCATCGCTCGAATCGATGGCGGCGTCAGCGACTAGAAGGGCCGCGACAAACTCCGCAGGTAAGCCCTCGATCTCCGCTAGTCGGTCCGGGGTCATGTTGCACCTGCCACTCAGATGTTCAGGCAAGGCACCAGGTCCCGGTGCCGACACCACCGAGGCGTCTGCAGCCGTGGGCGGAGGCGCCGCGTAAAGCCCGCTCTGGGAGCGGTCAGGCGCCCGGCCGACCGACGAGCTGCATGAGGAACTCGGCGTTCAGAAGACCCATACCTCTTCGCCGATCGGCGCGATGTTGGCCGCCCAGATCCAGTCGATCGCCTCGTTGCTCACGCGGACACAGCCGTGCGAGACGGGATAAGGCGGCACAAACGAGTCACCGTGGATCGCATATCCGCCGGCGCTGAAGAACCTCGGCCGCCACAACGCTCCGAGGGAGTCGACATCCAGGCCGTTGATCACCGCGAAGATATGGAACACGCCCGTAGGTGTTATGGCCACCGACGTCACGCCCTTGTCGGTGTAGGTGTAACCACCACCTGTAGAGGTGTTGAGCGTGTAGGCGAGCTTGCCCCCTTGGATCACCATGAGGAGGTCGTCCTCAAGATCCACTTCGATCAAGTTGCCGGACGCGGGCCGCGGCTTGGGAACAACCCCGTTTGCGAGCGCGGCCACTGTCTGAGGGCCGACCACACCGTCACGGGTAAGACCGGCGGCCTTCTGGAGTGCCCACACGGCCTGCTGGGTCGAGTCGCCAAAGGTGCCGTCCGGGGTTCCCAGCCAGTAGCCGAGCGAGTTGAGGCGTTCCTGGAGATCCAGGACCGGGCGACCGGAGTCTCCGAGTTGCAATCCGACACCCAGGTTGGTGTAGCTCTCCCAGATCGGCTGGCCGGCCGGCGAGGAGATGACCATGTTGCCGTCGTTCTTGAGAGCGAAGTAGTAGCCGCTGCTCAGGCGGTGACCGCCACTTCCCGAGCTCCAGAGCACGCGGCGACCCTGGTAGATGACGAGGTTGCCATCGGCCTGCATTGCAGCGTGGTCAGGAGCGTCATGGTATGTGCTGGATTCCCAGATGGCCTTGCCCTTCCAATAGAGCACGAGGTTCCCGTCGCCCTGCATGGCGAGCCGGTACAACCCGTTGACCGACACGAGCGACGACCCTTCGTCGAGTATCCCTCCGGCCCGCAGGCGGGACGGTTCAATGACCTTGGCCGTGTGGGCACCCACGGCGTGATGGAGCGTCGTGGCGTCACTGGCGGCAGGCAGACTGAGCACGGCGAGCACGAGGCCACCGAGGATCAGGACTCGAGACAAGGTCCGCGGCCTCGGCATTTTTCCCCGTTCCGGTCGCTTCTTGATCATGAAACCAGTGCGCACACAACCCTCCGAACGCTCGACGTCCCTCAGCCGCACGCACGCCAACACCGACGTGTTCATGAGATCGTAAACGCGTTCCGGGCCGTTCGTGTCCCCCCTTCGACCCATGAAGTGGACTGAGACACCTGCAGGTGTCAGCGGACCGATGGAGGGGCGTCACCTGGGAGGCCGACGGCTGAGGTCGGGGCGCTCGAAACGGGCGACAGGGTGAGCTCGAGCTCCAGCTCGTCGTGAAGCTCGATGCCGTTCTCGGCGACGAGCGGGATCGACGGCTTGAGCCCTCTGGCCCTGTCGACGGCGCCCCGGTGCACAGCAATGATCCGAAATCCTCGTCGCTGGTAGAAACAGATCGCGCTCAGATTGTCATTCGTCGTGATCAGCCAGAGCCTCTTCGCGCCGGCGTCTTTTGCGATCTGGGTTGCGAAAGCCAACAGCGCCGTGCCGATGCCGGAGTGGGCCCGCAGCGCGTCGATCGTGACCACCTCGAGCCCTTCCCGGTCGACCCGGTAGGTCAGCAGCCCGACTCGTTCGAGCCCGCGCCCGGGGACCACCTCGACGGCGACAAGCGCTTCGAACGCGGCGGCATCACGCTGCTGGCCCTGGGTGACCATTACCGTCGAGCCCCATCGCTCGACGAGAGCGCTCGCGATCCAGTCGCGATCGGCTGCAACGGCCGGCCGGATCACCACTTCCTCACGATGCCACATCTGCCCCGCGACAAGTCCCGTTCCGGGGGCTCCGCACGCCTGGCGGCTCCGGGCTGCCAAGCTCCTTGCGCCTTCCTCCCTTGAATCATGACTTGACGAGTCAGGTATCGCCCGCTACGGTCCCGGAACCAGAACAAGGTCGCCGACCCCTTGAGGCCGACCCTGAAAGAAGGAGACCGCGGACATGGCCGACTGGGGTTTCGAGACCCGCCAGATCCATGCCGGAGCCGTAGCCGACCCGACCACCGGGGCTCGAGCGGTGCCGATCTACCAGACGACGAGCTACGTCTTCCGGGACACAGCGCACGCCGCCGCGCTCTTCGGGCTCTCCGAGCTCGGCAATATCTACACCCGCATAATGAACCCGACGCAGGCGGTCTTCGAGGACCGCATGGCGGCGCTCGACGGCGGGGTCGGCGCGCTCGCAGTCGCGAGCGGTCAGGCGGCCGAAACGATCGCGCTGCTCAACCTGGCAGATAGCGGCGGCCACGTCGTCTCCTCGGCCTCGCTCTACGGCGGTACCTACAACCTGCTCCACTACACCTTCCCCAAGCTCGGCGTCGAAGTGAGCTTCGTGGAGGATCCTGACGACCTGCACGCCTGGCGCGAGTCCATCCGGCCCAATACGAGGGCGTTCTACGCCGAGACGATCGGCAACCCGAAGGGGGACGTGCTCGACTTCGAGGGTGTCTCGGCGATCGCGCACGAATACGGCATCCCTCTGGTGGTCGACAACACCGTGGCCACGCCGTACCTGTGCCAGCCCTTCCTCCACGGAGCCGACATCGCCGTGTACTCGGCGACAAAGTTCATCGGCGGCCACGGCACCTCCATCGGCGGAGTGATCGTCGACGGTGGGAAGTTCGATTACGTCAAGAGCGGCCGCTTCGCCAGCTTCACCGAGCCCGACCCGAGCTACCACGGAGTCGTCTTCTCGGAGCTGCCCGAACCGCTCCGCCCGGCCCAGTACATCCTGAAGGCACGCCTGCAGTACCTGCGCGACGTTGGCGCAGCGATCGCGCCGCTGAACTCGTTCCTCTTCCTCCAGGGTCTCGAGACGCTCAGTGTCCGGATGGAACGCCACGTGGCCAACGCCCTCGCGGTGGCGAAGTGGCTCGAGGCCCGCGACGAGGTCGAGTGGGTGAGCTACCCCGGCCTCGACTCGAGCGCCTGGCACGCACGACAGCTGAAGTACCTCCCCAACGGTGGCGGCGCGATCCTCACCTTCGGCATCAAGGGCGGCAAGGAGGCAGGCAGTCGCTTCATCGAGGGGCTCGAGCTGTTCAGCCATCTCGCGAATGTCGGTGACGTCCGCAGCCTGGCGATCCACCCGGCGACGACCACACACTCACAGCTGACCGAGGAGGAGCAGGCGACAGCCGGCGTCACTCCCGACCTGGTCCGGCTTTGCATCGGGCTCGAGACCCTCGCTGACATCCTGGCCGACCTGGCCGCCGGCTTCCGATCAGCCAAAGGCGCCTGAGCTGAGCACCACGATGCTCGACGCTCCGGTCACCGGGGCCTGGCGGCCGGGAGATCCTCCCGGCCGGCGGAGTTTCGTGTCGCTGTTTCGTGGCGGGCGCGATCGGACAAGCGGCCTGGACCTGGAGGCAGGTGGCCACCTGAACCGAGTCACGGTCGCCTACGAGACCTGGGGCAAGCTGAACGCGACCGCCTCGAACGCGGTCCTGGTCCTGCATGCCTTGAGCGGCGACTCCCACGTGAGTGGACCTGTCGAACCGGGGCACCCGAGCCCGGGCTGGTGGGGCCCCCTCGTCGGCCCGGGTGCGCCGATTGACACTGACCGCTACTTCGTCGTCTGCCCGAACGTCCTCGGAGGCTGCCAGGGAACGACCGGCCCGAGCTCCCGGGCGGAGGACGGGAGGCCGTACGGGTCCCGTTTCCCTGTTGTGACCGTGAAGGATCAAGTCGCCGTCGAGCGCGCCCTCGCCTCCGAGCTCGGCATCGACACGTGGTACGCCGTCGCTGGAGGCTCGATGGGCGGGATGCGCGCCATGCAGTGGACGGTGGACTTCCCCGCCAACCTCGAGCGGGCGGTCGTGGTCGCGGCGGGCGTGGCGGCCAGCGCCGAGCAGATCGCTCTGTGCTGGCTTCAGAACCAGGTGATCCGCCTCGACCCGTACTTTCGCGGAGGTGACTACTACGACGCGGATCACGGACCCTCAGCCGGTCTGGCGGTCGCCCGCGGGCTCGGTCACCTGAGCTACCGCAGTGCGGCGGAGCTGCAACAACGATTCGCCAACAGCCCCCAGGATCACGAGCTGCCCCTGAACGGGGGCCGCTACGCGGCCGAGTCCTACCTCGAGCACCACGGTGAGAAGCTGATCGGCCGTTTCGACGCCAACAGCTACCTCGTCCTCAGCGAAGCGATGAACCATTACGACCTCGGCCGCGGCTACGGCGGAGCCCGAACAGCACTCTCCCGGGTCCGGGCGCAGGTCACCATCGCAGGGGTCTCCTCGGACCGCCTCTACCCTCTGCGGCTCCAGTGGGAGCTCGCAGAGCTGCTCGGAAGCACGGACGAGGTTCAGGTCATCGACTCGATCGTCGGCCACGACGGGTTCCTCGTGGAGCACGACGCGGTGGGAGAGGTGATCCGGGAGGCACTCGGCTCATAGAGCTCGGGGCGCGGCTCCTCGATCGGGGCTGCAAGCGCTTGCGGGCAGGGCGGTGGGCTGTCACTCTCCCTTGAGGTCCCGGTGGGAGAAGGCGGTACCACCGGCGACGGCGGCCATCGCTCCGAGGGCGAGAAGGGCTCCCCCGGTCGTCCAGTTCGGGCTCACGGCGGGGGCCGCTGACATCTGGTGGAACACCGAGGTGTCGAGCACCCAGTGGTTCAGTCCCACAATCCCGCCGACGAGCTCGACGAGGAGTGACCAGACGAGCGCGCCGTAGGTGGCGACACCTGAGGCGCGCGGCCACACACCGAACACGAACGCTCCGATGCCGAGGATGCAGAGGGCCGGAGGCACGACGTTGAGCCCGGCGTCGAGCACGCTCGCAAAGCTCACTCCGGTGTCTTGGCTGGCCGCGCCGAGCCAGGTGAACACGCCGGCGGTCAATCCGCCCGCAAGAACAACGATGGTTGCGACCACGAGCCTCCCGGCGAGCCACGAGGAGCGGGAGACCGGTCGGACGAGGAGGTGGTCGAGCCGTCCCTCGGCCTCTTCAGCCCGAGTCGCACTGATCTGCCCGGCAGCCACGAACGCCACCAGCACAGCCATCAGCAGGAACGCCACACCGAGATACGCCTCAGCGCCGATCGCGCCGAGGCGTGATAACGCCCGCGTCAGACTCGACGAGCTCGAGATCGCGCTCCCGGCCGACTTGGCGACAAGCCCGAGCACCAGCCCGTACGCGGCAATTCCCGCTCCCCAACCGGCGACGGCCGGGCGCATGAGGCGAACGTTCAAGCCCGAGGGTCCAAAGACGAGGCGCGTGTGAGCGACCGAGCTGGCACGATCAGGAAAGATGCTGCCGCGGAGGTCCCTGGCCCCTGCCAGGCGCACTGTGCACAAGCCCAGCACTGCGGTCAGCCCGGCGATCGGCAGGAGCGCGAGTGGATGAGGTCCCGTGAGGGGCTGGAGCTGCTCGATCCAACCGAGTGGTGATGCCCATCGGAGCCAGCCGAGGCCGGTGCCCGAGTCGGCCACCATGCGCAGGGCATAGCTGACTCCGAGGACCGCGCCGGCGTAGGCGGATGCTTGACGGCGGGTGGCCGCGAGTTGGCTGGCCAATGCTCCGACGGCGAGGAACATCACCGCTGCCGCCACGACAGATACAGCGAGGAACAGCGCGCCCCCGGCACTGATGTCGACTTTCGACGAACGTCCAACCACGACGGTGATGACAGCAGTGACAGTCCACAGCGCGGCGACACCACAGGCCAGGCCGGCAAGCGCCTGTGCGGCGGCGGACCTGCGAGTGGTCTGGCCGGCGAGCAGCAACTCCCAGCGCCCGGCGTCCTCCTCCCCGCGCAGCAGCCTGGTCCCGGTCAGCAGTCCCCACACGGCACCGACAACGGCCAGCACGGCGAGGCACTTCCACACGGTGAAACCAGCGACGGTCTGGAGCTCGTGGGCAGGCCCGACCAGAGCGCTTATCCCGGCATTCGACCCGAATTCCTTGGCCAGGCGAGCCCGCTGCGAGACGGTCTTGTAGCTCGACGCATAAGCGAGTGCCTGAGTCGCCAAGTACAGGCCGAAGACGTACCCCCACAGCACCCCGGAACGGACCGCCTTGCGTGTCGTCTGTCGCGCGACCACCGTGGCGGGCCACCGGCCCGCCGATGCCGGAGGCCCGATGGCCAGTTCAGCCTGCATGAGCGGGCGTGTCCTCGGTCCCGGCGCTTCCGCCGTACTGGGCGAGGAAGAGCTCTTCCAAGGACGGCTCTCGGCTCAACAGCTCCTGGACGCCAGAAGCTGCCAGCACCTTCAGCAGTGGCTCGATCGTTCCTCGCACCTGGCACCGGACGACGTGCCCCTCCACTTCAACCGAGCCCACCCCGGGGACCCGGGAGAGATCGGGGACCGGTCCCTCGAAGGTGGCCTCGACCGTCAGCGCGGAGAGGTGGCGCATCTCCGCCAGCGTGCCCATCTCGACGAGCAGGCCTTCGCGCAAGATCCCGACCCGGTCGCACAGCGCTTCGACTTCGCTCAGGATGTGCGAGGACAAGAAGATCGTCTGGCCTCGCTCGCGTGCCTCATGGACGCAGTGACGAAAGGCCTGTTCCATGAGCGGGTCGAGCCCGCTCGTAGGTTCGTCGAGAACGAGAAGCTCGGGCCGGGTCATCAGCGCGGCGACCAGGATCAGCTTCTGGCGATTCCCCTTGGAGTAGGCGCGGACCTTCTTCGAGGGATCCAGATCGAAGCGTCCGATGAGCTCGTCCCGGTAGGTGACGTCCACTCTGCCCTGCACTCGGCCGAGCAGGTGAAGGGTCTCGGCACCGGTGAGCGATGGCCACAGACTCGCCTCGCCCGCCACATAGGCCAAGCGCCGGTGAGCCTCGACGACCTGGCGCTGACAGTCGAGCCCGAAGATCTCCGCGCGGCCGGCCGTCGGACGGGTCAGCCCGAGCAGTAGGCGGATGGTGGTTGTCTTGCCTGCCCCGTTAGGGCCGAGGTAGCCCACCACTTCGCCTTCGGCCACCTCGAGATCGAGATCCCCGAGGGCGCGGACGCTGCCGTAGTACTTGGACAGCCCTTCGGTTCGAATGGCCATCGCTCCCATTGGCGCGACCTCCTGGTCGTCTCACAACTTACCGAGAGCTCACAACCGCCGTCTGGAACCGGATGGCCCGGCCTGAAGGGAACCTGCCACTGCCGGTCCGGTTGTGCGAGAGCAACCTCCGATACGCTCAGCGTCGTGATCGACCTGCACCTGCACTCGACGTGTTCGGACGGATCGGAAACTCCCGAGAGAGTCGTCGAGCTCGCCGCGGCCGCAGGTTGCACTGCGATAGCGCTGACCGACCACGACGGTCTCGCCGGTGTGGTCCAGGCCAGAACCCGCGCCGAGAGCCTCGGAATCGGGTTCGTGCCGGGCTGTGAGGTCTCATGTGCGTTCTCGCCCGGGACGATGCACGTCCTCGCCTACTTCGCCGAGCCCGGCGAAGGGCCGCTGCAGGCGGAGCTCGAACGGCTCCGGCTGGACCGTTCCAACCGCAACGCGCGACTCCTGCAGCGGCTGAGGGATCTCGGGCTGCCGGTCAGTTTCGACGAAGTCGAAGCGGTCGCCGGGAGCTCGGTCATCGGCAGGCCCCATTTCGCGTCCGTCCTCGTCGCCAACGGTGCAGCGGCCAACACCCAGGACGCCTTCGACCGGCTGCTCGCCAAGGGAGCCCCGGGCTATGTCCCAAAGGCGCGCATCGACGCCGCGACCTTCATCGCCACGGCGAAAGGCTCTGGAGCGGTGGCGGTGCTTGCCCACCCGCTGTCGCTCGGCCTCGGCGCGTCCGGGCTTGACCGCGTCCTCGAGGAGCTGTCCGCGGCCGGTCTCGGCGGATTGGAGTGCCACTACGGCCGCTATTCGCCCGAGGAACGAGCCGGGCTCGCGCAGACAGCGCGACGACACCGCCTCGTCGCGACGGGAGGTTCCGACTTTCACGGGAGCTTCAAGCCCGACCTCCTGGTCGGGACGGGAACCGGTGACCTCGACGTGCCAGACTCGGCGCTCACCGAGCTGTCGGCCCGCAGGCCCGGCACACGGCCTTAGAACCGGGGATGTTGCTGCATTGAGCCCGCTCGACCCGTTCCAGGTCTTCACGGCCCATTGCGATGCGTGGCAGGTGCAAGGCCGGCTGCGGGAACCCTATGGAGGTGGGGCCGCAGAGCTCGCGGGATGGAGACTGATGGCGAGCGGGCTACCGTATGCCCACTTGAACGCAGCCTGCGTCACTGACCCGGCCCTCGCCGACATCGACCAAGCTCGGGAGTGGTACCGCTCCCGCAACCTTGCCTGGGGCGCCCTCCTGCCATCCGGCTCGCCTTGGCCGCACGGGCGGCTGCGGCTGACACTGCGGCTGATGGCCGTCGTGCCCACGAGGTTCTCGGGGACACCCGCGCCCTTCGGGCTTGCCCTCCGGAGAGCCGACTCCGACGACATTGGCGCCGTGGTAACGGTCGACACCGGTGCCTTCGGCTCAGGCGGCGCAGCCGCGCGCGCTTGGTTGGAGCCTCTCTGCAGGTCCGACGAGGCGGTGATCGCGCTCGGGGAGCTCGATGGCGTGCCCGTGGCGACCGGCTACGCCCTTCGGTGCGATGGGGAGGCTGGGCCGAGCGTCTACCTCGGTGGGATCGGAGTGCTCCCGGCCGCTCGCCGACGGGGGGTCGCGGCCGCACTGTCGACATGGCTTCTGGCCCGTGGATTCGCGGAGGGCGCCGGGTTCGGCCATCTGCAGACCGACTCAGACAGCGCTGCGCGTGTCTACGCGAGGCTCGGTTTCGAGGAGTTCAACGGCATCGACGTCTACCTCGAGCACTGAACCGGGCATCTGAGCCCGGCTGTCACCCCTGTCCCACGGCCTCGAGCGTCTCCAGGATCGCTCGGGCAAGCTCGCGCGCCGAGGCCGGGTCGAGCTCCACGGCGACCCTCGAGGGCGCGCCAGCGTCGAGGTTGAGGAAGTCGATGTTCAAGCTGTGCTCGGCGGGCTGATGGGCCGGATGATCGAGGTAGACCGTGGCGCTTGAAAGCGAGAACCAACCCTTGGGCCCCTTGGCGGACCCGCTGACCTGAAGCTTCTCGGTCTGGTAGGTGCACATGGCCGGCTCCGGTCACCCGTCGCGGGAAGCCAGGTATCGCCCGAAGAACTCCCAGATCCGTTGCCAGCCGTCCTTGGCGGCCTCCGGCCGGTAGCTCGGACGGTCGGTCGAGAAGAAGGCGTGACCGGCACCTTCGTAGGAGTGGAACTCATAGGTCTTGCCCGCCTGTTTCAAGGCCTCCTCCAGCTCGGCGACGTGCTGAGGTGACGGGAACCGGTCGTCGGCCCCAAACAGTCCGAGCAGCGGACAGGAGAGATCCTTTGCCATGTGCACGATCGGACCGATCTTGAGCGGCATCCCTTCAGGCGGTGTTCCGACGACAAAGGCGCCATAGCAGTCCACCGCGGCGTCCAGCGGAAGGCTGCACGCTGCCAGAAAAGACTGGCGGCCGCCTGAGCAATAGCCGATCGTGGCGACGCGACCGTTCGAGGACGCGAGCGAGCGGACAAGACGGACACAACCGTGAACGTCGCCGACGAGCCGATCGTCGGGCACGCCTCCGAGAGCTCGCACGATGGCCGAGGCATCGTCGGGGGAGGCTCCCGGCGCCTCCCGGCTGTAGAGGTTCGGACAGATGGCCAGGTAGCCGTGAGCCGCGAATTTCCGCGTGATCTCCTTCATTCCCTCGTCGTAGCCAGGCATGTGGTGGATCACCACCACGGCGCCGAATCGTCCCTCGTCGAGCGGCTGGGCGAGGTAGGCCTCGATCTCGTGGTCGTCGTGGCCGGTGAGGCGGACGGTCTCCGCCCGGAGCGAGTCGGTCATGTCCGTGCTGTCCCCCTTCGTGGTCGACTGGTGATCCGGCTCATCATCTCTCCTGAGCGGCGGTGCAAGGCTCCGGGATCAGGAGAGCTGGTAATCGAGGTGGAGCTGGTGCGTGCCGTCAGGCGCAATTTCGATCCGGCCCTCACCGGCGATCCGGCCGAGATCTCCCGTCCCCGAGCCTGGGACGACCGGCCACCTTGCCCATTGGCTCTCGCCTGCCATTGTCCCCATGTGCAAGACCGCGAAGCTCCCTGACCGGCCGTGCACGGATCCCGATATCCGCTCCACGGCCACGTAGCCGGCGCCACCGTTCTCGGCGCGCACCGACAACATCTCCACTGTGCTCTGAGCCTCGATGTCACCCCGGAACGTCTTGGTGATGCGGATCCGGGCGTACTGCACCCCGGGATCCTCCACGAAGGGGGATTCTTCATCGAACGAGTCGATCACGAAGGAGGACACCGCTATGGGCATTGGTAGTCAGGGGCGCGGTGCCTGCACAGCAGACCCGGTTCCCCATCCCCCTTTCAATCCGTGCGTGCGGTTTTCCCGCACACGGCTTAACGACGGTCTTCTGGACATGGTTACGCCGCCTTCGGGTATCGGATGGTGCCCATGAGCTTGTGCAGGCCCTGGTCGTGGAACCAGGTGCGGGTCCAGCGGTCTGCTTGTCCGGCACGAAGGTTGCGACCTCGCTTCTTGATGAGCAAGCGCTTTAGTCGCCATGCAACGTAGCGGTCGAGCGAGACGAACTTGGCCGCAGCATTCCCGGTGCGGTAGTAGTTGCCCCATCCCCGAAGGAACAGGTTGAGGCGCCCGATGACGTCTTTCAACTGCTGTCCGACCTGGCTTCGAGCGGTCAGGGCCTTGACCCTCGCCCGGGCACGCTTCATCGACCGCTGAGAGGGCCAGCGATGCAGGTAGTAGCGGACGACGTGCTGCCGCTCCCACACCTTGCCCGACATGCGGGCGTGAAGATGGCACCCGAGGAAGTCAAAGCCCTGCTTGCCACCCCGGAGGTCGACCACACGGGTCTTGTCCGGGTGCAGGGTAAGACCGAGATCACCCAGGATGGCGGTCGCCCGCCGCTGGGCTTCCTCAGCCTGTTCCTGCGTCGAGCACAGCACGACGAAGTCGTCCGCGTAGCGGACGACTTCTCCCACGCCACGCTCGACCCAGCCCCGGTCGAAGGCGTGCAGGTAGATGTTGGCTAGCAGCGGGGAGATGACCCCGCCCTGGGGAGTCCCCGTGACCGTCTCGGAGAGAACCCCAGCTTCCAGCACCCCTGCACGCAGCCACTGACCGAGCAGCTTCAGCACCCGCCGGTCCGAGACGCGCTCTCCGACCATTTCGAGCAGACGCTCGTGGTCGATCTCGCCGAAGAAGTTTTCGATGTCGGCCTCGAAGACGAACTGTCGTCCTTTGGGGAACGCCACCCGGATGGCTTCTAGGGCATCGGTGGCCGAGCGCTTCGGGCGGAACCCGAAGCTGCAGGTTAGGAAGTCGGACTCGAAGATCGGTTCGAGGACGATCTTGGCCGCCTGCTGGCACACTCGATCGCGAACGGTGGGGATGTCGAGCGGCCGCATCCGGCCGTCGGGCTTTGGGATCTCCACCCGGCGGACTGGTGCCGGGCGGTAGATGCCTGCACGGAGGTCCGCGGACAGCTCGTCGAGCATGCGCTCGACTCCGTAGTCCTCCACCGCCGCAAGGGTCAGACCATCGACCCCGGCGGCTCCACGATTGGCTCGGACCCGCTCCCACGCCTCTGACAGGACGTCAGACCTGTAGATGCGGTCGTAAAGGGCGTGGAAACGCCGACCCGGGGACTGCTTGGCCGCAGCCCATAGCCGGTTCTGGAGTTGTCGCACTTTGGCGGGGGGAAGATGTCTCCCCTCGGGGTAGTTGGGCGGGGCGGTCCCCGCCATGCCCTCACGCTTACCCCCTCGACCGACATGACCGAAGTCGGGGCCCTTCCCTCCTGCCGCGTTGCTCACGGCTATCAGCGGTACTACGACCCCGTCGGACTCCCGCTGCGCTCCGCTCGACTTCACCATTGGCTTATACGAGCGGTCTTTGCTGACGAGGCTGCGCAGACGGGCCTCTCCTGTCCCGAACCAAGCCGTGCGTGCGTGCCGCTCCCCCTACCCCGGAAGGACTCGACCAAGGGCATGTCCGGATCGCCAGTAGGTCGAATGCTGCCTTCGCCGTGACATGAGCGGCTCGGCTCCTCCGTTGTGAATTTGACGAGGCTGCAGGACTCGCGCCGTGTGGCACTACGGCCCGCACGCTTGCTCCCTCCGTAGAGGCTCTTGACACCCCGCTCAGCCCGCCACCTCTCGGCAACGAACCGGGGCCTGCTACCGGGCGTTCCGGCATTTACCCGGGCGGGACTTGCACCCGCTGGTCTGGTCCAGTTTTCAGGACGCAACATGCGGCAAACGCTACCAAGACGCACGGGTTCGGTAGCTCGCACGACGACTCCCCCACCATCGACGCCCTCCGCGTCAGATCGAGAAGTCTTCCCCCGACCACACTCCCGTTACGGATGGACGGGCATCGTGGTGGTTTGTGTGACCCTCCACCGCCATCTCCAATTCGTCAACACGCACCAGCAGCGACTGGAGGCTGGAACCGAGGAGGTCCGGCATGAACGCGGACTCGAGGTCCGGCCGGTCCGTGACCAGGTGCGGCCGGCTGCGGGCGATGATCTGACCGGGCACGCCGACCACGACCGAGTTCGGGGGCACCGACTTGACGACGACAGCGTTGGCACCGATGCGGCTGTCGTCACCGATGGTGATAGCACCGAGGACCTTGGCCCCGGCGCCGATCGTGACCCGGTTACCCACGGTCGGGTGACGCTTCACGCGGTCGAGGCTCGTGCCGCCCAGGGTGACGCCCTGATAGAGCGTCACGTCATCACCGACTTCGGCCGTCTCGCCGATGACCACGCCGGTGGCGTGGTCGATGAACACGCCCTGGCCGAGCACGGCAGCGGGATGGATGTCGACCCCTGTGAGCAAGCGCGCCAACCCCGAGCACGTCCGCGCCAGGAATTTGAAGTCGTTCTGCCACAGCCAGTGGCAGATGCGGTGGCTCCACACGGCGTGGACGCCCGAGTAGCAGACCGCGATCTCGAACGACGAGCGCGCTGCCGGGTCACGGTCCCGTGCCGCCTGTAGATCGCGCCGCAGGGTCGCCAGCATGGTCATTCGGTGAGACCTTCGAACAGCGCGGTGGAGAGGTAGCGCTCGCCGAAGGAGGGGATGATCACGACGATCAGCTTGCCGGCGTTGTCGGGGCGCGCCGCCACCTGGAGTGCCGCCCAGATCGCCGCGCCTGACGAGATGCCCACGAGCAGGCCCTCCTCGCGGGCCGCCCGGCGGGCGATGTCGAACGCGTCCGCGTTCTCGACGGTGATGATCTCGTCGATTATGTCGGTGTCGAGGATTGCGGGAACAAAGCCCGCTCCGATGCCCTGGATCGGATGGGGCCCCTTCTGGCCGCCCGACAGGACCGGCGAGGCTGCCGGCTCAACGGCCACGGCCCTCACCGACGGCTTGCGTGCTTTCAACACCTGGCCGACGCCCGTGATGGTTCCTCCGGTGCCGACTCCGGAGACGAGGATGTCGACCTCGCCATCGGTGTCGCTCCAGATCTCCTCAGCGGTGGTGGAGCGGTGGATCGCCGGGTTGGCCGGGTTCTCGAACTGCTGCGGGACGAAGTACCGCAGGTCACTCTTGGCCAGTTCCTCCGCCTTGGCGATGGCGCCGGGCATGCCCTCGGGCCCCGGCGTGAGGATGAGCTCTGCCCCATAGGCCCGCAGCAACGCCCGCCGCTCCTTGCTCATCGTCTCGGGCATCGTGAAAACGCACTTGTAGCCGCGGGATGCGCACACCATCGCCAACGCGATCCCGGTGTTGCCACTGGTGGGCTCGAGGATGATCGTGTCCGGCCCGATCAACCCGGCCTCCTCGGCCGCAGTGATCATTGAGAGCCCGATGCGGTCCTTCACGCTGTGAGCCGGGTTGAAGAACTCGAGCTTGGCCACGACCTTCGCCCCGCCCTCCCCGGTCAACCGACGCAGCCGCACCAGGGGTGTGTTCCCGATGAGCTGAGTGATGTCTTCCGCGATCTTCATGGTCGTCACGCCTTTCTCGAGTCCCGTCGGACGAACAGACATTAGATCGATAAACCCGACGGTACAAGTCAGGGTTTCTCGCGTGGGGAGGCCCTCTCCAGAGGGGAACCGGCTCTCCCGCCGGTGATCGGGCGGCAATGCGAGCTGACCCCCGAGCCGATCCTCGGGGCCGCTACACCCGTCCGAGCGTCGCCGGCACCATGTAGAGCCCGAAGACGATGACAGCGAGGCAGAGCCCGGTCGCGATGACTCGGCGAGCCCCGTGCATCCGATGTTCGCTCGGCAGTGCTCGCGCTTCGAGCACCAACAAGAAGCCGAGCACGATCGGCAGGAGGAGCGCGTTCATCACCTCGACGTCGATCACCAGTCTGACGAGATTCAGACTGAGAAGCACGATGGTCGCGCCGAGGACGTGTGCGAGGCCGTAAGAGATGTAGAACTTCGCGGTCTTGCGATCTGGCCGCTCGTTGAGGGTGTGGGTCCATCCAAAGACCTCGGAGAGCGCCCAGGCACCGGCCAATGACGCGACGAGAGCTGCGACCAGGGCGGCGCCGAGGACGGCTGTTCCAAGGAGGACTCTTCCTCCGACCGCTCCCAGGACAGGACGCAGTGCAGAGGACATGTCCGTCACCGTGCGAAGCGTCGCCCCCGGATGAGAGCGGCCAATCGTAGCCGCGAAGGTGAGCACCACCACGATCATGATCAACTGCGTGAGCCCTGCCCCGACAGCGGTGTCCCGGCGCTCGCTGCGGATGTTCCGAGGCAGCAACCCTTTGTCGAGCACCGCACCCTGCTGATAGAAGACCATCCACGGCATGATCACGGCACCGACGTTGGCGGCCAACAAGAACACGTACGAGCTGTTGTCGAGCGGCACGTGCCCGAGACCGTGGCCGATAGCGCTGAGGCTCGGATGCGCCATCACGACGGCGGGGATGAAGACGAGCTCCGCGAGTCCGAACGCGATCCCGATGCGCTCGGCCCGCCGATAGCTGCCGGTCATGGCGACACCGATCAGGAAAGCCGCAGCTACAGGGACCGTCAGTGTGCGGGGGACACCGAAGAGCTCGCCAACGCCGGCGACGCCGACGTACTCGGTGAACAGGGCTCCGACGGCCGATGCAAAAAGCGGCACGGCGGCGAGCAGTGCCCATCCTCGCCCGAAGCGCTCCCGGATGAGGGCCCCCTGACCCTTGTTCGTGAGGATGCCGAGGCGGACCGTCATCTCCTGGACGACATAGAGAATCGGAATGAGCACGAGTTGGGGGAGGACCATCCGGTAACCCCACTCGGACCCGGACTGGGCGGCCGTTATCAGGCTTCCGGCGTCGGTGTCGGCGAGCATCACCACGAGGCCGGGACCCCAGACGGCCAGGATCCCGACAACGAGCCAGCGACGACGGGAACGGTCTTCTTGGTCGATCAGCGACGAGGTCGGGCCTTTCAAAGGTCGCGAGGCCTGGCAGGAACTTCTGCAACCGTTCGGGCAGAGGCGAACGGCGAGGCTTGCAGCCCTGCCTGGCAGAACACGTGCCATCCTCTGTCAGCGCCGGACCGCTCGACGGTCTCGAGCCCGGTCCAGACGTGACGATTCATGGACTCCAGGCTATATCGAGGCATGAGACGGGACGAGCCAGAGCATGCCGGACTGTCACCGGAACCATCTCCTGCATATGTGCGCCACCGAGTGTGCGACCCTCTCCCACCGGTCGGTCACCTTCGGGTGGCGGCTCGAGGTTCATCGTTGGGATGGCCGGCGGTACATGAACCACACGCGCGGCCCGGCCCCGGGCGCTTGGCCTTCGGACTGGGTCACGAAGCCATGGCGCTGGTACCACGGCACGGTGTTCGAATTGCCTGTCAGGAGGAAGCTCGGTTCACCTAGACGGTCCACGCGAGCCAGACCCTCGGCGAGAAGCAGGCTTCCCACGCCACAGCCGCGCCGGTCGGGGTCGACGGCAACCAGGTCCAGGTACCAATGGCGTGCGACCGGGCGATGACCCTCGACCCATTCCCAGAACCGGATCTGGCGTTCCGGCCGGCCACCATGTGCGGCCAGGACCGGGTTCACGACGGCGTTGATCGCCTCTTCGTCATAGTTGGCACCAGGTGGAAGCCAGGCTGAGACGCCCGCCATGTCCTGTGTCACCCACAACGATCCGTCGGACGCGAGTTGGCGTGTCACCTGGAGGAGCTCGAGCTCGATCAGCGCGGCGAGGTCGTCACATGCCAGGCACCAACGTTCGATGGGGTCCTCGATGAATGCTCGGGTCAGGACCCTGGCGACGGCAACCGCCTCATCTTTCGAAGCCCGGCGCACCAGGCGCGACGCCGAACCCTCAGCCGGAGGCTCGCTCACGGCCGGCACCCGCGCTGAGCTGGCTGACATGGGCCAGCGACCACCACGCATCTCATTGGTCGATCCGACGACTGAAGCAGAACGAGATGGCAGCGAGCTCTTCCCGAATATCGTCGCATGCGGTCCGGATGCTCCCCTCAGCCCGGTGCTCGCCGGGCCGTTGCTGCGTCCGTTGGAGCGTATGCATGCTCGCGATGGGTGACAAGGAACGCCACGCACGAGGCATCAAGAAAGGTACCCACCGATGACCGTGAACACCTCCAGCACCGTAGCGGGTCCGTAGCGCAGTACTTGGTTCCCGTGGGTCCATCCTCAACATGGGCATCCCGCTCTGCAAGCGGCTCACGATGACCGCAGCTACCGGGAGCGTGTCGCCGACCACATAGCGAGCTTCGGGGGCTCGTGGCCGCTCATCTTCATCTTCCTCGGGATGATCCTGATCTGGATGGTGGTCAGCACCTTCCTGCTCCGGCACGTGCTCGGCCATCGGCCGTTCGACCCCTATCCCTACATCGCGCGGAACCTGGTGCTCTCCGGCTTTGCCGGTGTCCGGGCGCCGATCATCGTGATGAGCCAGAACCGCGCGGCAGCCCGCGACGAGATTCTCGCCACCCACCACTGCGACGAGACCCACGAGACCGACGAGCTGCTCGGGTCCAACACCCAGTTGACCCAGCAGGTCCACGACCTCACGCAGAAGATGCACCAGATGACCGAACAGATCGCAGGGCAGATGCCCTCAGGCGGGCCGGCCAACTGACCTAGGTCCTCTGCTTCTGAACCTGTCGCGAGCCGGTGCCTGCCACGCTGTCCCAACCCAGCGGCGGTCCTACCCGCCCTCGAGAGGGACGAGTCGGGTCGCCCGAAGACCCGGGCAGGACTGCCTGCGGCACTGACGCGGAACCTCCGACGAGCTCGGGTGCCTCGCGGAGCACGTCTCGGAGGTTGCGAGCCCTCCCGAAGGTGTTGACGAGTCGGTCCCAGATGAGACCATCGGGCCACACTTGGATCGCAGTGCGGCTCTCGTGGCTCGAGGGCCGGCGCGGAGGCGACGGCATAGCCATCTCAACCCGATCAGACGCGCCAAGCCACCGAGGTGCCCGGGGACGTGATCGTCTCGTCGTTCAGGGTCGCGTAGTGAAACGGCTCGCTGGTGCCAGCCGTTCGTCCGTGGCCTCGACGGTCAAGGGCCACGGCGCGGCAGGTGTCACCAGGTGGCCCACCGATCGTGTCGAACATCGCGTCTCTGTCGGGCACGCCTCCGCGCCGAGCGGCTCCGTCTCGTGCTTCTCACCACCTGTCGACGCCCAGGTCTTCTGCCCGAGAAGGCTGACGTGCGACACAGACGCAAGCCAGAACAGCCTCGGTGAACCTGCGGAGTGCCCGAGCTGCGCACTCCCGGGACACGGGATCCGAGGAGCAGGGGCCATGCAGCAAGACGGCTACACGTGCGCGCCGTCACCTCCAGAGGTCCGGGACCTCGTCGGAGATCGCATCGCGGATTGCATTGATGGCTCCGAGAAGAGCCTCGGCGCCGCCAGCGCTGACAAGCAGGTCCGCCTCGTCAGCGAGCCCGGCCCTGTTGACAAGCCCTTTCTCGTTGAGCACCCATTCTCGACGACGAGCCATGCGTGCGTGAGCGGCTTCGATCAGGCCTCTGGAGGCGTTTGCCAGGCCAACCGTGGGATCACCCCGTCGGCGCAGCGCTGCCTCCCCGTAGGCCAGGCTGGCAAGGGCATCGGCCTGCCACCTACGGCCCGCCTCTTCGGCGAGCGCAGCGGGATAGGTCGGCACCGGCAGATCGCCGAAGAGGACCAGATTGGTCGCGAGCTCCGCCATCAGCACGTAGCTCGGGATGCCGGCCACGTAGAACCGCAGCAGCCCCTTCTCGAAACGGCCTGCCCGTGCCTCTGCGCACCAGTGCTCGACCTCGTCGAGGTCCCGGTACATGATGTCAACGCGACGGCTATCAATGGTCAGCCAGGCGCCACCGTTCATCACACCACCGCCCCAGGCCCCGATCTCGGAGACCTCGCCTTGCCATCCCTTTGCCCGCAGGTTCTCGGGATCGAAGGCTCCCCGGTAGTAGATGGCGTAATCCCAGTCGCCGTCCGGAGCGTTCGTCCCGGCTGCCCGCGACCCTCCGAGAGCGACCGCTTGCACATCAGACAGCGATGAGAGCTCTTCGGTGAACCAGGATGAGAACTCCGCGTCGTCCATGTTCTCATCCTCGCCGTTGGAAGGTCCGTTCGCCATCGGCTTGCGGGGTTGCGACCGTCCAGAGGGCAACAACCGGAACGATCGATGGCGGTGGGGGCCGATAAGTCAGTTGGTCAGAATCTGGCGCGATCGTGGCGGCTCGAGCGTCACCCCGGACGGGCAGTACGCCGCCCATAGCGGCCAACCCTGGCCGCATGCTGAGGATGTCGGCAGTGGGACTTACCGCCCGACGGCTTGATCCCAAAGGTCCCCAGGAGCTGCGCAGTGGCGACATAGAGGGGTCCAGAGCAGTTCCGCCCGGCCCGGCGTGCTGTAGGTCGGCGCTCGCCGAGTCCAGCTGGACCATGTCGTGAGAGCCGGGCGCGGCTGCGATGCCGCGCTCACTCGCCGCCATGGACTGTTTGCTCGGTGTCACGGCACTGCCGGGTCCGCCGCCGCCTGGACCCAACGCCCACAAGGCCCATTGGGTGTGTAGACGATGAGCTGGTTCGACGCCAGGTTGGGGCCCTCGTGGTAGAGGACGTTCTCGTACCGTGCCGCGGCAGCGACGCAGATGGCGACGGTGATCAGCACACCGATGCCGATCGCCCCGAGCGCCGAGCCGGTCGGAACCAATATCGTGACAGGTCGCTCAAGACCAGGCGCACCGCGATCGGTGCACGCCGGGCGAATCTTGCGGCCGACCGTTCAGGCCGAGCCGCGGACCTTCGCTACCCGCACCGCCCAGGCGAGGGCGAACGCCCCAGTGACCGCGAGAAGAAGGCCCGGTCCCAGGTTGGCGCCGACGACGTAGGTGAAGCTGCGCATCGGTGTCGCGGACGCGAACACGATCTGCTGTGTGGGCTTGAGCACCAGCCACTCGCTCGGACCGACGACGAGCCACGCCCCGGCGAGGATCGCCAGCAGCCCGGCCAGTGCCGCGCCCAATCGCCCCATGCCTCGGGCGGCCTTCGGTACCGTCGCGACCATCGCAATCCCCGCGATCAGCGCGACTCCTCCGGGCGCCACGTGCAGCGCGGCGTGGATCAAGTTCCAGTGCCATGACGGTGAGCCGTCGGGGCTCCATCCGAACGAGGGCCCCACGAACACCGAGAGGCCGGCCCAGGCGCCGAGCAACGCCGTCAGCAGCCCGATGATGCTCAGGCCCGCTGGCGACAGCCCGCTCATCGGCACCCGCATCCCGTGCGAACCGGCGGACGGCAACCCTCCCATCGCGCCCGCCGGCATCGCCGACGGCAAGACGGGGGGCAGCGTCGCCGGCATGGTCGGGGGTGGCACGCTCGCCGACCCTTTGTCCAAACCCGTCCCCGGACCGAGGTCCGGGAATGCAGCGGCGGCCGGGATCGCCCCGGCGGCCGGCTGCGGCTGGACTGGAACATCGGGCCCACGGGGCGGCACGACACCCTCCGCCTGCGGCTCATTCACGGCATCGGACATCTCCGCACCTCCTCACGCCCCTTGTGACCGTCTGTGTAAATGCTGACCGGGGACTGCGGCGCGTCGGTCGAGAACAGAAGCACTTTGAGCTCGAAGTTACTTGGCGACTTGCGCTTGGTCCACAAGTTCGTTGCCCGAGGGATCGGCTGGTGGCTTGGCTCGTCGAGTCGGGGCCTTGGCGTCTTGGAGCTGGAGGTTCTCTCCCTTACATATCCCAGTTCGTCAAGCACAAGGAGGTCCAGCCCCACGAACTGGCCCTTCAGCCTCGGGAGGGTCCGCTCGTCGCGGGCCCAGATGAAAGCGGGCACGGGCGCGATGTTGCGAAAGAACCGGGCCCTGTGCGGCTGACTCACGCTCTTGTTCTTCGGTAAGCATTCACACTCCGAAAAACCATTTCGCCTGAGCTAGCCTCTCGTCCGAGTTATCACCTGCTCCTCGCGGGACGCTCTGCCCGGGAAGGAAGGTCATCATGGCCGTAGCGCCGAAGGCTCAGGGGGGCCGTCAGCGACCCTGTCTATCGGTACCCATTGCAATAGCCGTCATCATTGGGGGGCTGGCCCTCGGCGGGCGGGCTCCCGCCGCTGCAAGCGCGCCGACAGGCGCGCACGGCGCTCCCGTTGCCCGCCCGGCCCTGGCTAGCGGTAGCGCGCTCATCAGAACCGCCTACTCGTTCGTCAGGGATTCGGGCGGTGGCCATACGAACCCTGGCGCGGAGGTTGACCTCCTCTTCGCTACGGATAGTAAGGCCTACCTGTACTTTGCGGACCCCACGGAGGCGTTGGGCGAGTACGGAAGCTACTCGTACAGCGGCGGACGGCTGTCGCTCCACATTTCGACTCCCGACTTCACAAGGAACGCGACATTTCCCCTCAGCCTCTCCGCCAGCCGGGTGACCATGCCCTTCCAGGTCTTCTCGGCAAAGGCCGGGACGTCCGTGTGGCAAATTCGGCCGCTCGACCTGATCCAGGGCACTTTTGCGGTGTACAACGCGGCGATGAACGCCAGCACCCTCAACCTCACCCCAGCGGAGGGCGCCCTGCGTGCCTACGCCTATGCAGAAGCGTTCCTGACCTCAAGCTCCTCGACGGCGCCCGCCGCCCAGGGGAAGCTCATTGGCTCCCTGTCGGCCAGGCCACACCTCAAAGGCCAGTGCGCGGCAGAAGGGGGTAGCTGCATTGTCGGCGTGCAGAACCTCGGCGACGACATCGAGGTCAGCTTCAAGGACTCTCCGCCTGTCGTCATCACGTTGTACTCTGCCGTCGGCGCGCCAACGGCGACTCCTCTCACGGACAGCCCGCTCGCCAGCGACCCTCGGGTGAACCTGGATCCCAAGATCCATCCAGACAAGCAGTTCGACCCGCTTAACAGAAGAGCGGTGATAATCAACCCGGGCTCCGATGTATGGCTGGAGTCAAAGGCCGCCCTGAAGAACATGGTCAGCACGCTCGAGAGCAGGCACTACGCCGTCACCGAGCTCGACGGCAACGCGGCAACCGTCGAGCGGATCGTGTCGGTGCTCAAGGAAGAGCCCGGCTTCGTCATCTTTTCGACGCACGGAAACAAATCAGGGACGCTCCTGACCGGAGACCAGGTGGCAGTTGAGGGGACGAAGGACCAGCCCAATTTTCTGGGGGCCTATAGGAAGTTCAAGGCCGAGCTGAAGAGCGAAGACCTAGCCTCGCTGGCCTCTTACAAGCTCCCCAACGGGACTCCGACCTTTTTTGTCGGTATGCGCGACGACGAAAACTCCAAATGCTCGTTCAAGATCCTTGATTGGGACGACACCTGTGACTGGGAGGTCCAGATCACGCCGGCGTTCTGGAAGTGGCTAGCGACTCAGGGAGTGAGCTTCGCCGACAGCCTCGTCTTCATCAGCGCGTGCGAGACCGACGAGACACCTGTGCTTCGAAACGAGATAAAGGCAAGGAGCTACTTCGCTTTCAGCAAGGACGTGGACCCCCCGTTTGCCACCGCTGTGGAGGAGTACCTGGTCCAAGACCTGGCTCGCCCGACTCACTCGCCCGAAGAGGCTTATTACAACATGGTCCGGATCGAAAAGACCCGCCAGATGATCTACGACGAGGACCACCTTTTCGACGGAGTGGTGGGCCTCGGAGAAGAGGCCGATAGCGTCGAAATACTCGACGGCTGGGGTTGGAACGGGTCGAAGTTTGTGAGGTACTGGGGAAACGGGTGGAACGGCTTCGAGGTCGACCCGGGCGAAGTCTGGTGGATGCTCTTCGCCGGCCGATGGGACAACAACTCTAGCAATGGCGCCAAAAAGCTACAGGAGTGCTACGACGAGTACTGGTCGAAGGGGAACCCGGGCGGGTTGGCCGACGAATACTGCAACGCGGCGAACGCGGGCATCCCGGCGGACAGGAGCCGACTTTCGAACGATGTCGCCTATGCCATCTATCTGCTGACGGGCAAGCCTCCTGCCTTCGTTTCGGCGACGCGGCTGCCACCGCGTTGGACTATGGCCGACTGAGCGACCGGGCACGGAAACAAGCCCCGGGGGGCGGGGGACGCCCACGCCGCGCTGGGGAACACCGCGTTCAATCGCAGGGTCACAAGGTCAGGCGCTCGTTGCTCCCTCTGGCGAATCGGTCGCCGGCTGTCGTCATCGAGGACGTCCGAAAGCCGCTTGGGGAAGATCCGGCGGAAGGATGTAGACCTTGAACTTCGGAGCGCCGAGTGGCCCGTGAATCTGGCACGCGGCATCCCAGAACCAAGCCTCCAAGAACTCGACATCAAAGTCAGTCACGACCGTGAACTTCGGGTCAAGCAAGTGGAGCTGAGGGGATTTGAACCCCTGACCCCCTGGTTGCAAACCAGGTGCTCTGCCAGCTGAGCTACAGCCCCGTGCCACATCAGCCTACGCGTCAGGCAGAGCCTGGTCAGCTGGCGCGGGCGAGTCCGCCTGCCCTGTCGCTGAGGTGGGTCCCGGCCGTGTTCTCGCGAAGTTCCTTGCGGCCGCGCATCGACCGGGAAGCTCCTCGAGGAGGCAGACCGCTTCTGGCGCCGCGCGGTCACGCAGCGTTGCCCGAGTGTACCGACCTGCAGCATCCAGATGAACCGACGCGAGCCGCAATGACCGCTGGATCGGGCCCTGAGCAGCTCGGAGGCTCTGCGCCTTGGCCAATGGCACCCACACCGTCTCTCGGCGGACGCGTCCGGAGATCGCCACCGCACAGCGCTCTCCGACCCCCGCCCGCAGGAAGTGATAGCTCAGTGGTGCGCGGAGCATTGCGCGGCGAGGTGGCCGCGTAAGCGTCGCTTCCCGACCTGGGAGCACGCGGGCAAGGAGCAGGTCGGCATCTGCGAGCGTTCCGACCGGAAGCAAGGCGCGGCGGAGCCTTGCGGGCTGTTGGCGGTCACCACCCTTGACCCCGCCTGCCAGATGCAACTCGAGGCGACACCACCCAAGGGGGCGAAACCAGAGAGGTTCGACCATGCGGACTGCTTGAATACGGCCTCGGGGCACGGTCTCAGCGGCCCGAGACAACAGGCCTGAACGTATCCGAAGGCCATCAGGAGCCTCGGCGACGGTGAAGGACCATTCCGTCGAGATGCGGCGCCATGCGGTCAACGCCATCGTCACGAAAGCGGCAAGCAGTCCGCTGCCGCTCGCAAGGAGCACCGCCGGATCGGTCGAGCCGAGCACGGCCAGGGCGATCACAGCGACCAAGCTGGCGGGGATCGCCCCGGTCAGGCAGCCAGCAACGACCAGCCTGCCGTTGGGAACGACAACCAGACCTTCCTCCGGCGGTTCCGGCACGGCCTCGTGCAGGCCGTGCGCCACCGCCAACAAGCTTGCTCGCACATGGGTGGCGTCGCTGTAGCGCAGATAACACAGCCTTGCGTCGCCACGCGAGGCTCCCCCGGTCCGGACGCGGACCTCCGCCAGACCCAGAACCCGAGCCAGGAACGGCTCCACCAGATCGATCGCTTGTGCGCTGGAAAGCGGCACCTGCAACGACTGGCGGCGAATCAGACCGGTCTCGACTCGCAGAGTGTCGCCATCGACCCGCCAGCGGGTTACCGCCCAGTAGACGACACTGCCGAGAGCGACTATGGCGACGATCACAAGATCGGACGCTGAACTGCTTGTACGACCGGGAAGCGCAGCCGCCGATCCGAGCACAACGAGAATGCCCAGGAGAGAAGGACCGATACGAACGACAGGAGACAGCGGATGAAGACGTTGCCAGGTTCGCGGGAGCTTTGTAGATGCCTCCTTCTGCCCCCGTCCAGGCGGACCCTCGGCCGATCGATAGGGCGGAGTCGAGGAGGCAAAATCCGCCGGCTCGGAGGTGCCGAACTGCGGCACGGCTGAGTCAGATCCCGGCAGCGCGAGCCTCCCCGAGCGCTGTCAGCTGTTCCCGCAGCCTGGCGGCCTCCGAGACACCAAGCCCCGGTAGTCGAGCATCTGTCGCCGCGGCCGCAGTGTGGAGTCGCACGGTTGCGATCCCGAACAGGCGCTCGACGAGCCCGGCGGTGACGTCGACGAATTGCATGCGGCCGTAGGGGACGACCGAAAGTCTCTTGATCAGGACGCCACGCCGGATGAGAAGGTCGTCGTCGCGCTCGAGATAACCCCATGAGCTGTAGCGACGACCTACGAAACCCTCGGTAACGATGACAAGAACGAGAACTCCACCAACGACAGCGACAGCGGTTGTGAGTCCCACGTCGAGATCTGCCACGACGGCCCCCAGCGCGGCAAATGCGAACGCGACGAGGCCAACCTCCAGACGCCGAATGGTCCGCAGTTTCGGAGACGGTCGGCGCCAGGCGGCCGATGCCTCGACATCGGTTATCTCGACGCGTCCAACGGCCATCGGCCAATACTGGCACAGCTCCGCGCGAATGGCCTCCGCGGCAACGCTACGGCCTTTCTGAGGTACCGGCCCAGTCTCCCCGAAGAAGTGGGACATTCCAGGTGCATGCGAGAGCGGCCAAGCCCGATCACTCTGCGGCACCTCCGGCTTAAGGTGCTCTTCCGCCCTTGTTCCACGGATTACCCTTGCTACTGCGGGCATGGCTACCGCAGCTTCGTAGGCATGGCCGAAGTCGCTTTGGTCGCGTGACGGTCGCGGTGCAAGCCACGTCGTCCTGGCTGGGAGGGACGCTCTATGTGGCCAGGACATGCAGTCAGCCTTCGTCCCTTGGGCGTGGGTGAACGCATCGATGCCGCCATCAAGATCGTCCGAGCCCATTTTCTCACTCTCGCAAGGGCCGCTCTGGTCGTGGCGATTCTTTCGGGCATTGTCGTCGCCGTCATCTCGGTCTCGGTGAGATCATCTGAGAACAGCCTCGTAACCTCACCCGCAACCGGTACGACGCTGAAACTGGGTGACCTGTACGCCATCTTGGGTGGCGAGCTCTTGACGGTCGCAATCACTTTCATCGTCGGTGCCTTCATCACCGCGGTCTGCTTCCGTGTCATCGGGAACGCCTATCTGGGACAAACGGCAAACTGGCGCGACGCGCTTGGTTTCGGCTGGTCGAGGCTGCTCGCTGTCATCTGGATCTCCGTGCTGACGTACCTCGCGGTAGTAGTCCTCGCCTTGGCGGTCGCAGTCCTGATAGCCGTCCCGGTGATCACTCACGTCACCGCGCTCACGGTCCTCTTCTCATTGATGTTCGGTGTAGGAGGCCTCCTGGCAGCAGTATGGTTTTTGATCGCGTCGAGGCTGGCGGTGCCAATCATGATGCTCGAGGACATCCGGGGAACCAAGGCGATACGCCGAGCGCTGAGACTCTGTCGCGGCCATTGGTGGTCGGTCTTCGGCACACAGTTACTCGCCGGTATTCTCGTCGCGGTAGCAAGTTTCGCCGTCGGCATCGCCGCAGGTGCAGTCTTCGCTGTCTTCCACGGGAGCACGACCGTGTCGGTTGTAGAGGGGTTTCTTGTCCAGACGATCAACTACATGGTATTCGCACCCTTCTCCGCAGCCGTCCTGGTCGTGCTGACAATCGACCTTCGGGTTCGCAAGGAGGGATTCGACATCCAGCTGCTCTCGGCGCAAATGGGCGTCGCGCCGTCGGCGTCTGCTCTCTTCTTCACGAAGCCAGCGCCAGGAGGAGGCTACGGCCCCGCCGGCTACCCGCAACCTCCGGGCTACCCACAGCAACCCTACCCCTGGTATCCGCCAGGACCGGGTGGCTATCCGCCTGCCCCGCCCGGCTATCCGCCGCCCGGCTACACGCCTGCGCCGCCCGTTCCCGGCTGGCCGCGTCCCTCCGATTGGCCGCGCCCCTCCGGTTGGCCGCGTCCCTCCGATTGGCCGCCCAGCCAGTCGCCAAGAGAACCCCCCTCGGCAGATGAAGAGCAGCGCGACCCGCCGGCGCCGGATGCGCCACGGTCCGAATAGGTGCCTCGCTCGCCGGGAGCTTCGACTTTCGCTGCGGACGCGCGACGTCAAGCGGCTCAGATCCTTTCTCGCACGCCATACACGCACAGGCCGGCTCGAATCCCTGCTCCCCTCGCCGGAGCGCTCCGAGCCGTCGGGCGGGGGTTTCTCTGGGCGTTCGGCCCTCCCATCCGCTGGTTGTGGCGCCAAGCACTCGTACCGTTCTTCAGTGACACACACAGACTGCTTGGCGCTGGTGGTTGGGCCGTCGTGCTCGTGCTCGCGCTCGCACTCGGCATGCTGGTCGGGCTTCTCCTCATCCGCAGGAGGTCCCGAATAGCGACACGCCCGAGAGCCGATGAGCCGACGACAACCGGCGAAGACCTGACCGATCTCGAGCGAGCCGCAGAAGACGCCGAACTAAAGGGTGCGAACGAACTTGCGGTCCGGCTGCGTTTCAGGCTCGGGCTCGCTCGACTCGAAGCACAGGGCGTGATCCCCGATCGCCGCACCACAACCAGCCACCAGGTGGGGTTGGTCCTTCAGTCGCGAGTCTTCGACGAGCTCAGCTCTCGCCATGAGCTGATCACCTACGCCCAGGAACCCGCGTTGCCTCGCGACGTGGCTTCGGCCCGGAATGGGTGGGACCGGCTGCTTGCGGAGACACCCACGACTAAGCGCAAGCGTCAGGACGTGTGGCAGGCGGCAGGGAATGTTCGATGAGCAAGAAACCCCGGGACACTCGGGACACCGCGGTGAACAATCGATGAGCGCCACTGCGCCGGCGGCGATGACCGTCACAGCCCGTTGGCATCAGGTCCCTCGAAGATGGCGCGCAGTGATGGTCATCGCGGCCGGTGTGATCGTTCTCGAGTTCGCGGTCTCCTTTGCGGACGCTGTCTACGGCACGCCAAGCCGATCGATCCTCGGCCCCGCCTCCTCGCTTGACACCTCAGAGAACGGGACCGCGGCCTTGGCGCAACTCTTCAGGGACCGGCGGCATTCGGTTCGCCAACTGGAGGTCCGCGTGAGCGCTGCCGCGCTACCCGTTCCTGGCACTCTCTTCGTTCTCGACCCTCAGAACAAGCTGGCGGGCGATCTACCGGCTCTTCACCGATATCTCACGGCCGGAGGACGCGTGGTCCTTGCCGGCCGGCCCGCGGGGGGCACTCTCAGGGCACTGCTCGGGCCTGGGCAACTGCCGATCTGGCAGGCGGCAATGCCGGGTCCATCGCATCCGGCTGCTCCAGCGCCGGAGAACTACGGAGCTCTCACTGTGGTCTCGAACGCGGCAGGCTCCTGGCGGGCAGCGCCGAGCGGCGGAACCACGGCTTCCGTGACCGAACGCGTGCACACCCTGCTGGGTGGGCCCGGCGGGGCGCTGGCGCTCCTCGCCGAGGTCGGTCGGGGTCGTCTCGTGCTGCTCGCCTCGAGCTCCCCGCTCGACAACGGATGCCTCGCCCGCGCCGACAATGCGGCGTTCGCCCTCGACCTTGCCGGCCCGGTCGCGGCCCCGGTCGCGTTCGACGAGTACGACCATCTCCTGACGAGCTCGGGGTCCGGGATCGCGGGCCTGCCGGGCCACTGGCAAGCCGGTCTTCTTCTCGCCCTTGTCGCCTTGGTGGTCTGGATCCTGTCCGCCGCCCGGCGATTCGGGCCAGCTACGGCGGCCAGTCGCGAGTTGGTCCCACCACGTATCGCCCACGTCGATGCCGTTGCCGCACTCCTCGCGTCGGGCTCTCCGGCCCGGCTCCGGGCTGGCGCGGAACCGTTGAGGCAGGCGGCTCGCGAACGGTTGTGCCATGAGCTGAGGGCTCGCCACGACGCCACAGACACTGACCTCGTCAGGAGAGCGGAATCGACCGCTTTGTCGTCCGATCTCGTCGCCGCGATCGTCGGCAAGCCTCGTTCGGAGGAGGATCTGTTGGCGCTCGGCCGCGCCTATGCCACGCTCACGAAGACAGGAAGGTGGTCATGACCGACGAGTACCAGAACGGCAGCGGCAACCGCCAGATGGCGGTGGTCCGCGCCCGCTTGAACGAGCAGGTGGACAAAGTCGTAGTAGGGCAGTCTCATGTCGTCGACGCGACGATCATCGCTATCGCGGTCGGAGGCCACCTATTGCTCGAGGGGCCTCCCGGCTTGGCAAAGACGCTGCTCGCGTCCGCGATGGGCCGGGCCTGCCGGCTCGACAACCGCCGGGTGCAGTTCACGCCCGACATGCTGCCGTCGGATCTGACCGGCACGTTGACCTTGCGAGGAAACGAGCTCGGCTTCCGTCCTGGTCCGGTGTTCACCAACATCCTCCTCGCAGATGAGATCAACCGGACGCCGCCGAAGACGCAGGCGGCACTGCTCGAGGCGATGCAAGAGGGCCAAGTCACCGTCGACGGCGTGGAGCACCCGCTACCGCAACCTTTCACGGTGCTCGCCACGCAGAACCCGATCGAGTACGAGGGGACCTACCCGCTGCCCGAAGCCCAGCTGGACCGGTTTCTCATGAAGGTCGTCGTCACATACCCGTCCGCCAAGGACGAGGAAGCGGTGCTCAGGCTACGCCGCTCGGGCGTCGCGCCGGCGACACTTTCCGACGTCGAGGCGATAGCCGGGAAGGACGACCTGATGGCCGTGCGCCAACAGGTGGACCGCGTGGCCGTCAGCGACGAGATCATCGGCTATGTGGCATCGGTCGTCCGCCGCACCCGTGAGCTGCCGAGCGTGGCGCTCGGCGCAAGTCCTCGCGCGGGCGTCCACCTGCTGGCCGCGGCTAGGGCCTTGGCGAGCATGGCTGGAAGAGACTTCGTCGTGCCCGACGACGTGGTTGCACTCGCCAGCCCAGTGCTCGCTCACCGATTGATATTGACCCCCGAGGCAGAGCTCGACCGCTTCACGGCCGCGGACGCGTTGTCGAATGTCCTCGCCACGGTTCCGATCCCTCGCTGACAACTCCGGACGAGGGATGTCGATGACCACGCCGGCTTCACCAGTCACGAGCACGAGTCACCTGAAGATCGGGCAGTCCACATCGCGCCCTACTCGCCTTGCCGCGCTGCTTGTCGCATTCGTGGCGATCCTCTCGGCTGCTCTCCCGGTCCCGGTTCTCGTGCCCTTCTTGCTGGCTGGTGGGATCGCCGGATGCGTTCTCATGGATCTTCTCGTGGCTCATGGCGGGGTCCCCTCGCTCAACCGCACGCGGTTGCAGACCCTGTCGCTGCTCGTAGGCGTCCCGTTTCGTGCCAGGGTGGGCGGGCTCGGCCAGGCGCGAGCGGTCCGGATCCGCCAGCCGGTTCCTCCAGAGCTCCTTGTGGAGCCACCGTGGGCTGACGGCGATGAACTGAAGGGCGAACTGACCGGTCGCCATCGAGGTATCCACGTGCTGCCTCCGGTAACGGTGCGGGCAGTCGGACCGCTCGGGCTCGGTTCCCTCGATCACTCCGTCGGCACGAGCCAGGAGGTGACCGTCTTCCCCGACCTGCCTCGGGCCCGCAGACTAGCGGCAGCGCGCCGCCGCGGCAGATCGTCCGACGAGGGCAGGATTCGGGCACGGCTCGGGCTCGGTACGGAGTTCGAGACCATTCGCGACTACTCGCAGGACGACGACATCCGACAGGTGAACTGGATAGCCACGGCCAGGGTTGGGCGCCCGATGTCCAACCATTACCGGGTCGAAGAGAATCGGGATCTCATGTGCGTCGTGGACACCGGCCGCCTGATGGCCTCTCCGGCCGGACGGGTCTCCCGTCTCGATGTCGCCCTCGATGCCGTCGCCGTGCTGGCGGTAGCGGCCGAGGAAGCAGGGGACCGTGTCGGAGCTGTCGCCTTCGAGTCCAAGGTGACGCGTCAGCTCGCTCCTCGCCGCCGCGGTGCCGAGGCTGTGGTGCGTGCCTTGTTCGATCTCGAGCCGGTTGAGGTCGAAAGCGATTATGAGCGCGCGTTCCACGCGGTCGGGCGACAGAAGAGGGCCCTCGTCGTCGTCTTCACCGACCTCGTCGACGACGGTGCCGCTCGGACATTGATCGCCGCCATGCCGGTGCTGGTCCGCCGCCACGCCGTTCTCGTGGCCAGCTGCACAGACCCGGACCTGACGACCGTCACCTCACGATCGCCGCACGACATGCGAGACGTGATGCGCGCTGCGGTGGCCGTCGACCTGCTCGCCAGCCGGCAACGGGTCGTGCAGCTCCTCAGAGCCCTTGGCGCCGTCGTCGTGGAGGCGCCGCCCCAGGCCTTGGGGCCCGCCTGTGTCGGCGCCTACCTCAGCTTGAAGCAACGGGCTCGCCTGTAGGCACCGGAACGATCACTTTCCGTCAGGGTGCACGTCGGAGCCGTCCGCGTGCGAACACGAGGGACCAGAAACCTCCCGCGAGCGCGATCCCAACAGCGAATGCCGCTGGCGGAGACAAGTCCCACGGCGTGACGATGCCCTCGGTCAGGCCGGCGACCACGAGGAAGAGCATCACGGCGAGCACGATGGCGCCGATCCTCGAAGTGAGACGCCCGAGCGCCTCGGCTCTCGTGTCGTTGCCGGGATCGATCAGGGCGCGGGCCACCGCCAGGCCGCCGGCACCGGCGAGCGTGATGCAGGACAGCTCGAGCAGGCCATGCGGCACGATGAGGCTGAAGAACTGACCGAAACCTCCCGCTCTCCATTCCAGCGCACCAAGAATGCCCAAGATGGCGCCGTTGTAGGCCAGAGCGAAGCCTGTCAACAGGCCGAAGGTGAATCCGCCTGCCACGGCGAGAATGGCCACTTCGATGTTGTTCACGAAGATCTGCACCGCGAGTCCGGTACGCCCCACGATCGAGATTCCGTAAAAGGCGCCCCGCCCCGGATGCGCCGAGGCGTGGAAGCCCGCCGGGAGCAGGCCAGAAGCGGAGGATGGCTGGGCAAATCCCCAAAGCGCCCCGAGCGCCACGAAACCGAGAAGGATGCAGGCCGAGATCACCAGGCAGCGGTCCAGCTCACGAATCCTGCACCAAATTCCCACGCTCAGGAACCCCCAGGCGGTGTCATCACGTCCTGGCTTGGAATAGACAACGGCGTGCGCGTTCGTCACGAGTGCCTGCAGGCGAAGCGTTCCTGAGGCGTCCGGCCATGAGCGTCGCGCCACCGCCAAGTCAGCGACCGAAGAACGGTAAAGCAGCCCAAGACGATGGATCTCATCCGGCGCGAGCCTGCGACCCTGTCCCCGCGACCGTTTGACGAGGCTTTCGAGCTCAGCCCAGTCCGTACCACGATCTGCCAGGAACCGCTCGACCTTCACGTTCTACCCCAGTCGTTCCTGCTGTCACCCGCGGGCATTCGTCGTACCGTGATCATGTGGAGATCGAGGACCGACATGTCACTGTCACCCCTGAGGGAATCAGCCTCGAGGTCGTGCTGGCTGGGCTTGGCTCCCGGTTCATGGCGTTCGCGCTGGACTTCACGTTGCAAGTGCTCGCGCTCATCGGCTTTGCCCTCGTCGTTGCCTCAGCTTTCCACAGCTCTGTGAGCACAACCAGCGGGCTCGTCGTGGCCGGCGCATTCTCGCTGTTTGTCCTGGCCGACTTTCTCGGTTACTTCATCTTCTGCGAAATGCTCTTCAGTGGGCGAACCCTCGGAAAGCGGGCGGCGGGCCTTCGTGTCGTGAAGGTTGGAGGCCAGCCCGTCGGCTTTTGGTCAAGCTTGCTCCGCAACGTGCTCCGGCTGATCGACATGCAAATCGGTTTCTCCTACATAGTCGGAAGCGTGCTCATCCTTTCGACCAATCGCAATCAGCGATTGGGAGATCTGATAGCCAACACGCTTGTTGTGCGCGAGCGAGTCGGTGGCGCTGCAATCCGGAAAGGCGTGTCCTGGACCTCGGGAGCCGACTTCACCGCGCCGGCTTGGAGCCCGGGCGCGTGGTCTCCGGGCGCCGCGCACCAGGGCTATCTTCCTCCCGAGCTATCCCACTGGGACGTGAGCGCCGTTCCCGACGCCGAACTCGCCCTGGTACGGACTTTCCTTGCAAACCGGAGCGGGTACACCCAGGAGGCCCGCCTGCGGCTTGGCTACGAGCTGGCAGGCCGGATGTGGCCGCTCGTCGCAGGACCCACGGGGCCCTTGCAAGCGGAGTGGTTCCTCGAGGCCGTGCTCCTTGTCAAGTCGGCCCGGTCCTGACGGTGACGACGGCGTAGACGAGCGTGAAGCAAATTAGGCGAGGGACCGACACCGCCCCCTGCCGACCTGGCGGCAACCGACAGTACCCTTGAGTCGTGCCCGGCGTGCCCATGGAAAGGGTCTACTTCAATTTGCACACCGCTCTGCTCGACTGGCAGTTCGGGCCCTTCCCTCTTCTCGTCCTCGCAGCGTGCATCGCCGCGGGCATCTGGTACCTCCGGGCCGATTGGACGCTCGCAACGCGAGGCCGCAGGTGGAAGGCACGCCGGACCGTCTCGTTCTTCGCCGGTCTGATCACTGTCGACCTCGCACTCCAGTCGCCGGTCGCGACGCTGACCGGTTCTTACTTCGAAGCCCATGTGATCCAGCACCTTCTCCTTATGATCATCGCCCCGGCGCTGATGGCGATGGGGGCTCCCATGACGCTGATCCTGCAGACCTCGAGCCGGCGCGCCAAGACGGCTTGGCTGCGCATCTTTCACAGCAACGGGTTCGCCGTGCTGTCGCACCCGCTCGTGGTCTGGGTGCTCTACTACGGCGTCATGCTCGCTTTCTTCCTCACACCCGCAATCGGCTTCGCTATGAGCCACATGTGGCTGATGGACATCATCAACCTGGGTTTCCTGTTCGGAGCGACGCTGTTCTGGTGGCCAATGATCGGGCTCGACCCGATCCCCCGGTGGGGCGCCAGCTATCCGCTCCGGATGGTCAACCTCTTGATCGGTGTGCCGCTCGAGTCGTTTCTCGCCATCGCCCTTCTCAGCTCGCGCCAGACAATTGCCCCTATGTACAGCCTGTCGAGCACTCACGCGGGAGCCGGCGTCCTCTGGGTGCTGACGGAGCTGCTCACAGTCGCTGCTGTGATCCCTATCTACTTCCAGTGGATGGCCTCGGAGGACCGCAAGACGGCGCGTGAGGACGCTCGTCTGGACGCCGAGGCGGCCCAGCTGGCGTCGGCCAAGGCACGTGGGACTGAGGAGCGCGCCAGGGACCCGCACGCCGGGTGGACCGATTTCCGGCCTAGCGCGTCTTAGGACGTTCACGCCACCGCAGCGAGGTCGATCCCCCATGAACCGTTGTGAGCTGGAACGTCCGGGCGATCTCGTCGCCGCGTAGCGACGCGGATGGGCCGTGTACGACAAGGGTCGTGTGCGTCCGGCCACTCCTCACCTCTCCGGCACTAGATGTCCAGGTCACCAGGTCAGGAAGGCAGTTTGAGCTCTTTGCCAGCGAACTGCACGGCTCGGGACGCATTCTGCAGCCCCGCAGCCGCCGCCGTCTTGTGTGGCTGGGCCCCTACGTGACAACCAGCTTCCTCACGAGCGAAGTGGATGCCTGCAGCTCGTTCGACCCTTCATAGCGGGCGGAGATCTGATAACTGCCGACTGGGAGCTCCGTAGCGGTGAGGGGACAAGTGCCCTTGCCACGACTCAGAGTTATCGTGCAGAGCCTTTTCGATCCGCTCGTCACCGTCACCGCGCCCGAGGCGTAGGGCATGCCGGCGGGAACCGTCACCTGAGCTGTGAACTCCTCGCTCTGTTCGGAACCAGACACCACGGTCGTGCGCGACAACGACAGCCCAGTTGACGTCGATGCCCCTACCACAGACAGCGTCAAAGGCTTCGAGGACGAGGCGGCAAGGCTTTTCGTCCCTTGGTAGTGAGCCACGAGCGAATAGCGCCCGACGGACAGCTGGAAACGAGTCAGTGTGCACTTCCCGGTGCCATTCACGAGCGTGGTGACGCAAAGAGTCTTCGAACCGGTCCTTACGGTCACGCTGCCTGTGACGTACGAATGGCCGTCTGGTCCGCTGACTCTTGTCGTCAGCGTCTCACTGCTTTCGTTTCCATAGGTAGTCGTGCTGTTCGAGACCGAAAGAGTCGTCGATGTGGGCGCACTTTCCACGGTCAACGGCACCGGCGACGAGGTCGAGCCTACAAACGAGCCCGCCTCGCCAGGGAAGTCGGCGGTGACCGAGTACTTTCCCGCGGCGATCGCAACAGAGGTCAGATGGCAGCCCGCCGTCGCCTCCGTGATCTGCACTGGCAGCCCGGTCACCGGGTTGGTCACGTCGACGGTGGTGACCACGAGCGGCGCAGTGACGCACAGCGTCTGTTTTCCGGCTATGAGCTGGACGGTTGTGCCGGACGGTGCTGTATCGTCGCCTACGGGTGGGTAGACGGTGACGGAGAAGGTAGCGCCCTGCTCGAGGCCGTAAACAAGAGTGCTCGTCGACACAGCGAGCGAGGTCGTGGTCTCGTTGACGACCTCGGTCGTAGTCGCGGACGCCGCGCTGTAGTTGTCGTCGCCGGTGTAGCCCGCCTTGACCGGATAGGTCCCCGTACCTTCTTGCAGCGCGCAGCTGCCAATGCCCTGGCCGGTGAGCGCACTTGTGCAGGTGTTGGTCCCGTCAGAAACCGTCACTTTGCCGGTGGGCGGCGCACCGTGCCCACTGACAGTCACCTCATAGGTGATCAACCCTGTCACCGCGCTGCTCGGGCCACTCAACGACACGGTTGGTTTGGCCTTGGCTACGGCTACGGTCGTGGTTCCGGTCGTCGGTGCGTAGCTCGCATCACCGGAGTACTTCGCAGTGACAGATTCGCCGTCCTGTGATGCGTTCTCTGTCAAGCTGCAGCTACCGGCGCCGGCCGAGTCGACAGCAGCGACCGAACAGCTGCTGGTCCCGTCGGAGACGGTGACCGATCCGGTCGGAACGTCAACGCCCTTCGGGCCGCTTACAGTCACAGAGATCGTCACTGGCCCGGTGGTCTGGCCACTCTGACCACTAACCGACACTGTCGGTGTGGCTTTGCCGACGGTGAAAGTTCCCACTACGTAGCTGATGGTGTAGTCCGGGTCACTGGCCCCCGAGCAGGAGGAGACGTAGCTGCCCACCGGGCTCGAGCTGGTGGCCTTCGTCGAGCACGCCGGCCCGGTGTTCAGGCTGGCCGCGCTGTCGCCGTTCTGGAACCCGGAGTAGCCGGCGGTGACGGTGGGCGGGGTGCCGCCATAGGTCATGGACCCGTCCGAAGCGGTGATGGTGAGCGCCGCCGGCTGGACCTTCACCGAGCCGGCCACGTAACTGAAGGTGTAGTCCGGGTCGGCCGCCCCCGAGCAGGAGGAGACGTAGCTGCCCACCGGGCTCGAGCTGGTGGCCTTCGTCGAGCACGTCGGCCCGGTAGTGAGGCTGGCCGCGCTGTCTCCGTTCTGGAACCCCGAGTAGCCAGCGGTGACGCTGGGCGGGGCGCCACCATAGGTCATTGACCCGCTCGAGGCGGTGATGGCGAGGGACGCCGGCTTGACCTTCACCGAGCCGGCCACGTAGCTGAAGGCGTAGTTCGGGTCGGCCGCCCCCGAGCAGGAGGAGACGTAGCTGCCCACCGGGCTCGAGCTCGTGGCCTTCGTCGAGCACGCCGGCCCGGTGGTGAGGCTGGCCGCGCTGTCGCCGTTCTGGAACCCGGAGTAGCCGGCGGTGACGCTGGGCGGGACGCCGCCATAGGTCATGGACCCGCTCGACGCGGTGACGGTGAGCGACGCCGGCTGGACCTTCACCGAGCCGGCCACGTAACTGAAGGTGTAGTCCGGGTCGGCCGCCCCCGAGCAGGAGGAGACGTAGCTGCCTGCCGGGCTCGAGCTGGTGGCCTTCGTCGAGCACGTCGGCCCGGTGGTGAGGCTGGCCGCGCTGTCGCCGTTCTGGAACCCCGAATAGCTGGCGGTGACGCTGGGCGGGACGCCGCCATAGGTCATGGCCCCGTCGGAGGCGGTGATGGTGAGACCGGCCGGGCCTACGGTGGCCTCGCCGGCCACATAGCTGAAGCTGTAGTCCGGGTCGGCCGCCCCCGAGCAGGTGTTGGCGTCGACGTAGGAGCCGGGGCCGGTGCCATCACCCACGCTTGTCGAGCACGTCGGCCCGCTGGTGAGACTGGCCGGGCTGTCGCCGTTCTGGAACCCGGAGTAGCCGGCGGTGACGGTGGGGGCGCTGCCGTAGGCCGAAGTCGTGCTCGAGGCGGTGATGGTGAGCGACGCCGGCTGGACCGTCACCGAGCCATCTACGTAGCTGATGGTGTAGTTGGGGTCGGCCGCGCCCGAGCACGGTTTGACACCGACGTAGGAGCCGGGACCGGTGCTGTCGCTCATGGCCTTCGTCGAGCACGTCGGCCCGGTGGTCAGACTGGCCGCGCTGTCGCCGTTCTGGAACCCGGAGTAGCCGGCGGTGACGGTGGGCACGACCCCTCCGTAGGTCATGGACCCGCTCGAGGCGGTGATGGTGAGCGACGCCGGCTGGACCTTCACCGAGCCATCTACGTAACTGATGGTGTAGTCCGGGTCACTGGCCCCCGAGCAGGAGGAGGCGTAGCTGCCCACCGGGCTCGAGCTGGTGGCCTTCGTCGAGCACGTCGGCCCGGTGTTGAGGCTGGCCGGGCCGTCTCCGTTCTGGAACCCGGAGTAGCCGGCGGTGACGGTGGGCGGGGTGCCGCCGTAGGTCATGGACCCGTCCGAGGCGGTGATGGTGAGGGGGGCCGGGCCCACGGTGGCCGAGCCGGCCACGTAGCCGATGGTGTAGTTGGGATCTGTGGCCCCCGAGCAGGTGTTGGCACCGACGTAGGAGCCGGGACCGGTGCTGTCGCTCACGCTCGTCGAGCACGTCGGCCCGGTGGTGAGACTGGCCGCGCTGTCTCCGTTCTGGAACCCGGAGTAGCCGGCGGTGACGGTGGGGGTGCTGCCGTAGAGCGAAGTCGTGCTCGAGGCGGTGATGGTGAGCGACGCCGGCTTGACCTTCACCGAGCCGTTCACGTAGCTGATGGTGTAGTCCGGGTCACTGGCCCCCGAGCAGGAGGAGACGTAGCTGCCCACCGGGCTCGAGCTGGTGGCCTTCGTCGAGCACGTCGGCCCGGTGTTCAGGCTGGCCGGGCCGTCTCCGTTCTGGAACCCGGAGTAGCCGGCGGTGACGGTGGGCGGGGTGCCGCCGTAGGTCATGGACCCGTCCGAGGCGGTGATGGTGAGGGGGGCCGGGCCCACGGTGGCCGAGCCGGCCACGTAGCCGATGGTGTAGTTGGGGTCGGCCGCCCCCGAGCAGGTGTTGACACCGACGTAGGAGCCGGGACCGGTGCTGTCGCTCACGCTCGTCGAGCACGTCGGCCCGGTGGTGAGACTGGCCGCGCTGTCTCCGTTCTGGAACCCGGAGTAGCCGGCGGTGACGGTGGGGGTGCTGCCGTAGAGCGAAGTCGTGCTCGAGGCGGTGATGGTGAGCGACGCCGGCTTGACCTTCACCGAGCCGTTCACGTAGCTGATGGTGTAGTCCGGGTCACTGGCCCCCGAGCAGGAGGAGACGTAGCTGCCCACCGGGCTCGAGCTGGTGGCCTTCGTCGAGCACGTCGGCCCGGTGTTCAGGCTGGCCGGGCCGTCTCCGTTCTGGAACCCGGAGTAGCCGGCGGTGACGGTGGGCGGGGTGCCGCCGTAGGTCATGGACCCGTCCGAGGCGGTGATGGTGAGGGGGGCCGGGCCCACGGTGGCCGAGCCGGCCACGTAGCCGATGGTGTAGTTGGGGTCGGCCGCCCCCGAGCAGGTGTTGACACCGACGTAGGAGCCGGGACCGGTGCTGTCGCTCACGCTCGTCGAGCACGTCGGCCCGGTGGTGAGACTGGCCGCGCTGTCTCCGTTCTGGAACCCGGAGTAGCCGGCGGTGACGGTGGGGGTGCTGCCGTAGAGCGAAGTCGTGCTCGAGGCGGTGATGGTGAGCGACGCCGGCTTGACCTTCACCGAGCCGTTCACGTAGCTGATGGTGTAGTCCGGGTCACTGGCCCCCGAGCAGGAGGAGGCGTAGCTGCCCACCGGGCTCGAGCTGGTGGCCTTCGTCGAGCACGTCGGCCCGGTGTTCAGGCTGGCCGGGCCGTCTCCGTTCTGGAACCCGGAGTAGCCGGCGGTGACGGTGGGCGGGGTGCCGCCGTAGGTCATGGACCCGTCCGAGGCGGTGATGGTGAGGGGGGCCGGGCCCACGGTGGCCGAGCCGGCCACGTAGCCGATGGTGTAGTTGGGGTCGGTGGCCCCCGAGCAGGTGTTGACACCGACGTAGGAGCCGGGACCGGTGCTGTCGCTCACGCTCGTCGAGCACGTCGGCCCGGTGGTGAGACTGGCCGCGCTGTCTCCGTTCTGGAACCCGGAGTAGCCGGCGGTGACGGTGGGGGTGCTGCCGTAGAGCGAAGTCGTGCTCGAGGCGGTGATGGTGAGCGACGCCGGCTTGACCTTCACCGAGCCGTTCACGTAGCTGATGGTGTAGTCCGGGTCACTGGCCCCCGAGCAGGAGGAGACGTAGCTGCCCACCGGGCTCGAGCTGGTGGCCTTCGTCGAGCACGTCGGCCCGGTGTTCAGGCTGGCCGGGCCGTCTCCGTTCTGGAACCCGGAGTAGCCGGCGGTGACGGTGGGCGGGGTGCCGCCGTAGGTCATGGACCCGTCCGAGGCGGTGATGGTGAGGGGGGCCGGGCCCACGGTGGCCGAGCCGGCCACGTAGCCGATGGTGTAGTTGGGGTCGGTGGCCCCCGAGCAGGTGTTGACACCGACGTAGGAGCCGGGACCGGTGCTGTCGCTCACGCTCGTCGAGCACGTCGGCCCGGTGGTGAGACTGGCCGCGCTGTCTCCGTTCTGGAACCCGGAGTAGCCGGCGGTGACGGTGGGGGTGCTGCCGTAGAGCGAAGTCGTGCTCGAGGCGGTGATGGTGAGCGACGCCGGCTTGACCTTCACCGAGCCGTTCACGTAGCTGATGGTGTAGTCCGGGTCACTGGCCCCCGAGCAGGAGGAGACGTAGCTGCCCACCGGGCTCGAGCTGGTGGCCTTCGTCGAGCACGTCGGCCCGGTGTTGAGGCTGGCCGGGCCGTCTCCGTTCTGGAACCCGGAGTAGCCGGCGGTGACGGTGGGCGGGGTGCCGCCGTAGGTCATGGACCCGTCCGAGGCGGTGATGGTGAGGGGGGCCGGGCCCACGGTGGCCGAGCCGGCCACGTAGCCGATGGTGTAGTTGGGGTCGGTGGCCCCCGAGCAGGTGTTGACACCGACGTAGGAGCCGGGACCGGTGCTGTCGCTCACGCTCGTCGAGCACGTCGGCCCGGTGGTGAGACTGGCCGCGCTGTCTCCGTTCTGGAACCCGGAGTAGCCGGCGGTGACGGTGGGGGTGCTGCCGTAGAGCGAAGTCGTGCTCGAGGCGGTGATGGTGAGCGACGCCGGCTTGACCTTCACCGAGCCGTTCACGTAGCTGATGGTGTAGTCCGGGTCACTGGCCCCCGAGCAGGAGGAGGCGTAGCTGCCCACCGGGCTCGAGCTGGTGGCCTTCGTCGAGCACGTCGGCCCGGTGTTGAGGCTGGCCGGGCCGTCTCCGTTCTGGAACCCGGAGTAGCCGGCGGTGACGGTGGGCGGGGTGCCGCCGTAGGTCATGGACCCGTCCGAGGCGGTGATGGTGAGGGGGGCCGGGCCCACGGTGGCCGAGCCGGCCACGTAGCCGATGGTGTAGTTGGGATCTGTGGCCCCCGAGCAGGTGTTGACACCGACGTAGGAGCCGGGACCGGTGCTGTCGCTCACGCTCGTCGAGCACGTCGGCCCGGTGGTGAGACTGGCCGCGCTGTCTCCGTTCTGGAACCCGGAGTAGCCGGCGGTGACGGTGGGGGTGCTGCCGTAGAGCGAAGTCGTGCTCGAGGCGGTGATGGTGAGCGACGCCGGCTTGACCTTCACCGAGCCGTTCACGTAGCTGATGGTGTAGTCCGGGTCACTGGCCCCCGAGCAGGAGGAGACGTAGCTGCCCACCGGGCTCGAGCTGGTGGCCTTCGTCGAGCACGTCGGCCCGGTGTTCAGGCTGGCCGGGCCGTCTCCGTTCTGGAACCCGGAGTAGCCGGCGGTGACGGTGGGCGGGGTGCCGCCGTAGGTCATGGACCCGTCCGAGGCGGTGATGGTGAGGGGGGCCGGGCCCACGGTGGCCGAGCCGGCCACGTAGCCGATGGTGTAGTTGGGATCTGTGGCCCCCGAGCAGGTGTTGGCACCGACGTAGGAGCCGGGACCGGTGCTGTCGCTCACGCTCGTCGAGCACGTCGGCCCGGTGGTGAGACTGGCCGCGCTGTCTCCGTTCTGGAACCCGGAGTAGCCGGCGGTGACGGTGGGGGTGCTGCCGTAGAGCGAAGTCGTGCTCGAGGCGGTGATGGTGAGCGACGCCGGCTTGACCTTCACCGAGCCGTTCACGTAGCTGATGGTGTAGTCCGGGTCACTGGCCCCCGAGCAGGAGGAGACGTAGCTGCCCACCGGGCTCGAGCTGGTGGCCTTCGTCGAGCACGTCGGCCCGGTGTTGAGGCTGGCCGGGCCGTCTCCGTTCTGGAACCCGGAGTAGCCGGCGGTGACGGTGGGCGGGGTGCCGCCGTAGGTCATGGACCCGTCCGAGGCGGTGATGGTGAGGGGGGCCGGGCCCACGGTGGCCTCTGTGTCAGAGCCCGAGGAGCCGGTGTAGTTGGCATCACCGGAGTAGGCGGCGGTGGCGCCATAGCTGCCAGCCACCACGCCCGTGATCGTGCACGTGGCCGTCCCGCCCGTCGACAGCGTCGAGTCCGGGCACGACGGGAAGCCAGGGCCTGTCACGCTCCAGGCGACCGTGCCCGACGGAGTCACAGCCGCTCCCGGGCCGGAGACGGTGGCGGTGAACGTGAACGAACCGCCTGTCACGACACCGGAAGAGTCATCGGTCACCGTCACGATCGGTGTAAGCGCGGCGGTTGCCGAGGTGTAGTTCCCGTCGCCACCGTAAGTGGCAGTGACGTTGAAGCCGGTGGCGTTGTCGGTGATCGAGCAGATACCGCTGCCGGTGTCGTCGAGAGGGAGGATCGAGCAGGTGCCAGTCCCATCCGAGACGCTGACAGACCCGGTGGGCGTGGCGCCGGCTCCGCTCACCGTCACTGTGTAAGTGACCAGCCCTTGCGTCACTCCAGCTAGGCCGCTCAGAGCTACGGTCGGCGCGGCCGGGCCGACGGGCTCGGAGAACGTGGGGCTCGTAACCGATGTGTAGTTCGAGTCACCGCCGTAGCTGGCGGTGACGGCGAAGGAGCCGTCGGTGGCATCCCCGGCGTTCTCGATGATCGAGCAGGTGCCACCGCCGGTGTCGTCGAGAGAGGCGATCACGCAGCTGCCGCCGGCCCCATCCGAGACGGTCACCGACCCGGTCGGGGTGGCAGCGTCCGTCGGCCCGTTCACCGTCACGATGTAGGAAACCGGTCCGGTCGTCGCCCCGCTCGGCCCGCTCACCGCCACGGTCGGCACAAGCGTGCCTGTTGAGTCAAGTGGGCTAGGTCGTCGGGCCGATGACGCCGTCGCTGCGCGACCCATGAGTTGCCGCACGGGTGACGCCGTCGCTGCCTGACCAATCAGCTGTCGGGTGGATGACGCCGTCGCTGCGCGGCCCGCTGGACTGGGCGCCACCACGGCACCGCGCGGTCTTCTCGTCGTGCTCGGCGAGAGCACTGGCAAGCTCGCCGTCGGCTTGTCGCGCCGGTCGTCTGTCGCGGTGCTAGGAGCCGGGAACGTCGCTTCGTGCCTCTTCGACGCAGCGACCGGCACCGCCGTCTTGCCCGGATCAGACAGTCTCCCTGCAACCCGAATCTCGGACTGCCTGCGAGGCACGGATCCAAGAGCGCGAGCCGGCCTGCCCTCACCCGTTGAGAACGCGGCCGCGATCAGGCCAATCAGCATAAAGGCGCCAACACAGCTCAAGACGACGAGCGACCGCGGCCGTACTGCCAGCCGCCGAGCGCGAGAACGCCCTTGCCCGCGGAGGTTGGTCACAGTTTGTGCGCGGACGCTCTTAAGACCGGGCGGCTCCACTACTTCCCCCACGCCGTTCGTTGCCTGGCGTCACTTGACGTGTCCCCCTGCGCCACAACTGCTCCTCTTCCCTCGCGGTGCACCTTTATACGACGGGCATGAAGCTGACGCAAGAGATAGTCGCAACACCGGCTCGCGTCCAGCTCCCTTTGGATGTGATCGAGCTAAGGGCGCAACATTCACTATGCGCAGTCGGTTGACATCTCTCAGTGGTGCGAGAGCTTTCTTCCACCACTACAGGCGTTTCTCTGACCTCTCCTGGTGATACGGCTGCAAATGGGAGGTGACCTTATGGAGAGGCTGAGATCGTACAGCGGCTACGCCACTTTCCTAATCGCAAGGCTCGCTGCCTAGCCATGTGGCTGGTCAGGTAGTTGCGTCCCGCAGAACTCAAGGTCTCTCGTCAGACCTTTGACCAGCAGTGGAGAAATCACGAGCGCGACGTTGTGCATTCCGCACCAAGACGCCGCCTTGACGGGCGGAAATACTGCAGGAGCAGCAGTTCGGGCAGTTTGCTGCCAGTAACGTGCTGTCCCGCACCGGGTCCCCGGTGGGGGGGTAGCTCCGTGCCGGGACCCGTAGAAGTGGGCAAGGGTGGGGCGACAATGATGCGAGGAGAATATTGTGCATAAGAAAATGCGGAGACACTCCGCTCTGTTGCTATTGATGGCACCGGTCATCGCCATCGGCAGCAGCTTCTTGGTAGCTGGAAGCGCAAGCGCAACAGTGAAGACAGCCAAGAGCGTGACACCGACACTTACAGTCTGCAAGAACGTCGCCGGGACTTTCAAGTTCTCGGTGAACGGAAAAGCGCTGAAGCTGACGGCTCAGTGCGAGGCAGTGAAGGTTGGGGCCGGGATCACTCATGTGACCGAGACCTCGACGCCGGCCTCGTACAAGAACCTGAAGTCCATCACAGTGAACCCGAGCAAGTCTCTCGTGAGCAAGTCTCTGAAGACTGCGACGGCCGCTTTAAGGCTCGCGGCCGGTGGAGCTGCCACGATCAGGTTCGCCAACTACAAGACCGATCCCCAGCAGGCTGGCAGCGACGGATCGATCGAGGTCTGCAAGTGGGCGTCCGACAACTATGTTGAAGGCAGCTTCCCGTTCACCCTCTCCGAGGGTGGCGCGACAATCGGGACCTACTCAGTGGCAGTCGGTGCGTGCACTGGCGCCATTCCGGTGCCGGCAGGCAACGTGACGGTGACTGAGGGAACCGAGTCCCCGTACTACGTCTCGGGCATTTCCTCTCAGCCTTCGGGCAACCTGGTGAGCTCTGACCTCGCCGGGCAAAGTGCCGTGTTCAGCGTGGTCGCACCATATGAGACGACTGCCAACTTCACCAACGACACTTCCCTGAACCTGTTCAAGGTCTGCAAGATCCTCACGGACAACGAGGGCTCGCTGGCAGGCCAGTGGTTCAAGTACGACGTGTCGTGGACCTTCACGCCGCCGACCGGGGCAGCCCCGATCACCGACGGTGGAGTGGTGAGCGTGCAGGCTGTGGCAGCTCCAGGCGAAGCCTGCGTGCAGCCGACTGGCCTGTGGCCGGACGGCATCCCGGTCGGCTCGATCGTCACGATCAGCGAGGAGGCCTTCCCGGACACCTCAGTGACGTCCATCTACGTCACGCCCAGTGTGTTCGACGCCGGAAGCACGACCACTGAGGCCGTCCTCCGTGTGCCCGAGCTCAGCCAGGGCCTGGCGGACGCGGTGTTCACCAACGACCCGCTCGGCGTTGTCGAGGTCTGCAAGAACTTCCTGCCGAAGTCGTACGACTCGACCTACTCCGGGACCTTCTCGGTCAACGGTGGTCCGGCGTTCACGGTGGCCGGTGGAGCTTGCTCAGTCCCGATCTACGTCCCTGCAGGAACCGCGACAGTTAGCGAACTCTCGACAATCAACACCGCCACCGGGGTCGTTTCAAACGACTTCTTCCTTGTCCACGTCTCGACAGTCAGCGCTACCGATCCATTCGGCACGCGGCTTCTGAGCGGTCACTTGGGCAACCCGGCGTCGGTGACAGTGCCCTACGGTGACGTAGGAAACGAGACGGTCGTGACCTTCGACAACGCCGTGGACCCGACGCAGTTCAAGATCTGCAAGCAGGAGACCTCGTCGGACGCCAACCTGGCGGGTTCGACGTTCACCTTCGACTACTCGTACGCAGACGTGACCGGATCCGTGAACCTGACGATCGCGACCCCCACCATGGCCAACCCGACCGGCGAAGTCTGCTCCGGGCTGATCTGGGGTCCGGCGCCTGTGGACCCGAGCGGTAAGCCGATCCCGATCGCGATCACAGAAGAGAGCACCGACATTTCTGCGGTGCAAGTCACTGGGATCCTGTACCAGGGCAATGGAGAGGTTCTCTACGTCCCTGGCTCATACCCGGTCTCGGTCAACGACGGAGGAACGGCGACTATCTGCTTCGACCCCGGTTCGGGCATGAACGTGGTGACCTACACCAACGGGCGCACAGCCGGAAACATCACTTAGCCACCTAGCAACATCCCTGAACGACTCGAAGTCCGGGTCGTCGGAAGCAGGGAGAGGGCTCTCGCTCTGCGGGGGCCCTCTCCCATTTCCGCCCGGTCGTGTCGCTCGCATCGCCGGGACCGCGACGATGGGCCCGATCTGACGATGCTCAGCCTTGCTTCTGAAGACGGCGGGGATGGCGGGTGAGATCAGAGTCTCGAGATGACACGCACGACAGCGACGGTTCTCCGCCCGGGAGAAGGGGCCAGCACGGCACGCGCCATGGTCGTCTGTGACGACCGGGAGGTCATGAGGCTCGGCCTGGTCGAGATGCTGCAGGCCATGAAGTGGGCAACTGACCTGAGAAGCTTCAGCTCGCTCGCTCTGGCGTGGACCTATCTCGCCGCCAGCTCCGCTTCCACCGCGATCGCGATACTTGGTGGCAGCTCTGCAGCCGCAGAGCTGGAGGCGACCGGCCGGCCGGCAAGACCACCCGTTCGGATCGTGCTGATGTTGCGGGACAGTGAAGCGGCGCACCTGGCCGCCGCTGCCGGGCTACCGGCCGACGGGTACTTCCTCGAAGAGGACCTTTCGGTGCCAATGCTCCGGTCACTGCTGGCCCGGCTCGACGAGCGCGAGTTCCCGATGCCGGCTCCGATGGCTGAGTTCTTGCTCAGGCAACTCCGAGGTTCCCCAAGTCCTCGTGCGATCCGGCTCAGCGTTCGTGAGCAAGCGGTGCTGCAACTCATCGTCGACGGCGCCACGAACAAGACTGTCGCAGAAGAGCTCGGGATCTCCGTCCACGGAGTCAAGCACCACGTCGCCAACCTCCTCAAGCAGCTGAACTGCGCCAACCGGACAGAGGCGGCATCCACGGCGATGCGGCATGGCCTTGTCTCTACCGAGTCACCGCGCTCGGTCGAGCTGGTGGGACAAGGCCACCCTGCACGAAACGGCAGACCACCTCGGTACCCACAGGCGTGACCCTGAAGGACTCGCCAACGACCGCCACGCACCACAGGCGCACGCCAGAGCGGTTCGCGACGGCAATGGCTGCGCCAACCGCTACGGTACCTCCGATGGACAACTCCGAGTCGGGGGCTCAGGAGTCGCTTGCGGAGCTCTGGCGCCAGCCGGAGTTCCAAGATGTCGCGTCGCTCTTCCGCCAGTTCATTGCCGCTGCTGGCAACGGCCACGGCGCGCCCGGCATCGCGAAAGTGCTGCAGCAGCACACCGGGAAGGCAGTGATCGTAGAAGATCGGACCGGACGCGTCATCGCGAGCTCCGACGTGGGACCGCGCCGTGAGGTGTCTGATGCGGCTTGGCCGAGACACCCACTCCCCGAAGATGCCCCGCACGCGGTCGCTGTGTTCAATATCGACAGGTGGGTGGCCGTCGCCCGTCCCCGCGGGGAGATGCTCGGGGCGATCAGCCTTCTCGACTCAGGCGAGCAGGCGACCGGCGTGAACCTCTTCGAGCTGGAGCAGGCGGCGACGGTCCTTGGCTGGGAGCTCCTGCACAATCGCAGCGTTGCAGAGGCCGAGCTCGCGTTGTGGGGCGACTTCGCCACCGAGCTGTTGGAGGACCCCGACGCTGCTCGCGTGCGATCGCACGCTCAAAGGCTTGGCTACGACCTCGACCAAATGCACCGGGCCGTACTCGTGGTGACATCGCAACCTGTCTCGTCGGACCTACTGGAAAAAGCCCGCAAAGCGACGGCACGCCTTGACATTCAATGCCTCGCGACCACTCGTTCCAGCGGCGTGGTGCTGGTCGTCGCCCAAGAGCTGAAATGGGGCGAGCTCGGCAGTGTCCTCGGCTCAGAGTGCGGCGGCAAGGTCCGTCTGGGCGTGGGCGGTCGTTACCGTTTGGAGGATCTCAGAAGGTCACTTGCAGACGCCGAGTTCGTGCTGAAGCTCACGAGCTCCGTGATCGACAGGCCGGTAGCTATCTTCGATGAGCTCGGTGTTTGGCGCCTGTTGGCGCGCTCGGACGCGACTGACTTGCAGAACCTTGTAGACCACTGGGTCGGAGCACTCATCGATTACGACCGGGAACATCGCAGCGAATTGCTGAAGACTCTCTATGCATATCTCAATGAGTTCGGGGCGCTCGAAACCACGGCCGCTAAACTCTATGTTCATCGCAACTCTCTGAGATATCGCCTCGCACGCATCGCCGAGCTGACGGGCTGGGACTTGAACGACCCCGAACAGCGATTCCATCTCGATCTCGCCTGTCGAGCCTGGTTCGTGCGCCAAGCGCTCGATGACCCGTCACAGACGACTTGGGTTGCCCGAGACACCAACCGTGATGGTGTCGCGCAAGCGTCGCACCCGTTGGCCCTGCCCTTTGAAGCTGGTTCCGGTTCTCTCGCCAGCAGGAACACGAAGGCGAAGCGGAGGCGACCCGGCTTCTCTTGATTGCCCCCCTTCCTCATTCCTCAGAGTGGAACCTCCCAGGTGCGTGAATGACGGTAATTGTGATCGCCGGCGGAGGCGTTTGGCTGGTCGCTGGACTGGGGAACGACGCGGTAGCGTTTTGGAAAGACGCGACTGGAGGACAAGGCACGTGGTGGCAGGGCGCCCAGACGCTGTGTCGGCGACGAGCCGGGCGGCGGTCACCCCTTTCGAGCCGAGCACCGAGTGGCCTGGTGGCGCTGCGGCCGACGCCCGCAACGGTACGGCTATCACCGCTGAAATCCCTGCTGTCCCGGTTGCCCCGGCCTATGGCGTGTTGTTGCCGGACGGTTCGATCTGGTACCCGGGCTCGAAACGCAAGCTCCCGGCACCGCCCTTCCTCCGGGTGACCGTCTGGACGCTCGCCTTCCTCGTTGCGGTCGGTGGCGCGGGGCTCATCGTCGAGCACTACCACCCGTCCTGGATGGACCCGGTCCGTCACATAGTGGGCACGCCAGGCCAGCCTGGCGCCCCCGGCGGCACTGGCACCACGCGCCCGGCGTCGGGCTCCAACGTGATGGAACAGACCTCGCACACCGCGAACTCGGTCACCTACTCCGTCCCCGGCATCCCCTACGTGCTGGAGATCAAGACGACGCGACGGTGCTACGTCGTGGTGAAGTCACTCACGGAGCAGCTGGACCTGTTCGCCTCGACCATCAGTGCCGACGTGACACAGTCGGTCTTTGTGCCAAGCGGTTCGACCGCTTTGGAGGCTTACGCCGGAGGAGCATCGTTGTCGGTCAGTTTCCACAGCAAGCAAGTCGGCACCATCGATGCGCTCCTCTACGCCGTCAGTTACAACTTCAACCCGTCGAGCTCGTGAACGGTAGCGACCAAGTGGCGTCGGGCGCCGACCGGAACATCGCGCGCCAGCGACGTTTCTGGACCTGCCGTGCGGCAAGCTGGGACCATGGTGCAGGCAATAATCCAGGCCTTGTCAAGGTCGTGGAACGCGTGCTCAGCGAAGCCGACCCGAGTCCTGAAGCGCTCGCCGTCGATCTCGGCTGCGGATCGGGACAGGTGACGCTCGCACTTGCCAAGCTCTGCAGGACCGTGATCGGTGTCGATGTAAGCGCGGAGATGATCGCCCTGCTGCTCGAGAACGCCGCGCGGGAAGGCATATCGAATATCGAAGGACGCGCCGTGCCGATCGAGCGCCTGAAGCTGTTGGACAACTCCGTGGATCTAGTGGTCTCGAACTACGCCCTGCACCACCTGCGCGACAGGGACAAGCAAGTCGCCGTCAATGCAGCGTTCAAGTGGCTGCGTCCCGGCGGCAAGCTTGTGGTCGGCGACATGATGTTCGGGCGCGGCGGCGATGCCCGGGACCGTGAGATCATCGGTTCGAAGCTGGCCCTGCTGCTTCGCAAGGGTCCCGGCGGTTGGTGGCGGGTCATGAAGAACAGCGGCCGTTACGTGTTCCGGTTCCAGGAACGGCCGGTTTCGATGCCCGCGTGGGTCGCGATGTTCAACAGGGCGGGCCTCACCGACATCGAGGCCCTTCCGGTCGTCAACGAAGCAGCGGTCGTGCGAGGATCCAAGCCCCAACCGCTGGGCACCGGCAGCGGCGCTACGAACTAGCCAGTGTCGCCACTAGCTCGGGGACGAACTCGGCAGCATCGACCGTGCCGACCCCCGATGCGAGGTCGTAGCCCTGCAAGGCCGGAAACCCCTTGACCATCCTCAGCTTGTGATCTTGCGTGAACGAGACGGTGGTACTGCCCCTGGTGATGTCCACGATGCCTGGTGCCCGCTCTGCCGACATGGCATACAGGGCCGGGTTGATGAGCCCGAGCGGGTAGCCGGCCTCCTGGTCGGCCAGCGCGACGACACCCGCGAACAGCGGCGTGGCTTCGCTCGTGCCGCAAGTCGGGTACCAGCCCGGGCTCTGTCCGGCGAAGCTCTGGTAGCTGTCGACCGCGCCGTCGCAGGCTGCGCTCATAGAGATATCAGGCACGCCTCGATGCTGGCCCACTACTGACGCTACCCCGTTCTGGTAGGCGGGCCGCTCGAAGATGATCGACTTGCCACCGCCCCCGGCGAGGGGATTCGGGCCGGCGCCTCCGTCGATGTACTCGTTAGCGGCGACGTCGTAGGTGTCGTTCCAGACGTTGTCGGGACCTGTGCGATCGCCCTTGGCGTCGAGATGCAGCTGCGTGCCGCCGACTGCCGTCACGAGAGGGTCGCTGTCCGGCCATGAAGTGACCGGGAAGTCGTAGTACGTCGATCCGTCAGGACCGACATCGACCGCGCCGGTGTCACCCGAAGCGGCGAGCACGGTCACGTTGTTGGTGGGCTCGGCGGCATCGAGGTAGGCATTCCGCAGCGCCAGCAACGCCTGCGCCGTGGGGAAGGTCTGTTCGGTGGCGCTGAAGCTCTGGCTGATGACCCCGCCCAGATGGTGGTTGATGACGTACAGCTCCGCTGCGACAATCTGGGGAAATCCGCTCGTTCCTTCGTCTTCCGAAGTCGGAGTCTCAACCAGGAGAATACTCGCGCCCGGCGCCATGACATGTGCGTACTCAACGTCGAGGGTTGTCTCGCCGGCCCAGCCCTCGCGGTCGCTGGACTCCGTGTAGGACGGGACCCTCCCGGCAGGCTGGATCACCTCCAAGGAAGGGGGGGCGGCCAGCTTGAAGGTCCTGTCGAAGACGGTCAGGTCGTGTGCGATCGTGGGCGAGCCGAAGGAGTCGACGATGACGATCGTCTGTCCGCTGCCATCAACGCCCTTCTTGAACAACGGCCACAGGTTGTAGGCCTTCTGAATCTGAGCAGGCTCGTAGCAGGCGATCCGCAGTCTCTTCTCACACGTGGAGGTGGTGGGCGGGCTCGACAAGGCCACACCAACGTGAACTGCTCCAGGGCGGACGATGACGGAGTTCGCCGGAATGGAGGGAGCCAGGGCGGCCTTGCCGACGGCCATGACAGCCCTCCCTGCCGACTTGTTGACCGCCCCGGTCGCGATGGCAGCTGTTGCGCCTGAGATGACGGCGGTGATGGCAAGGATCACTGCGGTGCCACGAAGTCTCGATCGGTTCATCAGTCTCCCTTTGGCCTTGGCGCTCTTCGTCGTCCGTGCCGATCGTAATTCACCACAGCCGCCGCCCTGGTCTGAGCCGAGGAACGGACCGAGAACAAGACGATCGAGTTGCATATGGGGCTCGGCGAGTCATCTTGGCAACGCCACCGGGAACGAGGCTGGATGTGAAACGCAGAGAGCGGGCCCGGGTGCGATCTCTCATGGCGACAGGGTTGGCGCGAGCATCTCATCGCGGGCGGTCGTGCTCACGTCCTTGCGTGCTCGACTCCATCGCACCTTGCTGGAGCAAAGTCAGTGCTCATGCAAGAACCTGTGGAACAACCTCACTGATCAGTCGTCTTGCTCGGCTCGGCCGTCTGGCCTAGCTCAACCAGACATCCTCCAGGCGGTATGCACCACCTGGGTTCACCGCGAATCCGTGCAACTTCGGCAACCAGGCATAGATGTTAGGTGGGTAGTCGAGCGCGATATACGGGGCGTCCTGCGCGACGATCGCCTGGATCTGGGCGTAGAGCGCGGCGCGTCTCGCGCTCTCGAGCTCGGCCTCGGCCTCGCGAACGAGAGCGATCGCCGTCGGGTCGTCGTAGTAGGTCCAAAACGAGTGCGAGCCACCGTTCTCGACATCGACCTGAAACGACGCCATCTCAGCGGGGTCGCTGATGTCGTTGACGGCGAAGTTGATCATCGCCTCGTAGTTGAAGCTGGTGAACGCCTTGGTGTAGGCGGCGTCGTCGAGCGACCTGATCGAGACGTCGATGTTGAGCGGCTCGAGCTCCGACTGGATGACAGTCGCTGCGTCGACGTACTGGGTGTTGCCGCTCGGCACGAGGATCGAGGTCGAAAAGCCGCGCGGGTAGGCCGACCTGGCGAGCTCGGCCTTCGCTGCAGCAAGGTCATGGCCGAGCGTCGGGACCTTCTTGTAGTACTGCAGGCTTGGCGGGAAGAAGGAATTCCCGGGCTCGGCGGTCCCAAAGGTTGTCACCTTGGCGAGCAGCGGGATGTTGATGGCGTGGTTGATCGCCCGGCGGACGTGGCGGTCCTTGTACTGAGGCACGCTCTCGTTGAACAAGAGCAGGTCGACGGCCCAGGAGCCGAACTCCTTGAGAACAACCGACGAGTCCGTCTTCAAGGAGGAGACCATGGCGGGCGGGACCGCCGAGATCACGTCGACCTCGCCCCCCTTGAGCTGCGCGACGCGCGGGTCGTCCTCGGGGATGTAGCTGAAGTTGACCTCGTCGAGGTACGGCTTGCCGGGTTGCCAGTAGTTCTTGTTTCTCGCCAGCACGACGCCGGCGCCCTTCTCGAATGACTTGAGCACGAAGGGCCCAGTGCCGATCGGGTTGGCAAAGAAGGCGGATTCGCTCTTGCCCCCGAAGTCCTTCGGCAGGATCGAGTTGGCGAAGACCGAGATGTCCGACAAGAAGGGGGCCCACGACTGGGACAGCTGGAATCTGACGGTACTCGAGTCGGTGGCTTTGAGTGACTTGACCGCAGAGTCCAAGAAGCTGAGTGGCCCGGCTGCATCCGTGGCGGCGCGGTGGATCGAGAACACGACGTCCTCTGCGGTCACGGGCTGGCCGTCGGAGAACCTCACGCCCGGCCGGAGCGCGAAGGTCCACGTCTTCCCATCCGAGCTCATTGTGTGGCCCCGAGCGAGCCACGGCGTGAGCGTCCCCGAGGGGCCCGTTACGTACAGCGGCTCGAAGATCTTGTCGAGCGTGTAGACGTCACCAGCGACGATGGAGTTCGCCGGGTCCAGTTGAGTCGGACCTGTGTCACGGCCAAAGTTCAACGTACCGCCGCGCCTGTGCTTGCCAACGCCCACCGCGCTGGACGTGGTCGGCGAGGACGTAGTCGAGCTGCACGCGGCCAGCAGCGGGCCCGCGCCGAGCACGCCTGAACCGATGACACCGAAGCGGAGAATCTCGCGCCGGGTGTAGCGCCGCCGATACCCGTTCATGGTCGCCCGGTCTCCTGCGTCTCCCCGGTCTGCCACGTCCCACTTCCTTCGTAACTGTGCTCGGTCGTGCTGTACGGGTTGGTCATTCTACAACTTCGATGAGATTGCTCAGCTTAACCCGTGACAACGGCGATACCCAAATTGAACACGGCCGGTGTCACGCGGAGCGCGTCTTGGGTGCGCCGTGCTGTAGAACCGGCCCACCCGTCACCTGCATTCACGTGTGGAACAGCACCTCGGCGGCCTCGGTGAGAACCGCAATGTGGTCGTCTACACCCCCCAGGCCGCCGCCCATGGTGTTGAGCGAAAGGTGGCTCGCGCGGGCATTGCGCCACGACCCAGCCTGCTGCACCAGGTGACCGAGATCACGACTGCCTGCGTTGACGCGCCCCTCCATCCCGATCGTTGCGGGGTCGCGCCCGGCATCGAGGGCTGCCCCTTCGACGATGGCGAGTGCCTCGTCGAGCTGCGGTCCGGGGACCACTTGGGGAAACCAGCCATCTGCCAACTGACCGGCGCGTCGCAGCGCCGGGATGGCCATGGCCCCGAACCAGATGGGGATTGGCCGCTGTACAGGTAAAGGTGCAAGGCCGGCGCCGGTCACCGTCTCGAATTGGCCCTCGAAACTCACCGACTCCTCCGTCCACAGCCGGCGCATGAGCTTGACCTGCTCCACGATTCGCTGACCTCGGTTCGAGAAGTCCTTGCCGAGCGCCTCGTACTCCACGGCGTTCCACCCGAGCCCGACGCCGAGACGGAAACGACCCTGCGAGAGGAGGTCGACCTCTGCCGCTTGCTTGGCGACGAGCACGGTCTGACGCTGGGGGAGGATCACGATCCCGGTAACGAGCTCGAGACGCGAGATGGCCGCCAGATAGCCGTAGAGGACGAACGGCTCGTGAAATGCGCTCTGCAGGTTGTAAGGACCACGCCAGCCGGTGTGCACCGCCGTGTCGGCGCCAAGCACATGGTCGTACACGAGGATGTGCTGGTAACCGAGCTGCGACACAGCCTCGACGTAGCTGCGAATCGCCCCGGGGTCCGCCCCGATCTCGGTCTGCGGGAAGACGACGCCGACCTTCACGCGGCGTCGACCCCACCTTCAGGCTCGGGCACGCAGCGGTGGCGACACTTCTCGGGCGTCACGAGTGCAGCGTAGCTCTGGCCCTTTAGACCTGCGGTTCGGGAGCTCAGGACGTTCGTGAGTATCGACCGGCTCAACTGAGAGCTGACGATGGCGCTGCGATGATCGCCGGAACACGCGGACGGCGAGAAGGCGAGAATCACCCGACCTCACGGAGGCGGTCCGGGAAGGTGTCGCTATATGACCACATTGAGGATCTTCTTGACCGAAGCCGAACCGCGGAAGTTGCCGTTGCCGTCGTAGGTGGCGACGAGGTGATACAGGCCTGCCTTGAGCTCGTTGGCAGACAGTCTGCATGATCCCCTGCCCAACGACAGCGTGATCGTGCACAGGGCGGTCGTGGACTCCCTGATCGCGACCGTCCCGGTCGGCGACAAGCCGGGAAATTGAGGGGAAACGGTGACAGACAGGCGTTCGGTCTGCTCCTGTCCATAGGTCACCGTCGTCGACGACAGCTTCAGTGAGGTCTTGGAGGTGGCCTTTCCAATCGTGAACGGGGTGGACTGGGGCGTTGAGCTGGAACGGAAGGTCGTGTCACCCGGATAGCTCGCCTTCAGCGAATACCTGCCGGCTGCCTTCTCGGTGATCGAGCAGCTGCCGGTCGCTACTCCATGAGAGCCGCCGAGCGCCGCGAGGCAGTGTCTTCTTCCATCGGTGACGGTGACCTTCCCGATCGGAGTCGGAGACCCCACAGTGGTGGTCAGCCCGCTGACCTGCACTCGGACGGTGACCGGCTGACCGAGGACCAGGTTGGGGGTAACCGAGGTGATGTTGGTCGCCGAGGACGGCATCCACCGGAACATAGAGGTGCCGTCCACCGCGGTGCACGTGCTCGCCGACGGACACGAGACTGATTCGAGGGAGAAACCCGGGTCGATGCTGTCAGGCAACGACCACGAGCTGTTGTCGTAGGTGAGGGCGTTGCCCCCGAGGTCCACTGCGGCGCAAAAGCTCGCCGTGGGGCAGGACACGGAGGCGAGCCCGCCGCCCCTCGGGTCGATGCTGTGGGGGGACGACCACCTCGTGCCGTTGTAAGTCAGGGCGTTGCCCCCGAGGTCCGCCGTCACACAGACGCTCGCCGTGGGGCAGGACACGGAGGCGAGCCCGCCGCCCCTCGGGTCGATGCTGTGGGGGGACGACCACCTTGTTCCGTTGTAAGTCAGGGCGTTGCCCTTGTCGTCCACCGCTGCGCACACGCTCGCCGTGGGGCAGGACACGGAGGCGAGCCCGCCTCCACTCGGGTCGATGCTGTGGGGGGACGACCACCTCGTTCCGTTGTAAGTCAGGGCGTTGCCCTTGTCGTCCACCGCTGCGCACACGCTCGTCGTGGGGCAGGACACGGACGCGAGCCCGCCGCCCCTCGGGTCGACGCTGACCGGTTTCGACCAGGAGCTGTTCTTGTAGGTGAGGACGTTGCCGCGTTTGTCCACGGATACGCAGACGCTCGCCGTGGGGCAGGACACCGAGGTGAGCCCGCCTCCACTCGGGTCGATGCTGCGCGGCGACGACCACCTCGTGGCGTTGTAGGCGAGGACGTTGCCCCTCTTGTCCACCGCCACGCAGAAGCGCGCGCTAGGACAGGCTACGGAGGTGAGGCCGCCTCCGTCGGGGTCAATGCTCCGGGGGGACGACCACCTCGTGCCGTTGTAAGTGAGGACGTTGCCGCTCTTGTCCACCGCTACGCAGAGGCTCGCAGCAGGGCAGGCTACGGAGGTGAGGCCGCCTCCGTCGGGGTCAATGCTCTGGGGGGACGACCACCTCGTGCCGTTGTAGGTGAGGACGTTGCCGCTGTTGTCCGCTGCGGTGCAGAACTTCGATGTCGGGCAGGACAGGGACGCAAGCCCGCCGCCGCTCGGGTCGATGGATCTGGCCGGCGACGACCACGATCCGGAGTGGTAAGTGAAGGCGCTCCCGCCTTCATCCACTGCGGCGCAGAACTTCGATGTCGGGCAGGAGATCGCGCTCACGTAGTACCCGCTCGGGTCGATCGGCACGGCCGACGACGACCAAGAGCGGGTCTTGTAGGTGAGAACGTTGCCATTCACGTCCACCGCGGCACAGAAGTTAACCGTGGGGCACGACACAGTGTCCAGGCCCTGTTCGATTTGTTCGCCGTCTATGTAACGGGGACTCCACGACGTGCCGTTGTAGGTGACGGCGAAACCTCCCGAGTCCACCGCGACGCAGAACGTCGCTAACGCGCAAGATACGGAGACCAGGCGGAATCCGCTCGAATCGATCTTGACCGGCTTCGACCACGAGCTCCCGTCATAGGTGAGAGCGCTGTCGTTCTCGTCCACCGCGGCGCAGAAGCTCGCCTTCGGACAGGACACGGAGGTGAGCCCGCCCCCTTCCGGGTCAATGCCGTAGGGGAACGACCACGCCCTGCCGTTGTAGCCAAGAGCGGTGCCGTCCAAGTCCACAACAGCGCAGAAACTCGCCGCGGGACACGAGATGGCGGTCGGCACTGCTGCGAAGCGGTCAATCGCTCCTCCCCATGACCAGGGGGCCGCAGCGCCAGTGCCCGACGCAGCCGCAACCGGGCTCTGCGCTTCGGCGACCGCCGGACAAGCGATCGCTGCGACCGCAATCATCCCGACGAGAAGACGACCGGACACCTCTCGCGTCACCGCGGCTCCTCCTGCCTGTGAGCTGTTCGGACGGCACCGAGCCTGCGAGCACAACCCGACGAACAGCTCCGAAGGCGCAGGGCCTTGCGACCTTCGCCAGGGCTCGCCGGACAGGATGTGGGGAAACGCTGTGGGTAACTACTTTGATCCCTCGCGACACGCCGGGCATCGACACGACCACGGTTAGCCCATGTACCGATGAGACGAGCATCCTCATCGTCGGGAAGGAGGAACGCGGGCGGCACACGGACGTGCTTGCGGCGTGCAGTCACGGGAATGCTCAGTCTAGTATCGACGCCGTGCGGGCAACGCGAACCGGCGCCTCCTCGCCAACGCGCAGCCGTTGAGAAGGACCATGACCCGTCCCGTCGACGGGCGGCGCCTCGTCTACTTCGAGTTGTCCAGATGAACGTGCTCGTCACTGGCGGTGCCGGCTATATCGGCAGCGTCGTCGCGGCCAGGCTCCTCGAGGCGGGTCACGACGTCACGGTGATCGACGACCTCTCAACGGGGCATCGTGACGCCGTCCCCGACGGCGCCCGGTTCGAGCTCGGCATGGTGCAGCAGGCTTCGAGCACTCTCGTTCGGCAGACTTTCGACGGCGTTGTTCACCTGGCGGCCTCATCGCTGGTCGCCGAGTCGATCGCTGATCCGCAGAAGTACGAGACGAACAATGTCGCCGGGACACGCCACCTTCTCGAGGCCCTACTGGCGGCCGGGATCTGCAAGATCGTCTTTTCCTCCTCGGCGGCCGTCTACGGCGAGCCGGCCCGGGTGCCGATCGAGGAGGACGCGCCGACCGAGCCACTCAATCCCTACGGCGCCTCGAAGGCCACCGTTGATCAAATGCTCGACGAGGAGGCCGCCCGGCACGGTATCGCTGCGGTGAGCCTGCGTTACTTCAACGTCGCCGGTTCGTACGGAACCCTTGGTGAGCGGCACGATCCCGAGACCCACCTCATCCCGCTGACCCTGCGGGCTGCCCTCGAAGGCAAGCCCATTGCCGTCTTCGGCGACGACTACCCGACGCCGGACGGGACCTGCATACGCGACTACATCCACGTCGTCGACATCGCGGATGCCCACCTGTTGGCGCTCGGCGCGGCCTCACCGGGCACGTGGCGGGTCTACAACCTCGGCAACGGCGAGGGCTTCTCGGTCCGCCAGGTGATCGCCGCTGCCCGCCGGGTGACCGGAATGAGGCTGGCCGAGCATGTCGGCAGCCGACGCGCGGGTGATCCCGCAGTGCTCGTCGCCTCATCACAGCGAGCCCGCCGGGAGCTCGGCTGGGTTCCGAGTAGGCCGGAGCTCGACAGGATAGTCGCTGACAGCTGGCACCTTGTCCAAAGACAGCAACAATGAGCACTCCTGAGGCGTCCGACGAGGGCTTTCGCCACGCCTTTGGCCGGCCGCCAGAGGGGATCTGGTCGGCTCCCGGACGAGTGAACCTGATCGGTGAGTTCACGGACTACAACGACGGCTTCGTGCTGCCACTCGCTTTGCCCTTTGCCACCCAGGCCTGCGTCGCCCGGCGCGACGACGACCTCGTGAGAGTCGCCTCCGCCCAGCGCTTGGAGGGTGGCAGGTTCTCGGTCGTCGACGCCGCGCTTGGCCAGCTGAGACCGGCGACGACGAGCGGGTGGGCGTCATATGTCCTAGGCGTCGTCTGGGCGCTGCGCGAAGCCGGTGAGAACATTGGCGGCGTCGAGATCTACATCGACAGTGATGTGCCGATCGGGGCCGGTCTCTCTTCATCCGCGGCGCTCGAGTGTTCCGTCGCGCTGGCGCTCCACGACCTCTACGGCCTACGGCTGTCGCTGCAAGAGCTGGTGCGAGTCGCCCAGCGGGCCGAGAACGAGTACGTGGGCGTGCCGACCGGCATCATGGACCAGACGGCCTCGTTGCGTTGCCGGGCTGGCCATGCCCTGTTCCTCGACACGCGCACCCTCGAGGTCCGCCAGGTGCCCCTTGACCTCGAGCCCGCCGGTTTGACGCTGCTCGTGGTGAACACCGGGGTGAAACACGCCCTCGGTGACTCGGCGTACGCAAGTCGCCGCCGCGACTGCCAGCGGGCCGCTAAGGAGCTCGGTGTGGCCGCGCTGCGTGACATCGAGCCAGAGAAGATGGATGCCTTCCTCGCCCGGATCGCCGATGTCGTCGTGAGGCGCCGGGCCCGTCATGTGATCAGCGAGCAAGGCCGCGTGCTCAAGGTGGTCGGGCTCCTTGAGTCCGGGCGGCTCGCCGAGGTCGGCCCCGTGCTCACTGCGGGACACCGGTCACTGCGCGACGACTTCGAGGTCTCCTGCGCCGAGCTGGACACCATCGTCGAGGTCGCCGTTGCCAGCGGCGCATGCGGCGCTCGGATGACGGGAGGCGGCTTTGGGGGCTCCGCGGTCGTGCTCCTCGAGCTTGCTGCTGTTCAAGCAGTCACGATGGCCGTGGCGGACGCCTTCGGCGCCCGGGGTTACGGCGCGCCGGAGATAACCGAAATCGTCGCCTGCGACGGGGCGTCGCGGGTCGCCTGAGTGCCGTCTCACGCACTCCCGGGCGGGGTGACAGAGCCAGCACCAAGGTGCGCCGATGAGGCACACTTCGATCAGGAGGACGACGTGAGGGCGAGAACGAAATGAAGGCGATGGTCCTGGAGTCGCTGGCACCACTCGAGCGTTCGCCTCTCCAGCTGCGTGAACGCGCTGAGCCGACCCCGGGCTTCGGCCAGATCGTGATCCGGGTCCATGCCTGTGGCGTCTGTCGCTCGCAGCTGCACATGATCGAGGGCGAGTGGGCGGGCCGCGGCGTGCCTGCCATACTCCCCATCGTCCCCGGCCACGAGATCGTCGGCTCGATCGTCGAACTCGGCCCGGGCGTCCAGGGACTCGCACCCGGCCGGCGCGTCGGAGTGCAGCCACTGTGGTCCTGTTGCGGACGCTGCGCCTACTGCCTCACCGCGCGCGAGAACCTCTGCGCCAATAAGGAGATGGCCGGCGAGACGATCGACGGTGGATTTGCCGAGTACATGCTCGCGACAGCCGAGCACGTCTACCCGGTGCCAGAAAACCTCGGCGATGCCGAGGCGGCGCCGTTGTTCTGTCCCGGCCTCGCCGCCTACGGCGCTGTCGCCAAGGCCGGGCTCTCACCCGGAGCGGAGGTCGCCGTTTTCGGTGTAGGCGGCGTCGGACACCTCGTCGTTCAGCTCGCCTTGCTCACCGGCGCGGAGGTCACCGCCATCGATCGAGCGGGCCAGCACCTCGAGCTCGCGGAGCAGCTCGGTGCGCAGCATGTCATCGACGCTTCCATCGAGAACCTCGAAGAGGTCCTCGCCGCACGAGGCGGCGCCGACGCAGCAATCGTCTTCGCCCCCTCCGACGCCGTCGTTCAACAGGCCGTGAGAGTGCTCAAACCCGGTGGCATCGCGGTGCTCGGCGTCAGCGCCCAGGTCGGCGAGTGGACCTTCGACGAAAAGCGCCTCGTCAGCACCGCCCTCGGCCCGCGCCATCAGATGCACGAGGTCCTGCACCTCGCCGAAGCTGGCAAGCTTCGGGTTCACTACGAGGCCTTCGCCCTCGAGGACGCGCCAACCGCGCTCGCTCGCCTCAAGGCCGACAACCTTCGGGCGCGCGCCGTGCTGGTCATGTGATGGCTTCGATGCCCCAGGCGTGCCGGCCGCGGGCGCACGAGTTTGCGCAACTGCGGTTCACAGCCCTGAACTGGGCCTTCACCGGATCATCGGCATCAAGTCGTCGGGGGGGCACCCTCGACGACTCGGCCCCGCATTGCGCACCGCACGAGCCACGGTCGGGATCGCTCGGCCAGCGCGAACTCGGGGGGTTCGTTGTGCTTGCGAATGGGGAATGTTGCTGTTAGGTTTCCAGTTTTGACAGCAGTAATTTGGATGCAGGCCCCGTCCGCGCGATGGCACGGATGATCTCAGGGACAAGAAACAGGAGGGCAGCATGACAGCAGAAGGACATGACGAAATCACCAGTGCACAGCGTGAGATGTCGAGACGGCGCTTCCTGCGCAACGCGGGCGCCGTGGCCTCATTGCCGCTGCTCGGAGGCGTTGCCGAAATCCTGGGTGAGCAGGGAGCCGGTGCGCAGACATACGCGCGCCACAGCGACAATCCGTTCTTCGCGAAGCACCCGAAGTACCACTTCGTGATGGACAACCACGTCACCACGAACTCGTTCTTCACTGCGACGATCTACGGCTGCCAGGACTTCTGTGCCCTCACAGGCTGCACTTTCAGCTGGGTCGGATCGGAGACCTCGAATGTCACCGAGATGGTCTCGGCCATGAACAGCGCGATCGCCTCGAAGTGCAACGGCATCGGCGTGCCGCTAATCGACAACACGGCTTTCAACACGCCGACGGACACCGCGCTCGATCACGGCATTCCTGTGATTGCCTACAACGCGGACGTGGGAACGGGCTTTGTCAACAACAGGATGGCCTACGTCGGCCAGTCGAACGTGACAGCCGGAGCCGCGGTTGCGACGCACATCCTGGAGCACGGCGTGCCGCACCTGAGCAGTGGCTCCAAAGTCGCCGGGGTCATCGCCACTCCCGGTACTCTCAACATCCAGACGCGGATCGACGGTGCCAAGCCAGTCTTCAAGAAGGCGGGGATCGACTTCATCGAAGTCGCGACTTCGCCCACGGAAGGCTCGCCCGAGTACAACAAGATCGAGGCGTGGTACACGGACAACAAGGACGTGAAGTTCATGATGGCCGTCGACAGCGGCGACAGCAACGCTGTGGCCACGTTCATCGTGAACAACCACCTGAAGGGCAAGGTGGGCGGCTCCGGCTGGGACACCGGTGTTCCGGTGGTGGACGCCATTGCGGCCGGGAAGCTCCTCCAGACGGTCGACCAGCAGGCCTACCTGCAAGGCTTCGACACGCTTATGCAATTGTTCCTCTACAACATCTCGGGTGGGCTGATGAAGCCGACGGACACCGACACTGGCATCGCCATCGTCGTCAAGGCGACCGTTGGGCCGTACCTGGGGGTCAGTCGGTGGGAAGGCACGTCTCCAAAGGAAACGGTGTCCAAGCCTCCCGTGCCAATCCCGTACTAATCGGCGGTAAGAAGAGCAATCGGAGGTCACTTCCAAAGTGGCCGATATTGTAACGAGCCCGGCCGAGCCCCAGAGCTCGGCCGGGCTACCATCAGGTGGCCTGCGCCGCTACTTGTGGCGTTTCTTCGTCGCTCAGCGCGAGACCACGCCGTTCATCATCCTTGTCGGCCTGTTCATCTTCTTCTCTATCGACTCGCCGGAGTTCGTCACCTCTCTCAGCCTGAATTCCGCCGCCGGCTACGCAGGGCCGATCGCAGCGCTCGCCGTCGGCGAGGTGCTCGTGCTTGTCCTGGGGGAGATCGATCTCTCCGCGGGTCAGGTCTTCCTGTTTACGCCCTGGGTCATGTACTGGCTGTGGCAGCTCGGGCTTCCCGTGGGATGGGCCATCGTCATCGCGCTGATCGTCGCCCTCGGGATCGGGGCGATCAACGGCCTGATCACGGTGTTGTTGAATGTGCCGTCGTTCGTCGGGACCTTGGCGACGAACTTCATCCTGTACGGCATGGTTCTCATCTTCTCGAACGACGCTGAGGCGTCGCCGATCCCAGGGGCGCTTCCGCCGCAGACAACGGACGTGATACCGCATGTGGGCTTCTTCGGCCAGGTGATCGGCGTCTGGCAATGGTCGGAGATCATCTGGGTGGCCGCTCTCTGTTTGATCGTCCAGTTCGTTTTCAGAAGGAGCCGCTTCGGCGTGCGGGTCATCGCGACGGGTGGCAACCTGCTGGGCGCCGCCGAGGCCGGCGTGCCGGTCCGCCGTGTGAAGATCTTGTGCTTCATCTTGTGCTCGTTCCTGGCCGCGGTCGTCGGGATTGTCGACGCAGTCAAGTACGGCAGCATGGACCCGGGCAATCCCGGCGTCAACTACATCCTCTACGCCGTGGGTGCCTGTGTCATCGGCGGGACTGCCCTCACCGGCGGCCGGGGCACCGTGATCGGTGCGTTCATCGGCGCCATTCTCATCGGGGTGCTCGAGGCCGGTCTCACGATCATCGGGATCAGTTCCAACGACTTCTTCGTCTACATCGGCCTCGTGATGATCGTCGCAATGGCCCTGAACGGGTGGCTCGACCGCTTTGCCGCGCGCACGCGAACGGACTGAGGGAAGGGACGAGATGATGAACGACGCCCTCGAAGCGGCTGAATCCCGAGAGGGCACTGCGAACGTCCCCGAAGTGGTGCTCGAAACCCGAGGCGTGACGAAGAGTTTCGGCCCGCTCTCGGTACTGCGCGGTATCGACCTCAACCTGCATTCGGGCGAGGTTCTCGGTCTGGTCGGGGACAACGGAGCGGGCAAGAGCACTCTTGTCAAGATCTTGAGCGGGTTCTTTTCACCCGACGACGGTCACCTCCTGGTCAAGGGCCGCGAGGTGCATTTCCGATCAGTCGAGGACGCCAGCGCGCATGGAATCGAGACCGTCTACCAGGACCTTGCGCTCATTCCCCAGCTGCCCGTCTTCGAGAACCTGTTCCTCAACCACGAGATCACCCAGTTCGGGGGTCTGCGGCTGCTCAACAAGCGCAAGATGCGGGAACTCACCAGGCGCTACCTCGACGATATCAACGTCTACGTGCCAAACATCAATACCGAGGCGGGCCAGCTCTCGGGAGGCCAGAGGCAGGCGGTTGCCGTAGCGCGCGCGACGAGGTCAAATGCCGACATCCTCCTGCTCGACGAGCCGCTGGCCGCCATGGGTGCACGCGAGTCACGGCTCATCATCGACCTCGTGAGGGGGCTCGCCTCGAGCAGAAGCGTCTCGATGATCATCATCGACCACAACTTCGCTCACCTCTTCGAGCTCTGCGACCGGGTTAACGTCATGCAAGACGGTCGCATCACCATCGATCAGCTCACGAAAGACACCTCGCTCGAACAACTGACCGAGCTGATGGTAAGCAACTACCGCTCTCAGCTGCAGCGGGCCGTCAACTCCTGAGGCAGGCCGCTCCAGGAACTCGGGCGCTAGGGAGCCGCTGTAGACACTCAGACGATGGGCGTCGTGCATGCAACCGTGGACGGGAGCGCCGCTTGTTGCCGCAACTCCACATGGAGCGGCATCTGACGCGGACAGGTGCGCGGGCGGTGCGAGTGATCGGCGAGGGCGCGAAGACCCCACGAGCACCTCAAACACCAGCCGAGCACAATGCGGGCGGTACCGCCTTCCGAGCCCCGTGCGCGGAGCACCGAAGGTGCACTTGCAGGTGCATTCGTGGCCCCCGCTTCACACAAACGCCACCCGCCCGTTGATGTTCGCGCGGTCGGCGCGTGCATCGGCTGCCCGAAGGGTTACGACCGGAGCCTCCTGTTCGAACGACACATTCCCTTTCTGAGGGTTGGGGGAACCAAGGGCCGGCTCATGCCCGCCGACCGTGAGACATGGCGCGAAGCCCACGACCTCGAAACAGTCAGATGACGGCCGACCGGCATCCGAGCACGGCAACTGCCGACGTAGGACGATCGGAGTTAGGCGGAACGAAGTCCCCGCGTCGAGTCGAACAGCCCTTCCTTCTTGCGATGCTCCCGCGGTGTGTCATTGAAAGCGGGCTCCACGCGGGCTGCGTGTGGTTCTACGCTGCCACCTCTTGACGTGCCGGTTGCGAGGTCCAGGCCGAGCTTCGGATGTCCCGCCGCACCGTGTCCTGCATCAGCGCGCCAGGCCCTGGGCGAGCCGGTAGTACGCCTGGTTCCAGCGGAGCTCGCGCTTGAAGCTCTCTGTGGTCGTGGTGTCGTCGATACGGACCAGCTCGACGCCGGCGATCACTGCGAAGTCCTCGAGAGTCTCTATGGCCACTGCAGTGCTCAACACGGTGTGGTGCGGACCACCGGCCATCAGCCACGACTCTGTCGAGGTGGAAAAGCTCGGCGCGGGCTTCCAGACCGCCCGGGCTACGGGGAGCTTAGGCAGCGGCGCGTCGGGGGGCACGATCTCGATCTCGTTCGCGACGAGCCGGAACCGGTCGCCGAGGTCCAAGAGTCCGACCACGAAGCCCTTGCCCGGCAAGGCGTCGAACACGAGCCGGACCGGATCCTCGCGATTGCCGATGCTGAGCGGGTGGATCTCGCAGCTCGGTGTCCCGGTGGCGATGCTCGGGCAGACCTCGAGCATGTGCGCACCGAGGATCTTCGGCTCTCCGGGACCGAGATGGTAGGTGTAGTCCTCCATGAACGAAGTGCCGCCCGGCTGGCCTGCGCCCATGACCTTGAGGATCCGCACGAGCGCTGAAGTCTTCCAGTCGCCCTCGGCGCCGAATCCATAGCCCTCGGCCATCAGGCGCTGCACGGCGATGCCGGGGAGCTGCCTCAGTCCGCCGAGGTCTTCGAAGTTCGTCGTGAAGGCGGTGAACCTGCCGCCTTCGAGAAAAGATCGCAGGCCCGCCTCGATGCGGGCCGCGTAGGCCAGCGAGTCATGACGGGCACCACCCGTCGCGAGCTCGGGCACGACCGAGTAGCTGGCCTCGTAGTCGGCAGCGATCGCGTCGACGGTCGCTGCAGAGGCGGCCTCCACTGCGGCGACCAGGTCGTTCACGCCGTAGGTGTTGACGGAGATCCCGAGTCGGAGCTGTGCCTCGACCTTGTCCCCCTCGGTCACGGCCACATCGCGCATGTTGTCGCCGAAGCGGGCGAGTCGGAGCTGGCCTGCCGCGTGCCAGCCGGTCGCGGCGCGCGCCCAGGAGCCGATCCGCTGGCGGACCACCGGGTCACTGGCATGGCCGGCTACCGTCTTTCGCCGCAGTGCCATCCGTGTCTCGATGTAGCCGAACTCACGATCGCCGTGCGCCGCCTGGTTGAGGTTCATGAAGTCCATGTCGATCTCGTCCCAGGGCAACGAGAGGTTCACCTGGGTGTGAAAGTGCAGCAAGGGCTTCCGCAAGACGTCGAGCCCGGCGATCCACGCCTTTGCAGGCGAGAAGGTGTGCATCCACGCGATGACACCGATGCAGTCATCGGTGGAGCTCGCCTCGATACATGCTCGGCGTATCTCCGCGGATCCGATGAGCACGGGCTTCCAGACCAGGCGGACACCGATCTCCGGCCCGGCATTCAAGAGCGCGACGATCTCGCTGGACTGCTGAGCCACCTGGCGCAGCGTCTCATCTCCGTAGAGTGCCTGGCTCCCGGTCAAGAACCAGCATTCGAGCGTTTCATTGGTCTCGCGCACGTGATGTCCTTCTAGATAGGTCATTGGCGGCCCCTGGGCCAGGATCGCCGCGGGCCGACCGCTGGTAGGCAGGATCGCTTGGTGTGGCCCTTCGCTGTGCTCCATCGACCGTGCGCATGCGTGGTACTTCAGCCCTTGACGGCACCGGAGACGAGGCCTCGCACGTAGAAGCGATGGAGTTCGGCGTAGATGATGATGCAGGTGATCATAGCGATTACCGCCCCCGCGATGAGAACCCCGAAGTCGATCTGGCCGTGGGTGTTGCTCGACTCGACGTTCACAAGCGCCACAGGAAGCGTATAGATCGAGTCGTTCGTCGTGAACGTGAGAGCGCCGAGGAACTCGGTCCGGGAAAACAAGAAGGCGCAGAGGACAGTGGTCGTGACGCCGGGGACGACAAGCAGCCGCCGCACCCGCGTGGGCGTCGTCACTACCGAAGCGCCATCGACCCTCGCGGCATCGGTGAGCTCGTCCGGCATCTGCAGGAGACCGTCAGCGTCGGTAGAACGGCCGCACAAGCCGTGAACGCGCAGATAGCCGGAGGTCGAGACCCTGCAGGCCCGACAGAGGGTGCGGACCTGGAACTCGGCCTTCTCGTAACGACGAGCGCGATCACGCCCAAGACTCCTTCACCCAGCCTCGAAGGTCACAGCTCATTGCCTAGACGTGCACCCATGGCCTTGGGTCTGCCGCGCCGAGATGTCTCCGCTCTGTCCTTTGTGACCCAAGGGGGTAACAATGCCCCTTCGGTCGTGTTGCCATGGGCGACGCGACGAACCTCAGGCCGTGTATGGTCGCCTGGCCCATGCGGAACGAGCGGCGAGCCCGACGCCCGAGTCGAACGAACCGTCTGACCAGAGGAGCATGAAGAGAGATGAAACATCGCATGATCGCACTTGCGGGTGCAGCGAGCATCGGATTGGTGGCCGTCTTCGCCCGCCGACCAGAGCCACCGTGCGCGAGCAGTTGACTCACCAGACGGGTCACGCCTGTTCCGCTCCGACGATCAGCGCGGCGCCCGCCGAGATGCCGGGCGTGAACCTGTATACGCTGACCAACTGCAACGAGATGGTCGTCAGGATCTTCAACTACGGCGGGATCATCCAATCGATCTCGTTCCCCGACCGTCGGGGTCGCTCCGCTGACGTCACGCTGGGCTTCCCCACGTTGGCGGACTACGAGGCCTACAACCCAGCGGCGTACGCCGGCAACACGACCGGTGCCGGTGTCTACTTCGGAGCGCTGATCGGCCGGTACGCCAACCGGATCGCCCTTGGCGAGTTCATGCTCGACGGGGTCAAGTACCAGGCACCAGTCAACGACGGCGTGAACACGTTGCACGGCGGGACGATCGGTTTCGATCGGAGAGTCTGGATGCCAGCAACCTCGTCGGGCCCCGATACTGTTTCACTCCGGCTTACCTGCGTGAGCATGGCTGGCGAGATGGGCTTCCCGGGCACACTCACCACGGTCGCGAGCTACACCCTTGACAACGAAAACCGGCTGACACTCACGTTCCACGCCACGACCACTGCGGACACGGTGGTCAACCTCACCAACCACACCTACTGGAACCTGGCGGGTGAATCCTCGGGGACGGTCTACGGCCAGATGCTGCACATCAACGCCAACAGCTTTACGCCGGTCGACTCGACCCTGATCCCGACCGGCGTGATCGAGCCCGTAGCGGGAACGCCGTTCGACTTCACGAGGCCGACAGCGATCGGCCAGAACATCAACGGCGGGCCGCAGTTCAGCGATGCAGACAACCAGCAGCTGCTCACGTGCCGGGGATATGACCTGAACTGGGTCCTCAACCAGACAAGCCCGTCGTCGTTGATCCTGGCGGCCCGCGCGTGGGACCCCTTGAGCGGGCGCGAGCTAAGCATCTACACGACCCAGCCCGGTCTCCAGTTCTATTCCGGCAATTTCTTGACCGGGGCGCTGGTGGGTGCGGGCGGTCACATCTACCGGCAGAGCGACGGGTTCGCTCTGGAGACCCAGCACTTCCCGAACTCCCCGAACCAGCCGGGCTTCCCCTCGACCGAGCTCACCTCCGATCAAACCTACAGCCAGACGTCGGTCTACCAGCTGTCGAACGCCTAGCGGACCGCACAGGCCGGCATGGCCAGCAGGCCCAACGTCGCGCCGCGTCGCGCTGTGGCTGAGAAAGTGGTCGACCCCGATGGGACAAGCGGCTAGCAGCTCCATCACGTACTGGTCGGCCATCAGCTCATCGGAATGCTCGGCGATCACTTCCAAGGCCGTGTTGGCGGAGGTGGTCGCCGAGGCGCTGCATGCCTGCGACCACGTGATCGGCCTTGACCTCGGTGCGGTCGCGATCGACGGCTTGCACAAAGCGCCCTGCGGCGAGGGGATGGGCCGAGTCCTGTCGATAGAGGAAAGGCGGGACTACGCGAATTGGGGTTGAGTCCAACGGGCACGCTCGACCCTGCCTGGGCTGCATCTTTCTCATGGGCTAGCTGGAATCGAACCAGCGACCTCAGCTGGTGCTACGTGACACAACCATGGGCTAGTTTTCAGTTGTGACCGGCGGTGTGCTCCCATTCACCCAGAGCACGGGATCCGAGCATGTTGTGGCATTCCGCCCGGACAGGCCGGGCAGCCGAAGACCGAGCGCCCTGACTCACGAGCCATGGCCGAAGCGAGCGGACATTTGCGCTGGAGAGTCGCTGTGACCCGCCACCAAGGGCGTGGGACCTCTACCAGCATCTTTGGCGTGGGGCGGCGGGAGACTCACGATGCGTCGGCCTTCTATGCGAGATTCACTCCCAAGCAGGTCTCCGATGACGAGGAGATAGCGGGACTAGTTGATCTCGAGGATCCGCTTGTGTGTGGCGATGCGCGCGAGATGCACCTACCCGACAACTCAGTCGCCCTCGTTGTTACCTCGCCACCGTATTTCGCGGGCAAGGAGTATGAAGAGGCTCTGGGCCAGGGGGCCATTCCAGCCAGTTATGCAGAGTATCTGAGGATGTTGCGGGATGTCTTTGCTGAGTGTGTGCGGGTCCTGGAGCCGGGTGGTCGCATTGCCGTCAATGTAGCCAACCTCGGGCGGAAACCGTATCGATCCTTGGCCGGTGACGTGGCTCGAATCCTCGATGACGACCTTGGGCTGTTTCTTCGGGGCGAAGTGGTCTGGGCGAAGGCTGAAGGGGCGTCTGGTTCGTGCGCGTGGGGCTCATACCGCTCGCCAACTAACCCGGTCTTGCGGGATGTGACCGAACGAATAGTCATCGCGTCGAAGGGTCGATTCGACAGAGCGGTCAACGTCGAACGCCGCCGCGCTCAGGGTTTGCCACACGAAGCCTCGATCTCTACCGATGAGTTCCTGGACGCTTCGCTCGATCTCTGGAGAATTCCGCCAGAGTCGGCCCGACGAGTTGGCCACCCAGCACCGTTCCCAGTGGAATTGCCACAGCGGCTGATCGAGCTCTACACCTTCAGAGACGACCTGGTTCTCGATCCCTTTCTCGGATCTGGGACCACGGCGGTTGCAGCCGTGAAGACAGGTCGGAGATTCGCTGGGTACGACACCGACCCTAAGTACGTCGCCCTCGCCAAGACGAGGGTGGCAGAGTTGTCAGCGGCGCGGCTGAACAGCAACGCGCAGGGTTCCCTGTCTCATGAAGTGCATGTCCCCGTTCGCAATGACGACGACAACTTCCAGTCGCGAGCTTTCAAAGAGGGAAAGGCTGCTCAAGCCCTTGCCCTTGACATCCTCACCGACGCAGGATTCAAGGTCCGCCACAGAAACCGCAAACTACCCGGGTTAGGTGTAACAATCAGCGTCGTTGCCGATGATGCCGACGGCAAGCTTTGGTACTTCGACGTGACCGGCGCGTTCACTTCCACGCGTGCCGGGCTGGTTCGGACCGACACGCTGTGGAAGTGTCTCGGCCGCGTTAGCGTTCTGGCCTCAGCAACCAAGCGACTGAACCCTCTGGTTCTGATCTCGTCGCACTTGCCCCCGCGCCGCGGCACTGGAGACCGTGCGCTGCACGCGGTCGGTCCTGAAAGCATCCATGACGTGATCGGCATGCTCATTCCAGAGGACCGCCAAAGGCTTGCCGACTATGCCGCTGGTGGACACCACGTGACACCGTTGGCCGGCTTCTGGACCGAGACTGAGCTGGGACACGTGTTCCAGGCTGTGCAAGCTCAGACCCGGGAAGCGACCCGAGAACGGTGAGGGCGGAGAGGACTTCGCGCCTCGGTGCTGCCCGCGGTGGACCCGCTGCACCACGTTCCCGATGGGCCACAGGCGTGCTACCACACGGCGTGGGCAACCTGACGGGCCTCTCGTGCCTCCCGCGCCGTGCCTCCCGCGCCGCCTTGACGTCGTCGCCGACGTGCTGCACGTTCGGGCGGCCACACCGCTTCGACACCGCGTCTGACCAGGAACCTCTCGGTGGGGCTAGCTGGAATCGAACCAGCGACCTCAGCATTATCAGTGCTGCGCTCTAACCGGCTGAGCTATAGCCCCCGACGAAACGGTCACGCTACACCAACCGCATGGCCGCCCCTAAGGCGATCGACGCCGCTGTTCAAACAATCGGCAACCTCGCCTGAGCACCGGTGGCTTCTGTCTCCTGCGGAACCTTCGTTACCGCGGCGACTGTCTGGCCGTTGTCGAGGTTCATGACTCGAACCCCGGTCGCGTCGCGGCCTTGAGCTGCGATCTGTCGCACCGAAGTGCGTATCATGACCCCAGCCGATGAGACGACGATGATCTCGTCCTCGAGCGATGCCATGAGCGCCGAGACGACCGCTCCGCGGCGCTGGGTGAGCTTGATACCCCGGACGCCCTGACCGCCTCGGGTCTGGGCGTTGAAATGATCGAGCTTCGTACGCTTGCCATATCCAGCGTCGGTGACGATGAGCAGGTCCACTCCTTCACGAGCCACATCGCACGACACGACCTCGTCACCCGCGCGCAACCTCATCCCCCTGACCCCGGCCGCGCTGCGCCCCATGGGACGAACCTCGGACTCTGCGAAACGAATGGCCGTGCCATGTTTGGACACCATCAGCAGATCTTCGTCTCCTCCGGTCCTGATAACACGCACAAGCTCGTCGCCCTCGTTCAGCTTGATGGCGATGAAGCCTTCCCGCCGAGACTTGTCGTATTCGGAAAAGGCAGTCTTCTTCACCTGGCCGGTCTTGGTCGCAAAGAGCAGGTACTCATCGGGATCGAATGTCCGCGTCTCGACAATGGCCTGAATGCTTTCCGCCGGCTCGAGCGGCAAAAGGTTGACGATCGGCGTTCCCCGAGCGTTGCGCTCCTTCACAGGGACCTCGTGCGCCCTCAGGCGGTACACCTTTCCACGGTTGGAGAACAAGAGGAGGTGAGAGTGTGCCGTCGTGTGAAGAACCTGGTCAATCAGGTCCTCCTCCTTGAGCTTGGTCCCTTGCACTCCCCGGCCGCCTCGTGCTTGAGCACGGAAAGCATCAGCCTGGACGGCCTTGATGTAGCCCGCTCGAGTGAGCGTGACAACGAGCTCTTCGTCCTCAATGAGGTCCTCGACAAAGAGCTCACCGGGATCGTGGACAACGCGAGTCCGCCGTGGCTCCGCGTGCTGCCGCTTGACAGACTCGAGCTCGGTCGAGATCACCGCACGAAGCCGAGCTGGGTCACTCAGAATCGCCTCGAGCTCCCGGATCGTCTCCTTCAACTGGGCCATCTCGGTCTCGAGCTCGCTGCGTCCAAGCCGCGTCAGCCGGCCAAGGGTCATATCCAAGATGTGGTTCGCCTGCTCCTCGCTGAAGGAGAACGGCTCGCTCATGAGATTCGCCCGCGCTTCGGAGCGGTCTTCGGAGGCACGGATCCTCGCGATCACCGCGTCGAGCATGTCTATGGCGCGAAGCAGTCCCTCGAGGATGTGTGCCCGCGCGAGTGCTTTGCGGAGGCGGAATTCCGACCGCCTCGTGACAACCTCCACCTGGTGTGCGATGTAGGCGGTTAGAGCCTGAGCAAGATTGAGAAGGCGCGGCACGCCGTCTACGAGGGCCAGCACGTGCACACCAAAGGTCGTCTGAAGCGGCGTGTGCTTGTAAAGGTTGTTCAGCACGACGTTGGCGTTCGCATCCCGCTTCAAGGTGATGACGAGGCGTGAGACTCGTCCGGCTGAGTCGTTCTGCACGCTGCTGATGCCGGTTAGCTCGCCGGACTCGATGGCGTCGGCAATCTTCATTTCGATGCCGGCGACCGAGCTCTGGTACGGGATCTCGGTCACGATGATCTGGTCAGCCCCCGAGCGGGACTCGGTGATCTCCGCTACTGCGCGCAACTTGACCGAGCCTCGCCCTGTTCTGTACGCATCAAGCATGCCCGCCCGGCCGAGGATCAGTGCGCCGGTCGGGAAGTCGGGACCCTTGACAAAACGCATCAACTCGTCCGGCGTCGCCTCGGGGTGTTCGAGGAGGTGCAATGTCGCGTCGATGATCTCACCGAGGTTGTGGGGGGGAATGTTGGTCGCCATGCCAACGGCGATGCCTTGGGAGCCGTTGACCAAGAGGTTCGGAAAGCGGGCAGGCAGGACGACCGGTTGAACCTCGTTGCCGTCGTAATTGGGGATGAAGTCGACGGTCCCTTCGTCGATACCGTCGAGCAGCGCGAGCGCGAGCGGGGCTAGCCGGCACTCGGTGTAGCGCATCGCTGCGGGGCCGGCCTCCGGCCCCGGAGCACCGAAGTTCCCGTGGCCGTCGATGAGCGGATGCCGCAGGCTGAAATCCTGGGCCATTCGTGCCAAGGCGTCGTAGATCGCCATGTCGCCGTGGGGATGGAAGCGACCCATGACGTCGCCCACTACCTTGGCGCACTTGGCGTGCGGACGGTCCGGCCTCAGCCCGGTGTCCGACATCCCGTAGAGGATCCGGCGGTGAACCGGTTTCAGGCCGTCACGCACGTCCGGAAGTGCCCTCGACACGATGACCGACATCGAGTACTCGAGGAAGGAACGCTCCATCTCCTCTTGGATCTCGATCGGCTCGATCGCACCAATGACCGTGCCGTCGCCGTCGTGCCCCGGTGCGCGCACGTCCGATGTGCCCGAACTGCTCCCGTTGCCTCGTGCCATGACCTGGACTGCCTTCCCTACTCGTTTCGATGTTGGAGCGCCTGCCGATCACGGCTGATCTGGCGGCGCCGAAAATCAGATGTCTAGGAAACGAACGTCCTTCGCGTGGGTCTGGATGTAAGTGCGGCGCACGTCGACGTCGTCGCCCATGAGGATCGAGCAAATGTCGTCCGCAATCGACGCTTGCTCCATCGTCACTTGCAGGAGGGACCGGAGACCGGGGTCGATCGTAGTGTCCCGGAGCTCGGTGAAGTCCATCTCCCCGAGTCCCTTCAGGCGCTGGAACTCCTTTGTGTGATTCGGATGCTCGGCGACAAAGCGTGCCCGTTCGATGTCGTCTTTCAGGTAGACCTTCGTGTTGCCGATCAGAGTGGAGTACAGCGGTGGCTGGGCAACGTACACATGGCCTGACTCGATGAGGGTCTTCATCTGGCGCATGAAGAACGTCAACAACAAAGTTCGTATGTGCGAACCGTCGACGTCCGCGTCAGCAAGCAGGATCACCTTGTGGTACCGGATCTTGACAAGGTCGAAGTCCTCTGCCACCCCGGCGCCGATTGCCAGGATCAGTGCTTGGATCTCTGCGTTCTTCAGTATCTTGTCGGCCCGGGCCTTTTCGACGTTCAGTATCTTGCCCCTGATGGGCAAGATCGCCTGGGTGCGGGGGTTCCGCGCGTCCTGCGCAGTACCGAGCGCTGAAAGACCCTCGACTATGAACAGTTCGGACTCGCGTGGGTCGCGCGATGAACAGTCGACGAGCTTGCCCGGAAGACCCGCGCCGTCCAAGGCGTTCTTGCGCCTGGTGAGGTCCCGCGCTTGACGCGCAGCCACGCGCGAGCGCTGAGCAAGCAACGCTTTCTGCACGATTTGGCCCGCTTCTTTCGGGTTTTCCTCGAGCCATTCGGCGAGCTTCTCGTTCGTGGCCTTCTCCACCAGCGACCGGATGGACACGTTGCCCAGCTTGGCCTTGGTTTGGCCTTCAAACTGCGGATTGGTCATCCTCACTGACACGATCGCCGTGAGTCCTTCACGGATGTCCTCGCCGGTGAGGTTGTCCCCGGATTCCTTCACGAGGTTGCGCTGCCGCGCGTACTTGTTGACGACGTTGGTGAGACCTTTCTTGAAGCCCTCTTCGTGCATGCCGCCTTCACCGGTCGCGATGCCGTTCGCGTACGAGTAGATGCTCTCGTAGTAGCCGGTGTTCCACTGCAAAGCGACCTCTACCTCTTGGTCGGTCTCCGCCTGGAGGAAGGCGGCCACTTTCCGGAACAGAGACTCCTTGGAGGTGTTGAGGTGCTTCACGTAGTCGACGATCCCGCCTGTATAGCGATAGGTCTCCTCGGCCTGGTGCGCCGGGCGCTCATCTTTGAACCGGATCTCGAGGCCCCTGTTGAGAAAGGCCATGACTTGCAACCGTTCGAGCACGGTTTGGGCCCTGAACTCTGTCTCTTCGAAGACCGTGGGATCCGGCCAGAAAGTAACCGACGTGCCTGTCCGGCCTCTTGGTGAGGATCCGACAATCTCGAGTGGGCCTTCCGTCGTGCCGCCGTTGACGAATTCCATTCGATGCCGGTTGCCACCCCGATCGATCTCGAGCACGAGGCGCGTTGACAAGGCATTGACGACCGACACCCCGACACCGTGGAGGCCGCCTGAGACCTTGTAGCTCGAGCCACCAAACTTGCCTCCCGCGTGCAAGACCGTGAGCACAACCTCCGCCGCAGTCTTGTCCGGGTAGCCCGGAATGGGTTCTACAGGGATGCCACGCCCGTTGTCGCTCACGCGGCAGCCACCGTTGGCGAGCAACGTCACCTCGATGCGGGTGCAGTACCCGGCCATCGCCTCGTCGACGGCGTTGTCGACGACTTCCCAGACCAAATGGTGAAGGCCGGTGGGTCCTGTTGAGCCGATGAACATGCCTGGTCGCAGTCGGACAGGCTCCAAACCCTCGAGCACAGTGATGTCCTCCGCTTCGTACGAAGCGGGCGTCACCGGCTTTGAAACCACGTTGTCGTGCTCCTTCTTGAAATCCGCGTCATCAGGTCGGTCGGTGCTAACCCCCTTGTCGCAGTCCAAGCCCATAGGCGCGACCTTCCAACGATGGCGGGCGAGCCAGGCCGGAGATGGACCCTTGACGGAGGCGGGTACGACTCCCGACGATGTCTACAGTCTACCTGCGCGAGCCCGGCACCACACGGACGCTGAGGCGTTGCGGAGCCATGTCTCCGAGTTGTTCGGCGAGGCGGCTCAGCACGGCGGAACCTGCGAGCTCGAGCTCGGTCGCCCAAGCAGGGTGATCGACCGACACGAGAAGTTCGCCGTCGCGAACTAGTTGCGGGTGCACCTGACGCGCAACTTCGGGACCGACCACGTCCTCCCAGCAGCTGGCGACACGCCCGAGCACAAGGGCATCTTCCATGCCACGCTGACGCAGTAACCGGTCAAGGGCGGTGCCGATGGGCATGGCCGGACCCGCACCTGGATCCTGTTCCTCGAGGCGGCCCGTGTTGTCCCCGTCATGCACGCGAACGGGCTCTGTCCAACGACGCCTCACTGCTCGAGCCTACCGCCGACCAGGCGGACAACGAGTCTTGGCGCAGCTCCCGGCGGCAACTCGCCGGCTGTGGTCAAGAGGGCCTGGCCGCCGGGCAACTCGCCCACGAGCGCCCGAGCGGTCCCTTCGTCCAGCTCGGAAAAGGCGTCGTCCAGAAGCAGCACTGGCGCGGCGCCTGTGATCGTAGTCATGAAGCGGTGGCTCGCGAGGCGCAGGGAAAGGGCGACGCATCGTTGACGTCCTTGTGACAGGCGCGTGCGCGCGTCGAGTCCGCCGGCTTCGATTTCGACCTCGTCGCGCTGTGGACCAACGGTCGTCGTCGTTCGTCGGAGGTCTTCCTGGCGCGCTGACGCGAGTGCGTCGCTCAAGGATCCATCCCAGGAACGGACATAACGCATCTTGAAGCTGCCGGCGTCGGCGGCGAGGATCGAAAAGGCTTCGCCGGCGTACGGCGACAAATCCTCCACTAGCTCAACACGCGAGCAAGCCAGACGCTCACCGATCTGAGCCAGTCGATCGTCCCAGATGTCCAGCGTCGCGGCGGCTTCTGAATCGAGACGACCGCCGAGCTGGCGCAGCAGCGCGTTACGGTGCCGGAGCACGCGGTCCAGCGCCGCTCGATCAGCACCGAGTCGTGGATGTGACTTGACCAGCACGTCGTCTAGAAAATCGCGACGTCCGCTCGGCGCACCCTTTACCAGCACGAGATCGTCCGGAGTGAAGAGGGTCGTTCGAAGGACTTCCAGAAGGCCGCGTATGCCGGGCACCCTTTGTGCGTTGTGCCAAGCGCGGTCGCGCCGGCCGGGCAACACCTCTATCTCGATCTCTACCTTTCGCCTACCTGCCAGGACGTCACAGCGGACGTTGGCCTGAGCTGCACCTTGCCGCACGATCGCCTCACGAGGTGCTCCTCGAAATGACTGAAGCGTCGAGGTGTAGACGATTGCCTCGAGCAGGCTCGACTTTCCAGCGCCGTTTTCTCCCTGAATAACGGTCAATCCGTCCGGTGACGGGGAAAAATCGACGACATCAAAGTTGCGAAAGTCGTGCAGCTCGAGCCGTACGATCACCGTCTCATCCATACGGATTTCCAGCTCGGCTCAGGACACCTTCACTGGCATAAGCAGATAACGGTATTCGTCCTCACCCTCGCCTCGCACGAGAGCCGGTTTGCCGGGATCGTTTACCTCCAAGATCAAAGTGTCGGATCGAACTGCATCCACGCCGTCCAACAAGTAACTTGGATTGAAAGCCACGGTGAGATCGTCACCCTCGAATTCACCTTCGACACTCTCCTCGGCTCGGCCGCTCTCGGGCGTGAGCACAGTAAGGTCGACGCCACCTGCATGCAAGCCAAGCCGTACCGGCGTCGTGGCGTCTTTCGTGTCTCTCACGACGAGGCGAACCCTGCGCAACGCCGCTTCCATGTCGTCTCGTCCAACGTGCAAGTGATACGCGTAAGACGCGGGGATCAGTCGCTCAACTTCTGGGAACTGACCGCGAAGAAGTCGCGTGGTGATGCGAACGTCGGTGAGATCGAAAACCGCGTCAAGATCGCTGTAACGGAAGACGATCGTACGGTCTGTATCTGGTCTTGAGCTTGTGGCCAGTCGCTGAACCTCTGCGAGCGCCTTCGCAGGGACAAGAACTTGACGACCAGGTTCCATGGCCGTCATTCCTGTAAAATCGCGGAATGCGAGGCGATAGGAGTCTGTGGCGATAAGTCTCAGGCCCCCTTCTGTAGCAACCATGAGCACACCGGTGAGCTGTGGTGCCCGTGAGTCGTCGACCAGCGCCGCGCGGACAACCTGTCGCAAGCCATCAGCAAAAACGGCTCCGGGGATTTCGATTCCTTCTTGCTCCGGTACGCCGAGCCGTGTGATTTCTGCACCAATCGCAACCCTGACCAGGAATTCGGCTCTTCCCGAAGAGAATTGAACCTCCTCGTCACGCGCCACCACGGTCACGGCCCCCGGCTCGAATGATCGGACGATGTCGACCGCCAGACGTGATGGCACAAGCACCGACCCGTCCGTATCGCCCAGGACCTCGCAACGAGCCTCTATGACGAGATCTGGATCCGAACCGCACACGTCCAACTGCTGCCCGCGCAAGGCAAGCCGTAAGCCTACGATGCCGAAACTGGGTCCGGAACGAGCACTCGTGGCCCTCGCCGCGGTGACGAGGGTCTCGAGAAGTGTGTCACGATCGGCACGAAACTTCACGAGGGCTCTACTCCTTTCAAATTAGGATAAAAGACAATAGGAGTAGTAGAGGCTGGGGATTGTGGATAGTGCAGGTCTTCTCCTGCTCGGGAGGGTCCTAGCCTCAGCAGGGTTATCCTCCGATCACACAGGTCGTCGGCTGCGCCGGTTGACACCTGGGGAGGAACAAGCACGTAATCCACTGTTCTCAAGACGTTATCCACAGATCATAAACCGTTCTTGATCTGAATGCTGAGTTCGGTGACCTGGTCATACACTTGTCGACGTTCTTTCATGAGTGCAGAGATCTTCTCGACGGCGTGGATTACCGTGGTATGGTCACGGTCGCTGAATTCCCGTCCGATGGCGGGATAGCTGAAGTCAGTGAGTTCTCGGAACAGGTACATCGCGATCTGGCGAGCGATGACGAGCGGACGCCGTCGGCTGGGGCCGATGAGCTCATCGATGCTGAAGCCGAAATGGCGAGCACTGATCTCAATGATCTGGTGGGCAGTGATCTGGCGAGGCTGGCTGGAGCCGACGAAGTCCGCCAGGACGGACTCGGCGAGCTCACGGGTGAGTAGTTGGCGGTTCAGACTGGCGTAGGCCGTCACGCGAATGAGCGCGCCTTCGAGCTCACGAATGTTCTCTTTGACCTTGGTAGCAATGAAGTCGAGCACGTCGTCACCGACGACGGCGTGCTCGTGCTCGGCCTTGGTACGCAGGATCGCGATTCGCGTCTCAAGTTCAGGTGGTTGGATGTCGGTGGTGAGGCCTGACAACAGCCTGCTGCGGAGACGATCCTCCAAAGTCGCGATCGCGCGCGGTGCGCGATCGGACGTGAGAACGATCTGCTTGGAAGAGCCGTACAAGGAATTGAACGTGTGGAAGAGCTCCTCCTGCAGTGACTCCTTCTTGTCCATGAACTGGACGTCGTCGATGAGCAGCAAGTCGCATTCGCGATATCGCCTGCGGAAGGCCCCCATGTCGTCCTTGGCGCGAAGTGTTTCCACGAACTCGTTCATGAAGGTCTCAGTCGACACGTAACGGACCCTCATCCTCGCAAAGTTCTCGCGTACATAGTTGCCTACAGCCTGCAGCAGGTGTGTCTTGCCCAAACCCGCGGCTCCGTACACGAACAGGGGGTTGTACGAGCGAGCAGGTGCTTCGGCCACCGACAGCGCGGCGGCATGTGCGAAACGATTAGAAGGCCCGGTGACAAAGGTGTCGAAGGTGTACTTCGGGTTGAGCGGAACGTCATCAGCAGCTGACGCGTGTCTGACCCGCGCCGGGACAGCCTGTCCGTTGTGTGCCACAGGGCTGGAGGGTGCCGGCTCGACTGGATTGTGCAGAGCTTCATCCTTGCTCAGCACGAGCTCTTCTGGCCCAGGGTCGTCGATCTGCACGTCGAAACGGAATTGGACCTCCTTGCCCGAGGTGTCGAGAAGGGCATCATGGACAAGGCCATGGAAGCGACCTTCCAGCCGGTCACGGACAACGCCACTTGGTACGGCGAGGACCAGGGTTCCGTTCGCGACTGCCACTGGTCGGATCGCGGAGAACCACGCGCGCCAAGTTGCCTCAGACACCTGCGAACGCAGGGAGTCCGAACAGTCATTCCACAGTTGTTGTGCTTCTGTCACCAGCTCGAGGCCCTCCGGTCGAGAAGTTCTCCACACCAGCATCCACAGGTGTGGACGGCGGGGCGAGCACGCAGGGTGTGCCCGAATCGTACAACGCCAGTGCGGTGCCTGCCGAAGGGCTGCTGCTTGGCCCCGAGGCGGATCGTGCGCTGAAATTGCCTGGGCCGGTCCCTGCCGTCTGGTGGACTTGTGTTTTCGCGCGCCAGTTGCAGTGCTCATGTCGGCGGAGCGACTACACGTGCTTCACTGGCCCACCGCCGCGTCTGGAGACATTCCCAAACGCGCGGCACCGGAACGACGAATCGAGGCTGAGATGAAGCAGACGTTCCAACCCAACACCCGCAAGAGAGCGAGAAGGCACGGCTTTCGCCATCGGATGTCCACGCGCGCGGGCCGTGCAGTCATCAAGGCGCGCCGCCGCCGCGGACGTGTCCGGCTGTCGGCTTGAATGACCCTGCGGCACCGGTTCGACTCCCGACGACAATGGGCACTGGACTGCCAGTTCTTGATGCAGAGCCTCATGTGCCGCGCCCGCGCCCGGTTCGTGGCCGAAGGGCGTTCGCTGAGCTGCGTGGCTCGAAGCGACGGGTCCGGTCGGGTCCGGTAAGGGTACAGTTCGTACCAGCACAGAAGACTGACGGGGCGCGGCGAGTCGCATTCGCGGTACCCCGTAAGGTGGGAACCGCAGTCGAGCGCAATCGCTGTCGTCGTCGGTTGCGCGCAGTCGTGGTTGAGGTCACGGCGTCAATTCCTGCGGGGACATACCTCGTGGGCATTGACCATGAGGTTCGCGACCTTCCGTTCCAGGAGCTGAGGGCAAGAGTGATCGAAGCAATGCAGCGAGCGGGCCAGGTGGGCGCTCGATGACCAATGTCAGGTCTGAGCCGACCGCGTCCGCCAGGGCACTGCTCCTGTGCTTGCACGCCTACCAGGCACTGCGCGCGGGCCGACCGTCGCCATGCCGCCATGTTCCCTCCTGCTCGGCTTATGCCATAGAGGCCGTCGAGCTGCACGGTCCTGTTCGGGGAACCTGGTTGGCGATCAAGCGCGTCGCCCGATGTCGCCCGTTCGGCAGCCGGGGCTTCGATCCGGTTCCGAGCTGAGGCCCGACATGCTCTCTGCTACCACACACACGGCGAAAGCAGGCACTTCCATCCTCGGAACGGCCCTGCACCCGATCTTTGTTCTCATCGGCTACGTACTCGCGTTCTTCTACGGCCTGGTCCCCAATTACGCGGTAGCGATCGCTCTGCTGACCATCGTGGTGATGATCGTCGTCTTCCCCCTGACGCGAGCCAGCGCCCGTTCCATGATGCGGATGCAGCTTCTGGCGCCGGAGATGAAGAAGATCCAGACGCGTTACAAGGCAAAGCCCGGGATGCCCGTGGCAGAGCGTCAAGAACTGCGTCAGAAGATGAACGAGGAGGTGATGGCGCTTTATCGCGAGAACGGAGTGAACCCGACCGGTGGCTGCCTGCCGATGTTCCTCCAGTTCCCGATCCTGATTGTTCTCTACGATGTCGTTCGGGGCCTCGCGAAGACGGCGGACCTGCTCAACTCAAAGGGACAGAAGATCTACGTCGACGGCAAGCTGCGCGTCGTGGCGACACCGCAGAACATCCCGAAGACGAGCCGGATGTACCGCGACCTCGTCTCGGCCCATGGCCAGATGCACGCCCTTGGCATAAACCTCGCGGATTCGGTTCGCACGCACCAGCCGCATGTCGTGGATGTCATCCCCTACGCGTTGCTGGTGCTGATAGCAGTGGGCCTCCAGTACGTGTCGATCTGGCAGGTCACGACGCGTAACCCCGCCGCCGCTGCTGCGAACCAGCAGATGCAGCAGATGCAGAAGTACATGCCGCTCATCTTCCTCGTGATCTACATCGCGCTCCCTGCCGGTGTCGGTGTCTACTTCATCGTTTCGAGCCTGTTCCGTGTCGCGCAGCAGGAGTGGATGTACAAGCATGATCCGACGATCGTTGGCGCCATCGAAGAGCTCACCAAACGCAGGCACGCGGACACACCCGTTCCCAGCGTGGGCACAGGCGACGCCGGGGGTCCTCGCAGGACCGGTGGAGGACCTCGGGACGCTGCAAGCGGTGGAGGTTTCCTCGCCCGGATGCGCGACGCGGCCGGAGGTGCCAGCTCGTCCCGACCGGCGATCGAGGAAACCCAGAGGTCCGCTCCGAGGCCAAGGTCCGTTGGGACGAGTGGATCCAAGCGCGGCACGGCGAATGGCTCGAAGCCGCCGATGAACCAGAACGGCTCGAGGAGTGGGTCGGCCGCGAAGAAGCCGAATCAACAGCGGGCATCCGGTTCTGCCCGCTCAGGCGGTGGGACGAAGTCACAGCCTCGTTCGAGGGACAAGCGACCGCGAAGGGGCCGATAGCCCGTGGAATGGGTCGAAATGACCGGTAGAACAGTGCAGGAAGCTGTCGAGGCGGCACTTGACCAGCTAGGCGTAGCCGAGACGGACGCTGAGATCGTCGTGGTGGAAGAGCCGAAATCGGGGATGTTCGGTTTTCGGAGAACTGGTGCGAGGATCAGAGCGCGGGTGCGCCCGGTTCAGCCCCGGGCGAAACGACCCTCACGCCGGCCGCAGGGTGCCACGGTTGGTGGCGAGCGCGGGCGCCGGCGACAAGCCGGCCGTCCCGAGAGCCCGGCCCGCAAGTCGGCCGAGAGAGTCGAGAGCGATGAGGACCGCGTGGCCACCGCGGGTTCTGTTCCAGGAACAACCCGCGACCGGACCCGCCAGGGTCACGGGTCCGGTCAGAACGGTTCGCGAACACCACGTGCCCGGCCCGCGCAACAAGACGCGGAAGATGCGGGTGCGAATGCCGACCTCGGTGGCACTTCGACAGCAGGTGCTCGACAACGCTCGCGCTCGCGAAGACGCGGAGGCCGGGGACGACTTGCTAGCAGCTCAGAGGGAATCGCCGTGGAAGCTTCGAGTGAAGCCGGTCGTGACCCTGGATTGTCTAAGGAGGCGCAGATGAGCATCGAGACCCAGCAGGAGCTCGCAACTGACTTCGTCAGGGAGATCGTCGCCCGGTTCGGGCTCGACGCCACAACGAGTGCGCGTCGAACCGATGATGACGGCATCTACATCAGCGTGGACGGGGACAACCTCGGGCTCTTGGTCGGCCCGAGGGGTGCGACGGTTGAGGCTTTGCAAGAGTTGACTAGGACGGTCGTCCAAAGGCACACCGAGGAGCACACGAGCAGGATTGTCGTGGACGTCGGTGGCTACCGTGAGCGCCGGGCTGCAGCGCTGCGCCAATTCGCGCGAGAGGCCGCTGCTGATGTGCTACGAACCGGCGTCTCCGAGGCACTCGAGCCGATGTCGCCATCAGACCGGAAGGTAGTTCACGACACGGTCAACGACATTGAGGGGTTGGAGACCGCCTCTGAGGGGGTAGAGCCGCGCCGCTACGTCATCATCCGTCCAGCCTCGGCGTCCTCGGCCCAGGAATCCTCCGTCATCTCGACGGAGGAGGATGGCGACCGATCTTCCGAGGCTGCCGATCTGGGCTGAACGGCACGAATGGAGCCTGCACCCGGATCTTGGCCAAGGAAAGATCTGACTTATGGCGTGGTCGGGAGCTTACGATCGCCTTGAGAAGGTGCTCACCGAGGCGCGACGGCGGTCACTAATCGGCAAGCTGCCTTTCGCCGTGCAAAGGGCGCATTCGGAGGGGTTCCTGCGAGCTCTTTCGCTCGAAGTCGTGAACGGCCCCGTTCTCGAGCTCGGATCTGGTGGCGGGCTGCCCGGCCTTGTGCTTGCTGTCGAAGACCAGGAGCTTCGTCTCGTCCTGGTCGACTCGGCGCGACGTTCTGCCGACTTCCTGCGCTGGGCCGTTGAGGAGCTCCAGCTATCAGCGCGAGTGGAAGTCGTCAATGTTCGGGCCGAACGGCTCGGGCGAGACGATAACTACCGGGGAAGCTTCGCGGCGGTTGTGGCGAGAAGCTTCGGTCCTCCCGCCGTGACAGCCGAGTGCGCGGCACCGCTCCTCCGGGTCGGGGGCAGACTGGTGGTATCCGAACCCCCCGCCCAGGATCTCTGCGCCGCTGCCGGCATGAAGGAGATGAGCTCGACAGCGGATCGGTGGCCAGTGGAGGGGTGTGCGAAGCTCGGACTGGCACCGGAGCTCGGACTACGGGAGACATTCGGGTTTGCCGTGCTCCGACAGGTATGCCCCTGTTCGGAACGCTACCCTCGCCGGCCGGGGATCCCAGCGAAGCGACCGCTCTTTCCTTGATTGCCGCTGCCGAAGTTCACGCCTCGATAATGTAGGCCCGATGGCACCGCCGGGCTTCGAGCTTGTCTGCGAGATCGAGCCCCCTACTCGGCCGGACCTCAAGCACGTCAGGCACCAGATCGGAGTCCTGAGCTCGATTGCCGGGACATTTCTCATCCCGGACAACCACATCGGTCGAGCAACGGTCTCAAGTGTCGCGGTCGCACACGAAGTCGAGGCAATGGGCGGCCGCTCTATCGCCTGCTTGAATGCGAGAGACCGCAACCTGCTCGGGTTCCAGCGGGATCTGCTGACGGCCGCAGCGTACGGAGTGGATCAGTTCCTCCTGGTCCGCGGCGACGAACCGCGAACAGGCGGCCGCACCAGCGAGCTCACCGTCCGGACGATGCTGGCCGAGGCCCGGGTGTTCGAAGGCACTGCGGGATTCTCCGGGGCCAGGAAGTTGCGTCTGGGCGCGGTCGTCGGCTTCGGCGAGCTGCCTGATTGGAAACGGGAAGCCGACTTCCTGTTCGTGCAGGTCGGCTTCTCGCCCGAAGCGTTGTTGCGCTGGAGCGAACGAGTGCAACCACAGATGGCCGTGTATGCGGGTGTCATTGTCTTGGCGAGTTCCGCAATGGCGCGCAACTTGGCCAGGACGATTCCTGACATAGACATTCCCAGTGAGCTCGTCGAGCAAGTGGATCGGGATCCGAAGGCGGGAATCGAGGCCGCTTGCGATCTGGTGCTGGCGATCCAGGACCTCAAGATCTTCCAAGGTGTGCACTTGATCCCTGTCTCTTGTTATCGTTCGGTCGCTGCCCGGCTCGAGCAGCTGCTCGGCGGGCCGTAGCTGAGTCATGGTGTCAGAGCGCGACTCTGCCGACAGTCATCGAGTCGTGTCGAGGCTCGCGCGTTATGCTCCCGTTGAGCCCATCCTGCCCGCCCAGCACGACGGTCTTTCAGTCGTTCGGCTCGCAGATGTTTCACGTGGAACAGATTTCCTCGAACCGAAGGTGCGATGAACGACCAAGAGGATCAAGACGGGAAAGAAGAGATCGAGCCCGGGAATCCGACGGCCGACGCGCCTGTGCGATCCGAGCTTTCAGAACCGACCGGTCGGGCACAGGTCGTACGCAAGCAGCCCACGGAGCAATCCGTGCGAGCGCTACCGAGAGTGATCGCAGTGGCCAACCAGAAGGGAGGCGTCGGCAAGACGACGACCACAGTGAACCTTGGTGCTGCCCTCGCCGATCTCGGCTACCGGGTGCTGATCGTCGATCTTGACCCGCAGGGCAACGCCACGACCGGGCTTGGGATCGAGGCTCGGAACTTTGATTTCTCGATGTATGACGTCCTTCTTCACGATGTCGCACTCGAAGATTGTGTCGAGCCGACGAACATCAAGAACCTGTTCCTGGCGCCGGCAACCATCGATCTAGCCGGAGCGGAGATCGAGCTGGTTTCGGCGTTCAGCAGAGAGCTTCGGCTGAAGCGAGTGCTCGCCCCTATCCGGGAGGACTTCGGTTACATCTTGATCGACTGCCCGCCCTCCTTGGGGCTCATCACGGTCAACGCCCTTGCTGCGGCGAGCGAGGTGCTCGTGCCGATTCAGTGCGAGTACTACGCCTTGGAGGGCGTTGGTCAGCTGCTCAGGAACGTCGAGCTCGTCAGATGCAACCTGAACCCCGAGCTAGAGGTTTCGGCCATGGTATTGACGATGTACGACTCGCGGACGAGATTGGCCGATCACGTCGTCGCGGAGGTTCGCACCCATTTCGGTGATGCGGTCTGCAAGAACGTGATTCCTCGGACGGTTCGGATCTCGGAGTCGCCGTCGTTCGGCGAGCCGATCACAATCCATTCGCCCTCGTCAAGAGGTGCCATTGCCTATCGCGAACTCGCGAAGGAGGTCAGTGGTGGTCAGGCGTAGCGGTCTGGGCAAGGGGCTGGGGGCGCTCATCCCGCCGTCACCGGGTACCGCCACCGGTTCCATGCTCCGTGATGTGCCGCTTTCCCATATTCGTCCCAACCCGTTCCAGCCTCGTAACCAGTTTGGGGAGCAGGGCCTGTCCGCACTCGTCGACTCGATCAAGGCCGTAGGCATTCTTCAGCCTGTGCTCGTACGAGAGGTCGGGCCGGATGAATACGAGATGATCGCGGGAGAACGTCGCTTCCGCGCCGCGTGCCGCGCAGGACTCCAGTCGATACCTGCGCTGGTCCATCAGGCCGACGATGCGATGAGCCTTGAAGAGGCTCTGGTGGAGAATCTGCATCGCGAGGATCTCAACCCTCTCGACGAAGCCGGCGCGTATCAACAGTTGATCGAGGAATTCAACCTGACGCACGAGGAAGTTGCTCGCAAGGTGGGCCGCTCCAGGGCCGGGATCACCAACGCATTGCGGCTTTTCCAGCTCCCTCCGACAGTCCAGCGGTTTGTGCGTGACGGCCAGCTCAGCGCCGGCCATGCACGTTCGTTGCTCGGCACGCCGGATCGAATCCTGCAGGAGCGGCTTGCCAACGAGGCGATCCACCGCGGTCTTTCTGTTCGCTCGCTGGAGGAGCTCGTCCGCAGCGAGATCCGAGAAGCGCAGGCCGAAGAGGGTGGCTTCGAAGAAGCTCTCGATGATGCCGGGAACCGGATCGGTGTACTCGCTGGAGATCACACTGCTCCGCCCGAGACCCCCGCGCCGAAGCTCGTGCGTTCGCTTCGGCCACCAGGCGTGCACGATCTCGAGGAACTGTTGGAAGACCGACTCAATACGCGGGTCAAGGTCGACATGGGCGGGAAGCGAGGCAAACTTGTAATCGAGTTCGCCACGTTGGACGACCTCGAACGCATCTACCGGGTCATCGTCGGAGAGACCTCTACTTGAGATCGTCGCCCGCGCTCGGGGGATGTCGATAGGGCAACGGTCGTCCCCAGGGTGTGAATCAGATCACGATTGGCTCTGAACAAGTAGAAACATCTATCTGACCTGGTCAGAGGCCCTTTTCTTCCACCGGTCTCACCGAAAGTTTACTTTGTCGTTACCTTCTTGACCTCTACTGTTGGTCCAAGTTGATCCACAACCTGTGCATGAGGTTGTGGATCACATCACTCTTCGCTCGTGGACAGCCAACGTTCGAGGGACTCCCGAACTGCTTCTCCAAGACCCGAGGTCTTCATGGCCACCTGATGCGGCGCTCCCAGCTCGAGCACGACAGCTGGCATGGCTGTTCGCCGGAGTATGACCTCAGCCATGCCATGTGCCCCGGCGTCGTGCAGGTCGAGCCGGCCCGCCGCTTGCTTCACGAGCAGCTCGGCCAGGTGCCGGCTCGCCGCCGACTCATAACGAAAGCCCCGGTAGAAGTAAGCCTTGGCAGACTCATGGCCGGGGTCCAGCCGAAGACCGACATAACAGTCCACCATGGCCGTGTTTGCCGCCGAGGCCTGTGCTAACGGGTCCGGGTCGTGCAGCTCGAGCGACCGTGCCCCGGCGAGGAGGAGCGCTCGGCGAACCGCTGCAACACCGGTCGCGAAACCACCCTCTTCCCCGATGGCGATCTTCTTGCAGCTGAGAGTTGCCGGTGCCGCAGTGACCTTGAGTTGTTCTCGCAACGGAGTCACGAGGTCCGCACCTCCCCGGACAGGCGCAACACGGGTCAGCTCCGAGAGCGTCAGCGGGCCGCAGATCCCGTCTGTCACGAGTCCTAGGTTGCGTTGGAACTCGGCGATCGCGGCATGAGTACTGTCGCCGAAGATTCCGTCGACGCCGCCCGGATCGAACCCGAGCCCGCTCAGCCGTCGCTGCATCTCGGCGACGTCGTCTCCCTGCAGCATCGGGCTGCGGCGGTAAAGGAGCCGGTCGCCCAAGCGAAAGCCCGCTTCGACGAGGCTCGACCACGTCTGGTAGTCGCAGACACCGTCGATGCGCAGGCCTCGCTGGGCCTGGAACACTTGCACGGTTGCTGCGGTCCCGGGACCGTAGACCCCGGACTCGTCACGTCCATGCTCGAATCCGAGCCGCCCGAGCCGCTCTTGCAGGTCGGCGACCGCCTCACCGGAGTCGCCCTCACGAAGCGGCAGGAGATCTTCCCCTGTAGGTACCGTCCGAGCACGGCTCATGAGCACGGGCTCTCTGGCACTTCGATCATCTCCGACATCGTAGGAGACGACGGGCAAAGGCCGGTAGCGCGAGCCCTTGTCGCCTCGACTGACTTTGCTTGTCAGAGAAGGGGCTCGAACTCCGACAGAATCTGTGACTTGCTTTTTGCTCCCACGATCCGGGCTTGTGTCTCGCCGTTCTTGAACAGAAGCAAGGTCGGGATGCTCATCACCTGGAACCGCTGAGCGGTCCGGGGATTGTCGTCGACGTTCAGCTTCGCCACTTTGAGCCTGCCGCTGTGAGCGCTGGCGATTTCGTCGAGAATGGGCGCCACCATCTTGCAGGGCCCACACCATTCAGCCCAGAAGTCAACCATTACCGGGATGTCCGAAAGGCCAACAGCCTCGTCGAAAGTGTCGTCACTGACGGTGATGACGTCGTTCATTCCAATCTCCTTGTGGTCAGCTTTGCGCGAGTGACGACAGATATCGCTCGGCATCAATTGCGGCCATGCAACCGGAACCGGCCGCCGTGACCGCCTGCCGGTAGACATGATCCTGGACATCGCCACACGCGAACACACCTGGGACGTTGGTCTTCGTGCCTTCACGACTGACGAGATAACCTGCTTCATCGGTCTCGAGCTGTCCGGCGAACAGCTCCGTGCTCGGAGCATGCCCGATGGCAACGAAGACGCCATCGGCGACGATATCCGACTCCTCACCGGTGTTGACGTCCCGCAGTCGCAATCCGGTCAAGCGTTCGTCGCCGAGCACGTCGACGACAGTTGAGTCCCAGCGGAATCTGATCTTCTCATTTCGGAATGCCCGATCCTGCATGATCTTGGACGCTCGCAACTCCTTGCGACGGTGGACGACTGTCACCGAATCACCGAACTTGGTGAGGAAGAGCGCTTCCTCGAGCGCGGAGTCGCCGCCACCTACGACGACGATCTGCTTGTCCCGGAAGAAGAACCCATCACAAGTCGCACAGGTCGAAACTCCATGACCGAGCAAGCGAGCCTCGTTCTGGAGACCGAGCATGAGTGAGCGCGCCCCGGTCGCGATGATGAGCGTTCTTGACCTTAGTGTCGGCTCGGGCAGATTCCGATCACCGATCCAGATGCCCAACGGCGTCGAAGCCAGGTCGACTTTCGACGCCCTCTCCGTCAGGATCTCCGCGCCGAAGCGTACGGCCTGGGCTCGCATCGACATCATGAGCTCGGGACCGAGCACTCCGTGGGCGAAGCCGGGGAAATTCTCAACGTCTGTCGTCAGCATGAGCTGGCCACCAGGTTGATCGCTCGAGGACGACGGCTCGCCTTCGAGGACCAGCGGTCGCAGGTCGGCGCGCGCCGAGTAGATCGCTGCAGTCAAGCCAGCGGGCCCCGAGCCGAGAACCACCACGTCACGTATCTCGGCCGACTCCATTTGTGCCCTCTTCCCTTCTTGCCGGCCGGCTAGCTCCGGCTGTGGCGCATCCTGGAGATCAACGTCCCGACCACAACGAAGATTCCGCCGATCAACAGGTAGCTCGCCCAAACGCGTTGGTCGAAGACCTCGTTGTTGAGAAGGCGAACGACACCAATGATGACCGCCACGATGACAAAGACCACGACGGAGAAGGCCAACACCCCGAAGACGGCCGCGCGGACAAGCTTCTGCACTGGCCGCACGGTGTGGTCACGAACGAGCTCGACCACCTGTCCGACCTTGTCAGTGAGCTGTGCAGCCCAGTCGTCTCGGGGGGCCGGCTCAGAAGTCATGTCCAGTAGGTTAGCCGCCCACGGTTTCCGCGAGCCGATAGCAGACGCCTATGCACCTTGGGCCGGCGTGGGTCCCGATGACCGGACCGATGTAGTTGATGAGAATGTCTTCCCGGGGGAATATCCCGGTGAGCATCTCCAGGAAGACGTCGAGATCCGGTGCCGCGGCGTGTGCTATCGCGAGACCGTCCAGCTTGCCGGCCTGTTTCAACTTGTTGACGAGATACTCGAGCGAGCCCGCACGTGTTCGTTGCCGCGACTCGGCTTCGGCGACACCGTCTCGGATCTCGATGATCGGCTTGATCGACAAGAGCGAACCCAAGAGAGCCCTCGCTGCCCCTATCCGGCCGCCCTTTCGGACGTTGTCCATGGTGTCGAGGGCCCCGAACACGCGGATCCTCGGGACAACCGCCCGGGCGGCTGCCTCGGTGGCGCCGAGATCGTCTGTGGCCGTGGCGACCCTTGCCGCTTCCAGTACGACCATCGCCTGGCCCAAGGTCACGGTACGAGTGTCCACAACCCGGACGTCGATTCGTCCGCGCACCTCGTCAGCACCGGCGCAAGCGGCTTGGTAGGTCGAGGAAAGCCCCGACGAGAGCGTGAGACACACGACGCTGGTGCATCCGTCGTCCGCCGCCTGCGTGAAGCTCTCAGCGAACGCGCCGGGTGACGGCGCCGAGGTCTCGGGCAGGACGCTTGTCATGGCACACCGGCGCCAGAACTCGGAGGGCTCGATCAGCCTCATCTCGTCGGGTCCCCAGTCACCCAGCCGAACGTCGAGTGGGACGATCCGGATGTCATATTCGGCGGCGAGGCTCGTGGGAATATCCGCCGCGCTATCGGTAACGACTCTTATCCCGGCCATGGGTTCCCCTTCCGGCAATCGTGTGCCGCCGCCTCGAATTCTGCCAGCCGGCAAGAGTCCCGGCGAGTCCTGCTGCAAGCGCGTAGGCGAGCACGCCTGCGAAGACGCCTGCAATCACGCGCACCAACAGGCCGAACCCCTGGTTCGATCCGACTCCTGCGAGAACCAGGGCTACGACGAAGGCCATGACAAGTGAGCAGATCACCGTGCGCGACACGTAACGGACCACGCTGAAGCCGCCGAGGCCGCCTACCCGGGTCCGCAGAACGATCAGCGCTGCCAACGCGGCGACCGTGTAGGCGACGGAGAGTGACAAGGCCAGCCCCTTTGCCCCGAGGGTGCTGCGGAATCCGAACGCGAGCAAGATGTTCAACCCGTTCTCCAACAGGTAGAGGAAGAAGGGGGTGCGCGTGTCGCGCATGGCCTGGAAGGCCAGGATCGCGAGCAGATATATACAGTACCCGGGCAAGCCCAACGCAAGGAGCTCGAGCATCGTTGCCGTGAGGTGCGCCCCGCTCGAGTGGTGGGCGCTCCCGGCCCCCAAGGAGATGAGCGAGATGGCGGGCCGGGCCAAAAGTAGATAGCCGACGACGGCTGGGATCACGCCCGCCAGCGTGCGACGAAGCCCGAGTCCGAACTGCTCGGCGAAGCCGGCGGTGTCACCTCCGGCGAAGCGTGACGCAAGTACGGGCGCGATCGTGGTCATGACCGAGACCGCGACTATGCCAAAAGGCAGCTGGAAGAAGATTGACGCGTAGGTGTAAGCGGTGAGGGTGGCCGCACCGATTCTCACCGCGATTGCCGACACCACAAAGACTGCAGCCTGATTTGCGATGACGAACCCGAAGGTCCAGCCCGAGAGATTGACGATCTCGCGCACGGCGGGGTCACTTGGTCGCCACCGTGGACGCACTCGCAGGCCGCAGTGCAACAAGCTGGGGACGAGTGCCGCAGCCTGGACGACAACGCCCATCGTCGTACCGACGCCGAGCAGCAGGAGCAGCCGATGGTCGTGCTGGACCGCGGCAAGGCTGTGAGTGTGGGCGGTGGCGGCGAAGGCCATGAGGATGCCGATGGCGACGACGTTGTTGAGGATCGGGGCGAAGGCCGGCGCGGAGAAGCGACGAGCGGTGTTCAACACCGCGGTGATCAGGCTGATAGCGCCGTACGCGAGCAGCTGGGGCGCGAAGAGCCGAAGCAGCGAGGTGGCGACCTGACGCTCGGCGACGATCCCGGGCCCGTGACTGCCGACGGTGTACAAGTCGATGATCAACGGAGCGGCGAGGAAGAACACAACGGTTGCGACGAGAAGCACACAGGCCGCCAGGGTCAGCACGGCGGAGATCGATTCGACGGCCTCTTGCTCGGAGCGTGTCGCGAGGCGAGAGACGAACACCGGGACGAAGGTGGCTGTGAGGATCCCGCCGAGCACGAGATCGTGCACGATGTTCGGCGTGTTGTTGGCGAGGTTGAATGAGTCGGAAAGAGTCGAGTACCCGAGCGCGTAGATCGCGACGAGAATGCGCAGGAGCCCGGTGATTCGCGAGATGAGCGTGCCGGCTGCGACATAGGCGGTCGCCGTGCCCAGGCCTGGGCGCGGCCGCACGCTACGAGCGGCGCCCTTCGGCATTGGACGCGCGACGGGGCTGACGGCACCTGGCGCGGTATCCCGGGACCTTGTGAGCCCTGCGGGCGCAGGTATCCCGGGCAGGGTACGAGGCAGGCGTCCCCGGTAGATCGTCCGATGATCGCCGCGGCCGTGAGAATGCCGCCGCCTGCTCCTCACGAGGCCGGTTCCGGAACGGTACCCGGTGTCGGTTCGTCCGGCTGGCTTGGGCCATGTCTGGAGGCGTGTCGCCGCCGACGACGCGACGCGGACCGGAACCACCAGAACAGGAGGAAGGCCGCTGCACCGACGGTCAACGCGATCGCGACACCCGAGATCGCCGTGGATCGGATCGTGAGCTCGGCGCGTGCAAGCTCGAGACGACCAGTTGGCGAGAGAAGTTGCAGCAGAAGGCGAGAATCGCCTGACGTGCGTGTCCTCAAGCGGACGATGAAGCTCGTCGTGCCACGCTTCAGTACGACCCGGGCGTTGATCGACGAGATCAGATTCGCACCCGAGACCACCAAAATGGCGTGAAGCGGCGTCCTCGAGCCCGAGGCGATGGCGATCGGGAACCTGGCGGGTGACGAGGTCACTGTCACAGTCCGGCCCGCCGGCAGGCTGAGCTTGGAGTCGAGCTTGCTCATCGTGGCGAGCGACGCAGAAAGGTACGCCTGGCGGGTGCCGGGATCGAGCCCCGCGGTTTCGGCCAACAGGATCGCGTCATTGAGGTTGTTGGTCAGCGTGGTGTCACCCGGAATGATCGAGGACAGCTCCGCGACCTCAGTGCGCGCCGCTTGCACTTGGGCGCTGGTGATCGGCCCACCGGAGCTGGGCGGCGGGCTCACGATCGAGCGGACGGCGGCCGAGCAACCGCTTGCGACGCTGGGCGGTTCTTGGCAGGTTCCCCGTGGGACCGTCTGGAAGAGCTGGCCGATCGGCACGGTTGTGACGATGGGGCTCGACTGGAGTCCCTGCAGCGTCGCACTGAGGAATCCAGGTGCTGGTGCCCAGGATTCAGAAGCGACAAGCGCCACGCCTCTAAGTTGCGGATAATTCGGCGAGTCGAAGTAGAGCTCCGCCAGGTCAGCGAGCAATTGTTGCGCTCGCAGCGCCGAGCTCGCGGATCCAGTCAGATGTGCCGCCAAGCCAGTGTCGGCTTGCAAGCCCTGAACGGTGGATCCTGCAATGCGAAACGGTGCCGAAAGCGTGTAAGGCCACTGCACCGCTGCTGGCCCGTCGCTCGTGAGCGACTCGAGGTTGCCTTCCGGGACCACGATCTGCGTGACGCCGTCAGCGGCGAGAGCCGCGAGGCCGTGCGTGCCGACCGGTGTCGTCGCTACGTAGACACGCGGGCTCCCACGGAGGTGGAGCGCATCGGTGAAGATCTCGTTGCCAAGTACGAGCTGGCTTGCCAGGTCGTTCTCGAGACCGGCCCGGATCAGCTGGGTTGGATCGACGGCACTGAAGGGACCGGCCACAAGCGTGCCCGGGTCGTGGGAGGCGATTGTGCTCACAAGACTCGAGTACTTCTTGCTCCGAGCGAGGGCCAGAAGCGTCTGTCCGTAGAGGTCAACGGTCAGTGGTGCCTTGGGCCAGCTCGTCTCTGAGTGCTCGATCGTCTCGAGCACGGCAAGGGTCCGGGAGGACACAGCTGGCCTTCCAGCGGCGGTGAGCGCCACCGAAGCCCCCACCGGCAGGATGAACGAGAAACGGAGCCGCTCTTGTGGCGTAACCGACGAGGGGACGACGATCAGGTACGTCGTGAAGGAGTCCACCGGCTGGCCGGTCAAAGTGTCGACGAGGGACACCTGGAGCGGGTAGACGCCACCGCAGCCGCCGTAACGCTGCGGGCACGGAAGCTGGAAGATTCGATCGCCGGGCACTTTGGCCGGGACCCGGCCGGGGAGGCCCGAGCCTACGACGTAGATCTCCAGGGACTGACTGGCGTTTCTTATCGAACTCAGCGAGAACTTGTAAGGCGAGAGTTGGGAAAGCCCTGCAAGCTGGCCTGCGAGGGTCGCATCGAACTCGTCACGACTCGCGAGCGACGATCCGTCGGGCTCGGTGTACAGTGCCACGCTGATCAAGAGATTTGAGGGTGGAATCGACGAACGCACCCTGAGGCCGAGCCGAACCGGCACGCGCGAGGTCTGCACCCAGGCGTCCTGAGAGGTCAGTGAGACGACGCCGCCCCCCCCTGGCTGGGCTCCGGCAGGGTGCGAGAGGCCAGTGGGCCCCGTGGCGAGCAGCATGGCGACAAGGACGACCCCAGCCCGCGCGGTGAACCGCCCAAGCGGCATGAACGCCGACCGGGCATCGCTGAGCCATGTGGCGGACGGCAACGGTAGTCTTGTCCTCCGATCGGACACGCGAGACGCAGCGAGCCTATCGGCGCGGGGAGTGCTCATACTGCCAAGGGGGAGATCGGAAGAACTTTGTGGCACCGGAACGACCATGCGATCGCCACCGCACATCGGGCGCGGGAGCGGTACGGTCGTGGAATGGTAGTGCTGTTCGGACGTCACGAGGAGTTCGCAGCACACGCCACAGGAAGGTGGCACCCTGAGCGTGCCGAGCGCCTGGAGGCAGTCTTCGCCGGCGTCGAAGGCTCGCCTGCCGCTGCGGTGATCGTCCCGTTCGAGCCCCGGCGGGCAACACGAGGAGAACTCGAGATCGTTCACGACCCGTCGTACATCGAGCGCATCGAGGATCATTGCCTCAGGGGGGGCGGACACCTCGACCAGGACACTGTCGCCGTCCCTGCTTCGTTTGACGCAGCCCTGCGGGCTGCGGGCGCCGGCCTGGACGCAGTCGAACGCCTCCGCAGAGGAGAAGGCGACGGCGCTTTTCTCGCGGTGCGACCTCCCGGGCATCACGCGCTTGGGGCGAGAGCAATGGGCTTCTGCTTGTTCAACAATGTTGCCGTCACTGCCGCGTTGATCGCCGCACAAGGCGAGCGCGTCATGGTTCTCGACTGGGATGCCCACCACGGCAACGGGACCCAGGAGCTCTTCTATGAGCGTTCTGATGTCCTTTACGTGTCGCTCCATCAGTTCCCCTTCTATCCCGGGACCGGGTCGTTGAGCGAGATCGGAACCGGCCCTGGGAAGGGCGCGACGGTGAACATGCCGTTTCCTGCTGGAACCGGAGGCGACGCCTACCGTTTGGCGTTTGACGACGTGGTTGCGCCGCTGGCTGAGGAGTTCGCTCCGGGCTGGCTGCTCATCTCGGCGGGATTCGATGCGCATCGAGCCGATCCATTGACCGACCTCGGGCTCACCGCGGGCGACTTTGCGGACTTGACCGCCCGGGCAGTGCGCTTGGTGCCACGCGGGCGGCTCGTAGCATTTCTCGAAGGCGGCTACGACCTCACCTCGCTGGCGGCTTCCGTCGGTGCGTGCGTAGCTGCGCTCGGGGGGGTCGATTACCGTCCCGAGCCCGCCTCAGACGGCGAGATAACTGAGCATGTACGCGAGGTCATCACGACGGCCGGTCGATACCACCGGGCTGCGTTCGCAAGATGAGCCGGGAACCAGCCTCTCCGACCGTGGTTCCCGAGCGCCTCCGCCCGGTTCTCGAGGCGACGCGGCCGATTGCGGAACGCTTCCTGGCCGCCGGCAAGCGGGTCTTCCTAGTCGGAGGGCCCGTACGCGACGGAATCGCTGGGCGGCCCGGGGGCCTAGAACCGGGCCTGGACGTTGACATCGACCTTACGACGGACGCGACCCCCGATGAGATCGAGACGTTGGTCTCTGACATGAGCGATGCCATGTGGAACCAGGGCAAGCGCTTCGGGACCATTGGGCTCATGCGCGCCGGACGTCGTTTCGAGATCACGACGCACAGGGCGGAAGCCTACGTGCCCGACTCCCGCAAGCCCGAGGTCCGATTCGGCAGCGACATCGAGACCGACCTGTCGCGCCGGGACTTCACCGTGAACGCGATGGCGCTCAGTCTGCCGGATCTCGTGCTGGTTGATCCATTCGACGGCATCACCGATCTCGCGGCGAGGCGGTTGCGCACCCCGCTCGATCCCGAGGTGTCGTTCTCAGACGATCCTCTGCGCATGTTACGGGCCGCCCGGTTCATCGCCGGTTACGGCCTCAGGCCCGACGCGGAGCTCGTGACGGCTGTCGAGACCATGGGGTCACGCCTCGGGATCGTCTCCAGGGAGCGGATCAGGGACGAGTTGGACAAACTGCTCGTGTTGCCCAATCCGTCGCCGGGGCTCTGGTTCATCGTCAACACGGGGCTGGCAGAGGAGTTCCTTCCCGAGCTTCCGGCTCTCGCCCTCGAGCAGGACCCGGTTCAGCGGCACAAGGACGTCCTCGCCCATACGATCGCCGTCGTCGAGAAGACGAGACCCGACAGGACTCTTCGCTTGGCGGCGCTCTTTCATGACGTCGGCAAGCCGTTGACGCGCTCGATTGGTCCCGGCGGGGTGCACTTCCACCACCACGACGTCGTCGGGGCGAGGATGACGCGAAAGCGAATGCAGGAGCTGCGTTATCCGAGCGAAGTCATCGACGACGTCGAGCAGCTCGTGGAGCTTCATCTGCGGTTCCACACCTACAAGATGGGCTGGACCGACTCGGCGGCACGCCGCTACGCGCACGACGCCGGCCCGTTGCTCGGCCGTCTGAACGAGCTGACCCGTTGCGACTGCACGACCCGCAACCAGGCCAAGGCGAGGGAGCTCGGCTCACGGATGGACGAGCTCGAGCGACGCCTCGGCGAGCTTCGTGAGCGCGAGGAGCTGGACTCCATACGCCCGCAACTGGACGGTGTCGCGGTGATGGAACATCTCGGCATCCCTCCCGGCCGAGATGTCGGCGCGGCGCTCGAGCTCCTGTTGCAGATTCGCCTGGACGAGGGACTACTCGGCGAGGAGGAGATCCTGCGACGCCTAGACGCCTGGTGGGAAGAGCGGTCGCGACCCAGCTGATCGGCGCTGCTCTGGGATCCACCTCCGTGCCGGGGCGGACAGGAGTTGTCGGCGACGTCCTCGACCATCCGGTGGGTGTGGTCGTCGAACTGCACCGGTGGCGACTTCATGAAGCTCGCCGTTTGGGCTCATCGAGCTTCGAGACGGGACCGCTTTGCGGTTCGGACCCACACATCTGTAGAAGGCGATGGCGTCCGCTCGTCGCCCGAAGATCGCTCGAGGAGCGGGTCGGCCTCCTCACTGGGTTCGCACCGGGTTCCTAAGGGCTGAGCAGTGCTCGGGGAACGCCCCCGGGCCGGGGTGTGCTCGATGCACGTACGACGAGCTCGGGTTCGAATCGGACGGCCCGATGCTCATGCGGAGCGCCGGTCACCTCCTCGAGAAGCAGCTCGGCGGCGGCGACGCCGAGCTCGTACTTTGGCTGGCGCACAGAGCTGAGCGAGGGCGACAGCATGGAGGCGAACACCACGTCGTCGTAGCCGACGACGGCCATCTCTTCGGGAACAGCGACGCCAGCCACGGCGAGCCCCCGGAGCACCCCAAAGGCGAGAAGGTCGTTGGCGCACATCACCGCGCTCGGGCGGGGCTCGGCAGCGAGGAGCGTCGCCACCGCAGCTTCGCCTTGGTCGATGGTGAGAGCACCCACGACGATCTCTTGGAGCGAGGCGCTGCGGCAGTGGCGAGCCCGCTGGACCGACCGGCGAGCACCCTCCTTCCGGTCGATGCACTGCCGAATCGTCGCCGGACCGTTGACCAGTGCGATCGCCTCGTGCCCCAGATCGAAGAGATGGTCTGCGGCAAGTTCGGCACCTCGGATGTCGTCTACCGCCGCAGAGCACAGCCCGTGGCTGCTGCCGTCCCGATCCAGCAGCACCGTCGGGATGCCGCGAGCCACCAGTGCCACAGCGCTTTCAAGGTCGCTGTCGACCGGGCAAACCAGAAGGCCGTCGACACGATGCTCCTCGAGCACGCGGAAGTAGCGTTGCTCGCGGTTGGCCGACTCGTCGGTAGAGCAGAGCATCAAGACGTAGTCCTGATCACGCAGCACGTGCTCGACGCCGCGGACTACTTCGGTGAAAAACGGGTTCGCAATGTCGAGGAGGACCACCCCGATCGTGCGGCTTTTGCCCACTCTCAGCTGGTGTGCTGCGGTGTTGCGCACGAACCGCGTCGAGTCGATCGCATCGAGAACCCGCCTGCGAGTGGTCGGAGACACGACCGAAGGGTTGTTGAGCACGTTCGACACCGTGCCGATGGACACTTGCGCAAGGCTGGCGACCTCGCGGATGGTGACCCGACGCTTGGCAGAAGCTCGATCGATGCCAGAGGCGCTTGAGCGACGCCTCTCCGCTGGTCCCCGCCGGTTCACCGGAGTCCGTCGTGAAGGCTCGTGGGGAGGCAGCCGTTGGTCATCACACGGTGCCTTGACAGCGACTGGCCACGTCGTTAGCGTTCGCTCCCGTAAAAGTTTCAGCAAAGTGAATCGGGTCACATTCACCTGGGGATGTACTGGCGGTTACCCCGAAGGGATCGAGGAATTCATTTGTTGTGTGCCCGCTTTGAAACGATTCATTCCTTCTCTGGAGAAAACTGAGACTTGGGGATGTCGCTGAACCGGCAGGGCGGAAAGGCTTGGGAGACGGCGACGACATGGCGGTTGACACCGTACACGACGGCCTTCGCCGCAAGACAGGGACAAGGTAAGCAGCAGGAACAAGGCAGGCAACTGTGCGGCGGATGGCACCCAGACGGTCTGGGCGACCGAGCCGTCGGGCCCGAGGGTGGGCTGTGGGCGAGAGCGTCGAGATGACGGCTGGCGACACGCCTCCGGGCGACCCCACGGCTAGTTTCTACCGGGCCGTTGACCAAGGAGAGGGCGAGCCATTTGCCGATGGCGCCCAGCCTGCGGTGGCCGACCCCACGAGCTCACCTGGAGAGGACCGACCCGCTCTCGTCCTCAAGCATGCGACCAAGTCGTTCGGCGCTGTGCAAGCGTTGGTCGACGGCGACATCGAGCTGCACTGGGGCGAGACCCACGGCCTCGTCGGCGAGAACGGGGCCGGCAAGTCGACCCTGGTCAAGGTCCTGGCGGGCGTCCACCAGCCCGAGAGCGGACGGCTCGTTGTCAACGGCCGGGAGGTGACCCTGGACGGCCCCGCCGCTTCTCGGGCGGTGGGGATCGCCGTCATCCACCAGGAAGCATCGGTGTTCCCAGACCTCAGTGTCGCCGAGAACGTGTTCATCGGGCGCGAACCGCTGCGCCGCGGGCGCCGCATCGACTTCAAGTCGATGAACGAGCAGATCGCCGTCATTGTCGAACGTCTCGGCGTCCGTCTCGACCCGCGTCGGATCGCGCGGGCTCTCGGTCGCCGACCAACAGATAATGGAGATCACCAAAGCGGTCTCGCTGAACGCGTCCATCATCGTGATGGACGAGCCGACCGCATCACTTTCCGCCCACGAGGTCAACCGGCTCTTCGAGATGATCGAGACGCTCCGGCGCGAAGGCAAAGCGGTGCTCTTCATCTCCCATCGCCTCCAGGAAGTCTTCGACCTCTGCCAGCGGGTGACGGTGATGCGCGACGGTCGCCACGTTTTCACCCGGCCGCTCGCCGGGCTGGTCGCAGACGACCTTGTCCAGGCGATGGTGGGGCGCGAGGTGGTCGACCGGGCTGGCGCGGGTGGGCAGCGAATCGGCGATGTCGTCCTCGCTGTCGAGCACCTGAGCCGAGAGGGCGTCTTCACCGACGTGTCCTTCACCGTACACGCGGGTGAGATCGTCGTGCTCGCCGGCCTGGTCGGGGCCGGCCGGAGCGAAGTGGCACGGGCCATCTTCGGGATCGACCACCGCGATGCCGGACGCGTGTCGGTCAACGGACGACCGCTGCGATCGGGGTCGCCGACCGCTGCGATCGCGGCCGGCGTCGGTTTTGTTCCCGAGGACCGACGCCAGCAGGGGCTGGTCATGGCGATGGCGATCGACCGCAACATCGCCCTTGCCTCCTACGACCACTTGAAACGTTCAGGGCTCATCTGGGGCGCCCTCGAGCGCCGCTTTGCCTCCGACTGGGCGAGCCGGCTCCTCCTCAAGTACGGACGGATCACCGGCAACGCTTCCACCCTGTCCGGTGGGAACCAGCAGAAGCTCGTCCTCGCGAAATGGCTCGGGCGGCACCCTTCGCTTCTCATCGTCGACGAACCAACCCGGGGTATCGACGTCGCGACCAAGGCGGAGGTCCACCGCCTCCTAGAGGCACTCGCGGCCGAGGAGGCGGTCGCGGTGCTGATGATCTCGTCGGAGCTCCCGGAGGTCCTGCGGATGGGCAACCGGACCCTTGTCATGAGGGAGGGACGGCTCGTCGCCGAGTTCTCCCACAGTGAGGTCTCCGAGGAACACATCGTGGCGGCGGCCACAGGGCAGACTGCGGCCGTCGGCGACCTGGTCACGACCGACGCGACGGGACATCACACACCATGAGTCCACAGCTGCCTGACGGCACCACCCGCAGCTGGCGGTCGAGATGACGAACCTGGACGGAACCTTGGTACAGGCAACCGAAAGCCCGCAACGGCTGGTCGACTTGGTCTTCCGACTCCGGGAGTACGGGATCATCGCCGTCCTGGTCATCTTCATTGCCGTGACCACAGGCCTTCAGCCACGGTTCCTGGGACAGCAGAACATCAAGTTCATCCTGCTGAACGCCACGATCTACGCCCTGCTGGCGCTCGGCGAGACGATGGTCGTGGTTAGCCGGCAGATGGACCTCTCTGTCGGCTCGGTGCTGGGCCTCTCTGCTTACGTTTCTTCCAACCTCTTCGGGCAGGTGCACGGGATCCCCATCCCGGTGGTCTTTCTCGCCGGCATCGGGATTGGTGTCGCATGCGGCGTGGTCAACGGCGCCATCACCGCCCTCGCCCGGGTACCGGGCCTGGTCGTCACGCTGGCCACCCTCTACATCATTCGAGGTATCGACATCTCGATCATCGGTGGAGGAGAGGTGGTCGCCAGCTCGCTGCCGGCCCACTTCTTGGCGATCGGCTCCGACTCGGTCGTCGGCGTTCCGTACGTCACCATGTGCGTGGCGGTGGTCATAGCGGCCGGCGCCTACTTCCTCCGTTCTTTCCGGTCGGGACGCGAGCTCTACGCCATCGGGTCGAATCCGGACGCAGCCCGCCTGGTCGGTATTCCGATCGGGCGGCGCGTCTTCACTTCCTACGTGGCCAGCGGCGCCATCGCCGGCCTCGCCGGGGTCCTTTGGGCGACCTACTACGGGACGGTCGATTCCACCGCGGGCACAGGGTACGAGCTGACGGTTGTCACAGCGGTCGTGGTGGGCGGTGTCGCCATCTTCGGCGGTAGCGGGAGTGTGATCGGCGCCGCATTCGGCGCTCTGCTCCTTTCCACAATTGCCACTGCCCTCTACGCTCTCAACGTTTCGCCGTTCTGGGATCCGGCCCTTGACGGTCTTCTCCTCGTTCTGGCCATCACGCTGGACCGGACGCTCGCCGTCCGGCTTGCCAATGCGATGAGAAAGCGGACGTTCCGCCATGAACCCTGAGCCCACGTCCGGGGTCAGCGAACCCCAGCCCAGCAGCACCGTGCTCGCCCGCCTCTCGCGCTTTCGGGTCCTGGCGCGCTGGGAGGTCGCCCTGCTTGCGGCGGTCGTGGCCGTTTTCGTCGTCGGGCGGGTGGTGTCGCCTGAGTTCCTCACTAGTTACAACTTCTTCGACATGGGCATCTCCAATGGTGAGCTGGCGATCATGGCCCTGCCCATGACGCTGATTGTCGCCACCGGCGAGATCGACCTTTCGGTTTCGTCGACCCTCGGCCTGGCGAGCAGCCTGCTCGGACTCCTCTGGATGCACGGCTGGCCGATGCCCGCGATCATCGTGGTGGTCCTGGCCTGCGGCGCCGTCCTGGGAGCCTTCAACGGCGTGCTCGTCACGCGCGTCGGCCTGCCGTCGATCGCCGTGACCATCGGCACCATGCTGCTCTACGCGGGCATCGGCGAGATTCTCCTCGGCTCGAACATAGTCTCGAACTTCCCTGCCACATACACCAACATCGGGGTGTACGGCGTGCCCGGCATCGGCCTTTCCTACTCGACGGTGATCTTCTTCGGGCTGGCGATCATCTTCGGCGCCGTCCTCCACTTCACCCCCTTCGGTCGTTCGATCTTTGCCATGGGGGCCAATCAAGAGGCCGCAATCTTCTCAGGGGTCCGGGTCAAGCGCACCAAGACCATCCTCTACATCGTCTCAGGGATCGTCTGCTCGGGAGCCGGGATCCTCTACACCTTCAAGCTTTCCACCGCCGAGTACGACAACGGGACGGGACTGGTCCTCTCCGTGGTGGCCATCGTCCTGTTGGGAGGCGTGTCGATCTTCGGCGGCAAGGGCTCCATGGTCGGCGTCGTGTTTGCCGTGCTCATCTACGCAGGCCTGTTGGACGCGCTGCTCTTGACCGGCTTCCCCCAGCAGGCGAGCGGCATCGTCATCGGGGGGCTGTTGCTCCTCAGCGTGCTGGTGCCAAGCGTGCCCGAATTCCGCTCGCGGCTGCGCGCCGGACGTCACCGCCTGCAGAGACAGGCGCCCGAGGCGGCCATTGTGCACGGCGGATCTGTTGCCCAGCCGCGGCTGACGGGCGACAGCAGTAGCAAAGCCGGTCAAGGAGGGCAGCCTATTTGAGACGATCTGGGGCGATATGCCCCCTTCAGGTGTAGACATATGTGCGTGCGACGAGTTCAAGTCGTCGAACAAACGAAATTGCAAATCATGGGTTGTGTCGCGGAACAATTCCGCCTCAGACATACCAGGAAGAGAGGCAGAACTATTCAGGCCTACTCCGTGCCGGTCACTGAAAACGGCCGATGGTCGGATCTTTCGACTTTGCCCGCTGAAAGACCTATTGCGGACGACCCAATGCAGCTGTAGAGTCAATGTAGTTGCGTGTTGTTTTTGCAACTGTAACCCAACCGATTGTTGTTCGGTCGGAACTGAAAGGGAGGATTCAGGTTATGAACAACCCCATTAAGAGCGGCCATCTACGGACTTCGCTGCTTTGTGCGGTAACGGTCGCCCTGGCGGTAGCCAGCATGGTCGCCGTGTCCGGCGTGGCGACGGCAGCCTCGAGGTCGTCTCGGCCACTGGAGAAGGGCCTGAAGGCATTTGTGATCCCAAAGAACCTCGGCAACCCCTACTTCAACACGTCCGACAGCGTCAAGACCGGCGGAGCCCTCTTCGCCTTGAAGGCGTTGGGCGAGCACGGCACCGAGACCAGCGGGACCGCCGCGACACCCAGCTCGCAGATCCCCGCCATCCAAGGGGCGATCACCAAGGGTGCCAACATCCTGATCGTCTCGGCCACTGACCCGGCCGCGCTCTGCCCAACGCTCAAGGGAGCGATGGCCAGGGGAGTCACGGTCGTCACGTACGACTCTGACGCGCCCACGTGCCGGGACCTTTGGATCGAGCAGGCAGCCTCGAAGGACATCGGCGACATCGAGGTCGACATCATCGCCGCGGAGATGCACGACACCGGCCAGCTCGCCATCGTCTCGGCAGCCCCGACGGCGACCAACCAGAACGCCTGGATCGGTTACATGAAGACCGAGCTCAAGAAGTTCCCGCACATCAAGCTCGTCAAGACCGTCTACGGCATGGACGACACGGCCATCTCGACGCAAGTCACCGAGGGCCTGCTCACGTCGTACCCGAAGCTCGCGGGAATCATCTCGCCGACCACCGTCGGGGTAGCCGCAGCGGCAGCGGTGCTGGACACGGCCAAGTACCGGGGCATCGTCCATCTCACTGGCCTGGGCACACCCAACCAGATGAGGAAGTACGTCCTGGACGGGACCTGCCCGGAGTTTGCCCTCTGGAACCCGGCCTTCCTCGGCTACCTCGCCGCATACGCCGCAGTGAACTACGCCTCCGGTGTCATCACCAGCGCAGTGGGGCAGACCTTCAGCGCGGGCAAGCTGGGCAAGTACACGGTTGGACCTGACAAGACGATCCTTCTCGGAAAGCCGTTCGTCTTCAACAAGTCGAACATCGGTCAGTTCCACTTCTAGAAGAGCCCCGAAGGGCGCCGGCTCCGGCCGGTGCCCTTCGCCTCTCTGGAGCTTTCTTTCGTGCAACGGATCTGTTTCCACCTCCAGGTGAACCCGGACCGCCTCGATGAGTACAAGGAGCGACATCGCTCCGTGTGGCCGGAGATGCGCGAGGCGCTTCAGGCCGCCGGCTGGCAGAACTACTCCCTCTTCCTCGACGAGACCGGGCTTGTGACCGGCTACTTCGAATGCGAGGAGCTGGGCCAGGCCCAGCGGGCGATGGATGCGGCCCCGGTGAACGCACGCTGGCAGGCCGAGATGGCCGAGTTCTTCGTCGGGCTCGGCGGCGGGCCCCCCGACCGTGGCATCGTGCCCGTCCCGGAGATCTTCCACCTTGACTGACGGTTACCGGCGCCGGGCGCGTCCGCCCGCTATTCGATGAGGAGATGAAGAGATGACCAACCTATCTGCGGTTCGAGAGGTCCTGCGCCGTCAGCGGATCGAGACCCCTTCTTGGGCCTACGGCAACTCCGGCACGCGTTTCAAGGTGTTCGCCCAGCCCGGGGTGGCGCGCACCCCCTATGAGAAGATCGACGACGCGGCCCAGGTCCATCGCTTCACAGGCATCGCCCCGTCGGTGGCCATCCACATCCCTTGGGACCGGGTTGACGACTACGGCGACTTGGCCGCCCATGCCCGAAGAGTCGGGCTCGAGATCGGTGCCGTCAACCCAAACGTGTTCCAAGAACCCGAGTACAAGCTGGGCAGCGTCTGCAGCCCGGACCCGGCGGTTCGCCGGCTCGCGCTCGGGCACCTGCTGGAGTGCATCGGGGTGGCACAGGCGACCGGCTCGACGATCCTGAGCTTGTGGTTTGCCGACGGCACCAACTACCCGGGCCAGGACAGCTTCGCCAGACGCCAGGACTGTCTGGCCGAAGCCCTCGCCGAGGTGTACGCGGCCCTGCCCTCGGGGATGCGGATGCTGCTCGAGTACAAGTTCTTCGAGCCGGCTTTCTACTCCACCGATGTGCCCGACTGGGGCACCTCCTTCGCCCACTGCATCCGGCTCGGCGAGCGGGCGCAGGTGCTGGTCGACACCGGCCATCACGCTCCGGGCACCAATATCGAGTTCATCGTGGCAGTGCTGCTCCGCGCCGGGAAGCTGGGAGGCTTCCACTTCAACAGTCGCTTCTACGCCGACGACGACCTCATGGTGGGCGCAGCGGATCCGTTCCAGCTCTTCCGGATCATGAACGAGATCGTCGCTGCGCAGGCTCTCGATCCGGGCGCAGGCGTGGCTTTCATGCTCGACCAGTGTCACAACCTCGAGCCGAAGATTCCTGCCGAGATCCGCTCGGTGATGAACGTGCAGGAGGCGACGGCCAAGGCGCTGCTCGTCGATCGGGACACGCTTCGGGAATGTCAGGAGTCCGGTGACGTGCTGGGCGCGCACGCAGTCCTGATGGACGCGTACAACACCGATGTACGCCCGCTGCTGGCCGAGGTGCGCCAGGAGATGGATCTGGACCCTGATCCGCTCGCTGCCTACGCGCGATCCGGCTACGCGGAACGAATCACGGAGCTCAGAGCCGGGGGTGCTCAGGCGGGATGGAGCGCCTGAGGAAAGAGGATGGTGGCCAGTCCTGACGTCCAGGCGCTGCCCGACCACTCCTGTCGGCTCGGGCGCCCGCGCGCCTCGGTCGACATCGACCCGAGGCAGGCGCGAGAGTACGAGATCGTGGCGCTCTTCGACGGTGGCCGCTTCGGCTTGGGTGGAGCGACCGCGTCGGTCGATATCGCCGCTCACGCGGCCCATCGGCACAGCATCGCCTGCATCCTTGGTGGGCACGACCTGACGATCTTGGACCGCACCTCGCCGAAGCCGCCGCATTCCTCGCGAGCGAGCGCAGCCCGAGCCCGACCGGCAACGTGCTCCACGCCGATGGCAGCGTGACCGCCGCCTGCACGCGCCAGATGTCACCGACAACCCACCACGTCGCCGTCGATCTCGGCGCTTCAAGCGGCCGAGCGGTCCTCGGCGTCGTGCGGGACCAGAAGCTTCATTTGGAGGAGATGGCGCGGTTCAGGAATGGGCCCGTAACCGTTGACGGGATGCTGCACTGGGACGTCCTCGGGCTTTACCGCTCCATCCTCGACGGTTTGCGAAAAGCCGGGAGGCACGTCGGCAGGTTGGACTCGGTCGGCATCGACAGTTGGGGCGTCGACTTCGGGCTCCTCGATCGCGACGGGCGGCTTTTCGGCAACCCCGTCCACTACCGGGACCGGCGCACGGACGGCATCATCGACCTCGTCTTACGCCGGATCCCCGCGGCCGAGCTCTACCGGCGCACCGGCATCCAGGTGCTGCCGTTCAACACCTTGAACCAGCTTGTCGCAGCCGCAGGCACGGCCCAGCTCGAGGCGGCCGCCACTCTGCTCCTGATGCCCGACCTCTTCGGATACTGGCTCACCGGTCAGGTGGGTGCCGAGGTGACGAACGCCTCGACGACCCAGCTCCTGTCGGTCGTGAGTGGAGACTGGGATGCCGATCTGATGGCCGAGCTCGGCATCCGCCGTGAGCTCTTCCCCGCCCTCCGCCACCCCGGCGACCCGGCCGGCGAGCTCCTCCCCGAGGTATTGCGCGAGACCGCACTTGATGGCCCGGTCCGCCTCACAACCGTGGGCTCGCACGACACGGCGTCTGCCGTCGTCGCGGTTCCGGCCACGTCCGCGCACTTCGCGTTCATCGCCTCGGGAACGTGGTCGCTGGTCGGCCTCGAACTGGAGCAGCCCGTGCTCACCGACGCGAGCCGCCGTGCCAACTTCACCAACGAGCGCGGGGTCGACGGCACGGTCCGCTACCTGCGAAACGTCATGGGCCTCTGGCTCCTGCAGGAGTGCGTCAGGGCCTTCGAGGGCGGCGGCGAGTCGGTCGGTCTTTCACGTCTGATCGCCGAGGCGGCCCGGCTGCCCGGGTTGCGGTCGCTGATCGACGTCGACGATCCCGCGTTCCTGCCACCCGGCGACATGCCCCGCCGGATTGTCAGCGCCTGCGCTCAGAGCGGCGAGCCACTGCCCGAGACGCCCGCCGCGCTCGTCCGCTGCATCCTTGACAGCCTGGCCCTCGCCCACCGGCGCACGATCGAAGAGGCCCGGTCCTTGACCGGACAGGACATCGACGTGGTGCACCTGGTCGGTGGCGGCTCTCACAACCAGTTGCTCTGCCAGCTCACCGCCGACGCCCTTGGCCTGCCGGTCGTGGCCGGCCCGGCGGAGGCGACCACCCTGGGGAACCTGTTGGTGCAAGCTCGCGCCCACGGTGCCATTGCGGGCGGGCTCACCGAGATGCGAGCGGTCGTCCGCGCCCACAGCGACTGCGCGATCTACCAGCCGTCGGGCGCTGAGGACAGTTGGCGCCGCGCGGAGGCCCGGGTCGCCCCGCGACCGGCCGCGGAGAGTCGACAATGAGGATCGCACCGGTGCTCACCGGGGCCAAGGCAAGCTGTGTCGATGGTGCGTGCACGTTCGAGGCGGTCCCTTGCCGCGACCAGCCTTCGCCCCAGTTTCGTCCAGAATTCCAGGTGACTCGGGCGCTCGAGGAGCCGAGACCCGCCATGTCGCAAGGCCCCATGCCCGCCGCGCAGCCACCTCGGACCGCGACCGTCATGACGGGCGGCGCAGAGTTTCCCGGTGCTCTCGAGCTGCTGCGCGGGCTTCCCGAGCTCACCTTTGAGAGACTCCCCGGGATCCCCGCGCCCACGGCCGGAGTGGCCAAGGACGCGCCTGAGCAGGACAGAGCGGAGGGGGGCGACCTCGCGCGGCGCACGCAGCCGAGGGCCAACGTTCACGTTCACCTGCCGCCCAACTTCTCGGCGTTCGAGACCGTCGAGCAGGCGGTCGACCTGGCCGCCGACGCAGGGCTGGAAGTCCTGGGAGCGAACAACTACTACGACTTCGACGTCTACGCACGGTTTGCGCACTCCGCGCACGCGCACGGCATCTTCCCTCTTTTCGGGGTGGAGATCATCAGCCTTGTGGGAGAGCTGCAGGCCGCCGGAGTGAAGGTCAACGATCCCGACAACCCGGGGCGCATGTACTTGTGCGGCAAGGGGATCACCGGCTTCGCCCCCATGGCGGCCGAGGCGCAGCGGCTCGTGCAGCAGATCCGCGACGCAGACAGCGCCCGCATGACAGCGATGGTCCAACGAGTGAGCGCGCTGCTGGAGAGCCACGGCGTCCGCACGACTGTCACCGCCTCATCGATTCGTTCGACGCTGGCGCGCCGGTACGCGGTTCCACCCACCTCGGTGTACCTGCAGGAACGCCACGTCGCCCAGGCGTTCCAGGAGGCGCTGTTCGCCGATGTCGGGGCTGGAGAGCGGTCGGGCACACTGCGGCGAGTGCTCGGTGTGGAGTGCGCGGCACCCGACGACCCGGTGACGGTTCAGAACCAGATCCGCTCGCTGCTGATGAAGGCGGGCAGACCCGCCTACGTCGAGGACTCCTGCCTTGACGCCGACACCGCGTACGCCCTGGTTCTCGCTCTGGGCGGCGTGCCGTGCTACCCGGTCCTCGCCGATGGGGCCTCACCCGTGTGCCTGTTCGAGGCCTCGGTCGACGAGCTCGTCTCTTCGCTGGTCGCGCGAAAGATCTGGTGCGCAGAGATCATCCCCAGCCGCAACGCCACCACCACCGTGGACCGCTACGCGACTGCACTGCGTCGCGCCGGGATCATCGTGCTGGGCGGCACCGAGCACAACACGCTTGAGCTGGCCCCGATGACGCCGGAGTGCAGGGGCCGCGTGCCCCTCTCCGCGCGTGTCGCGGAGCTGTTCTGGGAGGGAGCGTGCGTCGTGGCGGCGCACCAGTACTTGTCGGCGGGCGAACGGACAGGTTACGTGGACGCACAGGGTAACCTGAGCCCGGGCTTCGCGACGCAGGAACAGCGAATCGATGCCCTGGCACGTCTGGGCTCGATGGTCATCGAGGCGTTCCGCCGACCGGACGGAGACAGGAGTGCCGCAATGGCGCCAACCAGCACTGCAGGATCAGCGAGGACCAGGCAGCCGTGACGACCCCCGCACTGCCATGGCCGTCGTTCGATGCAACGGCGAGCCCGCTCGAGCACCTCCTCGACCTGTCCCACTACTACGGCTCCAACCCGGAATTCGTGCTGGCCGGCGGGGGCAACACATCGGTGAAGCTGGGTGACCACCTGCTTGTCAAGGCCAGCGGCTACGCGCTCGCGACGATCGGCCCGGAGGGCATCGTCGAGCTGGATCGAACTGCGCTGCAGACGCTGCTGGAGAGCACGCTCAGCACCGACCCCAAGCAGCGAGAGGAGCAGTTCAAGGCGGCGGTGCTCGCAGCCCGAGTAGAGCCGGAGAAGGGTCGGCGTCCCTCGGTCGAGGCAGTGCTGCACCACCTGATCCCCGACCGCTACGTCGTGCACACGCACCCGACGCTGGTCAACGCTTTCGGCTGCTCGCGCGACGGCGGTGCGATCCTCAAGCGTGAGCTGGGTGACCAGGTGCTGTGGATCGACGCCGTCGACCCCGGGTTCCTGCTCGCCAAGACGCTGGAACGAGCCCTCGGCGATTACCGGGCCAGAACGGGCCGGGAGGGCCCGGAGGCGATAATCATGGCCAACCACGGCCTGGTTGTCAGCGGCGAAGTTCCTGACGAGATCCGAGCCCGCACCGACTGGTTGTTCCAGGAGCTGGCGCGCGTGCTGGAGCCGACCAGGTCCGCGGAACCCTTCGGCATGGTCGCCACCGTTGCTGCGAGCCGATCACGCGAGCTGGTCAACACGATCGCTCCGACACTGCGCGTGCTGCTGAGCCCGGGCGAGGCCCTGAAGGTTGTCACGCTGGACGATTCACCTTCGACGATGCGCCTGGCCGGCGGGAGCGACGGACAGGCGCTGACGGCGCGGGGCCCGCTCTTCCCCGACCAGATCGTCTACTCCAGGTCCTTCCCGTTGTGGTTCGAGGACGCGGCCCGCCATGACCCGGTGGAGCGTCTGACGTACGCCGTCGCGGAGTATCGGCGCCAGCACGAGGTGCTGCCCAACGTGGTGCTGGTCAAAGGACTGGGGCTGTTCGCCGCTGGCGACACCTGGTCGGCGGCCGACGCAGTGCGCCAGGTCTACAAGGACGCGATCGAGGTCATGGCGGGCGCTGCAGGACTGGGCGGGGTCGAGTGCCTCGGCGACGAGCTGCGACGGTTCATCGAGGACTGGGAGGTCGAGTCCTATCGACGGCAGGTGGCGTCCTCCGGCAACCGTGCCGGGCGCGTCGCGGGCAAGGTGGCACTTGTGACCGGCGCGGCGCAGGGCTTCGGTCTGCAGATAGCGCAGGACCTCGTTGCCGAGGGTGCCCATGTCGCGATGGCGGACGTCAACGACGCCGGCGCGCAGGCGGCGGCGGACGCCCTGTCCCAGGAGTGGGGCGAGGGACGCGCGATCGGCCTGCATGTCGACGTCGCCGACGCGGCGTCGGTCGACGAGATGATCCACCAGGTCGTGCGCGCCTACGGCGGCTTGGACCTGCTCGTCTCCAACGCCGGCGTGCTCAGGGCCGCCAGTGTCAAGACCCAGACCGAGCGCGACTTCGACCTGTCCACCGCGGTGAACTACAAGGGTTACTTCCTTTGCGTGCAGAAGGCGGTGCCGGTGATGGCGATCCCGCGCCGCGTGCGTCCCGACCACTGGAGCGACATCATCCAGATCAACTCGAAATCCGGCCTGACCGGATCGGAGAAGAACTTCGCCTATGCGGGCAGCAAGTTCGGCGGAGTCGGCCTGACCCAGTCCTTCGCCCTCGAGCTCGTCGGCGACGGGATCAAGGTGAACTCCGTCTGCCCGGGCAACTTGTTGGACGGACCCTTGTGGTCGGACCCGCAGACCGGGCTGTTCGTTCAGTACCTCAAAGCCGGGAAGGTCCCCGGCGCCCAGACACTGGACGATGTGAAGAGGTACTACACGAGCAAAGTACCCATGCAGCGTGGGTGCACGACGGCCGATGTCATGAAGGCCATCTACTACCTGGTCGAGCAGGAGTACGAGACCGGCCAGGCGCTCCCGGTGACCGGCGGCCAGGTGATGCTGCACTAATGTTGGCTATTGGGTGGTCGCCGCGATCGTGTGTGATCACATGCGCACACCGAGACGGCCGCCGAAGCGGCCCTCCTGTCATGCACGACCACGCCAGACGGACACGATGACACCAGACCGACACGACGCCGCTCTCCCGGCCATCCAGTACGCGGTCCAGCTGATCGGACCCCGAGGTCTTGTGCTCAACCGCAGCAAGGACGTGCCACGCCCCGGCGCCCACCAGATCGTGGTCAAGGTCGAAGCCGTCGGCTTGTGCTTCTCCGACCTCAAGCTGCTGAACCAGTTCTCGGCCCACCCCCGCAAGGGGGAGATCGTGTCGGGCATCGCGCCTGAAGTGCTCGGGCAGATCTCGAGCTACGTGCCCGGCGAGCTGCCGACCGTACCGGGACACGAGGTGTCGTGTCGGATCGTGGCGGTGGGCAGGGAGGTCACCGGGCACAGGGTGGGCGAACGCTGCCTGGTGCAGACCGACTACCGCAATCTGCCCACCAAAGGCTCCAACGCCGCCTTCGGGTACAATTTCGAGGGCGGGCTCCAGGAGTACGTGCTGATGGACGAGCGTGTTGTCGTCGACGCCGGCACCGGTACTCGGTCGCTGATCGCCGTGTCCGAGGAGCCCAGCGCGTCGGCCGTGGCGTTGGTGGAGCCGTGGGCGTGCGTCGAGAGCTCCTACTCCACGACAAACCGGCGCAAGCTGGCCCCGGGCGGACGGCTGCTGGTGGTCGTCGAGGACGGGCACTCCGTGATGGGCTTGGCCGAGGCGATGCAACCTGGTCAGGCGCCGGCCTCCGTGACCATCGTCGCAGCAGCCGGGGTCGACTGTGATTGGGCCGGTCCGGACGTGGTGGTGACGCGCGCGAGCGACGTGCACGACCTGGCCGACGCGGCCTTCGACGACGTTGTCTACTTCGGGGCATCCAAGCCGACGATCGACGCGCTGAACGACAAGCTCGCCGTGGGGGCCATCATCAACATCGTCCTGGCTGGCGCCACGATCGGGGAACCGGTGTCGGTTGGGGTTGGCCGGGTTCACTATGAGGCGACGCGCTGGGTCGGAACCGCCGGATGCTCGGCCGAGGAGTCCTACGCGACGATCCCCCTCTCCGGCGAGCTGCGACCAGGCGACCGCGTGCTGGCCGTGGGCGCGGCCGGGCCAATGGGGCAAATGCACGTGTTTCGCAGCCTGTCCGCAGGCGTGGATAGGCTCACCGTGGTGGGCACCGACCTCGACGACGCACGTCTGGAGTCGTTGCGAGCCAAGGCCGAACCGCTCGCACAGGCCAACGGCGTGAGCCTGAGGCTGCTGAACCCGAGCACCGAGCCGGTGGCCGGCACCTTCAGCTACCACCTGATTCTCGTGCCGGTGCCGTCATTGGTCGCGGACGCGGTTCTCAGCAGCCGGGATCGGGGCCTGATCAACATCTTTGCGGGGATCGCGGTGGCGACCCGCCAGGAGATCGACCTGGATGCCTACATCGCACGCCGCTGCTACATGTTCGGAACCAGCGGCTCGGTCGTGAGGGACATGGAGGTGCTGTTGAACAAGATCGCGGCTGGCCAGCTGGACACCAACATGTCGCTCGACGCCATCTCCGGCATGGCGGGGGCAGAAGCTGGGTTGGCGGCGCTGCGGGACGGAATTATGGCCGGCAAGATCGTGATCTATCCCTCTCTGCACGAGGTTGGCCTGCTGTCACTCGCCGAGCTCGGCGGCGCCTTCCCGACCGTTGCGTCCAAGCTCGAGCACGGGCACTGGTGCGCGGAGGCGGAAAGAGAGCTGTTGAAGGTGGCTCGCTCACAGGCACCCGCGCTCGCGGACGACCAGCATGGCTGACAACACCCGCAGCGGACCGGCCAAGAGGCACTGAGCACGTGGCGACGCCGGTCGAGATGCCCAAGCTGGGCAACACCGTGGAGCAATGCCTGCTCGTGGCCTGGCACAAGCACAAGGGCGACACGGTTCGTGCGGGCGAGGTTCTGGCCGAGATGGAGACCGACAAGGCCACCTTCGATCTCACGGCACCCACGGACGGGACCGTGCTCGAGCTGTTCTTCGACGACGGCGCGATGGTGCCGGTCTTCACCAACGTATGCGTCATCGGCGCGGTCGGGGAGGCGATCGAGGACTATCGGCCCCAGATGCCGGTTTCATCGGCCAAGGTTGGGGCGGCGGCCGCGAACGACGGCAAACCGGCAGCCGTGGCACAGGCGGGCACGACGGTTTCGCCAGCGCCCGAGGACAGGGCCGATCGGACGCGCGTCATCCCGCCATCGAACGGAACATGGCCTGCGGCCCAGCCTGCAACGCCGGTGGCGGGCATCCCGTTGGCCGCCGGGCGCATGAGCCCGCGAGCGCGACGCTTTGCGGCCGAGCACGGCTTCCAGCCGCCGCCGATGTCCGGCAGCGGGCCGGGCGGGAGCATCCTGGAGAGGGATGTGCGCGCTCAGCTGCTCTCTACGCCGCCGGTCACAGGTGTCGCTCGCAGCTTGATCGACAGCGGTTACGAGCTCAGGGGGGCAGGCTCGGGTGTGGGCGGCATGATCCGCGCGTGCGATCTCATACCTCCACCGGTCCGCCTCACAGGCGTGCGCGAGAGGACAGCCCGACGGACCAGGGAGTCACTGGCGAGCACCGCGCAGTACACGCTGCACGCCTCGGCCGACGCCACCGGGCTGCTGGCATTGCGCCGCGAGATCAAGGCCTCGCCCGGGACGCCGGACATCACGATCGACGACCTGGTCGTGTTCTGCGCGATCCAGGCCGTGCTCGAGGTCCCAGCGGTCAACGCGGAGCTGATTGAAGGCCGGCTGTACCAGCGCGCTCACATCAACCTGGGCTTCGCCTGCGATACGCCGCGCGGACTGGTCGTCCCGGTGGTCCGCAACAGCGAGGAGCTCGGCATCGCCGAGCTGTCGGACCGGCTCAATTCCCTGGCCACGCAGGCGGTCGAGGGAACGCTGGCGGTCGACGACATGGCCGATGCGACCTTCACGGTGAGCAACCTCGGCGTACTCGGGATCGAGTCCTTCACGCCCGTGCTCAACCCGCCCCAGGTCGCGATCCTCGGCGTGGACGCGATCGCACTGAAGCCAGTGCGCAAGCCCGATGGCGGGATCGAGTTCATCGACTCGATCGGCCTGTCTGTCACCTTCGACCACCAGGCGATCGACGGGGCACCCGGGGCGAGGTTCCTCAACGTCCTCAAGCAGAAGATCGCGAGCGTGCAGTCGCTGTGCTTGATCTGATCGTCATCGGTGCCGGGCCCGGCGGGTACGAGGCCGCTGCCCATGCGGGCAGTCTCGGCAAGAGCGTGGCCATCGTCGAGAAGGCTGAGCTGGGTGGCACCTGCCTCAACGTCGGGTGCATCCCGGCGAAGACCTTTCTGCGCTCCTCCCGACTGTTCCGCGAGTACCGCGAAGCAGCCGCCTTCGGCGTCGTCGTCGAGTCGCCCAGCTTCGACCTGCCGGCGCTGGTGGCACGCAAGAACAACGTCGTCGGAACGCTGAAGCGCGGCGTGTCGACACTGCTGCGCAACACGAGCGTGGAGGTGCTCCGCGGAGCCGGCCGCCTGGTCGGCCGCAACGCGATCGAGGTCGCCGGCGATCGCCACGAGGCCGCGAACATTCTCATCGCCTCGGGTTCACGGCCAGCGATCCCGCCCATCTCCGGCATCGGCGGCGAGCGTGTTCTCGACTCGACCTCAGCATTCGAGCTCACGGCGGTGCCGGAGCGGATCGCGGTCATCGGTGGCGGCTACATCGGTCTGGAATTCGCCTCCTTCTTCCACGAGGTCGGTGCCGACGTCACGGTGTACGAGGCGTTGCCGAGGCTCGCCGCCGGCTGCGACGGTGACATCGCCGACGAGCTGCTCAAGATCCTGCGCCGAAGCGGCATCAAGATCCAGCTGTCCTGCCTGGTCCTGGGCATCGACGGCGACACCCTGCACTATCAAGATGTCACCAGCGCTCAGCACAGCGACTCGGCGACCTACATCCTCAACGCCACCGGCCGCACTCCCGTTGTCACCGACCTCGGGCTGGAGGAGGTCGGTGTCGACGCGACCGCCCGGGGCGTTCGCGTGGACGACCAGGGCCGCACCAACGTGCCCAACATCTGGGCCTGCGGCGACGTGACCGGGCGAGACATGCTCGCGCACGTGGCGGTTCGCGAGGGGATCGTCGCGGTCAACTCGATGTTCGGCCGGCCTGATCGCATGCGTTATGACGCGATACCGGCGGTGATCTACTCCCACCCGGAGGTAGCGATGGTGGGCAAGACCGAGGAGGAGCTGCAAGCGGCTGCCATCGGGTACCGGAAGGCCGTGGTGCCGATGGCGCTTGCCGGTCGTTTCCTGGTCGAGCACGTGAACGAGACGGGACTCGTCAAGGTGCTCGCCGGTGCGACCCACGGAGAGATCCTCGGCGTGCACGCCATCGGGGACCTGTCGAGCGAGTTCATCGTCGCCGCCGGGGCGATGATCGAAGCCGAGATGACCCTGGCGCAGGCCGGCGAGATCATCTTCCCGCACCCGACTGTGGCCGAGGCGTTGCGCGCAGCCATCCTCAAGGCTCAGTGACCAGTGGCCTAGGAGAGATCTCGATGCCCAAGTCCATCCCGGTCACCCCGAACGAGGTGTTCCGTCCAGGTGCGATTCACTTCCACGACATCCCGGTCAACGCCTACAGCCGGTCGATAGCCGAGGAGTGCGACCGGTTCTCGCCCGATGACCTGGTGCACATCTGGCGCGACATGTGTGCGATCCGCGAGTTCGAGACGATCCTGAACGAGATCAAGATCAAGGGCGCGTACAAGGGCGTCACCTACAACCACGCTGGGCCCGCGCACCTGTCCATCGGGCAGGAGGCCGCGGCAGTGGGCATGGCCTACTCGCTGACCCCGCAGGACCACATCTTCGGCTCACATCGCAGCCACGGCGAGATCATCGCCAAGGGGCTGTCGGCCATCCGCCGTCTCGGCGAGGACGACCTGGAGCAGGTGATGCGCTCCTATCGCGACGGCGCAATCCTCGCCCCGGTGCAGAAGGTGTACAGGGTCCCCATCCGCGAGCTGGCGCAACGCTTCTTCGTGTACGGCGCCTACAGCGAGATGTTCGCGCGCGAGACCGGTTTCAACCGCGGCCTGGGCGGCTCGATGCACGCGTTCTTCCCTGCCTTCGGGATCTACCCAAACAACGCCATCGTCGGCGGTTCGGGCTCGATCGCGCCCGGCGCGGCCCTGTTCAAGCGTGTGAATCGCCGGCCCGGCATCGTGGTGGCCAACATCGGCGACGGCTCCTTCAGCTGCGGCCCGGTGTGGGAGGGTGTCACCTTCGCAGCCATGGACCAGTACCGCAGGCTGTGGGACGCGTCCATCGGTGGCGGGCTGCCGATCGTCTTCAACTGCATGAACAACTTCTACGGCATGGGCGGCCAGCCCGAGGGCGAGACGACAGGCATGCAGTCCATTGCGCGTTTCGGCGCCGGAGTCAATCCCGAGCAGATGCACGCGGAGGAGGTCAACGGCTACAACCCGCTCGCGGTGATCGATGCCTTCGAGCGCGCCCGCGTCACGCTCTCAGAGGGACGCGGCCCAGTGCTGCTGGACACCCTCACCTACCGCTACAGCGGCCATTCGCCGTCGGACGCGTCGAGCTACCGAAGCCGCGAGGAACTGGAGGAGTGGCAGGCGGCGGACTGCATCGAGAACTTCCGCGCCCACGTCCTGCAGAGCGGCACGGTCAGCGAGTCGACCCTGGACGTGGAAAGGAGCGCGATCGAGGATCTGGTCTTCGACATGTTCCGCCTGGCGGTCGACCTGGACGCGAGCCCGCGCATCGACGTCAACTCCGAGATGGTGGGCAGCGTCATGTTCTCCGCCGGACGCGTCGAGCGCTTCGAGGATCGCGGGCCCGAGCTGCTGCAGGACCCGGCTGAGAACCCCCGGGTCAAACAGATCGCCGCCAAGGCGCGCACCGCCGTTGTGGACGGTGAGCCGGTACCCAAGCTGAAGCTGTACAACATCCGCGACGCGATCTTCGAGGCACTGCTCCACCGCTTCGCCATAGACCCCACGATGGTCGCCTTCGGCGAGGAGAACCGCGACTGGGGTGGCGCGTTCGGCGTCTACCGCGGGCTCACCGAGGCGCTGCCCTATCATCGCCTGTTCAACTCGCCCATCTCGGAGGCCGCGATCGTCGGGGCGGCGGTCGGGTACGCGATGGAGGGAGGCCGCGCGGTCGCCGAGCTGATGTACGCCGACTTCATCGGCCGCGCAGGAGATGAGATCTTCAACCAGCTGTCGAAGTGGCAGGCCATGTCGGCCGGGGTCCTGTCGATGCCCGTCGTCCTGCGCATCTCGGTGGGCGACAAGTACGGGGCACAGCACTCACAGGACTGGACGGCACTGCTGCACCACATCCCGGGACTGAAGGTCGTGTTCCCGGTCACGCCGTATGACGCCAAGGGGATGATGAACTCGGCGCTCATCGGCACCGATCCGGTGGTCTTCCTCGAGAGCCAGAGGCTGTACGACGTGGGCGAGATGTTCGAACTCGCGGGGGTACCCGAGGGCTACTACGAGATCGAGCTGAGCGAGCCCTCGGTGAAGCGGCCTGGCAGCGACCTCACGATCGTGACGCTCGGACCGGCTCTGTACACCGCGATCAGAGCAGCCGAGGAGCTGTCGGCAAGGTTCGGCCTGTCGGCGGAGGTGATCGACCTGCGCTCCGCCGTCCCGATCGACTATGAGCCGTTGGTGGAGTCCGTGCGCAAGACCGCCAACGTGGTGCTCGTCTCCGAGGAAGTCGAGCGGGGCAGCGTCATGCAGTCGGTCGCCGCCGACCTCACCCAGCTGTGCTTCAACGACCTCGACGGACCGCCGGTCATCGTCGGGGCACGGAACTGGATCACGCCCGCGGCCGAGCTTGAGTCGCTGTTCTTCCCCCAGCCTTCCTGGGTGCTCGACGCCATCCACGAGTACCTGCGGCCACTACCCGCCTACCAATCGGTCACCAACCGCACCAAGGGTGAACTGACCAGGCGCGCTCGCCTGGGCATCTAGGCCAGAGCGAGGTTGCGTCCACCGTCTCGGCCAGGCGCCGGCATCTGCCTGCCGGGTCGTCTAGACGAGCTGACCTGTTCTGACTGCATGGCCGCGACCAGACCAGGGCGGAGGATCCCGCCTTGCGAATGGACCAGCTCGAGCCGCACCTCGACACCTGGTGGCCAGGGACCGCGGCCTAGCTCATCGCTTACTGCCTCAGTTGGCGTCCGGCTGCGCGCGGGTCAGGAATTGCCCGCGAACTCCTCGACCATCCGATAGGCCTCGTCGTCGTGGAACTGCACCGGTGGGGACTTCATGAAGTAGGCCGACGGGGCGATCAGGGGGCCGCCGAGACCTCGGTCGAGACCGATCCTGGCACACCGCAGCGCGTCGATGATGACACCGGCCGAGTTCGGCGAGTCGTGCACCTCGAGCTTCACCTCCAAGTTGAGCGGCGCGTCGCCGAAGTTGCGGCCTTCCATGCGGATGTAGGCCCATTTGCGGTCCTCGAGCCAGGGCACGTAGTCGGAAGGCCCGATGTGCACGTTGTCCGGAGAGATCGCGCGGTCGATCTGACTGGTGACGGCGCGGGTCTTCGAGATCTTCTTCGACACGAGCCGTTCACGCTCCAACATGTTCTGGAAGTCCATGTTGCCGGCCACGTTCAGCTGGTAGGTGCGTTCGAGCACCATGCCCCGGTCCTCGAACAGACGGGTGAGGACCCGGTGGACGATGGTGGAGCCGACCTGGCTCTTGACGTCGTCACCGATGAGTGGGATGCCCGCGGCGGTGAAACGCTCCGCCCACTCAGGATCGCTCGCGATGAAGACAGGGATGGCGTTGACGAACGCGACACCGGCCTCGAGTGCCGCGGTGGCGTAGTGCTTTTGCGCCTGTTCGGAGCCCACCGGTAGGTAGGCGATGAATACCTCGGCTCCGCTACGGCGCAACACGTCGGCGACGTCGACAGGTGGGGCGGGCGACTCTTCGACGGCCTTGCGGTAATACAGGCCAAGCCCGTCAAGTGTCGGCCCGCGTTCGACGGTGACGCCGAGCGGGGGGACCTCGGAGAAGCGCAGGGTGTTGTTGTTGGAGGCGAAAATTGCCTTCGAGAGGTCAAGGCCCACTTTCGCCGCGTCCACGTCGAAGGCGGCCACGAACTGGGTGTCGCCGACGTGATAGCCACCGAGCGATACGTGCATGAGACCCGGCACGCGGTCGTTCGGATCAGCGTCGCGGTAGTACTCGACTCCTTGCAAGAGGGAGCTGGCGCAGTTGCCGACTCCCGCTATGGCGACCTTGATATTGCGGGCCGTCGGACTCATGGCTCACTCCTTTCAGTGGCTGCATTCTTGAACGCCGCAGGCGCGTGGGCGGCTGACGCGTTCAAGATGGCAGGCGGGGTTTCAGCGGCTTGGGTTGGGTGCAACGGAGGGGCGAGCGCTGATGACGGGATCTGCGCCGCCTGTTCGGTAGCGATGAGACGGTCAATCCAGGTCAGATCGTGCTCGGTTGCCTCCTCGGCGTGGTCGACGAGGGAGCGCTGGTAGCGGTCGAGCGGTCGCCAGGGCGACTCTACTGCTCGACGTGAGCCTTCCCGAGTAGCCAGCAGTTGGGCACGCCGACGTTGCAGGAGCGAGAGTCGGTTCTCGGGGCTTAAGTAGCTCGCAAAGGCCCAACGCAACGCGAAGTCACGCCCTCCTTCAGGCTTGGGCTCTTCGGTCTCGAGCAAGCGGTGGAACAGCTCGTCACCGCGAGCGGTGAGCTCGTACACCCGCCGCCCTCGCGTGCCGCCGCCGGTCCGGTTCGAAGCTGCGCGCCGGGACGCGAGACGTGCTCTGAACGCGGCCCTCTCCCCGGCGATGGAGCCGGCAGAGGCAAACGTGTTCGTGGACTGCGCGTCGGGAGAGCTGCGCTCGGACGGGACTTCACGGACGGCCCCCGCGGCTTCGAGGCGTGCAAGAGCCGGGTAGAGCGAACCGAAAGACAGGCTCGAGAGGAGGCCGAAATCCCCGCGCAACCTCTTGCGCAGGTCGTAGCCGTGCATCGGGTGCTCCTTCAAGAGCCCCAGGATCGCCAATTCGAGCACCGTCGCCAGTGTATCACGCCGACATATCTAGGCGATATGTCGGCTAACACTGTCGATCGTGGTCCAAGTCGGAAGTTAGCCGGACGCCGGACGAGGAAGCCGAGCACCTGGGGAGTTCTTCCCGTTCTCGCCTGGGCGTTTGCCGGCGTGCTCATGTACCGGCGATACCGGCGACCGGGGCCGTTCATCGTCGTGCACGTGTTCTGGGACGCAGGCCTCCCTCGCCTGCCCTTCTTCGGTGGAGGGCCGCTGGTCGCCGAGTGCTGTTGCTCGCCCCATCGGCATTCGTGTTCTGGCTGATGTGGCCTAGACGCCTGACTCGTCTCCCCGATGCCCCACCGTCGGGTGCGGGGTGGCGGGCACGGTAGCCTGGCCGGGATGTCGAGCGTCCGGAACGGCCCGCAGTCGAGCTGGGGAGTTGGAGGGCTTCCGCGTCCCGGCCGCATCGAGTATCGGCTGATACGTGAATCGATCGTGAAGGAGTACCGGCGAGGCCGCCTCGGCCGGCTTGAGGTCTGCGATGCCCAGCCCGAGCTGCTGCGAGTTGCGAAGAACCTGGGGCGGGAGACCGATACCGAATGCCCCATCTGCGAAAACGAGCAACTTGTGCATGTCACGTTCGCGTTCGGGCCCGGCCTTCCCCCCGGCGGACTGCCGCTGGCCGATCTCCACGACCTCGGGCGTCGGGTCGCCCGGGGCAGTGCCGACGTAGCCTGCTACGTCGTCGAAGTTTGCACCGGATGTGCTTGGAACCATCTTCTGAGCGTTTCGCTTCAGGAGCCAACGACCGCTGATTGACCGCCGGCAGCCCAGGGCGCCGGACGGGAGGAGGTCCGAAAATGACAGGAAAAGTGACGGTACCGGATATCCGCGCCCGCAAGCGCAGCCGGGGAGCGGATCCCATCGTGATGATCACTGCCTATGACGCGCCCTTTGCCCGCGTTGTGGACCGAGCCGATGTCGACATCATCCTCGTCGGGGATAGTCTCGCCGAGCTGGTCCTCGGCCTGGAGGACACTCTCCAAGTCGGAATCGAGGATCTCGCCCACCACGTCGGAGCCGTGGCACGCGCGAGGCCGAGAGCCTTGCTCGTAGGTGACATGCCTTGGCTCACCTACCATCTCGAGGCGAGCGACACGGTCCGCAATGCGGCGATCCTCGTAAGGGCCGGTGCTCACGCGGTGAAGCTCGAGGGTGGACGTCGCCGGGTCCCCGCCGTGCGGGCGATCACCGACGCGGAGATACCTGTGATGGGCCACCTGGGGCTCACTCCTCAGTCGATTCATGCCATGGGGGGCTACAAGGTTCAAGGGCGCGAGGCAACTGCTGCCGCCGACCTGCGGCGAGACGCCGAGGCTTTGGCCGCGGCAGGATGCTTTGCCATCGTGCTCGAGGGAGTGCCGGACGTCCTGGCCGAGCGCGTCACTGCGGAGCTCGACATCCCGACGATCGGCATCGGGGCCGGGCCGGCCTGTGACGGGCAGGTGATCGTCCTGCACGACCTGTTGGGACTCTCGGAGAGCAAGGCTCCCAAGTTCGTTCGCCGGTACGCAGAGCTGGGCAGCGCCGGGACCGAGGCGGTGAGGGCTTGGGCAGCCGACGTCCGGGCCGGGCGGTATCCGTCCGACGCCGAGTCGTACCACGCATCGGCAGAGTTGCGCGAGGCGCTGGGTCTGTCGTCCTGAGCAGAGCCGATCCGCTGTTGTCACACCCGTCTGAGATGCTCTGAGCGTGGATGACGACCTGCGTCAGGTGCGGCCGGCCTCGGCTACCATGATGAGGTCCCCTATGCCCCTGCCCCGTCCGAACCGGGGCCCCGAGCGCTTGGCGCGCCGGGTCCGGAGGAGGTGAGGCCGCCGTGCGGCCCTACGAAGTCATGGTTATCTTCGATGTCGGCCTTGAGGACGGCGACATAAACGCCGGTCTCGATCGCATCACATCGCTGGTGCGCGATCGCGGGGGTAGCCCCGGCCGCGTCGAGCGGTGGGGCCGCCGGAGCTTCGCGTACGAACTCAAGCACCGTAGCGAGGGTTATTACGTCCTTATCGAGTTCATGGCCGAGGCGACCCTTGTGGCTGACCTCGACCGAATGCTGACTCTTGATGACATCGTGCTTCGCCACAAGGTGATGCGGCAACCGGATCGGCAGAGTGGGCGCGCCCTTCGAGCTGAAGCGAAGCGGCGGGAGACCGCCATTCGCAAGGCTGCCCGGGCCAAAGCGGCGAGCTAAGCGGACTGGAGCGAATGAAATGTCGAATGGGAATTCCGTCACGCTGGTGGGCAACGTCACGCGTGACCCCGAACTGCGATTCACCCCGAACGGGCAAGCCACAGCGAGTTTCGGCCTGGCAGTGAACCGTCGCTGGCTGAATCGCCAGACCCAGGAGTGGGAGGAAGCGACCTCCTTCTTCGACGTCGTGTGCTGGCGCGAGATGGCAGAGAACGTGAGCGAGACCCTGACGCGCGGAGCACGTGTGATCGTCACGGGCCGGCTCGAGCAGCGCAGCTGGGAGACAGCAGAAGGTGACAAGCGGTCGAAGGTCGAGGTCGTGGCCGATGAGCTCGGGCCGAGCCTCCGCTGGGCGACCGCCCAAGTGGTAAAGAACGAAAAGCGCGGACCCTCTGACGGTGGTCCTGGTGGCGGGGGCGGTCGGGGCACCGCCCCCCGTACGCCCGCTCAACCCGTTGCTCAAGGCGCGGGCGAGGCGTTCGCGTCCTACGACGAGGAGCCTTTTTAGATGGCGCGGAACAATGATCGAGACCGAGGTACAAGACGCGTTCCGAAGGAGACCGGTCGGCGCACGAAGAAGAAGGTCTGTATCTTCTGCAAGGAGCACGCCACCTGGGTCGATTACAAGGACGTGAACGTGCTGCGCAAGTTCATGTCCGATCGGGGCAAGATCCGCGCGCGGCGTGTGTCGGGCAACTGCGCCCAGCACCAGCGTGAGGTTGCTCTGGCGATTAAGACCGCTCGGGAGCTGGCGCTTCTTCCATTCACCCAGCGGACGACGAGCGAGCGGCCAGGCGGACGTGGCCCCGGCCGTGGTGCCGCGGGCGGCCGTGGCGCGCCGCGCGCCGAGTCACCAGACGAACCGGAGCTGGAGGCGCTGCTCACCGATGCGGTGCTCGAGGACGACCTCGAGGACTCGGAGCTCGAGCCACTGGCGCTGACTGCCATTGAGGACGAGGCGGGTAAGCAGTGAAAGTCGTGCTGCGCACCGACATACCAGGCGTGGGAAAGCGCGGGGACATCACCGAGGTCTCTGACGGCTTCGCGAGGAACTTCCTGGTACCGCAGGGCCGCGCAATCGTCGCCAGCGTGGGGATCGAAGACCAGGCTGCCGCGATGCGTCGTGCACGTGACCTGAAGGATGCGCGCAACCGTCAAGGCGCCGAGGCGATCGCCCGTAAGCTGGTCCCGATCATGTTTCGTATCGAGGCACGGTCGGGCAGCGAGGGCAGGCTGTTCGGCTCCGTGACCGCCTCCGACATCGTCGACGCAGTCAGCCGCCAGTCCGGAGTCGAGCTCGACCGACGCAGGCTCGTCATCGACGAGGCCATCAAGACCCTCGGTGCACACGAGGTGGGCGTACGCCTTCACCCGGACGTCGAGTTCCGTCTCAGTCTGGAGGTTGTGAGCTCGAGCTGACCGCACTTTCGGCACCCGACGGCGGTGATACAGCCGGGTGTCAGGATGCGGATGTGGCTGTGCACCGGGGCCGTCTCCTCGAGCGCGAACTCCTCGGCTCTGCCTGCACAGTCGCTCGCAACGTCCTTAGAACGCTTGTCCACGTTCCGTGCACAGGATTTGCCAGGTGTTTTGCGGGTAATCCACAAGATCCGGCCCTAGCGTCCCCCAGGCCGATGCGTTCATCCTTATCGTGATGGCCGTATTGCAACCCGTCCCCGACCTCTCGCGACGCCGGCGCGGGTCGGGTCCATCGGCCACGGGAGGCAGTGCGGGTGGCTCGCGGGTACCGCCGCACAATTTTGATGCCGAGGAATCCGTGCTAGGGGCGATGCTGCTCTCGCGCGATGCGATCGCAGTCGTGGTCGAACAGGTCAGCGCCGAGGACTTCTACAAGCCGTCGCACGCACACATCTACGAGGCCATCACTTCGCTGTATGCCAGGGGTGAGCCCGCAGACTATGTAACGGTCCCCGAGGAGCTGCGTCGGGTCGGCGTGCTGGACGCATCCGGCGGAGCGGCGGCGCTCATAGCGCTGCAGGCCAACACGCCGGCGATCTCGAGTGCCGGCCGTTACGCGCGTATCGTGCAGGAGCACGCGCTGCTCCGCCGCCTGATCGGAGTCGCGCATGAGATCGCCGAAATCGGCTACGAGGTTCCCGCTGACATAGCCGGAGCCCTCGACGAGGCCGAGGCGCTGGTGTTCGATGTCGCCCAGCGGCGCACCTCGGACACGGTGCGCTCTCTGAAGGACCTTCTGACCGAGAGTCTTGAACGTCTTGATCACCTCTACGGCAGGGGCGAGACGATCACTGGTGTGCCTACCGGCTATGGCGAGCTCGACTATCTTCTCTCGGGCCTCCAGCCATCCAATCTGATCGTGGTTGGCGCCCGGCCGTCGATGGGAAAGACGGCCTTCGCGCTCGGACTGTCGGCGCACGCCTCCTCGAACCACGGGGTACCGGTGCTGTTCTTCTCGCTCGAGATGAGCCACTTGGAGATCGCTCAGCGCGTGTTGGCCGCCGAGGCCCGTCTCGACGTCACCAAGCTTCGCAACGGCCGCCTGCTCGACAGTGACTGGCCGCGCATCTCGAGCGCGATTGGCCGCATCGACACAGCACCCCTGTTCATCGATGACAACCCCAACGTGACCATCATGGATATCCGGGCCAAAGCGCGGCGGATGCGCTCGTCGGACGGTATCGGCCTCGTCGTCATCGATTACCTCCAGCTCATGACGGGCCGGTCGTCAGCCGAGAACCGCCAGGTTGAGATCTCTGAGATCTCCCGCGGGCTCAAGATTCTTGCGCGCGAGCTGCAACTCCCGGTCGTGGCGCTCAGCCAGCTGTCCCGGGGTCTCGAAGCGAGGGCGGACAAGCGGCCGATGCTCGCGGACCTTCGGGAGAGCGGAGCCATCGAGCAGGATGCCGACGTCGTGATGTTCATCTACCGCGATGAGGTCTACAACCCCGACTCTGCTGACCGCGGGACCGCGGAGGTGCTCGTTGCCAAGCACCGGAATGGCCCTACGGGCTCAGCGCACCTGGCCTTCATCGCGAACTATGCAAAGTTCGGGGACCTGGCCAGGGTTTGAGGATCAGACGGGTCAGTAGCCGACCGCCGCGCGGGTCTTTGGACCGCGATACCGCCCGTTCCCGAACCCAAGTATCGGAAAGAAGATGAAGTCAGGAAGAAGAGCCCGGTCGTGAAGCCGACGCCCTATCCGAAGCTCTTCGACAGATCGTTCAGAACTATCAGAGCGATAACAGGTAGACCAACGCGATGAAGAAGAGGACCAGCCACCAGCCGGGGCGCCCCGCAATCTTCAGCTCTCCCGGTTCGTGGTGACCGAGACATACAGCAGGTCACGAGTTGTACGGCCTGTTCCGATTTCTGCCCGATGATCGGACTCCTCGGTCGGCCGGACTGGCGCCGTGGCTTCACTGGCTGGCGCATCAGCTTTCGACGGGAGAGGCTGTAACCTCAAGTGTCGTGCCCGACGTACCCTTCGACGGTGAGCTGCGCGGTCCTGATCCATCCTCAACTCCAGGTGCGCCGTTAGACCCGATGGCCCACGGACCAGTTGACGAGGCTGCAACCGCCGTCGGTGCCGGCATGGCCGTCGGTGCCGGAGCCGACCGCAAACGGACCGCCGGCAGCCGGGCCACTGTGGTTCACGGGGGCAGGCGCCGACCCCGCCCGCCCAGGCGCAGGCGCTGGACCAGGCGCGCCCTTGTCGCGACCGGAGTGGTCGTGGTTCTCATCGTCGTGCTCGGGCTCGGTGGCTTCTTCTACTTCGACTACGAGTTCCACCAGATCAAGAAGGTGGTCGTGAACGGGCTCGCGCATGCCAAGCCCGGGAAACCCTTCACGGTCCTGGTGGCCGGCTCCGATTCACGCGCCTTTGTCACCACGCCCGGCCAGTGCAAGTCGTTCGGGTGCGGGGCGGACACAGGGGGCCAGCGCAGCGACGTCATCATCCTCGTGCGCGTGGTGCCGGCCGCCCGCAAGATCGAGATGCTGTCGATACCACGCGACACCTGGGTCACGATTCCCGGCAACGTCGAGTACATCTCCGGCCAGAACCGGATCAACGCCGCTTTCAACTCCGGTCCGTCGTTGCTGGTGCAGACCATCGTGCAGGACTTCCACATCCCGATCAACTACTTCGTCGAGGTGAACTTCCCCGGGCTGCAGGGCATGGTGAACGCGATCGGGGGCATCCACCTGGACTTCAAGTACCCGTTGCGGGACCGGGAGTACGTGAACGGCCAGGCCACGAACCCGACCGGTTTGAACGTCCTGACAACCGGTTGCCAGGTCGTCCAAGGCACGGAGGCCCTCGCGCTGGTGCGTAGCCGCAACATCGAGTACGAGACCCACCGAGTCTGGGACGTCGACTACGGCAGTGACTTCACCAGGATCCGCAACCAACAGGCCTTCTTCCGGGCGGTGATCCACCAGCTGAACGCCGAGATCACCAACCCCATCGCGTTGACCGGCTTCATCAATGCGGCGGTCCACAACCTCACGATCGACCAGACCATGACCGAGGGCACGATGTACAACCTGGCGAGAGAGTTCCACAACTTCGCGCCTGGGTCGCTCGAGGCCGTGACCCTTCCGACCGTCGGCCCGTACACCACCTCGGGGGGGGCCGACGTGCTGCTGCCGGCCGCTGCCGCTGACGAGCCGGTGATCCAGAGCTTCCTCGCGTTCGGCACCTCTGTGGCGACGGGCTCCACGACGACGACCGCCGCCGCCACGAGCATGAAGGCCACCCAGGGCGGGACCCCGGTGGCGGCCCTGGTGGGCGAGACTTCGGCGAGCGGGACCTCGACGACGACCACCACGCCGGCCAACCAGGTGACGGTCACGACCATCGCACAGGCCCCGCCCGGTGAGACGCCGATCTACAACAACACACCAGCGCCTTACGACCCCACGCCCTGCTGACGGGCGGCCTGAGTCGGGCGCGCCCGTGAGCCGATCGTGACAGGCCCGTCGGCGACTGCGGCCCTGCTCGTTCAGCGTCTGGTGCCACCGTGCGAGTCGAGAACCTCGCGCACAGGCCAACAGAAGTCCTCGGGAGCAAGGCCTGGCCTGCCGTTCTCCCGGCACCACGAGTCGTATTCGAGCGCCCAGCTCCGGTGCCAGTCGGCTTGAGACTTCGTCAGCTCACCGATCTCGAAAGCTGCGATCTCGGGGTACCGGACAGCGATCGTTCGGGCGAGCGCGACGGTCGCGTCAGCGTCGCTCCCGGCGTCATGCGGGCTGGCGAGCGCGACGTCGTAGATCTGGCAGAGGGCATCCAGCCGTCGGTTGCCGCAGCGATAATGGTCGACCCTGCGGTCTATGACAAGCGGGTCGACGAGTGCTCCCCACGCAATTGGCTCCAGCCCGAAGCTCCGGAACAGCATCGCCGCGATCGTGATGTCGAAACTCGCGTTCATAGCCACGACCGGTACCCGGTCCGCCTGAGCCCTCCCGAGAACCGCGTGCACGGTTGCCGCGGCCTCGCCTAGCGGGCAACCTTCGCGCCGGGCCATCTGTGTCGAGATCCCATGGATGGCCTCGGCGCCGGAAGGGACCTCACATCCCGGATCGACGAAGAACACGTTGCGATGGCCCCTGCCATGCGGCTCCCAGAGGACCAGGGCCACCTGGACCGGCAGGTCCGAGCACGGATTCACGCCGGTCGTCTCAAGATCGAATCCAAGCAACGGACCCTGACTCCAGGTCATGTTGCCGAGCGTACGCGGGGGCTGTGTTGCTCCAGATGTGATCGGTCGTTGAAACCACGCAGCAGCCAGCGTGGGCCGGCCACCACAATGGTCGAGATCGCGCCGTTGTCAGAGCCGATGAAGGCAAACGGTCGGGAGCCGGTCACGATCGCCAGGGCGGCGCCGATTGTGCCGCCGTGGGTAAAGCACACAACGCGCTCGACCTCCGTGGCGTTCCGCGATCCGCCCGATCGCCGGACCGACACGCGCAGCGATGGCTTCATTGGACTCGGCGCCGGGAATGACATCCCAGCGTTCCTCCTCGAACATCTGAAGGGCGAGGGGATCACCCTCGGAGACGCGTTGGCGGTAGATGCCGCCGTCCCACTCGCCCAGACGAACCTCGGCCAGTGCTGGTTCGACCTCGGGCACGAGCCCGAGCCGCGCAGCGAGTGGAGCCCCTGTCTCGGCGGTTCGGCTCAGACTTGTCACGTAGATGGCGTCGACGCGAGTAGTCGCCAGGCGATCGGCGATGAGCACCGCCTGTTCCCGGCCGAGCTGCGACAATCCCGGATCGCTCCTGCCGTCGACGAGCGGGAATGGTCGATCAGGATCGGCGGCCGCTGACTCGCCGTGACGTACCAGCAGCACCTCGGTTGCTCCAGCTGGCGGTTCAAAGCGAATCTGGCGATAACGCCTCGCCACCGGGCCCACGTCGCTTGCCTCCTCGGCGGCGAGGTCCTGCTCGGGTGCCATAGGCAGCCAAGCCTACGAGCAACGGCCTCACGCACAAGGCCAATGTCCCTGCAGGGTATCTAGACGGCGCGCCAGTCGGGGCAAGTGGAGCCCTGCTGAGCTGCGCTTCGACGTTTCACTTGGCAGGTCGGGCAGCTCGCGGGCAATACTGTCCCGAAGCTAATCCGGGGTCGGGCCGACACGATCGGGGACTTCCGTGCGCTACGAGAGAAGCACCTGGAAGATGGAGACGCTCGCCACGGGGATAGTGCTGCTGAGCGCGATTGCATCGCCGCTCGCGGGCGCTTCCATCCGCGCCATAGCCGGCATGCGCTCGGCCCGGACAGTTGTCGACGCGGTCAATCTCGTCGTGCGCTCTGCGGCCCTTCCCGCTGCAGCTTTCGTTGCTTCGAGGCCCGGCGATGCGGTTCAAAGGGCTACCGCCGTGGCCCAGGCACCCTACCGGGAGTTCACGATCTACGCGTACCCGTTCGGTTCGGCCGTCGCGACGGAGGGTATCGGGACCGTCGAGCCTCAGCATCTGAGCGCGTACCGTGCGATGGGCGCCGGGCGCCTGCTTCGATCCTTGGAGCTTCCGGCGCTTATCTTCGGCCACCGCGTCGAAGGCTCGGCTCGTGTCGTCGACCTCGAGCTGGGCCCGCACCGTCAGCAGACCGAGGTGGTGTCATGGCTCACAGACGCGGGCCGACGGCTCTGGATCATCCAGGCGGCGGAGCCGCTTGCGCACGACCGCAGCGCCGAGGTGGAGTTCACAGCCGGAACCTCTGTCGAGGCCAGCAATCTCTCGACACCGACCACAGTGCCCAGTACCAAGCCGATCAAGGCAGGCCCGGGCTCCCCGGTGATTCAGCATGTGATCGTGTCTTCAGCCGCTACAGCTGATCCGCCGGCGGTTCGATCTCCACCTTGGTGGAGCGGGATTTGCGACGCCAACTTGAATCGCTGGTCGTTTCCTCTCTCCAGCTGGGACGGGCTCACCGCGTGCGGACCGGGCCCGAACCGTGGCGGCTACGACGAGGTGGTCGAGTTCTTCCCAGGCGCCTGGGGAGAGTACGAGTGGGAGTGTGTCGAACTGTCGATGCGGTGGCTGTTTCTCGAGTACGGAGTGCGGCCCTACCCTGCCGATGGCTCGGAGGTGGTCGCCGACTACTCGCGTGCGGATGGCGGCGATCTGCAACGTATTGCCAACGACGGCTCGAGCGTGCCACGTCCCGGTGATGTCCTGAGCATGGGGGCAACTTGGGAGGAGGGTCACACCGCGGTCGTCACGGCCACGAACCTCACCGCCGGCAACGGCACGATCGGCATCCTCGAACAGAACATGAACGGCGGGAACGGCAAGAACACGCTCAGCGTCGTTGACGACGTCGTCGAGCCGGAATCCGGCATGCCGGTCACCGGGTGGCTTCAAGCACCGGTTTCGACGGTTTCCAACGATCCCGGCATTCTCGCCGCCGATCTTGTCCACGACGGCGGTTTCAACCGCGGCGGCATGGGTGGTTGGCGGGCCTGGCGCCACTCGCAGTTTCGGATCGAGCGGGCCGGCCGTCTGGCCACAAGGCCGTACGAAGGCAAAGACTTCGGCGTCACCAGTACTTCGGTCCTCGGTGGAGGCATCTACCAGGACATCTCTTTGCCGATCGGCGCTGGCGACAGTTTCTGCGCTGATGCCGAGGTGGTGACGGCGGGAGCTCACCGTGGCGCGCGGGGCCATATGACCCTAGGGCTGCTCGGCCGGTCCCGGAACCAGTCGTCGTCGGTGAGCTTTGGGCCGCTCCCCGGCAAGAGCCGGTGGACCCATGTCTCGACCTGCGTGACTGCGACGAGACCGCACTCGGACATCCGGGTCCAGTTCTACGACGCCCCGAGGACGCCGCAGCTCGGCATCGACGCCGTCGAGGTCCACCAGTCGTTCGTCGAGAACGGCGGATTCAACCAGCACGACGTTCGTGGTTGGCACAAAGGGAGCCACTCGCAATTTCGGATCGAGCCGGCCGGCCGTCTGGCCACCAGGCCGTACGAAGGCAGCGACTTCGGGATCACGAGCACTTCGATCCTCGGCGGAGGCATCTACCAGGACATTTCCCTCCCGATCGTCGCGGGTGAGAGGTTCTGCGCTGGCGCCGAGGTGGTCACGGCGGGAGCTCACCCCGGTGCGCGGGGTGAAATGACCCTCTGGCTGTTCGGCGACTCGGTGAGCCAGTCGTCCTCGGTGGGCTTCGGGCGGCTCCCCGCCAAGAGTCGGTGGACCCGTGTTTCGACTTGCGTGACTGCGACGAGACGCCACTCGGACATCCGGGTCCAGTTCTACGACGCCCCGGGAACGCCGTGGCTCGGCATCGACGCTGTCGACGTGCGATAGCGAGACGGCGGCTCGGCCGGCGCCGCCGTTGCGGCCCACCTGGTACTTCCGACCCGCAGGCTGTTGTCCCGACCTACTCGGCCTTGGCCCAGGCGGTTTCATAGGGGTCCACGCCTTCGAGACCGTGCTCCACGCGGACCGACGCCGTGCTTTCGGCGCTAGCGAGGGCCGCGGACCGGTCCCAGCGTGTCTCAACATGACCGAAACGCCAGATCGCCAGGGCGACTGCCCAGGTGACGACGAACATTCCGACGATGATGAACCCGGCCCGGTTGATGTTGAAGTTGGCCATCGTGTCCCAGAACGCGCCGTGGAGGTTGAACTCGGTCGAGAGCAGCCCGACGAGCTCGATCGTCCCGATGACGAACGCGACAGCGACCGAGAGTCCCGTGATGACGATGTTGTAGTACACCTTCCGGATCGGTCTCGAGAACGCCCACCCATAGGCGAAGTTCATGAAACAGCCGTCCAAGGTGTCGAACAGGCACATTCCTGCGGCAAACAGCACGGGGAGCGACAAGATCGCATAGAAGGGCAGCCCGCTCGCGACAGCCGTTCCCGACAGGACGAGCAGTGCCACCTCGGTCGCCGTGTCGAAGCCGAGCCCGAACAGCACTCCGACCGGGTACATCTTCCACGGCGTGTCGATCCTGCGGGCAAAGCCTCCGAGCAAGCGGTTCATGAGGCCACGCTTGTTCAGCTGCTCCTCCAGCTCGTCGTTGTCGAACTTGCCCCTTCGCAGGTCGCCGAAGACCCGGAGGATCGAGACCAGGATGACGATGTTGAGCCCGGCGATGAGGTAGAGGAAGAAGCCCGACACCGATGTCCCGACGAGGCTGGTCCACTGGTGAAGTCCAGAGGAGCCGGCCTTCACCTGGTTGTCGAGCGATCGGATGCCGAAGTTGAGCAGCACAGCCAGGAGGAACACGATCGTCGAGTGTCCGAGCGAGAAGAAGAACCCGACGCTGAGCGGGCGTTTCCCGTCAGCCATGAGCTTGCGAGTCGTGTTGTCGATCGCCGAGATGTGGTCTGCGTCGAACGCGTGGCGCATCCCAAGCGTGTAGGCGAGCACGCCGGTCCCGAGCCCGAAGACGTCCGTCTTGCTCAGGCGGTAATGGTGACCGGTGGCGGCGGTGAGCATGGCCCACCCGAGCACGTTGAGGCCCACCACGATGCCCGCCATCGCGCCGACCTTGCCCCACTCTTTCGGGGTCAGCGCATTCTGGATCGTTCTCAGGCGTCCGGCGGGTCTGCCGACGACCGTGGTTGCCATGCACCCCTCCTCGACAACGGCGTTCGGAAGCTGTCGATCGACTCGAAGCGGAGTTTTGCCTATTTGCGAGCTGAGCGCAATAGCGATCTGGACTGAAACCGGACGGGTCTGTAATAGCGATAGTGGCTCTCGCTGGCGGGCCCTGCGCCAAGTGATGCGGCTATGGCGCTTGAAGCGGAGGGCGGAGTCTGCGCAAGGGGAGCGAAGGAGGATCACGGCGCGTCTCAGTGCCGATGGTGAGGGACGAGCAGAGGAAGCGACATCACGCGCAGCGAACCTCAGGAACTCGACCGGAAGACGAACGAAGGTGGTATGTCACAGACACAATCGGCAGTCCGCGTGTAACAACGAACGCTGATGGGATCCGCAGCTGTGGCACCAACGTGACACGGTGACTGCTCCTCGGTGGAGTCCTCATGACGCTTCGGATGACACCTCGGGCTGCCACCACTTCGAGTGTGTCGACCGAGCGGCTTGTTGCTCAACGAGCCGCGCTGACCCGGCCACTAGACTCCCCGAGATGGGTAGCATCAGCGTGCCCACGCCTTCAACAGTCCCCGCTCACGGCAGAGCGCACAGCCAGCTATGTGTCCTGTCGACGGGAGCCGCCGGCGTATGAATCGCGCTCGCCGCCTCAACGCCTGGTTTGCCGGCCATTTTGGCATCGTTGCCGTCGTGATGTCGGCGTGGTTCCTGTTGGCGGCATGGCATCTGATCCCACACGGAGTCGTGACCCCCAACGGGCATCTCATAGACCCTTCGACGACCGACCCTCGAGGCTACAACGTCTATTCGTACAAGCACCTCGCGTACTCGGATATCTATCGACTGTATGCCGAGAGAGGATTGTGGGGGCACCCGATCCCGTACGTCCAGGTGAAGATCGAATATCCCGTCGTGACGGGTATCTTCATGTGGATCGCGTCATTCGTCCCGGGCGCCAACGGATACTTTGTGGCATCTGCGGTGGGCCTCTGGCTGGCCGGTCTCGTGACCTTGTACTCGCTGCGCAAGCTCGCCCCCCTCGGCTATCAGTGGCTTGCCCTCACGCCGCTTCTCTTCGTGTTCTCCCTCCTCAACTGGGACGTTCTCGGAATCTGCTTCTTGGTTCTCGGCTTGTGGATGGTCGCGGAACAGCGGTGGGGCTACGCCGGGATTGCGTTCGGACTCGGTACGTGTGCGAAGCTGTTCCCAATCGTCTACGTGCCGTTCCTCGCGGCGCGCCTTCTACGCGAGAATCAGCACGGGGCACTCCGGCGTCTCGTGGTCTCCCTGCTTGCAACCTGCGTCGCCTTGAACCTGCCATTCTGCATCACTGCATACCATAACTGGACCTTCTTCTTCGCCTTCAACGCAAGCCGCAGTGCGGCCGGTATTCTCGGGGTGCTCGGTAATCATGTGGCCGCTCAGGATGCCGTGATCGCGGTCGCTGTCGTTGTTTCACTCGCCGTCGGTGTCCGCGCGGTCTTCCGCGGTGGAAGTGTCGAGAGGGCAGCTGCCTTCACGTTCGTAGTGTTTCTCTTGATCAACAAGGTGTATTCTCCCCAATACACGCTCTGGCTTTTCGTCATGGCATTGGTCGCTGAGTGGCCGGGATGGACGCTCTTGCTATTGTCCGTGATCGGGCTAGCTGACTACTACGGCACCTTCGCCTCGTTCTACATTACGAATGCGAGCGTCCCGCAGAGCGTTGTGACGACGTGGTGGGAGCACATCGTCGCACCGTGGGTCGGCCGAGTGCGATATTTCGGATTGGCGGCCTGCGCTGTCGGCGCGGCGCTTGTAGGTCCGCCAGCCGGTGCTCCACCGGAATCGGGTGTCTCCGGCGTCGCCGGTCCCCCGGACGCCGATGGGCTCCTGGTGATCGCGGCCCGACCGGTCGATTGATGGACGTGCGACGCCGGGCGGATCCGGCTTGCCAAGACGGTATGCCGATCGGTGCGGTCCTGGTTCACCTGCTGGAAGCGCCCGACACGCGGCTCGAGGTCGGGCTGTGCCTGCTCGTCGCGCTCGGCGTCTCGTTGGCCCTTTGGCGCCCGGGCGCCAGGGCGGGGGGCGTGGTGCTGTCGGGCCTGCCCGTCGGCGAGGGAGGCTTCATCCGCCGGCGGGAAAGCGAGATCGCGTGTCCGTGAGCGAGACGAGCGTCAGCGAGCTGGGCCGGGTCTGCGTCAAGAGGCCCGGTGGTGTGCCCGGCGCGGGGGGCGCGGCGCCAGGCTCGGGTTCGCCGTGCTGCTCGGGGTCGGGTTCGCCGTGGTGGTGGTGCTCTTCGTGCTCGCCTCGCGCCACGCGTTCGGAGGCAACTCAGACGACGCGACGCTCGTTCTCGAGGGCCAGTCGATGAGCTCGGGCCATCTGGCCCTTCAGGGCTGGGCGCTGTCGTTCGATTCGTTCTGGACACTCGACGTGCCCTTCTACGCGGTCGCGGCCGGACTGCTCGGAGTCGGACCGGACCTGTTCAACGTGGTTCCCGCGTTCATCGCCGCTCTCGTCGTGGTAACCGGCGTCTGCATGGTCCGCATGGGTCGGCGTGACCTCGCGTCGCTGATCGGGGCGTCCGCGGTCATCGCCCTGCTGGCCCTGCCGGGGCCTGACCTCGCCTACTTCCTCCTGCAGGCAGGCTGGCACGTCACCACGGCGTTGTGCTGCCTGCTGGCCTTCGTCGCAGTCTCGAGGTCGTCCAGCCGATGGGGGCTGGCCATCGCGGTCGTGCTGATCGCTGCCGGTCTTCTCGGTGACCTGCTCACCTTGACCCTCGTGGTGATACCGACTCTTATCGCAGGCGCAGTCTGCGCCCGTCGCCGGCGGTCCTGGCGCGCCGGCCGCGCTCATCTCGCCGTTGTCGCCGGTGGCATAGGTCTCGCGGTCTGCGTCCGGCTCATCGCGCTGGCGATCGGCACGTACTCGATCGTTTCTCGCAGCGTCCTCGCTGCACCCTCACAGCTCCTCAGGAACATCGAGGACGTTCCGAACCGGCTCGGCGGGCTCTTCGGGTTCACCGGTATCGTCGGCGGACTGACCAGCTCACCCGCCCCGCTCCAGGTAACCCGTGCGGCGCTGCTCGTGTTGGTCATCGGTGCGGTGGCCGCGTCGGTGATCGACATCGCACGAGCGCTCGGCCCGAGGTCCAAGGCGCCCGCTTCTGCCTGCGAAGACTGGCGCGTGGACGACCTTCTGGTGGTTGCGATCGGGTGCGATGTCGGGTCGTTCGTCCTCTTTGGGACTGACAGCAGTGTGAGCCTGGCCCGCTACCTGGTTCCGGGGGTCATCTTCGCCGCGGTCCTGTCGGGGAGGGCGCTGGCCCGCCTGATCCGACAGCGCCAGAGCCTGAACCCCCGCGTCCTGGCTCTGCTCGCAGTGATCGTGGTGGCGCTCTGCGCCGTCGACTTCGCGCTCGACTCGCTGGGCGCGGCCGCGCCTCAGGAGGCACGCCAGCTCAGCACGTTCCTCACGAGCCGGCACCTCCGGGCCGGTATCGGCGACTACTGGAGCTCGTCGGTGGTGTCTGTCGACACCGGCGGATCCGTCGTCGTGAGACCGGTGGACCTAAGCCCGGGTGGGACGTTGGTGCGCTACGGGAAGCAGACCACCGAGGCGTGGTACTCGGGCCAGTCATTCCAGTTCTTCGTCTACGACACGGCGAACAACTGGTACAACGTCAACGGGGCGGCGGCGGACAAGACCTTCGGGAAGCCCTCGAGGATCTACTCGGTCGGAACCTACCGGGTGCTCGAGTGGCCCCACACCATCAGGATCTCCCCCTAGCCTCACGGGTCAGGATCTCCCGCGGCAGGACTTCAGCGTCGCGGCCCAGGCCGAGGCGGACGCCTCTATGGATGACAGCCGACCTCCTCTTACCGGCCTTGCACAACGCCGCTGCCGCCTGTGAGCACCGCGCTGTGCCATGTCGTGGCTCACGTCGTCTCGTCTGATCGGGTAGACGCACGAAGTGAGTCCGCGAGAGTGCTGTGCCAACCCGGGGTGAGCAACCAAGAGGACATGCCTGTAGGAAGGTCGTAGTAGGAGAGCTCCCGAAGAACGACCGTCCCGAGCGTCGCCTGCTCTGTTCCCCAGGCTTGAGCGATGGATCGAATTGCCTGTCCAGACGCCCAGCGTTCGTGCCGGATCCGTGTGACGCAGGTGGCTTCCAAGCCCGAGCGTTGGGTGCGAACGCCGGTCAAGGGCGTTTTCACGCGCCCGGTGTGGGTCTCAGGTCGGTGAGGCCACCTTGGACTTGCTCATTCAGTCGCATTACAATCCGGCTACTCGCGAAATGGGTGCATTGTGGGAGATGGGGCGATCGCCTGGTCTCCTTTGCCGAGGACGCGGGATCAGCGCCCAGACCGTGGCCGGACGGGTTCGCCAGTACGGCATCGGGAGCGGCGAAACCGCTAACAAAAGGGGGTCTAATGGACCGAGACCGAGGTTTTAAGAAGTCGGTTGTCGGATGGTTGGTCGGAGTGACCGCAGCGGCTGTGCTCATTCTGCCCGTGGCAGTCTCGGCGGGCTCGAGCGGCGCAGCCTCGCTGTCTCACCGCAAGATCCCGAACGTGACGGTCATCTTGGGAACGACGGACCGAATCGTCTCGGCGGACCCGGCGGGCTCCTACGACTTGCCGTCGTGGACGGTCATCTACAACGTCTATCAGACGCTGATCAAGTACGTGCCCAACACGACGACGATCGTTCCCGACGCCGCGACGTGCGCGTGGCACGGCAACACGACATATATCTGCACGGTCAAACCCAAGCAGTTCTTCTCGAACGGCCACCCGGTGACCGCCGCGGACGTCGTGTACTCGTTCGATCGCATCCTCAAGATCGCCGCCCCGAACGGCCCCTCGAGCCTGCTCGCCCCGATGAAGAGCGTGACGGCGTCAGGAAACAAGGTCACCTTCAAGCTGGTAGCCCCCGACTCTGCATGGCCAGACGTGCTGACGACGGGTGCCGGAGCCATCGTCGACCAGAAAGTGTTCCCGTTCAAGGCGCTCCAGCCCGACGCGAAGATCATCGGGTCCGGCCCGTACGAGCTCCAGTCGTACACGCCGAACCAGTTGGCCGTGTTCGTGCCGAACCCCCATTACGGCGGTAACGACGTCCTGCACAACAACAGGTTCATCGTCCGCTACGAGGAGAGCGCGACTACTCTCGTCTCCGACGAGCAGCAGGCCCAGATCGACATCGCCTACCGTGAGCTGAGCCCGACGCAGATCGAGGCGCTCTCGCACTCCAAGGGCGTCAGGATACTCGTGGGCAAGGGCATCGAGATTCGCTACATCGTCTTCAACCTGCAGACGCAGCCGGGCTCGAACACGGCGCAGAAGCTCGCGATCCGCAAGGCGGTGGCCTACCTGGTCAATCGGGCCTCGATCGCGAAGTACGTCTACAAGGCGACGGTGAAGCCCCTCTACTCGATCATCCCCGACGCGTTGCCAGGGCACATCAACTCGTTCTCCGAGGTGTACGGGGCATCGCCCAACCTCGCGAAGGCGAAGTCAGTGCTCAAGGCCGCCGGCGTGAAGACGCCGGTCAAGTTCACGCTCTGGTACAACACCAACCACTACGCGGACACGGACCTCGCGACCGAACTGCAGCGTGAGCTCAACGCTTCCGGCCTGTTCAAAATCTCGCTCCAGTCGGCCGAATGGAGCACCTACGTCCAGGCAGCCACCACGAACCAGTACCAGGTCTTCCTGTTCGGCTGGTTCCCCGACTACCCCGACGCGGACGACTACACGGGCCCCTTCTACATCTGCAACAAGGAGTTCATGGTCGACCACTACTGCAACATGAAGGTGAACGCGCTCATCTCGCAAGAAGAGGCGTCGACGGTCCAGTCGGTTCGCGACAAGGCGTTCGCGCAACTCGAGCTGCTGACCGCGCAGGACACGCCGCTCATCCCGATCTGGCAAGGTGGCCAGATCGCCGCGGTTCGCGACGACGTGACTGGAGTCCAGTCGACGCTTGATGCGTCGTACACGTTCCGGTTCTGGCTCGTCGGGAAGTCCTGACAAGTTGATCCCGGGGGCCAGGCGCTGAGCACCTGGCCCCCGGGGCCGACCGGGTTTCGAGAAGGGCGTTCAAGTTGTCGACGAAGGGATCGCTGCGCCGCTACATCATCACGCGGCTCTTCCTGGTCATCCCTATGGTTTTCATCTTGTTGACCCTCGTCTTCCTCCTGATGCGAGTCGCTCCCGGCAACCCGATCCTGGCGGCACTCGGAGGTCACCTCTCCCACGCCCAGCTCCTTGAGCGCGAACGGGCCGCCGGCTACGACAAGCCGCTCATCGTCCAGTACGGCGAATACCTGAAACAGGTCCTGACAGGACACCTGGGCACCACCCTCACCGATCACCGTCCTGTCACGCAGGTGATCGCACAGAACGGCGCTGCCACGCTCGAGCTCACTGTGGCGGCGATGTTCGTCGCGCTGATTGTCGGTGTCCCGCTCGGAATGCTCGCCGGCCGGATGCGCGACACCTGGATCGACACCGGTGCAAGGATCTTCGGGATCGTCATCTACGCGGCGCCGGTCTTCTTCCTCGGCCTGCTCGCGCAGGAGTTGTTCGGGCACATCCTCAATTGGCTCCCAACCTCGAGCGAGTCGGGCGTCCTCGTCCAGGCGACTCTCACACCGCACACGAACATCCTCCTCATCGACGCGATGATCGACGGGCAGTGGGGTGACATCCCCGACCTGCTTGCACACCTTGTGCTGCCGGCGGGAACGCTCGGTCTGGTTATCTCCGGGGTCGTCCTCCGGCTTGTGCGCGTCAACGTGATCCAGACGATGAAAGGCGACTACATAGAGGCCGCCCGAGCCCGCGGGCTGAAGGAACGGTCTGTGGTCGTCCGGCACGCCTTCCGCAATGCCCTGGTTCCCATCGTGACCGTCAGCGGTCTGCAGGCGGCGCTGCTTCTCTCGGGAGCGGTTCTCACCGAGGAGACGTTCAACTGGCCGGGGATCGGCAGCGAGCTCATCTACTACCTCGGGGCCCGCGACTACATCGCCGTGCAGGGGATCATCATTGTCTTCGCGCTGGCGGTGGTGGCGATCAGCCTCCTCATCGACCTCATCAACGCGTGGATCGACCCGAGGGTGCGTTACTAGTGGCCACGACCCTGCTTCCCGGTGAGTTCGAGTCGGGCGCCGTGCCGGGGATGGGACCCGGTGACGAGCGGCTGCGCGGTCTGCATCGCGCGATTGCGCCACTGATGGCGGTCCACGGCCTGCCCCGGTGGCTCTTCTGGACGGGGGCGACGATCACGTTGGTCTTCGTCGTCCTTGCCGTCTTCGCCCCGGAGATCGCTCCTTACGGCTACAACCAGTACGTGGCGCACGGTATCCGGTTCCCCCAACAAGCCCCGCCGTCGGCGGTTCACTGGCTGGGGACGACGGTCGTCTCCGAGGACGTCTACTCCCGAGTCATATTCGGGGCGCGCACCTCGATCGAGGTTGTCGTGCTCGCCCTCATGTTCTCGGTCGTGATCGGCGTCCCCCTCGGCCTCATCTCGGGGTACTTCGGCGGATGGCTCGACCGGGTTCTCGTGCTGATCAACGACTCGATCTTCGCCTTCCCTTACCTGCTCTTAGCGATCGTGATCGCGTTCCTCCTTTCGTCGTCGGTCGGAGGCGGGGTGTTGACCGCGGCCATCGCGATCACGGTCGTCTATATACCGCAGTACTTCCGCGTCGTGCGGAACACCGTGCTCTCGGTGCGGGAAGAGCCGTACGTCGAAGCGGGCCGCGCGCTCGGCGCGAAGCCCAGAACCGTTATCCGCCGTTACGTGTTCGCAAACGTGGTCCACTCGGTCCCCGTCGTCGCGTCCCTTAACGCGGCAGATGCCATCCTCACCCTGGCCGCACTGTCGTTCCTCGGCATCGGTATGGACCCTTCGGTGGCTGCCGAGTGGGGCTACGACATCTCCCGCGGGATCGCGGATGCTCAGGCCGGGTTCTGGTGGACCGGGCTCTTCCCCGGGCTCGCCGTCATCCTCCTCGTCACCGGCCTCACGCTCGTCGGCGAGGGGATCAACGACACCTTCAACCCACTCCTGCGCCGGCCGAACCACCGCCGGTTCGCCATGCCCAAGGATGCCCGGGAGGCCACCACCGCGGCCGTCGAGATGGAACGTCCGGTCGTGCGCGTCCGCGACCTCAGGGTTTGGTACGCGACGGACCGGGGCCCGGTGCGCGCCGTCGACGGGGTGAGCTTCGAGATCCGAGAACGCGAGACGCTCGGGCTGGTCGGCGAGTCCGGCAGTGGCAAGTCGACCCTCGGTCGCGGAATTCTCGGCCTGTTGCCCGTGGGCGCGATCCGGGACGGGTCCGTCGACTTCGAAGGCCGCGATCTCGTCAAGGCCACCCAGCAGGAGATGCGGCATCTTCGGGGGCCCTCGATAGGCCTTGTCTTCCAGGAGCCCATGACCCGACTCGACCCGCTCATGCGGATCTCGGATCACTTCGCCGAGGCCCTGCACACCCACGAGCCTGACATCTCCGACGCCGAGATCCGCCGGCGCTCGCTCGAGGCGCTCGGCGGTGTCCGCATCCCGCCGACGCGCTTTCACAACTATCCCTACGAGTTCTCGGGCGGCATGCGTCAGCGGATCATGATCGCCCTCGCGCTGGTGCTCAAGCCGCGCTTTGTAATCGCGGACGAGCCGACGACCGCTCTCGACGTGCTGGTCGAGGCCCAGATCCTTTCGATAATCGCCGACCTGAAGAACAACTTCGACACCGCGTTGCTGCTCATCACACACAACCTGGGCATCGTCGCCGAGTCCTGCGACCGGGTGGCGGTCATGTACGCGGGACGCATCGTCGAACAGGGCGCCGTCGCCGACATCTTCTCCCGTCCGGAGCACCCCTACACCCAGGAGCTCATGCGCTCGACGATCTCGCTGTCGACTCGCAAGCTCCACTACATCCCGGGTGCGCCGCCCGATCTGGCAGCGCCTCCCTCCGGTTGCCGGTTCCACCCGCGCTGCCCACAGGCGATGGAGGTCTGCCGGGCGAAGGAGCCGGTTGGCATCGAGATCAGGCCGAGCCACCTCGCGGAGTGCTGGCTCCACGGTCCGCAGGAGGAGATCCCCCCCGATGGCCGCCGCCCACTGGAACGCGAGGAGATCGGCATCGCAGATGAGGCCTGACCCCGCGACTCTGCCTCTCCTCGAGGTCCACGACCTCAAGGTCCACTTCTCGCTCCGGGGCAGCTTCCTGCAACGGATGCTGGGCCGGGACACAGGCTCGGTGAAGGCGGTCGACGGTGTCACCTTCAAGCTGCAGCGCGGCGAAGTGCTGGGACTCGTGGGCGAGTCCGGGAGCGGCAAGACGACGCTTTCACGCGCCGTGCTCTCGCTCGTCAAGGTCACGGGTGGGTCGATCGCGTTCAACGGAGAGACGATCTCAGGGCTTTCCGAGCGGCAATTCCGGCCCCTGCGCAAGCGGCTCCAGCTCATCTTCCAGGACCCTCACGCCTCGCTCAACCCGGCGATGACGATCCTCGACGCTGTCGGTCACCCGCTCCGGATCCACCACATCGCCAAGGGTGACGTCGAGGTCCGCCGTCTCGTGTCCCAGTCCCTGGAAAGGGTCGGCCTAGTGCCGGTTCAGCGGTTCCTGTACAAGTACCCGAGCGACCTTTCAGGCGGCCAGAAGCAACGCGCGGTGCTCGCCCGGGCGATCATCCTCGGGCCGGAGCTCGTTATTGCCGACGAGCCCGTCTCGATGCTCGACATGAGCGTGCGGGCGAAGATGCTCGAGCTGATGGGTGACCTGAAGCGCGATCTCGGCCTCACCTATCTCTACGTCACCCACGACCTTGCGACCGCACGATACTTTTGCGACCGCATCGCGATCATGTACCTCGGGCGAATAGTCGAGATGGGCTCGGCGGCCGAGATCTACGGCAAACCGCGCCATCCCTACACGAAGGCGCTGCTCGAGGCTATCCCCGAGCCCGACCCGAGCCACAAGGTGCCGAGCGACCTCCCCAGGGGCGAGGTGCCCGACGCCGCGGTCCCTCCGCTCGGCTGTTCGTTCCACCCGCGCTGCCCGCGGGCCTTCTGGCCATGCGGCTGGGAGAGCCGCGACCTGCACTCGATGCTCGAGGAGAGGTGGGCAACGCTGAGCCCAGACGAGTACCTGCGCGAGCGCGCGATCGTAGGCGGTCTCGAAGGACTCGACTCGCCGTCGACTGAGGCCCTCATCCCCGTGGGGAAGGGGCACAGCGCGACCGAATTGGCCGCCCTGCTCGACGAGCACCGGAGGTCGACGCCCGAGGACCCGTTCTGGCGAGGGGTCGTATCAGTCGAGGCGCGGGCGCACGGCGTCACGGTTCGCTTCCACGACCACGTCACGCCCGAGCTGCAACCCGTCGCCGACGTCGACGAGCCGGTCGAGGTCGCCTGCCACCTCTACCGGCCGGACCTCGCGCCAGGTTGAGGGCACCGCTCGGCGAAGCACCCGATCGAAGGGACGGGTATCCCTCGACGTGGAGACCTCGAATGTCCATGCCTTGACAGTAGCCACGGGGTCTCGCATATTGCAGTCCTGCGGCGTCGGAGGAGTCATTCGTCTGCCGGCAAACGCGGTCTCGGTGAATGTCGCCGCCGTGCTCATCATCAGGTCGGGTGACAGCGTCCCTGTGGTTCGCGCCCGATTGCAATGAGCCGCAAAATGGCTGGTCAACCAAGCCGAACATCGATCTCCCACCGATCCTCTGCGAACTGTTGTAACGCACGAAGACGAATTGTTGGGACCGGGCAACCCTTCTAACTGCCGCGGCAAAGCTGGTCGGTCGCCGCTCCTTCGATCAATCCGGTCAGTTCGTCAAGGCGATGGTCGTCGTAAGGCAGCGCCAAGTGCTGCTGTGAAAATGCCCTTACGGACCGGTACTAGCTGCTCTCGCCGAGCTGCCCTTCGGTAGTCCTGCTCAAGGGTGTCCCTGCGCCTTCGCAATGGAAGCACAGTGGTGAAAAGGGTCACGACGGCGAGCAACTTGAAGGCCCCAATCGGTACAAGGAAGATGGCGACGGTGACAAGACCGACTGCTAGCTGCGCGATCCAGATCATCCCAACCGCGCCTCGGTCGCGATTTGCAACGGGATGCCCGCTGGGTTCCCCGACTTCAGCCTAGCGAGCGGTTACCAGTACCCCGAGGCCACTCGGACATGGCGACCGAACAGCGGATATTCCTCGCGCAGCCTTCGGCTCGACACGAAGCTCACGTAAGCCATGGAGGCCCCAGGGTCGCCATGAAACCAAAACTCGCTTCTACGTGAGCGCCCTGCCCTTGGGGCACGTCAATAACGGCGGCCAGTTCGCGCGGATAATGCGGCAAGCACGCGAAGGTCGTGTCGGTCGACACTTCGCCTCCGCCGCGACGGTGGCTCGAAGCCGATGTGGACGATGAGCTGGGCCGCCACCGAGAGGCAGTGCAGCTCGCGACCCGCGACCGTGCCGGTGCTAACAGCTTCCCCGAATGCCCCACGCTCTGCCGTGATGCCCGGCGAGGGCGGCGCGACCCCAAGTGTGTCGCGCAGGCGTCCCCAGTCGATCGTGTCGAGATCGATTCGGCGGCCTGCGCCGTCCTCGAGAAAGCAGCAGTCGGCCATCCAGGGCGGTGGCACTTCGAGCGACGCGACTTGGAAGCCGAGCGGCGCCAAGGCCTCGCACGCCGCAACACGTTGATCGTCGAAGTCGCTGATGACGAGATCGAGATCGTCATGGTGGCGCGTTTGTCGTCCAAGGAGCGCGTCGACACCCCAGCCACCGGCGAGCCAGCTCCGCACTCCGACGCGCTCGAGTGCGGCGACGACCGCCACCACGTCTTTCGCTCGCATCTCGCCCCGCATCGTGGCCCGTAAGGCCGCGAGGAGCCCCAATGGCGACCACCTTGGTGCGCCTGCAATGGCGTCGCTCACCCGTCCGCCCCACCGGCGCAACCGTTCGTCACGCCGTATAGAGCTGGCGAGAGCTGACGCCAGCGCAGCGGCGAGGCCGCGGCCGCGACTCGAGCGCGCCAACCTGTGCGAGGACTGGAAAGACACCAATTTTATTATAAGAGGGAGGCGGTGGCGGTTCCGATGGCCGGTAACGCAACCGATCGGCCCACGTTCACTCCTGTTCGTCCCGTCGCTAGATGTCGAGGTGGTGACCGATAGGTGCGCCGAATACTAGATCGATACTCTGGCGAGTTCGCCGCGAGCGATTGTGTTCACTTCAGGCATTGTTCCCACCGTGCAAACACACCGGGGATGGCTCAGTTTCAGTTCTTCGGTTCTCCACCCTTCCCACCTGGCTGGTTAAGCACAACGCCTACATCGAAGGGTCGTGCAATCCGAACTGGCAGGCGGTAATGGCGGGCTTGACCCACCCCGTGGCTGCTCGCTAGTGCCGACAGGCGTCAGAAACGAGCTTCGTGTGCGCCTTCTCCGTCGGGCTCGTTGGCGTATGCGAGTTGTGTTGCCCCTCGGCGGCTGTTCAACACGTGCTGTACTCCGGATCTACTCTAAGTGGCGTCGACCGTCACGACTTGGGCTCTTCGAGGACGCTTTCGCGCAAGCCACTTCAGGACGCGGTGCGCCGGACGATTCTTCACCAGACTGATCGCGCTAGTCGTCACGGCCCCAGACAGCACCTCTGTCGGGGAACCCAACTCGAGTGCGTGCCGTCGATCTCGGCACTGCTGCTGAGGTAAACACTTGTAATCGGCTGCAGCTTGCTCGTTCTCCTCACGTACCACCTCGAAGGAACGGCCTTCAGGACTCAACTCGCTCGCCATTTCCATAGGAGGGCTGCCATCTCGTCCGAATTCCAGTCGTGGACCATCCGCCTGGGGAGCCGCAAAGGGTCGTTGAGGCGAGTCACTCGTCCAGCGAGCGTCGTGCAGGCGGTTTCGAACCCGCACTGCCGTGCTGCCTTGACCGATACCGAGTCAAACGCCTCACCATCGCCAAATGGATAGGCGAAGTGACGAACCGGCCGGCCGATCAATGCCTCGAGCTCCGTCTTCGACCCCGCCATTGCCTCGATCTGTTCGACGAGAGGACGCCCGGCGAGCAGCACATGGTCGACGGTATGGGCGCCGATGGTGACAAGAGGGCTCGCCGCAAGTGTCCGGAGCTCGTCTCGGGTCATCACCCTCGCCCTCTCCGGCTCAGGCATCGGGACTGAGAGCTGCGCGGCGATCGTGGTGAGCGTCGCTTCGATCTCAGCGACAGATCGCAGCCGGAGTCGGGTGTGCAATCCGACGAGCGCGGTGGAAGCCGCCTCCTCACCACGGAGCGAAATGCATAGCCGCTGGCCGGCGATCTCGACGTCAACGTCCACCTCTTGGTGGCCATGCAGCAGCAGTGCCAACCGGTCCCACCAATAGCCCTCGGGTGAACTAAGACTGCCCGTCGTCACGTAGACGGTTATCGGCACACCAAGCGCTTCGACCACCGGGAGCGCCGACAGCAGGTTGTCCGCGTACCCGTCATCAAAAGTGAGGGCAACTTGGGAACGAGTCCGACGCTCACGACCCGGCGCCCGGTGGGCACGAGGTTTACCCGCAAGGCCCACCGCGAGGCAATCGAAATCAACAATCTCCGCCGTTTCCCTGATCGTCCAGAGCTGAGCATCGAATCGATCCGGGGAGACGCACAGTGAATAGGGATCCTCGGGGTCGTCGGCGATCCGGTGGTACATAAGGATCGTCCGGCGTATCATGCCGTCGCCTCGGTGGCTCGTTCGACGAGTGCAGCCAGCCACTCCTCTGGCTTACGAGACGCGATGACACCGCGACCGGTTACCCGACCGGCTCCGATCGAGACGATCTCGGCCCGTGCGATCGGCGAGCAGCGCTCGACTAGCGTGCGCAGCTCGGCCTCGGTGAGCCCGTCCCGACCAGTTCGTGCGGCCGGTACGGCGAGCAGCAAACTTCCGCCGGGTCGCAGCGCCCGCCATAAGTTGGCGATCGCGAGGCGGCAGTCAGATTGTTGCCATGCTCCGCCCTCGACAAGCTCGCAGTCGTATTTGCTGGCTCCGAGCGATCCTTCCTCGAGCGGGTCGGCTAGGAGGGAGGCCTTGAGGTTACGAGGGTCGAGGTCCCACACGACGGGCTCGTCGATTCCCTCGCGGGACGCTCGAGTGACCTCACCCAGCTTTGGGCCACCTAGGACCAGCACCGTTCCCCGCACGGCGTCGAGATGCCGAAACATGAACTCGGATGGCCCTGTGTCGCCTCCGGCTCGGTGCCAGAACCGTGAGGAAGTCATGGGTGAGCCCATCTTGAGCACCTTGACGCCCGCGCGTGCGGCCCGCTTGACGCGCACACGGGTCTCGGGTGGCAGAATTTGGGCGAAAGCCCTCAATCGTTCGTTGCGTTGAGCGACCGTGGGGTCGAATAGCCCTGCGACGTTGGATGCCGACGGTGTCGGCTGGCTACCGGCGACCGCGGCGTAGAGGGCTTCGTACGAAGCGACCATGGTCGAATCGCTGAAGTGCTCCTCGACGCGCCTCTTCCCCGCACGGGCCATCTCCTCACGACGCTCAGAGTCTTCGAGAAGGCTACCGATGGCGACGGCTAGGCCCGCTGGACTCTCTGGTTCTGTCAGCACTCCCGTCACGTTGTCGACTATGAGCTCCGGAGTTCCGCCGACCCAAGTCGCCACGACCGGGACGCCCGCGCGCATCGCCTCGAGGACGACAAGCGGCATTGCCTCGAAACGGGAGGGCACGACTAGGAGGTCGGGGCGAAAGCGACTTGCCCACGGTTCGGAGACCCAGCCGACGAATTCGATTCGCTCGTCGATCCCGAGACTCGATGCGAGAGCCTCGAGGGACGCGCGTTCCGGCCCATCGCCAGCGAGGAAAAGCTGTCGTCCCGGGAGATCCGCCATCGCCTCGACGAGCAGGTCGAAGCCTTTCTCGCGAGCCAGACGACCGACGCCGAGGATCGTGCCCGGCAATGTCGGAATGGGTGAGCTCGCCGCCTGGGGTTCTTCGGACGAGATCCCGTTGTAGATGGTGCTAACACGACGACCGCCAAGCCGCAGCTCGGCACGGATGCGAGCGGTCACGAAGTGCGACACGCCCACAAAGTGCCGGGCAAGACGGGCCGTGGCGATCGTGAGGTAGCGCTGGCTAGCACTCGACGGCGGTGGTGCTCCGTGGACCACGCATACTGAAGGCAAACCGGCGAGCGCACTGGCGAGCACGCCGTACTGTCCGGACCACAGATGCTGGTTGACATGGACAAGCTCTGGAGCGAGTTGCCGGAGCGTCTTGGCGTGCTCGAGGAGCGATGCAAGGTCACTTCGTCCTCGCACGGGAGGGAGCACCCTCGTCTCCATTGCGGGGCGCCCGCTCGCGATGTGCGCGACAACGTCCGCTCGGGTACCGACGACCACCGGCTCGATCGACGGATGGAGCTTGGCGAGTAGATCCCGAGCGAAGTACTCACCGCCGCCAATGACCGGTGAATCGGTGTAGAGGACAATGCGGCGGGCCGAACGTTCGCCCCGTTGCGACCAGCTCACGGGCCGCAACGCAACCGCGGGAAAGCGGCAAGGACTACGAGCGACGGACGGCGCTCGAGGTCGACCCTTACCATCAGCCGAGCCCCGACGCGTTCATGGTCACCTTGTGACCGGTGCGGACCCTGTTGCGAAGCCCAGGCCACAGCGGGGCAGCCCGACGTTGCAAATCGGTGTTCCGGCCCGCCTTGGCGAGCGCGGCACCCGTTTGGAGCTCGACCCTGCGGGCGAGTCGGTACGAAGTCAACTCGCCACGGCTCCAACCAACGTATGCGAAGAGATCGCCGATGGTTGCGAGGAACGCGGCCGACGCGTCACCGAGGCGTGGCGTGGCCACGAGCGCCGTGAGTCGACGAAGAGCGGCTGGCATGCCTTCGAGCATTGAATCCGGTGCGTACGGACCGAGAACATCGCAGTGTTGCTGATGGATCTGCCAACGACTTGCTCCCTGCATCTTCGAGTACCAAAGAAACGCCACTGGATCACGAGCGTGGTGGTGCTCCGCGAATAGATTGCGGTCGAGCCGACCCGTAAGGCCTGCTTTCAGGCAGCGAATACCGAAGTCCTGATCCTCATGGCCGAAATAAGGGAAAGCGAGCCCGACCCGCACGCAATCCTCCCGCCGGAGTGAGACGTTGCCTCCCCAGAGCCGGCGCAGCACCAACTCTGGGTGCGCCTCGAGGTCTCTGAAGTGCGCTTCGTACTCTTTCGCATAGAGCCCGGTGAGCACAGCTGCCTGGCCGTCCGCCGTGTCGGGAGTCGTGGGCATGTAGCCGAGGACCACCAGGTGACTACCGTTGCAGTGGTGGGCCGCGTGTCCCGACACGAGGCCTGGCTTGGCAACCACGTCCTGGTCGAGAAGCAGCACCACGTCGCTCACGGCGCGCTCGAGCGCGGCGCATAGTGCACCGGGCTTACCGATGTGCTCGACGAATATCGGGACGACCCGTGCATCCTCCTCGCACAGGGACTCGAGGAGCTCAAGCGAGCCGTCACGGCAGCCGTCCACGGCGACGATGACCTCGGTGGTCGCCGGATCGGCGAGCAGCGCCCTCACCGTCACCTCGAGCTTGGCCGCGTACTGATAAGTCGGCACAATCACTGAAACGCTCGGCAGATCGCGGTTGTCTCGTGTGCAGTCTCGATGCTCATCTATCAGGCTGCTGATTCTACTAAGGACGACCCTTCGCTACCTGAGGAACCACCACTGCGGTGATCGTGACGCGCTCACTGTTCGTGGTCACAGCCAGGGCTCGCGCGTGACCCCGTCACGGTGCCGTACCAGCCTAAGACTCACGCGTTTTCCTGAGGTGGCAGGTCTCGTCCTCCGACCTGCCCCGCGATAGGGCAGAGGCTCGTTCGGCTCCGGGTGTTCTCGAACAGGTCTGGACAATGAGCCCGGACGCGCGGTCCGCTTGGTTGTTAACTGTTCATACCATGTGTCACGAGTCGGCCCGACAGCCCTGAACGGGGGAATAACGACGATGTCTTTCTTGAGCGGCAAGTGGGATTTCAAGCGCGCCAAAGGCGGCCTGAAGCGGTATCGCCTTGGGACGACTGTCGCGGCCCTCGTCGTTGCCAGTTGTCTCGGAGGAGTGGGCGCAGCTGCGTCGGGCTCGACAAGCTCGAGGCCGTCGCTCGCACGGATCGCACCGATCGGAATCCTCAGCGCAGAAGGGACCGAACAGGCCCCGGTTCTGGCCGCTATGCACGTGACCGGCTCCGTGGTCGTCGACGGGTATCTCTTCTACGTCGGTACGATTAACGGCCATCCAGTGGTGGACGTGTTCAGTGGCGAGCTAGACGAGTCGGCCGAGATAGCTGCCTATCTCCTCATCTCGCACTTCCACCCCCGCGCGATGTTGTTCTCCGGGACGGCGGGTGCCCAGGCGGCGGCCATCAACGTGGGTGATGTCGTCGTGAGCGGGATGGTTGTCGACAAGACCAACCTCCATTACCAGATCGGCGGTTACCAGACCCCGTACGAAGGGGTCGAGATGCATCTCGTGCCCGGCGACACGATCGCGGGAGACAGGATCGCGGGGTACGACACCACGCTGCCGACTCCGGCCGACGCGAAGAACTTCGGCTACGGCCCCTCCGCGCCGAACAAGAGCTGGGTTTACATCACCGCTTTCGCGGCGACCAGGCAGCTAGTGAAGACCGCTGAGCAGTCGCCATCGCTGGGCACGACCACGGTTGCCGACGCGAGTGGCCACAACGCAAGGGGTGTCGTCAGGAACAAGCTCGTTGTAGGTGTCATCGGGCAAGCGCCTGTATGGACCGAGCCTCTGTCGTGGCTCGAAGCACAAGACTTCGTGTACCAGACCGATGCTGAGGAGAACGAAGGCACCGGCTTCGCCTTCGCGTGCGCGGCCCAGGGTGTTCCCTGGATGATAATCCGTGGGATTTCGGATACCCCGTGGCATCCGAGCGCGTATGACGGCATCATCGCTTCTGAGCATGCCTCCAATGTCGCCGTCTTCGTAGTGGACCACCTGCCAGCCACTCTCAGCCACCAGCCCGTGACCTTCGCGGACCTCTCATCCGAGACGAATGCCAGGACTACCGGCTACGTGATCGCAACTCAGGCGTGGTACAGCGTCGGTCCGGTCACGAAGGTCACCTTCGTGGCTTCGGACGGCAAAACCAAGACCCTTTCCGGCAGCGCGCTGAAGGTGCTCGAGAACGAGTACACCTATGGCGCCAGCAAGATCGGACCTGTCGGCTGAGCCTAAGCGCGATGCAGGCGGGGTCGGCTGCACCTCGATCACAATGCCCACGGCCGGGTCGGTCGGGGCCGAGCCTCGACGCGACTGCGATCTCCATCGCCATCACGAACACCGGCAACATCCCGATCACCGAGTCGGCCATATTCTCGGCGATCTTCTCTTCGCCAGGAAAGTGCAGCCAGAACTAGCGTGCGCGACTCAGGGCCTGTTTCGGACCGCCTCGAGCAGGTAACGGGCGTTGTCGAGCGGAGCGACCCCGTCGTAGATCGCGCTCCCGCTCACAACAAAGTCAGCGCCGAGTTTGGCGACGTGCTCGATGTTGCCTTTGGTCATGTCGCCGTCGACCTCGAGAACGATCCCCCAGTCATCGATGAGCTCGCGTGCCTCAGCGAGCTCGCGCTCGGTGCTCGGTAGGAACTTCTGCCCGCTCCAACCAGGGTTGATGGCGAGCAAGGACACGAGCTCGAGCTCGTCCAACAAGGCCTTGACCGCTTCGTGGCGACGGGCAGTCGACGGTTTCTCCGAGAAGGGTTTTTGGGGTTCTTGAACGGCCCGTTGCCACCGTCAGCTGGTCCGTCGTCGAGTGGGATGCTCGGGCAGATCTCGACCTGCCAGCCGGTGACACGGACCTGCTCGACGACCTGACGCACGAGCTGTTGGCGTCCGTTGAAGTCGAGCCGCTCCAAGCCTGCCCCGGCTCGGGCGGCAAAGTCGCCCAGACGCTGGCGCATGCGGTTGTGGTCCGCCAGGTCACGGTGCCTCACTGCGAGCTTGGAGTTCTCGACGACGAGGCGAGTGTGCCGGGCCGCCAGGTCCTTCGAGCGACGCCATAGCTCGGGCAGGCCTATAAGGTTCGCCTAGCAGAGGTCGGCCAGACGGCGCTTCTCGGCGTCGGTGGCCTCGATGCGCCGGGAGAGCCGCTCGAGCTGAGCGCCGAGCAGCTCGTCGTCACCGACCGGCCTTCGACCGGCCAGGGCCTGTTCGCCGGCGACGAGCACATCGGGTCTGCTTCCACTTTGACGACGACGTGACACTTCGAATCCTGGACTCTGACGACCGGGTGCTCCTTGACCACTCCGTGCGACCCCGACACGGAACCCCGTCCGGCTAGGTTCGCCATCTCCTGACGGCAAGCACCAAATAGTGGCAAAAAAGTGCTGGTCAAATGGCCAAAACATCTAGATGTCGTAGTAGAGCATGAACTCCCAAGGATGCGGGCGCAGACGGACTTGGTCGATCTCGGCGAGCCGCTTGAAGCTGATCCAGGTCTCGATGAGGTCGTCGGTGAACACTCCGCCGGCCTTCATGAAGTCATTGTCAGCCTCGAGCGCTCGGAGGGCCTCGTCCAGGGAAGCGGGTACCTGCGGCACGTTTGCGAGCTCCTCAGGCGGGAGGTCGTACAGGTCCTTGTCCATCGGGTCCGGCGGCTCGATCCGGTTCTGCACGCCGTCCAGTCCCGCCATCAGCATCGCCGCAAAGGCGAGATAGGGGTTGCACGCCGGGTCGGGGCAGCGGAATTCGACGCGCTTTGCCTTCGGGCTCTTGGAGTAAAGCGGGATCCGGCATGCGGCCGAGCGGTTCCGCTGGGAGTACACGAGGTTCACCGGCGCTTCGTAGCCTGGCACCAGCCGCTTGTAGGAGTTAGTCGTCGGGGCGGCGAACGCGAGCACCGCTGCCGCGTGCTTGAGCAACCCGCCGATGTACCATCGCCCGACGTCGGACAGACCCGCGTAGCCGGTCTCCGCGTAGAACAGCGGCTCACCGTCGCGCCACAGCGACTGATGGCAGTGCATCCCCGACCCGTTGTCCTGGAACAAGGGCTTGGGCATGAACGTGGCCGAGTACCCGGCGTTGCGTGCGACGTTCTTAACGACGTACTTGTAGAGCATCAGCTTGTCGGCCATGCGAAGCAACGTGTCGAAACGCATGTCGATCTCTGCCTGGCCCCCCGAGGCCACCTCATGGTGTTGCACCTCGATCTCGATCCCGAGGCGTTCCATCACGAGGATCATCTCCGATCGCAGGTCCTGGAAGTGGTCCATGGGCGGCACCGGGAAGTACCCCTCTTTGTAACGCGGCTTGAAGCCGAGGTTCGGCTTCTCGTCGCGAGCCGAATTCCAGATGCCCTCGATGGAGTCGACCTGGTAGAAGGCGGACCGTTGGTCCTGGGAGAAACGGACATCGTCGAAGATGAAGAACTCCGCCTCCGGCCCGAAGTAGACCGTGTCGGCGATACCGGTCAGCTGGAGATACCGCTCCGCCTTGAGTGCCACATAGCGGGGGTCACGCGAGTAGCTCTCGAGGGTGACCGGATCGTGGACGAAGCAATTGAGATTCAGGGTCTTGTGCTGGCGGAAGGGATCGACGACTGCAGTCGCGGGGTCCGGGAGCAGGAGCATGTCCGATTCCTGGATCTCTTGAAAGCCGCGGATGGAGGACCCGTCGAAACCGAATCCCTCCACAAAGGCCGTTTCGGTCAGCTCATGAGCCGGCACGGAGAAATGCTGCATAAGACCGGGGAGGTCGCAGAAGCGGATGTCGATGATCTCGACGCCTTCGTCCCTCGTCAGTTGAACGACTTCGGCAGCGGTGCGGTCCTGCACGGTTCCTCCTTGGTCCGCCTTGAGGCGCGACAGTTGAGCAAGCTTCTCGACCGAGAGCTTGGCGCATGTCCGTTTCGACATCATTGCTCAACTGTGAACGCAGTGTGAACTGCTTCACGACGGATCTTGGCCTTTGACGGCTGGCTCGGTGCCCTTGAGACCTGCGACACTGATCACGCGCCGCAGCTCGCGAACTTCGTCAACACAGCCCGGCGCCAGGATGGGAGGTACTCGATGCAAAGTCAGCGGGAGTACGTGTTGCGGACGGTCGAGGAACGCGGGGTGCGTTTCATCCAGCTGTGGTTCACCGACGTGCTGGGCATCCCGAAGTCGTTCAGCATCACGCCCGCAGAGCTCGAGAATGCTCTCGAAGGCGGGATGACCTTCGACGGGTCCTCGATTGACGGCTTTAGCCGAGTGCAGGAGAGCGATGTGCTCGCGAAACCCGATCCGAAAACGTTCCAGATCCTGCCGTTTCGCATAGGCCGGGAAGGCGATGCCTCACCGGTCGCCCGCGTGTTCTGCGACATCACCAATCTCGACGGTTCGCCGTTCGAAGGCTGTCCCCGGCACGTGCTGAGGCGGACGCTCGAGCGTGCCCGAGCCCGCGGCTTCTCCTTCTATGCCGCCCCGGAGATCGAGTACTTCTACTTCGCGCCGAGCGAACCGGGCGAGCCGCCGAAGCCGCTCGACGCGGGATCGTACTTCGAGCTCACGGTGGCGGACCTGACCACCGATCTACGCAAGCGCACCGTGCTCACCCTCGAAGATATGGGCATCCCTGTTGAGTACGCCCAGCACGAAGATGCGCCGAGCCAGCACGAGATCGACCTCCGCTACACCGACGCGCTGACCATGGCCGACACCGTGATGACAGTCCGCCTCATCGTCAAGGAGATTGCCCACGAGCGCGGGGTGCACGCGAGCTTCATGCCCAAGCCGCTCGCGGGAGTCCAGGGCTCGGGCATGCACACGCACTTCTCGTTGTTCGAAGGCGACCGGAATGCTTTCGCCGACCGGGGCAGCGATCACGGCCTGTCGGAGGTGGGACGCCAGTTCATCGCCGGCGTGCTTCAACACGCGCGTGAGATCACGGCCGTGACCAACCAGTGGGTCAATTCCTACAAGCGTCTCGTCGTCGGCTACGAAGCGCCGGTGAACGTGTCCTGGGCCTATAACAACCGGTCGGCGCTAATCCGTGTGCCGATCGCACGACGCGGCAAGGTCGAGTCGACTCGGTTCGAGTACCGCGCCCCGGACCCGGCCTGCAACCCGTACCTCGCGTTCTCCGTGGTGCTGGCGGCTGGGCTCGAGGGCATCGAAAAGGGCTACGAGCTCGGTCCCGAAGCGGCGGCGAACCTGTTCACGATGACCCCGGAGGAGCTCGCCTCGGAGGGCATCCGGTCCCTGCCATCCAGCCTGCAAGAGGCGCTCGTGGCCATGGAAGGCTCAGAGCTCGTCGCCGAGACGCTGGGCGAGCACGTCTTCGAATGGTTCCTGCGCAACAAGCGCGCCGAATGGGATGCCTACACCCGGGAGGTCACGCCTTACGAGCTGGTCCGATACCTCCCGGCTCTTTAGGCGCTGTCGTTCAGGGAATCTCAGGCGTCTCGGCGATGGAACCGCTTCTCGTCTACCCGGACCCACCCTCTCAGTGGCTGTCGGGCGTGCTCGAACGCGCAGGGTACCCCTGGCGAGGTGTGCGGGATCCAGCCTTCGTCGAACGCGACGAGCCCGAGGACGGGTTTGCCGGCGCGGTCATCTCGGCGTTGGAGCATCCGGTCGCTGCTTTTGCCGCATGCCGTTTCCTCCGCAAGGGCGACAGCCCACTGCGGCCGGTGCTGCTGGTGTTGTCGCAGGCTTGTCTCGCGGAGCTGGAGCTTCGTGAGGACCTGTTCGATGACTTCGTGCTCGCAAGCGCGACCTTCGAGGAGGTGGACGCTCGGCTCACTCACCTCTTCTGGCGGACCGGGCGCGGGAAGAAACAGGACTTGATCGTTTACGGGCCCTTGGCGTTGAACCTGGAGACCTACCAGGCCGCGATCCAAGGACGTCCTTTGGACCTGACGTTCATGGAGTACCAGCTCCTGCGCTTCCTCGCAGCGCACCCAGGAAGGGTGTTCACGCGCGAGACGCTCCTGTCCCGGGTATGGGGCTATGAGTACTTCGGGGGTGCAAGGACCGTTGACGTTCATGTCCGGCGTCTGCGGGCCAAGCTGGGAGAAGAGCACGCACATCTGATCGACACGGTCCGCAGCGTCGGCTACCGCTTCGGCAGTATTCGGTGGCTGCCATCGGACCATGGCACGGCCCGGTCGTAGCCGCCCGCCGTCCCCCCTCCCAATCTCTGCCTTCAGGGCAACTTCGGCTGCTGCTACTGCTTCTTCTTCTTCGAGCCCGAGCCGCCCCCGGCGCTGGTCGTTGTTGTCACCGTAGGAGGCGAGGACGAGCGCTGAGTCACGGCGATCGCGTACGGGCCGCCGGGAAGGTGGAACGCCGCGCCGGGAAGATGCGTCTTGGTGCTGAGCGGCACGAGCGTCCGGCTGCCGAAGCAGACGACCCAGGCGGTCGTGCCGTCGGGGCTCATCGCTACGGCCTGCGGGTTCTTCCCGACGGCAATTGGCGCTCCGGCGGTGTCGCTCGTGAGGTCGATCAGCGTCACGTTGCCGGTCGTCGACGGACCCGAGATGGTGTCGGCGACGTACGCCGTTGTGGGCTGCCCCGGAGAGATCGCGATGGAGATCGGGCCACCCTGCACTGAGATGGGCGATCCGGCCTTGTCGTTGGCGAGATCTATCGGCGACACGCTGCCCGAGTTGGTATTCGCGACAAGCGCCGTCGAGCCGTCGGGCGTAATGGCGATGGCGGTCGGCGCGTTCCCGACGGTGATCGCTGGCAGGGCCTTTCCGGTTGTCAGGTCGACCGGTGTGACCGTGGACGCGATGTTCCCGGTCTGCCCGGGCACGAACGCACCGGCGTCAGCGACATAGGCATGCTTCCCATCGGGAGTGATCGCGATGCCCTGTGGCCCCGGCCCCACGACGATGGGCGGCAGGGTCTTGTCAGTGGCGAGATCGACCGGGGTGATGGTGTCCCCGAGCGTTCCGGCGGCTCCCGCATCGGTGACGTAGGCCATCGCGCCATCAGGAGTGATCGCGATGCCTGCGGGCCCCGCAGCTGAACCCAGCCAGATCGATGGCAGGACCTTTCCGGTTAGGAGGTCGATCGGTGTCACCGAGTTGGAGGTGTAGTTGGTGACGTAGGCGAGTTTCCCGTCTGGTGCGATCGCTATCGCGTCGGGATAGGTACCGACATCGAGCGGAGCTTCCGGGCCGTTGCCACCCAACGAGATCTCGACCGGGACGACGGTGTGGCCGAGGCCGATGTTCGCGCCTGTCCCGACCATGGTCACATAGGCGTAAACCTGCGGGGGAAGCGGCGGAAGGGTCGTCGTAGTCGTGGTCGTGGTCGTTGTTGAAGAGCTGCAGCCAGCGGCGGCGATCGCGAGCAGCGCCGCGGTCGCGAGGCCAAGCAGCTTGTGCTGGGGGCGTATGGTCAGCCGGCAGAGTTGGTGCGTGATCGCGAAGTGTACGCCCACGCCTCGATCTCCACGAGCGCGCCAAGAGGCAGGCCGGCCACGGCGAAGGCGCTTCGCGCCGGTCGATTGCCGCCGAAGGCAGCGACGTAGGCGTCGTTCATGGCAGCAAACTCGGCCATGTCGGTTAGGAACACCGTCGTCTTCACGACCTCCTCTAGCCCGCTTCCCTCGCTTTCCAGCAGCGAGGCCAGGTTCTTGACCGCTTGGGTGACCTGTGCAGCCACGCCTCCGTCGACGAGCGAGCCGTCGACAAGCGCAACTTGGCCCGAGCAGATCAGCCACTGACCTGCGTGGACAACAGGTGTGTAAGGGCCGAGCGTGCTTGTCATGCGGATCCTCGGTCCGGCTCAGCTGAATGACGAGCCGCAACCGCAGGTTCGCGTCGCGTTCGGGTTCGTGATGTGGAAGCCGGCTTCCTGCAGGCCGTCGCGGTAGTCGAGCGTCGCGCCCTTGATGAGCTCTGCGCTCTCGGGATCCACCACGACGCGCACGGATCCGAAGCTGCGCACGATGTCGTCATCGGACTGCTCGGAGTCGAAGAACATCTCGTAGCTGTATCCCGAACACCCGCCGGGCCGTACTGCTACGCGGAGTGCGAGGCCGTCGTCGCCCTCCTGGGCGAGCAGACCGGTCACCTTGGCCACAGCGGCATCGGTGAGGGTCACCGGGCTGGGGCGTTGGCCGAGCTTCACAGTTGAGGTCGCAAGACTCACGCGAGGTCTCCTTCCGGTAAGGACTTTGGGTGTGGCAGTCGAGAAGGCCCCCCCTGCCGCACCGTTAGGCTCGATCATACCGTGAACACCTCGCGCCAACCGCCCGCCCCGCCCGCCGGATCTCCCGACGGGGCTGCTCCCTCCGTCGAAGCTGTCCGCATGGCGCTCGAGGGCGTGGTCGACCCTGAGCTCGGCACTGACATCGTCGATCTCGGAATGGTGCGCGATATAGAGGTCGATGGCGGCGCGGTGATCGTGGAAGTCGCCCTCACCATTGCCGCCTGCCCGCTTCGCGACCAGATCCGCGTTGATGTCGAGCGGCACGTGAGGGCGGTTCCCGGTGTGAACAGCGTCAAGGTGCGCACCGGGGTGATGGATCCTGGAGAGCGGTCGGCGCTCATGGCCAGGGCGCGGCTAAGAGCCCAGGACAAGGCTGTCGCGACCGACATTCCGGCGACGGCGAGGGTGCTTGCCATCGCTTCGGGAAAGGGTGGTGTCGGCAAGTCGTCGGTGAGCGTGAATCTCGCCGTCGCGCTCGCCCGCCGGGGGCTCGTCGTGGGCCTGCTCGACGCCGACGTTTGGGGCCATTCCGTGCCGCGGCTGCTCTCGATGGAAGGCGCCATCCAAGCGCAGGAGGGCAAGATGGTCCCCTTCGAGCGTGCGGTCGGCTCCGGCCTGTTGAAGGTGATCTCGATGGGCTTCCTCTCGGGCGAGGACGAGGCGATCATGTGGCGCGGCCTCATGCTCAACCGGGCGGTCCAGCACTTCTTGGAGGACGTTCGTTGGGGGGCGCTCGACTATCTGGTCATCGATCTCCCGCCCGGCACCGGCGACGTCCAGATGGGCTTGGCCAGGATGGTTCCGCGCACGGAGGTGCTCGTTGTCACAACACCGAACCGAGCAGCTCAGAAGGTCGCGGGCCGGGCAGCCGACATGGCGCGCAGAGGACATGTTCGCGTCGCCGGCGTCATCGAGAACATGTCGGCCTTCACTTGTGAGCACGGTGAGACGCACGAGATCTTCGGGTCCGGTGGCGGCCAGCGCCTTGCCGACGAGATCGGCGTGCCGCTCGTCGGATCAGTGCCGCTCAACGCGAGCCTGGCCGCCGGTGGCGACGCAGGCGTGCCGATAGCGCTGGACGACGTCGGGCCCCTCTCCGAGGTCTTCGCGGTCATCGCGGAGCGTGTCGTGACCGAGATCTCGCCACTCGTCGAGATGGCGGGCTGCAGCGCCCGCCTGTTGGAACGGGTCGAGGAAGCCCTAGGGCCGATCGGGGCTTGATCGATCCTGGGACAGGGCCCGGCAGACGTTCGGGGCCGGCCGTGTTCCGGGGGATGTTCCCGTCCGGTGGCGAGACGATGCCGGCGGAAACCTCGATCTGAGCGAGCTGACCGTCGTCTTACGGCCGAAGACAGGCGCGGCCTAACCGTCAGGCGGACGCAGCAGCCCGTGGGCCGGGCAGCGCCCGGTCGATGATCTGCTTGCGCTCGGCCTCATTCAGGCCGCCCCAAATCCCGTTTGCCTCCCGGATTCTGATCGCATAGTCGAGGCAGTTCTGCATGACGGTGCAGGTGCGGCAGATCTCCTTGGCAATCCGCTCCCGTGCCATGCGCTCGTCTTTGCGCTCCGGGTGCGATGGAGGGAAGAACACGATCGCGTGCGGGCCCCGGCATGCGGCCTTGGCTTGCCATATCAACTCACCGCGATTCGCGATCACGGCCTCTCCTCGTCTTGCCCCACGGCACGCCCAGCGCCGGCCACTCCGCGGCACCTAGGATCTCGCGGCACGCCGTCCGCCGACGTCCCCGATGGCCGTCGTCAACGGTGCACCTCATAGGTGCCACCAGCGCAGACCTGCACTTATGTCGTCAGGCCTGGCTCATCGCGACCCTACTGCCGCCCCGGCGCTCCTCACAAGGGGCTCTTACAGGCTCTCGGTCGGAGAAGGCGGAGGGAACGGGCGGTAGTGTCGCCCCGCATGGATCGCGAGGCGTTCTGCCGGCAGAGCAACGTCGTGGTCGTCGCCGGCAAGGGCGGCGTTGGCAAGACGACCGTCACTGCCGCGCTCGCTCGGATGGCTGCGGACATCGGTCTCGAGGTTCTCGTGGTCGAGCTCGACGACGCCGGAGGGCTGCCCGTCCTGTTCGGTCGGGACGCCGCCTTCGATTACGACGAGAAGGTGCTCTATGACCCGCCCGACGGTGGCCGCGTGAGGGGGCGTGTGATCACGCCGGACGGGGCGCTCGTGGAGTATCTGGAGGAACACGGCCTGCGTCGCGTCGCCAAGCGCCTTGTGTCGACGGGCGTGCTGGAGGTGGTGGCGACGGCCATCCCCGGGATCCGAGAAGTTCTCGTGCTCGGCAAGGTCAAGCAGCTCGAGCGTTCAGGCACGTCGGACCTGATCGTTCTCGATGCACCGGCGGCGGGTCATGCGGTGACGTTTCTCACGAGCGCTCTCGGACTGATGGATGCCGCCAGAAGCGGTCCCCTTCGTGTCCAGGCCCAAGAGGTTGTCGAGCTGCTCAGGGACCCGGCCCGATGCCAGGTCATGCTTGTCAGTCTGCCTGAGGAGACTCCGGTCAACGAGCTCATCGAGACCGCTTATCGCTTCGAGGACCTTGTCGGCGTCGCACTCGCGCCCGTCGTCGTGAACGCGTGCTACCCGGTGCGTACGCACCTTCTGGCCGATCCGGTGGCTGCCGCCGAGGCGGCGAACGCCGATCCACCGGGCTCAACTGAGGCGGTCCGGTTGACTGCTGCGGCAAGGTTCCGGACCACCCGCCAAGATCTCCAGGCGATCCAGTTGGGGCGCCTCGCAGCCGGCTTGCCTCTGCCCCAGCTGCTGCTGCCCTACCAATTCAACGCCGACCTGGGTCCTGAGCAGCTCGGAGCGCTCTCTCAGGCGTTCGGGGCCGCGATCGACGCGCTGAGCGCCGAGGCTGCAGCGTGACCCGGTCCGTGGCGCGCCGGAGGTGAACGTGAGGGGCGTCGCGGACGGAGCACCTGCTGGCTTCTCGGGCCTGGTGACCGGCAAGTCCGTCATCGTGTGCTGCGGGTCGGGCGGGACGGGCAAGACGACCATCTCGGCCGCCATAGGCCTCGCGAGCGCCGCCCAAGGTCTCAAGGCCTGTGTTGTGACGATCGATCCTGCGCGGCGGCTTGCAGACGCGCTCGGCCTGGACAACCTCGGCAACACGCCGAGGCGGATCACCGGGGCCTGGAGCGGTGAGCTGTCTGCGGTCATGCTGGACGCAAAGGGCACCTTCGACGATCTTGTTGTCCGGTATTCGCAATCACGCGAGCAGGCCGACCGGATCCTCCAGAACCGCCTGTACCGCAATCTGACCTCGGCACTGTCGGGCACACAGGAGTACATGGCGATGGAGAAGCTGTACGAGCTGCACTCCGAAGGTGGCTTCGACCTCGTCGTTGTGGACACGCCCCCCACGCGGCACGCGCTCGACTTCGTGGATGCCCCGCGCCGGCTGTACAGCTTCCTCGAGAACCGGGTTTTCCGGCTCGTCCTCGCTCCGACTCGCGGCGTACCTGAAGGCGATGACCTTTGCCGCAAATGCGCTGTTGCGCACGATCTCCCGGGTCGCCGGCTCGGAGATCGTCGAGGACGCGATCGCGTTCTTTCGCGCCTTCGAAGGCATGGAGGAGGGCTTCCGCGAACGGGCACGCCGTGTCGAGGACTTGCTGGCTAATCCGGGCACGGCCTTCGTGCTCGTGGTGGCGCCGCGGGAGGACTCGATCGACGAGGCGCGTTTTTTCACCCGGCGCCTCGCGGAGGGCTCGATTCCGGTGAGTGCCCTGGTAGTGAACCGTCTCCTCCCGAACTTCGGGACCGATCTGCCGAGTGGCGAGGTTCCGTCACCCGCCCGACCTGCCGCCGACACGCCGGACTTGGCTCTTCCAGACCCGCTTGCTTACGAGGATCTCCGGCGCAATCTCGAGGAGTTCCTCGTTGTCGCCAGGAGTGAGGAGCAATACGTCGCCGAGCTGGCCGGAGAGGTGGCACCGGCTCCCGTGGTACGGGTTCCGTTTCTCAAAGAGGACGTGCACGACATCGAAGGTCTCCAAGTCGTCGCTCGCTACCTGCTCGGGGGCAACTAGTCTCCGACCGTGGAAGTCGTGCTGATTGTCAGTGACTCTGAGTCAGTCCTCGAGGAGCTGAGATCTGCCCTCGAAGACGACGAGACCGACATCGGAGAGCTCCGCGCCGGCGAGGATGTGCGACTTGCCGTCGAACAAGACCCGCCCGACCTCGTGATCACCGACCTGCAAGTCGGCAATATGGGCGGCCTGGCGATCTGTCTCGACCTTCATCTCGAGGAGTCCGGCGGCCGGATCCCCCATGTCCCGGTCGTGATCCTGCTCGACCGCCGAGCAGACGTGTTCCTCGCCCGACGGGCGGCGGCCGAGGGCTGGCTAGTCAAGCCTCTGGACCCGATCAGGATCCGGCGCGCGGCCCGAGCGGTGCTGGACGGTGGGACGTTTCATGACGAGTCCTACAAACCGCTTCCGCTCGTCGCCGACCTCTAGCTGTCCTGAGCCGGACGGCCACGAACTATGAAGCTCCGTCGCCAGGCTCGCAGGCTCGGCCGCCAGCCGTCGGCTCAGGTCTCCGAGCAGGAGCTGCAGATTCGCAAGGGGCTCGAGTCGATGCGGAACGCGACGGCCCGGGAGGTGATGACACCCCGGGTCGATGTCGTCGCTCTCGCCGTGCCGGTCACCCTCGACGATGTGACGCGGGCCGTGCGACGTTCCGGCCACAGTCACTTTCCCGTGTACCAGGATGACCTCGACAGCCTGCTCGGGGTCTTGTTCGTGAAGGACCTGTTCCACCCCGGGCCGCTCGGTATCGAGGGCATTCGGGCCGTAGCGGGGACCGACGATCGTGGCTCACCGGTCCTCGATGTCGCAAAGCGGGTTCGCGAGCCTTACATCGCCCCTGAGTCCCGTCCCGCTCTCGAGATCCTTGCCGAGATGCGGCGAGCACGACGAGCCTTTGCCGTCGTGGTGGACGAATACGGAGGTGTCGCGGGCGTGCTCACGATCAACGATCTCGTGAGCGAGCTTGTCGGCGACCTTAGGGACGAGTTCGACCGGGCCTCATTGCCGGCGATAGAGCGCGTGGACAAGTCGCGTTTCCTGGTCGACGGCGCATGTGGTGTCGACGAGGTGCGCTCCGAGCTCGGGATCCCGATCCCTGAGGGTGATTACGTGACTCTCGGTGGCTTCCTGTTCGACGGATTCGGGCGGATCCCCGAAGAGGCAGATGAGCTCGAATTCGCCGGTTGGACTCTCCGGGTCACGAGGATGGACCGCAGGAGGGTTGCCAAGGTCGTCGTACAGGCGCCAGCGGCTACGATGACTAGACAGGACGGGGCCGAACAATGACGGGCTCCGGCCGACGGGAAGTGGCGCAGCTTGGCAGCGCGCAGCGTTCGGGACGCTGAGGCCGCGGGTTCAAATCCCGCCTTCCCGACCAAGTAAGTCCTGGTCAAGGGCCCGCGGTATGGTCGGCTTGCTCGATGACAAAACCGGTCGTGGGCGCTAGGTGCGCGAAGATCCAGATCCCTGCACCCGGTCCCGACATCTCCATGGACCAGGTCCCGTGGCCTGCCCGGTGACCTTAGGCGCCGGAAGTGGAGCGAAGGATGAAGCCTTTCCGCCCCGCATTTAGCGTCCCACCGACCAGGTACTCGGAGTCACGAGAGAACGAGATCGAAAGTCCCACGAAGTTTCCCTTCAACGTGGGTGCCAGCCGTTTCCAGATCCGGCCGCCATCTGTGCTCTTGGCGACCTGAAGGACCGAGTTGTTGTCACCAACAGCAACGCAGAGGTCGCGTTGACAAGTGACCGCGCGCAGGACGATCGAGCTGGCCAGTGGTCCTCTTCTGAACGTCCAGGTCTCGCCAGAGTCCGTGGTGACTCCGATGCCACCACGCAAGAAGGGATACGTGAGTGATTGATATTGACCCACGGTGACGCACCATTTGGCTGTTGTGCAACTGACTTGCAACAAAGTAGGAAACTCTCTCCCGAGCTGTGTCGTCGTCCAGAGTTCATCACCATCGAGGCTCCGGTCCACCAGCCCAGCTCCGTCGCCATTTCCCACGCCTATGCACTCGCGAACAGTCGGACAGGTCAAGCCCGCGAACTCCAGGCAGCGTGCCCCCCCAGAGGCCGCCGTCCATCGGGCACCCGCATCGACAGTCCTAAGAATGAGCGGCAACTCCGCGTTGCCCACGGTGCCGCTGGCGACGCATTCGGTGGCATCGGCGCAGGCCACCGTCTCGAGCCTGTACATATCCCGAGGTAACCCTCCGAGGCGCCACTTCAGTCCCCCGTCGCGTGAATAGAGCGCGACCGCACCGTTGTTGGTCGACATGCCAACGGCGACACAGTCAGAGAGACTCGGGCAGCTGACAGCAGCCAGTCCAAAGACCGTCCGGAGAGTGCTCACCCGACGCCAGGTTCGACCCCAGTTGTTCGACACGACGGCCAGTCCTGGAGCACCCAGTCCAACTGCAACGCACCGTCCCGCGCCCGGACAGGCGATTCCGTTGATCGATCCGGCTCCGGGAATAAGGGCGGGCACGTAGCCGGGACCAGCCGAGGTCGTGTCCCTCGGTGGGTCCACGCGAGGGGCTGCCTGAAGAGGCGTAGCGAGGACTAGGACCATCAACCCGCCGAGGAGTGAGCCTGCCAGGGCGGCACACCAGCGTCTTACCGGCCTCTGCCCGGTGATCGGTCCTGGATAACGGACAAACTGTGGCTTGTGGCGGTGGGTGGCCCGGCGCCCGCGGTTGAGTGCTCCGGACCACGATCGTGAGGAAATCGTGCTTGCCACCTGCTCTGTTTCGTTCCCAAGGTCGAATCCAAGTGCCGACGCGCTGCGTTCTCAAGCGGACCTGCGAAGTGGTAGCAGTCGCACGAGAGTCGCTGCTGCCCCTGCCCCTGCCCCTGCCCCGGCCCCGCCGATGAAGTGCGACCCACTCATGGGTCCTCCGTAGCTGTAACGGTTCCGTGCCGCTACGCCTCCGATGAAACCCACCCCGATAACGCTGTCATGTGTAATCGGATCGTGTGTCATATGGGATCTGTCTCGGCGTGTTCCGAAAGCGCGGGTCTCGGAGCTTCTTGCAGGGAGCTGAGCTTCGAGCAGCCCGGGCAGGCTTTGGCGGGCGTTGCGCGCCCGCCCAGCTCCGGTGGTGTAGGCCTCGGCGGCGAAGGCGGCTGGCGAAGGCGTCGGGGCCCGGGCAGCACATCAGGTTGACGGAGATGACCACGCCACGGTCCTTGGGGACCAGCTCGGCGGCACGGTCGGCGAGAGAGGTCCTGCCGTGACGGCGGGGCGCGATGAGGTCCACGCTGATGCCGTTGGCCGTGGCGCGTACTGCGTGATACCATTTACCTATGGTGATAGATAAAGAGGTAGACGATCATGAGGCACCGGTCCCCTCGATTGTGTTCCGCCTCGAGCCGAGCTCGGGGGTCCCGACCTACCTTCAGCTCGTCCATCAGGTCGAGCACGCGCTGCGGCTCGGCTACCTGACTCACGGAGACCAGCTGCCACGGGTGAAGGACGTCGTCGCCTCGCTCTCGATCAACCCGAACACCGTGCTCAAGGCCTACCGCGACCTCGAGCAGAAGGGACTGACCGCGGGACGCCCGGGACAAGGCACCTTCATCCAGGCATCTCCTGAAACCGTGGGTCTCGAACGCCTGACGGCCCTCCGGCGGAGCCTCGTCTCCGGTTGGCTCAAAGACGCTTCCGCCGCGGGCCTCGACGAGCAGGGGACAGTCGCGTTGTTCATGGCGGCGTTGCGGGATTTTCGTGATCGCCCCGTCGAGAGCCGTTCTGCCGGCCGTGGTGGTCGGCAACGAGGAGAGGGGGTGGCATGAACGTCGTCGAGACGTCAGGGCTCGCCAAGCGCTATCGCAGCACCTGGGCCCTTCGTGACTGCACTCTCGCAGTGCCGGCTGGTCGCATCGTCGCCCTCGTAGGGCCGAACGGGGCCGGCAAGACGACGCTGCTGCATTGCGCCGTCGGGCTTTGCACCGCGACGAACGGGAACATCACCGTGCTCGGCGACCTTGCGCCCGGCTCGCTCGACGCCCTCGAGCGTGTCGCCTTCGTTGCCCAGGATGTGCCGCTGTACAAGTACCTGTCTGTCCGGTCCATGGTGGCCGTGGCCCGCAACTTGAACTCACGTTTTGACCAAGCTCAGGCCGAAGAGAGGTTGCGCGCTCTCGAGATCCCATCGGATCGCAAGGTCGGCAAACTGTCCGGCGGCCAGCAGGCCCAGCTCGCCCTGACGTTGTCCCTCGCTCGCGATCCTGACCTCCTCGTGCTCGACGAGCCGCTTGCACGGCTCGACCCGCTCGCGCGCCACGACTTCATGGCACTGGTCATGGCCGCAGTCGCGGCCAGTGGCTTCTCGGTGATCTTCTCCTCCCACGTCGTCTCCGAGCTCGAGCGATTCGCCGACTACCTCATCGTGTTGGCCCGCGGCCGTGTCCAAATGCTGGGAGACATCGACGATCTTCTCGCCGGGCATGCGATGCTGAGCGGGCCCGTTGAGGAGTGCGATCTCGTGGGTGAGCAGTTCGCGGTGGTGCAGACCCGGAAAGCCGCGCGGCATGCCGAACTTCTCGTCCGGACGACGGGGAACTCGGAGCTTCCGAGCGGCTGGGAGTCCGACGACGTCTCGCTCGAAGAGCTCGTCCTCGCCTACCTGCGCGACCCGTCCGCGTCGATGCTGCCCGGTCCACTCACGCTCGATGAGCTCGAAGCTAGCGAGGTGACGTGATGGCGACGGTGGCCGGCTCACCCGTCCTGGCGCGCCAGCGCGAGCACCCGGTCCCGTGGAAGGCGATGGCGCGGGTCACCTGGCTGCAACGCCGGTCGACGCTGATCGGCTTGCTCGTTGTCTTCGTCGGGTGTGCCGTAGCGATCGTCGTCGGGCAGGCCGGCACGCACGCGTCATATGCCAGTTTCGTCGCCAACGGCTGTGTCCAGAACCGCTTCCACACACCGTGCGGGAACTTCGAGAACTGGTTCGCGGACAACACCGACCCGTTCTCCGCGATGGTCATCGCCCTCCACGTGCTCCCGGTCGTGATCGGGGTCTTCGTCGGGGCGCCGCTGTTGTCACGTGAGCTCGAGTCCGGGACCTTCCGCTTCACCTGGACTCAGGGAATCGGCCGTTCTCGCGCCGTGGTCACCACCTTCGTGCTCCTCGCCGTCTTCGTCACCCTGACGACCTGTGCGCTCGGCCTTCTTCTGAACTGGTTCGCACATCCCTTCGAGATCATCGGGATCGAAAGCCAATGGCAGTCCGGTCTTTTCGACATGACTGGCCCGATGCTCGCTACCTGGACACTGTTCGGCCTCGCCCTCGGCACCTTTGTCGGGTCATTGATCGGCCGGACGGTCGCCGCGATGGCTGTCACTGCCGCAATCGTCGGGGGACTGCTCGTGGCGTCGTTCGTTTGGCTGGTCCATCAGTTGGAGGCCTTTGGAGCCCTCACCAGCACGCGGCTCATGCCGATGGGGCTGGGAGTCGGGCAGCTCAACCTGGTGGGGTCCGAGAACAACGGGCCCGTGGGCAGTTGGCTCGTGCGCGCTTGGTTCACCGGCCCGGACGGGAAGCGCCTCAGCACCGCGGCCGCGTACAACGTCATAGGCCGTATGTTCGACGAAGCAAACAAAGGAAAAGTCGACCCGTCCCGCTGGCTGTCGGTCCACCACTACATCTACTGGGTGGGCTACCAGCCGGCAAGCCGCTTCTGGATCTTCCAGGTCATCGCGGCGGCGATCCTGACCTTGCTTGCTGCGCTGCTGGCCCTCGCGACAGTTCGGCTCGTCCGCCATCGAGCGTGACCCATTGCTTGTCGGACACATGTGCCTGGCGCACCAACCAGGTTCGACGGCAGGACAACTTGGAGTCCAATGGCGTTGCGGCCGCCGAGCTCAGCGCCAAAGCGTTGCGCGAACACCTCACGTCGTCGCTGCCATGGTTTCCGGCCATGGTCCCGAGATCCTCGAACGAGGTGATGCCATGACCGTGCTGGCCCCGGTTCCTGTGCTTCCCCGGGCGCACAAGCATCCCGTCCCTTGGCGACCGATGGCGCGAGAGACCTGGTTGCAGCACCGGGGGGGGGGCCTGATCGGCGTGTTGGTGCTTTTCAGTACCTGCGCCCTCGCGATCGTCGTCGAGCGGTTGACCGCGCCTTCTTACGCCAGATCCCTCGGGATCGGGTCCGTGAACAACCCCTCCTTCACGTTCCTCGTCCATGCAGTTCAGCTGTTTCCGTTGGTGATCGGCGTCTTCGTCGGTGCGCCGTTGATCTCCCGCGAGCTCGAGTCGGGTACCTTCCGCTTCACCTGGACCCAGGAAGTTGGCCGGACCCGCTTTGTGATCACGACGCTGGTCGTGCTTGCCGGCTTCACGGTGGCGTCAGCCTGTGGGCTCGCTGCTCTCCTTGGTTGGTGCGCCCATGCGTTCGAGGTCGTCGGCATCCAGAGCCAGTGGCAGCCCGGGCTCTTCGATGTGACGCCGGTCACACTTGCTGGTTGGGCATTGTTTGCCCTCGTTCTCGGCACGTTTCTCGGGGCGGTGATCGGCCGTAGCGTGGCCGCGATGGCAGCGACCGCGTTCAGTGTCGGGGGCCTCGTCGTCGCGTCGAACCTGGACCTCGTCCGCCGTCTGCTTGCCACTGCTCCGCTCGTCACGTCGCGGATACCACCGGTGAGCATGGCGATCGGCACGCTCAATTCGACCTCGTACGCAGGCGGAGAGCTTTCGGGCGGCTGGCTCGTGCGCGGTTGGGTGACGGGAACAGGTGGACGCGAGCTGAACGGCCTTGCGGCGTACCAGGCCATGGACCACGTGCAGTCCGCGGCAGCACACGGAGTCACCGACCCCACGAGGTGGCTGTCGCTCCATCACTATGCCCTTTGGATGAGCTACCAGCCGGCGAGCCGTTTCTGGATCTTCCAAGTCATCGCGGCGGCGATCCTGGTTCTTCTTGCTGCGCTGCTGGCCCTCGCGACAGTCCGGCTCGTCCGCCGCCGCGCCTGAGTCGACCCGGTCTCCACCTGGGCACCAAGCCCTGTCTCGGTCAGCCGAGCCGACCTGCGCACATCGGAGCGCCGGCTGCTCGCTTGGGTCTCGTCTGGCCAGTGCGCACAGACCGAGCCGGATGGTGCCTCGCTGCAGGAGGAGATGAAGACGCTGAGCCCGACCGCCACGTCCTCGGTGGACGTGCCACGCTCGCCGACTTCAGAAGTTGGACCGATCGTTCAGGGCACGACGAGGATCGGGAAGCGCCCCCGAGCGAGCAGTTGTCGAGGGACGCCGCCGAGGTGGAGAGCCGGGTGGGCCGAACGTCCTATGACGATGAGGTCCGCCTTGCAGCTCGTTGCAAGTTGTTCGAGCTCAGCGGCCACCTCACCGCTACGGCAGGTGAAGTCGCCGCCGACATGTGCCTGGCCCAGCTCCTCGGTCACGAAGCCGGCGAGGCGTTCGTCGCTTTCCGCGTCGCCGACGAGCGGGACAGGCGCAAAGAACCCGCCGACAGCGGCTGCCCCGGGCAGGTGGGCAACGAAGCAGGCATGAACGAAGCCCTGCTCGCGCACCGCCAGGCCCACGGCCATCGCGAAGGCGCGGTAGCTCGGCTCCGAGCCATCGACCCCGACAACGATGCTTCTGATGCCCATCGGACTGTGCTCCTTGACCAGGCACGGCGCGAGAGCTCACCGCGACCGGCTGGCCGCTTGGTCATGGCGAGGAGGCGTCGTCCCCCTGTCCGTGGCCTCTGGACGATCGTTCGACGAGCCTCTCCTCCCTATTCTCGCGTAGCAGGGGCGTTAGACCCAGCGAGGCCGGATCCGAGCAGTTCACCCGGTGACGATGTGGCACCGTCCCGGTCGGCCGCCCCCTCCCGACAGGCCGCGCCGTCGCCTTCGACCGCGCCGACGAGCAGGCCTGCAGCAGCTCTGCCATCGCCACCGTGGCGGAGCCTCAAGCCGTGAGGGTGGTGCATGCGTGCCTTCTGGGCAATCGACTCCTCGTCCACATGGATGAACTTCTCGCCTCGAAGCGCCGAGGCGATCGCTGCGATCACGCTCATGACCACCGCGAAAGCGAGGATGAGGAGCAGGGCATTCTTGAACGGCGTGCCTATAAGGTGGGGGAAGAAGGACCGTCCGGTGATGGCGGCCGCCTGCCCAGGTGCCAAATGGGACAGCACCTGTGGCCCGAGGAGGGTCTTCAAGGGGTTGATGCCCAAGAAGGCGGCGAAGATGTAACCGAGGGGCGGCAGGTGGGAGAGCTGGGTGGCTGCGGCCGCGGGGACCCCGTGAGCGAGAAGGCCGTGATACATCGCCGAGGGCACTTTGGAGTTAAGTCCCACGACGAGCAACGTGAAGAAGAGGCCCATCGAGAGCGGCATCCCGGACTGGGCGAAGGTAACCCGCATGCCCGAAGCTGCCCCGCGGTGGCGAGCGGGGACCGAGTTCATGATCGAGGCCGTGTTCGGCGAGGCGAACAAGCCACCGCCGATCCCTGAAACGAACATCACCGTGGCGAAGGGCATGTACGAGAAGTTGGCGGGGAAGGTCATCATCACCGCGAACATCGCGCCAGAGAGGAGCATCCCCGCTGTCGCAAAGGGCCGGGCTCCGTAGCGGTCCGACAGCCTGCCGGAGATTGGCCCTGAGACCACGAAGCCGACCATGAACGGGATCATGTAGATCCCGGCCCACAGCGGGGTTCGGGCGAAACTGTAGCCGTGCTGAGGTAGCCAGATGCCCTGGAACCAGATCATCAACATGAACTGGAAACCACCCCGCCCGATCGACCCGAGGAACGACGCTGCGTTGCCGGCGGTGAACGCCCGGATGCGAAACAGCGACAGGCGGAACATGGGGTCGTCCACCCTCATCTCGACCATGACGAAGACGACGAGACACGCCAGGCCGCCGAACATCATCTCCAACACGAAGGGGTTCCCCCAGCCGGTGAGGGAGTGGCCGTAGGGCTTGATGCCGTAGGTGGCGCCGGTGAGGATCATGGCGAGGCCCGCGGCGAACGAGAGGTTCCCGAGCCAGTCGATCTTGGCCTTGATGCGGACGCCGATCTCCTTCAGCTTCATGTAGGCCCAGATGGTCCCGAAGACCCCGACCGGCACGTTCGCGAGGAACACCCAGCGCCAGCCCACCTGCGAGAGCAGCCCACCGACGAGGATGCCCAAGAAGGAGCCGAGGATCCCAGCGACCATGTTCATCCCGAGGGCGAGCCCGAGCTGTTCGGAAGGGAAGGCGTCGGTGATGATGGCCGCCGAGTTCGCCATGAGCAGCGCCCCGCCAATGGCCTGGAACATCCGCAGTATGACGAGCTCCAGGGCTCCGCTCGAGCCCGTGCTCCAGACCAGCGACAGCAGGATCGCCCCGACGGTGAACCAGGCGAAGCCGAGGTTGTACATCTTCACGCGGCCGAACATGTCGCCGATGCGCCCCACGGTCACCACGACGGCGGCCGACACCAGCATGTAGCCCATCATGATCCAGAGCAGGTAAGGGAAATTGGCTGCCTGCAACGGGTTCAGGTGGATGCCCCTGAAGATGACCGGTAGGGCGATCATGAGGCTCGTTGCGTTGATCGTTGCCAGCAGCACCCCGATGGTGGTGTTGGAGAGGACGACCCACTTGTAGTGCGGCCCTACGGCCGTCGACCGGGTCGGCGTCAACACACTCATGCTCGCGTCTCCTTTGATTGATGGCGATCCCCAGTTACGACCGGCGCCCCGTCCTTGCACTCGGTCGCGAACGACTCGAGCAACGTCACAGCTCGTTCGAGCGCCAGCCGGTCGGCCTCGCTGAGTGCGCTGAGGTGCCCGGCAAGCCAGGCATTCCCGATCCGGGCGCGCCGCTCGAGCAGTTCCGTCCCGTCAGGTGTGGCCACTAGCTGCACGCCCCGGCGGTCGGCAGGGTTCATCCGGCGGGCGACAAGGCCTGCAGCTTCCAGTTTGTCGCCGAGGCGTGTCGCGGCCGGGGAAGGCAGACCCTCGATCTCGGCGAGGTGACCGATGCCGAGCGGCCCGGAGCGGACAACGGTGGCGAGCGCGGAGAACTGGGCGATTGTGAGCTCCGACGGGTCCATCCGACGGAGTTGACGGGAGAGGCGGACCATCGACAGCCGCAGCCGAGCCGCCAGCATGTGGGGCGCGCTCATCTCGTCATGCGCGCTCATCGCCTCACTCATCGCACAGACGCCTCTCTTCTGGCCCGCCCCGTCGCCGAAGCTGTGTTCACCGGCCACCTCGTTGGTCGAACACCCGGTTCCTGACTAATGTGCCGATATTACTATATGCCGGCAGCATCGATCCAAGTTCGACGGCGCGAGCCAGGCGTGTGCCGCCGGACCCGCGACCTCCGGCGGGTGGACAATGGGCCGGTGAGCGTGGCTGAGCCATTCGTCGTCATGGCCAAGCCCGTCGGGCCGGTCTGCAACCTCGACTGTGGTTACTGCTACTACCTGGGCAAGACGGGACTGTTCCCCCCTGGAGAGCACTTCCGGATGCGCCCGGAGGTGCTCGAGGCCTATGTCTCCTCCTTCATTGCCGCAAGCCCTGGACCGGTGGTGCACTTCGGCTGGCACGGCGGGGAACCAGCCCTGGCCGGCATCGACTTCTACCGCCAGGTCGTGGACCTCCAGCGTCGGTACCTGCCGACAGGTTGGCGCTGTCTCAACAACCTGCAGACAAACGGGACGCTCCTTGACGAGAGGTGGTGCAGCTTCCTGGCCGAGCACCATTTCGCCGTGGGGATCAGCATCGACGGCCCGGCACACCTGCACGACGGCTTTCGCACCGATCGGCGGGGCCGGCCAACACACGATCGGGTGATGCGCGGACTCCGCCTGCTGCGGGCTGCCGGCATCGAGCCAGACGTGCTCTGCACGTTGAACGCGCTGACCGCGGCCCACCCGACGGAGGTTTACCGCTTCTTTCTCGACCAGGACGTGCGCTGGGTGCAGTTCCTTCCCGTGGTGGAGAAGGCGCCCGGCGGCGGCGTGTCAGAACGCTCGGTAACGCCTGAAGCGATGGGGGAGTTCCTCTGCACGGTCTTCGACGAGTGGGTCCGCCACGACCTCGAGCGCATCGGCGTGCAGAATTTCCTCGAGTGCTTTCTCGTTGTCACGGGCAAGCCGGCCAACATCTGCGTGATGTCCAAGACCTGTGGGCGGGTCCTCGCCATGGAGCACGACGGGAGCGTCTATGCCTGCGACCATTTCGTCGATCCCCGTCATCGCCTGGGCGAGGTGACCCGCGACGGGCTCGCCTCGCTCATCGAGGCACCCGAGCAGGTTGCCTTCGCCGACGCCAAGCACGACGCCCTGCCGGCTTGTTGCCGAGTGTGCCCGGTGGGCTCTCTCTGCCACGGGGGCTGCCCGAAGGACCGCTTCGCCACGACCCCCGAGGGCGAGGTTGGCCTCAACTACCTGTGTGCCGGCTACCGGCGCTTCTACGGCCATCTACTGCCCTACCTCCAGCGCATGGCGGTCCTCGCCCGCGAGGGACGGCCGATCTCCGCGATCAGCGAGGAGCTAGAAGCGGCCGAGCGCGAGGATCGAGTGCGATGGCGGGTGACCGGGCGCAACGATTCATGCCCGTGCGGGAGCGGTCGAAAGTACAAGCACTGCTGCCTGCTCACCCGGCGGCGCTGATCGCGCAGCGGACCCTGCCTGGACGGCATGGTCGGCGACGATGTCCTCGGGCACGTTGGCGGGCAGCGACAGATCGGACTCCTGGCCGAGGGCGAGGGCAACACACTCCGCATCAGGATCCTCGAATTGGCCGGTCGGCCGTGGGAACCCGATTTCGTCTAGAGCTTGACGGGCAAGGCCAAACAGGCCTCGACCAATGGCTCTGGTCCTCACCGCTCCTGCTCGTGACATCTTGCCCTATCGACACAAACACCGCACCCGTACACTAGGTTCCGAAGAAATATGCCCGGCTAGCCCTCAGGGCGGTTCAGACACAGTTCGAGACCGAAACCAGCCAGAAGCTGAGTCGGCCCTAGATGGAGGAGTGATTTCATGAGAGCGCGAGATCACAGTCGCAAGATCCGGCCCACCAGCGAGCGGGTCCTGGGTGTGTTGGTGGCCGGCGCGCTGGCGGCGTTTGTGCTGGCCGCCTGCTCCAGCACCTCAACGGCTCCTTCCAGTGGGGGCGGGAAGACGGCCACCTTCGCACTGCAGCCGACGGACTCGTTCACCTGGATGCTGCCGCTCGAGAACGGCGCCAACGAGGAGCCTTGGACCCTGGGCATCGACGAGAACCTGTGGCTTCCCCTGTACTTCGAAGGCAAAGGAAGCGCTCCGGTGATCAACTACGCGCTGAGCCTCGCCCTTCCCCCCCACTACTCGGACCGCGGCCGGACCGTGACGGTCAAGCTGAAGCACTACCTGTGGTCAGACGGATCGCCAGTGACCACGCGTGACATCCAATTCTTCTTCAACCTGTACAAGGTCGGTGAACCGAAGATCGCCACATATGTGCCGGGTCAGTTCCCCGACAACATCGTGAGCATCGATTACAAGAATTCAACGACCTTCGTGCTTCATCTCGACCGGGCTTACAGTCAGCAATGGTATACGGACAACCAACTGGTCAACATTGTCCCCATGCCGCAGCGGGCCTGGGACCGCGAGAGCTCCGGTGGACGGGTGGGGAATTATGACCTCACGCCCAACGGCGCAAGCAAAGTGTTCAACTTTCTCTATGGCCAGTCGGAGGAGCTCTCCACATACGCGAGCAGTCCTCTCTGGAAAGTGGTCGACGGCCCCTTCACGATTACGAGCTATGACTCAGTGAACGGCAGGACGGAGCTCACCGCGAACAAGGCCTATAACGGACCGGACAAGCCTCGGCTCGCTCACGTGATAGTGGAGTGTTACCCCTCTGACACGGCCGAGGTGGATAGCCTTCGTTCGGGCCAGATTGACTATGGGTACATACCCTACAGCGACTACGGGCTGGTCTCATATTTCAAGGGTCATGGCTTTACCGTCGCACCATGGGCACCCGACTATGAGGAGTCTGTGGAGGTCGGCTTCACAAGCCCGGTCTACGGACCGCTCGTCGGGCAGTTGTACATTCGCCAGGCTCTTCAGCACCTGGTGAACGAGTCCCTCTACCTCCGGACGACGCTGGACGGAATCGGGCAACTCACCTACGGCCCGGTCCCGAACATCCCCGGTTCGCCGTATGTGAGCCCGGCGGAGCGGCACGACCCGTACCCGTACTCGATCTCGGCGGCGCGCTTGTTGCTCACAGCGCACGGCTGGGAGCCTGGTTCGAACGGAGTCATGGTTTGCAAGCGTCCCGGCACCGCGTCAGACGAGTGTGGCGCGAACATCGCGGCAGGGCGAAGCTTGACGCTGCTCATGAACTACACGATCACATCCCTGGTGGAGCTTTCCTCTCAGGCTGAAGCATTCCAAACGGCCGCAAGGTCGGCGGGGATCCAAGTCAACCTTGCCCCGCTGAGCGCGACGAGCATGTACAGCCAGGACGGGGTGTGCCCGTCGGCGGGACCTTGCAACTATGCCCTGGCACTCTACCCTCTCTGGTTCACGAACTATGGCGACCTGGAGATCTTGCCAACGCTCGAGCAGCAGTTCGGGAAGGGTAACTACTACGGTGGCGGCTACTATTCGCCAACTGCCGAGACGTTGATATCGGATGCAGAGACCCACTCAGGGTTGAGCTATCTCTACGCTTTGGAGAACTACATCGCGTCCAACGAGGCGGCGATCTGGTGGCCGACAGGCGATAACCAGATATCGGTGGTCACTAACAGGCTTCATGGCTGGGAGCCGCAGCAGCCTTTCGGCGATCCGGTGTTTGCCGGGTGGTACTTCTAGCCTTGGCCGATTTGCGGGGAGGCGACCGCGCAGCGTGCCGGCGCGTCGCGGGTGCCTCCCCGTGCGGAGGTCATGATGCGTGTGGCTTCGGGTTCCTGGTTGTGCTCGGCCGTGGGTTCGGGATGGGAGGTGGTTTCTTAGCAGCCACGCCTCGTTGGAGAGCGGGAGCCGGATGAGCGGCTATTACCTTCGCCGTCTGGTGCAGGCGGCTGTCGTCATGCTCATCGTGTCGGTGATCGTGTTCGGGCTTCTCCACTCGCTGCCAGGCGGCCTCGTGCGCGCCCAGCTGGGGCCAAAGGCGACGACCTACGCGGTGCATCAGATCACGCTCCAGGAGGGCCTCAACAAGCCGCTGCCGGTTCAGTTCGGCCTGTGGTTGTGGCACGCCCTTCACGGAAACCTGGGATTTTCGTACAAACTGAACCAGTCCGTGGCTTCCCTGCTTGGGGAGTTCGTCCCACGCACGCTGCTGCTCGTCGGCTCCTCGATGCTGCTCGCTCTGGCGATCGCCGTGCCGATGGGCCTGATCCAGGGCCTGCGCCGCGACCACCTCGACGACCAGGCGATGACTGCAGTGATGCTCGTCTTCTACACGACGCCGAGCTTTCTGTTGGGAAGCATGCTCATCGTCCTGCTGAGCATCTGGACCAACGTGGCACCATCGACGGCCTCGGACTTCGGCACCGGGCTGGGCGCAGACGTTCGGGGCCTCATGCTGCCCGTCCTCACGCTTTGTCTCGGCAATGTGAGCTACTTCAGTCGCTATATGCGTTCCGCCACAATCGATTCTCTGCTCGGTGACTACGTGCGGACTGCGAAGGCCAAGGGCGTTTCCACGAGGGGGCTGCTCGCCCACCACGTCCTGCGCAACGCCTTCTCCTCGACGATCACGCTCTTGGGGCTGAGCTTGCCCTATGTGCTCTCTGGGTCTCTCATCATCGAGGCGCTCTTCAACTTCCCAGGGGTGGGACTGCTGTTCTGGAATGCCGCCCAGGACCGTGATTTTCCAGTGCTGTTGGGCGTGGTGCTCGTGGTCACGCTGGCGACGGTCATCGGCAACCTGCTGGCCGACATCGGTTACGCCTGGCTGGATCCAAGGGTGCGGCTCAAGTGAGTACGGGACCGGTCTCAGGCGGGCTCTCGCAGGGCGTGCGGGAACGGGGCCTGGCCCGTGCGGCGGCGGCTTCGAGCGGTCACGACGGATTGCCAGATCCTGTGCCGTCCTGGCGGCAAGCGGTCTCCCAGTTTGCCGAGAGCAGGACGGGCATGGCCGGACTGGGCGCGCTCGTGGTGATCGTGCTGTTCAGTTTCCTTGGTCCGGTGATCTACCACACGAACCAGTTCGCGGCGAACCTCCTGTTGGAGAACGGGCCGCCCTCGATTCAGCACCTGCTCGGCACGACCCCGCAGGGTCGAGACGAGCTTGGTGCGCTCATGGTCGGAGGACAGAGCACTCTCGAGATTGGGCTGGGCGTCGCGGTCATCTCGACGTTGTTCGGCCTCGTGTGGGGAGCGCTCGCCGGCTATGTCGGCGGAATCCTCGACGCCGTGATGATGCGGATAGTCGATGCGCTGCTCTCAATCCCGTTTCTCTTCTTCGTCGTGCTCCTGGCCGCAATGGTGACGCCGACGCTGTGGCTGATCATGTTGGTTATCGCTGCAGTCGAGCTGGCTCCCGACCGCGCGCCTGGCCAGAGGGGAAACGCTCACGTTGCGGACCCACGACTACGTTGCTGCCTCCGAGGTCTTCGGGGCGCGCCGGACCTATATCCTGCAGCACCATGTCGCGCCGAATTTGCTGGGCATCGTCGTCGTGAACGCGACTTTGAAGGTTGCCGACGCCATCTCGCTTTTTGCCGCGATCAGCTTTCTCGGCCTCGGGGTTCCGCCACCGGCGACGAACTGGGGCAACATCTTGACCGATGGGGTGAACAACCTCTTCGACGGCTATTGGTGGCAGTTGTGGCCGGCGGCGGTGCTGATCGTGGCTACCGTCCTGGCGGCCAACCTGGTCGGTGACGCGCTGCGCGACGTCGTCGAACCGCGGCTGAAGCAGCGCTAGGCGCAGCGCCGGGCGAGTCAGCCACTGTGGTGCTGTGCGCCGAGTAAGAACCACGGTGGCCACCTGGCGTTTCGGCAGGGTGGGCGTCCTGTAGGACAGACCGGGGGCCACTGGGCCGGCCGGCTAGCCTGCAGCAGCCTCCTCGAGGAAGGCGCCGAGGCCGGCGACAAGTTGTTCGCCGCCGGCTGCGAGCCCGACGCGGAAGAAACGAGCCCACTGAGATCCGAAGACGACTCCGGGCAAGATGAGGTAGTTCCGCTCCTCGGCGAGCGTCGCGCAAAGCTCTGGGACTGACCTGGCGGACTCGACGTGGACTTCGACCCAGCCGCAGTAGCCACCGACCGGCGGACACCAGCTCAGCGCACCTTTGGAGTCCTCGATGAACCGATCGAGATCCGAAAGAGCGCTCCTCGCATTGCGCAGCGCGGCATCGAGAAGCGACTCACGCACCGAGAGGGCAAGCTCCGCGAGGCTCTCGCTCACGATCGAGTTGCTGTTGGTCGTGAAGTCGCGGGTTGTCAATGCTCGCTCGAGCACCGTGTCGTCGCGACAGGCAAGCCACCCGATCCGGAGCCCTCCGAGACCCCAGGCCTTGGTCATGTCGCCGATTGCGATGGCATCGTGCGCTGTGTCGAGGACGGAGGGGAGCGAATCGCCATGGAGGCTCGCATGGCGGAAGACCTCGTCACAAACGACCTTGCATCCTGTGCGACTGCTCAGCTCGGCCAGGGCGACGAGTGAGGAGGCGCTCGCGAGTCCGCGACCTGTCGGGTTGTTGTACGGGTTGACGACCAGGAACTCCGAACGACTGGCGCGCACCACCTCCTCCAGACGCTCGAAGTCGTACTCGTAGGCGTCCGCCGCGGCGAGCTCGTAGCGCGTGACCTCTGCCCCGAGGAGATGTAACAGTGGCCCGTAGGATCCGTATATCGGGCTCTCCAGCACGACCCGGTCACCGGGCTCGATGAGCGCTTCCAACGTGAGCGCGATGGCCTCCACAGCGCCGGAGGTGACCATGACCTGGTCAGCCTCGAGATCGTCATAGAGCGCAGCGACGGCCTGCCGCAGCGTCCAGGCCCCCGCCGTCTCCGAATAGTCCAGGGAGAGTTCTTGAAGGGCCGTCGGCGGCAGCCCGGCAAGCTCGAGAATCTCACCGATCGTTGGCGAGATAGGGTTGCTCGGCGAAAGATTGACCATTTCCGGTTGGAAGGCAAAACGCCTAAAGAAGTCCTCGAGCTCGAAACGGGGCAGCCTGTTCACGATGAGCTCACTTGCTTGGCAGAGATTCGCATGGGCGGAGTATAGCGCGAGGCGACAAGATAGCGGGAGGTGTGAGTGCCGCTCATGGTTGCAGTTCATGACGGCGACACTTGGGCCTTAACGTACAGATGACGCGGACTGTGTGTTCATAATACATGGGTTTTCTGGCGACGACTGGACGAGGTGTCAAGGTCGGCCTGCCCCAGTGGTTAGCGGTCTTGGGGCCAGACTAACAAGGCTGTGCATTGTGCTCATCTCACGAGAGGCGAGCCACCGGGAGTGGTGAGGTGCTCGACGCCGGGACATTGAGGACTGTGACCCCGGTTTCGGCCTCTACCGTGGTGGCTGTCGACGTTGTCGCCCTGGTGCCGACGAGCGCGTACCTCGGAGAATTGTGCTCAGGTCCCAGGCCAGATCCGGCGCTCGGGGATCGCCGCCAGGGCGATGGGAGTTTCGCCGCAAAGGCCGAAGCGGTGACGGAAAGGTTGTATTGGGGGCCTTCTCCTGAGGGAGAGGAAGGCCAGGACGATCCCTGGCGCTGCCGCAGGCGGTCTCCGATCAGGCAGCGGTAGTCTCTGTGCAGTTGGTCGGCTAGCTCCTGGGAGGGCTGAGATGCGAAGCAGGAGAGTCCGAGGGGCTGGTCGCGACCCTGGTTGCGGCGCTGATATGACCCGCTGTCGGTTCGGTCGCCGGTGCGCAGAAGGTGGCGACGGCACCTACGGCGAGTTTGAGTAGCGATGACCTCAACCGCGACCGGGTACAAGCTGCTCGCGCCGGAGTCCGTGGCCCGCTACCTCGACTCGCGACCTTCATTGTCGGGATTGCTGGACACCGGCTCCGGACTTGAGGTGCGCGAGGTCGGTGACGGCAATTTGAACCTCATCTTCATCGTGCGGGACCAAGTCGGTGCAAGCCTGGTGTTGAAGCAGGCCCTCCCCTACGTGCGGATGACTGGGCCGAGCTGGCCCCTCACTCCCGAGCGCACGACTGCCGAGGCACGAGTGCTCGAGGTTCACGGTCGGCTCGCCCCGAACCTCGTGCCCAAGTTCTACGACTTCAGTCACGAGCAGCACGTCTTGGCAATGGAGGATCTGAGCAGTTTCCAGGTGTGGCGCAACGCGCTCAACAACGGCGAGCGCCATCCCGGCGCTGCAGATGCCATGGGTCGCTATGTCGCTCGGGTCGCGTTCGGAACCTCGTTGTTCGGTGTCGAAGCCAAGGAGCTGAAGGCTCGCTTGGCCGAGGCCGTCAACCCCGCGCTGTGCGAGATCACCGAGGACCTGGTGTTCACCGAGCCCTACATCGCCGAAGAGCGCGACTGGTTTCAGCCCGAGCTCGCGGGGGAGGTCGCCTCACTTCGAGCTGACGAGGCCTTCCTCACCGCGATCGGAGAGATGAAGTACGCCTTCATGACCGAAGCCGAAGCCCTGATCCACGGCGACCTTCACACCGGGAGCGTCATGGTGCGGCCTGATGGCCAAGCGCGCGCGTTCGACTGCGAATTTGGTTTCTACGGTCCTGTCGGTTTTGATCTGAGCTGCCTTTTCGGCAACTACCTTTTCGCCCTCGCTCGAGCGCGCGTTCGTTGTGATGATGACCTTTCGAGATTCGTTCGGGGGCTCCCGGGCGAGACGTGGAACGGGTTCGCCACAGAGATGCGAACGTTGTGGCCAGACCGGATTGACCCGCGTGTGCTGAGTGATGCCTATCTGGAAAGTTGGCTGCAGAAGGTCCATCGTGATGCGATCGGCATGACCGCTGCGGAGCTCTGCAGACGCACGATTGGTCTCGCTCACGTCTCCGACATCGAGTCGCTTCCCGAGCGGGAGCGGGCCGTCGCGGTGCGAGCGCTGTTGCGTCTCGCGCGAAAGCTCGCGCCCGAGCGCGAAAAGGTCGCTTCCGTAGGTGAGCTGGTCGATATGGCGGACGACCTGATCGGACTTGCGCTGTGATCGAGGCGCCAAAGCTTCGCCTCTCGGTCGAGTGGTCCGGCGACCATATCGAGGTCATCGACCAGACCCTGTTGCCCGGGCGCGAGGAGCTCCGAAGGATCGACACCGTCGAAGGGGTCGTGGATGCGATCCGCCGACTGGTCGTCCGCGGGGCGCCGGCGATTGGTGCGTGTGGTGCCTTCGGTGTCGTTCTCGGTCTACAGGCCACGAGGCTGGGCACCGTGCGCTCCGCGCGCCGGACCCTCGAATCGGTTGCAGCGAGGATCGCTGCGGCCCGTCCGACGGCGATCGAGCTTCCTCGGGCGGTGCAGCGCACCGCCGACGCGACCGCGGGTGCGGATTCGGCCGAAGAGATGATCGAGCGAGCCGAACAAGAGGCACTTGCGATTCAGGCCGAAGGCCGCGAGTCGTGTCGGCTGATCGGTGAGAACGGGCGCAGGGAGCTCGCCGGTGTCGCCCGAATCCTGACTCATTGCAACACAGGTCGCCTTGCGACAAGCGGGTGGGGTACCGCGCTCGGCGTGGTCTACGCAAAGGCAGCGGCAGGAGAGCCGGTCGAGGTTCTTGCGAGCGAGACCCGACCGTTGCTGCAGGGAGCGCGCCTGACCGCCTGGGAGCTCTCGTCTGCCGGGATCCCGGTGACTCTCATGACCGACAGCATGTCGGGCGCAGCCATGGCATCCGGCCGTGTCGAGGCCGTGGTCGTCGGTTGCGACCGCGTGGCGCGAAACGGTGACACGGCGAACAAGATAGGCACCTACACACACGCTGTCGTGGCTCACGCGCACGGGATTCCCTTCTACGTGGCCGGGCCACTGACGACCTTCGACTTGGATATCGGCTCCGGCAACGAGATCGTCATCGAGGAGCGACCGGCCAGTGAGGTTCTCTGCTGCGGCGGCCAACAGGTTGCCGCCAGCGTGCCAGTGTGGAACCCGGCCTTCGACGTGACGCCGGCGGGTCTCATCACCGCGTTCATCACCGACCGCGGCATCCTTCGCCCACCTTACGAGGAAAGCATCCCGGGGGCTTTCGGGAACGGCGTGGGGCCATGAGCGGTCCTCGGGCTTGCTGTCGCGTGACGCGGCGCCGCGGGCGGTCCGGACTAGTGGGTTCACATGTCCGTGGCCGACGGTCCTCGGTCGGCCGACGGGAGCTGCTCGGCAAGCCTCACGCGCGCAGCACAAACGCGAGCGTGCACATGACGAGGGGAGGAAGCTGACCGATGTCTGTGCAAGCGACCAAGCGCGACGTGGATCGGGTCGCCGCAGGGATACGGCGCAGAGTGCTCCTCCACACGATTGAGAACAACGGCGGCTACCTCTGCCAGGCGTGCAGTTCCGCCGAGACGCTCGCGACGCTGTTCCTGCGGGTGATGCACCTCGGGCCCTCGGCCGGGCCGCTCATTCCACGGGAATTCGACGGTGTGCCGGGCCCTGGGCGGTCGGCAGGAAGCGGAGGCGCCTATAACGGCGAGCGAGGTCCCGACAACGACCGGTTCCTGCTCTCGTGCACCCATTATTCGCTCGGACTCTACGCGGCCTTGATCGAGGTTGGCCGTCTGGACGAGCGTGCACTCGACCATTACGACCGCGACGGTTCGACCGTCGAGCAGATTGGAGCCGAGCATTCGCCGGGAATCGAAGTGACGACCGGCTCGCTCGCACAGGCACTGTCCATCGGTCTCGGGATCGCCCTCGCGCGCCAGGAGCGCGGTGAGCGTGGCCGCGTCTGGGTCTACATGTCCGACGGGGAGCTTCAAGAGGGCCAGACGTGGGAGGCCCTGTCCCTTGGTGCACACCATGGCCTGGACCACCTCGGCGTGTATCTCGACGCGAACGGCAGCCAGTGCGATGGCCCCATTTCCGCCGTGCAGGAGGTCGAGCCGATCGCCGAGCGCGTGCGTTGCTTCGGTTGGAGGGTCCACGAAGTCGACGGCCACGACTCGGATGCACTGGCCGCGCCCGCGTCGGAGCCGTCCCACGGAAAGCCGCTCTTTGTGATCGCGAGAACCTGTTCCTGGAGGGGCATCCCAAGCCTGGAGGCGCGCGCCAACAAGCACTACGTCCGCTTCCGCCCCGGAGAGGCGGAGCTCGCTCTGAGCGAGCTCCACCTCAGCGCAGAGGGCGCGCGCTCATGAGCGCAATCGAACAGGTCAGCCGTCCGTACGCGGCGAGCTTTGTCCAGTTCGCCCGGAACCGTCGAGAGGTCCTCTGCCTTTCGGCCGATCTGACGAACTCCGTTGAGATCGACGAGTTCAAGAAGGCCTATCCGGATCGGTTCATCTCCTGCGGACTGAGCGAGCAAGCCATGATGGGCGTTGCCGGCGGTCTCGCCCGGGAGGGCCTTCTGCCCTATGTGCACACCTTTGCGGTGTTCGTCACGCGGCGGCCGTACGACCAGGTGGCGATGTCGATCGCCTATCCGAACCTGCGGGTGCACTTGATGGGCTTTCTTCCCGGGCTCACGACACCCGGTGGCGTTACGCACCAGGCCATCGACGACATCGCGCTGATGAGAGTCCTCCCGAACATGACCGTGGTCGACTGTGGAGACGCGACCGACGTCGAAAGCGTGCTCGACGCGACCGAGGACGTCGACGGGCCCGTCTACTGCCGCATCCTTCGCGGGCGTGTCCCACGCCTGTTCCGAGAGCCACTGGAGCTCGGCCGAGCCCGGGTGCTCGAGTCCGGGGACGACCTGTGCCTGTTCACCTCGAGCGTCTGCACCGGCGAGGCGATGCCTGCCGTGGCGGCGCTTCGTGCGAAGGGCCTCTCGATCGGCCACGTTCACGTGTCGACGCTCAAGCCCTTCACCGATCCGGCCGTGCTCGAGGCAGTCGGCGCGGCGCGGCGCGGCGTGATCTCACTCGAGAACCATCTCGTCACGGGAGGGCTCGGTTCGTCGCTCGCGGAGCTCATGGCCGAACAGGCCATCGGCCACCGCCTCGTACGGATGGGCTTGCATGACACCTACGCGCACGGCGGGAGTCTTCCGTACCTTCTCGAGTACTACGGTCTCTCCGCACAGCACGTGGTTGACGCTGTCGAACGGCTCACCGGTGAGCGATTCGGGATCGAGCTCGAGCGCGCCGCGGAGAACGAAGGTCAATCATCGACCGAGAAGGCGGAAGCGCTGTGAGACCAAGCGAAATCCTCCTCGACGCCGTCCTCCCGAGATCGTGATCGAGAGCGTGAGCCTCGCAGACCAGATGTCGTCGTGGAACCCAGATCACGAGCGCGAAGTCGCCAATCGGCTGTCGTCATTTGACATTCGCCGCCTCCCGCACGCCGGTTTCGCTGCCGAGCTCGAGCGCACTGCGCTCGGATATGTCAGCACGGGCGAGTGCACCGCATATGCGAGCACCGGGCCGGTCCCAGGGGTGTCATGCTACGCGCAAGCAGTGGCTAGCTTCCAAGAAGCACAACAGCGCGCGGGGGAGGGGTCAAAATGATGGCCTTGAACCTGTGCCCCATCGCCGATGCCAGTGCCGGCTGCCGCCCATACGCGGAAACGATCGTGGGCAAAGAGGGCTGACGTTGCGATGAAGGTTCGGGAGAGCGGCTCGAATAGCGGTCGGTTGTATGCGTACTATCAACTGCACGGCACGGCCGAACAGGTCGACGTGATCGCCCGTGCCCTCACGGTCGAAGAGACGATTGAGTTTCCTGCCGAGCTCGTGACGGACCCGTACATCAACGCGAATGTCATCGGCCGGGTCGAGGAAGTCGAAGCGACCAGCGAGCTTTGCTATGACGTGGCGGTCAGCTACTCGGTCGAGGTGACGGGCTGGGAGCTACCTCAGCTGATCAATGTCCTTTTCGGCAACTGCTCGATGTGGCACGGAGTCCGTCTTGTCGACATTGCGCTTCCCGGTTCGTTGCTTCGGCGTTTCTCCGGGCCGCGCTTTGGCACCGCTGGCGTCCGCGAACTGCTCGGAGCCGACAGCCGGCCGCTGCTCGCGACGGCGATCAAGCCGATGGGCACCTCGGCCGAGGCGTTCGCGGCGATGGTGTTCGAGTGTGCCGCGGGGGGTGTGGACATCATCAAGGACGACCACGGGCTCGCGAACCAGCCGTACGCACCGTTCTCCGAACGGGTGGCTCGCTGTGGTGACGCGGTCCGCGCCGCAAATGCCCGGTACGGGACGCGCGCGCTGTACGTGCCCTGCGTGAACGCTCCGGTCAACGAGCTGGATGAAAGGGTCGATCTCGCGCTCGAGTCGGGTGCGGGAGGACTGCTCGTGCTGCCGGGGATCGGTGGCTACGACGTCATCCGCCACCTGGCTTCACGCTCCGAGGGCTGCGTTCCGATAATGGCCCATCCCTCGATGCTCGGAGCGTTGGTCCTCGTCGAGAGCGAAGGCATCGCGCCCGGTCTCGTCTTCGGAAGCCTGCCGCGGCTGGCAGGTGCCGATCTGTCAGTCTTTCCCCATTCAGGCGGTAGGTTCAGTTTCTCGAGGGAGGACTGCTCGAGCATCGCCGAGCACTGCCGTGCTGGGCTTGGTTCCATGTCGGAGACGATTCCTGCGCCGGGTGGCGGCATGACGCTCGAACGTGTGCCGGAGGTTGCAGCTTTCTACGGCAATGACGTCGCCATCCTGGTAGGCGGAGATCTGCATCGGGGACCGCTGCGCAAGAGTGCCGAATCGTTCCGGGATCGCCTCGAGCGGATCGCCTGAGCTCCCGGCGTCGCTGGAGCGCCAAAGCGACACTGTGCTGTGGATAGGGCAAACTGGAAGCTCAGGTCGGACACCGAGGTTCCGGCCACTGAAACGGGGGGCGGATGACAGATCCAGCGGTCGCAGGGCAGTCAGTGCCTGAACCGCGTGCCCGCCGGGTCATGTCTTTCGATCGCACGCCCCGCCTGGTCTTCTGGGAGACGACGAAAGCTTGCCCGCTTGCGTGCGTTCACTGCCGGGCGGTCGCGCAACGCGACCCGGCACCGGACGAGCTCACCACCGAAGAGGGCAAGGCCATCATCGACGAGCTCGCAGGTGTGCCGGGTCCGACCCCGGTCTTGATCCTGACCGGTGGTGACTGCCTGCAACGACGTGACCTCGACGAACTGACCGCGTACGCGCAGAGTTCGGGTGTGCCGGTCGCCGTCTCGCCCTCGGTCTCCGCCAGCCTGAATGCTGCCACCCTCTCGATGCTGCATGCCAATGGGGTGCGCACCGCGTCGCTCAGCTTGGACGGGGCAGTCGCCGAGACCCACGATCAGGTTCGACAGGTCCCCGGTCACTTCGCCGACACGATCCGTGCCATCGGCCTGCTCGAAGAGCACGGATTCGAGGTGCAGGTCAACTCCGCCGTCATGGCGCAGAACGTCCGGGAGCTCGCGGACATAGCCGCGCTGCTCGTCCACCACGGGGTGCGGACCTGGGAGGTGTTCTTCCTCATCAGCGTGGGACGCGGGGACGCGATCGCCGAGATCGAGAGCGACGAGTACGAGGACGTCTGTCACTTCCTCGTGGATGCCGCGCAGTACGGGATGACGGTGCGGACCGTGGAGGCGCCCTTCTTTCGCCGGGTGCGCGACTGGCGGTCCAAGCGGCCCGACGCGAGCGTCGACCCGGAAGCCGAATTCGGGCTCGGGCCGCTCTACCGGGAGCTACGTGCGCGCTTGCGCGAACAAATGGGCGAGCCGACCTCGCCGGTGCTGGCCCCGACGGCTGCGACGCGTGATGGCAAGGGCATCGTGTTCGTGGCCCATGACGGTCGGGTGTACCCGGCCGGTTTCCTGCCTCTTTCGCTCGGATCGGTGCGCGACAAGGGCATGCTCGAGATCTACCGTGACGACCCGCTGCTGAAGGCGATCCGGAACGCCGAGTTTCCCGGGCGCTGCGGGCGCTGTGAGTACGCCGACGAGTGCGGCGGGTCGAGGGCGCGGGCCTACGCGGCCAGCGGCGACCCGCTCGCCGACGACCCGGCTTGCCGATACCTCCCTCCAACGACGACACTCGCGAAGTCGCAGCGCGCGCTGAGCGGCTAGTTCGAACCGAAGGAGAGCCGAAGATGGCCGTAACCGTTGCAGGTGTCAAAGCCATAGAGATTCTCGACTCCCGGGGAAACCCAACCCTGGCGGTCACGACAACGCTCAGCGACGGCACGATCGCGCGCGCAGGCGTACCCTCCGGCGCATCGACGGGCTCGCGCGAAGCGGTCGAGCTCCGGGACGGCGACCCGGCCCGCTTCGGTGGCAAAGGCGTTCTCGGGGCAGTCGGTGCCGTAAACGGTGAGATCGCCGCGGCGATCAGCGGCCGGACATTCGCCGATCTCGCTGAGCTGGACCACACCCTGATCGAGCTCGACGGCACGGAGAACAAGGCTCGGCTGGGAGCCAACGCCATCGTCGGGGTGTCGATGGCTGCAGCCCGGGCGATGGCCGTCTCCGCCGGAGTGCCTCTGTGGCGTTCCCTCAACCCCTTAGGGGTGACGCCGCGGCTCCCGGTCCCCCACTTCAATGTCCTCAACGGCGGGGTTCACGCGCCGAACAAACTGGACTTCCAGGAGTTCATGGTGGCTCCTCTCGGCGCGCCGAACATGGCAGAAGCCGTGCGGGCCGGTGCCGAGGTCTACACGGCGCTGCGGAAGCTGCTGACGGGCAAGGGGTTCGCGACGGGGCTCGGCGACGAAGGGGGCTTCGCTCCGGAGATCGACAAGCCCGAGGAGGTCCTCGGCTTGATCGTCCAGGCGATCGAACAGGCCGGCTACAGCCCGGACCGCGAAGGCGTGGCGATCGCCCTCGACCCGGCCGCGAGCGAATTCTTCCGGGACGGCGGCTACCACGTCGCCGGGGAGACCCTGTCGAGCCAGGAGATGATCGACCGCTACGAGGCGATCATCGCCGATTTTCCGGTGTGGAGCCTGGAGGACGGCTTGGCCGAAGGCGACTGGGACGGCTGGGTGCGCCTCACCGAACGGCTCGGTGAGCGCTTGCAGATCGTGGGCGACGACCTCCTGGTCACGAACCCGACGATCATCACCGAGGCCATTGGCCGGCGAGCCGCAAACGCGGCGCTGATCAAGGTCAACCAGATCGGCACCGTGACCGAGACGCTCGCTGCGATGGCGGTGTGCAGGAAGGCCGGCTGGGCACAGATGGTGTCGCACCGCTCGGGCGAGACCGAGGACAGCTTCATCGCCGATCTGGTTGTCGGGTCGGGGTGCGGGCAGCTCAAGACCGGTGCGCCGGCCCGTGGCGAGCGGGTTGCGAAGTACAACCGCCTCATCGAGATCGAGGCGGCCGAGCCGCTGCCTTACGGACTGGTCGGCTGACCTCGCTGACAATCGGCGGCTGAAGCCCTCAGGTCGGATCTGGGTCTCCTCCCAGCGAGCCAACGCCCCTGCCCACATCGGGAGTATCAGCCGCCCTTGCTGAGGCCAGCGGTTCGGTCACATGCGCCTGGTTGCAGCCGGGCGGGCGGTGCCCGTCCAAGGAACGCCGGCCCATGCCCGCCAGCGATCAACGTCCCGGCTTGGTCGGGATATCCTGAACGTGGCGATGGAGCTCGCCTTAGAACCGCCTTCGTGGCTGATGGCTCCTCGGAAGCTGACCATGCGACCGGAGGCTGTCATGTCAGAGCGAGACCATCAGCGGGACGAGCTGCAGCGAGCCTGCGTCACGCTCTCGAAGGCGGCCGGAGCGGGCCACGACGAGGTTGTCCGTCGTGCCGAGCGCCTTGCCGAGCGCCTCGCCGCACGTCGCTTCCACGTCTCGGTGCTGGGTGAGTTCAAACGCGGCAAGTCGACTCTGCTCGACGCGCTCATCGGCGAGCCGCTATTGCCTACCGGCGTCATCCCGGTCACTGCTGTCCCGACCGAGATCTCGTTCGGCCCGCCCGAGACGGCGGTCGTCTACTTCGACGGGACACGGCGGCTCCTTGGCAACAAGGAAGATCTCGCCGATTTCGTCACAGAGTCGCGTAACCCGGCGAACACGCGCCAGGTCGCCCGGGTCGAGGTGCGGCGCGAGGTTGGGCTCCTCGCTTCGGGGCTCGTCCTCGTCGACACACCCGGCATCGGGTCGATCCACGCCCACAGCGACCTCGTCGCAGGCTTGGCGCTCAAGGAGACCGACGCCGCCGTGGTGGTGCTATCGGCGGACGCACCGTTCTCCGAGCGGGAGCGGATACTGCTGGGAAACCTTGCCGAGCGGAAGTCACCGACATTCTTCGTCCTCAACAAGGTCGACCGCTTGGACAGCGACGAGCTGAACCAGATGCGGCGGTTCATCTCCGAGGCGCTCTCGGCGAACCTCGGCCGGTCCGAACGGCTCTTCTGCCTGGCGGCCCTTCCTGCCCTGAAGGCCCGCCAGTCCGGGACGCAACCAGGAGCCGAGGCGGGCGAGTTCGCGGCCTTCGAGGCCGAGCTGTCACGCTTCGCGAACGCGGACATGGCCGCGACCGGACTGGCGACGGCGTGCAACGAGCTCACCCGCATCGCTGACGACCTCGCGGAGGCACTCGACCTCGTGGAGGCAGCCCTCGAGCTCGACGTCGAGACTCTCGCCGACCGGGCTGAGCGATTCCACGTGGCCGCCTCAGAGGAGGGACAAGCCTTCGCCGATGAGCGACTGCTCTTTGACCGCGACGTTGCCGCTCTCGCCGAGAGCGTCGCCTCTGAGCTCTCCGAGCTCGTTCGCCAGGTGGAGGTCGAGTGGGCACCGAGGATGCAAAGTCTCGCGGAGTCCGCTTGCGTCCGGCGGCTGGAGGACGAGCTCCACCGGCTCGTCACCCAGGCGATCGAGGAGGGTTTCGAGAAGGTGCGCAAGAGCGAGACCCAGGTTGTGGACCTCGCCTGGCGCGCGCTTGCCGAGCGATTGCGCGCCAGGACCGAGACACGCGTGAACGAGCTGCGAACGCTCGCGTCGAACCTTTTCGAGGTGTCCCTCCCGCAGGTGAGCGTCGGCGACGTGAGCGAGGAGAGAGAACGCTTCTTCTCTCTCGTGTTGCGGGTCGACGCGCCGGGCGAGACCGTGGCCCGCCTCATCCCGTTCATCCTGCCCCGGCGTGCCGCTCGTCGAATGATTCTTCAGAGGGCACTTCGACGGCTCGGCAACGAGCTCGAGAAGCATTCCGGGCGGGCCCGCTCGGACCTGGCGCAGCGACTCGATGCGGCGCGGCGCCGGTTCGAGGACTCGATGTCCGCCGAGCTCGACCACACGGCGGCGTCGATCGCCGAGGCCGCCCGGAGAGCCGTGGCGATGCGTCAGCGGGCTGAGCTCGAGCAGGACCGCCAGCGAGCCGAGGACAAGGCAGCCCGCGAGGCGATCAAGGACGTGCACACTCTCTTGGCGAAGGTTCCGCAGCCGGACAGCTCGGTCGTCAAGGGCACTCGAGCCTGAGCGACGGTACGGTCAGCCCGGCCAGACGACCATCACCAAACTCGCCGTGACGAATACGAGCCGGTCGTTGCGTGCAGGCCCTCGCAGGTCGCCTCCGGCCGATCCAGCCGGGTGACGTCGACCGGCACCACGGCCAAGTCCTCTCTGCTGTCGTAGTCGCCTTTCCCGTTCAGGCGTGGCAGCCGTGCACGTCTTCCTCGTCCGGTACGGCCAGACGGCTCTCAATGCAGCCGGTGTCCTCCGAGGACAGCTCGGCGTCCCGCTCGTAGCGATCTGGCCGACGATCTCCCTCGAGCGATCGCACTCCTCAACCGATGAGTGAACGCCTCAGCCGCGGCCACCGCGCCGACGGAGTTTGCGACACTTGTCGGACCCTCCTGCATATGATGCGGGAGCAAGCGGAGCACAACGGCCATGCAGACCCGCTTCGCGAGCGTCTGGACGGTGTGACAGGTGACCGAGCAGATACCAACGGCAACCGGCTCAAGTCGGAGCGGGGGCAGCCCCCCGCACATCCGGAGACACCCTGGCGGACCGGTGAGAGCGGTCCTCATCGCCGGCATGCTTCTTGTCGGGGTGCTGAGTGCCGGTCTCGACCTGGCCACACCGGCCGGTGCCACCACGACCAATCCGAACCTCTTTCTGGCCTGTGGCTATGGCACGTCGGTCAGTGTTCCGGGCTGCCTGACCCTGTCCCAAGCCGTGAGCGATGCCGAGGAGGGAGGGGCCAGCTCCGCACCTGCGACGGTCGCCCTCATGCCGGGCACGTACTGCCCGATCCTGGTCCCGGATGGCTACCGGCCGATCACGATCGAGGGAGTCGGCCTCGCCGGCGAGCCGAGCGGCACCGTTCTCAGCGGGCCGGAGGCCGCCCTGAGCACGATCACGTGGAATTCGAGCCACTGCGCCGGCACGCCGACCGCCGAGATCGATCTCACAGCCGGCTATTACTTCTACGAGACCGTCACGATCGAGAACGTCGCCATCGATCCGGGCGCATCAGGCCCGCGGTACGGGCTCGATGCCTACAACGTCAACCTCCACCTGCGCGACGACCTGTTCGAGAACGCGACCGCCGCCAACGGCGCCGGGATGTACTACCTGACCGGCTCGACCGATTACCAGCTGACTTCGGTCTACGTCACAAATGACGTGTTCCTCGACAACTCGACCGGTGCGGACATCAACGGATCGGGCTGGATCGACGACAGCACGCTCTCCGGCAACTCGGTTGCCGGGCTCGTCGCCGACACCAGCGCAGTGCTGTATCTTGACAACGACACCATCGCAGAGAACTCGATCGGCGTGAACATGCTCAGCGTGACCACCGAGGTCTACGCCGAGAACACGATCGTCGGTGACAACTTCCCGAAGGGATCGTCCACGGCCGACGACTGCGAAGGAGGCACAGGGGGGATCTGGGAGCCGGGAGGCGGCCCGGGTGGCGGCAACGGCTACAACCTCACGGGCCCGACCTGCGACGCCGGGGACTCGACGGACATCACTCTCACTGACACGCTCGCCACGCCGGCCGATAACGGTGGCCCGACGCCGTCGATCCTGCCACCGAGCCAAGCAAAGGGAGCGGCTTCGCCGAGCGCCTGTTCGCGCGCCGACCAGAGGGAGTACCTGCTCGGTGCCTCCTTCTCGAGCTGCGACATCGGTTCGGTGCAGCCGAGCGCAACGGGGAACCCGGATGTTCAGCCGGACGAGTCCTCGCTCGAGTTCGGGACCGTCGACCAGGCAGTGTCGAAGACGCTGAGCTTGGAGGTGAGCAACAGCGGAGGCGGCCTCGTCGGAACCTCGCAGGTATCGACGACGGGAAGCACCGACTTCTCGGTCACGGGCGACAGTTGCACCGACGCGCTGCTGATCGCGGCCGTGGAGAACAGTGCCTACTGCACAGTCGAGGTGAGGGTCGCCCCGACGAGAGCCGGTTCGCTCAGCGGTCACGTGACTGTCACGACGACGGGAGGCACGATCGAGATCCCCCTGTCCGCGACCGGGGGCCCGGTCGCAACGGCGCCGGGAGCGCCGTCCGGCATCCACCCGACACCGGGCAACCAGCAGGTGAGGCTCACATGGAGCGCGCCTGGCGACGGGGGCGCTCCCATCGAGCAGTACAACGTGCGCGATTCGACCAACGGCGGGACGACCTGGCCGAGCGCGGGCGTCGTGTCGAGCTCGCCCGCGATGATCGGCGACCTCACCAACTACACCACCTACGAGTTCGAGCTCCAAGCCGTGAACGCCGTTGGTGCCGGCAGCTGGTCGAGCCCGTCGGCGCCCGTGACCCCGTACGCGCCAGGTGACGCCACCACGCTCGACGGGCCGTCCGCCACGACGATCAACTACGGCAAGACCACCGCGCTCACGACGATGCTCACCGACTCGAAGACCTCCAAGCCGATCCCAGGCGTCGTCGTCTCGCTCTGGTCACGATCCGGCTCGGGCGGCCCGTTCAGCGAGGTGGCGAAGGCGAAGACCAGCACGAGCGGCGCCGCCAGCATCACGGTGGACGCGAAGGCGACCACCCGCTACGAGTGGCAGTTCGTCGGCTCGAGCGGCCACGATCCGGCGACGAGCTCCGTTGGGACGCTATCGGTCGCCCAGGTCGTGAATGTGGCCGTCACGAAGACGAGCGTCGCGCCCGGGAAGCCCGCCGTGCTCTACGGCACGGTCTCCCCGAATGAGTCCGGCCAGACCGTCGTGCTCGAGGAGCTCGTTGCCGGCAACTGGACTCACCCCGGTGAGTCCGCCGTGATCAAGCTCCAAACGCTCCCGAACGGGAAGCGCGAGGTGGGCTACGAGATCGGTTTCTCGACGAAGAAGCCCGGCACCTACGGCCTTCGTGTGCAGCGCGCGGGCACCGCGACGAACGCGGCGGGGGTCTCCAGGCGGGTCACCGTCACCGTCACCTGAGCGAAGAGCACGACAACCGGCGACCCCGCACGATGCGCGACCCGCCCGAAGAGACCCTCGCCATTCTCGCAGTCGCCTACCTCGTCTACGCCTGGTAGTGGTGCACGTCTTTCTGATCCGGCACGGCGAGACGGCTCTCAATGCTGCCGGCGTGCTCCGGGGACAGCTCGACGTCCCGCTCGACGCGACCGGTGAAGCCGAAGCCGTCGCTCTCGGCGAGGTATTTCGGGAAGTGCCGCTGAGCGCGGTGGTGTCGAGCCCGCTCAGGCGGGCGGCCGACACGGCGCGCCGGATCGCCTCGGCCTCGGGGGCGCTGCTGACGGTCGACGACCGTCTCAGGGACCGCTTCTACGGTGAGTGGGCGGGACATTCGCTCGAGCAAGTCGAGGAACGGTTCGGATCGATCGACTCCGCCCCCCTCGTCGAGTCGCGGCAGCTGTTGGAGGCCAGGGCCGAAGAGGCGTTCTGCGACGCCGCCGCGAAGGCCAGCGACCCGGCCGCCGGGAGTGTGGAGGGCGGTGTCGCGCTCGTGACCCACGACGCCGTGCTCCGGGCGCTCCTGACGCGGCTCGTTCCCGCTCTGGTCTCGGCCAAGCTCCATCTCCCGACCGGATCGTGGTCCGAGCTCGTGCCGGCCCCGGGAGTCAGTCAATGGAGGCCGGTGCGCCTTGGCGAGCTGCCGGCGAGCGGCCCTTGGCCGAGCCCCAGCCTCGGCTGAGCGCCTGCCGTCGCACCTGGCCGGTTCCTCCGGGCGCGCCCCGGCGTAGGCTGAGCGTGTGTTGCGCCTTCTGACCGCGGGCGAGTCCCACGGGCGTGCGCTCATCGCCGTCGTCGAGGGGCTTCCGGCCGGATTGCCGATCACCGCGGGCGAGATCCGCGGCGAGCTGGCCCGCCGCCGGCTCGGCTACGGGCGAGGTCCCCGACAGAGGTTCGAGAGCGACGAGATCAGCATCGTCGGAGGCGTCCGCCACGGACGCAGCTTGGGCTCGCCGGTCGCGATCGAGATCGCCAACGCCGAGTGGCCCAAGTGGCAGGCGGAGATGTCGCCCGAGCCCGGGCGTCCTTCGCGTCGGCTCACACAGCCCCGTCCAGGCCACGCGGATCTTGCCGGAATGCAGAAGTACGGTTTTGACGACGCCCGCGACGTCCTCGAACGCGCCTCGGCACGGGAGACGGCCGCGAGAGTCGCAGCAGGCGCCTTGGCCAAGGCTCTTCTGGCACAGATCGGGGTCGCGATCGTGAGCCATGTCGTCCAGATCGGCGGCGCGGAGGCTTCAGCAGGGCTTCGCCCGCTACCAGGTGACCTTCCCACGGTTGACGCGTCGCCGGTGCGGTGTTTCGACCCCTCGGCCGAGGCCGGCATGGTCGCCGAGATCCGGGCGGCGGCCAAGGAGGGGGACTCCCTCGGCGGCACCGTCGAGGTCGTCGCCTACGGGGTGCCGGTTGGTCTCGGCAGCCACGTCCATTGGGATCGCAAGCTCGACGGTCTCATCGCCCAGGCGCTGATGAGCATTCAGGCAGTGAAAGTCGTGTGGATCGGCGAAGGCCTCGACATCGCCCGCCGCCGGGGATCGGGCGGCCACGACTCCATCTTCTTCGATGCCGGCTCACGCGAGTACAGGAGAGAGACGTCGCTGGCCGGTGGCATCGAGGGCGGCATCTCCACGGGGGGCCTGCTCCTGGTCGGCGCGGCCATGAAGCCGCTCGCCACGCTGAACCGCCCGGTCCTCAAGACCGTCGACGTCCTGACCAAGGAGGAGACCGTCTCGTTCAAGGAGCGCACCGACGTCACCTCCGTGCCCGCCATGGGCGTCGTTGCCGAGACGATGCTGGCTCTCGTGCTGGCGTCCGAGGCGCTCCGGAAGTTCGGGGGAGACAGCGTTTCGGAGCTGAAGCGTAACCACGCCTCGTACTTCGCCGAGGTCCGCGACGAGCATTGGCCGAGCGCGGCCGTGGACTCAGGGGGCGCCCCGGCGGTAGGCGACGGGCCGGCCTGCGAGTAACAGTGCCGGTCCCCGCCTTCGGGCTTGCCGAGCTGCGCGTCCTGTGGTCACGAGGTAGCAGGCGCTAGGTCCTTGACGCCCGAGCAGGGAATCGTCCTCGGCGTTGCCGGCTTTCTCGGGGGCGCGGTGAACAGCGTTGCTGGAGGCGGCTCGCTCATCTCCTTTCCGGCCCTGCTTGCCGTGGGCTATCCCGGTGTCACTGCGAACATGACCAACACGGTCGCTCTCTGGCCCGGCTACGTGGGTGCGACGGCCGCCTATCGCCGTGAGCTGGACGGCCAGCGGTCCAGAGTGGTCGTGCTGGGCGCGACCTGCATTGCCGGTGGCGCAGTCGGGTCGGTGTTGTTGCTCACGACGCCTGCGAGGGTCTTCAAGCAGGCGGTGCCCTGGCTGATCCTTCTCGCCTGCGCCTTGTTCGCCCTGCAGCCGCTTGCCAGCCGCGCGCTCGCAAAGCGACAGGCTTCGTCCAAGGAGCACCGCTCGCTCGCTCTCCACGGCGCGGTCTTGCTCGGAGCGATCTACGGCGCCTATTTCGGGGCGGGGCTCGGAATTGTGCTCCTGGCGGTGCTCGGGTTTGCGATCCCGGCCGGCGTGCAGGAGCTGAACGGACTGAAACAGGTCCTTTCGGTAATCATCAACTCGGTGGCTGTCGTTGCCTACGGCGTGTTCGGTCCCGTCGCGTGGACCGCGGTCGCCATCATGGCTGTGGCCAGCCTTGCAGGTGGCCGTCTGGGCGGGGGCTTTGCCCGCCGGCTCAGCCCTATCTTGCTGCGCGTGCTCGTCCTCGGGTTCGGCGTCACGGTCGGCTGCATCCTGTTCGCCCGGCAATGACACCGGCACGGGCAGGTTGCTACGCTCGCCGAGCGTGTTCACGGGTCTCATTGAAGAGATGGGTACATACGAGGGCCACGACGGCGACCGGCACCGGATCAGGGCGCCGTTCGTGCTGGAGGACGCCGAGGCCGGCGACTCGATCTCGGTGAACGGGTGCTGCTTGACCGTTGTGGCGTGCACGCCGGAGCTCTGGGAGACAGACATCACGGCCGAGACCCTCAGCCGGACGACCTTCGGCTTGCTGCGGCCCGGCGACCTGGTGAACCTCGAGAGGCCTGTCCGGGCGAGCGACCGCCTCGGCGGACACCTCGTCCAGGGTCATGTCGACGCAATCGGGGAGGTGCTGGCCCCGCCACCGGATCTCAAGGTCCGGATCCCGTCCGATCTCACCCGCTACTGCGTCGAGAAGGGCTCGATTGCCGTTGACGGCGTGAGCCTGACGATCTTCGACGTCGACATCGACAGCTTCGCCGTCGCCGTGATCCCTCACACCTCGGAGGTGACCACGATCGGGCGGCGGGTGCCAGGTGACAAGGTGAACATCGAGGTCGACATCGCCGCAAAGCAGATCGAGAAGCTGCTCAGTCCCTACGTTGCGAAGCTGACCTAACCATGGCCGGCAGTGGCTCGCGCCGGGTTGAGGGTCACCCCGTCGGCCCGCCTGCAAGGCAGCAGCACTGGTGAAGGCTCCGTACCGCAGATCGACCCCCTGGCAGCGGTTCGCCGCATGTTGGCGGGCGAACCCGGCACTCACGGCCGTGGTCGTCCTGGCGCTCCTGCTCGGTCTCCTTCTCAGGCTCTACGCGCTCGGCAGGGGGACGATGAACTCCGACGAGGCGATTGTCGGACTCATGGCCCGCGAGATCCTGCACGGCCATTTCTTCGCCTTCTACTGGCAGCAGAACTACGGCGGTACTGAGGCATACGCCGTAGCGGTGGTGTTCGCACTGTTCGGAAGCTCTGCGTTCACCCTCGGCCTGACTCCCGTCCTGCTCTGTGCCGCGTCGCTCGTTGTCCTTTGGCGCCTCGGGAACCGCATGTTCTCAAGTCCGGTCGGTGCGCTGGCCGCGATCACCTTCTGGGTCTGGCCCGAGGCCTACATGACTTACAACGACCATGGGGACGGCTTCCGGTGGATCGTGCTGATCTGCGGGCTGACGGTTCTGTTGACCGTGCTCAGGATCGGGGACGGCGACGACAGGAGAACTGATTGGTTCGTGCTCGGGCTCAGCGCAGGCGTGGGATGGTGGTCGAGCCCGGAGATTGCCTACTTCCTCGTCCCAGCCGGCGTCTACCTCCTCGCGCGCGTCATCCAGCAACGGGCGAAGGTGCGTCTTGGTTCGCTGATCCTGGGTGTGGCGGCTCTGATCGTCGGCTCGCTCCCGTGGTGGTGGCACAACCTCCTCCAGCACTTCGACTCGCTCGTGGGGCCTCCGCAGCCTTCGCCCCCCGGCCCGGGCGGGGTGTACTGGTGGCATTTCGGCATTTTCGTCCGCGATGTGGTTCCTATGGTTCTCGGCCTTCGGGCCCGCGGGACGGGCCGGTGGCTGGGCCCGTCGAACTTGACGCCGCATTTCATGGAGATCTTGGTTGTCGTGCTCGTCGGCTGGCTCGTGTACCTGGCGGCGCGGGGACGTGCGTGGCTGCTGGTGCTGTTCGTCGCGATGTTCCCGTTTCTCTACGCGGCGCAGCCGTTCACCTGGTACTGGCGCGACGGCCGTTACGCGGTCTTCCTCGCGCCCCTCCTCGCGCTCGTGGTCGTCTCCCTCGTCAGCGAGGTCGGCATGTGGGCGATCGGGTCCCCACGGTTCGCGTCGGCAATCATGGCAGGGCTCGTGATCGTCGGCGGGCTGGCGCTGACGCTGGACGCGGCCAGGGGTGAGGCGCCCTATAAACCCCAGCTCGGCTTCCCCGCCGTCGAGCGAACGAGTTGGCTCTCATGGCACGCGAACCCCAACAACCTGCCCACCGCTCTCGCCGACTCGCTCGTCCGTTGGCATGTCCGCTACGCCTTCTCCAGCTACTGGCTCGGGTACGACGTGGGGTTCCTCTCGGAGGGCCGCGTCACCGTGAGCCCTGCCGGGCCCGCGTTCATCCGCTATCCGCCCTATTACCAGGCCATAGCGGAGAGTCCCGCGCCCGCGTGGATCTTCGTGAGCCCTGCCCTCGAGCTGGAGGCAGCTGTCGAGGCCGGGACGACGGCCCTCGATCCGGCGTGTGTCGCGCCAGGCCAGCAGTGCCTCTTGGTGCCCGAGATCGTCCAGTGGTGCAAGGCTCACCACATCAGCTACGCGATCCGCTACAGCGGGCCGTACATCGTGGTGATTCCTTCCCAGCGCGTCCTGCCCACCCAGGTACTGCCGGCGATCGGCATGTGATCGATCCGTTCGGCGTTCGTGGGGCACGACGGCACCTGTGCTGCTGAGCGGCGCCTACTGCAGGCCGAAGCCGTCAGGCGATTCCGGCCAGCACCTCGGCGATCTGCACCGCGTTCAGTGCAGCGCCCTTGCGGAGGTTGTCGCCTACGACGAAGAGTGACAACCCGTACGGCACCGTCGCGTCTCGCCGCAGTCTTCCCACGAGTGACAGGTCGCGACCCGTCGCGCCGAGCGGGGTCGGGATGTCGCAGAGCTCGACGCCTGGCGCGCCGTCGAGGGCGGCCAGCGCCTCCTCGGGGCTGATCGGCCGCTCGAACTCGAGGTTGAGCGCCAAGCTGTGACCGGTGAACACGGGCACCCGGACACAGGTGCACGAGACGAGCAGGTCGGGCAGGCCCAGGATCTTCTGGCTCTCGTTCCTGAACTTCTGCTCCTCGTTGGTCTCGCCGCTCCCGTCGTCGACGCTTTGACCGGCCAGCGGGATGACATTGAACGCGATGGGTGCAGGGAACTTCACAGGAGCCGGCAATTCGACGGCGTTGCCGTCGTGTGCGAGCGCCGCGGCGCCATCTGCGACCTTTCGGACCTGCTCGTCCAGTTCGGAGGTTCCGGCCAGCCCCGCGCCGGACACGGCCTGATAGGTGGAGGCCACCACCCGGCGCAGGCCCGCCCGCGCGTCGAGGGGCTTCAGCACGGGCATGGCGACCATCGTCGTGCAATTCGGGTTGGCGACGATCCCTTTCGGTATGGAGCCCAACGCCTCGCGGTTGACCTCGGGGACAACGAGCGGAACCTCCGGGTCCATCCGCCATGCCGACGAGTTGTCGATGACGATCGCGCCGGCGGCAGCGACACGGGGAGCGAGCTCGAGGGAGGCCTTCGCACCGCAAGAGAACAACGCGATGTCAATCCCGGTGAAGTCGGCGCCGACGACATCCTCGACTACGACATCGCCGTCCCACTCGAGCGTGCGACCGGCCGATCTTGCGCTCGCGAAGAAACGCACGCCGTCGGCCGGGAAGCTTCGTTCCGCAAGGATCGACCTCATCACGGCACCGACTTGTCCTGTGGCGCCGAAGACCGCGACTTTCATGAGGCGAGTTTAGTTGCCGCCCCTCGATGGCTGGATCGGAGCCGGTCAGGTCCCGAGCTCGAAAGCGGCGTGGAGGACCTGAACCGCCCGCTCCGCCAGGGCCGATCGAACCAGGCACGAGATGCGGATGGGAGAGGTGGAGATCATCTCGATGTTGATGCCGGCGTTCGCGAGAGTCTCGAACATCGTTGCGGTGACTCCTGGGTGGGTCCTCATGCCCGCACCGATCACAGATACGGTCGCAACGTCGTCGTCGGCGATCACCGACACCGCGCCGAGCTGTGGGACGAGCTGTTCGGCTACTTCGAGGCTTGCTTCCAAGTCGGAACGGGGGACGGTGAAGGAGATGTCGGTCGTGCCGTGGTGCGAGGTGTTCTGGACGATCACGTTGACGTTGATCGCCCGGCCCGCGAGACCCCTGAACACGGAGGCGGCGATGCCGGGTTGGTCCGGGACGCCGGCGATGGTGACCTTGGCCTCGGTCGAATCACTTGTCACCGCCGAGACGATGGGTTGTTCCATGGAAGAATCCTCCTCGCTGACGATGGTCCCGGGCTCCCAGGTGAAGCTTGAACGCACGTGGAGCGGTATGTGGTAGTTCCGGGCGAACTCAACCGAGCGGAGCGCAAGGACCTTTCCACCCGTTGCGGCGATCTCGAGCATCTCCTCGAAGGAGATTCTGGGTATCCGGTGGGCGGTCAGCACTACGCGGGGATCCGCGGTGAAGACTCCCGAGACGTCGGTATAGATCTCGCAGAGATCGGCTCCGAGGGCGGAGGCGAGTGCCACCGCGGTCGTGTCGGAGCCCCCGCGCCCGAGTGTGGTCACGTCCCGTTTGCTCGAGACTCCCTGGAAGCCGGCCACGACCGGGACGATGCCCTGAGCCAGCGACTCACGAAGGCGGTCGCCTTTGACCTCGACGATCCGTGCCCTTGTGTGCGTGGTGTCGGTGATGATGCCCGCCTGGCTGCCCGTGAACGAAGCAGCCGGGACACCAAGCTCCGCAAGCGCCATGCACAACAGGGACATCGAGATTCGCTCGCCCGCAGTGAGCAGCATGTCGAGCTCGCGACCCGGCCGCACACGGCTCACGTCTTCGGCGAGCCGGATCAGCCCGTCGGTGGTCTTGCCCATGGCGCTGACCACGACGACGACCTCCGTGCCGGCACGACGTGTACGAGCGACGTGGTCCGCGACGGCACGGATGCGGTCTGCGTCGCCGACCGAGGTTCCGCCGAACTTCTGAACGACGAGGGTCACGCCAGCCAACCTACCGCCGGGCCAGGTGCATGGGCGACCACGGGCCCGCCAACGGCAGTGGGCGACTTGTCCTGGGCCAGGTCTGGTTGCACGGCCCGCTTCGCGGTGGGCCGGGGCACGGACCCGGGACCTGCCAACGGCACGGGGATGCAACCTGCCCTGCGGGTTCGGTAGCCTTCTGCTCCGTGCCAACCGAGAAGAGGGCGCGGCAGCGAGCCGCTCGTGAACAGAAGCAAGCCGTCATCGAAAAGGGCCGGAAGCGACGCCGCAAGACGCGGCGTGCAATTGGGGCGGTGATCTTCGCTGCCGTCATCGTCGGCATCGTGCTCCTCGTGAACAGCTCGGCCGGAAAGTCGGCCAACAAGCCGACCACGACCACCACATCGAGCACGACCACGACGTTCCCCACGCCGACGACCCAGCCGTTGACGAAGGTCGCCATGGCCCCGAGTTGCCCGCCGGCCACGGGATCGACCAAGCGGGTCGTGTTGTTCACCAAGGCGCCGCCGGCGTGCATCGCTGCGAGCTCGGTCTGGGACGCCACCTTCAAGACGAGCTTCGGCGACATCGTCGAGCAGATGTCGGCCGCCTCGTCGTTCGAAGCCGTCAACAACTTCGTGTTCCTGGCTCGTTACAAGTACTTCGACGACACAGACTTCTTCCGCGTGATCAAGGGTTTTGTCGTGCAGGGCGGTTCGGTGACCGACACGGACCCGAACGGAGCCACAGGCAAGCCGGGCAAGATGGAATACGGGTATCCCGGCTATCAGTTCACCGGCAACACACCGCCGGCGAGCTGCTCGACCAAGCCGACAGGCCCCGGCTGCTACAAACCCGGTGACCTCGCGATGGCGAATTCCGGGTCGCCGTCCACCAACGAGAGCGAGTTCTTCCTCATCCTGCCCGGCGGCCAGAAACTACTGTCGCCCGACTACACGCTCTTCGGTCACCTCGTGTCGGGGATGAGCGTCCTCGAGGAGATCGGGTCGTACGGGGCGCCCAATACTGCGACCAGCACCGGCGTTCCGAGACTCACCGTCTACCTTCTCAGCGTCACCGTCACACAAGTCGCAGGCTGAACCGGCCCGTCAAGAGAAACGGAGGCCCCCATGCCGAGCCAGTGCCCCCCAGCCGATGGCTCAGCGCCGAAAACCCGGCACTTCGAAGGGCCGCCACCGATGTGCATCGACCTTTCCAAGCGCTACACCGCCGAGATGGTCACCTCCAAGGGCACCATGGTGTTCGCCCTCGACGCGGTGAACGCTCCGAGAACGGTGAACAACTTCGTGTTCCTGGCGCGCTACCACTTCTTCGAGGGGATCGCGTTCCACCGGATCATCCCGGGTTTTGTGCTGCAGGGCGGCGATCCGGAGGGGACTGGTGCCGGCGGGCCCGGCTACCGTTTCGAGGACGAACTGCCCAAACCCGGCCGCTACGAGCTCGGCTCGCTCGCCATGGCGAACGCCGGACGGGATACCAACGGGAGCCAGTTCTTCGTCATCTCAGGACCTGACGGGATGCGTCTGCCGCCGCTGTATTCGCTGTTCGGTCAGATGGTCTCCGGGCGGGAGGTCGTCGCGGCCATCGACTCGGTGGGGACCAAGTCGGGCGCCCCCAAGGAAAAGGTCCTGATCGAGTCGGTCACGGTCACCGAACTGGCCTGAGCGTCGCCCTCGGCCGGGCGCGCTATCGAGGCAGGGCTTCGAGGCCGGCCTGCACTCCGTCGAGGTAGACGGTGACATGTCCTTCGCCCGCCGATCGCCAGGAGCCGTCCGGCTCCCTGATCAACGCCGTGCGCTCGGGGATTCCGGCGATCGGGGTCCCCGCCGGGGCGAGCTCGAGCGTCCGCCAGAAGTGGTGCGAGGCGCCCGAGTCGTGATGTGGCACGACGGCCAGCTGTTCGACGAGGCCGAGTCCCACCGTGAACGCCCCTCCCCGCGGGTCGACCATGGGATCGACGAGCACCATCGCCCCCGCCGACGACCCGGCGACGACCGCGCCGTTGCGCCAGGCGTTTGCAAGCGCCTCGAAGACGAGCGAGCCCTTGAGCACCGAGAGGAGGTGGAGGGGCGAGCCGCCAGAGAGATAGATGAAACGCGCCTGCGCTATGGCGTCGGCGTTGGCCTCTTCGTTGGCGTCCGCGTGGCGCAGCACCATCAACCCACGGGCTCGGGAGCCGAGCGACGAGAACCACCTCTCTGCCGTCGCGACCGCCCGGTCGGGGTGCTCATAAGCCGCCGCCGTGGGAAGAACCAGCACTTCGTCGGCACCCGAGCGCTCCAGCAGCTCGGCGTCGTAGCCGGCGCCGGCCAACCACTCGCCGCCGCCGACGAGAGCGAGCAATCCGGCCGCCTGTCCTGTGTGCTGATGATCGCTCACGGGCCGGGAACCTACACCTTGTCCGGCGGGATGTACCTCGCGGACTCGACCGAGCCCGACACGGTCTCGAGTACCCAGATGGACCCCTTCTTCGCATCCAGCGGTCCGGTGAGGCGCACCCCGGCCTTTTCGAGCAGTTCAAGGATCCCCCAGACGACGTCCCCATGGGTGCACAGCACGGGCACGCCACCACGGGCCGCCAGGTCCTTCAACTGCACGAGAGAGCTGCACGCGTCGGATCCCTCTGCAAGAAACTCAGCAGTCCCGACCGGCAGCCCGCACGCGGCCGCAAGGGGCCGGAGGGTCGCGAGGCAGCGTTCGGCGCTGCTGGACATAAGCAGCGTGGGCCGCGGCTCCGGCTGCACAGCGCCGAGGTCGTGCGACAGTGCGCCGCCTGGGGGTCCGGTGTCGAAGTGATCGACGATGGCCTGAGCCTCCTTGGCGCCACGGTCGGTGAGCGGGCGCTCCCTGTCCGAGCCAGCCCAGCCGTCGCGCGGTTGAGCGTGAGCGTGGCGCACGAGGTAGACCGCAACTGCCGCCATCGAGTCGGCCTTGCCTGAATTCCCGACCGTCATGGCATCTCGGAGCCTGAAGTCGCGTTGCCCATCAGTGAACGACGCTCAGGCCGACGGCTGCACCGACGCCGTAGGTGACTGCGCCGGCCGCGGCGCAGATCGCGAGCTGGCGGAATGCCGACCACCACCATGACCGCCCCGTGAACAGCGAGAGCGCCGAGCCCACGATCACCGCAGCGACTGCCGCGATCACGATCGACACGAGCACGGCACCGGTTCCTTGTCCGACCAGAAACGGGAGCAGCGGCAGCAAGGCCCCCACGCTGAAGGTCACGAAGGACGCAACTGCCGCCTGCACAGGCCTGCCGAGCGAGTCAGGATGGATGCCGAGCTCCTCGCGGGTGTGGGTCTCGAGCGCGATCTGCGGATCGGCCATCATCTGCCGGGCGACCTGCATGGCGAGCTCGGTGGAAATGCCGCGACTCTCGTAGATTGTCACCAGTTCCTGGAATTCTCTTTCGGGGCGACGACGGAGCTCCTGACGTTCGCGCTCGATCTCGCGCTCGAACAGCTCGGTCTGTGCGCGCATCGAGATGTACTCGCCGGCGGCCATCGAGAACGCACCGCCGAGAAGCCCTGCCAGACCTGCCAGCCGCACGACTCCGGCGGGCGGACTCGCTCCCGAGAGTCCCAGGATCAGCGAAACGTTAGTCACGAGCCCGTCACTGACGCCGAACACGGCGGCCCGCGCGCCTCCGCCCCGGATGTCACGGTGGTGGTGCTCTTGGATCGGCGCGTCGGGAAGGCCTCGGGCGTCGGGCCGAGCTTGCCGTAGTGCGGCCAGCCACCTGCGAACCTCGGGCACACGGGAGCGACCTTTGACTCTACGCCGGGGGGGCGTAGGCGGACGGTCGGCTGATCGAGCCACGGCTCCAGTTTGGAGCAGCTGAGCGCCGGAGGTGAAACTGGTGCCACCGACAAGGCTCCACGGCGGCCCGCAGGCACCGGGTGGGCGCGTCCTTCTCCTGCGGACGAGCGCCTACACTCGGCCCAACCCTATGGACCGGCCCGTGTTTGGAGCTCGCAACAAGGACGGTCCCCGAGGTTGCCGCAAAGAATGCGGCGCCCGCGCCCAGTCCCATTGAGCAGCGACGGGATCTGACAAGGCTCAGCCATGGACGCTCTCGATCTCATCCTCATCCTCGTCATCCTGGTGTCGGCACTCCGGGGGTTCCGGCGGGGAGCGGCGGTGCAGGTTCTGTCCTACGGCGGAGCTCTCGGCGGCTTGGCCCTCGGCGTGGTGCTGGTCCTCCTCATCTGTCCCCATGTGAGCGGGCAGCGCGCGAAGACCGCCGTTGCTCTCCTGCTGTTGCTCGTGCCCGCGGCGGTGTTCGCCGCTTCGGGACGCCACCTGGGCGCGGAATTGTGGCGCCGGCTGCGTCGGGCCCGTTTCGGCGCTGTTGACGCGGCAGGTGGCGCCGTTGTTGCCACCGCCGGTGCGCTCGTCGTGATCTGGCTGCTGGCCTCGATCCTGGTGAACAGCCAGTTCTCCCTTGTGGCGAGCCAGATCAATGATTCAAGGATCATTCGCAGTGTCACCAACATCATGCCGCCGATCCCGACGGCGCTGGCGCCGGTGGAGCGTTTCCTGAGCGATGAAGGCCTGCAACTTGTCGCCGACGGCTTCGTCCAGCTTGCCGGCCCGGTCGCTTACCCCAGTGCAGCCCAGGTGCTGGCCGGAGCCGCCAAGGCCTCCCCCTCCACGGTGAAGGTCGTGGCCATCGGTTGCGGCGAGATCCAGGAGGGCTCGGGCTTCGTCGTCGGGCGAGATCTTGTCGTCACGAACGCCCATGTGGTCGCCGGCACGCAATCGGTCAGGGTCGAGGACTCCGTCGGCTACCACGTCGGTGCGGTCGCGTACTTCGATCCCGAGTTCGACCTTGCCATCTTGCGCGTGCACGGACTGCCAGAACGCGCCCTGACCCTCGACCCGGGCACGGTGGGACGCGGCACGAAAGCCGTGGTGCTCGGCTATCCAGAGGGGGGTCCCCTCGCGGTCGATCCTGCGGGCGTGCGCTCGGAGATCTTCGCAACCGGGCTCGACATCTACGGCGAGAATCCCACGGTGCGTGCCGTGTACGTGATTCAGGCCCTGGTCCGGCCGGGAAACTCCGGCGGCCCACTGGTCGAGCCGGACGGTCTGGTCATCGGCGTGGTCTTCTCGAGGTCGCCCACCAGCAGCGACATCGGCTACGCGCTCGCATCCCCAGGAGTCCTCGCGCGTATCCACAAGGCGGAGTCGTTGCCGACCTCGGCGGTCGTCGGTACCGGTGGGTGCATCTCGAAATAGGCCGGAAGTCCGATGGCCGGAGGCGTGCGCACGAGGCGATCGCGGGTCGGCAATGATTGGACAGTGGCGCTTCTGATCGAGGATTACGGCCTGATCGGGGACACGCATACGGCCGCGCTCGTCGGGCGCGATGGATCGATCGACTGGCTGTGCTTGCCGCGCTTCGACTCGGCGGCGTGCTTTGCCCACCTGCTTGGGGGCACCGACCACGGGTTCTGGAGGATCGCGCCGGCTGCGAGTCCCCCGCCCGGCCAGGGCGAACCCATGCCGGCCACGCGCCGCCGTTACCTCGGCGACAGCTTGGTGCTCGAGAGCGAATTCGACCTGCCGGAGGGAGGCGTCCGTATCACCGACTGCATGCCGCTCAGGGAGCACAGCCCGAGCATCGTCCGGTTGGTCGAGTGCCTGAGCGGCGCGGTCGAGATGCGCATGGATCTGGAGATCCGTTTCGAGTACGGGTCGGTCGTGCCGTGGGTGCGCAGTTTCGACGGCCAACTCGTCGCGGTAGCCGGGCCCGACGGGTTGGCGTTGTGGACCACCGCGCGCACACGCGGCGAGAACATGCGCACCGTCTCCCAGTTCCTCCTACGTGAGGGCCAGCAGGTTCCCTTCGTGCTCACCTACTTCCCTTCGCACGGCGAAGTGGGGCGGCCCGTAGCTGCGCAGTACGCGATCGAGGAGACCAGACGCTGGTGGCAGGACTGGGCGGACCTTGCCAACTTCGAGCCGCACCGGTGGCGTGACGCCGTGGTCCGCTCGCTGATCACCCTCAAGGCGCTCACCTACGAGCCGACAGGCGGCATCATCGCCTCGCCCACGACCTCGCTTCCGGAGTCGCTGGGCGGCGAGCGGAACTGGGACTACCGGTACTGCTGGCTTCGCGACGCCACGCTCACGTTGTCCGCGCTCATGGCGGCGGGCTACCGCGACGAGGCTGCCGACTGGCGTGACTGGCTTCTGCGTGCAGCGGCGGGCGACCCTTCGAAGCTTCAGATCATGTACGGAGCCGCCGGGGAGAAGAACCTGAAGGAGGACGTCCTCGACTGGCTGCCTGGTTACGAGGGCTCCAGACCTGTCCGAATCGGCAACGCGGCCTCTGCCCAGTACCAGCTCGATGTCTATGGCGAAGTACTCGGCGCACTGCACGAGGCACGACGGACCGGCCTCGACCCCGCGGGCCCGGCTTGGGATCTCGAGCTCGCGCTCCTGGACTTCCTCGAGACGGGCTGGACACAGCCCGACGACGGCATCTGGGAGGTGCGGGGCCCGCGCCGTCATTTCACGCACTCGAAAGTAGAGGCATGGGTGGCAGTTGACCGGGCGATTCACGACGTGGAGGACTTCGGTCTCGAAGGCCCCCTGGACAAGTGGAAGGCATTACGCGAGCAGATCCACAAGGAAGTGTGCGAGAAGGGCTTCGACTCCGAGCGCAACACCTTCACGCAGTACTACGGCTCGAAGGAGCTCGACGCCAGCGTGCTCATGATCCCGATCGTGGGGTTCTTGCCGCCGAAGGACTCCCGGGTGACAGGGACGGTCGAGGCCATCAGGCGTGATCTGACAGTGGACGGTTTCGTGTGCAGGTACGACTCGGAGAAGTCGGAGCATGTCGATGGGCTCACGGGCCGTGAGGGCGCGTTTCTTGCTTGTTCGTTCTGGTTGGTCGATGACCTGCATCTCATCGGTCGCCACGACGACGCCGTGAATCTGTTCGAGCGGCTGTTGTCGCTGCGGACTGATCTCGGCCTACTGGCCGAGGAGTACGACCCGGTCGCAAGACGTCTCCTCGGCAACTTCCCCCAGGCCTTTTCCCACGTGTCGTTGGTGAACACCGCAGTCGGGCTCTTGGGCATTGCCCAGGGCTTCACCCACGAGCACCGGCTCGCCGGGGTCGAGCCGGCCGTGACGCGCACTCTCGGGCTGCAGCAGAGGAAACGTCGGAGGCGACCTGCGATGGGGTCCTGATGTCAGGGCCCTGCACGAGCCGGGCCGATGAGGCTTTCCGAACGCAAGCAATAAGAGCGGTCCCGGCGCATCGGGCATCTTAGGGACACCGGTGAGGGAGTGTCCCTGAGCACCCGGTGCGCCGGGATCATCACCTCAGGCTACGGCGCCCGCCGGTCGGGCCATAGAGCCGAAGGTCCCATATTCGAGATGTCGAACACCGTGCGGACGAGCACGACGAGGTCCGATCCGAGCCGAGGCGAGCATCGCCCCACGGTCCGTCGTGCCACACCTGTTCATCGGGGCGGGCGCAGCGACAGGTCCTCTTCTCCGAGCGCCTCGAGCTCGTCCCGCTCGGTCGGCAGTTTGGGCTGGAAGAGCTGCTGGGCGATCAGTGTTGGTACGAGCGCAGAGAGGAGCACGACCGTCACGAGCTCGGTGTACTGGGTCTTGTCGACGAGATGGTGCGTCAGCCCGAAGAGCGCCGAGATCGATCCGAAGGTGAGGCCCGTCGCCATGAGCAGTGTCATGTATGTGCGCTCGCTTGCCGGGATCCGAAGTGCCGATGCGGCCGGCCAGACACCGAGCAGCTTGGTCACCATCTTCACGCCGAACAGCAGCGCGATGACTCCCGCTCCCGACACGAGCGCCGGCGCCGAGATGAGGAGCCCGGCGTGCAGGAAGAAGAACGGTGTCAGCAGCGCGAAGGCGATGGACCGGATCCTGTCCATAAGCACCCGGTCGTTCATGAACACACCTGCGACAACCAGGCCGGCCACATAGGCCGGCAGCACCGCTTCGCTGCTGGCGGCGGTCGCGAGTCCTCCGAGAGCGAAGAGCACCACAAGAAGGAACTTCACCTCGGGCTCACTCACACGGTGGCCGAAGCGGTCGATCACAAAGCGCGTTGCCCTCGGGAGGACCAGCAGCGTGACGATGGTGACCGCCGCGAAGACGAGAAGCAGCCAGTCGTAGGTGGCGAACAGCCCGCCGAGAGCGAGAACGGTGCCGAGATCGGTCACAAAGCACGCTGCCAAGATGAGCTTGCCGAGATCCTGGCGGTTCAGTCCCGTTTCGATCATGACGGCGTACACGACGGCGACTGACGTCGTGCTCAATGCAACGCCGCCGATCTCCGCGCCGTGCAGGGGCCAGTCGAGGACGAGCCTGCAGAACCCGAAGGCCCCCAGGAACGGCAGCAGGAACGACACGATGCCGATCGCCAAGCTCGCCTTCCAATGTCTTCTCAAGGAGACCGGATCGATCTCGGCTCCTGCGAGGAAGGTCAGCATGAGGGACCCGGCACCGGCAAGGAAGGTGGTGATGTCGGTCTGCTGGATATGTCCCTTGAGCCCTGGAATGTTGCCGAGCACGGCACCGACGAGGATCTCGACGAGCGCGACCGAGAGCCCGAGCTTGATGCTGATCACCGACGCCAGCAGCGCCATGGCGAGCCAGATGGCAAAGACGTAATAGGAATTCATTCGCACCCCTGATCAGGCTGACAGGGGTGCGTAAAGGCCCTACCAGCGTCGGTCGTAGCTGGTAGAAGCCATCAGTCGAAGAGATACCCGACGGTTCGAGGAGCGGGCTTCATCGCGCCTGACCGGGACTATAGCGACTCGCGCCGCGACCGCTTGCGCCTGGCGTCAGTCCAGCGCCGAGTCGATCTGCTCGGAGACCTCCTCGGTGTCCGCGAGCGGGTGAGACGCCGGGACCGTGCCCAGGCGGCCGGCTTCGAAGTCATCGAAGGCCTGCTGGATCTCGCCCCTGGTGTTCATGACGAAGGGCCCGTACCAGGCGACCGGCTCACGGATCGGCACACCCCCAAGAAAGAGCAGCTCGAGGGTCGAGGTGCGGGAGTCCTGCTGCGTGGAGGCCTCGACGGTCAGGGCATCTCCTTGTCCGAAGACCGTGAGTTGGCCCGACTCGACCGGCCGGCGCTCGGCTCCGACAGCCCCTTGGCCGCCGAGAACGTACACGAGCGCGTTGAAGTTCCGGGGCCACGGCACTACGAGCTGAGCGCCTGGGGCGAGGCTGGCGTGCACCATCGTCATCGGGGTGTGCGTCGAGCCCGGGCCGGTCTGGCCACCTACCTCTCCGGCTATGACGCGCAGGAGGCCACCTCCGTCGTGGGAGGACAAGAGCTTGACCGCGGTGCCTTCAAGGTCCTGGTACTGAGGGTCGATCCACTTCTTGGCGCTCGGGAGGTTGACCCACAGCTGCAGGCCGTGGAACCAGCCGCCGGCGGCGACGACGTCGTGGGGCGGGGTCTCGATGTGGAGGATCCCCTTGCCGGCGGTCATCCACTGGGTTCCACCGTCCCGGATGACTCCACCGCCCCCTGTCGAGTCCGCGTGCTGGATGACGCCGTCCATCATGTAGGTGACGGTCTCGAAGCCGCGGTGAGGATGCCAAGGCGTGCCTTTGGGCTCACCCGGCCCGTAGTTGACCTCTCCCATCTGGTCGAGATGGACGAACGGGTCCAGATCGGCCAGGTCGACGCCGGCGAACGCCCTGCGCACCGGGAAGCCCTCGCCCTCGAGGCCCCGCGGTGCGGTGGTGACCGATCGCACCGGTCGTTGGATCGCGGTTGCGGAGGGCCTGGGAACCTGTGGCAGCTCGTTGGCGTCGTCGATTGTGACTGCAGGCACCGCAGAACCTCCGAGATCGATCCGGCAAGACGGAGAACCTATCGCCGAGGTTCGCCGCGCCCGTTCAGGGCACCGGCCGATGGCCGGCGAATCGGCTCTGGGGCGCACGATCCTGCAGAACGGCTCCCCAGTTGACGACCGTAATAAGAGTGATTATCATTCCGTTCGCGGCGGGCTTGAGCAGGCCGGCCTGTCACGCGAGGTGTCACACGAGAATGGGTCCTCGGCTTCTGCGAGATGGCAACCGGGCGAAGGTCGTTGGCCTCTGCGCTTGCCTGACGTTGCTCGGTTGCGCGTGCTCGACTACGGATAGCACGCAAAGCCGCGGCGTTGTGGTGGCCGTGGGTGCGGAGAGCCAGTACGCGAACGTGATCGCGCAGATCGGCGGTAGGTACGTCGAGGTGACGGCCATCGTGAGCAACCCCAACACCGATCCCCATTCCTTCGAAGCGAGCCCGTCAGTGGCCGGGGTCGTCAGTGCCGCGCAGCTGATCGTCCAAAACGGCGCCGACTACGACACCTTCATGAACACCATCGAGGCCGCATCGCCGAATTCGAGACGGAAGGTCATTGACGTCCAGCGGACGCTCGGGCTGCCGAGCAGCACGCCGAACCCGCACCTGTGGTACAGCCCGAGCACGATGCCAGCCGTGGCGAAGGCGATCACCGGTGACTTGTCCGGTCTCGATCCCGAGCACGCCGCCTATTTTCGGGAGAACCTGGCGAAGTTCGACCGCTCCATGACCCCTTGGCTTCAGGCGATCTCCAATTTCAAGGCCAGGTATCCGCGTACCCCGGTGGCCAGCACCGAACCGGTTGCCGACTACATGCTCGAGGCCGCGGGAACCGACAACGAGACCCCTTTCGCGTTGCAGGCGGACATCATGAACGGAGTAGATCCGCCGCCCGAGGACATCACACTCCAAGACGGGCTGTTCACCGGGCACAAGGTCAAGGTCTTCCTGTACAACGAGCAGGTGACCGACTCGATCACGCAGTCATTCCTCGATCTCGCCAAGGCCAGCGGGATACCGGTCGTGGGCGTCTACGAGACGATGCCGACACCCGGTTACGACTACCAGACCTGGATGTTGGCCGAGGTTCAGGCACTCGAGAAGGCCGTGGCCTCCAAGGTCTCGACGGGACGGTTGTGACGAACCCGGATCGGCTCGGCGGTTCCCCGGAGGTTCTTTGCCTCGAGGGGGTGTCGCTGTGGCTCTCCGGCAGGGAGATACTCCACGATGTCGGCTTCAGCCTTCGCGCCGGAGAGCTCACGGGCCTGATCGGATCCAACGGCGCGGGCAAGACGACCATCTTCAGGGTGATCCTGGGACTGGAGACGCCGTCGACCGGCAAGGTGCTCTTCGCAGGTCGTCCGCGTCCGCATCGCAATCGACTCGTCGGCTACGTCCCGCAAAGCATCGGGCTCGACCCTGACGTCCCCTTGCGGGCACGCGACCTGGTGGCCCTCGGGATCGACGGCGATCGCTTCGGCATCCCGCTGCCTTCGCGTGGCCGGCGCCGGCTGGTCGACGACATGCTCGAAGCCGTTGACGCCCAAGGCTTCGCTGACACCCGGGTCGGCAAGCTTTCGGGAGGGGAATTGCAGCGGAGCTTGATCGCGCACGCGCTGATCAGCCAGCCGAAGCTCCTGCTCCTGGACGAGCCGCTCGCGAACCTCGACATTCGCAGCGAGCAGGAGGTCGTCGGACTCCTGGCAAGGATCGCAAAGGAGCAACAGATTGCGGTTCTCATCTCCGCACACGAGATGAACCCGCTGCTACCGGTGATGGACCGCGTCGTCTATGTCGCCTCCGGCCGAGCAGCCAGCGGGTCTACCGAGGAGGTTGTCCGCGAGGACGTCCTGAGCGCGTTGTACGGCCATCATGTCGACGTGCTCCATCTCCAAGACCGCATCTTGGTGGTGGCAGGCAAGGACGAGGGTCACCACCCCGAGCTCGAAAGAGAGCGGCGCACCCTTCCTCCCCGCGGGCTGGGATGACGACTGTGAGCGCGATTCTCAACGGCATCTTCGAGCCCGGGCTCTTCACGAGCGAGCCGGTTCGCGTGGCGGTGATCGTGGGTGGCGTGGTCTCGCTCGTGTCCGCAGTGGTTGGCGTGTTCACCGTCATCCGCGGCCAGTCCTTTGCCGGCCATTCCCTGGGAGACTTGGGCACCACGGGCGGATCGGGCGCCTTTCTCGTGGGGACCAACCCACTCTGGGGCTTCGTCGTTTTTGCGCTCCTCGGAGCCGGGGCCATGGAGCTGTTCGGTGCCCGACGACTGCGCCAGAGGGACATGACGACCGGCATCGTGCTTGGCGCAGGCCTCGGGATTGCCGCCTTGTTCCTGTATCTGGGCACAACCCAGAGCAATACGACAGGCGCGACCATCACGATCCTGTTCGGCTCCATGTTCGTGATCCGGGCGTCGATGATCCCGGTCTTCGTGTTGTTGGGCCTGTCGGCTCTCGCCGTCGTCGGGTTGCTCTACCGCCCGCTGCTGTTGAGCGCGGTGAGCCCGGACATTGCCCACGCACGAGGTGTGCCAGTGCGCACGGTCGGCATCTTGTACCTGCTTGCCATGGCGGTTGCGGTGTCACTTTCCTGCGTGACCATCGGCGCGATCTTGAGCACCGCCGTGTTGATCGGCCCTGCCGCAGCCGCGCTGCGGCTCACGAAGCGACCTGGTCTGGCGATCGCCTGGGCCGCCCTCATCGCCGTGACCTTGACGTGGCTGGGCATCCTGCTCGCCTACGACAGCTACTACTGGCCTCCGGCACGGCGGGGCTGGCCGGTGAGCTTCTTCGTGGTGGCGTTGGTGCTTGTCGTGTATCTCCTGGCAGATTCCGCAAGTCGGCGAAACTCGAGAAGGGACGCCACGCATGCGTTCGCGCGCCGTGGGGACCGGGTGGGCTCGCCCGGCGACCGCGGGCGCACAGGACCGCCGGGCTTGGGGGCAGGTTGATGTTCGCCGGTTTCATGGTCCACGCTTGGGTTGTGGCGACGATGGTCGCTGTTGTCGCAGGTGTCGTCGGATTCTTCACGGTGCTACGGGGCTCGGCGTTCGTTGCTCACGCGGTTCCCCAAGCCGGGTTCGCCGGCGCTGCGGGTGCCTCCCTCGTCGGGATCAGCACTTTCGCAGGGCTCGGAACCTTTGCGGTGGTCAGTGCGCTTGCCATTGGCATGCTCGGCAAGCGTGGTCGCCACGACGCGGTGACGGCGCTCACGCTCGTGTTCATGCTGGGACTCGGAGCGTTGTTCCTCAGCTGGAGCGAGGAATATGCGTCCGCGATCTACGCCCTGCTATTCGGCGAGGTGCTCGGGGTCAGCACCAACCAGGTGCTCGCAACGGCTGTGCTCGGTGTGGTGTGCATCTCCGCCGTGGTGATCTTGTACCGCCCGCTCCTTCTGGCCTCGGTGATGCCGGAGGCGGCAGAAGCACGCGGGGTGCCAAGCCGGCGGATGGAGATGTACTTCCTGGTGGTCGTAGCGCTGGTCACGACCATGTCGGTTCCTGTCGTCGGAGCCTTGCTGATGTTCAGCCTGATGGTCGGTGCTCCGGGGGCGGCCCGATCGTTCACCGACAAGCCGCTGGGGGCGTTGGGCCTTTCGGTCGGCATCTCGGTGGCCATCGTCTGGATCGCAATTGCGGCGTCATACGAGACCGACTGGCCCGTTGGATTCTTCGTCGGGGTCCTCGGCGCGGTGTTCTTCGTCACGGGTCGCGGTTGGGCCGCCTGGCGTAGGTCCGGTGTTGGCCGAGCGGAGAGGGCCCGTCAACTGGCGACGAGACCCATGCGGTTCACGACGACCACCGGGACGAGCACGGAGCCGACCTAGTGTCTGCGGCCGTGGTGCTCGCGCGTTCTGTCCATGAAGCCGTCAGCCTCCGGCTGGCCACGGTGGATCAGCGGTACACCCACCTGCGCAGGGTCCTGGTGGAGACATTGGCGGCGGCCGCCCGCCCGCTGACCATCCCCGAGATCCTCGCGTCAGCCCCTGAGCTACCCCAGAGCAGTGCTTATCGGAACATGACCGCCCTCATCGACGTCGGTGTCGTTCGCAGGGTTGTGGGTGCCGACGACCACGGCCGGTTCGAGCTGGCCGAGGAGCTCTCAGGGCATCACCACCACTTCGTCTGTGCGACCTGTGGGAAGGTGGAGGACGTCCACCCCTCACCGAAGTTGGAACGTGCACTTGGCGAGGCGGCCAGGGCCGTGGCGGAAGAACAGGGCTACCAGGTCACCGAGCACGAGCTCGACCTGCTCGGTCTCTGTCCGGAGTGCCGCGAGTCGTAGGAACTGGCTGCGCCCAGCCAGCGCCAGCGACCTCAGTCGAGCCCGTCCGGCGGGAGGGGCATCGCGATCCCAGTGCGGGTCGCGCACCACGCCAGCAGCGCGTCGTCATCGCCTGGGAGCGTCGGCCGGGTGACGGGGAAGCGGTGGTCGCGCCGGCTCCGCCGGTCGTGAAAGAACCCCGAAACTGGCGTTGGCACCCCGAGGGCCCGCGCCTCGGAGCCAGGACCTCCGGCGGCCAGCCAGACGACGGTGTCCGCGCCTTCAGCGGGGGTGCGAAGCAACGGCCGCCAGAACGCCGCGAACCGGGGGAGTCCAGCCTGCAGGCCCGGAGTGTTCACCCAGCCAGGGTGCATGGAGTAGCTCGCAACGCCCGAGCGGCCAAGACGCCGGGCCCAGGCGCCGGCCAGCACAACCTGTGCCCGCTTGCACCTGGCGTAGGCGACCGTCCCGTCGTAGTCGCCGGCCGCCATTTCCAGATGTTCGAGGTCGAACCGCTGGGTGTACATGCCACCCGAACTGACCGTGACGATGGTCGCCGGCGAGCCCTGCGACAACAGCGGCGCCAAGGTCGCGGTCAGCATGTAAGGGCCGAGGACCTGGGTCGCGACGGTCAGCTCCACCCCGGCGGGCGTCGCTCTGTAGACACGGCTGAGAGCTCCGGCGTTGTGGACGAGCGCGTCGAGCCGGTCGTAGCGTTCCGTCAGACCCAGGCCGAAGGCAACGACGGCCTCAGGATCGGCGAGGTCGACGAGGTCGAGGTGAACCGGCCCGGAACGGGCTGCCTCAACCTCTGAGCGAGCCTGGCGCGCCCGGTTGAGGTCACGGCCCACAAGGTGCAAGGTGGCGCCGAGCTTGGCCATGGCGACGGCTGCCGCCAGCCCGATCCCCGAGGTGGCACCGGTCACGACGACGACCCGTCCGCGCATCGAGGGCGGGTCGTCCCAACCCTCCAGGCGCCGGCGGAGCGCGAAGCCCACCCGGCTGAAACTGGGGACGACCGTTGCCTCGGCGGCGGCGTCAACGGCGCACGCCAGGCGCCGGCGCGCTGCGACCCAATGCATGCTCACGCCACCAGAGCGGCTCGCAGCCCGGCCGCTGCCCGGCCCCCAATGCGCCGCAAAGCCATACCGACGAGCGGGGCGAGCAGGGTGGCTGGTCCCTTCGGGGTGAGCGTGGCCGTGTAGGTGACCGCCGAGCCGCCGCCCGGCGCCGGTGACACCTCTATCACGTCTGTGGAGCTGATCATCGCGTTCTGCGCCTTGAGGACCACCCGTCTCGGAGGGTCGATCTCCTCGATCCGGTACTCGAGCGGGACGCGCTGCCCGAGCACGCCGACCACCAACCGGTAGGTGCTCCCGCGACTCGGCGGTGCTTGCCCGGCGTCCTCGGCCGTCAGGACTCCCGGGTCCCACTTCGCGGCGTTGGAGAAGCGCGCCATGTACGCGAACGCCTCTGCCGGGGGCCAGGTGGAGGAGGCGGTGGTGCGATACGTGCTCATGGACGTAGTTTAGTGCTAAACTCACGTGAGTACAAGAGGGACCGCACAGCCAGCCGGGTGCAGGTCAGCGCCGTCGGGCCGAACGGCTCAACGGACCGAGCGAAACAAGAGGAAAGACTGGATGAAGATCGCGATCATCGGAAGCGGAGTGTCGGGACTGGTCTGTGCGCACCTGCTGCACGGTCGCCACGACATCGTCCTCTACGAGGCGGACGATCGGCCGGGGGGCCATTCGCACACCCACCGTGTCGAGCTACCCGACGCCGCCGTGGACGTCGACACCGGGTTCCTCGTCTACAACGAGCGGACGTACCCGCTGTTCTGCAGGCTTCTTGACCGCCTTGGCGTGGCCACCCAGCCGAGCGACATGAGCTTCGGGGTGGCCGACCAGCGCACCGGGCTCGAATGGCGTGGCACGTCGCCTTCGGCAGTCTTCGCCCAGCGTCAGAACATGGCACGGCCAGCGTTCTGGCGGATGCTCGCCGACATAAGCCGGTTCAACCGCCTCGCTCGCGCCATGCTCGAGAACCCACCGCCCGACGAGGTGACGTTGGAGGACGTGCTCTCGTCTCACCGCTGGTCGACGGGGTTCCGCGAGTGGTATCTGGTCCCGCTGGGATCCTCGATCTGGTCCGCCGGGCCCAAGACGTTCACACAGATCCCCGCGGTCACTTTCGCCCGTTTCTTCGAACGCCATGGATTGTTGAGGCTGCGGGACCAGCCCCGCTGGCGGACGATCACCGGCGGTTCGCGCCGCTACGTGCAGGCGATCCTCGGTCCGCTGCGAGCCGAGAACCGGCTACGTCTGGGGATGCCGGTCGACAAGATCCGGCGGGACGCGGGCGGCGTCGAAGTCGTGGGGCCGGCCGGCATTGAATCTTTCGACCAAGTCATCGTGGCGACCCACAGCGACCAGGCGCTGACCATGCTGTCGGACCCCGACCGGTTGGAGCGCCGGCTTCTGAGCGCGATCACTTACCAACCGAACCGGGCCACGCTCCACACCGACGTCCGTCTGTTGCCAGGCAACCGGCGAGCATGGGCCAGCTGGAACTACCACCGGCTCCGGGCTGACACCGATCAGGCAACGCTGACCTACCATCTGAACCAGCTGCAGAACATCTCGTCTACGACGCCGGTGCTTGTGACCTTGAACCGTGACGATGCCATCGACCCCGAGCTGGTCCTTGCCCGCATGGACTACGCCCACCCCGTGCTCGATCGTGCAGCCGTGGCCGCCCAGCAACGTCACGCGGAGATCAACGGCACCCGGCGCACTTGGTTCTGTGGTGCCTACTGGGGTTATGGATTTCACGAGGATGGCGTGGCCAGCGCGGTCAAGACCTGCCGTGCCCTGGGAGCGACACTGTGACGGCGGTGCTGGTCGCGCGAAACCAGGCGACGGAGCCCACCGCTGAGGGACTGCGCAGTGCGGTGTACGAGGGAACCCTGTGCCACCGCCGCTTCGGGCCGAATGCCGCCCACGAGTTCTCCTACCGGGTGGCAATGCCGCTGCTGTACCTGGACGAGGTCGACTCGGTCACCCGGTTGCACCCGCTGTGGTCCAGCCGCCGGCCGGCACCGGTGTGGTTCCGCCGCGCGGACTTCCTGGGAGACAGCGCCACGGCGCTGCCCGAGGCGGTGCGCAACCTCGTCGAGGAACGCTCAGGATTGCGGCCCACGGGACCCGTCGCGCTGCTGGCGAACCTGCGCACATGGGGTTGGCTCTTCAACCCGATAAGCATGTACTTCTGCATGGGCGCTGACGGTGAAGCAGTCGAGGCACTCGTCGCCGAGGTCGAGAACACGCCCTGGCACGAGCGGCATCCCTACGTGGTCGGCCCGCCCGGGCGTCACCGGTTTGCCAAAGTCATGCACGTGTCACCCTTCCTGCCGATGGACGTCGAGTACGAGCTGCGGTACACCGCGCCGGGCAAGCGCCTCGTGGTTCAACTCGACGTGCTGCGGGGCGCCGAGCGCCTGCTGGGCGTGACGTTGTCGTTGCGCCGCCGGGCACTCGGGCGCCAGGCGCTGTGGCGGCTGCTGTGGGACCATCCCGTGCCGACGCACCGGATCTCCGCGGGGATCTACGCCCAGGCGGCCCGCCTACGTCTGCGGGGGGCGCCCTTCTACACGCACCCGGCGCGACGGTCGCTCCGGCCTTCAGCGATTCGACGGGCGCGATGCTGACCGGCAGCCTTGGGCTCGGAGCTGCGGGAGAGGAACGCCCGGCAGTGGCGGGCGGCGCTGGGCTGCTCCGCCATGCCGCGCCGCGCCGGGCCTGGACCGGGTTGGAGTCGACAGCGCGGCGCATCACGCTCGCAGCCGGGGCGCGCGGCGACGGGGGCGCGATCGAGGTTGTCGAAGCCGGCCGGACGTATCGGCTGGGCACCGGGGACATTGTGGCGCGCGTGAACGTGCATGATCCCCGCGCCTATGAGGCACTGCTGCGCTCTGGATCAGTCGGCCTCGGCGCCTCCTACGTTGCCGGCTGGTGGGATGCGGACGACCTGACAGGCTTCTTGCAAGCGCTGTTTTGTCGCATGAGGCCGCTGCTCACCTGGATGGACCGCCTCGGGCGGGCTGTCGCCGACGTGCTCGACATTCCGGCGCGGTTGGCCGCGCCGAGCCGAGCCGATGACAAGCGCAACGTGCGGGCGCACTACGACGTGTCCAACGACTTTTTCGAGCTGATGCTCGACGACACGATGACCTACTCCTGTGGGCTGTTCGAGCGCCCAGAAGCGAGCCTGCGAGACGCTCAGGTGACCAAGATGGACCGGCTCTGCTCGAAACTTGACCTGCGACCCGACGATCACCTTGTAGAGATCGGTTCGGGATGGGGAGGGTTCGCCATCCATGCGGCAGCGCGCTACGGAAGTCGCGTGACCACCACGACGCTCTCCGAGGCCCAACGCGCCTACGTCGAGCAACGGGTCGCGCAGGCCGGCCTCACCGAGCGCGTGACGGTGCTCGGTGAGGACTGGCGCGACTTGCGTGGCCGCTTCGACAAGCTGGTGTCTGTTGAGATGATCGAAGCCGTCGACTGGCGGCGCCACGACGAGTTCCTGGCCGTGTGCGCTGGGTTGCTCGCCGACGACGGGCTGGCGGCAGTTCAGGCCATTGTTATCGACGATCGCAGTTTCGAGCGGGCCAAGCGACATCAGGACTTCATCCGGCGCATGGTGTTTCCTGGTGGCTGCCTACCGTCGGTGGCGTCGATCACCGCTTCGCTCGCGCGGTCGACGGATCTGCGGATCGTCGACCTCGAGGACATCGGCCGCCACTACGCCGAGACGCTGAGGCGTTGGAGGGAGAACCTAGATTCGCACGAGCGCGAGATCCGACGCCTCGAGGTGGGCATTGAGTTTCGCCGGCTCTGGAGCTTGTACCTCGCATACTGTGAGGCGGCGTTCCTGGAGCGCCACGTGAGCGACGTGCAGGTCCTGCTGGCCAAGCCGTCCTGGCGCGACCGACTAGGTGCCCGGAGCACCTGACTGCCCGGGCCACCCGGCTAACCCTGCCGGCGGCGCGATCCCCGGGGCTTGTCAGCGACGACGGCCTCGACCGCGCGCACGACCTCGTCGGCACGCCTACCGGTGAACATGTCGGCGCCCAGGCGGCGGGCGTGAGCGGCATCGACGATTGCGGCCCCACCGAGGAGGACGGGCACCTGCGGTGCGGACCGGCGCACGGCGGCGATCGCCCGTCGCGCCGCCTGGGAAGAGCTCCCCACGGTGCATGCGATCCCAACTGCCACGAGGTCGGGCTCGCCTGCTGCCGCCTGCGCGAGCGAGTCCGCGGGAGTGTCCGCCCCAAGCTCGACCACGTCGAATCCGCGCCACCGCAGCAGATTGGCAGCGATGGCGACGGGCAACCCGTGCCGCTCACCCGGCGCAGCGGCGACGATCACCGTTCCCCGTTTCTGCCCGCGGCGAGCGAAGCGGGCACCGAGCCTGCTGATCAGCCGCGCGGCGAGGTTACTGGCCCGGTGCTCATCCGCGACCGAGAGCTTGCCGTGCTCCCACAGCGTTCCGATGGAGCGCAGCGCAGGCCCGACGAGATCCAAGAGCACCTCGCCTGGTTCCATGCCCGACGCGAGCGAGGCCTCGAGGACGTCCCATGCGCCGGCCTCGTCGCCGGCGACGAGCCGCGCCTCAAGGCGCGTCGGAGACGGTGCCCTGCCGGTCGCCCGCGGTGACCGGGGCCCATGTCGGGAGCGCTGCACGTGTGCGAGGTCACCCGAATCGACCTGCCAGGCGCCACCGACGCGCCTGGCGGGAAGCCGGCCCGTGCGGACGTAGCGGTAGGCGGTCATGTAGTGCACACCGAGCTTGTCTGCGACCTGCGGCAGAGTCAGCGGCCGTCCTGGCATGTCCGTCCTTTGCGATCGGGATCATGTGGTGATGCAGTAACTTAGCAGTAAATCCGTCGTCGCCGCCAAGGTTGGGGCCGGGGCCGCGAACAGGGCCAGGGCCGAGTCCGCCCCTGCCGATTACGCGCCCATCGGGCTGAGCTTCCAGAGGCCTCGCCGTGACGGACGGAAGTAAGCGTCTTGCGCGTCACCCGTGTGATCGTCTGTACATCGTCCCCACACGTGTACTCGTAGAGACGACTGGCCTTTCTTTATCGAGAAGTGCGGGTCCTCCTGCGACTACACCAGGGGGAACCACAGCGTTACACGTAGAGTGATGTGGTACACCTATAGTCATGCATTACTTATTAGTGATGTGGGTCTGGCGCCCGGTGTTGATCACATGGCCGCGTAGCACAAAGTGCCGCGATTCAAGGCTGGACCCTTGCATGTTCTCTGTGACTCCTGTACTGTGTCCTCACCGAGCCATTTGATCGGTGGGGGAAAGTTTTACTTTCTGTCTCTGGTTGTAACGTGCCATTGAGTTTGATTTGTTCGATGGCGTTTGCGGGGCCTACCTCCTAGGTCATCCCCAGGGGAAAGTGCGGGGGTCTGTCCGAGCGGCCCAACTGCTGACTCCGACCAAGAAGGGAGTCGTCCATGTACATGCTGCAACTCGCCGAGGAACACCGCGCCGATGCAACGACCGCTGCCGAACGGGGGCGTCTTGTGCGCGAGGTGCGCGATTCGCGTCAACATCACGCCGGGGGCCTGTGGATCACCGCTGCAGTCCGTGACCTCAGTCGTCGCCTGTGGGATGGGGCGCTCGTGCACAGCCCGAGACGAGATCTCGGGGTGGCCGAGGCCGCCGCCGTCCACGTCGCCCACTCCTGGGACCTGGCCAGATCAGGCGGTCTGCCGATCGCGATCGACCCAACTGCTGTCGACCTGGGTCTGGCCACGAGCCAGATGGCCGTCTCCCCAGAGTCCAGACGCTGACGGTTTCTCTGGGCCTCAACAGCCGCGGCCGGACGCGCTGGCACCATCGACCGTTTCGCCACGCTCGCCGGTCGCCTGCTCTGATTCGCACAAGGCAAAGTCGGGGGCGGAGACGTTGGTGGGTGGGCTGACATCTCGGACGATGCCTGAACGCTGTGCCCCGATGTGCTCGGTGACGAAGCCAGCTTCTCCCCATCCGTGCAAGTTGGCCCCTGGCTTGGCGGCACCTCAACGCCCAGCCGACGAAGGCGCCAGATGAACGCCGCACCAATGGGAGCTCAAAGATTCGTGTGCTTCACTGCGGCCAACCCGGCCAGAGTCTGGGCTGCACTGACCGGAACCCATGAGACCGGCAGCTACGTGTATGGGTTGGTCACTCACTCGTCGTGGGAGGCAGATGCACCCATCCACTTCCGGACCACGCAGTCCCCGAAGGCCGCCTATTTCTCGCTAACGGGCCGAGTGCTGCACGTCCAGCCACTTTGCCGGCTGTCCTACCGTGTGCAGTCCGGACCTGAGGACCCACCCGTCTACCTAACCTGGCAGATTCGCCCTTGCCAGGGTGGCTCCACGATACGACTGCAGATCGACGAGATCGAATACGCAGACAGCGACGAGGAGGCCGAGAACACTTGGTTACCGGTCCTCGCCGCGCTACAGGCTCTGCTCGCCCGAGATTAGCCGGCACTACCGGGAAGTTCGCAAACCGAGATGACCTCACGACTGTCCGTGGCCATGAGAAAGTCCCCACTGGTGGCCATATCGAGGCCCCCACTGGTGGCCATGAGAAAGTCCGACGCGGCATTCGGGGCACCCGGCCACTCGCCTGGCAGCGGCACGGGTCGGATGGATAGGTCCTTGAAACAATAGGTTGTCGCCGGGTTGCCCCGATGCCCGCTGAGTGGAACATCGGGTCGGGGGTGCTACCACGTGCTTCTTGGACCTGCTGGCCTCCTGGGACGCTGAGGCCGGATGGATAACACTGGGTCTGGGAGGTCTCCTTGGGCGCTGTCTGGTTGGTGTTGCGTGCGGAGTTCCGCCGCAGATGGCAATCGTGGCTGATTCTCGCCGCCCTAATTGCTGTGGTCGGGGGCTTGGTGCTGGGCGCTGCCGCCGCCGGACGCCGGACGGCCACCGCCTTTCCCCGCTTCGTAACCGCCCACGGCTATGACTTCATTGTCTTCAACCTGACGCCGGTCCGCGGGCTGGCCATGATGGCAGACGTCTCTTCGGTCACGACGTCTGAGGAGCCTTTCAACGGCGACCTGGTCTGCGCCTGCGGCTCCGGTATCAATAACGCCAACGTCTCATTCCTCGGCCTGTCGCCCGCCGGCCTGGACCGGGTGACGAAGCTGGTCGCCGGTCGGCTGCCCGACCAGTCCTCCCCGGACCAGGTTCTGGCCTCTGTCAACCTCGAACAGGATTTCGGTGTGCACATCGGAACGGTCGTCCATTCGCAATTCTTTGCACCAGCGCAGGAGAAGGCAGCCCTGGCCGGAGTGAACGTGAACCCGACGGGGCCGACGCTTGCCTTCCACGTAGTGGGGATCGAGACGGCCGAAAACGAGTTCCCCGACGGTCAAAACCCCACCTACGACTTCTACACAACGCAGGCGTTTACCCGCACCGCGGGACAACGGGTAGCGTTCGCCGAGCAGTACTTTGTGCGACTGCGCCACGGCGCCGCCGATCTCCCCCGGTTCTATGCCGAGATAAATGCCGAGCACCTCTTCTACGTGGAGAATCAGGACACCATCGCCACGGCCGTGGCGACGTCGATCCACCCCCAGGCCGTGGGGTGGTGGGTGTTGGCAGTCTTGGCCGGGCTGGCCGCCTTGGCTGTGGTGGGTCAGGCGCTCGGTCGCCAGAGCGCCGTTGAGAGCGGGGAGTACCCCACCCTGGCCGCCTTGGGCCTGCCAAGGCGCCGGCTGGTGGCACTCGGCACGGCCCGCAACCTCCTGGTCGGGCTCACCGGTGCCGCCGGTGCCGTCGTCGTCGCCTTCGCCCTGTCCCCCCTCACCCCCGTCGGCGAGGCGCGGCTGGCCGAGCCTTCCACCGGCCCCGCCTTCGACCCCCTGATCCTCCTGCCGGGGGCGCTCCTCATCGTCGTCGTGGTGCTGGTCCTTGGTTTTTGGCCGTCGTTGCGAGCCTCGCGGGTACGCACTGGCGACGACCGGTCCCTCGACGCGCGCCCGTCGGCGATCGTGGCCCAGGTGGCAGCCATCGGTGCTCCGGCGAGTGCGGTGATCGGGGTCCGCCACGCGCTCGAGCGCGGTCGCGGTGCCGCATCGGTACCGGTGGGCACAGCGCTGTTCGGCACCGCCTTGGCCGTCCTGGCCCTGTGCGCTACCGCCGTCTTCGGGGCCAGCTTGTCGCACCTGACGGCCACCCCCGCGCTCTACGGCCAGGACTACCAGCTGCTGTTCGCCAACAACGCCTCCGACGGAGGGAACCCCGCCGCCGAACTGACCGCCCTGGAGCGCAACCCTGCCATTGCCGGGATTATGACTGGCACGCGAGAAGAGGTCGCGGTAGACGGCGTCAGCGTCTTCGCGGTGCTTGGAACAGCTGTCCGTGGGCCACTGCTCTTGTCAACGGTCGACGGTCGTCTGCCGGGCGGTGACGGCGAAGTCGCCCTCGGCACGACGACCATGCACCAGGTCGGTACCCGCGTCGGCTCGGTCGTCCAGGTAACCGTGCAAGTGCCGACCGGCGGCACACGCACGGTACCGTTTACGGTCGTCGGGTCGGCCTCATTCCCCGGCCAGTTCGGCCTCGGGGGACTGGGCACGGGGGCGGCGTTCACGTTCTCCGGACTGCTCGACGCGGCCTGCCCACCCGGCCCGACGTGTGCCACGTGCGTGCGCACGTTCCGTGCGAATGTACAGGGCCACGCCGTTTTCGCCAGAGCGATTCCCGGTCCGAAGGGGAGGGCCGCCGTCGCCCATTTCCTCAAAGTCTTTCCGGACGTCGCCGGACAGCCAACGACCCCGATCTCGTTGGTCAACTTCGGGCAGGCGGTGAACTTCCCGCTGATCCTGGGACTCATGCTGGCGCTGTTCGGCATGGCCACGCTCCTCCACCTCCTAGTCGTGAGCGTGGCCCGTCGTCGGAACGAGATCGGCCTCTTGAAGGCGCTCGGGTTCGTGAGTGGCCAAGTCAGGGCCGCAGTGTGCTGGCAGGCGGCGACGGTCGCCTTGGTCGGGATCGTCGTCGGCGTCCCGCTGGGGGTGGCCGCGGGCCAGCTGATGTGGCGCGCCTTTGCGACCAACCTGGGCGCAGTGCCGGTGGCCACCGTGCCGGTGTCGCTGATCGCGGTGCTGGGTGCGGCCATCCTCGTGGTGGCCAACCTCTTGGCCATCGTGCCGGCACTAGCGGCGGCGCGATCAGCGACCGCCGGGCAGCTGCTGCGAACCCAGTAGACGGCTCGATCGGGGCAGTTCACCCTCGCGGTCGAGACCTCCGGTCGTCGTCGGCGCATATCGCTGGCGGATACTTGACGAGAAGTGGCATTCCCCAAGTGCCGTCCTGGGGTGGCGCACGTCCTCGCTCCGAAGCGCCGGACTGGGGCAGTCGCGATACAAGACGCGCGCCCCGATCCTCGAAACGCCTCGGCCTGGCCCGAGCGTCGAACGACGGTTCCGGTGATCCGCCCGACAGGCGCTCCTAACGCCGGGTCGGTGCGCGGTTGCCACTAGTCCAACACCTTCCGAAGGGTGTCGTTCTGTCGCACCGCAACGTCGGCAGCGCCAAGTGGGGGCTCCCGCGTGCTTGATGACGGGAGACCGCTAGCCGGCTCGGGGACGCCGGCCGTGGTGGTAGCACGAGGTGATCGAGTAGGGACACCCACCTCGACGGCTCCCCTTTCAGAAGCGAAACTTCAAGGAGCACACCGCAGTCGATAGGTCTTCGGGGGTCATTGGTGACATGAGCCAGGTTCTCCGTGTCGCCTGGTACCGCTTCCGGGCCACCTTCGGGTACCGCTGGGGCGGGTATCTGAGCGTGGTGCTGCTCATCGGGCTAATCGGCGGTCTGGCAATGGGCGCGGTGGCAGGGGCTCGGCGCACGGAGTCCTCCTTTCCCGTGTACCTCGCCAGCACCAACCCGTCCACTGTCGGGTTCTTCAGCGCGATTGACGATCCTGGTGTGGGTCTCACGATGGGGTACAACCCTCGGGTCATCAGGGCGGTCGCGCACCTTCGCTTCGTCGAGCACTCCGCAACCCTCGTCGTCTTCGATGGCAACATAGACCTCAACTCGATAACGGGAGTCCGCTACCAACTGAGCGCGGGTGAGACACCACCGACGATCGTCGGCAGTATCGATGGCGAGCTCTCGACGTTGGACCGCGTCAGCCTCGTGGGGGGTCGACTGGCGAATCCGAGCAGGCTGGACGAGGCGGTCATGAACGCCCAGGCCGCCAAAGAGCTTGGTTTGCACATCGGCTCTGTCATCCATATCCCGTTCTATACCGACGCTCAGGTGAACTCCTCTTACGACGGGAAGCCCCACCTGGTCGCGAAAGTCACGTTGGTCGGAGAGGTTGTGGCCGCAAGGTCGGTCGTCGAGAGCGATATTGGTGCACTCAATTCGGCCGTCGTGATTCTTTCGCCGGCCTTGACACGCGTACTGGCGCCGGAGTGCGCTTACGCCTCCGAGACGTACCTGAAGCTTGCGGGAGGAGATAGCAGAGCAGGGCGAACAGTGTCAGAGATCATCAAGGTGTTCCCGGACGCGCTCTACATCGGGTTCGAGAGGACATCGGCAGTAGTGCCCACAGCGCAGCAGGCGATCGCGCCCCAGGCCGTTGCGCTTGGAGTCTTCGGTGGCATCGCCGGGCTCGCCGTCTTGTTGATCGCCGGCCTGCTGATCGGTCGCATCCTCCAATCTGGAGCCGCCGAGACCGAACCCTTGCGAGCACTGGGGGCCGGTCGTGCAATGACGCTCGGCGACGAACTGGGGGGCGTGCTCGGAGCTTTGTTCATTGGCTCACTGTTGGCGGTTGCCGTGGCGGCAGCTTTGTCGCCGCTCACTCCTTTGGGACCCGTTCGTCCCGTGTACCCGGACCCAGGAGTTGCCTTCGACTGGACAGTGCTTGGGCTTGGGTTTCTCGCCCTGGTCGCCGTCCTGGGTTTGCTCGCTGCCATCCTCGCCAGACGCGAGGTGAGCCGAGTCACCTCCCGGCGGCTCTCGCAGACGTGGGAGCGTGAACCTCGCTGGTTGCGCTCCGTTACGGCTTGGGGACTCCCGATATCGGCAGTGGCCGGCCTGCGCTTCGGTCTCGATCCCGGACGGGGCCGAAATGCGGCACCCGTCCGTTCCGCCATCTTGGGTGCCGTGCTCGCCGTCGTCGTCGTCGTGACAACGGTCACGTTCGGGGCCAGTCTCGACAGTCTTGTCTCGCATCCCGCTCTCTACGGATGGAATTGGAACTACGCGTTGCTGGCGGGCTTTGCCGGGCAAGAAGACCTTCCCGCCCGTCAGACTGCAGCGCTGTTCAATAAGGATCGCTACGTAGAGGCGTGGTCAGGGGTCAACTTCGCCAAGGCCAAGCTCGATGGTCAGGCTGTGCAGGCGCTGGCCGAAAGGCCCGGCACCCCTGTGGCGCCGCCCCTGCTGACGGGCCACGGCCTCGATGCATCGAATCAGGTCGTGCTCGGTGCCACGACCCTGATGCAGCTCCACAAGCGAGTAGGCGACACCGTCACCTTCAGCAATGGGCTCAACAAGCCAACGAAACTGGTCATTGTCGGTACCGCGACCATGCCTTCGATGACCTCCGGTGCCGGGATGGGAACGGGGGCGTTGGTTTCGACGAGTGACTTCCCGACCTCGCTGCTCAATATCCAGCAGAGTTCGATTCCAGGCCCCAATGCCATCCTCGTTCGCATCCGAGCCGGGTCGGACCCTTCGGCGGCATTGCGGTCCCTTGAGCAGATCAACAACAAGATCAATGCGATGCCCGACGAGAGCGGTTCGGCGGGAGGCGTGGTCTCGGTGCTACGACCTGCTGAAATCGTGAACTTCCGTTCGATGGGCACGACCCCCGCCATTCTTGCCGTCGGTTTCGCCGCCGGGGCTGTTGTCGCTCTCGGCCTTACCGTCAGCGCTTCGGTCCGTCGGCGCCGGCGAGATCTCGCGCTACTAAAGGCCCTCGGCTTTACGCACCGACAGCTGGCGGCCTCGATCGCGTGCCAAGCCACGGTTGCCTCAGTCGTCGGCATCGTCGTGGGGTTGCCGCTCGGTGTCGCGATAGGACGTCAACTATGGACGCTGTTCGCCCACAATCTTCACGCGGTACCCGACCCCACGGTGCCTGTCCTGTCAGTGTTCCTCGTCGGTTTGGGTGCTCTCGTGTTCGCTAACGTTGTGGCTGCACTCCCCGGGCGTAGCGCAGCGCACACCCCGACGGGGCTGGTTCTGCGAGCCGAGTGACTCGAAATCGAGGACGTCACTTACTGAGATCGGATGTTGAATCGCCGCTTAGATGGCATGACCAAGGTGGTGCGGTTGGACCTGGATCCACCGATTAACCAGGGCTGAAGCAGCCCGCGTATCCACCTAAAAGGCCTCCTGAGCTGGGAGAATGACGGTGCTTTAGTCGTCAGATCCCCACAGCTCGGGAGGCACTTTCAGTGAGACAAGTATCGCGTGGTCTCGACCGGATTGAGGTGGCATTCGACGAGCCGAACCTCGTCGCCAACGCCGGACTGCTGCTCGTCTCGACACTCGTCGTGCGTCTCGGCCTCGAGGCGTTGATCAACTCGACCCTGCGGCTGACCGGTCGTGTGGGCGGTGCACTGCCCGGTCGCAAGGTACTCAGCCTCGTGCACGCGATCGTGGCGGGAGCAAGCCACATCGACCATGTAGAGGGGCGCGGAAGTTATGAGGCGTACAGCTTCGGGTGCGTGCTGGTCTGGCTCATTATTCTGGCGATCGCTGCCGGGGCCGACGAGAGTAAGCGGCGCACGATCCAGTTGACGTGCGCGGGCTGGTGGCTCGGCTGGCTCTCGGCGACGATCGCGCGGCAGATGTATCCGCCTCCGCGCTGCGGGGAGGCGCGCTCCGGAGTGTGACGGTTCGACCAGCCGATGATCCGTTGGGTGATTTTGGTCTCGATGCAGCCGCCGGTTCCAAGGAGCGCGGAACGAGGCCTCTTGCTCGTCCTGGCCCGCTCCGAGTGACGCCGAATACGAGCGCCCGCTGAAGCCTCGCATCGTCGGAACCGGGCTGCGCCGAATGTTCGTTCTTGAGCGCCGCGATGGCAGTTGCGGAGTGCGCGCTCGCAGGTGCCGCGTCGGCCGAGGCACGCGCCATGCCGCCATATTGACCGGGCGTCGTCGCAAAATACCGAGCATGGCATCCGGCGGCGAGCCTTCAGGTGAGCGTTGATGTCTTCTGTCGATCTTGCGCCCGTCGTTGAGGCTCGCCCACCCGACGGTGGCCTCCCGGCCCGCCGTGCCGTCATGCGATGGGCATGGCGGCCATTTCGGAGAGAATGTCGCCAGCAGCTGTTGATGCTCGGCCTGGTGATCGTCGCCGTCGCTGCGACGATCCTCGGCTCGACGGTTGCGAAGAACAGCCCGGTGCCGGCCAACTTTGGCTTCGGGACGGCGAAGGACATGGCATCGTTCCAGGTCTCGGATCCTCACCTCGCGAGCGATGTCGCAGCACCGCGCGCCTACAGCCGGACCGAGGTCATCGAGAACGAGACGCTCCCGGTTCCCGGGACGCTCGAGACGTTCCAGCTTCGGGCACAGGATCCGCGCGGTTCCTTCGGCCGGCCGATGCTCACGCTGGTCTCGGGGTGCTATCCGACGCGGCCGACCGAGGTCGCGGCGACGCCGGGCGTCGCGGCGGCGTTCCACCTCGTTATCGGCGGAAGCTGGCACGAGCTCATCGTCTACACATGAACGGCCCCTACGGGCCCAATGGTCCGGGCAATGGCTACGGCATAGCTCGGCGCACCGGGTCGGCGGCCGCCGAGTTCTTGGCGATCCCGGCGTTAGCCTCAGTGGTGTTGCCGCGCATCCCCAACCGCGAACCAGAGGTGCCATCGAATGTCGCTGCCTACGAGTCACTCGCTAGAGGTTCCGGGAGCGCGCCTGTATTACGAGGCACAAGGCTCAGGCCCTGTGATCATGCTGGTCGGACACCCCATGGGCGTTTCGGGCTTTGCCGCGATCGCCCCACTGCTCGCCGAGGACTACACGGTGGTGACCCACGACCCGCGAGGCTTCGCCCGCAGCACGATTGACGACCCCGACCAGGACGCCGAGCCGGACCTGCTGGCCGATGACGTGCGCCGGGTGCTGGAGGCGGTTGGCGGCGGGCCCGCGTACGTATTCGGCAGCAGCGGTGGCGCGGTCACGGGGCTCGCCTTGGTCGCCCGCTACCCCGGCCACGTGGAGACCCTCGTCGCCCACGAGCCCCCGCTCGCCCTGCTCCTGCCGGAAGCCGAGGAGGCACGCACCGGGATGCATGATATTTATGACGCCTACCGCGAGAGCGGCATCAGCGCCGCGTGGCAGAGGTTCTCCGGCTTTGCCGGCATCAACATGCGCCCGCAGGGTGAGGACGCCGCGCGCCAGCCGCCGTCAGCCGAGGCGGTGGCGATGAGCGAGCGCTTCTTCGGTCACGGCCTGTTGCCCATCACGTTCTACCAACCGGACTTCTCCGTGCTGCAGGGCGCGCCGGCTCGGGTCGTGGTTGGGGGAGGGATCACCTCCAAGGGCGAGTTCGCCCAGCGTACTGCTGTCGCGCTGGCTGAACACCTCGGCTCGCCGTTGATCGACTTCCCTGGAGGCCATACCGGTTTCGCCAGCGACGCCAAGGACTTCGTCGGCGTCCTGCGACGCACCCTCGCATAGCTTGTAGGGATGGGCGCCCGGTAGGCGAATCCCGACTGCACAACCAGCCGGATCGCCGAGCCCACCTACCAGACGTCGGATTCCGGGATGACAGCAGTGGTTCGCCGAGCAGGGCCGGGCACCCCAGGGCCGAACCACCTGATCTGCGCTCGCCACGTTTGTGGTGGCGCAGTCGCGGAATGGGAGCAGATCGAGTCCTCTAGTGCGGCGTTTGGGCACGCTTACACGGCAGCCTCCCAACGCACTCACGACCTGGCTCAGAATGGCGAGTGCGCATTCGCGGACTTGGTCCGCCCGAGACGCTAGGACAACGATCGACGATCGTCGGATCGCACGGAGCTGTGAGGGCCATCACGTCACTCTTTCCCGACGGGCAATCAGTCTCAGATCATCGAGAGCGCTGACGCCGGGGTTTCAATAGCGTGCATTCGATGCCCGAGCGAGCGGACACCGGAATACGCGTCTGAACAGTCAGAACGTTGTGATTATGACTACGGCGGGGTTCATGGGACTGTTCTCGAACCCTCTCCCGGTGTCATTTTGCACCCCGGAGAAGGGCCATCTAGCAGGGAGAATTGATCAGTTACCGATGTCCGATCGCTCAGATGAACTGCGTTCTCGCGGCAGCAACAGCGAATTGCTTACTGACCGGGGCGACTGGCGACGCTGGGCAGGCAGGACCGCGAAGACGACGACGGTGCCGACAGCCATGACGATGCCGACAACGAGGCTCGTATGTGAGACCGCCGTCGCAAATGACTGGTCGACGGCGGAGGACAATCCTCGGGCCATGCTGGGACAGCCGAGCGGGCTGCGGGCAACGGTGGCTGCGACCCCCAGCGCGTCTCCGACTGCTTCGCGGTCTCAAGCGCCGCAGCCGGAAGCCGCCCGGCGAGGTTGGTCGTCAGGTGGCGGCGGTAGATCGTGGCGAGGACGGACCCCACGATGGCGACGCCGAGGACCACCTCCAGTTCGTTCTCGGCTACGACGCACTCGCCACGGGGATCCGGACGCTCCCGCTCGCCGCGGGCGTCGGCGTCAGAGCCGCGATAACGGGGCGCCTCGCTCCCCGCCACGACAGGAGCGCCGCGTAAGGGACCGTGTAGCCGTCTATTACCCACTGGAGCTGGCTGCTGCTCAGGTGCATGTCCATGGTCATCGCCGGTGCGGTGACGACGAGCAACGTATTCGCGATCACGACGAGGAGCAGGCTCAAGCACAGCGCCGCGAGCGCCCACCAGCGACGCGGGTAGGTCACTTCGTGCTGTTCAAGGTGCGTGGTGGCGAAAAGTTGCACGGTCGAGGTCCTCTGCAGATATCGATTCAGTTGGGCTGCACGAGCCGGAAGATCGCCCGTGCCGTCACCCGCTGGAGGCCGTGAACGAGTCGGTCGCGTGTAGAGGCGACGGGGACCTGTGTCGGTACCCGAAGTCTCGGGAACAGAGCGGCAGCGTTTCCTGAGCGAATCGCGGTCCTCGTCTCGGGTGACAGGGTGTAGGTGTCGAGGCCGTTTGCGAAGTACTGGACGCCAGTGGTGGGAACGAAGGGCCAATCGCTTCCAAAGAGGACTCGCTCCGGCCGCGCGAAGGCGAGCAGGGTCGGGAGCGCGGCTGGGCTCGACGAGAGGGCGGTGTCGAAGTAGAAGGAGCGGAACTGCTCCAGGATGTCGAGGGTGGAGACGCATGAGTCGGCAGCGAGAGACACGGCGAGACGATGTGCCGCATAGGGTACGAAGCCTCCGGCGTGGCTCAGGATGAACCGGACGTGCGGATAGCGGGTGAGCACGCCGTTGCGCACGAGCAGGTACGCGGCCCTAGTGTAGTGTCAGGTAAATGAACGCGCGTATATGGTAGCCTTCGTGCATGGCAAACCGTGCAGCCGCAGCGCTGGTCATGACCCCTGCAGAACGCGAGACGCTGGCGCAGATCTCACGCTCTTCGTCTCGGCAGCATCGAAACGTGCAACAGGCCAAGGGTTTGCTGATGGCCGCCGACGGGGTCGCCAATTCCGAGATCGCGAAACGTCTCGAGGTCTCGCGCAACACCGTGTTGGGTTGGCGGGCACGCTTTGAGACCTGTGGTCTCGAGGACTTCGGCAAAGTCCGACCAGGCCGAGGGCGAAAGCCGACGATCCCCGAGGAGAAAGTTGCCGAGATCGTCGATCTCACGCTCCACAGCAAACCTGTGGGCGAGACGCACTGGTCGACGCGGACGATGGCCCGGGCGACAGGCGTGTCGCACGACACCGTGCAACGGATCTGGTCGGCCCGGGGCATCAAGCCCCATCTCGTAAAGACCTTCAAGATCTCGGGCGACAAGGCCTTTGAAGAGAAGCTCTGCGATGTGGTCGGGCTCTATCTCAACCCCCCGGACAAGGCCGTTGTCCTCTCGGTCGACGAGAAGTCCCAGATTCAGGCACTCGACCGCACTCAGCCCAGCCTTCCCTTGAAACGGGGGCGAGCCGGGACGATGACCCATGACTACAAGCGCAACGGGACGACGACGCTGTTCGCTGCGCTGAACGTGCTCACCGGCGTCGTGATCGGCAAGTGCCTGCCACGGCATCGCCACGGCGAGTTCCCGGCCTTCTTGAAGCTCATCAATCGCAACGTCCCTCGAGGCCTGGACGTGCATCTCATCGTCGACAACTACGGCACGCACAACCACGAGAAGGTGCGCGACTGGCTCGCCGCGAACCCTCGCTTCCATCTGCACTTCACACCGACTTCGAGCTCGTGGTTGAACCTCGTCGAGCGGTGGTTCAGAGATCTCACCGACAAAGCCATCCGTCGCGGCGTGTTCGCAAGCGTGCCCGAGCTCATCGCCGCGATCGAGGACTACCCCACTGCCCACAACGACGACCCCAAACCATTCGTGTGGACAGCGAGCGCTGACGCGATTCTCGAGAAGGTAAGACGAGGACGTGTCGCACTCGAGCAAGTGCATACTCAATAGCCTGACACTACACTAGTGGTGTCGAGGAGAAAGTCGGCTGCGAACGGGGGCATGCCTGGGACCTCGGGTCCTGGAAGCTCGGCCGGGTGCACGAAGACGACGGCTGAGCGCGCGTCGAGCTCTGCGAAGAGCTCGTCGTGTTCGGGAGAACCGATATAGGTCCCTGCTGCGTTGGCGAGCAGGATTACGCCGTCGGCGTTGAGGTGGTCGAGGGCTCGAACGGCCTCGCGCGTGGCGGCTTCCATATCGGGCATGGGAGCGGTCGCGAAAAGGCCGAAGCGGTCAGGCCGGTCGACCACCAGGCTCGCCACGAAGTCGTTGGAGTCCCGGGCGATGGAGGCCGCTTCTGTTCGATCTCGCGCAGGAGTGGTTCCCGGGGCCGAGACCGACAGCATCGCCGTCGCGATGCCGACGAGGTCCATCAAAGAGAGTGCGTTATCAAGGGTCCATCTCGGGATGGCGCGACCGCCAGCCTCGCTGAGGCCGCGGCTTGACAAGAAGGCCGTGTACTGGGGAGGCACGACGTGGTGGTGGACGTCGATCCGGCCTCTTTGGGCGTTTGTGCCGTCGTTCATGCGAGATCTCCATCGTGAGTGCTGCGTGCCGAGCGCGCGTGTCTGGCCTTGGGCACTTCTTCGGGAGCGGAGGTGCCCGGTGGCAGCGGGGGCAGGTCGCTGGTGGCCAAGGAGAGCGCTGCCTCAGCAGGGATGCCGAGCGCCCGCAAGAACAGCTCCGCTGTGTCGGACCCGGCGTCGCGCCAGGTTCGGTGCCCCTCAAGGACGAGCGATATGGCGCCAAGGACGCTGCCGGACATCGCGACGACGGCCGACGGTACCTGGTCGGGCCGCAGGTGGAATCGGCCGATTTCCGTCCCGAGCTGGATGTCACGGGCGGGCTCGCCTTCGAGGAGCCCTCGCAAGGTAAGCGTGGTGGGACCAAAGCGTACGAGGAAGCGACCCCACAGAGGTTCCTCATGGGCGCGACGGACGAAGAATCGGATGCCGTCCGCAAGACGCCGCGCGGGATCGTTCGTGATCGCTGCCGCCGCGACGATGCGCGAGTCCATCTCGACAATCAGGCGGGTTGCCACCTCCTCGAAGAGGTGGTCGACGGACCCGACGTTGTTGTACACGGTGCCTCGCGCCACGCCCGCCACCTCGGCGAGTTCGCTCACGGTCACCTGGGGCGACTCGTGCTTGGCGAACAACTCCAACGCTGCCTGGTGAATCCGCTCCTGCGCTGTCTTCATGAGTTGATCATAACTGTTTAAAATATAACAGTCAACCCAAACACAAACTTGACTTGCGAACAGAGATGTCCAATACTGGACGGTGATGAACGTTAGTTACTGGACTCGGAGGGAGAACACTCCATGCGGAACTACGACAGGATCAACGCACCGGCCCCGGAGCGCATCGAGGGCAAGCGGGCGCACATCATCGGCGGCGGCATCGCCGGACTCTCGGCTGCCATAGCGCTCGTGACCGACGCCCAGATGCCTGCGGGCAACGTCACCGTCTACGACTCGCTACCGGTCGCGGGCGGGTCAATGGACGCAGCGGGCGATACCACGCACGGGTACACCTCTCGGGGTGAGCGCGAGCTGGAGGCGTGGATGGAGTGTTTGTGGTACGTGTGCAGCAAGGTGCCGTCCATCCAGACGCAAAGTCTGACCGTGCTCGACGAGACCTACTGCGCCAACGTCCGCGAACCCATCTACTCCCACTACCGGCTCATGCACCACCAGGGCGAGCTGTATCCCTCGACCGGTCCGCTCATGTCGGTGCACGACGCCAAGCGGATGGCCGAGTTGATCCTCACGCCGGAGGAGGAACTCGAAGGGATCTCTGCTGCCGACTGGTTCGGCCCCGAGTTCACGAAGTCCATCTTCTGGTACTGCTGGAGCACGATGCTCGCCTTCCGGGACTACCACTCCGTCCTCGAGGTCAAGCGGTATCTCGCTCGGTTCATGATGTACGCATCCGGCATCACACACCTGAAGGGCATCCTGCACACGGAGTACAACGAGTACGACTCGATCATCAAGCCGATGGTCGTCTGGCTCCAGTCGCTGGGCGTGCAGTTCGAGATGGGCGCAAACGCCGTCGACATGGACCTCGCCGAGGACGGAGACGACACGGTAGTCACCGGGCTCACCGTGCGAGACGCCAACGGCGAGCGCCACATCGAGCTCACCCGCGATGACCTCGTCTTCTTCACCAACGGTTCGCTGACACAGAACTCCACCATGGGCGACACCCACACGCTCGCTCCGATGAACACCGACACCACCGACCGGGGTTGCTTCACTCTCTGGGAGAAGCTCGCGGCCCACGGCCCCAAGTTCGGCAATCCTGCGGCGTTCGTGTCCGACGTCGACAAGACGAACTGGATCTCCTTCTTCCCGACCATCACGGGTGATCGCACGTTCTTCGACTACATCGAGGCGAAAAGCGGTGACGCGGCGGGGACGGGCGGCGCCATGACCATCGTCGACTCCAGTTGGAAGATCAGCTTCGTCCTCTACAACAAGTACTTCCCGGACCAGTCCGACGACGTCAACGTCTTGTGGGCTTACGGACAGGTGAGCGACATTCCCGGCGACTTCATCAAGAAGCCGATGCAGGAGTGCACCGGTGCCGAGATGTTCGCCGAATTGCTCTACCACTGCGGCCTGGAGGACAGGATCGACGACATCCTGGCGCACGCCACGGTGTCGACATCGATGATGCCCTACATCACCTCGCAGTTCATGCCGCGCAAGGTCTCGGATCGACCGAAGGTCATCCCCGAGGGCTGCGTGAACCTTGCCTTCATCGGCCAGTTCGTCGAACTACCCCTCGACGTCGTGTTCACCGTCGAGACCTCGGTCCGCACGGCGCTGATGGCCGTCTGGGGGCTCACCGGACTCCAAAAGCCCATGATCCCGGTGTACGAGCCCGCCTTCGACCTGCGCGTCCTCGTGTCGAACCTCAAGGCAGGCCTTGGGATCGACGAGTTCTCGCTCTCGCAGGTTCCGCATATCCTGCAGTCCGCTCCGTCTGTCGGCTTGATCGCACGGCACATCAGCGAACTTCCCGAACTCCCGAACTGAGAGCCCGCCTTTCCGTCGCTCGGTTCCAGCTACCAGGCATCCGCGTCCGCCTGCGCCACCGTAGCCCTGCACCACGACTTTGAAAGGTTGTAGCGATGACTGGTTCCATTCCGGCAGGCACACCTCTGGTGGACGTGCACTCCCACTTCCTCACCGAGCGGTACGTCCGAGCGGCCAAGGAGGCCGGGATCATGCACACGGACGGCATGCCCGGCTGGCCCGCCTGGGAAGTCGCGCAGCACCTGGACCTGATGGACCAGTGCGGCATCGCGACCTCGATCCTGTCGATCTTCTCGCCTGGTGTCTGTTTCGGGGACCCGGCCGATGCCAGTGACCTGGCCCGGCACGTCAACGACGCCGAAGCCGAGATCCGCCGAGACCACCCGCCCGGCTCGGACACTTCGCCTCCCTGTCCTGTCCGTGCCGGACGTCGACGCGGCCCTGAACGAGCTGGAGTACGCCACCAGCCAGCTCGGCAGCGACGGAGTGACCGTCGAGACCAACACCGGAGGCAGCTATCTCGGCGACCCGTAGGCACCAAGCGAACGAGGGCGCGGCAAACGCCGACGAGCCGGTTCGCTTGCATGTCAGTGCTCTCCAAGCGGATGTACCTGCCCGCCTCCTCGTTCAGGGCGGCCACGAACCGACCCGTCCGACTAGAGAACGACCAGGATTTGAAACCCACTGTCGACTGTGTTAATAGACCATCCACGCCCCTGTGAGGACTACCCACTGGAGCTGGGGTTCTGGTTTGCGTCCTCGGGTAGCCGGGGAAGGGAGGTGGGGAAAGAGGGTTCTTCGTACGTCCTTGCGGGAGCGGACGAACGTCCCAGTCCCCTACCGACGAACCTTGACGGCCGGCTCCGGGGCTGGGTCCTTCCTGCCCACTTGGCGCAAGTCCCCGTGGGGCAAATGCCCGGCAACAACTCCCAAGAAAGCGAGGCCTGTCACGATGCACATCTCCGTCATCGGTCGGCTGGTGGGTATGGCTACAAGGGTTGGCGCACACCCTGCGACAAGGGTTGGTGGCCTTCTTCAGCACAGAAGGCAGGCGCGGTCCCCAGGTCTGGCGGCCTGTGGGGGGCTGGTGCTGATAGCAATGATGACTGGTGGCGTCGGGCTGCTCAGTGGCGTCGGGCCGGCCAGCGGGGTCGCCTGGGCAAGTGCTCAAGGGAGCTGCGACTCCTGGGTGGGCCCGGTGACAGGGACGGTCCCTGGGTCCGTCGGCAGCTACTGGTCCATGGGAGTCCCCGCAAAGGGCGTACCCGTGTGCATCAACAAGGACGGCACCTACACCGTCGTAATGAACAACCGGCCACACGCCTTCGTCGAGGTGGGAGAGCTCCATGTCGGGGCTGCTTCCGGCAACCCGACCCTCGAGGTGACCGGCGCCAATGGCAACGTGGAGTTACACCTCGATGCTGGGGCGACTGTTGGCGGCAACGGCACCCACGGCACCCTGGCCCTCGACGCCACCGCCAGCGTCGATTACTTGGCCGAGGTAACCGGCGCCAGGGGCGCGGCGCTCACGGTTGGCTCGGGCGGGAAGCTCTCGGTGTCCGGCCCCTTGGGCTCCTCGGCGGCGGCCACCATAGCGGTGCCGCTCACCAACGAGGCCGGGGGCACGGTCGACATCACCGGTAGCACCGACATGGGAATGGGCGAGGTCACAGTGGCCAACTCGGGCACCTTCGACATCGCTCACGGGGCATTGGTCTACGTGCCCCAGGACTCGTTCACCCAGTCCGCCGGCACGCTCGCAGTACGTGGCACCCTCACCGTCGCTGGCTCGGCCAGCAGGTTCACCCTGGCCGGCGGCAGGGAGTCGGGGGGTCCGGTCAAGCTGGTCGGTGGGGCCACCCTGGTCGAAGGGCCCGGCACGATGGGCTTCGACATCACCGGCAACGTCTACCTCAAAGGGGACATCCCTGCAGGCCAGACCGTCACTGTCGACGGCGGCTCGACCAACAGCGACGTGAACCTCATCGGCGGGACGACCGTCAAAGGCACCCTGGTCCTCGACTCCAGCGCCAAGGGCTTGGCCGACCTTGACGGCGCCAGGGGCGCGGCGCTCACGGTTGGCTCGGGCGGGAAGCTCTCGGTGTCCGGCCCCTTGGGCTCCTCGGCGGCGGCCACCATAGCGGTGCCGCTCACCAACGAGGCCGGGGGCACGGTCGACATCACCGGTAGCACCGACATGGGAATGGGCGAGGTCACAGTGGCCAACTCGGGCACCTTCGACATCGCTCACGGGGCATTGGTCTACGTGCCCCAGGACTCGTTCACCCAGTCCGCCGGCACGCTCGCAGTACGTGGCACCCTCACCGTCGCTGGCTCGGCCAGCAGGTTCACCCTGGCCGGCGGCAGGGAGTCGGGGGGTCCGGTCAAGCTGGTCGGTGGGGCCACCCTGGTCGAAGGGCCCGGCACGATGGGCTTCGACATCACCGGCAACGTCTACCTCAAAGGGGACATCCCTGCAGGCCAGACCGTCACTGTCGACGGCGGCTCGACCAACAGCGACGTGAACCTCATCGGCGGGACGACCGTCAAAGGCACCCTGGTCCTCGACTCCAGCGCCAAGGGCTTGGCCGACCTTGACGGCGCCAGGGGCGCGGCGCTCACGGTTGGCTCGGGCGGGAAGCTCTCGGTGTCCGGCCCCTTGCGCTCCTCGGCGGCGGCCACCATAGCGGTGCCGCTCACCAACGAGGCCGGGGGCACGGTTGACATCGCCACCCGCACCGGCCTTGCCGCCGGCACGCCAACGGTCAACTCGGGCGCCTTCGACATCGTCCACGGTGGCCAGGTGGTACTGAGCGGTGGAAGCACGCTGACCAACGAGGCGACAGGCACGCTCAGGGTCACCGTGGACGCCGGGACGAAGACGGTGTCGGGGATCGCCGGGCCCGGGGTCGCCCTGAACGGCACGCTCGCTGTCACGACGATGGGCTCGCCGGCCGTGGGCTCCTCCTATGTCGCCATCGGAGGACCGGTGAGAGGCAAGTTCTCCGCCTACTCTTTCGGCCGTCAGCACTACTCGGTGCGGTACACCTCCGGAAAAGCAAGCACCAAAGAGGTCCTCTTGACCTTCAAGGGATAGTGGCAGCTCTGGGTCAGCACCTTGCTACAACTTCGGAGCGACACCACCTGTCTGGGCGCGCCCGGGCGGCCGATGTCAGCCACGGCACCGGCATCCTCTAACCCTTGGTCTATGAAGAAGGTGCGACCGCAGCGATGAGGCCGCTTCCGGGCAACCCCGGGATCGTCCTCTCAAGGCGACAGTCCTGTTGAGTGGCAGTTCAGTCACGCTCTGCCGAACCACCGGCCAGCGCGGTGTTCACAGCGCGACTGGCAAGGCTTGCAACTCCGGGACCGTGGGATACAGGCCACACGGCGGAGGGAGTGGGATTCGAACCCACGGTGCCCTCGCGGACACAACGGTTTTCGAGACCGCCCGATTCGGCCACTCTCGCATCCCTCCGGGCGGGGAGGTTAGCCGACGATGTCGCGACGGTCTGCGAAGAAGTCCCGCAAGAGCGCTCCAGCTGTGTCGGCACCCACGCCGCGGAGAACTTCGATCTCGTGATTGAGGCGAGGGTCGGCGCAAAGGTTGTACAGGGACCCGCAGGCGCCTGCCTTGGCGTCGAACGCGCCGAAGACGAGACGCTTGATTCGTGCGAGGACGGCGGCGCCTGCACACATGGGGCAAGGCTCGAGGGTCACAACGAGCGTGGCTTGGTCGAGGCGCCAGGTGCCGAGCACCTTGGCAGCGTCTTGGAGGGCGAGGATCTCGGCATGGGCCGTCGGGTCCTGGCGCAGCTCGCGTTCGTTATGGCGCCGAGTGACGACCCGCGTCCCGACGAGGACAACGGCTCCGACCGGGACATCGTCGTGGTCGGGAGCGAGCGCGGCCTCCACCAGAGCGATGGCCATGGCCTCGGCATCGGTCACCTTGGGAGCGTAGATCCGCGCGTCAAGCCGCGTACGGGTCCACGGTCGTCGGCAAGCTCGAGAGTGCCGGTGAGGGTGACGGCGTCGAGAAGGCGCCGGTCATGGGTGACGAGCAGCAGTGTGCCATTCCAGCTGGAGAGTGCCGCTTCCAGTTGCTCGATGGCGGGAAGGTCGAGATGGTTGGTCGGCTCGTCGAGGACGAGGCAATTGGTGCCCTTGGACATGAGCAGCGCCAGCTCCGCTCGCGTGCGCTGGCCAGGCGAGAGGGTTCCGAACGCGCGCTCGACCTCGCCGGCGCCCAGCCCAAACTTGGCCAGCAGTGAACGTGCTTGACCAGTTTTCAGTCCGGTCGCGCCGAGGAAGCCGGTCATGAGTGGCTCACGCGCGCCAAAGCGCCGCCTGGCCTGGCCGAGCTCACCGAACACCACCCCAGGACCGACCCATCGCTTGCCCTGGTCGAGCGGCGTCGTCCCGAGGATCATCCCGAGCAGCGTGGTCTTGCCGGCCCCGTTGCGCCCCAGAATTCCCAGGCGGTCGCCCCAGGCGAGCTCGAGATCGATAGGTCCGAGGTACCAGCTCCCACGTCGTACAACCGCGCCCTCGAGTCGCGCGACGACATTGCCGCTGCGGGGCGCAGCCGCGATTTCGAGATGGAGCAGCCAGGGTTCGAACGGCTTTTGCACCTGTCCGAGCCGCTCGAGGGCACGTTCGGTCGCGCGGACCTTTGAGGCCTGCTGTTCGGTGCGATTCACCCGGAAGCCCCTTTGCATCTTGTCGCTGTCCTTCGGGTTCTTGGCCGCCTTTGCGGCCCCCGTCGCCGCCCACTGCCGCTGCTGGCGCGCTCGGGCGAGGAGCCGGTCTCGTTCGGCGCTGTGGAAAAGGTGAGCCTCCTCGGCGTGGCGTTGCGCGGTCGCCCGAGCTTCGAGGTAGGCCTGCCAGCCTCCCCGGTACAGCGTCAGTCTGTGAGAACCGGCATCGATCTCTCCGATCGAGGTCACGACACGTTCGAGAAACGCGCGGTCGTGGGACACCACGACGAGTCCCCCGCTGCGGCGGTCCAAGAAGCTCTCGAGCCGTTCGAGCCCGTCGAAGTCGAGGTCGTTGGTGGGCTCGTCCAGGAGGACGACGTCGAATCGGGACAACAGGAGGGCCGCGAGCGCCGCCCTCGCCGCCTGGCCACCGGAAAGCTGCGACATGTCGAGCCGCAGCAGTGACGCCGGGAGGGCGAGGTCGGCACAGATGATCCCGGCCCGTGCTTCGAGGTCCGGACCGCCGAGCGCCAGGTACCGTTCGAGCGCGACCCCGTACCGGGCGTCGGCTCCCTGCTCAGGGGAGGCCAGCGCGCCTGCCGCCCGATCGAGCGCGGCTTGCGCTTCGGCGACTCCTGTCCGTCTCGCGAGGTAGTCGGCGACAGTCTCCCCCTCGACGGTCTCGCGCTCTTGTGCCAGGTAGCCCACGTTCGCGCTCGGAGGCAGGAGCGTCACGCGACCTTCGTCGGGTTGGTCGAGACCTGCGAGGATCCGCAGCAACGTGGTCTTGCCGACGCCGTTGGGTCCAAGCACGCCCAATCTCGTCTCGGCGCCGACCGACAGGCCCACAGCTTCGAGCACCGTCTGCGCACCATGGTGCTTGGCTACCCCTCGGACGACCAACGTCGCCACGCCACCTGTCGGTGCTCGTGCGGCGGAGCCTGCGCGGAAGTTGCGGGTGTTGCGGGCATTCGGCATGTTGATCCCCGGAGTCGGATGGTGAGCGAAAGTCGGAGCGGGGATCAAATGCGCACGGAACAAGGTTACCGCCGACGTCTGGGCGCGCACACCCGGTCCGGCTCAACTCAGGCGGGTGCAATCCCGACTGTCAGGGCAGGCGAATGCCAGACACTTCCTCAGGCGAATGTAGGGCGCGGGAGACCATCACGAAGTGAGGCTCCCTTCGGCGACACAACGACGGAGGGAGCCCTGCTCACGGGCAGGGTATCGTCACCCGGAGACGGTGAGGCTCTTCCGCGCCGAGACCGAGTGCTCGAAGTTCGCACTGCCTCCGTAGGTGGCGACGAGGCTGTAGGTACCCGCTGGGAGCGTCGTGCTCGACAGCGTGCACGATCGCCTGGCCGACGACAGCGGGATCACACAGAGCCTTTTCGTGGAGCTCTTGATCGTGACGCTCCCGGTCGGCCCCGGGCCGGGATACTGCGGAGAGACTGTGACCGACAGCTGCTCGGCCTGCTCATGCCCGTAGCTCAGCTTGGCCAGCGACAGCTCGAGGGTGGTCGTAGAGGTTGCCTTGGCAACCGTGAGGGTCGAGCTGGCCGAGGCGGAGGCCTCGAAGCTCGCACTGCCGCTGTAGGTGGCCACGAGGCTGTAGGTGCCCGCTGGGAGCTTCCTGCTCGACAGCGTGCACGAGCCAACGGCTGACGCGAGTGTGATCGTGCACAGCGTCTTGGTGGAGGTTCCGATCGTACTGATCGTAACGCTGCCGAACGGTACCGGGCCGGTGTGCTCGGGTGCGACGACGACCGACAGCTGCTCGGCCTGCTCATGTCCGTAGGTGACCTTCGTCGCGGACAGCGTGAGTGCGGTCGTGGAACCTGCCCGCGTGCCGGGGGTAGCCGAAGCCTCGTTGGAAGGCACCGATGATCCGTCGGAGTTCACCGCATGCACAGTGAAGTAGTAGAGGGTCCCGTTGGTGAGGCCGGTCACGATGGCGTCGGTGCCCATGACGCGGATGGTGCCATTGACCGGGGCGGCCGACTCGCCACCTGGGGTAGTCCCTTCGTAGACGTTGTAGCCGATGATGGCCGAGCCCCCGTCGGAGCGGGGGGCGGTCCAGGCGAGAGAGACCGAGCTGTTGCCCGGCGTGGCGGTCAGGCCCGTCGGGGCGCCAGGTGCGGTCGTGGCGGGGGTCGCCGAGGCCTCCTTGGAGGCAGCCGAGGACCCCGCGGCGTTCACGGCCGTCACGGTGAAGTAGTAGACGGTCCCGTTCCGGAGGCCGGTCACGATGTAGGACGTGGTGGCGACCAGAGCGGTGCCGTTGACCGGGGTGGCCGACTCGCCGTCCGGGGTTGTCCCCTCATAGACGTTGTAGCCGAGGATGGCCGAGCCCCCGTCGGAGCCGGGCGCGGTCCAGGTGAGGGCGATTGAGGTGTTGCTTGGGGTGGCGGCCAGGCCCGTCGGGGTACCCGGCGCGATGGCAGGGGTCGCCGAGGCCTCATTGGAGGCGGTCGAGGAGCCGTAGGCGTTCACTGCCTTCACGGTGAAGTAGTAGGGGGTCCCAGTGGCCAGGTCGGTCACGATGCAGGAGGTGAGGGTGACGAGGGCGGTGCCGTTGACCGGGGTGGTCGACTCGCCGCCTGGGGTGGTCCCCTCATAGACGTTGTAGCCGAGGATGGCCGAGCCCCCGTCGGAGCCGGGCGCGGTCCAGGTGAGGGCGACCGAGGTGTTGCCCGGGGTGGCGGTCAGGCCTGTCGGGGCACCGGGCGATGTGGAGACGGGGGTAGCCGAAGCCTCCTTGGAGGCGGCCGAGGGCCCGTAGGCGTTCACTGCCTTCACGGTGAAGTAGTAGACGGTCCCGGTGGTGAGGCCGGTCACGATGTAGGAGGTGGTCGTGACGAGGGCGGTGCCGTTGACCGGCCTGGCCGACTCGCGGCCCGAGGCGGTCCCCTTGTAGACGTTGTAGCCGAGGATGGCCGAGCCCCCGTCGGAGCCGGGCGCGGTCCAGGTGAGGGCGACCGAGGTGCTGCGCGGGGTCGGTGTGAGGCCCGTCGGGGCGCCAGGCGAAGTGGCAGGGGTCGCCGAGGCCTCGTTGGAGGCGGCCGAGGTCCCCACGGCGCTCACCGTCTTCACGGTGAAGTAGTAGAGCGTCCCGTTGGTGAGGTCCGTCACGGTGGCGGTGGTGCCACTGACGGGGACGGCGCCATTGACCGGGGTGGGAGACTCGCCGCCCGGGCTGGTCCCCTCGTAGACGTTGTAGCCGAGGAGGGCCGAGCCCCCGTCGGAGCTGGGCGCGGTCCAAGTGAGAGTGATCGAGGTGTTGCCCGGGGTGGGTGTGAGGCCCGTCGGGGCACCAGGCGAAGTTGCACCGGAAGCCGCGTGGGCGGCGGGAGTCATGAAAGCGAGCGAGGCGAGAAGAGCTGTGACCACTCCCACCGCGGTCTTTCGATTCGCGTTTGTTTGCACGATGATCCCCCCTACCTCTCGCACGAAGATCCCCCCGGATCTAAAGCACTGCAACCTAACACATTAACTTCTTGGTGGGCTCGTCCGGCCCCACCTCTTCTGCAAGGCCGACGACTCCCCAGGCCGACCGACTGCGCCGCTCGGCTCTGCGAGCATAACCGGGCTCAGCCGGGCATCCGCCGCCAGACCGAGCGCGGGACGAGTCTGAAGATCCCGAACACGTAACGCAGCACAGCGGGTACCCAGACCACCTCCGCGCCGGTCTCGAGGCCGCGCACCACTGCGTCGGCAACGTCGGACGCGTCGATGGCGAGTGGCGCAGGCTTGCGACCCGTGGTCATCTTCGTTCTCACGAAACCAGGCCGTACCACCATCACGCTCACCCCACTGCCGGCGAGTGCGTCACCGAGACCGAGCGCAAAGCCGTCAAGGCCCGCCTTGGTCGCTCCGTAGACAAAATTGGCCACGCGCACGCGATAGCCGGCAACCGACGAGAGCACCACGATCCGACCATGCCCCTGGGCTGTGAGCACGCGGGCGAATGCCGCCATCGCGGCCGTCGGGCCTGTGAAGTTCGTGCTCGCCATCGAGGCGACCGTTGAGGCGTCGAGGTCCGCGAGCCCTGCGGTGCCGAGCACACCGGCGGCGATCAGCACCAGGTCGATGGTGCCGAGCCGTTGGGCTGCCAGGTCCGCGAAGCCCTCGAGGGCGCCGATCTCGGTCACGTCGAGGTGTTCGGTCTGGACTTTGGCGACCGACAGGGCGCGGAGCTCCTCGGCTGCGGTCTGGAGGCTGTCGTTGTTCCTCCCTGCGAGGAGGGCAGAGCTCAGCCCGCGGCCTGCGAGCGAGCGCAGGATCGCCCGTGACACGTCGGATCCGCCACCGAGGGTGACCACCGTCTGTGGCATACCGGTGACGTCGTTCATGGCTTGCCGCCTCCAAGACCTCGGGGCACTCGTCGTCCGGGCTCGTTGTTCAGTTGAACTGGAACGACCGCTTGGAAAGGTTGAACCAGAAGCCCTCGATGGCCGTGTCGATCGTTCCCGCCGCATCAATCGCAGCACCTAGGGCGACGAAGAGGGGTACCAGGTGATCGACTGTCGGGTGCGCGAAGCCGAGGGCCGGCGCCCGGCTTCGGTAATCCACCAGAGCGTCGAAGTCCCGGAAAGCGATGCACTCGGCCGCCCAGGCGTCGAACTCTGCCGACCAGGCCGGTGGGTCGTCGTCAGATCGAGTCGGGTCGATGAACGCGAGCCCGTGGGTGAGAAAGCCGCTGCCGATTATGAGGACGTCCTCGTCGCGAAGCGGAGCGAGCTGCCTTCCGGTCTCGAGCAGGGCTTCGGCTCCGAGGCTCGGCATCGAGATCTGAAGGACGGGCACGTCCGCCTCGGGCCACATGCACATCAGCGGGATGAAAGCGCCGTGGTCGAGGCCGCGCCCTGGCGACTCGGAGATCGGCTGGTGTGCTGCGAGCAGCTCTCGCACTCGCTCGGCCAGCGCCGGTGCTCCGGGTGAGGGATAGCCGAGCTGGTAGAAGCGCTCGGGGAAGCCCCAGAAGTCGTACACGAGCGGCACGGTGGTCGTCGCTGCGATGCTGAGCGGGGCTTGCTCCCAGTGCGCCGAGACCATGAGGACTGCCGCCGGGCGTCTCAAGCGCTCAGCCCAGGACGCGAGCTGCCCGGGCCAGACGGGATCCTCCACCAGTGGCGGCGCTCCATGACCCAGATAGAGCGCCGGCATCCGGGTCGTCTCCGGTGTCGAGGCCGAGTCGCTCATGATGTCTGTCATTCTGCCGGACCGGGAGCGCCGACCGGGTCGTCGTGGGCCTGTTGGGTTACGGCGGCAGCGTCGCACCACCGGGAACGGGCACCGATCGCGCTGGATAGGCTCCCGCTGTGAGCTTTCGTGGATGGCCGGCCGAGGCGATCGAGTTCTACGAGGGCTTGGAGGCCGACAACTCCAAGACGTACTGGAACGAAAACAAATCGGTCTACGACAATTGCGTGCTGCGGCCGATGACCGAGCTGCTCGCCGAGCTCGCACCGGAGTTCGGGACGCCCAAACTGTTCCGTCCTTACAGGGACGTCCGTTTCAGTGCCGACAAGGCGCCGTACAAGACGACCATCGCGGCGGTCCTCGAGCTTGGGGGCTACATCCAGCTGTCGTCAGAAGGCCTTGCGGCGGGAAGCGGTATGTGGATGATGGCTCCGGACCAGCTGGAGCGGTATCGGCAGGCTGTCTCTGCCGAGGCCACTGGTCAATCGCTTGCTGATCTGCTGTCGGTCCTGCGGGCTGCCGGGATCCAGGCCGGGGGCCACGATGCCTTGAAGACGGCGCCCAAGGGCTATCCGAAGGACCACCCGCGCATCGAGCTGCTGCGCTACAAGGGGGTCACGTGCTGGAAGCAGTGGCCACCAGGCGCGTGGCTCGGCAAACCCGGCGCCAAGCAGCGCCTCGTCACGTTCTTCCGGGTGTCACGGCCTCTCGATGACTGGCTCGGGGCCAACGTCGGGCCCTCGACGCTCGAGCACTGGGGGCGTCACTGACCGGGCTGCCATGCCCGAGCGATCCCCGGGCAGAAGGCAGACCTCGCTGATGGAAGCGACGCAGGCCAGCACGGGTTCGTGCGCCGGCGACCAGCTTCTGCCGGCGGTGATATCGGTCTCCAAGCTGACCAAGCGGTACGAGGACGCAGAGGCCGTGCGCGGGATCGACTTCGAGGTCATGCGGGGAGAGACTTTCGGCTTCCTCGGGCCGAACGGCGCCGGCAAGACAACGACCATCAAGATCCTCTGCACGCTCGCGAGCGCGACGTCGGGCTCAGCCAAGGTGGCCGGACACGACACGCGCACGGAGCAGGACGAGGTTCGCCGCAACATCGGGCTGGTCTTCCAGGACACCACGCTGGACACCTACCTGACGGCGGAGCAGAACCTCCGGTTTCATGCCGCGCTCTACGCGGTGCCCAAGGCCGTCATCGCGCCGAGGACGCACCAGGTACTGGACATGGTGGGCCTCTGGGACCGCAAGGACAACCTTGTCAGCACGTTCTCGGGGGGCATGCAGCGAAGACTGGAGATCGCCCGCGGTCTGTTGCACGCGCCCCATGTGCTGTTCCTCGACGAGCCGACCGTCGGCCTCGATCCGCAGACGCGTTCCTCGATCTGGAACTACATCAATGATCTCAAAGGCCGCGAGGACATCACGATCTTCTTGACCACGCACTACATGGACGAGGCCGAGAACTGCGACAGGATCGCCATCATCGACCACGGCAGGATCGTGGCCATCGACACTCCTGAGGCGCTCAAGGCGAGCGTCGCCAAGGACCGGGTGCAGATCCAGACGGCCGACGACGCTGCGGCGATCGCCGCCCTGGCGGACAGTTTCGGCATCGAGGCGGCAGTGCACGACGGCGCGGTCACCTTCTCCGTGACTTCCGGGGAGGAATTCGTGCCGAGGCTCTTCGCCGAACTGACCGTGCCAATTCGTTCGGTCAGCGTGTCTCGTCCCTCGCTGGACGACGTCTTCATGTCCTACACGGGCAGTACCATCCGCGACGCCGAGGCGTCAGTCACCGATGTGATGCGCCAGAGGGCTGCGCGCTGGCGAGGGGGGAGGCGCTGAGCATGGTCACGCAAGTCGCCGTAGCCGCTGGCGCTGACACGGAGGCCGCGCTGGTCGCCGAGATCAGGGTCGCTCTACCCGAGCACGGGCTGGGGCACGACCTTCGCGCGGTGAACATCGTCTGGCGGCGGGAGCTGATCCGGTTCCGGACCGACCGGCTGCGCGCAATCACCTCGCTCATCCAGCCGTTCCTGTTCCTGTTCGTGCTCGGCACCGGCCTTTCCAGCCTGGCCAGGCGCGGCATGCCGGCGGGTGTGGACTTCAAGACCTTCATCTATCCCGGAGTGCTGGCGATGTCGGTGCTGTTCACCGCGGTCTTCTCGGCGGGCTCGATCGTGTGGGACAGGGAGTTCGGATTTCTCCGCGAGATGCTCGTGGCGCCGGTGCGACGCGCCTCTCTCGTGATCGGCAAGTGCCTGGGCGGCGCCACGATCGCGACTTTCCAGGGCATCGTCTTCCTGGCCCTGGCCTGGTTCGCGCATGTGCCGTACAACGCGGTGTTGCTGCTGACCCTGATCGGCGAACTGCTGCTTTTGTCTTTCACCTTGACGGCGTTCGGCCTGATGATGGCCGCCAGGATCAAACAGTTCCAGTCGTTCATGGCGCTGACCCAGATGCTCGTCATGCCCCTGTTCTTCCTGTCCGGCGCGTTGTACCCGCTGAACGGGCTGCCTGCCTGGCTCAGCGCTCTGACCAGGATCGACCCGCTGACCTACATCGTCGGCCCGATGCGGCACGCCGTCTTCGGTTACCTGAAGCTTCCCGCGCCAGACGTGCAGAGGCTCGCGCCAGGCATCACGTGGGGCAGCTGGGTCGTCCCGGTCGGGGTCTCGTTGGGGATCGTCGCGGTCATGGGCCTCGTCATGATGGTCATTGCGATCGCCGAGTTCCGCAAGACGGAGTGATCCTGAGCCACGGGCGGCACGGGCATCTCGCAGCCGCGAGGGACGTGTCAGCGGGGCGAAGACTCGAGATCCTCTCCGATGAGCGAGTAGAGCAGGGCGTCGGCGCGGACGGGGCGGAAGTCGAGATACGCCTGCAGCAGGCCCTCGCGACGAAAGCCTGCACCCTCCAGGACTCGGATCGATCCCTCGTTGTCAGGCTCGACGAGTGCTTCCAACCGGGCGACGGCGGGCAGGCCCAACGCCCAGCGGCTCAACAGGCTGACACCCCTGCGGGCAAAGCCTCGTCGGCGACGACTCTCCACCGTCCAAAAACCCACACCGGCAACGCCTGGCTGTTGTCGATGGAGCAGGCAAACGAGCCCGATGGCCGTGTCGGTCCCAGCCTCTGTGATCGCAAGACTGAGTCCCTCACCCGAAGCCGAGCGTTGCCACTGCCGCTCCAGGAAGGCGAGGCCGGCCTGCTCGGAAAATGGGCTCGGCACGGTGGTGCCGGTCGGGATGACCGGGTCCCGGCTCGCCTCCTCGATGCAAGGCAGGTCGCAGTACGTCCAGCTGCGTAGGAGGACCTGTCCGTCCCTCAGCTCCGGTGGCTCGGGAATGACGCCAGGCCGATAGACCGGATCCACCGGCACATCATCGCGGACGGGCGGAGCGAACGCGTCGGTCGTCGGCGTCCTTCATGACGAGCGGCTCCGACGCGGCCGAACCGGGTCAGGTTCGCCACCTGCGCACGGCCAGCACCGTGATCCCGAGCAGGACGAGAGCCGCGGCCGCGAAGATCGCCGTCTCCCAGGTTTGAAGCGCCCAGTAGTGGCTCTCGGGCTGGTAGCGGATGACATAGTGAACCTTCATCACCGTCACGCAATGTGTTGCGGTGGCCTCGTAGTTCCCCTTGAACCGCGCGACTCCAGCGTTGAAACAACCGTTGAACGCGTCCCAGCCGGTGGCCCAGGTCTGTCCCGGAGCCGGGGTGTTTCGACCCACCGGGACATAGCCGGTGTCGAGCGTCCATGCGTTGACAAGGCGTGGTGGAAAGGGCGTGAACGGGTTGGGCGGGCCGGCAGCCGTGAGAGGGCGCACCAGAAGCGGCCGCAGGGTGAATTGCACGAACGCCCGGAATGCCACGAACAACGGCAGCCCCGCCGCGATCGCCCAGCCGGTCCGGCGGATGATCGCACCGAGAGCGGCTCCGAGCATGAACGCGAACAGGGCGTAGCCGAGACCGACGATTCCCGTGGTGGCGAAGGCCCGTGGGCCGACGTGCGCACCCAGCTGCGCCGCTCCCGTCCACCACTGCTCGAGCGGCGTGAGGGCCGCGACCACGACCGCGGTGAACAGACCGGCAACGAGAAGCTTGACGATGAGCCAGTACGTCCTCGTGCGGCTCTGGGTCCAGGCGACACGGTTAGTGCCGTGCTCGATCTCCCGCGCGACCAGCGGAGCACCGAGCACCACGCCGAGCACACCCGGGATGGCATAAAGGACGAGGCGGTTGAGGTAATCGAACCGCTGGGACTGAGCCCAGCGGTTCGCCAACACCGTACAGACCGGCGATGTCGAACCGGAACAGCCGTGATTGAAGAGCGTGAAGGCTGCGTGCTCGTGCGACCCCGTTGCCAGCAGCCACAAGGCAAACGCGAGCACCGCCCCCGCCGCGGCCAGGAACTGCAAGCGCTGTACGCGCCAAGCGACCCAGGTCATCGTGCCCCGACCTCCTCGTTGTTGGTGGGCGTGCCTTCACGCGACTTGCCGTGCGCGAATCGCGTGCCGGTGTTGGCCAGGCCTGGGTCGGCCTGATCGCGGAGGTAGGCGACTACGACCTCCTCGAGCGTCGGCTCCAGGACATCCAAGGACGGGTCCGTCACCGGTTGCCCGGTCCGCACGAGCCAGCTGCTCTGTCGATCGGTGTGGGTGCCGGCCACGACCCGGACGTGCTCGGGCAGCGTCGATGCGTCGCGGCGCGGCCCGACAAGAAGCCGGTGGGTCGCGAGCACGTGGCCGAGATCGTCGGCCAGCTGCACGTGTGACGCTGACAGGATGATCACGTAATCGCAGACGACTTCCAGATCCGAGAGGGCATGGGAGGACACGAGCACCGTGGTCCCGTCGTCGACGACCGAGCCGAGAAGCACCTGCATCAATCGTTGGCGGGCGAGCGGGTCGAGCGCGGCGACCGGCTCGTCTAACAGCAGCAGCTCGGGCCGCTTGGCGAGGCACAAGGTGAGGGCGACCTGCGCCTGCTGGCCGGTCGACAGCTTCCCAACCCGAGACCTCAAAGGGATGTCGAGCTCAGCGAGGTACCTGCGGGCCGACCGCTCGTCCCAGCCCGGGTTCAGGCTTCGCCCGAACCGGAGCATCTCCTCGACCCGGAGCGTCTTGTAAACGGGCCGTTCCTGATCGAGATAGCCGACCTTCTTCAGCACGTCCACGGTCTGGTGCAGCGGGGAGCTCCCCAGGACCCGGATCTCACCGGCCGTGGGCCGGGTGATGCCGGCAGCCATCCGCAGGAGCGTCGACTTGCCGGACCCATTTGGGCCGACCAGTGCCGCGACCCGGCCTTCAGGCAACTGGAAGGAGCAATCCTGCAGGCCCCAGGTCCGCCCGTATCGCTTGCCGAGACCGGAGGTCTCGAGTGCGGTCACAGTCTTGGTCATCTCATGGCCCTTTCCGTTGATGGGTCGCTCAGGCTTGCCCCGTCGTCCTGACGCAGGGACAGGGCGACGAGGGCCTGAATTCCCTCGTCGTCCACTCCGGCGGCGTGTGCCCTCCGGACCCAGCGGTCGAGCTCCTCGTGCAGCTCGGTCTGGTGCTCGGCTGCGATAGGCGGAGTTGCGGGCGCCAACATGAAGGTCCCGAGACCGGGCCGGCCCTCGGCAAGCCCGGCAATTTCGAGCTCCCGGTAGGCGCGGTGCACCGTGTTCGGGTTGATCGAGATCTGGGTGACGACCTCTCGGACCGACGGCAGCTGATCGCCGGGCCGTAGGAGACCCAGCCTCACGGCGTGCCTCACCTGGTCGACAAGCTGACGGTAGGCCGGCACGCCGGTACGCGGGTCCAACCGGAAGCGGATCAGGGCGCCGTTGGACTCGGGCGTCCACTTTCGTTCCATACCAATGTATTAATACACTAGTACACTCGCTTGTCAAGTGACCCACGAGGGGAGCGCCCGTAGACTTGGTGGCGCCGGACCGTCCGGGGATCGTATACAACCCAAGTTGGCAATGGGAGGAAGACCATGACAATTGCTGTTGGCGACCGCATACCCGACGTGGAGATCTGGGTGATGGGTCGTGATGAGCCGGAGAAAGTGCGGACCGGCGAGGTCCTCGGAACAGGCAAGGTCGTGCTGTTCGCGGTTCCCGGGGCCTTCACTCCGACGTGCACGGACTACCACCTCCCCGGTTACGTCGTCCGCGCCGGCGAGCTACGGGCCAAAGGGGTCGACGCCATTGCCTGCCTGTCTGTCAACGACCCGTTCGTGATGGATGCCTGGCGGCGCGAAGAGGAGGTCGGGACTGCGATCGTGATGCTCGCCGACGGCAATGCGACCTTCACCCGAGCGATGGGTCTCGAGTTCGACGGCAGCCCGTTCGGCCTCGGAGCGCGGTCTCAGAGGTACGCGGCCGTCATAGACGACGGAATCGTCACGGCACTCATGGTCGAGCCCGCCGGTGGCCTAAGTGTCAGTTCGGCTGAATCGGTGCTGAGCTCCTTGTGACCACCGGTACGTTGCCGAGCTGCGGCGGAACCGGGAGCGACCGTTGAGCCCGCCAGCCAACCAGCGGAGCGAACGAGTGAGAACGGGGGGCTCCATGAGGCGACGGTCCTTTGCCGAGACAGGCCGCGTGCTGGTGGTCGGCACCGTTGCAGCGGCGATCGCGCTGGTTTCGGTCGCCTTGTCGAGCGCCTCGGCAGCTACATTCTCGACCGCCCGCGGCGCTCCTCAGACCAGGCAGCAAGCTCCGCTGGACAGGGCTCAGGGTTCCCGCACTCGGGGGTACCAGGCCGTCGCCTCACTTGGCGACCTGTTGACGTACGACTACGGCAACACGCGCTCCGGTCACGACACGGTCGACCCGTTGATCAAGAACCTGTCGGCCAAGGCGGCCTGGGACGACGACTCCCTGGACGGCGGCGTCTATGCCGAGCCGCTCGTCTACGACGCAGAGGTCTACGTCGCCACGGAGAACGACTCGGTCTACGCGATTGCAGCCGGGAGCGGCAAGGTGCTCTGGCACCTGCACGTCGGGAATTCGGTGAGCACCTCGGTGGTCGACTCTGCTCCGACGCTCCAGGCAGGCTGCGGAGACATCGACCCCCTCGGGATCACCGGCACGCCCGTCATCGACGCCGCCACCGACGAGATCTTCGTCGCCGAAGAGACCGAGCTGGCCGGCCAGAAGGGCTGGCAGGGAATCCGGCACTGGCTCGTGGCGATCAGCCTGGGGAGCCACCGCGTGCTCTGGCACCACGACATCGACCCGCCGCAGGGCAACAACCCGGGCCACTACTTCATCCCAGCCCAGCAACAGCGTCCTGCGATCACCCTCGCGAACGGGCGGCTCTATGTCGGCTTCGGAGGCCTCGCCGGCGACTGCGGCCAGTACCATGGCTACATCGTCGACCTCCCGGTCTCCGGGACCGGGCCGCTTGGGAGCTATCAGGTGCCGACCCAGCGCGAGGGCGCGGTCTGGGAGACGAACGGGGCAGTCGTGTCGCCACAAGGTGACCTGTACGTCGCCACCGGCAACGGGAGCTCCAGCACGGCTGCAGACTTCGACGAGGGGGACGCGGTGGTCGAGCTGTCCCCGGCGCTGAAGCGGATCGGCTACTGGGCTCCGAGCAACTGGATCCAGCTCAACGACCATGATTCGGACCTCGGATCGGCCGGGCCGATCAACGTGCCGGGGACTTCACTGCTGTTCGTCGCCGGGAAGCCATCCTCGAGCGGTGACTACGGGTACCTCGTGCGCGAGGGGCACCTCGCCGGGATCGGCCACGGTGCCTACACCGGTGAGGCATGTCCCGGAGGCGGTGACTTCGGCGCGGACGCGTCCGACGTGATCGGCACAGGCAAGGCTGCAGAGGTTCTCATCTACGCAGCGTGCGGAAGCGGGACAGAGGCGTTCCAGGTCAGCACTTCGGCCATGACGTTCCACCGCGTGTGGTCGCCCTCGTCCGGGAGCCCGAACGGGCCGCCGATCGTGGCGGGCGGCCTGGTGTGGGCCCTCGACTGGGACAACGCCCTGTTGTACGGCATGAACCCGGTCAACGGCCACGTCCTCATCCGCCGCGGTACCGACGCGCTCGAGCACTTCGCTACACCCGGCATCGGTGACGGGATGCTCCTGGTGCCGACCGCCGCCGGCGTCGAGGCCTTCCGCACCGCTGGCTGAGCGCCGGCCGTCAGATCGAGTGGAGCGGCGCTCAGGCAGCGCTCCGGCGCTCAGGCGGTCAGCGTCACCGCAGCTTCGGGCGTCGCGACCCGGAAACTGAAGCTCTCCTCCAGATAGAGATACGCGTTGTCAGCGTCGTGGTGGCTGTAACCGAGGGACAGGTCCTCTCCCGACTCGAAGAGGAAGTCGCCGCCTCGCAGGCTGAGCACGACCGCGCCGGCGACTCCCGGGGCCCAGACGATAGGACCGCCGAGGATCTGGCGCAGATGGTCGAGCACGACCAGCCCTCCGTGCTCGGTCGTCTCCACAACGCCGGTGTACTCCTGCGGACCGAGGGCCAGGCCGTAAGGACCGCTCACGCCGGCCTCGAGGAGCGTCTCGACTGCTTTGGCCACGTGTCCTGGATAGCTGGCGTAGACGGTCCCCAACGTGATGGGTCCATGAGTGCTCGCGCTGGCTATTCCGACGATGCCGGCCTCCGCCCAGCCGTGGAAGACTGCGATGTTCTCAGCGACCGCGATGCGCCGTGCCGCCGCGTCGAGCTCGGTCAGGTCGAGATCGGTGGCCCCTCGGTCGGCATCGAGCAGTTCGTGGCGCGAGATCACGAAAGGGGCCCGGAGCTCGACCAGCGGCAAGACCCGGCGCTGGCGTGCGAGCAGGTTCTCGCCGGGAGCCTTGACATCTGAAGCCCGCCCGAGGTTCGTGGCCGAGTGGCCCCAGCCCAGAGGGCCCGAGAAGTCCACCAGCTTGCGGGCGCCGAGCGCAGGCACGAGCCGCTCGCGGCCTTCGCTGTCGAGCCGGCTCCAGGCGATGTCGGTGATCGGAGCATGGGAACGCAGGAGGTGGTTCACAACGACTCTCCTCTCAGGCTGCCGACCCCGAAGGTGCCCGCCACTCCGGGAGCCTCGGAGTCGCCGGGGAGCTTCGCCTCGGCCTCGGCTTCGATCCCGGTTATCGGCGTGACCGTGAACAGGTAGGTGCGAAGGTTGCGATCCAGGACCACATCGTGGCGGCGCAGCCACTCCAGGAGCATCGCGGCGTGCTCCTTCTCCTCGTCACGGTTGTGCGCCAACACTGCGGCCAACGAGGCGTCACCTGTGGCGTCGACTCTCTGGTCGTACCAGTCGATCGCCTGAAGCTCCTCCTCGAGCGACACGATCGCACGGTGCCTGTCGGCCGTCTCGGGCGAAATCCGGTCTTCGGGCTCGTGCAGCCCGGCGTCATTGGTCATGGTGGGCCTCCTCGAGAACATGACAGGTACGGTCCGTGAAGCGACAGAGCGCTGCGGCGCATTGCCCCAAGCGCTTCGGAACCCGCTGGGTCCGACGTTAGTTCAGCGTCGTCCCGGCAGTGACTGCGGGTCCCCCCCCATCAGTCGCTCGCAGGTCCCGGTCCTGTCGCAGCCACCGGAACCTGGTGCTGGCGAATCGGCTGCAAGCAGCCGTCTCCGTCGGTCCGCCCGACGAGCTGGCGAGGGGAACAATCGGCCGCATGGCCATGTCCGGGCAAGACTCCGGCGGGCCGATCGCGCCGGGGGCCGTCCAGTGCAGGTCAAGTCTCAGGTGCCAGGTACCACCACGTTCCGCCAATTGCTGCCCCCGTCGGTGGTTCGCCGCAAAGAGCCACCGCTCACGCTCGACCAGCCCTCGATCCACCCGACCTGATTCGTCACGAAGTCGACTACCGGAGAGGAAAGGGCGAAGCTGACGTTGCTCGTGATCGTCCGCCAGGTTCGCCCGCCGTCGTCGGTTGCGAGGATGTGGTCGCCGTTCACCAGCCGCCAGCTCAGCGGTGTCATGGTGTCCACGAGCCATTCCTGGGGCCGTCCCGGTGGCGTGACGGGATGCCAGGAGACTCCGGCGTCGGTGCTCACATAGACGACTGTGCTTGTTGTCTTTGGCGCTGAACCACCGCTTGTGAACCCGACCGCCCCGTTGGCGCCTGCGAGCACAGGAGAGCCGCTGAAGCCTGAGCCGCCGGCCGGGGCGACTGATGGCGCCGCCACGCCGCGGCTGACCCAGGTCCTCCCGCCGTCCGTGGATTCGTAAAGGGGAGCCAGGCCTCCGTTGCAATGAAAGTAGGCCCAGCCCACACTCGGGCTGGCGAACTGAACGTTCTTATCGCAGCCGAACGGGAGCGCGCCGGGAGTGTTGGTGGTCCCGGTCGGACCGGATTCGGAGACGAGACTCCAGTGCTTGCCACCGTCCTCGGTCCCGTAGAGATCCACGCCCTCGGATCCCGCTGCGCCGCCGATCACCGCGCACCATCCGTCCCAAGGCGTGACGAACTGGAGCTCGCAGCCGTAAGTGCTCGGAAGACGGCTCACGACCGTCCAGTGACGGCCGCCGTCCGAAGTGGAGGCGATGGTTTGCGCAGCGGACGAGGCGATACCGCCGTAGGTGACCCAGGCATGGTCGGCGTCGAGAGCGAAGAAGCCGCTGATGATGTGGTCGCCGACTTGCTCGTCCATGCCCGGTGGGGTGACGTCGTTCCAGTTCTTCCCACCGTCGGTGCTCTGCTCCAGTCCCTGCGCGCGGGTGCCGGAGAGGTCCTGCGTCCACGCCCACACCGTGGAGGCTCCGACCGGCCAAACCTGTCGCAGACTCTGGCCGCTCGCGGGCACCGTCCTCGTGGTTCTCGGCACATCGGACAAGGCGTTCCACGTCTTTCCGGCATCCGTGGTCCGGACGAAGTATGTCCTTGACGCGCAGCCGGTTTCGACCCGTGCGCAGCTCGAGATCCCGGCGACGGCGGTGGCAGCGGTAGGACTCGTGAGGCTCATGGCCGTGATTGGCGGGAGACCCGAGGACCTGACTGTTCTCCAGCTCCGCCCGTCGTTCCCCGACTCGTAGGTTCTTGCCTCGCCCACGACCCAGAGGGTTTGTCCGTAGGCGGCCAGTGGGGACGGGCCTAGGCCGAAAGAATCCGCGCTGATGACGCTGCCGATCGGGCCCGCAAAGCTCGCACCGCCGTCGCGGCTGACGTACAGCGCGAAGGTCTCGCCGCCCTTACTGGTGGACGCTACGACCGGGAGGTCGATGTCAGTGCCCTCCAAGAAGGGAGTGCCGAACACGGCGGTAGCTCTCGCCGGGAGTCCTGCGATGTCCGAGGGCGACCACGACGTTCCGCCGTCTGATGTGTAGAAGACCGCCTGCTTCGTGCCCGCCCCGTAGCTGACCACAACACCCGACTGAGGCGTGATGAACGTCACCGATCGCCAGTAGGCGTTCAGAGCGCTCGTGATGGGCATCGGGTACTGCCGGAACGTGGCGCCCTTGTCCAAGGAGACGAACAGCCTGGGGATAGCTTCGCTGTGGGTCAACCCATCGAGTGCGACGACTGTCACCATGCCGCTCGGACCTGGCGTGATCATCACCGAACTCGCCTGGAACCGAAACCCAGCAGCGGCAGTCGACCATGCCGGCACCAGCGTCGCGCAGGACCACCCGCCCGGGCCCGAGGTTTCTTTGCGATAGAGCTTGACGGTGCTGGTGCCCTTTACGGTCGCCAGCCACAGCTCTCCGTCGGATGCTCCCGCGATCGAGGCGACGGCGCCGGGTGACACGCCACGTGGAAGCGCCAGATCGGACCAGTCCCGCCCGCCGTCGTCCGAGACCGACAGCTGAGTCGCCGACAACGCCCAGGCTGCTGCTCCGTCTACTCCCGCCAGGCGCGGGCCAATGGTGCGGGGACCGGTGGAGGACGTGTTCGGTACGGTCGGGGGCACGCTGGCCGTGGTCGACGGCCCGGCGGGGGTGACAAGGTGCCTGAACAAGCTCACGTGCGGCAGAGGCAGGAAGAACACCGCCAAGATGAGCGCCGCCACCACCACCACGCTGATTCGACGCCTGAGAACGGACGCGGTTGGGATCCGGCGGTCGGGGTGTCGACTTCGAGAGAAGTTGTGTCGGATCTCTTCGGGAAGCGTGCTCACCCCGAGGGCGGCGCCTCGCTGCGCAACCGAAGAGATCAGGTCTCGGACTTCATCCTCGGCCATGTCGGATGTCCTCCTTGGAGTCAGCCAGTAGAACAGCCAGAGCGGCCCGACCCCGAGAGATCCATGACTTCACCGTTCCCGCGGGGACATGGAGCTCCCGCGCGATCTCGGGCACCGTCAGGCCTGCCGCGTCATGCAGGACGACGGCTCGACGGTGGTTCGCCGGCAAGTTGCGCAGCGCGTTTGCGAGCCAAATGGCATCGGCATCCGGCTCATCTCCGGCTCGAGCGCTCGGGTCCGCAAGATCGGGCCTTGACTGCTTTCGCCAATCGCTGATGGCTTGGTTCATCATCACTCGCCTTATCCACGCCTCCGGATTCTGGAGTCGGCGCACCCGGCCCCATCGAACCCACGCGCGACCGAATGCCTCCTGGGTCAGATCCTCCGCTGAGGCCCTGTTGCCGGTCATCGCGTACGCCTGGCCCATAATTCGAGACGAGAGGCGGCGGTAGAGGGCGTCGAACTCGTGTTCATCTTCTTCCCTGCCCACTCGCCTACCTCGGCCTGGTTGCCCAGCTATGCAGCCTCTTGCCCAATTACACGCACGAGGTGACCCAATCGTTGCGTCGAGTCACCAGGCCGCGCTGACTGGCGACCATTGCAGCCCGACAGGCGCCGACCGGGAACTTGCGACTGGCAAGGCGGGCGTGCCTCGGTTGAGGGAGCTCGGATCTGGACTGTCGATGTGTCTCCGCGCCGTGGGGAGCAGGAGCCCGCCGCCCAAGCGTCGCAAGCTTCGGCGCTGGCCCCGGCCAGACTCGGTCAGGTCCCGGGAAGCGCAGACGAGAGAACGGTCCAGTGGACTCCGTCGACGGTTTGCAGCAACGCCTCCGACTGCCATAGCAACCAACCGTGGGTTTGGCTCACGAAGCTGAACTGCCCCCCGGCAGAGCTGTTGGCCGGAAGGACCTTTCCTGGACCGGCTATCTCGATCGGTACCCAGTTGTGTCCACCGTCCCGGGAGGCCGCGGCCTCCATGGTCGTTGCCATGTAGAGATCGCCATCCGGGCTGGCGGCGACGCTGAAGAAATCGGAGATCGGGAGCCCGGAAGGATTTGGTGCTAACCCAGTTCGCCAGGCAGAACGGGTCTGCCACGACCGCCCACCGTCGAGGGAGACGGCGAAGATCTTCGGCTCTTTGTTCATGCCAACACCGATGCCGCAGACGGCAGCGAGCGAATCGCCGGCCGTCGCGATGACCGCGTCGATGCCCCAGTCAGGACAGAGCTCACCGAGGCGGGACCACCGAGAGCCGGCACCTTCGGCGGCCATGATGTGGCCACTGCCGACTCGCGAAACCACGACTACGAGTTCACCGGTGTGTGGAAGGACAGCAAGTTCGTCGACTACCGTTCCGAACCCGCTGGCTTGAATGCGCGACGTTGCCCAGCGAACGTCGCCTTCGGGCGACAGGCGCCACACGGCCGCCCAGCCATGGACGGCGGCCTTGTCGACTAGGGCGGCGACGGTCTGCCCGTCTGCCTGAAGAGCGGTGACGGTCCCGCCGAGACGAACGAGTTTCCAGTGGCGCCCGCCGTCTTTGGTGTAGGCAAGGGCTCCACCGGCTTCGACCCAGCCGCGGCTCGTCGAGGAAAACGCCATGTCGGTGTTGGTGAAACTTGGGAGGAGCGGCTTCGGCAGCGCGGACCCGACCGCTTTCCAGACTCGACCGCCGTCGGTCGAGACGACTTGCCAGACGGGAAACGCTTCGTCCTCGCTGCCAGCCTGACCGATGGAACAATCGATCATCGATGCCGTGAGGCCGACGCCGGTGTCGGAGCTCAGGAACTCGATTGCCGCCAGATACGGGGCGGGCACGACGGTACCGGGATCAACCTCGATTCGAGCAGACGAGCACCTGGAGCCGGGGCCGGCACTCTGTCGACTTTGGTCGAGGGGGTCCGCGGTCTCGGGCCCACGGCCCGCCAACTCTTACCGTCGGTCGTCCGCCAGAGCCCGCTGTAGGGCACGAGGAGCCAGCCATTCCTGCTGCTGACGAACGAGAAGCTGGCGAAGGTCCCTCCGCCATCAAAGTCAAGGCCGCGTACCGGGAACCAGGTCTTGCCTCCGTCGAGGCTGCCGGACAGATAGTTCTCTGTGGCCATCCAGAGCCGGTTGACGGAGGGGACTTCCAGGACATCACCCTCATCGGTCGGGATCGGATTCTGGGCGAGAGGCAAATTGAGACCCCGGTCGATCGCGACTGCCTCCCAGGTTTTCCCGCCATCGTTCGAACGAAAGAGCGCCTTGAGAGCGCTTCCAGCGGCTGCACCCCCAAGGCAGAGCACCAAGACATGACGTGGACTCGTCGCCACTAGAGCACCCGGGCTGAACTGGATGGAGCCACACGTGTTCACAGCCGACCAGTGCTTGCCACCGTCCGTCGTGACGAAGGCTGGGGTCGGCCCTTGCTGACCGTTGTCGACTACGGCGCGCCAAGCGGTCAGCCGAGCGACGACGATGCCGTGGTTGCCCATCGATGCCGGTAGCAACCCGACCTCCCGCCAGGACTCGCTGCCGAGCGTGGTTGCCTCGAGCCGGTAGCGGCACGTGCTCGCCGCCGAGTTGCACGTGGCCACGAAGGCCCAGACGGAAGATCCATACCCGCTGATCGTCGCCACCCAGCCTCCGAGTCGCACCACGCTCCAGGAGGTACCACCGTCGCGGGTCATGAGGAGCACGCCCCCACCGTCTACCCAACCGACGCGTGCTGTCGGGAAGACCATTGTCGGCGTTTCCGAGAGGCCACTGACGGGAGCAGGGAGCGCGCCGCCGACTACTTTCCAGGTCTCGCCACCGTCCCGTGTCGATGCGAGCCGAGGGCCGCAATGGGTGCTCCTCGACCACACGCCGAGCCCGCTTGTCGCGTCGAAGAAGGTGATCGCGGAGAGCGTGGACGCAGGGATCATGTTTCCTGCGCAGGCGGGGTGTGTGACCGGCACAGTGTTGGTCGGACCCTGGCCGAGGCGATTGAAGACGCTCACGTGCGGGAGCGGGACGAAGAACACGGCGATGACGGCCGCGGCGACTAGCACCACTTCGACCCGGTGCCGACGGGCGGTCATCACCGCAGCGCGGTTTGCTCGAACCCGTGCATCGGCGTCGGGGAAAGGCGGAGCGGGAGGGGCTGCTCCCACGACCTCGGACACGGCCGCGAGAATGCGCGCGTCAAGGCTGCTACGCGTTGTCATCGAGTCGCTCCTTCAGTCTTGACCGGGCCCGCGCGAGGTGCCGGCGAACCGATCCTTTCGAGATGCCGAGCAACAGCGCTATCGAGGATGGGTCGAGGTCGGACCAGTACGTCAGGACGGTGACCGCCCGCTGGCGGATGCTCAGCCCCATGACAGCTGCCAGGATCTCCGGCCGGACATCGGGTGGATCCACTGCGTTCGGCGAGGTTGCGCGTCGCTCGCGTGCGAGCCGGTGCGAGGTCGCCCGATGAAGCCGCCGGGCCTCGTTGAGCACGCCGCGGAACAGATAGGCGCGAGGATTCTCGACACCCGGCCACCTCTTGGAGAAGATGCAAGCCAGCACGGCTGCCGAGACGACATCGGGCGCGTCCTGGGGTCCCACCAGACCCGTGGCAAAGCGCGTGAGCTCCTCAGCGTGCTTTCCGTACAGCTCGGCGTCGGACAGAGCCACCACCTCTTAAGATGCCGCAGATCCCTCCTGCGGGTGACACTGGTCGCAGATTCTCTTCAGCGTTGCCCGAACACTGCCGTTCTGCTCGTCATCCCGTGGTCCATTCCGTTTGGCAACCTCTGCGTATCGGCAGTGTCCATCGGCGTGACGCCACGGGGCTCCGGGCGCGCGTCCCGAGCTTTCTGGATCTCTGCGGGTTGCGGCGACCACTCGGCCGGCGTGCCAAGGGCACGGTCGCAGCGTTCCACTCGATCAACTCCGACATCCCTGGCGCCAGTGGGACCCTTGTCGCGCACCTCCAGCCGGGTCCGATGGCCTCGGGCCGAAGCTCTACATCTCCGAACCGTCGCTCGACCAGGTCGTGGCAAGGTTGCCGGACGGGTCCTTCGAGCTGATCGCGGGAACGGGTCGGGCGGGCTACTCCGGCGACGGCGGTCCAGCTGTCCGGGCGAGGCTGCGCCAGTCGGCTCGCCGTGGCCTCCGACGGAACCTTGCACATCGCCGAGTTTGGGAACAACCGGGTGCGCGAGGTGTTGGCCGGCGGGATCATCGAGTCCGCCGCCGGCGCTGGTGGCACGCAGCCCAATGAGACCATCCCGATCGACGGGTTGCCGGGTGGCTCGGCTGCGGCCTCGAGGCCATCTCCGGCGCTTTGTCCACGAGTGCAGCCGGGTACTGCTGGCAAGGCCCAACGCTTCACGACCCCCGGTTGGTGGCGTCGCTGCGGAAAGCGCGTGAACTGTTCGAGACGGACTGCTAGCTTTCCTCGGAATCGACCGGCATCCTGCCGATCGACCCAAGGGGGGATTCAATGAAATTCATCGTTGAGGTCAGCTTTCCATTGGAGCCGTTCAACACCTATGTCCGCGAAGGCACGGCGGGGCAGAAGATCGGTGAGGCCCTCGGAGCGATAAAGCCCGAGGTCATCTACTTCACCGACAACGGGGTCGGGCGCGGGGCCGTAATGGTTATCGAGATCGAGCGGGCCAGCCAAGTGCCCCACGTCACCGAGCCGCTCATGCTCGCCTTCGACGCGTCGGTGCACTATCGAGTGGCGATGCCGCCAGAAGAGCTGCAAGCAGCTGGCCTCGAGCGCTACGCAACGGCGTGACAGGGGAGAGGATGCCGATATGTGGGCACAACTCATAAAGACACGTTTGAGGCCGGGCAAGGAAGAAGGGCTCACGCGACTGTTCGAGGAGCTGCAGGCGGTTGAACAGCCAGGTTCAGGTCTGCTGCGCTCGACGGCCATGCGGGACCAGAAGGACCCGAGCCGGGTCTACATGTTGGTCGTCTTCGAGAGCGAGGAGAGGGCTCGCGCGGCGAGAACGATCAGCGACGCCAGGAGGGATTGCAAGCCGTGAGGGCAACGATGGCGGAGATCTTCGACGGCGCTCCGGAATTCGTCGACCTAATCGTCGTGGAGGAAACGTCGCCTTAGGTGCTACAGCGCATCACGACAGTCTGGCTGATCCGACTTCGGCAGGTGTACCGCCTACAGGCGTCGGATGTCGCTCGGAGGTATCGAGGTCCTCGACGCTGTTGTCGATGCCGTGGTCCTCGCCGCACGGACTCCTCATGCCACGACCTCGCCGATCGACAGGGAGGGTAGAGCGCGAACTGATCGGCGAGGTCCTCTGGCGTCGTGGGCAGGTTGCCTGAGGTTTGTCCGGCCCCATTTGCCAATACGACTGCAGGGCCGGCTTCGACCTCGTGACATCTGATCGTCGTGTCGTCACGCGAAGTCATCGCCGCTCCAGTGGGCACTGTCGGCCTCACGTTGCTCACAGTCCCGTCTTCTTCAGGAGCTGCATGCAGCACCTCGTTGAACATCGTGGAGAATGCGTGGCCCGGGCGACACTGGTCGGGCGAACATCGACGTGACGAGGCACGCCGGATTCGGTCGGGACGGCGGCGCTCCGGGCGCTCGTTCTGTTCGGGTCCGGCCCGCCAGATCGCGCATCTCCGAATGGGACCGGACGGCTACGGCGCCACCGTTTCTCCTCCCCATTCCTCGGGCGCCACGTCCCGCACGGTCTGGGTGAACTGCCAGCGATGTCCGGCTAGGTCCTCGATGGTGCATTCAAGCTCGCCGTACTCCTGCTCGGTCGGCTCCTCGAGCACTCCAGCGCCGCATGCGCGAGCTCGCTCGAACTGGGCGGCGACGTCGCCCACGCGCACCTTGATGACGTGAGAGACGATGCCCGGCTGCGGCGGCTGCTGCTCGCCCCTTACATCCGCGACGATCACTGAGCCGTCGTCCCCGATGCGCATCTGCGAACGGTGAGCCTCACCGATCCGCACGCGCTCGGCGAACCCGAATGCCGTCGTGAGCCAGGCCACCGTGGCGCGAACGTCCGGGTACACGAGCACAGGGATGACGGTGGTCTTCGGAAGAGAACGGTTAGTCAGCATTATCGCAATCTATGCGCTGTGCGCGCTGCGATGACCCGTCTGCGAGTTGCGGGCGTGAGCGACTGAGGGAGCGCCGACCTTGCCTGCCGATGCGCGCAGGCTGACGCCTCGCGGCCACCGCGGAGGCAGAACAGAACTACACCACGCTTCGATCGGCTGCCCAGGCCCCAGTCCATACTCGGCAGGAGGCGCGACCGGCCAACAGCGCCCCTAGCCGTCTGATCGGTCGCGACAAGCGATTCGCGAATGCTGCTATTCGGTGCGGCGTCTTGTCGCGCCTGCCCCGGAACGGCACATGGAGGGCAGGACGGCGCCGGCCACTGGGTAGGCTCTGGGACACCTACCGCGAAGCCGACCGCCTGTGATTCGCCTGACGACGAACGGGGACACGCGGTCGGCTAACGGAGTGCGAGATCACCGGCAAGTCCTGCGACATGGACGGTGGCCTACGGCTGACTGGGGAGGTGTCATGGCCGTCTTCGCGGTCACCACTGAAAAGGGTCCGAACTGGGATGACAGCCGCCAGATACGTGAGCAGCAGGCATGGGTGGAACATGCGGCGTTCGCCGACGAGCTTGTCGAGCGGGGAATCATCATCTTGGGTGGCCCGATCGGCGGCGGCAGCGACGACGACATCGCGCTACTTGCTGTCGAAGCCCGGGACGAACCGGAGCTGCGGTCCATCTTCAGCGACGACCCCTGGACAGTAGGCGGCGTGTTCCGTATCAAAGAAGTCCGGCCCTGGACCTTATGGCTCGACAGTCGCAGGGACACGCCCGAACAGCGGTGACGCTCTTGCCGATCGCTGCCATGCCCCAGAATGCGCTTGCCTAACGGTTCCTGGACCTAGCCCCCAACGTAGCGAGGGGGCGTACGCTTCGTGATCCACAGCACGACCGAACGGACTATGGCGCTGCCCACCAGCGTGCGCGACTGCCTGCCGGCGGCTACTGCCCGGTGCGCCCGTCGATGCGCTCGCGCAAGAGGTCCGCGTGGCCGCAGTGCCGGGCATACTCCTCGACCATGTGTACAAGCACCGAGCGCAACGGGACCGTCGAGCCGTCACTCTGGCACCCGACGGTGCCGAGATCGTCCACGCCGCCGACAAACCGCTCCGCGAAAGCGACCTCGTCGCGCCATGCGTCCCACGCCTCGGCGACGACGCCCGGGTCGTCGACCGCACCATTCCAGTCATCGTCGCGATCGTCCTCGCTGCCAAAGCGTGGTGGTGCATGCTCGCCGGCCATCACTCGGCGAAACCAGTGCCGCTCCACCTCGGCCATATGGCGGATCAACCCGAGCAGCGACATCGTCGAGGGCGGGACCGAGCGCATGGCGAGCTGCCCGGGCTCGAGATCCGCGCACTTCATCTCCATCGTGAGCCGGTAGGCACGGAGATAGCTGAGCACGGTGCTGCGCTCGTCTCTGGGCTCGGGTCCTCCTTCTCGGGGATCCGCGTCGGGGTCGACCCACATGTTGGGGTAGACGACCGACGCCGTCCAGCGCTCAGGCACGTCCTCATCGCGGCGGTTCGCAGCGGTCATCGGTCCATGGTGGTCGCTGGGAAAGGCGCTGGCAACAGCTTCCTGCGCCGGTTCCCGCGACCGGGCACGACCGCGCCACCGCAGCCGAGCACCGCCAGCGTTCAGTAGCGAACTGGCGCCTCACACAAGTAAGTGCGAGGACGGTGATGGGGTCGATCGACCCGCTCGCCGAGACGGTCGCCACACAAAGGTCGACCAGTCTCTTTCCCGATGCAGCCGCCCCCATAAGACGTCATGATCATTCCCGAAGCCCGCCCAAGACCGCCGGGATGGTGACGCGTCAGGACGTTCAGCCGGTTGTGTGCCGGGAGCATCGCGGACCCGCCCCGAGTCGACGATATGGCCTTATCGGCCGCCGTCGTGTCTGCCGAGGTGTCCACGTGCAGGCTTCGAGTGAAGACCTCAGGGCCGTCGAGCAACCGGACACAGAAGCGACACTGTGAGCAAACCAAGACGTTGCAGTTCTGGCGACGAGCGGAGGTGACATCGCCAGGCGGTGGACATCCACGCCTCTGCCACCGAGAAGGCCGTGCCCGCCGGGCCGGTTGCGACCGAAGGCGAGGGTCGGACTTTCGCAGCGCTCGTCGCGGAGGCTCTTCCAGCAACCGTCACCGGGCTCTGGTGTCATCCTCCGGCTCGGCCCTCCCCGGCGCGGGCCACCTCGAAGACGCGTTCGGCCGCGTCAAACACGCGCTTGGTCGCCACCTCGACAGGCAAGGAGCGCAGCTCCGTCGACATCACTTCGAGCCCCCAGGGACCCTCGAATCCCAGAGCGTCGATAGCGCGGATGAAACCGACCACGTCGAACTCGCCGCCACCGGGCGGCAGCCGGTTGTCGAAGGTGTCGTCGTAGAGCGTGCCGACCGGCTCCGCGCGGCCGTCGCTCAGCTCGACGGCGAACACGTACTCCGGTGGCAGCACCTCGACGAGCTGGTCGTAGCCGGTCCCGCTACGGAAGATGTGCCAGATGTCCACGAGAAGACCGCCAGCGGGATTGGCGACGGCGCGCACGAGATCGGCGGCGGGAAAGATCGTCGGCATCATGGAGTCCGCCGGAGGCTCGAACCCGACCCGGGTTCCGTGGGTGTGCGCCTCAGTGGCGAGACGGTCGAACTCGCTGACGAAGAGCTCCTCGTCCAGGTCGTCCTCGCGGTCACCGAGACCCACTTTCACGTGGTCCGCGCCGAGCTCGGCCGCCGCCTCGAATAGCACCTCCCGCACGTCGTCGGAGGCGCGGCGCCGGTCTCCCCTTGTCCACCAGTCCTGCAGGTATTCGACCTCGAGGTGACAAAGCCCGTTCTCGTCGAGCATTTGTGCCAGCGCCGGATAGCCGATGCTGTCGCGGACAACCACCAGGTCGGGGGCGGCGATCCCGAACCCCCGGTATCCCGCCTTCGCGACCGCCGCGACACGCTCCTCCACGCTGAGGGGACTGACGTCGCCGTTGCGGCCCGGGACCACGTTACCGGCCGAGGTCCAGCAGGTGGCCAGCAGGTCGGGTAGGTGTGCCGTTTTCAACTCCTGCGTCAGTTGGACGAGATCCGCGGTGCGGAAACACGGCGCCAACGACCGATTCAATCAGACGATCGACGGCCCCAGAAGGAGGATAGCTTTCTGTGGCCTCACGTACGGTTCTAAGAGAGCGGGAGGGGGAGGTTCCCTCCCGCTACTCACCCAAGGTTCGACGAGGTCCGCGCCCAGGCGCTGCGTTTGTTATGTCGCTTGGTAGCGGGCTAGATCTTCCCCGGATGTGTCTCGTAAGGAGATCGACTTGTCGGACGGCATCTGCTGCCGGCACCCGGGGCTTCGAAATCAGGGTCTGCTTTGCTTGATTCGCCGGCCCGCTATGACGACGACGCCCGTGCTGAGTCCGATGACCCCGCCAACGATGGCCGCAGGGAGGCCGAGCTCGACGACGGCAAACAGTGCAGTCGGTGCATAGACGATGAGGCCAACGACCAGCCCAACGACCGCCCCGATCGTGCCTACAGAAGCCGCGCCGATAACCGCCCACCGCCCCGGCAGCGGTAGGCCACGTAGCCGCACCGCGATCGTGTTCACAACCTATTCTCGCAGACCCCGTCAGACCTGGCGTGGCTCCGGATGCCGATCCGCCGGCGACACGGCATCCCCGTTTCCCCGGCCGTCACGGTCGGTCGAGTGGAACCGCGGGACCCGACCCTGTGCCTATCCCGCTTCGCCTGAACCGACCCAGATCCGAGTTGGGGCTCACCGGTAACCCGGACCCCACTGCGACATCGCGTCTCGACACGCCGGACATGCCAGCTCGGGCGTCGCCGCAGGCGCGGATGTGACCGGGGTTCCAGCAGATGAACTACGCCCCGGTGACCGAACCGCCACAGGGCACCAGTCATGGTCACCGGACTTGCCGCTCACGCAGATGTCGCGAAGTCCCGTATGACCCGTCCGATGAGATGCCTGGTGACCGTTGGTCGGGAGAACAGCCTTTCCGCGGCGCCAGAACAGTAGATATGCCGCTCAGATGACGGGCACGCCGGCCCGCACCACCCGGGACCGTCACGCGAGAGCGGCGTTGCGCTCCTTCATCACATCAGATTGATTCATCTGCGCTGCGCGGAGGGGACCGGGTACCGGTCCGGAGACAGACCGAACGACGTTCGGGCGCTCCGCCCGGCTGGCGCTCCCGAAC
>CAWJBM010000003.1:0-506286 GCA_963841155.1 uncultured Acidimicrobiaceae bacterium | reverse complement strand
AGGGTGACAACGCCGTAGGAGTACGCATGGGAGACCCACCCGGCAACCGCGCCCGTTCGCAGGGATGGTGGCACCGATGGTCATTGTGGTCGCCTGCGCGTCGAGGCTGGCACCTAGTCGACCCCGCCGTCAGCGAGCGTGCGCATCCCGACCTCTGCGGCCATCGGAACGTAGCTGTTGTCATCTCCACCAGGCGTCGTACGCGACCCCGCGGAGGTGACGGGCGGTGCGATGATACCCACGGTGCGCAAGCTCGTGATGGTCGCGGCAGTGGCCATGACGCTGATGCTCGCCGCCAGCCCGAGTGTGGCTTCATCCTCAACGCCGTCTACGTCACCAGCAGGTAGCTCCACTAGGACACAGGCGAGCACAGCCACGAACACCCGGCAGCCGCAAGATGTTGACGACGTTTACTTCCTCACCCCGAGTGTCGGATGGGCGAGTGAGGACAACCCCACCCCGCTGCTCATGACGACCGACGGGGGAGCGCACTGGCGCGATGTCTCGCCTCCGATGTTGAAACGGAAAGGTCTTGCTTTGTCGAACGGGCTGGCGGGAGCCGCGTTTCTCAGTCCCTCCGACTTCTTCGTCAGCCTGTACGAATCATCAGAACCTGAGGGATTCCGACCGGTGTTCTTGCTTCACACCACAGACAGTGGACGCAAGTGGACAGAGGTCGGCTCTTTCCCAGAAGGCGTTGGCACGGCGTGGGTGAGCTTCCAGAACGATCAGCAGGGCTGGGATGCCATCGGCAACGGCGCGGCTGGTGGAACCTTCACCGTGACCGTCTACGAGACCACAAACGGGGGAGCGCACTGGGTTATGGTGTCGCGCAGCATGTCCCTTGGGGGGAAGCCTGGAACACCTGACAACTCAAGCGGTTGCGGCGACACCGGCCTCGTAGCCCAGGGGACATTGCGTGCGCCCGTTCTCTGGCTCACCGGGTATTTCGCAAGTGGACCTTGCGTCATGGAGTCGACTGATGGGGGTAGGCGTTGGGGCCACGCTCGTCTTCCTGGCACTTCCGCTGCTTCGGGCGGTGAAGCGTGGCCTCCGGTCTTTTCGTCAGGCTCGAACGGCGCTCTTGCTGCCTGGTACGGAACAGAGCACGGTGCGGTCACAGCTATCTATTCGACGACGAACGGCGGCAGGGCCTGGGTCGAACACCGGTCGCCCGCAGCCAATCCCGCGCTGTTAGCTGTCGTCTCGCCGTCCACCTGGTTCGCAGCTATCGACAGAACCCTCTACCGCACCACCGACGGCGGTACAAGTTGGTCCACCGTTCGCGGTTCGCTCAACGTCGGCGGTGTCCAGGCGTCGAACACACTCGATTTCGTCAACACCGTTGACGGCTGGGCCGTGGTCGAAGGTCGGGTCTGGCACACGACAGACGAGGGTCGCATGTGGGTGCATGAGGTTTTACTCACATGATGACGAGCGCGGTTCCCAAGCTCGGCGCTGTGGTGATGATGGCCTTCTCGATGCTGTTCGCCGCCAGCCCGAGTGTGGCCTCGTCGACGGTCGCGATCCCGAGGACCGTCTCGGCCACTTCGCCCTGCGGGTCGGGTCCGGTCACCATCCCGGCAACGCACGTCCCATCGAGCGGGCTTGTCGAGGTCGATGTCGGAACGCACCAGCGATTCCATCCCATTCGGGTAATGCCTCTGGACAATCCGCAGGCCGCGATATTCGCGGGCGGTGACCTCTACGTCTCCTACTCGCCCTCGGGACCAGAGAGTGGCTTTCGGGTGGAGCGCATCGACCCGAAGACCGATGTCCTCGCTCGGTCACAGTGGTTCCTCGGCTACAGCTCGCCTCCCGTTGCGGCGTTCGGTTCGATCTGGGTAGTGGCCGGGACGGGCTGTCCGTACCGGATCATCCGACTCAGCCAAGAGACGCTTGCCGTCACGATGAGGACGCCGATTCCCCCGACTTTCAGCCCTCCCTCTTTGGCAGCGGACGACGGAGCGCTCTGGTTCTTGGGCGCAAGCTCTGCTCGACTTGCGCGTCTGAACCCCCACACCGGGCGCTTCAGCACGGTTGTTCTGCCCGAGATGGCACCCGACTCGCAGGTCGTGGGGATCACGTCCGGCTCAAGTTCGGACTACCTCTACGTCTCGGTCATCAACCAGAACGCCGCTCATTCCCAAGTAATCGAGCGCTTCGACCCCACGACTGGTTCCTTCTTCGTCGTTCCTACGCCACCGTTCGAACTCACCCGCGTGCTCGGCGTTGCCGGAGACATCCTCTGGGTCATTCAAGGCGGGGGCATGATGACGCATTTCGCCCCGTTCTCCACCGCGTCGCTGGCTCCCCTTTCCTGCACGAGGGCTGTCACCTGCGCACTGGCGGGCTTCAACGGCGCTGTCGACGGGAGTGGTGAGGACGGGATTTTCGCCTTCGAGCACATCGGTGGTCCAGAAGGTCGCCGTGGGTCTTTGCTGCTTGACTGCATCGGGGGTCCCAGAGTGTCGACCGTGGCCCGGCTGCAACTACCAAGCGACTTTCCCATTCCGGGTGGCTCGTCACTTCCGTCCATCCTGCTTGCCCTCGGGGACGGCTACCTCGTCACGTTTGCCAGGGTGGGTACCGACGGCGGGTCCGGCGTCGCCATCTTTCCGCTCGACCCTCGATGTGCGCCATGAACGCAGCGCGCAATCTCGGCATGACCGCGGTGATAACCCTGACGCTGGTGTCGGCTGCCTGTACCGGTTCGACGCTGCCCCCGCCCAAGTCGTCCTCCTCGCCGCTGGGTTCCCCTGCAACGCTTGTCACCGCCACGACCACTGTCAGCCGTGCAGAGCTGTCCCGATTCGTGGCCCTGGCCCACAAGGGGCTGCGCGAGCCGTTCGAAGCCACCTACCGATTCGTCCCTCCGCTGGACAGCCCGACAGGTCAGATTCCTAGCTTTGTGGTCTGGTCTGAGCCAGTGGTGGGTTCGGACCCCGAGGGGAACTTCGTCTACGAAGCCCCGTTTGGTTCGGCGACGTTCCGGTTCATCAAGGACGGTCGCGGTAAGTACTACGAGTGTCTGCGCGCGGCATCTCGAAAACCTTGGAGATGTGTCGGCCCATTCGGTTCGCTGAGCGTTGGGGAAAGCATGTGGGTTGAGGGATACCGGATGCCCATGTTCGTCACTGAGAACCTCAGTACGAACCTCACTGGTCGCTTATCCCACAGAACGATCATCGGGCGTCGCCTCTGGTGCCTGAACGTCCAACCCGAAGGCGTCCTCTGTCTCACGAAGACAGGGCAACTGGCCTTCGACGCCAAGTGGTTCGTCGGCTCCAGCCAGCTAGAGCTGGTCTCGCTGGCGCTGACTGAATCCAAGTCGGCCTTCCTTCTGCCAGCGAAACCAACGCCATGGAGGCAGGCAGTTCTTCCAAACCTGTGCGGGAAGCTCCAGTGTCCGTCACCGGGCATGCTTTAGGTCCATGATGCGCAAGCTCGTGGCGGTCGCGGCAGTGGTCATGACTCTGACGGTCGTCGCTGGGACAAGTTCGGCCAGCCCTCCGACGACGACAGCAGCCGCCAGCAACACGACGACCTGGTGGGTGGATTCGACCTGGATATCCCCCCTCGCAGGCTGGGTCCTCGGCGAGGGTAAAGCTGGTTGCTCGACTTGCGTGATCATCAAGTACACCGGTGACGGTGGTCGCACCTGGACTATGGTCCCGACCCCGGCAGGTAGAACGTTGCTATCGGGCGGGAGCACATATACCTGCCAGAACTCGGGCGGCTGCGTCACTCACCTAGTGTTCGCTAACCGCGACGACGGCTACCTTTTCGGCCCGGACCTGTTCACGACCACCAATGGCGGGCGAACCTGGAATCGCCAGCGGGGAAAGCCGACCGCTGCGCTCATCACAGTCGCCTCAGGGGTGGTCTGGCGACTCACCTACGATGAAGGTGGCTGTCCGGGACCATGTGGTCTGACACTGCAACAACAGCGGACCGGGACAACGAGCTGGGTGACGGTGCGCGCACCCTTCGATGGCAGCGGGACCGGAATAGTTCCGCAGATTGTCAGTACAGACAGTGCTCGGGTCCTTATCGCCTTCTACGGGAACATTGCTGGCGGCGTGTCAAGCCATGCGACCTTCTTCGTCACGGCGAACCTGGGGCGTAGCTGGAGCAAACGAGTCGACCCTTGCGGGTGGACTAGAACCAACGAGGTCGACGCTTATGACGCCAGCGCCACCCCGGAGGGCACAGTCGTCGTGGAATGCTTGGCCAAGGGGATTTCGAACCAGGCGTTTGTCATGGTCTCACACAACGTGGGAAAGACCTTTGGGCCGAGACGACCCGTACCTCCACTGTTCGCGAACGTGGTCGCCGCCGCCAGTGCGAACACCATCGTGGCAGCGACCGGAGACGCAGGCGGGAGCGGTCCTTTCACCTACGCCTTGGAGAGATCGACCAACGGCGGGCTGTCTTGGCGGACTGTTGTCCGTGACCCGGAAACTCTGACAAGCTCCGTGCCCGGAGAGAGCTACCTGGGCTTCGTATCGCCAAGCGTTGGCCACTGGATCGGGTACGGGAACAGACTCTGGACCACCACCGACGGTGGGGAGCACTGGACGGCCAGCGGTGTCTGAGGGGACAAGGGTGCGCAGGTTGGGAGTTTTGGTGACCCTGACGCTGACCCTGACGCTGACGCTTCTCACCTGTTCGCCTCAGTCGTATGCGGCCACGTCCGCCGGTACCGCGTACAAACGATTCGCCGCCCTGGCACGCCACGGCTTGAGCGTCCCCTTCGCTGCGTCCTACGTGCTCAGCTACGGCGACGGCGACGCACCGCTGCGATTCAAGGTCTGGTCTGAGCCGGAGATACCCAACAAAACCCAGGGCGACTTCATCTACCAGACGGCACTGCGTCGTGGCACCTTCCGCTTCGTCCGCACGCACGGGACCGACTACGAGTGCGTGCAAGCGACGGTCAAGGCCAAGTGGAAGTGCGTCGGTCCTTACGTGCCCATATTCAACGACCAAGTCATGCAGGTCGAGTCCTACCGACTTCCGATGTTCGTCGGGGAACAGATCGTCAGCGACGGCTTCGCCCAGCCGCTCAGGCTCTTCTACCGGGTTGTACACGGACAACGACTGTGGTGCCTGAGCCTGGACGATGGGGCCGTTTGGTGCTTAGCTCGCAGCGGCCAGTTCGTCTACAGCCACGACCCACCGGCAAACGGCCAAAGCAATCAAATGGAGGCGGTGGCCCTATCGCTGTCGTACTCAAGGCAAATATTCGTCCTGCCATCAGGGCCGCAGCCGCTGAAGGTTGACGAGGCGCCTCCGCCCATCTGTGACGGCTCCGTCTATTGTCCGTCGCCGGGGCCAGAACCGTAGGACGCGATGCGAAGGCTCATTTTCGTCATGATCGCGACCTTGGCTATGACGCTGACGCTCGCCGCGCCTGTACATCCGCGCCCGTTCGGCCCTGACGAGTAAAGGCGTTGCCGCACTCGGCGCTCGCCAAATGAGCCGGTCGCGCTCTCTGACCCTTGGCCCGACAAGCGCCTGTAGCCGCGCCAGATCGTCTCTTACCCGGAGCGGACGGTCAGAAGTGGCCGATCAACAGGACGCTCGCGTCGGTGACATGTCACTGACGCTGGCGTAGTGGCCTTGGGACCGAGCTCAGCAGCTGGTCGATCCGTCGCTCACCGTATAGTCGGGCCACTCGTTCGCGAAGCTCCGCGTTCTCTTCCTCCAAGCGAGCGATCCGCTCCCGTAGGGCGTCGGCTCGTTGTCGGAGCGACTCTGCCGAAGCTCGCTGGGCAAGAGGAACCGATCGGTCCTTTGAAGACGGATGAGCGGGTCGCCGTGCGGCTATCGCCTCACGCAGCTCAGGATTGCGATACAGCCAGCCCCGCGACACTGCGGCTGCCCGAGCGACACTGCTGAAGGTGACGGGTTCGCGAACGCGTTCGAGGGACCGAATCGCGTCTGTCGCCCGCGTGAGAGCCCGATCATGGCGTACTTTGGCGGCTTCGACGAGATGTCGGGTGTTGTCAGCGCGTGTCATCGTTATCGGCCTGCAGGCGCTCGAGGGTGGCGACAATGAGATCGAGGCTCGTCTGCACCTGGCGATGGTTGGCGGCCAGGCGTTGGCGCCCCTCGGCCTCGGCACGAACGATGAGCGCTCGATTGTGTTCGGCCTGCGAACGGTGGATGTCCAAGAACTCGATCGTGGTCTGGAAGTCGGGACAAGTCAGGCAGGCATTGGGATGGGGACAGTCCTGCTGGGGCGGGCGGCCGCAGTAGCCGTTGGGGAGACTCGCCTGGATGCGGGAGAGATTGTGTTTGACCCACTCCGCATCAGCCGTAGGCGCTTCCGGGTCGAAGTCGAGCACCCGGCCGGTGATGTCGACGCGGGTCTGCTGGTAGCGCTCGAAGGCCTCGCGGACCGTGGTGTCATGCAGGTGGGCGTAGATCGATGTCATGCCAGGGCTGGCGTGCCCGAGAACGCGCTGGACAACGTGCTGAGGCACGCCGGCATTGATGAGCCGGGTCCCGAGGGTGTGACGCAGCTGATGGGCGCTCACCGTGACTGGCCGACCCTTTTCATCGTGCAAGTTGATGCGTCGTTGCCAGGCGCGCAGCCTGCGACAGAAGGAGTGGTAGTCGTAAGGCAGCGTCCCGTCGGGGTTGTCGCGGACGTCAGGGAACAGCCACGGGCTTCCCTTAGGCCAGCGCTCGAGGACCAGCTGCTGCTGAGCTTTGACGGCGCTGACACCCTTGGCGCTCAAGGGGACCAGCTGTTCGAGTCGCACCTTGGAGTTGTAAAAGCGCAAGCACGGCCACCCGACGCTGTCGGGCACGAGCGGGTCGAAGGCAAGAGTGCAGGCGTCTCCGGCACGCAGCCCGGCCTCGGTGAGGATGATCACGAGATGGCGAGTGGTGGGCTCGAGCTCGGCAAGGTTGCTCTCGGACTCGAGCTGGGCCATCACCGTCTCGGTCACGAACCGGGGTGTCGGCCTGCCGGGCCTGGGCATGTCGTCGTGGTAGATGACTGCCCGGGAGGGCACGTCCGCCAGCCACAGAAACCGCCGGTTTTCCTCGAGAAAGCTCCGCAAGAAGACCACGGACTGCAGGCGGGTGTTGGGTGCAAGCCCGGACCCCGCCAGCCAGGCGAGGTAGGACTCGAGCAGCGGCCGGTCGATCGCCCTCTCGTCGGCGTCGGGCGAGACTTCTGCGAGGAACCTCGAGAAGCGGCGAAGGGCGAGTGCTCCCGCGGCGATCGTTGTGAACGCGCAGCCCGTGGCCAGGCGCCAGCGTGCCCAGCGCTTGGCGGCCTGGTTCAGCCACGGCTGGGAGATGCGGACGAAGCTCACCCGATCACGGCCCCGGCGGGCGGGCACACCGAGACGCGCCGCCTCCCAACGGTCGGCCGCGTAAGCCGCCTCCAGCTCACCCGCCCGGGTGGCCGGCACTACCTGGGACAGCACCGGTGCTGGCTCGACCTGAGAGGAGGAGGTGCTCACGGTGCCGCCTCGATCCGCCCGAAGCCGGCGCGGGCGAGCTCCGCGCGCAGGTCTTCGGGCGTGAGATGGATGTAGGTCTGGCTCGTCGTAACCGCCGAACGATGGGTGAGAAGTTTGGCGACCACCTCGATTGGCACCCCGGCGCGCAGCAGCTCGGTGGCGTGGGTGTGGCGGAACATGTGGGCGGTGAACTCGATCCCCGTGCGGGCCCGCAGTCGGGCGATCAGCTTGCGCAACGCGTCGTAGCGCATCGGGGCACCGACCGGTTCGGACCACAGGTTGACGAACACGTAGTCGGAGTCAAGATCTCCGTACTCGGTGTGCATGTACTCGCTGTAGAGACGCACGAGCGACGCCGTGATCGGGATCACAGCGGTCTCGCGACACTTGGCACGGGCGCCGTTGGCGTTGTCGTCGCGCGGCACGATGCGAAGCTCTTTGTCACGGGAGACGAAATCGCCATGGCGGAGCCCGAGCGCCTGGCCGGCACGCAAACCGGTCTCGGCCAAGAGCGTGAGTAGGAACCGGTCACGTAGCCGATCGCAGGCGTCGATGATCACCGCCACCTGCTTGGCCTGCAGTGCCCGCGGGGCACGGCGCGGGACGCGTAGCTTGACCGGCCGGGTGAGGACAGGCCGGCCGGCGGTGACATGATGCAGGAAGGGCCGATAGGAGCCGCGCTGCACCCGCCGCCAGGCGACGAGGCCTTCGGCAACATCGACGCCACAGCGCGCCTGGTGGTCGTAGAAGGCGAAGACGCCGGCCAGATACCGGTTCACGGTCGCCGGCGCCCGCCGGGCGGTCCCACCATCGAGCACGACCACGTTCTCGGCTGGGGAGCGCAGCGCCGCCACGAACCGAGACAGGTCCTCTGGGCTCGCTTCGTCCCAGGACAGCTGCGTCTGGGCGAGGAACTCGAACCACAGCTTCAGGCTGACGGCATGGGCACGGATCGTTTCGGGCGAACGTTCGAGAGCCGTGAGGTGAGCGAGGAAAGCCTCAGCCGATGCCAGCGGCAACCCCTCGTCGTCGACGACCGTCCACGACACTGTTTCCGTTGTCGGCATAACGACACGCTCTACACGCACCGACGCGCCCCCCTACGAGAATCGAACATATGTTCGATTCTCGAGACGATACGCCCGTCGTCGGTTACAAACAAGACGTTGGTGACGGTGCTCCAGAGAACGTGTCACTCACGAAGATCAAAGCCTTCGTCAGTTACGTCGGTGACAGCTCTCAGTGTGCTCCGGAGAACAGTTCATCTGCACGTCGACGCCGACTGGCAGGAAGCCGCGCGAAGAACGCCTAACGGGTAGCGCGGCCCGGTCAAGGCACCGGGATCAGTACTCGGCTCGGCTTGTACGCCGCGAGACGATCGCCGCCCCTAACTCAGTACGCCCCCGCAGACGTCGGTGCCCGGGCCGTTGGTGATGAAGAGCGGCGTCGAGTTCAGGTAGAGGAAACCGGACCAGCCGTAGGTGCGGGCGTAACGGACCCAGTCGCTCCGCGACACCTTCCAGACCGCGCCTCGCGCCAGGTCGAGCAGGTTGGTCTCCATTTCGAAGGTGACGTGCTCAAGGTCGACTTTCCACAACCGGTCCTCGGGCAGCTTCCGGTCCGCCGCCGTCCTGGCGCACGAGACGAAAAAGGTCGCGTAGTGACCAGCTCGATCGATCGCGGCGACTTGTCCCACGGCCACGTCGTTCCTGAGCGTCGGAAAGGACGCGGCGTCGTTCAAGTACGGGATCTGCGCCGGTGGCTTGGTGACCATGGTCGAGACGTGGACGAAGCCGCTGTGCTGAAAGCTCCACACGCTCACCGCTCGGCCGCTCGGACAGCACGTCGGGTCTCCAGCAGGTCCGTACCACAGCTCGTGGACGACGATCCGGCCACCGCCGATGGCGATCTTGCCCCCGTCGAAGTACGGGACGTGGTCGACGACGTATGCAGCGGGTTGTTCTGGCGTGAGCACGCTGAGCACCGTCGGGACAGCTCCTGCGGTGCTCTCGATCACCCAGCTGTCGGCAAGCTGCCCGTCGGCGGTCCCGCCGCCGTTGTCACACCAGACGTCGAGGGCGGCGACCGGCTGGTGTGTGAAGAGAACCCCATCGTGGATAGTCGAGAGAAAGACGTGCACTCGGGGCGTCCCTGGCCAGCGCGTCGAATTCACGAACGCCTGGCCTCCGTGCAGGTGGATCGGCCGGTTGGACCCGCACACCTGGCCCGGCAGCACGGCGTCGTTCCAGTTCGGCGGGCGGTGGCGAGAAGCCGATACGACCGTCGACATCGCACGTCCAGCTGGCATCGGATCATCGATCGCGCCGCGGGAAGTCGTCGTCATCGGTCGCGGCGACGCGGCGCTGGCCGCGACCAGCCCGGTGGCGCCTGTCAACGCGAGCAGGGAGCCGACCGCGGCGAACCGCAGGAACGTCGCTCTTGCCGGATGGTCTCTCGATCGCGACTTCATTGGCCGATTGTGGCATCCCCCAGTCGCTGACGGATGGACGCGCCGCCTTCCTCAGCCGCGGTTCACGCCAAGCCTGCCGTCGATGTGCGGCCGTTTGACCCGCTCGTCGGCCCCGTCCAGCAGGAGATCCAGAATGTCAGTTCGGGTGTCGCCGACGACGACGGGAGGCGTCCTGCCCGGCAGCACAGACGGTTACGCGAGCGCCTCGGTAAAGCGAATCACGCTTCTCTTGTACCCAGGCATCACCTCACCAAGGTGAGGGTTGGAGCCGGCATAGCCGGTTCGATGTCCGCGAAAGCGCTAGTTGAGGTGGTGACGCTGAGGCACAGACATAACTGAACAGCCGGCAGAGCGCTATGAACTTCGCAAGAGGCACCCGTTCAACCTATCCATGAGTGCTCGAGCACACCGTCACACGAGATGGATAGAATGGCGGGCAATGAGCGCACAGCATCGGGTAGACGGCAGCCGCGGGCCGTCGGAGAGCGGGCGGCGGGGCCTGCCCTCGCGGGCAGCGTCGGATGCCGATTAGCGCGCTAAAAGCGCAGGCAGAGATGCAGAAATCCCGTCTAGCTGTGGTGCACGTGGTACAGGATCGCCGTGGTATCTGCACCACGAAAATACCACAAGCCATTGACAAACACGGTCAGTTATGGTTAATCATTGACAGTAGAAAATGGCCGATATGCTGCATTCATTTATGTTTAGCCAGGTAGGACGGCCGGGCCTCTATTTATTGCCAAGGTGAGGGTCGCGGGTTCGAATCCCGTCGTCCGCTCCAAGTGGCAGACGGGCAGGAGAGAAAGTGGCGCTCAAGCGGCGGTCAGCTGCGGTTGCCGCTCATCCGAAAACACGCTCGGGGTCGCAGCCGTGGACCGGAACCCCTTGGTGATCAGGAAGATGGCCAGACAGACCTCCCAAGCGAAGACTGGGACAACACACACGCCGAGGTTGTGACGAGGCACGCCGAACATGCCGGCCACGTTGGCAGCGAAGACGAGTGGACCACCGATCAAGCCCAGGACAGGGCTGGTCCTCGCTGCTGCGAAGGCCGACGGCAGGGCGGAGGAGTCCAGGGCGGGCGCGGGGGGTCTCCTCAGACGTCTTCGGGCGGCAGCCGAAGCGGGAACCAGGAAGGGCAGCGTCATCGAGATCCTGATCCTCGAGGCGCTCGCCGCCGCAGACGGCGGCGACAGGGCGTCGGCCCTTGTTGCGCTGGAGCAGGCATTGACGGCAGCAGAGCCTGAGGGCTACGTCCGGCTGTTCGTCGACGAGGGCCACGCCATGAAGGCCCTACTCGGGGAAGCCTCCCGGAGGGGCATCACCACTGACTACATCTCAGAACTGTTGTCGGGCTGGGAACCGCCATCGCACCACCCGGTGAGGACTCAGGGACTCGTCGAGGCGCTCAGCGACCGCGAGCTGGAGGTGCTCCGCCTCCTCGCTTCCGAATTGAGCGGGCCCGACATTGCCCGCGAGCTGATGGTATCTCTCAACACGATGCGGACCCACACGAAGAACATCTACATGAAGCTCGGCGTAAACGACCGCCGGGCTGCCGTCAGGCGTGGCCAGGAACTCAGGCTGTTGTCGGGACCTCGTTAGAGGCATCCGGGATGTGCCGGTGCCGAGCGGGCAACAATCGCGAGCGTTGTGCAGGTTCGGAGCCGCCGGCTGCTCGGTATCGACACCGAGAATCCGCACATAACTGCGGTGCCGAGCGACGGCGACCTACACCTCATTACGGGCAACGGTCCGTGGACCGACACGGTTCTAACGGTGTACCCGTGAGCCAGTACGCGAAACGCCCGTCGACATGCTTCTTGACGATGATGGCGCTGCGGTTGACCCGCTTCCGCTCGTCATTGGAGGAGGTGTCATGAAAGGAACCCTGTCAGCGGCGCTCGTCGTTTCCTGTGTGCTCGTGACTTGCGCGAGCGCAGCTGTAGCCGCACCTTTACACCCATCGTCGGCAGCTGTCCGGCCGTCGCTAGCCAGCGGCTGGGTAGAAGTCGCCTACAAGGACGCGCAAGTTGCCGTACCGAGGTCGTTCTCTGTCGTCTACCCTAACGAGCAGTACTGCGGGGTGTTCGCGAGCACAGGGACCATCTTTCTCGGCATGGTTGCTGTGTCTCAATCGTGCCTGAGTAATCAGTCCCCCGGTGCCCAGGTGACACTCGTGTACATGAGGTCGCAGTACTTCTCGCCGGAGTCACTCCAGGGGCACAAGTCGGTTCGGCAAGACGGACTGCGCCTGTATCGGGTCACTGTCAACGGCGTCCCCGGCTACTACTCACCTGCCCTCGGAATGGAGGTCGCAGCCAACGGACCCGACGCGCTTGGGGTCCTCAGCACCTTTGCTCCATCGCCTCGGCGGATTGTGCTTGCAGCGGGACCAGCGCCGCGGCGACCTGCGTCCTGGCGCTCGGTCAGTTTTGACGGCCTTTCTTTTTCCGTGCCATTCGACTGGACCGTCAAGCGAACCAACTACGCGATGGGTATCGGACAGATCTGCTCCGTCGCCGGTGTGGCACTCGGACTCGGGGACGCAGTTGTGCTGAGCACGGACAAGAAGTTCTACGCAGTACCCTGTCCTCTCATCGGTCAGTGGCCGCAACTTCCGGTTAACGGCGTCCAGATCGATAGTGGTCCCTACGCCCCGAGCGTCACGGCGTCGTCTCATTGTTTGAGTCTCAAGGTGGTACACGCATGTATCGCCGCTGGCGCAAGCTACGTCTACTCGATTCTCGTACTCAGGGTCACAGTGCCGGGGCGAGAGAAGCCCGTCGTCATCTCCATCGGCCTCGCGGACAGCGGCATGGCGGCCAGGACGATCCTCTACTCCCTACGAGTCTCCCCGGCTAGCGCGCACCCCCTCCAAGTCGCCTGAACAATCGCCGGAACCCTCGTCCTAAGGGGGTCCGGCGATCGGTGCCCCAGTCGCTCTGCCGGGGCAAGTGACAGCGAGAAGCTCGGCTGGCCGAGAGTTCACGGCGACCGTCGGCAAGAGAGGAAGGTTCGCGCTCTCCGTGTCACCGGGGGAGTACAAATTGACCGGCCACAGCCCAGCCGGCAGCAGCTCGCCCTGCTGGGGGACATCGCCGTCGACAGCCTTGGTCCCGGCAGCACTGACGACCTCGTCGACTGGTGGGATGGTCTGACGCTGGCCGAGCAACGCGCGGTCCTCCGCGCGAACATCGTTCGGGTCGCCATACGTCCGGCCGCGCATCGCGGCAACAAGTACGACATCGACAGGGTCCGCATCGACTGGGCCGGCGAGCTGATCAACCGCGTCCTCGAGCAGGAGGAGGGCTTGGCGGTGGACAAGGGCGGCAACCCTTGCGGGCTCCAGATCCTTCCGGCGAGCTAAGGGTCCGCCGCATGTCGGAACGCGCGTAACGTTCACGACGTGCGGGAGTTGACCGATCGTCTCGTCGTCGTGGGGGATGGCCGAGTGGAGGCCATGCGCAAGACGCGAGGGGCGACGGCGGACGATGTGCGGGCGATGATCAGCCTCGGCGAGTCGGAGAGCGTCCGCCCGGTCCAGATCGTCCCCTCGTTGCGTTGAGGAAGACGGCGCGGTTCGCCCACCTCGGCGGCCGGGGCGCCCAGGACCTCGGCGACGCTCGAGAAGGCGAGGCAGGACACGGCAAGGCGTGGAGACGCAGGGAGCGACCGGTCTGGATCGGCCTCGCCCTCCTGGTTGCCGGGGCGTTCTTCATGGAAAACCTCGACGGTACGATCATCGCCACCGCCGCGCCGCGCATGGCGCGCTCGTTCGGAGTCCCGTCCGTCGAGCTCAATGTCGTGATCACCGCCTACTTGCTCGCCCTCGGGGTCTTCATCCCGGTGAGCGGGTGGATAGCGGACCGCTTCGGCGCCCGGTTGGTGTTCTCGGTGGCCGTCGCCCTGTTCACCGTCTCCTCGGGCCTCTGTGCGCTCAGCACGAGCCTCGGTGAGCTCACGGCGGCACGAGTGCTGCAAGGCATGGGCGGAGCGATGATGGTGCCCGTCGGGCGACTCGTGGTGCTGCGTGCCGCGAGCAAGGCCGACATCATCCGAGTGATTGCGTATCTCACCTGGCCGGCGCTCGTCGCACCGGTCGTTGCTCCGGCGCTCGGCGGCGCGCTCGTGACCTATGCGTCATGGCGCTGGATCTTCGTCCTCAATCTCCCGTTGGGCCTCATCGCCCTGCTTGTCGCCGTGCGCATCGTGCCCGATCTGCGGCCAGGCCCGACAACGGGCCTGGACTGGCGGGGCTTTGCGCTGACCGGTGTCGGGCTGGGTGCCTTCGTCTACGGACTCGAGCTCGTCACCGACGGCAACGTCTCCTGGGGCGCTGTCGGAGCCGGCATCGGCGTAGGGGGGTTGTTGATCTGGTGGGCTGTCGTCCACCTCCAAAGGACCACTCACCCTCTCCTCGACCTCAGTGTGCTCCGCGTCCCGACGTTCCGGTCTTCGAGCCTTGGTGGCTCGTTCTTCCGCTTGGCGATCAGCGCCGCGCCCTTCCTCCTGGCGCTCATGTTCCAGAACGGCTTCGGATGGAGCCCTCTCCGCTCGGGCATGCTCGTCATCGCGGTGTTTGCCGGCAACATCGCGATCAAGCCGTTCACCACTCCGATCTTGCACCGGTTCGGTTTCCGCACGGTGCTCATGACCTCGGCGGGCGCAGCCGGCCTCACCCTCGCGCTCTGCGCAAGCTTCACCGCCGGGACCCCGCTCGTGCTGATCGTGCTCGTCCTGGTTGTCAGCGGGATCTTCCGGTCGATCGGCTTCACGGCCTACAACACGATCGTCTTCGCCGACGTGGAGCCTGAGGGAATGGGCAATGCGAACACGCTCTCGAGCACCATCCAGCAGTTGACCATGGGCCTCGGCGTGGCGGTGGGAGCCCTCGCTCTTCGAGCCGGCGATCCGCTCGACCATCTCGTCGGTGCCGCCAGCACGGGGGGAGGGCCCTTTCGCGCGGCGTTCTTTCTGCTAGCTGTAGTGGCCTTCCTCGCAGCCGCGGAGGCTGCGCTGCTCGCCCCTCATGCCGGTTCGGCGATCGTCCTCACACGGTCAGGTGGCGAGGTCTCGCCATGACCCGTCGGATCACAGGCGCGCTTGAGGCGTCGATGGCAAGCCCATGTGGACTGCTGAAGATGCCGGGACACAGTTCCGGCACACGGAGGTGTTCCCCAGCTCGCCCACGGTGTTCGGCCAGCCTTGGCGGTCGTGTTCGCCTTCGGGGTCAACCGGCTGTTTCCTCTTGGGAGGCTTCTTCGAGTTGAACAGTCGGGGGCCCAGCCCTTCCGCCAAGTGAGATGTCCCCGAGAGCACCCGAGGACAGCTTCATCGAGAGCTTCGACTGATCGCAGCTGGCCCGGCAGTCTCGGGACCTACCGATCCTCTGCGCTGCCTGTCGTTTGCCAGCGACATGGGACCACCTGGCCCTATTGGAGTTGTAGCACTCCGGGGCGCCGTCGGCGGGCTCGAGCAGGACGAGCGGGATCTCGGCGACCAATCTTCCTCTGGTAGCCGCCGTACCTCTCGTGCGCAGCAGTTACAGGCAAGTCCGAGTGCCCGGCTACACGGCGAGCCCGTCGATTACCTCGACACCCGGCAGTCGGGCGAGCAGCGCTCCGGGGAGCAGGATCTTGGAGCGGCGCAGACCGGACCCGATGAGAACGACATTGGCCTCGATGACCCTACGGTCGACGAGCACAGGCCAGCCGGACGGAAGGCCGATGGGCGTGATCCCGCCATATTCCATGTCGGTGAGCTCCATGGCGCGATCCATCGGGAGGAACGACGCCTTGCGCACGTCGAGGAACCGCTTGACGACCCTGTTGATGTCGGCGCGGGTGGTGGCGAGCACGACGCAGGCCGCCAGCCGCTCGATCCCCTCGCGCCTCCCGCCGACGACGACACAGTTGGCGAGCGAGTCGGGCTCAAGCCCGAACTCGCGCTGTGCCGTGGCCGTGTCCGAGAGGGCCGGGTCGATCTCGACCACCCCGACCTCGTCGAGCAAGCCCGTCACAGCCAGTGCCCTCTGGGTCGGCTCGGCCAACAGATCGGGGCGGCCTGATGCCGGCACGCTCGAGAGGCTGCCGAGCTTGAACGTTCCCATGCCCGCCATCTTGCCAGTTGGTCCTCTCCTTATCGCCATGCCCCCGCCGGAGGCTCAGGGCGAGCTCGGCCGGGATCTCGTGATCTGTCCTGCCGTGATCCGATCGAGGTCTGCTTGGTGAGCTGCGTAACTACTGCGCGCTCATCTGGCAATGGCTGTGGGGTTGAACGGCGACCGGGTTCCAACGGCCCAAGGGGGGCCTGGCTGGCTACCCGGCCACAGTTCGAGCAGTGGCTACGGCAAGCAGGAGGCTTACGAGGGCACGGTGATCGGTGGGAGCGTGGGCAGGGTGATGGGTGGTGGGGGCGGCAGGAACCTTGTGGAGCCGACGATTGTGACAGCCTCGCCCGCATACACCCGCCTACCGTTCACCGTGCCCAACACGTTCGCGTAAGCGCCTGTGCCACCCCGGATGGTTCCGGTCAACGCTCCGGTGCTGGTGCTGACAGTGAAGTGTGCCTCGATTATCCCGTTCGCGTTGGCGAAGGCTCCATCACAGGTGACTGCGGTCGTGCTGGAAACACAAGAAGCGACCTCTTGGCCGACCGATGAACCCGAGGCAACTTCGACGTCGGACTCGTAGTAGGCACCCGTGAGCGTCGGCGTGGACATCGAAGTCCTCACCGCGATGAAGTGCAGCACGAAGGACGTGCTTATCGGAGTCGCCGTGGCAGTGCCGAAGCTGAGGACGCCAACCGCGCTGGCGGCCGACAGGGCTGCTCCCACAAGGGCGAACCGCTTGGTTCTCATCAACATGGTTCTTCCTCCTACTGGGTCGGGTGGACTGCGAATTCACATTCACACGCTTCCATGAAGCTGCGATGGCGGCACTTCGCGTATCGCGACGACGGCAGGCACCGCCAGACGGGATGATTCTCCACGCGATCCCCGGACGCTCAGGCTTCATGAAACGACGAGGGCGGTGACCGTGGTCCGCTCCAACAAAGGCCAGGTCCGACCAGAAAGCCGAGGTCACGCGCCTGCGCCGGAAGCGGTCGCCTCGTGCCACAGGCCGCCGTTCAGGTCGAGCCCGTTACCGTTGGCCTGGCGTGGGGCGGAGTCGCCGATGTAGGTGTATAGCGGATGGTGATCGTATGTTGCCTGCATGGAGCCGTCAGACCGCCTGATGGTGCCGAGCTTGCCGGTTACGCCCGGGCCGGCCGTCGGCGTCCCGGTGACAGGAGGCCAGTAGGCGGCGCAACTCCCGTAGCAACGCGAGCTGGACGAGCCGTCGGGAGCGAACCAGTAGAGCGTGAAGCCTTTCGCGTTGGTGAGCACGGTCGTGCCGCGGACGTGCGCGGTCATCAGCTTGACCCGTCCGCCGACAGACGGCGAGCTGGCGCCGCCCGCAGATGCCACGGCGATCCCGAGCATCGCCATGGCAACGAGCGACACGGCCGCGATGACCGCCTCGAGGCGCCGGATGCCGGTGCGCACCCGGTCAGCGTGCGACCGGGTCGGAGGTGCCGAACTGGCTCCCAGTCGACCTCGTGGGTCGACGACGACAAAGGCCAGCAGAGCGAACGCAGTTATCTCGATCACCCCAGCCACGATGCCGGCCGTTGTACGCGTCTCCTTGAAGCTGAACAGGCCGGTCCAAAGAGAAAGGAGATAGCCGCCGAGGGTCGATATCGAGAACCCGGCGCCCGTCGCCGCGCCGAGCCGGCTGCGCGTCGCGGCGATCAGCACAGCGAGGCCGAAAGCGACAATGACCTGGAGCAGGAAGAGCCGACCGATTGTCGGGATCGACCGGTAGCCGGTCAGATACAAGTCGAGATGAATGGCCCCGGCCGCGGCGATGAGACCCGACCCCGCGAGCCGACCGAGACGCTGCCAACGATCTGACGCCCGCTGCTCGTAGTTCATCACTGTTCCTACGTTGGCGCCGGGTGGAAGGATTTCCTGATTTCTCACACCCTCGTCCGCTCCACCGTCGTGCGCTCCGGTTCGCAGGCAGCTTCTGCCCCCAAACCTCATGAGTTGACCTTGAGTCAGCTATGACCTCCGGCTTGGAGTCGAGGTAGTGGAGCGAATTCACGCTGGCCCTTCTCTCCTGCAGCGAGAAAGTCAAGCTGTTTCAGCAGATGCGTTGTGCCGCCGCCCTCGTGGCCATTGAAGCTGTACACCGCGATGTCCTTCGGACCCGCATAGTGGTTGAAGGCGGCGAAGACGGTTGATGCGGGCGCAACGTCGTCGAGCAGGCCGACAGAGAACAGTGCCGGGACAGCGCAGCGTTTCGCGTGGTTCACGACGTCGATGTACGAGATCGTCTGGAATACCTGTTCGATCTCGTCTTGGTGGACTCGGCAGTACTGCGCAAGTTCGGCATACGGCATGCTCGCGGTGATCTGGGCGGCTCGACGTGGATGCGCGAGGAATGGGACATCGGGCAGCGTCGCTGACACGCCTTCTGCCAGGTGTGCAGCCGCGAGCGCAAGCCCTCCTCCTTGGCTGAAGCCCGTCGTGACGATACGCAGGCCGGCAAGCTCTGGGTGACGCCGGGCCGCGTCGACGGCCCGGGCGGCATCGACGAACAGTCTTGTGTAGTAGTAGCCGCGAGGATCGCTGATACCTCGTGTCAGAAAGCCAGGGCTGCTCGGTTGGCCCCCGTCACCGAGATCGCTCGTTTCGGCGCTTCGCCAGGAGCCGCCTTGGCCACGGGTGTCCATTATGAGGTGTGGATAACCGGCGCTGCTCCATGTGAGCCAATCGAGTGGGTTGCCTCGACCTCCGCCGTAGCCTGTGTACTCGACGATCACCGTCTCATTCGGGGCTCCCTCGAGCGGGATGAGTAGCCATGCCTTGATCGGGTCGCCGCCATGACCGGCGAAGGTCACGTCGAAGACCTGGGCATGGCGGATGGCGGTTTGTGCAGGGCTGAACTGCGCGTTGACATCGTGGGATCGGGCGTCGTCGATCTCGCGCGTCCAGAACTCGTCGAAGTCGGGAGGCTCGTGGACCTCAGGTCGATAGTCTCGAAGCTCGGCAAGTGGTAGGTCGACGAACAAGGTACTCCGTCCTCTCATCGCTCATTGGGAGATCAACATTGCCCGGCATCGCCAGGGAGCCCGGCGGGTTGCCGAAGAGAGGGCGCACCGGGGGCTGGCCGAGCTGTGCGGACAAGCCTCGCATGTTCCTCACAGCCGCCGCGGCCGACGACTTGCGGCGACGTCGAGATCTGCGAGATCCGGGCTGTCGGAATGCGTGGCCTCGGTGAGGTATGCGCCAAAGGCGCCGTGCGGGTGGCAGACAGCGGCGATGTGGGGCTGTGGAGAGCGGACGCGAGGAAGCCGGGAGGTCCTGTCTTCATCGTGCCGAGACCGGGTGTCAGGCTTCACGTCCCAAGTCAACCGGGGCGAGAGCTGTCGCTTCGGAGGAAGGATGGTCGTCGTCCGAGCCGGCAAGACGGTCGTCGGCGTCCCGATCGCCCGTCAGATCAGGTGAGGACGGCACAGATATGCAGGCGAGGGCCTCCGAGATTCCGGTCGTGCTTGCCAACCGGGGATCAACCCGTCAGCCGCCCGCCATCGCACCAATGACGAAGAACGGCTCGGTTCCTGTCACGACAGCCTCGGGGAGCGGCGCGTCCGGGGGCTCGTGTGTCAGGTCGTGCTCGCAAGCGAAGAAGCGTACGAACGCCCGCCTCTTCTGGGTGACCGGGTCGCGGAGGGTCCCTCGAAGCACCGGATAGCGTGCCTCGAGCGCGTCGATCAACGATCGCTGGGTCGGCTTACCGGTGACCTCGAGCTCCACTTCGCGGTCGAGTTGTGCGAGCGTCCGCAGATGTGCAGGCAGCACGACCCGGATCATGGCAACGTCTGAACTTCGACCGACAGCACGGCCGGTAGATCCCGGACGATGGGCGCCCAGCTGTCACCGGCGTCGGCCGACGCGTAGACCTGACCCCCGGTGGTGCCGAAGTACACGCCGCACGCGTCAAGCGAGTCCACGGCCATGGCGTCGCGGAGCACATTCACGTAGCAATCGCTCTGCGGGAGACCCTTGGTGAGCGGCTCCCACTCATTGCCGCCGGCCCGGCTGCGGAAGACGCGCAGCCTCCCGTCGGGCGGGAAGTGCTCCGAGTCGCTCTTGATGGGGACCACGTAGACGGTGTCCGGCTCATGGGCATGGACGTCGATGGCGAAACCGAAATCGGTCGGCAGGTCTCCGCTGACCTCTTCCCAGGACTCGCCAGCGTTGTCGCTTCGCATCACGTCCCAGTGCTTCTGCATATACAGCACGTTTGGATGCGACGGGTGCATGGCGAGGTGGTGAACGCAGTGGCCGACCTCCGCGTCCGGGTCTGGGATGCCCTCGGAGCGAAGACCCCGGTTCACGGGACGCCACGTCTCGCCGGCGTTGTCGGTACGGAAGACGCCAGCAGCCGATATGGCGACGAAGAGGCGCTCGGCGTCACTCGGATCGACAATGATCGTGTGCAGGCACATCCCACCGGCTCCCGGCTGCCACGAGGACCCCGTGCCATGGCCGCGGAGTCCGGGGAGCTCCTGCCAGTTCTGACCGCCATCGGTCGAACGGAACAGGGCCGCGTCCTCGACGCCGGCGAACACCGTGTCGGGATCGCTCAGCGATGGCTCGAGGTGCCAGACCCGTGCGAATTCCCACGGGTGCGGCGTGCCGTCGTACCACTGGTGTGTGCCGGGCACGCCCTCGTACCGGAACTGGTTGCCTACCGGCTCCCATGTTGTTCCACCGTCGTTGGAGCGTTGGACCAGTTGCCCGAACCAGCCATTGGACTGCGAGGCATAGAGCCGGTTGGGGTCGGCGGGAGAACCCTTGACGTGGTAGATCTCCCAGCCCGGGAAATAGGGATCACTTATGTCCCAATCCTGGCGCTTGCCGTCCGATGTCAGGACGAATGCGCCCTTTCGTGTGCCAACCAGCACTCGCACGTTGCTCATCTGTGCTCCTCTCCAAGCTCTGGCAAGGGTCTCGTAGGTCCGACAGAGAGTATTGGCGGGACGCGCTCTTCCGGGTCACCTGGATGGGCCACTCGGTCCCCCCTCAAGATCGAACATCTCATCGGCCTTTCGCATTTCCTGGCCTGAGCGCGCCGGAAGGCGGGCTTGGGTTGAGGGTTCGCGGTTCTTCGTCGCCTGCTTGGGACGATGCTTGAGGCGACTGTCGACAGCCGCTGCCGCTGTGTGGCGATCTCGACGTCGGAATCTTGCGAACCTTGGCCGGCGCGGCGTTCGCGGCGTTCGCGGTGCGCGTGGTACAAGAACCTGGTACATCGGTGACTGCCAAAGTCGCACGAGGTGGAGGAGGCCGGCATGCTGCTCGTGGGGACCACAGCTCATCTGGAGGACCTTGACCGGTCGTACTCCTACGCGGATGACGTGTCCGTCACGGCGTTGGCGGTCGGCTCGTTCACCGGGGGCGTCGGGAGCTTGTTGCCGTCCAGCTCGAGACCGGTGTGGAGCCTCCTCGACGGAGAGCGCATCGTCGCGCTCGAGGAGTTCGACGTGTCGCCGCTTGTGCGTCTGCCGAGCGCGACTGCTCAGAGTCTGGCGGCCGTGTCCGGAGGCGGCCTGCTGGTCGGGCTCGAAGGGGCCCATCTGCTCACCGTGTCGCGTGACGGCCTCGTCGGCGAGCTTTCCTCCTTCGACGCAGTCGCAGGCAGAGATGCATGGAAGAACCCTTCTGCATCCACGCCTGACCTGCGGTCGATCGCCGTCACGAGCGCCGAGGTCTGGTTCGCCAACGTGCACGTCGGGGGCGTGTGGCGATCGAGCGACCGCGGCGTATCCTGGCAAGACGTCATCCCACCCGAGGCAGACGTCCACGAAGTCGTCGCCGGGGACAGCGGCAGCGTCGCAGTCGCGGCGGCGATCGGCTTCGGGTGGAGCAAGGACGGCGGTGACACATGGCAGTGGACGACCGACGGCCTGCACGCCGCCTACTCGAGAGCGGTCGCACTCGACGGCGACACTGCCTTTGTCACCGCTTCGACCGGCCCCGACACGACCGATGGCCGCCTGTACAGATGCCGCCTCGGGGATTCCTTCGAGCTGTGCTCCGGCGGTCTTCCGGAGTCTTTCCCGTTCAACCTCGACACCGGGTCCGTCGCGGCATCTGCCGGCCAGGTCGCCCTCGGTACGCGCGACGGTAGAGTCTTCCGCTCCAGTGACAGTGGGTCGACCTGGCGCCTCGTAGCCGACAGATTGCGGCACGTTCGCGTCCTGTGCTTCAGCTGAGAACGCCCGTCAGCGCTCGCGACCGGTCGTTGGGAGCGCTGCGTCGCCGCGCATGAACGACACGTTTGTCACATTCGACTGTTGACCGGCCCTGCCAACAGCGCTAGAAAGCGCTTCCAAGGGTCGATCACCAGGCGTATCAGCGCGCCCGGGCACGCCCATGAGAGGGGTCACCGTGTCGAGGGGAAGAGCTTTCAGGCAAGGCCGAGACAACCCGAGCGGACCGGGATCGGTGCGGGGCCCGCGCCGGAGCGGGTCCGGGCGGCTCGTCACCGCGGGCGCTGCGCTGCTCACGTGCGCTCCCTTCCTGGCGGTGCTGCCGTTTGCATTGGCAGGCGCCAGTTCGCGGCCTACCTCGATGGTGGCGATCACAGCCGCGCCTCGGATCCCCCTCGGCGATGGCGCGCTGGGTCCGGTGGTGGCGAGCTCGACGGAGAGCGGCATCGTCGTGCTCCGGCCTTCTGACGAGGCTGCGCTCACGAGCTTCATTGCCGCGGTGACGGACAAGAGCTCGCCCCTCTTCCATCAGTACCTGGCGCCCGGGCAGTTTGCCCAGCGGTTCGGCCCCACACGGGCGACGGTCGCGGCCGTCAGGGGGCAGCTGACAGCGGAGGGCCTCCGCGTCACCAGTGTGTCGCGCGACGGCCTTCTCGTGAGCTTCTCCGGCTCTGCCGCCACGGTCGAGACCGCCTTTGGCACCAAGATCGAGCGCTACCGGCTGGCCGACGGCACGATCGGCCAGGCGACGACGTCTGCGGTGCGCGTGCCATCGACTATCGCCGGCTCAGTGGCCTCGGTGGTCGGCCTTGACGATCTGGTCCACGTCCGGCCCGCTTATGTCCGGCCGGGCCCGGTCTCGGTGCAGCGCAGCTTTCCCACGGCCAAGGCAACGACGTTCCCGCACACGGCGGGCTCGCCGACCCCGTGCGCCTCGGCCCAAGAGGAAGCGGAGACCTCGGGTGGCCTGACCGATGACCAGATCGCAAACGCCTACGGCGCCTTCGGCCTCTATCGTTCGGGGGATTTCGGCAAGGGTCAGCACGTCGCCGTCTACGAGCTGCAGCCGTTCCTGGCGACCGACATCGAGGCGTTCGACACCTGCTATTTCGGTGCGACCGAGGCAGCACTGATGTCGGGCAAGAACGGCAAGCTCACCGGCAGCCTGCTGTCGGTCATCCCCGTGGACGGCGGTGAGCTCCAGCCCGGCTCCGGTAGCGAGAACGACGAGTCCACCCTCGACATCGAGGACGTCTCGGCGATCGCACCCGAGGCGAACATCGACGTCTACGAAGCCCCGAACACCACTTTCGGGGGGATCGACGAGTACTCGCAAATCGTGAACAACGACACCGACCAGATCGTCACCTCGAGCTGGGCTATTTGCGAGCAGCTGGCGCAGCTGGCCGAGCCTGGCACTCAGGAGGCCGAGAACCTCCTCTTCGAGCAGGCGGCCGCCCAGGGTCAGACGATCCTCTCTGCCGCAGGAGACACCGGTAACGACGAGTGCAACGAGTCCCGTTTCGTCGCTCCGCCCGCAGGCCAGAACCTGCTCTCAGTCCTTGATCCCGCCAGCCAGCCCTATGTCGTCTCCGTCGGTGGCACCACGATCGACGACGCCACCCAGCCGTCCTTGGAACACGTCTGGAACGACGGCGCGGAATGGGGCGCCGGCGGCGGCGGCATCTCCGAGTCCTGGGCGATGCCGAGCTGGCAGCAGCAGGTCGCCAACACCCCGGAGAACTCGGACGACGTCGAGAACGCGGAGGCATTTGAGACGAGCACGGCCAGCGAGTCGGCACCGTTTACGACGCCGAGCTTCTGTGACGGAACGCTCGGTCTCCCGTCGGGGACCCCCTGTCGCGAGACGCCCGACGTTTCCGCGCAGGCCGATGAGTTCACCGGCGCCGTGACCATCTACGGACAGTCGCTCGGCTATGGGAACCCGAACGGGTGGGCGACCATCGGGGGCACTTCGTCGGCGACCCCGATCTGGGCGGGATTGCTCGCCCTCGTGAATGCGTCGCAGACCTGCTCGAGCAACAAGATCAACGGGGTACCGGACGTGGGCTTTGTCAGCCCGATCCTCTACGGCATCGCGGCCAACCCGACCGCCTACTCCAGGTCCTTCAACGACATCGTCTCGGGCAACAACGACGACTTCGGCCTCGACAACGGCCTCGTCTTTCCGGCGCGCGCCGGCTTCGACATGGCGTCCGGCCTCGGGTCACCGCAGCTCACAACGCCGACTGGGGGAAACGCCCTCGCCTTTTACATGTGTGACTACTCCGGGCATTACGCCCCGGTCACCCTGACCGGACTCAGCCCGTCGTCGGGGTCGACCGCGGGGGGTTACCTGGTAACGGTCTCGGGAACCGGCTTTGGCACGGCCGGCAGCCCGAATGTCGCGAGTGTCCAGGTAGGAACGGCCCACGCGACAGATGTCAGCGTCACGAGCAACACCGCTCTCACGGCCAGGTTCCCCTCGGCTGCCATGACCACGCCGCCCGGCTCTCCGCGCCCCCAGGACGGCGCCGGGCCGGCCACGGTGGTCGTGACGTTGAAGAAGGGGGAGTCGAGCGTCCCGAGCGCGGCGTCGGAGTTCGAGTATGTGGACAAGAACTCGACACCGTCGCAGATCCCGAGCGTCACGAGCGTTGGCCCCTTCGGTGGGTTGGAATCGGCGCCGGCGCCGGTCACGATCTACGGCTCGGGGTTCACCGGCGCGACGAAGGTCAGCTTCGGTGGGGTGACGGTGCCGAGCTTCACCGTCAAGACACCGTACGAGATCACGCTCATCCCGCCTGCTTACTCGACACAGACATCGTGCGCAGCGCTTCCGACAACTGGCGTGTACAAAGGCGTGTACACAGGTGAGAACGCCACCAACGACATCTGCCAGGTGCAGGTCGTGGTCACCAACGCCAACGGCTCGAGCGCGAAGAGCACGATCCTGCCGCCGTACGAGGGTGCACTCAACTACGACAGCATGGGTGGGCTCATCATTCCGGCGGGGTACGAGGAGGAGCCGCAGCCGACGGAATTCGACTACGTCCCGCAGCCGACGGTCACGTCGGTATCGACCGGCACGGTCGCCGATCTGAAGAATTGTGTCTCACCGCCGAGTGCCAAGTGCAACGCGGGCTTGCTCGCGAGCGAGTTCGGCGGCCTGCCGGCCAACCTGATCACAGTCGAGGGCACGGGCATGAACGAACTGACCCTCGAATACGCCCTTTTGGGCTTGCCCACCATCAACGAGAACTCCGTCGCCTACCCGGTCGCGGCGACCGGGACATCCATGGAGCTGATCGCGCCGAGTCTCCCCACGGCCGACAAGCCGCCGACCTTGGGGCCGTTCACGCTCCCGGTCGGGTTCGCGTCGATCGCTGGCGCGTCCAACCTAAGCAACATCGTCTACGCCGGTGTGCCGAACGTGTCGGCAGTCGAGAACCCGGTCACGGGCTTGGCCGGGGTCCCCGACTCGGTCGCCTGCACCAGCCCGCCGCCCAGCTCGGGCTGCGGGACGCCGATTGACATCGGCGGTGCCGGGCTGCTCCAGGCCGTCGGGCCCATCGGATTCGTAGACAACCTGACCGGGTTCTCGCTCGGCACCCAGTACAACTACGCAGTCAAGAGTGACAAGGCCATCACCACCGAGTCGGTCGCGCAGAACCCGGCGGTCACCGATGTCGAGGTCTGTTCGGTCACGAGTTGTAGCCACAACCCGGATACCGACGAGCTGTTGGTCTACCCACCAGGCAACCCCGGCATCGACAAGCTGGCGCCGGCCACCGGACCCGCTCAGGGCGGAAACGACGTGGTCATAGACGGGGCGAACCTCGGTTGCGTTGCGGCGGTGTACTTCGGCAATGTCATGACCTTTGAGGTCTCGAACACGCAGGCGCTGCTGACGTGCGGCACCACCAACCAGGTGGTCGTCCTCGCCCCACCGGGACAGGCAGGCACGAAGGTATCGGTGAGAGTCGCGACGGTCGAGAGCCTCCTTGACCCCGCAGGGCGACTCAGCAATTCCATCCTCTACACCTACACGCCGAGCGCGCCGAGCCCGCCGACCGAAGTGACGGCGACGACGAGGCCCGGCACCGCAACGGTGAAGTGGGTGGCACCAGCAATCAACGGCGGCAGCCCGGTCACGGGCTACACCGTGTCCGCTTCGTCGCCGGGGCTGCCGAGCGTGGGCGAAGCGGTCAAGTCAACAGCGAGGAGCCTGACCTACGCCGACTTGCAGGCCGGTGCCACCTGGACCTTCAGCGTAAGAGCGATCTCCAACAAGGGTGCCGGTCTTCCGGGCGTGTCGAACCCGGTCACGCCTGTTCTCGGTGACGATGGCTACCTCGTTGAGACCCCCGACGGTGCGGTCCTCGGCTTTGGCGACATCCTGTCGCACGGGGGCATCGACGGCGAAGGCGCCGAGGCCGCCGGCGTCGCCACGATACCTGACGGGCTCGGCTACTGGGTCGTGACGACGACTGGTGCGGTGACACCGTTCGGCGATACCGGCTTCTTCGGGCAGGCATCGACGAGAAACGTCAGCGGTATCGCGTCGCTGCCCGACGGCAAGGGCTACTGGATTGTCATCAAGAGCGGTGACGTGCGTGCCTTCGGCGGCGCAAAGACCTACGCAGGCAAACTGCCCAAGGGCGCTGACGTCGTTGGCATAGCGTCGTCGTTCGACGGCAACGGCTACTGGCTGGTTTCCAGCGACGGCGCCGTGACGGCCTTCGGCGACGCCCACTCCTACGGGTCGATCGCGGGAAGCAAACTGAGCGCACCGATCGTAGGGATCGCGGTCACGCCGGATGGGAAGGGCTACTGGCTCGCCTGTGCAAACGGGAGCGTGTACCACTTCGGCGACGCCCACTCCTACGGGTCGATCGCGGGAAGCAAACTGAGCGCACCGGTCGTAGGGATCGCGGCCACGCCGGATGGGAAGGGCTACTGGCTCGTTTCGTCGGACGGGACGATCCACCCCTTCGGCGCTGCACTTAACGTCGGCAACGCGACGAGCGCCGTGGCGATGGGCGTATAGCGCGGCCGGGCACCGACGAGGAGGGTGCGCGCCGTACTCTCGGTAACCTCAGGAACGAGCGCTGGCTTGCTCGCTCGGATGGTGCCGAGCAGAGTGGCACGCGCGCGCAAGACCCAACCTCAAGGAGAGACCCCATGCTTGGTATCGGTGACCGTTTCCCGGAGTACTCCCTCACCGCGCTCGTCCCCGGCGACCTGAGGGCCGTCCAGGCGAACGCGCCCGAGGACTATTTCACGACGATCGACTCCTCCACTTACAAGGGCAAATGGCGGGTCATGTTCTTCTGGCCCAAGGACTTCACCTTCGTCTGCCCCACCGAGATCGCCGAGTTCGGGCGGCTGAACCCCGAGTTCGCCGACCGCGACGCGCAGGTGCTAGGGGGCTCGGTCGACAACGAGTTCGTCCACTACGCCTGGCGTAACCAGCACGAGGACCTGAAGAACCTTCCTTTCCCGATGCTCTCGGACCTCGACCGCAAGCTCGTCGCCGAGCTCGGGGTGCTCAACGCCGACGGCGTCGCCGACCGGGCGACCTTCATCGTCGACCCTGAGGGGATCATCCAGTTCGTCATGGTGACGGCCGGGTCTGTCGGGCGCAATGTCGAGGAGGTGCTCCGTGTGCTGGACGCCTTGCAGACCGACGAGCTGTGCGCCTGCAACTGGCACAAGGGCGCGGCGACCATCGACGCGAAAGCGCTCATGAGCACGGTCGCCTGATGGGCGTCCCCGCGCTGAAAGAGGCGCTGCCGCCTTACGCCAAGGACATCCGGCTCAACCTCGACTCGGCCATCGCCGTGTCGAGGTTGCCCGAGCAACGCCTCTGGGGTGCGGTGCTGGCGACGGCGATCGCGTCACGCGGGAGACGGGCGCTCGTCGAGCTTGCCGGCGAGGCCAAGGAGCATCTCTCGGGCGAGGCCTTCGAGGCGGCCAAAGCAGCGGCGGCCGTCATGGCGATGAACAACGTCTACTACCGGAGCAAGCACCTGTTAGCCGACGCCGGGGCGGCGGGCTACGAGGACATTCCCGCACGGCTGAGGATGCAGGTGATCGGCACCCACGGGGACGTCGACGTGGCCGACTTCGAGTTCTGGTGCTTTGCCGTGAGCGCGGTGAACGGCTGCGGGGGCTGCCTCGCCGCCCACGAGCGGACGCTTCGCGACCAAGGGGTCGGCAAGGACCAGGTCCACGAGGCGCTCAGGATCGCGGCCGTTGTCCATGCGGTAGCGGTCACGCTCGAAGCCGAGGAGGCGACGGCGGGGGAAACTGTCGCCTGAGCGTCGGCGGTCACGCTAGAGGTCGAGCCGGCCCGAGGAGAACATCGTCGGGGCCGGCTGGCCGCCCGTCACAGGCCAACAGACGTACGCAACAAACTGCGAGCACCCGGGTCGGGGTGTTGAGGTCCTCGATCGCGACGTGCTCATCGTCTTGGTGTGCGATCCCCGCGTCGCCCGGGTCGAGTACGAACGGCGAACCACCGGCGGGCTCGTACCAAGCGGCATCGGTTGCGAACCGTCTTCCCAGCCGACGACTGGCGCTCGGGCAACCGCACGTTCACCGGCGAGCCCTTCCGCCGCAATCGCGCCGTGGTCGACGAGCTGCGGTCTGTCGCAAGCTTGCGCGGGGCGAGTGTCGGTCAGCTCGCGGTCGCCTGGACCTTGGCGAATCTTGCGGTGGAGGTTGCCATCGTGGGATCACGCCGGCCCGGGCACCTGCGCGAGCCGGCTGCGACCCTGGACCGGGGCCGACCTGGCCGAGATCGACTCGATCACGGTCGACGCCGTGCCCATGGCTGGCCGGACCCCGGAGGCCATGCCGTGACCCGGCGTCACGGTGACCCGGTGTCGCCGTGCGCAACTCAGTGTCGTCAGCCGATCGTCCCCGCCTGTTGGTCGCCACTGGTCCCGGCCAGGTGGACGACCACGAAGGGCGTCAGCTCCTCGCCCTGACCCATCGGGTTGTCGAGCAGGATGAGCCGGGCGGCCGCCCTGTCGACCGGCATGTCGTCGCTCATCCCGAGCACCTCGACGTTGATGTTGTTCCCGTCGATGATCACCACCGGGTGGCCGAGGAAACCGGCGTAGGACGCGCAGGCCTTGTCCGGGTCGGCCGGCCCGAGCATCGCGAACTCGTTGAACGGCGCCACCGTGTCCGGGTTGAAGCCGTCGATCTCGGCGATGCGGTGGCCGGCGATGCGATAGAAGTCGCCGTGGCGTCCGAACAGCTTCGTCACGCCGCCGACCACCATGGCGAAGGCAGCTCGCGCAGACCCGGTCTGCATGATCGCGACCTGCATCTTGCGAGGATCAGAGAACGCGACGTCGTGTTCGTACTTCCTCGTGCCCTTGACGATGAGCTTGGCGAGCGGCCCGGGCCGGACCACGGACTGGTGGATGACCCTCCCCTCGGATATCGCCACGACCTTCTCCGACAACGCCACCCAGTCGCCCTCGCAGAGCAAGGGCCGGACGTGCGCATCGAGAAGGGGCTCGAGGGGCTCTTTGATGTGGATGAGGTGTGTCTGCACCAAGGCTCGTTCCCAGGTGCACCCGTCGAGCTGGACGGGCGGCGGGTTGCCGGCGGGCCCTGGCATCAACGCCTCCCGATCAGTCGAGACCTCATCGCACCATCACCGGCGAGTCGACATAGCGCCGCAGCCACAGCTCGGTCACGAGCACCCGCCAGAACGCGAGGCCGTCACCCGGCTTGCCCCCCAGCCATGCGTCGAACTCCTCGAGGAGGCGGCCGGAGTCGAATATCCCCCGTGACGACAATCTGCTCGAGGAGAAGACCTCCCGTATCTGAGGGGCGCGCTGGCGCGTCCATGCGGCCTCCGGGTTCGTGAAGCCGATCTTGGACCGCCTCGTCCGGTTGACCTCGGGCATCCTTGCTTTCATGGCCTGACGGTACACGTACCGGTTCCACCCCCTCTTGATCTTCTGGTCGACCGGGAGCTGGAAGATGAACTCGACCAGGTCGTGGTCGAGGAAGGGCACCCTGGACTCGATCGAGAAGGCCATGGAGTTCTTGTCCTCGTAGCGCAGAAGGTTGGGTGTCGAGTACCGCAGCACGTCGTCGGCCAGCCGGAGGTTGAGGTTGCGGCTTGGGCGGTAGTCGAACTCGGCGAGGACGGCCGGCGTGGCGGTGAGGAACTCGGGCATCGAGAAGGGTCGAGGTCCGCCCGGCCGGCGTGTCGCGGCCAGCTCCCGGGCGTACTTCGTGTACAGGTCCCGCCCGAGCACGACCTCCCGGATCGCCGCCAGGAAGTGGCGTTGGTCCATCGCCGAGCTCAAGTAGGTGCGGAAGTAGGGGAGGTACCCGGCGAGCAGTTCGTCTCCGCCGTTTCCCGAGAGGATCACCTTCACGCGGCCCTTGGCGATGCGGTAGACGCAGTAGTAGGCGTACGGTGCCGACGAGATCGTCGGCTCCTCCTGGTACCACACCCACTCTGCGATCTCGTCCCAGAACTCGTCCACGGTCGGATAGGCGTAGTGAGGGACGCTTTTCACGTATGCCTCGACCGAGTGCACGTAGTCGCTCTCGTCGATGCTCTGGCCCGGGTAGAGCGCTGAGAAGGTGTGCAACGAGCCCTCGGTGTGCGTGTCCGCGCCCGAGCCCATGAGCGAGGCCATGACCGATGAGACGCCGCTGGAGTCGAGCCCTCCCGACAGCGACACGCCGACGGGCACATCCGCGATCATGTGCCGGCGGATCACGCGCTCGAAGAGCTCTTCGAAGTCTTCGGCGTATTCGGAGTCGGTCCGCGACGAGGAGAACTCGGGGTTGACCTCGGGTGCCCAGTACCTCGTCATCGTGTTCCGGCCGTCCTGCGACACGGTCATGAAATGGCCGGGCAGCAGACGCTTGACGCCCGCGAAGAAGGTCTCCTCCCCGGCGTCGTGCACACGGTGGAGGAGGAACCGGTACAGGACGCCCATGTCCGGGGCGCGCGGAATGCGTGGGTCCTGGAAGAGGGCCTTCAGCTCCGAGGCGAAGCACAACCGGCCCGGCGTGGCGTGGTAGTAGAGCGGCTTGATGCCCAGCCGGTCGCGGGCGAGGTACATCTCCCTAGAGCGCGGGTCGACGATCGCGAAGGCGAACATCCCCGTCAAGTGGGTGACGCACGAAGTGCCCCACTCCTCGTAGGCGCGCAGCACGGTCTCGGTGTCCGAGTGGTCCGAGACGAAACGATGCCCCGCGCGAACCAGCTCCCGGCGCAGCTCGGCGTTGTTGTAGAGCTCCCCGTTGAACACGATGCAGGAGCCGGTCTGTTCGGAGCGGATCGGCTGTTCTCCGCCCTCGATGTCGACTATGGAGAGCCGCCGCATTCCGACGGTGAACTCCTCGCCCACCTCGGCGCCCCACGAGTCGGGCCCGCGGTGCTCGATCGAGGCCAGCATCGCCGCGAGCAGCTCCGGGTCGCGGCCGGTGAAGCCGGCTATTCCGCACACGGCGGTTGTGTCACGGCTTAAGAGGTGCCCGCGGGAATGGTCGTCACCGTGGCTCCAGCGGGCAACTTGAACAGCGAGGACGGCGGGGAGGGCGAGTAGCTCTTTATCTCGAAGGCCGAGCCGTGGCTCGACACGCTCACGTAGCCGAGTATCCCTTGTGACGTCACGCACCACTTGCTCGTGGCGGTGCTCTTCTTACCGGTGATGACGACACATTGGAGCTTGAAGCCGTCGACGGTCATGTTGGTCGAGTTGATCGAGACGCCTGCCAGTCCCGCGACTGTCGAATAGACCTTGAGGAAAGCGATCCAGTACGCGCCGGTGTAGAGGGCGTAGGTGGCACGGTACGGGTCAAGGGCCGTCCCCTTGAGCTGCAGGCACGACCATCCGCTGGGCGAGCCTGAGGCGGATGACGACGACTGGTTGCAGGCGAAGGCACCTGCCGAGCTCTGGATGAACCTGACCCCATGACCCCCCACCGTGGTGTCGAACGCGAAGTCGTGCGGGGGCGCGTCGGCGTACTCGATCGTCGTCGGGGGGCTGCCCGTGGTCACATAGGTCACTTCGTAGTGCGTCAAGTCACCGGTCTTCACCTTGCTCGTCAACGACTTGACGGCCGCGACCCCGTGCAACAGCTTGTGCGTGGCCTTGATGATCGAGCAGCCGGTCAATCCGAGGGCGCCCGCGAGGACGACGATGGTGACGAGGATCGTCGTCCGGCGAGCGACCAGCGAGGCTCTCCTCGAATGATTCAATGGTGTCATTGCTCAGTCCCCAGTCGTCTGGCCGCGGTGGCCCAAGAATAGATCGCAGGTAACTTCAGGTCAGCCGCGTGCAGCTACGAGACTGCTTTCAGGCCGATGTCGGGGCAATGCGCCGAGGAACACGAGTGGTCCCCTTTGATTCCCGAGTATTACGATCGGTATAACAGAAATATGTCGCCGTCGACCTCCTCGTCACAGGCGAAGCAAGCTAGCACTGTGACCGGAGCCCCTGGCCGTCGCGACCGCTCGGGCCGTGAGCGGGAGGGACCCAGCGGCCTGGCAGACGAGCTCGTCGTTGCTGTCGCCGCGCTGACGCGCTGGCGTGACGCGAGCGGGGGAGTGACCGTCGTCGCGATCGACGGGCACGGCGCCTCGGGGAAGTCGACGGCTGCGGAGAGCCTTTGCGCTACGACTGGGGCAAGCCTGGTCCACACCGACGACTTCTTTGTGCCCTCCGGTCAAGGGGTCGCTGGCCCGGACCGTCCCGGACCGTGGCGTGCACCCGCCACGCCGGCGGAGGAGACAGGGCGAAGGCTCGCGAGCTACTACGAGGTGATCCGGTTGCGACTCGAGGCGCTCGAGCCACTGCGTGCGGGGCACGAGGCGGTGTTCCACGCCTTCGACTGCGACTCGGGGGCCGTGTCCGGCGAAGTGACGCGCGTCAAGCCGAGCAGCCTCGTCCTGCTCGAGGGCGTCTACTCGGCAGCACCCGAACTGGGTGATCTCGTCGACAAGGCGATCTACGTGGACACGCCGGAGCCCGAGCGGCTGCGCCGTCTTCGCCGCAGCGTCGCGCCCGAGGACTGGGACGCGGAATGGTTGCGGGCCGAGAAGGAATACTTCACCGGCACGCGCCCGTTGGAATCCTTCGATCTCGTGATTCGTGGCGCCGGAGGTGCACGGCCGGTGCCGCAATCAGCCCGCGCGCCGGGCGGGGGGCGGCGCGCGGGCAGTTTCGACGACGAGGAACACCGGCCGTGACGCGTGTTGGGGTGATGCTCGGCTACGTCCACCCACGGCCGGCGCCGGCCAGGTCCTGCGCCGCCGCGGGGGACCAGCCCTGGGCCCCCGTGCCCCTCGGCCACGCGATCTCGTACCAGGCGAGGTGGCGATCAGAGCGCTCGGCCGAGCTCGTCGGCACGAGCCGGCTTCACGAGGGCAGCCTTGGGATCCAGCGCGTCGAGGAGCTGATCGCTTCGTACGCGGCGTTTCTGGTTTCCTGCGGAGTGCTCACCGGCCCACAGCTCTGGAAGGATGCGAGGACAGGAAGGTTCCTTGGCCGTGCGCCGGGCTGAACTCAGGAGAGAGGAGCAGTGATACATCCAAGCACGCACCGGCGACGCGCTGCGGTGGTGCTCGCCCTTGTCGCATTCGCCTCGATCGGGCTCGGGGCGTGCAGCTCCTCGACGACGGGACCCGGGACCAGTGCACCCGCCAGCACCACGGCCAAAGGGGCGATGGTGGATGGGGGCACTGCCTATTTCGCGGAGCAACCGGAGACGCCTCCCGACTACATCTTCCCGCTCGTCCCAGGCGAGTACTTCACCGTCGAGAACACAGCCGACTTCCAGACGCTCCTCTACGAGCCGCTGTACTGGTTCGGCGACAAGGCGGGTACCTCGATCGACTACTCGCTGTCGATCGGGAACGCGCCTGTGTACAGCGACGGCAACCGGGTCGTGACGATCACGCTCAAGCACTACCTCTGGTCCAACGGCGAGCCGGTGAGCGCCCGTGACGTCATCTTCTGGATCAGGCTCTTGAAGGCGAACCCCGATGACTGGGCCTCATATGTCCCGGGCGGCTTCCCCGACAACGTGAGAACCGAGACAGCGCTCAACTCGACAACCGTCCGGCTGCGACTCGACGCCGGCTACAACCCCACCTGGTACACCTACAACGAGCTGTCCCAGATCACGCCCGTGCCGCTCGCCTGGGACCGCACGTCGCTGTCCTCGCCCGCACCCTCGCCGGGGGCGAGTGATCTTCCAGACTCGACACCGTCGGGTGCGATGGCGGTCTACAAGTTCCTGAGCGACCAGGCCGAGGACATCGCGAACTACGCGTCGAGCCCGATCTGGTCGGTGGTCGACGGCCCCTGGAAGCTCTTCGGGCTCACCACCGACGGGACCGCGACCTTCGTGCCCAACCCGCACTATTCGGGCCCGGACAAGCCACATCTGGCCAAGTTCGTCGAGCTGCCCTACACCAGCGCTGCAGCGGAGTTTTCGGTCCTACGCGCAGGGTCGTCGGTCGGCGGCCCTGGCGTGGCGTCCTCCAGCGACCAGATCTCGGTCGGCTACGTGCCTGACAACGACCTGCCGCAGTCCGGGGCACTCAAAGCGCAGGGTTACCAGCTCGTGGACTGGTATCCGTTCCAGTTCGACTACTTCGAGCCCAACTTCAACAATCCGACGGTCGGGCCGATCCTGCGCGAGCTGTACTTCCGCCAGGCCTTCCAGCACCTGGTCGACCAGCAGGGCTGGATCCACGCCTACTACGGCGGGCTCGGCCTGCCCACCTACGGCCCGGTGCCTGCGAGCCCGCCCAACCCGTACGCGGACGCGAACGCCTCGGTGAACCCGTACCCCTTCAACGTCTCCGCGGCCAGGACGCTGCTGGTCAGCCACGGGTGGAAGGTGGTCCCGAACGGGGTCACGACCTGTGCCCGGCCCGGCACCGGCCCGAACCAGTGCGGGAAGGGGATCGCCGCCGGTGAGCAGCTCAACTTCAACCTCATGTACCCGAGCGGGCTGCCCTACACCGACGGATCGATGGTGTACCTGCAGTCGGAGGCCAAGCTCGTCGGCATCGAGATCGCCCTCAAGCAGGTCACGCCGACCACGATTGCCAGGACGATCCTCAGTTGCTCGCGGGGCCAGGCCGGCTGCGACTGGGAGCTCGGACAGTACGGTGCCGGGTGGGTCTTCGAGCCGGACCACTACCCGAGCGGGGAGGAGATATTCCAGACCGGCGCGCTAGGAAACGTCTCCAACTACTCGAACCTAACGACCGACAAGCTCATCCTGGCGACCACGACGGCACCGGCAGCGGGCGCGCAGGCGGCACTCGACGCGTACCAGGACCAGGTCCGTCTCGAGCTGCCCGACTTCTGGCAGCCGAGTCCGGGCACACTGGTGACGGTCCAGTCGAACCTTCACGGCTTCGCCCCGAACGCCTACGGGTTCATCAGCCCCGAGGAGTGGTACTTCACCAAAGGCTGAACCGAGCTGCCAATTCGAATGGAGGGCAGGACCGCACATGATCGGGTACACACTGCGGCGCCTCGGCCAGGCTGTAATAGTCGTGCTCGGCGTGACGGTGCTCGTGTTCCTGCTCGAGCACCTCATCCCCGGCAGCCTTGCACGTGCCATTCTCGGGCCCAGGGCCAGTGGTGTGGAGATTGCCGCGTTCAACCGGGCAAACGGGCTCGATCGACCGGTGGTTGCGCAGTACCTGACGTTCCTTTCCCACCTCTTGCACGGCAACCTCGGGTACTCCTACCGCCTCAACCAGAGCGTCGACTCGCTCGTGGTCCATCAGCTGCCGAACGACCTGATCCTTGTCGGCATCGCGCTCGCACTGGCGCTGTTGATCGCAATCCCGCTCGGGGTAGCCCAGGCGGTGCGGCGGAACCGGGCGCTCGACCATGTGGCGACTGGCGCCGCGCTTCTCCTCTACTCCATGCCTTCGTACTGGCTCGGGCTCCTTCTCATCGCGGGGTTGGCGATCAGCTCTCACGTCTTTCCCGCCGAGGCGCCCCAAGCGGCCTCGGCGGCCGGGGTTCTTGCCGACCCCCGCGCCCTCGTGCTTCCCGTGGTGACTCTCACTCTCGTCAACGTGGCGCTGTTCAGTCGCTACATGCGCTCCGCGGCCGTCGACACCCTCGCCCAGGAATATGTCCGCGTCGCCCGCTCGAAGGGCCTTCCGGCGCGGGTAGTCCTCACCCGCCACGTGCTGCGCAACTCGCTCGTGCCGGTCGTCACGCTCCTGGGTCTGTCCATCCCGGCCGTGCTCACGACCGGGCTTGTCGTCGAGTACGTGTTCAACTTCCCTGGGCTGGGCCTCACGTACTTCAACGCGGCTGTGAACGCGGACTACCCGGTGGAGCTCGGCATCACCGTGCTCGTCGGGATCGCGACCGTCCTCGGCAGTCTGCTGGCGGACCTCGCGTACGCAGTACTGGACCCGAGGGTCCGCTATGTCTGAGCTCGTCGAGGAAACAGTGCGCGTTGCGCCTGTCTCAACCTCGGTCGGGACCTTGCACGTGCCAGTCGATTTCACCGACGTGGACCTCGACACGTTCCGCGCTCCGGATGTGACAAGCGAGCGCGGCGGCCAGTCGTTCGTCGCTGCGTTTCTGGAGAACAGGCTCGGGATCGTGGGACTCGGGATCGTCGTCGCTGTCACTGCGTTCTGCTTCCTCGGCCCGCTCGTCTACCACAGCGACCAGATCCACGCGAACATCCTCCTCACGAACCGGGCGCCAGGTCGTGGGCACCCGCTGGGCACCGATGCGAACGGGTTCGACATACTCGGACGACTCATGGTCGGGGGGCAGAGCGCGCTCGAGATCTCCTTTGCCGTAGCGCTCGTGGCGACGAGCTTCGGCGCGCTGTGGGGTGCCGTGTCCGGTTTCACGGGCGGGGTGCTCGACGCCGTCATGATGCGCATCGTCGACATCGTGATCGCCGTGCCGGCCATTTTCCTGCTCATCTACCTCGCCACCGTGTTCAGGCCCACGGTCCCGCTCCTGATCATCGTGCTCTCGTTGCTGTCGTGGCTGGGGCCCGCGCGTCTGGTTCGCGGCGAGACGCTCTCGCTCAGGACCCGGGAGTTCGTAGAAGCCGTGCGAGTGGCGGGCGGCCGTAGCTCGCGCATCGTTGGGCGGCACATCGTCCCGAACACCCTCGGGACGATCTCGGTCAACGCGACGTTCCAGGTGGCCGACGCGATCATCATCCTTGCCACCTTGAGCTTCCTCGGCTTCGGCCTGCCTCCGCCCGCCGTGAGCTGGGGAGGCATGCTGTCGCAGGGAACGACCTACCTGCTGGACGGCTACTGGTGGGAGGTCTATCCTGCCGGGCTCATCGTGATGGCGACAGTGGTCGCGTTCAATTTCCTCGGCGACGCATTGCGCGACAGTTTCGATGCCAGGTTGCGTGAGCGGTAGGGACGCTCATTCCCGCTTGAACAAGCGCACTGCCGGCAGGCCGAAGATGATCGCGTAAGAGACGAGGACGAGCGGCGACCTCGCCGAAGGAAACGTGCCTTGTGCCGGCCCGGGCCGGCTTCATCGTTGAATCATGCTCCGCAGGTGATCCAAATGGCGCCGGCGGACCCTCATCGACCAGTCGGCAGCCCAGCCTCGAGGAGTGTGAGGGCATGATCGAACTGCTCGAGGTAGTCATCCCTGGAGTCGTCGCCTGGGCTGACCGCGATGCCCAGAGCGACACCGATGAGTGCTCCGGCAAACGTCCTTACCTCGAAGTCGTCCGGTTGCCGTCCGACGCGCTCGGCGACTGCTTGGGCGAGCATCTGGATCATCTCGGAAACCTGGGCGAGCATGCGCGCCCGCAGCTCGGGCACCTGTGTCATGAGACGGATCCGCTCAGCCTCCTGTGCTCGTCGGCCCTGGGGCATTGACAAGAAGACCTCACCGATGGCGTTTCGCAGGGCTTTGAGCGGCGGGATCTCGATTTCTTGCGCGTGGAAAGCGGCAATGAGCAGTGCGTCGTAGTCGTCCTGAAGGACGACCTCCTCCTTGCTCGGGAAGTAACGGAAGAAGGTGCTCGGTGACACCTCGGCGGCTGCGGCGATCTGCTCGACTGTCGTCTTGTCGTAGCCCTGGTCCCTGAACAACGCCATGGCGTGCTCTCTGATCGCGAGGCGGGTCTTGACCTTCTTCCGTTCCCTCAAGCCCGTTGGGAGCTCAGTCATCGACGTCGGCTCCGATGTGCGACACGACGGGGGAAACCGGCGCTGGTGCGGCCGCATGGCGTCGCGGCAGGAAGACGAGGGCCAGAGCCATCGCGCCCACGGCGATCCCACCGCACACGCACAGCATGACATCGAGCGATGTGACGAAGGCGGACCGGACGGAGTGCCCGAGCGCAGTGTCCCCGAGTTGTCGTGCAGCCGCCATCCCCGTGGCCACGCCCTTGCGTACCGCCTGGGCAGCCAGCGCCGGTAGATGGGTTACGTCCACGCGGTCGCGGTACTCGGAGTTCAGGATGTTGCCGAGCAGCGCCACCCCGATGGTCGCGCCGACCTGACGACAGGCCATGATCAGGCCGGAGCCGGTGCCGGCTCGCTCCGGGGAGAGCGCGCCCAGAGCCGCGTTCATGGTCGCCGGGAGCGAGAAGCCCAGTCCGAAACCGCAGATGACGAACCAGAAGACGCCCCACCCGGTGCCGCTGCTGACTGTGGTGGTCGACCCGAGGAAAAGACCCACGGCCATGACGGCGAAGCCGAGGGCGACGACGAGGTTGGCGGCGAGCCTTGGTGATGACGGAGTTGCGGCTGTCGCCACCTCGCCTCGGGATCGGGCTGCTTGAAGTCGGGTGGCGAGGGCAGCTCCGATCACGAGCCCGCCGATAAGAGGCAGCAGGCGGATGCCGCTTCCCAAGGGGTCTTGGCCCATCACTGCCTGGAAGTACTGGGGCATCGCGAACAGCAGCCCGAACATCGCGAAAGAGACCATGGTGGCTAGCACCGTGCCCCAAGTGAATCGAGCCGATCGGAACAGGTCGAGATCGACCAGTGGCTCTCTAAGGCGGCCTGAGACACGACGTTCCCAGGCGACAAAGGCCAAGAGGGCGGCCGCCCCGATCACGAGAGCCACCTCGGAACGAGTGCTCGACCAACCGTCCTGGCCGGCTTGGATCACCCCGTAGGTCACTCCCACCAGGCCGAGGCTCGACAGGACAACTCCGGCTCCGTCAAGTCGCGGGGGCCGGGCGCTGCGGGACTCGGGCATCAGGGCTGCGATCGCCACGAGGGCGACCGCCGTGACGGGGACGTTGATCAGGAACACCGACCCCCACCAGAAGTGGTTGAGCAGCCAACCGCCGAGCAAGGGACCGAGCGGGTAGCCGAGCATTGTGCACGCCATGATCACTGCCGTCGCCTTCTGGCGCTCCTCGTCGGTGGGGAAGAGCACTGCCAGGATGGAGAGCGAGACCGTGACGATTACCGCGGCACCTCCACCGAGCACTGCTCGGATGGCGATGAGGGCAGCCGGAGAGCCGGCGTAAGCGCACCAGGCCGAGCTCGCCCCGAACACCGCCAAGGCGACGAGCAAGAGGCGCTTGCGGCCGTAGCGGTCTGCCAGCAGCCCCGCCGGAAGCAGCAACGCGGCCAGTACGAGGCTGTAGGAGTCTACGAACCACTGGAGCTGGCTCGTGGAGGCATGCAAGGACCTCGCGAGGGTGGGCAGTGCCACGTTCAGCACGGTCAGGTCGACCCCGACCACCAGCACGGCGACTGAAAGCGCCACCAACGCCCACCAGCGTCTGCCCACCTTGGTATCAGCCATCTGACTGCAAGTCTACATCATATGACACAATCTCTTATAAGAGAGAAGTAGTCAACTAGGTGAGGCTCTCATTTCTCGCCGGAGAAACGCTCCCATCCAGATTGTCGAGTCACGCCGGGGGCCTCGCCAACTCGTCTCCAGGTCGCCCCGAGCGATCGAGCCCTGCGCACCCACTCGACAAGGTTCTGGTCGAGTGGGTGCGCAGCCGCTGCAATTCGCGGGAAATTCATCATGACTCGGTCAAGGCTCGATTCCAGTTCCCAAGTTGCAACGCGGGGCACGGAGGCGGGCTTGTCGTGGCGCTGCAGGCCCTTGGCGGCCTGGAGGTCCAGAGGTGACGCAGCCGCATCGACGGTCAAGGTGAAGCTCCACGTTCCGGTGTCGCCGAAGCTGTCTCTCACGGTGCCGGTGACCTTGTAAATCCCTGCCGCAAAGATCTCTGGGGCCAAGACCGCGCCCGAGGACGAGACGGTCAGGATCTGCGCGCCGCTCGACTGGGTGAAGGTCACAGTTCCACGCGATCCCGCGACCTTGAGCTGGTCGGTGAAAGCTTTGCCGGCCGTGATCGTCGCCGAGGTCGGGGCAAGCTGGGTGATCTTGTTGGCGGTGAGCTTCAGGGTGAAGGACCAGATCCCGGCGTCACCGAGGCTGTCTCTGTCAGTGCCCTTTGCCTTGTAGGTCCCTGCTGCCAAGGTGGCCGGGGCCGAGACCTTGCCCGAGGACGAGACCTTCAGATGAGGCGCGCCGCTGGACTGAGCGTAGGTGACAGTGCCATGAGAGCCCGAGACCTCGAGCTGGTCGGTGAAGGCTTTGCCGGCCCCGGTCGTCGCCGTGGCCGGGGCGAGCTGAGTGATCTTGTTGGCGGTGACTGTCAAGGCGAAGGACCAGATCCCGGAGTCACCGAGGCTGTCTCTGTCGGTGCCCTTTGCCTTGTAGGTCCCTGCTGCCAAGGTGGCCGGGGCCGAGACCTTGCCCGAGGACGAGACCTTCACAGATGGCGCGCCGCTGGACTGGGCGTAGGTGACAGTGCCATGAGAGTCCGAGACCTCGAGCTGGCCGCTGAAGGCTTTGCCGGCCCCGGTCGTCGCCGTGGCCGGGGCGAGCTGAGTGATCTTGTTGGCGGTGACCGTCAGGGCGAAGGACCAGATCCCGGTGTCACCGAGGCTGTCTCTGTCGGTGCCCTTTGCCTTGTAGGTCCCCGCCGCCAAGGTGGCCGGGGCCGAGACCTTGCCCGAGGACGAGACCGTCACAGATGGCGCGCCGCTGGACTGGGCGTAGGTGACAGTGCCATGAGAGTCCGAGACCTTGAGCTGGCCGCTGAAGGCTTTGCCGGCCTTGATCGTTGCCGTGGCCGGGGCGAGCTGAGTGATCTTGTTGGCGGTGACCGTCAGGGCGAAGGACCAGATCCCGGTGTCACCGAGGCTGTCTCTGTCGGTGCCCGTCGCCTTGTAGGTCCCCGCCGCCAAGGTGGCCGGGGCCGAGACCTTGCCCGAGGACGAGACCGTCACAGATGGCGCGCCGCTGGACTGGGCGTAGGTGACAGTGCCATGAGAGTCCGAGACCTTGAGCTGGCCGCTGAAGGCTTTGCCGGCCTTGATCGTTGCCGTGGCCGGGGCGAGCTGGGTGATCTTGTTGGCGGTGACCGTCAGGGCGAAGGACCAGATCCCGGTGTCACCGTAGATGTCGGAGTCGATGCCCGTGGCGGTGTAGCTCCCTTTCGCCAACCTGCCGGGGACCGAGACCGCTCCGGAAGACGAGACCGTCACAGATGGCGCGCCGCTCGACTGGACGTAGGTGACCGTTCCGGTACCGCCGGTCGTCGCCAGCTGGTCGGTGAAGGCCGAGGAGTCCGGGACGCTCACCGTGCCCGAGGTCGGCGTGACCTGGGTGATCGCCGTGGCGGTGACCGTCAGGGTGTAGCTCCACGACCCGGAGTCACCGTGGGTGTCGGAGTCGGAGCCCGTTGCGCTGTAGCTCCCTTTCGCCAACAAGCCCGTGACCGTCACCTTGCCCGAGGAGGAGACCTTTACAGAGCTCGAGCCGGTCAACTGGTCGTAGGAGACCGCTCCGATGCCGCCGGTCGTAGCCAGCTGGTCGCTGAAGGCCGAGGAGTCCGGGACGCTCACCGTGCCCGAGGTCGGCGTGGCCTGGGTGATCGCCGTGGCGGTGACTTTCAGAGCGAAGCGCCATGACCCGGTGTCACCGAGGCTGTCTCTGTCAGTGCCCTGCGCCTTGTAGGTCCCTGCCGCCAGCATGGCCGGGGCCGAGACCTTGCCCGACGACGAAACCTTCAGATAAGGCGCGCCGCTCGACTGAGCGTAGGTGACAGTGCCATGAGAGTCCGAGACCTTGAGCTGGCCGCTGAAGGCTTTGCCGGCCTTGATCGTCGCCGTGGCGGGGGCGAGCTGGGTGATCTTGTTGGCGGTGACCGTCAGGGCGAAGGACCAGATCCCGGTGTCACCGAGGCTGTCTCTTTCGGTGCCCGTCGCCTTGTAGGTCCCCGCTGCCAAGGTGGCCGGGGCCGAGACCTTGCCCGAGGACGAGACCGTCACAGATGGCGCGCCGCTGGACTGGGCGTAGGTGACAGTGCCATGAGAGTCCGAGACCTTGAGCTGGCCGCTGAAGGCTTTGCCGGCCTTGATCGTTGCCGTGGCCGGGGCGAGCTGGGTGATCTTGTTGGCGGTGACCGTCAGGGCGAAGGACCAGATCCCGGTGTCACCGTAGATGTCGGAGTCGATGCCCGTGGCGGTGTAGCTCCCTTTCGCCAACCTGGCGGGGACCGAGACCTTGCCCGCCAAGGAGACCTTCACAGACTTCGAGCCGGTCAACTGGAGGTAGGAGACCGCTCCGGTGCCGCCGGTCGTCGCCAGCTGGTCGGTGAAGGCCGAGGAGTCCGGGACGCTCACCGTGCCCGAGGTCGGCGTGGCCTGGGTGATCGCCGTGGCGGTGACTTTCAGGGCGAAGCGCCATGACCCGGTGTCCCCGTGGGTGTCGGAGTCGGAGCCCGTCGCCTCGTAGGTCCCGACCGCCAGCATGGCCGGGGCCGAGACCTTGCCCGACGACGAAACCTTCAGATAAGGCGCGCCGCTCGACTGGGTGTAGGTGACGGTTCCACGCGAGCCCGAGACCTTGAGCTGGCCGGTGAAGGCTTCGCCGGGCGTGGTCGTCCCCGTGGCTGGGGCGACCTGGGTAATCGTCTGTGAGCCGGGGCCCACCGAGAAGCTCTGGGTGGCCTGGGCGGCGGCATAGTTGGCGTTGCCCGCCTGGTTGGCATCGATGGTGCAGGTGCCCGCCCCGATGAAGTTCACCGTCAAGTCCGACACGGTGCACTTCGACGTCGTCGCGGAGCTGAAGGTGACCGCCAGGCCGGAGGTGGCGGTGGCCGTCACCGTATAGGTCTGGCCGCCCACGGTCGCGTTGGACGGCGCCGTGGAGGTGAAGGCGATCGTCTGTGCCTCCTTGCCCACCGAGAAGCTCTGGGCAGTGCCGTCAGCTGCGCCGTAGTTCGTCCCAGCGGCGACGTGTGCGGTCAGAGAGCACGTGCCGACACCGACGTAGGACACCGCGAGGCCGCTGGCTGTGCAGACGCCCGTCGAGTTGGAGGTCACCGACTTGGTCCCGTCCCCGTCTGTGCTCACGATGGCGGTGAAGCCGCCGCCGTAGGTGCCGCTCGCCGGGAGGTTGCTGATCGTCGGCGTGGTGGGTGCCTCCTTGCCCACCGAGAAGCTCTGGGCAGTGCCGTCAGCTGCGCCGTAGTTCGTCCCAGCGGCGACGTGTGCGGTCAGAGAGCACGTGCCGACACCGACGTAGGACACCGCGAGGCCGCTGGCTGTGCAGACGCCCGTCGAGTTGGAGGTCACCGACTTGGTCCCGTCCCCGTCTGTGCTCACGATGGCGGTGAAGCCGCCGCCGTAGGTGCCGCTCGCCGGGAGGTTGCTGATCGTCGGCGTGGTGGGTGCCTCCTTGCCCACCGAGAAGCTCTGGGCAGTGCCGTCAGCTGCGCCGTAGTTCGTCCCAGCGGCGACGTGTGCGGTCAGAGAGCACGTGCCGACACCGACGTAGGACACCGCGAGGCCGCTGGCTGTGCAGACGCCCGTCGAGTTGGAGGTCACCGACTTGGTCCCGTCCCCGTCTGTGCTCACGATGGCGGTGAAGCCGCCGCCGTAGGTGCCGCTCGCCGGGAGGTTGCTGATCGTCGGCGTGGTGGGTGCCTCCGTGCTCACCGAGAAGCTCTGGGCAGTGCCGTCAGCTGCGCCGTAGTTCGTCCCAGCGGCGACGTGTGCGGTCAGAGAGCACGTGCCGACACCGACGTAGGACACCGCGAGGCCGCTGGCTGTGCAGACGCCCGTCGAGTTGGAGGTCACCGACTTGGTCCCGTCCCCGTCTGTGCTCACGATGGCGGTGAAGCCGCCGCCGTAGGTGCCGCTCGCCGGGAGGTTGCTGATCGTCGGCGTGGTGGGTGCCTCCTTGCCCACCGAGAAGCTCTGGGCAGTGCCGTCAGCTGCGCCGTAGTTCGTCCCAGCGGCGACGTGTGCGGTCAGAGAGCACGTGCCGACACCGACGTAGGACACCGCGAGGCCGCTGGCTGTGCAGACGCCCGTCGAGTTGGAGGTCACCGACTTGGTCCCGTCCCCGTCTGTGCTCACGATGGCGGTGAAGCCGCCGCCGTAGGTGCCGCTCGCCGGGAGGTTGCTGATCGTCGGCGTGGTGGGTGCCTCCTTGCCCACCGAGAAGCTCTGGGCAGTGCCGTCAGCTGCGCCGTAGTTCGTCCCAGCGGCGACGTGTGCGGTCAGAGAGCACGTGCCGACACCGACGTAGGACACCGCGAGGCCGCTGGCTGTGCAGACGCCCGTCGAGTTGGAGGTCACCGACTTGGTCCCGTCCCCGTCTGTGCTCACGATGGCGGTGAAGCCGCCGCCGTAGGTGCCGCTCGCCGGGAGGTTGCTGATCGTCGGCGTGGTGGGTGCCTCCTTGCCCACCGAGAAGCTCTGGGCAGTGCCGTCAGCTGCGCCGTAGTTCGTCCCAGCGGCGACGTGTGCGGTCAGAGAGCACGTGCCGACACCGACGTAGGACACCGCGAGGCCGCTGGCTGTGCAGACGCCCGTCGAGTTGGAGGTCACCGACTTGGTCCCGTCCCCGTCTGTGCTCACGATGGCGGTGAAGCCGCCGCCGTAGGTGCCGCTCGCCGGGAGGTTGCTGATCGTCGGCGTGGTGGGTGCCTCCTTGCCCACCGAGAAGCTCTGGGCAGTGCCGTCAGCTGCGCCGTAGTTCGTCCCAGCGGCGACGTGTGCGGTCAGAGAGCACGTGCCGACACCGACGTAGGACACCGCGAGGCCGCTGGCTGTGCAGACGCCCGTCGAGTTGGAGGTCACCGACTTGGTCCCGTCCCCATCTGTGCTCACGATGGCGGTGAAGCCGCCGCCGTAGGTGCCGCTCGCCGGGAGGTTGCTGATCGTCGGCGTGGTGGGTGCCTCCTTGCCCACCGAGAAGCTCTGGGCAGTGCCGTCAGCTGCGCCGTAGTTCGTCCCAGCGGCGACGTGTGCGGTCAGAGAGCACGTGCCGACACCGACGTAGGACACCGCGAGGCCGCTGGCTGTGCAGACGCCCGTCGAGTTGGAGGTCACCGACTTGGTCCCGTCCCCGTCTGTGCTCACGATGGCGGTGAAGCCGCCGCCGTAGGTGCCGCTCGCCGGGAGGTTGCTGATCGTCGGCGTGGTGGGTGCCTCCTTGCCCACCGAGAAGCTCTGGGCAGTGCCGTCAGCTGCGCCGTAGTTCGTCCCAGCGGCGACGTGTGCGGTCAGAGAGCACGTGCCGACACCGACGTAGGACACCGCGAGGCCGCTGGCTGTGCAGACGCCCGTCGAGTTGGAGGTCACCGACTTGGTCCCGTCCCCGTCTGTGCTCACGATGGCGGTGAAGCCGCCGCCGTAGGTGCCGCTCGCCGGGAGGTTGCTGATCGTCGGCGTGGTGGGTGCCTCCTTGCCCACCGAGAAGCTCTGGGCAGTGCCGTCAGCTGCGCCGTAGTTCGTCCCAGCGGCGACGTGTGCGGTCAGAGAGCACGTGCCGACACCGACGTAGGACACCGCGAGGCCGCTGGCTGTGCAGACGCCCGTCGAGTTGGAGGTCACCGACTTGGTCCCGTCCCCGTCTGTGCTCACGATGGCGGTGAAGCCGCCGCCGTAGGTGCCGCTCGCCGGGAGGTTGCTGATCGTCGGCGTGGTGGGTGCCTCCGTGCTCACCGTAAGGGTCTGCTGGGCCTGGTTGGCCGCGGCGTAGTTCTCGGTGGCGCCAGAGTTAACGTCGATGGTGCACGCGCCCACGCTCGTGAAGCTCACGCTTCCCGAGTCACCGACCGAACAGTCGGCCGTGTTGCCGGCCGCGTCGACGTTGTACACCAGCAAGACGCCAGGGTCGTTGTCGTTCGTCGAGGCGTCGACGTTGTAGATGCCGGACTGGTCAAAGGTCGTCGAGCCGGTCGTGGCCATGGTGATGGTCTGGACGCCCGTGCTCACCGTAAGGGTCTGCTGGGCCTGGTTGGCCGCGGCGTAGTTCTCGGTGGCGCCAGAGTTAACGTCGATGGTGCACGCGCCCACGCTCGTGAAGCTCACGCTTCCCGAGTCACCGACCGAACAGTCGGCCGTGTTGCCGGCCGCGTCGACGTTGTACACCAGCAAGACGCCAGGGTCGTTGTCGTTCGTCGAGGCGTCGACGTTGTAGATGCCGGACTGGTCAAAGGTCGTCGAGCCGGTCGTGGCCATGGTGATGGTCTGGACGCCCGTGCTCACCGTAAGGGTCTGCTGGGCCTGGTTGGCCGCGGCGTAGTTCTCGGTGGCGCCAGAGTTAACGTCGATGGTGCACGCGCCCACGCTCGTGAAGCTCACGCTTCCCGAGTCACCGACCGAACAGTCGGCCGTGTTGCCGGCCGCGTCGACGTTGTACACCAGCAAGACGCCAGGGTCGTTGTCGTTCGTCGAGGCGTCGACGTTGTAGATGCCGGACTGGTCAAAGGTCGTCGAGCCGGTCGTGGCCATGGTGATGGTCTGGACGCCCGTGCTCACCGTAAGGGTCTGCTGGGCCTGGTTGGCCGCGGCGTAGTTCTCGGTGGCGCCAGAGTTAACGTCGATGGTGCACGCGCCCACGCTCGTGAAGCTCACGCTTCCCGAGTCACCGACCGAACAGTCGGCCGTGTTGCCGGCCGCGTCGACGTTGTACACCAGCAAGACGCCAGGGTCGTTGTCGTTCGTCGAGGCGTCGACGTTGTAGATGCCGGACTGGTCAAAGGTCGTCGAGCCGGTCGTGGCCATGGTGATGGTCTGGACGCCCGTGCTCACCGTAAGGGTCTGCTGGGCCTGGTTGGCCGCGGCGTAGTTCTCGGTGGCGCCAGAGTTAACGTCGATGGTGCACGCGCCCACGCTCGTGAAGCTCACGCTTCCCGAGTCACCGACCGAACAGTCGGCCGTGTTGCCGGCCGCGTCGACGTTGTACACCAGCAAGACGCCAGGGTCGTTGTCGTTCGTCGAGGCGTCGACGTTGTAGATGCCGGACTGGTCAAAGGTCGTCGAGCCGGTCGTGGCCATGGTGATGGTCTGGACGCCCGTGCTCACCGTAAGGGTCTGCTGGGCCTGGTTGGCCGCGGCGTAGTTCTCGGTGGCGCCAGAGTTAACGTCGATCGTGCACGCGCCCACGCTCGTGAAGCTCACGCTTCCCGAGTCACCGACCGAACAGTCGGCCGTGTTGCCGGCCGCGTCGACGTTGTACACCAGCAAGACGCCAGGGTCGTTGTCGTTCGTCGAGGCGTCGACGTTGTAGATGCCGGACTGGTCAAAGGTCGTCGAGCCGGTCGTGGCCATGGTGATGGTCTGGACGGACTGTGCATACGCAGGAGGCGCAGCGAGAAGAACGCCGCCGAGCGAGCTGGCGAGCAAGAGCAACGGCACGAGGATCCGTTGCGAGCTGCGATGCCGAATCGAGGCGACGCGCAGAGTCAACGTCAGTGTTCGCCACCATCTCACGTTCTCACAGCCTTTCAAGGTTTCGCGCACCCGACTCCTCCAGTCATCCGCGACAATAGGTGAGCCCCGTGCGTGCGCCGTGTCTTCGGGAAGCCGGCCCAGCTTGTCTCATCCGCCAACCGTGTCAGAGCGGTCACTGAACCCTCACTTCTTCTGGTGGCTGAACGACAGGCTGGGACCTGTAGGCCTTGGCACGCGATGGCTCAACCACACGACTCAAGGATTGTCGATCTATGTTGAAGGAGAGTCTGCTCTGTTGACCTGGGGCAACATTCGAGAGCTCAGGATGGCCCGATTCTCGGCATTCACCAACGCTCGCGCTGATCACCGAGGGCACGTATCCTCGCTTCGCCTGAAGGTAGTTATGTTGAGTCCCGCGCCTGCAATGGACCAGTGATGGCGTTGGTTCATCGGCCAGTTCGTGAAGAGGTTGCAGATCTCGTCGTGACCGTCGGTTAGCGGGACAGGCTGCCACCGCCCTTCAAGCCATCGCGCCAGACCGGAGGCAATGGACAGACAGACGCTCGCCGCCCGCATCAACCACCACCGCCTCGAAGCCATGTCCGCTCTCCGCCCGGGCCAGATCACCAAGTAATACTTCGACAAGTATTTGTCCGAGGCTGAGCAGGAGTTACTAAAGGAAGTCGTCGCTGAAGCCGCCCCGTCCATTCTCCCGGCACGGAGGTCCTCGCAAGCCTCGAACTCGGAGATGTCCTGATCGCGATTGCGCTCTCAAGCACGACAGGGCCCGAGGCCGTCTTGGCTCCCAAGGCGGCGAAGCTCCACGGGATCGCCAAGCTCGCTGAAGGTCCCGCCCTCGCCGGTCTCAGCGCGAGTGCTGTGTTCACCGCGACCACCTCGACGCAGCCTCGGAGGCGCCGGGGCGGCGGTGAGGATTGCGATGGCTGTCGTGCTAAGCGGGGTCGCGCTCGATCGGGCACGTCATGCAACGCGGCCCACCGCGCCCACGTCCCAGCTCGCCACCAGAGACGGTCACAACCTCGATCCCGTTCCTCCTCAGCATCGTGTTTGTCGCGACGTTGCGGTCGTAGCCGAAGACGACCCCGGGAGCCACAGCGAAGTAGTTCGTCCCGTCGTCCCATTGCTCGCGCTCCGCTGCCCGGATGTCCTCGTCGATGGCAAGGATGGTCACCTGGTCGACGCCGAGCGCCGTCGCGAGAGTTTCCCAAAGGTTGTGGTTGCGCGAGACATTGAAGTCGCCGGCCTCGCCGGGCGTGATCGTCCAAGAGCGGACTTGCCGGTCGAAGTACGGGTAGAGGACGAAGGTGGTGTGGTCGATCATGGTCATGGCCGTGTCGAGGTGCATCATCGAACGGGACTTGGGCAGCTCGACTGCGATGACGGTGTGAGCCTGGCCGGAAGCGAACAGTCGCTTGGTGAGGATCTCGGCGCCCATCGGGGTCGTGCGTTCGCCCATCCCGATCATCACCGTGCCGTTGCCGATCACGTGAACATCACCGCCCTCGACCGAGGCGGGAAGGTGGTTCAGGTCGTCGTCGCCGTAGTAGGTGACGAAGTCCGCATCGGCAAACATCGGGTGGTACCTGTAGATGGCCCGGCTGTGCAGCGTCTCGCGTTGGCGTGCCAGCTTCGCCATCGGGTTGATCGACACACCGCCATAGATCCAACACGAGTTGTCCCGTTGGAAGAGGTGGTTCGGCAAGGGTGCGAGTAGGAAGTCATCGGCATGAAGAGTCTCCCACTTCAAGCTGTTCGCCCTGATCGGGTGCAGGTCGCCCTTGAGGACACCTCCGACGAGGAACGTGGCGAGGCTTTCGCCATCGAGATCGTCGAAGAGCTTGCGAAGTGGATCGACGAGAGTTGGTCCGAGGATCTCCGCGGTGCAAATGCGATCGAGCACGAAAGCGCGACCCTCGCTGATCTCGAGGACATCGGCGAGCAACTGCGCGAAGTAGTGCACACGGACCCCCTTGCCCTGGAGGGATTCGACGAACGCGTCGTGCTCTTGCTTGGCTCTCGCCACCCAGAGCACGCCGTCGAAGAGCAGCTCACCGATGTTCTGTGGGGTGAGCCGCGAAAGCTCGAGCCCCGGCCGGTGAACTATGGCCTGGCGGAGCTGTCCGACCTCGGAACGGACTCCGAAGCTCGTCGTGTTCGATCTCGCCATCTCGGCATTCTCCTCTAACCGCTCGACTTGGATCGACCTACTGCATCAGCGGGCGCTTGGTGCCTGGTCCAGGCGTTCAATGCGCGACGGCCGCAGGATAGGCTCGATTCTGTACCGACCCGAGAGGTAGGGGAATGGACAGCGAGGCAATGACGACTGTGCCGGGCCGTTCGGGCCCGCCGGGCCGGCTCGAGCTCCAGCGCACTTCTCGGCCACTCGGGGGCGCTGTCGCTGCGGGCAGCTCCGCTGTCGGTGAGGTGCTCGCGGAGGTGGGACGCTCGGAAGCGGACCTGCGCCGTTTCCTGCACGGCCTGCCCGGCGTCGACCAGGTCGGCGCCGAGGCGAGGGCGGCGTCGCTGGCCACCCGATCGATCAAGACGTCCTCCAAGCTGTGGGCCCTCGAGATGGCGGTGCGCATGATCGACCTCACGACCCTCGAGGGAGCCGACACCGCGGGGAAGGTCATGAGCCTGTGCGCCAAGGCGCGCCGACCTGACCCCGCCGACGCGGCCGTGCCCCCGGTCGCCGCGGTATGCATCTACCCCGACCTCGTGCCCGTTGCCAAGCGGGCGCTGGCAGGCAGCGGCGTGGCGGTGGCATCGGTGGCGACGGCCTTTCCCTCGGGCCGAGCCTCGATCGCGGTCAAGCTCGCCGACGTGCGAGACGCCGTTGCGGGCGGTGCCGACGAGATCGACATGGTCATCGACCGGGGCGCATTCCTGAGCGGCCGGTACGGTCTGGTCCTTGAGGAGGTGCAGGCCGTCAAGGAGGCTTGCGGGCAGGCGCACCTCAAGGTCATCCTCGAGACGGGGGAACTGGTCACCTATGACAACGTGCGCCGGGCCAGCTACCTTGCGATGGCGGGTGGCGCCGACTTCATCAAGACCTCCACGGGCAAGGTCAGCCCGGCGGCGACGCTGCCCGTCGCGCTCGTGATGCTGGAGGCCGTGCGAGACTTCGCCGAGATCACCGGAGCGTTCGTGGGTGTGAAGGTTGCCGGTGGCATCCGCAGCGCGAAAGATGCCCTCAGGTACCTGGTAGTCGTGAACGAGACCGTCGGCGAGGCCTGGCTGGACCCGTCCTTGTTCCGCTTCGGGGCGTCGAGCCTTCTCAACGACTTGCTCATGCAGCGCTCCAAGCAGCTGAGCGGTGCCTACGCAGGGAGGGAGGACTTCAGCTTCGAATGAGCAATAGCTACCTAACCGACCAGCCTGAGCACGTGGTCTGGGAGTACTCCCCAGCGCCTGAGTCCCGTTCCATCGTGCACCTGCAGCCTTCTTACGGCCTGTTCATCGGTGGCAGCTTCGTCGAACCGGTCGACGGCAACACCTACAGGACGGAGAACCCCGCCACCGAAGAGGTGCTCGCGGAGATTGCCGCTGCCGGCCTTGGTGATGTCGATCGGGCTGTGGAAGCGGCCGGGCGCGCCCAGAAGACAGTCTGGGGCCCGATGCCGGGTGCTGAGCGGGCGAAGTACCTCTTCCGGATCGCGCGCATCATTCAGGAACGGTCGCGCGAGCTCGCCGTTCTGGAGAGCCTTGACAACGGCAAGCCGATCCGCGAGTCGCGCGACGTCGACGTCCCGTTGGCGGCAGCTCACTTCTTCTACTACGCGGGCTGGGCGGACAAGCTCGAGCACGCGGGCTTCGGGCCGCATCCAAGCCCCATCGGAGTGGCCGGTCAGGTCATCCCCTGGAACTTCCCGTTGATGATGGCGGCATGGAAGCTTGCGCCGGCACTCGCGGCCGGCAATACCTGCGTGCTGAAGCCGGCGACGACAACGCCGTTGACCGCCCTCTTGCTTGCCGAGATCATCCAGCAGGCCGACCTGCCGCCTGGCGTAGTCAACGTCCTCACCGGTGCCGGGTCCGTCGCCGGGGCGGCGCTTGTTGCCCACCCGGGGATCGACAAGGTGGCTTTCACCGGTTCGACCGAGGTCGGCAAGGATCTCCAGCGCGCGCTCGCCGGAAAGGGCAAGCACTTGACACTCGAGCTCGGTGGCAAGGCGGCGAACATCGTCTTCGAGGACGCCGCGCTCGACCAAGCGATCGAGGGCATCGTCAACGGCATCTTCTTCAACCAGGGTGAGGTCTGCTGTGCAGGCTCCCGCCTGCTCGTGCAGGAGTCGATCGCAGACGCCGTCGTCGAGCGGCTGAAGAGTCGCCTGTCGACTCTTCGCGTGGGTGACCCGCTCGACAAGAACACCGACCTCGGTGCCATCAACAACGCCGACCAGCTCGAGAAGATCCGCAGCCTCGTGGAGGAAGGAGAAGCCGAGGGTGCGGTGCGCTGGTCACCCAGCTGCGCTCTTCCGGAGCACGGTTACTGGTTCCCCCCGACGGTGTTCACGAACGTCTCACCCTCCCAGAGCATCGCCAGAGAGGAGATCTTCGGACCGGTGCTCTCCGTGCTCACCTTCCGCACTCCCGAGGAGGCGGTGGCAAAGGCGAACAACACCACCTACGGGCTCTCGGCGGGCGTGTGGACGGAAAAGGGAAGCCGGATCCTCTGGATGGCCCAGCATCTGCGGGCGGGAGTGGTCTGGGCGAACACCTTCAACCGCTTCGATCCCACGAGCCCCTTCGGCGGCTACCGCGAGTCGGGCTTCGGCAGGGAGGGCGGCCGGCACGGGCTGGCGGCGTACCTCGATGTCTGACGAGCGCTTGGTAGTGCGCAAGACCTACAAGCTCTACATCGGAGGGGCGTTCCCGCGTTCGGAGTCCGGTCGGTCCTATGCCGTGGTGGCCTCCGACGGCAGTTTCCTCGCCAACGCGGCTCTCGGGTCACGAAAGGACCTGCGCAACGCCGTCGTCGCTGCGCGTAACGCACTCGCCGGCTGGTCCGGCGCAACCGCGTACAACCGGGGACAGGTCCTCTACCGTGTCGCCGAGATGCTGGACGGCCGGCGTTCCCAGTTCGTCGATGAGATCAGCTCGAGCGAGGGGACGAGCCAGGAGGAGGCGGCGGCGAGCATCGACGCCGCAGTTGACCGATGGGTCTGGTACGCCGGCTGGTCGGACAAGGTGGCGCAAGTTGCCGGCTCCTCCAATCCCGTTGCCGGGCCGTTCTTCAACTTCAGCGTGCCCGAGCCCACCGGCGTCGTGGGAGTGGTCGCGCCGCAGTCGTCCTCGCTCCTGGGGCTGGTGAGCGTTCTTGCGCCGGTGATCGCAACCGGGAACACCGTCGTGCTCCTTGCTAGTGAGACGAGGCCATTGCCGGCCATCACCCTTGCCGAGGTGCTCGCCACATCTGACCTTCCCGGAGGCGTCGTGAACCTGCTCACCGGCCGGGCAGCCGAGCTCGCGCCGGTGCTCGCCGCCCATCGCGATGTTGACGCACTCGATCTGACGGGCGCGCCGGCCTCGCTTGTGGTTGAGCTCGAGCGCGCCGCGGTGGGCAACGTGAAGCGCGTGCTGCTTCCACAAGCGTGCGAGCCCGATTGGGCCGAGGCGCCCACGCCGCGTCGGATGCTGGCGTTTCTTGAGACAAAGACCGTGTGGCACCCCGTCGGCCTCTGAGCGCCGTGGCCGGAACGCGTGCCGGCCACGCGTGTCGGATCTAGCCTTTCGCTCGATGACGGCCGCCAATGCCACCTGGGACCCGTTCGAACTCGCAGCTGGGGCCGCCGCCGAGGTGAACCGCTGGGCGGGTGCTTCCCCCCACGACGTGGCGGTCGTTCTCGGTTCCGGCTGGCAGGGCGTCGCCGACGGGCTCGGGGCCGCAGAGGCCGAGCGGCCCGCCAGTGACTTCCCGGGATTCTCGGCGCCGACGGTTGCCGGCCATCACGGTCAGCTGCGCTCGCTCAGAGTGGGTGGCCACCGGGTCCTCCTGTTGGTCGGACGCACCCACCTTTACGAGGGCCGTTCCCCGGCCGAGGTGGTCCACCCGGTCCGCACCGCGGTGATAGCCGGTGCCCGGGTCGTTGTCTTGACCAATGCCGCCGGCGGCCTCGATCAAGCCATGAAGCCTGGGCAGGTGGTGCTGATCCGGGATCACCTCAACCTCATGGGGGCTTCGCCGCTCAGCGGCCCGGCGCCTCCGGCGGGTTACAGGGGGCGCTTTATCGATCTCACCGACCTGTACCCGGCAAAGCTGCGCGCGCTAGCGAGAGAAGTGGATCCCGCGCTCACCGAAGGCGTTTACGCGGCCCTCGGGGGTCCCCATTTCGAGACGCCCGCCGAGGTCGCAATGCTGCGGAAGATGGGCGCGGACCTGGTCGGGATGTCAACGGCACTCGAGGCGATCGCCGCCCATCACCTGGGGGCGTCGGTTCTCGGCATATCGCTGGTCACCAACCTGGCGGCGGGCGTCAGCCCGACGCCGATCGATCACGAGGAGGTGCTGGCCACCGGTGTCGCAGCGGCGCCCTACCTGGTCGAGCTGCTGGCGGGCGTGCTGACGCGGCTGTGACGGTCGGCCACGAGGAGACCGAGCCTGTCTCCGCCGCCCTCGCCGCCGAGGCGGAGGCGTGGATGGCGGCGGATCCTGACCCCTCCACCAGGGCTGAGCTAGCGGCACTCCTCGAGGCCGGGGACGGCGCCGAGGTGCGCGCCCGGTTCGAGCACCCGCTCATGTTCGGGACTGCCGGGCTCCGTGGCGCACTCGGTGCCGGCCCTGCCAGGATGAACCGGCTGGTCGTTCGCAGGACGACGGCCGGCGTGGCGCAGTGGGTGCTCGGCCAAGGCGCCGAGGCCGCGCGGAGTGGAATTGTCGTGGGACGCGACGCCCGCCACGGATCGGACGAGTTCGCCGGTGACGCCGCCGCAGTCGCCGCCGCCGCAGGGTTGCGCGTCCGAGTCTTCCCCCGCCCACTGCCCACCCCCATGACCGCCTTTGCCGTCAAGCACCTCGACGCGGCGGCGGGGGTGATGATCACCGCAAGTCACAACCCTGCGTCAGACAACGGCTACAAGCTGTACATGGCTGACGGCGCCCAGGTGATTCCTCCGTACGACGCGTACATCTCCGAGGCCGTGAGGACCGCGCCGGCGACATCGATGACAGAACCGGATGGTGTCGCCATCCCGCCTGTCGAGCTCATCGACGAGGCGGAGCTCCTCAGCGCCTATCGGCGCGCCGCGTTCGGTCTTCTCGACCCGGCGGGAGCCCGGCGGCTCCGGATCGTGTACACGCCGCTGCACGGGGTCGGGGGTGAAGTTCTGCCGGGTCTCCTGGAAGAGGCCGGTTTCGGGCCCGTGTCGGTCGTTGCCGGTCAGGCCGCGCCCGATCCGGACTTTCCCACGGTGCCTTTCCCCAATCCCGAAGAGCCCGGCGCGCTCGACCTCGCACTCGCGGACGCCACCCGGTTAGGGGCGGACATCGTCCTGGCGAACGACCCCGACGCCGACCGCCTGGCCGTGGCCGTGCCGGACCCGGCGAGTGGGGCATGGAGAGCGCTGACGGGTGACGAGCTCGGCGTCCTCCTCGCCGACCACGTGCTCAGCTCGGGCACCGGTGAGGACCGGTTGGTGGCGACGACGATCGTCTCCTCGACGATGCTGTCGGTGATGGCCGAGGTGGCCGGGGTCGCCTACGTCGAGACGCTCACGGGCTTCAAGTGGATCGCCAGAGCAGCTTTGCGCCGTCCCGGGTCTCGGCTCGTCTTCGGTTACGAGGAGGCGATCGGCTACGAGGTCGGAGACGTCGTCTCCGACAAGGACGGGCTGTCGGCCGCACTGGTTGTCGCCGAGCTTGCGGCAGGTGCCAAGGCGCATGGGACATCGGTGATCGGCCGGCTGGACAGTCTTGCGTCCCGTTTCGGTGTGCACTTGACCGCGCAGTGGTCGCTGCGGCTCGAGGGTGCGACCGCCCAGAGCGAGATGGCCGAGATAGTCGGGCGCTGGCGCAGGGACCCGCCCTCGGCCCTCGCCGGCCTGGTCGTGACCAGGTTCGTGGACCTCTCCGAGGGGACCGGGGAGCTTCCTCCGACTGACGCCCTCGTTCTTCGGCTCGAGCAGGGGGCTCGCGTGGTGCTGCGACCGAGCGGCACCGAGCCGAAGCTGAAGGTCTACTTCGAGGTCGCCACCGGGCCGGTGCCACCCGCGCGCCTGACCGAGACACGGCGCCGGGCGGACCGTCTGCTTCGCTTGCTCGAAGACGAGGTAGTGGCGCGCTGTCAGTCGATCAGAGGCACGTCGGCGAGCGAGCCGTGAGCTATGTATGTCTCCTGCGAGGGCCTCGCTGGGACAGCATCAGGGTCCAAGGTGTCGAATCCCGGCTTGATCCGGCCGTCGATCAACGCCAGCCTCTCGTCGAAGGGGCAGAAGGCGCTCTTCATGGCGTTGATCGTGAGCCAGTTGATGTCCCTCCACGACCAGTCGAAGGTCTCGACCAGTCCTGCCAGCTCCGAGGAGAGGCTGATGCCGCTCATCAGGCGGTTGTCGGTGTTCACCGTGACCCTGAACCTGAGGCGGCGCAGTAGCCCGATCGGGTGCTCGGCGAGCGAAGGCACCGCCCCCGTGTGCACGTTCGAGGTCGGGCACATCTCGAGCGGTATCCGCCGGTCCCTCACGTAGCTCGCGAGCCGGCCGAGCGAGGCGCCACCGTCGGGATCGACGACGATGTCGTCGACTATGCGAACCCCGTGGCCGAGCCGCTCGGCGTTGCACCACTGGATCGCCTGCCAGATCGAGGGGAGTCCGAACGCCTCGCCGGCATGCACGGTGGCGTGGAAGTTCTCACGCTGCACGAGATGGAAAGCATCGAGGTGATCCGTCGGCGGATAGCCGGCCTCGGGGCCCGCGACGTCGAAGCCGACCACTCCGGCATCCCGGTACTTCACTGCGAGCTCGGCGATCTCACGTGAACGGACCGCCGTGCGCATGGCCGTGATCAGAGTGCGGATCACGATGAGACGACCTGCCGCCGCGGCGCGCGCCATCGTCTTGTCGAAGCCCGCGAGGACCGACTCGACCACCTGCTCGAGCGTCAGGCCGCGCTCGGTATGAAGTTCGGGGGCAAAGCGCACCTCGGCGTAGACGACCCCGTCCTCGATCAGGTCCTCGACGCACTCGGTCGCGACGCGCTCGAGGGCCTCGCAAGTCTGCATCACGCCGACGGTGTGGGCGAAGCCCTCCAGGTAACGCACCAGGTCGCGTCGGGGCGCAGCCGACACGAACCACGCCGCGAGCTCCTGCGGATCGGTCGTCGGCAGCTCCCGGTAGCCCTGTTCGGCGGCGAGCTCCACCACCGTGGCCGGCCGCAGGCCTCCGTCGAGGTGATCATGGAGGAGCACTTTGGGGGCACGGCGAATCTGCTCGAGACTGGGCCTGACGCTCACGCGATTACCTCTAGCACAACTGGCTTTCGCGCCACGGGCTGGTCACTCACCGAGATCGCGTCCTTGAGTGCTTCACGTGCCCAGTCGAGACGCTCGGATTGGTCGGTGTGAAGCGCGAGGAGGCGCTGACCCTCGGTCACCTCGTCACCAGGCTTCACGTGGCAGACGACGCCCGCGGTGGCGCTCACGGGGTCCTCCTTGCGTGCCCTTCCGGCCCCGAGGCGCCACGCTGCGACCCCGACCGCCCGGGCATCGAGCCGGCCGACGATACCCGCCCGGTCGGCGGTCACGCTCTCGACATGGGCCGCGCGAGGCAGGGGAACGTCGGGATCACCTCCCTGGGCCGCGACCATGGCCCGGTACCGCTCCAGGGCCGAGCCGTTCCGGAGCGCAACGGCGGGATCGGCCCGGATCCCGGCGAGCGCGAGCATCTCCCGTGCCAACGCGAGCGTGAGCTCCACCAGGTCGGGTGGGCCGTCTCCTCCCGCGAGCACCTCGACAGACTCGGCGACCTCGAGCGCGTTGCCGACCGCTCGCCCGAGGGGAGCGTCCATCGCGCTCAGCAGGGCTGTGACCTTGAGCCCGTGGTCACGGCCGAGGCGAACCATCGTCCGGGCAAGCTCGGTAGCCCGGTCCCGGTCGGCCATGAACGCACCCGAGCCGACCTTCACGTCCAGGACGAGCGACTGGGTCCCCTCGGCGATCTTCTTCGACATGATCGAACCGGCGATGAGCGGGATCGACTCCACTGTCCCGGTCACGTCGCGCAGCGCGTAGAGCTTGCGATCCGCCGGGGCGAGGCCGGCACCGGCCGCGCAGATGACACAACCGACCTCCTCGAGCTGGGCGCGTATCTCGTGATTGGACAGCTCGGAGCGCCAGCCGGGGATCGCTTCAAGCTTGTCGAGGGTGCCGCCTGTATGGCCGAGCCCCCGTCCCGACAGCTGTGGCACCGCGGCTCCGCACGCGGCCACGAGCGGGGCGAGGATGAGCGACACCTTGTCGCCCACGCCGCCCGTCGAGTGCTTGTCGACCGTAGGTCGCGACAGACCGGAGAGGTCCATCCGCTCCCCCGAGGCGATGATCGCGGTCGTCCACCGGGACAGCTCGGCGACCGACAGGCCACGCCAGAAGACCGCCATCAGGAAAGCGGCGACCTGCTCGTCAGCGACCGCGCCCTCGACGTAAGCACCGATGATCCAGTCGATCTCGGCGTCTGTGAGCTCGCGGCCGTCCCGCTTCGAGCAGATAAGGTTCACCATGTCCATCCGGCGTGACCCGCCTCGAGGATCGCTCGAGCCGCTCGGTCGTGCTTGAGGGGTCATGTGGCCTCCACCGCCTGGTTGACTGTCGCTTGGGAGAAAGAGCGTTTGAGGCGAGCAGCCATCTGAGTCACGAAGTCTCGCGCACCGCCGAGCTGTCCACAGCCCCCGAGGACGCTGACGACGCCGAAGTCCGGGCCGTATGATCCGCACATGCTCGATCACATGTCTATTCAGTGTGCGGACCCCGAGCGCGACCTGTTTGTTCTACGATCGTGTCCTCGCTCCGCTCGGCGGCACCCGGATCATGGACTTCGGCGAGATCGTCGGCTACGGCGTCGAGGGAAAACCACAGTTCTGGGTGGGCCCGCTGGTTTCCGGGGAGCCGAATCGTGAGGTCCACCTCGCGTTCAGGGCGAAGGACCGGGACAGCGTGAGGGCTTTCTTCGATGCGGCCGTGTCCCTCGGCGCGCCGGTGCTGCACGAGCCGCGAGTATGGCCGGAGTACCACGAGCACTACTACGGAGCGTTCGTGCGTGATCCCGACGGAAACAACGTGGAAGCCGTCTGCCACGACGCCGAGTAGCTCTGAGCCTGCGGCCGTCGGACAGCTCGCGGCGCGATGGGCGAGGGAGAACCCTCGTTCCGAGGCGCTGAGCAGGCGAGCGCGGCGGTCGCTTCCGGCCGGCGTCACCCACGACGTCCGGCGAGTGGTCCCGTTCTCGGTTGCCGTCGCCACGGCCGCGGGTTCGCGGAAGTGGGACCTCGACGGGCACGAGATCGTCTGCTACGTCATGGGTCACGGCGCGTTGCTCCTCGGGCACTCCAACGCCGAAGTGGTCGCAGCGATTCAGGGGCAAGCCGGCCGTTTCCTGCACGCGGGGGCCAGTCACGAGCTCGAATGTGACTGGGCCGAAGCTGTCGCCGCCATGGTGCCCTCTGCCGAACAGGTGTGCTTCACCTCGAGTGGCACCGAGGCGTGCATGCTGGCGCTGCGCCTGGCGCGGGCGGCGACGGGTCGTCCGAGGATAGCCAAGCTTGCCGGTCACTTCCACGGTTGGGGCGGAGAGGTCGCGTTCGGCACCGATCCACCTTTCAGCGGTCCTGACACGGCCGGACTCCCGCCCGGTCTCCGAGCCGACGTGGTCGTGCTCCCGGCGGAGGCCGACGCAGTCGGGGAGGTCCTCGCCGACGGTGACGTTGCCGCACTCATCCTGGAGGCAACCGGGGCGGCGTGGGGGACGGTGCCCTTGCCGGCGGGTTTCCTCGAGCAGGTGCGGCGTCTGACGCTCGAGTCGGGCACGGTGCTCGTCTTCGACGAAGTGGTCTCCGGGTTCCGGTGGTCTCCAGGCGGGGTCCAGCAAGCCGTGGGCGTGCAGCCGGACCTTACCGTGCTCGGCAAGATCCTCGCCGGCGGCATGCCCGGGGGAGCGGTGTGCGGCCGTGCCGACCTGCTCGGCGCGCTCACGCTGTCCCGCGGCGATCCTCGTCGGGTGGCCCATCCCGGCACGCACAACGCGCATCCGGTCGCGGCCGCGGCCGGGATGGCCACCCTTCGGCAGGTCGCCTCGGGCGAGGTCCAGGAAAGCGCCGCGCGACTCGCGGCCGAGCTGCGACGCGAGCTCAGCGCAGTGCTGGATCGTCGTGGCGTCGCAGGCCGCGCCTACGGCGAGTCCTCGACGTTCCACCTCCTGCTCGGTCACGAGGGCGCGCCGGAGTCGCTCCCGTCGTCCGAGCTCAAAGCGGGGCTCGGGCCGCTTCTCTCCACCGAGCTGCACTGCGGCATGCTCCTCGAGGGCGTGCAACTGTTCCGCGGGTCCGGTTTCGTGAGCAGCGTGCACAGCGAACGCGATCTCGAGCAGACCGTGGAAGCCTTCGCTGCCACCGTTCCCCTGTTGCAGGCCGAAGGCGTTCTCTGAACAAGAAGGCCGCCCGGCCGTGGCTGTCGTCGCCGGCAGAATCAGGTCGTGTTGTCCCACGCCCGGCGAGGAGTCGCCGAGCTCGCCGCGACCCTCAGCTGGCTCGGGGCTCTGGGCGAGGGTCAGTACAGCTCGAAAGCGGCGGGTAGCAGCTCGTCGAGTTTCATCGAGCGGAACCGCCCGCTTTCGAGGAAGGTGACGACCGCTTCGGACCCGAACTCCGCCAACACCTGACGACACGCGCCGCACGGTGATGCCGTCCTGACCTTCTTGCCCGGTGACCGGGCGTACACGCCCACCGCCTCGATCTGGATCTTCCCGCCCTCGGAGGTGACGGCCGCGAACACGGCGTTTCTCTCCGCGCACGATGTGAGGCCGTAGCTCCCGTTCTCGACGTTGCATCCCACGTAGGTGCCCTTCGCCGTCCTCACGGCCGCGCCGACGTGGAACTTGGAATTCGGCGCGTACGCCTTGAAGGAAGCCTCGAACGCACGTCGAACGAGCTCGCGCTCGCTCGGATCGGTGATGGCTGTGACAGCCTCCGGCACCCGGGCCACGTAGCCACCCTATGGCCAACCCGGCGACGCGGGGCGGATCCACCGAAGCGTACGTATGTTCGATAAGCTGTGGAGATGGAGGAGCAGGGGGAATCGGGCGAGTTTCGGTGGCGCCTCGCCGGACAGGATGAGTCCGGAATGCTGTTTCCGCAGTCGGCTCTCGGCGAGCGCCACGTTGGCACCGGGGAATATCGCGGCATGGAGTTCTTCCACGTCAATGCACGGACCATCGTAAACAGGGTGCCGGCGGCCTCCAGGATGCCGTTCGGCTACACGATCAACGCCTACCGAGGGTGCAGCCACGCGTGCACCTACTGCTTCGCAAGGCCGACGCATACGTACCTCGGGTTCGGAACGGGCGAAGACTTCGAACGCAAGATCGTCGTCAAGCTCAATGCCGTCGACCGGCTCCGCGCCGAGCTGCGATCGCCTCGATGGCTGGGCGACCCCATCGCCATGGGGACCAACACCGATCCCTACCAGAGGGCCGAGGGCAAGTACCACCTCACCCAGGGCATCGTCGGAGTGCTCTCAGATGCCCGCAACTCCTTCAGCATCCTGACGAAGTCGACGCTGGTCCTGCGGGACCTGGCATTGCTCGCCGAGGCCGCGAGGCGTACGCGCGTCAGGCTCGCCCTCTCGATCGGCACCATCGACCGCGACGTGTGGCGGCTCACCGAACCGGGGGCGCCGTCCCCGGACAAGCGTTTGGAGGCCGTCGCGCGGCTGAACGACGCGGGCGTGCGTTGCAGCGTGCTGATCGCACCGGTCTTACCTGGGTTGTCGGACTCCGACGACCAGTTGCGAGCGGTGGCCGAGGCCTGCCTCGGGGCAGGGGCGGTCTCGGTGACACCAGCCGCCCTCCATCTGCGTCCCGGGGTCCGCGAGCATTACCTCGAGTGGCTCAGCGGAGCCCGGCCCGAGCTCGCGGCCCTTTATGCCGAACGTTTTCGCACAGGCTCCTACCAGCCGCGAGCCGAACAACAGCGCATCGCCGATGTCGTGCGAGCGGTGGAGGAGTCCGCTGGGCGTCGCTCTCCGGGGCGCCGCTCTCCGGGGCGCTGCTCGCCCGCAGCGCCGGCGGCGCGAGCCGCGAGTGCCGGTGAGGAACAGGTCCGCCGGGGCCTGGCCCAGCGCGTGCGTTCGTCGAACGAGCAGCTCCGCCTGCTTTGAACGCATTGGCAAAAGTCTGTTACAACTCGGCGATGCACGAAGTTGAGTCGGACGGCGCCACCTCTCCTGAGCCCTCGCGCTGCGGCTGGGCGGCCGGAACATTCCTGCAGCCCTATCACGACCAGGAGTGGGGCGTACCGGTGCACGACGACCGCCGACATTTCGAGTTCCTGATCCTGGAGTCGGCACAGGCCGGCTTGAGCTGGGTGACGATCCTGAAACGCCGGGGCGGGTATCGGAGAGCCTTCTGCGACTTCGACCCCGGCGCGGTCGCCGGGCTCGGGCCGGCCGACGTCGAGCGACTTCTCGGCGATCCCGGCATCATCCGCAACCGCCGCAAGCTCGAGAGCGCGATCGGAAACGCCCGGGCGTTTCTCGAGATCCAGCGGGAGTTCGGCACCTTCGACAGCTACATCTGGGACTTTGTCAATGGCGTGCCGATAGTCAACACCTGGGACGCCGACTCGGAGATCCCGGCCGAGACGCCGCTGTCGAAGCAAGTGAGCCGAGACCTGCGGCGACGGGGATTCACGTTTCTGGGGCCGGTGGTCTGCTATGCCCACCTTCAGGCGACCGGCCTGGTCATGGACCACGTGACGAGCTGCTTCCGCTGGCGCGAGCTCAAGGGCGTCCGCGCCTGAGGGGGCCACGCGACCGTGTCGCGCGGTGAACCCGTAGCTACGGTGGGGACCCATGACAACCGAGAAAGCTGCCGAGGGCCTGGAGCGGGCCGACTTTCTGGAGACGCTGTCCGCCCATCGGTCCTTCCTGCGCCACACAGTCAGGGATCTCACCGACGAGCAGGCACGCCAGCGCACCACCGTCAGTGAGCTCTGCCTCGGTGGCCTGATCAAGCACGTGACCCGGGCCGAGCAGCGCTGGGCCGACTTCATCGTGCGGGGACCCATCGCCATCGGAGATGGCGGCGAAGCGGCCATGAAGGCACATGCAGCCGGCTTTCGCATGCTGGAGGGAGAGACGCTGGCGAGCCTGCTCGAGAACTACGACGAGGTCGCTCGCCGGACCGACAGCCTCGTGGCCTCGTTGCCCTCCCTCGACGCCTCGCAGCCTCTGCCCGCCGCCCCTTGGTACGAGCCAGGTGCCTGTTGGTCCGCCCGCCGGGTGCTGCTGCACATCGTTGCCGAGACGGCCCAGCACGCCGGCCACGCCGACATCATCCGGGAGTCCCTGGACGGCGCCAAGACCATGGGCTGACCGCATTCAGGCGGTTGGGGTCGTCAGCTGCTGACGACCCTGAGAGTGTCCCCGAGCCTGGGACCGGTAACCCACGACGTAGCGCACCCCGGAGAGAGGGGAGAAGGTGCTCGTTGTCGTCGTCTGCAGGAGCGACTCGTCGTTCGCATGCATGTGGAGCGGCCCCGATCGGCTTCCACTGTCGCGCGGCCGGCTGCTGCGGTCTTCCCGCCGGCTAGGCGAATCAGCCGAGTGGCTCGAAACGGGCCGTGAAGTGGCGCAGCTGAGGCGCCTGCTCGGCGATCCGGTAGCCACGAAGGCCCGAGGCCTCCTCGGCGACCGCCTGGCAAACCTCGATGACGTAGTCGATGTGGCTCTGGGTGTAGGTGCGCCTCGGGATGGCGAGCCGGACGAGGTCCATCGTCGCTGGCTGCTCGGTGCCATCGCTCTGGAGGCCGAACATCACGGTGCCGATCTCGCTGCTGCGGATGCCGCCGGTCTCGTAAAGCGCCACCGAGAGCGACTGACCCGGGTACTCAAGCGGCGGGATGTGGGGCAGGAGCCCACGAGCGTCGAGGTAGACGGCGTGGCCACCGATCGGCATGACGACCGGGATGCCGGTCCGATGGAGGGCCTCGCCCAGGTATGCCGTCGACTGGATCCGGTAACGCAGGTAGTCGTGCGAGACGGCCTCCCGGATCCCCTGCGCGATGGCCTCGAGGTCCCGACCGGCGAGCCCGCCGTAGGTGGGGAAGCCCTCGGTGAGGATCAACATGTTCCGGAACGACTCGGCGAGTGAGTCGTCGTTGCACGCCAGCCAGCCGCCGATATTGGCGAGCGGGTCCTTCTTCGCGCTCATCGTCATCCCGTCGGCGAGTGAAGCCATCTCGCGGACGATGTCGGCGACCTCGCGCCCGGCTTGGCCCTCCTCACGCTCACGGATGAACCACGCGTTCTCGGCGAAACGGCAGGCGTCCAGGAACAGCGGGACGCCGTGGCGGTCGCAGACGGCTCGCACCTCGTGCAGGTTCGCCAGGCTCACCGGTTGGCCACCGGCCGAGTTGTTGGTGACGGTGACCATCACCACGGGCACGTGTTCGCGCCCGTGCGCTCTGATGAGGTCGTCGAGCGCGGCGACGTCGAGGTTCCCCTTGAACGGATACATGCTCGTCAGGTCGCGTCCCTCGGCGACGACGAGGTCGACCGCCTCGGCACCGGTGAACTCGACGTTGGCCCGTGTCGTGTCGAAGTGGGTGTTGCTCGGCACGACCTGTCCGGGGCCCCCGATCACCGAGAAGAGGATCCGCTCGGCAGCGCGGCCTTGATGGGTGGGTATCACATGGCGAAACGGGAACAGCTCGGTGACGGCCTCACGGAAGATGAACCACGAGGGCGAGCCGGCGTAGGACTCGTCGCCGTGCTGGATCGCCGCCCACTGGTCACGGCTCATCGCGCCGGTGCCCGAGTCGGTCAACAGGTCGATGAGCACGTCGCGCGCAGAGAGGTTGAAGAGGTTGTAGCCGGCGACCCTGATGGCGGCAGCGCGCTCTTCGGTGGTTGTCATCCGGAGCGGTTCCACCGCGTGGATGCGGAACGGCTCGATGATCGTGCGGAAGGTTCGTGGCGTGCCGGTCAGGCTAGCTTGCGCGGCGGCTCACGTCGCGGCCAACGCAGGCCGCCGACGGCGCTCAGATCAGGCGCCGCTCCGTCGCCCATCTGGTCAGCTGGTGGCGCGTCGACAGCTGGAGCTTGCGCAGCACGGCCGAGACATGGCTCTCGACCGTCTTGACCGAGATGGTGAGCTCCCGGGCGATCTCCTTGTAGGTGTAGCCGCGGGCGATGAGACGGAGGACCTCACGCTCGCGCGGCGAGAGGTGGTCGAGCTCGGGATCGAGCGGCCCCGTCAGCTCGGTGCCCGGCGGCATGGAGGCGAACGCGTCGAGCACGAAGCCGGCCAGACGCGGCGAGAAGACCGCGTCACCGCTCGCCACACGCAGGACCGCGTCGACGAGCTCGGGCCCCGAGATGGTCTTGGTCACGTAGCCGCGGGCTCCGGCCCGGATGACGGCGATCACGTCCTCGGGCGCGTCGGACACCGACAGGGCCAGGAAACGGACCGTGGGATGCCTCGCCTTGACGGCTTCGATCACCGCTTTGCCACCCCCGCCCGGCATGTGGACGTCGAGCAGCACGACGTCGGGCAGTCGCTCCGCGATCAGCTCGATCGCCGCGGGGACTTCGTCCGCCTCCCCGACGACCTGAACCGCGTCGCCGAGCTCGGTCTTGACCCCCGCGTGGAACAGGTGGTGGTCGTCCACGAGAAAGACCCTGGGAGGCCCGGCCGGGTTCATGTGCGGACCGGACGTCTCGGGACGCTGAGCTCGACCTCGGTCCCTTCTCCGGGCACCGAACGGATGACGACGGTGCCGCCGTGGCGCTGCATCCTGCCCCGGATCGACTCTGCAATCCCTTTGCGGTCGCTGGCGATCGCATCGGGGTCGAAACCCGAGCCCCGGTCTCGCACGTACATGGACACACGTCTTGGCTCGACTTCGACGTAGATCGACACCGCCGCAGCTCCGGACCATTTGGCGGCGTTCACTGTCGCCTCCCTGCCGGCCGCCAGGAGCGCGCGCAACTCGTCATCGAGCGGGGAGTCGCCGACCGTGACGGCATCGACGGCGATCCCGTGGGCAGCTTCGACCTCACGCTCGATCTGCTCGACTCCGGCGGAGAGCGTCGAGGCTCCCTCAGTCCCGAACGACCCGGGCGCGCGTCCTTCGAACAGCCACGAGCGAAGCTCGCGCTCTTGGGCTCGAGCCAGCTTTGCGACCTCCAGGGGCTGGTCTGCGGACCGCTGGATCATGGCCAGGGTCTGCAGCACCGAGTCGTGGACCCGGGTGGCCATGTCGGCACGCTCCTCGGCCCGAATGCGCGCCTGGCGCTCTCGCACGAGATCGCGTGCCAGCCTGAGCCACCACGGGCCCAAGACGACGACGGTCCCCGCAATCATGAGGAGTGCACCTCCGAGCGGCCGAAGCCAGGAGCGGCTCAGGGCTCCGTCGGCGATGAGCGAGACGCCAAGTGCGAACAGCAGCAAGCCGGCGGTGAGACGGACCATGAACGAGCGACGCGACTGTTGCGGCTCGGCGTCCAGCTGGAGCAAGGCCTTTGTGGAGTCGATCAGCCACGCCCGCTCGTTGTCCTCGGCGTTCCGGTACACGAGGACGAGCCCGGCCGCGCTGATCAGAAGTGGCACCCCCCACGACGTCGCGAAGCTCGCGTGCAGTGCAGTGGCAATGAGCAAGACGATCACCAACACCGGCACCAGAGCCAGCGCGAGCGTGATCCCCTGCCGGTCGGAGACGGCGCGCGCCGCGATCGTCTCGGACGAGCCCTCCGCCGGGAGCAACAACCAGGCCAGCACATAGCAGGCGACCCCGAGCCCACTGACCAGGGCCGACAGCACCAGGACGATGCGGATGACCGTCACGTCCCTGCCGAGGCGCGCGGCGAGGCCGCCGGCGATGCCGGCGATGATCCGGTCTTCCCGGCTTCGGCACAAGGGGCCTCGTCCGGAATGGCGCCGGACTCGCCCGTAGCCACCCGGATGGTCGCCATGTGGGCCCCAACGAGGGCGTTGTGCCTCCCAGCGCGGTGGCCGTGACTTGAGCTGATCGGAGATACATCGATGATCGCGCTTGGGGGGCACCATCACCATCGGGTGAGACCCTGAGCCGCTCGGGACGCTCTCGGGGTCCGATCCGGGGTGTCCCCGATATCTATTGGGCCCCAACGGGCAGATGATCGTTACGTGAACAACACCATGACAGAGAAGAACCCTGCCGAGATCCGGCTTCTGCGCAGAGCGGGCGAAGGAGCGATGCTGGGGGGCGTGGCCGCGGGGCTGGCCGCCTACTTCGACCTTGACGTGACGCTGGTACGGATCGCGATCTTTGCACTGTCGTTTCTCGGCGGTGCGGGCGTCCCGCTCTACGTTGCGGCCTGGTTGTTGATCCCGGAGGAAGGCTCCGACGTCGCGATCGCCGCCGACATCTTGAACCACGCCCGGTACCGCTGACCGTGGCCGGACCCGCCGGCTCCATTCGTGGCCGAGAAAGGAAGAACATGCAATCGCGATGGGACATCCCTTGGGGAGCGCCGCCGAGGCCCGACAACGACGCAAACATGCGGGTGTCGGACGCAGAGCGCAGCGAGATCGGCGAGCAGCTCTCCAAGCACTACGGCGACGGGCGCCTGGACGCCGCCGAGTTCCAGGAGCGGCTGGACCGGGCCATGAGCGCGAAGACGCGGGCCGACCTGTCCGGTCTGCTCGTCGACTTGCCCAGCCTTGTGACGCCGGGGCAAGCGCCGCCCATGCAGGCGCCCCGCCGCCGGCCGCGGGTTGTGAGGGTCGTGCTGTACGCCGTCCTGGCTTTCTGGGCCCTCTCGTTCGCCGCCACCGCCACCAGGGGGTTCTGGTGGTTCGGGTGGACGCGTGGCCCATGGCTGCTGATCGTGCTGGTGGCCCTGTTTGTCTTGGCACGGGACCGTAGGCATCGCCGCTACGGCTAGGGGCGCCCGGCCCTCGACCGGCGGCCCCAGTGGAAGGGCAGGCGACCGGGACGGCCGTGCAGGCGGCGCCCCGAGGACCTCTGAGCCGCCTCGATCGCCGGAGCTTCCGGGGAGGCCTCGTCACCATCGGCCGACTGCTCGGCTTGCTCCGAGGCGTCGAGGCTGACGGTGAGCGGGCCAGCGAGGATGACCGCGACTACGCACTGAGCCACTCCTGCGACCAACAGGGGCAGGCGCAGCCCCCCGAGGTCCGCGAGACCACCCCCGATGAGCGACCCGACCGGGAACGCGCCCCAGACGATGCCGCGCCACGCCGAGCCGACGCGCCCCATCAAGTCTCGAGGCGAGAGGCGCTGGCGAAGGGAGTTCGCTATGACGCTTCCGGCGTAAACGGCGAAGCTGACCACGGCGAAGGCCGCGCCGGCGAGCAGCCAGCCTTTCGCGGATGCCATGACCAGATACGCAAGCCCCGATACGAGCGCGCTGGCGATCAGTGTCCGGACGTTGCCGAACCGGGTCGCGACGCGGTCCGCAAGCAGGGCACCGGGCACATTGCCCATGGCTCCAGCCGCCAGGAACACTCCGTAAAGGCTCTTGGGCACTCCCCAGTCGACGGTCGCGATGATGACGAGCACGCCCATGACAAGGCCCTGCAAGCCGGCCAAGGCCGCGAGCAGGGTTACGAGCAGCCGCAGCGAGCGGTCCTTTATGAGCTGGCGGGCGCCGTCCAGGATCGAACCGTGCGCCGGTCCGGGCTCCAGGCGCTGGGTGCGGAAGCCGAGCAACGACAGGCCGGCGACTCCGACCGCGCTCGCGTCGGCGATGAAGGGGAGGGCCTTGGTCGCGGCGAAGGCGAGGGTCCCGAGAATCGGTCCGCCGAGGTGCTCGGTGGCGGCCTCTGTGCCGCTCAGGATCCCGTTCGCACGGGGGAACGATCGGGGCCCGACCAGTTCCGGCACGGTCGCCTGCGAGGCGGAGTAGTAGATGGCTCGTGCCCCACCGTTGGCGAACACGAGGACCACGAGCAGCAAGAGATCGATGTGCTGGGTCGCGACCAGCGCTGCCAGTGTCACCAGGACCAGAGCGCGCCCCATGTTGGTCACGGCCATGAGCCGGCCCCGCTCGTAGCGGTCGGCGAGCGCGCCGGCAGGCAGCGCCAGCACGAGCCACGGGAAGGTGTCGGCCGCCGCGACCCCGGCCACGGGAATCGGGTGCGGGTCCACAAAGAGAGCAAGGAGTGGGACGGCTCCGTAGCCGAAGCCGTCGCCGAGGCTCGACACGGCAAAAGTCGCCCAGAGGTAGCCGAATCGTCGCCCTAGCGATTTCGTGGCCCGACGCGCGACATGAGGACCGTCTTCACTCTTCTCGCGGCCCTGCCCGGAGGTCACAGTGCATCATTGCTCGTGTTCGGCACCCACGCTGGTGATCATCGGTCCCTCAGCCGATCCGGCGCCGCCCTTGTGCCGTGGCGACGAGAGAGATGCCTTGTCCATCGCGGCCGACGCGGAAGACGGCAGGCGGAAAGCTCATACCGCTAAAGGATTCCGCCTGCCGCTCCGATAACAAATGGGAAGAGTCGCCGCCACGTCAAAGCAACAGCGGCTCCAGCTTTGGGGTCAAGCGGCTAAAGCCGCTTGACTCAGCCCCACAAGGGCCCACAGCTGACCAAGTCGACCACCTCCCTTCGCAAGCAGGGACCACGGTCGGGGGATACGAGGGCGACACACCGAGTCACCGGTGCCCTCAAATCCCCCGTGCTCGTTAATCATCCCAGTTAAGGGGGCTACTGCACAATGACAACACCAAGCACGCTGTCAACGACCCCGCGGACCGCTCCCGCAACGCGATTTCTTGGCCATCAGCGTCGCCTGTCTCCGCGACCGGTCGGGCCGATCGAAGCTGAGCTCAGCCTCTGAGCTTGGAGTTCTCTACCCTGTCGGCTTGCGGCGCGTCTGCCAGCCGTCCGGGAATGACGCGAAGTGGTCGCGACGAAGGAATCTCACGAGAGAACCTGAGGCGCGGGTGCGTGGCAAACCAACGCAGCAGATCCTCACGGCCCAGCGGAGGCGAGAAGTAGTAGCCCTGGACCGCGTCGCAGCCGGCGTCGGCGAGGATCGCACAAGTGACCTCGTCTTCGGCACCCTCGGCGACAACGGTCAGGCCCAGCGAGTGTGCCATCGCGATGGAGGAACGGACGATTATCGAGTTGCTCTGGTCGGCGGCGACATTGGCGACGAACGAGCGATCGAGCTTCAGTTCGTTGGCGGGCAGCCGGTGCAGGTAGGCGAGCGATGAATAGCCGGTCCCGTAGTCGTCGACGGCGATCCGCACTCCGAGATCGGCCAGCTGGCCGAGCACGTCGCTCGCCTCGCCAATGTCGGCCATGACCTCGGTCTCTGTGATCTCGAGCGTGAGCGAGCTCGCCGGAAGTCCGTTGGCTCCGAGATGCGCGGTGATGTTGCGGACGAGCGAACGATCCGAGAGGTCGCGACCGGAGATGTTGATCGCCAGTCCGATGTCGAGGCCATCTCGCCGCCATCGGGCTGCCTGGTCACAGGCTTCGGTGAGCACGAAGTCGGTGACCTGGCTGATGAGGCCCATCTGCTCGGCGATCGCGATGAACTCGTCGGCAGGAACCTGGCCGTGAACGGGATGGAACCAGCGCGCCAGCGCCTCGACACGTACTACCTCTCCGGAGACCAGGCCGGCGATCGGCTGGTACATCACGCTCAGCTGTTGGCCGCTGGACAGGGCCTCCGCGAGGTGGCCTCCGAGGAGGAGCTTTCGTTGCATGCTCTGATCGTGCTCGGGCAAGTACAGCTCGATGCCCGAGCGCTTGTCCTTCGCGTGGTACATCGCGATGTCTGCCCTCTGAAGGAGAGTTGCGACGTTGTCTCCGTGGTCGGGTGCGAGCGCGATTCCCGCCGTGGCTGTGACCGCGAGCGCGATCCCATCTATGTTCATCGGCTTGGAGATCGCCGCGAGCAGATCACGCACGATGCCCGAGGCCTCTTCGGGCCCGGTGATGTCCGGCACGACGAGCGCGAATTCGTCGCCTCCGAGCCGGGCAACCGTCGCCCGGCCGCTGCTTGCGCGGACGAGGCATTCGGCGACCTCGCACAGCAGCCGATCGCCGGTGTCGTGGCCGAGGGTGTCGTTGACTTCCTTGAAACGGTCGAGGTCGAGCAGGGCGACCGCGGCCCTGCCCGTCTCTGTGAGCGCGTTCGCCGCGCGATCAAGGAACAGGGTCCGGTTCGGCAGCCCGGTCAGCAAGTCGTGGGTCGCCTGGTGCCACTTGCTTGCGGCCTCGAGACGGAGCTCCTCGATGAGCTGCGCCCGCTCCAAGGTCGTGCTTGCGTGAGCAGCCAACGCCTCGAAGAGCCTCAGGTCATCGTCGTCGAAGGGGTCGAAGCCCTCGTCACGGTCGAGCGCGACAAGTGCTCCGAGGGTCCGCTCCCCGCTGGCGAGCGGCACAACGATGGCGCCCCGGGATTCGCCGAGGAGAGGGTCGGCGTCCGGTTCCCGTTTGTGGCTCCCGGTCGGGCCCGGTCGCAAGCTCGCCTGCTGGTCGGTGATCGCCCTGGCGATCACTGATGAGTTGTCGACGATGGTCCTTGCGACCGATGAGCGGACCTCTCCGTTCAAGGAGACGTGGCGGACAGTGGGCCACTCGTCGACGATGAACAGCTCCGCCCGGTTAGACCTCATCACCGACTGCACCTGTTCCAGCACTGCCCAGGCAGTTCCGGCGGTCTCGAGGTAGGGGCCGCCCACCGACCTGCTGAAGTCGTACAGCTGCTGAAGCGCGCCGAAACGGTTCGTAAGGCGGAGGTAGCCCCGGTAAGCGAACACGATGAGGGCGCCGACAGTCACGAGCGGGAGCATTGCCCAGGTGTCCCACCAGGCCGCGTCGAGGACGACCAGGGCGAGGGCGATGCTCGATACGAGCACCAGCGCGACGGTCGTGAACTCGAATCCGTACTTACGCTGCTGGGCGCGTCCATTGAGGCGGACGACGACGCTGACCGCCAGGTGGCCGTAGACGAACGCGGCGCTGAGCGCCAAGGCTCCCGCCGCCCAACCTATGGGAAGGACCGCGACACGCGATCCACCGGTAGCGATGAACTGTCCGAGGAGCTCCCGGTAAACGATGATCGCTACCACACATGACATGGTCTCGGCCGCAAGGTTGAACGCGAGCTTCAGTGGCGACTGCCGCCGGACCGCGCCGAGAGCGAACGCCTCCCCGAGCACGCGACAGATGACGAGGACCGCAGGTGCCGCGATCACCAGGCCAAGCAGCAGCGGCACTTCGCTCAACACGAACAGATAGGTCTGACCCCGGTAATGGACCGAGACCGGCGCGAGCGACACCGCCGCGAACATGATTGTCAGCAGGCCGGCGACCAGCGGCTGGGCACCCAGGCTCCGGACGGGCCCGAGGCCCGCGATCGGCCCCCAGACGAGAAGGAAGGCCGTACCAGCAGCGAGAAGGGCCGCGAACACAGGGACTCCGCCCCGTGCACGGAGCTTCGGCGGTGAATCTGGGAGCGCGGGGAGTGACATGCCGACCGAGGTGCCGCTTGCTGTCAGGGACTCGATGAGGTCCCGTGAATCGCCCGGTTCGGGGGCGGCCTTCAGCGAACGCGTAGAGGCGCGTTCCTCGTCGCGGTCTTTTGAGGCCACGAGGAAAATTATCGGCAACTCGACGATGTCCTTGAGGACTTCCACTCCACGGACGTTGACGGTAGTGGCCCGGACTGCTCAGGGGGGGTATCTCACCTGGAATGAGCCGAGCGCTAGGATCGAACATATGTACGACGACGCGGCGTGGGACGCCAACCTTGACGAGGCTCAGCTGGCCGCGGTCGTCCACGGCGACGACCCGCTTGTGATCGTGGCAGGCGCCGGCACCGGCAAGACACGCACGCTGACGGCGCGGGTGGCCCGTCTGCTCGAGCGCGGGGTGGCGCCAGAGAGGATCCTGCTGCTGACGTTCACACGGCGTGCGGCAGACGACATGCTTGCTCGAGCGGCCGCCCTGAGTGGTCACCGAGAGTGCGGTCGACGGCTTCGTGGGGGCACGTTCCACGCAGTCGCGCACCAACTCATCAGCAGCCACGCGGAGCCGTTGGGGCTGCAGCCGGGCTTCTCGCTTCTCGATCCAGGAGACGCCGCCGACGTGATGGATCTGCTACGAGACGAACACGGCCTCGATGCAGGAGATGTCCGCGTGCCGCGGTCTGCCACCCTCGTCGAGGTGTACTCGAGGTGCGTCAACACCCGGCATCGCCTTGGTGAGGTGTTGGCGACGCACTTTCCTTGGTGTGAGCCTCACGCCGAAGCCATTGCGGGCCTGTTCAAGGCGTATGTCTCCCGCAAGCGGGCCAAGGGCCAGGTCGACTTCGACGACCTGTTGCTCTTGTGGCGAGCGGCACTCGCCGACGATCGACTTGGGCCTCACATGATCGAGATGTTCGATCACGTGCTCGTCGACGAGTACCAGGACGTGAACGTGTTGCAGGTCGAGATCGTGCGCGCGCTTCGCCCCGACGGGCGTGGGCTCACCGTGGTGGGCGATGATGCGCAGGCAATCTACGGTTTCCGAGGGGCCGACGCGCGGTACCTGCACGACCTCGCCAGCTCGCTGCCGGGGGCGACCGTCATTCCGCTCGAACGTAATTTCCGGTCCGTTCAGCCCATCTTGAACCTGGCGAACCTCGTCCGGCCGTTTGGGGCGGGCGTCCGCCTGACACTTCAAGGAGAGCGACCGGGGGGTTGCCGACCGGTTCTCGTTCGCTGCCACGACGCGCCGAGCGAGGCCCGTGCCGTCGTCGACCGGATCCTCGACGGTCATGAGCAGGGGATGCGGCTGCGTGACCAGGCCGTGCTCGTGCGCGCCGCTCATCACAGCGACCTCATCGAGCTCGAGCTCACGGCGCGCCGGGTCCCCTACCGCAAGTATGGGGGCCTCCGGTTCGTGGAGGCCGCGCACGTGAAGGACTTCGCCGCCGCGGTTCGGCTGCTGGACAACCCTGCGGACGAGTTGGCGTGGTTCCGGCTGTTGCGCATGCACGACGGCATCGGCCCAGCGCGGGGCCGCATGTTGCTCGGGCTTGTAGCGCCTCAGGCCGGTGCGAGCGCGTACGAGTGGACCGAGGCGGTGGCCGCAGCACCGGCGAGATCGCGTGTGGCGCTCACACAAACCCTGCAGGGCCTGGACGCTGCCCGCAACCAGATCGGTACTTCTGCCCGGGTGACTGCGATCTTCCGGGTCCTTCGCCCGCTGGTCCTCAGCCGTTACAGCGAGGGCCCGGCGAGGGTCGAGGATCTCGACCGCCTGTCCGGCGCCGCCGCCGCGATGGACGATCTGTCCGCATGGCTCGCCGAGATCACCCTTGACCCGCCGTTGGCGACAGGAGATCGCGCCGGGCCGCCCCATCTCGACGAGGACTACGTGGTCATCTCCACGGTGCATTCCGCCAAGGGGCTCGAGTGGTTGGCGGTGCACATTCCGCACCTAGTGGACGGCGCGTTCCCTTCGGACATGGCCCTTGGCTCCGGCGCCGGACTGGCCGAGGAGCGGAGGCTCTTCTATGTCGCGACGACCCGGGCTCGTGACCGGCTCATTCTGTACACGCCCCTTCGCATGCCAATCCACCCGAGGTCTCGCAACGATCGGCACTGCCTGGCTCCGGCGAGCCGGTTCCTCGAGAGCGACGTGCTTTCTGCCCTCGACATCCAAGAGGAGACGCCCCCTCGGCCGCGCGTGGCGAGCATCGCAGCGGCGCACTCGACGATCACGGTCGATCTCGATCACCTGTGGCGCTAGCCTCGATTATTCGCGCGATAGCGGCATGAAGCTGCCAGTATCCGCGTAAAAGGCCTCCTCAACTGGGAGAATGGCTGTGATCCAAAGCAGCTCTCCAACCCAGGAGGAGGCCTCCTTGAAGGTGCATCGTAGCCGCTCGGTCCGCCGGGTCGAGGTAACCACCGACGGGCGCAACCTCGTCTCGCACGCGGGCACCGCGTTGTTGTGCGAACTGGCCGATCGCACAGGGTTGACACACGGGTTGTCCGAGGCGATGGCCGACTGCGGCATCTCGTGGAACACCCACGACCCGGGCGTCGTGCTCACGCATCTCGCCGTCGCCATCGCGGATGGGGCCGACTGCCTCAAGGACATCGACGCACTTCGCAAGCAGTCCGAGCTGTTCGGAGACGTCGCGTCGATCTCGACCGCGTGGAGGGCGGTGAAGGCCACGACTGCCCCAGAGCTGCGCGCGATCAGAGAGGCCGTGGCGAAGACACGGGAGGTCGTGTGGGCCGAGGCGCCACCGGGCGACATCACGATCGACTTCGACGCCACGCTCGTCACCGCGTTCTCCGACAAGCAGGACGCTCGCCCGACGTACAAGCACGGTTATGGCTTTTACCCACTCGGCGCCTGGTGCGACACGACCGTAGAGCCGCTCGGGGCGATGCTCCGTCCGGGTAACGCCGGCTCGAACGACGCCGACGATCACCTCGAGTTGTTGGACCAGGTGATCGCCGCCCTCCCGCCGGAGTACCAGGTAGGTCACCAGCCCGGCGACGACCCGAGCCTTGTCCGACATCACATCCTTGTGAGGGCCGACTCGGCCGGGGCGAGCCACGACTTTGTCTCTGGCCTTGTGGAAGCCAACATCGAGTACTCGATCGGCCACCCGGTCGACTCAGGCGTGCGAGAGGCCTTGTTGTTGTTCCAAGAAGAGGACTGGGTCGGAGCGCTCGAGGCGGACGGGACCGACCGGGACGGTGCATGGGTGGCCGAGCTCACAGATCTCATGGACTTGTCGGCCTGGGGTGAAGACGCACGGCTCATCTGCCGGCGAGAACGCCCTCACCCAGGGGCCCAGCTCAGCTTGTTCGACACCTCGGAGGGTTTTAGGCACACGTGTTTCATCACGAACGCGAATGCCCTCGAGATCGACGCCGCGGCACTCGAGCTTCGCCACCGCGGCCATGCCCGCGTCGAGGACCGGGTCCGGTGCTGGAAGGACTGCGGGCTGCAGAACCTGCCGTTCGCGAGCTTCACCCAGAACCTCGCCTGGGTGGCCACCAGTCTCATCGCCGGGGCGCTCATCGCCTGGGCGCAGATGACCTGCCTGGACGGCGAGCTCGCAAAGGCCGAGCCGAAGACGATCCGCTACCGGCTGTTGCACGTCGCCGCCGTCCTAGTGCGCCGTGGGCACCGGCTCATCTTGCGCCTGGACGAGACATGGCCGTGGGCAGCAGCGCTCAGGCGAGCATTCCTCAGGCTGCGGACCGCTTTCCCATAACAACCCGGGTCCCGGCGCCCGACCCGGCAACGGTGAGTCTCCCGAGGGCGTGACATCCGACAAGAGCACGAAGCTCTGACCCGTCGCGCCCTGCCACGACCGGGCGTCCTCACTGTCACCCCATCGTCACGACTCGACCGTTCGCTGTCAGCTTCCCGAGGCAAGATGAATTTTCGAGGCTAGGGTCGTCAGCTGCTGACGACCCTCTGAGCCATAGTGAGCGAACACCTGTTCGATAGGGTGCTCCCTGTGAACCTGACCGAGTGGACACACCGTCAAGGTGTTCGTGGTCGCCCGCCGAGCAGGACTTCAGTTCTGCCCGGTGTTTGGGAACGGTGAGCCGGCTTGCGGGCTCACGCGCTCGCGTGGGCTGCCGCTCGCGACCTCCGGCTTGAGGGCAGAATCCTTCCATGAACAATGACCCGTTGATCTCCGATGATCCAGCTCTGCCCCAGGAGGCTGAATCCAGCCCGCGCGCCCTCGTGCCTGCCGAAATCGCGCAGCCAGGCCCGCCTGAGGAAGAGGAAGTCGTCTCGCAACCGGCGAAGCTGATGCGGATCGCCTCGATGGCCAAGCAGCTTCTCGAGGAAGTACGGATGGCTCCGCTCGATGACGCGAGCCGCACGCGCATGAAGGAGATCTACCACGAGTCAATTCGCCAGCTCGAGGGCACACTCTCACCCGAGCTGGCCGCGGAGCTCGATCGACTCGCGATCCCCTTCGACGACGGCCCGCCCACCGATGCGGAACTCCGGGTCGCCCAGGGCCAGCTCGTCGGGTGGCTCGCCGGGCTCTTCCAGGGCATTCAGGCGACGCTCTTCGTTCAGCAGGTGGCCACCCAGCGCCAACTCGAGCAGATGCGAGGCGTGGGACCATCGACAGGGCCGAATGGCCGGGAGAACCGTGGCGAGGAGCGGACTCCGTACTTGTGAGCTAGAGGTGCAGGCCAGCGGGCACCGCCAAGACCGTTCTCGAAGCAGAGGCCGGCGGGCCCATTAGGCGCTGGGACCGGTTGCGAGCCTCGAACTGTCACGTTGCAGGACGGGTCGTACGGACTGGCAAGCTGTGAGCGTGGATGTCGTAGCAGAGGGCCATGGGCAGGTGGCCGCTGCGTGCCACGGGTTGTCTGCGATCACCGAGTTGAGTTCCCACGCCGGAGGGCGCGGTTCCGTCGATGCCCCTGACCTGGGATTGCTCTCAAGTCGCGCCGGGTTCAAGCCGATGTTTAGGGTCGTGGCCGCGGTGAGTGCATAGTCCGATGGATTCCGACCCCCCGTTCCAGCTGCCGACCGCCGGTCCGACGGCAATTGACGACGCGATCGAAGCGTGGTCGGTCTTCGAGCAGTACTTCGTGCTCTCTTACCGGACGGCTCCGGGACTTTCCGTGCTGGTCAACGATCTCGGTGTTCGCAGTGGCGCCATCCTGGGGATCTCGCGTGACAGCATTGTCAACGATTCGGGGCTGTTCTCGAGGTTGTTGCACCCGGACGACCGGGACCGGGTCCTCTCCGAGCACTGGGACGCGGCGGCCAGGGGCGAGCCGTTCGTGAGCGAGTACCGGATGGTCGGCCAGGACGGGACCGTCCTATGGATCTCAGACCGGGCCGCGCCGGTCGTCGACGGTATCGGCAGGACCACGCTTTACGGACATTGTCTCGACATCACGCCACGAAACAGGACCGAGGCAGTCCTGAGCGACACCGAGGAGCGCTTCCGCTCGGTCGTCGCCAACATCCCCGGCGTCGTCTATCGCTGCGCTTACGACGCGACATGGACGGTCCAGTTCATGAGCGGCCAGATCGAGGATCTCGTCGGCTATCCGGCGAGCGACTTCATCGACAACAAGGTTCGCAGCTACGACTCGATCATCCATCCTGACGATCTCCCCTACGTGATAGGGGAGTTGGGCGACGCCCTCGACCGGGGTTCGGCGTACTCGCTCGAGTACAGATTGATCCACTTGAGCGGGGAGTCACGGTGGGTCGCCGAGCACGGCCGCCCGGTTCTCAGCCCTGATGGCCGGGGACAGTGGACAGTCGGCGTGATCCTGGACATCACCCGGCAGAAGGCGACGGAGAAGTCGCACGATGTCCTCGAGAGGCAACTTCTCAGTCAGGCCTTGCACGATCCACTGACCGGGCTCCCCAATCACGTCCTGTTCCACGACAGCGTTGCTCAGGCGATCTCCGAGGCGCAGCTCAGTGGCAACGAGCTGGCAGTGCTGGTGATGAACCTGGATCGGTTCAGGCAGGTCAACGATTGTCTCGGCCACGCGAGCGGAGATGAGTTGTTGCAAGAGGTCGGGCGCCGCCTCCGAGAGGTTCTGCGCGAAGACGACTCGATAGCCCGGTTAGGCAGCGACGAGTTCGCCGTGCTCGTGCCCCAGGCGCGTCGTGCCCACGTTCTCGAGGTCGTTCGCAGGGTGCGTGGGGCGATCGAGCAGCCGATCGATCTCGCAGGACTGCCCATGAACCTCGAAGCGAGCATCGGCATCTCTGCTTATCCACGCGACGGCGTCGACGTCGACTCTCTGCTTCGGCGTGCGGACACGGCTATGTACGTGGCCAAGGACACCAACCTCGGATACGCCTTCTACGACGCATCGGTGGACACGCGCGCCGAGACACGCCGTGATCTGATCGGCGATCTGCGGCGTGCGATAGAGAACCAGGAGCTAGTCCTCTACTACCAGCCGAAGATCTCCGTGCGAAGTGGCCGGATCGTCGGCGTGGAGGCGCTGATCCGCTGGAACCACCCCAGTCGGGGCCTTGTGATGCCGAGTGAGTTCATCCCGGTCGCGCAGGAGACGAGCCTTATCAAGGAGCTGACGCTCCATGTGATCAACGACGCGGGCCTGCAATGGCGAGCCTGGGCGGACGAGGGACGCCGCTTGCCGATCGCGGTCAACCTCTCCATGCCGGATCTGGTGGATCCTGCCTTTCCCGGCGAGGTTGCAACGTTGCTCGGCAAGTGGCGGATGCCTGTCACAATGCTCAAGCTCGAGGTCACCGAGGCCTCTGTCGCGGGCGATCCGCGCAGGACCGAGGACGTGCTCGAACGCCTTGGCGCGATGGGCCTGCGGCTCTCGGTCGACGACTTCGGCACCGGCCAGTTCTCCGTCGCGGGCTTGAAGCGCCTTCCGATCGACGAGATAAAGATCGACCGGTCGTTCGTGTCCACCATGGCCGCCCACGAAGAGGACGAGATCGTCGTCCGTTCGACAATCGACCTCGGCCACAACCTCGCTCTGAGAGTGGTGGCCGAGGGAGTAGAGACGCGCGCCATCATGGAACGCCTCGCTCAGTTCGGCTGCGACGTCACCCAGGGCTACTACCTGGCCCGGCCGATGCCCGCAGAGGAGCTCGCGAGCTGGCTCGACCAGCATCCCGCCTCGGGAGGGCCCGGAACCAGGAAACGGAAGTTTCGCGAGGATCCAGTCTGCGAGAAGGCTGCCTCGGCCTGATAGCAAGACCGGCACGGCCACGATTCCATCGAGCCGCCGAGGTCGCGCTCAGGATCTGGAATCGTGCGCGCCCGGGTGGGGCGCTTCGGGAGGCGCTTCGGCGAGCGCTCGGGTAGCCTGCGGGAGATGTCACGTTCGGGAAGAGGACTCCGACTCGTCACCGAGCCGGCCCGGCACCCCTCTGCGGGAGGCCAGCGCGTACTCGTCGTCGATCATCCGATCGTCGCGCACCGCTTGTCGGTGCTGAGGGACGCCGAGACGGACAACGCCACGTTTCGGACGATAGTGGGTGAGCTCTCTGCAGTTCTCGCTTACGAGGCCCTGCGGGACCTGCGCACGGCCGAGCACCGGGTCGACACTCCCGTGGCTCGTGACGTCGTTTGCCAGCGAGTGAACGAAATGGTGCTCCTGGTCCCGATCCTGCGCGCAGGGCTTGGGATGGTTCCCGCGATCCAAGAAGTGCTCCCGTTGACCGAGGTCGCTCATGTCGGGTTGCGCCGCGACGAGGAGACGCTGCTTCCCACGGTGTACCTGGAAAGGCTTCCCCGTGACCTCTCGGACCGGCGAGTGATCATCTGCGACCCGATGTTGGCGACAGGAGGTTCGCTGGTGAGGGTCTGCGACCTCGTCAAGCAACGGGGAGCAACGGAGATCCACGCGCTGTGCCTGATTGCGTCGCAACCGGGACTCGACGCCTTCTGCGGCCAGCACCCCACGGTGAGGGTGGCGTGCGTCGCGGTGGATCAGGAGCTGAACAGTCACGGCTTCATCGTCCCCGGCCTGGGTGATGCCGGCGACCGGCTCTTCGGCCCCCCTGCCTGACGCTGATCTGCAGTTGCGCCCGAGCGCCAGACGGGCGAGCATCGCGAACATGGTCATCGCTGCAGGCACCTATCGCGCGACGGTCGGCTCTCAGGAGATCGACCTGCCGCTGATCCCGATCACCGAGGAGCTGGCGATCGCGCTCCTCATCACCGTGGACCATGGCGTGCGATTTGTCGAGCGCGCTGCAACCGAGCTTGCCCAGCAACTGGAGCCGTACAAGATAGATCTCGTCGTCTCCGTCGCGACGATGGGCATCCCGCTGGCGATCGAAGTGACCCGGGCACTCGGCCTCGACGACTATCTCATCTTGCAGAAGACGCCGAAGCTGCACCTGCGCGATGCCATCACCGAGCCGGTGAAGTCCATCACGACCGGTGCCCAGCAACGGCTGCTCTTCGATGCCGCAAGAGTCGGGGTGGTAAAGGGCAGGCGAGTCGCGCTCGTCGACGATGTCATCTCCACCGGTGCCTCGATGCGGGCAGCACTGAATCTCCTCCACCGAGTCGGGGCGGAGCCGGTCGCGATCGGCACCCTGGTCACCGAGGCGTCCACCTGGCGCCGCGAGCTGGGCGAAACCGTGAAACTCGTGCACGCGCTCGGTGCCATACCGGTGTTTCGTCGTGATGCGTCCGGGGTACTCGTCGAGGACTGGGACGGAGGCGGCGAGCCCGGCGGCTTGGCGATCGCCGAGGTGAGTGGCGCTGTAGCGACGGCCGAGTCCTAGGCGGCAGAGGGGACCCGGGCCCTCGGGAACATCGGAGGACCGGTTTTTTGCCAAGCAATTCACAGGATCAGTGTCAGGGCGGAGCCGAATCCGGAGATCCGCACGGCGAGGTCCCGGCCCAGCCGCCTGGTGCGGACGCGCCGTCTGCAGATGTCGATGTGCCAGCACTTCGCAGACCACCGGAGGGCCACGGTGCTTGGCTTGCACGCTGGGGGCCGGCCACCGTTCTGACGATCGCGGCAGCTCTGCTGTCGCTCTACAAGCTCGGCTCGTCACCGATGTGGAACGACGAGACCGCCTCGGTGTCGATCTCGGTTCAGCACGGCCATGAGCTCTGGAGCGCGATCACCAGCGACGGCGGGAGCATGTCGGCTTACTACATGTTGCTGCATACCTTGTTCCTCGCGGGTCTCGGACAGTCCGCGACCTCGGTCCGGCTCATCTCGGTGGTCGCGTTCGTCGTGACGGTCCCTTTCCTGTACGGCCTCGTCTTGCGCTGTTGGGGTGGTCGGGTCGCCGCCATCGCGACCGCGCTCGTCATCACCAATCGGGCGGTGATCTCCAAGGCCCAAGAGGCGCGTGGCTACACGCTCGGCCTTCTTCTTGTCGTGGTGGCGACGCGGTTGCTCGTCTCCGTCCTCGAGCGGCGCTCACGCCCTCGCCTTGTCGCGTGGGTGGTCGTGTCGGCGTTGGCCTGCTACAGCCTGCTGCTGTCACCGTTGTTTGCCATTGCGCAGGTCGTGTCGATGGGCACCTTGCGCCGCAGGGCCGCAGTGATGCGTTCGGCACTTGTCGCGGCCGGACTGCTCGCGGTCTTGCTCGTGCCTCTCGCCTTGATGGCCCTGCACCGGGGCAGCGCGCAGATCGACTGGATCGCGCCCATGAGCGCAGGATCGGCGAGGACCTTCCTGTACGGGCTCATTGTGCCCGGGTTCTCGACATGGCTGCGCCCGCTCATGCTGCTGGTCATCGCGGCGGGGATCGTCACGACAGCTCGCGGGGCCGCCGAGAGCAAGGCCGGCTCGCTCGAGCGCTGGCATGGCGTGTTGCTGTTGTCCTGGGCCGGACTCCCGCTTGTGGTCGTGCTGGCGATCTCGTTCTCGGTGTCGCTTCTCCAGCCGGGCTACCTGATTGCCTCCATGCCGGCCTTCGCGGTGCTCGGGGCCATCGGGATCACGACGGTCGCGGGCTTGCTCGCCGAGGGCACTGCCAGAGGCATCGCCGCGGTCCGAGCCGGCGAGAGGGCTCGGGCCACGCATGGGGCGGCGTTGGCCGGCTTGGTGCTCGGGGCGGGGGCCGCCGCCTTGTTCGCCCTGTATCCCCTCGCGGAGACCTGGGGCCACTACGGGGCGGTGATCGAGAACGGTCCTGGCGAGACGGCCTACGTCGTCGGTCTCGCGCGTCCTGGCGACGGGATCATCTTCGACCAGCCCTCCCAGCGGATGATCTTCAACTACTACCTGCTCGCGGACTTTGACAAGGCGGGCAAGCTCCCTCGGCTTCCCGCACCGGTCTGGCCCTCGGCGGCTTGGGGGACGCAGTTGCCCTATGCCGCGAATCATCGGGTGCCCACGCCCGGGGCGATAGCGGCGCTGGATGGCCGCTTCAACCGGATCTGGGTGGTCGACGGCGGCTGGGCAGCGCTTCCCAGGTACCTGGCACAGAGCCGGGCGTTGCTCGCGGCGCTCGACCAGCACTATCCAGTCGTCGGCGAGAAGGACTTCAAGGGAGTGAAAGTGCTGCTGTTCACGAGATCCGGGTCGCTACCGCCCGGCATGCAGCGGTGGAGCGGTGGGGGATAGCCCGCCCTGATCCCCGAGGTCACACCCCGAGGCGCACGTGCCAGATCGCTTCGATCTCCTTGATTGCCGCGATGGCGACGATGTCACAGCCCCCCGGTGGAGCGATGTGAATGCCGTCGCTGTCTCTGGCGAGCACGGTCTGACCCGAGCTGTTGGTGAGATAGGCGGAGTACTGGCCCTCGGCGTTCGAGAAGAGCGACCAGGTCGGGAAGAACACGACACCCGGGTGCAGCTGGGCCTCGGCCTGATAGATCGAATTCAAGGTCTGCATATACGCGCCGAAGGTGGGGTTCTGCATGATCGGCAAGCCGACCCAGAGCATCTTGGCCCCGGCCTTCAAAGTCTCGCTCATCATGAGGGCGACCCTCTGGGAGTAGATCGTGTGCCACTGGGCGGTGCCGAAGGCGATCCAGTCGCCGTTCAGGTAGAGATCCTGATGGTCGTTGCCGCCGATGAGGATGGTCACCACCTGAGGGTGGTACTCGCTCAGGTCCGCGGCCAGGTGGGCGGGCCAGTCGTAGTAGTCGGGGCGGTCGATCCCGCTGCTGCCGTAGCCCGCCTGCACGACGCGTACGAGCGGGTTCGAGCCCATGGTGTAGCCGAGGCCGAGGCCGAGATCCTCGCCGAGCGAGTCACCGACGTCGAGGATCGTCATGGGCCTGGAAGTCGTCGGCTGTTGGAGGCCGCCGGGCGAAGTTGTCGGGGCGGTCGTCGTCGTGGTGGTCGTCGCGGTTGACGTGGTCGTCGTCGGGGCGGCCGTGGTCGTCGAGGTGGAGGTGGAGGTGGAGGTGGAGGTGGAGGTCGAGGTGGAGGTGGAGGTCGAGGTGGATGACGTGCCAGTGCCGGCGGTGCTGGTCGTCGAGGATGAGGTGGGACCGGCTGCGATGCGATTTCCGCATCCAGCGGCGAGCAGGCAGCAGCTCACGGCTATAGCGGCGCCCCACCAGGTGCGCCGGGTTGAAATTGCGGCCTTGTGGGACGTTCGCTCACCCATGTCGTGGAAGCTAGCCGCGCCGAGGCTGCGACACTGGGCACCTGTACCGCAGCCAGTCCGGGCACCGGGCGCTCGCGACAGTGGGTGTCGTCGCGATCCGGGCACCTGTCGAGGTCCGCAGAGCGGCCTCGCCGCTCGCCCGAGCATGGTCCGCCGCGTCTCCGGCGCTTTCTGGCACTCTATGACCGATGACGGGCAGCACCAGGAGCGTGCACATCACAGAGACGACCTCCGACGGGCGCCCCGTTTCCCTGCGGGCTCTCCTCGCTTTCGAGCCACCCTGGGTGGCGGAGTTCGACAACCTTTCCCACGAGTGGCGGCGCCTGGTTTGCGAGCTGTTCGGAACGATGTTCCTCGTCTTCGCCGGAGCCGGCCCCGCGGTGGTGGATGCGTTCGATCCCGGCTCGGTGCCGCACGCCCTTGCGGTGGTGTCTCCGGGCCTCATGGTCATGGGGATCATCCTGTCTTTGGGGGCGATCTCCGGGGCACATCTCAATCCCGTTGTCAGCGTTGCATTTGCGCTCCGAAAGGAGTTCCCCTGGCGACGTGTGCCGGGCTACGTCGTCGCCCAGCTCGCCGGTGCCACGATCGGCTGTCTGGTGTTGCGTGGTCTTTTCGGGCGCTTGGCGCTTCTCGGGGCGACACTGCCGGGACCTCGTGTCTCAGATCCCAAGGCGTTCGTGCTGGAGGCCATTCTCACGCTCGGGCTCGTGTCTGTAATCCTCGGCACGGCATCGGGCGCGCAGCAGGTCGGCCCGCTCTCCGCACTGGCTGTCGGAGGTTACATCACCGTCGCCGGCATCTGGGGAAGTCCGATCACCGGCGCCTCGATGAACCCCGCGAGATCCTTCGGCCCCGACGCTGTGCTCGGGATCTTCGACCATTACTGGGTGTACCTGCTTGGACCTCTGGTCGGGGCGGCCGCCGCGGCGGCATTGGCGTTCATCTTGCGAGGCCCGGGCGGCGACCCGAAGGCAGCGGTGGCCGCTCAAGGGAGCTTGGAGGAGTTCGTGATCCGGCTACGTCGTCCGGGCCCGCCAGGAACTGAAGAGGAAGGTAAGGCGCCGTGACAACCAAGGAGCACTGGAAATCAGAACCGGACGACCACGACTATCCGGCCGCCGCGAGCTACCTGTCGCTCGTTCTGCCCGAGGCCTCAGTCGACGCCCTGATAGACGAGCTGCGCGCGGCGCCCATCGGCCTTTGGAAGGCCAAGGATCTCCTTCGTGCGAGCGGCCTGGCACTGTTGCCAGTAGACAACGCGCATGTCAGCTCGGATCTGAAGAAGGTCGACAAGGGCGAGAAGCTCTCGCCGGTTCTTCTCGTCAGGGGATGTCTGAAGAGATCGGCCCCATTGGAGATCGCGGACGGCTACCACCGCATCTGCGCGAGCTATCACCTCGACGAGGACGCCGACATCCCTTGCCGGATGGCCGGAGACCCGGCGAGCTGATCATCTGACGCGTGAGGTCAGGCTTGCGCTGGGATGATGTCGTGTGCCGCCCTGAGCCCGCGGTGAACCGATGTCGCGGCAAACCGACGCGGCGAGGGTCAACGGCAAGGCCCATCGGCGGTACCTGGCGCTGTTCGAGGTTGTGGAGGTGGCTCTTTGGTGACGGGCATATTTGATCTCGGTGCGCTCCGGCGCAGGCTCGACGCAGCGCCTGAGGCCGCCAGGCTCAAGCCGGTCGGCTTGCAGACGGTTGTTCTCGGTGACGGTGCTCTCGGGGCGTTGCCCGATGTCGTCGCTGGTCTGCTGGCCACGCGAGGTTCAGCGGGCCCGGTCGCCGTCGTTTCCGACCTGACGCCCAAGCGCTACCGGTCGGGCGACCTGCTCGGCTCGGTCACCGACATGCTGGCGTCGAAGCTGGCCGTGAGGGCTGTCCCGGTCGGTACCGCCGGCCACAACCTGCACGCCGACGAAGAGACGATGGCGAAGGCGACTCGCGACTGCGAGGGCGCAGCCTGTCTTGTCGCCGTCGGATCGGGGACGGTGGCCGACATCGGCAAGGTGCTGGCGGCGACGCACGGCTTGGGATACGTAGTGGTCCAGACGGCCAACAGCGTCAACGGTTTCGCCGACGATCGCTCCGTTCTCCTCCTCAACGGTGTCAAGCGCACCGTCTTGAGCAAGTGGGCCGACGCGCTGATCGCCGATACAGACGTGCTTGTCGAGGCTCCGGTCGCGATGAACGTCTCCGGGCTCGGCGACCTGAGTGCCATGTTCACGGCGCCGGCGGACTGGTACCTGGCCACACTGCTGGGCATGGATGACTCGTACTCGCCAACCGCGGTTGCGCTGGCCCGCGAGCAGGGACCGGCCCTGCTCGAGGCGGCTCGCCTTGTGCCGGACGCGGATCCTAAGGCGCTGAACCAGGTTGCCTCGATCCTGACCCTGAGTGGCATCTCCATGGGGATCGCCAACGCCACCGCCCCCAGTTCCGGCATGGAGCACGCGATCAGCCACCTGCTGGAGATGGCGGCCGTACAGGCCGGAGACCAGGCAGCCCTGCACGGCTCCCAGGTAGGGGTGAGCAACGTCGTCGCCTCTCTGATGTGGCGCCGTGTGCTCGACGAGCTGGCCGACGGCGGGCTGTCGCGAGTTCAGGTGCCTGATCCCGGCGAGGCCGAGGCCGAGGTGCGGGCCGCCTTCTCGGGCATCGACCCGGGTGGCAACATGGCAGAGGAGTGCTGGCGCGTCTACGAGCGCAAGTTGGGCCGCTGGGCGCGAGCGCGCGAACAGGTCGACCTGGCGGCACTGCGTTGGCCGTCCCACGACCGGGCCCTGAGTGACCTGCTCAGCGGGCCAGAGGCTCTCGTGGCGGCGTTGCACAGCGCTGGCGCCCCGGTGCGGTTCTGCGAGTTGACGCCCCCTGTCGACCAAGACGCCGCTCGTTGGGCCGTGGCCAGTTGCCGCTTCCTGCGTGATCGCTTCTCCGTTGCCGACATGGCCTTCTTCCTGGGTATTTGGGACGAATCCTGTGTCGATGCGCTCCTGAGCGACGCGGCGGCACTCGGAGCTCCGGCGTGAGTCGAGGCAACGTGAGCTTGCTGAAGCGACCCACTCGGATCTACCCGGGGTACGTGTTCGACCTCGACGGCACGGTGTACTTGGGCGACTCCTTGCTACCGCATGCCGCCGAGACGATACGGGAGCTTCGCTCGTTGGGGTCGCGTGTCGTCTATGTGACCAACAAACCGCTGCAGACCGCGGACGATTACGCCCAGAAGCTGACGTGCCTCGGCTTGCCGACCACGCGTGCCGACGTCGTGACCTCCGTGGACTCGCTGGTGGACTACCTGGGCCGAGAGCATCCGCAGGCGACAGTTCTCGCGGTGGCCGAGCGCTCGACCACAGACGAACTTCGCCGAGCGGGGGTCACGGTGACCACGCAGCCCCTCGAAGCCCAGGTCGTGGTCGTCTCATTCGACCGGACCTTCGATTACAAGAAACTGAACGCGGCCTTCCAAGCGGTGCGTTACGGGGGCGCCGTGATCGTCGCCACCAATCCCGACCCTTACTGCCCGACGCCCGAAGGCGGGATCCCCGATTGCGCGGCGATGCTGGCAGCGATCGAGGCCTGCTCGGGCGCGAGCGCAGAGGCCGTCGTCGGCAAGCCCAGCATCCACATGGCTCGTGCGCTGGTCGAGCGGCTCGGGATGCCCGCGCAGGATGTCGCTGTGATCGGCGACCGCCTTCTCACCGACATGGCCATGGCTCGCTCGCTGGGCATGACGGGCGTGCTGGTGCTGACAGGGGCGACGCGTGCAGACAGCCTCGAGGGCGCGCCCGTGCAGCCTCACTACGTGGTCGATTCCCTCGGCGAACTTCTGCCTGAGGGCCTGTCCCAAGAAGGGTCAGAGTCCGGATGAGCTCCATCATCACTGCGACCCATGACGCCGCCACCGCGGCAAATGCCGGCGAGGTCTGTGAGGGACGTGGACGCACGGCTCGGCACGCGTGGGATTTAAGGTCATCGGCCGCCATGCCATGTTCCGTCCCAGCGGGCTCGTGTGCCACAGAGCCTTGAGGAGGATGCTGTGACGGTGTCGGATGCTGAGGCCCGTCTCGGGCCCGCGGCGCGTGCACGCGCTTTGGACCGCTTCGCGTCTGAGACATTCGACGTGCTCGTCGTGGGCGGTGGCGTGACCGGCTGCGGTGTCGCCCTCGATGCCGCCAGCCGCGGCCTGTCGGTGGCCCTGGTCGAAAAGCGCGACTTCGCGGCCGGCACATCGAGCCGCTCCAGCAAGCTGATCCACGGTGGTCTGCGCTACCTCGAGAGCTTCGACATCGAGCTGGTCCGCGAGGCACTCCACGAACGACGGCTCCTGGCTGAGAAGATCGCCCCGCATCTGGTCCATCCCACAGCCTTTCTGTTCCCGCTCAGGCACAGGGTCTGGGATCGCCTCTACATGGGCTCGGGGCTCCTGCTCTACGACGCGCTCGCCGGTTTGCATCCTGCAATGCCGCGCCACCGGCACCTGACGCGTCGTGCCTGTCTGCGGGCCGTGCCGGCCCTGCGCGATGACTCTCTGACCGGTGGCATCCGCTACTTCGACGCTCAGGTCGACGACGCCCGTTTCTCGCTCGTGCTGGCGCGAACGGCTGCGCGCCACGGTGCGCTCTGCGCATCGGCGCTCGGGGTAGTCGACTTCCTGTACGAGGGCGAGCGCGTCGCCGGCGTGCGCGCCCACGACCTCGAATCAGGTGGCGAGCTCGACGTGCGCGCCAGCACCGTGATCAACGCCACAGGCGTGTGGACAACCGAGATGGAGCGTCTGGCAGGTGTCGCTCACCCCATGACTGTGCGGCCGTCCAAGGGCGTGCACATAGTCGTGCCCAGGGACAGGATCGACTCTGAGTACGCACTCATCCTGCGGACCGAAAAGAGCGTGCTCTTCGTGCTGCCCTGGGCGGACCGCTGGATCATCGGGACGACCGACACCGAGTGGCACCACGGCCTTGATCACCCTGCGGCGACGCACGCCGACATCGAGTACCTGCTCGAGCACGTCAACGAGGCGCTGCGGGAGCCTCTGGGATTCGACGACGTCATCGCCGTCTTCGTCGGCCTGCGCCCGTTGCTAGGCGGCACGGCCGAAGAGACCGCGAAGCTGTCCCGTAACCACGCCGTGCGGCGCAGCGCTCCAGGGCTCGTGAGCGTCGCGGGCGGCAAGTACACGACCTACCGGCTCATGGCGCGCGACGCCGTCGATCTTGTAGCTCGTGACCTGCGGTTCTCGGTCGATTCCAGTCGCACCGCCGACGTCCCGCTCCTGGGCGCAGTCGGCTTGTCGGGCGCCGAGCTCCGCTTGAGCACTCATCCCGGCGCCGGCTACTTGGCGCCCGCTCAGCTCCATCACCTGGTGGCGCGCTACGGGACGCTGGCCTCCGAGGTGCTCGACCTGGTTGCCGCCGACCCTGGCCTGGCTGTCCCCCTCGTGGGGGCCGAACGCTACCTGGCTGCCGAGGTCTGCCATGCCGCGGCCTACGAGGGCGCTCTGCACGTCGACGACGTGCTCACGCGCCGCACTCACATCGCCTTCGAGGTGCCCGACCGGGGGCATCTCGCGGCCGACGGCGTGGCCCGCCTGATGGCGCCCGTGCTGGGCTGGGACCAAGCCGCGGTCGATCGTGAGACCGCCCACTATCTGGCGCGCCTCGAGGCAGAAGCCGCTGCGCAGGCGCTTCTCACCGACGCCGATTCAGACTCGGCCAGGGCCGAGGTGCGCGACCCGCGGATCGAACAGCTCGACCGCAGAGGGGAATAGGGAGCATCGATGGCGGGCTGGAGCCAGGCAGTCTGACCAGCCGGTCGCGGACCCACCGCGCCCTGTGTAACGCGGCGCCAGCCGAGCGAGACTGAGCAGCATGTTGCGATCTCGAGGATCCAAGACAGCCACGACCGAGCAGGAGGCACCCCGTGACGTCTCGCTCTCCGAGGACGAGTGGCGCAGCCGCTTGACTCCTGCGCAGTACCGTGTCCTGCGCAGGGCCGGGACCGAGCCTGCCTTCAGCGGTCAGTACCTCGACTGCCACACCGATGGCACCTATCGCTGCGCGGCCTGCGGTGCCAAGCTGTTCTCCTCCGATGCCAAGTTCGACTCGGGGTCGGGCTGGCCGAGCTTCACCGAGCCTGCAGTGGCCTGTGCCGTCGAGCTTCACAGCGACCGGTCGTTGGGGACCGAGAGGACCGAAGTCGTCTGCCGAGCGTGCGGATCGCACCTCGGACACGTGTTTGACGACGGTCCGCAGCCGACCGGCCAGCGGTACTGCATCAACTCGTGCTCACTGAGCATCGATCCGGAGCAGCGATGACCTGGTTCAGGAGCAAGTCGGAGATGGTCGAGCCTGAGCAGGCGCTGCATGGCCGGGAAACGGAGATGGTCGTTGCCGAGCGTCACCTCGTGCTGGGGACGCCCCTTCGCCCACCGGTGCCGGACGGCTTCGAGCGCGCCGTCTTCGCGATGGGCTGCTTCTGGGGCGCCGAGCGGAAGTTCTGGCTCGCGGACGGCGTGGACTCGACGGCAGTCGGCTACAGCGGGGGGTACACGCCGAACCCTACCTACGAGGAGGTCTGCTCGGGGAGGACCGGCCACGCGGAGGTGGTTCTCGTGGTGTTCGACGCTGCGAGGACCTCTTACGACAAGCTGCTCTCGATCTTCTGGGAGAACCACGACCCGACCCAGGGCATGCGTCAAGGAAACGACGCCGGTACCCAGTACCGCTCCGCGATATACACGACGACCCCGGCGCAACAGCTTGTCGCCGAGCGGTCGCGCGCCGAGTACCAGCTGGCGCTCGGCGCGGCGGGGTACGGGCGGATAACGACCGAGATCAAGAAGGCCGGACCCTTCTACTATGCCGAGGGCTACCACCAGCAGTACCTCGAGCGGAACCCGAACGGCTACTGCGGCCTCGGCGGTACCGGGGTGCAATCAAGTGGCCCGTCAGAATCGTGCCCCACGGGCCTTTCCCTGTCCGACGGAGGGGCATAGTCGCCATCGCCACCGCGTGCCAGCAGAAGCGGCCTCGACTGACCAGGTGTGCCGTCATGTGAACGGGTTTGGCACGACTGAGGTGTAGAGCCGGTCGTGGTCGGCTCAATACCCGGCCCGGCATCCTGACTGCCACTACCCGGCCCGAGCCCCGGACTTTCGAGTGTCAGCGCGATATCGTTGCACCGGGCGAGCGCACCAGAGGGCAGCTGTCGTCGAGGGGAGGCCCACATGGGCGGGGACAAGCCTGACGAGGTCCTGGACGCGCTCAAGGCCGCAGCCGAAGGGCTGGAAGAGAACATCACACTGCTGAAGCTGGCTCTCGAACATATTGTTCGTATCCGCGAGCAGCGTCTTTCGGGCATGACATATTCGGAGATGGCGGACCATTCGGACCTGCCTCACCTCGTGGAGATCTTCAGGACAAGTCTGCACGTCCTCGAGCGGCACGGGCACCGTCTACGGGTCGAAGGTGTCCGGGCGCTGCATGCTGAGGGACTCAGCATCGACGGAATTTCGGAACTGTTCGGTGTCTCGCGCCAGCGAGTCTCGGTCCTCCTCCGGTCACGCCCCGGCGACTCCGTGCCGTCATGACATTGGAGCTGACGAGGGTCATTTGCGTCTAAAGCAACGGCCGTTGCGCCGTCGATAGCTCCACTGTGAAAGTTCCCGCGACCAACGTTCGATCCCGTGGCGCCGTGAGCAAGGTTGCGACTCGGGCGCCAGCTGAGTCCCTGCACCGTGTCGCCCGCATCGGGACCCTCCCGGCACGACCGGGCAGGTCGACGCCAAGCGAAGCGAATCCCTCCCCGCCATCGACCCCAGAGCTCATCAGCGCGGTCACGAAGGGACGCGCGATGAGAGTCCCATCGGGTGACGGTCGTCGGGGCGCCGGTCGAAAGAGCGCCCGATCCCTAGCCGGAAAGCGGTGGGAGACCGCCTTCAAGACGAGCCTCGAGACGACGTTCGACCCGTTTGCGATCATCACCCCGGTGCGTGACCTCGACGGGCACATCACCGATTTCGAGTACGCCTACGCCAATAATGCGATGGCCGAGAACGTCCACGTGGACTGTGAGGCGCTCACCGGGCGCCGACTGCTCGATGTGCGGAAAGCGCACAGGTCATCCGGCCTGTTCGAGATGTACTGTCACGCCCTCGACTCGGGGGAGCCACTGGTTCTCGACGGCTTCTTCTACGAAGACAAGTGGGGCGGCGAGGTGAAGCTGCGGTGGTACGACATTCGTGCCAGCAGCGTCGAGGGCGCACTCGCTGTTACCTGGCGTGACGTGACGCTGGCGCACAACGAACGCCAGGCCCTGGAGCAGCGGGTCTTGCAACAAGCGACCATCAGCCGCCTCAGCCGGTTCGTCCTCAGCGGAGCCGCCGAGCAACAGATACTCGGCGAAGCCGTAAAGGCCGTCGCCGAGGCGCTGCACGTCGAGCTGGCCAAGTACCTCGAGCTTTCTCCCCGGGAAGACACCTTCGTGCTGCGGGCCGCCGTCGGGTGGCCTAAGGACCTCGTGGGCACGGCGACGATTCCCGCCGGCGGGCATGGGTCGTATGCGGGCTATGTCATCTCCGAGGGCCATCCCGTGTCGGTGCAGGACATGAGCACCGAGACACGGTTCACTCCGATGCCGCTTCTCACCGAGCGTGGCGTGGTGAGCGGGCTCAGTGTCGTCGTGTACGGGGACCATGGCACTCTCGGTGTGCTGGGCGGTCATTCACCAACCGCGCGGCACTTCACCGAAGACGAAGCCGACTTCCTGCAGACGGTCGCAAACGTCGTGTCTGCCGGGGTCTTGCGCCGCCGGGGCGAACAGGACGTAGCCGCGCGGACCACGGAGCTCGCCAGCTCGAACAAGGAGCTGGAGGCGTTCAGCTACTCCGTCTCGCACGACCTGCGGGCGCCTCTTCGGGCGATACACGGATTCTCCAAGATCCTCCTCGAGGACCACACCGAGTCTCTCGACGACGAAGGGCGACGGGTCCTCGGAGTCATCTGCACCAACACCGAGAAGATGGGCCAGCTGATCGACGACATCCTCGCATTCTCTCGACTCGGTCGTCACGACCTCCAGTCTTCGATGGTCGACATGGACGGCCTCGCCCGATCCGTGGCCGACGAACTGATGGAGCTCGAGCAAGGGCGCGAGGTTCGCATCCACATCGAACCACTCCCCCAAGCCTTCGGCGATCCGGCCCTCCTGCGTCAAGTCTGGGCCAACCTGCTCTCCAACTCCTTGAAGTTCACCGCTCAGAAGCCACGAGCAGACATCGCCATCGACTGCGATGAGCGGGTGGACGACATCCTCTACCGGGTCCGCGATAACGGTGCCGGCTTCGACATGCGCTACGTCGAGACCCTATTTGGCGTCTTCCGGCGTCTTCACGGACATGAATTCCCCGGAACAGGCATCGGGCTCGCCATCGTCAAGCGCGTCGTCATCCGTCACGGCGGGACGGTGGGCGCCGAGGGGCGCGAAAACGAGGGCGCCTGTTTCACCTTCACCCTGCCCCGCCCCCAACAAGGAGATGACTCATGACAACTGAACCGGCAGACATCCTGCTTGTCGAGGACAGCCCCGAGGACCGCGAGCTCACGATGCGGGCCCTGACGAAAAGGCGGCTCGCCAACAACATCATCGCCGTCGAGGACGGGGCGGAGGCCCTGGATTTCCTCTTTGCCCGCGGCAGGTACGCAGACCGCGCCAACATGGAGCGCCCTCGGCTCGTTCTCCTCGATCTCAAGCTGCCGAAGGTCGATGGCATCGAAGTACTGCGCCAGATCCGAGGCGACCCGAGGCTCCACACGATGCCGGTCGTCGCGCTCACCTCATCCTCGGAACAGCGCGACATCGTCAACACCTATGACCTCGGCGTCAACAGCTTCATCACCAAGCCGGTCGAGTTCGAAGACTTCCAGCGCGCCGTTGAGGAGATCGGCATGTACTGGATGCTCCTCAACCGGCCCCCGATCGACTCTGGAACCCCAGCGTGACCCGATCAGCGACAGCCGCCAGAGCATCGCCCGCCCGAAACGGCGAGGTGAGCGTCCTCATCCTCGAGGACGTGCCGGCGGACGCGGAGCTGACTGCCCGGGCTCTCGAGCCCGTCGGGATCAAAGCCCGGGTCAAGGCGGTCGACACGCGAGAGTCGTTCACCGAGGAGCTCACCGAATCGCCGCCTGACCTCATTCTCGCGGACTACTCGTTGCCCGGCTTCAACGGCGAGCAGGCACTGGAGATCGCCCGAACGAGCGCACCAGAGGTGCCGTTCATCTTCGTTACCGGGACACTCGGGGAGGAACATGCGGTCGAGCTGATGAAGCAAGGTGCCTGGGACTACGTGACCAAGGAGCACCTGAGCCGCCTGGGGCCCGCCGTCAGACGAGCACTCAAGGAAGTGGCGGACTCGCGCGATCGCGAGGAGCTACGCCAGCGAGAGCAGGCGGCCACGGCCGCGCTACGAGAGAGCGAGGAGCGCTTTCGTGCCCTCGTGCAGAACAGCGCCGACATCGTCCGCATGGTGGATGAGGATGGGATCACCACCTACGTCAGTCCTGCGGCGAAGAGCGTCCTCGGTATCGACCCCGCCGACGCCCTCGGCGCGAACATCTTCGACCGTGTCCACCCCGATGATCGAGACCGCGCTGTCGCCATATTCCGGGAGACCCTGCGGCTCCCGGGTCTCCATCCCCCTCTTGACTTGCGGACACGTCGGGCCGACGGTGTCTATGTTGACCTCGAGGCGGTCAGCAACAACCTTTTGAACGATCCTTCTATACGCGCAGTGGTGATCAACGCCCGTGACGTCACCGAACGCCGACGCGCCGAACGACTGCTCAAGTCAGAGGCCCGGCTCCTGGACGACATCGCCGGCGGCGCCCGCCTCGAGCACAGCCTGAAGGAGATCGCACGCGAGATGGAAGGCTACGTCTCGGACTGGCCGTGTCTCATCATCCTGGGTGGCGAGCCGATCCCGATCTTCTCCGCGGGAGACCGCTTGCCGGCCAAGGCACAGCTCGACTTGACTCGGCTAGCCGTTGGAGCGGGCAGGTGTCCTTGGTTGGAGTCGGGAACGGGTGACGATCCTGTGATGGGCAGCCTCGAAGATGACCCCGCGTGGCCGCCGGCCGCGATGCTCATGACCCACTACGGCTTTCGGGACTTCTGGGGCGTCTCGATCCGCGGGTCGGCGCTTCCCGAGCCCATAGGAGCCGTGCTCTTCCTCTCGGGAGTCGATCCGCAGCCCACACCCCATGACCTCGAGGTCGCTCGACTCGGAGCACGGCTCGCGACCATCGGCTTCGAGCGCCACAGGGTGCAGGCCCAGATCACACACAATGCCCTTCACGACGCGCTCACCGATCTGCCCAACCGCACGCTGCTGCTGGAGCGAACGGCGCAGGCCGTCGCTCGCTCGCGCCGGTCTGGAGCTCTTATCGCATTGCTGATGGTCGATATTGACCATTTCAAGTACATCAACGACAGCCTCGGACACTCCGTGGGAGATCAAGTCTTGGTCGAGGTAGGCAGGCGCTTTTGCGCCGCGGTCCGACCTGACGACACGGTTGCCCGGATCGGAGGCGACGAGTTCCTTGTGCTGTGTGACGGACTTCCCAACGAGGCCAAGGTCATGCGGTATGCGCAGAGGATCCTCAGCACGCTTGTGCCCCCCATGCGCATTGGCGGGCACGAGGTCCGCGTCGGCGCCAGCATTGGTATCGCGATAGACGGAAACGTCCTCGAACCCGAGATCTTCTTCCGAGATGCCGATGCGGCGATGTACCACGCAAAGGAGAACGGCCGGGGCCGCATCGAGATCTTCGACACCGAGATGCGAAACCTTGCCATCACCCGGATGGAAACCGAGGATCGTTTTCGTGGTGCGGTCGACCAGGGCTTTGTCCGGCTCCACTACCAGCCGATCGTCGAGCTCGGGTCTCAGCGCGTTGTCGGCGCGGAAGCCCTCGCGCGGTGGAATGATCCCGAAATGGGCATGATCCCGCCGACGGTCTTCGTGCCGATCGCCGAGGACAGCGGGCTGATCGTGCCGCTCGGCGCCCAGATTCTCACCTCCGCATGCAGCACCGCGGCACGGTGGCCATCTCCGCTCGAGGTGAGCGTCAACCTCTCGGGTTGCCAGATTCGGGATCCCGGGCTGGTAGACACCATCGAGACGGCTTTGCGCGAAGCGAACCTCGACCCGGGCAGACTCCTTCTCGAGATCACCGAGACCGTGCTCATGAAAGACGTGACCGCCAGCACTGACGTTCTGAGGCGGCTCCGCGGTCTCGGCGTTCGCTTCGCCATCGACGACTTCGGGTCGGCCTACAGTTCCCTGAGCCGCTTGAAGGGGTTCTCCATAGCCCAGCTGAAGATCGACCGCTCGTTTGTCGACGGGCTCCCTGAGGACGCCGACGACTTGGCCATCGTGACCGCGGTCGTGACCATGGGCCACAGCCTCGGCCTCGACGTACTCGCCGAGGGTATCGAGACGGAGGCGCAATTGGCCGCACTCCAGTCGCTCGGTTGCGACCTGGGCCAAGGGTTCCTCTTCTCCCGTGCCCTGCCGGAGGCCGAGTTCACCCGCTGGATCAGCGCGCGCGACTTGCGAGAAACTTCCTCACCGGTCCGGGTGGCGGAGTCTGGACCGCCCTGAGTTTCCTGGGGGCTCTGTCGCCGGAGGCAGCCGTCACTCTGATGGGCTGGGCTCCAGCAGCGGCGGCCGGCGGTGCCTTTCGGGAACCACTCGCCGCCGTGGCCGGTCCATTACACACTCAAGAGTCGTACTTCATGCGGTTGGACCTGGTGAACTCCGGCGGCTTGGGGAAGATGACGGTGTTCTTCGTGGCGCCGGTGACCTTGCCGTAAGCCGAGGCCACCGTGAACGCGCCAAAGGGGCAGGTGAAAGTGCTGCCGGTGTGGATCTTGTTCTCGTAAGCCAGCTTGGCCACGTACATGACCAACTTGCCCTGGTTGATCTCGTTCCAGAGCAAGCATGCCCGTAGGGAGCCCTTGGCGACGTGCTCCCGGTTGGCTAGCGGGTCGCCGATGCCGAAGACACCGATCTTGCCCTGGTCATTGAGGTCGTAAACGGCCTGGGCCGTTCTCCCCACTGCCGCCTCGTCAATGGGAAAGATGGCCTTGACCGAGGAGTAAAGAGGCATGCACTCGACGGCAGTCGGCTACAGCGGGGGGTACACGCCGAACCCTACCTACGAGGAGGTCTGCTCGGGGAGGACCGGCCACGCCGAGGTGGTCCTCGTGGTGTTCGACGACGCGAGGACCTCCTACGACAAGCTGCTCTCGATCTTCTTGGAGAACCACGACCCGACCCAGGGCATGTGTCAAGGAAACGATGCCGGTACCCAGTACCGCTCCGCGACATACACGACGACCCCGGCTCAACAGCTTGTCGCCGAGCGGTCGCGCGACGAGTACCAGCTGGCGCTCGACGCGGCAAGGCTCTCACGGGCGGCGGTCCGGCAAGACGGGCCACCTGCCGGTCCGGACCGGACCGCTGACCCGCCGAAGACACCCGGGCATACCAAGCCGCACCGCCCGGGTGGCTCGTTCTCCTCGAGAAGGATCGTACCTGTCGAAAGCTGGTAGGCGGGCCCGGGCAGCACCCCGGCGCAAGACCGCCGGCAGGCGCTCTGCCGGCTCACACCATCGGCCACGGCCCACTCGGACAGCTTCACGACCACGATCATCTCAGGACCCTGTGCCGGTCATGCCCGGACGGGACACAGTCACGAGTTTCCCCCGACAGTTCGCAACCCCGAGCTGCGCAACTGCCCGTCCCCGAGCGCTCCTCGAATCTTGGAGATCTTCGACGCCCAGCGTCACCGCCTTATGAGCAAAGGAGAGGTCGTGCAGGTTTTCGACCCCGAGCTCACGGAGCTCCAGCAGCAGGTCCTCGACCTTCTCCAGCTCCCCGCCAGCGTCCATATCTCGTCGAGCGACCCCTGAAGCGGGGGCGGATGTGGGTCAGGAGAAGTGCGGAACGTCAGCTTTGACGGCACGCTTTGGAGTACTTCCGTGACACGACGGGCATGACCGTCGAGCCGCCAGTCGACGAGTTGGAGACCGTGGCCAAGATTGTCGACGACATCTGGCAGAACAGGGACCGCACCCACAACGTCAACTGTCTCGTAAAGCGCCCGCGAAGGGTGGACAAGGAGATGTCCGGCGAGGCGGTCGAGCAGTTCGCCCGCCTCATCCCTGACGGTGATGTCGGACGATTCGCCGAGAGCCTAAGCGCCTCCCTCCGAGTGTTGCTGAGAGGATTGTTGCGGAGTCCCGGCGGGTCGTTCTTGATAGCGCTACCATTCATGCGGTGCAACATTTCGCCGTGGCGAGTCGAATTTGTGTGCCCCTGGTCTTGGTTGCCGGGTCCGGGTGCCTGCCGCGGGTATGTCGGCTTCGGGCCAGCTCGGTCGGCTACCCCGCAGGGGGCGTCTGAGGTGTTGACCAAGATAGTCGCGGAGCAGCCCAGCCAGAAGTTCCCGTGGCTGGCTATGTTTCGTATTGGACTAGGTCGGCCAGGGAGGGCCGACGACGTTAAGGAGGTGACCCGGGATGCCGCGTTCAAGTGAGCCTGAGGTCGCGACTCCGCTGTCGCGTTACCACGGCGACACCAAGAAAGAGACGGCGTCGTTTCCTGCTGTGAGCTCTCGGGGATCCAGGGCGCGGCGGTCACCGGCCATGAGCGACGTAGCCAAGCTCGCCGGTGTCTCTCCGCAGACCGTGTCACGTGTGATCGGCGAGCGCGCCAGCGTGAGCCCGTTGACAAGGGCCCGCGTGCTTGCTGCCGCCGAGGGGCTCGGGTACCGCCTCAACGCCGCCGCCCGGACGCTCGCCACCGGGCATTCCAAGACCCTCGGGGTGATCACCCTCAACGGCACCTTCTTCGGTCCCGTGTCCACTCTCTACGGCGTGGAACAGGCCGCCCGCGGGGCCGGGTACTTCGTAAGCGTGGTGAGCCTGCGTTCCCTTGATCGCCAATCGGTGGTCAGCGCGATAAACCGTCTGAACGACCAGGTGGTAGAGGGTATTGTGTTTATCTCGCCCCTTACCTCGGCGGCGGAGGTGCTGAACAACCTGCCGACCGACATGCCGGCGGTGGTCGTCGAGGGCGACCCCAATGTCGGCCTGTCTGCTGTCACCGTCGATCAGGCCGGAGGAGCGCGGGCGGCGACCAACTATCTCCTCTCCACAGGGCACGCGACCGTCTTCCACGTGTCCGGGCCCCTTGACTGGCAGGAAGCCCAGGCGCGTCTCATGGCGTGGCGCTCGACGCTCGAGGAGGCCGGTGCTGAGGTCGTGGCTCCGTTGTCAGGCGACTGGACTGCCCGTTCCGGGTACCAGGCCGGCCAGGTGCTTGCGAGAGTCCCCGAAGCTACGGCGATATTCGCGGCGAACGACCAGATGGCTCTTGGAGTGCTCCTGGCCCTGCACGAACACGGCCGCAAGGTGCCCGAGGAGGTGAGCGTGATCGGCTTCGACGACATGCCGGAGTCGGCGTATTTCACACCTCCACTCACCACTGTTCGCCAGAACTTCGACAAGGTTGGTCGGACCGCCTTGAGGTTGCTCGTGAACCAGATCAGCTCGGGCGTGCGCGGCGTGGACCGGGTGGAGATCCAGACCGAACTGGTGGTCCGCCACAGCACCCTGAACCGCTAGGGCTGGTAACCCCAGAGGGTGGATTTTCGCGAAAAAGTTAGCGCTGACAAACGGGCCACCGAGTGTTACAGTCACCTTCACAATGGTTAGCGTTGCCACTTTGGAAGGCGCCGTTCGTTCCCGGGACCCTCAAGGCACCCGCTACGTAGGAAGGTCGATCACCAAGTCCTTCGACGGGGCGACCGTGTTGTCCCAGGTGAGCATCAGCTTCGAAGCCGGCGAGATCCACTCGGTCGTGGGGGAGAACGGGGCAGGTAAGTCCACCCTGGTCAAGATCATGGCCGGCATCTACCAGCCCGACTCAGGAGAGCTCCTGCTCGGCCAGCACCGCCTGAGCGGGCTGAGCCCCCGCTCTGCGCAACACCGGGGGATCTACCTGGTGCCCCAGGAACCGGCGTTGATGCAGGCGCTGTCTGTCACCGAGAACCTCTTTGTCGGCGTCCTCCGGCGGGGCCGGCTGCGGTTCAACGTCGACTGGAAGTCCATGAAGCGGGAGGCGTCGGCGTACCTCGACCGGGTGGGCTTGGACATAGACCCCGAGGTGAAAGCGGAGGAGCTGAGCGTCGCCCAGCAGCAGCTCGTCGAGTGCGCTCGTGCCCTGGTCCACCGCTGTGTAGTGATCTACTTCGACGAGCCGACATCCCCGCTCACCGGCAAAGAGGCCGGGACGCTGTTCGAGGTGATGGGGAGCCTGCGCGCCGACGGCTACACGCTGGGCTTCATCAGCCACCGGCTGGACGAGGTGCTCGCCATCAGCGACCGGGTCACGGTCCTGCGGGACGGCGCCAAGGTGCTGAGCGCGCCTCGCTCGCAGATCGACAGGGCCGGGCTCGTAATGGCGATGGTCGGGCGCGAGCTGACCACGAGGGAGCGGGTGCGCCCTCATGTCGACGCCGCGGGCCGCACGGAGATGCTGGCGGTAGAGGACCTCACCTCCTTGCCCCATTTCGAAGGTGTGAGCTTCAGTGTGCGGGCGGGGGAGATCGTCGGCCTGGCCGGTCTGGTGGGCAGCGGGCGCACGGAGGTCGCCGAGACGATCTTCGGCCTCCGGCCGACGGACCGGGGCTCGGTGCGAGTGGAGGGCAAGCTCCTGGAGCACCGCACTCCCAGGGCCTGCATCGACGTCGGCTTGGTGTATCTCCCTGAGGACCGCAGCCGCCATGGCATTTTCGCCGAGGTGGAGGTGGAGCGCAATGTCACGGCGGGGGTTATCCCCCAGCTCGAGCGATTCGGGCCGTTACTCAAGCCTGCTGCCGAGCGCCTGATGGCGAAGCAGGCGACCGAGAAGACCGCAGTGCGGATGGCATCGTTGGACACCTTGATGAAGGCACTGTCTGGCGGCAACCAGCAGCGGGCAATGCTCTCGCGCTGGCTGCTGGCAGGCCCCCGGGTGGCGATCTTCGACGAACCGACGAGGGGCGTGGACGTCGGTGCCAAGGACGACATCCACCAACTGGTGGTGCAGCTGGCGGAGGAAGGCCTGGCCTGCGTCCTCATATCCTCCGAGCTCAGCGAGCTCACCATCACCTGCGACCGGGTCCTTGCCATGTACGAGGGCCACGTCGTGGGCGAACTTTCGGGCGCCGAGATCGCCGACACGAGCCTCGGTGCCCTCGTAGTCGGAGCACACGTCAAATGACCAGCCTGTCCACGCCGCCTGCTCCGTCTCCCTCAGCCCAAGCGACCGGACGTGTCGCGTCTGGAGGGGGGCTCGGCGGCGCCGCCCTTGGCCTGTTGCGACGCCGGGAGGTCCAGCTCCTCGTGGCCATCCTGGCGCTTTTTGCGTTTTGCACGGCGCTGCACCCGCAGTTCGGTGCGTCGAGCAACATCGCGTTCATACTGGCGGACTCCGTGACGATCATGATCGTCGCAGTCGGCCAGACGATAGTGGTGCTCGGGCGCGGGATCGACCTGTCTGTGTCCCCGATGCTCGGGATAGCCGCTGTCAGTGTCGGCTTCCCGGCCTCGAACAACAACCTCAACATCTGGCTCGCCCTGCTGTACGTCTTGCTCATTGGCACCGCCCTCGGGATTGGCAATGGCTTTTTGGTGGCCGTTGTCGGGATACCGCCGATCATCGCCACCCTGGCGACGCTGACCATCTACGGCGGCTTGCAGTTCATCATCTGCGGCGGCTTGTCGGTGATCAATATCCCCGTCGTTTACACAAACTTCGGGGCCGCGAACCTACTGCCCGGCGTGCCGTGGCTGATCGTCATCGGCGTTGGTGTCGTGGTGTTCGCCTACCTCTTCCTGACCAGGACCGTCACCGGCAGGTCGGTGTACGCCGTCGGCAACAACGCCGAGGGCGCTTTCCGGGCGGGGGTACCGGTCCGGCGCGTCCTCTTCACGACCTACGTCATCTCTGGGTTCCTGGCGGGGCTGGCCGGGCTGATGTACCTCTGCCAAATTGGTTCGGCCACTTCTACTTCTGGGAGCGACGGCAATACCAACCTGATGTCGATAGCGGCCACCCTGATCGGCGGCACTACGCTGCTTGGCGGCCGGGGTGGGCCCGTCGGCAGTGCCTTGGCGGCGGTGTTCTTGTCCGAGGCGTTGCAGGCGATGATCAGCTTCCGGCTCAACGAGATCTGGGATCCGGCTGGCGTGGGGGTGCTCATCCTGATCGCCGTCGTCGCCGACCGCAAGGGTGTGCCCGTCCGCCAGCTGTTCCGTCAGCCCTTCCGTCCTCAACCGGCGAGGGCAGTTAAATGAGCGCCATCGCCACCAGCCCAGCCCCTCGGCGTGCCCGGGCGCAAACGGCTGGGCGCCAGGAGACGACCTGGGTGGTCGCCGTCGTAGTCCTGCTAGTCGGCCTGCTTGCCTACTTCTGCTTGTTTGTCCCGGACTTCAGGGAGTTGGGCGTTTCGGGGATACTCGCCCTTAGCGAGCAGTTCCTCTTCGTTGGGCTGATCGCCTTGGGTGAAGCGCTGGTGATCTTCGCCGGGGAGATCGACCTCTCCACCGGCGCCATGTCGAGCCTCTCGGGCATCGTGATGGCCACGCTTTGGCAACACGGCCTCAACATTTGGCTGGCGGTTGTGGTGGCGCTGGTCGCCGCCGCCCTTGGCGGCGCGATAAACGGGCTGTTCGTGACCAGGTTCGGCATCTACTCCCTGCTGGTGACGCTGGGTACCCAGTTCATCTTCGGCAGTGTGGCGACAGCCGTGGGAGGCAGCACGCCGCCCTACAACTTCCCCGGGTCGTTCGTCGACTTCGCCGGCACGGGCACCGTCGGGCCGATCCCGGACCAGCTGATCATCTTCGCGGTAATCGCCGCCGCCGTCTGGCTGCTCGTAGCCCGGACCCGCTACGGGCGAGGGCTCGTGCTCGTCGGCTACAACCGGGCGGCCTCGCGCTACGCCGGGGTGAACGTGCAGCGTACCCTCTTCACCGCGTTCGTCCTCAGCGGCCTGCTGGCAGGGGTGGCGGGGATCTTCGTGTCCGGCTTTTACAATGCCGCCCGCGACGACATCGGCGACTCGCTCTTGCTCCCTGCGATCACCGTGGTCGTGCTCGGAGGCGTCGACATCTTCGGGGGGAGGGGGCGGATGAGCGGGGTCATCATCGCCGCCTTCCTGCTCGGATTCCTCAACCAGGGTCTGCTGATCAGCGGTCAAAGCTCTCTCGCGGCCACCATGGTCGAAGGCATCGTGCTGGTGCTATGCCTGATCTTGAAGATCACTCTCAACCGCCGGGCGGGTGTGCGCCTGATGGAACTCCTGCGACGCCGCTTCGGCAACGTGCAACAGATCCCGGCGGTACCAGATGCTTAGCCCGGGTCCAGCAAGCTTCTCGGGCCTGTTGGCCCCCAGGTCGCTCGTCTTCGGCTTTGCCGGCGACGCCAGGTTGGCAGGAATGGACCCCTCGTCTAGAGGAACAAACAGAAAACAAAGGAGGAAAGCACAATATGAAGCCAATTAAGTCCATCCAGCGGAGGCTGGCTTGGAAGATAGGCGCCGCAGTCGCCGCAGTCGCTTGTGTCGCGATGGGTGCGACAACGGCCACCGCCGCAGCGCCCTCTCCGGCTGGCACCGCCGCCACCCTGCCCACGATCAAGGTTTCAATGGTCCCGAAACTGCTCGGCTTGGCAGTCTTCGAGGCCAATGACCAGGGCGCGGCGCAGGTAGCCAAGAAGCTCGGGATCGACTTGACGTACACGGCGCCTGCGACCGCGTCGGCCGAGGGACAGGTATCGATCTTCGATGCCGAGATCGCAGATCACTACAACGTCATCACGATGTCGTCAGACGACCCGACCGTGCCGGCGGTAGTGCTCAAGAAGGCCATGAAGGCCGGCATCCAGGTGATCACCTACGACTCCGATGTGCCGAGCGCCCGTGACTTCTTCATGCAGGACACCGCGTACAGCGCGATCGGCCAAGCCCTGATCAAGGCTGTGGTCGGGTTCACCGGGCCGAAGGCGCAGATCGCCATCATGTCGTCCACTACTGACGCCACCATCCAGCTGGCCTGGATCAAGGCCATGAAGGCCTACATCGCCGCCAAGTACCCCGGCTTGAAGCTCGACACCATTGGTTACGGCCTGTCCATCCAGTCGACTTCCCTGTCTGTGGCCGAGGGCATCATCCACTCCTACCCGAGCGTCAAGTCCATCATCTGCATCGACAGCGCCGCCTGCGTCGGCACCGCCGAGGCGATTTCAGACCTGCACAAGTCGGGCAAGATCGGCGACTTTGGTATCGGCCCTCCGAAGGAGAACAGGACGTACTTCGCTAACAACTCGATGCAGGCCCTGTTCCTCTGGGACGAGATCGGCCAGGGCAAGCTGGACATGCTCATGGCCAGGCTCGCCTACGAGGGCGCGCACGGAGCGAAGGAATGCACGGCAAAGACACCGCCCGCCAACCCGACGCCATCGCAATGGTGCGGGATCAAGACCAACCACGCCAGTCCGCAGAGCTTCAACGGCGCCGTTGTTGGGCTCCCTGGCTTGGTGCCGGGCACAGGCGTCTACACAGTGGACTCCGCACCCAGCGCGGTGACCGGCGCGACCAAGAACACGGTCATCTACTCGGCGCCCTTGGAGTTCACCAAGGCAAACTACTTGAAGTACAACTTCTAACCGTCTTTCGTTGGTGAAGGAGCAGCCCGGGCGACCGCCCGGGCTGTTTCCGCTTTAATCCGAAGTTACTTTGCCGCTGACAGGAAGAACCCCGACTAAGAAGGGGGTTCCTGGTTTCGTGGGGCCTGGACGGCGGCTATGTCCACTCGAGCGAACAGCGGTGGTGCCGACGGCAACCGCCTCAACCGCCACGGCGCTGGTCGGATCGTCCGACGGGTGGCGCGGCGCGCAGCCATCACCAAGCCCGTGGGTTCGCGCACGCTGCGATACGCGTTCATCACGGCCGCGCTCGATGCCGACGTGACGCTCCGCGATGTGCAGGACAGCGTCGTACGCTGACCGGCGGACGACGATGCGGTACGACCGCGCACGGGTGTCTTTGGACACGCGCGCCACCTACACCGTTGCCGTGTTCGTGGCAGGTGCGGCCCGCTGAGCCGTTGCGAGCCACTCCGCCGCGCGCATCTCCCTCGTACTGGCGCGCCACCAGCGCCACGGTGTCGCTGGCGGTGTTGGGCCCGAACGGCTGATCTGAAGTCGCCCGCACAGCGAGTTTCCGGCGGGCCAGCCATCCGGGTCGGCGGTTCGCGAAACCGGCAGCCGAGAGCGTATTCTGTGAGCGTCGACAGCAAGGAGGTGGCTCGTCATGCTCGGACGGGGTGCATGGCGTCGGATCGCTGTCGTGTGCTGCGAGATGTGCCTCGTGCTCGGGGCGGGCGCGTCCGGTGTGCTGAGCGCTACGGCGCCGGCGGCCGCGCGCGGCGGGTGCGTCAAGGTCGCGATCGAGTTTGGGACACAGGGGCGCCCGGTGTCCGAGGCGACCCTTGCGGGCGCCAGGCGGGTGGCGGCGGCAAACGGTATGTGTCGGCCGAGCTACGGCGCGCCGACCGGGTCGGCCTCAAAACAGATCGGCGAGGTCAAAGCCGCAGTGAGGGCCGGGGAGAAGCTGATCGTGCTCAGTGCCGATGACCCTATCCTTCTGGCGCCGGCCCTGCGGGCGGCGATGCGGGCGGGCGTCACGGTCCTCACGCTAGAGGATGATGTGCCGGGGGCGCGGGACTTCTTCATCCAGGACACCGCGTACAACGCGATCGGGCGCGCGGTGATCGGCGCCATCGTGAAGGCCGAGGGACCGCGTGCAACGGTGGCGTGGCTGGCGACGACCCCGGACTCGACGCTCGACCTCGCCTGGCTCAGCGCGATGATGGCCGACAGCGCGGCGCACTACCCGGCCCTCAGGTTTGTCAGCGCGAACGTCCTGCCGCTCGCGACGCCGCTGACGCTGGCCGAGGCCGTGCTCCACGCGTACCCGGGGCTGAAGGCGATCCTGGCGCTCGACGACGCCTCCGTAGCCGGAGCCGCGCAGGCCGTCAGCGACCTGCGCAAGGTCGGCAGGGTCGGCGTCTTCGGGGTCGCCGACCCCGAGCCCAACCAGCGGTACTTCGCCGACGGCTCGCTCCAGGCGCTGTTCGGCTGGGACGCGACAGACGAGGGCGAGTTCACGATGTGCGTCGCCGCGCTCGCCTACCAACACGCGCTCCACGCCGGTAGAAGCTTCACGTGCCCCGCTCGCCCGACCGGCTCGTGGGCCGTCGCGAGCACCTCGAGCCGACTGACCGGCGCGACCAGAGACACGATCATCTTCTCCAAGCCGCTCGAGTTCACGCCGCAGAACTACAGGCAGTACGACTTCTAGCCCTAGCAATTGGCGTGAACGAGGTCCGGCCGGTCCCAGCTGCGCGCGGTCCAGAGCCGGCAAGTGGACAGCCGCCGGAGCGCCCGACCGGGCACGCCCTACCAGGCGTCAGGTCGACCGTACGGCTCAGGCGTGGCTTGCACAGGCACGGGCGATGGCGCTGTGCTCGCGCCTTGTACGGAGGGCCTTGACACTCGCGAGGTGTGGACATTCTGGCGTCCGAGCTGGCACGGTCGCCGCGCGCATCACCGTCGAGCAAGGCTGTCAACTGCTACGAGAGCGAGCCGGGAACTCCTTGACGTACTACGCCTGACGGTCGGTGATGCCCGGGGTCATGTCTTCGTAGAGCTCCTGCATGATCCCGAGCAGCCCGATCCTTGGTCGCTTGAGTGTTGTCACTTCGCTTGTTTGGTCGAGTCCACCCGGCCGGCTGAGGCCTGCCGCCTCAGTTGCTTGAGGTCATGTAGCCAAGCCGCGTGGTTCCGCCCCAGGGTGTCGTGCAGGTTCTTGAAGATGCGGTACACCTGCTCGTAGGTCGCTGTGGCACCTTTGTCAGGGAAATAAGTGCGGGCCGTGCCTGGCTGCAGCGCCTTTGCGGCTTGGGCGGCGCCGGCGAAGCCGCTCGCGTCTGGCCCCGCTGCCACGGCACCAAAGAGCGCAGAGCCTCTGGCCGGGACCTGGGAGGAGGCCGGCACCCTCACCGGGCGGCCGGACACGTCCGCGATCAGCCGCATGAGCAGCGGGCTCTTCTCGGCGATGCCGCCACAGGCAACGATATTCTCTAACTCCAGCCCTCCAGCGGTGAAGTTGTCCATGATCGCCTTGTTCCCGAAGGCGATCGACTCGAGCAAAGCCCGGTAGATGTCCGCAGTGCCGGTCTGCAGAGTGAGCCCGGCGAGCACCCCCGACAGGTCTGCGTCGGCGAGGATGCTGCGGTTGCCGTTCCACCAATCGAGGGCGACCAGCCCGCTCTGGGCTGGGGCGAGAGCGGCCGCACCCCGTTCTAGCTCGCCGAGCCGGCTGCCCAAAGAACCTCCGGCGCCGGCATTGGCCAGGCTCTCTGCGAACCAGCCGAGCATGTCACCCGTGGCCGGTTGACCCGCCTCGTAGCCGTAGAGGCCTGGGAGGATGCCGTCTTTGGCCACGCCGGTGATGCCTTCCAGGGCGATCTCTTCAGGGTGCACCACCAAGTCGCAGATGGAGGTCCCGATGACCATGACGTAGGTGCCGCTGCCCTCGGCCCCGGCGCCCGGGAACGACACGAAGGAGTCGACGTTGCCGACCGCCACAGCGACGTTCTCCGGCAGGCGCAATCTTCGAGCAAGGTCCGCCCGGAGGTGGCCGGCACTGCTGCCCAGGGGGTAGAAGACCTGCCCCAGCTTTTCTTCCGGGTTAGAGAAGCCAGGGTACGCGGCCTGGAAGAAGGCGGCCCCAGGTAGGCCTTGAGCCTGCGACCACAGCGCCTTGTACGCCGCCGGGCAGGCCGAACGGCGCTCGTGCCCGCAGAGGTGCCACACCAGCCAGTCGGTCACCTCCACGAAGGCGGCCGTGGCGTCATAGACCTCCCGGTCCTCCAGCCAGAGCTCGATCAGCTTGGGAAAGTACCACTCCGAGGAGATGCGGCCCCCGTAACGGCCCAGGAAGGGTTCTCCCCGCTCGTCGGCCACCTCGTTGAGCCGGTCCGCAACGTGCTGGGCGGCATGGTGCTTCCACAGCTTGGGCCAGGCGTGCGGCCGGCGGCGCCACGCTGGCAATGTGCACAGCGGCACGCCTTTGGCTGTCACCGGCAGCACGGTGCAGGAAGTGGCGTCCACGCCGATGCCCACCACGTGCGCTGCGGCCCCGGGCAGCTGTTCGAGGACGCTTGAAACCCCGGTTTCCAGGGCGGCCACGTAGTCATCGGGGTCGTGCAAGGCCCAGTCCGCCGGGAGGCGCTCACCGGTCTCCGGCAGCGTGTTATCGATCACGCCATGGGCGTACGCAAGCTCGCAGAGGGCCAGCTCTTCGCCCGAGGACAGGTCGAGCAGCAGGGTACGCGCCGACGCGGTGCCGAAGTCGATCCCTATCGCACAGGCCGAGTTAGCCATTGGCAGTCAGGGGTGCAGCGCCTGCAAGCAGGTCCGTGGCCCCATCCCCCTTTCGATCAGGACGAGCGGTTCTCACGCATGTATCACCTACGGTCTCGGAGACATGATTGTGCCACCTCACCTGGGTGCGACGCCATCTCACGCCGGGGCAGACACCTCCACGGAGGTCACCGACGAGGTGTTGCCACCGCTCGGGGGCTCGGCCGCAGCCGATGACCGGCTTCGAGGTTGTCGCACTCCGGTGCCGGAACCGGGCCTGCTGCCGGGCTCTTTGTCAATGGCCCGGGTGGGGCTTGCACCCACTGGTCCGGTCCAGCGTCGAGGATGCATCACGGGCGTGATGGCAGCGCTCTCATTGGTGCCCGTGCACGTAGTCGGCCCGGCGTTCACATCGACCAGCGGAACAAGGGTCGGAGGCGACGGCGAGCCGGCCCACCGGAGGGTCCCGGCGCCCCTTGGCGTTGTCGGAACGCGACGGCACCACGCTACGCGGAGCGTTATCGGTCGAGTGAGCCTTGCGAGCCCCGGGCCGCTCGCCGGGCGAGGGGCTTGCGTTCGCCGCCGGCGAGATGGCGGTGACCGCCCGCCCGTTCAGGTATCGCCCGAGACCCCGCCCGAGACACTGATGACGGCGGCACCGTTCACGGCGTCCCGGGCCAGGTCCTCGAGCGCGTCGGCGGCCTTCTCGAAGGGGTACTCGGTGGTCGTGGGCCGGATCGGTATCTCGGCTGCAAGCGCCAAGAACTCCTCGCCGTCGCGCCTGGTGTTCGCTGTCACGCTGACGAGCTCCCGCTCCTCGAAGAGATAGGCGTCGTAGTTGAGAGTAGGAATGTCGGAGAGGTGGATGCCGGCGATCGCGAGCCGCCCGCCACGGTCGAGCGCTGCCATGGCCGGGAGGACGAGGGTCCCGACCGGGGCGAAGAGGATGGCCGCGTCGAGTGGCTCCGGTGGCGGATCGTCGGCTCCCTGGGCAGACGCGCACCCGAGCGAGAGCGCCAGCTCCCGAGCGTCTTGCGCCCTCGTCATGACGTGCACGGTCGCGCGCTCATAAAGGGCCACCTGGGCCGTCAGATGCGCCGAACCGCCGAAGCCGTAGATGCCGAGCCGACCGCCTGGGCGCAGGCCCGTGCGCCGCAGAGCGCGATAGCCGATGATGCCGGCGCAGAGCAAGGGGGCGGCTTCGAAGTCGGAGAACACATCCGGGATCCGGTAGGCATACTGCTCGTCCACGACCGCGTACTCGGCGTAGCCGCCGTCGGCGTCCCAGCCCGTGAAGAGGGGCTTGGTGCACAGGTTCTCGTTGCCGCGCACGCAGAACCGGCACACGCCGCACGTCGAGGCCAACCACGCGATCCCGACGCGCTCGCCCTCTGCGAAGCGTCTTGCGTCCCGGCCCTGTCCTGCGAGGTGGCCGACGACTTCGTGGCCCGGCACGACGCCGGGGCGGCGAGGGGAAAGGTCACCCTCCACGAGGTGCAGATCCGTACGGCAGACGCCGCATGCGTGCACCTTGACCAGAATCTCGCTCGGGCCCGGCTCGGGAACGTCGCGCTCGACGAGGCGCAAAGAGCGCTCGGCGGCTGGTGCGGGGTGGTCCAGCGCCCAGGCCCTCATGTCGCGTACCCACCCGGGTCGCTCGCCCGAGGCGACCTCACGCCATGGCCGGTCGCGCCACGGGCGATCATGCCGCGGCCGACCCCGACGAGGCTGACTCCCTCGCAGGCTCGAGAGCCGAGGCGACGAGCTCGGCGACGTCGGTCACCAGGTGCAAGGTGAGGCCGTCCAGGACGTTGGCCGGGACATCGTCCAGGTCGGGGCCATTGCGGGCCGGGAGGAAGACCTCCCTCAGTCCGGCGCGATGGGCGGCCAGCAGCTTCTGCTTCACTCCGCCGATCGGGAGCACCCGACCGTTCAAGGTGACCTCCCCGGTCATGCCCACCTCGGAGCGCACCGGTCGACCGGAGGCGAGAGATGCCAGGGCCGCAACCATCGTGACGCCCGCGGATGGCCCGTCCTTCGGCACCGCGCCCGCCGGGACGTGCAAGTGGATCGCACCGTTGGCAAGCCGTTCGGTGTCGATACCGAGGGCGTCCGAATGTGAGCGCAGGTAGGACAGAGCAATCTGGGCAGACTCCTTCATGACCTCGCCGAGTTGGCCGGTGAGGACGAGACGCGCCTCGCCCGCCATGACGGTCGCCTCGACGAAGAGCACGTCGCCTCCGGAGCCGGTGACAGCCAAGCCGGTTGCAACGCCTGCAACGGCGGTCCGCTCGGCCGACTCGGGTGCGAAACGGGGGCGACCGAGGAGTCCCTTCAAGTCCTTCGCCCCGATCTCGACAGGCGTGCCTTTCAAGTCACCGGCGAGACGCGTTGTCACTTTACGCAGGATCCTTGCTATCGCCCGCTCGAGCTGGCGAACTCCGGCCTCGTGGGTGTACTCGGTCGCGACGACCCGGAGGGCCTCCTCGTCGATGCCGACCTCTTCGGGCGCGAGCCCGGCCAGGTCGATCTGCCGTGGCACGAGGTGCTTGCGAGCGATCGCGACCTTCTCGTCATCGGTGTAGCCGTCGAGGCGGACGAGCTCCATGCGGTCGAGCAGCGCCGCGGGGATCGTGTCCGCCACGTTCGCCGTGGCCAGGAAGAGCACGTCCGACAAGTCGAGCTCTATCTCGAGGTAATGGTCGCGGAAGGTGTGGTTTTGCGCCGGGTCGAGCACTTCGAGCAGAGCGGAGGTCGGGTCGCCCCGGTAGTCGCTGCCGAGCTTGTCGATCTCGTCGAGCAGCACAACCGGGTTCATCGACCCGGCTTCACGGATCGCCCGCACGATGCGTCCCGGGAGCGCGCCGACATACGTGCGACGGTGGCCGCGGATCTCAGCCTCGTCACTGACGCCACCGAGCGACACGCGGACGAACTTGCGTCCCAGTGCCCGGGCGACGGACTCGCCGAGCGATGTCTTGCCGACGCCCGGGGGGCCGACCAGAGCGAGCACGGCACCGGACCCGCGACCGCCCACGACAGCGAGTCCGCGAGCCTGGCGGCGGCTCCGGACGGCGAGGTACTCGACCATCCTGTCCTTCACGTCCTCGAGGCCCTCGTGGTCGGCGTCCAGCACGTCGCGCGCGCCATTGATGTCATTGTTGTCATCGGTACGAAGGTTCCATGGGAGCTCGAGCACCGTGTCCAGCCACGTGCGGATCCAGCCTGCCTCGGGGCTCTGTTCGCTAGCGCGCTCGAGCCGTCCGACCTCGCGCAGTGCGGCCTCGAGGACCTTCTCGGGTAGCTCGGCGGCCTCCACGCGGGTGCGATAGTCGTCAGCGCCGTCAGGCTCGCCTTCGCCGAGCTCCTTGCGGATCGCGGCAAGTTGCTGGCGCAGCAGGAACTCACGCTGACTCTTCTCCATGCCGTCATGCACGTCGCTGCGGATGCGCTCGGCGACATCGAGCTCGGCGAGATGATCCCGACCCCACTCGATCAACTTCGCCAGGCGTTGGCCGACGTCGACGGTCTCGAGCAGCCAGAGCTTCTGCTCATTGGAAAGATAGGGCGCGTAGCCCGCCATGTCGGTCAGCTCGCCGGGCTCTGAGATGCGCTGGACGGAGTCGATGACCTGCCAGGCGCCCCGCTGCTGCAGGATCGAAACGACGACGTTCTTGTACTCACGCGAGAGCTCACCCACGCTTTCGCCCCCGAGAACCTCGTCGAGAATCTCGGCCTCGACCCAGAGCGCCGACCCTGGCCCGGTCACTCCGGAGCCGACACGTGCGCGGGCCGTCGCCCGCAGCACTGCGGCGGACTCGCCTCCGGGCAGCTTTCCGAGCTGCTCGATCGTCGCGACAACGCCGACTGGGGCGTACTTGCCGTCGAGTCGGGGGACGAGCAGAACGCTGTCGCCGCCTCCTGCCTTGGCCGCGTCGATCACCGCCTGTCGCTCCGCATCGTCGAGGGCGACCGGCACGACCATGCCCGGCAGCACGACTACATCGGCGAGTTGCAGCACCGGAAGCTGTTGAGTCCTTGACACCAGTCGATCTTCCTCTCAGTCTTGAGCCTTCCACACTCAACCGTGTTGAGCATCATGATGTTCCCGGACAGAGTCGAGCAGCTCAGGGCCGTCGGATCAGTCAGGAGAGGGTAGAACGCTTCATCCCGAACCGGCGACGAAGCAGAAGTGGTCGTCGTCTTGGAGACTTCGGGACGTTCGGCCTGACGGCGGGGCCACCAACGCGGGTAGAACATGAGGAAGGACTCCAAGGCGGGAGGGCAAGCCAGATGAGCGAAACTGAGGAGAAGGACGAGCGCTTCATCGTTGTCGGTGTCGATGGTTCCGAGCCGTCGCTCCAGGCCCTCAGGTGGTCTGCCAGGCAGGCTCGTCTGACCGGGGCGACGTTGCGGGTCGTGACGACCTGGGAGGTCTCCACAGGCACCGGCTGGGTTCCCCTGTTCGCGGTCGACTACGACCCAGAGGCCATCGCGAAACAGGTTCTCGACGAGGCGATCGCCGACACGCTCGGCGACACCGCCGGGGTCCAGGTGGAGCGAGTCGTCGAGGAGGGCCATGCCGCCCCTGTCCTCTTGGCTGCCTCAAGGGGCGCGGATCTGCTCGTCGTGGGCAGCCACGGTCACGGCGCGTTCGCGGGCATGCTCATCGGCTCGGTCTCCGAGCATGTGGTTCGGCACGCACCTTGCGCCGTTGTCGTGGTCCACTGCGACAAGGGTGCATGACGTCCTCGTCGGCCGAGGAAACGCCCGACGCAGTGTCCGCGGCGGGCTTCGCGGCGCTGCTCGACCGCGTGACCATCACGACTCCCGACGGCCGGCGCTTGCTCGGACCGTTGTCGCTCGCGATCCGCAAGGGCGAGCACTGGGCGGTGCTGGGCGCGAACGGAGCAGGCAAGACCACTCTTCTGCGCTTGCTCGGTGCCGAGCGTCATCCTTCCTCGGGGACGGCGGTCGTGCTCGGCGCCCGTCTCGGCGCGTGCGACCTCCGTCAGCTCCGCTCGCGCATCGGTGTTGTGAGCCACGCGGTGGCCGACCGACTCCCTCCGAGCGCGGCCGCGCTCGGGATCGTGTTGACCGGCGGGCGCGGAGTCCTGGCGCCGTGGTGGATATCGAGCGACGAGGCAGATCGGGTGCGCGGCCTGCAGATCCTCGCCGCGCTCGGATGCGCCGGACTCGCAGATCGCGCGTTCGGCGCCTGTTCCCAGGGCGAGCGCCAGCGGATCCTGCTCGCCCGTTCGCTGTTCGTCGAGCATCCGTTGTTGTTGCTGGACGAGCCGTGCGCGGGCATGGACCTTCCCGGACGCGAGGCTCTTGTCCTTGCGCTCACGGCACTGGCGCGCTCGCCGAATCCTCCGACGACGGTGCACGTGAGCCACAACCTCGAGGAGCTGCCCGCCACGACATCTCACGCGCTGCTGCTGCGAGAAGGTGAAGTGGTGGCGATGGGCCCCGTCGAGGAGGTCTTGACGGAGAGCTCGATGGCGCACTGCTTCGGCTTGGCCATGACCCTGACAAGGGAAGAGGGGCGGTGGGCTGCACGAGCTTCGCCTTCGTGGTGACCGATGCCGTCGGCGCCTGAGGCTTGGCAGCACTCACTTACGGAGAGCCGGAAGAAGGGGGAAGGCTCGAGCGTCTAGATCATTGCAAACAGACAAGTAATGATGTAATCTTCATTCATGACTCATCAAGGACATCAGCAGGACCCTCGTTTCCGCGGGGGACGTCGGGGTCCCGGGCCCAGGTGGGCGCGGGGCCGGTGGGGCTCCGGGCCCGAGGAGCGTCCCTCCGCCGAGCAGCGAGCGGAGATCAAGGCCTGGTTCACTGGTCGCCTTCCTGACGACTTCTTCGTCGGGGCTCCCGAGGTGACCGTCGACAACGACGAGGTTCTCGTCGTCGGCCCTCTCAGCGCCGTGGAACTGGAACAAGGCGCCACAGAAGAGGCGGCGGCGACCGCCTCCGAGGCGCGGATCGAAAGGTTCCGTGAGGAGACGAGAGACCAGAGGATCCGCATCGCTGAGGAGGCACAGGCCCGTTTCGGACGTTTCGTCTCCTGGGGCGCCACGGCCGGTGGCACCACTCGCTTGTTCACGACAGCCAACGTGCCGGTCATGACCCGATTGCGGATGTCACAGCGCCTGGTCCTCGACACGCTCATCGACGCCGGGATCGCACGAAGCAGGAGCGAGGCGCTCGCCTGGTGCGTCGAGCTGGTCGGGAGAAACGAGGCTGCGTGGATCGACGAGCTCCGAGCCGCGTTCACCCGCGTCGAGGAGGTAAGGGCCCAAGGCCCGAACGCGAACCGCCCAGGGAACTCCTAGGCACTCGCCAAGCCAGGCACCCGGCCGATCCGCCCGAGAGGGCGTCCCTGAGCAGCGGGGCCCCGGAAACCGGAGACCGGAGACCCGGGCGCCCTGGCGCCGGAGAGATTGATCGTGTAGGAAACATGGCCCATGGTCTGGGTTGGCTTCGTGCTCGGTGTGATCGTCGTGGTGTTCGCCACGGCGAGCCTGGTCACCACCTTCGTGCTCCCGCGTGGAGGCTCGAGGTTCCAGGCCATGCCACTTCTCATAGGCCGTGCCGTGCGTCACGGCTTGCTGTTCCTGGCCCGCCCTGCCCGAAGCTTTGCTCGCAAGGACGGTTTTCTGGCCGCGGTCGGCCCGGTGACGCTGATCGCTCAGCTCGCAGTGTTCCTCGGGTTGTACATCCTCGGCTATGGCCTGATGCAGTGGCCCTGGACCGGATCATTCCACGGCGGCATCAGCGAGTCGGGTGCCTCCTTGTTCTCCGTCGGCCTGGTGCACGCGAGCGCGACCGGGAACGACGTCATCGTCGTGATGGCGGGTGCCACAGGGGCTATCGCCATCGCGCTCCAGATCGGGTATCTGCCCGCGATCTACCAGGCTTTCAACCGTCGCGAATCACTGGTCACCTTGATGGAGAGCCGCGCCGGCGTGCCCGCGTGGGGTCCTGAGATCCTTATGCGCCACCAGCTCGTCAGGATCACCGACGCGTTGCCCGCCCTCTACGGCGACTGGGAGTTCTGGGCTGCGGATCTCGCCGAGAGCCACATCTCCTATCCTGTGCTGCTTTGGTTCCGCTCTCCGGAGCCGGGCTTCTCGTGGATCCTGTCGCTGCTCGCCGTGCTGGACGCCGCTGCGATGCACCTGTCGTTGTGCCCGACCGATGCGCCCTCCGAGGCTCGGATGTGCCTGCGGATGGGCTTCACGGCCCTTCGTCGCATCGCCGAGGTGCTGCACTGGGAGTTCGACGCCGACCCTTCACCGGAGGGAGAGCTCCAGCTCACCTACGAGGAGTTCGCCTACGCGGTGCAGCTGGTGCGGGAGACCGGCTTCCCAGTTGAGCGGACGAGCGAGGAAGCGTGGCGCCATTTCCGTGGCTGGCGCGTGAACTACGAGACCCTTGCCTACCGCTTGGCGGACCGCGTCGTGGCGCCCCGCGCGCCATGGTCCGGAGAGCGACGCCACCTTCCCCTCGAGTTGATGCCCCCCAAACGGCCCCCGCACCGTTCGCCGGACGGCAAGACTTTCTACGACCAGAGGTTCCGACCTGATTAGTGTCCGCCAGACGGGCACCCACGGGCTCGCGGCGAGTGGCGCGGCACCGTCGCCTGGGCGCGCCGATCCCGGCTGTGGGGTCTTTGATGTCTGCGAGCTGTCCTGGCACACTTGGCACCGCACTCGAGGAGGCGCATCGCACATGGTGACCGTAGAGCTCGACGCCGAATTCATGGCACTGCCGCTAGACGCAGTCCGTAATGCCGTGCTCGACAGGGCGCGGGCGCTTGGCTGCGAGCATGCCGGAGTACGCATAGAACGGATCCGCTCGCAGGTCGTGCGGATGCGCGATGGTCGCCTCGAGACCTCCGCCGACAACCTCGAGGTCGGGCTCGGCCTGCGAGTGGTTCACGACGGCTCGTTCGGGTTCGCGGCCACCGTTGAGCTCGATACCGACGCTGCGGCCGCGCTCGCCGACCAGGCCGTTGCGACTGCGCGCGCCACAGCCCCCGCGGTCAACGAGCGTGTCGAGCTCGCCGACGAACCGTCGCACGGCGAGGCGGCATGGGCCTCCTCGTACGATCTGGACCCGGCCCAGGTGCCCACGGCGGAGAAGGTGGCCCTCCTCGAGGAGTGGAGCGGGCGGCTCCTGCGGGCGCCGGGCGTGGACCACGTGACCGCCGACGTGCTCGCTGTCGTGGAGGACAAGCACTACGCGGATCTCTCCGGCACGGTCACCACCCAGCGCAGGGTCCGAGTGCACCCGGTCGTGGAGGCGACCGCGGTCGACGCCGAGGCGGGAGGTTTCGAGACCATGCGCACTCTGGCGCCACCGGCCGGCCGGGGTTGGGAGTACCTGCTCGGTGAGGGCTGGGACTGGGATGGCGAGCTCGCCCGCATCCCGGAGTACCTCGCCGAGAAGCTCCACGCCCCGTCGGTCACACCCGGTGTCCACGACCTCGTCATCGATCCCACGAACCTCTGGCTCACGATCCACGAGTCCGTCGGGCACGCCACCGAGCTCGACCGGGCGATGGGCTACGAGGCGGCGTACGCGGGGACATCGTTCGCTACCTTCGACAAGCTCGGCACGCTCGCCTACGGTTCGAAGGTCATGAACGTGACCGGCGACCGCACCGTCCCCCATGGCCTGGCCACCGTCGGGTATGACGACGAGGGAGTCGAGGCACAGAGTTTCGACCTCATACGCGAGGGCGTGCTGGTTGGCTACCAGCTCGACCGGCGAATCGCACGCCTTGTCGGCCTCGGCCGGTCCAATGGCTGTGCGTTCGCCGATTCCCCCGGCCACATACCCATCCAGCGCATGGCCAACGTGTCATTGCGCCCGGCACCCGGGGACGGTCCGACTACCGAGGAGCTCATCTCGTCGGTCGAGAAGGGCTTCTATGTCGTCGGCGACAAGAGCTGGTCTATCGACATGCAGCGCTACAACTTCCAGTTCACCGGGCAGCGTTTCTTCAGAATCGACAATGGCAAGCTCGCCGGGCAGGTGAGGGATCTGGCCTATCAGTCGCGCACGACCGAGTTCTGGGGGGCGATGCAAGCTGTGGGCGGTGAGTCCACCTACCGTCTGGGCGGGGCGTTCAACTGCGGAAAGGGCCAGCCGGGCCAGATCGCGCCCGTCAGTCACGGTTGCCCGTCTGCGCTGTTTCGAGGCATCAACGTGCTGAACACTCGCACGGAGTCGGGTCGATGAGCGCCGCCGAAGGTCGCCTGATCCCGGCCCAGAGCGTGGTGGAGCAGGTGCTTGGGGCTTCCACGTCGGACGGCTGCGTCGTGATCGTCGAGGAGGCCAGCGAGGCCGAGCTTCGTTTTGCGAACAACACCGTGACGACGAACGGGACGCGCCGCGACCGCAGCGTGACAGTGATCGCCTTTCAGGAAACCGACGAGGGGACTGCCGTCGGTACGGCGAGCAGCAGTGGCGCCGGTGACGCGATCGACCTCGTCCACCGGGCGGAGACGAACGCAGCCACGGCCCCACCGGCCGAGGACGCCGCTGCGCTTGTCACCCCGACACGGTCCGATGCCGGGAGCCACTTCGCGGACCCACCGGTAATGACGAATCTGGCCGGGCTCGGCGACGTGCTCGCAGGGCTCGGTGACGCCTTCGGACGGGCCCGCGCGGCGGGAACGAAGTTGGCGGGTTTCGCCGAGCATCGCGTCTCGACGGTCTATCTCGGTTCTTCGACCGGGCTTCGACTCCGGTATGTGGAGCCGACGGGCAAGCTCGAGGTCGTCGCCCGGGCGGACGGGGGCACACGGTCGGCCTGGGCTGGCACAGGTGCCGCGGACCTGGCCGCAGTCGGTGTCGAGGAGCTGGAGGAACGGCTTGTCCGCCGCCTCGGCTGGGGCGAGCGGAAGCTCGATCTGGACGCCGGTCGTTATGAGGTCGTGCTCCCGCCCGACGCTGTCGCCGATCTCATCTTTCTTCTCGGGTACGCGACCTCGGGTCGTGAGGCGGAAGAGGGGCGCAGCGTCTTTTCCGCGCCCGACGGTGCGACCCGGGTGGGGGAGTCGCTCTCCCCTCACCCGTTCAGCCTGCGAAGCGATCCGTTCGAGGAAGGCCTCGAATGCACGCCTTTTCTCGTCACCGGAGCCTCTGGTCAGGATGTGTCGGTGTTCGACAACGGCCTCCCGCTGGAGAGGACGGAGTGGATCTCGCAAGGCCGGCTCGCGCGCTTGCAGTACCACCGAGCGTTGGCCGCAAGATCGGGAGTCCAGCCGGCGGCTCTTGCCAGCAACCTCACCCTCGAGCTGCCCGGGGCCACGAGCACCCTCGACGACCTCGTCGGGCGGACCGAGCGGGGGCTGCTGCTCACCTGCCTTTGGTACATCCGGGAGGTGGACCCGGCGACACTGCTGCTCACCGGGTTGACGAGGGATGGCGTCTACCTCGTCGAGCACGGCGAGATCGTCGGCTCGGTCAACAACTTCCGCTTCAACGAGAGCCCGGTCGACCTGTTGTCGAAGACCATCGAGGCGGGGCGGGCACAACGAGCGCTCTCCAGGGAGTGGAACGAGTGGCTGAACCGGACGGCGATGCCGCCTCTGCGGGTGGCGGAGTTCAACATGAGCTCGGTGAGCCCCGCGACCTGACGGCCTCAGCTTGCGGCAAGCTCGGCCGCGAGCTCGCCCAGCAGCGCCGTGCAACCGGCCTGCACCAGATCGAGGCACGACTCGAATTCCGCCTCGTCGCCGAAGTACGGATCAGGGATGTCGAGCGAACCGCCATGTCTCGCCCGGCCGGTCGGGTAGCTGAGCAGGAGCCGGACGCGTGCGGCGTGCGCACTCTTCGGTGCGCGGTTCTCCAGCCATCGCAGATGGCTCTGCTCCATGGCGATCACGAGGTCACGCTCGTTGAGCCAGGCGGGTTCGAACTGGCGACCCCGATGACGAAGCGGCGTGTAGCCACGTCGTTCGAGCGCCCTGCGGGCTCGCCGGTCGATGTCGAAGCCGACGTCGGCCTCCGTGCCGGCACTGTCGACCGCCAGGCGCTCGGCGAGCCCGAGGGCTGAGGCTTGGTGGCGGAGGATCACCTCGGCCATCGGTGAACGGCAGATGTTGCCCGAGCATACGAAGCAGATCTGGAAAGTCACCACGCAATCGTCGCATTCCCGTCTCGTCCGGCGGTAACCGGGGCCGCCTGCGTGCGCCGGGCCGAGCGGCTCAGTCGCCGGCCTAGTCTTGGTCGATGGCCGGATCTGCCCAGCTCGACTGGCTCTCGAGGGCCGAGCTCGAGCTCGTCCCTGCCGGTCCGATCGAGGGCGCGCTCGAGGCTCCGTCGAGCAAGAGCCTGACGAACCGATTGCTCGTCATCGCCGCCCTGGCAGAGGGCACGAGCGTGCTCCGCCGGCTGCTTGTAAGTGACGACACCGTGGCGATGACCTCGGGGCTTCGTGCGCTGGGTGCGCGGATCGAGTGCGTCGACGGGGTAACGGAAGTGACCGGTACCTCGGGCCGACCTGTGGCGGAGGGGACGGAGGTGGACGCGGGACTCTCGGGAACGACGCTTCGTTTCCTGGCGGCGGTGGCGCTGCTCGCGAAAGGGACCGTGATCCTCGATGGGCAGGAGCCTCTCCGCCGGCGCCCGATCACGCCGCTTCTCGACGCGTTGCGTGCCGCCGGTGCAGAGGTCTTGACCGACGAAGGCAGGCCGCCGCTGCGTATCTCCAGCCGCGGCCTTGCCGGTGGCCGGCTTTGTGTCGATGCCTCGGCCAGCTCACAGTTCGCCACGGCACTGCTCCTCGTCGGCCCTTATGCCGACGAGGACCTCGTCGTCGAGGTGGGGGGTCTCCGGGAGCTCGGCTACGTACGTCTCACGGTCGGTGCGATGGCTCGTTGGGGCGCATCGGTCGCGGAGGAAGCGCCAGGACGCTTCCGCGTGAGCGCACGAGCGCCTTATGTTGCGAGAGCGGATTCCGTCGAGCACGACGCGAGCGCCGCGGCACATCTCTATGCCCTCGCTGTCGCGACGGGAGGGTCGATCACCGTTGCCAACGCCTTTGAGACAGCGCAGCCTGACGGCCGCATGGTTGAGCTTCTCACCTCCATGGGCGCCAGGTTCACCCGAAGCCCCGGCGGCACGACGGTCCAAAGGCGAGGCGAGCTCACTGGCGTCGAAGTCGACCTAGCATCCATGCCCGATCAGGTTCCGACGGTCGCCGCCCTCGCAGCCCTGGCACGAGGAGACACCGTGATCGGTGGCGTCGAAATCGCGCGTGGCCACGAGAGCGACCGGATCCACGCGGTCGCGACGGAGCTGGGACGCCTGGGAGCTCGTGTCGAGGAGTCACCCGGCGGCCTTGTCGTTCACGGGGGTGCACCATTGCATGCCGGCCGTGTCGATACCCACGGTGACCATCGCATCGCGATGGCCTTCACCGCGATCGGCGCGGTCGTGCCCGGCGTGGAGATCGTCGACCCAGGTTGCGTCGCCAAGACCTATCCCGGCTTTTTCGACGACGTGGCCCGGATCGGTGTCGGGATCGCTTGACGGGCGCAAGGCGAGACGGCCTGCATCGCTGGCTCACAGGTGCTCTGCGACGACGTCCTCGAGCAGGCCCAGGACCTCGGATCGGGCTCTTTCCGGACCGAACCGTGTGACGAGGCTGACGAGCTCGAGTCCAACCGCGCCGATGTCTGGCGCCGCATCTCCGACGACGCACAGGATCGGCACTCGGCCGGCCACGTGCCTTGTCACGCCGCCGACGACCTTCCCGGCGAAGGACTGGCGATCGAGGTAGCCCTCTCCGGTCATGACAAGGTCGGCTGAGGCGATGTGGTCGTCCAGGCCGACGAAGTCAGCGACGAGCTCGAACCCCGAGACGATCTCGGCTCCTAGCGCGGCGAGGCCTCCGGCGAGGCCGCCCGCTGCGCCGGCACCGGCGAGATCGGTGACGTCGACGCCGAAGTCAGCTCGATACTCCTCGGCGAGCCGGGCGAGTCGAGCTGTCAGTTCCGCGAGCTGTTCGGGCGTGGCGCCCTTCTGTGGTGCAAAGAGCTTGGCGGCATTGAGGAACGTGGTCGTCACGTCGCACGCCGCGACGACCTCGACTCCTCGCAGAGCTTCACACGAACCGATGACTCCGACGGCGCCTGCGCCCCCGTCGGTGGTCGCAGAGCCTCCGCAGCCGACGACGATCCGCGTAGCGCCTAACGAGATCGCCCGCATGATGAGCTGGCCCGTGCCCACCGTGGAGGCTCCGATGGGGTCGTTGCGGGGTACGCCGCCTGCGATCACAAGTCCCGACGCGCGCGCCATCTCAATGACCGCGGTTGGACCGTCCCGAGGGGAGGTACCCGGCACGAGCCTCCACTCGGCCAGCACCGGCGTGCCGAGTGGCCCGGTCACCTCGTCGTATCTGGCTTCGCCGCCGAACGCCGACAAGAGCCCCTCGCCGCCATCCGCGAGGGGCACCTCCGACGCTGTCCAGCCGGCACGACGCGCCCCGCGAGCCGCCGCCGCGGCCGCCTGCGCGGCGTCAGCAGTGCCCCGGAATTTGTCGGGTGCCGCGACGAGATGGCCCACGTCGCGCGAGACTCTCGATACCTAGGAGCCGGATCGACCCTGGGAGCGCATGGCCACATCGTTGAGGAATCGGTCCATGTTGTCGCGCTTTTCACCCGCGTCTCGGCCAAGCGACTGGTCCGAGACGATGAACTCGTCCACGCCTATCTCGGCGTAGCGGCCGATCACCTCGGCAACCTCCGAAGGAGTGCCGACGATGCGGGGCAAGGCTGAGCGGTCGGACCGCCAGCTCTTCAGTTGCTCCTCGTCGTCGCTCATGAACACGAGCGCCTGAGCCGAGCGCCTGATCGAAGCCGGGTCGCGGCCGATCTCGAGGCAGTGGTGCTCGAGAACCTCGCTCTTGTGGGCCATCAAGTCCGGCAGCCCCCAGCAGTTCCACTCGTCGGCGTATCGGGCCGCGATTCGCATCGTGGTCTTCTCGCCGCCGCCGCCGACGAGAAGCGGGAGTGGTCGCTGGAGTGGCTTTGGCTCACACGGGGCGTCGACGAGCCGGTAGAAACGCCCCTCGAAGTTGCTGCGTTCCTGGCTGAGCAGAAGGCGGATGACCTGGCAAGCCTCGTCCAGGCGCGCCAGGCGCTCTGCAGTAGCGGGAAGCTCGATGCCGTAGGCCTCGTGCTCGTTCACCTGCCATCCGGCCCCGAGCCCGAGCACGAGGCGCCCTTCGGAGACCTGGTCGACGGTGGCAGCCATCTTTGCGAGCACGGCCGGATGCCGGTAGGTGTTGCCCGTGACCAGCACGCCCACGCGCACCCGATCGACGCAAGCCGCTACGGCAGCGATCGTCGTCCATGCCTCCAGGCGTGGCGTGAGGCTGCGCCCACCGTCGGGCATGAAGTGGTCCGCGACCCACACCCCGTCCCACCCGGTGCGTTGGGCGTGGTCGGCCAAGCCTAGAAGTTCGTCCCAAGTCTGTCCCGTTCCCAGCCAGGCGCTGAGCCGCATGCGCACGACCTCCTGAGCCCGAGCTTACGACCGCTGTTTCAATCGGCGCCGTGCAGGTGAGGACCGGGCGTTGCTCCGGGCAACGCCCGCCCGCTTCTGATCTGGTCGGCGATCATGAAGCGGGATTGGGCGCTGCTCTGTCAGAACTCCAATACTTATTGCAGAGATGCGACAATACTCACTCGACGGCGAGACTCGCCCGAGGATCTCTAGAGTCCGATCTCCGCGCTGCAGGCCGGCCACTGCCCCCAGCCCGCTTCGGCCTGGAGCTTCTGAGCGGCTTGGTCCTGCACCGAAGCTGGAGCGTCGCTCGGCAGACCTGAGTAGCCGAGTCCCCACCACGTCGACAACGCGAATTGGTAGGCGCCGTAATACCCGTTGCCAGTGTCCTCGCCGTAGTTGTCACCGGACTCGCAGAGCCTCAACGCCTGCCAGACACCGCCGAGATCGCCTCCACTGGAGCTGGACGGGGACCTCGCGGGAGGAGCTTGTGCAACCCGAGCGGCTTGTGCCGCTTGTGCCGCTTGTGCCGCTTGTGCAGCTTGTGCCGCTTGTGCAGCTTGTTCCGCCGCTGCGGCTTGTGCGGCCTGTTCCGCCGCCGCAGCTTGCGCAGCTTGTGCTGCTTCGTAGGCCTTTGCAGCAGCACGAGCGGCTGCCGCGCGGGCATTGGATTGCTGCATCTGGCGCCATGCCGACGGGAGCAGGGACTTTGGCGGGCGCGCGCTGTCGTGGATCGCCACAAGGTCGGCGGCACGGCCTTGCCAATATGGCGAGTACCTCTCGCGCGCGACTAGAGCCGAGAGTTGTGCGGTGGCGAAGGCGCGCTCGCGGATTCTCGTGGCGAGCCACCGCAGATCGTAGGCGGGCGCAGCTGATGAGCCACTTTCACCTCTGCTGAGATGGGAAGTGGCCCGAACGGGTATCAAGTCGGTGCCGGCAGCGCCGGCGGCGCCGATGAAGATCGATGTAGCAAGAAAAGCGAACGCAATGAGCGCGATCAGGGGGTGCTTGCGCATCTTGCTCCTCCTTGGAGTGTCGAAAACCCGGTGGGTTCCAGGTGGATGCGTTGATGCGGGCAGGCCGTCTTCTGCATGCGACTCGCGACACGGTGCCGGAAGGGCTGGCCGGATCTGGACGTCAGAACATCCCTACGAGGTGCGGACGGGTCTCGCCCTGTCTTCTCTGTGTGTCGCGACTCCTTTTCGCTCCATCAGGAGCGCAGGTCGGGACAAGCGGCGCCGCAAATCGCGCGGCTCGACTCGCAGGCGCCGAGATATCGAGTTGTGCCTGCGGGGTGGCAAAAGCCTTAACCCCGACCCGGCGTGATATCACCGGGCGTGTCGGCACCGCTTGTCGTTGACAGTTGGTGTGGCGGCAACCCTACAGAGGGGACTCTCGTTTGCGCAAGTGCCAAAGGTCCTAGAGATACCGTCTATCGTCAATTGAGATGACTGGAACCCGCCAAGAGGATGCCGCGTCAGTGGTGACTTACGTCGGCAGCTGTCGTGTTCCGCCCCTCTATGAAGGCTTCGCTCACAGAGCAAGTGACATCGCGACCCGCCTATCGACTGGGCAATCCCGACCATTGGCAGCGGCGTGCCAGTAGCGGGTGGCGCGCCGGTGATTGCCGCGAGTCGGACTTGTTGTTCGATCTGACGAGGTTTGAACGGGCCGGCACCGCCCAGCCCGCGGTGTCACCGCAAGGCTGCGCGGGCCGCCTCCAGGCACCGAGAGGCGGACCCGATCGCAGCCTCCACCATGTCGCCGACCTCCGGTCGCCGGTCTTCGGTGACGCTCGCGAGGGGGGTCACCACGGCCCAGCCGCGCGCTGTCAGAGCTTCGTCAGATTCGTCGCTCTCATCGGGCTGTCGGACAGCGAGGTCGGCTCGGCCACCGAGGTCCAACCGAAGCCTCGGCGCGCCGTCTTCGGCTCCTGCCGCGAGGATCAGCCCGGTTGTCGCGAGCCGCGCGCTGCGAACGCCACGGATCTCGTCGAGCGCAAGGTTGGGCACGTTCAAGTTGAGCACAGTGCGTGCCGGGGCTCGCTCCAGATGCGCGACGAACGCGACCGCGAGAGCAGCCGCGCTCTCGAAGTGGGTGTGGGTGCCGTCGGACGACTCGTAAGCCGTCCGGACCGGGCCGGCCTGGATGCTCGTGGCGAGCCCTTTCGAGCCGAAATGGACAGAAGTGAGGGCCGCACCCACGGTGCCCGAGTGCAGCACCGCTCGTCCGACGTTGCGGCCAGGGTTGATGCCCGACGCGACGAGGTCAGGCGGCGGTCCGAACGCACCGAGGCAGGCCGTGATCACGATCAGTGCCGGAAGCGCGTCTACTCCGAAGGCCTTGATTCCCGCCAGGCCAGCCGGTGCGACAGCCTCGAGGTGGATACCGCCCCGCATCGCGCTCAAGGGGCCTATCCCGGCACCGGATCCGCTCGCTTCCGACAGGGGCGCGACCACGACCACTTCATGGCCAGCTTCGGCAAGAGCGCGGGCGAGGGCGGTGAGGCCGGGCGCATTGAATCCGTCGTCGTTGGTCACGAGAATCCTCATGGCCGCTCGCTCCTTTTGAGAATTGCTCGTTGGCCAAGACGAAAGCCCGTCGCCAGCCCGCAGATCAGATGAATGGCGTGAGGGCTTGGCAGGTACCATACCGTGATGCTCCCGCCTTCAGGCGAGCAGGTCGTGCTCGTCCACGGCGACCTCGACGCCGTGATAACCGAGATTGGCGCGACGCTCCGTTCGCTCAGGGTTGGTTCCAAGCCCGTCATCTGGGAGTTTCCCGAAGGTGAGATCGCTTCCTGCGACCGGGGACAGGTACTCGCTCCTTGGCCGAACAGGCTCGAGGACGGCTCATATCGTTTTGGGGACATCGTCGGCAGGGCAGCGCTCAACGAGGCAGAGCGGTCCACCGCGATCCACGGCTTGGTGCGGTGGATGCCATGGTCGCTCGAGGAGCGATCCGCAGACCGGGCGGTGCTCTCCTGTGTCATCCACCCTCAGCCGGCCTACCCGTTCCAGGTCCGCCTGGACCTCGACTACAACCTTGGCGGAGGCGGGCTCGAGGTCACTTGTGGGGCGACGAACACTGGGCGTGACCTCGCCCCCTTCGGCATCGGCTTTCATCCGTACCTCCTCGGAGGGCCGGGCGGCATCGACGAAGCCGAGATCAGCTTCCCGGCACAGCGGCGATTGCTCATGGACGAGCGCGGCCTGCCTATCGGCGACGAAGCGGTCTCCGGCACGGCCTTCGATCTCGGAGGGCGGACGCTCGGAGGGCTTGAGCTCGACGACTGCTACACGGGTCTGGCAGTCGGGGCTGACGGCCGCTGGCATGCACGCCTGGACCTGCCCGGGCGAAGCTCGGAGGTCTGGGCCGACTCCGCATTCGCGTACGCCATGTGCTATACGGGCGACTCGCTGGGCGAGCCTTCGTACCGCCGCAGAGCGGTGGCCATCGAGCCGATGACCTGCCCGCCGAACGCGTTTCGTACCGGTACGAACCTGATCGAGCTCCGACCGGGCGAGCAGTGGCGGGCGAGCTGGGGGATAGCGACTGCCGTGGGTTGATCGCTGTGGCGCCGGGCAGGGCTCTACAGGACGGTCACGAGCGTGCCGAGCGGTGTGAGCGGGAACATCGTCTCTGCGTTCGCATATGTCATCTCGACACAGCCGAGGCTTTGCGGGTAGCCGTAGCCGGGACGGAGGTACCCGTGGAGTGCGTCGCCTCCGTTGAAGTAGCTCACCCAGGGGATACCGGGGTCGCTGTAGCGCGTCCCATCGGGGTTCTTGCCGGACATCGTGGTGACGAGGTAGCGCGCAAAGACGGGGTAGGTGCCGAGGGCCGTCGGCGCCGCTGCGATGCCCGTGTTCACGAGCGCGGTGAAGATGATCCGGCCGTCGCGCCAAACCGTCGCGGTCTCCGGAAGTGTCTGGCTGACAGTGACGTAGTCGTACGGCTGGGTGGTCACCTGTCGCTGCGCGACCGCCTCGAGAAGCTCTGTCCACACCTCGGACCCGGCCAGGCCGTCGGTGGCGAGCCCGTGAGCGCTCTCGAAGGCCATGATGGCACCTGTCGTGATCACGTTGGGCTGCCCGGGCTTCCAGAGCGCCGCCAGCGAGGCCGGCGTATTCCTGAAGCGCCAGACGAGTCTGCCCGCGGCGGCTTGGACCGGGATCTCGGAGGCGATCGAGGGCTCGGAGTCGATCGCCGGAAGCGGCGTGGTCGTTGTCGTCGTGGTGACGCCCCGGTACGGCCAGCGGACGTTGACGGGCGAGGAGGTGACGGTGGCAGCGCTCAGAGATGCCGACGCGGCGGGCACGAATTGGAGGGGAAGGTAGCCGAGCTCAGACAGGAGTTGTTGGAGGCGTAACTCGGAAGCTCCTTCGATCACGAAATTCTTCCGGAGTGTGGTCGAGAGGCCCTGGCCGGAACGGCTGCGGACCCCACCGGGGCCGCCTGGCACGTTGAGGTGCACGGTGCTCAAGGGAGCGAAGTATCCCTCCGGGACGAAACGGACCGCCGCCGGCGCTGTCCTCACCCAATTCCCGGGCGGCGCCGGTGAGAGCGTCGGCAACGGGCTGTCGGTCGCGAGCGGTTCGGAGAAGTCCACTGTCACGCTGGTGTCAAAGGCGGCGCCAGCCGTACCAGGTGCTGGTGAGACCGACGTGATCGTCAAAGGTCTCGGTGGGACCGTGGTCGTCGGGTTGCCCGGACGGGTTGACGCGGACGCGTGGCTCCCTCGTTGGAGGGCGATCAGGGTCCCGACCCCGCAGAGGGCGATGACCAGGACCAGACCGATCACCAAGCCCGGGACGCGCCACCGCCGGCCCTCGTCAGCAGCCCCTGTGCGCTTGCCTAGGCCCATGTTGGGCTCTCCACCCTCGGTCACACGTGCGATCCACGCTCAATCATAGACGGGGTATTGCGGGCCTCCGTACGCGGTTCACACGGGTTTTTAGGGGTTTCGCCTCTTGTCTGGCCGGCTCGATGACGAGCTCGGCCGGGGCGGGAAGGCGCTCTTTTCGGGAGGTGCCCGAAGGGGACGACATCCTTCGTCCGCCGGGCGGGAGTACGGTGCGTGGGAGGAGGTTTCATGATCGAGCCCAGAAGCACGCAAGAGCGAGGACTCCGGCCCGGGCACAAGTTGACCGTTGTCGCGGCTGCCGTCATTGCCGCGATCGTGGCCTACTGGGCGTTCGCCAGCATCCTCGGCATAGTCGCTTTCCTGATCAAGACCGTGGTCGTCATCGCCGTCATCGGTGGCGTGTTGTATCTCGTGATGCGCCACGCCGGAAGGCGCAAGCTCTGACGCAGCGGCGCCAACTGCGACGCTGTCATCGCCACCGTTGCCCGGCACGGCCGGCGGGGCGCCGATCCGCTGTCGTCCGTGCATTCCAGACGAGCGAGCACGACGCAGCTGCGGTCCCGTAGACTGCAAGTGGAGCTGCCGTCCCTCGCGAGAGGCACTCCGTGACCGCCCCCGGCACCTCGGGTCCCGGGGGTGGTTCGCGTCCGGAGCGCGGTTCGAGCCTCGCCGGTGAAGGCCCGGGTACCTCGAGGTCGTGGGCCAGAGCGCCGACATGCCGACTGTTCCGTCTATGTCCAGACCGCACTCCCGCTCATGCGGTAACTGTCGGCCGGGGCCGTCGTAGGTGAGCTCGGTCACCGGTCCGCTCCGGGCGAACCACCGGCCAGCGGAGCGGGCCGGTGGTTCGGCACGTCAAACCACGGCGAAGATCAAGATGCCGGGTTCTCGACCATCGACTCGAAGAGGATCGCGCCCGTCGCATCGTCCCGCACCAGGAAGAGGAAGGGATGGTCGATGACGATGACCGGTGGCTCACCTGCCCGAGTCACGGTGGCGATGACGCCGATTCCAGTTGCCGCCGCGGCCGTTGTGCCCTTCGGAGTGACCTGCAAGTAGGCGTGTTGCTCGACGGTGTGAACCGCCAGCGGCGGCTGCGGGGCGATGTTACTGAAGTCTGCGTACCCGAACGCCTGGGACATGCCCATCGACGACAACGTCTGGTTCAGCTGGTAGTCCGAGCGCAGCGTGAACGTCGGCATCGACAGCTGGACGCCCTCCGGCGACGTCCCGCTAACGATCTGATCAAGAGAGGCCGGGGTGAGCGAGGAGACGAAGCTCGACAGCGAGGACTTCGTCGGCATCACGACGAGAGCGCTCAGCTTCTTGCCCGCGTAGGGAAGTTCGACGGCGGTGTACTGGCCTGTCATGGAGACAGGCACCGTCAGCGGCCGTGGCGAGCGGGCTGATCCCGAACTCATGAACGGGACGCTCTCGGTAGCCCCGGTCGCGAGATAGAACGGCCGGTCGGCGGTCGCGCTCTCGAACGCGCGGACCCAATCGGCGTGGAAGTAGACGGCGTCTGCAAGCACGAGAACCGTGGTCGGAGTGAGGGCGCCTGGGCTGAAGAGCTGCTTTATCAAGCCCTTGGTGTTCTCGCTCGTCCACTGATTGATGGCGTGGGTGGCCCCTGTGAGATCGTTCTGGAAGTCGACCTCCCACAGCCCGGTCTGGAACTCGCGCGTCAGCGCGCGCACGAAGGCCGGAAGAACGGCGAAGTGCTCCTGGAGGAAGAGGGCGTTGGCGATATTCAGCTCCGGCCTACGTTTCAGGTTCGTGCCGGTTGTCGACGTCTCGGCGGCGAGAAGGGCTGCAAGGCTGTGCCACCCGGCGGCCTGCTGGGCTGCAGAGAGCCCGGCTGTATGCAGGGTCGTGGCGATTCCCTGCTCGGTGGAACCTGCGGCGCCGAGCTCCAGCATCGCGAGTGCCGTAGCCAGGCTGGACGGTGAGACGAGCACGTTGCTCGAGTCGTTCGGGTCGTTCGAGGCTGACAGATTGTTCAGCAGATCGAGTGAGAAGCCGACTTCGGCGTTCTCCACCGCCTGTCTCACACTCGAGGGTGCCAGTGGCGCTGGCGTCTCGTTCGCGGCGAGTTCGTAGGCGCTGCCAATACGGTCTGACACGAAGATCTGGCCCGGCCGGTGACTTGACTGCTGCGGTCTTGCACTGCCATCGGGGATCAGGACGCCGGCCAGCACGAGCGCCAGGACGACTACCAGCGAGCCACCACCACCGAGCAGGCGGTGCTGGCGGGTCTTGGCGCTGCGGTTCTTCACCCGGGCGAGAAGCTCCTCGGGTGGTGTGGGCACGTAGCGCTGCTTGGTTGGTTCAGGCGTGGAGCTCATGGGCGTAGGCCTCCTCAAAGTCGGCGCCGATGTTGGCGCGAAGTGATGCAAGTGCTCGGTGGAGATGGGTCTTGACGGTTCCGGCCGACACGCCAAGTGCCAGTGCGACGTCCGCTTCGGGAAGATCGCACAGGTAACGCAGGACGACGGTCTCTCGTTGACGTCGCGGCAGCCGCACGAGAGCGGCCACGAGGGCAACCCGCAGGGCGACGTCGTCCGACTCGTCCCGTTCGTAGCTGGGTGCCGGCAGCGGCGGCCGGCGGCGAACGTGGTGGAGCGCCTCTCTCGAGGCGACCTTCAGGACCCAGGCGTCACGCCACGGCAAGGCCTCGACGCGCGCCCAGCGTGCATGGGCTCGAGCGAGGGCTTCCACGGCGACGTCCTCGGCAATCCAGGGGTCTCCCGTCAGGCGGCGAGCAGCACGGATCGTCCGCGGGAGGATGTGGCTGAAGAACTCGTCGAATCCCTGGCCTCTCTGATCTTCGCCCGGCGCGTGACTCGCTGCATCGCCTGACGCCCTGTCCAACGATTCGTCCAACGATTCGCTTCTGCTTTCCGTCATCACCCTATTAAAGGCCTCCATGCGACGGTTCCGTTGACGTCGATCACACAGGGCGCGGCCGCAACCGCTCCGACCCGGGTGGCAAGCAGGGTGATGACGAGCAGGTGGCCGATGACAACCCAGATGACAGTTGAGAGGGCCACGTACAGCCCCCGCTCGATCTCCGGGAGGGCGAGGACCACGATTGTCGTGCCGGCGGCGGTGATGAGCATGCCGGTTATGGCCACGACCATGGCGAGACTCTTGAAGGCGGTGATCCCGGGCTGTCCCTCGGCGTCTCGGCGCGCTGTGACCGGCTCGCTCGTCATCGTCAGATCCTCTGCCCCTCGGCAACCGCCACCGATGCGGCGTCCGGATGGTCCGCTGGCCGATGTCGGGGCCCTGAAGGTCGTCTCGCGAGAGGCACTCCGTGACCGCCCCCGCCACCTCGGGTCCCGGGGGTGGTTCGCGTCCGGAGCGCGATTCGAGCCTCGCAGGTGAAGGCCCGGATACCTCCTATGTCCAGACCGCACTCCCGCTCATGCGGTAACTGTCGGCCGGGGCCGTCGTAGGTGAGCTCGGGCACCGGTCCGCTCCGGGCGAACCACCGGCCAGCGGAGCGGGCCGGTGGTTCGGCACGTCAAACCACGGCGAAGATCAAGATGCCGGGTTCTCGACCATCGACTCGAAGAGGATCGCGCCCGTCGCATCGTCCCGCACCAGGAAGAGGAAGGGATGGTCGATGACGACTGGTTGCGTGTACTCCCGCATCGCCGTGGGCCCGACGGAAATCCCGGTCGCAGCCGCTGCCGTGGTGCCCTTCGGCGTCACCTGCAGGTAGGCGTGCTGTTCGACGGCCTGAACGACGAGAGGCGGGTACTTGATGATGCTGGTGAAGTCGGCTCCGGGCCCGAACGCCTGTGACATGCCCATCGACTTCAACGTCTGGTTCAGCTGATTGTCCGAACGCAGCGTGAACGTCGGCATCGACACGAGGCTGACCTCAGGCGACATGCCGTACACGATCTGATCAAGAGAGGCCGGGGTGAGCGAGGAGACGAAGCTCGACAGCGAGGACTTCGTCGGCATCACGACGAGAGCGCTCAGCTTCTTGCCCGCGTAGGGAAGCTCCAGCGCGGTGTACTGGCTGCCCGTTGTGGCGTCGAGCGTCATGTCCTTCAGCGAGCTGGAGGGCGGCGAAGTCATGAACGGGACGCTCTCGGTAGCCCCGGTCGCGAGATAGAACGGCCGGTCGGCGGTCGCGCTCTCGAACTTATGGGCCCACATCGCGTGGAAGTAGACGGCGTCTGCGATCACCAGACGCGTGAGCTGGCTGAGGGCGCCTGGGCTGAAGAGCTGCTTTATCAAGCCCTTGGTGTTCTCGCTCGTCCACTGATTGATGGCGTCGGTGGCCCCTGTGAGATCGTTCTGGAAGTCGACCTCCCACAGCCCGGTCTGGAACTCGCGCGTCAGCGCGCGCACGAAGGCCGGAAGAACGGCGAAGTGCTCCTGGAGGAAGAGGGCGTTGGCGATATTCAGCTCCGGCCTACGTTTCAGGTTCGTGCCGGTTGTCGACGTCTCGGCGGCGAGAAGGGCTGCAAGGCTGTGCCACCCGGCGGCCTGCTGGGCTGCAGAGAGCCCGGCTGTATGCAGGGTCGTGGCGATTCCCTGCTCGGTGGAACCTGCGGCGCCGAGCTCCAGCATCGCGAGTGCCGTAGCCAGGCTGGACGGTGAGACGAGCACGTTGCTCGAGTCGTTCGGGTCGTTCGAGGCTGACAGATTGTTCAGCAGATCGAGTGAGAAGCCGACTTCGGCGTTCTCCACCGCCTGTCTCACACTCGAGGGTGCCAGTGGCGCTGGCGTCTCGTTCGCGGCGAGTTCGTAGGCGCTGCCAATACGGTCTGACACGAAGATCTGGCCCGGCCGGTGACTTGACTGCTGCGGTCTTGCACTGCCATCGGGGATCAGGACGCCGGCCAGCACGAGCGCCAGGACGACTACCAGCGAGCCACCACCACCGAGCAGGCGGTGCTGGCGGGTCTTGGCGCTGCGGTTCTTCACCCGGGCGAGAAGCTCCTCGGGTGGTGTGGGCACGTAGCGCTGCTTGGTTGGTTCAGGCGTGGAGCTCATGGGCGTAGGCCTCCTCAAAGTCGGCGCCGATGTTGGCGCGAAGTGATGCAAGTGCTCGGTGGAGATGGGTCTTGACGGTTCCGGCCGACACGCCAAGTGCCAGTGCGACGTCCGCTTCGGGAAGATCGCACAGGTAACGCAGGACGACGGTCTCTCGTTGACGTCGCGGCAGCCGCACGAGAGCGGCCACGAGGGCAACCCGCAGGGCGACGTCGTCCGACTCGTCCCGTTCGTAGCTGGGTGCCGGCAGCGGCGGCCGGCGGCGAACGTGGTGGAGCGCCTCTCTCGAGGCGACCTTCAGGACCCAGGCGTCACGCCACGGCAAGGCCTCGACGCGCGCCCAGCGTGCATGGGCTCGAGCGAGGGCTTCCACGGCGACGTCCTCGGCAATCCAGGGGTCTCCCGTCAGGCGGCGAGCAGCACGGATCGTCCGCGGGAGGATGTGGCTGAAGAACTCGTCGAATCCCTGGCCTCTCTGATCTTCGCCCGGCGCGTGACTCGCTGCATCGCCTGACGCCCTGTCCAACGATTCGTCCAACGATTCGCTTCTGCTTTCCGTCATCACCCTATTAAAGGCCTCCATGCGACGGTTCCGTTGACGTCGATCACACAGGGCGCGGCCGCAACTGGCTCGCGCCACCGAGGGAGATTCTCAGCTGGCTCGACGAGGGGCGCCGCTATCACGACGGGAACCGTGATCCGACCGTTTCTGCTTCCCAGACACGGCCGCGGTCACCGACCCGTCACCGATCGGCCTCTCGCATGGCGAACCCTTGTGGCCGACAGCACAGCGGCGAGGGCCATGAAGCCCATCGAGGCATAGAAGGCGGCGTGCAGACCGGTCGTGAAGGCGACCGCCAGGTGACCGTGGAGGCTCGTCGTGCCGACGAAGATGGCGAAGGCGAGGTGCTTGGAGATCGAGCGGGAGGCGACGAGGATCGCCACCGAGAACGAGAAGACCATCCCGATGTTGGCGAAGGTCCGCAGCATCCCGGAGGAGATCCCGAACATTTGAGGAGGCGATGCCTTCATCACCGCGGAGGAGTTGGCGGGGAAGAACCCGCTCGCCCCGACCCCGTTCACAACGCTCGCGACCACGACGAGCCACAGCCCGCTGCTGAGCGAGAGGTGCGCGTAGATGAACAGGGCGACCACCTGGACGCCGAGCCCAACAGTCGCTGGCAGCACCGGACCGAACCGGTCCGCCAAGCGCCCGGCGTAGGGGCCTACGCCCGAGCCCACCACGTAGCCGGGTACGAGTAGCAGCGAGGCGTGGATGGGGGAGAGCCCTCGCGGGCCTTGGAGGTACATGATGACGAGGAACAGCACTGCAAAGTTGGCGAGCCCCTGGAACAGCGAAGCAAGCAGTGACGGCGCGAGCGTCGGGACCTTGAACAGCGAGAGGTCGAGCATCGGCTCGGCCTGGTGCAACTCGACGAGGACGAAGGCGCAGATGAGCACCACCCCGCCGATCAAGTAGCCGGCTACCGAAGCATCGAAAGAGGACGTGGCGAGCGTGGTCATGGCCCAAAGCACGCCGAACAGCCCGAGGCCGAGGGTGACCATGCCGACAAGGTCGAGGTGGCGGCGGGCCCGTTCACCGTGCTCGTGCAGCACGCTCGTCGCCAGGATCAGCGCCGCGGCTCCGATCGGCACGTTGATCCAGAAGATCCAGCGCCACGAGATGTAGGTGACTATGAGGCCACCGACCACGATGCCGAGGACCGCCCCGAGGCTCCAGCCGACCGAGTTGTAGCCATACGCACGGCCGCGCCGCTCGGGAGGGTACAGGTCGGCGATCACCGCCCCGCTGTTGGCGGTGACGAACGCTCCACCGATGCCCTGGACGATGCGGAAGCCAATGATGGCGGCGTCGTTCCAGGCGAGCGCGCAGGCGAGCGAGCCCAGCACGAAGACAAGGAAGCCCGTCTCGTACATGCGCACCCGGCCGAACATGTCTCCCAGCCGTCCGACCTGGGTGGCAAGCAGTGTGATGACGAGCAGGTAGCCGATGACAACCCAGATGACAGTTGAGAGTGCTACGTGCAGCCCCCGCTCGATCTCCGGGAGGGCGAGGACCACGATTGTCGTGTCGACGGCGGTGATGAGGACCCCGGTCATGACCACGACCATGGCGAGGCCCGTGTGGGAGGTGATCCCCGGTTGTCCTTTGGCGCCTTGGCGCACCGTGGTCGGTCCGCTGGTCATCGTCAGGCTCTTTGCCCCTCGGCAGCAGGCGTCGGCGCGGTGCCCGGATGGTCTTCTGGGCGGTGCCGGCTCCTTGCGATGCCTCGAGCGCGTGCCCCGGGCGTGTCGGTCGCAACGCTCTTGCGCGCCGTTGTGGCGAGCAAGGCCGCATATTCCTCGTGCCAGGCGAGCTCGGCTTGGATGTACAGCTCGCTGCGGCGGAACACCGCAGACACAGACGCGCTGAGCTGTCCGTGCTCCTCGAGGCGGGCCCGCTTGGCCCTCAGGGTCTCGAGAGCGTCCGCCGTCGCCTCGCGCCGGCGCTCCAGCAGCGCGAGCAGCTCCCCGGGGTCCTCGAGCGCACCGAAGAGCAACCCGACGCCGACTACGTCGGGCGGCCGCACGAAGCTTGCGAGCGTTTCCTCGCGAAGCATCCGGAGCGCCGCCCGCCCGGCTTGGCTGACTCGGTAGACCGTACGCGGAGGCCGTCTGCCAACCTGTTCACTGCGGAGGACCTCGATCAGCCCCTCCGCCTCCAGCTGGTGCAGCTCACGATAGAGGGCTCCAGGGCTCACCCCGCCCCAGGACTCGACGTGCTTGGCCTCGGCTTGCCGGCGGAGCTGATGACCATGCAGGGGGCCGTGCTCGTCGAGCAGGCCGAGTGTGACAAGACGCGACACGCTCATGCGATCACTCTCGCGAGACTATCTGGGAGAGGTCAAGTTGGCCCAGTGCGACACTCAGCAAGCGGATGGGACAACCGAGATTGCCGGGCAAACTCGCCAATGCTCGTCAGGTCCACGGTTGACTCCCCGTTCCGGGCGGTCGCCCGCTGCCATCCACTGTGCGGCCTCCCCCAAGGTGACAGTCAAGGGCACTCTTCTAGATGTCGCAGAATCCACTCTGTCCAGACTCCGACGAGCCTCCTCACGCCCAGGAAGGCTCTTGTGCCGGCGGAGTCGGAGGACGGCCGGCTGCGCCTTGACCGGTGGTATGAGGCGTACTGGCCCTTGGCAGCGGACCCGTTTGTGCGTCCGGAAATGGCTGGGGCTGGTCGAGGAGGGGGGTTGTTGGTGGCGGCCACGCTGTTGACAGCGTTGTCAGCGCCAACCCGCTTCACAATCTCTGCAGAGGCGAGCAGCAGGCTCGAGCGCTGGCCGGGTGTCGGCCGGACCGGTGTCGCCGGCCCCGCTACCCACCCAATGTTGCCTGCACCGCAACGTGCAAGGTTCCCGGTGCCGCCAGCGGCACCACGTCTCCGGGGACCGGCCTGCCGTCCACTGTGAGGGAGACCCCGTTTCCGGGGCCCTGCCGCGTCACAGTGATGTCGTACCTGGTACCGCGGAACAAGCGCCTGGCGGAGAACCCCGGCCAGGCAGACGGGATGGCCGGGGATATTCGGAGCCCGGCATGGGTTGGCCTGATACCCAGGATCCACTGGGTGGCGGCGAGGTACATCCACGCCGCCGCTCCGGTAAGCCAGGCGTTGCGCCCCAAGCCGTACTGGGGATGGGCAGGACCGCAGATGTTCTGGCAATAGACGTAGGGCTCCACCGCCGACCTCGCGACGTCGGGCCGGGACAAGGGGAGAAGCTGGCGGTAGTACTCATAGGCCCGGTCACCGTCGCCCAGCTGGGCGGCCGCGACGACCGACCAAGCGGCCGCGTGGCAGAAGATCCCGCCGTTCTCCTTGGCGCCTGGCGGGAAGGTGCTCGTCCCGTTCACCCGCGGGTCGCCGCCATCGTAGGGCGGCCACATCAAGCAGGGGCCGTATGGAGTGTCCAGGAGCTCGTGAGACGAGGCCATGGCGAGCCTGGCTCGCTCCGGCGGGGCAACCTCGCCGATCACGCACCAGCTCTGTGGGATCAGGTTGATGCGGTGGCGGGCCTCCGAGGACACCCCGATGGGCTTGCCGTCATCGTCGAAAGAGCGCGGCGTACCAGGACCCGTCCCAGGCACAGGCGTTGATCGCAAGAGCCATCTCGTCGTGCATGATCTTGAAGCGCGCCGCCTCCTCTGGGCGTCGCAGGTGGTCCGCCAGCTCCGCTAGGTCCAGCGCCGCCCGGCAGAACTGCATGGCACACCAGACGCTCTCGGCCAGGCCCGAGCCGTGGTCCACGTTCAAGGTGTCGTCCCAGTCGGCGAAGCCAGATCTCGGAAGACCGTGCGGCCCGCGATTGGCGAGGGTGAAGCCCAAGGCCGCCATCATGTGGCCCCAGATCGTGTCATCCGTTCCGGCCAGGCCCGGTTCGCTGCTGCCGCGCCCGGTGTGCTGCGGGCCGGTCGCCTCGTGTTGTGCGTAGGGAACCCGACGGCCAAGGTACGCCTGGTCGCCCGTCTCCTTCAGGTAGGCGCAGGTGGCTATGACCAGCCAGAGGTGGTCGTCGCAGAACCACTGGGGCCAAGCGGGCCGTTCCGCGGCAAGACCGGGGCCACCTTCGCCGGTGAGAGGGAAGAACTGGTGCCAGCAGTGCCCGTCTTCGAATTGCACTCCCCAGAGCCGCTCCGTGCGGGATGCGACCTCGCCCGGAGCAGCGTGCACCACTCCCAAGGTGTCCTGGGCTGTGTCGCGGGTGCCGATCCCTCGTCCAACGCCAGTCTCGTACCCCGACACGAAACGTGACCAGTGCAGGGTGGTGCGGCATTGTAGTGGGCTCCAGCAGTTGAGCATGGCGGTGGTGTCGGCATCCGGTGTCTGCACGCTGAAGGCCCCGAAGTAGGCCTCCCAGTCAGAACGGAGAGCCTCGAGGGCGAGCCCCACCTCGGCTGGGTCACGGTATCGCCGCGTGAGCGCGCTGATGGCGTCGGGAGTATCGGTGATCCCCAGCACATAGACAATCCCGGCCTCTGCCCCGGGCTCCAAGCTGATCTCATGAAAGAGCGACCCAATGTTGTTGCCGCGGGCAGCCTCGCTTCTGTTCGGGCTGCCCAGGACCACAGATGCGGGGCTTTCCAGCCCTCGGTACGGGCCTACGAAGGCCTCTCGATCGCAGTCGTAGCCGAGTGGGGCACGGTCCGAGGCGAAGAACTGGGTGGTGGGGGAGAACCTGGTCCCCGCCACGATGGCATGGCGGGCCTCGTCGTAGCGAGAGCTCAGCACGTGCTGGCTCCAGTCGAGGTTGTGCATGTCGCTGGAGGCGTCTGCGAAACTGAGCTCCACGTAGCTGAAGACCTGAATCACCTGGCTGCTCAGGGACCGGTTGGCGAGCCGGAGCACCCACAGCTCTGCAGGGCACGGGTCATCAGGTGCCGTGGGCGGCACGAAGTACAAGATCTCGGCCCAGGTGCCCTTTCGTTCGGTGGTGATCTTGGTGTAGCCCGCTCCGTGACGGCACTCGTAGCTGTCGAAAGGGGCCCGCACGGGCTGCCAGGTCGCGCCCCAGTACTCACCGGTGTCCTTTCGGCGGAGGTAGACGTAGCGGCCGGGCTGGTCCGGCGGGAGCGAGTTGTAGCGGTAACGGCTCACCCTGCGGTTACGAGGGTCTCGGTCAAAGGAGAATCCGCCGGCGGTGTTGGAGATAATGCCTCCGTAACGCCCCTGTCCCAGGTAGTTGATCCAGGGCACAGGCGTGTCCGGACGGGTGATCACGTACTCTCGGGCACCAGGGTCGTAGTAACCATAGGGGTTGGCAGCCATGTGGGTAGTGCCGACGGCGTCATCGGCCTTTGGTGTGCGGAAACTCGCGCTCATTGGAGCGACAAGCATAATCATTGCCTTGCGGTGGTGCACCCTGTCAAGGCGTCACAGGCCTCGCGGCCAAGCACTTGGCGCCACAGGTTTCACAATGACGGCAACTGTTTCGCCGTCACGTATAGTCCGCGATAGTGACAGGCAGCCCAAGTGACTCGACACTACCGGTGCGACTTGTGGAGGTGTTCCTCTTCCTAGTTCTGATCTACTTCAAGAGGCAGTCCCATGTCATGGTCGAAGTTAGTGACAGATCCAGAAGAGAGTCTGAAGCGTCCGCCTTTAGAGCTTCCATTTCAATGAGGCCTCGAGTAGACAGAGCCCTTCGTGACGGTTGACCAGTGGAGGATAGTGCTCTGCGGCTTCTGGTGAGACTTGGCACGTGCGCGGACCGCCGCACTGGCGGCGTCGGTACGACGATCCACGAGCTGCACGAGGACGCCCGCATCGGCGGCAACAGGATGTCGGTCAGTCTCGGGCCGTGGACTTGCGACATCGCGGCGGACGCCAGCCCAGCCGTGGATCTGTGATGTCCATCTTCGGGTCGGCAGTACGGCGATCGTCGTGAGACGGCCGAGCGGCGCGGAGCGTGGGCTGACGTGAAGACGGATCGTGCCGACCATGGTGGGCCGGTGCTCACGGCCTGGGTGAAGTCGCGCACAGGACCAGATCCGTGGCGGAGGGTTCCTGGCGTCCTTGGCCCGCTCATCATCTGTCTTGGCCTGGTGCTTGTGCCGTGACCTGGAGTCAGTGAAGTCGGGAGGCGAATCTCTGCTCCGACAACACCGACGGCGAAGGCAACTCCAACCGATTCCACTCGGTCTCGGTTCGCCGGAGCCGGGCGCGGGGGCCTGCCTGGTGAGTTCCGGCGCCGGCCAGGAACACGAGAACCTCGCGCTCAGCGGCGTCGCGCCGCCCTCGAGAGGGCAGGGCGGAGAACCTGAAGGCCGCCCAGGGTCCCGATGCTCACCGAGCCGATCTCAACGGGGTGCCTCAGCTCCCAGCCGGTGCCGGCCGATTCAAGGGTGCTTTCGGCCCCGGACGAAGGCGCTCATGAACGAGCCCCTCAGTTCAGCCAAGATCTCGTCGCGATCCAGGTGGGTTCGATGGACACCTCCTCGAACCCAGCAGCCCGCAGCTTCGCCTGGTAGTCGTCGACGACGATGGCACCGGCCACGCAGCCGGTCCAGAGTCCGACCAGGGCTCTTGTTGGCTCGGACAGCGCTCGGCGGAGCACGATGTCGGAAATTGCCAGCCGTCCACCCGGCTTGAGCACTCGAAACGCCTCTCGCACGACGGCGTCCTTGTCCGGGGACAGATTGGCGACGCAGTTGGAGATCACGACGTCGATGGTCTCATCAGACATGGGGATGTCTTCGATGGTGCCCTGGAGGAACTCGATATTGGTCAGCCCGGATTCGACCTGACTGCTTCGGGCGAGCTCCAGCATTTCCGGCGTCATGTCCAGCCCAAATGCCATGCAGGTCGGGCCGACCCGGCTCGCCGACAACAACACGTCGATCCCTCCGCCTGAGCCGAGGTCGAGAACGACCTCCCCAGGTCGCAAGTCCGCGAGCACGGTGGGATTCCCGCATCCGAGCGACGCCGCCAGGGCGTCGGTTGGGAGGGCGCCGGTGTCGCCTTCGTCGTAGAGCGTGGAGCCGACCGGTCCTGTTGCGGTGCCGCTCGACCCGCAGCACGTGCTGTTCGACGCCGCACAGGCCGCCTTGGCATAGCGATCGCGTACTGCTGCGTGGATGCGCTCAGAATCGCTTGTGGTCATGTCTTGCTCTTTTGGATGTCGCCGATCCTCGAAGGAAAGGGCAGCGCCCCGCCTACCCGATCGGCTGGAGGGCCCCCTGAAGGTCGGCGAGCCGTCCGCGGTTGAGCGAGTACCACACCCACTTGCCGCGTCTGTCTCCAACCACGAGGCCCGTCTCACTCAGAATCTTGAGGTGATGGGAGATCGTGGGTTGGCTCTTGCACAGTGGCCCGACGAACTCGCATACGCAGACCTCGCCGTCTGACGCGGCCGCGAGGATGCTCAACATCCGGAGTCGGACCGGGTCGGCCAAGGCCATGAAACCACGGGCCAACTCGGCGGCCTGGGTGGAGTCCAGTGGTGAGGCCAGCACCGAAGGGCAGCACTGGTCCGTCGGCTCAATGGTTGCGACCCGTTTCGCCATGGTCCCTCCTATTGACAGTATTCGATGCATTGATCATACTCGATGCATCGACACTTGTTGATGTTACCGGAGGTGCGTCGTGTCCAGAGTCCAGCTCACCGTGAACCTCGGCGACATCGACGAGGCTGGGCGGTGAGCGCCCTCGTGTCCGAGCGTCCGGTGGCCGGTGTGTCCTTGGACGCGCCCGTCATCGCCCGGCTGTCGGTCCTCGACCGCTTCTTGCCGGTGTGGATCATCGCCGCCATGGCGGTCGGCATCGTCCTCGGTCGGGCCATCCCCAGCCTGAACAGGCACCTGAACGCCGTCCAGGTCACTTCCGGCACGTCGCTGCCGATCTTCGTCGGACTGTTGGTGATGATGTACCCGGTACTGGCCAAGGTCCGCTACGGCCGTCTCGGCTCGGTCGCCCGTGACCGGCGCATGTTGGTGTCGTCCCTGGTCCTCAACTGGGTGGTCGGCCCTGCCGTCATGTTCGCCTTGGCCTGGCTTCTGCTGCCTGACCAGCCCGCCTACCGGACCGGGTTGATCATCGTCGGCCTAGCCCGCTGCATCGCAATGGTCCTCATCTGGAACGAGCTGTCCGGTGGTGACCGCGAAGCCGCAGCCGTGCTGGTTGCCATCAACTCGCTGTTCCAGATCCTCGCATTCGCGTTTCTCGGCTACTTCTACCTGAAGGTCCTTCCCGGATGGCTCGGTTTGTCCACCGTGGGCCTGCGCCTGTCGGTTGCCAAGATCGCCGAGACCGTGGTCATCTTCCTGGGCGTCCCGCTCGTGGCCGGGTTTCTCACCCGGACCCTCGGCGAACGAGCCCGTGGCCGGGAATGGTACGAGGCCAAGCTGCTTCCCCGGCTCGGGCCGTTCGCCCTCTACGGGCTGCTCTATACAATCGTCATCCTCTTCGCCCTCCAAGGCCACACCATCACCTCCAAACCCGTCGACGTAGCCCGCATAGCCCTGCCCTTGCTTGCCTACTTCGCCGTGATGTGGCTCGGATCCTTCGCCCTGGGCCGAGCCATCGGCCTGCCCTATGAGCGAACCGCCACTTTGGCGTTCACCGCGGCGAGCAACAACTTCGAGCTGGCCATCGCGGTCGCCATCGGCGTCTTCGGCGTCACGAGCGGCGAGGCCCTAGCCGGCGTCGTTGGGCCGCTCATCGAAGTCCCCGTTCTCGTCGGCCTCGTCTACGTCGCCCTGTGGTCTCGGCGCCGCTACTACCCGAACCCACGCACGACAGCAGCTGGGGAACCCCGGTGACCGACAAGCCCGTAGTGCTGTTCCTTTGCACCCACAATGCTGGGCGGAGCCTGGCGGCCAAGGTCCTGCTCGACCACTACGCGCAAGGCCGGGTCAACGTCCACTCGGCTGGTTCGGATCCGGGCGACCAGCTCAACCCGGCCGTCGTCGCAGTCCTCACCGAGCGGGGCCTCGACCCGACCAAGGAGTTCCCCAAGCCTCTCACCGACGAGACCGCCCGGGCGGCCGATGTGATCGTCACTATGGGCTGTGGGGACACCTGTCCGGTCTACCCCGGTAAGCGCTTGCTCGACTGGGACCTCGAAGACCCAGCAGGCAGGCCGGTCGAGGCGGTGCGACCCATCGTCGACGAGATCGACACCAAGGTTCGAGCCCTCCTCAGCGAGCTGATCGGGTCCGGCACCTAGATCCGTGGGTTCTTCCACGCTGGTGCTGTTGGCATCGCAACGCAAGAGTCGCCCGGTCGCTCCCTGTTGCGATCCGCAGGTCGCTGATTCGCCCGAGCCACGGGATCATGACTGTGAAGGCAGTAATCAGTCAATGTACCCGGAGGGCTGAGTGGGCGAGATGGGCAAGGGCTGGCGATCGAAGGTGTGAGTGGGGGTTCGCGTCGGAGGGCCGACGTCAAGGATCTCCGACTGGTAACGGGGCGTACGCGGTGAGTGAACACCGAACGCCGACCCGGCGCTTTCGAGCCCTCCTTTCGTCGCCGAGCAGATCGCCCGGTTCGGCGCTTCTCGAGTCCGTGCCCTCGAGACCGCTGCCTTCGACCACCGCGCTGACGCGGCGATTGAGAAAGCCGAGCGTCAGCAGCCAGTGCTGGACCACGAGGAGGGGGCAGCAGACCGCGACCCGCCGACGAGCATCGACGTCACGATCGACGCGCTCAGGTGCAGCCGGTGGCGCGTCTCGAGCGGAGCCTCGCATCGTCTCGCGGCGAGTCGTGCGTGCCCGAGACGGCGATGCTGCGAGCTCGAGTTACCTCTTGCCGCGCGTCGCCACCGCTTCGATCTCACCTGGGAGCAGGGCAAGGAGATGACCGAGCACGTCCGGTTGACGCTCAGAGGGCAGCTTGCCGTTAGGGACCCGACGACCGTCGATGTAACGGTTTGTCGTCGCCGCTGCTATTCATAAGTGTGGACTACGCTACCGACGAGGAGCTGATCGCTTCGGTGACGACCAGTGTCGCCGCGTTCGAGCTGTTCTACCGGCGGCACGTCTCCGGCGTCACCCGGTACCTGGCTGGCCGATGTCCCACCCCTGAGGATGTCGCCGACGCGACAGCGGCGACCTTCCTTGCTGTCCTTCGCTCCGCTTCCACCTTCGACGCGTCGCAGGGAAGCGCCACGGGTTGGCTGTTCAGCATCGCAGCCCATGAGGCGCACCGACAGGGCCGCGGCACCGACGCGACGAGGGCCTTCGCGCGAGGCTCTCGGGCCGGCGGCTGCTCTCGCCAGACGACATCGAGCGCGTCGGTGAGATGATCGATGCGGCTCGCAACGCCGAGCGCATCGCCCGACTGATGGAGTCCGCGCCGTCGTCAGAGCGCTCCCTGCTCGGAGCGCTCGTGATGGACGGCAACACCGTCGCTGGGGCGTCGAGAGCTCTCGGCATCTCACCTGAGGCGGGGCGGGTGCGCCTCTCCCGCTTGCGGCGACGCCTCACTTTTCATCGGGAAGACGCTTTCTCCAACGGCGACAAGCCAAAGACCACGGAAAGGGGTATGCGCAAATGCTGACCACGGACCTGCCCGAGAACGGGTTCGAGCAAAGGCTCCTCGAGCAGTTACTCGCGTACCGCGCCGAGCTGTATGGACCAGCAGCACCGTCGGCGCCAAGAAGGGCCCGACGTCTACGACAAGCCGGGTTCGGGACTGGCCTTGCGGCTGCTGCGGCAGCCGTGGTCATCGTGCTCACCCACGTCGCGCTCTTCGGCCCGCCGGCGAACTCCGGCATCAGAGGCGTAAGCACGGCGAAGACCCAGGCTCGTCCTTCGGTTGCGACGCTCGCGGCGAGCCTGACCCTCGCCGCCAGGGCCTCGGTCAACGACGATGTCGTCTTCGAGCACTCCGTTGACGCCACCGGCGCCGTCGTGGACAGCTGGACCACTGACGGCGGCAACGAGTCACGGACCCGCACCTACTACAGCGACGGCTCACCGCAGTACGACACGTTCTTCGACGTGTCTGGGGCCAGCTTGAACGCAACGATCGTCGATTACCCTGACCGCGCGTGGTGGACAACGTCGACGCCGTGGACAGTGCCGTCGACCACATTCGTGATCAACCGGGGGTCGGCGATGTCAGCTTCGGCGCCGCTCAACGCGGTGTTCCCGCAGTGGCTCCTCACCCTTGAGAACTTCACGATGCTCCCCGGAACTCAGCTCGTCCATGGGGTGGAGACCTACGAGCTCGCTACCCCAGACACGCCTGGCTTTCAGCGCTCGATCTGGGTCGCTGTCAGCACCAACCTGCCAGTTCAAGAGGTCACGAGCGGCGAAGCCAACCTGGGCAACGACATCACGAACACCTTCGACTTCTTGCCCAGGACGAGCACGAACCTCGCCCTGCTGCAACTATCGATCCCAGCCGGGTTCAGCCATTCCACTGTGCCGTTGGTGCCGAGCGGGTCGAGTAGCGCTAGTGAACCGGTGGGATAAAGGTCGATCCGAGGCGAGGTCGTGTGGGATCGGGAACGGGTCCGATCACTCTGATGATCCGATAGTTAGAGTCTCGGAGTGCATGATCCGCTCATGGCGCGAACGACGCTGCGAGCGAAGGGGCAGTTGACGCTCCCTGATGACATCCGAAGGGCTGCGCATCTCGAGGAGGGTGAGCTCCTCGAGGCCGAGATCACGACCGAGGGCATCCTGCTGCGTCCCCAGAAGCTGATTGATGCCACCCAGGCATGGTTCTGGACTCCGGAGTGGCAGGCCGGAGAGCGGGAGGCGGATGCCGACCGCGCTGCGGGCAGGATCGAGACCTTCGGCTCCGGCGACGAGCTCATCGGTGCTCTGCGTTCACGAGCCAAGGGCCGGCCCGAGCGATCCCCTCGATAAACACGCGTGCCTACGTATGCATAGCTGGCCCGCTTCGGCGCGGACTTCGACTCGCTGTCGGCGAGCCAGCAAGCCGCCTTCCTTGTCGCGGTAGCTCAGTTCGTGGAGGACCTGCGCGGCGGTGGCGGGTTCCGCAAGGGCCTTCGCGTCAAGGGTGTGAAAGGCGCGAGTGGGATCTTCGAGATGACATGGGCCGACGACGGACGAGCGACCTTCGAGTAAGGGGGACGCTGTGCTCAAAGGCGAGCGTCACGTTGTGTGGCGTCGGGTAGGCAGCATCTGCGCACCCCCCGGACACAAGTGGGGCTGCACCTAACGAGGCTCTCGCACATCGTGGCGGCTGGATGCCGCGGGTGCGTGCCCTGTAACACAGCACCCGCAAACTGCACGGAGCCTGGTGGGCTTGTCGGGCAACCTAGGAGGACCGGTCAAGGCCGGCCGCGGGCCGCCCGTAGGGGCAGCCTTGACGGGGCCGGTCATGGTCGGAGGGATGCTTGCACAGGAGCCGGCGGCCGCCGGCTCCTAGGTGCACTCCCCTCGCTCCGGTTGCAGCCGCAGGTTCTACTCGCTAATCTGCGAGTATGGCGCCTGATTTCCGTTCGGATCCGATGGAAACTCCCGAAGGCAAGGGGATCGCAAAGCGGGCCTGGGAAGCGTACGTGGGAGTGGTTCGTCGGACGATAGTGCCGTTTGTAGAGCCTGTGGTCGGACCGTTGTCGTGTCAGGTCGTGGAGGACCTGATTGGCTTCTGGGTCATGTGGCACCTCTACGGGGGCTTCGAGGGCCTCGAACGTTTCGGCATGCACAAGTCGACGATCTGGCGGAAGGTGGCACGCTTCCGGAAGGTGACGGGGTTGCACCCGGACGAGTTTGTGATGCCGGGTATCACCGTCAACCCAGGCGAGTACTGGAGCTCGTCGGTGAAGAAGGTCGGCCGCAACCCGTAATCGCGGACTTGCAAGTGACATCGATGTGATTTACACTCGCAGATGTGAGAGTGTACGAGCAAGCCGATGCAGCTCAGGGGCTAGTCGAGCTCGCGTCGGGCATCGATGCCTTGTACCTATCGGGCTGGGCAGCCCTCTCGCCGTTGCTGTGCGAACAGCTGCAGGAGGGACAACAGGCCGCAAGGGTGGCAGGCGAAGCGCAGCCGTTCGCTTTCGGGCGTGCTCAGTTCGAGATCTGGCCGCACGGGCTCGGGCGCTATCCCTACCGGCTGGAGCACCGTCACGGCGTGCTTCAGCTCAGCCCGAACAGCAATCTGCCACCGGTTCGCATCCAGCCGCGTGCCGAGTTTCTCCACGGGGTAGGTGCGCTCAGCGCTGCTCGTTGGTTCGAGGACGTGCTGGTCGATCGATGTGGATTCACGGAGCTGACGGTCTCGCGAGTGGATCTGCATGCCGATTTCCAGGGCTGGCGGCTCGACGGGGAAGATCGCGAGCGTTTCGTGTGTCGGGCTAAGGCCCGGACGACTTACGAAGACGACGGCCGGTGGACCGGTTTCTCTTTCGGGAGGCGAAAGACCGGGACCTTCACGGCCCGTATCTACGACAAGACCGAAGAGCTGCGCCGCAGCAAGGCTGGTTACTGGGAGGACATCTGGAGTCCCTCCTACCGGAGAGGTGAGCAGGTCGTCCGGGTGGAGTTCGAGCTTGCCGGGAAGGCCCTCGGGGAGTTTCAGCTTTCGACACCCGATGAGGTGGTGGCCGCGGCTGGGTCACTTTGGATGTACATGACGCACGACTGGCTCACCTACAGGTCGCCGAGTGCTGACGCGACGAAGGCTCGGTGGCCGATTGCACCTGAATGGCACAGCGTGCGGCGAGCACGAATCGCTGACGACGCACACGGCCTGGAACGGATGGTGGCGGGACGTAGGCGTGCGAGCCTGCAAGGACTTGCCCCCGGACTTGTCGGCTATATCGGGAGTTTCGCTGCCCTCGTTGGCACGGAAGACATCGGCGACACCTGCGCCGTGCTCCCGGAGCTGCTCAGGCGCTACGGGAACCAGACCGATCGGCCGTTCGCCGATCGGGTAGCCGAGAAGGTAAAGAAGGCGAAGCTGTGATTGGATCGGGCCCGGACTACCGTCGGGTCGCCGAGGTGCTATTGCGCATCGCGCTGCGGCTCACCGATCGGTCGGGGAAGGAGGACAACGATGCTGACGGTGGCGTACTGCCGGGTGTCGACCGAGGAGCAGGCAGCGGAGGGATACTCGATCGAGGGCCAGGCGGAAAAGCTGCGCGCTTACGCCTTGCTGCATGATCTCGGCGAGGTCACGGTCATCGCTGATCCGGGCCGCTCGGGGAAGGACCTGGACCGGGCGGGGCTGCTCCAGTTGCTGGCAATGGTGGAGGCGGGCCACGTTGCGCACGTGCTCCTCTGGCGGCTCGATCGGCTGTCGCGCAACCTCGGCGACCTGATCAACCTTGCGGATCGGTTCGGGAAAGCCGGCGTTGCGTTGCATTCGTTCACGGAGAAGCTCGACCTGTCGTCGGCGACGGGTCGCATGTTCTACAACATCTTGGGGTCCTTCGCGCAGTTCTACCGTGAGCAGCTCGCCGAGAACGTTCGCATGGGCATGCAACAAGCCGCTCACGAGGGGAGGTGGATGAACCGCCCGAAGACGGGTTACGACCTCATCGGCGGCGAGCTGGTGCCGAACGGAGATGCCGAACGCGTGCGCGAGATATTCAAACTGCGAGCGGCCGGGATGAGCTATGCGGCGATCGAGGAGAGAACAGGCATCCTGTACTCGACCGTATGCGCCATCTTGGGCTCCAGGATCTACCTGGGCGAGGTCCTGCTGAATGGGGAGTGGTTCCCGGGCATCCATGAGCCACTGATTACTCGGGAGGAGTTCGAGGCTGCGCACCTAGGCCACGTGCCCGGTCGCCGGCGCGGAGGAGACTTGCTGTCCGGTCGAGTGTTCTGTGGGTTGTGCGGCAAGCGCATGGCGGTGGAGCAGAACGGGGTCGGGCGCGTGATGTACCGGTGTCGTCATCGGGGGAAAGGTTGCGATCAGCCTCGTCGCACCAACAAGGGGCTTCATCTTGCGGCGCGGCTCGGCCTACGGTTGCTCGCTCAGGATCGGGAGCTGCAAGTGGCGATCCGGGAGGAGCTGCGCCGGACCGGATGCACGGCCCAGCGGACCGGGCGCCGGACCGGCGCAGCACCGCCTGAAAGACTCGCTGCGCTGTCCGAACGCCGTCGCAAGCTCCTGGAGCTGTACTACGCCGACAGGATCAGCGCTGAAGGCTTCGCCGAGGAGGAGGCCCGAATCACTCGGGACATCGAGTCGGCTCGTCAGGCGGCCGGGGAGGACCGGAAACGATCCTCGGAGCGCGAGGAACTGCTCGCTCGGTTCGAGGAGGTGGCAGCCCTGCTTCAGGATCTCGACCTAGAGAAGGCGTGGGACGAGGCGACCGAACCGGAGCGGCGAGTGTTGGTGGAAGAGCTGGTCGAGAGGGTCGCCGTGTTTCCCGATCACCTTGAGGTGTCGATCGCTGGCGCGCCACGGCTGAACGTCGGCTTGGCGGAAGTGGGTCTGGGCGGTAACCAGTCGCAGAACGTTGGTGTCGGAGGGCCGACGTGCACGATCTCGTACTACGGGCCACTGGCGCCTAAACCGCTGAGCCGTCGTCTTACGACCTTGGCACCTAAGGACCGACGTAAGAGAGAACCTCTAGCTCAGCGGCAGACGCGGGGAACCGCGACCGAGACAATCTCGGTCGTTTGCGGTGCACCCGGAACCCCCTGGGTCGCGTAGAGGTGCCCGTTCCAGTCATGGAAGGGATACCACTGCATGGTCTGCCCATTGCGCGTCGGAAAAACCGTCCCTGCGCGGAAGGCACCCGAGGAAGGGGCTACGCAGCTCGTGCCGAGGGCTGCTGATAGCCAGATCACTGGGCCGACCTGAACAGAAGAGACGCCCATCGTAATAGGGACGCCCATTGTTGGGATGACTTCGTCTGTTCGACCCTTTGTTCCAGGAGCGTTCCCAAGCCCGGCAGCTCGGAGCAAGACGACACCGCCCATACTCCCGCCGCGGTACGAGACCCAGACGCCGCCTCGCACGGCATCAAGGTTGGCCCAACCCAGTGTGAACCTGATACCAGCGTGGGCCACTAGGCGACCGGTCGCAGCGTCGAGCTCGTCGATTACGGTCGACACCGCCGCGGTCGGGTCAGAAATGAGCTCGTTGAGCGATACATAGAGGAACTTGCCCGTCGGGTCGATCGAGATGCTCGAGATCGTCCCAGTGAGGTCCACGGTGCGGATGATCGCTCCGGTCGTAGCACTGACAAGAGACACAGATTTCTCGCCGCCGACGATCCAGAGTCCGTCGCGACCAACAGGCGGTCCGTCCGAGACAGGCACTGCCTCTGCGTCCGGGCGAAAGTTGGAGCGTGACAGCACTACGGCTGTCCCGAGCGACACAGATTGCCCCATGACCTGTCGAATCGACCACGGTCCGGTCGGCTGGTCCTTCGCGCTCACGCCCGCGGGAGAAAGGACCCGGAGCGAGTTGCCAAGAGTGAACAGCTCGCTACCCAAGGGCACCTTGGGACCCGCCGTCACACGCCCGGTCGCGAGATCCAGGCGGGTCAGGCGTCCCCACGGCGACGTCGGTGTGTCGGACGCGACGGTAATCCCGTAAGCGAACGGCGATCCCGGCAGTGCGACGGGAGTGTCCGCGAGTCCTGCCTTGAGGATCGCCGTCTGCGACCAGAGTCGGACCGTTGGAGCAGGACCGCTCGATCGTGGTCCAGATGTATCCCCACGCACCGGTCTCGGGGATTTGCTGCCCCCGATTGTTGCAGCGAGGAGGGCTCCGACGGCTACGAGGAGGGCGATAGCAGCGATGCCCAAGCGACGCAGGCGCTCACGCCGCTTGGCTTCCTTGAAAAGGGCCTCAGCGGTAGCCGGCTCTGGATCACATGTGATTCGATGGCCGTCGATCATTGTCATCGGGGTTCCTCCTACCTCGGCAAACTCTCCAGGATCGCGATGAGCTCGTCTCTTTGGTAGCCATGGCGGCGTCCAAACTCGAGGATCTCTTTCATCTTGGTGACGACCGCGCCGCGCTCAGGTGTCCCGGCAACCGTGATCGCTCGCCCTCGACCCACTTCTAAGAGCCCTTCGTCGCGCAACACTCGTAGCGCTCGCAGCACCGTGTTGGTGTTGACACCGAGAACCGCCGCAAGGTCTTTCGCCTGCGGAATCCGTTCGCCTGGCCTGGCCTCACCCTCCGCGATGGCCCTCCGAATCTCAGCAGCAACTTGCTCGTGAAGGTACGTCGGGTTCCCCCGGTCGACTGAGCCAAGGGCCATGGCCTTGTTGGAGTCGGTCGTGACTCGTCGGGCACTCATAACGCTAATGATAGTAGCGTCTATAATGGAAGTCAATCAGACTGGTGAGCTACTGCCGGGCCCGGAACCAGCTCGATGCCATCTTCGCGAGCGGACGGCTCAGACTTTCCCTTCGAGGGAAGTGCTCCTGTTCGGCTACTGAAAACGAGGCCGGTCAAGGCCGGCCCAAGGCCGTCCGTAGGGGAAGCCTTGACGGGCCGGGCAAGCTCCGCGGGGACACTTGAGCAAGAGCCGCGCCAGCCGCTATTAGGTGCTCTCCCCCTTGTGGACGCGTTGTCTCTATGCTTGAGACATGGCCGCTGACTACCGATCGGAGAAGATGCCTTCGCACGAAGGGCTGGGGCGCGCGCGAAAGGCATGGGATGCCTACGCCCGGACGGTGAACAAGGTGATACCTCCCTTCGTGGTTGAGGGTTTGGCGAACGCGTTGACGCCGGGAGCGGCCTACGTGTCACGCGAGATAGTGCAGAACCTGCTGGGCTTCTGGCTGTTGTGGCACATTCAAGGCGGGTTCGAAGGGCTACAGAAGTTCGGCATGTCGAGGAGCACGATCTACAAGAAGATCAGCCGTTTCCGCCAGGCCTTTGGCATGCACCCGGACGAGTTCGATCCGCCGGGGATCGCGATCGACTACGAGGCCTACTGGCAGGGACAAGAGGCCTTCTACGAGCGCTGTCGGGAGCGGAAGAGAGAGCAGGGTACGTCCCGGCGGTAGGAGGTTGTCTACGTCGCTGGGACTTGAGCTGCTAGTCTCGGAGCTGTGGACAACAAGCCCTGCAAGCGCCCAGGTCGGCGGCAGGTACGCGGTTCCGCCGCGCGGGCTCATTCACTTGACCCGGCGGACCGAGCGGCTACGATGCACCTTCAAGGAGGCCTCCTCCTGGGTTGGAGAGCTGCTTTGGATCACAGCCATTCTCCCAGCTGAGGAGGCCTTTTACGCGGATACTGGCAGCCTCATGCCGCTATCGCGCGAATAATCGAGGCTAGGTAGGGGCTGGTAGCTGCACAGGCAGCAGCACAGAGCAGTTGCTGGCCGAGCCAGATGCTCGTGCCGTTGCACGAGATGTCGTTCCAGGGACCAATGAACTGCTCCACGGAGACGGGGGGAGGTTTGATCTCGGCCCACGACCCCCCGCCGTCGTGGGTGGCATAAACGGCACCGGAGCGGTCGGCCACGTAGCCGACCTCAGTCGAGGCGAAGCACGCAGCGGTACCAGTTCTGGTTAGCCCCGCCGACCTCCAGGATGACCCGCCGTCGGTCGTTCGCACCAACGTGCCAGTCGTGGTGAGCCCGTAGCCGAGCTCGTTCGTCGTGAAGTCGACCCACACGAGCGGGTGATCCGCTGGCTCGGAGACCTGCTGCCAATGGTCGCCGCCGTCGGTCGTTCGGCGCAGGGAGGTCACCCCAACGGCAAAGCCCACATCCTTCGAGATGAGGTCCATCCCCCAGATGCCAGTGCCGATGCGCAAGATCGTCGACCAGGTGCTCCCGCCGTCGGTCGTTCTGCTGAGCGAAGTGCCTGGCCACGCGGAGCCGTTGTCCACCACACCGGTCCCTAGGTTGTTGTCGAGGCGTGGGCCCCAGATCTGACCGCCAAGTCGCCATCCGATCCGGGCTGTCACAAAGTCGATTGCACTGCCGGGATTGACGGAGGTCCAGTAGGCGCGCCACTGATTGGCGATCGTCGTTTGCGGTGCCGGAGTTGGGCTTGACGACGTCGTTGTCGGTTTAGCTGAAGGCGAACCCGTGGGTGTTGCCGAGCAACTCGTAGCACCAACAGCCAACGCCGCGACCAGCACGACGGTCGCCGACTTCCAATGTTCCATTCGGCCACGCCACTTCCTCGACGTCTCGGGTCGAGACGCCTCGCTAACCGAGATTGTTGCACCGATACACGGCACCGCAGGTGTCACTCACGAACAACGTTTTCGCGTTGCGATCGTTGACGGCGCTCCCCGGCCCAGGCGGGTATTCATGAGACGAATCGGGGACGATCCGGACCAGATGCGGGCAGGTGCGTGCCCTGTAAGACAGCAAACTGCATCGCGATGCCTTGAAGCTTGCGACAGCTGCTCGACCGAGGCCGGTCAAGGCCGGCCGAAATCCGCCCGCAGGGAGAGCCTTGACGGGCCGGGCAAGCTCCGCTGGGACAATGGCTGGGCCTCGGTGATTCACTCTCGGCCCGCATCCCCGTTCGGTCCGAACGGGCGCCGCTGCACGATCGTGGCAAGGACCTCGTTCAGTTCGCCCTCATGATCGCCGGCTGCGCGAGCTGTGCGGACATAGAGCGCCTCCGCTCCGAGAGGACCTTCGGCGACATGCCCTCGGATTCGACTGTCTTCCGGGCAGTCCACGAGATCACGCCTTCACTGCGCGCCGGACTTTGCGAGGCGGTCGCCGACGTGCACGCCGAGGTGTGGGCGCGATCGACCGCCACGACCGGCACGGGGCCGGTCTACCTCGACATCGACGCCTCTCTCGTCCAGATCCACTCGGAGAACAAAGAGGCCGACCTACAAGGGCGGGTTCGGGTTCCACCCGATGTTCTGCTTCGCCGATGCAACTTCCCGCAGACGGTCTCCCGCTCCACGATCGAGCCGGGCAGTACGAGGCCTGAGCGGGCGATCTGGGCGAGCTCGTCCGCGATGGCGGTCGGCGGTCGGCGACCGCGGGTCGCTCGCCTCCATGATCTACCTCTGTCTCGGCGTGATCACCCTCATCCTTGCCCACCGAAAAGGGAGGAGGTGTACGCATGTCCGATTCCGTCAGGGCGGACAGGCCCGCCCTCGCTCGGTACGTCATAGCGATAGCCGATGCCTCGGATCGTCACAATCCGCGACGGGTCGTCGGCATTGGACTCGATCAGGGCACGCAGCCGGCTCACCAGAGTCGAGAGAATCCTGCGACTTCCCCACCCCGGTCCCCAGATCCGCTCGATCAGCACCTGGCGAGTGAGCAGCCGCCCCGGCTTCTCCAGGAACGCCTCGAGCAGGAGGAATTCTCGCCGCGGAAGGTCGATGGGTTTGTCTCGGAGAAGTACCTCGTGCCTCGCCCGGTCAAGGCTGAGGTCGCCGACCTTGAGGAAGTCCGGCCCGGCGTCACCGCCTTGGTCTGGCATGCCGCTCCGCGACGATCCGAACCGAGGGCCCATGATCCGTGCCGGCTGGGCCTGCGGGCTCAGACCGTACTGAGCGCCTGTCTCCGAGGAGGGCACCGGCTGGCGTCCGCCGGACGAGTACCTCTCGCACGGAGGCGGTACGGAATGCTTGATCTCCGGCCTGTTGCTCCGGCGAAGCACGGCCCTGACTCGGGCCACGAGCTCGGGCATGCCATAGGGTTCGGCAATGAAGTCATCCGCGCCCATCTCCATTGTGACGACGACGTCGATCTCATCAGATCGTGGACTCAACACGATGATCGGAACCTCCGACCCGGCTCTGCGCAGGTAGCGACACACGTCGATGCCGGCCGTTCCCGGAAGGATCGCGTACACGAGCAGAAGATCGGGCATCTGCTGGGCCATGAGCGCGAAGCCTGCCGGACCGTCGCCGGCGTACCGAACGGCGAAACCCTGCTGTTCCAGCTCCGTCGCCATCTCGAGAGCTCGCTTCTCATCTTCGTCGATGACGAGGAGTCGAGCGCTGCGCTTCAGTCCGACACTTCGAGCGATCGCGCCTGAGGGGGGAGGCACGAGACCGACGCTAAGCGGACAGTCTGACTAGATGATTAACGGATGATTAACGACCGCCCAACAGTTGGCAACAAGTTGGCAATAAAGCGGCGAAACTAGTAACTCGGGCGCTCGGCGATGTAGAAGTCCCCGGACGCGCGTCGGGGACCTCGGGCTATCCGGACGGCGGCGGGGAGGCCACCTCGGGCCCGACGTTGCACCATCTCGCCACCTGGGTGGCTCGAAGGCGGGCGAGCGAACACCCAATTGTGAAAATGGTCTGACGCCAAACGTGAAGACGTCTCGGACCGGCACATTTGTGAAGACGTCTCGGAACGACGGGATTCGAGCCGCGGCCCGCACTTCGGCGAATAAATGAGACTAGTATTTACTGCCTGAGTCTTTATGCATACAGGCAGCGCAATCCGCACTTTCGACCTAACCATACCGTGATTTGCTGCCATTGACAGTGGACTGTGCGTTTATCGTGGTACGCGCACCACGGGACTCTTACACGACACCGCGGCTCGATTCCCACGGCCTGGGGTAGTACGGCACCAAGTCCCCTGGGTCACCCATGAGACTGCCCCCGGGCTCCGCCGGGAGGACGTGCTGCCTCAACGAGGCTGCCATCTCCTCCTCCCGCCACTCTCCGCCGGTCCAATGCCAGCACGAGGCTCTCTGCCTCGTCGACGGAGGGCTACGGATCCCAAACACCAGGCGTTCAGTTCGACGAACAAGCTCAAAGACACCCAGGCGGCGCGCTTCTTGCCATCGGGCAGATAATGGTTCTTCGCCCACCGGACTACGAGCACAGCGGTCTTACCGACAGAGTCGGGATACGGCTCTTAGCCGCTAAGACCGGCCATGCGAGCATGAAGCGTCTAGTCGCTCAGGGCGATGTCTGTGATCTTGACGAATGCCGCGAACTCGAGGCCCGGGCGTCTCGCATGCGACGGCGAGGTAGTCGGTGAGATCCAGGTACTGGACGCTCACTTCGGGAAGCGTTCGAGCAGCTCCCCGTCCTCGTCGACGATTCGGCGCAGGCGCCTCTTGACTTCGGAGTCTGCCGGACGGCGCGCGACCGCTTTGACGAGCGCTGACTTGACCGTCTCGTTCAGGCTCTTGCCCTCGGCCTGAGCAAGCGCCGCGGGGTCCGTGGCTACGTCGTCCGGGAGCCGGACGGTGAAGTTTCGTGACATGGTGGCTGGATGCCGCCGCATCATCTGAAACCGCAACGGGCGGAACTCATGAGAGCCTGGTCTATTCGGTCACTGAAAGCTGCTGCCAAACGCGATCGCCTGCGCCGCCTTCAAGCGCCAATGGCCCAAACCGATTCTGAGCGGGCGAACTCGGCGAGCCGGACCGCGTGACAGACGCGCTACAAGGGTCAACCCGGAAGAAGGAAGGCGAGGCGGACACCCCAGCTGAACAGGACTTCTGTTGTTCGGATCGGACGACGCGATTCGAACCAGCGACCCCAGTTTGGCAAAGGAGCGGTCAGTTGGTGGGTCTGCTATTTAGCAAGAACCGCCAGGATGATGCGGTTGACAGTTTGTCAGCTACTGACCGCCACTGACCGCTACTGACCGCCGCAGCGCGTGTACGAAGGGATTCTGCACCACGAAGACGACGCCTCTCGAGCTAAGCTGACTCTCTACTTGTCATGCTATAGAGCCCAGTCTCGGGCCGCTATCGCGAGCGCGTTGCAGAGGTGAACTAGTCGCCGCTGCGATCTCAGTACTGGTCTTCAAAGCGTTGCACTGAGACCACGTGCAAAGTGCGGGCACCTGGAAACCAGGCGAGCTCTCGGTCACCTCCGGTGCAGCCGAGCGCGAGGTCTTCTCGAAGCGAACGGCAGGGGGCCGGGCGGCGTCAAGAGTTCATGACTTGTTCACCTGAAAGCGTGGCTTGTTCACCTTATAGAGGTTGTAAGGGCATCTTCGCCCGTGTTAGTCCTAAGGGGCACGCAGTTTGTGAAGGCGTGCGGTCCTTGACGGTCAAATGAAGGAGGAGTTCAACTTGAGACACCGCACACTGAAGCTTGGCTTGGCGGCGGCGACCGCGGTGGCCACAGTGCTGCCACTTGCCCTGTTCGTCGGGCCGGCATACGCGGATTACGCCCCTAGTGGCAAAGACGTGGTTGGCGTCGGGTCCGACACCCTCCAGTACATGATCGACTTCATGGCCGACGGCGACGCTTATGGCTACCCTGGCTATAACCAGCTCGGCAACAAATACAAGTTGGTCAACATCGACGCGACCGCCGACGCCAACGCTCGCCTGGCCTACGGCGTCGACGGCGGCCAAGCCGGCCAGGCGACCTGCACGCCCGGCACCGGGAGCACAGCCGGAACGGGCAACGCGACTGGGACCAACACCGGTATTCCCTGCGTGCTCAACCCGACCGTGGTGCTGCGAGCCGGGCTTCAGCCCGTGCAACGGCCCAACGGCTCTGGTGCCGGGTTCAAGGCCCTGACCCAGGACGTCATCGCCGGCCACAACGGCGGGACCAACGAGGTGATCAACTTCAGCCGGTCCTCCTCCTCGCAGGGCAACCCGACGGGGTTGCCGAGCGGGGTCGACATCGACCAGCTCGAAATCGCCACCGACACCCTGCCGATGATCACCTCGAGCGGAGCGAACCCCACCCACGCCGTCCCGCTGTCGGCATCTCAGCTGAGCATCATCTACGCCGCGGGCACAGGGAGCTGCATCACCTGGAGCGACCCGCGGATCAGCGGGGTCTGGCTCGAGGGTGCCACCGTCACGAACACCTCGACGACCGTCAGCTTCCCCTCCACTGATCCCCAGCCCACAGTGTCCAACGTCGGCTGGGTGGTCCAGGGCACGGGCATCCCGAGCGGTGCCACCATCGCAAGCGTCGGGACCAACTCGATCACCCTGAGCGCTGCGGCGACCGCCTCCAACACGGAGAACGTCGGCCTCGTCAACCCCTCGGCGAGCACCGACGCCATCATCCCGCTCATCCCGCAGGTCGGCTCGGGCACCCGCTCCTTCTTCCTCGGCCAGCTCGTCCCGACGCTGTCCAACCCGGGCAGCTGCGCCCAGGTCTCGGAGGAGAACGATCCGACCGCCATCTACGACGTCGCAAGTGGGCTGTCGCTGGATCCGAAGGACGCCATCGAGCCCATGTCCCAGGGCCGACTCGACGTCTACCAGGGCGTCAACAACACCGGGGCGAGCATGGGCATCGGTGGCTACTTCCTCGACCCCAGCTGCGCCTACCTCAGTGGGGCCGCGGCATGTGGCTCCGGCAGCGTCAGTGGCGGCACCTGGGTCACCAACTCGGTGACGCCAGCAGTCGCGCCCATCACCGCCGGTACTCCGGTGGGCCTCGGCGCCTATACCGGCACCGGTCTGGGCGGTGGTCTGTTCGACCCGACCCGACCGCTGTTCCTGGAGTTCCGCAGCACCGACATCACCTCGACCACGGGCTGGCAGCCCGGCTCGACCGAGAACTGGCTCAACACCCTGTTCTACGACCCCTGCGAGCCCGGTCAGACCTGCACCGGTCCTGGTGGGATCTACGGGCCTGACGGAGCCCCGTACATCCAGGGCGCAGGCGCAACGCTCCTCGAGCAAGCGGGAGTCACGCCGCTCGTCACGGAGCTCTGCACCGACCTCAGAACCACCACCGCCTGCTAGCAGCAAGAGCCGAACACCTGTCCGCACCCTTTCTCCCCGTTCAGGGGAGAAAGGGGCGGCCAGGTGGCCCATCTGGACAAAGCAACTTCCGAACATCCATCAGTTCAGTCAGCCAACCGAAAGGAAGCGATCTAAGTGAAGCTCACGAAGCCGACTCTCAAGGCCGCGATGGCCGGGTTGCTAACCGCAGCCATCGCAGGCGCAGGGCTAGCCGCCCTCGCGACCCCGGCCTTCGCCGCGGGGACAGCTCCCCCCTGGGAAGCCGACGGGAACGCCGCACCCCCCTACGGCAACGTCACCTTCTACGACGCCAGCGGTAACCAGGTCACCAGTGGGACCGGCGACCTGGCCAGCCCGTTCACCTACGTGGTGGCCGGCACGGCTGCCGACACTGATGCCACGCTGGCCGTCGTCAACTTCTACAACCCCCAACACGGTGTGCTTCCGGCCAGCTGGACCGGCACGTCTGAGGGCAGCACGACGAGCTTCAGCCCAACGCCCGCTGGCACCCCGGCTGATCTCGTGGCCTTCGCCAACGGCTCGAAGGGGACGACCTACCCGGTGGCACCCACCACAGCCGACATCAGCACCTGGCTCTCCTCCAACACCCCCGACACCACCACCGGCTACGCCAACACCATCCAGGTTCGCCTGACTGACTCGGGTCCGGGCAACCACGGAAACGCGAGCGGCACCTACTGGGAGTCCGACATCGGCTACAACAACACATCGGCGCCGATCACCGTCGACGGCACGACCATCCCGGCCAACGGCTGGGCCGAGCTGTTCCCGTTTGTGACCCCCACGACGACGTCGCTGGTAACGTCGGCGACCGGCGGTCATCTAACCTCGGGTGGCTCGATTACTCTGACTGCCACGGTCCCGACTGGAGACGCAGGAGCGGTCCAGTTCTACGATGGGACCACCGTCCTCGGTGACGTCGCGGTCAACACCACCACCGGCCAGGCCACGTACCCGTCCACCGGGACTTACACCCCTGCCAATGGATCCCACTCCTACACAGCGTCCTTCATTCCCGGAGATAGCCCGGGCAATGAGACTGGTGCCAACACCACTAGCGCCACGATCCAGGGTGGGTCCACCTCATCCGCCGCTGTCGTAAGCGTCACCCCGCCGCAGACCGGAACCACGACCACGCTGTCGGCCAGCGCGACCAGCGTTACCTACGGCACGTCGGTGACCTTCACATCCACGGCTTCTGCAGCGGACAGCACCAACCCTGCCGGCACGGTCGAGTTCTTCGACGGCACGACGGCGATCACCGGTTGCACCAGTGTCGCTATCAACCCGCCGGCGTCGGCCACCTGCACAACGACCGCCCTGCCGCAGGGCGGCAACAGCGTCACGGCCGTTTTCAGCCCGACCAGCACTTCGTACGCGTCGTCGACGTCGGCCGCAGTCGTGGTCACGGTGGCGGCCCCGGCTGCTTGTAGCCTCACCGGTTCGTCCTGCTCGGACACCCAGGGCGTCCAGGTGACGATCTACCCCGGTACGATCACAATCACCACGCCGTACACGGCCACCAACCCGTTCGTGCTGCCGGCGATGCAACTGAGCAGCGATGGCGAGTACCTCTCCTCGTCGGCCCAGTTCCCGCCCGCCAGCGCCCCGTACACTCAGCAGATCGTGGTGACCAGCACCCTGGCCCCGGCCTACGCCTGGACGCTGTCGGTGGCTGCCACACCGCTCACCAGCAGTGGCGGCGGGACGATACCGGCTTCGGGTCTTGGTCTGACCGGCGGCACGCTTCTCAACGGCGGCACCTCGGCCGGCGACTACCCCGGCACCGTGACCTTCACCGACATCCCGGCGCTCAACCCGAGCCCGGTGGATCCCCCCGCCGGTCCCGGCCTCAGTGCCACGCCACAGTCGTGGGCCCACAGCTCTGCCGCCGACGGCACCGCTGTAATGGACGGGACGCTTTCGCTGTACGCAGCGACCAGCACCCCGGCCGGCACCTACAACGGCACCATCACCTTCACCGTCTCCTAGACGGCAGGAGGAGGACCACAGGGCTCGGACGGTCATCGAAGTCACAGGAGCGGGACGGCCTCGGCCGTCCCGCTCCTGCCGTTCCTACAACGGTAGCGCCCGCCAGTTTCCATCCAGTTTGGCCAGGTAGGCTGAAGCGCCATAACCGTTGTTTATAGCTGATAAAACGAACGGCTCCTCAACCTCGTGGATGATACTGGGACACGCTAAATGCAGCCTTCCGACAAAACAATCCGGCGGTCGACTCGGCTCTATCTGACTGTCGCTGCCGTCGTGAGTTGCACCACCGCTGTCCTGCTGTTCCTCGCTCCCGCTCTCGGGCAGACGACTATGCCGTTGCTGGCATCGTCTGGCAAAGCGGTCTCGGCCAAGAAGAACGTCGTCACCTTCGGCACCCAGACGGCCTCCGCGACCAAGCCCGACGGCCGGGGCATCTACCTGTTCGGGGCCACCCCCGGAGGGCGGATCGAGGACCACGTGGCGATCCTCAACTACTCCGACCAGACAGCCACCTTCCTGATACGGGGAACCGACGCCGTCAACACTCCCCAAGGCGGCTTCGCGGCACTGCCCATCAACGAGCGCTCCCACGACCTCGGCGCCTGGATTGCCCTGCCCAGATCGGACCTGACGGTGACGCTCCGGCCCCGCACCGACATCATCGTCCCCTTCCTGATCGAGGTACCGGCCGACGCGACGCCCGGCGACCACATCGGCGTGATCACCGCCACCCTGGTGTCGTCGGTGATATCGAAAAGCGGCCAGCGGCTGAGACTGTTGCAGACCGTCGGCACCCGAATCTTCCTTCTTGTTAGCGGCTCGTTGCACCCCTCGCTCACCGTCACCGGGCTCGCAGTTCACTATCAAGGGACGCTCGACCCGATCGGCACCGGCAAGGCGACGGTCACCTACACCGTTTCCAACACCGGCAACGTCGCCCTCGGCGGGCTTCAGACGGTCTACGTATCGGGACTGTTCGGGGGCCGGTCCACCGCCCGCCTCCCGGAAATCCGGCTCTTGCTGGCGGGCTTTTCGGTCAAGGAGACGGTCGAGGTAAAGGGCATATTCCCGGAAATTCGCGAGACCGCTCACGTGTCCATCCGGCCCCTCTACATAACCGGTTCGGTCGCGCCGCCGTCGGGTCCGTTCCAGGCCTCGCGATCATTCTGGACCATACCGTGGATATTGATAGCAATCATCGTGACGGTGATCCTGCTCATAGTCGGTTGGTTCCGCCGGCGTCGCCGCGGCCAGCGGGCCCGCGACGCCACAGCGGATCCGCAGGAGCCGGGGGTGCGAGACAGCGTCGGGAGGCAGGAATCCCCACTCGGCGACGTTTCCGTCTCGAATGGCTCCTCCGAGCGTCAGGCTGCCGGACACGAGTCCCCTGCCAAGGACCCGGCGCCGGTCGCGTCGGCCGAGCGAGAAAGCGGTTAGACCTCAAATGAACATCAGATGTTGGCTGACAAGGGTTGCGCTCGCTTCGGCGGTCACCGTCGGCGTATGTGCTGTGCCTTCGACTGCCTTCGCAGGTGGCTTTACGGTCCCCTTCACCGATCCCAGTCAGGTTGGTTCCTTGACGCTTTGCAACCCACACGAACAGCCGATCACTTCAGGTAGCCTGCTGACCATCCCATTCGTATGGAGAGCGGTGTCATCGGCTCGCGTTCCCGCGGGTTACACCCGGGCTACGCTAGACCTGTTCCAGCCGATCCAGCACGTGGATCCAGAGGACTGGACCGGCTATCAGCTGACCGACGATGCAGCGTTTTCCAGCTCGGCCCACCCCATGGCGCAAGCCACCTACGCCGACGCTCCCCTGATCTGGCCGGACCACTCCATGCCGCCGTACTGGGATGGCCTGTACCAGTTGCGCATGGTCTTTTCCAGCCCCAACAAGCAGCCCTGGACGTTCAGCTATCCGACGGCCGTCATCAAGGTGACCGGCAACGCCTGGGCCCTCGTCCAGGGGGGTGGATCCTCCTGCACCGATGGGACCGCCGAATCGGTGGAGTCACTCCTCCTTCCCAAATCGGAGACTGCCGTACCCAGGCCGCCGGAAAAGCTGATCCCCTACGCCGACCTGCACAAGGGCACGAAGAAGGGATCTACGTCCCCGCGTACTACTCAGGCCGCCGGTGGGAGCTCGACGACGACCTCCGTGGCCCGCGGGTCGGCCAGTGTCGGCCCGACAGGCACGTCGAGTGGCGGTGGCTTCTCCGCAGGTGTGATCGCCGGAGGAGCGATCGCGGCCCTGGTCCTCGCCGGAGCAACCGCGCTGTTCGTCTTCCGGCGTCGACGACGAGTGGCGTGAGGCCTAGGCACTCGGTCAGCGAATTTCAGGTAAAACCGCGCAAGAACGGCGTCCCAAATGCCACGTGAAAAAGGCGTGCACCGTGTCGTGCACAACCGCGATGGAGCCCTCGGGGAGCCACGACTAGCGCCCGCGGCCCGGGTACGATCCTGCCCACGCCGGCGACGCCTTCGCTCTCGAAGCACCGTCGCCAGGTCCGGATCGAGTTCGAGGCGACGCCGAGAGGCCGGGCGGTCTCGCGGGTAATCGGAGTCGGGGTCGCCAGCTTCGCTCCACATACATACCGAGGCCTCTGCCCCACAGCCCACGAGAGGTGTTGGAGTCGGGGCGTTGCAAGTTGCCTGCTTTTGCCGAGTCGTCGGTAGGCGACTCGGCGAGTTCGCCCTCGTACGGGTGCGGTGGCGGTGGGTCGTGAGACTCAACGCCACCGTCTCGGGCCAAGGCTGTCGGCCTGCCTGCGGAGAACCAGCGATCGGTATGGAGCTTGTACGAATCTCGGTACCAGCCCTCGGCGTCCGCGGTCCTGATCGTACCGCAGCCTTCTAGCGGCCCTCGATCCTTCGGACGGTTCCGAGAACCCTGTGGAACGCGGCCCCCGGCGTACCGACGGCCCTTGCTGGCTTCACCTGTCAACCCACGCGACGCCAGCATATTCGGGAGAACCGGATCCTGGAAGCCCGGTCTCTTACAGCAGGTTAGGCAGGAACCGCATGAGGGCGTCGCTCGTCCCCCATAGCACGGCGAGGAAGACGGGCGCCCCGACGATCCAGGTCTCGAACCGGCCCCACCTGACCCATGCCCAGCTGGCGGCGAAAGTAACGAGGACGAGACCTTCGAGCCAGAAGATGAGTGGGACAGTGCCGCTCGGGTCGTTGTGCATCGGCAGCGAGGCTGGGCTAACCGTTGCGAGCACGCCCGCTGGCACCGGCTGGGCCTTTCCCGCGAGCAGGGCATCGACAAACACCGTGTGACTTGGAGCCCAACCGCTCCTCCACCCTCCGCTCGCTGAGGTCACCAGCGTGAGGCGGGAGTCGCCTGCGTCGAGGCTCGGCGGGAGCGGGCTTCTTGGGCGGCGGACGTCCTCAACGCGGTAGCGGAAGACCCCCTCCCCTGTCGTCATCGTGATCACGTCGCCCACGGTCATCTGAGTGATGCGGCCGAAGGGCGCGCCGAACGTGACGCTGCGCCCGAGGATTACGGACGTACCGGCCTGCCCGGGCAGCGGGGTGTCGCTCAGGTGACCGGGGCCGGACAAGAGCAGCCGAGACGTCGTGCCCTCGACCACGATGAGGTTGTAGATCCCGGCTGATGGGGCGTTGATCATGGCGACGGGCGATCCGGCCCGCACTGGCTCGGCCAGGGGTGCCGTCTCCGCTGCCAGCTGTAAGCGGAACTCGTCATACAGCCGAGACTGCATGACGTGCTGCTCCACACCGCTCAGGAGGAGCCCGTAGAGGAGGAACCACACCGCCAGCACGGCGAGGACAGCCGGTGCCGCAAGTACCAAGGCACGGCCAATCGCCCGCGGGTCTCGCCGGCTCGAGACCTTCGAGCCGGCAGAAGTGCTCGAGGTATCGCGGGCAGGAGGAGACGGCGGACCATCGGGCAGCTCGATGAAAAGGTCGAGAGCGTCGGCATCAACGACTGTCACGTCCGGGCCCGCCTACGCCGCAGCACGACCACGGCACTCCACACCCCGCCCAGGACGGCGACTAGCAGGGCCAGCGGCAGCGCAAGGCCACCAGCACCCGCGGGAGCCGTGCCGACGGCCGCCACCGGCAGGCCCGTCGGAGGGTTCTTCCCCTTACCCGAGTGCCCTGATCCCGCGCCCGTGGTCGTCGTAGTGCTCTGTTGCGCCACGGTAGTGGTGGTGACCACGGTAGTGGTGGGGGCCACGGTAGTGGTGGGGGCCACGGTCGTTGTGGTCGTGGACGGCACCGTCGTCGTGGGGGCCACGGTCGTTGTGGTCGTGGACGGCACCGTCGTCGTGGTCGTTGTGGTCGTGGACGGCACCGTCGTCGTGGTCGTTGTGGTCGTGGACGGCACCGTCGTCGTGGTCGTTGTGGTCGTTGACGGCACCGTCGTCGCGGTCGTTGTGGTCGTGGACGGCACTGTCGTTGTGGTCGTGGACGGCACCGTCGTCGTGGTCGTTGTGGTCGTGGACGGCACGGTCGTTGTGGTCGTGGACGGCACCGTCGTCGTGGTCGTTGTGGTCGTGGACGGCACGGTCGTTGTGGTCGTGGACGGCACCGTCGTTGTGGTCGTTGTGGGCGGCGGAGCCAGCGGGACCAGCGGCGGGACCTGCCCGTTCTGAGCTGCTACGTCGGCGGCCGCCACCTTCGTGTAGTCCACCTCCTCCGAGAGACCCTCTATGGGCACGTAGCCGGCCGGTAGCTGACCGACGCCGAATCCCTGGACCTGCCCGGTGGTGGCGGCAAAAGACAGGTACTTACCGTAGTCGTCGGCGTCGGGCTCAAGGAGGCCTTTCGTCGGCACGTCAGCGGAGAAGAGCATCGTGCCCGGGTAAGCCCCTTCGGCTTTGGCGTTGCCAGGAAAGTCGGTGTAGGGAAACACCCAGGACCCCACTTTGGAGTCCGGCTGCATCAACGGGGCGGCGGCCCGTAGCGATGAGACGGTCGGGGACACGAACGTGCGGCCGGCGGCGAACTGGGGGCCGTTGTCGGTCTCACGCTCCGGGCTGGCGTAGGTCTGGAGGGCTGCTGTGTCGAGGTCGAACTCTTCCGCGTCAGGCAGGGACACCAGCCCGATAAGGAACCGGTTGCCGAGCGTTTCCGACCCAAGCTCCGTGTATTCGGGCGTCAGTGGGTTGTTGTTGCAGCTGATCAGGGATACGGCGATCGCGTACCGCATGTTGTACGCAACGTATGCCAGGTTTTCCTGGGGGTTGTCGATCAGCGGTCGATCGGGAACCTTTGCCTTTCCGTTTCCGAGCGCTCCGACGCAGAATGGGTTGCCGCTCTCGGTGTAGTCGGGGCCGTTGGTCGTCGTGTCGAGGAGCGGCCACGACTCGACCGGCAATTTGATGCCCTTGTAGGCCGGGTTGACCACCATGCCCCAAGGGTCGGGCTCCCCGTTGAGCCAGGCCCGTGCCTCCGGATCGGCGTTGATGTACGAGGTCAGAGCCCACATGACATCCGACTGGGACAGAATGCTGAACAACGTCGCGGCTGGCCCCGGTTGTATGCCATTGGGGACACGAAGGCCGGGGTTGAGGGCCAGGAACTCGGGATCGTCGAAGATGCTCTGTGGATTATGGGCCATCGCCGCGTAAGCAGGGTTGCAGTTCGCCGGACACTGGTTAGGTCCGGAACCGGGCGGCTCGCCGGTGATCTGCCAGTTGGACTGCACATTTGTCGTCCCGGGATAGGACTCCGTCATCAATTTGGCCAGCAGTCGAGGGTCGAGCCGGAGCTGCGTGTACGCGGCGCCATTTCCGTTGTCGATGACATAGGCGATCGCGAACCCGCTCACCGCGATCGGCGCTTGCACGGTGGGCGTGGTGAAGAACGACTTCTGCCCGACCGGCACCGGAGGTGGCTCACCTTGGATGGCAGCCTCGATAAACCCCTGCTGCAGGGAGCTTTTGGCGACCGGTTCGGGCAGCTGAACGACGTTGACGTTGAACAGCTTGGAGTTGAGGCAGAAAGCCGGGTCCCACTGCTCGGCCGCCTCGGCCATCACCTCGGAGCCGTAGAAGTCCAGCGGAGCTTGTGTGTTGTTGGCGCATGCGTTCGCCGGGGTGCCGAAACTGAGCGGTATGGAGATCCGGCGGTCCCAATTGCTCCCGCTCCACCAGTAGGAGCCGGTGACCGCCAACGCAGGCGGGTACGGATTACTCCCCGTGTTGAGGCTCCCGGGTGGGAATGTTCCGAGGGACTCGCATTCGTAGCTGGGGTAGCCCACCTGAGGGTTCGCGTTGCAGTTGATCCCCTCGATCGGGATGATGACGAGCGAGCAGGGGACGGTCTGAGAGCACCCCAAAGAGGCGTTGGTCTCGGAAGTCATGATCGTGAACTTCGCCGACCCGGTCCCGTTCAGCGCGGTCTCCGCATAGGTCGTATCGCTGGGGATGATCGTTGGGTCCTCGCCCGTGGTGAGCATCTCCGGGGGGGCGCCGTCGCAGCCCGCCGACCCGACGGCGTAGTCGGTCCCGTCGGCGGCGTCGAACGGCAACCAGAAGTTGGGGCCAGGGGCTACCTCGCCGTCACAGTTGGACGGCAACGGTATGGGCACGTTGCAGTACCGCTGCGTGCAGATGCCGTCCGCGGTGTTGTTGGCGTCGAGGCTCCACATCGAGTAGGGGGACGGTGACGAGATGATCCGCTCCCCGGGCGTGGCGGTCCAACATGTCTCCTGAGTGAGGCGCTTTGCGCTCGGTACGTCCGGCGAGTCGATGCCGCGGCACTCCATCAGAACCACCGGGTACTCCTGGTCGACCGCTGGGGCCCACTGCTCGGCTGAGATGATCCCCCCTGTCGGGTGGGCGCCGGACCACGAGACGCTGATCACCTGGTTGTTGCGCAGATTGGTGGTGTCTGAGACCGTCACAGAGAACGACCGGCGGTCGACCACGCCCTTATCGAAGAACGTCCTGCACAGCGTCTCCGTGACGGTGAACGATGCTCCGTGGGTCGAGGTGACCGGCGGGGCGCCGCAGCCCGGTGTGCTCGGGGCCGCAGCGCGAGCCGGCAAGACAGTCAGCGCGGGCACGAGCAGCGCTGCCAGGGCCATCCCGAACCGGGCTAGTGCGATGCGACGGCGGGGCACGGTGGTTTTCATGTCCCTGACCCTCGACCCCTGAGCCGCCTCCGGGCGGAGCGAAGCAGCGCGGGGGCCCACAGCCCGACAACGAGCAGCGCGGTAACGACAGCGCCGAGCGCGATATACCCGAGGCCACGGGGGCGGTCCCCCGTTAGGACCGTGGCCACCGCTTGCGGAATCACCGGCGACGTCGGTGCTGAGGTCCCCGTTGAACCGGGCACGAACGTGGTCGTCGTCGTGGCGCCCGCGGTGCCAAGTGTCGTCGTGGTCGTCGTCCCGGTGCCCGATTTCTTGGGCTGCGTGGTGGTGGTCGTCGTCCCGGTGCCCGATTTCTTGGGCTGCGTGGTGGTGGTCGTCGTCCCGGTGCCCGATTTCTTGGGCTGCGTGGTGGTGGTCGTCGTCCCGGTGCCCGATTTCTTGGGCTGCGTGGTGGTGGTCGTCGTCCCGGTGCCCGATTTCTTGGGCTGCGTGGTGGTGGTCGTCGTCCCGGTGCCCGATTTCTTGGGCTGCGTGGTGGTGGTCGTCGTCCCGGTGCCCGATTTCTTGGGCTGCGTGGTGGTGGTCGTCGTCCCGGTGCCCGATTTCTTGGGCTGCGTGGTGGTGGTCGTCGTCCCGGTGCCCGATTTCTTGGGCTGCGTGGTGGTGGTCGTCGTCCCGGTGCCCGATTTCTTGGGCTGCGTGGTGGTGGTCGTCGTCCCGGTGCCCGATTTCTTGGGCTGCGTGGTGGTGGTCGTCGTCCCGGTGCCCGATTTCTTGGGCTGCGTGGTAGTGGTCGTCGTCGTGCTCGTCGTCGTGGTGGTGGACGATCCGCCCTTACCACCACCGGCGGCGTGGCCGTCGATGGGGTTTCCGTTGTGGGCGTACTGGCCGGGGCACGGCCCTTGCCCCGCCTTGGCGCACGCCGGAGGGAATGGGGCGATCTTTGCCAGGTAGTTCTCGTTGGGCTTGCCGGGGATGAACGTCGGGTTGTCGCAGTGAGCGGGGTTGAGCTGCGAGACGACGACCCCAGGGTCGGCCTTGTGCAGCAACGTCACCTGCTGGAAGGAGGCCTCCACCAGGTTTACCGGGAGGGGCGAGTAGCCAATGGGTGCCATCTGCGACTGCCCGGCGCAGAGTGAGAAGTTGTCAAAGTCAGCCAACGTTTGGCGTTTGGCGGTGTTCATCGTCGGGTCGCACTTCGTGATCGAGCCGGTGCACGTCGGCGCCGTCGGCATGATCTCGTACGAGTACGACGAGAGCGGGTACGTGCGGGGGTCCTTGTAGGTGTAGACGTCGTTGAGGGTCTCGAGCAGGTAGCAGGGTGACGTATTGAACCCCAGCTTGGAGCAGTCAACGGGATTCTGGTCGTAGTTGATATGGGCCTGCGTCAACGACACAGCCGCGTCATAAGCGTCGGGCATGGTGAAATAACCGGCCGCGTTCTCGAGGGCCACGACCGGGTACTGGGCACCGATGGCGTAGGCGTACTCGTCGTAGCCGATCGATCCCTGGCCTGCAGCGGACGTGATGAACCCCATGACCCCGTCGGACCCGTTCTCGGCAACCTGCGAACCCTGGCCCGTGGGCCAGAACTCGACCGGAAACGAGTACCCCGAGAACGCGTGCCACAGTTGCGGGTACTCGGTGTTGAGGTAGTCGGTGAACTGGAACGTCGTACCGGCCCCTTCGGAGTGGATAACTGGGATGATCGGGATGGAGGGAAGGGCGTGGCCATTGTTGTCGGCGGTGATCTCGGGATCATCCCAGTTGGAGATCTGGTTGGTGAAGATCTTGGCGAGAGTCAGGCCTGAGAGGCGAAGGTTCTTGACCTGATGCCCCGCGACGACGATGTTGTAGGGAAACGCCGTGGCCCCGCCGACTATAGGGAGGTAAGCGTAGGGTCGGTTGGATGAGTCGTCGATGCCAGTCTGCTTGTTCTGCCCCTGATAGCCGATGTCGCTGACGGCAAAGTCGTTCTGGCCGTTGGCAAAGTCGGTCCTGCCCTGCGCAGAACCAGAGGGCGTGTAGACGACCTGCATGGAGCTCGACTCGTCGCTGACCCACTGCTGCACCGCCAGCGCGGCCCAGCTCGAGCCGGACCCGTCAATTTGCTCGTGCCCGCTCTCGGCACCCACCGGTGGGAGCGTCATCAGGGTGACGATGCTTGCAAAAGCGATCGCCGCGCCCGCCCGGCTTACGCGCGCCCAGGCACCGCTTTGACGCGTCGGACGAGTGCCGTGGGCGGCAGCGGTCATCGTGTGCTCACCCTCTGACGCGCCAGCACCCTCGTCGCGGCGAACAGGATGAAGACAATGAAAAGCAGCACGACCGCTGCGCCGAACCCTCGGATGATCTCTGCAGGCTGCCCACTGCGGAGGGTTTCGTACACGTAGAGCGGCAACGAGATCATCGGCTGGCCGTCTACGGGATTAGCGTTGTAGAAGGTCGTAAAGCCCGACACGATCAGAAGTGGCGCGCTCTCTCCGATCATCCGGGCCACGGCCAGGATCAACGCAGTCGCCAGTCCGGGTCGGCCCGTGGGCAGCACGATCCGCCTGACAGTCTGCCAGTGTGATGCCCCGAGGGCGAGACCGGCCTCACGCAAGCCTCCGGGCACGACGCGGAGTGCCACCTCCGCTGAGCGGGCGATGATCGGCGTACCAGCCACCGCCAGGGCCAAGGAGACCGCTATTCCGTTCTTGTGCCCCCACGGGTAGTTACCGTGAAACGGTAGGACAAACACGACGTAGATGAACAAGCCGGCGAGGAGGTCGGGGACGGCCGTCATTGCCTCCACAACGGTCCGTACTACTCTGACGAACCAGCCGCGCGTCTCGGTCATGAACACCGCCGTACCTATCCCCAGGGGAAGGGCGATGGCTATCGCGATGCCGACCTGGATCAGCGAGCCGACCAGAGCGTTATAGATCCCGCCCTGCGCGAACGTCCCGGTCAGCGAGCCGGCTGACGCCGATTGGGTGAAGAAGTTGAGATGACGCACGGCGTCGAGCCCGTGGGCCACTACGTAGACCACGACGGTCATGAGCACGAAACCCACCAGCAACGCGAGTCCGACGATGACAGCGGCCATGACCCTGCTGACCACGACCGGGCGCGGATGGCTGCGGGCGGTGACGCCGGCGTACATGGCAAGGAAGGCGACGTCCCAGCACAGCACGAAGCCGACGACGCCACTCAGCGGAAGGACATAGGAGAACACCAACCAAACGAGACCAAAGGATCCCACCAACGATCCGACAACCGCGTAGACGTCTTCCAAGGCCACGTGCCGAAGTGGGCTCGGCTCGTCCTGCTCGGGCGGGGGGGCGGCCGCGACGCCCACGGCCGGCAGCTCGTCCGCCGCCTGAGCTACCGCGGTGCGGTAGACGGTCATGAGGGCCGCGTCAGTAGCCATCGGACACGACTAGATCTCGGTAGCCGCGCCGCTTCGGCTGCGGGTGATGAAGACGGCGGCGATGGTGTTGACGCCGAGGGTCATGAGGAAGAGGACCAGCCCGGCGGTGAGCAGCGCCGCCAGCTGGGCACTGGTCGATTCTCCGAAGTCGTTGGCGATCAGAGCGGAGATAGTGCTCGTCCCGTTCTGGAGGATATGGAAGTTGACGTTGAAGGTAAGGGAGATGATGAACAGCACCGCGATGGTCTCCCCGAGGGCTCGGCCCAGCCCCAGCATCGTGCCTCCGATGATGCCACCTCGCCCGAAGGGCAGCACCACAGTCCTGATCATCCCCCACTTGGTCGAGCCCAGGGCGTATGAGGCCTCACGCTCGCCGAGAGGGGCCTCGGCGAAGACGCCTCGCATGACCGAGCAGGTGATTGGTATCACCATCATCGACACGCAGAGCCCAGCGATGAACGCTGAGTTGACAAAGCGCGACTGGGCCCATACGGCGGCCGCCGGGTCGGTGTTGACCTTGAAGATCGGGATCCACCCGAAGTACTCGCTGATCCAGCGAGAGGTCAGCGTGGCGTGGGGCATCAGGAGGAAGAAGCCCCAGGCGCCGTAGATCACGCTCGGGACGGCGGCCATCAAGTCGACCAGCGCCACCAGCAAGCCCTTGATCCGCAGCGGGGCGTACTCGCTGATGAAAAGGGACGTGGCCAGGGCGATCGGAAAGGCCACAACGAGGGCCACGAGCGCCACCTCCACGGTGCCGAGGAGAGTGGATGAAATCCCGACTTTGTCCAGCTCCGGATTCCATTGGGACTGGGTCAGGAAGCTCAGGCCGTAGCGACGGAATGTCGGTACCGACTGGTAAGCGAGGAAGACCCCGATCGACCCGAAGATAACGAGGACCACACCGGCTATCCCCCTCACCACCAAGTGGAACAGGCGATCGCCCCATGGGTTGGTCGCCTGCGGGCTGATCGGCTCATCCAGGGAGTCAAGGAGGTTAGGGGGTTCAGCCGAAGCGACCATTGACGTAGTCCTCGGTGCGAGGGTCGTCGGGCGAGGTGAAGATCTTCTCCGTCCTCCCCGCCTCGACGATGACTCCAGGTGTGCCCTGCTGGGCAAGAAAGAAGGCGCACTGCTCTGACACGCGGGCGGCCTGCTGCATGTTGTGGGTGACGATCACGACCGTCACCTCATCTTTGATCTCGTGGATCGTATCTTCGACCCTTCTGGTGGACGTTGGGTCCAGTGCGGAGCAGGGTTCGTCCATGAGCAGGACCATGGGATCGACCGCGAGCGTGCGGGCGATGCAGAGCCGCTGCTGCTGCCCTCCTGAGAGAGCGCCTCCCGCATCACGGAGGCGATCACGGACCTCGGTCCACAGCCCGGCCCGGGTCAGCGACCGCTCGATGAGCTCTTCTCGTTCGGATCGGCTGAGCTTCATCCCGACCAGTTTCGACCCGGCAGTCACGTTCTCGGCGATCGACATGGTGGGGAAAGGGTTCGGTTTCTGGAACACCATCCCGATCCTCTTGCGGGTTTCGGTGACGCGTTGGCCTGCGGCGTAGATATCCTGGCCGCCGAGTTTGACTTGGCCTGCCAGCTTGGCCGAGGGCACCATCTCGTGCATGCGGTTGAGGATCCGCAGGAAGGTCGACTTGCCGCATCCAGACGGGCCGATAAGAGCAGTGACGGTGCCAGGCGGCATCGAAAGCGACACCCGGCTCAGAACCCGGTTGGTGCCGAACCAGGCCGAGACGTTGATCGCGTCGAGTCGGGCACCCGTGATTCCGGTCGTCAGCTGCGGACCCGAAACGAGGGACTCTGGCCCGATCTCTTCGATTGCCGACAAGCCGACTCCTTCCTCCCTTCCCGGTGAGTCCTTTGGGATCTGAGCGCGGACTCTAGGAGGCCGACCTGACCGTCCGATGTAGCGAGGGCAACAGGAAGGTGGCGCGCAGATGAATTCGATCCAACACGACCAGTCAGCTGTGCTTGAGGACCGTGTACTCCAGGCCGGCCCACCGTCCGAGTTCGACTGGCGGCGACGACGGTTCGGGGGTTGCGTACGCGACCTGGAAGTAGAAGTTGTTGGCCGTGTCGACGATGGCGTGGTAGTAGCCGTGGTTGTAAGGCTTCGTACCTTCCGCCTCAAGAGCCCCTGGAATGCGAGGGAAAGGCTTGCGCGTGGCCCCTGCATAGCTGAGGATGCTCGGTCTCGTCTGGGCGAAATAGGCGCTGGCGTCTCTGGGGGACCTGAACTCGATCACCGTGACGATCAGCCCTTCGTCTGTGCCGGAGTTCACGTAGTTCTGCTTGAAGCCCGCGACGAACCCGAGCTTCGATGGCGACCGTACCCCGCCGAACTGGTCGAACAGTGCCCGGCTTATGGCACCCGAGGCATGCGGTGTGGGGTCGATCTCGTAGCCGTAAGGGGCGGGCAAAATCCTGGCCGTCAACTGGCGAATGGTCAGCAGCGCGGGAGCGGTCGTCATGCTGTGACCCGAATTGCACGCCGCGCCCGCGAGCGCTATGAGGAATATCAGGACTGCACCCCTCATCCTAGTTGGCCGGATTCTTGATGTGCAGGTACTTGGGGTGGCATCCAGACCGGTGAGCGCGATCGGCGCGGCCTTTAACGTGGTCTTGGTAGTGAGCATTTCAGCGGCAGGATAACACCGGCCGGGCCGCTGAATGCCTCGCGTCACGGCGGCGAGTATGACTCGCCGGAAGCTGACTACCGGGGCAGCGGTAGCGGCGGTGGTCGTGGGTGACGCGTTGTTCGAATTGTCTGGCACACCGGGGAGGCAGTCGGCCATCCCTCCGGCGCCACCGACAACGGGGTCGAGTCCGCTGACTTTCGATGCCCCCGCTGGTACGCCGGCAGCCATCGGTTCCGGCACATCGAATCACCTGCAGTCGGGGGGCTTCGTCGATGTGTTCCCGGGTCCCATTCGACGCCTGAGTGCAGCAACAGCTCTTTGGGTCCATGCCGAGCGACGAGCTGAGCTCGCCGTCCCGTCCGCCGGACGAGGAGCGGACCTCGAACCGCCGACTTCCACGTTGCGAAGGCCGATTGGGCCATGGCGCTGCCAGCGATGCTGATCGAAAACGGGAATGGAACATTCCGCCAGCCGCAAGTATGAGAGCACGTCGCCCCCGCGTGGCCGCGCAGAGCCACATCATGCCATCGACCGACTTGGCCCGAGCAGTAGCTTTGATGACACCTGTTGGACGTGACGGTGGGTTGTGCTGACTGGTCGTCGCCGAGGCAATCGGGCTGTCACGTGATGGTCAAGACCTTGCCAGTTCCCCGGCCCCCGCCGCCGGCGGTGCCGTTGACAACAGTGACCGGCAGGTCCTTGCCTGTTTTCGCGCTGGGGGCCACCTTCATGAGCGCGGTGATCCCGGTGGAACTGACCACCTTGCCCTTGCTGAACGTCACCCCAGTGGGACCTGTGAGGGTCGCTCCGCTCAGGAAGCCGGTGCCTGTGATCCTCACCGAATACGACGCTCCGGGCCTCACTGACGACGGCGTGATCGACTTCACCGTGGGGGCAGCGACGATGGTCAAGACCTTGCCAGTTCCCCGGCCCTCGGCGCCGGCGGTACCGTTGACAACGGTGACCGGCAGGTCCTTGCCTGCCTTCGCGCTGGAGGCCACCTTCATGAGCGCGGTGATCCTGGTGGAACTGACCACCTTGCCCTTGCTGAACGACACCCCAGTGGGACCTGTGAGGGCGGCTCCGCTCAGGAAGCCGGTGCCTGTGATCGTCACCGACTTCGACGCTCCGGGCGTCACTGACGACGGCGTGATCGACTTCACCGTGGGGCCGGCGATGATGGTGAGGCAAGTCGTGCACGAACCCGAGCCCACCGAGTCGGCGACGGTGACAGTGCCGGCTCCAACCTTCGCCGACGAGGCGACGTTCGCTTTGGCAGTGATGGTGGTGGAGTTGGCCACGCTCACCGACGAGAAGCTAATTCCAGCGACCCTAACCGTAGCCCCGGTGACGAACTCGGTGCCGGTGAGGGTGACGCCGATGTTGGACGCACCCTGGCCAAGCCGCGTCGGTGAGAACTTGGTCACCGTCACTGTCGGAGTGGAAGAAGTGATTGTGTAGGGAACCGTGTTCGACTTGGACCCGCCGATGATCATTGCTGTGGCGGTGTTGGCTGCAGTCTCATCGCCCAGTTTGGGCACGAAGTCAGCGGTGTAGCTGTGGTTGCCAACGGCGGGGGTGATGATCTTGCTTGCTGCGCCCGACGCGACTTTCACCGGGGAGCCCAGCATTGTCGTGCCGTCGAAGAACTGGACCACGCCCGCGGCGCTGGAGGGCTTCACAGCGGTCGTCAGGGTGACCTGGGTGCCGGAGTGCTGAGGGCTGGCGAGCGACGGTGCCAGGGAGGTGGAGGAATGACTGACTAGCGGGAACAGCTCGGCCCAGCCGTGTACCGGGACGGTCGTGCCATCGACGGTGATCGGCGACGATGTCATGTTGTAGCCGATGTCGGTCTCCCAGTAGGTGCCGGGCGCGTTGCCGGCGCCGCGCGGACCTGAGTCGGTCAGGCGGACCTGGATGGTGTTGGCGTAACCCGCGGTCGTGTCGGGCACGTTGGAGGAGAGCCAGGTGCTGATGTTGGCTGTGGTGGGTGCCACCGGGTACTTCGTCGAGCCGGTGGCGAAGGCCACGAGGTCAGCCGGGGTGCCAGTGGGGGGCGGGCTGAAGCTCGTCGTGGAGCCCTCAGACGTGCCGGTCCAGCTGGCTGGAAGCAGACCTTGCCGTGGGTTGTAGAAGTTGACGGTGGCCAACGTGGCACCAGAGTCGGCAGCGGTGCTGGCCACGACGTAGGCGAACGGGCTGCTCAGGTCGCCGGTCCCGCTGGTGACCTGGTTACCGCTGGCATCGTAGAAGGTCAGGTTCCCGTAGGGGGGCGCGGCGTTGGCGTCGGGTTCCCACGTCGGGCTCTTCGGTCCGGAAGCGGCACTCACTCCGACCATCAGAGGTGTCCCCAACATCAAGAGTGATATCCCCGTCAGTACAGCGGATCTTGCCCAGCGCGATTCCCGCATGCGATTCCCCTATGACCTAGAAGGTAGTGACGGCCATACTAACGGGTCCCGGCCCGGATTCGCAACCGAAGGATTTAGCTTTGCTTCGTCATCGACCGTTCACTTATTTCATATCCGCCGTTCACCTATTCGTGTCGACCATTCACCTGTTGATATCGAACGTTCACCTGCTCGTAAACGCGATAAGTAGTCATCTGTGGTCGGACCGGTAGGGGCGATAGCGGGTCGGCATCCGATACAGAGCGACAGTTTCGGGTGCCAAGACCCTGGCCGCGGCGGATACCCGAAGCCAGCGGCCTCGTCGACTCGGACACACCCCTACCGGAGCGGCAGCGCGAGAATCGACAACATGGCCGAACCATGGACGATCGACGAGCTGGCCCACGCAGGTCACGAGCACCTTGACCCCGTGTTCGTGGCCAGCTTCGATGACAAGCAGGGCCGCCCCGATCCTGCCGAGGACCTCGCTGTCCTCTCTGGTAGCGGTCTTGGCAAGGAGTCCACCGTCGTCGACCTGGGCGCGGGGACCGGACAATTCGCGCTGCCCGCAGCCCGTGACTTCGGAAAGGTGATCGCTGTCGACGTCTCACCGGCGATGCTGAAAGTGCTGCGTAGCCGGGCAAGCGAGCTCGGCCTCGACAACCTCGATTGCATCCAGGCGGGGTTTCTGAGCTACGAGCATGCGGGGCCGCCAGCGGACGCGGTGTACACAAGGACCGCCCTGCACCAGCTTCCGGACTTCTGGAAGGCGCTAGCGCTGACTCGCATCGCGGCATTCATGCGATCCGGCGGCGTCTTGCGATTGCACGATTTGATCTACGACTTTCAGCCGTCCCAGGCCGAAGCGGTGTTTACGCGTTGGTTCGGCAACGCCGCCACTGATCCCACGCAGGGGTACGCGCGCGAGGACTTCGCCGAGCACATCCGCACTGAGCACAGCACCTTTCGCTGGCTCTTCGAGCCGATGCTCAGCGCTGCCGGGTTTGAGATCGCGACCGCGGACTTCGATGGATCGGTGTACGGAACCTACACCTGCATCAAGACCTGAGGCAGCCGAGGCAATCGGATCGCAGCGGCGCTGATGGTGGCTTCGCTCCGACCCAGAACTGAGGACCGGGCTGGGGTCTGCTTTCTATCTTGATGACGGTCTGCACCGTATGATCGACCGGGCAAAGCCGAGACCTCTTCCCTTCTGGCTTTCCCGGCGACTCCGGCGCTCACAGGGAGGTGTGGAAAGCGATGAGTGAAACCGAGCGGCCACTGGGCGAGTCGGGTGTGCGCGTGCCGGCACTCGGGATTGGCACCAACCGGTGGACTAGCGGCGAGCCGGGCCAGGCCCGCCTGAACGAGACGCTGGCGGCGGCAGTCGATGTGGGGATGGGGTTTTTCGACACTGCCGAGGTCTACGGCTTCGGCCGGTCGGAGCGGGCCTTGGGGGTGGCGACCAGGCAAGACGGCCGACCGGTCGTGTTAGCCAGCAAGTTCGCGCCGCTGCCCGCCCGGCTCACCGCCGCCCAGTTCGACTCCGCTCTTGACAGGACGCTGGAGCGGCTCGGACGGGGATCGCTCGACCTCTACTACGTGCACTTCCCCTATTCCCTCCGCGGAATGGATACCTGGATGAACGCTATGGCCAAGGCGGTGGAGGCCAAGAAGATCCGAGCCGTGGGGATCAGCAACTGCAACGTGGCGCAAATGCGGAAGGCGGCCGACGTGCTGGCCCACTACGGCGTACCTCTCGCGGCCAATCAGGTCCAGTACAGCCTGCTGCACCGCGCGCCCGAGACAAACGGCGTCTTCGAGGCCTGCAGCCAGATGAACGTGGCCCTCGTCGCCTACCGGCCCATGGCCGGCGGTGCCGTCAGCGCTGACCCGGGCAAGAGGAAGGGCCCAGCTGGCCTTGCGGACACACTCCAAGAAGTGGCGGCCGCCCATGATGTGGCCACTCTTCAGGTGGCACTCGCCTGGCTGCTCAAGCGAAACGACCACGTGATCGCAATCCCCGGAGCCACCAAACCCGATCACGTCAGGCAGAACTCGCGCGCCCTCTCTCTGGAACTAAGCGACGAGGAATTCGCTTCAATCGATCGGGCATCGACGTCGGCCAGATAGCACCCGCTGCGGCTCGGAGTTCGGGCGCACGTTCCGTTTCGCGACTGACCAGGAGTGCCGATCGGCGGCGATGCGATGGTCTGACCGGCGCTGAGTGCTACCGGGCCGCCCCCGCCACGAACGCCGCGACGATATAGGTCGCCTGCCTGTCCAACGACGCCCGTGCGCGGTCATATTGCATCGTCGTTCACGGATCGGCGTGCGACGCCGCCTCCGGCACCTCGCCGAGCGGCACCCCGGCATCAAGCGCTGCGGTGATGAAGGCGTGGCGAAGCGTGTCCCGGCTAACAAGCTTGGTGATCCCCGCACGCCGAGCGACGCGTCGGACGATCCGGCCCGCGCCGTGGCGGTCCAGGCGGCTGCCGTCAGCGGCGAGGAAGACCGGTCCCTCGCACCGCTCGCCGCATGTGAGGTCGACCGCGCTGGCCGTGCGCAGGGCGAGCCGGATCGTGACGACCTTGCCGCTCTTGCATACGATGGTGAGGTTTCGACGTCCGCGTTCGAGGCCAAGCGCCTTGAGTTCGGCACCCGTCGCCCCTGAGACCCGCAGTCCGTTCAGGGCGAGCAAGGAGATGAGGGCGTGCTCCACGCCGCTCCGAGCCCGGCGGTCGCAAGCAGAGATCCGAGTTCGTTGCGATCGAGCCGGTAACGTGCGACTCGTAGTCGAGGCGGGGCCGGCGGACACGAACCGCAGGCGCGTGCTCGAGAGGCTCATCATCGACGGCATAGCGGTAGAAGCCGGCGACGGTGCAGAGTCGCCGGGCAACCGTCGCGCGAGCCCGGCCGCGCTCCTCGAGGTCGCGGCCGAAGTACTCGATGGCCGCGCGCCTCGAAGAGGCGGACGTTGTGCTCCTCGCACCAAGCGGCGAACTGGCGAAGGCAAGCGGTGTACGCCTCTCTGGTGAGTCCGCTGCAACCAGCAAGATAGCCAGCGAGCGCGAGCCGCTCGGCATCGCTGAACACGGGCTGTGAAACGACGGCAGTTGACAGCATCGTGGTGGTCATGGCGCACCTCAAGGTCGAGCTGAGACCCGGGGATGGATCGACCGCGTCCCAGCGACGATGAGAGGCCACGGTAGATCGCCGTACTCGCGCACAGTCGACGACCCGGCAGTCTAGGTGACGCGCGCTGTACTGCCGTTTAGCGTGCGCCGCCTCCTGTCCGCTGAGCGTCGTTATGCGCCGCCGAGCTGACATTCGAGGGTACCCGGCCTCATGTGATACTCGGAGCGTGATCGAGGAGCACTCAGGACCTACCATCCGGCAAGCGCGTCCTGAGGAGTACCCCGGGCTGCGCAGGATCGAATTCGAGGCGGACCGACTGTTTACATCCTTAGGGATCGGACCTTTCACCAACGACGACGCGGAGGACCACTTCGACCAGGCCGCGCTGGTCCTTGTCGTCGGCGACCCACCCGTGGGATTCGTGTGTGTCGAGTTGGTAGACGGGATCCCCCACATCTGGCAGCTCGCGGTACATCCGGACCACGGTCGCCAAGGTCTCGGGCGCGCTCTCGTAGAAGCCGCCTGCGAATGGGCAAGATCAGAACGGTTCGACGCGATCACGCTGACCACGTATCGGGATGTTCCCTGGAATGGACCGTTCTACGAGTCGCTCGGCTTCGTCACTCTGGACGTCCTCACGCCTGGGCTGCATGCAATCCGTGAGCACGAGCGCGCCATTGGCGACGACGACTTCGGCCCTCGGGTGGCGATGCGACTCGCTCTCTGATCTGAGCCACTACCACTCGTCTCTATCCACCTGAGACGTAGCCCTAAAGAACCGGGCTCAGGTAACTCAGAACGAGCACTCAGAATCTCGTCGCGACTCCGATTCGGGCCGCGCCGGATCGATTGTGGGCGCGCTCTGCCCCTGGCGGTCTTCCGACGACTTCGTCCCAAGCTTGGCTGGTTGTGCGGCACGACGAGCCCCCGCTGATCTGTTGGGGGGTCGGAGTGATACAGCCGCGGGGTACAAGTGGTTAGCAAGTTCTCGGCGATAGATCGCCCGATGTCAGCCAGCTACCCAGAAGGCGACCGTGAACAGCATCACCGAGACGCGCAACCGCACGGCGCGCAGACATCCGCCAAACAGCCCCGCCGGTTCAGCCCAACAGCCCAACGAACCCGAGGGACAGCTGACCCCGGTGGAGTGGTTCGTTGCCGAGATGGCGAAAGAACTCGGCCTGGGACAACGCCCCGTCGACGCCCGCTGCCGCCGCATCCTCCTACGGCTCACCTCTTGGGCGACCTCCCAAGGCCTGCCGCTCGAACGCGAGGCCGTGCTCGACCCCGACGCCGTCGAGCGCTTCTGCCAGCTCGCCCTCGCCAATGACCGCTCAAGGGCGACCTTCCGCTCCGACCTGCGCCGGATGGGCCCCTTGCTCACGCGGTCGGCACCTTGGGAGCCGCGCCCTGCTGCGATGGCCACCCGCAACGTCGCCCCTCCCTACAGCTGCTCCGAAGTGGAACTGCTGCGATCCGACGCCGCCAACCAGCCGACTTGGGCCCGGCTTCGCGGGGCGCGGGCTCTTCTTGCGCTCGGACTTGGAGCAGGTCTCGACGGCCGCTGGGTTGCCCAGGTCGAAGCGCGCAGTGTTACCCGGCGCGGCAATGTCGTCGAGGTGCGAGTGGGCGAGCCGGCCGCTCGTCTGGTTGTCGTCCGCGCCGAGTGGGAGGACGAGGTCATCGATCTCGCAAGGACCGCAGGCTCGGACTACCTGATCGGGGGACGTTCTGGGGCGAGAAACCGCGTTGCCGACCTCGCCAAGCGCCTCGTGCGCCCGGCGGGCCACCCCCGCCTCAGTCCCGCCAGGCTGCGCTCGACATGGCTCCTTTGGCACTTGGAGGCCGGCACACGCTTGCCCGAGTTGTGCCGCGCGGCGGGGTTGCAAGGCTTCGAAGTCCTTTCCGACCTCCTACCCCTCGTCGGTGCGTTGGAGCGCAGTGAGGAGGTCGCGCAGCTTCGCGGTGGTGCGCGATGAGCCGCCCGCCGCTAGACCTGAGTGGTCGTCGCCGGCCGACGACCGAGGAGCTCAGCCTCGCCCGCCAGATCGTCCGGCGTTCGGGCATCGTAGAGGCGATGTCTCCCCACGTCGACGCCGAGGTCGGTCGGCCCCGGCGCCTTCCCCTGGAGGCACTCCTCGTCGCCTTCCAGATCAATGCCCTTCAGCGCTGCCACCAGGCGCATCTGATCGACATCGCCCGGCTCCTCAACGCGCTCAGCGATGAGGAGCGAGAGAAACTCGGAATCAAGAGCTGGGACGAGGAGGAGGCCTACGCGCGCGTCACATGGCTGTTCTCCAAGCTTTGCCGTGTCCTTGACTCGGGTCCAGACGGCCTCGGCACTGAGTGGTTCGCCAACTGCCTCGCTCGCGCATCGGTGCCGAAGAGGTACCTGAAGAGCCGGTCGGTGGCGGTCGACGGCACCGACGTCGAGACCTGGGGAGCATTCCAGGGCTCGATCACGACGGTCGAGTTCGACGGTGAGGCTGCAGAGACCCAGCTCATAGACGGCCCGCCGTCACCCTCGCGCACCACAAGACGCGCCAAGGTACTCGCCATTGGCAAAGACGGCCGCAAGCAGTACACCCCGGACCCGGACGCCCGTGCGGGGCACCGCTCAGCCAACGGCCAGCACAACGCCGGCCCCTACATCGGCTACGAGCTCCACTTGGCGGTCCAGGTGCGAGACGTGCGCTGGACCGACTACATCGAGCGGACCACACTCGGGCCCGAGGTCCCGAACCTGATCACGACCGTGGTGCTGACCCCGGCGGGCGCACACCGGGCGAAGTCGGTCGTTGCCCCGCTGATTAGTGCCAAGCGTGCAGGTCACGAGATCACCGACGTCGTATGGGACCCGGGCTACTCGCTGTGCACCCCTGAGACGACTACCTACCCGCTTTCTCGGGCAGGCATCGAACAGACCTTCCAGCTGGTCATGTCGCAACGCGGGATCCGGCCTTTCTCCAAAGAGGCCATTTTGATGGACGGCCAGCTCTTCTCCACCCTTCTCCCGAACGAGCTCAGAGACCTCGCCACGGCTCCGATGAAGGCGACAGGGGCGTACAGGCGCGCCTACGAGGAGCCGTTCAACAGGAGAGCTCGCTGGAGACTCGTTCGCCACGCCGGTCCCGACAAGGACGGTGTGACACGGTGGCGCTGTCCGTTCTGTGCAGGGCTTCTCCGGAGTCGGAACTTCCCGAAGACGATGCGCCGCTCGCTTAAGGCACCGTTGGTGATCCTCCCCGCATCACAGCAGCGCTGCTGTTGCGGCACCGTCTCGGCACCGCCGGCGGACCTGCCCCTTGTGCAGAAGATCCCCTTCGGGACCACGGCGTGGCGCATCTCGATGAACCGCCGCATGGCCGTCGAGTCGGTTAACGCCGCCCTCAAGGGTGGATATGTGAACTTGATCCGGGGGTTCTTTCGTGTCTTCGGCCTCGTGAAGATCACCGCCCTTCTCGGCTTCACGATCGCCGCCGTCAACCTGGACCGGATCCGCTCACATGAGGCAAAGCTCGCCGAAGGGCAGGATCAACCGGCACGCCGCAAGCGGCGCCGCGTCGGCACCTGGCAGGACATGATCGGCTACCTCGAAGAGGTGCCGACCTTGTCCGCCGGCCCACCGGGCTAGGCGACTTCTTCTTTCCCAGATTCGTTCAGCTGGGGCTTTGGCGCGCCCGGATTCACGCGCGTGGCCACCGCGCCCTGCAATCGGCCTCGGATCCGGCGACCGGGAGACTGAATTCGAAGCGATCGAGACGCCAAAATGCCCGCCTGTCGGCCTTCAAGGGAGTTTTGTGAACACGAAGGCGCGAATTCCATGAACATCCCCTGGAGGCGGCGCCCAGAATCGAACTGGGGTACAGGGCTTTGCAGGCCCTTGCCTAAACCACTCGGCCACGCCGCCCGGTCAAGCATCCTCACTTCGAGGACCGACGGTCTAGATCCGACCGACGTCCTGGTAAGCCGCCCAACACTACCGCGCTGCTTGCGGGTGCCTGTCTGCAGTAGTCCAGAGCTCCTCGAGGAGGGCCGCCATCGCCTCTGGGTGCGTGAGCATCCACCAGTGGCCCGCCCCCTCGGTCGGACACAACCTGGCGCGGGACCGGCCGGCGCACCGCTGGGCAGCGCGCTCAGCTTCGCGGACCGGAGCGAAGCGATCAGCCAGGGGCGACAAGACGAGCCCGGGCGCGGTGACATCGGTGAAATCCGCATCCCAGTCCAGGTGAACCAGGACCGCGGACCGATGCCGGGCGAGGATCGCGTTTGCGATTGTGCGGTCGAAGGCGTCCGACACGATGAGAGAGTTCGCTTCCGGAACGCCGGGCGGAACGAGGGCGGTGGCTCGCTTGGCAGTGCTGAGAGAGCTGCGCCTCCATCCACTGTTCACCCTCACTCGCCGTCTGCCAGGTCTTTGCCAGGCGACGCCGAACGAAACGAGGATCCGCGGCACCTGCCGCGTCCGTCACACAACCCGTGACGAGACAGGGTCAAAGGCTGACGGCACGCACCACGAGAGTGTCGGCCCAGTCGTGGTCGACGAGGTCGACTGGTTTGTCGGGACATTCGAGAACGGTGACCAGTCAATCGGCGTAGCTCTCCGTGGTCGGCTCCGATCCCTCTGGCAGCCAAGGCCCGACCTGCAGGGCGCGATGTTGCCATCGGTCGAGAAGTGATCGCGCGAGTGGTCCAAGACATGTGTGTCTCGGAGATTTCGTGGTCGAACAGGACTGGGTTCGGCGAAGGCTACGCCGCCCGGTCCGTGCGGGCGGCCGTCGGGCAGGCCTTCCTGCAATCCCTTCGAGCGCCTGGTCCGTATGACCCTCTGAGCCGGAACGCAGTACCGGCGTCCACACGGACCATGAGGAGGATCACCATGCGGTTTGTTGCCAAGGCCCACTTGCGTCGTCACGCGGCGCTTGTCGGTGCGGTCGCACTGAGTGCCGGAGTAGTGGCCGGCATCTTGCCGTCGCTGGATGCGCCAGCGTCCGCCGCGCCTCGTACGTCCGCACCGGTGCTGCTTTCCATCAATACCGCCAGCTATCCCCGTGTGCTCGGGAACTCCAAGAAGTACTCCCTCTACCTTCTCCACGACGAGGCCGGGGGGAAGCTTCACTGCGTGGGCAAGTGCCTGCAGTCGTGGATCCCGCTCTATGTGGCAAAGGGGAGCCACCCGTCGGTCGGCGCGGGCGTGAAGGGCAAGTTGGGCACCGTCGCCCGGAAGTTGAGCAAGGCGGACACCAAGTACCAGCTGACCTACAACAGCTTCCCCGTCTACACCTTCTCCGGCGATACGGGACCCAAGCAGTCCAACGGCGAGGGTATCGAGTTCGCCACCGGTGTCTACTGGTACCTGCTGCATTCGTCAGCCACGACGGCGGCGGCTACGCCGGTGGCAGTATCCGGATCGTCCGGCGGGGGCGGCGGCTGGTGAATCCCTGCGCAGTCCGGTGACTTGATCTGGCGAGGATCCGGGAGACCTCGTGTGCCCAGTGGCGGTGCGATCGGTCGCACACCGCCACTGGGCGGGAGAACGTCAACGAGATCTGAGCCGAGGCGGCCGAAACGCTCGTCCCGCTTTGAGCTGGCCGGCGGTTGGCAGGGACGATCAGGCCCCAGCGGCGTGGAACCCGCCGTCAACGTGGATGATCTCCCCGGTCGTCCGCGGGAACCAGTCCGACAGAAGAGCCACGCAGGCCCGTGCCACTGCCTCGGAGTCCCGAACGTCCCATCCGAGCGGGGCACGCGCGTCCCACACGCTCTCGAAGCGCTCGAAACCGGGTATCGACCTCGCTGCCACCGTGCTGATCGGGCCCGCTGCAACGAGGTTGACCCTGATGCCATTCGATCCCAGGTCGCGGGCGAGGTAGCGGGCGAGCGACTCCAGTGCCGCCTTCGCGACGCCCATCCAGTCATAGCCGGGCCAGGCCACCGTGGCGTCGAAGTCGAAGCCGACGATCGACCCCCCGCCCGCCGCCTGGCTCAGGAGGGGAGCAAACGCCGCAGCGAGGACCTTCAGCGAGTAGGCCGATACCTCGACCGCCGTCGCGACGTCCTTCCAGCCCGCCACCAGGACGCCTTTGCCCAAACAGTTCTCAGGCGCAAAGCCGATGGCGTGGACAACGCCGTCCAGTCCGCCCCATCGGTTCCGGAGCTCGAGGGCCACCTGGTCCGCCTGTTCTTCCATCGTGACGTCGAGCTCGTAGACCTCCACGGGTGTTGGAAGCTTGCGGGCAGCTCGGGTTGTGAGCGACATGCCCCGACCGAAGCCGGTGAGCGCCACCTCGGCTCCTTCCTCCTGGGCCAGGCGCGCCGCGTCGAACGCGAGAGAGTCATCTGTCAGCACCCCGGTGACGAGAATGCGCTTGCCTTCAAGTATGCCCACGGGTCCACCGTAGCCTCGCTCTGTCGCTCGGGCCCCCGAGGCTAGGTGAGAGACCTGGATGTGAGGCTGCGGTACAGCGCCGAGGTCTCGGGATGGATGCCGAGGAGCGGGTCGCCCTCGAGCTCGAGTGCAAGTGCCAGGCTTCGCAGCGCAGCGTCCACGCCGCCCCGATTGCCGAGGGCGTCCGCCGCCCGCATCCACAGGCGGTAGAGCCGCTCGTCCCAGGGCGAGACGAGCAGTCCCTGGAGCGCCGCCCAGTGGGCGAGGCCGGCTTCAGCGCGACCAAGGGCGTGCTCGCCGAGACGACACGCGACCTCGACCACCGAGGCCTCGACTGCTGCCATGTGGCCCTCGAGCTGGGCCCATTCACCCCGGTCGAGGCCGTCGAAGGGCCGGCCGCGGACAAGCGCCAGCGCCTTGCGCCAACAGTCCGGGCCGCGTCCTTGCGAGGCGAGGTCCCTGAAGCGGTCCCAGTCGGTCTCGGCCTCGACGATCAGGTGACGCCTGCCCTGCTTGCGGAGACGGGGCCGGCCGTCGCCGGCGATGCCGAGTGCCCTTCTCGTTTCGGAGAGCCGGTTCGCCAGCGTCTGGAGCGGGACCCGTCGCTCCGGCCAAAGTGCCGTAGCAAACGCGTCGGTGGTTGCACCTTCCGGGTGCATGGCCAGGAACGCAACGAGCTCGGTGAGTCGCCTGCGGTACCTGAAAGACTCCGGAGCACCGTTGACCTGGACGTTCCCGAGCACGGCGACCTCGATCGGGACGGTTCGCGGCGTTGGGGCAAACCTCGTCTCGTCTGCGTGGGCCGCAATCTGGAACCAGGGGTTCCCGTGTGGTGAACCTGGGCTGGACCCTGGCCCCAGACCGGGCTCCGCAAGCTCCTTGGGTTGTTGCGAGCTCTCAGGACTGACGGCGATCCCAGCGAGCCCGGAGAGGTCGAGCCCGGCGATTCGGCGCCCGTCGCCGAAGGTGAGGGTGGGTTGGCCCGTCGCCTCGGAGGCAAGTTCCCACAGGCACAACGCACCCTTGGCGCTCGCGCAGCACAGGACGCCGACGCCGGCGGTCCTCTCACATAACCGGACCAGCTCACCGAGCAGCGGGTCTGCTGGATCGCTTGCCCATGGCGGAACAATCACACAGATTGACGCCAAGCCCGTCCCGTTCATGGAACGGACAGTGAGCTCCTCAAGGGCCGCCGCGATGTCCGGAGTGTGCCTGGTGCCCTCGATTCGGGGCATCGGGCGATCGAACGCGACCAGGATAAGGGTCTCGAGATCGGACCACCGCCGGGACCCGAGCTCGACGGCGATATCAGCGATCTTCACACCGACCGTAGGCAAAGGTCCCTTGAGGATCGTGGAGCCAACGGCCACGAGGTCTACAAGCGACCGCCGTCCATGGATCTCGGACAAGGTGACCAGGGCGGCCTTTCGCGCCGCGCTCGTAATCGCCGGTGTGACCGGGAGGGAGGCGATTATGCGCGGGTCGCGTGGCAATGTCCACGAGTTCGCGGCCCGCCCGGGGTTGAATGGCCACTGCGCCGGCTCGGAGGTTGGCAAGTGAACCGTGACCGAATCGGGGTCAAGTTGGAGGACGTCCGGGCTCGCAGGTATCCGGAGAGACGCGAGGACCTCCGTAGCGACGCCGAGGGCGAGGCGGCTCCACTCAGTGTCCTCGAGGTGAACAGGAAGCCGCGAACGCCCAGTGGCCGGCAGGAGTGCTGGTAAGGCGGCGCCTGGAAGACGCTGGCGCCTCTCGATGTTGTCGGCGGGCTCTAGGCCGACGGACCCGCTGGGACCGTGGCCTAAGCCACCAAGGGCGACGCGTTCGCTGTCGGGGGCAACCTGCACGCCGGTGGCGTCCGCCTCCATACCTGCAAGCGAGGTCAGGGACCAGCGCCTCTGGACCTTGAGGAACCCGCTGAGCGCAAGCACACTCGTAGGGTTCATCTCCGAGCTGTGACGCAGGTCTCGCGGGTCGCTGCCTGAGGTGCTCGGAATCGGCGAACTCATGGCGGGCTCCTACTTCAAGACGCACGTGGTCGGCCGTTTGGCCGCGGAGTCAGTCGGGTCGGTTTTCGTTCGGACAGGCCCGCGACCGGTACGCGGTGCCCGCCACTTGTCGGTTCGACTCCCATCATGTCAAAGGGCGGCTCGTGAGGCACAGCCAACTGGTCTGTCGGACGCGGTTGGGCGGACTGAGACGATTGGCCGGCGAAGGTTGCGGTTGGCCATGTGGGCTATCCGACGACGACTGTCGCCGACGCTGACGCCGACACCGGGAGGTTGTCGATCCCGACCAGCGCGAGCAGGGGAGTAGCAAGCTCGTAAGTCCGCACTGTCGCGACCACCTCAGTGCCGATGACCACGGCCGAGCCGGGATGTCCCCAAGCGGCCATGTACTGTTCCGCGGCCGCTGTAGCGCTTGCAACCTGGAAGGTCGTCAGGCCTGCGTGCAATGACGCAACAGAGAGCTGCGCGGCGCCTACGCGGGCGGCCTGTTCCGCTTCGGTGAGGGCAGTTTCTCGTGCGCTCAATGCGCGACCGCCGTCGACCACGAGGGCCAGCACTGCGATGAGCGCGACGCAGAGCAGCGTCACGAACGGCGTCAGCGCTCCGAGCTCGAGCTCGAGCGAGCGGCCGCGCCTGGACAGCTTCGCGCCTTGGGCAGAAACGGCGATACCTCGAAGCTTCTGCACGGATCTCGGCATCTCCCGCGCCCTCCGCGATGTGAAGCAGCCTGTCATCCCACTTCCCGATATAGCTCGATCCCGGCAGAAGCGTGGCTGGACAGCGTGGCAGAACCTGGGAGGCCAGGTATCCCGAGCGTGACGAGCCCGACGCCGCAGCGGAGCTCGACCGAGACGAAGCCTCCAGGGGCGAAGTCGGCCACATCGGCTGTCATCGTGTACGGCGTGCATCGAAGTCCGTCGTGGGAGATCTCGTAGTTCGCAGCGGCCGCCGCTTGTGCCCGCGCGGAGGAGGCAGTTGATGCGATGACGGCGGACTCGACCGAGGTACGTGCCGCGTCTTCGACCTCCTGCAATGCCCAGCAGAGGCGTCCACCGATTACGAGGACCATAGCGAGTACGACGAGCAACGGGGTGAGGATGACGATCTCGGCAGCTGCCGAGCCGACCTCCGACCGCCCGGCAGCCAGTCTCGCCGGGCCAACCGGGTCCGGGGTGCTCGCCAGGCCCGGCGCACTCATCCGCTTGCCCGGAACTGCTGATCAGGGCCGGCCGACTGCGCCGAGACGGTGAAGCCCACGCCCGGTAGCAGGGACGGCAAGACGCCCGATGCGGAGAGGGAGTCGACACCATCGGGCAGGGACTGAACCGAGACCGTCGGCCGCAGGACGAGACCGTTCGCGAGCGTCTGGAGCTCCCGTATCACGGCGGTGCGGGCCGCGGTGCTCGTCCCACCGTTGGCTCGAAGTGCTGCGCCCCCTTCAGCAACCGAGTCGGACAGGGCGTGGGATGCCAAGGCCCAGAGAGCGCACTGCATGCTCAGGGTGATGAGGAGCAGGACGAGGGGCAGGATGACGACGAGCTCGGGCGTGCTGGAACCGCGATCGCCCCACCGAGGCAGTCTGGCGCGCCGTTTGGACGTGCCAAGTCGGCTGGAGCTCATCGCGTCTGCCAGATCTCGCGCGAGATATTGGTCGCGTCACCCGTGACGGCTTTGGTGATCAGCGCGCCGACCGCGATCGCCAACGCCACGAAGATGGCCACGATGACGACCTTCTCGGCGACGTCGCCGCGCTCGGGTTCAAGCCGCGCTTCGGCCATCCGGTAACGGAGGGCCTCGACGAGAAACAAGATGACCTGGATTTCTGACACTGGATGGATGCTCCTTCGGTCTGGCCCTGGTTGCGGGCGCGTCCTGTCTGGGCCCGTGCGACCGGGCGACGCGGTCGGATGGAGGGCCCATCTGTGGGCGCGCCGCCCCAATAGGCGATAGCCGCTCACAACAGGTGCGACAGCGTCACAGCTGCGGGGTAGATCAAGAACACCACGAAGCCGAGCATGAGCACGATCGCGGGAAGGAAGAGTCGCTCGGTTGTGGCGTTCGCCCGGCCTTGGGCATCGGCCATCTGACGACGCCGCAACGAGGCGGACTTCGCGCTGAGGCTCGAGCGGATGCGCGCGCCCTCGGTGCCGGCAAGGCGCACGCTGGCAGCGAGCTCCTCGAGCTCGCTGACACCGAGCTCGCCGCCGAGCCTCCCGAGACCGTCCCACGGTGATCGCCCGGCGTGACGCGCTCGGTCGAGCGCGCGCCGGATGCGGAGAAACGACGCCTCTCCGGCAACCGAGCTCGCGGCCTCCAGAGCGCTCTCGATTCCCATGCCGCCCGCCTGCGCCAGAGCGACCAACTCGAGCCAGCATGCCAGGGAGTGGACGAGATCTCTTCGTGCGGCGCCGGCAGACCGCCGGACGGCCAGAGCCGGTACGACGGCCCCGAGCAGTCCTGTCACGAGGCATGCAAGAGGCATGATCGGTATCGGTTCATGCATGCCCAGGCGTCCCAAGCCGGTGTACACGACCGCCGACCCGGCGGCGGAGGTGACTGCCGCCAGGGTGGTCGCCACAGCGAGCGATTCCTCCGAGCGACCGAGGACGTTGAGGTCTTGGCGCAGCGGCGTCGAGGAGCCGGAGAGCCGGAGGAGCTTCGTGAGCCCGTAGCCGATCCGCGCCGACCATGTAGGGGGCACCGACAGCGCGGAGGGCACCGTCCGCGCCGGTCGGGCCAGGCCGGCCTGCCCGTGTCGTTTGAGGCCGGTCACCATCGCCGTCATGCCCAGCCCGGCACCGATACCGAGCAGTACCAGCGAGTTCACGCCGTCGGCTCCGCGGCGAACAAGCGGGGCGCCGGCCTCGCTCTGACCATGACCGCCATCAGCCAGAGCCCGAGACCGAAGAGGGCACCGACGACTGCCAGCACAGCCTGGCCGGCCGGAGTGCCGTAGGGCGCAAGGTACGGGCGGGCGAAGAGCGCCATGAGGCCCAGGAAACCGAATGAGAAGCCGGTCACCGTCCGCACTGCGCTTCTCGCCGACGACCGGGAGGCTTCCACTCCCTGCCGCATGGCGACCTCCTCCCGCGTCGACTCGGCGAGCGCGCCGAGAAGATCTCCGAGACGATGGGCCTGCTCGGTGGCAGCCATGAGGAGTGTCGCGACAACGACGTCCGCCGAAGGATCGGCGAGATCATCGGCAAAGCACCGCAGCGCCACCGTGAGGGCCACGCCGCTGGAGAGCCGGCTCGCGAGTGCGCGCACCTGCTCGCGTATCGCTTGGGGGCAGATCGCCGCCGTGGCGATCAACGCCTGGGTGAGGCCCGCCGCGCCGGCGAGTGTGTCCCGGAGCATCTCTGTCCATGAGGCGATCGCCTCGATTCTCTCTATGACGTGGTTTGCAGGTCGTCCCCCGAGGCCGCGAAGCCCGAGAACGGCAAGCGCGGCAAGCGGGATCGCCACCGGCCATCGCGTGACCATGAACGCGACGAGCCCCGCGGCCGCGGCGGCCGCGCCATGACGCAGTCGCCGCCGTGACGCCGCCAGGTCGCGGGCCGAGCGAGCGACCCTGTCCCTCGGTGCCCGACGCGCGCCGGCGACGACGAGGCAGAGGCCGGCACCTCCCACCGACGCAACGATGACCAGCAGTGCGGTCCTCACCAGGCCCCGATCGATGTTCGGCTTGACGGTTCGTACCCGTGGGCCGCCAGGAGTGCCGTCGTGGCGTCGCGCAACGGTGCCGCCGGGACGCCGCGGCCGTCGGGCCCCGGCCTCCAGACCTCGTTCGTGATGACAAGTGGGCCGTCGGCTCCGACGACCTCCCGCACCGAGGCGATGCGGCGTGACGGCCGAGGGCGCCCGCGCCCGCCCCGATCGCAAGAACCGGCCGTGTCACTCGCCGTCGGGCACTCCGCGGTGTCGAGATGGACGACCAGATGAATCGCGCCGGCTATGAGGAGGTTGGTCGCCTCGAGGGGCAGGCGCTCGGGAGCTTGGATGGCGTAGGCGGCCAGGCGCCGGAAGACCCCCGCCGAATCATCGGCGTGGATCGTCGCCATGGAGCCCGACCGTCCCTGGCTCATGGCATTCAGCATCGGAACGACCTCGTCGCCCAGCACCTCGCCGACGATGACGCGCGACGCATTCATGCGCAGGGACCGGCGAACGAGCTGCGCCATGCCGATCGCCCCCACGCCTTCGGTGTTCGCGAGTCGAGCCTCCATCGCGACGCAGTCAGGATGCCGGTCGGTCTGGCGATCCAGGCCGAGCTCGAGGGCTTGCTCAATGGTCACGATGCGTTCTGCGGGGCCGATCTCGGCCGCCAAGGCTCGAAGCAAGGTGGTCTTGCCGGAATTCATGGCACCGGAGATGAGGATGTTGCGTTTGGCACGAACCGCGGCGGCGAGCATCCGGGCGAGATCCTCATCGAGCGTGCCGAGATCGAGGAGGTCGTCCAAAGTGTGGTCGGACAGACGATGCCTCCGGATGTCGATCACCGGCCTCTCGGTCACGGCCATCACCGCGGAGAGACGGCTGCCGTCTGGAAGTCGAAGGTCGAGCTCTGGTTGGGCTGCGTCGAATCGCCGCTCCGACAGCCCAAAGCGCGCCGCGGCCGACCTGATCATCGCCACGAGCTCGTCGTCATTCTCGGCGATTGGCCCGTAACGCAGCTTTTCTCCGTTTGCGAATGTCACGAACGCAATGTCCGCGCCGTTCACGTCGATGTTCTCGACCGACTCGTCGTCGATGAACACTTGCAGCAGGCCAAGGCCGAAGAGCATCGCGAGCACGAGCTCGACGAGTGTCCTCTCGTCCAGTGCCGGCAGGGGATCCTGGCCGCTGGTCATGAGCGCCACCGCCTCCCGGTCGAGCAGCTCGAGGACGAGGTCGCGCGCTGCCGCCCGGCTGGTCTGGGCCGCTGCCGCGTTGGCTTTGCCGATTCCGCCCGGAAGCTCCGGCGCCGTCACAAGGAGCTCGGCGACGCTCGCCCGCAGCGAGCGCGCCTTGTCGACAAGGGACTTGTCGAGTCGAGCTCCAGACAGTGTTGGGCCGGCTGTCATCGGGCCGGCGGTCAACAGGCCGGCTGTCATCGGGCAACCGCTGCCATCTCGATCGCGGCGAGGCTCACAGCGATGCTCCGGCGTCGTCGGATCCGCCGAGCACTGCCAAGCTGATGTCTCCCGCGGCGCTCGCAGCAGCCACGGCGGCCGCGGCCGCTTCTGGTACCTCAAGGGTTGCGACGAAGGCCGCTGACTCAGCACCAGCCATCCCGGACACGCCACCTGGGGCCGAGACCGAGGTCACCGTGGCTTGGGTCAGGACCGAGCCCGGTGGGCCGGTCGGCGACGGAACCGAGCCCCCGCTGGCGCCGGCTGTCCCAGATAGCACGACGAGAACGCGCTGACCAGGGGCGAGCTCAGTCGGCATTTGGTTGACAGCGAGGCTCGCTCCCACGAGCGCAGTTCCGGCGGGGAGTCCCCGCGCTGAGGTCAGATCGCCCGGCACCAGCATTGAACCGGGTTCGAGGGGCTCTGTGGCACGGTGGCCGACCACCTGTCCGGCATCTCTGAGCGGTATCGCGTCGAGCCCGGCGACCGGGGCGATCGAAACGGCCTCGAGATCCGAGGCGGTGACCACCATGCCGACAGGGACGAGATGTGCGACGGCCAGGAATGCCACAGGTCGAGGCGCCCGGTTGGCAACCACCGCTCCGAGCGCTGCACACACCAGCACGATGAGCGCGCCTCCACTGACCAGCAGAGGACGGCGCCCGCTGCGCCTGTCCAGCGGGCCTTGCGGTTGTCCTCCGTGCAGGAGCGGGGGCCTCGGAAAAGAGCGTGGCCCGGCCTGCCCTCGGGGAATGATCCGACCGGGCAGGGAGCGATCAAGGCGAGCCGTTGCGAGTGGCATCGCGTGATCGTCGAGGAGGTCTGTACCGGCCTACCTACCGGTAACCGGTCGACGTCAAGGCGGCAGTCTCGCCTGATGTTCACCCCGGCCGTGGCTGGGCCGGAAGATCCGACGTACGCGAATCGGAGCGCCTGGGGCTTTGCAACACCGAACCCTCAGCGGGAGGGTCGAGCACTCACCCAAGGAGCGTCCGACGTGAACGAAGACCGAACAAACGACCGAGAGCCCGGATTCGTGTCCGAATCGGGGGACTCGGCACAGGTATCGCTGAGCGCTGGGCCGGCGCCGGCGGTAATTGAAACCAACGACCCGGCCACTGCCGGTCCACCAGCGCCCGGCCTTTCCAGCACCGGCGCGGCCCGCAAGTTCGGCGAGAGCTTCACGGCTCGCGTCGTCGGCATCGTCGGTGTCGTTGCATTGGTCGTCGTTGGGTCGATCATCGGCGCGGAAGTGTTGAGCAGTTCCGGCTCATCTCGTGCGCGGACCAATATCCGGACGGTGCTGGCCTCCTCTCACAACTCGGCAGCGGCTTCTGGGGCGACGATCACGGTCACGGGTAACGGGCAAGTCGAGGGCACACCCGACACCGCCTCGTTCAGCATCGGCGTGGACACGACCGCGTCCACCGCCGTCGCTGCACTCGAGCAGAACAACACCCAGGTCGCGACCCTTGAGCAGTCGCTGGAACAGAGCGGTGTCGCGTTGAAGGACATCCAGACGGGCTGGCTCAATCTCTCCGCGAATACCAACAACAACGGAGACGTCACGGGTTTCAGCGCCGACGACGAGCTCAATGTGACCATGAACGATCTCTCGAACCTCGGAGCAGCCCTGGATGCCGCCGTGCAGGCGACCGGCAACGGCGTCACCTTGGGCGGGATCTCCTTCTCGATCTCGAACCAGTCGGCGTTGCTTGCCGCGGCGCGGGCGCAAGCCATGCTGGCGGCAAGGACTGAGGCGGACCAGGTTGCTGCGGGCGGGGGATTGGCGCTCGGCCCGATCGTCAAGATCACCGATCAGGAGAACGCCGGCCAGTACCTGTACTACGCGCCGAACGCCTTCGCGGGGGCGAACGCGGATGCGGCGGTGCCGGTGCAACCCGGTCAGCAGCAGATCTCGGTCGAGGTGACGGTTGTATACCGGCTCGTTGCCTCCTGAGCACTGCCCGAGCGCCTCTTGAGCACCGCTCTTGCAGCGCTCCAAGGCGCCGACTGTCCCGATGCCTGTGTGGTGTCGCGGCAGTCGGCGCCACGGTCGGCCGGGTCGGCTTGGATCGCCGGGGCGATCTACGAAGCGTGGTCCCGTGTGAAACCTTGCCCTAATCTCCATCTCCGAGTACGCGAAACTGCCTCTTTTTTGCTTTGAAAGGACGTCATGGACGGTCCTGATCTCTCCCATCTTCTCGACGACGCAAGCTCCGGGGTGCCCTCTCGAGATGTGCTCGACGGCATCGTCCGCAGGCGTCGCCGCTCACAGGCTCGTCGCGCCCGTACCGCGGCGACGCTCGGCCTTGTCCTGGTCATCGCCGGCGCAGGCGTGGGCATCGGACTGAGCCGGAAGACCGGGACGACGTCGGCGCTCTCGCCGAATGCGGGGACGCGTCCCGGGCCGAGCATGCTCGGCACTTTGCCGGAGTCCGGCCATTCTCAGGTGGGCCTTCTCAGCGCTCCCGCGGGTCTCGGTTGGGTCGGCTCCAGCTCCGGGGCAGGATCGTTCGCTAACGCGAATTCCTTCCTGCCCGAGGAGAGCGCAGGTGCTCACAGCTCAGGCCAGCTGCGGGCGACGGGGACAGCCTCAGGCTTGGGCACTTCCTTGTGCGGCATCTGGGCCTGCCTGCCAAACTCGTCCAACGGGTCGTTTGGTGATGCTCTGCTTCGCCACCTGTTCACCCGCACGAGCGGTGGCGTCACCGTCCGGGCCTTCACGGCCCGCTGGGCCGCAGCGCCCCTTGAGCTAGTACCCGTTGCTTCCGGGACTGCCCCGGGCGGCTCCGTGCCTGGAGGGACAGGTTCTTCGTCGCCGGCAGGCGGCAGCAAGGGAACCTCAGGGGGAGCAGCGCCCGGTTCGACGACTGAAGTGGTGCCTTCCCCGCCGGTCACCGGGACGACCGGGACCACCGGGACCGAACCGGGCTCCTCGGTTCCCAGCTCTGTGGTGCCGGTGAGTTGCGCCGTCACGCGGGCCCTCGTCGTAGAGGTGTCCGATGGAGGTGCTGTCGGCGTCATCACAGTGCCGCTCGGGCCGTCGCTCGCGCGACCCATCACGGTGCTGTCGGACCAGGTGGTCGGCGTCGTGGAGCAATCCCCGATGGCGGTCGTGGTCGCACACACCGCGGGGCAGACCGCGGCCGTGCTCGCCGAGTTCACCGGGGGCGGGCAAGACGAGATGATGGTCGTCGACCAGTGGGCGGTGCTGGTCCACAAGCTGGCGGCGGCCAAGGCCGGTGGGACCGGTAGCCAGGGCGTCGCGACGATGCCAGGTCAGGCGGCGGTGTACGCGCTGTCCAGCAACGGGACGGTTCTCGAACACGCGGACCTGCCAGGATCCGGAGCCTTGGCGATGGCAGTGGCGACGTGCCTTGTGCCCTACGGCGCAGGGCACAGGCTTCCCGTCTCGCGTGCGCCGGGGTCCCCCGGCTCCGGTACGGCGGTTCCTCCCGCCAGGCACAACGGCGGCTAGCCCGATTGACGGCCGGGAGTCTTCCCGGTGGGACAGACTGTTGTCATCGACGACGACCGCAAGAGCGAGGTAGCCGGGGACTTCGTCACCGTCTACGAAACGCACTACCCGCGTCTCGTGCGGGCGCTCGAGATCGGTGGCTTGGACCGGCCCGCCGCCGAGGACGTGGCGCAGGAGGCCTTCGCCCGCACGCTCGGGCACTGGCGGCGCGTGCGCCTCGGGACGAATCCACCCGGGTACGTCTACCGCACGGCGTTCCGCCTCTCGCGCAGCCACTGGAAGCATGAGTACCCACTGGAGGTCGAACAGGCCTCCAGTCATGACACCGCAGCCGAAGCGGTCTCCAATCTGGCCCTTGAAGCCGCGCTGAGCCGGATGCCGGCGAGGCGGCGAGCATGCGCAATGGCGTGCTTCGTGGTGGGGCTCACGCCAAAGGAGGCGGCCCGCTCACTTGGGATCGCCGAGGGCACGGTGCGCAAGCAGTTGAGTCTCGCCAGAGACGACCTCAGGCACCTTGTCGGGGAGCCTAGAGATCCCTCGTGAACAGCCTTGATGGCGCGTCGGAACCCCCACAGGCTGGGGTGGGGTAGTGCCGGCTTGCCAGCGGAATGCTAAAGTCTCTCGCACCGTTCGATTGATATGCAGCAGGCGTGGACGTGGGCGGCAGCCCACGTTTTGTCATTTCTGGAGCAGGTAGGTTACCAAGGAGGCAGCGGCGATGGGGACGTCAGACGACGTAGAGCGCGTCGCCGCGCCGTTGCTCGCAGCCGCTGGCCTCGAGCTCGTCGATGTCGAGCTCCGGTCCGGCAACATCGTCGTGACGGTTGATAGCGAGGGTGGAATCGACCTGGATACCCTCGCGTCCGCGAGCAAGGCGATTTCGGCTGCCATCGACCGTGAGGGAGTTGGCCCGTCGAGCCGGTACGAGCTGGAGGTCTCGAGCCCCGGCCTGGAGCGGCGGCTTCGCCGGCCAGATCATTTCCGCAGCTTCGTCGGCCACCAGATCTCGCTTCGGACCATGCCGGGGGTCGAGGGCGAGCGGAGGCTCGAGGGCGAGATCCTCTCCGCTGACGACCACGGCGTCGTCGTGACGGCGCCCGGGTCGCCTGACGGTTGCCGGCGACTCGCCTATGGCGACATCGAGCGAGCTCACACGGTCTTCGACTGGAGAGCGGCGTTGGCGAGTACCCCCTCGCCGACGGCTCGCACCGACCGGCGCCGGGACGCCAGGTCATCGTTGGTCGCGGCAGGCCGCGAGCGCGCCGGGAGAGAGACGGCGGACACGCTATGACCTCGACGAATTTCGACCTGCTGGAGGCGCTGCAGCAGATCGCCGTGGAGAAGGGAATCGCGGTCGACACGTTGTTCGACGCGCTCGCCAATGCGCTCGTAGCCGCCTACAAACGCCTGCCCCAGGCGGCCGAGGAGGCCGTCGTGACCATCGACCCGGACTCCGGGGAGATCCGCGTCTACGGCCAGGAGCTGGACGAAGAAGGAAACGTAACGCGCGAGTGGGACGACACTCCCGAGGACTTCGGGCGGATCGCGGCTCAAGCGGCTCGCCAGGTGATCCTCCAGCGCATCCGCGAAGCCGAGCGCGACCGGAAGTACGAAGAGTACGCAGGGCGCGAGGGCGACATCGTGACGGGGATCATCCAGCAGAGCGACAATCGCTACACCCTTCTCGACCTCGGCAAGGTCGAGGCCCTGCTGCCCCAGGCCGAGCAGGTCCCTTACGAGCGCTATGACCACGGTGCTCGCCTCAAGGCCTACATCGTCGAGGTCCGCAAGACGAGCAAGGGACCTCAGATCGTCGTTTCGCGCAGCCATCCCGGGCTCATCAAGCGCCTCTTCGAGCTCGAGGTGCCCGAGATCTCCAACGGGGTCGTCGAGATCAAGGCTTGCGCGCGCGAGCCGGGCCATCGGACCAAGATCGCGGTCTGGTCCAACGACGGCAACGTGGACCCGGTTGGTGCTTGCGTGGGCGCCCGGGGCGCGCGCGTACGCATGGTCACTACCGAGCTCCGCGGCGAGAAGGTCGACATCGTGCCGTTTTCGGATGACCCGGCCGAGTTCGTGTCACGGGCGCTTCAGCCGGCCAAGGTGAAGGAGGTCCTTCTCGACGAGGAGCGCGGCCGCGCGACGGTGATCGTTCACGACTATCAGCTGTCTCTCGCGATCGGCAAGGAGGGCCAGAACGCCCGCCTCGCCGCGCGCCTGACGGGGTGGCACATCGACATCAAGAGCGAATCCGAGGCTGCGGCCGAGGAGCATTACGCCGAGGCGGAGTGGGCCGAGGGTGAATGGGTCGAGCAGTCGGGGGAGATGGTCTGGAAGCCGGCCGAAGGCGGCGAGACGCTGTCGGCCGAGGCCTGGGCTGCGGGAGCGACCGCCGAGGTTGAGGAGGCAACCGGCGGGGCTGGACAAGCCACCGCCGAGGTTGCGAACGAGCTCGTCGCCGAAGCTGCCGAAGCGGCACAAGAGCTCGTGGCCGAAGCTGTCGAAGCAGCAGAAGAGCTCGTCGCCGAAGCTGTCGAGGTGGCCGATGAGCTCGTGGCTGAGGTTGTCGATGTAGTCGAGGAGCTCGAGACCGAAGCGGCTTCTGAGTCCCATGAGCTCGAAGCTGAACCGGGAGCGACGGGCGACTCCCTCCCACCTGCGGAGTCGGACGCCGCCACGCAACAAGGGCAGGGCTCGTAGCGGCACCGCTTCGAACTTGCATCGGGTGCCGCCGTGTAGCGCCGGCGTCGGAGCTCGTGCGCGTCGTGCACACCGGCGATGGCGGCCTCGCGGTCGGCGTCGGCCTTGAGGGGCGCGGCGCGTGGCTTTGTCGTGACACACCTGGATGTGCCGAGCTCGCCGACCGGCGTCGCGCGTTCTCGAAAGCACTTCGCCATCCCATCACGCCGGAGGCCGTCGACAGGCTGCGAGTCGAGCTGCGAGCTGGGCTGTTGCCACCCGAGCAGGCGCCGGCTCAGCCGCCCGAGTAACCGCCGGGCCCGCTGTGATCTCGTCGCCCGCGGCCGAACAAGCGGTCGAGGAAGGGATGTGCGGGCGACCCCGGCAATGGCGCGGCCTCGGGTGGTTCCGGGTCTTCGCCGGCGTCTTTGGGCGGGACCGCCGGGACCCAGTGTGACCCCACGATAAGGCCGGGCCTGCCGAGACCGAGGATTGGCGAGTAGATCGGCGCCTCCTCCCCGATGATCGGGGTGCCGGCGCCGCCTTCAGTCTGTTGGATGCTGTCTCCGTCGCTGAGCGCCTGCTGCACTTCCGCCTCGGTCGGCGCGATCACCGCTTCGTCGTCTTCAAGGTCCACGTCGTCGAACTCCTGCAGCAGCTCGGTGACGAGCGCCACGTGCCGGGGATCGTTGGGCATGCCAGATCGTCGGAGCAGCTTGCGACCCTCGGGCGTGAGGCCGAGCTGGTTGTCGACGTACTCGACGACGCCGAGGCTGATCAACAGTGTCGCGGAGGCCGCGAATCCGGCCGGGTCCGGCCGCAAACCGCGCGGAGTGAACCCGTGCAGTGTCCAGATCACCTGTAGCAGCGGCGCCAGCTCCCCGCCATTTGCGCGCTCGACCGCCACCAAAGTCGCGCCTTCTTGGGTGCTGAACGACGGTCGCATCGGTCGCAATGTACCTCGGTGTCGCTCGAGGGAGACGGTCTCGAGCTCTGCTCGTCATTGGGATCCACCGATGCAGCGGGACCTGGACAGTCAGATGCCGGCGGAGGACCCGGTCGGCATTGACGGCTTGGCAATCCTGGCCTCGAGCCTAAGATGCATCGTCCGGTGTACGAGGCACCGCCGTTGTGTGAGAATAGAAGGTCGCGCCAGGCTCGGGATCCCGAACGCTGCGCTGCCCCTCGATCGGAGAGGACCGAACCACCAGTTGCCGAAGAAGATCCGCGTCTACGAGCTTGCCCGTGAGCTGGGGCTGACCAACAAGGAAGCCCTGGACATTTGCATCGACCTCGGGATCGGTGTGAAGAGTCACTCGTCGTCGATCGAAGACGCGCAGGCCGACCGCGCTCGGCGTAAGGCCGATCGCGAAGGGTTGCGGCGTGTCATTCAGCCCGAAGAGCCCGCGCCGGCACCCTCCGCGGCCCCAACCGCGGGCCCAGCACCCCGACGGGCCGGCGGATCCCAACGTACTGTGAGCCCGCCGGCCGGCGAGCAGCCTGGTGCCGAGCCAACCGCGCCCACGCCGGAGCCGGCCGGCTCCGGGGTGACAGACGGCGCCGTCCCCGCTCCAGCCGCGGAAGCCACGCCTGCGACCCACGAGCGTCGCCCGGGTCAGCGTCTGGTCGTGAGCAAGTCGGCGAGCGAGATCCTCGATCCGCTGCGGACAACCGCACCCCGACCGCCCGTCTCGCCTCCTGTGAGCACATCCAGGTCGGTGGCTCCCCCTTCTACCGTGAGGCCCGGGACCACCCCCGGCGGGCAGCGCCCGGGTGGCGCACCGGCTCCCGCCGCTCCTGCTCCCGCCGCACCTGTTTCCGTGGCTGCGCAGCAGGAGGGGACGGTGGCTACCTCTTCGGCGCCCACGGCCGCCCCGCCGGCACCCGATGCCGATCGCAAGGCGGCCTCGCCCCGTCCGGTCAGCCTGTCAGGCAAGCCCATCCCGCCGCCTCCGGGGCCTCGGTCGATCACCGGTCGTCGGATTCCACCGCCGCCCGGGGCGCGACATCCGCTGCCACCAGGCGGTCCAGGTTCGCGTCCGAGTACCCCCAGCTCCCGGCCGGGGATGAACCAGTCACGTCCCGGCACTGTCAGTTCCCGTCCCCCGGCTGGCCGGCAAGTGAGCCCGCGGCCCGGAGGAGGAGCGGTTTTTCCGCGCTCTCCTGGTCACTTCCCGCCCCGAGACGGCGGACGTCCCGCCGGTGGCCAGTACGGGGGCGGTGGAGCGCCTGGCACGCGCGGTGGCGGTTACGCCCCCGGTGGCCCGACAGGTGCTGCACGAGGTGGTCCTGTCGGGCGAGGACGTCCGCCCCAGCGGAGGCCACGCCGGCGCCGCCGCAACATGGAGGAGCTCGAGCCGATCCAGATAACGGCCTACCTGCCGTCGAGTGCTCCGGTTCCCGATCACGAGGTGATCGTGGAGCGAGGCTCGACACCACAGCAGCTCGGCCCGCGCCTGAACCGCTCTGCTGGCGACGTCGTGCGTTTCCTCTTGCTCCAGGGCGAGATGGTCACCGCGACCCAACCGCTCACCGACGACATGATCGGCCTGTTTGCCGCGGAGATCGGTGCACGGATCAGGTTGGTCGACCCCGGCGAAGAGCAGGAGGCTGCTCTCCGGGCCAAGTTCTTCGGTGACGAGGAACTTGAAGACGACGAAGAGGACTTTCAGACACGACCTCCTGTCATCACAGTCATGGGCCACGTTGACCATGGCAAGACGCTGCTGCTGGATCGGATCCGTCGGTCGAACGTGGCTGCAGGCGAGGCCGGCGGCATTACTCAGCACATTGGTGCCTACCAGGTGCAGTGGCATGGCCAACTGCTGACGTTCATCGACACTCCCGGCCACGAGGCCTTCACGGCGATGCGCGCCCGCGGCGCCAGCGTCACTGACATCGTGGTGCTCGTCGTTGCCGCCGACGACGGCGTGATGCCTCAGACCGTGGAGGCGATCAACCACGCCAAGGCCGCGAAGGTGCCGATCGTGACCGCGATCAACAAGATCGACCGGCCGGACGCGGATCCCAATCGCGTGCTTCAGCAGCTGTCCGAGCAAGGGCTCGTCCCGGAGGCCTGGGGTGGCGACACGATCACCGTCGAGATCTCGGCTCTTCAGTCCTTCGGCATCGACGAGCTGCTCGAGCAGCTCGTCGTGCTCGCCGAGGTGCTCGAGCTGAGCGCCGACACCGAAGTCGAAGCGAGAGGCTCCGTGCTCGAGTCGAACCTCGACATCGGCCGTGGTCCGGTCGCGACGATCATCGTGCAGCGCGGGACGCTCCGCATTGGCGAACCGATCGTGGCCGGCGCGGCGTGGGGCCGGGTCAAGGCGTTGATCAACGACCACGGCGACCAGATCAAGGAGGCCTTCCCCTCCATGCCCGTGCAGGTGCTCGGGCTGTCGGAGCCTCCGATCGCCGGCGACGAGCTCCGGGTCACCTCGGACCTTTCGATCGCCCGTACCGTCGGTGACGCTCGTGAACAGAGGCTGCGCTTCACGACGCTCGCACAGGCCTCGACCATGTCGACGAGCCCGGGCGCGAAGCTCGAGGACCTCTTCGAGCAGATCCGTAAGGGCGAGACCGCGACGCTCACACTTGTGTTGAAGGCCGACGTGCAGGGCTCGCTCGAGGCGGTCACCCAGAGCCTTCTCAAGCTCGAGCGGGACGACGTGAAGGTGGCCTTCGTCCATCGTGCCGTGGGAGGCATCACCGAGAGCGACGTGACGATCGCAGCGGCATCGGGCGCGACGATCATCGGTTTCAATGTCCGTCCGGATCGCAGGGCGCGCGAGCTTGCCGAGAGTCACAAGGTGGAGATCCGCACCTACGAGATCATCTACAAGCTCATCGAGGACGTGCAGGCGGCAATGGTCGGGATGTTGGCTCCCGTGATCGAGGAGATCGTCACCGGCGACGCCGAGGTCCGCGCCGTGTTCCGAGTCCCGAGACTGGGCGCCGTCGCCGGGTGCTACGTCACCAACGGCGTCATCGCCCGAGGCTCCAAGGTCCGCTTCCTCCGGGAGGGCGTGGTCATCTGGAAGGGTGCCGTCTCCTCGCTGCGGCGTTTCAAGGACGATGTTCGAGAGGTCCAGGCCGGCTTCGAATGCGGCATCGGTCTCACCGACTTCCAGGACTTGAAGGAAGGCGACGTGATCGAGACCTACGACGAGCGGGAGATCCCCCGCAGCTGAGCGGCCACGGACATGACCGCCCTCGAGCGGTCGGCCGACGCCGAGTGAGGATGCGCTGGGTCAAGTCGATCGGGGGCGCAGTCGAGGCGCGTCGTAGTCGAGTCCAGCTCACGGAGTGAGAGCACCTGCGGGCGAACCGCTCATTCCGCTTCCGATCACTCTCTCGAATGCGGGTGTCCCGGGTCTACGTCGCGCTGTTCGCGTTCCTGGTGATCCTGGTCGCCTTCGAACGGCCAGGGGACCGGTCGTTTCTCGCGGGCTTCTTGGTGGTCTATGGAGCAGTGGCTGTGGGCCTGCTCGGCTCTGTGTGGTTTCCTGCACGAAGACTGTGGAACAGGTATCCGGACTTGCGTGGACCAACCCACCAGGAGTTCTCCGAGCAAAGGGCCCCGTTTCAACCGTTCTCCGTCAGCACCGCGATGACATGGGCAGCCGTGGGAGAGGTGCGCGACTTCTACTTCTTGCGCCAACTGCTTCCCAGCAACCCGAGGCTCGTCGCCCGGAGAGGTCTAGCTTCGGCAGACGACGAGATGTACTGCCGCTCGTTGGCCACTCGGAGCGCGAAGAGGGCACTGCGCCCAGCTGCACCGGCCTGAACCCACCGCCTTTCAGGGCCGTGCCGGCGTTTCCCGCCCGCTTCCGGGAGCCTCCTAGTAGGGTGACCGCATGAGTCGGTCTTGTGATCAGGTCGAGCCGGCAGATGGCCTTTGACCTGCAGATGTCCTGTGCCTAGAAGGCATGATCGCCGCTCGTCTGCTGGTTACCCGCGGACTGCGCGTGTCAATGTCCTCCTCGCTCAGGTGCTGGGTGACGCACTCGAGCGGCTCCGGGATGACGACGACGCACTTGCGCTGCTGACGGTCACCGGCGTGAGCACCGACGCGGACCTCCGTCATGCCACCGTGTTCATGGCCTCGTTGCCAACCGGAGCCTTGCCCGCGCTCCAAGCGCGACGCCTCGAGCTCCAGGCGGCCATCGCCCGCGAGGTGCGCTTGAAGCGCACACCGACGTTGAGCTTTGTCGCCGACCCGGCGATCGCCTCCGGCGAACGCGTGGAGGAGGCACTGCGCCGTGCCCGGCACGACGACTACTGACGGGCCCGCGCAGCCCGACCGACCCGACGGGCCCGCACAACCAGAGGGACCGGGCCAGCCGTCGCGGCGGGGGATCGACGACCTGGGCGGCTTCGTTGTCGTTGACAAGCAGACCGGTTGGACATCCCATGACGTCGTTGCCCGCTGCCGCCGCCTTCTCGGCACCCGGAAGGTGGGCCACGCCGGGACACTCGACCCCGACGCTACCGGGGTCCTCATCGTGGGCGTGGGGCGGGCGACCCGCCTGCTGCGTTTCGCGTCGGCGCTCCCGAAGACGTACGTGGGCGAGGTGGTTCTCGGAGTGACCACTTCGACCCTGGATGCTTCGGGAGAGGTGACCGGCCACTTCGATATGGGCGGCATAACCCTGGTGGAGCTCCGAGAGGTGGCGCGCTCGCTGACCGGCCGGATCGAGCAGGTCCCGCCGATGGTCTCGGCGGTCAAGGTCGGCGGGCGCCGATTGCACGAGCTCGCCCGCGAGGGGATCGAGGTGGAGCGGGCACCCCGGGGCGTCGAGGTGTTCCGTTTCGAGGTGTTCGAAACCGGTGAGTCCGATTGCTACCGGATCCTCGTCGAGTGCTCGTCGGGCACCTATGTGCGTGTGCTCGCAGCCGATCTCGGGGTGAGGCTCGGCGGCGGCGCCCACTTGAGAGCGCTGCGCAGGGTGTCGATCGGGTCGTTCAACGACGTCGAGGCGCTTGCGCTCGAGGACGTGGCACCTGAGCGGGTCCGCCCGCCCGAGGAGCTCGTCCGAGACCTGCCGGGTGCGGTCGCCAACTCCGAGCTTGCTCGCGCACTCGGTCACGGGAGGGTGGTCGAGCGCCTCGCTCTCGGCGTGGTGGGCGACGGCCCTTGGGCAGTGCTGGACCAGTGCGGCAGGCTCGTCGCCATCTGTGGACCGGTAGGGCTCGAGCGAGTGAGGCCCATTGTCGTGGTGCAACCCGCTGACGCTTCGCGCGCTCAGGTCGGGTCAACTGCGGGCGGCGAGTAGCCTCCCTCGGCGGTGCGACACGACAACGGCAGCGCTGTGACCATCGGTGCCTACGACGGTGTTCACATCGGCCATCGCAAGGTGATCGAACAGGTGCGCCGCCGAGCGGCCGATGCCGGGCTACGCAGTGTTGTCGTGACGTTCGACAAGAACCCGGCCGCCGTGGTCAATCCCGCGTCGGCCCCGCCCCGGCTGACCGATGTCGAGCTGAAGCTGGAGCTTCTCGCCGAGACCGGGGTCGACCAGATTCTCGTTCTCGAGTTCGACGCCGAGCGTGCCAAGGAGGAGGCGGAGGACTTCGTGAACGAGGTTCTCGTGACCGGGCTCGGCGCTCGAGTCGTGGTCGTCGGCGACGACTTCCATTTCGGCAACGGGCGCCGTGGCAACGTCACACTCTTGAGGCTCATCGGGGAGCAGGCAGGGTTCTCCGTGGAACCGGTCCATCTCGTCTCCGATGCGCGGGCACATGAAGTGGTGTCGTCGACGCGAATCCGGGCGCTCATCGCCAAGGGCGAGCTCGCCGAGGCGGCAGCATTGCTCGGCAGGCCTCATGAGGTGCGCGGGACCGTGATCGTCGCCGACCGAGCCGAGCCGGGCCGGCCGCCCGGTCTGCTGGTCGAGGTCCCGGGCGAGATCCTGTTGCCACCGCCAGGTGAGTACATGGGCTCGGCTGGCGCCCACTCGGGCGAGAGGGTCGCGGCACGCCTCGTGGTGGCCAACCCCGCCGGCAAAGCACCGCAGCGGCTCGAGATCTCCGGGGTGGAGGTGCCTCCGGCGCGGCTCGCGGTCCTGGGCGCCAAGGGCGCTGTGGTCCGGGCCCGTTTCGGCTGAGAGCAGGGCCGCGTCGTGGCTGCCACGGCGGCCGTGGTCACGCGGTCGCAGGGCTGATCCCCGGTTGCGCACAGGTAGAGTGACGCCGTGGCGGTCTTTCCCATCCGGGTGTTCGGCGACCCCGTCCTGCGTCGAGCGCGCCGCGGAGGTCGAGGAGATCGACGCCAAGATCGTGCGCCTCTCCGAGGAGATGATCGAGACGATGTATGCCGCTCCGGGCGTAGGCCTTGCGGCGCCCCAGGTGGGCATCGAGCGCCGGATCTTCGTCTACGACGTCGGCGAGGGCCCGATGACGGTGATCAACCCGGAGATCGTCGAATCCCGCGGCGAGTGGGAGTACGAGGAGGGTTGCCTGTCGGTCCCCGACCTGCACTGGCCGATCGTTCGGCCGAAGGAGGTCCATATGCTGGGCCACGACGTTGAAGGAAACGAGATCTCCATCGAGGGCGACGAGCTGCTCGGTCGGGTCCTCCAACATGAGCTCGACCATCTCAATGGGATATTGCTCATCCAGCACCTCGACAAGGACCAGCGCAAGGGAGCCATGCGTGTACTGCGTGGCCGCGCGTTCGTCGGCACGCCAGGCTCCGGGCCTGGGCTCTCCGGGGCTGGCGGAGCCTCCGGGGTTGGCGACAAGGGCGGGAGCTATGAGTCGGGCGGGAGCAGCCTCGACGCCTGAACCGGAGCCTTCTGGTCGCGGCCGATGACAAGGCTCGCCTTTCTCGGCACTCCGGAGGTTGCAGCCGTCCTTCTGCGGGCCCTGCACGATGCGGGCCACGACGTGGCGCTTGTCGTGACCGCACCCGACCGCCGTCGCGGCCGCGGTAACGCGCTCGTGCCGACGCCGGTGAAGCAATGCGCGCTGGAGCTCAGGCTCCCGGTGTCGGACCGCGTGGCCGAGGTCCTGGACGCAAACGTCGAGCTTGGTGTCGTCGTGGCCTTCGGGAGGCTCATCCGCGGCGATGTCCTCGAACAGGTGCCGATGGTGAACCTGCACTTCTCGCTTCTTCCCCGCTGGAGGGGCGCCGCACCTGTTGAACGAGCCATCCTCGCCGGCGACGAGAGAACTGGCGTTTGCCTCATGGCACTCGACGAAGGCCTGGACACGGGTCCCGTCTACGCCCGAGTCGAGGCTCCGATCCTTCCCGGGCAGACGGCGGCCGAGCTCCGAGCATGCCTTGCGGGTCTCGGCGCGGCGGTTCTCCTCGAGCGCCTGGTTGGTGGCGTCGCGACGTTGGGCACACCCGTTCCCCAGGTGGGGGAGGCCTCCTATGCGGCCAAGATCGACCGCGGCGAGCTGCAGCTCAACTGGGAACGCCCAGCCGTCGAGCTCGAGCGGCTCGTGCGAGTCGGGCGTGCCTGGACGAGGTTTCGGGGCAAGCGCCTCATCGTCGAGCGCGCCCGGGTCGTGGTTGGCGCGGCACCTGGCGGTGACGGTGTGGAGGACAGCGCGCAGAGGGCCGCCCGGCCCGCGCCGGGCACGTTGATCGGCGGCGAGGTGGTCTGTGGCCTGGGCCGCCTCGAGTTGCTGGAGGTCCGTCCCGAGGGGCGTTCGGCCCAGGCCTTTGACGCATGGCGGCGCGGCGCACGACCGGCGGTGGGTGAGTGTCTCGGCGGGTAGCGGTTTCGCGTGGGGCCGTTGGCTACGGTGGGGCGGTGGTCGAAGCTGCCAAGCCGACGCATGCGTTCGGCCTTCCTCTGCTGGCCGAGGGTGAGCTGAGGGTCGCCCCCTCCATCCTGTCGGCCGACTTCGGCGCGTTGGCGGCCGAGATCGCGAAAGTCGCCGGCGTGACCGACTGGCTGCACGTCGACGTCATGGACGGCCATTTCGTTCCCAACCTCACCGTCGGGCCTCCGGTGGTCGCATCGATCAGGCGGCACACGGGGATGTTCTTCGACTGCCACCTGATGATGACCAACCCTGGGGAGTACCTGGAGGTATTCCGCGACGTCGGCGCGAACTCCTGCTCGGTGCACGTGGAAGTAGGCGAGACCGCGGCCTTGTGCGCCGAGATGCGGCGCCTCGGCATCGGTGTTGGGCTCGTCTTGAACCCCGAGACACCTTACGAGGCAGCAGCGCCCTATCTCCACCTTGTCGACCTGCTGCTGATCATGACCGTGCATCCCGGTTTCGGGAGCCAGTCGTTCATCGCGGACTGCCTCCCGAAGCTCTCACAGGCGCGGGCCCAAGCCGAGCGGCAGGGCCTCCACGTCACGCTCCAGGTGGACGGCGGCATCGACGAGCGGACGGCCTCCATGGCCGCCCTCGCGGGTGCGAGGTGCTTCGTGGCCGGCTCGGCCGTCTTCCGCGCGTCCGATCCGGCCGAGGCCGTGCGCCGAATCCACGCCGCTGCGTACGGCCCGATCTCGGCGGGCCGATGAACGGGGAGGCGGGCCCGGCGACCGGCCCTCCGGCCGTTCGCCTTCAGGCCAAGGTGTGCACCGTGTCCGACGGTGTGGTCGCCGGTACACGTGAGGACCGGTCGGGCTCGGCGGTTGCCGAGCGCCTTGGAGCCGAGGGCTACGAAGTGATCGAGCGACGAGTCGTCGAGGACGGTGTCGAGTCGGTGGCTGCGGCGATCGCGGAGCTGGCGGACGGTTTTGCCGGCTTGATCGTGACCACGGGCGGCACAGGCTTCGGACCCCGGGACCTCACGCCGGAGGGCACCTCACGGGTGCTCGAGCGGGCAGCGCCCGGCCTTGCCGAGGCGATGCGGCTGGCCAGCCCGCTCGGCCGCCTGTCGCGTGCTGCCGCCGGGACGCTCGCGACGTCGCTCGTGCTGAACCTACCCGGGTCCACCAAAGGCGCGCTGGAGTGTCTCGAGGCAGTTCTCGATGTGCTGCCTCACGCGCTCGCCCTGCTCAGAGGCGAGAGGCCCCATTGAGCCAAGAAGAGACGGGCAGCACCGACGAGCGCCACATGGCTCGAGCCATCGAGCTTGGCCAGGGTGTCCGCACAACGACGTCCCCGAATCCATGGGTCGGCTGCGTCCTCGTCGACAGGGCCGGCGAGGTCGTGGGCGAGGGGGCGACGGCGCCTCCCGGCGGGCCGCACGCGGAGATCGGCGCGCTCGCAATGGCGCTCGAGCTTGCCCGAGGCGCCACTGCCTACGTGACCCTGGAGCCCTGCTCCCACCAGGGCCGGACGCCGCCTTGCACCGACGCGCTCATCCGTGCCGGCGTCGCGAGGGTGGTCGCGGGGATCCGCGACCCGGACCGGAGAGTGGCGGGGGCAGGGTTTCGAACGCTCGAGGCCGCAGGCGTCACGGTCTCCAGCGGTGTGCTGGCCGGCGCCGTGAGCGACCAGCTCCGCCCATACCTTGTTCACCGGTCGACCGGCCGGCCCTTCGTCGTGCTCAAGCTTGCCGCGACGCTCGACGGGAGGACGGCGGCGCCGGACGGCTCGAGTCGATGGATCACCGGTGTTGAGGCGCGACGCGACGTCCACCGCCTTCGCGCCGAGAGCGACGCAGTTCTCGTCGGGGCAGGGACGGTGCGATCCGATGATCCCGCGCTCACCGTGCGCGACGACGCCACGCCCGGGTCGCGACGTCAGCCGCTTCGCGTCGTGCTCGGCCATGCCCCCGCCGGGGCTCGTGTGCAGCCGGCGCTCGAGCTCGACGGCGACCTCGGCACGGTGCTCGACGAGCTCGGCCGGCGCGGCGTCCTGCAGCTGCTCGTCGAAGGCGGCTCGCACGTCGCTCACGCCTTCCACCGCGACGGCTTGGTGGACCGGTACGTGTGGTACCTGGCGCCGGCGTTTCTCGGAGGCGACGACGGTCGGCCGGTCTTCGCCGGGCCTGGCGTCACGACGATGGCAGATGCCTGGCGCGGCCGGATCGTCTCGGTTCGCCGGCTCGGCGCCGACTTGCGTATCGACATGGATCCGGAGCCTGTGCACTTCCCGCAGGTGTCGGCAGCGGAAGGCGAAACCGGGACACGTTGAGGTGCGAGTTCGTGGCTCCGTCGTCGCCGGTAGGCTCGGTGCCGGAGAAGGAGGCGGAGATCGACGTGCCGATGGCCAGCATCGAGGAGGCGATCGCCGCTATCGGGCGAGGCGAGATGGTCGTCGTGATGGACGACGAGGACCGGGAGAACGAAGGAGACCTCGTCATGGCGGCGGAGTTCGCCACGCCCGAGAAGGTGGCGTTCTTCCTGGCGCACACCTCAGGGTTGATCTGTGTGCCGCTGACTCCCGATCGCCTCGACGAGCTCGAGCTGCCCCTCATGGTCTCCCACAACACAGAGTCCCAGCGCACTGCTTTCACGGTGACGGTCGACTACCGCCACGGCACGACGACGGGCATCTCTGCGACCGATCGGGCGGCGACGATCAAGTCGCTCATCAGCCCCGACACCAAGCCGGCCGACCTCGCCCGACCAGGACACGTCCTCCCGTTGCGATATAGGCCGGGCGGGGTCCTAAAGCGCGCCGGCCACACCGAAGCGACGGTCGATCTCGCCCGCTTCGCAGGTTGTTACCCGGCTGGACTGCTGTGCGAGATCGTGACCGAGGACAAGCAACGAATGGCGCGCCAGCCCGAGTTGGAGCGGTTCGCATCAGACCATGGCCTTCTCGTCATCTCGATCGCGGACCTCGTCCGTTACCGGCACCACCGGGAGAAGCTCGTGGAGCAGGTCGCGGCGGCACGCATCCCGACCGAATACGGCGAGTTCACCGCCTACGGCTTCAGATCACTGCTCGACGGCGAAGAGCACCTCGCTTTCGTGGCGGGCGAGGTGTCCAGCAAGGACAGCGTGCTCGTCCGGGTGCACAGCGAGTGCTTGACCGGCGACGTCTTCGGCTCGCTTCGCTGCGACTGCGGGCCGCAGTTGGAAGCCGCGATCCGCAGGATCAGCGAGGAGGGCGTCGGGGTGATCGTCTATCTCCGCGGCCACGAAGGGCGGGGAATCGGCCTCACCCACAAGCTGCGCGCCTATCACCTCCAGGACAAGGGCAGGGACACCGTCGACGCGAATGTCGAGCTAGGGCTGCCCGTCGACAGCCGGGAGTACGGCATAGGTGCCCAGATCCTCGTGGAGCTCGGCGTGACGAAGATGCGCCTCATGACCAACAACCCGGCGAAGTACGGGGGGCTCGAGGGTTACGGGCTCGACATCGTCGGCCGGGTGCCGTTGGAGCCGGCGGCGAACCCGGAGAATGTGAGATACCTGCGGACGAAGCGGGAACGAATGGGCCACCTGCTCAGCGGCCTCGACCTGGTCACGCCGGGGGGTGCCGTGCCGGGGGGTGCCACGCCGGAGATGACGGCGAAGAAGGCTGCCGGTGATCCCGGGGACATCGATGGTGTCTGCTGACGAGTCGCTCCACGTGGAAGTTGACCGGCAGCCCGGGCACTTCGCGGCCCAGAGGTCGACCCATCGCCTGCCGGCGATCGACGACCTCGAGGGCGAGGGCATTCGGGGCACGGCCGACGGGAGCGGGCTGCGGATCGCCGTCGCCTGCAGCCGGTTCAACGGGCACGTGACCAGTCTGCTCCTGGCCGGCGCGCTGGCCGAGCTCGACCGCAGCGGCGTCGCCGAGGCCGACAGGACCGTTGCCTGGGTGCCAGGAGCGTTCGAATTGCCGCTCGCAGCGATGGCAATGGCCACGACTCGCCGATACGACGCCGTCGTCTGTCTCGGGGCAGTGATCCGCGGCGAGACCTCGCACTTCGACTTCGTCGCCGGCGAGTGCGCTGCGGGCATACAGCGTGTCCAGCTCGACACGAAGTTGCCGGTGGTCTTCGGCGTTCTCACGACCGAGAACCTGGACCAGGCTCTGGCGCGCGCGGGTGGAGCTCTCGGCAACAAGGGCGCCGAGGCGGCCACGAGCGCGATCGAAATGGCAAGCTTGCTCCGGCGGCTGGCACTGGTCGGGGCGGGACTCCCGAGCAATTCGGGCGCCGCGACGGCTGACGCAACAGGAGACGCGACCTAGGCGATGCTACGGCTGGTTCTCCCTAAAGGCTCGCTGGAGCGTGCGACTTTCGAACTGTTCGCCGCGGCCGACCTGGCGGTCCGCCGCACCTCCGAGGTGGACTACCGGGCCACGATTGACGACCCGCGCGTCGACGAGGTTCACATCCTGCGGCCCCAGGAGATCCCGGCCTATGTGGCAGAGGGTCTGTTCGACCTCGGCGTGACCGGCCGTGACTGGGTGGAGGAGACGGGCGCCGATGTCGTCAGCCTCGGTGAGCTGCGTTATTCGAAGGCGACGGCCGAACCGGTCAAGGTCGTGCTCGCGGTCAGTGACGAATCGGCGGCTCAAAAGGTGGAGGATCTCCCGCAGGGTTGCCGGATCTCGACCGAGTACCCACAGCTCACCAAGCGGTTCTTGGCGGAGAGGGGGATGCAAGCCGAGGTCCGCTTCTCCTTCGGGGCGACCGAGGCGAAGATTCCCGACATCGCCGACGCCGTCGTCGAGATCACCGAGACCGGACGGGCACTTCGGGCGGCGGGCTTGCGGGTGATCGACACGCTCCTGTTGTCGTACACAGAGTTGATCGCGAATCCCGTCTCGGTCGCCGACCCGGAGAAGCTCCGTGCAATGGGGCAACTGCTTGTCTTGCTGCAGGGTGCGCTCGAAGCCCGGGGAAGGGTCCTCGTGAAACTGAACGTCTCGCCCGCCGACCTTCCCGCCATCATCGCCGTACTGCCCTCGATGCGCTCGCCGACAGTCTCGAAGCTGTCCGGCGAAGCCGGCTACGCCGTCGAGGCGGTGGTTCCGAAATCCGAGATCAATGTGCTGATCCCGGAGCTGAAGGAACGGGGCGCCACCGATATCATCGAGCTTTCGATCGCCAAGATCGTGCATTGAGCGCCTCCCCGACCGGCACCCGCGGCGAAGACGGGCAAGCGTTCGTGGACGTCGTGGCCGGCGGAACGCTTGTCTCGCGACTAGGGCAGGTCCAGGCCTTCGACACAGAACGAGGGCGCGGGCTCGTCGTGACCGTGAACGGTGCCGTGTTCGGGTTTCACGCCACGGCGATCACCGACGGCACCCGGCAGATTGACATCGGCAGCCGGGTCGCCTTCACGGCCGCCGCCGCCCCGGGCGGGCGTTACGAGGCCGTTGCGCTCACGCCCGTCGGGGGGCTGCTTGCGGACCGTCAAGCCGTGCCCGCTCACAGCCCGAGAGGGGCGGTCACGCCGGCGTGAGCGTGCTTCCCTCTTTAGGGCCGTAAGTCCTTCCGCGAAGCGACGGACTGGCACTCGAGTGGCAGTACACGGTGTGGCAGTCACCGACGATGCTGGTCGCCTCGGGCCGGGCACGCCTGCCGGATCGTTCAGCACGGTCGGATGGGAGCTGCGCGCGACGGTCCACCTGCTGGCCTTGTCGAGGCCGAGCGCGACGCTCTTGGCCGACTTGGCGGCGTTGACCAGTGAGGGTGGAGCTGTCGCTCAGGTTCGGCACAGGGGCCTTCGGCGCGCCGGTCCCGCTGCGCCGGACAGGGACCGCCAGGCGTCGACGGTGTGGTTTCCACCGTTCGACCCACTGTCTTCCCAGCCGGCTGTCGCCGTGTCGGGCAAGGTGCCGGAGGACTCGGACAACCTGACGTCGGTGAGCTCGATGGCAGCTGTCGTGCTCGTGATGAAGTACAGGGGCCCGTCGAGTGCTGTGAGCGACCCGATCGTCGATGGCAGCATGGGTCCGGCTCTCTGGAGATCGTCGGACCCGTGATGGCGGCGGCCCAAGCAGTGGCAGGCTAGGGGACATGGGCAGCTCGCATGTGGAAGCCATGACCGACGCCGCCGCGGCGATCGAGCGGGCAGGCGACTATCTGACCGCCAATCCCGTCGAGCTCAACGTGATCTGGAGTGTCATGAAGCAACGGGCCGACTCGGGCGCCCCCGGCCGATATTGGTTGCTCGAGGCGGACGACGGCCTCGCCGGCCTCGCCATCGAGTCCCCGACGGGCCATCCCGCAGCGATCGCGCCCATGCGGCGCGATCACGCCCACACCATCGCCGCGGCGATCTCCGGTGAGGGACACCGCCTCTCAGGTGTCGTCGGCGAGGCATCGGCGACCTCGGCGTTCGCGGGCTGCTGGGCCGAACGGGTGAGGACGGCCGCGGTCGTGGAGGACGCACAACGCCTTTACGCGCTCGGCCGCCTTGTCCAGCCCGAGGCTGTGCCCGGGCGGCTCCGACGCGCGGATCTCTCCGAGCGGGAGATGATGATCAAGTGGTGGTCGGCCTTCCAGGTCGAGACCGGTTCACCTGTCAGCGAGGTCTCCCCGGTTGTCGACTCGGCATTGTCGACCGGTCGGCTCTTTGTCTGGGACGACGCCGGGGCCCGATGCATGGCGCGTGCCACAGGACCGCTCGGCGGCATCTCCCGGATCGGAGCCGTCTTCACACCGCCGCAGTGGCGCCGCCGGGGATACGCGGCTGCGTGCGTCGGGGCGCTGTGTGAGCGGGTTCGCAGCGCAGAAGGTGCCAACTCGGTGCTGTACGCCCAGCTCCGTAACCCCGGCTCGAACGCCATATACCGGAGGCTCGGCTTCGAAGCGGTCTCGGAAGTGCTCCTCTACCGCTTCGACGACGTCGTCAACGGCAGATGAGACCAGTTTCAGCTTCCGGACCGGCTCCGAGCTCGTCTGCGGTACGGTGCGCGATGGCCGAGCGGACCTTTCCACCTCGGATCGACCTCGTCGTGACCGACCTCGACGGGACGCTTTGGGACGGCACGGGACTGAGCCATCCCCGCACGCTTCGGGCACTCTCGGTCCTTGGTGCCGCCTCGGTCCCGGTGCTGGCCGCCACGGGTCGCCGGGCACGGAGCGCCTGGCCGGTGATGGAGGTGAACGGAGTCGCCCTGCCGGGGGTGTTCCTCGATGGTGCGATCGGGCTGGAATTCGGCGCGACCACGCCGTTCTGCAGGCACGCCTTCAGCCCCGCGGCTGCCGCCGAGGTGCTGAAGACCCTCGAGGAGCTGGGCATCAGCCCGTGTATCAACGTGGATGACCCGGGTCGAGACGTGGTGCTCGGCGAGCACCCGCTCACTCATCCCGAGTACCTTCGCCGTCTCGGGCCGTGGGTGCGTGAGGAGGATCCGTGGACAGCTGTACGGACCCTGAGAGTCCTGGCGTTCACGCTCCTGGGTGGCGAGCCTTCCCTGGTACGAGATCTGGCCGCTCAGGTGACGGCCCGGTCACCGGTGGCGGCTGCGATTTCCACCGACCGGACACATGGCGGTCTCCACCTGAGCTTGCGGGCGCTCGGAGTGAGCAAGTGGGCCGGAGTCCTGGCGTTCTGTGCCGCCCGGGGGCTGGATGCGGGTCGCGTGCTCGCGGTCGGGGACTCGGACAACGATGTGGAGCTTCTCGAGGGAGCTTGCTTCGCTCTCGCCGTCGCCGACGCGTCGGCGGCGGTGCTCGCGTGCGCGGACCAGGTGCTCGCCCCTGCGAGCGAAGGTGGATGGGCCGAGATTGTCGAGTTGCTGGGCCTGTCGGGCGGGTAGTCAGGCTCCCGGTTCCGAGTCGGCCTGCTCGTCGGGTGCCGACGCCGCGGAGGCGATCCGGACAAATGCGAGACGGAGTTGGGACAGGCCGTCTGTGAGCGCCTTGGCATGTTGGCCGAGACGGTCGCCGAGCCCGTCGACCAGTAGACCAAGGGCGTCTATCGACAGTCGTGCCTTGTCGAGCTGGGGCGGCTGTTGGGAGAGGTGCAGGGCTGCGAGCTCGAAGAGCCCGTAGCAATGGTTCGCGACCACATCCTCCGCCGGGGCAGCGGCAAGGTGCTTGGCCACCTCGAGCAGCTCCTCCTCGGTTGCCAGCTCGTCCTCGCTCATGGTGCCCGGTTCGGCCCCCGCGCGACGGGCCGCCAGCGGCTTTCGTTGCGGCCCGCCCGGCGTTCCCGGCGTTCCCGGGCTTTCGGGGCCTCCGGGGCTTCCAGGCGTTCCGGGGCCAGCGGATCCTGCTGTACCGGATCCAGTTTCGCCCGGCCGCGGCACGCGATGTTCACCTTCTGGTGTCCACAGGCTGCTCATGCTGCTAGCGTACGTGGTGACAACTGAGGGAAGCGGGGCTGCGCCCATGGCGTGACTCCCACCCGGCCACTGTCGGTGCTGCCGATGTGTGCGCCGGGTCTTGAGAGTGACCGGTCGGCGTTGCCGGCTTCCCTTTCGTACGGTCGAGAAGTGTCTCGGCCCTAGCGAGAGGACGACGCCCAATCACCACTGTTCCCAGTTCCAATGAGCCACGGATCAACGACCGTGTCCGTGCTCGTGAGGTCCGGCTTGTCGACGCTGAAGGTCGCCAGCTCGGGATCACGCCTCTCGCGCAGGCGCTCGCCATTGCCCAGCAGCAGGATCTCGACCTGGTGGAGGTGGCGCCTCTGGCGAATCCCCCGGTCTGCCGGATCATGGATTACGGGAAGTTCAAGTTCGATGCGGCGCAACGAGCCAAGGAGTCGCGGCGCAAGACGAGCAATGTCGGCATCAAGGAGATGAAGTACCGGCCGAAGATCGGCCCAGGTGACTTCGACACCAAGACGCGCCAGGTCCTCAGGTTCCTGAGCGAGGGCCACAAGGTCAAAGTGACGGTGATGTTCCGGGGACGGGAGGTCATCCACCCCGACCTTGGCAAGCGCATTCTTGAGCGGATCACAGAGCAGATCGACGGAGTGGCCAAGATCGAGATGGAGGGCCGCCTGGACGGACGGAACATGGTCATGGTGCTCGCACCGGACAAGCGGGCGAAACAGTCATCAGACGCGAAACAGTTGACCGAGGAACGACAACGGGTGATCTCGAACGGAAACGCGCCGGCCGGGATTGTGACAACGGGTGACTTCGGGTCACAGTCACCTGACGTGACTGGGCCAGGACCCGACGAGGTAGTGCCGGACAACAGTCACGCGAACTTGGAGTCGCATACGCAGGTGGAGACGCACACCTAGACGAAGTAGCACCGAGTCGAGGTGCCCGGAGGGAGACTCCCTCCTCGCCGGCCAAGTCCGCTGGACCGGCATGTCGGCGGGCGGCTGGCGGGCGGGAGCACCCGCAGAAAGGGCCACCGGCTGGTTGTTCGGTGTCAGGAGCCAGCTGCACAGGCCGGGTCGAAACCCTTGCGGGTCGTCGGTCACGGAGCTGTGCCGCAAGAAGGGCACGACTCGCCGGTCGAAGGCCGTGGAGCATCAAGCGAAGTACGAGACGAAGACGAAGGGGTACGGAAATGCCGAAGCAGAAGACGGACCGGGGTGCAGTGGCCCGTTTCAAGATCACCGGGACCGGCAAGATCAGGCGTCGGCAGCAGAACCGCGGCCACCTTCTCGAGAAGAAGTCATCGGTTCGGACCCGCCGTCTCGCCCGCGAGGTCGGGGTTTCTCCGGCCGACCGCAAGAGCGTTCGCCGGCTGCTCGGGATCTGAGGCCCCGGCCAAGCCTGCCGTCCCGGGTCACCGTCTCGCCCGGGTCCCCGTCCGGCACTGGGCTCGGCCTCTCCGACCGAATCTTTGCAATGCCACAGATCGCACTCGAATTGATGATGAAGGGAGCCCCGAAATGACCAGGGTCAAGCGCGCAGTCCACGGCAAGAAGCGCCGGAGGACCGTCCTCGAACGCGCGCAGGGCTTCTACGGCAACAAGTCGCGCTCGTACCGGGCGGCGAACGAGCAAGTCATGCACTCGCTCCAGTACGCCTACCGCGACCGCAGGGCCAGAAAGGGTGACTTCCGTAAGCTCTGGATCCAGCGCATCAATGCCGCGGCACGTCTCAACGGCACGACGTACAGCCGGTTCATTGCCGGCCTGCACAAGGCGGAGGTGGACGTCGACCGCAAGATGCTTGCCGATCTTGCGGTCCGTGACCCACAGGCGTTTTCGGCACTGGTACGGGTCACCCTCGGGGCACTCGATCACGTGGGCGGGGAAGGGGTCGGCGTGGAGCCCGACAGGGCGGCCTCCTAAGCATCAACGTCAACTTGAGTGTTGGTGCCAACATGAGCGGCAACATGAGCAGGCTCGGGGCGCGCGACCACCGGGTCCAGCGCCTGCGGCGGCTGCTCCGTCGTTCGAGCGTGCGCGAGACCGAGCACGCCTTTGTTGCCGAGGGCGTGAGAATTGTGGAGGCCGCGATCGACGCGGGTGCGCCCGTCGAGTGCCTTTTCGTCGCCACAGACTGGCGGTCGTCGGCGCCGGTGGCCGCCATCGTCGCTCGGGCGGGCCGGACCGGACTGGCAGTCTTCGAGCTCGGTCCCGGCATCATGGAGCGGGTGGCTGACACCGTGAGCCCACAATCGGTTTGTGCAGTCGTCGAGGCTGTCGACCTCGGGCTCGACGAACTGCTGTCCCGGCCAGGGCAGAGCGCGGAACGCGACGTGGTTCTCGTGTGCGTGGACGTGCGCGATCCCGGCAACCTGGGGGCGGTCCTCCGTATCGCGGGTGCCACCAAGGTCTCTGGTGTCATCTGCTGCTCGGGGACTGTCGACCCGTTCAATCCGAAGGTGGTGCGCGCGAGCGCCGGCGCAGTGTTCAGGGTGCCGCTCGTGACTGATGTCATGGCGGCCGAGGCGCTCGGGAGTCTTGCCGCGCTCGGCTACCGGTGCTGGGCGACGGTTCCCCAAGGGGGGACGGACTATGCAGTCGCGAACCTGGATGGCCCGACGGCGTTCGTGCTCGGTAACGAGGGGGCCGGACTGCCCAACGAGGTCGTTGCCGGGCTGGACGGTTCGATCACGATCCCGATGGCAGATGGAACAGAGTCGTTGAACGTGGCGATGACCGCTGCGGTGCTCTGCTTCGATGCAGTTCGGCGCCGCCGATCCGTTAGTTGAAGGTGCCCTAGCATGTTCCGATCAGACCGCAGGACCAGGGGTTCGAAGGTGGCGTCGTGACGACCGATCCGGCCAAGCAGATCGCGCAGCTCGAGGCCGAGGCGACGGCCGCGCTCGAAGGAGCCACCGATCTGGCAACACTCGGGGAATGTGAGCGTGTGGCGTTCCGGTCGAAACGGTCCCGTTTCTCGGAGATGCACCAGAAGCTGGGGTCGATCGCGCCCGAGGAGCGCCGGGTGCTCGGTCGGCTGCTGAACGAGCTGCGCACGCGGCTCGAGGCGATCGCCGATGCCAGGCGGGCCGAGCTCGTCGCGGCCGGCAGAGTCGAGCGGCTCGCAGCGGACCGCCTGGACCTGACCGAGGTGCTGCCGGGGCGTCTCGCCGGTCACCTGCATCTGGTCACACAGGTGCGTGAGGCACTCGAGGATGTCTTCGTCGGCATGGGCTACGAGATTGCCGAGGGTCCCGAGGTCGAGACAGGGTGGCGGAACTTCGAGGCACTCAACATCCCTGAGGATCACCCTGCCCGGAGCCCTCTCGACACGTTCTATGTCGACTTCGGCGAGCCGTGGAGTGTTCTGCTGCGCCCCCATACCTCGCCGGTGCAGATCCGGCTCCTCGAGCGAGGCGTCCTGCCGATCTACGCCGTGGTGCCGGGCCGCACCTACCGCAAGGACACGCCGGACTCGTCACATCTTCCCGTGTTCCACCAAATCGAGGGACTCGTCGTAGATCGGGGTGTCACCTTCGCAGACTTGAAGGGCACGATCGACACCTTCGTTCGTGCCATCTTTGGCGAAGGGACCAGGACCCGGCTGCGGCCTGGGTACTTCCCGTTCACCGAGCCGTCTGCCGAGTTCGAGATGTCGTGTGTGATCTGTGGCGGTGAAGGTTGCCGGACCTGCGCCGGCGTCGGCTGGATCGAGCTCGGGGGCTGCGGGATGGTGCACCCGGCCGTGTTCGAGGCGACCGGCGTCGATCCCGAACAATGGACGGGATTCGCCTTCGGATTCGGTATAGACCGGTTGGCGATCATGCGTCACGAAATCGCGGACCTGAGGGTGATGATCGAGAACGATGTGAGGTTCCTCGGGCAGTTCTGAGCTCTGGTTCGAGTCCGGCGCGTGGGTGGGCCACCGCGTTGGGGAGTTGTGGCTCTGGCGCGGTGCCGCGTTGCCACGCGGCTGGTTGTTCGCGTGGGTCCACGGTCGAAGTCCAGGGCCCGGGATCGTTCGAAACCTGCGTGTCCGCCGGCTCACAGGATCTTCAGGTGACCCGGTATGCGAGGGTGTGGGCCCCCGTGTTGCCGGCGGAGTTGGACAAGGCAGGGCAAAGTGTGAGGCACTAGGACACCAAGACACCGCCAAGGGCCAAGGCGTGCCAAGGTGTGCCAGGGCGTCAGGAGGCACCAAGGCGCCAGCAGGCACCGCCAAGGCAGCACAGACGAGACTTGAGGAGACGAGGAAGTGCGCGTTCCACTGTCGTGGTTGCGGGAACTGACCCCGCTCGAGACGCGGCCGACCGACCGCGCGGAACTTGCCGCGCTCGCAGCCGATCTCGACGCGCTCGGCCTGGTCGTCGAGGGCGTGGAAAAGGTCGGCGAAGGATTGCGCGATGTCGTGCTGGCTCGCGTGGTCGAGATCGCCGCGATCCCGAAGGCCGACAGGATCAGGCGGGTCGTGGTCGATGCGGGCGGCCGCGAACCGGTCGAGGTCGTCTGCGGTGCCTGGAACTTCGAGGTCGGAGACGTGGTCGTGTTCGCGCCGGTTGGTGCGGTGCTGCCGGGGGAGTTTCGTATCGAGCAGCGGCGGATGCGGGGCGTGGTCTCCAACGGGATGCTGTGCTCGGGTCGCGAGCTGCGGTTGTCGGAGGACCAGGAGGGAATCCTCGTGCTCGGGCGGACCGATGGCGGTCCGACAGGACCCGGCGGACCGGGTGGATCGGCAGGACCCGGCGAACCGCGTGGTCCCCGGTCGGATGCCGGTGTCGAACTGGGACTCCCGCTTGGCGACTACCTGGGCGCCGCATTCGAGCCCGATGTCGTGTTCGACCTCGCCATCGAGGGCAACCGGCCCGACTGCCTTTGCATTGCGGGCGTCGCACGGGACATCGCCGCCCGCCTGAGGCTGCCGCTGCACTTGCCCGAGCCTGTCGTCGAGGAAGGCCCCGAGCCGGCTCTTAGGTACGCGAGCGTCGAGGTGTTGGCGCCGGAGCTGTGCCATCGGCTCGTGGGCAAGGTGCTGCTCGGCGTGACCAGTGTGGCTTCACCCGCGGTCGTGAGCCGCCGGCTGACCCTGGCCGGGATGCGACCGATCGACTCGATCGTCGACGCGTCGAACTACGTCATGCTCGAGCTTGGTCAGCCGACCCATCCCTACGACCTCGATCGGCTCGGAGGCCTTGGGCTGCGCGTTCGGGCGGCGCGGCCCGGCGAAGAGATCGTCACCCTTGACGGAGTCACCCGAGTGCTCGGGACTCGACCGGCCAGCTCGGACGATCCCCTCGCGGCGTGCGACTGCCTGATATGCGACGCCGACGACCGCCCGGTCGGGATCGCAGGCATCATGGGTGGCCAGTCGAGCGAGATCACCCATGACGCTTCGCGCGTGCTGCTCGAGGACGCTTCCTTTGTTCCTCTGGCCATTGCTCGAACTGCACGATGGATTGGGCTGAGGAGTGAGGCCTCCGTGCGGTTCGAGCGCGGTGTGGATCCGAGAGGCATGGAGCGCGCGGCGCTGCGTTTTTGCGAGCTCGTGACCGCGGCCGCCCGAGCGGCTGGGGTCGCTCCGCCGGTGGTCGCATCGGGTTGGCTCGACGCACACCCTGTCTCGTACGTGCCGTGGCGAATACCGGTCCGGGCCGAGCGGGTTGGTGCACTTCTTGGAACAGAGCTCCAGGACGCCGAGATCGCACGGCTCCTGGGTCCGCTCGGCTTCGTCACGAGTTTGCCCGGTGAACCGACCGCAACCGGGGTTCTCGAGGTCGAGGTGCCGTCGTTCCGCCCTGACGTCCGGCGGGAGGTGGATGTCGCCGAGGAGGTAGCGCGGCGGATCGGCTACCAGGAGCTACCGGTGTCCCAGCGGCGGTCTCCCTATGTCGGTCGGCTCACCGAGCTGCAGTCCCTCCGGCGCCGGCTGAGGCGAATCCTGGCCGGGCTTGGCGCTCACGAGGCATGGACGACGTCGATCGTCGAACCGCGGGACCAGGAACGCGCAGGAGTGGTGAGCGCCTTGGTCCCGTTGCTGAACCCCATGGTCGCGGAGGAGTCAGTGCTCAGAGGGGGCCTGCTGCCGGGCCTGCTCGGGGCGGCGCGTCACAACGTCGGCCACCGCCATCCGTGGCTCCGGCTATTCGAGATCGGCGACGTGTTTGCCTTGCCGGGCGAGCGAGAGGGGCCGGCCCCGGAGCTGCCCGACGAGTGGGAGTTGATCGGGCTGCTTCTTGCGGACGTCGACGACGACGCCGGTGCGGCTGCGAACGCCTGGCGAGTGATCGCGGATGCGCTGCGACTGGAAGGTGCCGAGCTACGCCCTGCCAGCAAGCCCGGCCTCCACCCGGCTCGGACCGCGGAGATCGTCGCCGGCGACACCGTGCTCGGCTTTGTCGGTGAGGTCGACCCTGAGACGCTTCAGGCATACGACCTCCCGTACCCGAGGGCAGGCTGGCTCGAGCTCGACCTAGAGAAGCTGGCCGCCGCACCTCGGCGGCCGCTGGTCGCACGACCGGTGAGCCGCTTCCCCTCGAGTGACGTCGACCTCGCGTTCGTCGTCGCAGACTCGGTCCCTGCGGCAGCGATCGAAGCGACGCTTCGTCGCGCTGCCGGCGACCTGTGCGAATCGGTGGAACTCTTCGATGTCTATCGGGGAACGGGAGTGAACGAGGGTTCGCGCTCTGTGGCCTACCGGTTGCGGTTCTGCGCTCTTGACCGGACCCTGACCGATGCCGAGGTGGCAGAGCTCCGGACTCAGTGCATCGACGCGGTCGAGAGCCAGCACCGAGCCACGCTTCGGAGTTGAGCTATTTCCCCAGGCTTCCTGGGCCGTTGTGGGCCGTCCTGGCCGGCGCAAGGTTGCTCGCACAGGGTGGGGGCGGGTTGTGCTCGCTCGTGCCAAGTGTTCTGCCGGCGTTGTTCTTCGGGTCGATCAACGCTTGTACGCTGCTCGTGGATGTCCCGCTCTAAGGCGAGTACGTCGTCTCACTGCTCGCCCGCGACTTACCCGAACAGGACTTGTTCCGCCCAGTACCGGCCAGCGACCGGGCGGCGAGGGCGGTCATCCTGCTTCCTCGGCCACTTCGGCTACCGCTCGGAGGACTTTGAAGCGGCTTCGGGCCATCGCGTGCGAAGCGAGCATGAGCGCTGCGATTGGCCACTCGATGAGGTCGAAGGCGACGAGGGCGAGGTTGCCCGCGATGAACAAGATGTCGGCTTCGTCGCGCTTGAGGATCGGGTCAAGGGTGGCGAGCGGGTTCGGCACGCGCCAGCCTGAGAACCACGACGGCGGGTGCCGATTCGTCGTTTGTGCTGGAGCTGATGCCAGCGAGTCCTGCGATGATGCTGACACTAGGTCCTCTCCTTCGGCCGGGCTGTGAAGTTCTCTCCGGTCTGCAAGTTCTACTCGCGATCCGGTGCGTCGCCTCGGCCAGACCAGAGCGATTGGCGCCTTACGGGCGCTTCACGCGCCTTTGATGAACGCGAGGCGAAACGCCGGGTGGTTGGGCGCGATGCGAAGCAGGTCGGCATCCGAGGCATCGGCGCCGATCCCGCCGAAGAAGACGCCCACCTCCGCTTTCCAGCGCTTGAGATAGGCGCGCAGGACCTCGAGCTTCTCCGCGTCTGCCAACTCTGTCGCCTGGAACGCCTGATTGTGCCGTCCCAACCGTAACTCGCCATCACCGGCGACACGCAGGTTGCGAACCCACTGCGTGTCGCCGCGAGGAGCCACCAGGTAGTGCTCGCCGGCGAAGCCGAGCAGGTTGACCGGCGTTGACCTCCACTCCCCGCTCTTGCGCCCGCGGACCCGTAGTTCGCGTGATCCCCACACGCTCATACCCGCTCGGGTGAGCACCGCCACCGCACGATTGAAGACGTTCCGGGTGAACCAGCCGGGCTCTAGGTATCTACGAGGGAGTTGTGGCGCGGCCATGGGTCTATCTTCGCCGCGAACGCGCCACGTTGTCGATGGATCCTCCGCAGGGTGTGCACCCTCCATCCCCGAAGTGCCGCGCTGTCCGCGCTGGGGCAGTCGCAAGACAGAACGTCGCCCCGAACACCGGCAAGCCTCCGCCGTACCGCTGCCGCGTCGAAGGCCGGACACTTGCCCCGCTCTCTGTTCGCAACGTTCCGGTGCTGTCCAGTCGTTGGCATCGTCCTGCGGGGCGCGAGCTCCAGCCCTAGCGCATGCGGTTCGTGAGCGCAGCCGCCGGCCGCTGAACACCTCAGCGCGACAATCAGCTACCGCTCCCCAAGGTGAAAATGCCGCCATACTCTGCCGGGATGCGAGCTGATCACGGGCCACAGCCAGCCGGGGGGCACAAGGTTAGCCGGCCCCCGCTGCTGGCTGCGGTGGTGGAAACGTTTTCCGTCGGTGCGGGACCGCTCCCACTAAGTCTCAAATCATCCGGCTTCATCATAGGCAGCTCAGATTGTGGCTTCCAAGAGGACAAGCAGGGGATAACCCCCGATTTCGGTGGATTATCACGCCCATGTCTCGCACAACGACGTTGGCCGGGTCGGCGCGGCACGCCCGCGAACGAACCCTGCCTCGGTGGCCGACCGCTACGACCCATCCGCGCAGTTCCTCCCGATCCGAGAAGCGCTCTTCCCGCGGGCGCGACCGATCGTTATCATCCGTGCACCGATCCCGCCCGCTAGGTCAGCGGTGGAACCCGACCGAACCAGACGGCTATTTCGACAACATCGGCGGAGCTTGGTCGCGCAAGAGCTTCCCGTCACGAACGATTCGTGGAACCCGCCGTGCGACATCGCCGACTACTTGGGAGTTTGTTGGTCGGACCGTACGAGGTGCCGATGAGCCATCTGGTCTCCCAGTCTCAAGGCGGCATGTTGGCCGACGCGAAGCCGACCGTGTTCGCGCTCTTCGCCTTCCAGCCCGCGTAGAGGGTGTCGCCGTTGACGGCAAGCGCAGGGCCCTGGTCGGTGAGAGCCTGGGGCTCGAAGGCCTGTGGAGTCCAGCCCCCGCCGTTGATCGAGGCCTTGTAGGCGACCGAGTCGCCCGTCATTCCCTTCCACGCGACATACAGCGTGTCGGTACCCATGAACGCCATGGCAGGAGCTTCATTCGTCAGTGCCTGTGAGATAGTGAAGACCGGCACCACGCAGCAGTACAGGTAGTTGATCCGATTGCTCGAGGTCGTCCATGCAATGACCAGCGACCCGTTGGACGGGTCGCCGACAAACGCCGGGGCGTAATCGGTCTTCTCCGACAGCAACACCTGCGGCGCCCAGCTCGAGCCGTCGAATGCCGAGTAGCCGATGCGGTCGCTGGTCTTGCCTTTCCAGCCCGCGTACAACCTGCCGTCGTAGACCGCCAGTGCCGGTTTCGCGTTGGTGAGGGCGCTTCCCCACGATCCGCTCACGGTTTGCTGTGGGCTCCAGCTCGAGCCGTTGTAGGCCGAGTAGTAGATCTTGTTGCCGGTCTTGCCGGTCCAGGCGGCGTACAGCTCACCGTCGAAGACGGCCAGCGCAGGCGCCGCGGAGGTGAGCGCCGCACCCCCCGACCAGGTGACGAACGCCTGTGGTGTCCAACTCGAGCCGTTGTAGGCGGAGTAGCCGATCGAGTCTCCAGTAGCGCCTAGCCAGGCCGCGAATAGCTCGCCCCCGTAGTAAGCGAGCGCCGGGGCCCGGTCAGTAAGCGCCTGAGGCTGGAAACCCTGGGGTGTCCAGACTGCGACCGCCGCCTTTGCGCTTGCCGAGTTGTAGACGGAGTCTCCGGCAAATGACGCCGTGACCGGCCAGGTGGCCACTCCGAGAGTGTCGGTCACCTGGCAGGATGCATACCCGGACGCATCGGTCGTGACTGGGCCGCAGTGGTCCCCTCCGAGCGAGAAGCTCACCGGCTGGTCCGGGACCGGCGCTCCGCCGACCGTCAGATCCGCGGCCAATGTCGCATCCTGACCCTGGAAGCTGGTCAGTTTGCCCGAGTACACCAGCCGGGGCGTGAGTTTCGACGATCCGACCGTCACCGTGGCCGTGAACGAGGACTTGTCGAAGGAATTCACAGCCACGTAGGTGTTGTGGGCGGGGTCGGCGTAGTCATCCCCGGGCTGAAGCGCGGCGCAATGCGGGAGAAAGACCGGGTTCCCGTTCCTGGCCTTCTTGCCCGGGTACGAGTCCACCAGGTACGAGATGTTTTGGCCGGGATTGTTGTTCGGGTCTGGGGCGTACAGGTGCAACACCACTGCACCCACGGCAGGGGCGACCGCGCCGCACGCGGTGTTGACGGACTCCTCCTGCAGGGACTGGTCGAAGCCGTACCGCTGTCGGTACTCGACGGTGAGGTACTGGCTCTTGACACAGTGGTATCCCTTGCCGGCACAGGTCGGGGGGATCGTCGGGTTCACGTTGTTGGGCGAGACATCCTCGATCTGGACATGCGAGGGGATGTGTACGTCGAGGTACGACTTCCCCAATGCGTGCAGCGCGTTCGGGTCGCTGAGGGCGTGCAGTGTGAGCGTGGTCTGTTTCAGCGGGCGGTCGGCCGAGTTGTAGATGGCCTTTGAAGGGATCCAACCGTGGAACTCGAGGTTGATCGCGTCATAGTTGAGCACCCCGTCAGGCGGCCCTGCCTCGCCCGGGAAGCCTGGCAGTCCACACGCGTTGTAGCTCATCTGGTCGTAACAGTCGTTGTAGTCAGTAGTCGAGGTGGACAGCACACGGCTGTGGTTGTAGCCGGTCGTGTGGCCCACTTCGTGCGCGGAGTCACCAACGCCGGCATTGACGTTGCCGTCGTGCAGGTCGTCACCGGCGAACAGGTTCGCAATCCCGAGCTTCAATGTGGTGTAGCCCATGGCTCCTTGCGGGGCAGTGACGAAGATCTTCGGGCAGAACGTGTCGGCCAGTCCCGTGCAGCTCTGGGCACCCTCCTGCGAGTAGACGGTCACCGGTCCGACGTATGCGAAGTCGTCGTCGCTGTCCACGACAGCAATGCCTCCAGGCGGGACGGCCGCGAATGGCCCTGGTAGCTGTTTGACCCCCTCGTTGAAGCCACGAGTGAGCGTCAGAGTATGGCCGCTTACCTTCGTGACTCGGACGTTCTCACCAAACGGGAACGCCGAGGTGCTGGGCAAGCTCATCAAGAACGGAGCCGGTGGCCAGTCTGCGGTCGAATCGACAGTCATCGTCTCGGGAGCCGGCCTCTTCTGGCCGGGCTTCAGCGCCGGTTCCGCCGCGAGACCCTTCCCCGTGATCTTGCCCTCTATGGACGGCGTAACAGCGACGAGCGCGCGGTACTTCAGCGAGGCGAAGTCGACGCTGCCCGATGCCTCTGCCGCGTTCACGCAGTCGAGCCACCTGACGCTTTCCCTGTTCCCGTTGCCTCCCTCGTACCAGGTTTCGGGGTTGACGGTCATGTGGAACCAGCCCAGTACCTTCGAGCCCTTGAGGTCCATCTGGCCAAAGGACACGTCATGGAAGTAGTCCGCCAGAGAGCTGAACACGCCCGCCTTGTTCTGCTGGGTCCAGAGCTTCTGGTAATACGCGATGCTGTTGGGTTCGTAGTGCCAATCGTCAAAATCGCACAGGATGAACGCGACCGGGTAATGGCCCGAGAGAGGCACGATATTCGCCTGCGAAGCTGAGGGGCCGAGATGCAGCATCGCGCTGGCCGACTTCGCGGAAACAACGCCCGCGGATGCAGACGTCGGCGCCTGCACACCCAGCAGGACTATGAGCGCAAGGCAACAGGCAAGAGCGCCGAGCCTCGAGGTCGAGTGCAGCGTACGACCAATTACTCGTGCCATGGCCTTCCCCCCCCAATCACCCCGAGACATCCGTCGGGCTGCTTGTCCATCAGATCGTCCCACGCGCGCGGCCTCCCGGTCCAGGGGAAGCAATGTCTTGTAGTTGCGGTCCCTTCGTCCGGCCGTCCTCCCTTAGCGGGCGCCTCGCGGGCTCGCTGGACCAAGCCGTTCACTAGAGGGATGGCTCCCGGCCGTTTTCGCCCCATTCCGCTGGCCTTCGCCGACGTTCCGCCGCCATAGCCCGAGACGGTGCCTTCAGCCGCCACTATCGGGGCGACGCGTGCACGAGTACGGAGACAACCGAAAGGCTCCCAGTCCGAGCTCTGCCCGAGGGAGATCTTCGCTGGACGGCAAGCGAGTTCGTGGATCATCTGTGCAAGCGCTGGCTGGCCGGTGACAAACGCCACCCAGCCGACACCACCCATTGTGCGTTCGGGTCCGCCGGACCGTCAGGGCAGGCCCTCCCGGGTTGCACAGGTGCCCGGGCGAAAGGCGCGACGAACATCGGTGCCCTCATGTTGGTCACGGGCCTCCAAGCGCCATAACCACCCGGGCAGTGCCCGTCAGCAGCGCCGTCAACTTGAAACCAGCTGGGCCGCTGCTGCAACAGCCGCAGGCAAGGGGCAGGATGGTCGCCGAAGGAGCGGGTGGTTCCGCACGATCGAGACGCTTGGCACCTCGCTAACGTGGGAAGACTGGAGGTCGAGATGAGCGCCGAAGCCAAGCCGCAGCGGCTGTCCGCCGAGGAGATCATCGAGTGGTCGAGGCGCTACACCCTCTACGACTGGGCAGTGCAGTCGAAGGTCTCGCCCCTACCGGTGGTCCGAGCCAAGGGCGCCTACTTCTACGACGCGGACGGCAAGCGCTACCTGGACTTCAACAGCCAGCTGATGTGCGTGAACATCGGCCACGGGGATGCCCGCGTCATCGAGGCGATCACCCGCCAGGCGCAAGAGCTCGCCTACGCGAACTCCGCCGTCACCGCCACCGAGCCCCGGGCGCTGTTGGGCCGCAAGCTTGCAGAGCTGTTCCCCGGCGACATCGAGAAGTCCTTTTTCACCCTCGGGGGCGCCGAGGCCAACGAGAACGCTATCCGGATCGCCAGAGCCGTCACCGGGCGTAACAAGATCCTCGCCCGCTACCGCTCCTACCACGGCGCCACCTCGGGGGCGATCACACTCACGGGCGACCCTCGTCGCTGGCCCAACGAGCCCGGCATCCCCGGAGTCGTCCATGTCCTCGACTTCTACCACGGCACCGAGCGGCCGATGACCTCGGCCGCAGAGGCCCTCGCGCAGCTCCAAGAGACGATCGAGCTCGAGGGGCCGGGAACCATCGCGGCCTTCATCCTCGAGCCGGTGACCGGGACCAACGGGATCCTCGTGCCACCCGACGGCTACCTGGAAGGTGTCCGCGAGCTTCTGGACCGCTACGGGATCTTGATGATCGCCGACGAGGTCATGAGCGGCTTCGGGCGGACGGGGGCGTGGTTCGCGGTTGACCACTGGGCCGTTGTCCCCGACATGATCACCTGCGCCAAGGGGCTCACCTCGAGCTACCTGCCCCTCGGGGTCGTCGGAATGCGGCCTCAAGTGGCGGCCTACTTCGAGGACCATGTATTCGCCGGAGGGCTCACCTACAACTCTCACGCCGTCTGCCTCGCGGCCGCCCTCGCCACGATCCGGGTCTATGAGGAAGACGGTCTCATCGCCCACGCCGCCAAGATGGGCGAGGTCATGGCCCGCCACCACGCCGAGCTCGCCGCCCGCCATCCTTCGGTCGGCGCGCACCGCAACATCGGGCTCTTCGGCGTCCTGGAGCTGGTACGTAACCGGGCCACGGGCGAGCCGATGGCGCCGTTCAACGCGACGAGCTCCGAGATGGCCGAGCTGTACCGGTTCCTGCTCGACAACGGCGTGTTCGTGAACCTGCACTGGAACCAGGTCATGACCAACCCGCCGCTACCGATCACAGAAGAGGAGCTCGCCCAAGGCTTCGAGGTCCTTGACCGGGCCTTGGAGATCACCGACCGCGCCGTCGCCGGATAGCGAGTCGTGCGGACCACCCACGTTCCCATGAGCGTGCCGGCGACGACGCCGGTCGCATTGCGAAGGAGACTGCTTTCATGACAAGTGATGTTGCCCAGGGCCTGCCCCTCGTTCCGCACTGGATCGACGGCAGGGCCGACGACGCCAGCGCAGAGCGCGTCGGTGACGTCTATGACCCTGCGACGGGCAAGCTCACCAAACGGGTCGCATTCGCGTCGCCGGGGGATGTCGACCGCGCTATCGCGGCGGCGTCAAGGGCCTTTGCGACCTGGCGCCGCACCTCGCTTTCGCAGCGCTCGAAACTGCTCTTCTCCTTCAGGCAGCTCGCGAACGAGCGCGCCGGTGATCTGGCCGAGATCGTCACCTCCGAGCACGGCAAGGTGCTCGACGACGCCCTCGGCGAGGTGAACCGTGGCCTCGAGGTCATCGAGTTCGCCTGCGGCATCCCGCAGCTTCTGAAAGGCAGTTACTCCGAAAACGCTTCGACGAACCTGGACGTGTACTCGATCCGCCAGCCGCTCGGCCCGGTGGCGATCATCAGCCCGTTCAACTTTCCGGCGATGGTCCCGGTTTGGTTCTTCCCGATCGCCATCGCCTGTGGCAACACGGTCGTGCTGAAGCCGAGCGAGAAGGACCCTTCGGCTTCGATCTTCTGGGCGGAGCTGTGGGCAGAGGCCGGTCTGCCGGCAGGGGTGTTCAACGTCGTCCAGGGGGACAAAGTCGCCGTCGACCGGCTGTTGGAGCACCCGGACATAAAGGCTGTTTCGTTCGTAGGCTCGACACCTGTCGCCCGCTATGTCTACGAGGGCGGTACCCGGCACGGAAAGCGCGTGCAGGCACTGGGTGGTGCCAAGAACCACATGGTCGTGCTCCCCGACGCGGACTTGGACCTCGCCGCCGACTCGGCGGTGAACGCCGGCTTCGGCTCCGCCGGCGAGCGCTGCATGGCCATCTCCGTGCTCGTGGTGGTCGAGCCCGTCGCGGACGAGCTCGTCGCGAAGATCTGCGAGCGCATGGCGCGCCTCAAGACCGGCGACGGGAGACGGGGCACCGACATGGGGCCGCTTGTCACCAGTGCCCATAGGGACAAAGTGGCCTCGTACCTGGATGCGGGCGTGGCCGAGGGCGCCGAGCTCGTAGTCGACGGCCGCGGGACCGTGGTTGATGGCGATGCCGGCGGCTTCTGGCTGGGACCGAGCTTGTTCGACAAGGTGACCCCCGAGATGTCGCTCTACAAAGACGAGATCTTCGGACCACTGCTCTCGGTTGTGCGCGTCCCGAGCTACGAGGCCGCCGTCGAGCTCGTCAACTCCAATCCCTACGGGAACGGCACCGCCATCTTCACCAACGACGGCGGTGCCGCCCGCCGCTTCCAGAACGAGGTCGAGGTCGGCATGGTCGGCATCAACGTGCCCATCCCCGTGCCGGTCTCCTATTACTCCTTCGGCGGCTGGAAGGCCTCGCTGTTCGGGGACAGCCACGCCCACGGCACCGAAGGCGTCCATTTCTTCACGCGGGGCAAGGTTGTGACCAGTCGGTGGTTGGACCCGAGCCATGGCGGGATCAACCTTGGTTTCCCGCAGAACACCTGAGGCGGGGAGGCAACGACGGAAGGTGAACGGTCCGTTGACAACGATTCCGCGAGGCGCGAGTGTGACCAGACCCACGCGGGGAGAGGAAGGGCGTCATGGGTGACGTGGTGCGCGCGGCCTTGGTCCAGGCCCAGTGGGCAGGAGACAAGGACCTGATGACCGAGAACGCGATCCGGTCGGTTCAACAGGCGGCTGCTGAGGGAGCCAGAGTCGTCTGCTTGCAGGAACTGTTCAACGGTCCTTACTTCTGCCAGGTCCAAGACGGCGCCTGGTACGACTGGGCCGAACCGGTGCCGGACGGGCCCACGATCAGGCAGTTCATGGACGTGGCGAGAGAGAACGGCACCGTGCTCGTCGTCCCCGTTTACGAAGTGGAGAGCTCTGGTGTCTTCTACAACACCGCGGCCGTCATCGACGCCGATGGGCGGTATCTCGGCAAGCATCGCAAGAACCACATCCCACAGGTAGCCGGCTTCTGGGAGAAGTTCTACTTCCGGCCTGGCAACCTCGGGTATCCGGTGTTCGACACGGCGGTCGGCCGGATCGGCGTCTACATCTGCTACGAGCGCCACTTCCCCGAGGGCTGGCGCGCCCTGGGACTTGCGGGAGCCAAGATCGTCTTCAACCCCTCCGCGACGAGCCGGGGGATGTCCGAGTACCTGTGGAGGCTGGAGCAGCCAGCAGCTGCGGTGGCGAACGAGTACTTCGTCGGGACGATCAACCGGGTCGGGGTGGAGCCGCTCGGCGGCAACGAGTTCTACGGGCAGTCGTACTTCGTCGACCCTCGTGGCCAATTCGTCGGCGAGGTGGCTTCCGATGTCGACGAGGCAGTCGTCGTGGGCGATCTCGACCTCGGCATGATCGACGAGGTCCGGCGCATCTGGGCCTTCTACCGGGACCGCCGGCCGGAGACCTACGACAAGCTCTGCGAGGCCTGACCATGCGCACACTCATCACGGGCGGCACCCTCGTCACGGCCGACGGGGCTTCGCCGGTGGACGTACTGGTCCAGGACGAGAAGGTTGCGGCCCTGGCCGCCGGGTCTTCAGGTCTCTCCGAGACCTGGAAGCAGGGTGCCGATCTCGTAGTCGACGCGACCGCCAAGTACGTCGTGCCCGGCGGCATCGATGCCCACACCCATATGGACATGCCCTTCGGGGGAACCACGTCGGCGGACACCTTCGAGACTGGGACGCGGGCGGCTGCGTGGGGCGGCACGACGATGATCATCGATTTTGCGATCCAGACCAAAGGCGAGTCCCTGCTCGCCGGGATGGACACCTGGCAGGCAAAGGCCGACAGCACATGTGCGGTCGACTACGCCTTCCACGCCATCATCTCGGACGTTACGGAGGCTTCGCTGAAGGAGATGGACGAGCTCGTCGCCCAGGGCGTGACGAGCTTCAAGCTCTTCATGGCCTATCCCGGCGTCTTCTATTCCACCGACAAGGAAATCCTGCGCGCCATGGACCGCGCGAGCGGCAACGGTGCCCTCATCATGATGCACGCCGAGAACGGCATCGCCATCGACGCCATAGTCGCGGCTGCCATCGGCCGCGGGCAGACAGCTCCCATTTACCATGGCCTGACGCGACCTGCCGAGATGGAAGGCGAGGCCACGGCCCGCGCCATCCGCCTGGCCCAGGTCACCCGGGCGCCGCTGTACATCGTTCACGTCTCGTCGACGCCTGCCCTCGAGGCCATCGTCGAGGCCCGCGATCGCGGCCAGAACGTCTTCGCCGAGACGTGCCCGCAGTACCTCTTCTTGTCAGAAGAGGACATGGCACGGCCCGGCTTCGAGGGTGCGAAGTTTGTCTGCACGCCACCATTGCGGCCTCGCGAGCACCAGGCGGCGCTTTGGCGGGGATTGCGGACAGACGACCTGTCGGTCGTTGCCACCGACCATTGCCCGTTCTGCTTCGCCGAGCAGAAGGAGTTGGGTGTCGGCGACTTCACCAAGATCCCGAACGGCCTGCCGGGTGTGGAGAATCGAATGGATCTGATCTTCCAGGGCGTCATTGCGGGCGAGATATCCCTCGCCCGGTGGGTGGAGGTGACTTCCACCAACCCTGCGAAGATGTTCGGCCTCTTCCCTCGCAAGGGGACCGTCGCCCCCGGCTCCGACGCTGACATCGTCGTCTACGACCCCACCGGCGAGCAGACGATCTCGGCGGCGACACATCACATGGCCGTCGACTACTCCTGTTACGAGGGCATGCGGATCAAAGGGCAGGTCGACGCGGTCTTCTCCCGGGGCAGGCAGGTCATCGGCGCCGGCCGGTACATGGGCGAGCCAGGCCATGGGCGCTTTGTACCGCGCCAGGTTTCCCAGCACCTCCATTAGAACTGGGCGCGACAGGTGGACATCGGCCTCGTACTTCAAACCGACCCTCCCGCGAGCTGGGTCATCGAACGCGCCCGTCTCGCCGAGCAGGCAGGCTTCAGTCACGTGTGGACCTACGACTCGTGCGTGCTCTGGCAGGAGCCCTTCGTGATCTACTCCCACATTCTTTCCGCCACTTCGCACGTCCGGGTCGGCCCGATGGTCACCAACCCGGCGACTCGTGACGTGTCGATCACGGCATCGCTGTTCGCGACCCTGAACGACATGTTCGGAAACCGGACCGTGTGCGGTATAGGGCGCGGCGACTCGGCGCTGCGCGTCATCGGTCGTGGTCCGACGACCGTGCAGCAGTTCGCCGCGGCGATCACGTCAATCAAGGAACTCGCCGAGGGCCGCGAGGCGGTACTCAACGGCGTCCCCGTGAGGCTGCGCTGGGCTGAGGCCAGCCGTCTGCCCGTCTGGGGCGCTGGGTACGGTCCGAAGGCGTTGCAGGTCATCGGCGAACGGGCCGACGGCCTCATCGTCCAGCTCGCCGACCCCGACATCGCCCGTTGGACCATCGACTCCGTCCGAGCTGCAGCCCGTTCCGCGGGCCGGCGGCCGGAGGATCTCACGATTTGTGTGGCCGCCCCGGCTTACGTCGGCGACGACCTCGCCCACCAGAGGGACCAGTTGCGCTGGTTCGGGGGGATGGTCGGCAATCACGTGGCGGACCTTGTGGCGCGTTACGGCGAGTCCTCCGATGTGCCACGAGTCCTGACCGAATACGTGAAGGGGCGTGAAGGGTACGACTACAGCCACCACTCCAGAGCGGACAACCCGTCGGTAGATTTCGTACCCGACGACGTCGTTGACAGGTTCTGCCTGCTCGGCCCGGTCGAGCGGCACATCGAACGGCTCGCTGAACTGGCGGACATCGGGGTGAACCAGTTCGCCCTCTACCTGATGCACGACCGGGTCCTCGAAACCTTCGACGCCTACCGCGACAAGGTGATCCCGGTGGCCGCAAACTTCTAGGCGGACCGGCTCACGCGGTAGCCGAACTCTCCTTCGCGTGGTTGTGTACGGACCAACCGAGGTACTTGACGAGTGCCCCGGACAAGATCTCCGCCACGCGCGCTTGCGCGAGGGCAACGTGGTTCTCGAACCCGTTCTCACAGCTGTAGGACAGGAGCTCCTGTTAGACGCGGGACGCGAACAACCCCGTAGCCACCGAAAGTGTCCAGTGAGTCGTGAGTGACCTCGTCCTCGCCCGTGCAGCGCACATTCGGCCTGCCGTGTCGCCGGTGGAGACGCTCAAGTCGGTGAACGCGTCCGACTTCACGCGGCCGACTGCCGTGCCAGTGTTGGCATGTCTTGGGCAGGTTGGAGCAACGGAGGACAACCGCCTTGTCAAGGGTTGTCGCCATAGTTGTCGTTCCAGTCCATTAGCCTCGGAGGGTCGACGCGCCCTGCCACGACCGGGCGCCTTCGATGTCTCCCTGTCGCCATTACTCGACCGTTCGCCGTCAGCTTCCCGAGGCCGGATGAACTTGCGCGAACAATCGAGGCCAGAGCCCCAGCGGTTCCCGTAGCTGGTTTCGGCTGGTGTTCCCTTCCCTCCAGCTGTCGTGGGCCGTTGTGCGGACCACTATGGGCCTGCTGCTGAGCACGGATCCTCTTGGATTCTGGCAGGTGGCGCATTTCAACGGTTGCAGGAGGCGAACAGAAGAGGCCCGGGCGGGGCAAATCCAAGCCCGGCCGGGCGCCCCGCCAGGGCCTGGAAGCCCCGCCGGGGGAATAAGGGCGCGTGTAGCAAGGACACGTTCAATCCTCGGCCGGCACTGGCCTGCGGATGGGGGAGAGCCGGTCGGACAGGAGCAGTGCGGTCTCCCCGTCGTCCTCGTAGAGAAGATCCTGCTCCACTAGCTCGAGGATCGTCTCACTGACCGGGTCCAGGTAGCTGCGGATCCTCTCGAGGGCCAAGGGCGCCAGCTGGTCCAGAAAGCAAAAGGCGACGAGTCCTGTGCCGTCGGCTCCAGGCTCGACGGCGACGAGCTCGAGGGCAGCAAAGCACCGCTCAAGGGTCTCCTCGCGATCGCCGAGCTGCAGCAGCTCGGTCACGAAGTCCGCGAGCTCGTTGAAGACCACCTGCGGCGTCAGATCCTCGTCGTAGATGTCCGCGAGGTCGAGGTAGTGGCTTTCGAACTCCGGAACCTTCTCGCGCAGGATCCGCACTGCGCGGTCGTCTCCAGGTGGGCGCATGGCTCTTCCTTCCCGTCGTGGGGTTTCACGGCGGCGATACCACGCCACGAGCAGACCGGTTCCCGGCTGCGTTCAGAATAGCTGGATAGATATTGAAATGGCAAGAGATGGGTGGTACTTCCCAGACTGGCCCAGAGCGCAGTCCACGCCGGCCGTGCAGCCGCCGCACCGCGGATGCGGTCCCTAAGGCTCTCTCCGCTCGAACTTCTTGCGCACGTCCTCGCGTCGCTTCTGGAGCTCCCGGTAGGTGAACTGCTCGGTCTTGGTCAGACCCATCGATGCGCGCAACCCCTCGAGGTCGATCGGGACGGCACGGGGATCGAGGCCGATGTCGGTCGCGATTCGTGCCCCGTAACGGTCTGTGAAGTACGTCGCGATGAGAGCCACCTCTCCGAGCAGGTCGAGCCCAGGTGCCAGCGTCGCGACCGCCCCGTCGAGAAACATCAGGTCCTTCACGAACAACATCAGCTCCTTCGGCATCCGCGCGCCATAGGCCAGGAGCTGCTTGGTGAGATCGCGCAGTTGGGCAGTGAGCTCGTCTGCCGACAAGGCGGCTACATCCGGAGCGGGCTTGTCGAGGCCGAGGTCCCTGATGACCCGGTCGACGTCCGCGTCCGCAGGCAGCGCACCGAGCTCCTTCAGGGCCAGCACCTGGATCGGGATGTTGTTGGTGGACCCGCCGATGAGCAGCTGCAGGAACGCGAGACGCTGTTTCTCGCCCAGACGGCCGGTGATGCCGAAATCGAGCAGGGCGACGCGACCGTCGGAGCGCACCAGGAGGTTCCCGCCGTGCAGGTCGCCGTGGAAGACGCCGTAGAGCATCGCCCCTTCCAGGAACGAGATCATCTCCGCCCGTAGGACGGAGGTCGTGTCGATCCCGATGGCTCGCATGCCCTCGACGTCGTCCCATGCGAAGCCTTCGAGCCGCTCCATCACCAGCATGCGGCGCGTCACCAGCCGGGGATGCGGGCGGGGCACGATGATGGAGCGCTGGCCGGTCTCCGCCAGCACGTGGCCGACATCGAGCATGTTGGCGGCCTCGAGCCGGAAGTCGAGCTCCTCGGCGATCGTCTCGGCGAACAGTTCGATGAGCGCCGGCGGGTTGGCGAGCGCGGCAACCGGGATCCGCCCGACGAGGAACGGGGCGAAGAAGCTCATGGCCGCGAGGTCCCTTCGGACGAGCTCGGCGACGTCGGGCCGCTGGACCTTGACCACGACGCGCTCGCCGGTCAGGAGGCGGGCGCCATGAACCTGGGCGATGGAGGCGGCGGCAATCGGGGCCCGGTCGAATTCGGCGAAAGTCGCGTCAAGGGGGCCGGCGAGCTCCGCCTCGAGGATCCGCCGCACGGAGTCGAACGACTCCGGGGGGACACGATCACGCAGAAGGCGGAACTGCGACACGATCTCCTCGGGGAAGATCCCGTCTCCCGACGAGAGGATCTGCCCGAGCTTGATGTAGGTGGGCCCGAGCGCGCCGAAGGCGATCCGCAGCCGCCGTGACAAGCCGATTCGTGACCGTGGCTGACCCCTGCCGTGGTCGAGGAGGTACCAGGCCCCGACTGCTCGTCCGAGTGTCCAGCCAACCTTCACGATGCGGTGTGCCGGGGGAAACCGCCGGCGGCGGACCAGGTACGGGACCTCTGCTCGAGTCCTTGCCCGGATGGCATCTATGTCGTCGCGCCAGGGAAGCTTCTCCGGATCGATCAGCCACGGAGGATCGTCACTGAAACCGGCGAATGCGCAGTCGGGCGGCCGCGGGCCTTTCCGGCCGGCGGGATCCTCGGGGACCGACAACTCCTTGCGGCCCGTGACTCAAGCAGATACGGGAGCGAACACAATGCATCCATTGTGCCCGCCGAAACCGAAGCTGTTCGACAAGACCGGCCCCGGTTCCCACTCCCGGGGAGCGTCCCGGACGATGTCGAGGTGGATCTCCGGGTCCTGCTGCTCGAGACCGACCGTCGGGGGGATCAGCCGTCGGTCGATCGACAGCACGCAGGCGACGCCTTCGATCGCTCCCGCTGCGCCGAGCGAATGACCGGTAACGCCCTTGATGGAGGTGACCGGCGGTCCCGGTCGACCGAAGATCTTGTAGATGGCTTCGGCTTCGGCCAGGTCATTCAGGGGTGTCGAGGTGCCGTGCGCGTTGACGTGGGCGATATCGCCCGCCGCGATCCCGGCGTCCTCGAGTGCGAGCTCCATGCAGCCGATCGCGCCGGCACCTCCGGGAGCGGGCGCTGTGATGTGGTGCGCGTCAGCGCTCGACGCACCGCCGAGGAGCTCCGCGTAGATGCGCGCCCCCCGAGCCCTGGCACGCCCGAGCTCCTCGAGCACGAGCACGGCCCCACCTTCGGCGATGACGAAGCCGTCTCGGCGCACGTCGAACGGCCGCGACCGCCCACTGGTCGACAGTGCCGTCATGTTGCCGAAGGCAGCGAGCGCGACGGGGGTCATCGCTGCTTCGGCACCGCCGGCGAGCACCGCGTCACAGCGTCCCGTGGCGATCAGGCGGTGGCCCGCGAGAATCGAGTGCGTGCCCGATGCGCAAGCCGTGGCGATCGTCTCGCACGGCCCTCGCCAACCCAGGCGCATCGAGACCGTCGCGGCGCCGGCGTTCGCCATCATCATCGGCACGAGAAACGGGGAGACACGGCGCGGGCCCTTCTCCAGCAGCACGCCAATCTGGGTCTCCATCGTGCTGAGGCCTCCGACTCCTGTGCCGATCTGGATTCCGGCGAGCGCCGGATCGACATCGACCGGGCCGGCATCTGCAAGCGCCATCTCGGCAGCAGCGACGGCATATTGCGCGAAGAGGTCTACGCGCCGCACTTCCTTGGCGTCGAACCAGAGTGAGGAGTCGAAGCCCCGGACCCGGTGCTCGCCCTCGGGCGCCGGACCGTTGAGACCCGCGAAGAAGGCGTCCTTGCCGATCCCGCAACACGACACCACGCCGAGTCCCGTGACCGCGACCCTGCGGTGACCCCCTGGGTCGGGCCCGAGCTCGGCGTTGGCCATCAAAGCTTCGAGGTGACGAGCTCGTACGCCTGACCGATGGTCTCGACGCCCTCGAGCTCGCTCTCGTCGACGGTGATGCTGAAGACCTCCTCGAGCTCCATCACGAGCTCGACCAGATCGAGGCTGTCGGCATCGAGGTCGGTCGCGAAGTTCGCGTCAAGGGTCACTTTCTCACTGGGCACGTTCAATATCTCGACCGCACAGGCCTTGAACTTGTCGAACGTCGCTTCGTTGTCCATGCGATGGCTGCTTTCTCTTGTCGGTTGGGTTGATTGCGATGAGTCAGTGGCCCATACCGAGACCACCATCCACGGCCAGCACGGCTCCGGTCACATAGCTGGCGCCGTCTGAGGCCAGGAACTCGACGGCTGAGGCGATCTCGTCGGGGGCAGCCTGCCGCCCGAGCGGCACCATGGACGTCAGTGCCGCGACGCGATCTTCTCCTAGCACGGCGATCATATCCGTGGCCACGAACCCGGGAGCCACCACGTTGACTGTGATGCTGCGGGACGCCACCTCTCTTGCCAACGAACGGGCGAACCCAACCAGTGCGGCCTTGGAGGCTCCGTAGTTGGTCTGACCAGCGGAACCCATGAAGGCGACAACCGACGAGATCAGGACGATGCGGCCGCGCCTGGCTCGAACCATGGGTCCGAGCACCCGTTTGACGGTCCGGTAGACCGCCGTGAGGTTCGTCTCGATGACGTTGTCCCAACGCTGTTCGGACATGCGCAAAAGCAGGGTGTCGTCGGTGATCCCGGCGGCGCAGACCAGGACCTGAACCGCTCCGAGCGCTTGTTCGATCTCGGCAAGGGCTCGTTCGAGGTCCGTCGGCGAGGTGACGTCGCAGGCGACTGACAACAGTGGATGCGTCCCGGCCGGCCCCTTGAGCACCTCCGGCGGTTTCGTCCGCCATGTGACGGCGACGCGGTCGCCGCCGGCTTGGAACCGCCGCGCACAGGCCAGCCCGATGCCGCGCGAACCGCCGGTCACCAGGATCACCCGCCCCGGGCCGACTCCTGCGTCGCCGCCTTCGTCACCGGCCGCGTCGCCAGCCACCGTGGAGTCGTCCTGCCCGTTTGTCATCCGCGCGCTCCGGGCTCACCGGCATGTGTTGGAGCCGCCGGGGCCCCACCCCATCGCACTACGGCGCTCGCCCAGGTCATTCCGGCTCCGAAGCCGGAGAACAGGACGAGGTCCCCATCCTTGAGCCGCCCGGCGTCGGCGGCTTCCGCAAGCGCGATCCCGCAGGACGCAGCCGAGGTGTTGCCGGTGTGCCCGAGGCAGATCGCATGACGCGCCGGATCGATGCCGAGTCGCTGGCCCATGGCGTCGATGATCCGGAGGTTCGCCTGGTGAGGGACGAACAGGGCGATCTCATCGGCCGTCACATCGGCTTGCTTCAGCACCCGCTCGGCGGACTCGACGGTCGCGCGTACCGCCTTGCGGAAGACCTCGCGACCTTCCATCACGATGAAGCCGCCCTTGTCGCAGTAGAGGATCGGAGTCAGGGACCCGTCCAGCCCGAGATCGTGCGCGAGGATCAGCGGTTCGCCCTTGGTGGCCTCGACGACGATGGCACCGGCTCCGTCGCCGAAGAGCACCGCAGTGGACCGGTCGTTCTGGTCGGTGATCTGCGACAGGGTGTCCGAGCCGATCACGAGTGCCCGTTCGTGCCCGGCGTCGAGCAGTGCGACGGCGGTCACGAGCCCATACACGAAGCCGGCGCACGCGGCATTCAAGTCGAACGCGGCACCGCGGCAACCCAGCTCGTGGTGAACCCACGACGAAGTGGCGGGCACGGCTTGATCGGGGGTCGTCGTCGCGAGCACGAGAAGGTCGATCTCGTCCCCCCGGCGCCCGGCGCGCTCGAGGGCACGGCGGGCGGACTCCATTGCGAGCCCTGACGTCGTCCCGCCGTGGCGTCGCTCCTTGATCCCGGTCCGCTCGACGATCCAACTGTCGCTCGTGTCGAGGCGGGCCTCGTAGTCGGCGTTGGTCACGACCGTGTCCGGCAGAGCAAGCCCCCATCCGGTGATCTGCGCGCCTCTCATCAGGTCCTCTCGTCTTGGATGGGGGCTCGCAACCATGCGATCGGCTGGCCACGCGCAACCCGTTCACCTGCCAGAACGAGCACACCCTCGAGTGTGCCCGAGAATGCGGAGCGCACTTCGGTCTTGCCGACGATACCGAGGAGGCCACCGACGTCGATCAGCACAGGGTTTGCCGACGGGCCGGCACCGCCGGGAAGATACCCGTTCAGACCCGCCGCCGGCTTGAAGAGCCCTACCGTCGGCGAGACAACGAGCCGCTCGGTCATGTGGAAGCGCTCGCCCGCCGGGGCGGCCCCGACGATGCCGCCGGCGAGGATCTTGACCAGACGATCGAGATCGTCCGGAGTGGCCACCGATACTCCGATCGTGTCTGTTGTCGGAGCCACGCGCCGCAACAGGCCGGTCAGCACGCCACCGGGCCCCAGCTCGACGAAGGTCTGCATGCCTTGGCGCAGGAGCGTGTCGAGGCTCTGGTGCCAGCGGACCGGGCTGCACAGCTGAGCAGACAGCAACTGTGGCCACTCTTCGGGATCGTCATGGAGGCGCGCGTCCACGTTCGCCACGACCACCGGGTCGAGCGCGTGGAAGCTCGTGGACGCGAGGGCCTTACGGAGCCGGTCACGTGCGCCTGACATGAGAGGAGTGTGGAAGGCACCCCCGACCGGCATCGAAAGCACCCGCTTGGCGCCGAGCTCCCTGGCGATCGCACTGAACTCGGCGAGCGCCTCGGAGGTGCCGGCCACGATCACCTGGCCGGGCGCGTTGAAGTTCGCTATCCACGCCTCACCGTCGACTCGCCGGCAAGCGGCTTCGACGCTTTCGTCGTCGAGACCGAGTACGGCGATCATCGTCCCGGGCGCGCAGTCGGCGGCCTCTTGCATCGCGGCGCCTCGCTCCGAGACCAGGCGCAGCCCGTCTTCGAAATCGAGCGAGCCCGCAGCGACAAGAGCTGTGTACTCGCCGAGGCTGTGGCCGGCAGAGGCCGACGGCTCGATACCGATCCTCTCAGCGGCGTCGAGGACGATCAGGCTCTGGACGAATGTGGCGATCTGGGCGTTGTCGGTCCTGGTCAGAGTTTCCTGGTCGGCTTCGAGGAGGAGATGGGCCAGATCGCGTCCGGTGACCTCAGAAGCGAGGGCGACGAGCTCGAACGACGGGTGGTCAACCCAAGCGGCGCCCATGCCCGGTCGCTGTGAGCCTTGGCCGGGAAATGTGAACGCCAGCAACCCTCGCCCCTTTCCCCCTCCGGGTCGGGCACCGTGCCCGGATTTACAGCCCCTCATGTCTGACCTCGTGGGGAGCAGATCGGTTACATGACCATCAGGTGACGGCGAGCCGCGCTCGCAACGGCAAGTGATCCGACTTGCCTACGTGGACCGACGCGCCCGAGACCACCTCGACCGCTCGTGTCACGAAGATGTGGTCGATCTGGCTGTGGGCACGCCAGCTGGGATACGTGCTGGCCCGCACTGCTCTCCGCCAGCCGGGGAGAGCCAGCGACAGCGGCGGTCCCCAGAAGTTCATGTCGCCCGCGAGGACGGCCGGTTGGTCCGGTGCCGGGAGCTCACGACGGAGCCGCTCGAACAGGATCGGCGACCCGTGCGTGAAATGGGCGAGGTGCGTCCCGACGACAGTGACACAGGAGGTGTCGACCTCGACCTCGGCCAGGAGGGCCGCGCGCCGCTCGGCCGAGTCCCGCCGCAATCCGCCGAGCCTTATGGCTTCGACCCGCTTGAGCGGAAGACGCGACAACAAGGCGATGCCCCAGCTGCCAAAGCGTGCCTCGGCGTGCCACCGCCGACGACGCACGCGCTCTAGGTCATCGGCATCGGCGACCCAGAGGGGGCGGGCGCGCAGCCGGTCTCTCCTCCGGGGTCCCCAACGCGCGCTGGTCGCCGTGCCGGCTTCGAGCAACATGGCCTCGGACAGGGGAGCCTCGTGGACCTCGTAACCGAGCGAGGTCGCCACGAGCGGGGCGAGTCCCTCTCCGCCCTCGGGGGTCCAGGTCTCCTGTAGCACGAGAACGTCTGCATCGAGCTCGGTGCAGCACGCCACGACGTCGAAGGGCGTTCCCCAGCCGTCGATGCCGGCATGGAGGTTGAACGTCGCAACCACGAGTCCTGGCATCGGACAGAGACGCTATCGGGTGCCACTTTGCAGCCAGGGTCGCTCCGAGGCCCAGCGCTATTGTCGCCTCCGCACCGTCGTGACGCTTTGGCACCGCCGTGGAGCGTCGGCCGTCAGCCCGGCGTCAGGTCTGCCTCACGTGCCTTGGAAGAGGGCACGCAAGTCGAGTGACGGCACGTGCTCTTGACTTGCGAGGGAAACATAGGTCCGCGCGAGTGCGTCCTTGCCGACGCCGAGGACTGTCGAGAGGAGACCGAGCGACTCCACGAGCTCCCCGGTAGGGACCCCGGCGACGACGTGGTGCCACATCGATTCCTCCAGCACGTTGAACGCGGTCTGCACTTCACCGATCCCGAACCCACCGGTGAAGCGATCGCGGCCGATCTGTTCCGCGTACTTGATCACCCGATCGAGCTTGCGAGAGCGAAGGCAGTCGACGACGATGTCGAAGAGCGCCTCCAAGCGACGGCGTAGCTCCTCGGGGCCCGAGGCGTGGTAGTGGCCGAGGTGGGACCTCTCGAGTCCCTCGGCAGCCTCATCCAGGATCTCGGCCCTGGCGTCGTCAAGCACGGCAATGAGTTCCATGGCACTTTTCCAATCGGTCGGCTGACGCGGCCGCCTTGGCCATTAGCCTCCAGACCATGAGATTAAGCGCAAGGAACCAGCTGGATGGCGTAGTGGTTCGCGTCGAGCATGGTGTGGTCATGTCGACCGTTGTCATCCGCCTGGACGGAGGTCAACAAGTCGTGTCGGCAATCACGAGGGACTCCGCGGAGAGTCTGGCTCTTGCCGAGGGCGACGCCGTCAAGGCCGTCATCAAGGCCACCGAGGTAATAGTCGGCAAGGAGTGACTGCGGAGCACGCCTTCTCGCGTGCACCCGTTGGTCGCGCTCGAAAGCGTTGAGAACGACCCTGAGTCGGGCGATTCTCAGCTCAAGGCCCGGTCGCCGGCACCGGCAGCCCCGACTGTCCCAAAGCGAGTTGCGCCAACCACCCCGGGATCCAGCATGTCAGCAACTTCCCCGGAGGCACCTCTGCCCCCAAATACGGTCATCACGGAACTGGCGGTGCACACACTCGGGCTGCAGCTGATCCCGACTGGCTGGCCCTTCGAGACGGTTCGACCCTGACTCTCGTCCAGATCGATGACTCGGGAGCGAGGACTGCTGGCGGCAAGCCGCGGCCACTAGGTCTGTGCCGACACCGCCGGAAACATCTTCGATCGGTCAACCTGGTCGCCGTCACGCGACGTCGGTAACGCTATCGAGCGGCCCCAGAGGGCGACGCGCCGTGGCCTTGTCCTGAGCGTCCCTGCCGAATCGGGCGCGTCGTTCCCGTTGACCGGCCCGGGTGCAAGGGCGCTGTTGTGTACCCTGGCGCGCCTCACCTACCGGCGGCTCTGTGGGCTCGTGCAACGGCCAAGCGAGTCGGGTGCGGTCATCGCCCACATCGGACGCTGTCGCAGTGGGACAGGGCCGATCCCGGCGTGGCTTACGACCCGGAGCTGTTCCGGCGGGAGATCCTGGCGAGGCTCGCTCTCGTGAAGCTCTCCGAGACCGCCGAGGCTGCCGGATGCTCGAAGCCTCCGCGTCGGACATCCGCCGCGGGAAGGTTTTGGGAAGAGGGCTCCTTCAAGCTGGCGGTGTGGCGATCAGACCGACCCGTCCGGAACTGAAGCTTGGTCGGCGCGGAGCCTTTCCAGAACCTGTCGACGCATCTGCAGTCACCGTAGCTGTCGACACGAGAATCGAAAAATCATGACGAGTCACCGGTCAGTGGTCTTGGTCGCGGGCGTCCCAGCAGCGTTTTCGTCCCTTGCTGTCTCCTCAGCCCCTTCCCACGCGCAGGCGATCTCCCCGGTCGGGGCTCGCCGTGCTGCATGCGAGCGCAAGCTTGCCGGTTCCGGGCCCTGGCGTCCTAGAGCCGGCGCCCAACTGGCCCGGTGCCCCCGGCAGGCAGGAGTGCTCACAAGGACTGTCACCTCTTGTGCAGGCCTTGTAATGGCAGCCTCATCGACGACGCTGCAATGGCGGGTCGCCGAAGCTCCGTGCAACGAGGGGGCGCGTCCAGATCGACACAGCCGGAGCGCTCGACCGGTGGCAGGCGTCGAACGGCTGATGGTCCGCGCGACGACCAGGACAGGCACCTGCACACCTCGTCACTCGAGCTTGCCCGCCTGGAGTCGGACGGCACACCCAGAACCTTCGGCGGGCGTTGCTATATGACCGCCCGAGGCCGTGCCGTCGCCCGATCTCGAGCCCGGCCACAGACGACGAGAACAGGGCCTGATTGAACACCGACCGACCACGATGAAAGGAAAGCCATGCTGAACAAGAGAATCCTTGCCATCCCGGCCATCGTCGGGGTGCTGGTGCTCGCAGGTACGGGGCTCGTCGCCGCGTCTGCGAAAGACCCCACCTACAAGGTGTGCGTCAAGCTCGGCCTCGTATACGGTGCGAACGCCAGTGGCGCCTGCCCGGCAGGCACCAAGGCTGTGCTGATCAACTCCCAGGGACCAGTTGGACCTCAGGGTGCGAAGGGTGCAACCGGGGCGACCGGAGCGAAGGGTGCGACCGGTGCGAAGGGACCGGCGGGCACCAACGGCAACACCGTGCTGAACGGCACGGGCTCGCCGACATCAGGCGTCGGCAACAACGGTGACTTCTACCTCGACACCGCCACTAAGACCCTGTACGGCCCGAAGGCGGGTGGCACGTGGCTGACGGCCGGCACGAGCCTGGTCGGACCGAAGGGATCTGCAGGAGCGACCGGTGCGACCGGTGCACAGGGTGCGACCGGACCTGCCGGGGCGAACGGCGCACAGGGACCGGCGGGCACCAACGGCAACACCGTGCTGAACGGCACGGGCACGCCGGCGTCAGGCGTCGGCAACGACGGTGACTTCTACCTCGACACCGCAACTGAGACCCTGTACGGCCCGAAGGCGGGCGGCACGTGGCCGACGACCGGTACGCGCCTGGTCGGACCTCAAGGACCGAAGGGTGCGAACGGAGCTACTGGGGCTACCGGAGCGATGGGTGCGACCGGGGGACAGGGTGCGACCGGACCTGCCGGGGCGAACGGCGCACAGGGACCGGCGGGCACCAACGGCAACACCGTGCTGAACGGTGCGGGCGCGCCGGCGTCAGGCGTCGGCAACGACGGTGACTTCTACCTCGACACCGCCACTGAGACCCTGTACGGCCCGAAGGCGGGTGGCACGTGGCCGACGACCGGTACGAGCCTGGTCGGGCCGCAGGGGCCTGCAGGAGCGACCGGAGCAACAGGACCTGCCGGCTCACCGCCACAACCAGACCTGTCCCGAGTGGCCACCCTCGACTGGTGGGGCGGCTCCTACAGCGGCGGCTCATACGGGTTCAACGAGCCCGACGGCATCGCCTTCGACGGGACCCACATCTGGGCAACGAACTGGTCCGGCGACTCGGTGAGCGAGCTTGACGCCTCGGACGGCGACTTGGTCCAGACGTTCTCCGGTGGCTCCTACGGATTCAACGAGCCCGACGGCGTCGCCTTCGACGGGACCCACATCTGGGTGGCGAACTACGCCGGCGACTCGGTGACCGAGCTGGACGCCTCGGACGGCGACTTGGTCCAGACGCTCTCGAACGCCTCCTACGGGTTCAACTCCCCTCGGGCCGTCGCCTTCGACGGGACCCACATCTGGGTAGCGAACGAGGTCGGCAACTCGGTGACCGAGCTGGACGCCTCGGACGGCGACTGGGCCGGGACGCTCTCGGGTGGCTCCTACGGGTTCAACGAGCCCGAAGCCGTCGCCTTCGACGGGACCCACATCTGGGTAGCGAACGAGGTCGGCAACTCGGTGACCGAGCTGGACGCCTCGGACGGCGACTGGGCCGAAACGCTCTCGGGTGGCTCCTACGGGTTCAACGAGCCCGAAGCCGTCGCCTTCGACGGGACCCACATCTGGGTGGCGAACTTCGGCAACTCGGTGACCGAGTTCAATGCCTCGAATGGCGACTTGGTCCAGACACTCTCGGGCGGCTCCTACGGGTTCGATGACCCCCGCGCCATCGCCTTCGACGGGGCCCACATATGGGTAGCGAACTGGGAGGGCAACTCGGTGACCGAGCTGGACGCCTCGAACGGCGACTGGGCCGGGACGCTCTTGGGCGGCTCCTACGGGTTCAACGAGCCCGGAGCCATCGCCTTCGACGGGACCCACGTCTGGGTGGCGAACGTGGGTGGCAACTCGGTGACCGACGTCCCAGCGGGATAGGAGGCTGTAGCCAAGCGGGCACATCGAGGCGCCTAAGCACCCAGCCAGGCGAGCGGCGAAGGCCGACCGGTGTGCGCCCGTGTGCGCCGCGGCGTCATGGCTAGGCCTTGTTTGTCCTACCAGTCAGCCTCTCCCGCCGCCACGTGGGCGACCGTGGGCGCCTGTGTGCCGGCCGGTGGGCGCCTCTCGCTCCGCCCCTGCGTGCGGGCGGTTCGGCTCATTGTGCACAACCAAGCGCCTGCCGGCCCATGTTCCGGTGCTGCGTGCGGGCGGTTCGGCCGTTTGTCGGGCCGTTACCTTAGGCCCGAGCGATAACGGTGGGGAGAGAGAGAACCCGGGGCCGGGAGGGCGCCGAAGCGCCGCGGAGCGGCGAGCGAGGGCGCCCCGACCAGGGCGAGAGGGTTCCGCGGAAGCGCCAGGAGAACGACCAGGAGCGAGCGCCGGCGAGCCGGGACCGAGTGAGGACGGACGCCCCGGGACGGCAAGGGCCGGCGAGCGCACGGGCGGGAGCGGGCTTAGAAGATGACCTGTGCAGGAAAGCAGAGGTTAGTTGACCAGTTGGTAGCGGCACTCAACGGTGTGTATCGCGTGCCGGGCGGCTATTCGGACGTCCAAAGCCTCGTCCTCAGCCAATACACGGTGGAGCACCGGCAACGAGACGGAGGCTTCGCAAGGGACGAAGCCAAGCATGGTGGTCGCCGTTGTCCTTTGGAACCAGTTGTCATCGCTGACCATCGAAACAAGGACCGGCACGAGTCGGGGGTCCGTGGGCATGCCGCCCGGGCCGTCGAGCACTTCTTCAAGCACGGTGCCGATCGTCTCGGCCACGTCGAGACGGCCGGCAAGCACGAAACAAGGCAGCAGGGCGTGGGTGACCGCACAACCTCGGCAGCGCAGTCTCGGCACGAAGATCTTGTGGCACAGACCGGCCTCGCGCACAGGTCGGCGGTATCCCGACCAGAACGTCATCGGACACGAACACGACGGACAATCCGGCCGGGGAAACTCGAGGTCTCGGCCCCCAGCCACGTAGGCGTCGACGGACAAGCTGCAGGGCCATACGATGCTCATGGGCGTTACACCGCCTTGGACCCCTCCCGACTTCAGCCACCAAACTGCGCGGGAGGGGTCCCTCGCGTTCAGGGACGCCTTATCCTCGCGAGATCGTCGGCGCGTCGGCCAATGCAAGCGTCGCCAAAGAGCACGGCCGACAGCCGCGTCCGAATGCTCAGGAAGTCAGGCCGTCAACACCCGTGTGCTCCTCCGTCCGCCCCCTTCCGGGGCGTCCGTCGCCGCCCGGCCTGAGTCTCGCCGGTGCTCGCTCCTGGTCGTTCTCCTGGCGTTCCCGGGGAACCCTCCCGCCCTGGTCCGGGCGCTCTCGCTCGCCGCCCCGCGGCGCTTCGGTGGCCTCCCGGCCCCGGGTTCTCTCTCTCCCGAGCGATGACGGTGGGCGCTGTAGGACCCGAACACCGAACCATCCCCGACCGAGAAGCTCTGAGAAGTTCAGAAACCCTCCCGGCAATCGGCTGGAGGTACACACACCGCGACGAGATGAACATCTCGGCTCCGCAAGAGAGAGATTTGCCCTCCGAGAGACAGCCAAGTTCGTGGATCACCCTTGTGAGCGCTGCGCTCGGGCAGCGGTGACCAGAACGCCGTCCCGAACGACCAGGCGCGTCGCCAGCTGCGGCCGTATCTCACGACGGTCATTTCGCCAAGAGCCGAGGGCCTGCGTGAAGCGCCGTACCCTGAGCCAGAGCTCCGGCAGTCCCGTGGTTGGCGGCCTGGTGTTCCACTCCCCAGGCGTTCTGGGCCGTCCTGACGGGTGTCGCTGAGCAGGGAGCTGTCGGATGCGTAGCGAGTGGCACATTTCAACAGTTGGAGGACGCCCGGCAGACGGCGAACAGCCTCGGCGCGACGATCGAAACCAAGTCCTCAATGGAACGGCTCTCTGAGCTCACCGACTGGGCAACTGCAGTCGGCATACTCCTGGCGCTCGGAGTGCTCGTGATGTCCGTCGGCCTCATCCCCAGCGGGACCGCCGGCGAGCTACGAATCCTGACAGCGACCGGAGCGAGCGGAGTTACCCGTTCTACCCTCGCCGGCACTACCGCCGGCCGTCGCCCGGTAGCCGCTCGAATGAACCGGGGCCGGCTGATCGCAGGAGATCGATCGGGACCAACCGGTTTCGCCGATGAAGGACTTCACCTGCTGCGGCAGTGGTCAGCGAACGGCAACGGTCAGCTTCCTCGTTTGCGTTTCAGGACAACGGCAGCCGTGGAGCAGACTCAGGCGTGCCTCATCGGCTTGTTGACAAGTCAGCCCGGCTGTGCGACGTCGTGCTCGAGACGCTTGCCCAAGCTCACCACGTCGTCAACGGTGTAGCCGATTTGTCGATAGAATTCAGTCGCAGTCTCATTCGAGGCCCGAACTTGCAGGTTCAGCTTCGCGCAGCCGAGATCGCGTAGTCGCCTCTCGGCCACGTCCATGAGCAAGCGCCCAAGTCCCTGACGCCGATGATCAGGGTGGACAGCGAGGTAGTTGACCCAGCCTCGGTGGCCTTCGTAGCCAACCATGACCGAAGCGATCAACTGGCCGCCCTGTTCGAGCACGAGAAGGTTGTCCCCGTCTCTGGCCAACTTGCGGTCAATATCCCGATGGGGGTTGTTCCACGGCCGCGTGAGCTCGCAGATCGACCAGAGTGACACGAGCGCCTCACGGTCGCCCGGTCGGTACGACCGGAGCACGGGGTCCACGAGAACTGTCTACCAGTTCGAGTGAGGTTCTCTGCGTGTGCCGAGCCGGCCACGGGACAAGGAGAGTTCGCCTGGCCGATGATGCCCCCGGACCCGTGTCACCGGCGCCCTGGGGCCTATATTTGAAACCATGATCCGATATCGGTACCGCTTTCTCGCGGGCGGGTTCGCCGTCCTGGCCGCAGGCTCGGCCTGTGCGCTGCCCGCACTGGCCAGCGTCCGCCAGCCTTCCCGCGCGTCAATCTCCATCTTGGCCAAAGCAAAGGCGATCAACTTGAAGATGACGGACTTGTCCACGAGCACCCACTGGGTAAGCGCCCCCCCTGGCAAGTCCTCCAAGGCGGCGGCGGCGCTCGCCGACAAGGCCGTCGCCTGCTTGAAGAAGGTCGGGCCGGTGAGCCCCGACCCGTTCGGCACCAGGAGTGTGATCGGAGGAGTCGTCGTCGTGGACGTCTCGTCGCCGACCTACTACCAAAAGGGCTCGTTCACCCAGCTGCCGAGCGCCAGCTCGGAGGTGGTCTTCTTGACGACCGCCTCCGGTACGGTCACCGACCTCTCCACGATCAGCCGCAAGCCCTCGCTTGCCTGCCTCACCGCCCAACTGGTCGGCAACAGCATCCTCGGAGGGGCCGGGAAGACCGTCAAGGGCAGCGCCAGCTTCATGGCCGCCCCGCGCCATGGCGACGGCAGCGGAGGTGCCCACATCCGGTTCGTGGAGACGGGCGGTAACTTCGCCTTGCTGAAGAGCAAGCTCTACGACGACGAGTACTTCTACGTACAGGGCCCGGCCGAGGTTGCGATGTCGTTCATCAACCTCGGCTCACCGTTCAAAGCGACCTGGGCGACCTCGGTCATCTCCAAGGTGATGGCGCGGGCGAAGTTGGAAGTCGGGAAGAGCTAGACCCTGACATGAGTGACCCGGGCGTGCCTAGGGTGGCCGTGTGGCTGTCCTGTCCACCCGAAAGTACCGATGGGGGGCTTTCGCCCCTGTCGTGGGCCTGAGATGACCCGGACCCTGCACCTACGGAGCAGGGGAGCGGACCATCGTGGGCGAGCGGGTGAGTAGCCCGGGAGGTCCGTGTGACACTCGGTCCGGGTCGCGACAGGGGGGACGCGCTTGTCGTGGCCCCATCTTGGGAGTCAGGTGGGCTGCCGGGGTCCTTGCTGTGCTCGAGGGTGACGTGGAGCTCGTCCCCCTCAAGCCGAACCGATGCCGCGTCACCCTGTGCGTTTCTTACGCAGCACCCTTCGGCGGGCCAGGACATCAGCTCGACCGCGCCCTGTTGCACCGGGTCGCCGGGTCGAGCGTGGGCTCGTTCCTCGCCCGGGTGGCGAGGAGCCTTGAGGATGAGAACCTCGGTTGACCCTGGCGGTAAGTGTCCCGGCGAGCCAGCCGGACAGCCGGTCCGTTGTCAATCGTGAACGTGCGCTCACCTGCTGCTGGCCATGTGGCACCCATGCTTGAGCGTTGGACCCGCCTGGTCATCCGCAGGCGCATTGTCGTTATCGCGTGCTGGGTCGCGGTCGTCGTCGTAGGTGTGCTCTCGACTGGGCGGCTGCCAGGGCTTCTCTCGACCTCCCTCGCGGTACCGGGGACCGGCTCCGAGCAAGCTGACGTAATCTTGACGCAGCACTTCGGCGAGAACGCCGAAGGCACTTTCACGGTCGTTTTCCGTGCGCCGAACCCGTCAGCCCCTGCACTGCGCGCCCTGGACCAGCGCTTCGCGACGGCTGCTCGCGCAGTGCCTACTGCTCGCGCCATGACGCTGCGTCCGGTGGCCGGGATCCTCTATGGAGACATAGGCACATCACTTGACCTGCAAAAGGCTGCGTCCTACACCGGTGCCCTGCGCAGCGCCTTGAAAAAGTCGGGGCTCCCCACCGCCTACGTCACCGGAGTGCCTGCTCTCCAGTACGACATCGCCCCGGTCCTGGATACCGATCTGCGCAGGGGCGAGGTCATCGCCGTGTTTGCCGCGTTGGTCCTGCTCGCCATAGTCCTCGGTGTATCGGTGGCCCTCTTGATCCCACTTGCCGTTGCCGCCTGTACCACGACGGCCGCGCTCGCGATCATCTTTATCCTCGCGCACGAGTTCCTGATGGTGCTCTATGTCCCGAACCTCGTCCAGCTCATAGGCCTCGGCCTTGCAGTCGACTACTCGCTCCTGGTCGTGCACAGGTTCAGAGAGGAGCTGGCAGACCAGGCACGACCCGTGGACGACGCGATCGTGAGCACGATGACAACTGCAGGCCGTACAGTGCTCCTCTCCGGTATCGCGGTGGCCGTCGGACTCTCGGTTGTTCTCATCATCCCGGTGCCGTTCGTCCGCTCGCTGGGTTTCGCCGGCCTTGTGGTCCCGCTTGTCTCGATTGTCGCTGCGCTCACGCTGCAGCCGTCCTTACTGTCGCTGCTAGGGCGCCACGGAATGCGGAGAGCACGCCTTGCCCGGCGCGGGGCAGGGCGCGACGTCGAGAGCGGTCTCTGGTCGCGGCTCGCGCGTGTGGTCATGCGCCGCCCCCTCGTTGTGTTGGCCGCCTCGGCGGCCGTGCTTGTCCTCGCTGCTACGCCGGTCTTGTGGCTCGAGCTCACACCGGGCTCCATTGTGGCCATCCCGCAGAGCATCCAGTCGGCCCGCGCCCTCGCTCTCCTGCGTGACCGTGTCGGTCCAGGAGTGATCTCGCCGATCGAGGTCGTCCTCGACACAGGCGCTCCGGGCCGGGCGCGCACGCCGGCGATCTCCGCTGCGACGCTCCGGCTCGGCCGTGAGCTCCTGAACGATCCTGAGGTCTTCGTCGTGGCGATCGGTTCGCGGGCGCCTTACCTCGACTCCTCTGGCCGCTACGACCGCCTGATCGTCCTCGGGCGGCACGACTTCGGTGACGAGGAGACCCAGCAGCTCGTGAACCAGATTCGTTCTCGGTTCCTTCCCGCCGCACGCTTCACATCTGGCCTGCGCGTCTACGTCGGCGGTGCGCCGGCCCAAGGGGTCGACTTCCTAGCGCGCGTCTACGGAATGTTTCCCTGGATAGTCCTCCTCGTGCTGGGGCTCGCCTACCTTGTGCTGCTGCGAGCCTTCCGCTCGCTCCTGCTGCCCCTGATGGCCGTGCTTCTCGACGCAATCTCCGTTGCCGCGACCTACGGGCTGCTGGTGGTGATCTTCCGCTTCGGCATCGGTGCCGAGGTGCTCGGCCTGTATCGCGTCTCTCAGATCGAGGGATGGGTACCGGTCTTCCTCTTCGCGATGCTTTTCGGTCTCTCGATGGACTACGAGGTCTTCTTTGTCACGCGCATGCGAGAGTCTTGGGACAACTGCGGAGACAACGCGCGCGCGGTGGCGGACGGGCTCACTCATACGGGACGGGTCGTGAGCGCCGCGGCTTTGATCATGGTCGGGGCACTTTCCGGGCTCGTGGCCGGGCGCGTGGCCGGCTTGCAGGAGCTCGGTGTCGGGCTCGCCCTGGGGGTCCTGCTCGACGCGACGCTCGTGCGCGGCCTGCTGATGCCGAGCCTTATGGCCCTGTTCGGGCGCTGGAACTGGTGGCTACCGGAGCCTGTCGCGCGGCTCGCCGGTGTAAAGGCCTCGCCGCTTGCCGGGCGCGGCGAGGCCGGCCGGCAAGCGGCGAGGCCGGCGGCTACTTGACGACGGTGATCGCCAGCCTGAACGCCGGCAGGTGGTAGCCGAGCGCCAGGGCGGGCTCGTCATGCGCGTAGGTGAGAACTGGCACCATGCCATAGGGAGTGTCAGCGAACGACGGCGACAGGGAGTACAGCATCGGGTAGATGTCGATCAGATGCGTCCCGGGGCCGCCTGTCGCATTCAGGTGCAGGAGAACGTCCCCGTTCGAGTTGAAGCCGCACCCGTAGCCGATGTAGCTGTTGTCGTAGTCGACGCCTACGGTGTTGTCGAGCTGTGTCCAGCCGACGCCCTCCAGGTGGATGGTGAAGGGCTGGCCTTCCGTCACGACGACCGAGGACACTCCTCGTCCTACGATGCTCTCCTTGACGTAGAAGGGCACCTGCGCCAGAACCTGGCCCTTTTGCACGAGCTGCACGACATGCCAACCGCCGAGACCGTCGGGAACCTGGATCTCTGACCGGAGCGATCCGCCTGAGGGTTTCGCGCTGCCCAGTGATTGCGAAACGAAGACCCAGCACGTGCTCTTGCAGTTGACGCGGTTGCCGACAACGGTGGACCAGACCAGCTGCACGCGAGCGCCCGAGGACAGCCCCGACGCAGTGAGACCGACGCGGGTGTCCACCGGTCCTCTGGTGGCTGCGAGCTCGGCCTTCACACCGCTGTGGGCCGAAAGGCCGCTAGCCCGAAGTGTCGTCCGCGCGCTCAACGTCGGAGCTACGTCGACCGGCCAGTCGATGGAAGCCGGCGGTGGCCCGTCGTCCTTTGTCACGGTGAAGCTGACCGTGGCCCCGTTCGTGTACGGAATCGGCGATTGCGGCACGTTCAGGTACAGGTAGCTGATGGCGTTCCCGATCTGGATCGTGTGCTGGCCCACTGGCCCTGCGGCTCGGATAACCACCCGGGCCACGCCGCGGGTCCAGTTGGCCATCAGCTCGCCGACGTAGTGGTTGTCCCAGAGCAGCGACGCGCCGCCGGTGTAGAGGGTCGAACCAAGGCCGCTGTAGGTGATCGTGATCGGTGTCCCAATGGGGCCGCTCTTAGGCGTGACCGTGACGGTTCGCAGCGTTATGAACCCGCCGTGAGCGTCCTCCACGCCTTTGATGACAGCATAGATGTCGTGCAGACCGCCCCAGTCCCTGGGCACCTTGAGCGACACCTTGAACGCCCCACTGGCACTTGTGGAGGTCCTGTCGAGTACCACTGCCAAGTCCGTGTCGGCGCGGCCGAGGTAGTTCACCGTGTCCGGCTCAGCTTGCACCAGCCACGTGGCGTTCGCGGTCGACCATGTGAGCTCGACCTTCTTGTTCGCAGGCAGGTGCGAGCCGGAGATCGTCATCGGAGTCCCGGCGATGCCCTCGTCGGGCGTCACTTGAAGGATCCCCATGGTCGGGCTCGGCCGCGCGGAGCCGGCGACCGGGCCGGGAAGCGGGGCGACGCCCGGGATCGCGGGTGGCCGGAGCGTGGTGAAACTGACGCTGGTCGAAGCCGTATGCCCAGACGGAGGTGAGCCGACGCGCTTGCTAGCAGCGGCAGCGGCAACACAAGAACTCAGGATCAGCGCTCCTGCGACCGCCGCGACTAGCACGATCCTGGGTCTCTGCTCTTTCAAGTGCCTCATTGTGGGATCCCCTTAAGCCCTTCTGATGGTCCGTCGATTGCGATGGAAGTTGCGCACGTGAGCTGCACGTCGCTCGGTGAGGACCGTGACGGTGCGGTTCAGTTGACCAAAGACGTTCACGACCCCGAGGGGCGTCGCCTGCCGTCGGCTTGGCGACCTGCGGCAGGCGACCGCGCTGGGGGGTACGTCCCGCTCTGCTAGCTGGGCTCGATCGTGAGCATCGATGCCAGCTGTGGTGAGTCCTGTTGCGTGAAGACGCCCGTCTCCGACGGGAACGCCGCCGTCAGCCCTGCTGGCACCGGATTCGTGACGACTGTGACGGTGTAGTTCACGACCCCGAGCGGATAGGTCTTCCCCACCGGCCAAGCGGCTGTCCAGTACGACACCGCCGGCTTGGTCGGGTGTGTGGAGTACATCAGCGGGATTGCCGCCAGCCCCGGGACCTTCACCCAGGCCTTCTTGACCGTCACGCTTGTGAGGTCATTGCCACCGGTGGTGATGTGGACGCCCCACATGCGGAAGACGACGACGTCCCCCCTCTGGAACAGGTTCGTCATGGAGCAGGCGGCATCGGCCGGCAGCTTGACAGTTCCGCCCGCGCCCTGGACCGTATCCACCGCGAAGAACACATGTTTCGCGCCATTGCCCTGGACCGGCGGGGCCAAGGTCGTCGCTGTTGTGCTTCTCGCGGCTGCCGCCGGGTGACCCGTGGCCGCTCCTGCGCCCACGCCTACGACCGCGATGGCAACTACACCTCCGGCCGCTATCAGTCCGGCGGCGATGGTCATCATGAGCTTCTTCATGCCGATCTACCTTTTCTCTCGTCTAGGTTCTGGGTTAGCCCTTCACCTTCAGGTGCCCGTTGAGCGTGACCTTGAAGGAACCACTTTGGGATCCGCTCGTGCCGCCGAGCTTGAGGGTGCCGCTGAACTTGAGGCTGCCTGACGCCTTACTGGCTTTGCCGGTGCCTCCGGTGGCCACGGCGACACCGTGGAAGGTGACCGTTATCGGGCCGCTCTCGCCGTTGGAACATCCTTGCTGGGCGCTGGACCGGGTCACGGTAAAGGTGATCTTGTTCGCACCATTGACGATGCTGCCCTTGCCGCCGAACGGGTCACACTCCGCCGAAGCGGCGGCGGAGCCACTGCCGCTGACATGGCTGGTGCCAAAGAGCGAGTTGGTGCCCGAGCCCGTGACCGAGGAGATCGTTGCCTTGCCGTTGTCTATGAGCAGCGAAGCCTTGCCTGAGTACTTGCTGGAAAACACGACCGTCTTGGTGCTCGCCGTTGCGGCCGCGACCGCGGGACCACCGACCGTCTTGGTGGTCGCCCCTGCGGCCGAAAACGCGGGACCGGCGAACAGCCCGACAGTCACCAGCGCCACGAGAACTGAAAGAGCTCGGAACCTGCTCGTAGCGGTCACAGCTGGCACCGTCGCCGTTTTGGAGATGCTCGACATCGTTGGTCCCCTCCCACGCCGCCCCTCCCAGGGCCCCGGTCAACCGCTCGGCTCGTCGAGTCTTCAGCTCGGATACTCACCTGAGCGTCGAAGTACTTACCTATCGGATGGTAAGCTAGCACCTACCGACCGTCAAGTCAAACTGTGGGGGGTGACCTATCATGCCGCGTACTGGTACCAATCACGCAGAGCCGGCGCCGGCTGCGGAGAAGGCATCAGCCGGCGCGGAAGCCGGACCAGGCGGGCAGGACAGCACGCGGGAGCGGATCCTCTGGATCGCCCTTGATCTGTTCACCACCCAGGGCTACGAAAAGACCTCCCTCCGCCAGATCGCCGGGAGACTGGGCTTTTCGAAGGCGGCGATCTACTACCACTTCGCCAGCAAGGAAGACATCTTGATGGCGCTGGACTTCCGGCTCCACGAGTTCGGGCGCGACGCCTTGAGCACTGTCGACCCGGCAGAAGCGTCACAGGAGGCTTGGGTGAGGTCGTTGTACCGGCTTATCGACCAGATTCTCAAGCATCATGCCCTGTTTGCTCTCCACGAGCGCAACCGTGCCGCCCTGGCGCAGTTGCACCGTGAACGGCACGACTTCGAGTACGACGATTTCGAGGAGTGGTTCCGTGTGGCCCTTTCCAATCGTGCCATCGCCCTGCACGACCGCGTGCGCATGGGGTGTGCCTTTGGAGCCGTCATGAGCGTGCTGGACCTTGTGGGTGACGAGTTCTCCGATGTTCCCTCGGCGACGCTGGCGGTGCTTCTGCGAGACGCGGTCAACGACTTCATGGCACCCAGCCAGGCCCCGGCGTGACCCACTGACGGTCGAGGCGATGGTTTGTGCGCCTCGGCGAGGTTGAGCGTCACGACCCAGTCGCCACTTACCCGAGGCCATCGTCGGGGTTGATCTCGGGGTCCACCACTTAGCCGTCCTGTCCACCGATCAGCTGTTCGAGAACCCCAGACCCATCTCTCAGCGCGCCCGGAGGATGGCCCGGCTCAACCGGGAGCTCTCCAGAGCCCAGAAGGGCTCCAGGCGCCGGGCCAAGACCGGAGCCAAGCTGGCCCGTTGTCACCGCAGGGCGGCCGACCTGCGCCGGGACAGCTTGCACAAGCTCACGACCCACCTGGCCACCGCCTACGGCACCGTGGTCATCGAGGACCTGGCCGTGAAGAACATGACGGTGAGCCCCAGACCCAAGGCCGATCCCGGGAACCCCGGTCACCATTTCCCAAACGGCCACGCGGCCAAGGCCGGGCTCAACAGGTCCATCCTCGACATGGCAGCCCCACGTCACACCACAGAACAAGTGTGCCAAGGCCTCCTCGATCACCTCGAGCCTGTCAGTCCCGGATCCCGGTTCCTCTCGCCACCTGCACCTGCAGCCTTAGAGCAGCTTGCAGCGGATCTCCCGGTTCTCCTAAGCGAGGGCGAGGCTTCCCTTGTGAGAGCGCCGACCTCTTGTCGAGCTCAGTGCCGGCTTGGTTGCCATGAGGTCGTTGACCGCATCTCGCACCAGGGGCGCCAGTGCTGCCGAGGGAACATCGGAGAACACGTCACCCACAAGGTCCAGTACCCCCATGACGGCCTGGAAGGCGCACGCCATGCGCACACGGTCACGTAGGGCGATCGCGTGATTGGAGAAAGCTGCGCGGAACCAGTCATCTATAAGGTCGTGCTCGGAGACGTGGCGTTCGCGGTGCAACTGCGCCAGTGTGGCACGGTTGCGCTCCTGGAGAACGAACAGGTCGTGAAGTTCGAGAATCTGGCCGATGAGCCGGTCAAGAAGCGCCATCCAAACTTCCGGCAACGCTTGTGTCGGGTCGACAGTGCTGAGGGCTTCACGCCCGAACTCGTGCAGGCGGAAATGTAGCGCAACCAGGATTTCTTCCTTGCCGGCGAAGTGGTAGTAGATCGCCGCCTTCGAGAAGCCCAGCCGCTCGGCGATCTCGCGCAGGGAGGTCTTCTCGTAACCCTGGGTGGTGAACAGATCGAGGGCGATGTCGAGGATCCGCTCCCGCGTGTTGCAGTGGCCGTCTGGTCCAACCTCCCTGCTAGCTCGCGCAACCTCCGCAGGCGGTTTCGGATCTGCTTCTCGGGTCCCGGTGTGCGACATAGCCATGGTCACGCTCACAGTTCGACTTGACGGTCGGTCGGTGCGTCAGCTTACCACCCGGCAGGTAAACATTCTCATCCACTTCACACGCGAGGAGAAAGACCTCGTAGAAGGCCCGAGAGCATCGCGAGGAGGAAGACCGGAACCCACCACCCCTCGATCTGAGGGACGCGAGTAGAGACCGAACACGTTGGCAACGATGCCAAAGCCGAGGCTGATGCGAGCAGGCCGTAGGTCGCGCCAGCGGGAACGCCGTCGAGGAGCACGCCAGCCATCAGCGGCAGCAGGCGGGTTTCAACATGAGGTGGAGTCTGAGCCACCGCCTGTCTACTACTCCCGCCCTCCATAGACCTCCAAGAGGCGTGATTCTGCGGCTTCCAGGCGAGCCAGCATCACCGAGGCGAACCTTTTGATCAGCTCGTAGCCGAAGACCGGGTCGGCCTCGGCTTTTGCGCGAAGGCAGAGGGCGTCTACGGCGATGGCTCCGACTGGTTCGGTGGCACGAGCGTCGAACTGCCAGCGGTAGGGGGGAAACAGCCACGACCACCCGACCGCCGCCCCCGGCCCCAGGGTCTCAATCACCAGCGGCGGGCGTCCCGGAGCGCGTGTCTCCAGAGTCACCTGGCCCCTTCGCAGCAGGTACAGCGTGTTTGCAGCTTCACCTTCGATCAGCAAGAGCTCTCCGGGCCTCACGGCCACGTTGCGGGCACAGCCCGTCACAAGCGAGGCCATGTTGCCCGACATCCCAGCGAGAAGCGGATGGTTGGCAACCAGAGCCGCGAGGTCCTCTGGCATGTGCGTGCCTCCTTCGCTGAGAGGCTCGGTGATCTGTGGCGGATTCTGGGGCACGGTGCCCTCCTCGGTCCTGCGCCAACTTACTTGACGGTAGGTTATTTTTAGCTTACCATCCGTTAAGTAAGCAACTCGACGACCCGACCGGTGGGGGTCCGGGCCGAGCGGTTGACTGAAGCCCCAGGGAGGGGCACTGTGCGAGAGGACCGAAGATGTGGGGCGTCTCAGGAGTGAAGACGGTGCCAGCTGTGGCCGACGGCGACGCAGTGGTGCCTAGGAACGAGCAACTTCGCGTGGCCGACTGGCTCTTCCGGTCGAACTACGCGGGTCTGATCTGGTTGGTAGTTCGCGTCTGGCTCGGCTTCCAGTGGTTGAACGCTGGCTATCAGAAGATCTGGGGCAGCGAGAGGATGCTGTTCTGGTACGGCGGTGGCGGAGGCGTGTACGGCTTTGCCAGTGGTGGTGTCGCGGCTAACCGCACACCTATGGGCGCTGTCGGCTACGGCTGGTGGGCCGCATTCCTGCACAACTTCGTCATGCCGAACGCGTCTTGGATAGCGAAGCTGGTCGCCATAAGCGAGTGCGCCGTTGGTATCGGCCTCATCCTTGGGCTGTTCACGGGCTTCGCCGCCTTTGTTGCCGTGTCGCTGAACTTCACCTACATGATGACCGGCACCGCCGGTGTCAACCCGCTGTACGCGTTGGCCGGCGTGTTGCTGGCGCTGGCATGGAGGAACGCCGGGCTGTTTGGCGCGGACCGCTACGTGCTGAAAGCAGTGGGAACCCCGTTCCATGCGGGGCCACTGCTCCGCAGGGTGACCTACCATCGGCGGCCCCGACTTGTTGAGCGCCCGCTTGCTGGCGTGACGGACTAGAGCCCGCTCTTCACTTCCAAGGGGAAGGGCGGCAGCAGCTCCTCATCGCCCGCCGGCTTGGTCACACTTCGGCAAGTTTCACGCTCGAACCGCTACGGGCCCCTGTTCGAGGACGCCGGTTTGGCTGCGGCAGCACCCGTGGCGGCGATGGTGGACGGCCCTGTCACACCAACAGTGACCAGTAAGTGACCAGTCGGCCCTTTCGCGGCTCGAGGCACAACACCGACCTGCGAAAGCGTTGTGGGTTAGCGACAGAACTCCCTGATCACGATCTTTCTCGTCTCCGGCTCGGTCGTGTCCCAGCTTTAGCCGACGCTTTGCACACCTAACCGAGAAGGTCGTCCACCTCACTCACTGCGAGGGCCTCGAGCTCTCTTACGAGCTGACGCAGGCGCCTGTCGGCGGCAAGCAGTGGCTGGAGCCGCTCGGCCTGTGCGGGACTGAGTGTCCTTGTCACCTGATGGTCGCCGTCCTGTCTCATCCAGGTTGGATAGGGCCCGTGCAAACGGGGTGGATCGCCGTGGCAGTGGCAGCCAGAGCTCTGACAGCGTGTGGAGCGCGTGACGAGCGAGCCGGGTAGCACGACACCGAGTCGGGCGATCTCGGCCAGGATCTCGCGGCGGCGCTGCTGTGGTCCCATCGCGTTCAAGCATCCCTCATCTGTGACCTTGATTAGTACACTATTCAAGGTTACGGATGCCATCCTGCCCGAGCGCGAGGCCAACGTGGTGCGCGCAGCCGCTCGGTTCTGCGACAACCAGGGTCTTCATGCGCCGATCTGCGAGGAGATCATTGAGGCATTCGTTCAACAGGGCCTGTGCGGTCTTGCGCCCTGGTCCAAGGCCACCTACCGCTCGGTGCTGAGAAGGCTGTCCGGCACACGAGGCTCTGTGAGTGCGGCCCGGCAACGTCACACCCAAGGCGCATAGTTCAGGGCGTGCGGTTCTGTCGCCGTGAATGGGTTGGTTGTGTCGCCAACCGCGGTGCCCGGAGCGGGACTTGAACCCGCACGCCCTTTCGGACAACGGCTTTTGAGGCCGCCGCGTCTGCCATTCCGCCATCCGGGCCCGTAGGGCGAGCGTAGCTGGCCTGATGCACACAGAACACCTCTTGGACCTGCAAGCCTGAAGGTAATGGGAGAGGCAACGGCCGGCGATCCGTCCCGGCGCCCGGGACCGGCGTCCTTTGATGCCGCGGCGGGCGCCGGGTCACCTGCGGAGCCCAGTGGTGCCGCGGGCCCGAGCAGCACGGCAACGATCGCTCACGCCGTCCGGCACGAGCTTCGAGGTGCCCTAAGGCCGTCCGAGCTCGCGGAGGCCGCCGTTCTCGGTGACCTCGGGCTCGTCCTCGAAGTACTCGGCTGGTTCGTGCCGCTCGTCGGCGCGGCCTTTCAGGGCTTGGCGATCGTTCCGTTCGCGGCGCTCGCAGCCCGCCAGCGGGCACGGACTGCGGTGGTGGCGATGTTCGCGGCCAGCTCGGTCTCGTTCCTCGTCGGAGGAGTCGGGATCGTCGTGGAGACGGTTATCGCCGGCTCGCTCGGGCTTGCCGTCGGCACCGCTTACCGGCGGAGCTGGAACCCGGCCACGGCGGTGCTCATCGCCACGGTCACGGCCGGAATCCCGGTTGCCGTGATCTCGCTCGTGGGAGAGGCGCTCTCGCCAGGGCTTCGACGCCTGGCCTTCGCACAGGTGGAGATCCTGTGGCACGACATGCGGGCCGGCCTCAAGCTGGTCGGCTCCGACTCGCTCGTGACGTCGGGCGACCAGGCGCTCCGGTGGGTAATCGACCACTGGTGGCTGACGGTGCCGTTGTTCGAGCTTCTCGCCATCGTGCTCGCAGCGGCGCTGTGCGCCCGCTACCTGTGGCCGCTCCTGGTGCGTCTCGAGCATGATTCGCCGGCCCCTGCGGAAGCGTCGCCCTGGCCAGGCCCCGACACCGTCGCCCACGCCGGAGCTGCGGCAGGCATCGAAGCTGCCGACAGGGCGCCGGTGCCCGTCGAGCTCGACCGGGTCTCGTACCAGTATCCGGGCAGCAATGCCTGGGCGGTAGCGCAGGTCTCCCTGAGCGTCGAGCCCAGGTCGTTTCTTGCTGTCGTCGGCCCGAATGGCTCGGGCAAGTCGACTCTCGTGCGCCTGGTGGCCGGGCGCCTGTCGCCGACGCTGGGCACGGTGAGGAGGGCAGGTGATCCGGGGCTCGGTGTGCCGGGCGGCACGTCCATGATCTTCCAGCGGCCAGAAAGCCAGGTGCTGGGGGTTCGTGCACGCGACGACGTGGTCTGGGGGCTGCCGCCGACGCCGCGGCCGGACGTGGGGGCGTTGCTGGCCCGGGTGGGGCTCGCAGGCTTCGAGGAGCGCGAGACAGCCGGGCTCTCCGGCGGGGAGCTGCAGAGACTCGCGATCGCCGCTTGCCTGGCTCGTGAGCCGCGGCTGCTCATCTCCGACGAGGCGACGGCGATGATCGACGGGCCCGGACGGGCCGAGGTCGTCGCTTTGCTCGAGTCGCTTGCCGCCGCGGGGATCACGGTCGTCCATGTCACCCACCGCGAAGCCGAGGCGGCCAAGGCGGGCACGGCGATCCTCATGCTCGCGGGGCGCTTGGTGCCTTCGCCGCTGACGCGACCGGGCGCGCCGGCTCCCCGCGCGGGCTCGAAGCCGGGGCGTGAGAAGGCGTGGGCCGTGGTCACGCGACCAGCCGTGCCCGAGTGGTCCCGCAAGCCCCAGCGATCGTTCTTACGCGTGCGGGGACTGGGCTACGTGTACGCGCACGGCACGCCGTGGGCCCGTCGCGCGTTGGAAGATGTCGAGCTCGATCTCCACCGGGGTGAGGGCATCGTGGTCACCGGGGACAACGGGTCGGGCAAGTCGACATTTGCCTGGATCCTCGCAGGTCTCCTCGCCCCGACCGAGGGCGAGGTGCTGCTCGAAGGCCAGGCTGTCGTCGCCGGCACAGGTGCGGTTGGGATCTCGTTTCAACATGCCCGCCTCCAGCTCATCCGCCCGACCGTGTTGTCGGATGTCGAGTACGGCGCCGACAAGGACCGTGCGGCCGCCGCCCTTCGATCAGTCGGTCTGGATCCGGTGACCATGGGGCCGAGGCGGGTCGACGAGCTTTCCGGCGGCGAGCAGCGGCGCGTCGCCCTCGCCGGGCTGCTTGTGCGCGATCCGGTCCTTCTCGTGCTCGACGAGCCCTACGCAGGACTGGACGACGAGGCGAGAGCGGGGCTCGCGACGATTCTCGCCCGGCTGCGCGACGAACGGAAGATGGCCACTGTGGTCGTCTCGCATGACCTCGACAACGCGGAACTGCTCGGCGATCGGTTGGTCATCCTCGAGTCCGGGCGCGTCGTGGGTGAGCGGACGGTTGGGAGCCGCGCGTGACCACGACCGGGCCGAGGCGGGCAGGAGGACTTCTCGGGGCCGCGGACGATGACCCCCGCAGGCGCGCCCGCAACCTGCGGCTCGGCGAGATCCACGTGGTGCGGTTCGTGCCTGGGACAAGCCCGCTGCACCGCATGTGGGCGGGCAGCAAGCTCGTCGCGCTTGGACTGCTCTCGATCGGCCTTCTTCTCTGGCCGTCGTGGAAGTCGATCGGCATCATGGGCGCGCTGGTGCTCATCGCGTTCCTGGCGGCGCGCCTGCCAAGAGGGATCAGCCCGAGGCTCCCGTGGTGGCTGGGCGGTGTCCTGGTGGCCGGCGCCGTCTTCGCCCTCGTCTCGGGTGGCCCGCCGGAGGTCCACCTCGGTTCGCTCAGGGTGGGCCTTGGCGGCCTTGGCAACTTCACGCGTTTTTCGATGGTGGGCGTCGACGTGCTCGCGGGTGCCGCGTTGCTCGGTTGGACGACGCCCTTGGCCGACCTGTCGCCCGCTCTCGGGAGACTGCTCGGTCCGTTGGGCCACGTCCGCGTGCCCGTCGAGGAGCTCGTGGGTGCGATAGCGCTCTCCATCCGCTGCTTGCCGTTGCTGCTCGAAGAGGCGCGGGTGCTCCGGGCGGCCCGCAGGGCTCGCCGGCCGGCCAACCCTCGGTCGTTCAGAGAGCTCGGCGACGAGGCCGTCGAGGTGGTCTTCGGAGCGCTCGCCAACGCAATCCGACGCGCAGGGGAGATCGCCGAGGCGATCGAGGCCAGAGGCGGTGTGCCCACCGTTGCTCCCGAGACCCACCCGTTCGCACGGATTGACGCGCTCAGCCTGGCTGTCAGTGCGCTGGCGGTCGCCGCCATGGCTGTCCTTCGCTGAGGGTCCCGGCCGGCCCCCCTGCTGCGCCTGGCCGGCCCCGTTCCGGTCCCGGCTGGCCCCGGACCCGGCCGCCGGCTCCGATCGGATGACAAATGAAGCAAGAGCCCCGTCGTAGACTTCTTGCGTGAAGCGCGACGAAGTGGAACGCCGTCTGCTGGAGGTCCACGCGCGTCTGGTGCGCGCCCGGCAAGAGCTGGCCGTCGCCGAAGAGCAGCTGGACGTGTTCCTCGAGACCGCGGACGAGGCACGCATCCGGTCACTTGTCTCCGAGACACCGTTGGCCGACCGTGACTGGCAGGACGCCCAACGCCACGTCGAGGTGATGATGCATGGCCGCGACACCGCCAGAGCCCGTGTCACCGAGCTGGAGCGTGTGCAGGACGAGCTGCTCAGCAAGCTCGTAGTGTGAACAGCAGTCGGCCGCAAGAGACACCCATGAGTCAGTAAAGGAGCGGACTCGTTGACCAGAACCGTCGTGATCGCGGAAGACGAGGCGATCGTTCGCCTCGACCTGCGCGAGATACTCGAAGAGCAGGGCTTCGACGTCGTCGGCGAGACGGGACGCGGCGACGAGGCCGTCGAGCTCACGAGGCAGCACCGGCCTGACCTGGTGATCCTCGACATCAAGATGCCGGGGCTCGACGGGTTGTCGGCGGCCAGCGAGATCAACCGCGACCGGACCTCAGCGGTGCTCATCCTCACGGCTTTCAGCCAGCGAAACTTGATCGAGCAGGCCCGTGACGCCGGGGCGCTCGCCTATCTCGTCAAGCCTTTCCAGCAGGACGAGTTGCTGCCGGCCATCGAGGTCGCTCTGGCGAGGTTCAGCGAGATGCAGGCGCTCGAGGCGGAGAATGCCGCGCTTGCCGACGACAAGCGCAATCTCGAGGAGCAGTTGGTGACGCGCCGCTGGGTCGACCGGGCCAAGGGCAAGCTCATGGACGATGAGGGGATGCGGGAGGCGGACGCGTTCACCTTCATCCAGCAGACCGCCATGAACCAACGTACGACGATGCGCGAGATATCGGAGAAGATCGTCGAGGGCACGATCGTCCCCTAGCGCGTCCGTTCGAGCAGGGCCTGTTGGAGCCCAGCCCCGCTGCGCAGGCGGGTGACGGAAAGCCGCCGCCAGATGGCCAGGCCAAGAGCGACCGCTCAAGACTTCCGCGACTCGGCGCGTCACGGCTGACCGCGCTCGGTTTAGCATGCAGGCAGTGGCGCGTGACCTTCTTCTCGACGGCCACTCCCTCGCGTACAGGGCGTGGTTCGCCCTGCAGGAGGCGCAGCTGTCGACGGCATCCGGCCAGGAGACCCAGGCCGTATTCGGCTTCGTCTCGATGCTCGCGAAGTTGCTCGAGGACCAGTCGCCGACCGGCATGGCGGTGGCATTCGACCGGCGCGAACCGACGTTTCGTGATGCCCTTGCCGCGACCTACAAGGCGGGTCGGCCTACGACACCAGAGCCGCTTCTCGAGCAGATCGAGCTCATACGCAGGCTTGTCGAGACCCTCGGGGTTCCCGCCGTAGATGCCGAGGGATACGAGGCCGATGACGTGATCGCGACGCTTGCCACGCGTCTTTCCGGCGAAGGGCATGAGGTTGTGATCGTGACCGGCGACCGGGACGCGTACCAGCTCGTGCGCGATCCGCTCGTGAAGGTTCTGTACAACCGCCGCGGAGTGACCGACTACGTGCTCTACGACGAGGCTGGTATCCAAGAGAGGACCGGCGTGCGCCCGGAGCTGTACCCGTTCCTGGCTTCGCTGCGCGGCGATCCCTCCGACAACCTCCCGGGCGTCCCAGGGGTGGGGGACAAGACCGCAGCCAAGCTCGTCAACACCTACGGCGATGTCGACGCGCTCTACGCGCATCTGGAGGAGCAGACGCCGAGACTCAGGGCCTCCCTTGCCGACCACGAGGCGCAGGTGCGGCTCAACTTGCAGATGACCCCGCTGGTGCGCGACGTGCCGCTCGCGTGTGTGACAGATGACCTCGTCCTCGGCCGGTCAAGGCGCGAGGAGATGCGCAGCCTGTTCGAGCTCCTGGAGATCCGGGGCCCCCGCGATCGGATCTTCAAGCAACTCGATCGCCTGGAGCCGCTGGCCAGGCGGTCCCCAGGTGTTGGCGGGGATGGCTCGGCCGGGCCCGGTGCCACGTCCGCGCCCGCTCCCGAGCCGGCGTCACGGCCCGTTCTGGTCGTGCTGCTCGAAGAGCTCGAAGGTGCCCGGGCCTGGCTCAGTTCGCTGGCGGCCTCACCTGACCAGGTTGGCATCGAGGCGGTATGGGCGGGCGCGCCAGGCCGATCCGCAGTCGAGGGGCTCGCCCTTGCGGCGCTCGAGGAGGCCGGCGTGTCCGCTGGCGACGAGGAAAGGCCCGAGGATCGGGCTGTGCCGAACGACCGGCCGCTTGTGGTGGGCTGGTTGGACGGCAGGCGGATCGCCGAGCCAGGCGTCGTCGAGGCTCTCCAGAACGTGCTCGGTGCAAGGCGGGACGGAGCTCTGCGCGTCGTTGCTCACCGCGCCAAGGAGATCATGCGCGCCCTCGAGCCACAGGGAGTTCGTTTCACCGGGCTCGAGCTTGATACCGCGGTCGCCGCCTACCTGCTCGATGCCCGGGAAGGCCAGGCCTCGCTGTCGGGGCTGGCCAGTCTCGTGCCGACGCTCGGCTCCGGCGCCGGGCGGGCGCAACGGGGTCGTGTGACTGAACAGCTGGGGTTCGACCTCGGGAACGGAGACTCGGCTGACGACCGGGCGGGGGATGCCGACGCCACAGCGCCGGAGGCGAGGCAGGCCGCGGCACAGGTGGCCATGCTCGGCTGGCTCGCTCCCGGGATCCGCCGAGCACTGCAGGAGACCGGGGCGACTCGCCTCTATGAGGATGTCGAGCGTCCGCTCATCCGCGTGCTGGCGAAGATGGAGCTCGCGGGGATCGCGGTCGACATCGACAAGCTGCGGGCCATCGGCGACGAGCTGACCTCGGAGGCACGAAGGCTGGAGGCCGAGGTCCAGCAGCTGGCCGGCGAGGAGTTCAATGTCAACTCGACTCCCCAACTGCGGCGCATCCTGTTCGACAAGCTTCAGCTCGTTCCCCAGAAGCGCACCAAGACCGGGTACTCCACCGACGCGCAGAGCCTCTTGCGTCTGCGCGACGCCCACCCGCTCGTGGACACCCTGCTTCGATACCGAGAGGTCGAGAAACTTCGCTCCACCTACGGAGAGGGCCTGCTCGCTGAGGTCGCGCCCGACGGGCGCATTCACGCCTCGTTCAACCAGACCGTCGCCCGCACTGGCCGGCTCTCCTCGGACCAGCCGAACCTGCACAACATCCCGGTGCGCAGCCTCATCGGGCGTCGCTTCCGAGAAGCCTTCGTGCCGAGCGTCGGCTGCGAGCTGCTGGTCGCGGACTACGACCAGATCGAGCTGCGTGTCATCGCCCATCTGGCCGACGATCCCGGCCTGGTCGGGGCTTTTCGCTCCGGGCTTGACATTCACAACACGACAGCGGCGAGGGTCTACGGCGTCGAAGCTTCCGAGGTGACCCTGGCGATGCGTTCGAAGGCGAAGATGATCTCCTACGGCCTCGCGTACGGGATGGAGGCCTACGGGCTGTCCCGGCGCCTTGGCGTCGGGGTCGAGGAGGCGGCAGCGATCCTTGCGCAGTACTTCGCCGCGTTCCCGAACGTGAAGCAGTACATGGAGCGCTCGGTGGCCGAAGCCCGGGGGCGCGGGTACACCGAGACCTTGCTCGGCCGGCGTCGCTATCTGCCCGAGCTCGACTCGAGCAACTTCCGCGTGCGCCAGGCGGCCGAGCGTCAAGCGATGAACGCCGGCATCCAGGGCCTGGCGGCGGACATCTTCAAGGTCGCGCTGGTGCGCCTTGACAAGGCGCTGGAGGAGCGTGGCCTGTCGAGCCGGATCGTGCTCCAGGTCCATGACGAGATCCTCGTCGAGGCGGTCGCCGCCGAGCGCGACGAAGCCCTTGCACTGACGGTGGAGACCATGGAGCACGCCTTCGAACTGCGGGTTCCCCTGGCAGTGCACGTGGCCGTCGGCGACAGCTGGGCGGCCGGCAAGGAGCCTGCGATAGACCCAGACGGCGACTTCGAGCTGGCCGATCCTCTCGAGCAGGACGAGCCGGCCATGTGACATTGTGGGCTTGGCCTGGCCGACGGGTACCATTGTTAAGCGACCATGACGGCCGTAGCCAAGTCCCGGTCCGCTGTGCACCAGCGGGCGCAGATCCCAGACCGATTCCCATAACCGACGGCGGCCCAGCGCGGTCCGCTGTTGGCGCTGACCAGTCCGAAAAGAGAGCGACCTACTTCCGATGTCCGACACGACGAGCACCCTCACCGCCGATTCCCTTCCAGATGAAGAGCGTCATGGCACCTTTGACGCCGACGGGGTCTACGTTCCCCGCAAGATCGTCGAGGACGACCTCGGCGAGATGTCCTTCGAGGACGCGATCGACAGGACCATCGTCGCCTTCGAGGACGGAGACGTAGTCACGGGCAAAGTGGTGAAGGTCGACAAGGACGAGGTGCTCCTCGACATCGGCTTCAAGTCCGAAGGTGTGATCCCGGCGCGCGAGCTGTCCATCCGCCACGACCTCGATCCTCACGAGGTCGTCTCGGTCGGGGACGAGATCGAAGCGCTCGTGCTCCAGAAGGAGGACAAGGAAGGTCGCCTGATCCTTTCGAAAAAGCGTGCCCAGTACGAGCGCGCCTGGGGCACCATCGAGGGGGTCAAGGAGTCCGGCGGCGTCGTGCGCGGCCTGGTCATCGAGGTTGTCAAGGGTGGCCTCATCGTCGACATCGGTCTGCGCGGGTTCCTCCCGGCATCGCTCGTCGAGCTTCGGCGCGTGCGCGACCTCCAGCCCTACATCGGCAAGTCGCTCGAGGCCAAGATCATCGAACTGGACAAGAACCGCAACAACGTCGTGCTGTCACGGCGGGCGTGGCTCGAGGAGACCCAGCGGGAGCAGCGGGGCGAGTTCCTGGTGAACCTGAAGCCAGGCGAGATTCGCAAGGGTGTCGTGTCGTCGGTCGTGAACTTCGGCGCGTTCGTCGACCTCGGCGGTATGGACGGGCTCGTGCACGTCTCGGAGCTGTCGTGGAAGCACGTCGACCACCCCTCCTCGGTCGTCGCGGTTGGCGACGAGGTGACGGTCCAGGTGCTGGACGTCGATCTCGACAAGGAGCGGATCAGCCTGTCCCTGAAGGCGACACAGGTAGACCCCTGGCAGGAATTCGCCACGAACCACCGGATCGGCGAGCTCGTCTACGGCAGGATCACCAAGCTCGTGCCCTTCGGCGCTTTTGTGCAGGTGGGCGACGGCATCGAGGGCCTCGTGCATATCTCGGAGATGGCGACGCACCACGTCGACCTACCTGAGCAGGTCGTCACGCCCGGTGAGGAGCTCTGGGTGAAGATCATCGACATCGACCTCCAGCGCCGCAGGATCAGCCTCTCGATCAAGCAGGCGGCTGAAGGCGGGGAGGTCGCCGAGGAGTACCGCGAGGCCTTCGGCGAGCACGCTTACGACGCGGAAGGCAACTACATCGGCTACGACTACTCGGCGACCGACTTCACCCCGGAGACCGAGAGCCAGGCGGCATGGGCGGACCTGTTGGCGGCCAACGAGGCCGCAAGCGCGTCAGCGTCTGAGCAAGGTGCCAGCGCGCCGGTCGTCGAGGAACCGATCGCGGGTCCACAGGGCACAGGCGGCGCCGTGGAGGCCGAAGCTGTCGGAGAGGGCACCTTGGAAGCGGTGGTTGTCGGTGGGGATTCGCCAGAGGTGCCTGCCGCGCCGGCGCCAGAGATGACAGGCGAACCGGCGCCCGAGATGACAGGCGAACCGGCGCCCGAGGTGACCGCCGATTCGGCGTCTGAACTGACCGTCGAGCCTGAGGCACCGGCTCGGTCCGAAGAGGCACCCGCGGAGTAGGCACGTCAAGTCCGGCCGGCCCGGGTGGGTAGCTGCCGCTCTTCAGTGACCTCTGGAAGGGTGTCTGGGACATCCTCACAACCGCTTGAGGATGGAGGGTCGCGGCTACCATGCGTCGATGCACCCGGTGAATGCGCTGGTGAGGTCACCCGAGGTGCCGCCGCCGCAGGCGGGAAGCACCGGGACTCGCAGCCGCCCGCCGAGTAGGACCCTCGAGCAGACCGTCGCGCCAGCATCTGGGGCGGTGCTCATCGCCGGCGAGCTTGCCGCGAGCCGAATCCGACAACAGGTCGTGGGCGCGCGGGTCTGCGACACGCCGCTCGAGATCCTCCAGGGCGAGAGCCCCTATCGTTACGCGCCGTCGTGAGCGGGCGGACGATCAGCCCCGGCACTGCCACAGCGCAGTGGGCGGTCGTGTCTCCAGCGCTACGAGCCTCCGCCCTCCCGTTCCTCGCGTCGAGAGCGATCGTGCTGCTTGGGCTCGGCGCCGCCCGTTTCGCTGTGAGCGATCTCCGGTTGGGCTCGGCGGCGCGCGCCGCCAGTCGTGCCGGCCTGCTCGGCTGGGATGCCGGCTGGTACGAGAGCATCACCGCCCATGGCTACGCCGCTCTGGGCAACGGCGCGTTGCGTTTCTTCCCGTTGCTGCCTGTGTTGGCGAGATCATTCCGGGCGCTGCCTGGCACGACGGCCGGCTTGTCGTTGATCGTCGTGGCGAACATCGCTTGCTTGGCGGCCTTTGCCGTGCTCTACCGCCTAGTCATGTTCGAGCTCGGCGACCAAGGGTGTGCTCGCCGGGCAGTGTGGCTGCTCGCCCTCGCACCGCCGGCCTTCGTGCTCGTGATGGGCTACGCGGAGTCGCTCCTGATCCTGACCTCGCTGGTCGCTTTCCTGGGCTTTAGAGAGCACCGCTACGGGCTTGCGATCTGCGCCGCGTTCCTGGCCGGGCTGTGCCAGAGCTTCGGGATGCTGTTGGCGATCCCGGCAGCGCTCGAGATGGCCGCGGGCTGGCGCTCGCTATCTGGCCGTGAGCGCATCATCGGCGTCGGCACAGTGCTCGCGGCCCCGGCCGGCGCGGCGGCGTATCTCGGATGGGCCCAGGAGGTAGTCGGGAGCTTCCTGCTCCCGTTGCGTGAGCAATTCTCAGTACCGCACCGGAGCGCGATCGCCGATCCGCTCGTGACCTTTGCGCGCGACATGCGTGACCTGCTGCACGGTACGCACATCGGAACCGCGGAGCACGCTTTCTGGGCGGTGTTGCTGATCCTGCTCGCAGCGTTCATCCTCTGGAAGCTCCCCGCTGCCTATGGGTGGTACGCGGTGGCGACGCTGGCGGTGGTGCTGACAGGTTCGAACCTCGACTCTCTCGAGCGGTACGGGCTCGGTTGCTTTCCTTTCGCGATCGCCGCAGCGATGCTCACGAGAAGCCGCAAGACCTACCTGGTGGTGATCGGGCTCTCGGGCTCGATGCTGCTCACCTACGCGATGCTCACCTTTCTCGGCATCTATGTACCCTGACGCTCCGCGAGGTCGCGGACCAGTGAGCCGGCTCGGACTGCTGTCATGCCATGATGGCGCCATGATGACGCCGGCGGATGGTCTCGGGAGCTGACGCGCCCGGTCTGGAGGGCAACGGGCCCGGTGCAGTCGTCATCGTCGGCGCGGGCCCGGCGGGCTTGACCGCCGCGTACGAACTCGCCAAGCGAGGTGCCACCAGCACGGTCTTCGAGATGGACACCGTCGTAGGAGGGCTATCACGCACCGCGCAGCGGGAGGGATGGCGATTCGACATCGGGGGGCACCGTTTCTTCACGAAGGTGCCAGAGGTCGAGGCCGTGTGGCGAGAGCTGCTCGGCCCGGAGGACTTCCTCTTGAGGTCCAGGCTGAGCCGGATCTACTACGAGGGGATGTGCTACGACTACCCGATCAGGCCCGAAGAGGCGCTTCGGGGCCTCGGGCTGGTCGAGTCGATCCGGTGCGGCCTCTCGTTTCTTTGGGTCCGGTTGCATCCTCCGAAGGATCTCGACATGTTCGAGGGTTGGACCGCCCGGGCTTTCGGGTGGCGGCTCTACCGGAAGTTCTTCAAGTCCTACACCGAGAAGGTCTGGGGAATGCCCGCGACAGAGATCAAAGCGGACTGGGCAGCCCAGCGGATCAAGAGCCTGACGCTCGGGAATGTGATCAGGAACGCGTTCGCCCCGAGACGCACACGGACCGTCATCACCTCGCTGGTCGAGGAGTTCCACTACCCGCGGCTCGGCGCGGGAATGATGTGGGAGCGGGCCCGAGAGCTCGTGGAGGATCAGGGCTCCAGGGTGTTGCTCGGCACCCGGCTCGAGTCGATCCACCGTTGCGGCACTCGAGCGGTGACGGCCGTGACGCGGTCGGTCAGGGCCGAGGGGCCGGGCAGCGCGGCAGCAGTTGCAAGTGAGGCGGGCGAGTCGACCTCGACTGCGAGCTGGCCGTTCGACCACCTGATCTCCTCGATGCCGCTCTCCGAGCTTGTCCAGGTGATGGACCCGCCGGCACCTGAGGAAGTTCTCTCAGCTGCCCGCGCCTTGCACCACCGCGATTTCATCATCGTTGCTCTCGTGCTGCCCGCGGACCGCGGGTTCCCCGACCATTGGATCTACGTGCACTCGGACAAGGTGCGCGTGGGGCGCGTGCAGAACTTCGGCTCTTGGTCGCCCGAGCTAGTCAAGCAGGGCCGGACTTGCCTCGGGCTCGAGTACTTCGCCTTCGAGGGTGACGAACTTTGGACGATGCCGGACGGCGACCTCGTGGCCCTCGCTACCGGCGAGCTCGCGAGGCTCGGCCTGGTGCAGCCCGACGAGGTCGAAAACGGCTACGTGGTCAGGATGCCCAAGGCCTACCCGGTCTATGACGAGGGCTATGACCTCAAGGTGCGGGTGATCCGGGAGTGGCTGGAAGCCGCAACGCCCAATGTCCATCCAGTCGGCCGAAGCGGCATGCATCGGTACAACAACCAGGACCACTCGATGCTGACCGCCATGCTCACCGTCGAGATCCTCTACGGGAGATCCTTCGACACCTGGGACGTGAACCTGGAAGCGAAGCACCACGAGCAGCAGGTCGGAACCCGGCCAAGCAATTCGGCGTCCCAAGACAGCGAGGCCCCGAGCTGAGCGAACAGCCGGTGGAAGGGGCCCTGGCGAACAGGGTGACCGATTTTCTTGTGCGTGACCGTGACGGGCGGCTCCTGCTCGTCGGAGCCACGGCCCGGTTAGTGTGGGCGCCCATGTCACGGACTGGCGAGGCACGCCAGGCGTTCGCCGAACATCGGTTCGGGGCTCAAGGCGCTCCATGATCGTCATCGGCCTGACGGGTGGGATCGGCTCGGGGAAGTCAACCGTCGCTCGGATGCTGGTGGGGCGCGGAGCTGTGCTGATCGATGCCGACGAGGTGGCCCGCGAGGTGGTCGAGCCTGGGCGAGCGGCTTATGCGAAGGTGGTGGAGCGCTTCGGAGACGACGTGGTCGCACCGGACAGGTGTCTTGATCGCTCGGCGATCGCCGCGATCGTCTTCGATGACCCAAGGGCTCTCGCCGATCTCAACGCGATCGTCCATCCCGAGGTTCGCGCGGAGATAGCGACCCGGCTTGCATCCCAGTCAGGGGGCGACAATGTCGTCGTGCTCGACATCCCCCTGTTGGTCGAGGGCGGCGCCCCGGATCGATTCGGTCTGACGGGCGTGCTCGTCGTTGACGCGCCCGTGGATCTCGTGTTGGAGCGGCTGGTGAACCGGCGGCAGATGGATCGTTCCGACGCCGAGGCGCGCATCGCCAACCAGGCCGGCCGCCTCGAGCGTGTCGCACGGGCTGACTTCGTGATCATGAACGCGGGTACCCTGGACGAGCTCGAGGAGAAGGTCACCGATGCATGGGCCTGGATCGGGCGCCTACGGACCGAGGGTGTGGGCGGCGCCGGGAGTGGCGCGGGCAGTTCTTGAGCGGCCCCTCTCGCTGAGCGGGTGGACGTACTGTCTGGCATGAGCGACAAGCCAACCATCAGAGTCGAAGCGACCGGCACCGCGTCGGCTCCTCCTGACATTGCGAGAATCCGGCTCTTCACCTTCGCCGAGGACCCGGCGCCGGGCGACGCGCTCACCTCGTGCAGTCTGCTCACCGACCGGGTCCTGGCGGCCCTACGCGACGCCGGCATGGCCTCGTCCGACCTCGAGACGACCTCGATCGAACTGAACCAGCAACACCGGCGGGAGGCGGAAGCCAGCGTGCAGAACTACCGGGCGTCCAGCAGCCTGGTGGCAACCGTGCGGCCCCCGGCGGACGCGGGCCGGATCATCGCAGCCGCGGTCGACGCCGCCGGAACCGGAGTCGGGATCAATGACGTCAGCTTCGACATCGACGACCGGGCGCCGCTTACCTCTCTGGCTCGGCGAGATGCCGTTGCCCGTGCGGTGAGCGCCGCACACGAGCTCGCCGACGCCGCCGGCCTCGTGCTCGGCCCCCTTCTCGAGCTCGTCGAGGGCGCTGGGACCCAACCACACTTCCGGCGCGGCCGGCTCATGTTTCGTGCCGCGCCGATGGCTCGGCCCATGCCGCCGACCGTGGAGCTGGGCGAGCTGAGCGTGGCTGTGACGGTGTCGGCCGTCTTCGAGGTGGCTCACGGGGCGACTGGCTGAGTCCTTCGCGCTCGCCGCGCGCCTGGCACAGCCCCGCCGCTCGCCGGCGCGCACCCTCTCGGTACCATGCCGAGGTGCCTCCGTTCCGCGTCGTTTCCGACTTTCAGCCGGCCGGCGATCAGCCCGCGGCGATCGACGCGCTGGCGCGTGGGATAGAGCGCGGCGACCGCTTCCAGGCACTGCTCGGCATCACCGGGAGCGGCAAGAGCGCAACGATTGCCTGGACCATCGAAAAGGTCCAACGGCCGACCCTGTTGCTGGCCCCGAACAAGTCGCTCGCAGCCCAGCTCGCAGGCGAGCTGCGCGGCTTCTTCCCGGACAACCGGGTCGAGTACTTCGTCTCGTACTACGACTACTACCAGCCTGAGGCCTACCTGCCGTCCTCGGACACCTACATCGAGAAGGACTCGTCCATCAACGACGAGATCGACCGGTTGAGGCACTCCACGACCGCCAGCCTGCTCACGCGCAGAGACGTGATCGTCGTCGCGTCGGTGTCGTGCATCTACGGGCTGGGATCCCCCGAGGAGTACCGGGACCAGATCCTCGTGCTGTCGCCGGGGGAGACCCACGACCAGCGGTCGTTGCTCTCGCGGCTGGTGGCGATGCACTACGAGCGCAATGACGCCAACCTCGTGAGGGGAAGGTTCCGGGTTCGCGGCGACACCATCGAGGTGCACCCCGCATACGAGGAGTATGCCGTGCGCATCGAGCTGTTCGGCGACGAGGTCGAGCGTCTGAGTCGTTTCGACGTCCTGACCGGGGAGCTGCTCGGCGATCTCGAAGAGCTGATCGTCTTCCCCGCCACCCACTACGTCGCCGGGGACGAGCGCATGCGTCGCGCGATCGCCTCGATCGAGGTCGAGCTCGGCGAGCGCCTGCGCGAGCTTGACCAGGCAGGCAAGCTGCTCGAAGCCCAACGGTTGCGGATGCGCACCGAGCACGATCTCGAGATGCTCGCCGAGCTCGGCAGCTGCAATGGGGTCGAGAACTACAGCCGTCACCTGGACGGGCGTGCGCCCGGCGAGGCGCCGTACACCCTGCTCGATTACTTTCCCGACGACTGGCTGCTGGTCATCGACGAGAGTCACGTGACCGTGCCGCAGCTCCACGGGCAGTTCGCCGGCGACCGGTCCCGCAAGGAGGTCCTGGTCGAGCACGGGTTCCGCCTGCCGTCGGCCAAGGACAACCGGCCGCTGCGCTTCGAGGAGATCGAGGCTCGCGTCAACCAGTGCGTCTTCCTCTCGGCGACGCCGGCCGAATACGAGATCTCCGTCTCGAGCCAGGTAGTCGAGCAGATCGTGCGCCCGACCGGCCTCGTCGATCCCGAGGTCGTCATCAGGCCGACCAAGGGCCAGATCGACGATCTGATCGCGGAGATCAACACGACGATCGGCCGGGGCGAACGAGTTCTCGTGACGACGCTCACCAAGAAGATGGCAGAGGATCTCGCCGACTACCTCCTCGAGACGGGCCTGAGGGTCCGCTACCTGCACTCGAACATCGACACGATCGAACGGATCGAGATCATCCGGGACCTGCGCCTCGGCGAGTTCGACGTGCTCGTCGGGATCAACCTTCTCCGCGAGGGCCTCGATCTTCCCGAGGTTGCGCTCGTGGCGATCCTCGACGCCGACAAGGAGGGCTTCCTCCGTTCGAAGACCTCGCTGATCCAGACGATGGGCCGCGCCGCGCGCAACGTCTCGGGCCGGGTCATCCTCTACGCGGATGTGATCACGGACTCGATGCGGGGAGCCATCGCCGAGACCGAGCGCCGCCGGATAGTGCAGCAGGAGTACAACCGCGAGCATGGGATCGACCCGCAGACGATCCGCAAGGCCGTGACCGACCTTGTCGCCCAGTTCCGCAGCGCTGCGGGCGCCGGTGGCGACGGCTTCGGTGCCGGCTCACCGCTGCCCAGCCGCGCCGGGTCCGACCGGTCCCGCCGCGCCGGACGGCGAGCGGCCGAGCGTGCGGCCGAGGTGCTCGAGGTGTCGGTGACCGGGCGCGTCGGCAACGGCGAGCTTCCTGTGGATGAGCTCGGCAGGCTGATAGCGACACTCGAGCGGGAAATGCAGGCTGCGGCCGCGGAGCTTCGTTTCGAGTATGCGGCGAGGCTGCGAGACGAGATCCGGTCGCTGCGCCGGGAGCTCAGGGAGGTCGGGTGAGCACCCGAAGCCCGACCCGGCTGACCGGCTCGGTCCCGCCGCGCGTCGATCGGCACGCGCCGGTCGATCGGTAGTCTGCGCCCGTGCCCGACTCCCTCGTTGTTCGCGGGGCCCGCGAGCACAACCTCAAGAACGTCTCCATCGAGCTCCCGCGTGATCGCCTCATCGTCTTCACGGGGCTGTCGGGCTCGGGGAAGTCGTCGCTCGCGTTCGACACGATCTATGCCGAGGGCCAGCGGCGCTACGTCGAGTCGTTGTCGTCTTATGCCCGGCAGTTCCTCGGGCAGATGGACAAGCCGGACGTGGACTTCATCGAGGGTCTGTCGCCCGCCATCTCGATCGACCAGAAGTCCGCGTCGCGCAACCCCCGCTCCACAGTCGGGACCGTCACCGAGATCTATGACTACCTGCGGCTGCTCTATGCGCGCATCGGCCAACCCCATTGTCCCAGTTGCGGCCGGCTCGTCACCCGCCAGAGCCCCCAGCAGATCGTCGATCGCCTGAGCGACCTGCCCGACGGCACCCGGTTCCAGGTCCTCGCGCCGGTCGTGCGCGGCCGCAAGGGCGAGTACTCGGCGCTGCTCGACGACCTTGCCAAGCAGGGATTCTCGCGGGCGCGTGTGGACGGCGAGATCGTGGAGCTCTCCGACCGGGCCGCGCTCGAGCTCGCCCGTTACGAGCAGCACACCATTGAGGTGGTTGTCGACCGTCTTGTCCGGCGCGACGGTATCGAACGCCGGTTGACCGACTCCATCGAGACGGCGCTCCGCCTTGGCGAGGGGATCGCCGAGATCCTGCTGATCTCGAGCGCCGGCTCGTCGCCACGCGGTCCCATGACCAGGGCGGCAAGCAAGGCGGCGGCGGCCAAAGCCGACGATGCCGCCGGGGACGGGATCGCGGATGCCGCCGGGGACGGGTCCGAGAATCGATACGGCGAACAGGTGCTCACTTTCTCCCAGCACCTGGCGTGCGTGCACTGTGGGATCTCCCTCGATGAGCTGGCGCCGAGGAGCTTCTCGTTCAACTCGCCTTTCGGGGCGTGTCCTTCGTGCAACGGGCTGGGGACCCGTTTCGAGGTCGATCCCGACCTTGTCGTGCCCAACCCGGACCTCTCCCTTTCCCAAGGCGCCATCGGGCCGTGGGCCGGCGCCCGCACCGAGTACTTCTCACGGGTGCTCAAGGCCGTGGCCGATTCGAGCGGGTTCAGCATGGACAAGCCCTGGTCCAAGCTCAGCAAGCCGCAGCGCAGGATCCTCCTGTTCGGAGCGGGCACCCGGCGTGTGCACGTCCAATACCGCAACCGGTACGGAACCTTGCGCAGCTACGACACCCAGTTCGAGGGTGTCGTGCCGTGGCTGCAGAGGCGCCACAGCGATGCGGACTCCGACTGGGTGCGTGAGCAGGTCGAGGGCTACATGCGAGAGGTCCCGTGCCCGGACTGCGACGGGACGCGGCTTCGCCCGGAGTCGCTTGCCGTCAAGGTCGGGGGCAGGAGCATCGCCGAGCTCTCGGCGCTGTCGATCCGGTCGGCTCACGATCTGCTCGAGCGCCTGGAGCTGAGCTCGAGGGAGGAGTTGATCGCGGCTCAGGTGATGAAGGAGATCCGCGCCCGGTTGCAGTTCCTCGTCGACGTCGGGCTCGACTATCTGAGCCTCGACCGCTCGGCGGCGACGCTGGCAGGTGGGGAGGCCCAGAGAATCCGCCTCGCGTCGCAGATAGGCAGCGGGCTCGTCGGCGTCCTCTACGTGCTCGACGAACCTTCGGTGGGGCTCCATCAGCGGGACAACCGCAAGCTCGTCGAGACCTTGCTCCGGTTGCGTGACATCGGCAACACCGTCCTCGTCGTGGAGCACGACGAGGAGACGATCCGGATCGCGGACTATGTGGTCGACATCGGGCCGGGGGCCGGCGAGCACGGTGGGGAGATAGTCTGCGCGGGATCGGTCGCCGACCTCGTGAAGTGCCGGCCCTCCATCACCGGCCAGTATCTCTCGGGCAAGCGCTCGATCGCGGTTCCCGGCATGCGTCGCGAGCCCCGGAGCGAGTGGCTCGTGGTGCGCGGCGCCCGGGAACACAACCTGAAGGGCATCGACGTGGAGATCCCATTGGGTTGTTTCGTGTCGATCACGGGCGTGTCGGGGTCCGGCAAGTCGACCCTCATCAACGACATCCTGCTCCGGGCCCTCATGCTGCGTCTCTACAAGTCCCGCGTGGTCCCGGGCCGGCACCGCACGATCGAGGGTGCCGAAGCCCTCGACAAGGTCATAGACATCGACCAGTCGCCGATCGGCCGCACGCCACGCTCGAACCCGGCCACCTACACGGGCATGTTCGACAACGTCCGCAAGCTGTTCAGCCAGACAGCCGAGTCGCGGTTGCGGGGCTACCAGCCGGGCCGTTTCTCGTTCAACGTCGCCGGCGGGCGTTGCGAGGCGTGCGCCGGCGACGGGACCCTCAAGATCGAGATGCACTTCCTTCCGGACGTCTATGTCCCCTGCGAGGTTTGCAAGGGGGCGCGCTTCAACCGCGACACGCTCGAGGTGACCTGGCGGGGGAAGAACATCGCCGAGGTGCTCGATCTCTCCTGTGAGGAGGCCCTCGAGTTCTTCGCGGCACAGCCGGTCATCTCCCGGCACCTGAGGACGCTCGTGGACGTGGGCCTCGGCTACATCCGGCTCGGCCAGCCCGCCCCCACGCTCTCCGGCGGTGAGGCCCAGCGGGTCAAGCTCGCTTCCGAGCTCGCCAAGCGATCGACCGGGCACACGTTGTACGTGCTCGACGAGCCGACCACGGGACTTCACTTCGAGGACGTCCGCAAGCTCTTGGACGTGCTTCAGCGACTGGTCGACCAGGGCAACACGGTCTGTGTGATCGAGCACAACCTGGACGTGGTCAAGTCGGCCGACTGGGTGATCGACCTCGGCCCCGAAGGCGGGGACGGGGGCGGATCGGTGATCGCCGAGGGCACGCCCGAGACAGTGGCAAAGACTCCCGACAGCTACACGGGCAGGTTCCTCGCTCCTTTGCTGAAGATCTGAGGCCCGAATGCCGCCGCCGAGAGGAGAGCGAGAGGTTCCCGCAAGCGGCAGAGGAAGGGGGAGAGATGAGCGAGGATGCCAACGGTGCTGAAGGCGCGGCCCGGCGCCTGGAGGCCGTCGCGGCCTTCAACAGGGCCTGGGAGCTGATCGACTCGGCCTGTCGCACGACCGACGAAGACGACGAGATGCTCGCGGCGGCGTTCGCATCGCGGTACCTCTGGGACTCGGTCGGCGTCGAGGAGCAACGCGCCGTCGGAGATTGGCAGATTGCGCATGTGGCGAGCGTTCTGGGCCATGCGGACCTCGCTCTGCGGTGGGCGAAGCGAGCGCTGGAGCGCGCGATCCAGAACGGCTGGACCGACTGGCGGCTCGCCTCCTGTTACGAGGGGATGGCTCGGGCCTACGCGACAGCCGGCAACGGGCGGGAGCGGGACCATTGGGTGGTGCTGGCTCGCGCCGTCCTCGACAGCCTCGACGACGCCGATGACAGGGAGCTGATCGCGTCCCAGCTGGCATCGGTCCCGGGCATCGCGCCGCCGGACGGCATCGGCAACGGCTCCTAGGGCGCAGCCCTGCGGCAGCACGGTCGAGTTGATGAAGGCCTCGTGCGGTCGGCTCAGAACGGCCCGAGCTCGATCTCCGACGGCAGGCCCGCCCGTCCGTAGACCCACGCGAGCAGCGCGGTCTTCTGCGAGGCGTCCTCGATCATGGTGGGGAGCCGGTCCAGGGCGTAGGGCAGGTCGAAGGCGACGAAGTCCTCCGGCCAGTCAGAGACGCCGTAACCGAGTCCGAGGTCGGCATGGTGCACCTCGACCTCGCGCCATCTCGACACGGGCAGCAGCCGGCACGGGAGCGGGGAACCGTCGGTCCGCAGGCCACCGCGCAGCCAAACCACCTCAGGCAGATCGAGCCATGTCGCTTCGAGGCGCGCCGCCGAGTCGCGCAGGTCCTGCACGATCGTGCCGGCCGGCCTGAGGGCGCCTTCGGCGATGTCGCGGCCGCGTCCGGCGGCACCGTCCGGGTACTGGGGCACGACCCTGCCCTCGCTTGCCGAGCGAAGGATCCAGGTGAAGGAGTCCGCGTTGCGGGCGAGATGGGTGAGCACGTGGCCGACAGTCCAGTCGGGAAGCCGGCTCTCCCGCGTCACGTCCAGGCCGTCGACGGTCTCGAGCGCTGCGAGCAGCCGGGCCGTCGCGGCGCGCGAGCCCGTAATGGCCCGCTCTATGTCGGCGGTCTCCGATCTCCTGAAGCGGACTTCGGTCATGGGCTCAGGATAGGCCCCGACGAATGAGGGCCTCACGTGATCGCGAGCATCCGCTCGAGGCCTACCCGGGCATCCGCGGCCGTCGCCTCGTCGACCACGATGCGGTTGCGGACCTCCCCGGCGAGGAGGCCCTCGAGCACCCACGCCAGGTGCGGCAGATCGATCCGGAACATCGTCGAGCACGGGCACACGAGCGGGTCGAGCGAGAGCACGGTCCGGTCCGGGTGCTCGCGGGCGAGCCGGTCGACGAGATGGATCTCGGTGCCGACAGCGATGACCGAGCCGGGACGAGCGGCCGAGACCGCGCCGATGATGTAGTCCGTGGAGCCGACCTGATCGGCGATCTCGACGACTTCGTGTGAGCATTCGGGATGCACGATCACGATGCCGCCGGGATGCTCGGAGCGGAACGCCTCGACGTGCTCGGTGCGAAATCGCTGGTGAACCGAGCAGTGTCCCTTCCACAGCAGGAAGGTGGCCGCCTTGACGTCGGCATCGGCCAGCCCGCCTAGGCGCTGGCGCGGATCGACGACCTGCATGTCGGAGACTCCGTAGCCGAGACCGAAGCCGGTGTTGCGGCCGAGATGCTGGTCGGGGAAGAACAGGACCTTGTCCCCGCGGCCCCCAGCGTTTGCAGACTGCGCCCGGGGCGCGGGCGCTGCGGCACGGGCGCGCCCGGCACCGGGCTCGTCGAGGCCGAGAGCCCAGCTCAGCACTGCACGGGCGTTCGAAGAGGTACAGACTGCGCCAGAGTTGCGGCCCACGAAGGCCTTCAGCGCCGCCGCCGAGTTCACGTAGGTGATGGGCACGATCGCCTCGATGTCGGTCACCTCTGCGAGCTCGTCCCAGACCTGCTCCACGTCGTCAAGCTCGGCCATGTCCGCCATGGAGCACCCGGCGTTCAGATCGGGCAGGATCACCTGCTGGTGCGGCCCGGTCAGGATGTCCGCGGACTCGGCCATGAAGTGAACCCCGCAGAAGACCACGAACTCGGCATCGTGCTGGTCCGCAGCAAAACGGGCAAGGCTGAACGAGTCGCCTCTCCTGTCCGCGAACTGGATGACCTCCTCACGCTGGTAGTGGTGCCCGAGGATGACGAGCCGCTTGCCGAGGCGGGAACGGGCCATCGTGACGCGCCGGACCAGAGCCTCGGTGGATGCCGTGGTGTAGTCGTCAGGAAGCGGCGGCTGCAGGCGGAACATTCTGTGACCCCCTATGGAACGCCTCGTTGATCGGCCGGCGGGGACAGCCTGGTCGCCCAACCGCGGGTATGTCGGCCACGAAGCGAATATGTCAGCCGGGGTACCAGGCCGGCCGTAACCTGCACTCTAGTGCTAGAACGCCCGCGGTCGGTTCCCGATGCCCCCGGCTCATACCAATTCAGGGATGCGGCGGGCCGGATCATCTACGTCGGCAAGGCGCTGTCGCTGCGCAGCCGGCTCTCGAGCTACTTCCAGGATCCCGCCCACCTGCACCCGCGCACCGCTCAGATGGTGGAGCGGGCCGCTTCTGTCGAGTGGATCGTCGTCGCGAGCGACGTCGAGGCCATCATGCTCGAGTACAACCTGATCAAGGCGCACCGGCCGCGTTTCAACATCCGCCTCGTGGACGACAAGAGCTATCCGTACCTTGCGGTCACCGTCGGCGACGAGTGGCCCAGGGCCACGGTCATGCGGGGTGCGAAGCGGAAGGACACCCGCTATTTCGGCCCCTATGCGCACGCCTACGCGATCCGGGAGACGCTCGACCTGCTGCTGCGGTCGTTCCCGGTCAGGACGTGCTCGGATGCCAAGCTCCGACGCCACCAGCTCCTCGGGCGACCCTGTTTGCTCTATCACATCGAGCGGTGCTCGGGCCCTTGCGTCGGCGCGATCGGGCCCGAGGAGTACGGGAGGCTTGTGGGCGAGCTCATGGCGTTTCTCGACGGCGACACCAAGCCCGTCGTCGACCGCCTCGAGGCCGAGATGCACCAGGCGGCAACCGAGCTGGAGTTCGAGCGGGCGGCGCGCCTGCGTGACCGCCTGGCGACGGTCCGGCTCGCGGTCGAGCGCCAGCAGATGGTCACCGAGTCCCCTGAGAACCTCGACGCCCTCGCGATCGCCGAAGACGAGCTCGCCGCGGCTGTACAGGTCTTCCACGTTCGGCGCGGGCGAGTCGTGGGCCGGCACGGCTTCATCGTCGAGAAGGTGGAGCCGCTGACGACGCCGCAACTCATCGGCAGGGTGCTCGAGCAGCACTACGCGGAGACGCCCATCGGGATCCCCCGGGAGCTGCTTGTCCCTGAGCTGCCCGAGGACGTGGCCACCTATGAGACGTGGCTCTCCGGCCTTTCTGGCGGCAAGGTCACCGTCAGAGTCCCCAGGCGGGGCCGCAAGCGTGAGCTCCTGGCAACGGCCCGCCAGAACGCGGAGGAGCAGCTCGGGCGTCACCGGCTGCGGCGCGCGAGCGACCTCACGAGCCGCGCGGCCGCCCTCGAGGAGCTGCAGCTGGCCCTCGCGTTGAAAGAGGCGCCGCTGCGCATCGAGTGTTACGACATGAGCCACACGCAGGGCACCGACTACGTGGGCTCGATGGTCGTGCTCGAGGACGGGCTGCCGAAGCGAAGTGACTACCGGCGCTTCAAGGTGTCGGCCGTTCAAGGAAACGACGACTACGGCGCCATGCACGAGGTGCTCACCCGGCGTCTGCGCCAGCTCGGCGACAACTCGCCGGTCGCCGGTGCCGGGACCGACGGCGCCACCGGGGCCGGGGCAGGCGCCCTCGACGCCCGGGCCGTCGAGGGGGCTGAGGCCGTTGCCGACGGGCGCCGGCGCCGCGGGCCTCGCTTTGCCTACCCGCCACAGCTGCTGCTGCTCGACGGAGGCAAGGGTCAGCTCGGGGTCGGCGTGCGCGTCCTGGAGGAGCTGGGCCTCACGGGCAAGATCGCGGTGGCCTCCCTCGCCAAGCAGTTGGAGGAGGTCTTCGTGCCGGGCCGGCCGGGCCCTGTGCAGATACCTCGTGACAGCGAGGCGATCTACCTGCTGCAGCAGGCCCGGGATGAAGCGCACCGGTTCGCCATAGGTTTTCACCGGGAGCTTCGCGGCCGGCGAATGACGCGGGGCGCGCTCGACGGCATCGCCGGCCTCGGCCCGGCCCGGCGACGACGGCTCATCTCTGAGCTCGGCAGCGTGCGCGCAGTTCAAGCGGCGTCCCTGGACGACCTCCTCGGGCTGGCTTGGCTGCCACAGGCCGTTGCCCGGGCCGTGTACATCCACCTGCACGCCCGGCGAGGATCGAAAGCCGGATGAGCGCGACCGAGGATCCCTGGGAGCGCCACGCCACCTGGTGGCGCGAGACCTTCACGAACGGTGCAGACCTGGAGTATGAGCTCCAGATCCTTCCGCTCGCGTCGTCGCAGCTCGAGGGCGCTGCCCGCGTGCTCGACCTTGGGTGCGGTGAGGGACAGCTCGCGCGGCGTCTTGCACTCAGAACGCCCGTACGCGAGATAGTCGTCGGGCTCGAACCATCGGCCGCCCAGCTTGCCAGCGCCATCGACCAGGCCGGCGGGCCGAGGTATGTGCGGGGGGTGGGGGAGCGCCTCCCGTTCCGGGACGCTTCGTTCGACGGGGTCGTGTGCTGCCTTGTGATCGAGCATTCGTCCGACCCCGACGCCCTGCTTGCCGAGGCGGTCCGGGTGCTTGCCGTCGGCGGCCGGTTCCTCCTGCTCGTCAATCACCCGATGTTCCAGGGGACCGGGAGTGGCCTGGTGGACGACCAGATCATTGGCGAGCGGTACTGGCGGGTCGGTCCGTACCTGCGTGAGGACGTCGTATTCGAGGAGGTCGATCCGGGCGTGCGACTGCGTTTCGCGCACCGTCCTCTGTCGCGTTATGTCAATCCCGTCATCGCCCTCGGCTGCGTGCTGACGCGCCTTGAGGAGCCCGAGCCGCCGCTAGCCTTCCTGGAGGGCTCGATCGATCTCGAGCTGGAGTCCGCCATCCCGCGGTTGCTACTGCTCCGCTTTGAGCGGGTGCGCGCCGAGCAGATGGGACAATAGGGCCGATGGCCGAGTACCTGATCCTCGTCGGCATGTCGGGAGCCGGGCGCTCCACCGCAGCGGCCACCTTCGAGGACCGTGGCTGGTTCGTCATCGACAACCTGCCTCCGGCGCTCATCGGCAAGATCGCCGAGCTCACGAGCCAGGCAGGCGCGGAGTACGAACGGGTGTGCCTGATAGCGGGGCGCGGCGGCTACGAGGGCATCGCCGAGCTCGCACCGGAGATCCGGGGGCTGCGCTCGACCGGGGCGCGTGTGCGTGTGGTGTTCCTGGACGCCCCCGATGAAGTCCTGGTTCGGCGTTACGAGGGCACGCGCCGACGCCACCCGGTGGAGGCCGCAAGCGTGCTCTCGGCCATCCAGCAAGAACGCGAGATGCTCGAGGTGCTGCACGACGAGGCCGATGTCGTGGTCGAGACAGGAAACCTGAACGTGCATGAGCTGCGCGACCGTCTGATCGAGGTCGTCGACGGCGTCGACACCTTGGCGGGCATGCAGATCGCAGTTGTTTCGTTCGGTTTCAAGCACGGGATCCCGCTCGATGTCGATCTTGTCTTCGACTGCCGCTTCCTGCCCAATCCTCACTGGGTCTCCTCTCTTCGCAACTTGAGCGGACTTGACCCGCCGGTGCGCGACTACGTGCTGGGAGACGAGGAGGCAGAGGAGCTGCTGAGCCGCCTGGACGACCTGTTCGCGCTCCTGCTACCCGCCTACGTCCGAGAGGGCAAGTCGTACCTCTCGATTGCCATCGGTTGCACCGGTGGTCGCCATCGCTCGGTCGTCCTGGCCGATGAGATCGCCGAGCGGATCCGCCGGCACGGCTACGACCCGGTCGTTCATCACCGGGACATCGACCGATGATCCGGGGGGCGGCCGGTGACGCCCCGAGAGTGGTTGCGATCGGGGGCGGCCACGGGCTCGCCCAGAGCTTGCGGGCAGCCCGGCAGTATTCCTCCGAGCTCACGGCGGTGGTCTCGGTCGCCGACGACGGCGGTTCGAGCGGTCGGCTCCGTGAGCTGCTCGGCATTCCCGCCCCCGGTGACCTCCGTCGCTGCATCGGCGCGTTGGCGCCGGAGCCGTCTGCGCTCGCCGAAGCGCTCGAGCATCGGTTTGCCTCCGGTCAGCTGGCAGGTCACGCGTTCGGCAACCTGCTGATAGCCGCGTTGGCGTCCACGACCGGCGACTTCGTGTCCGGGGTGGAGGAGGCCGCACGCATGATGGGGGCCGTTGGCCGTGTGCTCCCGGCCACGGTGGTTCCGGTGGTGCTGAAGGCACAGACGGCTTCCGGCGAGCTCATCGGACAGGTCCGGGTCAGCAAGGGCGAGGAGATCGCGATCGTGTCGCTCGTTCCGCCCGACGCGCCGCCGCCGCCGGCTGTTCTTCGGGCGATTGCCGAGGCGGATCAGATCGTGCTCGGCCCAGGGTCGTTGTTCACGAGTGTTCTCGCTGCCTGTGTCGTGCCGGGGATCAGGGAGGCCCTTCGCTCAGCGCGAGCCAAGCGCGTCTATGTCGCGAACCTGCGCGAACAGTTGCCCGAGACCGCGGGGTTCGACGTCGCGAGACTGCTCGAAGCCCTCAGTGCCCACGGTGTCGAAGTCGATGTCGTCGTGGCGGACAGGGCCGCGCTCCCACTCGGCCAATTCCCTGACGAGGTCGCGCTCGTGATCGCGGACGTGGCCGGGACCGGTTTTCGCGAACATGACCCGAAGCTCTTGGGGGCCGAGCTTGCCCTGCTCGTTCACGACGACGTTTTGCGGTGCCCTCGGCAGGTGAGAGAGAATGTCCTTGTCCTCACAGGCCCTGAAACCGCTTTGAAAGAGCGACTGCGAGAAAGGTGATCGACTTGAGCGTTCGCATCGGCATCAACGGCTTCGGACGGATCGGGAGGAATTTCCTGCGATCTGTTATCGCCCTCGAGACAAAGTCCGGACAAGCCTCGGGCATCGAGATCGTCGCGATCAACGACCTGGTCTCGCGCGAGGTGAACATGCACCTTCTCCGTTACGACTCCACTTTCGGCAGGCTCGGTGTCGAGGTCGTGCAGACCGACAAGGGCTTCAGGGTCGGTGATCGTGAGATGACGGTCTTCGAGGAGAGGGACCCGAAGGCAATTGGGTGGGGCGGTCCGAACGTCGACGTCGTGATCGAGTCCACCGGGCGTTTCACGACCCGTGAGAGCGCTGCTGGCCACCTCGAGGCGGGCGCGAGGCGCGTCATCATCTCGGCGCCAGGCAAGGAGGTCGACGCCACGTTCGTCGTCGGCGTCAATGACGACACCTTCGACCCCGGCAGTCATTTCGTCGTCTCCGCTGCTTCCTGCACGACGAACTGCCTCGTGCCGATGGTCAAAGTGCTCGAGGACTCCTTCGGTCTTCGCCAGGGGCTCATGACGACCATCCACGCCTACACCAACGACCAGTCGGTGCTCGACCTCGGGCGCTCCAACCTTCGACGGGCGCGGGCCGCAGCGGTCAACATCATCCCCTCGACGACTGGAGCTGCCCGCTCGACGAGCCTTGTCGTGGAGGCGATGAAGGGGCGGCTGGACGGCCAATCCCTCCGGGTGCCGGTACCCGACGGCTCGATCACGGACCTGACGGCCGTGCTGGGCGCCAAGGTGGGCGCCGAGGAGATCAACGAAGCCTTCCGGGTTGCTTCGCAGACCGAGCGTCTTACGGGGATCCTCGTGTACAACACCGACGAGATCGTCTCGAGCGACATCGTCGGCAGCCCCGCCTCGTGCACCTTCGACTCGACGCTCACGATGGCCATCGCGATCGACGAGTCGACCACGCTCGCGAAGGTGCTGGGCTGGTACGACAACGAGTGGGGCTACTCCAACCGCCTCGTCGACCTCTCGCGGATCATCGGCTCGGCATGATCGGGCTCAAGTGATCCGGGGCGTCCCGCTTCTCGAGGACCTGGGAGACCTGGAAGGTAAGAGCGTCCTGGTCCGGCTCGACCTCAACGTCCCGCTCACCGAGACCACAGAGGGCGACCGGGTCGTCGCCGACGACTTCAGGATCCGTGCAGCACTGCCGACTCTCTCGTGGTTGCGCGACCACGGAGCTCACATCACCGCCTGCAGCCACCTCGGCCGTCCCAAGGGCAAGGTTGACCCCAGGTTCGACATGGCACCGGTCAGGTCGCGACTCGACGAGCTGATCGGCGGCGTGGAGCTGCTCGACAACCTTCGCTTCTCGCCAGGTGAGGAGGCCAACGACCCGGCCTTCGTCCTGGAGCTCGTCAAAGGCCACGACGCTTACGTGAACGACGCGTTCGGCAGCTCACATCGGGCGCACGCCTCTGTGGTGGGCCCGCCCAAGTACCTGCCGTCGGCGGCCGGGCGCCTGCTGGCACGCGAGGTCGAGGTTCTCACCGGCTTGCTCGACGCGCCGGCAAGGCCATTTGTCGTGATTCTCGGCGGGGCCAAGGTGAAGGACAAGCTCGGTGTCCTGCGCTCTCTCACCGCGCGTGCCGACACTGTGCTCGTCGGTGGGGGGATGTCCTTCACGTTCCTCCAGGCGCTCGGCCACTCGGTCGGAGCCTCTCTGACAGATCCGACCCATCTCGAGGCCTGCAAGCAGCTGCTCGAGTCCCCTGGGCATCTGATGCTGCCCATCGACTCCAAGGCGCTCGCTCCGGGTCGGAAGCTCAGCATCGAGCGCGACGCTGGCGACGGTGAGACGGCGAACCCCGGTGATGAGGCGGGGCCCGACGTCGAGACCTTCGGGTTGGAGATACCCGAGGGCTGGCGCGGGGCCGACATCGGGCCGGCCACGGCCGTGCTGTTCGCAGAGGTCATCGCCTCCGCGGGCACAGTCCTCTGGAACGGCCCGATGGGCGTGTTCGAAGATGACCGTTTTGCCGAGGGAACCAAAGCCATTGCGGTGGCGATGGCACGATGCCCCGGGCGCACGGTCGTCGGTGGCGGAGACAGCGCGGCTGCCCTGGCCCAGCTCGGGCTCGAGGACAAGATCGACCACGTGTCCACCGGTGGTGGTGCCACGCTCGAGTTGCTCGAGTTCGGCGACCTCCCAGGCCTTGCTGCGCTTCGCGGCGCGCCGAATGCCAGGTCTGATGCCGGTCATGAGGCGCCGTGAGGTCCCTGCTGCCGCTGGAGAGCCGATGAACCCGAACGGGGCCCCATGAGCACCAAGACAAGTGGGCGCAGGGTGCTGGTCAGCGGCAACTGGAAGATGCACCACACGCACTACGAGGCGATCCAGGTGGTGCAGAAGCTCGCCGCGCTTCTTCGAGCCGCTCCGCTCCCGGACGGGACCGAGGTCTCGTTGCACCCGTCGTTCACGTCCCTGCGATCGGTGCAGACCGCGCTCGAGTCCGACGCCGTACCTATCGCCCTTGGCGCGCAGAGTTGCCACTTCGAGGACGGGGGCGCCTATACCGGCGAGGTGAGCGCCGAAATGCTGGCGAAACTCAATGTTCGCTATGTGATCGTCGGGCACTCCGAGCGCCGTGCGCTGTTCGGCGAGTCCGACGAGGTCGTCAGGCTCAAGCTCGACGCGGTGCTGCGGCACGCGATGACTCCGATCCTTTGCGTGGGCGAGACGCTTGCGCAACGAGAAGCGGGGATGGCCGAGTCGACTGTGTCCGGTCAGCTCACCGCCGCGCTCAGGGATCGCGGCCCTGAGGCCCTCGGGTCGATCGTCGTCGCCTACGAGCCGGTCTGGGCGATCGGGACGGGCCTCAATGCGAGCCCGGACGATGCCCAGGCGATGTCGGCGGCGATCCGTAGTGAGCTGCGTCTGCTCGGTGGCGAAGTCTCGCGCTCGATGCTGGTCCAGTACGGGGGCTCGGTCACGCCTGCAAATGCCGGCGAGCTCCTCGCCTGCCCGGACGTCGACGGCCTGCTGGTCGGGGGCGCGAGCCTCGACGCAGACAAGCTCGTGTCGATCGCCAGGTCGGGACGCTGAGGGCTGCGGACTGCCCCCTTACACCAGAACGAGCACGTAGCGGCATGGGCAGGCGACCCCGGGGGCAGCTTCTGGCGGTGGTAACCTGCTGCCCGGCAAGACGGCCGAGAGGAGGTTCCCCGAAGTGCTGACCGACATTCTCGTGGTCGTCGACTTGCTCGTGGCCTTGGGGCTCGTTGTGCTCGTACTCCTTCACAGCGGACGAGGTGGCGGCCTCTCGGACATGTTCGGTGCCTCTACGGGGTCGGCTGCAGCCGGATCGACGGTTGCCGAGCGCAATCTCGACCGGATAACCGTGGTGTTCGTGCTTGTCTTCGCGTTCGTCACGGTCGCCCTGTCACTTCGGTGGAGCTGAAGCAGGTCGCACTCGCCCTCCTCGGAGGCGTCGCCGTCATCGCGTCAGCCTGCAGCAGCGGGTCGTCTCCGACTACTGGCCCGACGAGCCAAGCACCGCCATCCACCTCCCTGTTCGCAAAGGGTCGGACGGTCACGGTCGCAGTGCCGTACTTGCCAACGAACTTCAACCCGTCGACGCCGGCAGGTGCGAACACCGTGACTCAGATGGTGATGGAGCAGGTCTGGCCCCAAGCCTTCGTGATCGACCCTGAGTACCTTGCGAATACGACGGGCTTCATCGACAGTGCCGAAGTGGTCGGCCTCAGCCCTATGACCGTCAGTTACGTGATCGACCCGAGAGCGACGTGGTCGGACGGCTACCCGATCACTGCGGCGGACTTCGAGTACAACTGGCAGCAACAGCTGCAGACCTCTCCGCTGCTGGCATCGGTCGGACTCCTCGCCGGCTACCGCGACATCAAGTCGATCTCGGGCAGCAACGGCGGCAAGACCGTGACGGTCGTGTTCAAGAGGCCGTACTCGGACTGGGAGGGGCTCTTTGCAAATCTCATTCCCGCTCATGTGGCTCGACGGGCCGGATGGGTTTCCGCGTTCGCCGGGTTCCGCCGCTCCAACGTGATATCGGGCGGGCCCTTCATCGTGAGCTCGATGAAACCGGGCAAGCGGTTGGTCCTGACGCGCAATGCCAAGTACTGGGGGACGCCCGCTCACTTGCAGAGCATCGTGTTTCGCGTCGAGCGGTCGGACAGGGCCTCCCTGGCCGGTCTGCGCAACGGGAGCGTCTCGATCGCGGAGATCACACCGAGCTCGCGGGTTGACGCCGTCATTGCTCGCGACCAGGCGCCGGGCAGCGGACTTTCGGTGACGACCACGCCATCGCCGGTGCTCTGGCAGCTCGTCTTCAATCTGAACGACCCCGTGGTCGGTAACCGGCCCATGCGAACGGCTCTGGCGCTCATCACCGACCGTGACCAGCTTGTGGCAGATTCGGTTGGTCTCGAGGACCCTCTCACCGTCGGCGCGGACAGTCGCGTCTTTGCACAAGGGCAGCAAGTATCGGGTGCCCCAGTCGCGTCGCCTGCGGTGTACGACCCGGTCAGGGCGGCAGCGCTGTTCAAGTTGCTCGGTTACACCCCCGACGAGTACGGCGTCCTGCGCGCCTATGGCACCGGCAGCCCACTTACCCTGACCATTACAGGTCCGCAAGGCGACGGCGTCATCGACGCGCTCGAGTTGCAACTCCAAGCCGAGTGGGCCTCTTGCGGCGTCGGGTTGATCATCCACAACGTGCCGATGAACGATCTTCTGAAGACCGCGCTGCCTAAAGGGAGGTACCAGCTCGCGCTCGCTCCCTATGTGATGCCCGTCTTCGCGACGTGGAATTCGATCATCTACACCGACCCGGTGCTCCCGGTGCGTACCTCGTTCCCGCCGAATCTCGGCATGCTGGTAGTCGGTCCGGATGGTCCAGTTCTGCGGTCCGCAGGTCTGACCACGGGCGGCACTTGGCCGTGGAGCGTGCCAACGCCCGTGGGGACCGAGCCCGGGGCTACCTCAGTAGGAGCAGTGACCCGGGACATCACGGGACTCGAGGATCCTGTGGTTGGGGTCTATCTCGAACAGATCATGGGTGAGCTCAACGCGGACAAGCAATACCAGCTCCTCTCGAAGTTGGACACCTTGTTGACTAAGGATCTGCCGACGCTCCCGCTGTTCCAGGCGCCGGTGAGCCTTGTGCAGCAGGCCGACATCGTGAACGTGAGCGAGAGCCCCGGTTCGGCCGGCCCGCTCTGGGACGCCGAAGACTGGGTCGTCGAGCTGGCGTCCGCGAACGGCTAGGCGCGAACCTGCCGCGCAGGTGCCTGCCGGCAAGTGCGGCTGGCTGCCGCAGAGGGTGTTTGCGGTACAGTACGAGGCGCCTCCGGAGCTCGTTGAGCTCCTGATCGGCGGCCACGTCGGAGTGGCGGAATAGGCAGACGCGCTAGCTTGAGGGGCTAGTGCCCGCAAGGGCGTGGGGGTTCAAGTCCCCCCTCCGACACCAACGTTCTGCGACTGGTTACCGCCCAGCCCCACCTCAGCCAGGCCAACATTCAACCGCGGCGCGCCGGCGATCGAGACCTCAAGGTGATCGGGGAACACGGCGACCCTCTCGACTAGCTCCTCCACCAGCACTCGCCGCTCCGGTTCGGTTGCTTCGTCCCAGGCCTTGTCGAGGTCGAGATCCTGAAGCAGGGCGGCCACCTCCTCGAACCGCGCCAGCAGCTCCTCCCGCTCAGATGACCGCTCCCGGTCCTCACCTGCCGCCTGGCGAGCCGATTCGATCGCCTTAGCGATTCGGCCCTCCTCCTCGGCGAAGCCCTCCGCGCTGATCCTGTCGGCGTAGTACAGCTCCAGCAGCTTGCGACGGCGTTCGGACAGCGCAGCGAGTCGTTCCGGCGGCGCTGCGCCGGTCCGGCGCCCGGTCCGTGGGGCCGTGCGCCCGGTCCGTCGCAACTCCTCGCGGATCGCTGATTGCAGCTCCCGATCCTGTGCGAGCAGCCGCAGGCCGAGTCGCGCCGCAAGATGCAGCCCACTGTTGGTTCGACGAGGTTGATCGCAACCCTTTCCCCGATGCCGACACCGGTACATCACGCGCCCGACCCCGTTCTGTTCCACCGCCATGCGCTTGCCGCACAGGCCACAGAACACCCGACCGGATAGCAAGTCTCCTCCACGCCGCCGACCCGGCACGTGGCCCAGGTGCGCAGCCTCGAACTCCTCCGGAGTGATCAGTGGCTCATGGTTGCCGCGGAACCACTCCCCATTGAGCAGGACTTCGCCCAGGTAGATCCTGGAGCCCAAGATGGCGCACACGGTCGAGTACCTGACGCCGGTCCGGTCTTCGATCGCCGCATAGCTCATCCCGGCCGCCCGGAGCTTGAATATCTCGCGGACCCGTTCACTGTCCCCGTTCGGTACCAGCTCGCCGCCGATGAGGTCGTAACCGGTTTTCGGGCGATTCATCCACTTGCCCTGGTGAGCGGCTTGTTGCATGCCCATGCGGACGTTCTCAGCGAGCTGCTCACGGTAGAACTGCGCGAAAGACCCCAAGATGTTGTAGAACATGCGACCCGTCGCCGACGAAAGGTCGATCTTCTCGGTGAACGAGTGCAGAGCAACGCCGGCTTTCCCGAACCGATCCGCAAGGTCGATCAGATTGCCAAGGTTCCGCGACAGCCGATCGAGTCGCCAAAGGAGCACGTGCGAGACATGACCCGCTTCGACCATCGCGAGGAGCTGCTGCAGCCCCGCCCGGTCCAGGTCCTTACCCGACCGACCCGGATCGGAGACGACCGTGACCTCCCCGAGATCATGTAGCGAGGCGTAAGCGCGCAGCTTTTCCGCCTGGCCGTCGATCGAGAACCCCTCCGTCGCCTGCTCCTCGGTCGAGACCCGGCAATATGCCACCGTCAGCACCACGATCATCTTCCTCCCGTTTCTTCTTCGAAACTCTACGTAGCGCAATCCGGATGAGCGTCTGCGCGACGCGCTGATAGTCAGCCATGTCGCGCAGCCTCCCTGGCTCGCCACTCCGCAACCCGATCTGCGAAGCTCCGTCGACTCGCGTACTCCCAATCGCGCAAGCTCGAAGCGAGTTGTTCGCACGTGACCTCGACGTCATCGGTGCCAACCAGCGCGGCGTAATGCGCCACCCAGCCATTCAGCGGCCGGATCAGCCGCCGGATGCTCCCGTTGGTCCGGCCCTCGTACATGCGCCCGATACCGAAGGCGCCCTCGGCGAGTCTTGCCCGTTGCACCGCCTGCCATTCCGGAGCGACCGGCCAACGGGCGCGCGTCTGGTCGGCAGTAGGGGAGCGGTAGGTCAGCCACTCGCTCGTAACCGACAACCACAGCGCCGGGACCGCGCCGAGCACGTCGTCGACGGTATCGAGTCCGTATTCACGCAGCGCCGTCCGGGCCAGCTCGAACTCGACGCGAAACACCGGCTTGGCCGGATCGAGCCTCTCGCCCCATACGTCCAGCCAGAAGTCCGAGCCCTTGCGGTCCGCATCGCGTGTCTTGTCGTAGATGCGGGCGACGATCGTCCCGGTCTTGCGCCGACCGAAGCTGAACCCTGTCAGCTCCCCGCTGGCCTCGTAGGTCTCTAGCGTCTGGCCTCGGCACACGAACCGATACCGGTCGTCCCCGGTCGGCCACCAGCCCTGAACGTCCACGTACAGGTCCAGCCTGCTGACCGTGAACACCAAGCGCCGAGTTCCTCGCCTAGCAGCTCCATGAACACACCGCAGGCTTCGCGGACTCCAATCCCGTGCAGGAACTCTGTCCGCGGCTGCACTCGAAGCGCTGGCAGGTGCGTGCTCGGACTGACGCCAACCTGGCCGTAGCGATGACTCAGGCAGTACCGGTACCTGCCCATTCCGTGCGACGCGACGTCGAACTCCACGCCGGCGATGGACACCGCCTGCGAGCTCCCCGACGCTTCTGCTTGTGCCCGTGCGGCTGCGAGGCACTCCACGAACGGCTCCGGTAGGACCGCCCGACCAGAGAGATAGAGCGCGTCAACCCCAGAGGCCAGCTCGCGCATCTGCCGACTCTCGTCCGAACCATCCGTGATCGCAACCCCGGCAAGTGCCATCAATTGGCACTCTAACAGGTTCCAGTGCCACTATGTGGCACTAACTAGTGTCATCGCCTGGCACTGACCGCTAAGCTGCAACCTGACGGGAGGACTGGTGCCACCGAGGACCCGCAAATCCATCACATGGCTCCAGCTAGCGGTGCTCAACGCGGGCATCCGGCAAGGCCTCAGAGCTATGAACTGGTCGTTCACCTGGGCTGTCACAAGAGAGGCGCTCGGTCACGATCCCAGCGTCGAAGAGGTGGCCGAGTGGTGGAAAGAGTCCCGGCGGACTGCCTTCCGCGAACAGGCAGCGTTCCGAGCTGCGTTCCCCAAGCTCGACACTCCAGCTCCCATCTACGACCGGCCCGAGCTACGGCGCCGCCTACGTGAGTTCACAAAGAAGACCGACGACCTCGACAAGATCCTCCAGTCAAGGCGCGTGCAACAGGAGATTCTCGACATCGGGCTACTTCCCGCCACGATCGACTAGGAGCGTGGGTCAGAATCCACCACTGACCCGTTCGTAGCTGTGAACATCGTCTCATGACCTCCGTGCTCTCCGATGACCAGCTCTTCGAAGTGGAGATGGGCGAGGCGGAAGCCCCGAAGGCGACTCCGGTCGGCGAGGCGAAGACCTTCCGCCGCTACGACCAGAGCCAGTGCTTCTTGTTGCCACCCTCGCTCGATGACTGGCTCGACGAGGACGACGAGGCGCGCTTTGTCTCCGAAGTAGTGGAGAACCTCCTCGACCTCACCGCGGTCTACGCCTCCTATGAGTCCGCCTCGGGCGCCCCGCCCTATGAGCCGCGGATGATGTTGAAGCTGTTGCTCTACGGTTACGCGACCGGGGTCACCTCCTCGCGCGAGATCGAGCGCCGCTGCAAGCGCGACATCGCCTTTCGATGGCTGGCGGCGAACGAGGCGCCCGACTACCGCTCGATCAGCCGCTTTCGCCGCCGCCACCTCGACGCGCTCCGGCCACTCTTCCTCCAGGTGCTCGGCCTGTGCGCGAAAGCAGGGCTCGTGCGACTCGGGCGCGTCGCTCTCGACGGCACCAAGCTCGTCGCCAACGCGTCGCGCCACAAGGCGATGAGCTATGACCACATCGTGCCGAAGATCGAACAGCTGCAAGCCGAGGTCGACGCCATGCTCGCCGAGGCAGAAGCGGTCGATGAGGCCGAGGACGAGGCCTATGGAGCCGACCACCGGGGCGACGAGGTCGCTCCCGAGCTCGCCCGGCGTGAGAGCCGCCTGCAAAAGCTGCGGGCGGCGAAGGAGGCGATCGAAGCCGAGGCGCGCGACAAGGCCGAGGCGGCGGCGCGAAACAAGGCCGAGACGGCCGGCAAGTCCGAGGGGGAGGTCACCGCCACCGGTGTGGCCGCAGCGGGGAAGGCGAAGCCGAAGCTCTCCGCCCAGCGCAACTTCACCGACCCCGAGAGCCGGATGATGAAGACGAACCACGGCTTTGACTACGCGTTCAACGCCCAGGCGGTGGTCGACGAGCAGAGCCAGGTCGTGCTCGCGGCAGAGGTCACCCAAGAGGCCGGCGACGTCGACCAGTTGGTACCGATGACCGAAAAGACCGAAGAGAACCTCGTCGGAGCCGGGATCTCCGGCTCCCCGAGGACGCTTCTCACCGATGCCGGCTACTGCTCGGAGGAGAACCTCGAGGCGGCCGAGGGCCTCAACCCCGACGTCCTTTGTGCCACCGGACGGCAACGCCACGGCGAGAAGTTCCAAAAGACACCCCGCGGACCGATCCCGAAGAACGCCACGAGACGCGAGAAGATGGCCCGGCGGCTGCGGACGAAGAAGGGCCGTGCCGACTACGCCCGCAGAAAGGCGATCGTCGAGCCGGTCTTCGGACAGGTGAAGGTCCGTCAGCACGCCGGCCAGCTCCGCCTGCGCGGCCTCGCCGGTGCGCAGGGCGAGTGGACACTCCACATGCTCTGCCACAACCTGCGCAAGCTGCAGAACGCAGGCGGAAGCGCGGCGCTCGCGTTCGCATGAGGCCCTAAGGCCGCTCCTTGGCCGCCTTGGACTCGACTCGGCGGCCGGTTTCCTGCCCGAACAGAACCTGATCAGGGCGAGATGGACGATCGCGCGCGTCGGAGCTGGCCACCTGGCCGGTTCTGACTCACGCTCCTAGCCAACCTCTGAGGCAAGCGAAGCATTCATGAGGTCACGCTGCGACCTCTTCGCCCATTGTTGCCATATCAGTGCCCGGGCCCGTCAAGGCTTCCCCGTCGGCGGCCTCCGGCCGGCCTTGACTGGCCCTCGACGCCACGCTGAGAAGAACCGACCGACTGCGGTCGAGCACTACAGCCCTAGGACCGCCACGACGGATCTACGATGCAGTTTGCGGGTGCTGTGTTACAGGGCACGCACCCGCAAACCTTCTCCTTTCCCGGCCTGTACTACGATTATCAACGCAGGTAGATATAACTGTGTAGACGAAGAACTCGAGCGCAGAAGAAGATATGTCGGTCGCAAAACACGTCGGAACGCTCGAGTCGAGTCTTGAAAGGCGTGCAATGAAGTCTTGGAAAGGCAGGGTCCAACGTCGACTCAAATCTCTCGTCTCAGGCCGACGTGGAAATCTCGTGGCGCTGCACATAACGGAGCGTGGGAGACGACTCAACGCCTTCTGTCCTGACGACGAAGTGTTCACGCTCTCGCGCGAATTGCTTCTAGACCGAGTCTATGAGCGGGGAGGCTTCGCTCTTGACGCCGACATCAAAACCGTTGTAGATGCTGGTGCCCACGCGGGAATCTTCAGCCTCCAAGCCTCACAGTGGGCGCATCAGGTGGTGGCGATAGAAGCCTCAAAGCTAAATTTCGACCTCTTGACGCTGAATATCGACCGGAATGCGATAGAGAACATTGATGCCCGGAACCGCGCGCTCTGGAGCAGTTCGGGCGACATGCTCAGCTTAGTAGGCATCGGTAACTCCGGCTGCGGACGGGTATACGATGAACCCCGGTCGGACGTGGCAGGCAAGACTGTCGAGAGCCTGAGCCTAGATGACCTAATTGCAGAGATAGGGCCTATTGACCTCTTGAAGATCGATATCGAGGGCGCCGAATATAGAACAATCAATGCCTGTACAAAGCTTTCGTCGATTTCGACCATCGTCGGCGAGATGCATCTAGAGAATAAAGGCGATAGCCGCCTTCTAGAGTCTCTCATAGCAAAACTAAAGGGCGTCGGCTTTACCGTCAGTGTGTTCACCGAGAAGGAGCTGTATTCACGAGACAGTTTGACGCGCCTCCGAAAGAATAGCGGTTCTCTGCAGGGAAGTCGCTTGATCAAGGCGCTCGTTGCTGCTTACTACATGGCCCCGATACAAAAGCCGCTTCGTCCGCGTGGCGCCACCTATGAACTTCCGATCTTAGTGGCCAAACAAAAGGGATGAGATCGAGACGGAGGACGGCATAGCCAACTCAATCTCGTTATGCAGACCGGGCCAGGGGCCTGTACGTGACCGGCAACGTTGACATCTCGCGCGCGTCCGAGCTCTAGCCCCAGGGAGGAACGCGAGCTAGGCAAAGGTAACTGTCGAGTTATCCTGGAGCCATTGTTGCTGTAGATCAGGACCAGTCGGAGATCCGCGCCGTCGGCCCTCCGACACGGCAGAGAAGTGCCCCGAGCAGGTCATTCTCAGCACAATGCCCCACGCTTTTCGCACGGAGCAGGGAGATCGCACCTCCGGACCTTTGTACCGTTTCCCTAAAATAGTGGAAATCTGGTATGATGGAACTATGATGCCAGTGATCGAGGTCGTCTGGCGGCATCTGCTCGTGGGTGCCCGGGAGGGTCATCGTCGGTGGCCGTCGGTCACGGCACTCGCGGGCGAGATGGACATCCCAGTCTCAACCGCCCATCGTTCATTGGAGCACCCCACAGAGATCGGTGCGGTCAGCGTGGGGACTCTCGATGGTTTGCAGGTTCTTGATCCAGCGAGGCTGTTAGTCCTTTTCGCCGCTCACCGTCGGGTGAGCCGCGACATCCTCAGTCGATTTCGGGTCGCAGTGCCGGCCGGGGAGGTCGAGCGGCTGGCGACGAGTTCGGAGGCGGTTCTAGGTGGCTTCGGAGCTGTGGTTGTCCACTTGCATGGTGTCAATCCCATCGCCGACTACAGCACCGTCCTCTTCTATGGCGACCCATGCCTTCCCGACTTGCCGGCCGCGCCGGGCGGGGAGGGCACCGAGGTATTGGTCGCTGAGCCGGATCGTCTCCTCACGAGCTACGGCCGCGTGACACCGTTCTGTCAGGCCTACGCAGATTTGTTTTCGGTGCCAGGGTGGCAGGCCGCCCGCTTTGTTGCCGAGCTCGACATGCAGAGAGTCGCCGCTAGTGACGAACCACTTCTACTCGTCTGATCAGACCGACCTCTCGCGGGCAGTGCTCGGGGAGGTGCTGGCAGCGGTACCGGCCGCAATCCTCATCGGAGGCTGGGGGACTTGGGTCCGTACCGGTGGCCCGATGAGTCACGACGTCGATCTGATCGTGAACCGTAGCGAGTTGGCGATCCTCGAGCAGATGGCCGGTGATCTTTCTGAGTCACACCACCTGGCTGGCACGAAGTGGCGGGCCACGTGGCGGTCTATCCACCTTGACTTGTACGCGCCGTTCCAGTCCCGTCTCGGAGCGAACCTGCAACTGCGCGTCGAGTTGCTTACCTCCCATGCCGAGACGGTGAACGGCTATCGCGTGCTAACCAGAGCGGCACACACCGCCACCAAGATCGCGGCACTTCTTGATCGACCTGACAGTCTGCCCGGCAGGAAGGACCGATATGAGATTCTGAAGCTGCTCGAGGACCCGTCGACCTCTACGACGCCTTCGATCATTGCCGGGGCGTCGGCTCGCACTCCGGCTCAGATCGACAAACTCGTGCGTGACGCGTTCGTGTTCCTCGCTGGTGAGCCCGAGCTCAACAGGCAGGCTCGCTCACGGTTGCGGCAAGTGGAGGCCGTTTGGAGGCGAGCTGTCGCCGTCGAGCTGGGAGTTCCTGAAATTGCGCCAGACTCCGGGCCGAGCATGGGTCGATAGTTCGAGGCGCAGCCTCCACCGGAAGTGCCGCCCTGCTTAACCTGGTGGGAGCCACAAAGCCGCCGTTGTCACGCGGCGTGGAGTTTTGTACCGAGTCCCCCCTCCGACACTAAATGCGTTGTCGTGGGACATCCCGTGGTAGTTCACACTCGGACGATCTTGAGTCCGGGCACTTCGACGTAATCATCGTCTTGGGTCACGACCGGAACCGCTAGCGATATAGCCGTCGCGGCGATCCAGGAGTCGTTGACCGGCATGCGCTTTTGCATGTCGCGCAACAGGACGCGTAACCGCGCCCAAGCCTCGGCGACTGCCTGGTCGACGGGCAGCGGATCGAGGGCCAGCGCTTCGCTCAAGGTTGCCAGCCGCCTGTCACGGGTCTCGACGTCGACGGCGGCCAACACCCCCGCGCGCAGCTCGCCGATCGTGATCACGGAGATCGCCAACTCGTCGGGTAGGTCGGTCTCGGCGAGGGGACGCCCGGACTCCCTGGCAATGAACACACTGGTGTCGGCTATGCCGCGGCTCAACGCAGGTCGTCGGTCGTATCGGGGGCCAGCTCACGGAGGTCCTTCGTCAGGGCGGCGTCGGCTTGGCGGCCTGAGAAACGGTGCACGAACTCACCACGCGATACCCACCTTGGCCGGGAGCCGATTGGTCGCAGCACAGCGACCCGTCGGCCGTCGACGGTGATCACGACGTCTTCTCCGGCCTCAACTCGGCGCAGCAGCCCTCGGGTGTCGTTGCGTAGTTCTCGGGAAGCAACTTCAGCCACGCTCCAGTTGTAGCACACCTGCTACAAGACGCTCAAGGTGCAGAACTTCGACTTGGAGGACGCGCTCAGACGACTCTCGAGGGAAGAGGCGCGCAAGGATCCAGGTCAAGGTACCCATAGCCAGAGGTCGGTCCCGGCCACGCGGCGTGGAGCTTTGTACCGAGTCCCCCCTCCGACACCACGGGCGACACGCGAGAGTTCCGCCGTGGCCTTGATCTGCTGTCTAGTTGGGTCATGACGCAGCGTCAGGCCAAGCTCCGCGTACAGAGCTGCGCGGTCCTCAGGATTCGCCTACTTGAGCACTCGAACCACTCCCGCCAACAAGACCCTGGCGCAGTCGCCGGTGACGGTGCGCGCCACCTCCTCGTCGGGGCTGACGGTCACCTTCACCACGACCACGCCCTTGGTGTGCACCTCGGGCGCCATCAGCACGGCCACGATCACCTTGCTGACCACTGGGACATGCACCGTCCAGGCCAACCAGGCGGGCAACGCCACCTACAACGCCGCCACGCCGGTGAGCCAGAGCTTCACGGTGTCCAAGGCCAGCCAGACAATCATTTTCGGGACGCTGGCCAACAAGACCCTGGCGCAGTCGCCGGTGACGGTGCGCGCCACCTCCTCGTCGGGGCTGACGGTCACCTTCACCACGACCACGCCCTTGGTGTGCACCTCGGGCGCCATCAGCACGGCCACGATCACCTTGCTGACCACTGGGACATGCACCGTCCAGGCCAACCAGGCGGGCAACGCCACCTACAACGCCGCCACGCCGGTGAGCCAGAGCTTCACGGCAGGCCGCGGGTCTAGGCGACTCTGCAAAGCTCTGACCAGCCACTATCCGCTTCGAGGGGGCATGGACCTAAGTTTCGAGTCGGCCCTCCGACACTGGCGTGGCGTAACGAGGGAGCTGAACTTTCGGACCGCACTTCTTCAATGGCGCGGACGCACGTGGTCTACCCGAGGATCCTTGAGGTTGGCTGGCGAGAACAGGCCCAGAAGGGTACGGCGGACGTCCCCCATAACCGAGACAAGGTGCAGCTGGTCTGTCGGGCTGCGTTCGAACTCGGGTACGACGTGAAGGTGGAAAGCTCGTGCTTGTTGGGATTCGGCGTGGACGAGAAGGCTCCGGTGCTCGTAGCTCTTGGCCGGGATGAACTCAAGGTACCTGTCGTCCTCGCGTGTGGCTCTCGTGGTCGTCCGCTCTTCGGCATGCGCCAGAGTCCTCCTCGTCTTCGCTCGGCGGGCGGAGGTTCCCGCCGAACCTCCACGGTGCAGGTCAGGCATTGATTCCCGCTCACATCCTCAACCCCCGGGGGTGTCGGGCGCCCCTAGCCACCGCTCCAGTAGGCATTCAGCCGCGCAATGGCTTGCTCCTTCGACATTGCCGCGACCTCGTCTTCAGCGACCCCAACGCGATGGATCAGGAGGTACACGACCTCGCTGGGGAGCGCCTCGGGTGGCGCAGCTGCGCGGCCACGGTCTGGCGGGTCGCCGCCACGAACACAGGCCCAGAACTCAGCCTCGCTCACCGCCAACTGGTCTCGCAGTATGTGTGACCAGATCGACACTCCGTAGTCCGTGCGATCGGGCGGATGGGAGACACGGGTCCGCAGCGTGCGACCGTCCGGGAGGTCGAGCTCGTAGGTCAGGTGACGCGTGCCGGACCTGCCTCGCGCGTCGCGGACAACTCGCCAACCCTCGTTCTCGCAGAACTTGGCGTGATCCGCTCGTGCCGGCGTCGGCCAATCGCTCACGCCGAGGCGCCCACCAGCCACTCCTTGAGCTGGTCATTCTCGCTCAAGGAGACGAGCTGCACGAGCGCCCAGTTGTCTCGGTGGTTGGGTGCGTTGAGCAGGTGGTCCTGCCAGTCCTCTGCGTAGTCCCGGAGCGCGTCGACCATCTCCTCGAGTGCTTCGTCAAACGACGCGCCATCAGCTGCTACCGGAACGCCGGCAACGAAGATCGACCATCCTCCGGCCTCGGCGACCACCGATGAGTGAACGACGAGCGACTCGGTGAGGAGGGCTCGCAGCCGCTCGGCATCGACTACGGCCGACGGGCTCCCGTCTCTGCGCACGAGCGCCGGACGGCCACTCTCGGCCGCGTCGAGCAGCTCCTTGAAGTGGGCGCGTCCTTCGCTGTAGCTGTCGAAAGCGAGAGTCGTCATAGCCTCATCCTCCTTCCGTACCTTACGTACGTCAAGTACCTTAGCGGCTTCGTCGGAGCGGACCTACGCGTGAAGTCACGCGGAGGCATGCCCGGTCGGGGACGTCCCCCGACGAGTTATCGCGCGGCAGACGCAAGTGTGTCGTCGGACCCTTCTGCCCCACGTAACAGGGAAGCCCGGCACCAGTGAGAGATCCGCGACGTGGGCGACACGAGGTTTCCAACTCACGACGCACAGAGCCAAAGATCGATCGCACCGACGGGCCGTGGAGTCTTGTACCGAGTCCCCCCTCCGACACCAGATAAGAGTCCAATTCAGAGGCCTTTTCGGCGTAATTGGCGAACAGCTCGGTGCCGGACCGGGGGTCGATAGCGACGCCTTTCAGCTTGTCGTGGGCGACCTGGGTGGCCCAGGTGTCGGCGGCCTTGCGGGTGGCGAACGACTTCGTCACGACCCGGCCGTCGATCCGGGTCCGGATGTTGTAGAAGGTCCGGGGGTCATCGAGGTTCTTTGCCCACGCGTCAGCTGCTTGGCGTCCCTCGCGCGTCGGGGAAGCGCTGGGTCACGCGCTTGGGATTGTCGGTGCCTCGGGACAGGCCACTGACGCGTCGCACGAGCTGAGCGATAGAGGTGGACACTAGCTCTTGCGCGCGATCACAGGCGATTGTTCACGGGCTCGCGACGGTGCACGACCAAGCTGCCGCCCGCCCTCCGGGCGGTTGGCGTCAGGGGAGAACGAGTCGTCTTGTGTCCTGATCACTCGAATGCCTCGCTCCTGATCTCCTGCCACCCGACACGGCGCATCTCGATCGATTCCCGAGCCCACATCTCGGCGATGAGGTGGTCTCCAGGAAGCCCGTAGCCGATCCCCACATAGCGCCAGGCTCCGATGGCGAGCTCGTGATCGGGATTGTCATCTTGCGGCGGGGCCCTGAGGAGAGCCTGGCGGCGCTGGTGTTCGAAACGCGTCCGACGGAGGACACCGAAGCTCGTCGAGTAGTGACGGGACTTGGTCAGGGCGTTGCTCTTGAAGCCGAGCGTATGGGCACAGCGCCGAAGCCCCAGCTTGCAGAGTTCCTCTCGTCTCGAAAGTCGCCAGGCGCACTCGACGAGGCGGCGGTGATGAGGAGACAGCCCGCTCGTGCGAAGGGCGGCAACCTCCGCTGAGTTCCTGAGGCGCCGGTCCAGCGCACCGGTGGACTCGGTTGATGCAGTCACGTACTTGGCCACGTACCGGCGGCCGCGGCCACGGAGTCGATCGAGCTCACGTCGAGCTGTGGTCCCCAGCGGGCGTAGTGGACGATGCCGTCCAAGCGAATCGGGTGCGGAACCGCGACGGCGCGCGATCCAAGGATGATCGCGGCGCCGAAGACCTGTGCGGTGATCTCTGGCGGTGGCAGGACGATCCCCTCGCCGGTCCCGTCTGCGCGAACGACGACGTGGAGGGGGACGGCACCTCGCGCCTGGTACTCGACGACTTTGATGAACGAGAGCCGGACGTTTCTCTTGAGCTTGGACGGCGTCGTCTCCAACAGGCGCGCCAGAGCCCGGAAGATGTAGATCGTCGTCCGCCTCCACATCTCTGGAAGAAGGCCGTGGAACACGACGTGCTAGAGGCCTCGGTCCGGCGGAGCCGGACTCTTGAGTCAAGTTTTTGCTCTTGGGGTTGTGTTATGCGGCGATTCCTGATCGGGCGGCGAGATCGCTGAGAGCCCGGCGGAGGATGGCGGTGCTCCCGGGATCGGCGATGTCGGCGGCACCGGTGCGGATGAAGCGGTTGTAGGCACGCGTGAGGAACCACGCTGTCTGCCATCCGAGGGGCGTGGGTCGGTAGCGGTGGGAGTTGGGTATGCGTTCGATCAGCCCGTGCAGACGGAGTCGTCGTAGGTCGTAGGTCATGCGCCCAGGGGTGATCTCGTCGGGCTCGAGGCCGATGAACTCAGCGACGTGCTCGCGCAGGTGGTGGTTGGCGAAGCCGTCGGGCTGGAGGCGGCAGATCACCGCCGCCGCGAGGAGGGCGTGGACACGAGGGTCACCGAAGCGCAGCCCGGCGGCGCGTTGGCCGTTCACGATGACCGGTTGGTTGATCTGTTGGAACACGGTGTCGCCGATGATCGGGTCGTGACTGATCGTTTGGGCGTCGAGAAGACGCCGGTTGGCGGAGAAGCCGACCTTCCGCAGGGCGGTCAGGTTGCACAGTCGCTTGCCGATCCCGAAGTCAACTGAAACTCGCATACCTCGCGTGAGGTGAAGAAGGCCTGTTGCCTGGGCTTTCTGGCGACGGGCGAGGGTCGTTGACTTTCAAGGTGTGATGGGCGAATGTTAGGTGTCGCCTAGCAAGTCATGGTGGGAGGAAGCATGCACGGGAGTCAGGCCGAGCTTCGGGTCGTTCGCGGTGGCGCGGAAGTCCCGGCCATCGAATCGTTCGACCCGGACCGGTTCCAGGCTGATTGCGTCGCCGCGTACGTGGCGTCGTGGGTTGCTCGCGGTTACAGCCCGGTGACGGTGGACAGCTCGACGAGTCGTCTGGAGCGGGTGCTGGCGACGTTGGGCAAGCCGGCGTGGGAGGTGACACCGGAAGACATCGACGAGATGGTGGGGGCGTGGGCTGCGGTGGGGATCGCGGCGTCGACCCGCCGCACGTACGTGCAGGCGTTCAAGGGGTTCCACGAGTTCCTGGTGGCTCGCAAGGCGCTGGAGATCGAGGCGGGCTTCGGTGTGCAGCTGCAGAGCCCGCTCGATGAGTTCAACGCCGCCCGTCATGTGGCCAGCGACTCGGCGTCGACGAAGGTGCCGCCGACGCCGGAGCGGCTGGAGGAGTTCTTCGGGTTCTTGCGCGACCGGATCGCCACGGCCCGCAAGTTCGGGCCGGCGGGGCGCGATTACGCCTTGTTCCGCACGCTGTATCACGCCGGGCTGCGAGCCGAGGAGGCCGCGTCGCTCGAGCTCGGTGACCTGCACTTCGGTCGTGGGCCGTTCGGCAAGCTGCACGTCCGGTTCGGCAAGGGGGCCAAGACGTCGGGCCCGCGGCCCCGGTGGGTGCCGATGCTGGACGGTCTCGACCTGATCCTGCGCTGGTACGTGGACGACGTGCGCACCCGCTTCGCGGACTCCGACGCGCTGTTCTGCGATGAGGGGGGCGGCCGGTTGCACCGGGGCACGGTCCGCAACCGCCTGCATCACCTCCTGGAGTTGGAGGGCGCGTCCGCGGCGGAGCGGTTCACGCCGCACTCGTTGCGGCGGGCCTGCGCCACCCACAACTACGAACGGGGCGTGGATCTGGTCGCCATCCAGCAGATGCTCGGGCACTGGCAGGTGGGCACGACCATGCGCTATGTGGCCCCATCGGCGACCTTCATCGAGGACGCGTATCGCCGGGCGGTGTCGGACACGTTGGGCAAGCTCGAGGAGGCAGACGATGGACGTTAGGTGGAGGCTGCGGATGGCTGCCGCTCAGCGGGAGGTGTGGACCGGAGCGCAGCTGCGGCGGCGGCTGGGCGAGCGGGCCGGTGTGCAGATGTCGTCGGCGTCGGTGTCGGCCCTGCTGACTAAAACCCCCTCCCAGGTGAAGCTGTCGACGCTAGCCGCACTGTGCACGGCGCTGGAGTGCAGCCCGAACGACCTGTTCGAGGTGGACATCACCCCGGTGGCCCCGACAGCCAAGCCGAAGCCTGCCCGCTCGACGCCCAAGGTGGCGCGGGGTCGGTCGATGCCACCGCTGTGAGTCGGCAATGCGTTGACTGCCAGCCGCCCGGTCCGCCCGCGTGAGCGCGACCGCTGCAGCCGCTGCCACCGTCGCTCCAACCCAGCCCGCTCCTGCCGCGCCTGCGGGGAGCTGCGCGTCATCGTCGGGTTCGGCCTGTGCGACCCGTGCTGGCACAGGGACCCGGATCTCCCGTTCCGCCAGGCGCAGCGGCTCGCCGCCCGTTTGGCGGACCCCCCGGAGTGGCTCGACGCGTTCGTCGCCCACGCCGCGGCCCGCAACTGCGTCGGGCGCACCTCGCTCATGGTCAGCCACCTCGGCCGTCTCATCGCCGAGGCGGGGCCGACCACCCCGCAGGCGCTGCTGGAGCGGGCCCGCCGGCCGGGACGCTCGGTCGGGGCGCTGGCGCGCACGCTGGAGGACTTCTTCGTCGACGCGCACCTGGCCTTCCCCCTCGACCATGAGGCACGCCTCGCCGCCGGGCGCCGCCAGCGCAGGGTGGGCGAGACACCCGAACCGCTCCGCCCTGCTGTCGCCCGCTACGCCGACGCCCTTGTCGCCGGCCAGGAGCGGGCCCGTCGAGCCGCGACCCGTCCGCGAAACCACCGCACCCTCGCCGACGACGTCGCCATCGTGCGAGACCTCGCCCGGTTCCTGGTCGCCGAGCGGGCCAAGACCGACTGGGCCACCGTAGAGGCGACTGACGTGGAGGCGTTCCTTGCCCAGAAGCCCCTCAGCCGCGGACGGCGGCGCAGCGTGGTGGGCCAGTTCTTCCGCTGGGCCAAGGCGCACCGGGTGGTGCTCACCAACCCGACCCTCGGGCTCCCCAGCGGCCGAGTCCGCGGCTTTCGGGGCCGCACCCTCAGTCTGGCCGAGCAGCGCCGCCTCTTCCGCCGCTGGACCACCGACCCTGCCGCCCACCCGCACGAATGTCTCGTCGGCTTGCTCGCCCTCCTACACGTCGCTTCGTCAGCCCAGCTGCGCCATCTCCAAGTCGCCGACATCGACTCGGCCGGCAGAACGATCAAGCTCGACGGCCGACCGCACCCCGTGCCTCTCGAGCCGGTCAGCTGGCAGGCGTTGCAGCGTTGTCTGGCTCACCGCGACAAGCTCGCCACCCACAACCCGCACGTGATCGTCACCAACATCACCCGGACGCGCCGCACGCCGGCCTCAGACCAATACCTGGCGCGAGTGCTCGACCCTGCCCACATCGGGACCCGCACGCTGCGCGCCACCCGGCTGGTCGACCTGATCGCCTCGCTCGATCCGAAGCTGGTCTGCGAAGCGGTCGGGATGAACCCAGCCGGCGTCCTTCCTTACGCGGCCGACTACGTCCAGGACACGCTGCTGACGAACCTGTGAGCTTGAGGCGCGACCTTGCACACCTTCGCCTGAACGTGCGCGCTTTCCGGGTGTCATTGATGGTGGTCTCGGTACGTAGGGCTCTTGCCTCCTTGTGATACTGCTTGATGCGGGTGTGCTTGTACTCGACGTGCAGCGACGGGGTGACGCCTTGGGTGAAGACCCGGGTGCGAAAGCGGCTCGGGGTGGGATGGCGTCGGCGGTTGAGGATTCGGCGGTCGAAGATCAACGACACCCGGTCGGGGCGCCCCACGTCGAGGTTCTCGGCGATGACGGTCTCGAAGAACGCCCGGCCCGAGGAGGGACGGTCCAACATCTCGGTCAAGGAGAACTCGGCCTGGAGGACCGAGATGTCGTAGCGGTAACCGGCCCGGCGGTCCGCGGCGCTGAAGGGATGCGGCAGGCGGGCCAGCCACTTGCGCAGCAGCCGGTCGATGCGAGCAGGGTCCAGCCGGTCACAGGTGCGTTGCAGACGCTCAGGGTCCTCACAGGCGGCGAAGCCGTTGTCGAGCGCCTCGAAACCGATCCCGGCCTTGGCTACCTGCCGCTTGGCCCACTCGTTGCCGTTCAGGCACAACTTCGCCGTGTAGGGGAAGTAAGAGCAGAATTTGATGAAGAACGGCCCGAAGTCGGCGTCGACGGCATAGATGTAGAAGTGGTTGACCATCGCCGTGGTCCGCACGATCCACGGGTAGGTGGCACCGGTGACCGGGTTGCGGCGCTTCTCAGTGCGGAACACCGGGGCTTTCTCCTGAGCCCTGCCCAGGAACAGCACGCCCTCGTCACCCTCGAAGCCGGCCAGGAACTCGTGGGCCAGATCATCTTTGCGCTGCCCCTTGGCAAAATCGACGATCGGCACACCCTCATCGGCGGCGAAGCGGTACAGCTCGGCGATGAACTCCCGGCTGATCGGCTCCAACAACGCAGACGAGGCGAACGGCTGGCCCCGGTGCTGACGCAGGAAGAAGACCACTCCCCCGACGAACTGCAACTTGGGCACGTAGACGTTGAGGTACATCCGGTCGATGCACTCCACCTCGAGAGTCACGTGTTCGGCAAGGACCTCGGCGGCGCTGCGGGGTAGGGTCATATCGGGCTCCGGTCGTCACAGGCCCTTGCGGCCAACCAACCGCTTCGGGCGGTTCAAGGCGGGACCGAAAGGCCCCGCATCTAGGCTCGACCGGAGCCTACGATCGCCCCTCGTGACCTGTCACCAGCCCCAGTTGGTGCCGCCGTGACGTCACCACCACACCGCTCGTCGGGCTGGGGCGGAGCCCCGTTAGCCGTAGCGGTAGCAGTCCGGACAGGTGGGCTGACCCAATAAAGCGTCGTTCCGGTCGTGGTGCAGGAAGCAGGCGAGCTGTCGTTCATGACGGCAGTTCCTCGAGGGCGAGAACGGATGGCATGGTCAGGGCCCAGACTTGCTGCGAGTGTGAACCGCACCGAAGGAGGGTGCTGTCAATGTCGCAAAGGCCATCGCGTGACTCGTCACCGACTCCGGCCTCCTTTCCCGCCGGCCAGGCCCGCCATGACGAGGTGACGGGCGTCGTTGCGGTAGACGTCGGAACAAGCCGGACAACGTGTCTTCCGGCGGTTGCCGCACGCCTTCAAGACGAGACGCTCGTCACCGGTGTTGTCGGTGACCTCACCCGTGACGGTGTCGACGAAGTTCTGGCGTCCGTAGAGGCGGACAGGGTGAGAGCAGTTGTGCGCTTGACGGGACTGAGCCTCGAACGAGTCGATGCCCCCGTCCGCGCGTGCACGCGCCGGCACCGCCTCGACCAGCTCGGTGGTATCGCAACTGCCTGGCATGCGACGGAAGCTAGCAACCCGCAGTATCGTCGTCGTGGCGACTTCCCTTTGGTTGCCTGCCATTGGTGGACGTCTGCGGTCACGAGCGGACTCCTACGGACCTCAGCGGACACGAGCGAACTGCGCGAGAAACTTCCAAAACTTCCCCGTGAACCCCCGTCCAGGCGAAGTAGTGACCGCGACACGAGCGATGCTCAACCGAGCGCGAATCGTCCCGGTCACATCCGCAGAGCCGAAGTTGTGGAACCGTGACCCAGCCAGCACTACCTCGTGCATGAAACAGAGCTGAAGTGCCGCGTCCATGAGAAGTGGTGGGAGGAACATCGAACAATGACGGTTGAGGACCTGCAGTTCTCCTTTGGAATTCCTCCTTTCCAATGAGACTCAGGGCTCGTGGTCGGCTCCGCCGACCTCGAGCCCTGTTCTTGAACTGAACATCAGATCGTTCTCGCGACCCGACGATGTTGTCGATCATGGTGACGCCAACATCGCAACAGAAGTTCAGAGCCCGTTTTCCCAGCTGAGGGGGTACGTTGTGAAATCCGTCTCTACCTTGTCAATTCCCTGTTCACCGAGGGAGCGGAGGCGTATCGTTCGCCTCATTACGCGGCTGTGCTGACAAGCCGGATGACCGAACTGGTACAGCCGGGCTAGCGAGGAGCACAAGGAGAGGAAGGACGCCATGAGATTGAGTTTCAAGAGCCGCGTCTTCACTGCAGCAGTCGCAGTTGCGCTCGTGGGTGGCGCACTAGCCGCTACAGGCGTCGCCACCGCCACCACACCATCGACCACCTACTACGCGTGCCTGCACACGGTTGGGGGCACGCTGTACAACGTCAACTCCACCAGAGCGCCCAAGTGCACGGGCAAGGACCTCGCTATCAGCTGGAGCCAGAAGGGACCAGCAGGGGCGAACGGCACCAACGGCAAGACGATCCTGAACGGCACCACCACGCCGGCCTCGACCGTGGGCAACAACGGTGACTTCTACCTCGACACCGCCACCCACAAGCTGTACGGGCCGAAGGCGAACGGCACTTGGCCGACGGCTGGCACAAGCCTGGTCGGACCTCAAGGGCTGAAGGGTGCGACCGGAGCTACTGGGGCTACCGGAGCGAAGGGTGCGACCGGAGCGACTGGAGCGAAGGGTGCGACCGGGGCACAGGGACCGGCGGGCACCAACGGCAGCACCGTGCTGAACGGCACGGGCGCGCCAGCGTCAGGCGTCGGCAACAACGGTGACTTCTACCTCGACACCGCAACTGAGACCCTGTACGGGCCGAAGGCGAGCGGTTCGTGGCCGACGACCGGTACGAGCCTGGTCGGGCCGCAGGGACCTGCAGGAGCAACTGGAGCAACAGGACCTGCGGGCTCACCGCCACAGCCTGACCTCTCCCGGGTGGCCACCCTCAACTGGTGGGGCGGGGCGTACTCGGGTGGCTCCTACGGCTTTGGTGACCCCGAGGCCATCGCCTTTGACGGGACCCACATCTGGGTGGTGAACGGTGGCGGGAACTCGGTGACCGAGCTAGACGCCTCCAACGGAAGCTGGGTCCGGACCGTGTCGAACGTGTCGAACGCCTCCTACGGATTCAACGACCCCAAGGCCATCGCCTTTGACGGGACCGACATATGGGTAGTGAACATCGGCAACGACTCGGTGACCGAGCTCAAGGCCTCCAACGGCGCGTGGGTCCGGACCGTGTCGAACGTGTCGAACGCCTCCTACGCCTTCGACTCCCCCATCGCCATTGCCTTTGACGGCACCGACCTGTGGGTAGTGAACTACTCCGGCAACTCGGTGACCGAGCTCAAGGCCTCTACCGGCGCGTGGGTCCAGACCGTGTCGAAGGCCTCCTACGCCTTCGACTCCCCTTGGGCCATCGCCTTCGACGGCACCGACTTGTGGGTAGCGAACTACTACGGCAACTCGGTGACCGAGATCGACGCCTCGGACGGCTCTTGGGTCCGGACTGTGTCAAACGTGTCGAACGCCTCGTTCGGCTTCGACGCCCCTTGGGGCGTCGCCTTCGACGGCACCGACCTGTGGGTGACCAACGGGAGCGGCAACTCGGTGACCGAGATCGACGCCTCGGACGGCTCTTGGGTCCGAACCGTGTCGGGCGGCTCCTACGGCTTCGACGAACCCTGGGCCATCGCCTTTGACGGGACCCACATATGGGTGGCGAACGACAGCAACAAGTCGGTGACCGAGATCGACGCCTCGAACGGCTCTTGGGTCCGAACCGTGTCGGGCGACTCGTACGGCTTCGACTCCCCCCTCGCCATCGCCTTCGACGGGACCCACATCTGGGTGGCGAACAACGGCAACAACTCGGTGACCGACTTCCCAGCGGGGTAGGAGGCTGTAGCCAGGCGGGCACCTCGAGGCGCCTAAGCACCCGGCCAGGCGGGCGGCGAAGGCCGGTGTGCGCCACGGCCACCTGGCCTACCACCCGCCCCCCTACGCCGCCACGTAGGCGAACGTGGGCGCCCCGTCGCCGCCCCATAGCTGACCTACCACCCGCCGGCCCCAGCCTTACGTGGGCGAACCTGAGCGCCTGTGTGCCTACTGGGAAGCTCCCCGCCCTAACTGCGTTCTCGTCGCCTCTGCGCCCCTTCCCGGCTGGGCTGGCTGGGCCGGGCGCTTGGTGCGCCGGCCCGAGATCCGGGGCGGGTCGGGTCCCTGGTCGGGGCAGGGCGTGAGTGGACCGGGGCCGCTTCCGCTCCCGGCTCGGCCGCCGTGGTTGGGCACACGGGCGCCCACGTTCGCCTACGTGGCGGCGTAGGGGGCGGGGTGGTCGGGGTTTCAGCTACCTGGCGGCCACGGGGCTGCACGGTGGCCACGGGGCCTGCCTTGGATCGGGTGTTACCGATCGATGCCAACCCCTACAGCGACAAGGCAGCAGCTTGTCACTTGGCGACGGTGAGGATCTCCTTGGCCGAAGTCGAGCCCTTGAAGTTCGCACTGCCGCTGTAGGTGGCTACGAGGCTATGGGCGCCCACGGAAAGCTTCTTGGCCGACAGCGTGCACGATCCCTTGGCGGCCGACAGCGTGATCGTGCACAGCGTCGTCGTGGACTGCTTGATCAAGACACTCCCGTACGGCGTCGAGCCGGAGAACTGCGGCGAGACGGTGACTGCCAGCTGCAGGACCTGCTCGTCTCCATAGGTGACTTTCGTCGCAGACAGCTTGAGAGCGGTCTTCGATGTTGCCTTCGCGACCGTGAGGGTCACCGCCCGTTCAAGACAAGCGGTCCCGGTCCCTGAACGTGTCACCGTGACCGACTGGCTGCCGCAGGCAGATAGATCCCCTGTTAACCGAGGGGGTCAAGGCGTATCGTTCGCTTCATTACGCGGCTGTGCTGACCGAACTGGTACAGCCGGGCTAGCGAGGAGCACAAGGAGAGGAAGGACGCCATGAGATTGAAGCTCAAGAGTCGCGTCTTCACTGCAGCAGTCGCAGTGGCGCTCGTGGGTGGCGCACTAGTCGCTACAGGCGTCGCCACCGCCACAACACCATCGACCACTTACTACGCGTGCCTGCGCACCGCTGGGGGCACGCTGTACAACGTCAACTCGACAGGCTCACCCAAGTGCCTCGGCAAGGACCTCGCTATCAGCTGGAACCAGAAGGGACCAGCAGGGGCGAACGGCACCAACGGCAAGACGATCCTGAACGGCACCACCACGCCGGCCTCGACCATCGGCACCAACGGTGACTTCTATCTCGACACCGCCACCCATACGCTGTACGGGCCGAAGGCGAACGGCACTTGGCCGACGGCTGGCACGAGCCTGGTCGGACCTCAAGGGCTAAAGGGTGCGAACGGAGCTACTGGGGCTACCGGAGCGAAGGGTGCGACCGGGGCGACCGGGGCTACCGGAGCGAAGGGTGCAACCGGGGCGACCGGAGCGACTGGAGCGAAGGGTGCGACCGGGGCGACCGGAGCGACTGGAGCGAAGGGTGCGACCGGGGCACAGGGACCGGCGGGCACCAACGGCAGCACCGTGCTGAACGGTGCGAGCACGCCAGCGTCAGGCGTCGGCAACAACGGTGACTTCTACCTCGACACCGCAACTGAGACCCTGTATGGGCCGAAGGCGGGTGGCACGTGGCCCACGACCGGCACGAGCCTGGTGGGGCCGAAGGGACTTGCAGGTGCGACCGGTGCGACCGGTGCGACCGGGGCGACCGGACCAACCGGACCAACTGGACCAACTGGAGCAACTGGAGCAACGGGTGGGACCGGACCAACCGGACCAACCGGACCAACTGGAGCAACGGGCGGGACCGGACCAGCCGGACCAACCGGGGCGACCGGAGCAACGGGAACGGCGGGCACCAACGGCAACACCGTGCTGAACGGCATGGGCACGCCGGCGTCAGGCGTCGGCAACGACGGTGACTTCTACCTCGACACCGCCACTGAGACCCTGTACGGGCCGAAGGCGGGCGGCACGTGGCCGACGACCGGCACGAGCCTGGTCGGACCGCAGGGATCTGCAGGTGCGACAGGCGCGACAGGAGCAACCGGAGCAACGGGAACGGCGGGCACCAACGGCACCAACGGGACGAGTGTCTCCACCGGCACAAGTGCTCCCTTCAACATCGGTACCTGCCCGACCGGCAACACCTACATCGACATTACGAATGGCGAGGTCTACTCGTGCTCTTCAGGCAAGTGGGTGGACACGGGCAAGAGCATCATGGGGCCTGCTGGCTCACCGCCACAGCCTGACCTCTCCCGAGTGGCCACCCTCAACTGGTGGGGCGGCTCCTACAGCGGCGGCGGCACCTACGGGTTCAACGCCCCCTTCGGCGTCGCCTTCGACGGGACCCACATCTGGGTGGCGAACGCCGCCAACAACTCGGTGACCGAGCTGGACGCCTCGAACGGCGACTGGGTCCAGACGCTCTCGGGCGGTTCCTACGGGTTCGACACCCCCTTCGGCGTCGCCTTCGACGGGACCCACATCTGGGTGACGAACGACGACGGCAACTCGTTGACCGAGCTGGACGCCTCGAACGGCGACTGGGTCCAGACGCTCTCGGGCAGCTCCTACGGGTTCAACGGCCCCGAGGCCATCGCCTTCGACGGGAGCCACATCTGGGTGGCGAACTACTACGGCAACTCGGTGACCGAGCTGGACTCGAACGGCGCCCAGCCCCAGACGTTCTCGGGCGGCTCCTACGGCTTCAACACCCCCTCCGGCCTCGCCTTCGACGGGGGCCACCTCTGGGTGACGAACTACGGCGGCAACTCGGTGACCGCGCTGAACGTTGCGAGCGGCAACTGGGCCGGGACGCTCTCGGGCGGCTCCTACGGGTTCAACGGCCCCGAGGCCATCGCCTTCGACGGGACCCACATCTGGGTAACGAACTTCGGCGGCGCCTCGGTGACCGAGTTCAATGCCTCGAACGGCGACTGGGTCCGGACGCTCTCGGGCGGCTCCTACGGGTTCGACGACCCCCAGGGCATCGCCTTTGACGAGACCCACATCTGGGTGGCGAACGCCGTCGGCTCGGTGACCGAGCTGGACGCCTCGAACGGCGACTGGATCCAGACGCTCTCGGGCAGCTCCTACGGGTTCAGCGACCCCGCTGCCATCGCCTTCGACGGGACCCACATCTGGGTGACGAACTACGGCGGCAAGTCGGTGACCGACGTCTCAGCGGGATAGGAGGCTGTAGCCAAACGGACACCTCGAGGCACCTAAGCACCCAGCCTGGCGGGCGGCGAAGGCCGACGGCGCCGACCGGTGTGCGCCCGTGTGCACCCCGGCGTCACGGCTAGGCCTTGTTGTCCTACCAACCAGCCTGTCCCGCCGCCACGTGGGCGAACGTGGAAGCCTGTGTGCCCAACCACGGCCCACGAGGCCCTAACGCGGAATCGGCCGGTCCGCTCACACCCGGCCTCGGCCAGGGACCCGACCCGCCCGGATCTCGGGCGTCCCCTTTCCGGCCGGGTAGCGGCCTCTATCCACCTAGCGCTGGCAACGCTTCTGGGCGCTGAGGGACTCGAACAGCGACATGAATACGGTCCATCACACGGAAGGGTCTTCGCGTTCCGGCAGCTCACAGCAACACTCACAGCAACACTCACAGCAACACTCACAGCAACACTCACAGCAACACTCACAGGGCCAGGTCACAGCCCTGGGAGTTGACCGACTCGGCTTGGGCCCTTCCGATACGTCGTCCGTCTCGATCGGCGAGGTGTCCGCTATTTCAGGCCGAATACGGTGAGCAGCGCGCGGTTAACCGCTTCCACGTCATCAGGCACGAGCGAGCCCAGGAGAGCGGTCAAGAGCCGACGCTCGAGAACGAGGAGCCGACAGAGGGGTCCGAACCACCGACGGCCTGCGGAGCCCTGCCGTCCGCCAGAGGCTCGCCGCACCGGGAGTCTGAAGCAGGTCAGGAAGCAGTCCTTCGTCCCGATCGGACGATACGCTTGTGCCACGTTCGGGAGGATGAGCCCGCCGGCTTGATAACCAGGCAAGCGTCGGCGCGCTCTCGGGCCGTCCTGGCACCTTGTGCATCAGGCGTGGTGCCCGGACGCCCCTTGCTGTGACGCCGATGCAAGCCGTCAGCGCAGGTCCTGGACGCACCCCGAGGTCGATCCTGTCGCTCGCCCCTTCCTCGTGCCTCAATCGTGCCTCACGCGCAGGCTAACGGCAGACGCTCGAGGAGACCATGGACGCGATCCCCAGGGGTGGCCTGGGGAGGACAGCGGGAACGGTTCAGGCTCTGCTGGTGCGCGGCTACCGGACTTCGTAGGTGCCGTCGAGTCGGGCGCGTGCGATGACATGTCCGGCCATGGCCTGGAGTGCATCGGCGAGGGTGAACTTGTCGGGCAGGTCGAGCTGGTAGTCCAGGGCGAAGAGTTGGAAGACGTAGGAGTGTGGTCCGTGTGAGCGCGGGGGCTTGGGGCCGGCCCAGCCGCGGTGGCCGAGGGCGCCTTTGCCGTGTTTGAGCCCGCGGATCGGGCTGGGGTCGGTGAGGCCGTTCTCAGGAATGCCGCTTAGCGATGGGTCGATGCCGAGCGTGAGGGCATGGGTGGCGGGCTTCCCGAGGGGGACGTCGGGGTCCTGCACGATGAGCACGAGTTCCGCGGTTTCGGCTGGCGGCGTTGTCCAGGCGAGGGCGGGTGAGATGTTGGCCCCGAAGAGCCTGCCGCGGTACCGATCGGGGATGGGGGTGCCGGCGTCGAAGGCGGGGCTGTTGAGGGTGAAGCTCTCGGGTGCTTGCACGTCGGGACGTGCCCAGACGAGCGTGTGGTGTCCCACGCGTCGGTTGCGCAATGCGAGGCCGAGGGGGTTTGCGGGCATGGTCTTGGCTTCTTCTCTCTATGCCTGGCGGATGGCGAGGCCGGGGTTGCGCAGTCTGCGGTCGAAGACCGAGAAGCCGGGCTCCACGGTGTCGCCGTGCCCGCTTGGGTCGGCATCGATGAGGGTGAACTCGCCGTCTTGGTCGAGCAGGAAGAAGTGCACGAATTCCGTTCCCAGCGTGCGGATCATCGGCGGGGTCTCCTGGGTGAGCCGGGGCGGGTCGCGGTTGTTGATCTCATGGCGGTCTCCTGTTGGTCTGGAGTCGGGTCAGGATCTCGTCGAGCCGGGCGAGGTCGTCGGAGTCGAGGTTGGCCAGTGAGGGCGGTGGCTCGTTGAGGATCGCCTGGCCGCGTTGTGCCGCCTCGCGTCCGGCGTCGGTGAGGTGCACGAGCTTGCGGCGGTTGTCGTCGGGGTGGGCGGTGCGATGGACCAGGCCTCGCGCTTGGAGCCTGTCGACGCCGACGGTCGCGGCTGGTGGGTCGACATCGACGGCGCGTGCGATCTCTCGTAGGGTCATCGGACCGTCGGCGAGCTTGATCAGCACCTCGACCTTGCCGGGCCCGAGATCGAGAGCGGCGTGGAGGGCACGCCGGCGGTCGTGTCCGGTGACGAACTCGTGCAGGGCGGTCCACACTCGGGATGCGGTGTCCGGCGGCGTGGCCGATCGGGTGGTCATCGGACTCCTTCCGGGGCGGGGCTCATGTCAGTGGCCAGGCGCGCGCCGTTTCGCTCGGCGGTCGCCAGCGCCCAGCGTCCGGTCGAGACCATGCCGAGCACGATGACCATGACTCCACAGCCGGCGACCACCGCCCACGCCGCGTGGCTGGCGTGCACGAAACCGGCCGAGCTGGTGGCGATGATCACGCCGGTGACCGCGACCCCGAGGGCCGCGCCGGTCTGGCGACAGGTGGAGGCGATCGCTCCCGCGACACCGGCTTGTTCTCGGGGCATGCCCGAGAGTGCGGTGTTGGTAATCGGGGCGCTGACCAGACCCGCCCCTGCACCGTAGACGAGGTAGGCGACGATCAGATACCACACAGCGGTGTGGGCGCTAAGGCCGATCAGCAGGATCGCGCCTACGGCGATCAGCCCACCGGACACGATCAGAGCGAGCCTTGGCCCACGGCTGGCTACCAACCGGCCTGAGACGGTGGAGAGCACGCCGAGCACCGCGGCCATCGGGATCGTGAGCAATCCGGCGTGCAGCGCGCTGTAGCCGCGAACGTCCTGCAGATACAGCGTGTTGAGGAACAGAAAGCCGCCTAGGGTCGCTAACGCGACGACCCCGATCAACGCCGCGCCCGAAAACGGCGCGCTGCGGAAATACCTCATGTCGACCAGCGGCTCACGCCGCCGGGACTCGAGCACGACCAGCGCGATCGCCGCGAGCACGGCAACCGCGAACAGGGCGACAATCGGTGCCGAGCCCCACCCGCTGCGTGGCCCCTCGATGATCCCCGCGGTCAGGCAGCCCAATAGCGCAATCACCACCAGCTGGCCGGGAGGGTCAAGCCGCCGGGGCTGCTCAGCCCGCGACTCGGGCACGAACCGTTGCGTGAGCGCGATCGCGATCAGGCCGACGGGAACGTTGATCCAGAAGATCGAACGCCACCCGATCCCGCTGACCAGCAGGCCACCGAGCACCGGGCCGCTGGCGAGGCTGAGTCCGGCGACCGATCCCCAAATGCCGATCGCCTTCGCGCGCCCGGCGCGGTCGGTGAAGCTGTTGACGATGATCGACATCGCCACCGGGTTGAGCATTGAGCCGCCGACGGCCTGCAGTCCGCGAAAGGCGATCAGCCACCCGAGCGACGGAGCCAGGCTGCACAGCAACGACCCCAGCGAGAACGCCCCCAGCCCGATCTGGAAGACCCGGCGGCGGCCGAAGCGATCCGCGAGCGAGCCCGACAGCATGAGCAGGCACGCAATAACAAGGGTGTAGGCATCGATCGTCCACTGCAGACCGCTCACTGACGCGTGCAGTGCGTGCTGGATCGACGGCAAGGCGACATTGACGATCGTCACGTCGAGGCCCGCCATGAACACGCTCAGACAACACGTAGCCAGCACCACGGAACGGCGCCGCGCGTCACGATCGGCACGAGACGGGGGGCTAACCGTTGCCATAAACATTGTTGTATCACAACAACTAACGTAGGTCGATCCCGAGGGCGTGCATGCGAGCGTCCCAATCTCATGCTCAGCGGCCCGGCAATCGCTGCAGTTCTCGACGCCTAGCGCCGCGAGCAGCGAGCAGCGCACAATGCTCGCTAGCGTTCTCCGCTTTCGGTGAACTGCGATCACGCCTCACCATCGATAACCCGATCGACACGTTTCGTGGATCCCTGACCGGGCGAGCGCGATTACGGCGACCCCGGGAATAGCGACGACCCCTTGACAGTTATCACATCGCGATATATCGTTATACAACGTGAGCGGTCGGAAGATCAGCTACACGAACTTTCGGGGCCGGCCATCTGGCCGGTCCGGAACGAGAATTCAAGGAGAACAACCTGATGCATGGACACAACAGATTCGATGACACCAACGCCAGCCCCGAAGGAGGACCGGGTTTCCCCGGTCGCCGTGACCGGTACGACCGCCTCGGCGGTGCCCCCCGAGGACGGGTCGGCGGCCGCGGCAGAGGATGGGACGACGCCTTCGGCTTCGGAGGCGGGCGCCACGGGGCCTTCGGCCCGAGATTCGGGCCCCCGATGTTCGGACGGGGCCGGAGGCGGGGACGGGGGGACGTGCGTGCGGCCATCCTCGCCCTGCTGGCCGAGGAGCCGATGCATGGCTACCAGATCATCACCGAGCTCACGGAGCGCAGTGGTGGCGTCTGGACGCCGAGCCCCGGCTCGGTCTACCCCACCCTCCAGGCCCTGGAGGACCAGGGACTGGTCACCGCGGACGAGAGCGAGGGTCGTAGAGTCTTCAGCCTGACCGCCGAGGGTCGCACGGCAGCCGAGGAGGCCGCTGACGGCCCGGCGCCGTGGGAGCGAGCGGCCCGGGGAGCCGACCGCTCTCTGGTCGACCTGGGGGGCCTCATGTTCGAGGTCGCTGCGGCCGCCACGCAGGTGGGTCGCTCCGGCAGCGAGAGCCAGGTGAAGGCGGTCGGCGAGATTCTCGCGGACACCCGCCGGCGCATCTACCTGGTGCTGGCGGACGGCGCCCCGGCCGCGGACGACACCGAGGCCGAGTCCGCTTTGTGAGTCCGGACGCCGATCGGCTGGCCAAGCAGCGGCGAGCCGCCGCTCACCCGGATCGTCCGGTGAGCGGTGCTCGCTCCCGGCACCTACATCCCCGTCATCGACACGCCCGGTGCGAGGGGAAGCGGGACTGCATCGACGTCTGCCCCACCCAAGGTTTGGAGCCACAACATGACCACTCGAACCCCCCAAGCCGAACGATCGAGGACCAGCGCCGACCAAGCTGGGCGTGACAGCTCGCCTTCGGGCACTGTGGCCGTTGAGGCGCGCGGCCTGACGAAGCTGTTCGGCACGAATCGCGCCGTGGACGACATCGACCTCACCGTTATGGAAGGTGAGATCTTCGGGGTGCTCGGCCCGAACGGCGCCGGCAAGACCACGATGCTGAACATGTTGGCGACGCTGCTGCCGATTGACAGCGGCGAGGCGAGAATCTTCGGATACGACGTCCGCAGCGAGGGCCATGCTGTGCGGCAACTGATCGGCGTCACTGGTCAGTTCGCGTCGGTCGACGAGAACCTGACGGCCCGCGAGAACCTCTGGCTGTTTGGTCGCCTGCAGGGTCTGTCCTCCAAGAGGGCCCACAGCATCGGCGACGACCTGCTTGCGCAGTTCGACCTCACCGAGGTCGCTCGCCGCCCAATCTCGCAATTCTCCGGCGGCATGCGCCGCCGCCTTGATCTCGCGGCCAGCCTGATCACCAAGCCCGCACTGATCTTCCTCGATGAGCCCACGACCGGTCTTGACCCCCGGAATCGCAGCCAGATGTGGGACACGATCCGCGACCTGGTCGTTGAGGGTTCGACCATCATGTTGACCACCCAGTACCTCGACGAAGCGGACGCACTCGCCGGGCGGATCGCCGTCATCGATCGCGGTAGGAAGGTCGCCGAAGGCACCCCGAGTCAGCTCAAGACCCAAATCGGCACATCGAACCTTCGTGTCCAGATGGCCGAGGGTGCCGACACGGCAGACGCGCTCGCCCTGGCTGCAGAGGTCACCCGCAACGCACCGATCGTTTCCCCGAACGGCTCAGGATTCAGCGTCACGCTGGGCGACGCCAACGAGGCTGCCGACGTTCTCGTCGCGCTGCGTAACTACAAGCTCGATATCACGAACGCCACCGTCGAACAACCGAGCCTCGACGAGGTGTTCATGGCCCTGACTGGCCACACGAGTGAAACTCCTACTCCCGAGACCGAGGCGGGCAGATCATGACCGCAGCCATCACGATCCCAACCACTACGTCTCGACCGGCCGCACGCACCGTCAAAGCATCGGTATCCATTCGCGACGCGCTTAAGCAGACCACGACGCTGGCATGGCGCGCCCTCATAAAGATGAGTCGCAATCCCGAGCAGCTCGTCGACGTCACCGCGATGCCCGTGCTGTTCACGGTGATGTTCGGTCTCATGTTCGGCGGGGCCGTCTCCGGCAGCACTGCCCACTACCTGCCGACCCTCATCCCGGGCATCATCGCCATGACCACCATCACCGCGTGCGTAGCCGCCGGCATCCAACTCCGAGAGGACATGGACAAGGGTGTGTTCGACCGCTTCCGGTCGCTGCCAATCGCCCGGATCGCCCCGCTCGCCGGACCGATGATGGCCGACCTCGCCCGCTATGCCATTGCGGCCGGCATCTCCCTCACCGTCGGCGTAGTCATGGGCTACCGCCCTGGCGGCGGTGCTCTCGGCGTTTTCGCCGGAATTGTTCTCGCCGTCATCACTGGCTGGTCCCTCGCCTGGATCTTCCTTTGGATCGGCACCAAAGCCAGGAGCGCCGGCGCCGTCCAGGGGATGTCCATGATGATCATGTTTCCTCTGGCCTTCCTCTCCAACGCGTTCGTTCCCGTCGACACTCTTCCGGGATGGCTCCAGGTCGTGACGCGGGTCAATCCCGTCTCTCATGTCGTCTCGGCGTTGCGTGACCTGACAAACGACGGCGCCTTGACTGCTCAGGTCGGATGGGCGCTCCTCGGATGTGCCACGGTGGCCGCGATCTTCATTCCACTCGCAGTTCGTTCGTACTCCAAGCGGGTTTGACCAGCCCGGCGTTGCTCTCGCCCCAGGGCCACAGCCCGATGTAGCGCTGTAGAAGCCCCAGGAAGATCGCCGCAGCTGCTGGCTTCCTACGACGTTGTGAGCGAGAGTGGTGACACGCGGGCGCCGACTTGGTTCGTTTTCCAGTGATCAGCACGCTGCCGATGGACCGGCTGCACGATTTCGTGGACTGGAGGACCACGTCGCGGGATCGAGCCTTCTGGCTGGACGGTTCTCAGAACCTTGCCAAGGTGATCATGAGGGCTCCTATGCGGGCGATTGAGGGCGCCCCAGGCCTTTTGCTAACGACCGTGGCTAGTGACCGCGGGAGCGTGAAGGTCTAGGTTCGCCGCCGCTAGGGGAGCGGACGGCACCAGGAATCATTTGGACCCGCGCATGCCTCGTCGCAAGCGGGTAGAACTGAGGAAGAATTCCTGATCAAGCGGCCAGATCCGAGATGGTCTCGCGTGTCGTATGTGGGAAAATCCCCCCTCCGACACCGCTCCTGACATGCGAGTTTGCCGCTCTAACCGCCGGGCAGCGGTCCGCAATCGGGCAACGTGCAACCAGCGTGCAATAGTGTTTTCGTTGGCGCTCGATCGAGACGACCTTCGCGATGGGTTCGGGAACCGCCGTCTGAGCCGCTCGCATAAGCACGTCGAGCCTCTCCGCGATCGCACGGTCGCGCTCGGCCGCAGCGTGCTGGTAGCGCAGCGCGACATTCGGCGTCGTGTGGCCGAGGCGCCCCATGGGCTCTCGCATCGTGGCACCGCCCATCGCGGCCCACGTTGCCCTGCTGCCGCGCAGGTCGTGGAAGTGCAGTCCGCTCACGTCGATGCTGGCGCACGCTTGCGCTCAGCAGAGAGCACGACACCTCCTCGTCGCCGCTACGTCCGGGAGGGCTCCCTGTTCCGTGAGAACGCCGCCAGCGCGTTGGGCTGTAGGGGAAGGAGGTCGCACGTTCGGCAGTGTCCGAAAGCCAGCCAGCAGCACGGGTGTCGCCGCATCCACGATGACGTCGCGTCCCGCCCGTCCGGGCGTCAGTGCCACCTATCTGCCAGGTGAAGGGCTGGCCATGATCCTGCAGGGCCAGGCCGAGCTTTTCCAGCTCTCATACCCGTCCCACGAGGAGCTGCACGAGGCGGTGCTCGACCGGTACCTGCCCAAGCAAGGCCCAGCGTTCGAGACCTGGCGCGACCAGGAGGACCCGGTGGAAGCGCGCATTGTGGCGGACAAAATGTTCACCTTCAGCCTGGCAGGCGACATCGCACGGGTTCGCCGTGAACCCAGGTGGCGCATACCGGTTGGAAGGCGCCGGCTGGATTAGGCACCCGGTATGAGCTGACCGGTGGAGTTCCTCGCCGGTGCGTGCCTGCGTTGAACAGCCCGCCTGTTTCGGTTCCGACATCGACGCGGGTACCTCCGAACGCGATGTGTCGTGCTGTCGCTCGGTTGGTCCCCCCGGCTCGGAGAGGCCCGAGCAGGAGTCGAAGGCCGTGTGAATTACGATCGCTGTCGAACTGGACAAGGGCACCGAGCTCAGACGAGGAGAACGATGCACCGGAGGGGACTCTGCGGCGCTGCGGTGATCCTCGTGGTCGCCACGGCAGCCGCGATCGGGCCTGGGATGACTGCCGCAGGAGCACATAGGGCTACCCGAGCGCTCGACATCCCACCGAACGAAGTCGTCGTACGTCCCGAGGCAGTTCACCTCGGTGCAGCCCGATCGAGCCCGTCGAGCACGTCCATGTGCGAAAGGACTATGGGCATCGCCTGTTATGAGCCCGCACAGATTCAGCGGGCCTACAACATGGGGCCGTTGTTCAGGGCCGGCACGGACGGCAAAGGACAGACGATTGTCATCGTCGACTCGTTCGGCTCGCCCACGATCGGCCACGACCTCAGCGTCTTCGACCGAACCTTCGATTTGCCTGCCCCCCCTTCCTTGACCGTGGTCCACCCTGCCGGGGCGATCCCGCCGTACGAGGCGTCCGCCAATCGCGAGGACTGGGCGGGTGAGACAAGCCTCGATGTCGAGTACGCACACATCATGGCGCCGGGCGCGCGCATCCTGCTAGTGGAGACCCCGACTTCGGAGGACGAAGGGACCAGCGGGTTCCCTCAGATCGTTGCAGCGGAGCTGTATGTCATCAACCATCACATGGGCGGTGTCATCAGCCAGAGCTTTGGCGCAACCGAACAGACCTTCCCCACGGCACAAGCGCTGCTGGCGCTGCGCACCGCGTACATAGACGCCGCCGAAAGCGCCAACAACGTGACTGTGCTCGCCGCTTCGGGGGACTTTGGCGCAGCCGATGTCGGGCCCGACGGTACGACCTTCTACGACTTCCCGGTCACCACGTGGCCGGCCAGCGACCCGCTCGTGACCGCAGTCGGAGGCACAGAGATGCATCTCGACGCCGAGGGCAATCGGACATCCCCGGACACCGTTTGGAACGACACATACTTGGCCAGCGGAGGCGGCAAGTCGATCATCTTCGAGCGGCCCGCCTACCAGAACGGCGTTGCGCGAGTCGTGGGTCAGCATCGGGGCGTGCCTGATGTATCCATGAGCGCAGCCTGTGACGGGGCGGTCGACGCCTACCAGAGCTTCCCCGGACAAGCGTCGGGCTGGTACCCGAGTTGCGGCACGAGCGTCGCCACGCCCCTGTTCGCAGGCGTTGTCGCACTCGCCGACCAAGAGGCCGGCCACCCGCTCGGACTCATCAACGCCGCCCTCTACGCCCTGTCAGCTTCACGGGCACCGGGCATCGTGGACATCACCAAGGGAAACAACACGGTGTCGTTCGTGCCGGACGGCAAGGTCCAAGAGGAAGAAGTGAAGGGGTTTCCGGCTTTGCGGGGTTACGACCTCGCATCGGGAGTCGGCACGATCAACGCAGCCAAGTTCGTCCCTGAGCTGGTCAACTTCCTGGCAAGCTCCTGAGGTGAAAGAGGACCAGGGGCGCTGAGCATGGGCAAGGGCCTGTCGCCTGCCCGTTCTGGGACACCGACCTGAGAGCGCCACGGGTCAAGCCTCTCCTCCTGTTCACCCAGTCGCAGAAGCGACCCGAGCCCGTGCGGCGGCGTACTCGGGAACCATTCGCTCATACTCCGAGTCGAACAACGGCGATGTGATCAGGAAGTCTGCGGTGGCTCGGTTGGACGCTACGGGGATGTTCCATACGACAGCAATCCGAAGGAGCGCCTTCACGTCAGGGTCGTGGGGTTGCGGCTCCAGGGGGTCCCAGAAGAAGAGCAGCAGGTCGATCTTGCCCTCGGCGATCCTTGCTCCGAGCTGAAGGTCGCCGCCGAGGGGACCGCTCAACAGGCGCTCGATGGGGATTCCGATCTCTGCCTCGATGGCCGCGCCCGTGGTGCTGGTGGCGACCAGTTCATGGTGTGCGAGCTCGCCCTTGTTGCAGCTGGCCCACTCGAGCAAGTCCGCCTTCTTGTTGTCGTGGGCGACGAGGGCTATGCGCATGGGAGCTGCCGACGAGGGCCGCGCTCGTCTCGTGGGAGTGGGGACTGAGGAGTTGGTCGGTGGGGTCACGCAACCGTTCTACCCACACGAGGTGACAGTTCGGGCACAAGGTCTCGACAACGCAGTAAAGGCGCAATGAACTCTTCGACGAGGGCGGCGCCCAATCGTGACGGTCCGAGACCCGGTGCACGGGGCACCTTTGCAAACAGCCAGCCGCAGGTCCATTGATCTGGGCGGGGAGTGAGCGACGGTGCACTGGCTGCCATCCCACGCAGATTGATCGACGGCTCCGGTTCGTCAACCGACGGTTCCGCAGCATCTGACGCCGCGGCACCGAATGGTCGGCGTTGCACGATGCGAGGGGATCAAGCTTGGCGGGCGCTGGATCCCGGCCGTGTTGTAAGTAGTTCCTTAGTTCCTTAGGACCGCCTACATGGCAGGTCAGAGGGTATAAGCCTGCGGCATGCGACTGGTCGCCTATGTCCGAGTCAGCAGCGAGGCCCAGCTCGACGGGTACCGGCTCGACGCCTAACGCCAGGTGGTTGGCGCCTGAGCTAAGGCAAACGAGCGCCGGATCGTGGTCATGTGCGTGGACGAGGCCATCTCCGGCGCCCTCGAGGCCGCCGACCGCCCTGGCCTCTCTTGCGCTCTCGACGCGATTACGACAAGCGTGGCCGACGGGGTCATCGCGGCCCGCCTCGACCGGCTCGCTCGCCAACTCGCCGCGCAAGAGGCGACGCTCGCTCTCGTGTGGCAGCGCGGAGCCAAAGTCTTCGCGGCCGGTGCCAGCGAGCGCCCGGTGAATGACGCGGTGCACGTTGCGAACCGACCTCGCCGAGAGCGGAGCGGCCACGCCACCACGACGGCGCTCGGACGTGAGCAGGTCGGGTAGAAGGCGTTCAATGCCGCGCTCCAGACACCAGCGACTTCTCGAACCAATGGTGGGCATAGCAGTTGTCGTTGTACGCGGGGATCTCGCTGTAACCGGTGGAACGATAGAGACCGAGCGCCTCAGGAAGGTGGCTACTGGTATCCAGTCGCACGAGCTGGCAGCCGAGGCGCGTCGCGGCGGACTCCAGGCCGACGAGCAGCCTGCGACCAATGCCACGACCGCGTACCACCGGATCGATCCACATACGTTTGATCTCCGCCATGGTCTCGTCGAGCTTCCGAACCGCCCCGCACCCGACTGGGCGCCCGTCGAGCCGGGCGATCAGGAAGCAGCCTGACGGGGGGCGCAACTCTGCGCTGGGAGCGACAGCGGTACGGTCGACGTCGAAGCCACCGGGGAAGCGGACGGTGAGCTCCTCGTAGTACCGGGCGAGGAGCCGGGCCGCCACTTCGCTCTCCGGCGACGCTTCAAGTAGCTCCAGTCCATCTTCGGCTCGGTTCGCCAGAGCCAGGTTGACCGCCGCTGCTGCGTGGAGGCTGGTCGTCGGGAAGACAGGCACCGGAGAGTCGTCCGCTGCGACGAGCAGCTCGAGCTCGGTACAGCCGAGCACCACTCCTTCGGCGCCGGCAGCCACCAGTCGGCCAATGATCGCCCGGTGCGCATCCCGGGACTCCTCGCGGATGACACCCATGCAGAGCTCCTCATAGATGGTCCTGTGTACGATCATCCGATCGGCGGAGGAGGGGATGATGACCTCTAGGCCGTGTGTGGCCAGCCGGTCTCTATAGAACGACTGCTCCATCGTGAACGCCGTGCCCAGGAGCCCGACTCGGGCAATGCCTGCCGCGCTAATCGCCTCCGCGACGACGTCGGCGATGTGGACCAGTGGGATCGACACCGCCGCTTCGATAACGTCGGCCACCTTGTGCATGGTGTTGGTGCAGAGCACAAGGAGGTCGGCTCCCGCCTCCTCTAGGGACTGCCCAGCGGCCACGAGAAGGGCCCCCGCCTCATCCCATGCGCCGGTCGCCTGGAGCTGTTCGATCTCGGCGAAGTCGACCGAGTAGAGAAGGCACCGGGCTGAGTGCAGCCCGCCCATCCTCTCGCGCACGAGTTCGTTGAGAAGACGGTAGTACTCAGCCGAGGACTCCCAGCTCATGCCTCCGATCAGGCCGATAGTCTTCACGGTCCGATCTTCCCACTGAGGCGGTCAGACTGTGGTTCGTCGCGGCGACCGCAAGCGGTGCTGTGAGGCATCGAGCACCAATAAGGCAGCAACCACCGAGAGTCACTGCTACCCGATAGAGCCTCGGGCTGCGGCCAAGGCAAGCAGGGGATAGCCCTCTATCTGATCAGAGCCCAGTCTTCAGTGGTTCCGGCCCTTTTGTCCTATCCGGCGTGGGCGGCGGCGCCACCACCTCCTACGGACAAGGCACCCCGGGGCACGCAGGGCCTCGCTTGTGCCGCCAGCCAGACGGTCGTGCAGGACAAGCGGCAGCCGGGCCGGGGCAATGAGCGTAGCGTCGCGCCGGTGGAGATCCGTCAGGTCCGGACCGAGGAGTACCAGAGCGCCGGGCGTCTGGTCGTGGCCGCGTACCGAGCACTGCCCAGCGCCCATCTGTCGGACGACTACGCCGCCGAGCTGGCGGACGTGGTACGCCGGGCAGCGGAAGCCGAGGTGCTCGTCGCCGTCGAGGACGAGGTCGTCGGCTGTGTGACATTCGTTCCCGACGGCTCCTCACCCTGGGCCGAGCTGCTGGAGGAAGGCGAGGCGGGTATCCGCATGCTGGCGGTCCTGCCGAGCGCGCAGGGCCGCGGAGTCGCGCGCGCCCTACTGAACGCGTGTGTCTCGAGAGCGCGCCAACTGGACCGGGCGGCGCTGTTGCTGCATACGACGCCTTGGATGTTGGCGGCGCAACACCTGTACGACACGGCCGGCTTCAAGCGGCTCCCGGAGCGCGACTGGTCGCCGGTGCCGGACGTACCGCTCCTTGCTTACCGCCTGTCGCTCACCTGAGTGCCTTGAGCAGCCGTCACTCGCTCGGGCTGTCATCGTGTCGACGTCAGTGGGCTCCGCCGTTGAGGCGGCTGGTAAGAGCAAGCAGGCGTGCCGGGCTTCTCTACGGCGCACGCGACCCTGCGCGGAGCTATCGGACCGACGCCGCGCGCGTTGCTGATCACGCTGTCGGCACAAGACGCCCACCTACAGTGACCCTACATAGGAATGTCAGTGTTCTTGGAGCTACCGATCAGGTAGCTAGCTCCAATTTGTGGGGTTCTGAACTGCACTGGAACCGTCTTGAGCGTGTCGGGCGCTGCTGTTGAGGTTCGGAGCATTCGATAGCCGTCGAGGCACAGGGCGTCTTCATCTGTGGCCCAGGCTGAGCGATCTCCCCGCCTCTCAAGAGGCGACTCACCGGCTGCCACGGGCAGCGTGCGATACTCCGAATGGTGGATGAAGCTGCCCGTGACCCTTGGTGTCAGTGGATCGTCCGGCATCGCCACGGTGGGGACGATTCGTTCCGTCGTGAGTTGTTTGCCGCCTTCCTGGCCCCGGTTCGAGACCGCCTGCTCGATGCTGCGCATATCCAAGAAGGAGATGTCGTCCTGGACCTCGGGACAGGTGACGGGCTGATTGGTTTCGGTGCCCTCGAACGTGCGGGTCCGTCGGGAAGGGCTATCTTCAACGACCTCTCCGCTGATCTGCTCGACCTGTGCCGGGACTACGCGGCTGAGGCAGGTTTGCGGGACCGATGCCGGTTTGTCCTCGGCTCTGCGGATGATCTTGCGGAAATCGACGAGGCGTCTGTCGATGTGGTCACGATCCGCTCGGTTCTGATCTACGTGAAGGAGAAGGCGGCGAGCCTTCGGGAGTGTTGCCGAGTCCTTCGACCTGGCGGGCGACTTGCACTTTTCGAGCCGATCAATCGGTTCATCGTCGCGGGCCATGGCCGGGCCTTCTGCGGTTACGACATCTCGCCCATTGCCCACATCGCCGCCAGGCTCGATGCGCTCTACGACCGCATCCAGGACCCGGTGAACGACCCCATGATCGACTTCGATGAGCGAGACCTTCTCAGGCTTGTGACGATGGCGGGCTTCGACGAAGTGCACCTGGAGCTGCGCGCTGACATCGAGCCGAGGATGGAGCCCCAGCCCTGGGAGCGCTTCCTGGCCAGCTCCAGCAATCCACTGGTGCCGACAATCGGTGCGGCAATCTCGCAGACTCTGAGCGATGAGGAAGCAGCGGCCCTTGAGCGGCACCTTCGCCCGCTTGTCGAACGGGGAATCGGCGAGCATCGGATGGCAAGTGCGCTTGTCAGGGCGGTCAAGCATGGCGGGGACAAGGATGCGAGGTCAGCATCGAAGGCGGGAGGGTGACCATGGAGCCGTCGAATCGCCGGTAGCGCGAGCTGTCGGAAGACGTGGCCACCAAGCATGCGCAACCCGTTCAGTCCGCTGGCGACGTGATGCTGTAGTCGCGTCGGTCCTGTCCGGTCACGCGTCGGATGAGTTTCCCGAAGAAGGTGGCCATGCCCAGGAGCGCTCTGTACGACGGGAGAGTCGAATAACCCTCCGGCGTGTGATTCACCCGTCGCCACCCTCTGACATTGGAGGACGTGCCCCGTGGCGACGGGGCTTTACGGGGACGGGTTCCTGTCGATCCCACGCGGACAGTATGCACGACGGCTTAGCGGCGCTGACGGTCACTGCGGTCGTCTGCGCACCCGGCATCATGCGGCGAACCGAGGGCCGTCCTGAGCCGGTCGTGCCCGCAATAAGCGATGAGCGCAAGGCCCCCGTGACCGTTGGAGCGTGCCCAGTCGTATCGCCGCGGAGGTTCTCGGCCGGCAGGCAAACCTCGTGGTCACTGCCAGGCAGTGGCCGGCCACGGCCCAGCAGCAGGCCCAGATGGCCGAAACAGTCGACCCGGGCGCGAAAGGCGTGAGTAGGCAGAAGGCGATCAAGAAGACTGCCAGGCAAACCATGTTCGTCGGCGAAACCGGCCCGTCCTGGCTTCATCGGAGCGTGACGACAGTGAGACTGCACCGTGCTGGTGGTCCTGGCGCCGACCTCGTGGCTCAGCTCGGAAAGGTGGTCGCAGTGAAGGATTCTCGTCTGACCGGGAACTAACTCGGGCCCGAAGGACAATAGATACCTGTGACACAAGGTGTCGGTTCAGACGAGGCTGCCCTGAGGGCGTCGCTAGCCGACTCGGCACGCTTCGCGATGCTGTTCGAGCGCCACGTCGATGTGATTCATCGGTACCTGTCGTTTCGGGTCGGACCAGACCTTGCCGAGGACCTCACAGCCGAGACGTTCGCCCGGGCCTTTGCCGGAAGGCGTCGCTACCAGGTTGACCGTGGCTCGGTAAAGGCGTGGCTGTTCGGCATCGCCACGAACCTCGTCCGCGAGAACCACCGAGACGAGCAGAAGCGCATCAGGGCGCTTGCACTCTCGAACGAGGACCTTCGCTGCTGCACCGACGGGGTCGGGCAGGTTGCCGAGCGCCTACGACTCGCCGCTGCCCTGGCGTCCCTGAAGCCGGAGTGGCGAAGTGTCGTCCTCGTCATCGGAATCGGTGGCCTCAGCTACGAGGAAACTGCCGCTGCCCTACACATCCCCATCGGCACGGTCCGTTCGCGCTATTCGCGTGCCCGCAATCAACTCGCCGCCAGCTTGGCCGACATTGGCGAGCACAACGTCACAGGTGCCATCGGCCCAGCACCGGAGGAGTCGGTTTGGGACGAACACCTCAACGCACAGGCCGAGCTCCCCGAAGGCGCCGGCGGCGGCGGGATCTCGTTGTTCTGGAAGCTCCCGAGCTACCAAGCGGCCCCGGGCGTGAAGAACGCCGACAGCTCCGGTGCCCCGTGTGGGAACACGAGCGGGCTGTGCCGCGAGGTTCCCGACGTCTCGGCCTCTGCCGACCCCGCCCACGGTTACGTCGTTTTCGAGCAGGGCAGCTGGACGGCGATCGGCGGGACCAGTGCCGCGGCACCGTTGTGGGCGGCCATCGTGGGGCTGCTGGACGTCCAGCAGGGGACGTTGTACAAGCTCGGCTTCGTGAACCCGGCGCTCTACAAGCTCGTCTCGGAGGGAAAGCCGATTGTGAACGACGTGACCGTCGGCAACAACGACTACACGGCGACCAACGGCGGGCTCTATCCCGCGACCAAGGGGTACGACATGGCGACGGGATTGGGCACACCGATCGGGACGGGCCTGTCTTTTTACCTCGGTTACGAGCCTCGTCCGGCCGTGAGTTCGCTCGCACCCGACAAGGGCTCGGAGGCCGGCGGCACCTCGGTGAAGATCACCGGCACCGGGATGCTCTGGGTGACCGCGGTCAAGTTCGGCACCACGATGGCCGCCAAGTTCGCCATCGTCTCGCCGACCGAGGTGTTCGCCCTATCACCGGCTGGGACGGGCACGGTCACCGTGACCGTCACGACCCCCGGAGGCACGAGCACGGCCTCGACCGGGTCGAAGTTCACCTACTGACTTCGGTTCGCGATCACCGGGACTCGGGAAGCCGGACCCTGTGCCAGCTCGCGCAGTTGACGAGGAGCGTGAGCGCAAGTTGGAGAGGTTGGGCGCGGCAGAGCCTGGTGGTCAGCCCAGCGGGGCCCTCGAACAAGTGTCCCTCGAGCGTGACCAACTCAGGCTTCGCGCACAGTGTCCGCGAGGAGCTGGTTGCAGCGAGGTTGACCCGCGCGCCGTGGAACTTCGCGGCGGCCTCCTGATGGATCATACGCTCAGGATGTAGCAACGATGAGGTCGTTGATGGCAACAGGTCCGTCGCAATGCGGACAGGTCCCCCCGCGCCCGATGCGACGGCAAAAGGTTCGGCAGTCGCTGCAGTACTGGTTGGCGAGGTAACGGGTCTCACAGTTCGGGCACTCGTAGACAGTGGCGTCTCGTCTGGTCCCCTTCGGGAGCACCGAGCGCGATCTCTGGCGGCGACAGCACGACATTGCGGCGCCTCCAGGCCGCTTGGCGACAGGCATCCGAGCACCACTGTCGCCGGCCGGTGCGAAAGAATTGCTGGCCGCAGGCCGGGCAGGGGGTGGTCGTGTCGTTACGGTTGTCGTTACGCGACGGCATTTTCGGACTCATCGTTCTGCTCAGTCACCGCGCCGACGACGTGAGCAATCTCGGTGGCGAGCTGGCCGAGCTGCCGGTAGCCCTTTACGCGGCGGAACTGCTGTTCTGCCTCGAGCATGCCTGCAGCTGCCCAGCGAAGCCGCATGTCGCCGGGTTGCCAACGCTTCACGTTCCTTGCGTGGTGGCGGACGATCTCGATCATGGACTCGACCGGGTTCGTCCCCATCACGGTCTTCAAGAGGGCGCCGCTGACGCCGAGCCTGGTGACGCTGAGCGTTTCGCTGAGCCCCTCGCGAGGCTTCCCGCGGCATCTGGGTTCACCTTTTCGAGCTGTAGGGCCAGTGATCGCAGTGCCGCCTCGGCTGCACCGGCATCTTGCTTGGCCCAGGCCGCCCTCAGCTTGTGGCGTACCCACGGTCGTTCGGCTTCGGGAAGGTAGTCCATCATGTTCCTCTCCTTGTGCACTCGCCAGCGAGCGATCACGGCCTGGTTGCCGAAGACGTCCAGCACCGCCCTCTTGAGCGCCTTGCCGCCGTCAAGCACGAACAGGATCCCCTCTGACGCGTCGAGTCCACGCTCGCGAAGGGAGGTGACGAGGTCGCGCACGACCGTGGCGTTCTCCGTCGAGCCCTCTATGAGGCCGGTGGGGACCTTCGAGCCGCCGGCGGTGACACCGAGGGCGCCGACCATGGTGTGGCCTGCGAAGTCGAAGCCGTCGATGAAGCAGATGAGCCACCGCTCCTGGTCAAGAGGCCGGGCCCTGAACTCAGCGAGGCGCTCAGCGGTGAGAGTGATGAAACGTCGTGACACCGAGGACTGCTTGGTCCCAGACGCCGTCTTTTCGACCTCGGAGCCGACCGGTTCGAGAGCTGTCTCATATTCCCGGCCCGACAGCCCAGCCATCAGGGACTTGACCATGTGGGATGCGAGCAGGTCGACCCTCGCGAAGGTGTCGTAGGACTCGAGGTGGACCTCGTGGACGAGACCGCCGTCACCGGCGGCGGTTCTCACCCGTGGGCGGCACACCGGGACCCGCCGGCCACCGAGGCTCACCTTGCCGCGCTCGGTGCCGTGGCGGTACGCGGACCGATCGGGATCGTGTTTGCCCTTCGGCCCGGCGATGTCTGTCACCTCGGCCTCGATCAGCTCGCCCATGACATCGAGGCCAATTGCCACCGAGGCGGCGAGCAGTCCCTGGTGCATGCGACAGGCGAACAACTCGAGTTGCTCGTTCAGCTTTCCTGCCAGCCGTTCCTCGAGGCTCGTATAGCCCAGGTCGACGAGACCGAGCTCTGGCATGAACCGCGGGCGGCTCACGACCGACGGCTTGGTGTGTGATGCTTTCCTCACTGGTGGTCCTCCGTTCCTCAACTTGGTTGGGTGACACCCCGAGCCTGCCTCACGGCAGGGACGAGGCGGAGGACCGCCACTCAAACTTCTACGACAGCCGGGTCAACCTCCTGGTTGCCAAGCACAGGGGGCTCGCGACGGGGAAGCACGTATGTGATCCACCGTTAGATGGACACGAGAACCAGCCTTCCAGCTGTGGCGGTGAACCGGCAGGAGGGCCAAGCTGGCGTCATGGGGAACGACCTTGTTATCGAAGCCAAGGGTCTGCGAAAGTCCTACGGCGCAGTTGCGGCCGTGGACGGCCTCGACCTGGATATGGCCCGGGGCGAGGTCCTGTCTCTCCTCGGGCCAAACGGAGCCGGCAAGACAACGACCGTAGAGATCCTCGAGGGCTATCGTCGCCGTGACACGGGAGAGGTACGCGTGCTCGGGGAGGACCCGCAGCGTGCTGGCACCGAATGGAGGGCTCGCCGTGGGATCGTCCTTCAGAACAACGAGGACGTCGCCGACCTGTCGGTGAGCGAATGCGTACGTCACTTCGCCCGCTTCTACCCCTCGCCTGCTGACCCGGCAGACGTGATCGAACGGGTAGGCCTCTCGGCCAAGCGAGACGCACGGATCAGGACGCTCTCTGGTGGACAGCGCCGGCGCCTCGATGTGGCGCTCGGCATAATCGGCGGTCCCGAATTGGTGTTCTTGGACGAGCCAACCACCGGCTTTGACCCCGAGGCGCGGAGAGCGTTCTGGGACTTGGTACGGGACCTCGCCAAGGAGGGCACGAGCGTGCTGCTCACCACCCATTATCTGGAAGAGGCGGAGGCGCTGGCGGACCGTGTGGCTGTCATCAACCGCGGCCGGCTCGTCGAGACAGGGCCGCCCGGCGAGCTCGGCGGGCGCCAACACGCCCCGGCGCAAGTCTCTTGGCTGGTCCAAGGCGAGTGGCAGCACGTCAAGACGCCTCAGCCCACGGCGCTCGTCCGCCAGCTCGAGGAGACATTTGGCGGTGAGGTGCCGGGGCTGACGGTGACGCGTCCGAGCCTGGAGGACATCTACCTGGAGCTCATTGGCACCGCCGCCGGGGAGTCCGGAGAGGAGCAACAAGCATGAGCGCCACGACGACCGCTGGGAATGGCGCGGAGAACCTGAACCCAGGTCGGGGTGCTCCCGCAGGGGCGTCACGGCACTTTCGCTCCCGAGGGCGCTCGTTCCTGGTGGCAAGCCTTGCCCGGGGCCAGGTGGAGATACTCCAGTTCTTCCGCAGCAGGGACGCCGTGGTCTTCAGCCTTGCCCTCCCTGTCGTGCTCCTCGGTTTGCTCGCCTCGATCTTCTCAGGCAAGGTCCCGGGGACTGGTGTCAGTTACAGCCAGGTGTACACCACGGGGCTGCTCGCGGGCGGCCTGGCGTCGACGAGCTTTTTGAACCTTGGCATCACCATCACGGGCGAGCGTGAGAACGGGACCCTCAAGCGCCTGGCAGGTACCCCAATGCCGCGCGCCGCCTACTTCTTGGGCAAGGTGATGGTCGTGCTTGTCGCTTCCTTCTTGGAGGTGGCGGTACTGATGCTGGTCGGACACTTCGCCTACAAGGTCGCGTTCCCGGACTCGCTCAGCCGGTGGTGGACATTCCTCTGGGTTACCCTCCTCGGAGGCACGGCCATGACGTTGGTCGGAGTAGCAGCAAGCAGCCTGCCCCGCACTGCCCGTTCGGCCGGAGCCGTGCTCAACCTGCCCTTCTTGGTGCTCGAGTTCATCTCCGGTGTGTTCGTGCCCTTCACCTCGCTCTCCCGTGGCCTTTACAACTTCGCTGGCCTTTTCCCCCTGCGATGGATCGCAGAGGGCTACCGCTCAGCGCTCCTGCCGTCCTACTTCCAGAAAGTCGAGCCCGGACATTCATGGAACCATGGGGAGATGGCCCTGGTGCTCGCGATTTGGTGCGTGTTGGGCCTAGTGGTTTCTGCAAGGACTTTCAGGTGGACAGCTCAGAGCGAGCGATAGCAGAGCCTTCCAAGGCCGGCGCGTCCGGACAAGAGGCTGTGCCGGCAAGAGGGCACGCCGGCAGTGAGCACGCCTGGGAGCGCTTCCGGCCTTGGTGGCATGCAGGGTTTGCCGCCACAGTTGCGGTCACAGCAACCTGGAGCGCCGTCGAGCTCCAGCACGACCTGCCTCGCTTGCTCACGATGATAGGGCTACTGGGTTGTTTCGCTCTCTGGTACGCGCTCACGCCCGGGAAGTTCGAGACCGCCCCTGAGGGCAACTGCAAGTTCCCCTCCAAGCACCGTGGCGGCCTCATCTACCTGGCCGGGGCGTTTTCGTTGTTCGCGGCAGCCACCCTGGTCTACCCCGGAGCTGGCTTCTTGCTCTTCGTCCTCATCCCTCATTGCTTCATGATGCTGAGACCCCGTCCGGCATTCGTGGCCGTCATCGGACTGACAGCAGTCAACGTTGGCGCGCAACTCGCCTACAGTCGCTTCGACGCTGCGACGGTGGCCAGCCTGAGTCTTTTCGGGGTTCTCACGCTGCTTCTCGCCCTGCTGCTCGGTGGCTACATAAACAAGATCATCGAACAGAGCTACCTGCGCGCCGCCCTCATCGAGGAGCTCGGGCGCACGCGAGCGGAGCTGGCCGAGATGAGCAGGGAGGCGGGTGCATCAGCCGAGCGGGAGCGTCTGGCCCAGGAGATCCACGACGCTCTGGCGCAGGGCTTCACAAGCGTGGTCATGCTCGTCCAAGCCGCTCAGGCTGCCCTTGAGCGAGAGGACTTGCCGGCTGTTCGCCGCCAGCTCGCGATCGTCGAGCTGGCGGCACGCGATGGTCTCGCGGAGGCTCGTTCGCTCATCGGCGCCCTAGTACCTCCGGCACTTCAGGGGGCTTCGCTCACCGACGCTGTAAGTCGGGCGTGCGACGACCTCGGCGCGCGCTTCGGCTTCACCGCGCACCTCGAGGTGGAGGGCGACGCCGTCGCCCTCTCCCACAACGCCGAAATCGTCCTGTTGCGTGCGGTCCAAGAGGCTCTGGCCAACGTCGGCAAGCACGCCAGGGCCAGCTCTGCCGGCGTGGTCTTGGCGTTTGACGAGAATGTCGCCACTCTTGTCGTCACCGACGACGGCATCGGCTTCGACCCCGAGCGGGCAGTCGGCTTCGGACTCGGCCAGCTGCGATCGCGTGCGACCCAGGTCGGCGGCCAAGCGGAGATCAGTTCGCATGCTGGAGGCGGCACGACCGTACGAGTCACGATCCCCCTCGTGGCTTTGCCAAGGCCGTCGGTCCCTTCAGATCAGGGTCGCGCCGAACCTCGAGCGGTCCAGGGATCGACTTCATCAGCCCAGGCGGTGGGCGTGCGGTGACGCTCAGGCTGCTCTTGGTGGACGACCACCCTGTTGTGCGGACAGGCCTTCGGGGCATGTTGGCGGGAGAGCCGGACCTGGAGGTGGTGGGCGAAGCCGCCGACGGCGAAGAAGCCGTGCGGATCTCTGCCGAACTCAAGCCCGACGTCGTGCTCATGGATCTGCGCATGCCGGGCATCGATGGGGCGGAGGCCACACGTCGCATCGCCGCGCTCGACCCCGCGCCCGCTGTTTTGGTCTTGACTACCTACGACACCGACCACGACATCCTTCGGGCAGTGGAAGCGGGTGCCACGGGTTACCTATTGAAGGACACCCCCAGAGCGGACCTTGTGCAAGCGCTGCGTGCGGCGGCTAGAGGAGCCACGGTGTTGGCACCCCTCGTGGCTGCCAAGCTGCTCGGCCGGTCGAGGGCGCCTGCGAATCGCGAGCTCACGCCCAGAGAACTAGAGGTGTTGGCCCTTGTCGCGGACGGCAAGACTAACAGCGAGGTCGGGCAAGCTCTTTTCATCGGCGAGGCCACCGTCAAGACCCATCTGCTCCACGCCTTCGCGAAGCTCGACGTGGATGACCGGACGGCAGCGGTGACGACAGCGATCGCCCGCGGCCTACTGCCTCCACCTGGCGGGCGGAGCCGGGCGTCGCATCAGTGAGCCCCCTCGCCGTGAGCGACGCCGTGGTCTCCGAGTCGCTTCGGGCCGGCCGTTCGTGTCACCGTTTGCGACGCTGCGGACCCGGCTCGTTGGCGAGGGAGGCGAGGAGTTTGCGCAAGAGCTGGTTCAGCTGCTGCTTGTCGCCGGCACTGAGACGATCAAGCAGCTGGCGTTCGCGCTTTGCCTGGACGTTGACATAGTTGTCAAGGGTTTCTCGACCCCTGGGAGTCATCTCGACGAACTTACCGCGTCGGTCAGTGGGGTCAGCGAGACGCACGACGAGTCCTGCTGCCTCGAGCTTGTCTAGCTGGTTGGTCATCGTGCCCGTTGACACAAGCAGGCTTTTCGCAAGATCACCCTGACTACGGGCACCACGGGTCAATCGAAGAAGGATCTTGAGTTCGCCCTGGGCGAGGCCGACCTGGTCGCGCGTGTCCACCGCGGCCCGTTCGAGATGGCGTTGCGCCCGCTCGACCCTGCAGACGATCCCTTCCACGTCCGGGTCTATCTCCGACCACGCCTGCGTCGCCCATCGCACATGTTCGTCGGTGTCGTCGTCGCAGGTTTCGAGGCTTCTCGCCGTAGGAGAACGAGTCCGGCCGGTCGCTTGAGCGTTCATCTCTTGCAGCATACCTGGTCAATCGCTTGAATGGCAGTAGCTTGACACCAAGCTCGAATTCAAGTAACTTGTTGTCAAGCGATCTGGACTCCTGGGGGGGGGTGTTTGTGAAATGTTCTCGATGTCACTAACAGACCTGTTGAGGGCGCACCAACGTGACATGAACCGAAGGGTAGAGAGTCGATCCGTCGTGCGCGATGCTTGGCTCGTCGGTCCGACGAGCCGACTCACAAGCTGGCTCGAACGCGCGCACCGCCCCTCTCGCCTACCGGAGGTATCTGTCACTGAGTACGTCGAACCGGCGGAGAGCGCGGTCGTACTGATTCCTGCGATCCGCCGCGTCTTGTCGACTGAGACAACCTTTGGCGCGACTGTTGATGACCAATGCGCTGGCTGCTGTGCGGACGCCGGCTAGAGGCGCCGGTCGGAAGACTCGAGCAGGATGGGCAACCTGAGACGAGCGGACTTGTGTTCTTCGAACGACCGCCCGGCTGGGCCCGCTGCCTCGCGGGCTCGCGTCCCACAGCGGTTCCTCGACCATGGACCGTCTGGGCCCAAACAAGTACCTGGAGGTGTCATAGTGGCGCGCAAGATCATCGCATCCAAGCGCGTGAGGCAGCTCCGAGTAACGCCACGGCGCCAGGTCGTTGTAGGCCATGGTGGGGTCCTTGCAGACCAGGCGCTCCATCAGGGGAACGTCATTGTTGAGCAGGAACACGATCGGCTTGAAGCTCAGGCGCCCGAACGGGCCGATCTCCTGAGCGCTCAGCTGATAGGCCCCGTCCCCCGTCACCAGCACGACCCGCCTGTCAGGGGCAGTTACGGCGGCGCCGAAGGCAGCTGGCGCCGCCCAGCCGATCGAGCCCCTCAGTGTCTGGTCGGTGAGCATGGTCGCGCTCGGCGCTCGCGACGGCCGGACCCATCCGAACAGCTCCTCGCGAAGGCGCCACAGTTCTTGTTCGGCCGCTTCGAGCTCAGCCTGTGCCTTCGCAGTCGCCATCGCGTCGTGAACCGGTACAGGCCCCGTGGGCCGCAGCTCTCGGCCGATGAACGGCTCGTAGGCCGAGACAGCGGCGCGGAGACGGCGATCGGCGTCGTCGAGCTTCTGCCGTTCACCCCCAGTCAACTGGTCCTCCGCTCGAGACGGCAACGAACTCACGCGGCATGACTTCGCCCAGGTGGTCGTCGCTCCATCAGTCCATTGGGTACGCCGATGGACGGCGAGACCATTGGACAGGTGGATGTCAGCCGCTTCGGCTTCGAGCTTGACGAGAAGGAACACCTGCAGATCTACTGATCTGTCGCGCCGCACGGGTCGGTCGACTGCCGAGGTTCGTGGTGGTAGCACGAGCCTGCGGGGGAACTACCATCCTTGTCTCCGACCGATGGTCGACTAACGCTTGCAGAAGGACGGAGAAGACTCAGCGCCATTTCTGCAGCGGAACATGGGGGGGATGTGAGGGCTAACGCCACGAGGGTGGTGTGGTACCGCTCGCGGACCACGTTCACGCGCCGGCTGGGCGCCTATCTGGGGTTGGTGGTGCTGATCGGGTTGATCGGCGGTATCGCCATGGGGTCGATCGCGGCGGCCCGGCGTACGCAATCGTCTTATCCGGCCTTTCTCGCTGGCACGAACGCGTCGGACCTGACGATGTCGACCTATGGCATCACCAACGCCGCTGCGAGCAACTATTCGCCAACGCTGACGCGCAAGATCGCTCATCTTCCTGAGGTCAAGCTGGTCGAAAGTTGGGTCGGGGCGGAGGTCGCTCCGCTGGAGCGGGACGGGGCCCCGAACTTGACTGCCCCGGTGAACCCGGTGGGCAGCGTCGACGGCCTGTATTTCAATGAGGACCGCGCCACCCCCGTCGTGGGTCGGATGGCTAATCCGGGTCGCGCCGACGAGTTCGTCACGACCGCGTTGGGGGCCCGAGCTTTGGGGCTGCACGTCGGTCGGGTCGTTCCCATGGGCGTGTACACATCGATTCAGTTCAACTCGCCGGGCTTCGGCACGCCGCGCGTGGCACCGGAGCGCAGGCTCGACATGAGACTTGTCGGGATCGTGGTCCTCAACGACCAGGTGATCGAGGACGACACGGACCGTCTCCCGACCGACATCCTGTTCACTCCCGCGCTGACCCGCACACTCATCGCCTCCAAAGCCGTTCAGGGCACCTGGTACGCCATGCAACTCGTGCACGGCAGCCGCGACATTCCCACAGTGGAGAAGGCGCTCATCCGCCTGCTCCCGAGCGGGAGCGACGCCGACTTCAGTGTCACCTTGCTCACCGAGACCAAGGTGGAGCGGGCCGTCAAGCCAGAGTCGATCGCTCTCGGCGTGTTCGGGGCGATCGCCGCTCTGGCAGCGTTGGCCATCGCTGCCATCGCCATCTCCCGGCAACTGCGCTCGGCCGATGAGGAACTCCAGGTGCTCCGGGCCCTTGGTGCCAGTCCGGCCGCGACTGTCGCCGACGGGCTGGTCGGCGTCCTGGCCGCGACTGTGGCCGGCTCGCTGCTCGCGGTCGCCGTCGCGGTCGCGCTCTCGCCGCTGTCTCCACTGGGACCGATCCGACACGTCTTCCACCCGCCCGGGATCGCGTTCGACTGGACGGTCCTGGGCTTCGGAGCGCTCGTGTCGATCGGGGGGCTCGGCGTGACCGCCGTGATACTGGCCTACCGAGGAGCCCCCCACCGTCTGGCTGCCAGGCCCCACATTGACCTACCGCGCGACTCCAAGTTGCTGCAGATGGCGACCTCTGCGGGCCTCTCGGCCCCTGGCGCCGTCGGTCTCCGCTTCGCGCTCAAGCCCGGTCGTGGTCGCGCCGCGGTCCCCGCCCGCTCCGTCCTGTCAGGCGCGATCCTGGCAGTCGTCATCGTCACGGCGACACTCACCTTCAACAGCGGACTGCGCACGTTGGTGTCAAGCCCTGCACTGTATGGATGGAACTGGAGCTATGCGCTGAGCTCGGGAAACGTCGTCCCCCCACAAGCCCTCGCCGCTCTCGACCACGATCCTTATGTTGCGGCCTGGGCCGGATACCACAATCTCTCCGTCCAAGTCGACGGCCTGACCGTCCCTGTCCTGCTAGGTGACAACCACGCCGCGGTCGCACCACCGGTCCTGTCCGGCCATGCCGTCGATGGCAACAACCAGATCGTCTTGGGTGCCGTCACGCTCTCGCTCTTGCACAAACACCTTGGAGACACCGTCGTCTTTTCCTTCGGCAGCCCGAACACGGCCCCGCTCTACCTACCTCCCGCGAAGCTGGTCATCGTGGGCACTGCCACCCTGCCCGCAATCGGCGGTGCCAGCACCTTCGCCGACCACCCCTCGATGGGAACGGGAGCCGTGCTCTCGGACCACATCAGCCCGGCGTTCATACGCGCCATCCAAAACCCTGACCCCAACCTCAGAGGACCGGGTCTGGTCTTCGTACGCCTGCACAGCGACGTGAGCCCCGTTGTAGGACTGGCGGACATGAACCGCATCGCCAATCTCGCCGACAAGGTCTTCGCCGCCGACCCGAACGCTACCGGCGACAGTGTCGAGGTCCTAGGCGTCCAGCACCCGGCTGAGATCGTCAACTACCAATCCACCGGAGCGACACCTGTCGTCCTCGCCACGGGGCTTGCCGTCGGCGCGATCGTCGCACTGGCTCTCACCTTGATCGCGTCCGTCCGCCGACAAAGACGAAACCTCGCCTTGTTGAAGACCCTCGGATTCACCACCCGGCAGTTGGCCGCCACGATCGCCTCGCAGGCTTCGGCCATTGCCGCCATCGCCGCTGTCGTCGGAGTGCCCGTCGGCATCGCCGTCGGGCGGCAACTGTGGATTCTCTTCGCCCGCAACATCAACGCCGTACCCCAACCCACGGTGCCCGCCTCCCTGATACTGGTCGCGGCCGGCGCGCTCATCCTCGCCAATCTCGTCGCGGCCGTGCCCGCGCGCATGGCCGCGCGCACGCCCGCCGCCCTAGTACTACGAACCGAGTGAGAGCCGAATCCCAGGTCCCCTTCCCCTTCGGGCGGCGGAGCCCGGCCTTGACTGGCCTTTCCCGACCCGGGACAAGCGGGGCGCGTACCCGCGAACGAGTCAAGTCGGCTTCGAGGCCGGGGAAGAGCCGTCTCCGGTTTCGCCGAAAGCTCTTGACATCGGACGCTCCTTCAGGAGCCGCGATCTGGCGCGACGCCTCTACCGAGTTGGGTCAGCACTCGAGGCGAGGCTCTGTCCCGGGTGTGCCAACACGAAGGCCTCCTCGCGGAGCTGATCCGGAGTCATTAGGCTCGCATCTCGGTGCCGCTGATCCGGGTCGTCCTGGCGGAGGACAACGCATTGTTGCGGGAGGGAATCTCGCGGCTGATCGAGGCTCAAGGCGACCTCGAGCTTGTCGGTGTCGCCTGCGACCTTCCCGAATTGTTGCAGATCGTCGCCAAGCACGAGCCCGACGTCGTGGTGACAGACATACGCATGCCCCCGACCGGCACCAACGAAGGGATCCAGGCCGCAGCATGGCTGCGCGAGCACCAGCCGACGGTCGGCGTCGTCGTCCTCAGCCAGTACACGGCTCCGGCCTACGCGTTGGCCCTCCTGCAAGAAGGATCGGCCGGCCGCGGCTACCTGTTGAAGGAACGGGTCGCCGGAGCGAACGAGCTGGCCCAAGCCATCAGGGTGGTGGCAGGCGGGGGGTCCGTCATCGACCCTCTCGTGGTGGACGAACTGGTCCGGGCCCGGGCCAGCCGGCGCAAGTCGGACCTCGAATGGCTGACCCCGAGGGAGTCCGAGATCCTGGCCGAGATGGCCCAGGGCAAGTCGAACGGGGCGATCGCTGACACACTGGGCGTCTCGGAGCGGGCGGTCGAGAAGCACTCGAACGCGATCTTCTCCAAATTCGGGCTCTCCGAGGAGCGAGATGTCAATCGCCGCGTGAAGGCGGTGCTCGTCTACCTGAGCGCGCAATCGGGAGGCTAGCTACACCGAGACTTCGGGTGGCACCTCCCGGGTCTTCCCATCCCGCCCATGGGAGAATGGACGATTGATGGACAACCCCCTTTCTGTCATCGTCGTCGATGACCAGGCGCCTTTCCGCCTGGCCGCGCGCGCTGTCCTGCGCCGCACAGAGGGCTTCGAACTGGTCGGCGAGGCCGTCAACGGGCTCGAGGCGATCTCCCTTGCGGACACCTTGCACCCGGACCTCGTGCTTATGGACATCAACATGCCCGAGATGGGGGGCCTGGAGGCGACCCGGCGCATAGTGGCAGGACATCCCGACACCGTCGTGTTCCTGTGCTCGACCTACGACGTGAACGACCTGCCCGAAGACGCCAGGACCAGCGGCGCCCGGGCCTACATGCACAAGGAGCAGTTCGGCCCGAAGACCCTTCGCCGGCTCTGGGACGAGCGCGACTCCAACGGCTTTGCCACCTGAGCCGCTGATCACTTGAGCGGCACAGAGCCCCGGATCGAGGTACCGCGCCCGCGTTCGGATTCCCAGCGCACCGCGCCACCGATGGCACCCAGGCGGTCCATCATGTTGACGAAACCGTGCCCGTGCTGGGCTGCACGCACGTCGAAGCCCGGGCCGTCGTCGGTAACCGAGAACAGCAACCCTCCCGACTCCTCCCAGATGCGTACCGTGACGTGCGCGTCCGGCGCGTACTTGCCGGCGTTCTGAAGCGCCTCCAGGCAGCAGAAGTAGACGGCGGCTTCTACGTCGCCGTCGTAGCGGCCGATCCCCTCGGTCGAAAGCTCGACGTCGAGCGGGCTCCGGTTGACCACCGGGCGAAGACCGCCGGCCAGGCCGCTGTCGACCAAGAGCGGTGGGTAGATCCCGTGCGCGAGCTCACGCAGCTCCTGGATCGTGTCTTGGACCGCTGTTCCCAGCTCGTCGAGCATCTCGACCGCCGCCTCCGGGTCCTCCAGGACGACGTCCTTGGCCAGGCGCAGGTTGACCGCCAGGGCCACAAGGTGCTGCTGTGCACCATCGTGCAGGTTCCGCTCGACACGGCGCCGCTCAGCATCACCACTGGCCACGATTCGGGCCCTCGACGCGCGCAGTTCGTCGGCTTGGCGCCTGAGCTCGTCGAGCGAAGTCTGCAGGGCGGTGTCCAGCTGCGCGTTGTGAAATGCCAGCCCGACCTGGCGAGCCAGCTCGGTGAGAACACGATCGTCCTCCTCGCTGAAGCCGACCGCGCCCTCGCCCCGGGCCACCACGATCGTTCCGAGGAGCTCGCCGGCGTGGCAGATCGGAGCCACCCGGATCGGGCCGGCAGCCCGCCCGTCCAACAATGTGGGCATCCAGACCGAGGCCCACGCGTTGCCCGACACTCCTGCGTGCGTGATCACCGGGCGCTCGCGCCCGGACACCACAAGAGAGCGCGGCCCCAAGTCGGGGACGGACACGGCGAGCTCGAGGACTTCGCCGGTGCCGGTGTAGATCTCCGCGGACTGAAGGACGAGCGTCTTTCGAAGCGACTCGGCCAACTGCAAGAGCAGCTCGTCCATCGGTATCGCCCGGGTCAGTCGGCTCCCAAAGGTGCGCACCACCTCGTCGGGGGCTTCGCGGGCGCCGTAGACAAAACCAGTCGCCATGCGCGCGAACCGGTCCCGGGCCGGAATGTAGCCAACCGCCGCGATCGCAGCGGCCACGATCGACAAGCCCAGCACCTCGCGGTCGGTCGTCCCTGTCGGGGTCTTGCCGAAACCGCGGACCACGACGAGGTAGATGGCCGACACCACGACGCTGAAGCCGAGAATCGAGAGCAGGTTCACGAGCAGGCGGTCGGCGTGCCGGGCAAGGCGCGTGCTGGCCGCACAAAGCAGTCCCAGTGCCGCCAGCACCGCGGCACTGGCGGCGGGGACTGCGATCTGGGCCGGCCACGCCACCAGCAGATTGAGCGCTACCGCTATCAAGATGAGCTCGCTCCCCAGCACGGCGCCCACCGCGATCCACTGCATCCGCTGGCGTCCCGCGGCTGGCGCGTCGAGGTAACGCGCGTGCACCGTGGGAAGAGTGGAGCAAACGGCCACCAGCCATACGAGCGCGGCCGGCCACGGGGCCAGCACGTGGGCTGTGGTCGTCAGCGCGACGCCCACCAGGAGAGCCACCGCATACCAGAGCCCGGCACCCACCTGGCGCGACCTGCGCCCGAGCACACCGTCGGGCAACGACAGGAGGCCGTGGACCGACATGGCCATCGCAGCAAGGGCCGCAACCGTGGCGACTACGTGGGGGGCGCTGTGGACGCGGTCGCCGTGATCAAGGGCGAGTCGCGACCCTGCGGCTGAGACAGCGGCAACCAGTGCACCAAGGGTCACGAGCCAGCCGAGCCGGGGCGCCCGGGCAAGTGTCGCGAACCCTGCCGTCGCGCTGCAGATGATAGCGACCCCGATGACGACTCCGAGGGCGCGATGGCCCGCGTGCGGCGACGCGACAAGCGAGACGACCACGAGTGCGACGGTGGCACCGAACACCGCCAAGCCCGGCAGCAACCTGCGTACCTGGACGCGCTCGACCGGCACGGCGCCGGCGGCGGCACCCATGTCGGCGCCGCCGATGCCGGCGACTGACTCCACCATCACCTGGGTCCTCGCATTCCTAGAGCGTCCCGATCGCGGTCACACTCTCAGCCGTGGCCCTACCTGGGTCGTCGTTGCCGACGATTCGCCCGTCGCGCATCTTGAGCACCGTGTCAGCAGCGGCAGCCACGTCCGGGTCGTGGGTGACAAGGACGATGGTCTGGCCCCCCGAGTGAAGGCGGCTCAGCAATTCGATCACTTCCTGGCCCCCGGCGGAGTCGAGAGCACCGGTCGGTTCGTCGGCCAACAACAGCGTGGGCTCGTTTGCCAGCGCCCTGGCGATGGCCAGACGTTGGCGCTGTCCGCCCGACAGCACCCCGGGCATCGCCGAGACCTTGTCGCCGATGCCGAGCAGGTCGAGCAGGTCGCGCGCCCGCGTCTCTGCCGCTTTGCGCTTACGTCCCGCGATGATGGCCGGCAGCGCCACGTTCTCCAGCACGGTCATCCCCTCGAGCAGGTTGAAGAACTGGAAGACGATACCGATGTGGCGCCGTCGCATGCGCGCGAGCTCATCCTCGGTGCTCCCGGTTACCTCCTCCCCGGCGACCTTGATGGTCCCCTCGTCGGGCACGTCGAGGCCAGCCACCAGGTTCAGGAGCGTCGACTTGCCACAACCTGAGGGCCCCATCAGGGCGAGGAACGTGCCGTGCTCGACAGTGAGCTCGACTCCCCTGAGCGCCCGCACGGGGGCGTTCTCAGCCTCAAAGGTCTTGCGCACACCGTGCACTTCGAGAGCGGGCGTGCCCTTGTCAGCGCGGGTCATGCCGGCAACGGTTGCCGCATCGGTCATGTTGATCCCCCTCCAATTCTTGTTCCAGCCGGCGCTTGGGCCATGGTGATCACCGCGTCGATGCCGGATGACGACTGGCCCGGTGACAGGACCTTGTAGGCCACTACTGGAGTATCGCGTCCTTTCACCAGCTGCTCCCCGAGCGCGACCGTGGCAACCTCGCAGGTGAGCGCACGAACCGTACCCTCAGAAAGTACCGTTTCGCCCGCCGCGGCCAGCTGCTGCAGCCGCTGGGAAAGGTTCACGGTGTCGCCTACGAGGGTGTACTCGAGGCGTTCCTCCGAACCGAGCAGGGCAGCGGCTGCCTCGCCGGTCGACAGGCCGAGGCCGAGACCGAACGGGGGCAGGTTCTGCTTCATCCAGCGCGCGTTGATCTCTGCCTGACCTGCATGCATCGCAGCCGCGGCGGCGACCGCGCGGTCCGCATGGTCGGCCTGGGAGACCGGTGCGCCGAAGACGGCCATCACCGCGTCGCCCACGAACTGCATCACAGTGCCGCCCTCGCCCAGGATGGCCTTGTTCATCGCGGCACGGTGCGTGTTGAGCTGGCCGGCCAGCTGGCTTGGGTCCGCGTGCTCTGCGATGGTCGAGTACGAGCGGATGTCGCTCATCACGACCGTCACCTCCACTCGCTCGGTCTCGCCGATGCGTCGTCCCTCCAAGCGCAGCTTCTCTGCCAGGCCCCCGGGCAGGAGGCGCGAGAGAGTCTCTCCCTGCTCCTCACGGTCCACGATGGCCTGGTGCAAGAGGCGAAGGCGCTGGAGCGCTCCCTGATTGCCGGCGCTCACACCCTGGGCCAGCTTCAAGAAGACGGCCTCCACCGCGGCGTCCACCGCTTGTGGTGGGAGCCCCCGCGCGGCGGCAATGGCCTTGATGGGCTTGCCTTCTGCCACGAGCGCCAGCAGCGACTCCTCGGACTCGTCGAGCTCACCGCCCGAAGTCACGGGACGCACGAGAGCTTCGACGATGGCCGGGTCGAGCGCGGTCCCGCCCGTCGCCACCGCCCGGATGGCCTCGATGAGCTGATTGCCTTCCGCAATGTGGTCCTTGAGCAGGTAGCCATAGCCGGCAGACCCCTCGGCCAGCAGCGACACCGCGTACTCGGGGTCGTCGTATTGCGACAGGATCACGACCCCGGTGCCCGGATGGCGCTTGCGCACCTCCTTGGCGGCGTCGATGCCTTCGCGGTGGAACGAGGGCGGCATGCGGATGTCTGTCACGAGCACATGGGGCTCGGTCGCATTCGCCCCGGCGACAGTCCCGTCGAAGTCGGAGGCCACGCCTACAACCGAGAGGTCCCGGTGCCGCTCAATCAGAGCGCGCACTCCCTCGCGCACGATGAGGTTGTCATCGGCCAGAAAGATCTTGATCGTCTCCGCCGGAATATCGCCCATACCGCTCATGACATCCAAGTTGTCGCACAACGCGACCTCCTGTACCAGGGGGGAGACCCCCGGGCCGGAGGGGGTGTTAGGACCACCCCAGGCCTCTGGGCACCACCCTTCTCCCTGCAGCGCGACCGGTGGATCATGGCCGCATGCGATACGAGAGATCTGTCACCTCGCTGTCATGGATCCCCTCTGAAGCCGTAGTGGGGAGTACCCGCTTGCCCTTTGACGCCGGAGTGGCCCACTACGACCAGCCGCCGCCCGAGGTTGTCGGGGACCTCGACGAGCTGCGGGAGGCGGACCGATTCCGTTTCGCCAACCACCTCGCGGCCTGGGTGGAGGTGGACAGAGCGGGAAGGATCACCAACGCCGGCTATAGCGGGGGTGGCCAGATCGGGAGCACCACGGTGCGCATCGGCGGCCTGAGCCACGTTTTCCAGGCGGTCGCCCTCCCCGACATCCAGCACAAGCCCGAGCGCGGCGATGGTTGGAGGCGCTTCACCCAGACCGCCGGTGGCCGTACCGGGATGCCGGCCCCCCGCCGGGTCCGGCGGGCACCGTTCATCCAGTGGCAGGCCCCGCTGGCCTGGACCACGCTCTCGCTCACCCTGCATGCCGACGGCCGCGCCGAGGGGGCGCTCGTCGGAGCCAGCCGGTTCCCGCGCCACTGGGTCTACGACCACGAAGGCCGCCTCGCGAGCAAGTCGGGCCTCATCGACTTCAAGGACTGGTACCGCAAGTCCTTCGGCACCCACACGCCGTGGGGAGACCAGGAGTCCGAGGCCCTCGTCACCGTCGTGGAGTCCGCCCTCGAGCGCTCGTTGTCCAACCAAGTCATGCGAGGGGCGGCCAAACCTAAGATCAAGAAGGTGAAAGCGGGCACCAGCCTTGTGCACCAGGGTGACCAGAGCTCCGAGGTCTACTTGGTCCTCGACGGTGTGCTGCGCGTCGAGGTCGACGGCAGGCGCCTGGCCGAGTACGGCCCGGGAGCCCTCTTGGGTGAGCGCGCTCACCTGGAGGGCGGGGCCCGCACCTCCTCGCTCGTCGCGGTGACGGCCTGTCGTGTGGCCTCGGTCCCCGCCGCGTCACTGGACCGGCCGGCGCTCGAGGAACTGTCCGCCGGGCACCGCCGGGAAGACCTGGGAGCGGGCTGATCGGGTGCGTGCCCATTTCTTGGGTGTCCGAGGCTCGACGCCCGCGCCCGGCGAGGACTTCGTCCGCTACGGCGGGTACACCTCGTGTCTCGCGCTCGCCCACGATGGCGATGCCGCGCCGACGCTCGTCCTCGACGCCGGCACCGGGATCCGGCGCGTCAGCGCGTTGTCGGGCGGCGCTGCCTTCGACGGCACGGTCCTGCTCACTCATCTCCATTGGGACCACGTCCACGGTCTGCCGTTCTTCACCGCGGGCGACCGCGATGACTCGCGGGTCGACTTGTTCCTGCCCGAGCAGCCCGACGGTGCCGGTGCGGCCGAGGTCCTGGCCCGCGGGATGTCGCCGCCGCACTTCCCGATCGGCCCCGAGGGCCTGCGCGGCAAGTGGAGCTTCTCGAGCCTCGCGCCCGGGGTGATGAAAGCAGAGGGCTTTAGCATCGAGGCCGTGGAGATCCCGCACAAAGGGGGACGCACCTACGGCTACCGGGTCAGCGATGGGAACTCGGTGCTCACCTACATGCCCGACCACTGCCCCACGGTGCTGGGCGCCGGGCCCGATGGCTGGGGCGAGTACCACGCCGGGGCGTTACAGCTCGCGGAGGGAGCAGACGCCCTCGTCCACGACGCGCAGTTGACGGCCGACGAGCTGGTGAGCGCAGCCTTCTTGGGCCATTCCGCGGCCGAGTACGCGGTCGAGCTCGCACTGCGCGCCGGCGCAAGACGGGTCGTCCTGTTCCATCACCAGCCGGACCGCACCGACAACGCCCTCGACGAGCTGCCCAAGCGCTTCGGCCCCGCGCCGCAGGTCATCGTCGCGGCGGAGTCCTTGGTGCTCGAGCTATGAGGATCAGCCGCGCTGGACACGCCTGACGCCGTCGTCGTCGGATCCGGCCCCAACGGTCTGGCGGCCGCGCTGGTGCTGGCGCGCGCCGGCCTGGGTGTAGAGGTGTTCGAGGGGTCGACCAGCCCTGGCGGAGGTTGTCGGACCGAGGAGCTCACCTTGCCGGGGTACCACCACGACGTCTGCTCGACCGTCCAGTCCATGGTGCCGCTGTCGCCGTTCTTCCTCGGGCTCGACCTCGAGCGGCTCGGAGTCGAGCTTTGCAGGCCCGAGGTGGCCTTCGCCCACCCGCTCAGTGGGGACCGTGCCGGGGCGGTCTTCGGCACCGTCGGCGACACCGCTGCCGCACTAGGCGCGGACGGCGCCAAGTACGTCCGCCTGTTCTCTCCACTGGTCGACGCGGCCGCGGCGATCGTTGCGACTGTGCTCGCACCGCTTCGCTCGCCCCCGCGTGATCCGATCGCCATGGCCCGCTTCGGCGTTGCTGGAGTGCCGTCGGTCGTCCACCTCATCCGGCGGTTCTCGACCGACGAGGCCAAGGGCCTCCTGGCCGGGGTCGGCGCACACGCCATGCTCCCTCTCGACGCACCGCTCACCGCCGCCTTCGGCATCTTTCTCACCATCGTCGCTCACGTCGGGGGGTGGCCCCTCGTGAAGGGAGGGAGTGCCCGGCTCGTCGACGCTCTCTTGAGCGAGCTCACCAGGGCCGGAGGAACCGTGCACACCGGACGCTGGGTGAAAGACGTCGCCGAGCTCCCAGCAGCCCGGGCGGTGCTGTTCGACACCTCCGTGGAGACCCTTCTCGCCGTTGCCGGGCAACGGCTCCCGGCCCGCTACCGCGACGCAGCCGGACGATTCCGCCCCGGCCCGGGCATCTGCAAGGTCGACTGGGCATTGTCGGCTCCGGTGCCATGGACCGCATCAGTGTGCCGACGGGCCGGAACCGTGCACGCAGGGGGCAGTTTCGACGAGGTCGCGGCCAGCGAGTCCGAGGTCGCGGCGGGTCGCCACGCCGCCCGCCCGTACTGCCTCGTCGTCCAGCCAGGCGTCGTGGACCCGACCCGCGCGCCAGCCGGCCACGAAACGCTATGGGCCTACTGCCACGTGCCCCGGGGCTCGAATGTCGACATGACAGAACGCATCGAGGCTCAGATCGAGCGGTTCGCGCCGGGCTTCAAGGACCTCGTCCTCGCACGCTCCACCATGACCGCCGTGGATGCCGAGGCTCACAACCCCAACTATGTCGGCGGCGACATCAGCGGCGGCGCGGGCACATTCCGCCAGACGATCTTCCGGCCCACCATGCGGTGGAACCCTTACAGAACCGGCGCCCAGGGGCTGTACCTCTGCTCCGCCTCCACTCCACCCGGTGGCGGCGTGCACGGGATGTGCGGGGTTGGAGCTGCTCGTGCCGTGCTCGCCGACTTGAAGCGCGAACGGAGGCCATGGGGACGGTGAGGCTTGCCTTCCGCGCCGGGCCGGGCTGCGTTGGCGCTGGCGCTCCTGGCCGGCTCTCGCGCTCTTGATCGCCGTCATCGGCGGCACGGGCTTGGGCCTTGCGGCAGCCGGGCACGGCGCACGGCAACAGCGTTTGCCGCCTTCGCGCCGTGACCGACGGCGCCGACGCGCTCTCAAACAGCGCCAGCGGGTTCGGTGTCCCTCCGGCCGCGTCATCCACCCGCCCCAAGTGGGGGAGTGCGGTGCGGTCGCGTTCCCACAGGCCGAGCTCATGGCAGACGGCCTCACACTCCCTTCCTACTGGCGGCTCCCCGCGGTGGCCAGCGCTTGGTCCGCACGACAATCGGGCGTAAGCGGCTCCTCCAAGGGCACCGGGCGAACCCGGTCGCCGTCCGGCCAACGTCGGGCGCCAAGCGCCGCTGTTGTGCCCGGTTGAAGCGATCACGCAAGTCGCAGCGCTCATTAGGGGTGCTGGCGCGGTGAAGCTACACAGGCTAGCCACCTTGGCGATTCGGCCTCGGCGACGAAACAATAGGGTCCAAGGACTTGAACCAAGGGGGGATTCATTGGGAGCCATCGGTCTGGTGTTTCGCGCCGAGTTGCGACGCCGATGGCGATCATGGCTGGCCGTTGCGGTCCTGATCAGCGTCGTTGGCGGGCTTGTGCTCGCTACCGCCGCCGCAGGTCGTCGCACGGAGTCCGCGTTTCCCCGGTTTGTCGAAGCCCATGGATTTGACGCGGTCGCGTACTCCGTCCGACCCGTGCCGCAGCTGGCGGGGCTTGCCGGGGTTGCCTCCGTCACAGAGCTGATCACCCCCGCCGATGGTCAACCAACCTGCGACTGCAGTCATCCGATCAATCCGAGCGACCTCACCGTGGGAGTCCTGTCGCCCAAGGGTCGGTCCTTGTGGCAGCTTGTCTCCGGTCGCTTGCCTGATCCATCCGAGCCCGGCCAGGTGCTGGCGTCGTTCAACCTTCAACAAGCCGATGGAGTGCAGCTGGGGACCGTGATTCACGTGCCGTTCTACGCTCGGTCGCAACTCTCGGCGATAAACAATGCCACCGGGACACCACCGAGACCCTTGGGCCCGACGGTCGCCTTGCACGTGGTCGGGATCGAAGCATCCCTCGACGAGTTCCCTTCCGGGTCGACTCCTTCGTACGACCTGTACGCGACGCCCGCGTTCCTCCGCACCGTGATCCCGCACACGGCCGACTTCTATGAATACTTCGTCCGCCTCCGTCACGGTGCAGCCGGCCTTTCACGCTTTGCCGCTGACATGCGCAGCCTTGGCGCGGCCGGCGTGGAGGGCTACCAGAGTGCAGACGAGCTGATCGCATCTGTCGAACGGTCGATCCATCCCCAAGCCGTCGGCTGGTGGATCCTGGCGGCGTTGGCCGCTCTCGTCGGTCTGGCGGTCCTCGGCCAGGCAGTTGCCCGCCAGAGCACTGCCGAGAGCGGGGACTATGCCACCATGGCAGCCCTCGGTGCCGATCGGCGCCAGCTGGTCGCGCTCGGTATGACGCGAAACTTGGTTGTGGCGCTCGTTGGTGCGCTCGGTGCTGTGGCCCTCGCCACCGCGTTGTCACCACTCGCCCCGGTCGGCGAGGCTCGCATCGCCGAACCCTCTGCGGGGTTGGCCTTTGACGCCCTCGTCCTGCTGCTCGGGGCGCTCGCCACGGTGGCGGTCGTCCTCGCTCTTGGATTCTGGACCGCAAGGCGGGCCGCGCGTACTTCGCGGCCTGACGACCGGCCGGCCGCGTCCCACCCCTCTGCGGTGGCAGCTCGCCTGGCCACGATGGGTGTATCGCCGAGCGCGCTGATCGGTGTTCGTCAAGCCATCCAGAGGGGGGCCTCCGGGACGTCAGTGCCGGTGGGCAGCGCCCTTGTCGGCATGGTGATGGCGGTCATCGCGCTGTGCGGGACGGTGGTATTCGGTGCCAGCCTTTCGCATCTCACGGCCACGCCCGAACTGTACGGCGCCGCGTTCCAGCTCAACTTCACAGACGTGACTCCCACGCCAGACCGTGCGCTGCTGCGAAGCCTCGAGCATGACGGTGCCGTCACCGGCATCACCCACGGCATTGTCACGGAGATCTCCGTCAACAACCTTGCCTTGCCGGCCGTTGCGGCAACCGTCATCCGTGGTCGAGCTGTCTTCGCGCTGGTCGCTGGGCATTTTCCCGGCGGTGACGGCCAGATCGGCCTCGGCGAGACGACCATGCGCCAGGTCGGCGCCCATTTGGGCTCGGTCGTCCACGTCACCGTGTCGTTGCCGTCGGGTGGCAGGAGAACTCTGCCGTTCCAGGTGGTCTCCCAGGTCTCCTTTCCGGTGCTCGGTGGTGTCGTAGGCCTGGGCATTGGCGCGGTGCTCACCATTGCCGGCTACCAAGACGCCATGTGCCCTCCGGGCCCCGGCCAAGCGACGTGCAGACAGGAGGCGCTGGAGGAAACAGGTGGCGGTGGGCTCCTGGTCAGCGTCGTGTCCGGTCCGCGCGGACAGGCGGCAATCCGCCACTATCTCGACACGTTCCAATCGATCACCGCACTTCCGAGCGCGCCGGTGTCTCTGGTCAACTTCGGCGAGGCGGTCAACTTCCCACTCATCTTCGGCGCAATGCTGGCTCTGTTCGGTGCGGCGACGCTGCTTCATCTGCTCGTGGTGAGCGTGTCGCGCCGCAGACGGGAAACCGGTCTGCTGAAGGCACTGGGCTTCGTGAAAGGCCAGATTGCCTCCGCCGTAGCCTGGCAAGCCACAACCTTGGCGCTCATCGGGATCGTCATCGGCGTTCCGGTGGGGATAGTGGCCGGTCGCCTCGTGTGGAAGGCGTTCGCCACCAACCTGGGGGTTGTCCCTGTCCCGGTGGTACCGATCTGGCTGGTTGTGGGACTGGTCGTATGCGTCATCGTCGTGGCAAACCTCCTCGCTGTCGCACCTGCGCTGACGGCAGCACGAACCAATCCGGCACGGCTACTGCGGGCGCCGTAAGACAGAGTCTTCGCGGATCTACCGACCGAGCGAGCCCTTGTAAGTAGCGCAGGTGCGGCACGAGCGAGCTACCGGCCGCCTTCACGGGAGCTCAGACCATGCGAAATCGCCGGGTTCCCCTCACTGGCAGCCGAGCATCGTCCGAAGAACAGTGAGTCGGGTCGATGACGCGCCAGAAGGGCGTTCCCGGCAGCTTGCGACGTGGGGGACCGAATCGCGCGTCGCTGTTCTGGAGGCCCCGGAGGATGACGTCCAGACCGGCGGCGATTGCGCGGTCCCCGTCTCTGGCCGCGTGCTGGTGGCGGCGACCGGCGGCGGGGTTGGCGAGGGCATCGAAACGAGCCATCAACTCGACACGCTTGCCGAGCTGGACTGCGACCAAGTCGAGGGTTCCTCTTCGCTCGCCCCCTGCTGCCGGAGGCAGTCGTCCCGCTCGTGGGTTGAGTGTCGCTTCGCTTCACCAACGATCTGCTCAGAGAGGTCAGCTGGCTACCTCGACTCGGTCCCGTCCGCCAGCTTTCGCGCGGTACATCACCTCGTCGGCGCGTTCCACCAATCGCTCGAAGCTTTCCCCCTGATTCCGCAGCGCCACGCCCACGCTGGCGGTGACGCTCGGGCGGTCGTCGTCAGGCGAGGCTACCGATATCCGGATTCGCTCTGCCACAGCCTGGGCGGTAGCGAGGTCGACTCCGGAGAGGAGCACGACGAACTCCTCTCCGCCATAACGGACGACGATGTCACCCAGCCGCGCTCCGTCGAGTATTGACTGCGCGACGTGTTGCAGGACCTGGTCGCCGACGGAATGGCCGAAGGTGTCGTTTACTGCTTTGAAGTAGTCGAGGTCGATCATGAGTGCGGCGACTGCCGGGCTCGAGTTCCGGTCGTCACGCGCGCACAGCCGCCGCGCCACGTCGACGAGGTACTGCCGGTTGTACAGCCCCGTCAGCTGATCGTGCACGGCCTGCTCGTAGAACGTGGCGAGGTCGAAGCTGGCGACTTGCCGGAACAGCTCCCGCTCGAGACCCACTTCCACGAGGCCGAAGATCTTCTCCACGAGGACTCGTGTCGGTCCGCTCAGCGTGGGAGTGTCACGGAATTCCAACACGACCGCGCTGCTCACCAGACCTGAGGACGGTGACCGCAGCGGCAACAGAAGGCGCCGTCCCAAGGTAGGGGTGGCCCCAGAGAGCGCGTCGACAACGTCAGCCGGTGGCTCGGCGACCCGTCCGGCGAACCCGTCGTCCTCGTCGAAGCTCAGCATCGTGCTGCCCGCACGGGCCCACAGCTCCAGGCGCTCGGCACCGACGAGCTCCTCGGCTATCTCGGCGAGATGGGCGACGACGACGGAAAAGTCCCCTTCGCGCACGAGCGTGTCGACGATCTCGCGCATCGTGCGGTTGGCGTTCAGCAGGAACTCCAAGCCGGGATCCTCACGGGCGAGCAAATAGATGCCGCACTCGAGCTCAGCGAGCCGATCCGCCAAAGGCATGACGAGATCCTCTGGGATCACCAGGCCGTGCTGCGGCGCGACTCGACGTATGGGGAGGCGACGGATCTCCTCGAGCGCGTGAGCGAGGATCTCCCCGCTAGGCATGTAGTGCTCGTGAAAAGCACGCATCTGTTCGAAGTAGTCCATCGAGGTGGCGAACAACGTGTGGTCGTCGGCGAAGCCGCCGAACAGATCGGATGAGAACAGCGTGCCCGAGGTCTCGTCGAAGCTGCAGAACGCGCCCGCGAAGTGGGCGTAGGGCGTGAACAGGAACCGGAGAGCCCGGTCCTCGAGCTGAAGCCGCCAGTCGTGCTCCTCGACCAGCCAGTACGGCAGGTCGACTCCACCGTGGCGGATGAGCGCCCTGTCGCGCCAATGCGTCACGATGGCCGCGTCTGGATGAAGTCCGTGCGCGACGAGCGCCGGCAACGCCGAGATGATGTCCGGGTCCGTGTGCGAACAGACGAGCCATCGCACGTTCTTGACGCCGATCACGTCATCGACCTTGCGGACTACGTCACCAGCGGTCAGAGCGGAGCCAGGGTCGATCAGGACCGACTCGTCGCCCTGCTCCACCAGGTACACGTGACACTGGAACTGGTCTCCGGGGAGCAGCGCACCCACCCACCAGATCCGCGGGGCCAACTCGACGGCACCTAATGTGTCGAGGCTCACAACGCCCATTATCCCATCGCGAACAGCCAGCCACACGAACGTGATACATGCTGGTGTTCCCTATCTCGTCACAACGCGATCTGTGCCAAAGGATGTGAACCTCAGGCCTCGATCTCGGTGAACTGTCTGCCAGCGCGCCTCGACGATCGCTTCGACAAAGGTGCGACTTTCCGTGGGGGCCACGCAACGGCCACTCGTGGCGCCACTCTTCGCCCGTGCGGTCGCGTCGAGAGCTTCTTTTCGGGCCGAGTAGGTCCCGAGTGCCACCTGCCTGCCGGCTCAGGTGGCAGAGCTCACCGATCTCATGGACTTGTCGGCTTGGGGTGAAGATCCACGGCTCATCTGCAGGAGAGAGCGCCCCCATCCCGCCGCCCAGCTCTCGATGTTCGACATATCAGAGGGCTGGAGGCACACGTGCTTTCTCGCCAACGCCGACGCGCTTCAGATCGACACCGCGGCTTTGGAGCTTCGCCACCGCCGCCATGCCCGCGTCGAGAACCGGGTCCGGTGCTGGAAGGAGTGCGGGTTACAGAACCTGCCGTTCGCGAGCTTCACCCAGAACCTCGCCTGGGTGGCTACCAGTCTCATTGCCGGGGCTCTCATCGCGGGGGCGCAGATGACTTGCCTCGACGGCGAGCTCAAGAAGGCCGAGCCGAAGACGATCCGCTACCGGCTGCTCCATGTCGCCGCCACCTTCGTGCGGCACGGGCGACGGCTCATCTTGCGACTGGACGAAACCTGGCCGTGGACCGCTGCGCTCAGGATGGCATTCCTCAGGTTGCGGACCGCGTCCCGTGACGCTCTGGGTCCGGCGCCCGACCCGGCAACGGTGAGTCCCCCAGGGGCGTGACATCCCACAAGAGCACGAACCTCTGACTCGCCGCGCCCTACCACGGACAAGCGCCCTCACTGTCATCCCATCGCGACGTCTTAACCGCTCGCCGTCAGTGTTCCGAGGCCGGACGAATTTTCGAGGTCAGCTCCGATCACGCTCAGCGCTGGCAGGTAGATCAACTTGAAGCCGGGCCCACGTAAGCCAGGCACACCTCGTACTCGCGACGGCGCCGCCACCCCTTGAGGCGGCGGCGCCGGATTGCCGGGGGGGAGGCAATCTACACGACCCCTGTTGCCTTGCGAGGGAAGCGGGGGGCCGTGTACCGGCTACGGTATACGGCGGAACCGACCGGCCGGGTCGCGCCTTCAAGGGCGAGACAGGAATAAGTCGCCACGTGGCCTTGTTTTGTCCGCCAGGAGGAAGGGGCCGTGCACCCGCGATACGGCGCATCGGTACCGGACTGGGGGGACCGGGACCAGGTCATAGGCCTGCGACACCTCCTAGCGGGGGAAGACAAGGAGCCCGGGGCGAACGGTGAGTCGATCCCGGGAGAAGAAGATGGCCCGGGGGCGCGAGGGTAATCCCGGGCCACTCTTCTTGCGCACGGTGACGCGAAACGGTCGAGCCACCCGATAAGGACGGCGCGGCCGCTCGTCGGTGCCGCCAAGGCCAGACCACATCCGGTCGAACACCTCGACCACCCGCGAGGCATCTGCATGACGAACCCGCGAGTCTCGTCGTCGAGCGGTCGGGAGAGAAGTTTCGCGTAGAGCTGGTCGTGCTCTTGGACGCTCGCTCTGATGTGCCCGTAGCTGCCTTCGACGCCCCTCGCGCTCTCGGCAGCGTCGACGATCGTTTCACAGCGCCTGATGATGCCGGCGTCCTCCAGTCAAAGGCAGGGTGGACCGATCGCTCAGCCGACCGAACGCTGTCGACTCGGACTCGAGCGAAAGGCGGTGACCCACGCAGCGAGCTCGAGGTTGAGTCGTCCGCGTTGTCCCACCTCGGCCAGATGCTCTTCGCGAGGACGGATCGAACTGTTCACGCCAGCTCTGGGGACCAGCGAGCGAGGCGTGCGGACCTAGGCTTCGAGTCGGTCCTCCGACACCGGGGTGAGTCTTGAGGCGCCGCTGTCCCGAGAGGAAAATGCACCTCGCCACCGCACCTGTTCTGCAGGTGCAATGCCGTCGGCACCTGAGGTGGAAACTAGAGATCGAGCAGTCTCGCGATCTTTACTCCGGCAGCTCAGAAGCCCGGAACGATCAGCTACCTCAACCGGCCCCAGGCAGGGCTTACCGAGATACTCGAACAGTTCCCCGGCCGTTATCCGAACACGGCCACCGCAGGAAACGCCGAGCGACCCTGACACAACTCTTCAGGTTCGACACTCGCATCCATCGGAACTCACCGAGGCCGACATCGTCGCCTGGGCGACCCATGCCAACCCGGCCAACAACACCGTCTACAGCCGAGTCTCCAGAGCCCGCACCTTCCTGCGCTGGTGCGAACGAAACCGATACGTAGACAACAACGTCACCGACCACTTAGCCGACCTGGACAGCCCACTACGCACCTACCAAACGAACGTACGGCAAAGTACAGGCGAAGAACCCAGGACGATGGCTGACACACGAACAAGCGTACGGACAGCTGCGAACCGCCTGCCAAGACGGGACCGCCGTCGGCCTGCGAGACGAGGTCGTGATCTGCCTCGGTCTCATGGGTATGCGAGTCGCAGAGATCGCGGCCCTCGCGATCGACAACCTGCGACAGCTGCCCACCATCACGTGGACGGGCAAGGGACGTAAGCCCCACGGGCCACCGCAGGAGCCGCACTCGTCACAACTCTCACTAAATACCTCGGCAGCTACGCCGACTCCGTCGCCGAGATCGCCGCGACCATGCCCGTGATCTGCAAGCAGGTTTCCGGCGCGAAGAACCACGGACGTTCTGCACGTCTCGCATGGGGCCAACCAGCCCACGTCGGGACAATCTTCCACATCGTCAACAACCGCGCCCACCAGGCCGGACTCGGCCACGTGACACCGCACGACCTGCGACGAGCTACAGCCGGGATCCTCCACCGGGCGACCGACGAACACGGAGCGCACCACTTCGACCTACTCGACATCCAGAAGGTACTGGGGCACTCCGACCCCGCGACCACGATGCGAAGCTACCTAGAGCCCATGGAAACCGACGTACTCGACCGGGCCGCCACGTTCCTGACCCGATAGACGGGACTGCGGCCCCCAACCCCGCCACCAGGCCTCAGTAGTGCAGCGGAATCCCCCCGCTCGGTCGCAAGCGACCGACCCCCCCCACGGAGTGGTCCGTCGGTCAAAGGAACTGGCGGAGCCCCTGCGGGGCGCGGTCGTGCCGAACCGAAGGCACTTGAGGAGAAATTCGATCCGCATCGGAGAATCCTGCCAGTCCCATCAATAACGGCGAGCCCCTAATCCTTGCGCCTCTCGGATGCGGTCATTCACCCGGAGTGTGAACTCCGCATAGTCAGCGTGTGGCTGGAAGAAGGCCTGGTCGTAGGTGATCGGGATGCGCCCACCCTCGCGCAGGACTGCTACCACGCGAGTGATGCGGTGCCGCCTCGGCGACCCATCGATCTCCAGACGAAGGAGGTCGGCGAACTCGATCTTACGAGTCGGCAGGAGACGGTGACACAAGAACACCTCTCCTCGCAGCTCAACCCGCAGCTGTGCCGTTCGAAAAAGCAAGACCACAGTGATCGCAAGGACAACGAGGAGGCCTGGCCATGAGTTCATCCCACGGCCAAAAGCGAAGATCCCGCCAACGATCGCCATGGCAAACAGGTAAAAGCCACCGCGGCCGAGCCGATGGGGCATCACGACCGACCACTCGGAGGACGAGACGTAGCTGGACATTCCGCGCGGCCAGAGTAAGCCGCCGGGTTTAAGGGCACAAGCACCGATTTGGCAGGGATCTGAGCGGAGGAACCCGCGCCAGCTCATTTGATCGACGGACCAAGAGCGGCCCTCAGACGCCTTCCAGCACACGCCTACGGGCTCCCTTCAGCCCGCACGACCTGACGGACGGAGCGCGGTGCGGGTGCTCCGGCGAGTGCGACTTCGCTACGCTCGTCGAGCTTGTCGCCGTCCCGCTCCGGTCCTGACCGACCGACGACGGTACGAGCGCTGTCGGCCGCTCGCGAAAGTGAGCACCCGATCCGTGGTGTTGGCAGGAAGGTGTCGCGCCGGCCCGGCGTTCCGGGACGCCCATCGTTCGGGTTGAGTGACCCGTATGTGGCATCATCGCTGGGTGAGCGCGAAGTACCCTGTTCTTTGCTCCATCGTGCTCGACACGACCGATGCTCGGAGCCTGGCGGAGTTCTATAGAGAGCTATTGGCCTATGAGTACCGCCCTGGCGACGAGCCGCCCACAGCTGGCGAGCCGGACGCTCGCGGTCGAGATTGGCTAGTCCTTGAAGATCCGGCCGGTCGAGCGAGGCTCGCTTTTCAGCAGGTCGATGAACTACCACAGTCGACCTGGCCGCAAGTCGGCGTGCCTCAGCAGTTGCACCTCGACCTCACCGTATCCGATGTCGAGTCGCTACTCGACCAACGTGACAGGGCGCTATCCCTGGGCGCAGTACTTGCATACGACCGCTTCGACGATCCGAACGAACCCCTCTACGTGTTCACGGATCCATCAGGGCATCCGTTCTGCATATTTGTCGCCCCCTAGTCGGGACGGGGGCACCCGCCGACCCGGCGGTAGCGGACAGGCTTTTCATCGGGCAGCGCGTTGTTTGGGAGACAGGGGCGTTGTCAAGCGTACTTGGGCCTTGGAACCCCCGGAGATCCCGCTGTGGTTCGGATGGCCAGACACTTGCCTACGTGACGCTCCCCAGTTCAACGCGAAGAGCCGTCAAAGGGAACGCGCCCGCCGCGTGCAGCCCTCGCGACCCATGCTTGCCATTGCTGCGTGCTCTGCTTGTCTCGACCCGGCACGCGCCTCGCTGTTGATGATGTTTACCCGCGACCGCCCGGTCGCTTTGAGCGCCACCGGACGCGGCGGGCTCAATTGAACCAAGCCGGTCGGCGGACCGGGCACCGACGACGCAGCTGCGACCGTTCAGCCGGCTGCCGCCGCCTCGAGTCCGGCGATGTCGAGCTTCACCATCTGCAGCATCGCCTGCATCACGCGCTTTCCTCGTTCGGGGTCGAGCTCGCCCACGAGCTCTCCGAGGCGTTCGGGAACGATCTGCCACGACACGCCGAAGCGATCCGTCAGCCAGCCGCACTGCATGGCCGATCCCCCCGCGAGCAGGGACTCCCAGTAGTGGTCGAGGTCCGCCTGGGTCGCGCAGTTGACGACGAAGGAGACCGCCGGCGTGAACTGGAACATCGGGCCTCCGTTGATCGCCATGAACGGCCTCCCGTCGAGCTCGAAGTGCACCACCATGGTGGTGCCTTCCTCACCCGGCGCGTCGGGACCGAACTTTGCGTCCGTGACCCGCCGCGAATTCGGGAAGACGGACAGATAGAAATCGACTGCCTCGTCTGCTTGCGCCTCGAACCAGAGACAGGGCGTGATGGGATTCATTCGGGCCTTCTACCGGTTCGGCGCGTGCAGATTGGACTGTGCTCCGGTCGGATCGGCGACGAGCGCAACCCGACCGTAGGCGGTGTCACTGGCTTCGATCACGACCGAGCCGCCGAGCTTCAGTACCTTCGCGACGGACGTGTCGACATCATCGGTGGCCCAGTAAACGGACCATGTTGCCGGCGCACCCTCTGGCAGGAATCCGGTCGCATCCATGATGCCGGCCAGCTGCCCCTCGCCGCCGGGGTCACGCATCGTGGTGTAACGCAACGAGTCCGTGTCGCTCATCACGTCGGTCTCCCACCCAAGCGCGGAGCGGTAGAAGTCGACGGCGCTCGCACAGTCGCGTGTGTGCAACTCGAACCAGCTCGGCGCGCCGGGCTCGCCCAGAACCGTGAAGCCAGAGAAGGTCCCGCACTTCCAAAGGCCGACGGTCGCCCCGGTCGGATCGACGATGACCGACTGGACGCCCAGGTCGGCGACGGCCATCGGCGGGAACACGATCTCGGCCCCGGCGGACACAGCGCTCTTCACCGTTGCCTCGATATCGTCGCAGGCCAGGTAGACCTTCCAGCTGTTGTTGGCTGGGATGCCGCCCATCTCGCCCATGCAGCCGGCGACGGGCACGCCGTTGCGGGTGAACATGAAGTAGCCGCCGAATTCTGGGCTCGGCTCCTGAGCTTTCCATCCGAAGAGCTCCTCGTAGAACCTGCGGCTCGCCTCCACGTCGGAGGTCCACAGGTCGGTCCAACAGGGTGATCCCAGCGGCGCGGCGTCACGGGTTGGCATTGCGGGCTCCTTCTCGGTCTCTCGGGTGTTGATCTGACTCGACTCGAGGGACGCAACTTCAGGAATCATCGGCCCCCGCCGTCGCACACTACCGACCGCTGGTGCGCCTCCGGTCGCTGGCGTCCCGGCATGCCGGGACCCGATGCAGCGAACGTTGCCGTCGCAGGCCTTGACGACCTAGGAGCATCGTGCGGTGTCGGCCCATCTGCGCAGGCCCCGTCACCAGTCGCAGATCCGCGGCGTCCCCCTGCGACACGCCAGATCCGGCTCCCGGCGGGAGAACCTCGATCAGCCCGGTGAGCTGGTTCTCCTCGGCGCCGTGGGGGATCATCGGCCGTGGCCCTTTGGCTCTGCTACCTCGCCCTCTGCCGGCTCCTCGGCACGCTCGTCACGACGGGATGAGCTCGACAAGGACATCGAGCTGATGCTGCTCCGCCATCAGGTGCGGATCCTTGCGCGCCGGGCCCACGGACCTGTGCGCCAGCGCAGGGTGGATCGGGCGATTCTCGCCGCGCTGTGCCAGCTTCGCTTGCGCAGCATTCCTGCGAGGCCGGCAACCGACAGTGGTGCTGCTCGAAATTCGACGATCATCAGCCCGCCCGGAATCCCGGGAGCGAACTGGGCCAGCGCCAGAACCCAGCCCCGGCCAAGACGCCCCCGCCGCAGCGCTCCAAGTCCAGCGAGCGCGCACAGAGCCGCGGCGACATGGAAACACCTGCCGCCGGGCCGGAGCTGAAGAGCGCAGGAGAAAGGGTCCCTGGTCCGGTAGCCGCCCGGCGACAGGATCCGGCCGTGAAGCAGGAGGTGGCCGCCGCCAATCGCCCCGGGCACGAGGATCGTCGTCGCCTTGTCCGAGTCGCCACAGCCGGTGTGGACCGGCGTGGCACAGAGGAGAGCCACCAGAGCGGCGAAAGCGGCGGAGTGGCCGCCGGGATCGCAACAGGTCGCAGGCGTGCGCGTCCTGCTTCCGTCGGGGCTAGGAGCGTGAGTCAGAACCGGCCAGGTGGCCAGCTCCGACGCGCGCGATCGTCCATCTCGCCCTGATCAGGTTCTGTTCGGGCAGGAAACCGGCCGCCGAGTCGAGTCCAAGGCGGCCAAGGAGCGGCCTTAGGGCCTCATGCGAACGCGAGCGCCGCGCTTCCGCCTGCGTTCTGCAGCTTGCGCAGGTTGTGGCAGAGCATGTGGAGTGTCCACTCGCCCTGCGCACCGGCGAGGCCGCGCAGGCGGAGCTGGCCGGCGTGCTGACGGACCTTCACCTGTCCGAAGACCGGCTCGACGATCGCCTTTCTGCGGGCGTAGTCGGCACGGCCCTTCTTCGTCCGCAGCCGCCGGGCCATCTTCTCGCGTCTCGTGGCGTTCTTCGGGATCGGTCCGCGGGGTGTCTTTTGGAACTTCTCGCCGTGGCGTTGCCGTCCGGTGGCACAAAGGACGTCGGGGTTGAGGCCCTCGGCCGCCTCGAGGTTCTCCTCCGAGCAGTAGCCGGCATCGGTGAGAAGCGTCCTCGGGGAGCCGGAGATCCCGGCTCCGACGAGGTTCTCTTCGGTCTTTTCGGTCATCGGTACCAACTGGTCGACGTCGCCGGCCTCTTGGGTGACCTCTGCCGCGAGCACGACCTGGCTCTGCTCGTCGACCACCGCCTGGGCGTTGAACGCGTAGTCAAAGCCGTGGTTCGTCTTCATCATCCGGCTCTCGGGGTCGGTGAAGTTGCGCTGGGCGGAGAGCTTCGGCTTCGCCTTCCCCGCTGCGGCCACACCGGTGGCGGTGACCTCCCCCTCGGACTTGCCGGCCGTCTCGGCCTTGTTTCGCGCCGCCGCCTCGGCCTTGTCGCGCGCCTCGGCTTCGATCGCCTCCTTCGCCGCCCGCAGCTTTTGCAGGCGGCTCTCACGCCGGGCGAGCTCGGGAGCGACCTCGTCGCCCCGGTGGTCGGCTCCATAGGCCTCGTCCTCGGCCTCATCGACCGCTTCTGCCTCGGCGAGCATGGCGTCGACCTCGGCTTGCAGCTGTTCGATCTTCGGCACGATGTGGTCATAGCTCATCGCCTTGTGGCGCGACGCGTTGGCGACGAGCTTGGTGCCGTCGAGAGCGACGCGCCCGAGTCGCACGAGCCCTGCTTTCGCGCACAGGCCGAGCACCTGGAGGAAGAGTGGCCGGAGCGCGTCGAGGTGGCGGCGGCGAAAGCGGCTGATCGAGCGGTAGTCGGGCGCCTCGTTCGCCGCCAGCCATCGAAAGGCGATGTCGCGCTTGCAGCGGCGCTCGATCTCGCGCGAGGAGGTGACCCCGGTCGCGTAACCGTAGAGCAACAGCTTCAACATCATCCGCGGCTCATAGGGCGGGGCGCCCGAGGCGGACTCATAGGAGGCGTAGACCGCGGTGAGGTCGAGGAGGTTCTCCACTACTTCGGAGACAAAGCGCGCCTCGTCGTCCTCGTCGAGCCAGTCATCGAGCGAGGGTGGCAACAAGAAGCACTGGCTCTGGTCGTAGCGGCGGAAGGTCTTCGCCTCGCCGACCGGAGTCGCCTTCGGGGCTTCCGCCTCGCCCATCTCCACTTCGAAGAGCTGGTCATCGGAGAGCACGGAGGTCATGAGACGATGTTCACAGCTACGAACGGGTCAGTGGTGGATTCTGACCCACGCTCCTAGGGGGTCAGGCCACCGACGTCGCCTTCGGTCACAGGCCTAAGGCCCCGACCTCACCGCCGCTGTCCGCCCGCGGCTTGCGGTCTCGGCCGCCTCCAGCGCCGGGGCGAACGATTCGCCGAACTCCGCGGGCTCGGGCGAAGGTCGCGACCTGCGCCACACAAGAGGCCACCCAGCCCACGCGAGCAGTGCGACGAGGATGGCAAGAGCAAGCAACGCCCCGATGACGAGCCGCTCTGGTAGGTACCAGAGGTGGATGACATGACGGCCGACAGGGAGCGCCGCCTGCAACATGAGGCCCTCGTAACGCGACAGCGGCAATGCGCGCCCGTCGATCGAGGCGTGCCAGCCCGGGTAGTCGGTCACGCGCATGACTAGCCGGCTTGGTGTAGAGGCGTCGGTCGTGAAGGTCCAACTGCTTGCCACGGGATGTCTTATGGAAGACGCGGGCTCCGAGGCGCCCAGGCCGCTCTTGGCGATCACGGAGAAACGTGTCGCGCCAGGAACCGCGTACAGAGATTCACCCGCGAACGACCCGACATAGCGGGTGCCGGGCGGTCGTGGCAAGTGACGCTTGGGCACCTGCAAGATCCACTCGATCCCGAACCTGCGGGCGAGCGCGGCGGAGTCGATGTCGGGCTCGACATGCGGCGCGCCGCCCCGGGTCTTGAAGTACACCTGCGGGATCAAGGGGTCGTATCCTCCGAACTCGGCGAGCCCGTAGCCGAGGTTGGCTTCCGGGAAGATGCCGGCATGCGCGATCTTCTGCGGCTGTGACGGCTTTCCTGTGTCGATCCCGATAAGACCAGAGCCCACGACCGCCTCGAGCCGTGCGATCGCCGGCGTGACGGGGAAGAAGCTCTGGCTGTAGGAGCTGATCCCGACTCCGGAGAACAGAAGGAAGGCCGTCTCTGCGCCGAAGAGCACGACTGCTCCCGCGACAACGATCCGCCGGGCGGAGCGACGGTGTGCGAGCTTGCGCACCAAGAGGAACAGGATGCCGGCAACAATGCACGCCGCGACGAGCCCGATTGGCCACCAGAGGCTGTCGAGCTTGAGTTCGCGAAGGGTTGTCGGGGACGCGCCCTTGAGAGCCCGGTACCACAGAACGGCGACGAATGCGGCGACGATCGCGCTCAAGGCCCAGTACGCGATCAACATGCGACGCTCGCCCCGCGCGTGAAGCAGAGTCTCGAGCCCCAAGGCCGACAGCACGCCGAGGGGCAGGCCGAGGATCGCGCGCATCCGCCTGATCGGCACGGTGTCGACGCTCGAGTGTCTCAAGAGGTCGAACACGACATGGAACGACTTGGTCTGGTAGGAGATCAACATCGTGACCACGACCGTCGCGACCAGGGCGATGACCGTCGGGTGCCGCCACCAGCGCAGCACTGCGGCCCCGGCCAGGACGAGCGCGATGACCCCGACATAGACGACCGTCTCGTAGTAGTTGCCGTGGGGGAAGAACCAGGCACTTCCCTTGATGGGCAGCCCGTAGTACCCCGGCGCGACGAGAAGGCCGAGGGAGCCCGCATCGGCGCCGGGGAAGCCGGACGACGTCGCGCGGTGGCTGCCGCCCACGACCTGTAGTCCGGGTAACCACAACGGGGACGAGAGCACGCCTCCCGCGAGGACCCCGACGGCGACGCGCACTACTCCTGGGAGCGAGAGCCGACGCCTGCCCACGAGTGCCAGCGCCACCAACACGGCGAAGAAGGTCACCAGCGCCGCCGCGACGAAGAAGTACGCCTCGGGGAACCCCCCGTACACGCAGAAGGCGACCGACAACGCCAGCAGGACCACGTAGGAGCGCCTTGTTTTCCAGCGGTAAGCGAGGATCGCGAGCGCCACGATCCAGCCGAGCCAGGCCACAACGCCCGACAGCGGCCAGGCGAGCCAGGCGGAGAACGCGCCCGAGAGCATGAAGGTGACCCCACCCAGCGCCGAGGCGAGCGGTCGCAGGCCGAGCACGCGGCACAGCACGTAGGCACCTGTCCCGGCTATGAGCATCTTCATCGCGACGACGACGAGGAACGCGTACCGCAGCGGGGCGAGATAGCTCACAAGATCGGGCAGGCTCAAGACGGCGGACTGGAAGTTGAGGAACTGGTTCAGCCCGAGCAGGCTCAGGTCGTTCCAGAGCGGGAACTGGAGATGGTGGATCGCCGTCCAGTCGAAGGTGTTGAAGGGCACCATCTGGGTGACCGAGTCGCCGTTCAGCGCGTTGTGGGTCACACCCGGGTAGGCGCTGGCGCTGAGTGAGGTGAAGGAGAGCACCGTGTCGAAGCTTCCGAAGCTCCCGCCGTCCTTGACTGCCGGCGAGAGATAGGCGAGGACGAAGCCGACGATGGCCGAGACACCGAACACATCGGCACCTCGGCGTTCCCACCAGCGCGCGACACTCCTGCGAGATGGCGCGGACACGCCTGTCGCCGCACCCATTCCGGTGCTCGCCGGGCTGGCCTCAGTGCTTGGTCGGTTGGGCGCCCCGGGCGCCGCCCGAGAATCAGTCTGGACCATCGACGTGGTCTTCTACTCCTTCGGGGTGCTCGCTGTAGGCATCAGCCCGGCGCTCATGAGCTTCATCCCAGCGTTGATCACGGACCTGGTCATCCTCGTGGGTATGTGGCTGGCCTGCGAGGCTCGCCGGGGCAAGGCCGGTATCTGCAGAGTAGTCGCGGTCTTCGCGCTGCTAGCGTCTCCGAGCCATTGCCTGGTTGTCTACCTCCTGTACGGGCCGTTCCTCAAGTTCGATCAACCGCCCGCCCCGATGGGGGCCCGGCGGGCGCTCGCAGGCTCGACCTCGCCGTGCACGACCACGTCACCGACACGGACCCCGGGCTCGCCGCGAAAGGCTCGTCACACCATTCAAGGTCTCGCCGTATGAGAAGAACTAGATACCCGTCAATCCTGCCTGTAAGTGACCGGCCAGTCGGGCAACCGAGCGGCACTGCAGATGGCCCGGTCTCAGTTCCGCTGCCAGCAAGATGGCGCCGGCAACCCCGGCGGCGCCTCCGAGCCCAGGTCCGACGACCAGCTCCTCGATCTGACCTGCTTCCGGGAAGTACGCCACGTCGAGCAGCTCGCGCGTCCTCAGCCGGATCCTCGGCAGGAGCGCGGCGCCCCGCATCACGCCTCCACCGATGACGACCCGCTCAGGACGATAGGTGCAGATGAGATTCACCAAGCCGAGGGCTATGTATTCGCTCTCCAGCATGTGCGCGTCGGGGGGCTCCAGGGATGCCTGCGCCCAGAGCGCCGACCGCTGTGCCTTCGCTGTGCCTGAGGCCAGGCCTTCCCAGCAATTGCCATGGATGACGCAGTTCCCGGTCCACATCTGTTCGGGAGCGCCCGGCTGACAATCGGTGGGGTGCTGGGGAATCCGCATGTGTCCCATCTCGGGATGTGACCGCCCGTGAACCACTGTCCCGTTGACTATCGCCCCCACGCCGATCCCGGTGCCGACTGTGATATAGAGCACGTCGGAATATCCTTGGGCGGCACCCCAGGCCCGCTCGGCTCGCGCGGCTCCATTGACGTCGGTGTCGAGCTGCACGGGCACGCCGAGGGCGCGTTCGAACTTCGCGCGGACGGGCCAACCCCGCCACGCGGTCTTCGGGGTTGCCTGCGTGATGACGCCGGTCTCAGGATCGAGGGGACCGAAGCTTGCAGCTCCCAGGGACACCAAGAGGCCCGAGCGCGTCTGCACGTCACGGAACCAGTCGACGGCCGCTTTGGTCGTTGTCTCCGGATCGGTTGTCGGGATGACTGTGCCGGTCCAGGCGTCGTCCGAGCCGTCGCCGACCGCGCAGACGCATTTCGTGCCGCCGAGCTCGATGCCGCCGTATACAGCCACGTCGTGTTCCTCCTCTTGCCAGCCGGGACCCGTCCGACTCGGGTTCGGCTCCTTATCTGCTCACCTCGACGGAAGGCTTCGCTCGTTCTTGGGTGCTCGACTCGCTCCCGATCGGCTCGGCGGGCTTCAGGCGCGCCGTGCTGGTTCGCTCGGGGATCCCTGTCGCCACGGCCATTGCGAACTCAACAGGGTGTTGGCAAACGACTGTCATCGTGGCTCGTCAATGTCCCGCCGGTGATCGGCGCGAGACGAGAGGAGACCGGACGCCCCAGTGCAGGAAGGCTCTTCCCGGCACCGGTTGTCCGAGGTCGCCGGCGGCCCGGCCACACAACTCGTGTCGGTCACAGCCGTCCCGCCAGAGCCACGGCGGCTGATGCGAGCCGACCAGCGAGCTCACCGGGCACCGCCCAGGCTTTGCTCTTTTGCCGGGTGACGAGCGGACGCCCGGCTCGTGCGCGTGAAGGCTCCCGGCGACAGCGAAGCCGGCACCGTGGCCGGCGCTCAAGACGCGGCCACCCGGACGAGCGGCTTGAGGAGCGACGGATCGCGACGCGCCGAGGTGAGTGCTTCCTCGCTCGACTCCAGTGAGAACCGTGCGTCGACGAGCCCTTCGAGATCGATCGCCCCGGAGGCGATGAGCGCGATCGCCTCCGGGTAGGTATTCGCGTAGCGGAACGTGCCGGTCACGCGGATCTCCCGGGTCTGAACGCTGGAAATGGGGATGGGCACCTCGGAGGACGGGCACATCCCCACCAGCACGGCGGCTCCCGCCGGGCGCACGCACCGGATGCCGTCCAGGACCGCGGCCGGTGAGCCCGAGCAGTCGATGAACGCGTCCGCGTCCGCCGCCTCGTGCTCGAGGCTCGACGAGGACGTGTCGACCACCGACGTCGCGCCGATAGCGAGCAGGCGTGCTCTGCGCGCAGGCACCGGGTCGCTGACGATGACCTCCGTGGCACCGGCCGCCAGGGCCACGAGAGTGACCACAGCACCGATCGGCCCAGCACCGGCGACCGCGACGCGCGCCCCCACCGTTATCTCCGCCTTGCGACAGGCCCAGAGTCCGACCGAGAGCGGCTCGCAGAGGGCGCCGGCGTCATAGGTGACCTGGTCGGGCAGCCCGAACGCGAAGTCCTCGTGGATGCTCACGTAGCGGGCGAGCGCGCCGTCAATCGGCGGCGTGGCGAAGAAGACCACGTCCCGACAGAGGTTGTAGTGGCCGGTACGGCACTCCCGACAGGAGCCGCACGGCACGCCCGGCTCGAGGGCTACTCGCTGTCCGAGCTCGTGTCGCCGCGCGGACTCCCCCCGGCCGACGACGGTTCCCGAGGCCTCGTGGCCGAGCACCATCGGTGCGGTCACAACGAAGTCGCCGATCCGGCCGTGCTCGTAGTAGTGGACATCTGACCCGCAGATGCCGACTGACGCCACCTCGACGAGGACCTGCCGGGGGCCTGGAACGGGCAGCGGCCGGTCTTCGATGCGGAGGTCGCGTATGCCGTGAAGCACGGCCGCCTTGTTCGACAATTGCACCATCGGCGTTCAGTTCCTTCCTGACCCGGCGCACCCAGAGACTAGCCCCGGGCGGCGTGACCGCTCAGGCGCCCGGGCCGTCCGCGAGCCGGCCGACTACCGGGTACCTCAGGAGACGATTGCCGCTTTCATGCAGGAGGGATCGTGCCGCAGCGCCTCGATGGCGCGGTGGTAGTCGCTGAGCCGGAACTCGTGGGTGACGATGCCCTCGGTGCGCACGCGACCAGAGCGAAGCACGGCGAGGGAGCGGTCGAAGCAGTGAGTCTGAGCGAAAGAGCCCTTCACCGTCAGCTCGCGACGGAACACATCGTAGGGACGGGTCGGGAGGAGGGCCTGTTCGTCGGCCATCCCGTAGATGAGGACGGTGCCGCCATCGCCGGTGAGCGGCAGGCACAGCTCGCCGACCGCAACGGCGCCGGTCGCCTCGACGACGACGTCGTAGCCCTCCGGCGCGTTCTCGCGCAGCACCGCGAACGAAGCGCCCGGGTCCGCCCGGTCGATCTGCACCGTCGTGTCGACCCCGTAGCCGCGGGCCAGAGCCAGCTTGAACTCCGTCGGGGCCGCCACGGTGACCCGGGCCGCCCCGCCGTGCACGAGCAGTTGCGCCAGCACCAGGCCGGTCGGGCCCGCTCCGAACACCAGCACGTCCGAGCCTGGCCGCAAGTTGAGCACGTCCATTCCGTGGATGGCGCACGCCGTCGGCTCGGTCATCACCGCAACGCTCAGATCAAGGTCGTCGGCCGGGAAGCACTTGTCCGCATGCACGATGACGTACTCGGCGAATGCCCCCGGCCCGTTCACGCCCAGTGAGTAGAAGTTGCGGCAGAACAGCGGCTCGTCGCGCCGGCAGGACCGACAGTGGCCGCAGAGCACGGTGTTGTCGGCGGCGACCCGCTGGCCGAGCGCGAGATCGTCGACCGCGTCCCCGACCGAGTCGACGCGACCGACGATCTCGTGACCGGGCGTCAACGGGTATTTCGAGAAGAAGCCCCCGTCATGGATATGGAGGTCGGTCCCGCACATGCCGGCCATCTCGACGGCGAGTCGTACCTCCCCCGCGCCAGGCTCGGGTGTCGGAACCGTCCGCACCTCGAACTGCCGCGGTGCGTCATAGACGACTGCCCTCATCTGGCGGACCCTGTGAAGCCGATCTGGACGCCGGACGCGATCGGCGCCTGTGTCTGTCTCATGATGAGACCATACCGCCGAGGCGGTCGGGTGAAACGAGTCGCCGTAGGTGGCTCAGCGCAAGGTGTATCCCCCGTCGATGACCAGCTCGGTCCCGCAGCAGTAGCTGGAGTCGGTGCTCAGCAGGAAGGCCACCGCCCGGGCGATCTCGACGGACTCGGCGAAGCGGTCGAGGACGATCCCGGCCTTCCACTGCTCGAACAGGTGCGTCTTCAAGCTGAGCAGCGGCGTGTTGACATAGCCGGGGGAGATGGCGTTCACCCGTACCCCTCGCGGCCCCCACTCCACGGCGAGGGACTTCGTGAGGGCTGTGACCGCCGCCTTCGAGGCGTTGTAGGCGCACTGGCGCTGCGGGAAGTTTACGATGCAGTTTCCCGATATCGAGGCGACGTTCACGATGCTCCCGCCGCCATGCTCCAGCAGCCGGCGACCGAAGGCACGGCAGCTGAGGAAGACGCCGCGCAGGTTCACCGCCATCACGGCGTCGAATTGCTCGACCGACATCTCCTCGGCCGGCACGTTGTTCTCCACGATGCCGGCACAGCAGATGAGGTCGACGGGCCCCGAGGCGAGCTCATAGACCGAGGCGACCGCCTCGTCGACGCTCGAGGCCACGGTGACGTCGACCGGCAGGGAGCGCACCCCGGCCGGAGGGTCGGGGTCCCTCTTGAGGTTGAGGCCGAAGACGGTCAGCCCCAGGCCCGTCAGGTGCTCACACAGGACCCGTCCGATGCCCCCGCTCGCTCCGGTTACCGCCACGTGCTCGTTGAGGAACTCCATTTGGCGCTTCCTTCGCTTGTCGCCGCCCCGGCGGGGCGCTGTGAATGCCGGTCCGGGCCGGCAATGCGCCGGTCGAGAGCGGCCGCACTTCGGTCGAGAAGTTACTTCGAGGACGGTATTTGCGTCCACAGGCCGGCCGAGCCCATTGGTCGTGCCCGGCCTGCTCCGGGGCTCGGCGCACGCCCGGGCGGCAGCGGAGGCTCCGCGTAGCTTTCCGTGAGGCCGGGTCCCAGCTACGGTCTTCGGTGGAATCGGTTGGAACAACTCGTTGATCTGGGGCGAAGCCCCTTTTGCGGAGGTGGTATTGATGACGCGTGTCGCCGGGGTCGACTCCTCGACTCAGTCCTGCAAGGTCGTGGTGCGCGACCTCGACACCGGTGCCCTGCTGCGCCAGGGGCGCGCCTCGCATCCTGAGGGCAGCGAGGTCGACCCGGCCGCCTGGTGGTCCGCGCTGCAGGCGGCCATCGACGAGGCCGGAGGGCTGGAGGACGTGGCGGCGATCGCCGTCGGCGCGCAGCAGCACGGGATGGTCTGTCTCGACGAGACGGGGGCAGTCGTCCGTCCGGCCCTGTTGTGGAACGACACGCGCTCGGCGGCGGCGGCCGACGAGCTTGTGGCCGAGCTCGGCCCCGGCGAAACGGGCCGGCGGGCCTGGGCCGAGGCGGTCGGGACCGTGCCGGTCGCGGCCTTCACCGTCACCAAGCTCCGCTGGCTGGCCGAGAACGAGCCCGACTCCGCCAAGCGGGTTGCCGCGGTCTGTCTGCCGCACGATTGGCTCACCTGGCGGCTCATGGGCTACGGGGCGGCCGGCCGGCAGCCGACGAGCGGCGACGTCCTCGAGAGGCTGGTCACCGACCGGGGCGACGCCAGCGGCACCGGGTACTGGTCGCCGGCCACGAATGCGTACCGTCCGGACCTGCTCGAGCGCGGTCTCGGCCACAGCGCGCTCCTCCCTCGGGTGCTCGGAGCATCTGAGCGAGCCGGCGCGACGCCAAAGGGCACCCTGCTCGGGCCGGGAACCGGGGACAATGCCGCCGCCGCGCTCGGCATCGGTGCCGGACCGGGCGACGCGGTGATATCCATCGGCACCTCCGGCACGGTGTTCGCCGTGGCCGAGCGTCCCACAGCGGACCCGAGCGGGTTCGTGGCCGGGTTCGCCGATGCGACCGGCCGTTTTCTTCCGCTGGTGTGCACGCTGAACGCCGCCCGCGTGCTCGACGCGGCCTGCGCGCTACTCGGTGTTGACCACGCCGAGCTTTCCCGGCTGGCCCTCGGCGCGCCGGCCGGCTGTGGAGGCCTCGTTCTCGTTCCCTACCTCGAGGGCGAGCGGACGCCGAACCGCCCGGACTCGACCGGCGCCGTCCACGGACTGCGCCTGGCCACCGCCACGCCCGGCTATTTCGCCCGGGCGGCCGTAGAAGGCATGCTCTGTCTGTTGGCCGACGGACTGGACGCGCTCGTCGGACAGGGCGTCGAAATCTCCAGGGTCGTCCTGATCGGCGGAGGCAGCCGCTCGGAGGCGGTGCGGCGGATCGCCCCGGCCATCCTCGGTCGCCCGGTCGTTGCAGCACCCGAGGGCGAGTACGTTGCCGACGGCGCCGCTCGCCAGGCCGCCTGGGTGTGGACCGGGGCGGAGGCACCCCCGGTCTGGCTGGTCGAGGGCGGTGCCAACTTCGAGGCCGAAGCGACACCGTGGGTCCGCGAACGCTACGCCGAGGTCCGGGACCTCACCGCCCGTCAACTCGATCACCTCGGATAGGCCTGCGATCACCTCGAGGTGCCTCGTCGCCTGTCCTGGTGCGGATCCACGGCCAGCCGGGCTGCGAGAGCTGCGGACCGAGCACCTTGTTGGTCCGGCGGTAGCCGGCTGCTCGCCGGTTGCAGCGCAACTGGGCGACGCTCAGGCCACCAGCGTGGCGACCGCCTCCGGCGACAGCGGGCGCGCGAAGAGGAACCCCTGACCCTGGTCGCAGTCCAGCCCGGCGAGCGTGTCGAGCTGGTTGCTGGTCTCGATGCCCTCGCCGACCACGGTTATGCCGAGCGCGTGGGACATCGCCGTCACCGCAGCGACGATCTCGCGGTCGCGCGAGCTCCTGCCGATCTGGGCCACGAAGCTGCGGTCGATCTTCAAGATGTCGACCTTCGTTCGCTGCAGGTGGGCGAGCGACGAGTAGCCGGTTCCGAAGTCGTCGAGGGCCAGGCGCACGCCGAGCTTGGACAGCGCAGACAGTTTCTCCTGGAGGTCGCCCCACTGGCCGACGAACGCGGTCTCGGTTATCTCCAGGCACAGCAGCGACGGCTCGATGCCGTGGCGGCCGATCACCTCGGCGACACGCCCGGCGAACTCGGGGTCCAACAGCTCGCGCCCCGACACGTTGACCGCCATGGTGAAGGCACTCGGCCAGCTGTCGCTGGAGGTCCACTCGGCGAGCTGGCGGCAGGCCTCGTCCAGGACGAACGAGTCGATCTTGCCGACCAGCCCGTGCTGCTCGGCGAAGGGGATGAAGTCGTCGGGCGCCACGACCCCGCGCTCGGGGTGCCGCCAGCGCACCAGTGCCTCGACGCCGACCAGTGACCTGTCCTCCAGGGAGAACAGCGGCTGGTAGAGCAGGAACAGCTCCGCCTCCTCGATCGCACGGCGCAGCTCGTCCTGGAGCCGGCTGGCCACGGTGCGGACGCGGTGGGCGGCGTCGAAGACCCGATAGTGGTCCCGCCCCGTTTGTTTCGCCCCGTACATCGCCTCGTCGGCGTCGCGGATCAGCTGCTCGGGCTCGGAGAGGGGATCGTTCGTGACCACGACGCCCACGCTGCAGGTCACCGAGAGGTCGTGCCCGTCCTCCACATAGGGGGCGTGCATCCCCCGGACGATGCGGTCGGCGATGAGACCGACGTCATCGTCGTCGCGCAGGGCCCCGCACAGCACGACGAACTCGTCGCCGCCGAGGCGGGCGACGGTGTCGACATGCCGTGACAGGAGCGAGAGCCTGTGCCCGACCTCGGCGAGCAGCTGGTCGCCGGCGTCGTGACCGAACGAGTCGTTGACCAGCTTGAAGTGGTCCAGGTCGACGTACAGCAGAGCGAGCCGGGACGGCTGCCGTTCCAGGGCGACAAGAGCCTGGGACAGCCGGTCCATCAGGGCGACCCGGTTCGCCAGGCCGGTCACCGGGTCGTGCAGGACCTGGTAGGCCAGGGCGTTCTCAGCCCTGACCTGCGCAGTGACGTCGCGGGAGATCCCGAAGGTGCCGATGATCCGGCCGTTCTCATCACGAAGCGGCATCTTGGTGGTCGAGACCCAGGGACTGGTCCCGTTGTGGAAGGTCTCCCGCTCCAGCTTCCCCACGATCGGCTCGCCGGTGCGGATGATCCGCTGCTCGTCTTCGAAGGCGGCTGCGGCGTGCTCCTCGCTGAAGAAGTCGAAGTCGGTCTTCCCGAGTATCTCTTCCAGGCTGTGGCCCGGGGCTGCCGCGGCGATCCAGCCTGCGCTGACCAGGAGGAACCGGCTCTGCTCGTCCTTGAAGTACACGCGCTCCTCTGTGGTGGCCAGCAGGTTGCGCATGCAGGTGCGCTCGGTCCCGCGCAGCGGTTCGCTCTCCTGCCACGCCTTTGGATGAAACTTCGCCCTGACCGCCGCTCGTCGCGTTCTCATCGATGATTACTATCGGCCGGTTTGCCGGAATGCTTAACGCTGGCCACGGTTCGGGCGTCTCGCTGTCAGTACTGCGCGGTTCAAGTCGCTTAGCTGCGGTGACGATAGAACTACCATGCGGCAAGGCTGCTTGCGGGAGCTTTCTCATCTGAGCAGAGACGGGCTGACCATTGGCTTCGAATAACGACAGGCTGACCATTGGCGTCCTCTCGCCACAGTTGGCGGCGACGTTCTTCGGCAAGGTGTTCGCAGGCATCACCGAAGTCGCTGCGCAAAGCGGCGCGGCGGTGGTCGGAATCCAGACATTGGATCCGGGCGACGTCGATGTGGACCGCGCCGTGTCGCGCTTTCGCTGCAGAGCGGGCTGGGACCGTTTCGCGGGCGTGATCGCCCTCGTGAACGCCGTCGAGCCCACGTACCTGTTCGAGCTGCAAGCAGCCGGGGTCCCCATCGTCCTGGTGAGTAACGAGGTCGAGGGGCTTGCATGCCCGGTGGTCTCCTCGGACAACCGCTCAGGCACGGTCTCAGCCGTTGACCACCTCATAGAACACGGACATCGTCGTATCGCTTTTGTGGGCAACCTGGGACAGAGCGACATCCGCGAACGCTACGACGCCTACTGCCAGAGCCTTGCACGCCACGGCATGGGGCCTCAGGACTGGCTGCTTTTCGAGGCGAGCGACCACGTCGAGCGCGGTGGTGCCGAGGCTGGCGAGGCCATGCTGGCGGCGGGGCTCCCCTCGACCGCGGTCGTCGCCGCGAACGACTTCAACGCCATCGGGATCATGAGCGTGCTGAAGAAGGCGGGGCTGGTGCTTCCCCGCGACCAGGCGATCGTCGGCTTCGACGACACCGAGGCGGGGGCGTTGACGACCCCGGCGCTGTCGACGGTTCGCCAGGACTTCGCAGCGATCGGCGCCAAGGCGGCCCAACTGGTCCTCGAGCTCGCCGGCCACGACGCACCGGCGCTGCGCCACCGGGTACCCACGCGATACATCGTCCGGTCCTCCTGCGGGTGCGCACCGGGCAGTCCGGCACGGGGCGACAGGGCCGGCGTGGCTTCGGGCGCGCCCGTTTCTGGGGACCTACGACGCATGTTGCTGGAGCTGTTGACCGAGCAGGGGGCGAGTGAAGACGAGGCCAGAGAGGTGGCCGTGCGCGCGGCCGAGGTGATCGCGGAGGTTCTCGAGACGCCGGGAGACGAGCTGACCGAAGAGCTGACCGCGCGGCTGACCGCGGCGGCCGAGGATCTCTGCTCTTCGACCAGGCGTTTTGAGGTCGTCCCCGCGTCGGTCCAGTGCGCGCGCAGCTTCGGGTTGCAAGCTGCGTCGCCCAAGGCCGAGGGCAGCGAGTTCGAGCGCCGAATCGGCGTGATCTCGCTCGTGCTGTCACGGGCGTACGCACATGAGCAGGAGAACGCGCAGCGCCGGCTCCACCATTCGCTCAGGGACGAGTACCAGATCAGCCTGGACCTGTTGCGAAACCCGGCGAACGCCCACGGCGGCCTGCCCTTCCTGAGCCAGACACGGGTGCGAGCCGCCTACCTCGGGCTCTGGCGGGACGCGCCTTCGGACAGCACCGAGCGCCAAGGCGAGGACATGATCATCGATCTTGCCGGCTCCTTCGTCTCCAACCCCGGCGACAGCCTCCCGGTCGGAGGCCACGTCGGGGTCCGGTCCTTCCCCCCGCCCGAGCTCGTCTCCCTCGCCCAGCCGGCCGCGGGAGAGATCACCATCGTGCTCCCGGTCAGGACCGCCGCCAAGGACTGGGGCCTGCTGGCCCTTGTCAGCCCGCTCGAGACGACGGTCGTCACGGGGCGCGACTTCTACTTCCAGTGCGCGGCACTTCTCAGCATGGCGCTCGAGCAGGAGGGCATGGTCCGTTCCCTGCGCTTCAGCGAGGAGCGATACGCCCTGGCCGCAAGTGCCGCCAACGACGGCCTCTGGGACTGGGACCTCCTTGCCGGTCGCGTCATCTTCACGGAGCGGTGGAAGGCCGTGGTCGGATGCGAACCCGGCGAGATCGGGACGAGCCCCGACGAGTGGCTCGAGCGGGTCCATACAGAAGACCGGGCAGAGCTCTACGCAGGGCTCGACGCGTGCAGGAACGGCGACTCCACGGCCCTCGAGTCCGAGCACCGCCTGCGACACAGCGACGGCTCGTACCGCTGGGTGCACTGCCGGGCGCTGGCGATCCCCGGCGCACCGAGCCCGGCCACTCGACTGGTCGGCTCGATCACCGATATCACCGACCGACGAGATCTCGAGGAACAGCTGCGTCACCAGGCGCTCCACGACTCTCTCACGGGGCTTCCCAACCGCGCCCTGGTGCTCGACCGGGCAGAGAGGATGCTCGCCGCGGCGCGCCGCAATCACGGCTCGGTGTCGCTGCTGTTCATCGACCTGGACAATTTCAAGGAGGTCAACGACGGCTTCGGCCATGGCACCGGCGACGAGCTGCTGGCCGCCGTCGGGACACGACTGCGCCGGGTTGCCCGTGAGGCCGACACCGTGGGGCGTCTCGGCGGAGACGAGTTCGTCGTCCTCATCGAGCACGGGGCGCTGGCGGACGCCTCCGAGCTGTTGGCCCAACGTGTGCGCGACGTGCTGCACCCGCCATTCCTCCTGGACGGCCGCGAGTACCTGGTCAGTGCGAGCATCGGGATCGCCACCGCGTCCGATGGCACCGCCGAGGAGCTCCTGCAGGAGGCGGACGTCGCCATGTACCAGGCGAAGAGTTCGGGCAAGAACCGCTGCGTCAGCTTCCGGCCTCGCATGCAGCTTGCCGCCCACGCGCGGCTCCAGCTCGAGATGGACCTCACATCGGCGATCACCGGAGGCCAGCTGCGCGTCCATTATCAGCCGATCTTCAACCTGGAGCACAGGGACATCTGCGGCATGGAGGCTCTCGTCCGCTGGCAGCATCCCGAGCGGGGGCTGCTCCCACCGGCTGACTTCCTCCCCCTGGCCGAGGCATCGGGACGCCTGATTGTGGACCTGGGCCGGTTCGTTCTCTCCGAAGCCTGTCGCGCCGCTGCCGGCTGGCAGCGACTGGGGGCTCACCTCGACGTCGCGGTCAACCTCTCGGCGCGCGAGCTCGAGTCCGACGGGATCGTGACCGACGTGGCGGGGGCGCTCGCCGAGAGCGGCCTCGAGCCTGCACATCTCGTGCTCGAGGTCACCGAGACGGCGATGATGCACGAGCCGGACTCCGTTGTCGCCCGCATGACCAAGCTGAAGGGCCTCGGTGTGCGCCTGTCGGTCGACGACTTCGGCACCGGCTACACGTCGCTCTCGTCCCTGCGGCGCTTTCCCATCGACGTGCTGAAGATCGACCGCTCCTTTGTCGAGTCGAGCTCTAACTCGCCGGAGGACGCCTCGGTGGTGCAGACCCTCGTCTCGCTCGGGCGGACCCTCGGACTCGAGATCGTCGCGGAGGGTGTGGAGCTCGCCAGCCAGCTCGACGCAGTTCGAGAAGCCGGCTGCAACAGGGCCCAGGGGTTCCTGCTCGGGAGGCCCCTGGATCGGGAGCAGCTCGACGCGCTTGTGGCCACCCTGGTGCGGGCCAGCGTGCCCGCCGCCGGCTGAGAGGACATCTGGGCCGACGAACACTGGACATCGCTCTGCTGGCGCGCCCTGCCGGAGCGGAGACGGCTGGTGGCCTGCGGAGACTCATAAGGCCCGAGGTCGTCGCCGGGGCGCCGGTCAGCTGGGATCTGGCGAACGCGTACTCTGGCGGGGAACGTGCCCGGCCAAACTGAGCGCGACCCCGACAAGCGCCCATGCTGCCAGCACGCCCAGCGGTCCTGCGGCCTTGGCGCCGTCGAAGAAGGCGACCGACCTGAGGCTGGTGTTGGTGGCCCCGACGGGCAGGTATTGGGCGAGTCGTCCCCATGGGGTGGGCATGAGCTGCCATGCGGTGGTCGCCCCGGAGAATGCAAAGCCGAAGAAGAACACCACGAAGAGGGCTGCGAGGACTCCCCCGATCCCGGCGATGGCGGCCAGCGCGCAGGTGACAGCCGCGATCGACCCGGCACCCAGAGTTATGACCAGTTCGTTGTCAAGCCAGGAGCCGCTCAGCCCCCCGAGCACGCCTTGAAGGGCCACGGTGGCGAACAGACCTGCGAGGATCGCATAGACGACCAGTCCCGCAAGTCGTGTGCGCCGGTCGCGTGACAACAGCCCTATGAGCGCACCGGCAGCGATGGAGGTCATCGCCAAGGGGATGAGGGCGGCGGGAATCGCCGTCCCCTTCGGGTCCTCGGCGGGGTTCGGCGCCAGGTCGGTGACGGTCACGGTGGCGTGCGGGAGGACATGGGCGATGGCGGCGGGCAGGGCTTCGGCCAGCATCTGCGCAACGTTCGGGCTCGCTTCGGAGGCCGTGTAGACGGTGGCGCCGGCGGGGGACAGGAAGACCGCGGCGTACACCTGCCGGTCGATGACCGCGGCGCGGACCGCCGCGTCGTCGGACAGGACCTCTAGGTTGAACGCGCCTGGCTGAGCATGCTCCAGGGCGTGGACCATCGCGCGCGCGGCCGCCGGGGGACCGCCGACGGCGAGGGGCAGTTCGTGAGGCGCGGCGCGTGAGGACGACCAGGCGAACATCAGCACCAGGATCAACTGCGCCACGACGATCGCGCCCACGCAGACGAGCACCACCGCGTTGGAACGCCCTCTCACAACGCCACCGAGGCGAGCACCGGTCCGCGCCGTGCCGCTGTCTTGAAAGCGGCGCGGGGTTTTTTCGAGATCAACGGTTTGTGCGCGACGTCGATGGACGACATCGTAGAGGCCGCCGGGATGCCCGGGGGCGGGGTGCACGGCCACCTCCCGGGCAAGGGACGCGGCCATCACGGCCATCGCCGAGAAGGTCGTAGTCGGGCCGACCGTGTTTGTGAGGCCCACGGGGCCGGACGGCCGCCAGCCGGGACCGACGTGAGCGCCCTGGGCGGCGTCTTGCTGTCGCAGATCGGCGATTACCTGCTCCGAGGGCGCATCACCGGCGCCGTCGCCATGGTCGGTACGCGGACGCCACCAGTGCCCTCCTGCACGCGTGAGGCGATATCCGGGGGCGTCGCGGCCCGGGACGATCGTGCCCTATGGGTCACCCGTCCTCAGCAACCCGTGCTTGGTCTCCGGGCGTCCAGGAATGCCGAGAACACCGGCTCGGGGAAGCCTCTCAAACAGGTCCTCGCCGACCCGCGCGGCCCAAACGGGTGCCTGTCATCGACTGCGCGGGAACAAGAGCCTGTTGGCGATCAGACGACCGCCACGGCAACCAGGCGACAGCTCGTCAGTCGCCTACGGTGAGCGTCTCCTTGGCAGAGGTCGAGCCGTTGTAGGTCGTGTTGCCACCCGCCGGGCGCGAGATCGTAGGCCAACTGGGCGGGGTACTCATTGGGGCCCGAGATCGGCAACGAGACCACGACTCCGCTCGCCGTGCCGGCCGGAATGCTGCCGTTTCCGGTCGAGGTCACTCTGGCACCCCAGGGGAGATGCGCCTCGATGTAGCTCTCCACAAGAGCGGACGATTCGTCGACGATCTACAGCCGGTGGAGGTCGATCAGGCCGCCGACTCCTCGTGTCTCGAGGGGGCTCGCGAGCCAGGTGGAAACGACCTTGCTCGTCGAAGCTGCACCCGGTGGAATGCCTGCCTCCCCCAACACCGTGTGCGCGAACAACTCCGGGCTCGTCGCGCCGAGGGGGACCGACCCGGCTGCGATGACTTCAACCCCGACGCCGATCACCACCAGCACCGAGCAGGCGACCAGCAGGAACCCTCGCATGTCTGCATTGCCCGACCGCGCCCGGGTGAGCGCACCTCACGGCCGAACGAGGTCCACCGTTTCGCGCTGGACCCGTGAGGTTCAGAAATGAAGGTGGGCAGGCTGTGAACGCGGCGTCGTGCGAGCACCACCGATGCGGACCCGGCAGGATGGAGACATGTCCAGCAGCGGAGAGAGTCGGGCCCAGAGCCAGTCGCAAGGTCTCGTCCAAGGCACTGGCGCGCCGTCACGGGTGACACTGACCGTCAACGGGACCGAGCGCTCGGTGCCGGCGACGGCGTCGCTCCTGTCGCTGCTGCGTGGCGAGCTGGGCCTGACCGGTGCGAAGCCCGGTTGCGGGGAGGGGGAGTGCGGGTCCTGCACCGTGCTTGTCGACAACCGGCCCGTGCGCGCCTGCCAACAGCAGGTAGCCGACATCGCAGGGCGGAACGTCACCACCATCGAAGGGCTCCTGCGCGACGGCCGGCTGCACCCGGTCCAGCATGCCTTCGTCGAGGTGGGCGCCGCACAGTGCGGCTACTGCACTCCTGGCGTGGTCCTTTCGGTGGTGGCCTTGTTGGCGCGCCACCCGGACCCGGACGACGACGCCGTGAACAAGGCGCTGTCCGGCAATCTCTGCCGTTGTGGCGCCTACACCTGCATCCGCAAAGCGGTGCACCGGGCCGTCGAGCTGACGGCGGGGCCCGGCATCGCCGGCGAGGTGCCGGTCACGGCGAGCACCGAGGACTGGAAGCTGCCCGACCTGCGCATTGACGGACCGAGACCGGCGCGGCCGTGGGACATGACCGAGCCTGAGGACCGTGACTGGTTCGGGGTTCTCGGGGACGGGCTGGTCGTGGTGCTCCCGCCTAAGAGGCCGGCACCGGGTACCTGGTCGACCAGCGGCGGCGCCTGGCTGCATGTCGGAGGTGACGGGATCGTCACGGCATTCACCGGCAAGGTCGACATGGGCCAGGACAACCGCACCGCGCTGCGCCTCCTCGTCGCCGAGGAGCTCCGCATTCCAGTCGACCGGGTCCGTCTCGCGATGGGGGACACCGATCTTTGCCCCTACGACATGGGCACGTTCGGGAGCCGCTCCATGCCCGATGCTGGCAGCGCGCTCAGCCAGGTCGCCGCCCACGCGCGTTCGCTGTCGGCACCGTCTCCGGGCTCACGGAGAATCGAGATCGTCACCGACGAGCCCACGGTCACGCGCCCGTCGCAGTGGCAGATCGCCGGGGCCCCGCACATACCCCCGGCGACGATCGAGGCCGTAACGGGCACCCGCAAGTTCGTCACGGACCTGAGCATGCCGGGCCTGTGGCACGGCGCCATGTTGCGCCCGCCCGTGTTCGGAGCGGTGCTCGGTCACCTCGACGCAACAGCGCTCGACGGTCGTGGCGACGTGGTCGTGGTCCGAACCGCCGTGGGCACCGGTGTCGTGGCTCGCGACAGCGCGCAAGCCCGTATGGCGCTGGCCGAGCTCGTGGCCGAGTGGGAGGTTCCCGAGGCGCCGTCGGACAGCGACCTCGAAGCGTTCCTGCGCTCGCATCCGGCGACAGGAGCAGACGGCTGGAACGGGCCGTTCCACTACGAGCTCGGGGAGCCCGAGATCGCCCTGAAGGACGCGGCCGTGCGGGAGGACGCCACCTACACCACCGCCTACCTCGCCCCCGCCGCCCTCGAGAACCGTGCCGCGGTGGCGGTCTGGGACCACGACGGACGGCTGACGATCTGGACAGGGACCCAGACCCCCTTCCCGGTCCGGGCCCAGGTCGCCGCAGCCCTCGGTCTGGATGAGCAGGACGTCCGGGTGATCGTGCCGCCGACGGGCGGCGGGTTCGGCGGCAAGCACGCGGCCGGTGTCGCCACCGAGGCGGCCATCCTGGCCAAGGAGATCGGCGAGCCGGTCCGGGTCGCCTGGAGCCGCTCTGAAGAGTTCACCGTCGGCACCCTGCGTCCCGCCGCGGTCATCGACGTGGCAGCCGGAGCGACGGGCGATGGCGAGCTGACCGCATGGACCTTCACCAACATCAACTCGGGCCAGGCCGCCATCGCGACCCCCTACCGGGTGGCCAACCAGCGGCTCGACTACCAGCCTGCCGAGAGCCCCCTCGCCCAGGCCTCCTACCGGGCTCTGGCGGCCAACGCCAACAACTTCGCAAGAGAGTCGCACATAGACAAGCTGGCCCACCGGCTCGGTCGCGACCCGGTCGAGTTCCGCCTCGCCAACCTGGCCGACGAAAGGCTCGCCGATGTGCTGCGAGCGGCTGCCGAGCGCTTCGGGTGGGCGGCCGGGCACGACAACTCCGGCCGGGGCGTCGCCTGCGGGCTCGAGAAGGAGGGAAGGGTTGCCACCGCCGCGCAGGTCGTCGTCGGCCGGGACGGCCACCTCCGGGTGGTCCGTATCGTCACCGCCTATGAGTGCGGTGCCGTGGTCAACCCCGGCACCGTGATCAACCAGATAGAAGGCGCCACGGTCCTGGCTCTCGGGGGTGCGCTGTTCGAGGCGGTCCGCTTCAGCGCCGGGGCCATCACCAACGGCTCGTTCTCCGGCTATCGCGTCCCGCGGATCTCCGACGTACCGCCGATCGAGGTCGTCCTGTTGAACCGTGCGGACCTGCCCTCGGCGGGGGCCGGCGAGACGCCGATGATCGCGGTTGCACCTGCGGTCGCCAACGCCATCTTCGACGCGACGGGGCGACGCCTGCGGTCGCTCCCTCTGATTGGCGACGGCCCGGTGCGACTCGACACTTGAGCCGGGAAGCCGACTGCGGTCACGAGGAGCCGAGGTTGGGCCGCGACGACCTGGAAGCTCGCCGCGGCCGGGCCGCTCAGGATCGAACGGCCCGGGTCAGCGCCACGACGGGTCGTTGTTCTACGCCAGCGGCGTCATGACGTGCTTGATCTGGGTGTAGTCCTCGAGGGAGTACATGGACATGTCCTTGCCGTAGCCGCTCTGCTTGTAGCCGCCGTGCGGCATCTCGGGGGTGAGCCAGAAATGGGTGTTTATCCAGACCGCCCCGTACTGCAGCCGGCGGGCGACGCGCATCGCGCGTGATATGTCGCGGGTCCACACCGAGGACGCCAACCCGTAGTCGACGTCGTTGGCCCAGGCCACGGCCTGGTCCTCGTCGGAGAAACGCTGTACGGTGACCACCGGCCCGAAGACCTCCCGCTGCACGATCTCGGCCTTCTGGTCGACGCCGGTGACCACGGTCGGCTTGTAGTAGAAGCCCGGTCCTGAGATCTCCTCACCACCGGTGAGGACCTCGGCCCCGGCGTCCTGGGCCCGCCCGACGAAGCCCTTCACGGCTTCGCGCTGGCGGGCCGATACCAGCGGTCCCACCTCGACCTCGGTGTCGGTGATGTCGCCGACCTTGATCGACTCGACGGCGGGCACCAGGGCCGAGAGCAGGTCGTCGTAGATCCTGGGACCTGCCACCACGCGACATGACGCCGTGCAGTCCTGGCCGGTGTTGGCGTAGCCGGCGAACTTCAGCGTCTCGACCAGGGCCGCCACGTCGGCGTCGTCGAAGACCACCACCGGGGCCTTGCCGCCGAGCTCGAGATGGGCGCGCTTGACTGTCTCGGCACATGCGGCGGCGATGATCTTGCCCGTGGCGGTGTCGCCGGTGACAGACACGAGGCGGACCGCCGGGTGTCGTGTGAGGGCGTCGCCGATGACCGCGCCGCGACCGGTCACCACGTTGAACACACCTGCGGGGAGGATGTCGGCCGCCAGCTCGGCCAGGCGAAGCGTGGTGAGCGGTGTGATCTGCGCCGGCTTGATGATCGAGGTGTTGCCGGCGGCCAAGGCGGGGCCGAGCTTCCAGGCGGCCATCATCAAGGGGTAGTTCCAGGGGCAGATGCCGACGGTGACGCCCAATGGTTCCCGGCGGATCATGGAGGTGAAGCCCCTCTCGTACTCTCCGGTGGACTTGCCCTCCTGGCAGCGGGCGGCGCCGGCGAAAAAGCGCAGGCTGTCGGACACGAAGGGGATGTCGGCTTGCGAGACCGTGATCGGCTTGCCGACGTCGATGGACTCGAGCCGGGCAAGCTCGGCCGCATCGGCGTCGATGGCATCGGCGAGCTTGAGGAGCATGGCGCTGCGCTCTTTGGGCGGTGTGTCGAACCAGACCTCGTCGTAGGCCCTCTGCGCCGCGCTCACCGCACGACCGACGTCCTTGGTGCCGGCGACGGCAACCTTGGCGATCGTCTTGGCGGTGGCCGGGTTGATGTCGTCATCTGTCTCGCCTTCGGCGGGATCCACCCACTCCCCGCCGATGAACAACGGGCGGTACTTCTCCAGGTTCTCCTCCATGGCACTGCTCTCCTTTCCGAAATCGTGACTTGGCCGTCGAGGGTCCCTGTGCCCAGCGGGCCGCCCTCGAGCCGGGTCGGCGTCAAGCCGTCCCGAGCTCGGCTGCGATGAGCACGGCGGGCTGTCTGTGGCGCGGTCCTTGTGTCGACGATCAGACCGGACCGGAGCCCGAGCCGTCTTGTCCTTGTCCTTCCCAAGCTCGTGTGCTCTCCGGCGCAGGTGGCGAGGCGGCGACCTCCGGCACGAGTGGCAGGGCGGCACCTTCTGGCACGAGCGTGGGCGTAAAGCGGTTGAGCGTCTCCCCGCGGAAGAACCCCGGCCCTGCCAAGCGCCAGGCCACGGCGCAGACAAGACCGATGAGCGCGCTGATGAGGAAGATCAGGAACACCCCGCCGATGTCCCAGTGCGGGGCGAACGGCAACTGCAAGGAGGTGTAGCTCTGATTGCTCGAGTAGAACCAGTCCTGCTCCAAGCTCCAGGCCCCCGCAGCGAACAGGATCAGCCCGCCGAGGCCTGGCAGGACCCCCTTCATCAGCAGGTCACGCGAGCTTCGCGTGAGGACCTTGCGGTAGTACCACAGGCATGTCCATCCGGTCAGGCCGTAGTAGAAGGCGATCCACACGCCGATGGCCGTGACCGAGTCCGCGATCACGTAGCCGCCGGAGAGGTAGTTCATGAGCGCGTACATCACGATCGAGACCCCGCCCATCACCACGGTCGCGACCGTCGGAGTCAGGTACTTCTTGTGCATGGTCCCGAACGCGTCGGGCACGGCCTTGTACACGCTCATCGAGAGCACCGTGCGGGCCGTGGGCAGGATCGTGGTCTGCGTGGACGCGGCGGCCGACGAGAGCACCATCAGCAACAACAGGTGCGCGAAGAGCGAGCCGATCCAGGCCGATCCGAACACGGCGGTGCCTTGCACCGACAGCACGTCGGTGAGGTGCGCCGGGTTCGCCAGGCCTATCCCCGTCTTGCCGACACCGGCGAAAGCCTGCGCGGCGATGGTGACCAGTCCGTAGGTGGCCAGCAGCAGTACCGTGGCGATCATCCCCGCCAAGCCCGGAAGGCGATCCTTGTCGCTCGTCTCCTCGTTCACCGAGAGCGAGGTGTCCCAGCCCCAGTAGATGAACAGCATGAGGACGAGTCCGTCGACGATCTTTGTCGGAGAGACGGTCGTCGGGTTGAACCACGACATGCTCGGCACCAGGTGGCCTGCCGGTGCGTGGCCCGTGCCCACCCTGACCAGTGCCACGACCGCGTAGACGGCCAGCATGACGAGCTCGATCGACAACAGGACCTGCTGGACTCGCGCCGAGACCTCGATGCCCCTGTAGCAGATGTAGGTCAGGACGACGATGAACAGCACGCCCACGAGGAGCACCCAGAAGCTGGTCGGGTTGTCCCCGATGCCCTTTGCGTTGAAGAGCAGGAAGCCGTACTGACCGGCCACCTCGGCAAGGCTCGCCATGACGAGCACGTCCGAGGCGATGATGCCCCAGCCACCCGCCCAGCCCGTCTTGGGGCCGAAGGCTCGCGTGGCCCAGGTGAAGGTCGTCCCGCAGTCGGGGTCCGCCTTGTTGAGCTCGCTGTAGCCGATCGAGATCAGCAGCATCGGCACGAACGCGGCGATCGCGACGAATGGCGCATGGAAACCGACATCGGCGACGACGAGACCGAGCGTCGCCGCCAGGCTGTAGGCGGGGGCGGTGGACGCGGTGCCGATGACCACGCTCGAGACAAGCCCGATCGCCCCCGACTTCAAGCCCTTGTCGACGCCCTCCTCAGATGGCAACAGAACGGCGCCGACGGACATCAGACCGTGCTCTGTTCCAGCATCGCGTCCGCCACCTTCACAAAGCCCGCGACATTGGCACCCAGCACGTAGTCGCCCGGCCTGTCGTACTCCTCGGCTGCCGCACGCACGTTGGTGTGTATCGCGCGCATTATGTGCCGCAACCTGTCGTCCACCTGTTCCCGGGTCCATGAGAGGTGCTCGATGTCCTGGGTCATCTCGAGACCCGAGACCGCCACACCGCCTGCGTTGGCGGCCTTGCCCGGTCCGTAGAGGACCTTGGCGCTCATCAGGCGCTCGACTCCTTCGGGCGTGGTCGGCATGTTGGCGCCCTCGGCCACCAGCTGGACGCCGTTGGCCACGAGGTTCTGCGCGTCCACACCAGTGATCTCGTTCTGGGTCGCGCTCGGGAAGGCACAATCTGCCGGGACGGACCAGAGCGGGTTGGACGTGCCGTGGCTTGCCGGTGTGAAGCTCGCAGTGGGGAAACGCTCGGCGTACTCGCTGATGCGTCCACGTCGCACGTTCTTCAGCTCCAGCACGTAGGCGAGCTTGTCCTCGTCGATCCCGTCGGGGTCGAGGATGAACCCGTCCGAGTCCGAGAGCGTGAGGGGCTTGGCACCGAGGTCGATGAGCTTCTCGACGGTGTACTGGGCGACGTTGCCGCTCCCGGAGACCAGGCACCGCTTGCCTGCCAGGTTCTCACTTCTGGTTGCCAGCATCTCCTCGGCGAAGTACACAACGCCGTAACCGGTGGCCTCCGGCCGGATCTCCGAGCCTCCCCAGTTGATGCCCTTGCCGGTGATCACACCGGTGAACTGGTTGGCGATCCGCTTGTACTGCCCGAACAGGTAGCCGATCTCCCGACTGCCGACGCCGATGTCGCCCGCCGGCACGTCGGTGAACTGGCCGATGTGACGGTAGAGCTCGGTCATGAAGCCCTGGCAGAAGCGGCGCACCTCGCCGTCGCTCTTGCCCTTCGGGTCGAAGTCGGCACCGCCCTTGGCCCCACCCATGGGCAGGGTGGTGAGGGAGTTCTTGAACACCTGCTCGAAAGCGAGGAACTTCAGCAGACCCAGGTAGACCGACGGGTGGAACCTGAGCCCGCCCTTGTACGGTCCGATGGCGCTGTTCATCTGGACCCGGTAGCCGCGGTTGACCTGGATCTCACCGTCATCGTCGACCCAGCTCACCCGGAACATGATCACGCGCTCGGGCTCGACGAATCGCTCCAGGACCTTCATCTCGGTGTACTTCGGGTAACGCTCGACGACGGGCTCGAGGGAGGTCAGTACCTCACGCACCGCCTGTAGGAACTCCGGCTGGCCCGAGTTGCGAGTCTCGAGGTCGCTCAGGATCGTCTTGATGCTGTTGCTCACTGCAGTTGCCTCCTTGTGCACTCCGTTGTGCACGTCTGGCTTCTTGTTCGCCCGGCTCTGTCGATCTGCCGCGCTCCTCGCCCTCGGTCGTCAGTCCTGGACCACCGGAATGACCTTCCGATCCGGTGCATTCTCCTTCCTGGTCGCGATGGCGCTTTTGAGCAATTCTCCCACCGCTCATCGGCGCTGAATAGGGACTTTCGGCCCATGGAGAAGAATCGGGCTTCCTCTAGAATAAGTCATCGCACGTCTGAAGTTGCATTTTGTCGTGCGAGCCCTTACCGGCCCGTGGGTCGGATTGCCGAGAAAGGACCTTCTCATGCGAGTTCTCGTGGTAGGAGCCGGTGGAGTCGGGAGCGCGTTCGCCCATATAGTGGCGCGCCGGGGCAGCTTCGAGAGGGTCGTGATAGCCGACTACGACCGTGAGCGTGCGGAGAAGGCAGCGTCGGTTTCGGACCGCTTTTCAGGCGTCAAGATCGACGCCTCCAACGAGTCGTCGATCGCTGATTTGATCCGGGCGGAGAACTGCGACGCGGTCCTCAACGCAGTCGACCCCCGCTTCGTCATGCCCATCTACCGCGCCGCCTTCGCCGCGGGGGTCACCTACATGGACATGGCCATGTCGCTCTCGCACCCGCACCCTGAGGACCCGTACTCCAAGCCAGGCGTGAAGCTCGGCGACGAGCAGTTCGAGCTCGCCCCTAAGTGGGAGGAGCGCGGGCTGCTGGCGCTCGCCGGCATGGGGGTCGAGCCCGGGTTGGCGGACGTGTTCGCCCGCCACGCGGCGGACAACCTCTTCGGTTCCGTCGACGAGGTCGGCGTCAGGGACGGGGCCAACCTCGTCGTCGACGGCTACGAATTCTGCCCGACCTTCTCGATCTGGACGACGATCGAGGAATGCCTGAACCCTCCCATCATCTGGGAGAAGGAGCGTGGGTGGTTCACCACCGAGCCCTTCAGCGAGCCGGAGACCTTCGTCTTCCCGGCCGGTATCGGCCCGGTCGAGTGCGTGAACGTGGAGCACGAAGAGGTTCTCCTCGTGCCGCGCTGGGTGGACGCGAAGCGGGTCACGTTCAAGTACGGCCTGGGGGACGAGTTCATCGGCGTTCTCAAGACGATCCACATGCTCGGGCTCGATTCGACCAAGGAGGTCTCGGTGGGCGGTGCCCAGGTGTCGCCCCGGGACGTCGTCGCCGCGTGCCTTCCGGACCCGGCCGGGATCGGCCATCTCATGCACGGCGTCACCTGCGCCGGCACCTGGGTGACGGGCACCGGCAAGGACGGCTCCCCGCGGGAGGTCTACCTGTACCACGCAGTCGACAACGACTGGTGCATGTCGGAGTACGACTCGCAGGCCGTGGTCTGGCAGACCGCCATCAACCCGGTGGTGGCCCTCGAGCTCCTCGACTCGGGAGTCTGGTCGGGTGCCGGGCTTCTCGGCCCGGAGGCGCTCCCGTCCGAGCCGTTCCTCGAGCTGTTGAACGAAAGCGGCGCGCCGTGGGGCCTCGAGGAGAGAACGCCGGCGGAGGCTTCGTCCTAGCCCGCCACAGATGGCGCCGGTACGGCGGGCGGGCCGGCGCGCCAAAAATGACGCGTCGCCAAGTCGTGATGGCACCGCCGCCATCGCGACGGGTCGCTCGCCGTACCACCGGCCGGGGCCCGAGCCTATGCTTGCATGATGAAGCGGATTTCTGCCTACTTTCGGCCTGAGTCCATCGGCGAGGCGTTCGCGCTGCTCGAGCGGCCCGGGGCCGTTCTCATCGGCGGTGGCACCAAACTGAACCTCCGGACGATGTCTGTGCCCATGTCGGTGGTGGACCTTCAGCTCGCCCGTCTCGACGGGATCGACCGCCTCGACGACGGGGCGCTGAGCATCGGCGCGACCACGACGTTGCAGCAGCTCGTCGACAGTGACCAGGTCCCGGCGGTCGTTCGCGAGGCGGCGCGGCGGGAGCTTCCGAGCACGCTCAGGGCGCAGTCCACCCTCGGCGGGACGATCGTGAGCGCGGACGCGGAGAGCGAGCTCCTGACGGCGTTGCTCGTCCACGATGCGGTGGTGTCGGTCGCCAGCCCTGAAGGGACCGAGAAGATGGAGCTGGGGGCTCTGCTCGCGCATCTCCCGCTCGCGCCGCACGCGATCGTGACCTCTGTCGCCATCGACACCCGGGGCGCAGCGTCGCTAGCGCGCACGGCGCGCACAACCGCCGACAAGGCCATCGTGGCCGCCGCGGCCCGCGTGGGGGCGGACGGGCGCAGGCGGCTTGCCCTCGCCGGAGTGGCGTCCACCCCGGTCCTGGTGGAGGAGACGAGCAAGCTCGACCCACCTGGCGACTTCCGCGGATCTGGCGAGTACCGGCGCGAACTGGCCGGTGTGCTGATTTCCCGTGTCATCGAGGGGGTGTCCTGATGGAGCTGCACGTCACACTCAACGGAGTCGAGCGTCATCTCACTTGCGAGCTCGGCGACTCGTTGCTCGAGGTGCTCCGCCGGGAGGGGTGCTTCAGCGTCCGCTACGGATCGGAGACAGGCGAGACCGGCGCAGCTGCGATCCTGCTCGATGGCCGGCTGATCTCGGCCGACGTGCTCCTTGCTGTTCAGGCCGATGGGCACGCGGTCACCACGGTGGAGTCGCTCAACGTGGCCACAGGTGAGCTGGACCCGATCCAGGAGGCGTTCGTCGAGACCGGAGCGCTGCAGTCCGGGTACTCGGCCGGGGCGATGGTGCTGGCGACCAGGGCCCTGCTCGAGCGTGGCCCCGATCCCTCCGACGAACAGATCCGCGACGCACTGTCGGGGATCCTCGACCGCGAGACCGGCTACACCAAGGTGATCGAGGCGGTCCGGCGCGCGGCGGCGGTGCTGCGCGGGGACAAGCCCGACCCGATGGAGCCGCTCGTGGTCGGGACGTTGTCGGGAGACCTCGAACTGGCAGCGACGCTCCCTCCGCTCGCGCTCGAGGTGCCGCCCGCCGTGCCGCGCCTTGTGCCGTCTCCGGACGTTCCCGAGACCGCCGTCGTAGGCAAGCCCGAGCACAAGGTGGAAGCCCTGCGTCTGGTGAAGGGCAACGCCGCCTTCGCCGACGACATCGAGCTTCGCGGGATGCTGCACGCGAAGGTCCTGTGGAGCCCACATGCCCACGCGCGCATCGTCGCGATCGACGACTCGCAGGCAAGGGCGCTGCCCGGTGTGCACGCGGTGCTGCACTACGGCAACACGCCGCGCGTCAAGTACGCCTCGGGCGGCCAGAGCTGGCCCAACCCGCTTCCCCACGACGAGGTGAGCTTCGACGACAAGGTTCGCTACGTCGGCGATCGGGTCGCGGCCGTCGCCGCCGAGTCGCCGGAGATCGCCGAGGAAGCGTGCCGACTGATCAAGGTCACATACGAGGTCCTGCCCGCGGTGCTGGATGCCAAGTCGGCACTGGCCGAGGGCGCGCCGGTCATCCATGACGAGACCGACACGGTGGGGATCTTCGACGCGGCACACAACATCAGCCACCACATCGAGGGCCAGACCGTCAGCGACGCGGAGATGGACGCCGCCTTCGCCCGGGCCGACCGCGTCTTCGAGACGACCTTCGAGGTCCAGCAGATGCAGCACACCCCGATCGAGCCGCACGCCGCAATCGGCTGGCTCGACGAGGACGAGCGGCTCGTGCTGCGGTCGTCCACGCAGGTGCCCTTCCACATCCGCCGCATGCTGGCGCCGCTGCTCGGGCTCCCGGTGAAGGCCATCCGCATCATCAAGCCCCGCATGGGCGGCGGTTTCGGCTCGAAGCAGGAGATGGTCATCGAGGACATCGTCGGCCACCTCGTGCTGGCCACACGCCGGCCCGTCAGGCTCGTGTTCAACCGGGAAGAGGAGTTCATCTCCTCGCGGACCCGCCACTCGCAGACGCTCACGTACCGGACCGGGGTCACAAACGATGGTCACCTCATGGCGCAGGACCTGCGCGTACTCGCGAGCACCGGCGCCTACGGCACGCACGGTTTCACCGTGAACTCGCTCACGGGCGCGCGCGGCCTCTCGCTCTACAACTGCCCCGCCAAGCGGTTCAGCTGCGACGTCGCCTACACGAACCGCCCGGTCGCGGGCGCCTTCCGCGGCTACGGGGCACCGCAGGCCTTCTTCGGGCTCGAGTCGCAGATGGAGGACATCGCCCGCGCCCTGCACATCGATCCCGTCGCCTTCCGGCGCACGAACTGGGTGCAGCCCGGCGACGCACTCGACATCGTGCTGCGCCTCGGCGAGCGGGGGGGCGTGGTGGAGGAGATCGCACCGGAGGACATGCCGCATGTGACGACCTGCGGCCTCGGCGAGTGCGTGGCGCAGGGCCTTCGCGCGATCGGCTGGCACCGCCGGGAGGACCCTCTGTGGAAGCAGCCACCCGACCGGCCGCACATCCGCCGCGGGATCGGACTTGCGCTGTGCATGCAGGGATCGGGCATCCCGTTTGTGGACATGGGCGCGTGCTCGATCAAGATCAACGACGACGGGTCGTTCAATCTTCTGGTAGGGGCCGCCGACCTCGGCACCGGGGCGGACACGGTGTTCGCCCAGATAGCGGCGGACGTGCTCGGAGTGGCGACCGACGACATCCTGGTGTACTCGGGCGACACAGACTTCACGCCGTTCGACGTGGGCGCATACGCCTCGAGTACGACCTACATATCCGGCATGGCGGTGAAGAAGGCCGCCGAGGCCGCGCGGGTGCGCATCGTGGAGCGCGCGGCCCGGCTGCTGAATGTCGAAGCCGTCGAGATCGAGCTGCACGACAACAGGGCGTGGACGGCCGACGGGCGGTCGGTGTCGATTGGGGACATCGCCCTGAACGCGCTGCACACCGAGGACCAGGAGCAGATCATGGGGACGGCGTCCCACTGGTCCAGCGAGTCACCGGCACCTTTTGCCGCCCAGCTGGCGGAGATCGAGGTCGATGTCGACACCGGCGAGGTCACAGTCAAAAAGCTCGTGATGGCCGTGGACTGCGGCGTGGCGATCAACCCGGTAGGCGCGAGCGGGCAGGTGGAGGGTGGCATGGTGCAGGCGCTCGGCTACGCGCTCAGCGAGGAGACGGTTCTCGACGATCTCGGCCGCCCACTGAACGCGCGCTTTGGGCCTTACTGGATCTTCCGGTCCGACGACACGCCGGCCACGGAGGTCTTCCTCGTGCAGACGATGGAGCCTTCCGGCCCCTTCGGGGCGAAGTCCATCGCCGAGATCGTCATCGACGCCGTCGCTCCGGCGGTTCGCAACGGCATCCTCGACGCGACCGGAGTGACCATCGACTCGATCCCCTTCACCCCCGAGCGTGTCTGGCGGGCCCTTCACGCCTGAGGGACCTAGTCACCAGCCTCGGGCCATGAGCGCACTTCGCGCAGGCATCACCGCTCCGACCGGCTCGTCGGGGCAGCAGAGCCACCGCGGCGAGCCGTGAAGGCTCATGGGCGTTCAGGTAGGTGCTGCAGCTTGTCGGCCAGGGACTCGCAGCGCTGCACCACGAAGCTCTGAGTGCAACCACCGCGCAGGCTGAGCACGAGCGAGCCCGCAACAGGCGCGGCCGAGATTGGCAGGAGCTGGATATGGGTCATTTCGGCCCAGGCGATGTCCAAAGGGGGAGCGGCTGTCGCGCGCCGCGGAGTAAAGGAGAGGCCGTGCCCGTCCAGCACGATCTCCCCTGCGACCTGCCGGCTGCCGCCGCCCGGCTGCAGACTCTGAGCCCGCGCCGGCCCCGCATAGATGGCGTCGCCCGGCAGGCTGGCGAGCCGCTGTTGTTCGAGTCGGCGCCACCTCCGCTTGAGCAGCGGCACCTCTACGGCCGCGATCAGGAACATGACCGCCAGAAACACCGTCGCTGCGATCATGCCTCTCGAGGAGTGGTTAAGGGCGGCGGCCATTATGAAGCCCAGTGCGGCCACCGCCAGGACGCGGATGATGACGAATCGCCAGAGGCCCTTGGGCGGCACTATCTCGCGGGTGGGAAGCCTGGGGCCAGCCGGCTCTCCGGTCACACACAGCAGGCTACCGGTCTGTCGGTCAAGTGAGCTGGTGGAACAGTGAGAGGTGGGCGGGCCTCTTGCCGAGCCGAAGGCGCTCGGGGAGAAGTGTCCTTACGGTCGATCGGTACGCCCAGCTCGGTGAGACGGGCGGGTATTCGCTACGGCAATCCGTCCGTGCTCGCCTCCCGTTGGTGCCTGTGGCGGTCACGGTGGCTGTGTAGTGGCTCGTCGGGGTGTCGGAGCGGACGGGCACGCCACCGGCAGGCCCGAGTTCGTGGCGGGCGAAGTTCTCGACTAAGGGAAGGCTCAGGGTCATCCCTGATTGCCGCACGTCACGAATGTCGTGACAATGGGATGCAAAGACCTCTGCCCGGCGACCTTTCATCGGTGCGGTGTCGGGACAAACGCGGGCGACCCCGCTAGTGTGCGGCCCGTCAGCGCGGCGATAGCGGAAAGGACAAGAGATGAGCACCGCTACCGTCCCTGACACCTTCGAGCATCAAACCGAAAGTCCCTGGGCCGTGGAGACCCATGGGCTGACCAAGCGGTTCGGCGAGAACGTGGCAGTGAACAACGTCGAGCTCCTCGTCCCGAGAGGATGCGCCTTCGGCTACCTCGGTCCCAACGGCGCCGGCAAGACCACTCTCATCCGAGTGCTGCTGGGACTTACCCACGCCGATGCCGGCACCATGTCCCTGCTCGGATACCCGGTCCCCAAACGTCGCGATCTGGCACTGGCGCGGGTCGGCGCCATTGTCGACGAACCTCGGTTCCACGGCCATCTGACGGGCAGGCAGAACCTCCAGATTCTCGCCGCAGCTCGCGAACCGGCCGCCCGCGACCGCATCGGACCGGCTCTCGAGCGCGTCGGCATACTTCAGCGCGCCGATGACAAGGTGTCGAAGTACTCGATGGGCATGCGCCAACGTCTCGGCGTCGCCGCCTGTCTGATCGGGGACCCCCAACTGCTCCTCCTGGATGAGCCCATGAACGGTCTCGACCCGGCGGGCATGGCCGACATGCGAGAGATGATCGTCTCGCTGGTGGCCGAGGGCCGCACGGTTGTGCTCTCCTCCCATCTCCTCGACGAGGTCGAGCGGACCTGTGATGCGGTTGCGATCGTGGACCGGGGCAAGGTGGTCCGCCAGGGTCCCATCTCGGAATTGCTGGCGGGAGCAACTCTTGCGCTCCAGGTCGAATGCTCCGAGCCTGACCGGGCGCGCAGGCTCATCGACGCCACCCGGATCGGGGCCCACGTCGAAGTCGGGTCGCTCGGCCTCGGCATCAGCTTGCCGGCGGGGACGCCGCGCGATGTCATCGCCGAGATCAACCGCGTCCTGGTGGAGGGTGGCATCTCGGTGTATCGGCTTCAGGAGATCCAGGCGTCGCTGGAATCGTGGTTCCTGCAGGTCACGAGTCGGCTGGGGGCCCCGGAATGAGGACACCTGCTCACACGGCCGCGAGCGTGGCAACTGTGCAGGACACCGCGCCGCGTGACCATCGCGGCTCCCCGATACCCACCGGCGCCATGATCGCCACGAGATTCATGGAGCTTCGCAAGCGGCGCGGGCTCATGATCGCCCTGATTCTGGTGAACATCGGCATCCCCACCGTCTTCCTCGTGGTCCGGCTGCTCGCACACGCGATCGCCCCGAAGTCCTACGGGCCGGCCGGCGGCTACTCGATCTACACGGGCCTCGTCGCCGGTGTGATGTATGTCTTCGGCTTCATCGTCGCCGCCACCCTGGGCTGCACGGCAGGTTCGGTCGACCTCACCGAAGGGATGTTCCGCCACCTGGTCGTGACAGGCCGCTCGCGTTTGGCCCTTTACCTCGCCCGGATCCCCGCCGGGCTGGCCATAGTCGTGCCCTTGGTGGCGGCCGGGTTCATCATCGTGTGCTCGGTGTGCGTCTTCGCGGCGCCGACGAGACTGAGCTACGACGGTACGAACGTGCCAGCGGGGCTTTCGCGCGCCGCATTCGAGAACTGGGCGGCGGACCATCCGAAACTGGTCATCTGCGACTTCAGCTTCTCTGCCGGACCGTCTTCTCCGGTCCTCGCGGTGATCAACAGCGTCCCGTGCGGCCCCAACGGCCCGATCGTCAAGGCACCTCCCGGGTCTCAGGGTCCCGGGCAGGCCACCGTTACGCCCGCCCAGCTCAGAGCCGCCGCCATCCTGATCGCGCTGCAGAACTACCCGGACTACTCCAGCGACTTTCTCTACCCGTCGGATTCCCTGATGATCAGGACGGGGCTGTGGATAGAGCTCGAGGCAATCATCGGGTTCATTGTCGGACTCGGACTCGCATCGCTGCTCGGGCAGAGAACCGTCCCGGTGATATTGATGGTCGTGCTCGAGATCATCCTCACGCCCCTATTCTCCCGAGCACGAATCGCCCACCTGTTGAACCTGCAGCGCTCGATTGTCGGGGTTGCCATGGCCCACTTGACACCGGGCGGCCTTCCCGTGTTCGGAGGCGGCGGAGGTGGTCCGGGCGGGGGGCAGGGAAACCCGTTGCTGGTGCCTGAGTCGATCACCTGGGCCGTCTTGGTCATCATCGCGTGGCTCGTAGGTTGGACGGTCCTCGGAGCATGGCGGATGATTGCCAGAGATGCTTAGGACACACTGAGCCCGGACAGACTGGCCTGTGGCCGGCCGCTTCGCGGAAAGTCGATCTGAATGGCGGCTGGTCCCGTCAAGTCCGTTAGCTGACCACGCAGATGAGTCGTTGGGTTGTTTCTCCCGTGATTGGCCAAGGGTCGCTCACCGTGGCGAGGGCGAAGCGGAGCTTCGCGCCGGAAAGCCGTCGGATGCAGTCTCCGACTTGCAACCAGCGACGTTGACGCGACGACACGAGTGCCGGCTGGGAGATTTCCCTTCAACGACCTCATAACCTCTGTTTCCGCCTTCGTGCGCACTCCGGTTCCTCGGCAGATGCTGGCGGTTGGGTGAAGTCACCGCGGTGCAAGAACCTGTCAGCTTCTTTGGAGCGACAACTCCGCCCCATTGGCGGGTAAGCCACTGACCTCGCGCTAAGCATTCTTAGCGAATCGGTCGATGGTATTCATGGGTCCCCCGCAGGAGCCGAGATGACTGAGACAGAGCTGCACCAACAATGGTCCGAGGAAAGCGACACGCTGCGCGAGTTCATGCTCACCTGCATGGGCAACCTGCTGTCCACCACAGAGGAGTGCCTGTACTTCAAGGACCTCCAAAGCCGGTTCCTCCTGGTCAGTGCAGGCTTCCCCGCCAGGGTCACTCCGGGCGGTACCGCGGAAGAGGTAATCGGGAAGACCGACTTCGATTTGTTCAGCGAGGAACACGCTAGAGCTGCTTTCGAGGACGAGCAGCAGATCATCCGCACGGGCGAGCCGGTCGTGGGGAAGTTGGAGCGGGAGACCTTCCACGACCGCCCGCACAACTGGGTCTCGTCCACGAAGATGCCGCTTCGTGATGAGCACGGCCGGATTATCGGGACGTTCGGCATTTCTCGAGACGTCACGGCGCAGATCACGGCAGAGAACGCTCTGGCTTACCAGGTCCTGCACGACCCGGTGACCGGTCTGGCGAACCGGGCCGCCCTGATGGACCGGCTGTCTCAGGCCCTTGCCACCCTGGAACGGCAGCCCGCTCGGCTTGCGGTCCTGTATGTCGACCTGGACCACTTCAAGGCGATCAACGACTCATTCGGTCACGATGCCGGCGACCTGGTGCTCGCCGAGGTCGGGCGCCGGCTCTCGCTCCTGTCTCGGCATGCCGACACCGTCGCCCGTCTCGGCGGCGACGAGTTCATCGTGCTGTGCGGGGCCCTGCGCGATGACGATGACGTCGGTCTCATTGCCGACCGCATCGTCCGGGGGATCCGCGTCCCCTACCTCGAGGATGGGCGCGACCTGTCCATCACCTGCAGCGTCGGCATCGTCGTCACCCGCGATCCCCTCGCCGAGCCCGAGCAGCTGATCCGCGACGCCGACGGGGCGATGTACGAGGCCAAGGAAACGGGGCGGGACCGCTATCGAGTCTTCGACTCCGCCCAGCGCATCCCCACCGGGGCGAGCCTCCTCGAGACCGAGCTGAGCCGTGCGATCGAGCACGAGGAACTGTTCCTCCTCTACCAGCCACTCTTCTCCCTGGAAGACCAGGCGTTGGTCGGCGTCGAGGCACTGGTGCGCTGGCGCCATCCCGAGCGCGGGGTCGTGGCACCCGACGACTTCATCCCCTTCGCCGAGCAACACGGGCTCATCGACGAGATCGACTCGTTCGTCCTGGACGAGGCCTGCCGCCAGCTCGCCGAGTGGGTGGCCCGCGAAGGTTGGCCCAGTGGTTTCACCATGGCGGTCAATGTCTCGGGCGCCGAGCTGTCGGAGCCCGAGTTCGTCGGGCGTGTCGCCGAGGTGATCCGCAGCCGCGGCATCCCACCGGCGCGGCTGTGTCTGGAGATGACCGAGACTGCGATCGTCGGCGAGTGGGGCGATATCCAAGAGACACTGTCAGCCCTTTCAAAGCTCGGCGTGCACGTCGCCCTCGACGACTTCGGAACCGGCTACTCGTCGCTTGCCCACCTGCAGCGAATGAAGGTCGACGTCTTGAAGATCGACCGGAGCTTCGTGGCGAAGATCGACCGGAGCCCGCGTGACCGTGAGATCGTCGCTGCCGTGCTGGCGATGTCCCACGCGCTCGGCATAACGGTGGTCGGCGAGGGCATCGAAACGAGCCATCAACTCGACACGCTCGCCGGGTTGGACTGCGACCAAGGTCAGGGTTTCCTGTTTGCTCGCCCACTGTCACCGGAGGCGGTCGTCACGCTCGTGGGTTGAGTGTGGCTTCGTTGTGCTACAGCCCGCGAGTAGCCGGTTGCCGCCGGGCTTCGATGTGCCGGGGTTGAGCAAGGTCAACCATGTCGGTGTTGGTGCCCGTGCCCAGGGGCGGCTGCGTGCCCTGTAACGGCGCCCACAAGACTGCAGAGGTCTACGACACTCGGTCACTTCCGTGCTGGACTGGCGCACAGAACAACGTGGGAATGAGGGCAATCAGCTCACGTCGACGGGCGCGTAATCGGCAGGGATCTGTCGTGACCGCGCTCTAGTGCGAGCAGGCGCTCGCGATCCTCGGTCAGCTCGTGCGGGCGCTGCAGGAGCCAGGAAGGCGCGAAAGTCCCGGTCGCAGGTCGTGGTGGAGACGATGGAATCGAAATGAACGCCGTTCTGGCGCGATCCTCCCTTCGGGCCTGGACGGTACTTGGTTCGGCATCCTGTTCTCGTGTCTAGCCATTGTGGGCAGTACGCCTCGGCGGTTGTCAGTTGTGGAGAAAGGCGAGGAGTTTCGGCCACTGGTCGCCAAGCGCGACCGGGTCCGAAACCACGTCATCGCCGTCCAGCCGGTAGCGAAGGCTAATTGCAGCCCAGCCCGGCCAATAGGGGACCGGGAAGCCGATCCCGTGACGAGCGTCCGGGTAGCTCGGAAGTTCGTGGGGGTAGGTGTCGTGGACCGCGGCCAGCTCGGACATGATCGTCTTGCTGGAAGGGCAGGAGTCCCAGATAATGTCGGCCCGCCGCAGGATAGGAACACCGGCCCGCGGATCTTCGCCACGGGTCGGCGGTGCCGCCGGTCACGCTGCACACCTCGGAGGCGGCCCCTCGCTGTCGGGGAGCGTCACTTGGGACTGTGAGCTACGGTGGGCCGTCCGCCGAGAGGGCGGATCAGACGGGGGACGAACATGAACACGCTGCCGATCAAGCCGGAGCTGCAGCAGGCCGTCGGCAACAAGCCCGGGACCTGATAACGGTCATGCTCGAAGAGCGGCTGGAACGAGGGAGCGACTGATGGCGGCCGCCGAGATCGACGAGTACCTGGACCGCCTGGACGAACCGAAGCGCTCGACTCTCAGGCGACTGCGACACGACATCCTCGCTGTGATTCCCGACGCCGAGGAGTGCACCTCTTACGCCGTGCCCGGCTTCAAGCTCGCTGGCAAGACGGTCGCCGGCTTCGCCGCCTTCAAGAACCACCTCAGCTACCTGCCTCACAGCGGCTCGGTCTTCGCCGAGCTGACCGAGGAGCTGGCCGGATACGAGAAATCCTCCGGAGCCTTGAGATTCCCCGTCGACCAGCCTCTACCGCCCGAGTTGGTCGAGAAGCTGATCGCCGTGCGGCTACGGCAGGCCTTTCCTCATGTGCCTTGAGACGGAACCAGGAGTTCGGGCGCGACCCCGGGCTCCAAACACACGTCAAACGAGGGTGCCGTATCTCGCCATGTAGGCGGCCAGCGCCCTCGCGTACAGTTGGTCGGTGGCGGCCGTGGCGTGGAGTGATCGGGTCGAAGCCGCGGAGTGGATTCGTGAGCGCCTGGACAGTTGGGAGCACTTCGACGCGGGGTCGGTCATCCCGCGCGGGTTCCAGTCGTACCTCCGGGTGCTGCATCCCGCGCAGGACCAAGGCCGGTCCGTGCGTTGGGCTGAGGTGGCGACCTGGAGCGGCTTGCCGCTCCATCGCCTCGCGCAGTTCCACTCGGTCGCCCTGGCGCTGGATGCTCGCCCGACTCCGAAACCGTTCACAGCCTCGCCGATGTTGGGCAGCTTGGACTGGGACGATACCGAGGCGCTCGTCAGGGTATTGCGGGAGCACACTTCGACGCCCGAGCGCTGCTACTTCTGCGTGTGGGACGGCTGGGGCTGGAACACCGCTGTGGCCCTTACACTTCCGGGACAGGCGAGCCCGAACAAGCTGCCGGACCCGGTGTCCGTTGCGGTCCGGTCCGGGCCGCGGGTGCGGATGCCCCAGCGGGACTACCTGCTCTACGAGGGACCGATAGAAGCGGCGCTGGCAGATATCGGTGGCTGGGGCCAGACGCCGCAACTGTGGTGGCCCAAGGATCGCGCGTGGTGCGTGGCATCGGAGATCGACTTCGCCTGGAGCTATGTCGGCGGCAGCGCGCGGCTCACCAGCCAGTTGAGCGACGAACGACTCGAGGTGCTACCGGCCGATGCCGACGACCAGATCAGTTGGGCAGAGCCATGGATCGCGGAGCGGGCCAAGGAGGCGGCTCAGCGACTTCGCGAGGCCGGTGAGGTGATGATCGAAACCGGGGTCGGCCTCTACCGTGCCAAGCTCACTTTTCGCCGCCTGCGGACACCACTGTTCGAGGACCGCGCCGAGTACGGCTACGGATATGGCTCACGAGGCCCCTCACCCCTGCAGGACACCGCCGGCGACGACGACCTCGTTCGTCACCTGGTCGATGGCCTCATCACCCTCGTCCGCTAACCAAGAACCACATCAGGCGCAGCACCTAACGACTCGCCCACCGGCGCCAGCCCGCGTGGTCAGTGGCGCACAGAATCGGCGACCTGGGCGGCCGGATCACACTGGCTCCCTTGGCCTACGGACCGCTGGCTGTGCTCCCGTTGCCGGCTGAGGGAACAAGACTCAGAAGGCTCCCGGCAAGCTTCTGGGCTCGATCCGCTCCTCTACGGCTTGGTCGCCTTCCCGGCGAACCAGGTAGGCCCCTTTGCCCCGGATCTCGGTCACCGCCTCGACGAAGCTGGTTCCTCGGTACAGCAGGCCGACACCATCGTCGGTGGCGTACCCCTCGGGCAATACACCACCAGCGATGAGCTGTTGGAACAGCGGGCGGCGCTGGGGTTCGGAGTCGTAGTGGACTCCATTTGAGTAGGGCAGGAAGGCCAGGCCGTTGGTCACAGGGCGCAGATTTGGCCCGAACGAGTCGGTGGTGCCGCCGTAGTGCCAGCACACTGACCCGGCGGACACCCCGGCAAGCACCACGCCTGCCCGCCAAACCTCGGCGAGTGTCCCGTCGAGACCGTGAAGCCTCCAGAGAGCCAGCAGATTGGCCACGCTGCCGCCGCCGACCCAGATCACATCTTGGTCGAGCAGGAACCCTGCCAGGTCCTCGACGCTCGGCATCGGGAACAGGTTCAGGTGCACAACCTCGATCCCAGCCGCATGCCCGGCTTCGTCCCACAGTGCGTTCCACCCCCGCTGGTCGCCGCCGGCCGTTCCCACGTGGCACAACCGGGGGCGCCGGGAGCTCACGCCGGCCAGTTCGATGGCATGAAGGACCAAGGGAGCAAAGGCCAGGTCCGTGCGAGAACCTCGCTTGACCCCTCCAGAGGTTGCAAGGATCGTCGGCAGATCAGCTGGCATCCCGTGAGCGTAGCGAACGGGCCTACTTACTCGACGGAGTCTCTCGCGCTGCTTGCCCGGGTCGGTCTTGCAGGGGTCGGGCGCTCCGGTTCGGCAGCACGACCAGCACGGCGAGCCCGGCTGCGCCGACCACGACGGCTCCGACTGTGACGGCGAGGTCGAAGCCGCTCACGAACGACTGCCGTGCGAAGCTGGCGAGCTCGGCTCCGAGCACGCCGCCAACGTGCTGGCTGACGGCGAGAGCACCTCCGAGCGAGCCGGTGATCGTGTGGAGGATCGACGCCGGCATCTTGTAGTGGGCCAGCACCGGAGCCAGCCGGTTCTGGTAGCGGGTGTTGAGGAGGCTGCCGAGAACACCAACTCCGAACGCTCCGCCGGTCTGCAACGCGGCACCGTTGGTGGCCGCGCCCACGCCGGCTTGGTCGGCCGGCAGGGAACCCATCACCGACTCGGTGCTGGGGGCGAACGCGAGGCCTACACCGAGGCCGATCAGCACGAGCGCCGGGAACACGTCCATGTACCTGTCGTGGACGGTGACTTGCGACAGAAGTCCCAAGCCGACGGCGATGATGACCATGCCTGCGAAGACAACGGGTTTGGTGCCGACAATGTGGTCCACCACGCTCGACAGGGGAGCGACGATCAGCAGCACTACAGCAATTGGCGCAATTCGCAATCCGGTCGCGAATGCCGTGTAGCCGAGGGAGAACTGCAGGTACTGAGTGATGAGGAAGAGCACGCCCATCAACGCGAACATGAGCAGTGCCATGGCCGCCATGGCGGCCGAGAACCGCCTCGACGCGAAGAATCTGACTTCGAGCATCGGGTGGGTCGAATGTCGTTCCCAGACTATGAACCCGGCAAGTATCGCCACCGCGGCCGCTATGGCGCCGAGGATCACCGGGGACGACCAGGAGCGGTTCGGTGCTTCGATGATCCCCCACAGCAGCAAGCCCATGCCCACGATTGAGAGCCCGGCGCCGATCGGGTCGGAACGCTTGGCGTTTACGTTCTTCGAGTTGGGCACGAGCCAGATTGCGGCGAGCAGCCCGATCAGCGCGATTGGCACGTTGACGAGGAACACCGATCCCCACCAGAAGTGGGCGAGCAGCCAGCCGCCGGCCACGGGACCGACGGCGACACCGAGCCCGGTGGTGCCAGACCAGATCCCGATGGCCTGGGCTCGCTCACGGGCTTGAGTGAAGGTGTTGGTGAGGATCGACAGCGTCGAGGGCATGATGGCCGCTCCGCCGATCCCCATCAGGGCCCGTGCCGCGATGAGCCGGTCGGAGGTTCCCGAGAAGGCGGACATCGCCGAGGCTGCTGCGAAAACGAGCAGTCCTGCCATGAAGACCCACTTGCGTCCCAGACGATCGCCGAGACTGCCGGCCACGAGAAGCAGACCGGCGAAGACGATTGCGTAGGCGTCGACGATCCACTGAAGCGAGCTCGACGAGGCGTGCAAGGAGCGCACGATGACCGGCAGCGCCACATTCAAGATCGTGGTGTCGAGTGTCACCAGCAGGAGGCTCACGCAGAGCACGGCGAGAATGAGCCCACGGCCCCGGACGGGTCGTACCGGTGGGGTTCCGGGCGTCGCGGACTGCACGGCCAGGTCTGCGGTCTTCAGACGTGAGGTATCGCCAGGCTCAGGACCGCAGACAGAGGCGCTCATCGACAGCCGGACGATTGTCGCCTGAGGGATCTCCGCGGGCCACACCTCCAGTGCCTTGTTCCCCTGTTCGCGCTGTTCGGTGGTCTCGGCTGTCTGTCGCCGGCCGGTGGCTCCCGACAAGACGGGCGTGCTTGTCACGGCTGTTCCTTGTTTCCTTGCTCTCTGCTTCGAGCGATGCGCCGGTGCCGCGCCGCGGACAGGCACACTGTGGTCCCCACTGTAGTCAGCGGTGCCTGGACTTTCGCAGCCTGCACGCAGGACTGCCGCGGACGGGTCATGGTCCGCGGCGAGAGCTTCTCAGCGACTGCCTAGGTGCAACTCAGGAAATCCCCAGCTGCGTTCTGTGTACTGAATGTGCGCAGTTGCGTGTGCGCTACCGTCCCTGAGGAGGAGAGGGCGATGGACGAGGACCACAAGAGCGACGAACCCACCGTGTGGAGCGCCGATGGGTGGGCATCGGCGGCGCCGGCTGCACCAGGGCCGCCAGACTCGACGGCCGCGCCTGTCGGAACCGGAGCGGGAAGTCCTGGCTGGATTTCGGGGCCTCCTCCACCTCCTCCCGGCACGCCCGGAGGCCCGAGCGGTTGGGGTCAATGGGCCGGCGCCCCGGGGCCGGTCTGGGTGGCGTCGCCGACGCCGCAGGCACACGGGCGTCGGGCACCGACGATCGTCCTGGTCGTGGTGCTGGTTCTGATCGGCATGGCGGCGGGGTTCGGCATCGGTCACGTTGCCTGGCAGTCGAGCTCGACATCGGTCCCGCTGCCATCGTCAGGCTCCCCGTCCTCGGGCTCGGGCAGCTTCCCGTTCGGCTCGGGTACCTTCCCGTTCGGCTCGGGTACCTCTCCGTTCGGCTCGGGTACCTTCCCGTTCGGCTCGGGCAGCTTCCCGTTCGGCTCGGGCGGCTTCCCGTTCGGTTCAGGCTCGCCGGGCTCCAGTTCGACCGCATCCGGCGGCCCCTCGAACCCATCGGCGATCGCCGCGCGCGTCGACCCTGGCCTCGTGGACGTGAACACCACCCTCAGCTACTTGAGTGAGCAAGCGGCGGGAACGGGGATTGTCCTCACGAGCGGCGGCGAGGTGCTCACGAACAATCACGTCATCGATGGCGCGACAAGTATCAGCGTGACCGACCTGGGCAACGGTCGCGTCTACGCGGCCAGAGTCGTCGGCTATAGCCGCTCGAGTGACATTGCGGTGCTGCAACTGCAGGGTGCGTCCGGCCTGAAGGTGGCGCCGCTCGGTGACTCGTCCACGCTTCGTGTAGGCGAGGCGGTCGTGGGCATAGGAAATGCCGGCGGTGCCGGCGGAACGCCCAGTGTCGCGGGCGGCTCGGTGACGGCTCTCGACCAGTCGATCACCGCCACCGAGCAGGATGGCGGCAACCCCGAGAGCCTCACGGGCCTCATCGAGGTCAACGCGGACATCCAGGCCGGTGACTCGGGTGGACCGCTCGTCGACACCGGGGGAAAGGTTGTCGGGATGGACACGGCGGCCTCGGCCGGGTTCTCGCTCCAGACGACAGGCACCGACGGCTACGCCATCCCGATCAACTCCGCGGTGGCGATCGCCCTCAAGATCACCTCCGGCAACGCCTCGGCCACGGTGCATGTCGGGCCGACGGCCTTCCTCGGCGTCCAGGTGTATTCCACTCCAAGCGGGTCTTCTCCGTCCGGAGCGCTCATACACCTAGTCGTGCCCGGTGCGCCGGCCGCATCGGCGGGACTGGCCGCAGGCGACGTCATAACCTCGCTCGGCGGCAAGAGGGTCGATTCCGCGCCGGCGCTGACGTCGTTGATGCAGAGGTACCACCCCGGCGACCGCGTGCACGTGAGTTGGACCGATTCCACAGGCCACCGCCACGGTACGAGCTTGCAGCTCGCCAGTGGTCCGCCTGCCTGAGCAGAACAGGACAACCTCGGCTCTGTTCTCGAGGTTCTCGAGCTGCAGCGGATCACGGGCCAGGCGAGGCGGCCGAACCTGAAGCGGGGAGCCCTGGGCGGGGCTCGAGCCGGCGCCGCCGCCGGGGCGTGAACACCAAGGCAACCAGCACGAGCACGCACAGCGCGCTGGCAAGGACCCCGAGCTTCGCGAGCTTGGAGGTGTAGACCCAGGTCACGGTGAAGCTGCCCGGTGGGATCGAGACCGCTTGGATCACCCCGAGAGGCCTCACCCGGAGGGTCACCGACGGGCCGCCGCGGATGGGAGTGAGCCTCGCGACCCAGCCCTTCTCGTAGGCGACGCTGCGGACGAGCACGGCCGGGCGCGGCGTCGAGACGACTGTCACCGAGTTCTGCCACGGCTCGACGGCCGGGGTCGTTGCGTGCGCGAGAGAAAGCAGCGGCGCAAGCGGCGACGCGGACCCGGCCGGCTCGAGCCAGGCGGCTCCCCGCGCGAGGGTGTTGGTGAACACGCTCAACCCGTTGATCTCGGTCCGGTACTGCCAGCGCGGCGGTTCGAGCACGCCCTGGAGGATCTGGTTGAGCACGAGGCGATGCGTGAGCGGACCGGAGTTCACCGACGTGGGACGCACGGTGGTCACCTCGACTGCACCGATCACCGCCGAGCTGCCGCGCGGCGCCCCGACCTGGATCCCGTACGCGACGCGCCCGCTCGAGGCGACTTGGGCTGCGGAGTCCACGACGCTCACCTGGCGGTCGGCGACTACCTGGTCGCGGGCATTGAGGATGCCGACCGAGACGCTGCGCGCGACCTCGTTGTCGTGGGGCAGGAGCACGATGGTGACCGAGTCGAGTGCGATGGGGCCGGGGAGCATCCACGTCGAAGAGCGCCCGGGGGAGAGAAGAAACGGCGGAAGGTGCGGTAGCGGCTTCAGGGGCGCGATCGCGTTGAGCTTTTCCGCCACCGACTCGGTGCCGGGGGGCACCGGGATCCCCTTCGCAACGGGGATGGGCCGGTTGCCCGGGATCTCGGCGACGAGGTACTCGGGGAGGGTCACGAGCTCGGTCAGGTTCAAGACGTCGAAGGTCGAATGCGCAAGGCCGGCAGGCTGGAGGTTCTCGGACTCGTGGGCCCCGGTGGCGCGTTCGTAGCTGGCGGAGACCGCGGAGGAGTAACCCTGGACGCTCTGGAGCTGGTGCAGGATTCCCAGGCTGTAAGGGCCGAGTGCGAGGATCGTCCCGCCGAGCCCTTTCGGCGAGCTCTGGGCAGGGTTGTAGATCGCGTAGCGCCCTTGGGGCCCGAGCAGCTTCGCGAGGGTGACCACGGCGGGGCTCTTCTTTGCGATGGTGGTCTTGGCGGGGAATGTGTAATACCCGTTGAGGACCCACATCAGCGCATCGGCGGCAACGACGACGGTCACCAGCCGCCGACGAGCGCCGGAGCCGAGAAGTGGTGCGAACACGAGCAGGAGAGCGGCACCGGCCGCGATGACGAGCACGGCTGCGAAGTACGGGCTCAGGTCCACGGCGAGGCGCGGGTGGTAGCCGGACACGTTGAAGCCGCGCTGGATCCATCGACCCAGTACGTACGCGGCGAGTATGAGCAGTGCCACGATGCCGATCGGCACGAGGCCGGCCACGCGTTCGTTGCGCGTGAGCCCTGGGTTGGTGCCGGGTGCGGGATCCGGTGCCGAGCCGCGTGCGGCGGCACGAGCCTTCAGCACGTCGACGAACACCGCGAGCAGCACAGCGAGGCCCAGGTCCGCTATCACGGCGTTGCGGCTCTGGAGTCGCTGGCCCCCGTAGAGCGGCACAGATGCCAGCAGATGGCCGAGGGGCTCGTTGCCGCCCGAGAGCACGACGCCCTCGATGATCAACACGTACCAGACCCCGAGAGGCCTCCCGCCCGGCCTGCGGCCAGGGGCGCGCTTGGCGAGGGCAAAGGCCGCGACGAGTGGCACGATGCCGACCGCATAGCTCAGCTCGGGCAGGTTGTAGGAGCCGAGAAAGCTCGGAAGGCCGAAGTTCCCGTTACCGCCGACCAGAAATGGCACGAAGAACAGTTCCAGGTCGTGCCAGGTCAACGATCCTGCCGCGAAGCGACTGAAGGTGACGGCCGCTCGTTCGGACTCGTGCACGAAGCTGAGGCCTGGAAGCCACTGGGCCGTGGAAAGGCCCACTGCGAGAAAGGCCGCCACCACCATGGCGACACTGGCGACAGTGACACGCCGGCCCGCACGCCATGCTCGCCAGCAGACGGCAAGGAAGTACGTGACCACGATGATCGCGACACTGGAGGCGGCGCGAGGATCACCGGCAAGCACCACAAGGCCGCCGCAGCCGCCCAGCAGCGCGATCCAGCGCCGAGCTGCGCGTGGCTCGGGTGATGCTCCGAGCTCGTGGACGGCAAGCAGCATCCAGGGGGCGAAGCTCATGCCCTCCACCAGGCCGATGTGCACGGCTTGGCCGCTCATGAACCCGGTGTAGGTGAACGTCAACGCGCCCAGCAGCGACGCGAGCGGAGAGCAACCGAGCCGGCGCAGGAATATGTGCAGCCCGACACCGCAGATCACCGACACCGAGGCGACATTGATCGTCCACGCCCACCCGTCCGGCAGGATGGCGAACAGCCATGTACCGGGGTACAGGGCTCCCGCGTTCCATCCCGCGAGGAGCTGTGTCCCGCTCCAGATGTACGGGTCCCACAACGGCAGCCGACCGTGCCGCAACAGCTCGCCCGACAGCACCCGTAGTGGGTAGTTCTGCGTCACGTTGTCCGCCGTGCCGCTGCCGGGGAACAGAGGTCTGCCCATCAGAACGGGTGGGACGCCGAACAGCACGGGTATCGCGACCAGAAGCGCGATCGCCCACCTGTCGGCCCGCGCGACAGCCGACCAGCGGCGTCGGGGATTCGCCCCGGGAGCTTCGGTTCCGGCCCGGTCGCGCTCTCGGGGAGTAACGGTGGAGAGGGTGTGCTCCATGGGTTCGGCTGAACGATAGACGCGGCCACCGGTGCCGAGTCGAATTGGTCCAAGGAGCCAACGGCCGCCTCGCAGGCGAGGGTCCCGGCCGTCTCCGGCACACTCGTCCGAGCCGTTATCCTCTTTCTCCAGCGCATCGGTGAGGCTTGCAGGTGCGCGGGTGGCGGCGAAGCCGAAGGCTCGGCTCAGAGGTAACGACGTGCCAATGCGGCCTTCGGGCGATGTGCAGGCGGTGCGGAGGCCGATCGCTCTGCTCGCGGTCGCGATCGGCGCTTACGCGGTTCTCGCCGTGATCGCGTACTGGCCGGTCATGCCCTTGGACGCGAACAAGCTGCCGATCGTGCTCGGAGCGGGCGCGGGGGACCCGGCACAGATGTCGTGGTTTCTTGCGTGGACGCCGTTCGCTCTCGGGCACGGTCACAACCCCTTCTTCACGAACTACATCGATTTTCCTCTTGGCGTGAACCTCGCCTCGAACACGTCGGTTCCGCTGCTCGGCCTCCTGGCTGCGCCGGTCACTTTCGCGCTCGGGCCGATCGCATCGTTCAATCTCCTCATGCGCATCGCGCTCGCCGGCTCGGCCACCTCGATGTTCCTCGTGTCGCGACGGTGGGCGAAGTGGTGGCCCGCAGCGTTCGCTGCGGGGCTGCTCTACGGCTTCGGCTCGTACATGGCCTTCGAGAGCTCAGTCCACCTCGACCTCGCGTTCATGGCAATTCCTCCGGTGTTGCTCTGGTGTCTCGACGAGCTGTTCGTGGCCCGCACAAGGTCGCCGGTCAAGGTGGGGATCCTGCTCGGCCTGTTGTGCGCAGCGCAGCTCCTCATCGACCCTGAGATACTGGCGTACTGCGGCATCATGGCGGTGGTCGGCCTGGCCTTCCTGGCGCTCACGCACCTCGGTGAGGTCGTCACCCGCGTCCGGGTGGCCGCGGCTGGTCTGCTCAGCGCGTGCGCCTGTTTCGGGGCGGTCGCCGGCTATCCGATCTGGTACTTCCTCGCGGGCCCCAGGCGGATCCCTCACGGCATCCAGCCGGCCGGGACGATCGCAGGCTTCCACGTCGACCTTCTGCGACCGGTCCTGGCGTCGATCCCAAAGCTGACCGACGCCTCCGGCTACCTCGGCGTTCCGCTGCTCGTCGGCCTGGTGGCACTGGCGCTGTGGTGGCGAAGACTCGGCGTGATCAAGTTCGCGGCCGCGTGCGCGTGCACCGCCTTCGTGCTCTCGCTCGGCCCGCATCTCACCGCCGACGGCCACAATCTCGGGATCTGGCTCCCCGAGGCGCTCTTCGAGCATGTCCCGGTCCTCGCCGACCTCGAGCCGGTCAGGATGACCGGGATCGAGATTCTCTTTCTGGCGCTCATCCTGGCGGTCGGCCTCGACCGCACGAGGAGCTTCATCCTCGAGCACGCTCGGGTCGCCCGGACGCCTTCGGGCCGTCCCGGTGAGCCTCGGGCGCGACCTGTGGGATCCCGGATCCGATCAGACGCGAGCCTGCAGACCCTCGGCGTGCTCGCCCTGCTGGTCGTGGCCCTGGTGCCGGTCCTGGACCAGTTGCCCGTCGCCAGCGAGCATCCCGTGACGGCGCCCGGCCTCACCGCATCGCTCGCGCGCTCTGTTCCAGATGGCGGCGTGGTGCTGGCTTTTCCCTACCCGCGGGCGCACGAGGACGAGCCCATGCTCTGGCAGGCCGTCGACGAGATGAGCTTCCGGCTCGTCGGAGGCTATGCACTCGTCCCCAGTACGACGGGTCATGGCAGGTACTACGTCGCGCAGGGCCCCGACCTCGCCAGGTTGTCCTCTCTCCTCGATGCAGCCGGGAGCGCTCCCGGGGTGTCGTTGGCGAGCGCCTGTCACTCCCTCGGGGCTGTTGTTCGCGCCTACGGGGCCGACGCGCTGGTTCTTCGCACGAGGACAGGAGCGATTCGCACCCGCGCTACCGGGTTGCTCACCAAGCTCCTCGGGCCGCCCACGGTGAGCTTCAAGGCCGGCGTGGCCTGGTACGACCTTCCCGGCCGGAGGCCCACGCCGAGCTGTCGGACCAGCTGATGGTGCGTCGCCGAAACAGCAGAGGTAGTCGCTCGGGCTGCGACGGGACCAGCCAAGGGCACCAGATCCGTTCAGGGTGGCTGCCAGTCCCGCTGAACCCTTGGCGCGAGCACCCGAATGAAACGTGCTTGTGCCGATGTCGGCATGAGCACGATCTCAAGCACACGGGGGTGGCCTTCTTGGCCGCTGCCGGGTGGACTTTTCCGAGATCGCCCGACGCGCCGGCCACACGAGCGTCGCGTTCACCTACGACCGTTACGGACACTTGCTGCCCGAGGTCGACAAGCAAGCCGGGGCCAGGCTCGAGGCCTTGCGGTCCGCTGCGCACTGGCAATAACGAGCGAGGCATCTTCATGGAAAGCCGGAGCCGATAAGAGGAGTCAGGACAGGTCGCGCTCATATCGACTCGGCGCTCATCAAGTTTGAGCATCGGTTTGCGACGGAGCGGCTCCGAACACCCTGTTCTGGGGCTCTTGTATGACCATGCCGGCGACGCCGTTTCATCGATTTGCTATCGGCGATCACGCTTTCGCTCGAGGAGGCCTCGTGCGACTACTGCCGAATGACTGTCGACGACGTGGCTTTGTTCGACTACCACGGAGCCTTGGTGGTGGTCGAGACAGACGCCGACGAAATCGTCTTTGTCCATCCACCCGGAGGACCTGTTGAGGCGCCGGCCTCACTGCCAAGCAACCCCTGCCGTCCTCGAGAAGCACCGGCAGACGCCGCCGTCCGGATGGTCCGCGAGATGACCGGTCTCCAGGTCACGATAGTTCGCGAGTTCGCGAGCTTCATCCAGGAAGGAACACCGACCGAAACCATGTTCGCCCACTGCTAGGTCGCCCGGGTCTATGACGGCTCTCTCATCGACGACGGCCCCGAGGGACCGGCAAGGTCGTACCCGCTCGACGCCCTTCCAGCGATCATGCCCATCCGGATCGCCAACCAGCGGGCGCTTCACGCCTACCTTGAGCAGCTTCATCAGATCTCGGGCCCGGCCTAGTTGACACTGCGTCCGTCGACGAGAGCCCAAACCTCGGCGGCGAGACGCTCGTGATCGCCGATCTTGTGCTCGACCGGATGCCCCGCTCAAATGATCGTCGCGGATACAGAACACCCATTACCACTACCGGGCCGTGCGGAGCGCTGAATCTCAGCCCTAGCTGCAGAACATGGCGGTCCGGACTTGAACGCTTCCTGGGAACCACGGAAGCGCCTGCGGCCCCGGCCACCGAACAGTCATACCCGAGTGTGACGGTTCGCCTGCGCAACAGAGCGTCAGAACACGCCGGATCGGATGGGACCCGAGCAGGTATGCGGCGGACCTACATCTCGTTCAGCGCCACAGCCTCTCGGATGAGAGCCTTGAACGCCTTTTCATCGATCGTCTCGCCCTCATGAAGATCGATGCCGCGCCGAAGGTTGCCTTCCAGGCTGGAGTTGAACAGGCGCGAAGGGTCCTTCAGGGAGGCGCCCTTGGCGAAGGTCACCTTCACATGGGTCTTGTAAATCTCGCCCGTGCAAATGATGCCTTCGTGATACCACGTCGCAACACCCTCTGGATTGGTGGGCTTTATCCACTTCCGTTCCTCGACGACTTCCGGATCGGCCTGTCTGATCAACGTGCGAATCCGGGAGAGCGTCGCGTCGCGCCAATCGTCGGACTTCCTGATACCCGACTCGCCCTTCGGTGAACTGATCTTGGTCATGCGGTTTAATAGCCCCTTGGTTGCTTTCATGACGTGCCGCATCTCTTCTCACAAGGAAACACTTTGCGCCGGTGCTTGGCGCGGAGCTTGCATCTCGCCAGGAGGCAACAAGAGATGCGAGTGGACCCTCAGCCTGACGTGGCCTCCCACGCGAACCCGTCCGGGTCGGTGAAGGGCCCGGCACCGCTGCCGATGACGATCCGGTGCGATCCGGTGCCCTCCGGGGAGACGCCGGCGTCCTTGGCCAGGGCACGGCGCCCGTCGAGCGCCAGCTTGACCTGCGACGCCGGGGCGGCGAACTCGACGTACCTGGAGCCGAAGCTCCTCTTCAGCGCCAGACCCCGGTCGACGTAGAAGCGCTTGGCGGCGATGACATCTGCGACTCCCAGCAGGAGCACGATGTCATCGATCTGCCGAGTGGCCGGGCCGGTGTCCTTCTTCGACGACGTAGCGACCTTCCAGATCGTCCCGTCCGGGGAAGATACGACGCCGCCGTAGCCCCAGAGACTCTTCTTGGCGGCCTTGAGCGGCGTCGCGCCGGCGTTGAGGGCGGCGCCGATGAGCGCGTCGACCGTGGCCGGCCGGGACACCACCAGCGACAGCGTGAACCCGCGAAAGCCGGTCGTCGGAGCCTCCGAGGCGCGTAGGCCCAGCTGAGCGCCCAAACCGAAGGCGGCGGTGTAGAAGCCGTCGGCGGCTGCGGGGTCGGGCACCTCGAGGGTGACCGAACTGATGGAAGTCGCGGCAAGATTGACGGCGGTCATGGCAGATCCTTTCTCATGTGGGTTGTCGCGCATCCAGACGTCGAGGTGTGGGTGATCGGGTGCTCGGTGTCGTCGACGATGCCGAGCGCGAAAGCGGCATCGGCACTCATCGGTCCTGAACGAGCCCCAGGACGTTGCCATCGGGGTCGGTGAGAGTGGCCACCAGGCGGCCGCCACCGACGTCATGCACGGGCTCCTTCACGGTGGCACCCGCAGCGGTGACCTCGGCGAGCTTCGCCTCGATGTCGGGCACGTGCCAGTAGGCCACCGGCGAGGTCATGGCATGGGGACCGCCGCCCGGCACCAGCCCGATGTGCTGGCCCTCGGCCTCGAAGCCGACGTAGTAGGGCGCCTCGTGCTGCGGCGCGACGCCGAGCAGGGCGGCGTAGACCGCCTTGGCCTTCGCCAGGTCGGAGACGGGATGCAGCACGGTCTTGATGCCTTGGGTGGAAGAGTTGGTCATGGTCGCTCCTTGAGTCGTGGGTCGGATCGTTCGGTAGTTGGACTCTCGTTTCGAGAGTACTACTATCACGAATATGGACCGAAATGTCAAGACCCGCCCCTATGAGGGAGCCGCCCGCCAGGCGCGTACCCGCCGCACCAGGGCGGCCGTCGTCGAGGTGGCCAAGGGCCTCTTCGTCGAGCGCGGCTATGCCGCCACGACCATCGAAGCGATCAGCGACCGCTCGGATACGCCGCAGGCGACGGTATATAGGCTGTTCTCTTCGAAGCTCGGGATCCTCAAGGCCGTGCTCGACGTCTCTGTCGGAGGTGACGACGAGGCGGTTGCGATGGTGGACCGCCCCCAGGTCCGTGCGCTCCTCTCAGACGAGGACCCGCAGAAGCAGCTCGCCGGTTTTGCCGCGCTACTTCGCGAGGTGATGGCCCGCGTTGGGCCCGTTCATCGCATCCTCGCCGACGCGGCCAGATCCGACGAAGACGCCGCTTCGCTGCTCGCCGAGATTGCTCGACAACGTCACCAAGGCCAGCGCCGCATCGCACGCTCACTCGCTCGATCGGGCGCGCTGCGGCCCGGGCTGCGCGAACGCGACGCCGCCGACATCGTCCACGCCCTTGCCTCTCCCGAGGTGTACGGCTTGCTCGTCTTGGACCGGGGCTGGAGCGGGGAGCGGTACGAGAAGTGGTTGCGGTCGATCCTCATCGACCAGCTTCTCCCATGAAGACCTCTGGCGCTCTTCGTCCCCTGGTTGTTGACGTGATCTCTAACACGTGCGGAACGCCGAATCCGCGCTCGTCCGGAACATCAACGGCACGTAATCAACTGCACCCCGATCGTCCTGATATGCAACGTGAGAGGGCGTGCGGCTGTTACCTCGCCAGGTCTTGCTTCCCTCCCGGCACAACGAGCCCGGACTCGTAAGCGATGATGACTGCTTGGGTGCGGTCGCGCAGCCCGAGCTTGTTCAGCAACCGACTGACGTGGGTCTTGACGGTCTCCTCAGTGATGACGAGACGGTTCGCGATCTCTGCGTTTGAGAGACCCTCTGCTATGAGTTGGAGTACTTCGGTTTCGCGCCTGGTCAACGACCGGAGGGTCGTAGGGAGAGGCTGAGTCGCTCGCCGCTGCGTGACGAACTCGCCGATGAGCCGGCGCGTGACCGCAGGGGCAAGGAGTGCCTCTCCAGCGGCTACGACGCGAACGGCATCGAACAATCGTTCCGCGGTGCCGTCTTTGAGCAAGAACCCGCTGGCGCCGGCGCGAAGGGCGTCGTAGACGTACTCGTCAAGATCGAACGTCGTCAAGATGATGACGCGCGGAGCCGCTTGCCCGAGTCCTGAAAGCTTGCGAGTCGCCTCGATGCCGTCCATTCCCGGCATGCGCACGTCCATGAGTACGACGTCGGGACGCAGCTCACCACAGATGCGAATGGCCGACGTTCCGTCCGGCGCCGTGGCGACCACGGTGAAGTCAGGTTGCGTGTTGAGCAGCTCGGCGAACGCATCGCGTACGACCTCATGGTCGTCGGCGACGACGATGCGCACCAGACGCCCGCCCGTCATGCTGGCTCCTCGACTTTCGCGGGAAGGACAGCCTCCACGAGGTACCCGCCGCCAGTTGCTGGACCGGTCCGTACCGAGCCCCCGACTGCGGCAGCGCGCTCGCGCATGCCCGTGACTCCGTGACCGCCAGTCGGCGCGGACGGAACCGGACCCGGACCGTTGTCACGAACACGGAGCCGCAGCAACGCGTCGGCGTAGGCAAGTTCCACGTCGACGGCGGCGCCGGGGGCGTGCCGTCTCGAGTTGGTGAGGGCCTCTTGGACGATGCGGTAGGCGACGAGCTCGACGTTGGGGTCGAGGGCGATGGGCGCGCCACGAAAGATCAGCCGCGTGGGACAACCGGACGCCTCTCGTGCTTCGTCGACCAGCTCGATCACCTGATCAAGGCCAGGTTGGGGGTGACGGTCGGCCACCTCGACGCCTGCATCGTCACGCAACACGCCGAGCAATCGGCGCATCTCCGAAAGCGCCTCGCGGGCCGTGTCGCCGATCGCAGAGAGCCTCTGAGCTCCGGCCGCCGGAAGTCCGGGAACGGCGAGCCGGGCTGCCTCGGCCTGGACCGCGACCATCGAGATGTGGTGGGCGACTACGTCGTGCAGCTCCCGGGCGATGCGGGCCCGCTCGCTCTGTGCGGTGTGCTCGACCAGCGTGTCGGCGATGACCCGGTGTGCCGCGCGGTTCTCTTCTGCCTCGCGGCGCGCTTGGAGTGCGAAGCCGCCCAAGAAGGCAACCGGGGCGAATGTTCCCAGCAGGACCGTGAGCACGGCCGACTCCGATGAGGTCGGGCTCGGACCGACGAGGGCCAAGAGGAGGAACGGCGCGGCCACGCCTATGCCCAACAGCCGCGCGAACCGGTGGCGGTGTGGTCCCCGGCCGACCCGGTAGAGGGCGAGGAGCATGGCGGCGAAGCCCGCCAGGCTGAGCAGGTGGAAGCCCGCGAGTGACAAGACGCTCGACGCACAGATGGCCACTGCTGCGCCCGACTGGCCCAGTAGCGCGAGCGGCAGGGTGCTCCCCAATGCGAGGAGAGCGACGGCGAGCGCCGACTCACCCCCGAGCCCGCCGATCACTGCCCGTGCGATGACCTCGGTCAACCCAACGAGCGCGAGCGAGATACCAAGCGCCGCATCAGCGCGCGGTGAGGCCATCAACGCTCGGCCCTTCTCGGCGAACCTGGCGGACCAGTCTCCGGCTCGGCTCACGGCACCATTCTGGCCCTTGGCCCGGCGACGAGCGTCACCCTCACCAGGGATATCTGCGTCCCGGTGTCGCCCCTGAGAGCTACTCAAAAGATCGCTCGCCAGCGTGACGACAACGATGGTCTGCCTTCGTAGCGTCAGTCTGCATGGAAGCGACCATTGAAGTGACGGGGCTCCGCAAGCGGTTCGGCTCGATGCTGGCCGTTGACGGGCTGTCGTTCACGGTCGGGCCGGGCCAGGTGACCGGTTTCGTAGGGCCCAACGGGGCGGGGAAGTCGACCACGATGCGGATGATCCTCGGCCTCGACGCAGCCGACGAAGGCGTGGCGTTGGTGGAAGGCCAACCCTACGCGGCACTCCGCCACCCGCTCAGCCACGTCGGCTCCCTCCTCGACGCCGGCGCCTTACACCCGACCCGCAGCGCCCGCAACCACCTCCTGTGGCTCGCCTACTCCCAGGGCCTTCCAGCTCGGCGCGTCGACCAGGTACTCGAAGACGCCGGTCTCCAGGCGGTAGCTCGTCGCAAGGCCGGGGGTTTCTCACTCGGTATGCGTCAAAGGCTCGGCATCGCGGCGGCGCTGTTGGGCGATCCGTCGGTCCTCATCCTCGATGAACCCTTCAACGGGTTGGATCCCGAAGGCATCGTGTGGGTGCGCGGTTTTCTCCGCTCCTTGGCCTCCCAAGGCCGGGCCGTGTTGGTCTCCAGTCACTTGATGAGCGAGGTGCAAGATGCTGCCACCCATCTGGTGGTGATCGGCCGGGGCCGGCTGGTGGCCGACACCAGCGTGGCCGAGCTGATCGCGGCGGCCTCCGACGGTCGGGTCACCCTGCGCACCACCGCCCGCACGCAAGCTGCCACGGTGCTCGCCAGTGCCGGGGCCACGGTGGCGATCACGGATTCCGACACGCTGACCGTCTCGGGTTTACCTTCTGAGCGGCTCGTGGCTCTGCTTACTGAGAGCGCGCTGCCCTTCTCAGAGGTCTCTGCCCACCAGGCCACCCTCGAAGAGGCCTACATGGAGCTCACCAGGGACCAGGTCGAGTACCGCCCCGCCGCCGCTGGCGAGGTGCCGCGATGACGGCGACGCTTACGCCCTACCGTTCCCAGCAGCCGATCGGCCGTGACGGGTTCGTCCAGCAACTCCGGGCCGAGTTCACGAAGTTCCGGACCGTCCGGGCCTGGGTCTTCACCTTAGGCGTCGCGGGGGCGCTGATCGTGGTGTTGGCGTGGGTGGGCTCGCCGCACACCGGAGTCTGCGTCGTCGGACCCAAGTCCCCGCCGGTCTGCAGCACCCCCAGCGTTCCTTCCGTTCCGGTCGGCCCGGGTGGGGAGGCCGTCGTCGACACGTTCTCCTTTGTGCGCCAGCCGATGATCGGCAACGGCAGTCTCACGGTCCGGGTCACGTCGCTCGCTTCCGGCAAGGGCGTCGATCTCGGGCCAGGTGGCCAGGGGCTCAATCCCACGCATCCCGGTCCCGCGCCGTGGGCCAAAGCAGGGCTCATCATCACTGAGAGCACCACCCAGGGGTCTCCCTATGCGGCGGTCATGGTCACTCTCGGACACGGTGTGCGCCTGCAGGACGACTACACCGGCGATGTCGCCGGGCTCCCGGGAACTGTCGCGACAACCTCACCCCGGTGGCTGCGTCTTGTCCGCGTCGGAGAGGTTATGACCGGCTACGACTCGCTCGATGGCACCCACTGGAGCGAGATCGGCGCGGCAAATCTGGCCGGTCTCTCGCGAATGGTCCAGATCGGACTGTTCGTCACCTCGCCCGACGAGTACGGCACTGGCGGCAACAGCGCCTCAGCCAGTCTGGCCACTGCCACCTTCGACCGGGTCCACTTGGCTGGTGACTTCCCGAAGCGCGGCTGGAGTGACCAGGTGGTCGGCACCAACCCCGAGAGCTACTTCACCGTGCCCACCGGGCGGAACTGGTTCCAACAGGCCGACGGTACGTTCACCATCAGCGGGTCGGGTGACATCGCCCCACAGGTTTCCGCCGGTGCTCTGGAAGGCATGGGCGACACGACGAGCCTGCAGGGCGGCGGGACCTTCGGGCTCATCGCGGTGATCGTGCTCGCCACCTTGTTCATTACCTCCGAGTACCGGCGCGGCCTTATCCGCACCACACTCACCGCGAGTCCCTGTCGGGGACGGGTCCTCGCTGCCAAGGCAGTTGTCATCGGCTCGGTTGGCTTCGTCGCCGCCAGCATCGCGACCGCCATCGCCGAAGCGGTCTCACGGCATGTGCTGTCCGCCAATGGGAACTACGTGTTCCCGCTCAGCGCTCTCACCGAAGTGCGAGTCATCCTCGGAACCGGGCTTCTCTTCGCCGCCGCCGCCATCGGAATCCTGGGACTCGCGACCGTGCTCCGTCGTAGTGCCGGAGCGGTCGTCACGGGCATCGTGCTCTTCGTGCTGCCGTTCATCCTCTCGCATCCCCTGTCTTCGGGCGCCGATTGGCTGATGCGGATCACCCCCGCGGCCGCCTTCGCGATCCAGGGCACCCTGCCCCGATTCGCCCAGGTCAGCAACGCCTACACCATGAGCAATGGGTACTACCCGCTCGGGCCATGGGTCGGCCTCGCCGTGCTCTGCGCCTGGACCGCGGTCGCCCTCGGAGCGGCAATGTGGTCGATCCGGCGGCGGGACGTGTGAGCTCACTTCGCTGCCGCGACGTCGTCCATGCCTGAGGCGCTTCTCGCCGAGTGGACCAAGCTCCGGACCGTGGCGAGCACCTATTGGCTGCTTGTCGCTGTGGCCGTTCTCACGGCGGGGGTCAGTGCCGCGGTGGTCGCCGCCAGCAGCTACCAGCCCGGCAGCTACCAGGACACGCCGAAGCTGTCGCTCACCGGGGTAGACCTCGGCCAAGCAGTCGTCGCTGTCCTTGCCGTACTGGTGATCAGCAATGAGTACAGCACTGGCATGATGCGCGTCACCCTGACCGCCATGCCTCGCCGATTCGCCGTGCTGGGAGCCAAAGCGGCTGCTCTCACCGGCCTCGTCGTCTTCGCGAGTGCCATCGCCGTCGGTGGATCCCTCTTCGCAGGCAGGCTCATCTTGCCGAGCAAGGGTTTTACCGTCACCCATGGCTACCCCCTCCTCTCCCTTGACCACGGACCTACGCTTCGCGCCGCGGTCGGGTCGGTTCTGTACCTTGTCCTGGTCGCCGTGCTCAGCTTCGGCGTCGCGACCGCTGTTCGCGACACCGCCGCTTCGATCGGGGTCGTGCTCGGGCTCCTCTACCTGTTCCCATTTCTCGCTCAGGTCGTAGGCGATCCGGCATGGCACAGGCATCTCGAACAGATCGGTCCCATGACGGCCGGGCTTGCGATTCAAGCCACTACGAACCTGCAAAGTCTGCCCATCAGCCCGTGGGCTGGCCTTGGCGTGCTCGCCATTTGGGCTGGGGTCGCTCTCGTGGCCGGCGGGATCCTGCTTCGCCTCCGGGATGCTTGAGGTCCCGTGCGGGTCATCGCCGCGGCGCACTCCTCACGCGCACGACCCTCGGTAGGCCTCCCGCACAGAAGATTCCTTCCCGTACGCGATCAGCCCCGTCGCTGCGCAACGGCTGGCTGAGCCAGATCGACGTCAGTGATGCGTACTCCCTATCGACCGTTCCTGACAAGGTCCATTCTTTCAAGCGCGACCATCGCCAGTGGAGCACGGTCGTCGTGCCGTTGTCGTAATCAGGCAGTCTCCGACTGAAGAATCTCGGCGACCGGCCTGCGGGCACCGATGCGGGCGGGGATGGCCGTCAGCACCGCCACAACGACGACTGTGGCGACGAGCACGCCAAGGAGTGCTGGTGCAGAAGGCAGAGTCGAGGCGTGTCTCCCAACCGCGTCGTACAGCCCGACGCCAACGGGAACACCGAGGATTGCACCGGGGAGGGCAGGAAGTAGCTGCGCCACGACGAGCGCCCACCCGACCTGGTCGGGGGAGGCGCCTAGGGCACGCTCGATCGCGGAGGCGTGCCGCGCGTCCTGCACTGTCGCCCAAGTGACGAGGACAGCGTTGACGAGTGCCAGCAGCACGAGAGCGAGGGTGAACACGAGCATCACGTTCATGCCCCGCTCCCACAGAGGGTCGCCCGGTCCCGAGAACCTAAAGAGGCCACCGAGGCCTCCCGATGTGTCCAACGAGTTGGCATGTTCCCGGAACATCAGCACGGCGACGAGTGACCCCACGGTGATGGCGAGGCTCGCCGCGCTCAACACCGCTCTGCGACGCCGACGGCTGGCGAGTCGCATGCCGAGGAGGATCGGAACGGGAAACCGGGAGGAGAGCGCGACCGTCCACCCAGCGCGCCGCGGCTGGCGGGCCGCATCAGCAAGGGCGCTGACAGTGCTCGTCCGAGAGGCCCGGACCGCCGGCACCAACGTCGCCACGATGGCCACGGTGATCGCCGCGCCGAACACGACCAGGATCGTCGAAAGGTCGAGCGTTGGCGCGCCGGGAGAGCCGACGAGGCTCGCGCCGGGATTCGTGAGCAGCGGCGCCGCCAGCCAACCGATAACGAGACCCACCGCCGCCGCGAGGAGGGCAAGAGCGAGCTGCTCTGCGAGGAGGACCCTGGTCACGAGCGCCGGCGTGGCGCCGACGGCCTTCAGCAACCCGACCCGCCGCGTCTGCTGCTCCATCCGGCCTCCAACTAGCAGGGCAACGCTCGCGAGAGCGAGGAGCCCCAAGAGCCAGCTCCCGGTGAGCAGGATCGTCTGCTCGATCGAGACGATCAGCCCCTCCTTGGCGGCGATCGCTTGCCACGAGATGAGAACGAGCCCGCCGTGCTGATGCGCGGCGGCGAAGGTGGGTGCGTCGGAATGATCGGCGAGCTTCAGGTTGAGCGTGTAGCCGAAAGCGCCGCCGGTGATGGCGGCGAGCTGCTCGGCGGCTGCGCGGGTCACCCAGACGAGGCCCGCTTCGGGGAACCCCGACGGATGGGCGGAGGTGTTGAGCGGCGAGGGCTGGAGCGCCGCGGTGACGGCGATCCCGACGACCTCGAAGGACGGGCCGACCGCCCGAAGTGGCCCGGCGCTCGAGCCCGGCCCTCCGCCGGGACCCCCGACTGGACCAGGTCCACCGCCAGGACCAGGTCCACCTCCAACCAAGTTGTCCAGACCGACGCGGTCCCCGACCTTGAGACCGAGGAGGTCGGCGAGGCTTCGCTCGACGACCACGCCGCCGTTACGCACCCAATGGCCGGAGGTGAGCTTCGGTTGGTCCACCGACGCGGCGGCGGGGTCCCGCCCCTCGGCCATCACTGGATCGGAGTGCCCATCGACTACGAGATTTGGCATGGCGATCAGGTACGGCCCGCTCGAAGCGACGACGCCCGGAGCATGCTCGAGGTCGCTGAGCTGTGGGGGAAGAGTCGACTGCTGGACGGCTGCGACGATGTCGGGCCCGGCGGTTGCCGCTCTGGTCGCCGCGTACGGCGCGCTCGTCACGCCGTGCAGGGCGAGGGCAACAGTCAGCGTGGTCGTCGCGGCGATGATCGCGACGAGGAGCAGCAGCGCTTCGGCCGGGTTGCGGCGAACGTCCTTTGCAGCCAGCCGGATGACGAGCAGGAGCCTGCCCATCGGTCAGTCCCCGAGCCCAATCAGCCCGGCGAGGCTGCCCGAGGTGCCACCCGTGAGCCGCGTCTCGTCGACAAAGGCCCCGTCACGCATCGAGATGAGCCGGTCCGCCGTGGCCGCGATTCGTTCGTCGTGGGTGACAACTACGAGCGTGAGCCCGCGAGCGTGCAGGTTCTCGAAGAGGCGGAGCACCTCCAAGGTGGCGGCGCTGTCCAAGTTGCCGGTGGGCTCGTCAGCGAGCACCACGAGCGGATCGTTCGCAAGAGCCCGGGCGATGGCCACGCGCTGGCGTTGACCACCTGAAAGAGCCGAGGGGAGGTGACCGAAACGGTCGGAGAGCCCGACCTCTTCGAGCAGCTGGCGGGCGCGGCCACGGGCCTGTCGCGGCGTCCTGCCGGCAAGCAGGGCCGGGAGCTCGACGTTCTCCTGGGCCGTGAGCTCTTCCATGAGGTGGAAGGCCTGGAAGACAAAGCCCACCTCGTGTCTGCGCAACTGGGCGAGGGCCCGCTCGGAGAGTTGGTCGATGCGCCGCTCGTTCAGCCAGAGCTCGCCTGCTGTCGGTCGGTCGAGGGTGCCGAGGAGATGCAGGAGCGTCGACTTGCCACAGCCGCTCGGCCCCATCACCGCCAGTGTCTCACCCCGCGCCACCTCGAGATCCACCTCGTCGACGGCACGCACCAGCCCTTCCCCACTGCCGAAGTCCTTGCGCAGGCCCCGGCAGGCAACGAGCGTCCCCCCTGACTTCATCTCTTCCCCCCTCGATCTGTCCAGGTGCGTTCACAGGCCTCCAGCCAGCGCAGGTCGGCCTGAAGGCGTAGCACGATGCCCTCCAGCAAGAGAGCGGCGTCGGACTCGTTCTCCTCAGCCATCGCCGCGCGTTGAGCGTCGCGAAGGCGCCGAAGCAGCTCACGACGCTGCATGTCGACTATGGCGACGGGATCCGCGAGGCCACCCTGGGCGGCGGCGACGAGCTTTAGGTGGAACTCGGCGAGGTCGGGCTTCGGCCAGCTCACCTCGCTGAACCACTCGGCCACGCGTTCGGCCCCTGCCGGGGTGAGGAGGTACACCTTGCGGTCGGGATGATCCGACGAGCCGGTCAGCTCGTCGCGGGCGACGAGGCCCGCCTTCTCCAGGCGGGAGAGGGTGACATAGATCTGGCCGGCGTTCATCGCCTCGCCGAGCGGGCCGAGCGCCCGGTCGAGCCGGGCCCGCAGCTCGTAGCCGTGGGAGGGTTCCTTGGCGAGCATCGCGAGTACGACTTCCTGCTGCACTTGACCCCTCCCTCTAACGGTTATCCTTCACTATAACGGTTATCCTTGTCCTGTCAAGCAACAAGGCGCCGAAGCGGACCTGGTCGAGCTTCTCCGCCCGGGCGATGGCCGTAGCGGTGTCGTCCCGGAATCTCCAATCGGGTCGACACCAGCCGTCGATCGAACGTCTGCACGCCGCGCAAGGTGCGTCTTCGGTCACGTCGCGGGCGCGTAACGACGGTTCCTGTGCACGTCACTGCTCCCGCTGCGACTCATGCGGGTACCCCGGCCATTTCGTGAAGCAGGCAGCATCAGGCAGTCTTGGCGGGCACCAGACGCCAAGAACGCTGCCGAGCCGTGGCCGCGTCCACAATGCCCGCAGACCGCCCGCCGTCGCGCACGCAATCGCCTCTCGAGCAGGAAGGCCCAGCAGCAGGAGAGGGACTGTGACGCTGTTCCAAAGCACCGAGCAGGCCGTCGAGTTCTCTCAGGCCGCCCAAGACGCCCTCTGTTGGGTGAGACTGCTCGAGTGACGCGCCTGAGGCCACACCTTTGTGACATTCGGCCCTGATGGCCGATGCGCCGAAGGCGCAGGATGAGCGACAACCACCAAACCGGAGGCAAGGAGCGCCTGAGCAGGCTCCATCTGGGAATGGGGTTTCAAGTCTGCAAGCGAGGAGGCTCGATGAAGGCGAGACACATCGTCTTGATAGGACTGGCGGTCCTGGCGACGGCCTGTTCCAACATGAGTGTGACGTTGACTCCGTCGAGTTCGACGCCAACAGTCGTCAGCTCGACCACAACCTCCACAACCGTGAACCAGACGCCTGGCAAGCCGCCGCCGGTCCCGCATTGCTACTACACCGGCTCGGGATACGGGACGTGCGAGAACTACATCATCCCGGCGCCGGGCACGGTCATACTTTTGACGCACCCGGACAACAAGGGGATCTTCAAGTTGACCGGCCCGGCACCGCTCCAGACCAAGGTCTCCGTCGCGTGTGGGGACGCGGGCTGTGTCTACAACCATCTCGACTGGGCCAACTCCTACGGCAGCGGTGTTTCCGACGCCGTCGACGGTACCTGCAAGTCGAACACGACTGTCTGCAACGTCCAGGTCCCACCGGGTCTCCAGGCCTGGACGCCGGTCTTCGTGAGGCAGAACAACAATCCGGCAATCCTGTACCTGCTGTGGAACTCCGGCAAGCCCGGGGCGACGATCAGCGGGTACGTGCGCGACAAGGACGACCAGGGCGTCGCGGACGCCACGGTCACCGCCTACGGCGCCGAATCGTTCACGAGCGCAGTCGACCCGACGAGCGGCTTCTACCTGATTGAGGTCACCCCAGGCCAGTACGACGTGGTTCCCTCCGGGGGCCCCAGCGAAGTAACTGCGCCCAGGTTCACCCCCGAGAGCCGCAAGTTCACGCTATCCGCCGGAGACGAGACCGAGGCCGCCTTCACCTTCAACGCCGGTCTAAAGGTGACCTTGACGCTGTCGCAACTAAGCGTGCCCGCTGACGGCCTCACCGTCGTCAAGGGCGAGATAAAGACGACGCTGTTCGGCAAGCCGGATCCGAACATCACGCTCACGTTGCGCCCGCAGCCCGGTGAGTCGTCGACGGCCGCCGTCACCACCGGAGCGCACGCGGTCGTCTGCGGGTCCTCAGGCACGCGCATCTGGCCGGCCGGGTCGCTCTTTTTGCCGTCCGACACACCGGTCGATGTCGTGACCGATGCCAACGGCATCTACGACTTCACCCTCACCGTCGGCACGGTGCCAGGGTCCTTCGTGCTCAACGCCTGGGCGAAGAACTCCTCAGGGGACCTCATCACATCGGACATCGCCAACTCGTCACCCGACGTCACCCTCACCGTCACCGCACCGGGCAGCACGGCCGTCTCGCAGTTTGTCACCGAGCTCGACACGCTCAAGTCCGACGCCGCCGCGAGCAAGCTATTAGGAGCGATGCAGGTCAACGCCGCTGACATCAGCCAGACCCTCGCCCAGCTGAGCGGTGCCGGCACAAGACTCGGAGGTCTCGCCTACTTCGTCGTCACCGGCACCTCGGCAGGAAGCTCGTTCGTCGTCTACCCCGACTCCGCCCCGCCGCCGGTCGACAGCAGCGGGTACGTCACCGCGGCCGCCGACACCCTCGTGATCACCCCGTCGAGCTGGATCGGTACCAAGCTGATACCCCACACAGCCCTCAACGTCGTGATGCAGCAGGGCCAACTGTCCTCGGTGCCGACCTTTGCCCAGTGGACCCAGGGCCAGTCGGTACCCGGGTGGAGCTTGAACAAGAACAAGGCCGTCGCCTGGACGTCCGCCTTCGAGTACGACGGCTGGGCTTACCCGAGCACCGAAACGGGCGCCTGCTCCTGAACGGGTGCCGCCGATGGTTGAAAGCCCTCGGGGGGTGAGCGCCCTGGAGGTGTCGGCATAACGATGCTGGCGGTAACCGTCGTGTCGTTGAGCAGGAGGAGGATATGTCGCCACTGAGGTGACCGGTGAAATGTCACCGACGGCCGAGGGAGAGTGACACTCAGGTTCGCATGGGCGGGGGACATGCTTGATCTGGTGCCAAGCAGTGGAGCCCGGCGCCGGACAGCTGTCCTGAGCCAGCCTCGTGCTGGATCTGCTCTCGGTGAGTTCGCCCAGGCGATGCAGGAACCTGCTAGAAATGCCGAGCCGCCCCTGTAGGTGTGGCTGCAGTGCTTAACGCAGGGGGGCCTCACGATGTCGCACAGGGGGAAGTCGCATCTCGTCATCATGTTCACGGTGGGGCCCGAGGACGTGGCCGAAGGAGATCGAATCTTCGCGAGCCACGGCGAATGGATGAAGGGACATCCCCGCGACGGCGATGTGGCACTGCTGGACTACTCCGTCTCCAAGGCCCCGGAGCTGTCGAACCCGCTGGACCCGAGCTCTGAGCCGACCGGCAAGACGATCTTCGTGATCGATGAGTTCTACGAGTCACCGGCCGGCATTGCCAGGCATTGGCAGCAGACGGGCAGCTGGCCGGAGTTCCCCATTGCGGTCGAGTGGATGGCCAAGGCCAACGGCGCTGTTGTCCAAGGACTCTGGTAAAGCGGGGTTGACGCGCGCCGTCACCAGCGGTGCAGGGGTTGCCCCCGCCTCGCGAGCGGCGCACAACGTATTGACGGCGCCTCCTCGGTACCTGGACGCCGGGAACCGCGCCACGGCCGGCGATCCGCGATCTTGTCTGAGAACCGGTCGAGCCGTGCTTGGGCCTGGGCCATGGTCTCGGCGGTCATCGTCCGCCAGAAGCGCTGGGTGGCGAAGTGGACGGACTTCTCGACGGATCCCTTCCGGCTGCCACGTCTCGGCGGACAGGCGATGGCGCTCACGCCGTAGTGCTTGGCGACGGGGACGAAGCTCGGCTGGACGGCACCGGTCTTCGGGTCGACGATCGTCGCCATGCGGTCGGTCCGCCAACGCCGGGCAGTGCCTCCGAGGCGGCGCAACACCCCGTCGAGTGCCTCGATGAGGTATGAGCAGGTCTGGTGAGTCTTCAGTGAGCGCGGTCAGCCGTAGCCGACGCCGACCTCCCTCGATCGACAGAACAAGGATCTGGCGCGATCAGTGCTCCCGCGTGTCCCACTCACAGCCGCGCCCGGGTTGCGTTCGGCAGGGCCCTGGTGCCGCCAGCCACCCACGCCATTTCGGCGGCGCAGCATTAGCGGGAGCCTCCGAGAAGAGAGCCGTCGTCCGTGGAGAGGGAGCCGTCCTCCGCGGTACATTGCCGCCAGGAGGTTGAACATGAACTACCGCAGCTTGGGTAGGACCGGCTTGCAGGTGTCCGAGCTCGGTTTCGGTGCCTGGGGGATCGGAAAGACCATGTGGCTCGGGGCCGACGACGACGAGTCGTTGCGGTCGCTGCGCCGGGCGATCGAGCAGGGTGTGAACTTCATCGACACCGCACTCGGCTATGGGGATGGTCACAGCGAGGAGCTGGTGGGCCGGGCCGTGCGAGAGGCGGGGGTGGTTGTCCACGTTTCGTCGAAGGTGCCCCCCAAGAACGGCGAGTGGCCGGCTCCCCGGGGTGTGCCGGCCGCCGAGGCGTTCCCGGCCGAGTGGGTCGTGGAGTGCACCGAGCGAAGCCTGGCGAACCTCGGGCTCGAGACGATAGACGTGCAGCAGTTCCACGTCTGGTCGGACGAATGGGTTGGCCAGGGCGACTGGATGGACGCGATCGAGCGCCTACGTTCGCAGGGCAAGATCCGTTACTTCGGCGTCTCCATCAACGATCACGAGCCCGCCAACGCGGTGGCGCTCGTCAACTCGGGGGTCGTCGACAGCGTGCAGGTCATTTACAACATCTTCGACCAGAGCCCCGAGGAGGAGCTGTTCCCGGCAGTCGAGGCCGAAGGCGTCGGTGTCATAGTCAGGGTGCCCTTTGACGAGGGTGCTCTCACCGGCACGATCAACCCGGGGACCGAGTTCCCCGAAGGAGACTGGCGCAACGGCTACTTCGGCGGCGACCGAAGACGACAGGTCTCCGAACGCGTCCAGGCCATCACGAAAGACCTCGATGTCCCGGTCGAGCGCCTCCCCGAAATAGCCCTGCGGTATTGCCTTTCACACCCCGCCGTCTCGACGGTCATCCCCGGCATGCGCTCTCTGCGCAACGTCGAGGCCAATGTTCGTGCGGCCGGGCTGGGCCCGCTGTCCGCGGAGGAGCTCGAAGTCCTTCGCCACCACCGCTGGGTGAGGAACTTCTACCGGGCCCCTTAGTACCCGCTCGGCCTCCTCGGAGCCGCACGCCGTCGGTTCGGGCTGACCGATCGCGGATGCCCGACGACGGTCTGCGCAGCAGGTTCAGCCGGCCAAGTGCCGCGGTGGGCCCAGGGCTGGGAGGCACTCAAGGTGTCGCCGAGGTGGGCCGATACTTCAAGCAAGCCGTACGTGCGCGACCCCCAGCCTCCCCCCTGTCTGGGGGTCGCTGCACAACTACGCGAGGCTCCGGCAGCATCCCCCGGAAGACGGCCTGCACCGGCCGCTTCCGAAGGGATGTGCGGTGGTGCCCGTTACGAAGTGGGCGCTTTCAGCTCCGGAGAGGAGGACTCGACCTCCTTGGGGACCGATGACATGGACAGGACCCAGTAGATAACGGCGGAGACGATCAGCCCCAAGGCCCAGCTTAGGTCGGCGCCATGCGTGCCGTTCGAGAGCGGGCCTGTGTAGATCGGCCAGCCGTACGCGGCGTTGATCCACATCATCGCCGCGAACATGCCGGCGGCCAGCGACACGAGGGCCTTCCAGTTGAAGCCGCCGTTGCGCCAGTAGATGCCGCCTCGCTTGGCAGCCAGCGAAGTGACGTCGTAGCGGCCACGACGCAACAGGTAGTCGACCAGGAGGACGCCGAACCAGGCGCCCAGCCAGACCACGATGTAGAGGAGGAAGCCTTCGAGGTCGTTGAGGAAGTTGCCCTTGAAGATCACCAGCGCAGTCACTCCGCCGCAGATGATCGTGTCGATGAGCACGCAGCCCCACCGCTTGAGTGGGATCCCGATCGCCTGCAGCGTGACTCCGGAGGAGTACATGTCGATGGAGTTGATAGACCAGAGCTGCGGGAGGGCGAGGATCATGAAGGGCCAGAAGAACCAGCTGGCAAACGCCGTCGGCACGGCGGCCTCCGCTGTGACCTGAGGGCTCACGAGGTAGGCAGCGGCTCCGAGGAGCTCGAGCAGGATGGAGGGAATCGCCCCGCCTAGGGTTGCGGCCCAGAAGGTCTTCATCTTGGGTGTGTCCGCGGGAAGGTACCGCGAATAGTCGGCGGCGTTCTCGGTCCAGCCGAGCCCGCCGGCAGAGACGATGAGCACGAGCCCGGTCGTCCAGAGCCACCATGAGTCGGTGCCGTGGGTGTGCAGGCTGGTCACGTGCGCGTGCGGTATGACGAGGCACGCCATTATGACGAACACGACGATGAACACGAAGGACAGGTAGCGCAGCACCTTTGTGATCGTCGCGTGGCCGAGGAAGGGCACGACGAACTGAACGGCTACCGCGAGGACGATCACGGCGACCTTCGCGGGTGAGTTGAGGATCGTTCCCTCCCTGCGGAACATCGCCTCGATGATGAGCACGATGATGACGATGCCCTCGATCTCGAAGCCGACCTGGGTGATCCAGTTGAACAGGGAAGGGGCGCGGTTGCCGTTGCGACCGAAGGGAGCTCGGCTGACCATGAACGCCGTCGTGCCCGTCGCAGGCCCGGGGAGGCTCGCGATCCCGAGAACGGCGTACATGAGGTTGCCGATGAGGATCGCCGCCACCGCCTGCCAGAACGTCAACCCGAAGTAGACGATGAGGGCTCCGTAGACGACGAACTCGATGTTCCAGACCGCCCCGGCCCACATGAAGAAGAGACCCGAGGGGCGCAGCCTCCTGTCCGACTCGGGGATCAGCTCGATGCCGCGCATCTCTAGCTTGCCCGCTTGGTAGGCCTCGGTACTCGGGGGAGCATCGAGGGCTAGACCCCCCCCGCTGCCACCGCCGGTCACGGCACCCGCGCTGTCGGCTGGCGTCATATCATCCATAACCTCTCCTTTCCCTGGGCAATGCTGATGTTCCCCTACTCACACCACCAATTTCGCGGTCTTGGGTTGGCGCGATAGAAGCCGTATCCCGCGCAGGACTTCTTGCACGCGTTTCGCGTGTTGCCCGGTCCGCTGCACGTGACGGCCTCTTCTCTCACAGCCTCGGGGTCCGCACGTCCACACGCTAGAGCCGAAACACCCTCAAGGAAAGGATGACCAGGGGTCCTTGCGGCTCTTTCGTGGGCGGTCTGCGACCGAGCTCAGCGCTCGGCTCCCGTGACCGTCTCCGACTGCGTCGTGAGCGCGTCCAGAACGGGGATCAGGACCTCAACGCCGAGCCCGGGGCCGGTGGGGACTTCGATAGCGCCGTCGTGGAGCAGGAATGGGGGAGTGATGTCCTGGCGGAAGTAGCGGTCCGTGGCGGAGATGTCACCCGGCAGTGTGAATCCGGGAAGCGAGGCGAGCGCGAGATTCGCCGCGCGGCCGAGCCCCGTTTCCAGCATGCCGCCGCACCACACGGGGACACCTTTCGATACGCACAGGTCGTGGACCGCACGTGCCTCGAGATAACCCCCGACGCGCCCCGCCTTGATGTTCACGACCGAACACGCTCCCATCGAGATGGCACCATCAGCGCTCTGGGCCGAGACGATCGACTCGTCGAGGCACACCGGCGTCACGATGCGCCGTGCCAGTTGCGCGTGGCCGACCAGGTCGTCTTCGGCCAGGGGTTGCTCGATGAGCAGCAGGCGGTACTGGTCGAGCTGGGCGAGGTGTCCGATGTCAGCTCGTCGGTAGGCGGCGTTCGCGTCCACCTGCACCATGAGGTCGCCTCCGAAGCGGTCCCGGACCGCTTCCACCGGTGCCAAGTCCCAACCGGGCTGGATCTTGAGCTTGACCCGCCGGTATCCGGCGTCGAGGCACTCGGCGACTGAGTCCAGCAACTCGGCGACCGAGCTCATGATGCCCACAGCGACCCCAGGTGTCACCGTGCGGGCGACACCGCCTAGGAAGGTGCTGAGCGAGACGCCCGCCGCGCGCAGCTGCGCGTCCAGCACCGCCATCTCCACAGCGGCCTTGGCCATGCGGTGGCCCTTGAATTCATGCAGGAGCGGCTGGACATCGGAGCCGCTCAGATCCTTTGCGCCAAGCAGTCGCGGCCCGAGGTAACGCCTGAGCGTGAGCCAGGCCGAGTCGACGTACTCCGAGCAGTACAGAGGATCGGAGCCTGCGACGCACTCGCCCCAACCTTCGCCCTCGTCGGAGTCCACGCGGACCAGCAACGCTTCACGGGCGGACTCGGTTCCGAGCGCCGAGCGGAAAGGGGACACCAGCGGCAGGCGGACGCGCCGCAACTCGATGGCGTGGAGGTTCATGGCTGGGCCATCGTGTTGCCCACCATCGTGTAGGTGAGGAAGACGACCGGCAGCAGGCAAGCGAACACAATGACCACAGCGGTCCGCGTGCGCGGGCGCGCGATCTTCGCCACCGCGATGAGGACCGGGAACGCCCAGGTCAAAAGGCGCGGCTTGAACCCGAGGTTGTTGCTCGAGAACAGCAGCAGCACCACGCCGAAGCAATAGGCGTTGACACAGGCGGGAAGTCTTGCCCGCCAAAGGGCTAAGACCCCGGCGGCAACGGCGGCCAGTCCTATCCACTCCAACCAGCCGGGACCCTGAAACCCGATCGTCCCCGGATGTCGCAGGAGACCGAGGAGGGACCGCCCGAAGTCGACTGAGACTGCCCAGGCCTGGCTCTGGAGGTGCCAGTAGAACATCAGGTCGTGATAGCGGGTCGCGACGAAGATGAGGTAGGCGACAAAACCCGTTGGCACGAGGAGCATTGTGCACAGCGCGCGAGGAGGCTCACGGTTGCGGACGGCCTGGACGGCGCGCACCGCGGCGCCCAGTACCAGCGGCAATGCGAGAGGGCTCGTGGCGGTCGCGAACGCTCCGACGACGCCCGCCCAGAGCCACCTCTCGCGCAGCATCAAGAGCAGACTGCCGGCGGTGAGGGCCAGCCCTATGCATTCGCAGTAGAACAGGCCCCACGAGACGCCCATGCCCGGGAACAGCGCAAAGAGCACTGCGGCGTTCCAACCCACGGCCTGGTTGACAAGCGCCGTGCCGAGCCGCAGGACAAGCAGCGTCGCCGCCGCGCCGCCGAGGATCGACACGACCAGGGCGGCTCCGACGCCCGACAGTCCGAAGGCACTGAACAAGCGGATGAAGGCGGGGAACACCGGAAGGAATCCAGCCGCGCTGTAGGTCAGCTGGCCCCCCGAAGTCGCAGCGACCGGTGGATAGCCGTGGGCGGCGACGACGAGGTACCACTTCGAGTCCCAAGAGCGGAGAGGCCCGCTGAGATTCGAGCCGTAGTTGAGGCGTGCCGCGACCACATCTGCGACCAGGAGCGCGACACGCACGAGCGCGTAGATGCCGAGGATCCGAATGCTCGGTCGGATCCATCCCCGGGGCCCTGCGGGGCGGCCGGCGCCGGCCCGATCGGGAGTCGGAGTGCTCCGATCGCGAGTCGGGCCGGTTTCACCAGGGGCCGGTGCCGCGTCCGCGACGATCACGTCAAGGCCCGTCGGACCTGGGTCGTGCGTTTTTCCATCGCCGGGCACGGTCCGAGTCTGGCCCGTCCGGCTCGTCGCTGCCCGTCGCGGCGCCCGGGTGGCGCATCGCGTGGCGCGTCCGGGTGGCGCTCCGGGCTGCGAACCGTCCGTTTGCAGGGGCCACAACGACGGCTGCACCGCTCGCGCCCCGCTTGTCGGCGGTTCTACCCTCTGTCGTGTGACCTGGCTCGAGTCCTTGTGGCCCCGCGTTCGCAGCAGTGGGCTCAAGGCCGCTGCCCTCGTAATCGTGGCGGCCGCGATCGCAGGTTGCGACTCGGCTGCCTCGGGGAATCGACCCACGACGACCAGCACCCCTGCGGTCACGACGACCAGCACCCCTGCGGTCACGACGACCAGCGCCCCTGCGGTCACGACGACGACGCAGCCTGCATCCCGGCCGCGGATTGACGACGGCTCGCTCGGCAGCCAGGCGACCCGGCTCGCGTGCACCCTGCTCAGCAGGGCGCAGATCCAGGGCCAATTCGGTGGCTCCGTAGGTCGCGCGATACCGACCTACCCCTATTGCATGTGGCTGGTCGGCACCGACGCGTTCCTTGCTCTGGCGGTGGAGCCACGCACGTCGTTCCAGACCGCCACGCAGTATGTGGACACGCTCGAGACGGTCAGCGGCCTCGGCCAGGAGGCGGTGATCGCCAATAACCGGTACCTCTACTTCACCCTGTCGGATACCTCCTACTGGTTGCTCTGGCAACAAGTGGGTGACTTCTCTCAACTGCACACGAGCCAGCTCGTCGCCTTGGCCCATGACGTGCTGGCTCACGCCCCGGTCAAGGCAGCTTTGCCAGCGCCCGTGCTCGGCCGGGCTGGACCGCCGGTCTACTTCGCCGGCGACTCGACTGCTGCCGGCCCCGAGTGGGCCTGGGACACATACAACGCCAAGTCGCCGGAGTTGAGAACCTTGGCGGAATACCAGGTCGGCACGGGTCTGGTAAGTCCCGAATTCTTCGACTGGCCGCGTCATCTTCTCGCGGTCGTCGCCGCGCTGCGGCCGCGGCTGGTGATCTACATGGGCAGCGCCAACGATGGGCAGGACCTGTTGGTCGATGGTGCCTTCCAGCCCGTCGGGAGCCGGTTGTGGAGGTGGTCCTATGCCGCCAGGGTTGCAGGGATCATGGCTGCGCTCGTTCGCGAGGGCTCCAGAGTGCTCTGGATCGGAGAGCCGGCGATGCAGGACGGGCAACTGTCGGCTTACATGCAGGTGATCGACGAGGTCTGTGCACAGCAGGCGGCCAGGCATGCCGGCGTGAGCTTCTTCAACCCCGGTGCGGTGCTGAACGGTCCGCACGGGAGCTACAGCGATACCGTCCTGATCGACGGCCACCGGACTGTGGTGCGCCTCGACGGCGTGCACCTGAACATGGCGGGAAGTATCTATGTCGCCAACTACATTGCCGCTTATGTGGCCCGCATCCTCTATATCGGGGCTTGGAAGAGGCCCGCTTGGAAGCTCCCGCCGGTCCAGATGCGCGAATCGGTCTTCCGCGACGCGTGAGCCTTTGAACGAGCCCAGGGGCTCCGGTCGCCGCGCCGCTGGCGATCCACGAGCTTCGGTCGCGGCCCGCGCTCAAGGGTGCGGATAGTCTCGACGAGAGCCCGCTCGCCGGACGGGGAGATGGGAGATAGATGCGGGGGCGTCGCCTCGAGGCGGCACACCGAGAGAGCCTTGGGGGTATCGAATGGACACTAGACAGTCGTCGATTCCACGACCGAGTGGGGAGGACCAGCCCACCACCCCACCGGCCCTGAAGTCAGTCCGGGTTCCTTCGCGGCGGCGCAGGACCGCGGCCGCTGCGCTTTCTCCGCTCGTTCACAACCTGCTCGGCGGCGAGGTCCCGGTTCGCTTCGAGCTTTGGGACGGGAGTGGCTTTGGCCCCATCGACAGTGCGGGAACCATCCACGTCCGCTCGAGCGAAGCCTTGCGCTACATCCTTTGGGCTCCGGGCGAGCTCGGCTTCTGCCGTGCCTATGTCGCAGGCGACGTCGAGCTCTCCGGTGACCTGATCGCCATGATCGCCAGCTTGCATGCCGTAGCGCCCAGAGACTTGCGCGTGGGCCTACGCGCTTTGCCGGCCGCCTTCAGCGCTGCCTATCGAGCCGGTGCCATCGGGCTTCCGTTGCCAGCACCGCCCGAAGAGGCCCGCGCCAGAGGGTTGCGACACTCCCGGCACCGGGACGTCCAGGCCGTCACTCACCATTACGACCTCGGCAACGACTTCTATGAGCTCGTGCTCGGGCCGAGCATGACGTACTCGTGTGCCCGTTTCGCCGATCCGGTGATGAGCCTGGAACAGGCCCAGGAGTCCAAGCACGAGCTGATCTGCCGCAAGTTGGGCTTGCGCGAGGGCGAGCAGTTGCGACTCCTCGATGTGGGCTGCGGGTGGGGCACGATGGCGATGCATGCCGCGGCCGAGTGCGGCGCGACCGTCGTGGGCATCACCTTGAGCGAGGAGCAGGCCAGCTATGCCCGGCGACGAGTGGTCGCAGCAGGCCTGGGCGACCATGTGGAGATCCGTGTGCAGGACTACCGGGATCTCAGAGGTGAGCGCTTTGACGCCATCTCTTCGATCGGCATGTTCGAGCATGTCGGCAAGATCCGCACGGCCCAGTATTTCGAGACTTTGCTCAGCCTGCTGGAGCCGGGGGGAAGGTTGTTGAACCACGCCATCTCCGAGCCGGGGGGATCGAGGCTCAAGCCTTGGAGTTTCTTCGGCCGGTACGTGTTCCCCGACGGTGAGCTGCTCGACGTCGGCGAGGTCGTGCTCGCCATGGAGAAAGCCGGGTTCGAGTGTCGCGACGTCGAGTCGCTTCGCGAGCACTACGCGCGAACTCTTCGCTCGTGGGTGGCCAATCTCGAGGCGAACTGGGACGCGGCCGTCGAACGGGTCGGGTTGGCACGGGCGAGGATCTGGCGGCTCTACATGGCTGCGTCAGTGATCGGCTTCGAGGACGGTGGCATCGCCGTGTACCAGGTGCTGGGCGTTGTGCCCGAGGGCGGCCGGAGCGGGATGCCGCCCACCCGGCGTACCTGGGGCTGAGAGGCCGTCGAGCCGTTGGAGGGATGACACCTGGGTGCAGAGTCGGCGAGCGCCCGTCGAGCCGTCGGCGCGCTTGGGCGGAACCACTGTCCGGGACTACCGACCGATGCCCATGCGCGTGAGGCCTTTCGACCCTGGGCGACTTGCCGGGCGGGTCGTTGACTGAACCCATGTGTGCTGGTGGGAGCGCGCAACGGGCACGGCAGATCGAAGTCATCAGCGACGCGACATACAGGCGAGGACGAGGATCTTGACCTCGCCGAGACGGGCGGCGGCGGCAGGTGTCGTGCTCGTCGCGCTCGCCGCCTGCGGTTGGTTTGCGGCCGCCATGCCTCCGTTCGGCATCGAGTCGAGCGCTGTCACGTTCTCCGTGGCCGCTGCCATGCTCGCCGCAAGTGCGGTCCTGGCACAGAAGTACAGCCCGGCACTCGATCTGCCCGGGCGCGCGTCGCTCCGGGATGCCTCGCTGCGTTTGCGGGGCGCGGTCGCGTGGTCGCTCGCCGCTCTGGTGGTTCTCGCTGTCGAGCTGTGGGAGCTCTTCCACACTCCGAGGAGCCTCCACCCGACGCTGAGCTCGCTGGCGAACGAGGTACTCGGGCCGGGCCACCGAGTCGTTCGCGCCGCGGCCTTCGTGTGCTGGGGCGCGTGTGGCCTTGTCGTCTCGTCGCGCTCGAGGCGGCACGCGTGAACGTCGCGCTGTGGCTGGTTGCGGCCGGCGCGCTGTGCGCTTGTGAGGTGGCGGCTCGTAGCTTCGACCATGGTTGGCCCACCGCGGCGCAGCTTCTTCGCAGCGCGCGAGAACACCTCGCCGGTCGGCTCGTTCTGGTCATCGCTTGGCTCTGGCTGGGCTGGCACGTATTCGCGCGTTGAGCTGTCCGCGGGCGCCCGCCGCGCTCTGGCCAATCGGTTATCCCGGCGCCCTTCGTAGAGCCGGCCGTCTGTTGCCCGTCGATCAGAGGTCCTCGAGCTCCTTGCCACGCGTCTCGGGCAACAGTGCAATCAGGGCTGTCGCGGGGATCGTGGCCGAGAACACGACAACTGCCGCGAGCCCGAAACGGTTGCCGATGTCGGCTACCGCGCCGAAGGCCAACAAGCCTGCGGTGGCTCCGAAGACGCCGGCCGCGATCGCCCACCCGGCAACCGAGGCCCGGACCGATGTGGGGAAGAGCTCGTTGACAAGCGAGCCGGCCGCGGGTGCAAAGACCGATGCGGCGAGCACCGCGAGTAGATAGCCGACCACGGCGCCCGGTCTCGACTGGCTGTAAGTCAGCATGCCCAACAGAGCCATGGCGATCATTGCTCCGCCCGTCGCAGGGCGGCGCCCGATCCGGTCGGCGAGGAAACGGCCGAGCAGCAGCCCGGCGAGCCCGGTGATCCCAGCGCAGGCCACAAGCAGTGCCGTTGTCGTGCCGGAGAGGCGGATGACATTCTGCGCGTATAGGAAGAAAAAGCTGTTCGCCGGCCCTGTCACCACCGACACTGCGAAGGTCAGGGCGGCCACGATCAACAACCGGCGCCGGAAGCGACGCCCCACCGCCCCGAGCACCGGCAGGGGGTGCTCCTTCGCGGCTGCAGCGATCTTGAAGCGGTCGGGCTCGACGACCCAGCGCGCGAGCAAAGGCAATGCCGCCAGCGGCACGAGGGCAAGCAGGACGACACCACGAAAGCCGAGCGTGCTTGCTCCCAGGCTGTGCACGATCGCGATCAGCCCCGACCCGATCCCGTAGCCGGCGGCTATGAGTGCGACCGCCTTGGCCCGCTGGGATGATGCCGTCTGCTCGGCGGCAGTGACCTGTGCCACGCCTGAGGTGGCGCTGAGCAAGGGCCGTCCGAGGGCGAAGATCGCCACGAACCACCAGTACGTCGGGCTGACGGCAGACATCGCCGTGAGTGTTAGCCCGACTGCGCAGGTCATGAGCATCATTCGGCGGCGCCCGAACCGGTCGGCCAGTCCCGCGAGTGGCAGACCGCCAAGGGACGCAAGGCGGAGAACGGCAAGCCCGATCCCGAGCTTGGTCCCCGACAGGCCGGCCTGCTCGGCAATCGTCGCACCATGGGTGATGTGGCCGAAATGCTTCGCGACGTCGCCGAGCGCCGCGACAGCCCCGAATTGTCCGAAACCAGCCGCCGCAGCGAGCAACGCCGCGCCCACTACGGCCGGCTCGCGCCAGGCGTGAAGGTGCAGCCGCGGACCAGGCGGTGTCGCTTGCGACGCCGCGTCGGGCTTGGCGCGATCAGCCATGGCGACGGGCCATCCGGAAAGGTAGATCGAGCCCGACGAGCCGAACCGCCGCAAGGGCTGCGACGCCGGCGATGTGCCACGGCCACGGCCCGAGGACCTCGAGCAGGTTCCAACTGCCGGGCGCGCGTCTGCCGACGCAGAGCCCGATGCCCGCGGCGAGTGCGAGCAGAACGGCCACAAGATAAGGCACAGGGGTAACGACCCCCAGCATCGGGCCTCCTCTCCAGGAGCTCAGCTTTGCCGAGCGGCGCGCCCAGATGGTGTCAGAGCTCGAGATCGCTGCGGTAGGGGCGCGTGCGGCCTACGCTCAGTTGACCGGGCGGGTGATCAGCACCCGACTGTGGCGGTGGGGGAGCGTACCCACAAAGAGGTGATCGAGCATGGAGGTTCTGTCTGCTGCACACAGAGCCAGTGGTGGTGGAGGCCTTGTTCTCTTCGGGCTCATTCTTCTCGTTGTGGCCATCGTGGCTGCGGCGAAGATCCTCCCCAAAGTCGGCTACTCGGCCTGGTATGCGCTTCTGCTTTTGATCCCGGTGGTGAGTTTCGTGATGATCCTGGTGTTCGCGTTCTCGGACTGGCCGGTCGACAAGGAGCTTCGGCGCTATCGCCAGGGCGGGTACGGGCCCGGACCCGGCGGGTATCCGGCGCCGTCGTGGCCGGCCCAGCCGCCCCCGGGTTACGGCCCAGGCGGGCCCCAGTTCCCGCCGTCCGGCTGGCCGCCAGCGCCTGGTGGCTCGCCACCGCCTTGGCCGGGTGGCTCGGGGCAGTCAGCGCCGGGTGGCTCGCCGCCGCCGTGGCCAGGCAGCTAGGGTCCGGCCGCGCCGGGCGACCGAGTCCTCTTGATCCCCGCGGTGTGGCTGTTTGAGGTCTACGCTCGCACGGCAAGGCGGGTGGTCGGCGCCTGACCGAGGCGGTCCCGAGGCGCACCCGCGATAGGTGGCAGAAGATGCTCAACTTGGGAGCTGCGTCCGGGGCCGGTACTGGGGTCGTGGTCGTCATCTACCTGGCGGTGGTCGTCGTGTCCGTCGTGGGTATGGTCAAGATCGTCACGAAGGCGGGTTACTCGGGGTGGTTCGTGCTCTTGGCATTCGTCCCGCTCGTGAACCTCGTGATGTACCTGGTGTTCGCGTTCTCGGACTGGCCCGTTCACAAGGAGCTTCGCCAATATCAGGGCGGGTACGGGCCCGGACCGGGCGGGTATCCGGCGCCACCGTGGCCGGCCCAGCCGCCCCCTGGTTACGGGCCAGGCGGTCCCCAGTTCCCGCCGTCCGGCTGGGCGCCAGCGCCGGGTGGCTCGCCGCCGCCGTGGCCGGGTGGCCCGGGGCCGCAAGCGCCGGGTGGCTCGCCGCCGCCGTGGCCAGATGGCTCGCCGCCAGCGCCGGGCGGCTGAATCGGCCGTTCATCCACGAGCTGGTAGCCGACACCAGGATTTGTCCGTAGGAGGGGACCGCCCTTGTCGCCGAGTTTGCGGCGCAAACGGCTCGCATAGACGCGCAGGTAGTGCGTCTCGTGCCCATAGCCGGGTCCCCAGACCTCGCGCAGGATCGTCCTGTGGGTGCAGACCTTGCCGGCGTTGCGAGCCAGATATGCGAGCAGGTCGAACTCCCGCGCCGTCAGCTCGACCGGGACCCCGCTGACCTCCACGACGCGCGAGCCGAGGTCCACATGGACGGGGCCCACCGTCAGCGTGGCAGGCGCCGAGGGCAGATTGCGGGCCGCCGCGTGCCTGAGCGCGACCCGGAGGCGAGCCTCCAATTCCTGCATCCCGAACGGCTTGGTGACGTAGTCGTCGGCGCCGCTGTCGAGAGCGAGCACCTTGCGCTCCTCGCTGTCGAGCGCGGACAGCACGATCACCGGCACTTCTGTCCACAGCCGAAGCCGCTTGCAGACCTCGACGCCGTCGATGTCCGGCAGCCCGAGGTCGAGCACGATGACGTGGGGCATCGCCTGAGCTGCGCGTGAGAGCCCTTCGGCACCCGTGTGCGCCACGGCGACCTCGAAGCCTCTTGCGTCAAGGCCGATCCGCAGCGCCCGCAGCAGAGCCGGGTCGTCGTCTACCACCAGGACACGCGTCACGGCGAGATCGTGTCCTCGGCGGGAAATCCGGCGGCGGGCCAAGGCGCTGCCGGCAAGGTGAGCACGAAGCGTGCCCCTCCTGCCCGTGTGGCTCCGACGCCGACGCGGCCCCCATGGGCCTCCACGAACGCCTTCGCGATCGCCAGCCCGAGTCCCGCCCGCCCGCCGTCGACTCCGCGGTGGAACAGCTCGAAGATCAGCTCACGCTGGTCGGGCGGGACCCCTGGGCCCGAATCGGAGACCGCGATCTCGATCTCGTCCGCTAATCCCGGCCTGAGCGTCGCCTCCACCAGGATCTCGGCATCGGGCGGGCTGTGCCGCGCGGCGTTCTCCAGCAGGTTTGCCAGAGCTTGCGCGATGAGTATGGGGTCCACCTCGAGTAAGGGAAGCTCCGGCGCCATGACCCTGCGTAGCCGCGAGGCGTCGAGCGAGCGTTCGACGAGTGCGACGGCCTCGTCGATGAGGTCGTCCACTGCGAGAGGCTCGCGTTTGGGCCGAAGAGCGCCCGCCTCGAGCCTCCAAAGGTCGAGCACGGTGCTGACCAGGCGCGTCAGGCGGTCGGTCTGCTCCTCGATCGTCTCGAGCAGGTCCCGGCGTGCCGTCTCGGGGAGCACGATCCCCGGCTCTCGGAGATCGGACACGGCGACCTTGATCGAGGCGAGCGGTGTACGCAGGTCGTGGGCAACGGTTCCCACGAGCGCCGCGCGCCACTCGTCGACCTCCTGGAGGAGCTCTGCCCGCAACGCCTGATCGCGCAGCTGGGCACGTTCGATCGCGACCGCGGCGTGGTTGGCATAGGTCGCCAAGAGGTCGCGATCGTGGAGGTCGAGCGCCCGGCCTCGCAACACGAGCAGCCCGACGGGGCGGCCCCTGGCCGTCAGTGGTATCTGGCGCAGCAGCGCGCCGGCGACGATGCTGCCAGTGAGTGACGCCGGCGTGCCCGGAGCCGGCAGGATGCGCTCGAGGGACTCGCCCCCGAGCTCGGGGCCGTCGGACGCGACGACCTCGAGGTAACCGGTCTCGCCGGAAGGAAGCAACAGGGCCACGGTCTCGAGGTTGAAGGCGCTCCGGACGCTCGAGGCGACGACGCCGAGCAGGTCCTGGACCGGCTTGTCTGCGACGAGGAACTCGGACAGCTCGAGGAGCCGCCGCGAGTCGGCTGCGTGCCGTGCCGAGTCGGCTCGAAGTTGCTGCAGCCACCAGACGACCCTCGCAACGAGCAGGACGACGGCCACGTAGACGATGAGCGCCAGCCAGTTCTGGCCGCTGCCTACCGACAGCCTCCAGTACGGCGGGATGAACACCACGTCGAGTACGACAAAGCCGAGAAGCACGGCGAGCAGTCCGACCCACGCGCCCCCGAACACCATGGCTCCGACGACCGGCAGGACGAAGACGAGAGCGGCTGCCGCGACGCTTACGTGGCTGCGAAACGGGAGCATCGCGGCGGTCGCAACTCCCATGCTCACGACAAGGGCGAAGACGCCGGCCATGAGACGGCGCCGAACGGGAGCTTGCTTCACGCCCGAGAGAGTCTAGGGCCCGGTCGTGGCCGGGACCCGCGGCGCTCTCCACCGCGGCAGGGCGGGAAGGATGTGCTGGGTATGTAACATTCGAGTTGCGTTTTGGTGATGATGCGCTTGTGCGCCAGCGGTCGGGAGGCCCACGTGATTTGTCTCGGCGGGGCCGGCTAGCCGTGCCCGGTTCTGAACTGGACGCCGATACCGGCGCAGCGGTGCAGGCGCGAGGGCTCACGAAGCGCTTCGGCGAGTTCACCGCCGTCGACGGAGTCGATTTCGACATCCAAGCCGGGGAGGCGTTCGGGTTTCTCGGCCCGAACGGAGCGGGCAAGACCTCGACGATGCGGATGATCGCCTGCCTCTCGCCGATCTCCGGTGGGAGCCTGCAGGTGCTCGGCCTGGACCCGATGCGCGACGGAGCACGAATACGGAGCCGGATCGGCCTGGTTCCCCAGGACGACACTCTCGATCTGGAGCTCACCGTAAGGGACAACCTCTATCTCTACGGGCGCTATTTCGGCCTCCCCAAGAAGCAGTTGCGTGAGCGCGTCGAGCAGTTGCTCGAGTTCGCGCGCCTCACCGAGCGGGCCGACGAGCGCGTGGATCCGCTGTCGGGCGGCATGCGGCGCCGGCTCACGATCGCGAGGGCCCTGGTGTCCTCGCCGGACCTGGTGATCCTGGACGAGCCGACGACCGGTCTGGACCCCCAGGCACGCCACTTGTTGTGGGACCGCCTCTACCGCCTGAAGCGGGAAGGCGTGACGCTCGTCATCACGACTCACTACATGGACGAGGCCGAGCAACTCTGTGACCGGCTCGTGGTCATGGACGCCGGGCGCATCGCGGCTGCCGGCTCGCCTCGTGAGCTGATCGAGCAGTGGTCGACCCGCGAGGTCGTGGAACTGCGTTTCGAGCCGGAGGGTCACCAAGCCCATGGCGACAGGCTCGCCGACCTCGCCGAGCGTGTCGAGGTGCTGCCCGACCGGCTGCTGCTCTACACAGATGAGGGAGACGCGACGCTCGACGCGGTGAGGTCTCGCGGCAAGTCGCCGATCGCGGCACTGGTCAGGCGTTCGACTCTCGAGGACGTCTTCTTGCACCTGACCGGCCGGAGCCTGGTCGAGTGAGCTTCACGACCTCGCTGCGGCCGCCTGGCGCGAACCCGTCACGCCGGGCACGCATGCCGCCGGCGCTCCGCGCGTACGAGTACAACCTCCTCGCGTACAAGCGAACCTGGAGGGGATCGCTCACCACGACCTTCCTCTATCCGGTGCTCTACCTCGCCGCGATCGGCGTAGGCCTCGGCCACCTGATCGATCACGGCTCGAACCAGGCCGTGGGCGGAGTGCCCTACCTCTGGTTCCTCGCGCCTGGGCTGTTGGCGGGGACGGCGATGCAGATCGGGGCGAACGAGTCGACGTACCCGGTGATGGCGGGGATCAAGTGGCTCAAGACCTACTTCGCGATGCTCGCCACGCCGCTCGAGGTGACCGACGTGCTCTACGGCCACCTGCTGTGGATCTTGACCCGTGTCGCCCTGGCCTCCGGCGTCTTCCTCGCCGTGATGGCGGCGTTCCACACGGTGCCTTCGCTCTGGGCCTTGGCGGCGTTCCCGGCCGCAGTCCTGACGGGCGCGGCCTTCGCCGCGCCGGTGATGGCCTTCAGCGCCACCCGGGAGACCGACCAGTCCTTCGTCGTGCTCTACCGCTTCGGCATCGTCCCGCTCTTCCTGTTCTCCGGGACGTTCTTCCCGATCGTGCAGCTGCCCGGATGGCTGCAGGTCGTCGCCCGCTGCACGCCGTTGTACCAAGGCGTGAGTCTCTGCCGCGGTCTCGTGCTCGGCCATCCCGGCGGTTGGGATGCCCTGGGGCACAGCGGCTACCTCCTCGTGATGCTTCTCGGCGGGATCCTCGCGGCGAGGGCCACCTATCGCGGGAGGCTGGTGCAATGAGGCGGGGCTCGTGAGCACCTCCGCCGCGCCGGGGTTCCCGTTGCCGCTGCGGGTCATCCCGCGGCTCGGCGTGGGTCGCGGCCCGGCACGCCTGCTGGTCGAGCGCAACGTCGTCGCATACCGGCGCGGATGGATATTCCTTGTGTCGGGCTTCTTCGAGCCGCTGTTCTACCTGTTGTCGATCGGTGTCGGGTTGAACCATCTCGTAGGCCACCTCGCCATCGGCGCCCGGTCGATCCCCTACACCGACTACGTCGCGCCCGGCCTGCTCGCTTCTTCGGCAATGAACGGCGCCATCTTCGACGCCACTTTCGGGGTCTTCTTCAAGCTCAAGATCGCAAAGACCTACGACGCCGTGCTGGCGACCCCGCTCGGGGTTCGCGACGTCGCCATCGGGGAGCTGTCCTGGTCTCTCATCCGCGGCAGCGTCTACTCGGTCGCATTCCTCACGGTGATGGCGGCGCTCGGGCTGGTCTCCTCCTGGTGGGCCGTGCTCTGCCTGCCCGGGGCCATGCTGGTGAGCTTCGCGTTCGGAGGCATCGGGATGCTCGGCACCTGTTACATGCGCAGCTGGCAGGACTTCGATCTGATCTCGCTCGCGATCGTGCCGCTGTTCCTGTTCTCGGGCGTGTTCTACCCGCTCTCGTTGTACCCGGGCTGGCTTCACGCCGTGGTCATGGTCACGCCGCTGTACCAAGGCGTGGCCCTGCTGCGCGGCCTCGACACCGGAGTGATCGGTCCGGTGCTCCTCGTGCACGCGTGCTACCTGGGCCTTCTTGGCGCGATCGGCCTGGTAGGCGCGTCCCGCCGGCTCGGGCGGCTGCTGCTTCCCTAGGGGGTCGTCGCAGGGAGCGGGACGGGGAAACAGGCGATCGCGCCATCCGGCACACCGCCCGAGCAAGCTCGCGGGTGCGCGCCGCCGGCCGGAGGTGGTGGTCGGGCCGACACGACAGAAGCGAAAGCTGACTAATGTCATCGCCTAAGTTCCGCGGCCTGACCGGCCGGGGGGGTTACTGGACCGGAAGACAGGAGACAGGAGATGGCAATTCAGCTGGGCGACGTCGCGCCCGACTTCACTGCGGAGACCACGGAGGGCACGATCAGCTTTCACCAGTGGCTGGGCGAGGGGTGGGGGATCCTCTTCTCGCACCCGAAGGACTTCACCCCGGTTTGCACGACCGAGCTCGGGGAGGTGTCGCGCCTGAAGGGCGAGTTCGACAGGCGCAACGCGAAGGTCATCGGCTTGTCGGTCGATCCGCTCGACTCGCACGCGCGCTGGGTGGGCGACATCGCGGATGCCACGGGCCACGCGCTCAACTTCCCGCTCATCGCGGACTCAGACCGAAAAGTGTCGGGCCTGTACGGGATGATCCACCCGAACGCGAGCGACACCCTGACGGTGCGCTCGGTATTCGTGATCGGCCCGGACAAGAAGGTGAAGCTGACGATCACGTACCCGGCGAGCACGGGCCGCAACTTCGAGGAGATCCTCCGGGTGCTCGACTCGTTGCAGCTCACAGCGGGCTACTCGGTCGCGACACCCGTCAATTGGCACGAGGGTGACGACGTCATCATCGTGACGGCCGTAAGCGACGAGGACGCAAAGAAGAAGTTCCCCAAGGGATTCCGGGCGGTGAAGCCTTACTTGCGCTTTACGCCCCAGCCCGACCTCTGAGCAGACGACCGGGCCGCACAGGGCCGAGCGCGTTCGCGCGACCGGCCCTGTCGCGCCCGGCGCGATGGCACCGGCCAGGTACGATCTGAGGGATGGCCGCGTTCACGGGCAGGCTGCTCCGCTGGCGGGATCGTTGCGTGGCCCTTTCGGTGCTCGAGCAGGATGCGCTCCTCTACCTCGTCGCGGCGGTCTTCGCGTTGGGAACCATCGCCCTGGCCGTCAGCGACGACTACCGCCAGTGGGCAGAAATGGCGCTCGGCCCCTATCTGATCGCGGCGGTCATCTGCTGGGGGGTGAGCCGCCGCCGCGCCCGCCGCGCCAATGCGGAGACGGGAGGGGCGGGCGACCGATTGCGCCGCTATCTGGTGCTCGGGCTTCTCGTGACAGTCGTGCTCGTGCCGCTCGGGGTCGAAGTGATCCTGCGTGCCGAGTCGAAGCCGGGTGCGCATGTCCAAAACGAGATAACAAGCATCGAGCAGTGCGCGGATCGAGTAGCGCACCACAAGAACTGCTACCTGTCCAACCCCAAGACCATCGGCACATCGCAGACGAGCCAGTCGGAGAACTCCTTCTTCCCCTACCTGCCAGGCATGATCCCCTTCGGCCTCGTCAATGCCACATCAGGGCCGCCCGAGTTCAAGGACGCCCGGCTGCCGCTCACCGGTTTCTCCCTGATCGTGATCGTCGGGGCGCTTCTCGTCGCGGAGACGACCTCGCGGCGGCGCTGGCGCATCTTCCAGGTAGTCGTCATCCTGCCCAGCGGAGCCCTGCCGATGGTGACCGGCGGCGACGACCTTCCCGTGATCGCGCTGATGCTGCTTGGAGTGGCTCTGGCGACCCGCCGAAGACCCGTCTGGTCCGGGTTGGCGATGGGGCTCTCCGCCACCCTCAAGTTCACCGCGTGGCCACTGCTGATCCTGCTGGTTCTGGGCGAGTGGGACCAGCGAGGTCGCCGGGCCATCTTGCGGTACTCGCTCGCGGCCGCGGCGGTCGTGGTCCCGGTCCTCGGCATCGGCATCGGCCTGGCCCCGCACGCGTTCTTCCTGAACGCGATCAGGTTCCCGCTCGGCCTCACGAAGGTGAAATCGCCGGCGGCCAGCCCGCTCATCGGTCAGGAGCTGGTGACGCTCTTCCCGGCGGCCAAGCCGGAGTTGATCACGATCCTCGCGCTCGTGGGCTTCGCGGCGGTGGGCTACGGGCTCTCCAGGTGGCCGCCCTCGAGCCCGCAGAGCGCGGCAGGCTTCAGCGGTGCCGCCATGCTGCTTGCCACCCTTCTCGCCCCGGCGACACGCTTCGGATACCTCATCTACCCGCTCGACTTGCTGACCTGGGCCGTCCTGCTCGGCCCATTTGCCTCAAGCGCCGCGGGCCAGTTCCTGCATTCGGAGCAGTATCAGGAGCCTTCGTCGGGGACCTCGAACAGCCGAAGTCTGAGACCCATGACAGCTGAGGTCTGCCCGTCACCGGCCAGCGAAGGCGAAATCGCGGGATTGGCAGGCGTCACGACCACGCCTACCTCCCATTCGTAGCCGTCGGATCCGGTCCGCTGGGCAAGGACCTCGGTTCCTGCGCTCGGCAGCGGGTAGGTCCCGAGAAGCTTCCACCGGGCTCGCTTCAGCTCTGTTCGGTAGAACTTGACGAGCTCGGTGGACCCGGTGCCGACCTCGAAGTAGACGCTCCGGTCGTACTGGTCCACGCCCGCGTCCTGCGCGGTCGTGCTCACTATCCGCGCGCCATCCGGCACTACGAGCGCTTCGAGGACGTCTCGCGGCGGCACGCCGCCGCTCGAGATTCGCTGGAGAACCGGTGACGCGCCGATTGCCGAGAGGCTCACACCCGGCACGGGTGTCCCGAGGCCGGTGACGATCGACGGGGCCGCCTGCCCGCTGCCGACCAGTGCAACGGCGAACCCACCCAAGGTCAGGACGAGCGCGCATGCGAGGACCACGAACGCGGGCCGGAGCGACGGCGGCTTTGCACGGCGCGCCCGGACCCATTCGGGCATCTCTCCCGGGTCCAGCCCGAGGTCCGGCGTAGTCGTCACGGAGCGGCCTTTTCTGCAGGCGTGTTCTGAAGTATCGGGTTCGTCACGGGCGTCACCAGCAAGCCTAGTTGCGCCGAGTGTCGAACCGGCCGCCGACCTGACGCGACCCGCTGGTCCGCTCGCCCTCAGCAGCTAGATTTGAGTTATGTCCGTGGTCGATCCCGTGCTGGCCGGGTCGACTGCCGAGCCGGCCGAGGTACCTCCCGAGAATCCTGCCCGCGCCATCATCCCTCCGCCGACAGCGGAGGTCGAAGGCATCCTCTCGACGCTCAGCGCACGACGCGGCGATGAGGATCTCGACCTGGTGCGGCGGGCACACGCCTACGCGACGATGGCTCACAAGGATCAGTACAGGCTCTCCGGCGAGCCGTACATAACCCACCCGGTCGCGGTCGCCACGATCGTCGCCGATCTCGGCCTGGACACGGTCAGTGCCGCCGCGGCGTTGCTGCACGACGCGGTGGAGGACACCGGGGTCACCCTCGCCCAGATCGAGGAGGAGTTCGGTCCGGCGGTCGCGACCATCGTGGACGGCGTCACGAAATTGGACCGGCTCCGTTTCGACTCCAAGGAGGCACAGCAGGCCGCCACGATGCGCAAGATGCTCGTCGCGATGGCCACCGACTGGAGGGTCCTGGTCATCAAGTTGGCGGACCGGCTCCACAACATGCGGACCTTGTCGGTGATGCCCGAGTGGAAGCAGCGCCGGACTGCCGAGGAGACCCGGGACATCTACGCGCCCTTGGCGCATCGCCTGGGCATCCAGGAAGTGAAATGGCAGCTGGAGGATCTCGCGTTCGAAACCCTCCACTCCAAACGGTTCGCCGAGATCGCGCAGATGGTCGCAACCCGCGCTCCACGACGCGAGGTCGAGCTCGCCGAGGTCCTCGCGCTGGTGCGTTCCCGGCTTGCCGAGGCCGGCATCGAGGCGGAGGTCACCGGGCGCCCGAAGAACCTCTGGAGCATCTACGAGAAGATGGTCGTGCGGGGCAAGGAGTTCGACGAGATCCACGACCTGGTGGCGATCCGCGTGATCGTGACCGCCGAGAAGGACTGCTGGGCCGCATTGGGAGCAGTGCACGCTCTGTGGCCTCCGGTGCAGGGCAGGTTCAAGGATTACATCAACTCGCCGAAGTTCAACCTCTATCAGTCCCTGCACACCACCGTCGTCGGCCCGCGCGTCAAGCCTCTCGAGATCCAGATCCGCACCCAGGAGATGCACCGCCGTGCCGAGCACGGGATCGCCGCGCACTGGGGCTACAAAGAGGCAAGCGGCAGCGCCAAGCCCGGAGCCGCCGGCAAGCCGGTAGCCGCCGCCAAGTCCGGAGCCGCCGGCAAAGCGGGGGCCGCCGCCAGAACGGGGGCCGGTGCCAGGCCGGGGGCCCAGCGTGGCGCGCGCTCGACCGACGAGATCGCGTGGCTGCAGCGGATCGTCGACTGGGAGCGGGAGACCCCAGATCCCGTTGAGTTCCTGGAGACGCTCAAGATCGACCTCGAGCAGGACGAGGTGTACGTGTTCACGCCGAAGGGCCTGATCGTGACCTTGCCCGCAGGCGCGACCCCGGTCGACTTCGCATATGCGATTCACACCGAGGTCGGGCACCGGTGCGTCGGCGCACGGGTCAACCGCCGCCTTCTCCCGCTGGACTCGAAGCTGCACTCCGGCGACACGGTCGAGATCGTGACCTCCAAGGCCTCCTCGGCCGGCCCTTCGCGCGACTGGCTGCAGATCGTCACCTCGCCGCGTGCCCGCAACAAGATCCGGCAATGGTTCTCGCGAGAGCGTCGCGAGGACGCGATCGAGACCGGGCGCGAGGAGTTGGCGCGGGCGCTCAGGCGAGCCGGGCTACCGGTGCAGAAGTTGCAGAGCTCGCCCGCACTCGTCGCTGTGGCGGCGTCCATGGGCTATACGGACCTCGACTCGCTGCATGCAGCCCTCGGTGAGGGCCACATCTCCGGGCAGGCGCTCGTCCAACGCATCGAACGAGAGCTTCGCGGGGGTGAGGGCGAGGAGCAGTTGCCTTCGACCGCGCTGCAGCCCAGGCGGCCGAGCAGCCGTCGCGTATCGACGGGCATCTACGTCGAGGGACTTGACGATGTCATGGTCCGCTTGTCCCGATGTTGCACCCCGGTCCCGGGAGACCGCGTGATCGGGTTCGTCACGCGTGGTCGCGGGGTTTCGGTACACCGCGAGGACTGCGCGAACGCGATCGCGCTCGCCGCCGACGAAAAGGAGCGGCTGATCGAGGTGGAATGGGACGAGGACCGCACCGGAGTCTTCGTCGTCGCGATCGAGGTGAAGGCACTGGACCGCACCCGGCTGCTGGCCGACGTTGCCAAGGTGCTCTCCGAGCACCACGTGAGCATCATCTCCTCGTCGACCCACACGACGCCCGATAGGGTGAGCCGCATGCGCTTCGAATTCGAGCTCGCCGATCCCGAGCATCTCGACTTGCTTCTCGAGAATCTCAGGTTGCTCGACAGCGTCTACGACGCCTACCGCCTCATTCCCGGGAGGAGCGGTGCTCTCGCGCCGGCCGGTCGGTGACCAGCTTTCAGTCCCCTAAGGGGACCCAGGACATTCTCGCTCCCGAAAGCGCGCGCTGGAGTGAGCTCGTGGGGCGTTTCGCCCGCCTCGCGCGACAGTTCGGCTTCGGCCTTGTCGTGAGCCCGGGCTTCGAGGACGCGGAGGTGTTCCGCCGCAGCTCGGGAGACTCCTCCGACGTGGTCCGAAAGGAGATGTACGAGTTCACCGACCGGGGTGGCCGCGACATTGCGCTGCGTCCCGAAGGCACGGCCTCGGTAGTGCGTGCCTATGTGCAGCATTCCCCTGTGCCTCCCTTCAAGGCCTGGTACGCGGCGCCGATGTTTCGTTATGAACGTCCTCAGGCGGGACGCTTCAGACAGCACCACCAGCTGGGCGTCGAGATTCTCGGCACTGACGATCCGATGGCCGACGTGGAGGTGATCTCGTTGCTGGCCGCGCTGTACGCGGACCTCGGGCTGTCATCGCTGCGCCTGCGGGTCAACTCGCTCGGTGACAAGTCGTGCGCTCCCGGCTATCGCGAGCAGCTGTTGGCCCATCTGGAGTCGCACGGCGACGAGCTGTGCGACGAGCACCGCTACAAGTGGGCCGTGAACCCTCTGCGGATCCTCGACTGCAAACGCCTCGAGTGCCGGAAGGTGAGTGCAGGGGCGCCAAGGCTCCGTGACGCGTTGTGCGGGGACTGCCGCCGGCATTTCGCCGAGGTGCTCGGGGGGCTCGACCGGCTGGCGATCGGCTATGAGCAGGACGATTGCCTGGTGCGGGGACTCGACTACTACACGCGCACGACCTTCGAGTACGGCTCGGAGGTCATCGAGGGCGTCGGTGGCGGAGGCCGCTACGACGGCTTGGTCGCCGCGCTCGGCGGCCCGGAGGTGTCCGGCGTCGGTTTCGGTGCCGGTATCGAGAGGATCCTGCTCGCGTGCGACGCCGACGGCGTTCTATCCGCCGGCGACCTGCGGCTCAGCCGTGCGCTCGACGCGTTTGTCGTGGACTCGAGTGGAGCGGGGATCGCGCTCGAGATCAGCCACGAGCTGCGGGCGGCCGGCCTGGCCGTGGACCAGGCGTTCGACGGGCGCTCGATGAAGGCACAACTGAAGGCCGCGGACCGCTCGGGCGCGAGAGTGGCCTGCATCGTGGGTGCAGACGATCTCGCCGATGGGCTTGTCACCATCCGGGTGCTGCGCGGCTCGAACGTGCACCTGCAAGAGAAACTGGCCCGTGACGGGCTTGCGGCCCGTCTCTGCCAGATCACGGGGTCGCCATGAGCTTTGACACTGACGAGTGGTTGGTTCCGGCAGGGCTCCGCACGGCTTATTGCGGCGCCTTGCGAACCGGGGACACAGGGAGAACCGTCAGCGTCTGCGGTTGGCTGGCGCGCCGGCGCGAGCATGGCGAGCACCTTGCCTTCGTTGATCTCCGTGACCACACCGGGATCATCCAGTGCGTCGTCGACGGGGCGCGCGACCTGCGACCAGAGCAGGTGCTGCGCGTGACAGGCACCGTGCGGCCCCGCCCCGAGGGCACGGTGAACCCGGCGCTGTCGACCGGTGAGGTCGAGATCGGCGATTGCGAACTCGAGGTCCTCTCGACCGCCGAGCCTCCGCCGTTCTCCCTCGACGCGCGCTCGGAGACCGACGAGGCGGTACGGCTGCGCTATCGGTACTTGGACCTTCGTACCGACCGCATGCAGCACAACCTGAGGCTGCGCGCGCAGGTGAACAGCGCGCTGCGCAGGGCCATGGAGCGTCAGGGGTTCGTCGAGGTCGAGACGCCGATGCTCTGGACGCCGACACCGGAAGGAGCTCGTGAGTTCGCGATCCCGTCGCGGCTGCAGCACGGCTCGTTCTACGTGCTGCCGCAGAGCCCTCAGATCGCCAAACAGTTGCTCATGGTCGGCGGTCTCGACCGCTACTACCAGATCGCGCGTTGCATGAGGGACGAGGATCTGCGCGCTGACCGCCAGTTCGAGTTCACCCAGCTGGACATCGAGGCGTCCTTCGTGGGTCAAAGCGAGGTCCTGGGCTTCGTGAGCGAGGCGGTGATCGAGGCGGCGTTCGCGGTCACCGGCGAGCAGCCACCCGAGATCGTCACGATGACCTGGAACCAGGCCCTCGACAGGTTCGGGACCGACAAACCGGACCTGCGGTTCGGGATGGAGCTCGTCGATCTCGGTGACGCCGTCGCCGGCGCCGAGCTCAACGTCTTCAAGGCGGCCTGTGTGCGGGCCGTCCGCGTGCCGGGGGCGGGGGAGTGGCCACGGAGCCGTCTCGACGCGCTCGTGGAGCGCGCACTTGAGCTCGGGGCCGCGGGCCTGGTGTGGATGCGGGTGCTAGCCGAGCGCGTGCTGGAGTCGCCGGTCGCCAAGTTCGTCTCCGAGGCTCATCAGCGCCGGATTGTGGCCGCGACCCATGCCGATCCGGGCGATCTCGTGCTTATCGTCGCCGGTGAACGGGAACGCACGTGCAAGGTGCTGGGCCAGCTGCGCCTCGACCTGGGTCAACCGGCCATCAGCGAGCGGCCGCTCTGTTTCGTATGGATCACCGAGTTCCCGCTCTTCGAGGGCGTGGACGACGAGGGGCACCCGGTCGCGGCGCACCACCCGTTCACGATGCCGCACCCCGACGACCTCGACCTGCTCGAGAGCGATCCCATGGCCGTGCGCTCACAAAGCTATGACCTGGTCTTGAACGGCTGGGAGCTCGGGTCGGGGAGCATCCGAATTCACCGGGCGGACATCCAGCGACGCGTCTTCAAGGCGCTCGGGATCTCAGATGAGGATGCGGAGTCCCGTTTCGGTTTCCTTCTCGGAGCGTTCCGTTACGGGGCGCCTCCCCACGGTGGATTCGCCGTCGGCCTCGATCGCTTCGTGGCGATGCTGGCTGGAGAGGACAACATTCGCGAGGTGATCGCGTACCCGAAGACCCAGTCGGGAGCCGACCTCATGTCGGGCGCGCCGAGACCTCTCGCAGACAGGCAGCTGGCGGAGCTCGGAATCCGGGTTGTCCCGACCGGGGCGCCGGGCCCGAGGGGTTCGACCGGCTCGCCCGGGGCGCCAGGCCCGAGCAGGGTTGTCTCGCCGGGCTCGACCGGCTCGCCCGGGGCGCCAGGTCCGAGCGGAGCGTGACGCCGAGCCCGCCCAGCCGAGCGGGCAGCGGTCGCCCGCCCGACCTGTTCGACGTCGCCGCCGCAGACGAGCTGACGGTTCGAGCGCCGTTGGCGGCCCGCCTGCGCCCCACCCGCCTGGACGAGGTCGTCGGCCAGCGCCATCTTCTCGGCCCGGGAGCACCGCTCAGGGCCCTGGTCGAGGACGACCGGCTGAGCTCCGCGGTCTTCTTCGGACCTCCCGGAACGGGCAAGACGACCGTGGCGCGTCTGCTCGCCACCCACACGGCGCGCCGGTTCCGGGCACTCTCCGCGGTCGACGTGGGCGTCAAGGACGTGCGAAGCGAGCTCGACGACGCCCGCCGGGCCCTCGGTGCCGAAGGTCGTGGGACGATCCTGTTCCTCGATGAGGTCCATCGCTTCAACAAGGCTCAGCAGGACGCGCTCCTGCACGGTGTCGAGGAGGGCGTCGTCGTCCTGATCGGCGCGACGACGGAGAACCCGTTCTTCGCTTTGAACGCTCCGCTTCTCAGTCGTTCGACCCTCTGGCGATTCGAGGCGCTCACGGCGGCGGACCTTCGCGAGCTCGCCGAGCGTGCCCTGCGCGTCGAGGGCTTCGATGCCGGTCCGGACGCGATCTCGCGCCTCGTCGACCTGGCCGAAGGCGACGCCCGGGCCGTGCTCACGACGCTGGAAGTGGCGATGGCCCTCGCACGCGGTCGAGCTCGGAGCAACCAGGCGCCGCCGAGCGCCGCTTCTGGCGCGTTGCCCACCATCACGATGGAAGACATCGAGGGTGCCCGCGAAACACGGGCTTTCCGCCACGGGCGCGAGGAGCACTACGACCTCATCTCGGCTCTCATCAAGAGCGTGCGAGGCTCGGATCCCGACGCGGGCCTCTACTGGATGGCGCGCCTGATAGAAGCCGGCGAGGACCCGCGCTATGTCGCGCGGCGCCTCGTCATCCTCGCGAGCGAGGACGTCGGGATGGCCGATCCGCACGCACTCGGCATCGCGACCGCGGCGGCCCAGGCCGTCGAGTTTGTCGGGCTTCCAGAGGCGGGACTGAACCTGGCCCAGGCCGTGGTGCATCTCGCCCTCGCTCCGAAGTCGAACCGCGCTGCCCTCGGATGGTGGGCGGCACAGGGCGATGTTCGTGAACGTCCCCTCGGGGCGGTGCCGCCGCAGCTTCGCGACGCCAGCTACCGGGGTGCCGGGGCACTCGGGCACGGTGTGGGCTACGAGTATCCTCACGATGACCCGCGAGGGTTCGTAGAAGCTGTGTACCTGCCCGCGGGGCTCACGGGGCGCCGCTATTACGAACCGTCGGAACACGGCGCCGAGAAGGCCCTCGCAGAGCGCTGGAGGGCGCGGCGCGGCGACCAAGGCTCAGCAGAGCGCCGACAACCACAGAGCCCGAGGGAGAAGCGAGGCGAAAGGTGAACGCGAACCAGCTGCGCAACACCTTCACGAAGTTCTTCGTCGACCGTGGTCATCTCGCGCTGCCGGCCGCGAGCCTGGTGCCGAACGACCCTTCGATGTTGTTCACGATCGCCGGCATGGTCCAGTTCAAGCCGTACTTCCTTGCCGAGGCTCCGCCGCCCGGGCCGCGGGCGACGACCGTGCAACCGTGCGTGCGCACCGTCGACATCGACGTGACCGGAACCTCGGCGAGTCATGTGACCTTCTTCGAGATGCTCGGGAACTTCAGTTTCGGCGACTACTTCAAGGACCTGGCGATCGCCTACGCGTGGGAGCTGCTCACCGGGGAGCTCGGTCTTGATCCGGAGCGCCTCTGGGTCACCGTCCACGTCTCCGACGACGAGGCCGAAGCGCTCTGGCGCGACATCCCTGGCCTGCTCCCGGGGAGGCTGCAGCGACTCGACGAGGACAACTTCTGGAGGATGGGCGAGACGGGCCCGTGCGGCCCTTGTTCTGAGATCTTCTTCGACCGGGGGTCCCAGTACGGGCCCGGTGGCGGGCCCGCCCAGGGGGGCGAGCGCTACGTCGAGCTCTGGAACCTCGTGTTCATCCAGTACAACCGTCACGCCGACGGCTCGATGACCGGACTTCCCCAGCGGAACATCGACACCGGGGCCGGGCTCGACCGGATTCTCACGCAGATCCAGGGCGTCGAGTCGGTCTTCGACACCGATCTCGTCGCGCCGATCCTCGAGGCAGCGTCGGTTGTCACAGGCCGGGTCTATGGCAGTGGCGAAGAGACCGACGTCGGGCTTCGCATTGTCGCGGACCATGCCCGCACGCTCACGTTCCTGATCTCCGAAGGTGTCTTCCCTTCGAACGAGAGCCGCGGTTACGTGCTTCGCCGGCTGATCCGCAGGGCCGTGCTCGTGGCTCAGCGACTCGGTGCCAAAGGCCTCGTCACCCCCGATGTCATCGACGCCGTGACGGAGGTCATGGGGGGCGCGTACCCGAAACTCCAGCGCGACAGGGACCTCGTCAAGCGGATCGCCGCGCACGAGGAGGAGGCGTTCCTGCGCACGTTGCGGTCCGGGACGACGCTGCTCGAGGCGGAGCTGGCGACTGGTGCGTCCGTCGTCGGGGGGGACGTCGCCTTCCAGCTCCACGACACCTACGGCTTTCCGATCGACCTGACCGAAGAGATCGCGCGGGAGCGGGGGATCGAAGTGGACCGTAGCGGCTTCGACGCCGCGATGGAACTTCAGCGGCGGCGGGCCCGTGAGGCGGGCCGGGCGGGCACCTCGACGTCGGAGGACGTCGCCGCCGCGTGGAGCGAGATCAGGATGAAGTTCGGCCCGACGCAGTTCCTCGGGTACCAGGAAGTTGACGTGGAATCCCGGGTCCTGGCCGTGATGCCGAGCTCGGTCGAGCACTTGTTCGCCAACGTCGACGGCGAGCAAGCCCCCGACGCCGCGGAACTGATCGAGGTCTTCCTCGATCGGACTCCCTTCTATGCGGAGGCCGGCGGCCAGGTCGGAGACACCGGGTCGATCACGACCTCCACCGGTCGGGTCCGCGTGCTGGACGCGACACCTGTCGTCGAGGGTCTGACACGGCACCTTGGCTACCTTGTGGAAGGATCGATCGAGGCCGGCCAAGAGGCGGTCGCCGCGATCGACCGCGAGCGGCGGGAGTCGATCCGCCGCAATCACACCGGGACGCACCTTCTCCACTGGGCCTTGCGCCAAGTGCTCGGCGACCACGTGCGCCAGCAGGGCTCGCTGGTAGCGCCGGACCGCCTGCGGTTCGACTTCAGCCACTTCGGGCCGATGTCCGAGGAGGAGATCGGGCGCGTGGAGGATCTCGTCAATTCCGAGATCCTGCGCAACGAGCCCGTCAGAGTCCACGAGACCACCCGCCAGGAAGCCGAAAGTTCGGGCGCCATGGCCTTTTTCGGCGAGAAGTACGGCGACATCGTGCGCGTGGTCGAGGCCGGCGACCACTCGGTCGAGCTGTGCGGCGGCACACACGTGAACGCCTTGGGGACCATCGGCCCTCTGCAGGTGGTCTCGGAGTCCTCCATTGGTTCGAACACGCGCCGGATCGAGGCGCTGACCGGTGAGGCTTCGCTTGCCCAGTTCCGCTTGTTCGAGCGCACGGTCGAAGAGGCTGCGCAGCGATTGCGCACTCAGGCCTCGGATCTTCCCTCGGCGCTCGACCGTCTGCTGGCGAGCCAGCGGGCGCTCGAGGAGCAGTTGGGAACACTGCGTTCCGAGAAGTTGCACAACGAGGCCGACGCGCTGGCTGCTGAAGCCGGCGGAGCTGGTGGGACGGACGGCTCAGCAATTGGGCGAGTGGTCGGGCGACGGGACGGGCTAGAGGCCGGGGAGCTCCGGGACCTGGCCATCGCGGTCCGGGATCATCCCGGGGTCGAGGCCGTTGGCCTTGCTGGTGTCACCGGTCCCGAGCGGGTTGCGCTGGTGGTCGCCGCGAGAAAGGGCTCCGGGATCGACGCGCGCGCGGTGGCAGTCCTGGCTGCCGCCGCCGTCGGGGGCGGGGGTGGCGGGACCCCGGAACTGGCGACGGCGGGCGGCCGGAACGTCGCCGGCATCGAGGAAGCGTTGGTCAAGCTCGGTGAAGCGCTGGGCCGAGGTCCGGATGAGCGCGCCTGACAGCCAGGTGCCGGCGTGAGCGACGACCGGGCCGACGTGGAGTCTCGCGAGACCGGGTCGGCCGTGGGAACGCGGGTGGTCGGTATCGACCTCGGCAAACGGCGCATCGGCGTGTCGGTGAGCGATTCGCAACGTGTGCTCGCGACCCCGCACTCGGTGATCACCAGAAGCGACGAGCCGAGTGCCGACCGCCGTGCTATAGCCGCTCTCGTATCGGAGTGCGGTGCCGGCCTTGTCGTGGTTGGTCTCCCGCTGACTCTGGCGGGCGATCGAGGCCCTGCGGCATCGGCAGCTGTCGCTGAGGCCTCAGCGCTCGAAGCGGAGCTCGATGTTCCGGTCGTGCTGCACGATGAGCGGCTGACGACGGTCGAAGCCGGCCGCCGGCGCCGTTTGCCGCCGGATCCGGTCAGAGCTGACGGCGGCGCTCGGGCCCGTCGACAAGCTCGGCCCGCTCGGCTCGGCACGGCTGCTCGGGCGCGTCGAGTCGGGATCGACGCCGTCGCCGCGACCGTGCTCCTCCAATCGTGGCTCGACCAGAATCGGGTCAGGTCGTGACCCAATTCGCCGAGATGCCAGCGGGTAGCCGTCCGCTGGCCGCCTGGCCGGCTTCGACCACTGCGATCGCGGGCGTGGTTGGTTTCCCGATCAGTCATTCGTTGTCGCCGCTGTTGCACAATGCGGCTTTTGCCGCAATGGGCCTCGACTGGAGCTACCTGGCGTTCGAGGTGCCCCCGGGGTCGTTGGACAGAGCGGTCGCGGGCGCAGCGGCACTTGGCTTGCGTGGCTTGTCGGTCACGATGCCGCACAAGGATGCCGCCGCCCGGCTTGCGACCCGCCGCTCTCGGCAGGTGCGACGGCTGGGGGCTGCGAACACCCTGATCTTTGACGCCGGGGCCATCATTGCGGAGAGCTGTGACGGAGAAGGCTTGCTCGACGACCTTCGCCAAGGGGTGGGCTTCGACCCGGCTGGTCGGCACTGTGGGGTGATCGGCGCAGGTGGAGCAGGGCGGGCGGCGGTGCTGGCGCTGGCAGATGCGGGCGCGGAAGAGATCGTGATCGTGAACAGGACCGTGGCGCCGGCGTGGCGCTCGGCCCTACTGGCACCGAAGCTGGCACGGGTCGGGAGGCCAGAGGACCTGGGCGGTATGGACCTGGTTGTTCAGGCGACTCCAGTCGCCATGGCGGGCGCAGGTGAGGGTGGGGACACAGCGCCTGTCGAGGCCCCTGAGCTCACCGATCAGGCCGGCCCCACCGGACCAACCGGTTCGGGCGGAGCGACCGAGGAACGCTCGGCCGTCGTTGCCGGGGTCGATCCTTCGTGGTTCGGTGCGGGCCAACTCGTCGTGGACCTGGTGTACGACCCGCCGCTCACGCCGTTCCTGGTCGAAGCTCGGCGTAGGGGTGCGAGCGTTCGGAACGGTCTCGGAATGCTCGTCTACCAGGCCGCGCGTCAGATCAGGCTGTGGACCGGCGCGGAGGCTCCGCTCAGCGTGATGTGGGCGGCCGTCGGTGGAGACGGGTCGCCAACGGTGGCGTCCGGAGCGGCCAAGCGGCCTGGTGAGCCGGCGACGACCGGGCCAATCGGCGGAACGCGGGAACCGGACTGACCTGCTCGACGGCCCAGGCGCCGCCGGGCGCAGCCGGCGCGCCAGCTTGCGTCTGCCCGGACTCTGAGCCAAGACCTCGTTGCACAGCTTCGGCTCAGGCGGCCTGGCCCGAATGGGTGCCTGTGATCTCGCAGTCGCCGGCAGCGGTGAACAGGCTCGACTGCTCGGGTCGTGGCGGCTCCCGTCGGGGTGCACCGGCACCCATTTCCCGGGGTAGAACGTATGTTCGTAGGACCTGGCCCAGCAGGGGGCTCACCCACCGAGGCGGAAAGACGGGCCCGGGCAGGGCAAACCCGGGACGGACGGGGCGCCCGGGCAGGGGGCGGTGCAGACCTACGGAGGCTAAGCGAGGAAAGCCGCAGCGAGTTGCGGGGCTATCACCGTTATTGTTGCCCATCGTGGCCGTTCATTACCCGAGCGTGCCGGCACGGTGGAGCGATCGCAGGGAGAGGCACCCGGCTTGGGAGCTGCTGAGCCGCTGTGATTTCATCCTGGTCGGCAGTGCCGTCCTGCTCTCGCTCATTGGCGCGGTCATGGTCTATTCCGCGACACGGGTCGAGCAGCTCGCCGCCGGGGGGGACCCGAGGTTCTACCTGAAGCATCAGCTCGTATGGCTGGTGATCGGTCTCGTCGTCATGGTGGTCGTTGCACTTATCGACTATCACTGGCTCGAGCAATGGGCTTACGTGCTCTACGGCCTCGTCGTCCTGTCGCTCCTGGCGGTTCTCACCAGTTTCGGCCACACCTCGCTCGGAGCGCAACGATGGTTCGCGCTGGGACCCCTCGATCTTCAACCGTCGGAATTTGCAGCCCTCGCCCTGATTCTCGTGGTCGCCGTGTACTGCAGCCGTCAAGAGACGATGTTTCCTCGAAACCTTGTCGTGGTACTCGCTCTCGCTGCGGTACCGATCCTGCTCGTCTACAAGCAGCCAGACCTGGGGACCGCACTGATCATGACTGTCGTGCTGACGGTCATGATCGTGACCTCGGGCGTGCGGCTCAGGTACCTGGTCGTCCTTGCCGGTGTGGGCATCGTGGGCCTGGTGGGGGCGATTCACTTCAGGCTGATCCACGCCTACCAGCTCGATCGCTTGCAATCCTTTCTCCACCAGAGCAGTGGGACGAGCGGCGCCAACTGGAACCTCGCGCAGTCGGTGATGGCCATCGCCTCAGGGGGGGCCTTCGGCACAGGTGTCTTCCATGGCGCGGCAACGAATGGCGGCTTTGTCCCGGCTCAGCAGACTGACTTCATCTTCACGGCGGTAGGCGAGCAGCTCGGGTTCGCGGGAGGGTTGTTGGTCATCGCGTTGTTTGGGCTGATTGTGTTCCGGCTGCTACGAGCCGCACAGGTCGCCAGAGATCCCCTCGGCCGGATGCTGTGCTCCGGGGCGCTCGCGTTGCTTGCCTTCTCGGTCTTCCAGAACGTCGGCATGACGATTGGCCTGATTCCCATCGCCGGTATCCCGCTCCCGTTCGTGAGCTACGGTGGCTCCGCCATGATCGTGTTCTTCGCTACGGTCGGGCTTGTGGTCAATGTCGAGATGCGCCGGTCGACCCGGCGATGAGTCCCATGGGCACCGACGAGGACGCTGTTGAAGCCGATTTAGGGTCGGCGTCGATGACCCGCGCCGACGACGACGGTTCGGCCTTCGTCAATGACGACCCGGTTGCGACAGAATCGGCAACCTGGACCTCGGACGTCACCGAAGTCGCCGAGCCGGACGAGCCGGCCGAGCCGGCCGAGCCCGGCGTGAACGACGAGTCGGACGAACCAGCCGAGCTGGGCGAGCGGGCCGAGCCCAGCGTGAACGACGAGCCGGACGAACCAGCCGAGCCGGGCGAGCGGGCCGAGCAAGACGAGCTGGGCCAGCCTGCCGACGAGACGGATCTGGCGGTGGACCCGCTGCTCACGCCGATTGACATGTCACAGATGCTCTACGTCGACGTCGTGCTCCTTCTGCCGGCGACTTACCCAGTTGTCGTGCTTCAGGAGGCGGATCCGCCTTTTCGCGAGTTGCGGATCCCCGTCGGCGGGGCCGAGGGTATCGCGATCGGCTACGCGGCCAGGGGACTCGAGACCCCGCGGCCGCTCACCCATGAACTGTTCACCCGTGTTCTCGAGGAATTCGGGATGACACTCGACGTCGTCCGGATCACTGCGGTTCGCGGGACCGCGTTTGATGCCGAGATGGTCATTTCCGGTCGGGCGGGGGCGCGTCTGATCGACTGCCGACCCTCGGATGCGATCGCTCTCGCACTGCGCCAGCAGGTGCCTGTGCCGATCATGGCCGCGTCGGAAGTGCTGGAGTCAGCCGGCACCGATCCCCTGGGCGCAAATTAGGCGGGCGGTCCAACCACCGAGAAGCCACGTTCACCCGGCCGTTGGCCGCTGGAAGTCGGGCGAAAGTCTGTCTGAACCCGTACCTGCCTGGCCCGTCTTTGGGTCACAGAGGCGCCGGCGGGAGCCAGAGGCACCGGCGGCCACCAACGCGTGCCATCACAGTCGTGTTATCCGACGGCCTGGCCCGACCGTGACCCCCGGTGGAGTGGCCCCTTCGTCAGAAATGCGCATCAGCAAAGCGACCAGCACGTAGTTCGCCAGGAGAGAGGAGCCGCCGTAGCCGATGAAAGGCAGCGACACACCAGTGAGCGGGAGCAGACGAACTACCCCGGCCATGATGAAGAACGACTGGAACCCGAGGATCGCAGTGAAGCCGACCGCGGCGAGCTGGGAGAACTCCGAGCGAGCACGTATCGCCGCTCGCATCCCAGCGCCCACCAGCAGCAGGAAGCCGGCGACGACCGCGGTCGTGCCGAGCAGCCCCAGCTCTTCGCCGATGGCTGCGAAGATGAAGTCGCTGTATGCGACGGGGATGTTGTAAGGAGTGCCCAGGCCCAGGCCCGATCCCGTCAAACCGCCCTGACCAAGCGCGAGCTCTCCTTTGACAGTCTGATAGCCGTAAGTGCTGTAGTGAGCCCAGGGATTGATCCATGCGCTCACGCGCTGGTCGATCAAGGATTTCGCGAACGGCAGGTGCGCGGCCAGGTAGGTACCCGCGACGAAAGCGACGAGCCCACCGACGAAATAGGTCCAACGCCCGGTCGCCACCCACAGCATTGCGATGAACATCACGAACAGCAGCAGTGAGAAGCCGATGTCGTGTTCGAGAAGGATGACGAGGATCGACACGACCCACGCGACCGCGATCGGACCGAGGGGACGAAGGTCAGGCAGCAGTCGGTTGCCCACGCGCCGGGTGGCAAGCGACAGCATCTCGCGCTTTTCCACGAAGTAGGAGGCGAAGAAGATCACGAGCATGAGCTTTGCGATCTCGACCGGCTGAAACGTGACCGGCCCAAGGTGGATCCACAGCTTGACTCCGTTCAGCTGTGCCTCGGATGTTCTCCCGAGGTAGGGCGCCAGCGGCAGGACGAGGAGGACCAAGGCTCCGAACACGAGAATGTAGCGGTAGCGCTCGAGGTCACGCGACCGGCGGACGATGAGCAGTGTCAGGACGTAGGCGACGACGCCGAGAGCGGTCCAGAGGGCCTGGTAGTGCCAGGGCGCGTTGGCGGCTATCTGCGCAGAATCGTCGAGCCGGTAGATCATCACGAATCCGATGCCGTTCAGCATCAGGACAATCGGCATGATGACGGGGTCCGCCTCCGGGGCGAGGAAACGATTGGCCAGGTGCACAGCAAGCGCCAAGGCTGCGATTACGCCGATGAACTCCAACGCGTTGGTAGGAAGCACGCCGTAAGCGCCGAGGGACGCCAGCAGGTACGCCAGGGTGAGCACGACCACTGCAACCAGCAGCAAGCCGAGCTCGCTGCGGCGCCGCTGTTTGACCCTCGGTGCTATTGCGAGGGGCTGCACGACTTCACACGGTAGCGTCTGGGTTGTGAAAGTCGATGTCACAGCGCACGAGGGCCTTGTCGCGCGCCCGGACCGCTTCCTCAACCGTGAGCTGTCCTGGATGGACTTCGCGGATCGCCTCGTTGATCTTGCCGCGGATAGCTCGCTCCCGCTCCTCGAGCGCGTGAAGTTCCTGGCCATCCTCTCATCAGGGCTCGACGAGTTCTTCCAGGTGCGAGTTGGCGGACTGAAGGACCATGTTGCGGCCGGCGTTCGCTCCAGGTCGGCGGACGGGCGAACCGCCTCGCAGCAGCTCAAGGACATTCGTGTCAAGTGCATTCGCCTGCAAGCGCGCAGCGACGAGGTATTCGAGTCGTCGCTGGTCCCCGGCCTGGCCAGCGCCGGCCTTTATCTCACATCGATCGATGACCTCGACGCCGCCGAGAGAGCGCGGGTTCTCGGCGTTTTCGAGAAGGAGATCTTCCCGGTCCTCACGCCGCTGGCCGTGGACCCGGGCCATCCGTTCCCCTACATCTCGAACCTGTCGCTCAACCTCGCCGTGCTTGTCGAGGATCCGGGCACTCGCGAGCAGCGCTTTGCGCGGGTGAAGGTACCGCCACTGCTGCCCCGTTTCGTGCCGCTCAACGGCGGTTCTCGCTTCGTGGCCCTCGAGCAGTTGATTGCGGCGAACCTGCCCAGGCTGTTCCCGCGCATGGAGATCGGGCGCTACCACGCCTTCCGGGTCACGCGCAACGCTGACCTCGACCTGGAGGAGAGTGAAGCTGACGACCTCCTCGCCGCGGTCGAGACGGAGCTTCGCCGTCGCCGTTTCGGCCGCGCGGTCAGGCTCGAAGTCGATCGGGACACACCGACGGAGGTTCGCGACCTGCTGTTGGCCGAGCTCGAGCTCGGGACCGACGATGTGTACGAGAGCTCGGCTCCCCTCGGTCTGAGCCAGCTCTGGGCTCTGCATGCGATCGACCGACCCGATCTCCATGAGCCGCCCTGGGTGCCCATGACCCAGCCCCGCCTTGCGACCGCCGGCGACGGGCCCGTCGACCTGTTCTCGGTGCTGCGAGAACGCAACGTGCTTGTTCACCACCCGTACGACTCGTTCACGACTTCGGTCGAGGCCTTCATCACCGAGGCCGCCGACGATCCGAACGTACTCGCGATCAAACAGACCCTTTACCGCACCTCGGACGACACGGCCATAGTCTCCGCGCTCGTCCGGGCAGCCGAGCAGGGAAAGCAGGTCGCGGCGCTCGTGGAGGTGAAGGCCCGTTTCGACGAGCAAGCGAACATCTCCTGGGCGCGTCAGCTCGAGCGGGCCGGCGTGCACGTCGTCTATGGGCTGGTGGGGTTGAAGACCCACTCGAAGATCGTCCTCGTCGTGCGACGCGAGGAGGACGGGCTCCGTCGCTACTGCCACATCGGGACGGGTAACTACAACTCGGAAACGGCAAGGATCTATGAGGACCTCGGGCTTCTGACCGCCGATCCGGCCATCGGTGAGGACCTGACCGACTTGTTCAACCATCTGACCGGCTACGGCCGGCCGGTCACCCACCGCCGCATCGTCGTGGCTCCCCAAGGCATGCGGGCATGGGTTCTCGCCCAGATGGCCGAGGAAGCGGCGGTAGGGGAGGCAGGCCGCATCACCATCAAGGTGAACGGGCTCACCGACCCGGAGGTCATCGACGGTTTGTACGCCGCCTCGCAGGCGGGCGTCCGCATCGATCTGGTCGTGCGAGGAGTCTGTTGCCTGCGGCCAGGTGTGCCCGGACTCTCCGACCGGATCACGGTGCGTTCGATCATGGGGCGCTACCTCGAGCACTCCCGCATCTTCCGTTTCGGCGACCCTTCCGGCGACCGCGAGGTGCGCTACACGATCGGTTCCGGCGATCTGATGGAGCGGAACTTGGACCGCAGGATCGAGGTACTCGTCCCGGTTCTCGACCCCGAGCTACGGGTTCGACTCGAAGAGACCCTCCAGCTCAATCTCGCCGACGACACCAACGCCTGGGAGCTCGGACCCGATGGCGACTGGGTGCGAGTCGTACCGGTGCTCGGCCTCAGCGCGCAGCGGCGGCTCCAGGAGCTCGCACTCGAGCGTGCCCGCAGGCGCCGCTCGCCAGAGCCGCAAGGCTGAACGCCCCGGCGATCTGTCCGAGATCCCGATCAGCCTTGAAGTGGTGCCGACGGGTCCGCAGGAGATGCAGGCCCTGGCCTGCGGGGAAGCTGGTCCGGCCTGATGCTCGGTGTCGCACCGGACGCTGGAGCGGACGGGTCCCTGGGCCTTGTCATGCCTCCGAGCGCCTCGCGGCGCTCTTTCAGGCCCGCCCCACGCCTGACCCGCAGGGACAGGTAGGCACCAGCACCCACCGGGATCGGCAGCCAGAAGTTGAACAGGCGCCAGGAGATCACTCCCAGCCACGCGACCGCCGCAGGGACGCCGAAGCCGATCAGCGAGGTGGCGGCCACCGCCTCGACGATGCCGAGGCCACCGGGGGTGAGCGGGACGGCTGCGAGCACGTTCGCCACGCCGTAGGCCACGAAGAGGTCTATGGGCCTGGTGAGATGCCCATAGGCAGCGATGCAGGCCCAGAGCGAGGCCGCGTCGAACAGCCAGTTCGCTGCCGCCCACGACACCGCGTCCTTGAGCAGGTGCCGATCCGAGACCAGCGTCCGCAGCCGGGTGGCCAGGCGCTGGACGAGCTTCTCCATCTGATCCTCGGTGATCCACGGCACCCGTCGGGCAACCGACTGCAGAGCCCTGGTGGCGTGCGCCTCGCCCCGCGTCAGCGACAGCACGAGCCCGCCGAGGGCGGCGAGCAGCACAGCGCCGACGACCGCGACCGTTACGTAAGCGCTGTTGAAACCGTGGAGCGGGATCGAGATCACGAGCGCTATCCACAGCATCGCGTTGAGGACGACGGCCGAACCGATTCCCTGGCTCGCAAGGGCGAAACCGGCGTCGGCGCCACTCACCCCGTTCGAGGTGAGGAGCCTGTAGCCGAGCCCGGTGCCGCCGGCGGTGCCGCCTGGGATCACGTGGCTCACGGCGAGCGTGGACAGGTCGATACGGAGCACCTTTGAGATGTTCGGCCCGTCCTTTGGCAGCACCGACTGCGTCAGGCGCCCGTAAGCGAGGAGCGCTGCGGCCTCGAGAGCCAAGCCGGCGAGGAGCCACGCGACATTGACGCGACCCAGCTGGCTCAGCGAGGAGCGTGCCTTGGAGTGCAGGAAACTGGGAATGAGGACGTACTCGACAAACAGCAGGAGGACGAAGACCGTGATGCCATGCCGCAGCGGCCCGGGTATCCATCTCAGCAGATTGTCGCGACGGCGCGGCGCGCTCACGCCGGCAACTGGGCCGTCGAACTCGGGCGAGTCGGCCATCTCCACATGCTTGCAGGCGCGACCAGGTCGCGGGGAGAACCTGACGACTGGGCACTGTTTCCTGGAGCAGGAGTGACCTGCGCCGGGGCCGGTCCCGGCTCGGGTTGTGGCTCCGGATCACCCTTTGGCGCCCCTGCATGGAGTTGACTTGTGCCAGTGCCCGAGCAGACAGTCCACCCGGAGCTCGATCCCGCCGGCAACCAGCGCGCGCACGACCTTCGGGTGGCGCGTACTGCGTTGATCGTCACGGGCGTCGTCGTGGGTACCGGCATCGGTCTGGCTCTCCTGTGGCGGCTCCGGGTCGTCGTCCTGCTGATAGTTGTGGCGTTGTTCCTGAGTGCGCTCTTGCACCCCGTGGTCAGGTTCGTGGAACGCCGAGGGATCCGCCGGGGTATTGCGACCGTCGTCGTGTTCTTGATCTCGGTGGCGATAGCGGCGACGGTGGGCTATGCGCTCGTGCACCCGGTCTACGAGTCCGCCAGGAGCTTCGCGAAGGAGCTGCCGAGCCTTGTCCGCCAGGCGCAGCACGGCAAGGGGCAGATCGGGCATCTCGTGAAACGACTGGCCCTCGAGAGCTATGTCAAGAAGAACGTGCCAAGACTCGAGACCCTCATCAGCGGTCTTGGCCGCCCGGCCCTTGCCATCGGCAAGACGGTCGTGAGCGGGGTCGTCGCGCTCGTCACCGTCGGGGTGCTGACCTTCTTCATCCTCCTCGAGACGCCCAGGATGGTCCGCGGCGTGCTCGACTGGATGCAGCCCGAGCGGTCAGTTCGCGTCCGCAAGATGCTGGGCGATGTGGGCCAGGCCGCGGCCGGCTACATGCTCGGCAACCTCGCGACTTCGATGATCGCCGGGGTCGTCATCTTCGGGACGCTACGGTCCATGGGCGTCCCCTACGCCGGAGTGCTGGCGATCTGGGTAGGCATCGTCGACTTCCTGCCGCTTGTGGGCGGACTGCTCGCCGGCGTGCCGACCGTGGCCGTCGCCCTGCTGCACTCGTTGCCCGCAGGCATTGTGACCCTTGCCGTCTTCCTCATCTACCAACAGGTCGAGAACCACGTCCTCAATCCGGTCGTGATGAGCCGGACGGTGCGGTTGAACCCCCTCTGGGTGTTGTTGGCGATCCTGGTGGGAGTCGAGCTGGGCGCGATCGTCGGGTCCACCTTCGGCGGTCTTGTCGGGGCTCTGCTTGCGGTTCCTTCGGCCAGCGCCATCCAGGTGCTTGCGAGGGACCTGTGGGCCGAGCGCCGATCGGCACACCCCGCCGGCGAGACGGTCGCCGGCGGGGTGGCCACCGCCGTGCCCGCAGCGCCGGGCGGTGCCTCCAAGCCGGCTCGATAAACGGCTCGAACCCGCAGGGGGCCCCGCAGCGCTCCGGCGTTGCCCGTTAGCGGTTTCGCCCTAGGCTGCAGGCGTGCGCGTTCTCGTTGTGCTGCCTACTTTCAACGAAGCTGCCACAATCGGGAGCATCCTCGATCGCGTCCGCAAGGCGCTACCGGACGCTTCGGTCCTCGTCGTCGACGACAACAGCCCTGACGGGACGGCCAGGATCGTTGCGGAAGTGGCTGAGCGGTTCGGCAATGTGGAGGTTCTGGGCCGGCGCGGCAAGCTCGGCCTCGGCAGCGCGTATCGGGACGGGTTCGCGTGGGGCCTCGAGCGGGGCTACGAGGCGTTCGTCGAGATGGACTCAGATTTCTCGCACGATCCTGATGTTCTTCCCACGCTGATTGCGCCGCTCGGCGAAGGCTACGAGGTGTGCATCGGGTCGCGTTATGTCCCCGGCGGTTCGATACCGAACTGGAGCCTGCCGCGCCGGCTGCTGTCGCGAGGCGGCAATGTCTACGCCGATATCCTGCTCGGCCTGAAGGTGCGGGACTCGACCGCTGGTTTCCGTGCCTACGCGGTGACGGTTCTTCGGCGCATCGACCTGGACTCGGTCCGCGCGGAGAGCTACGGCTTTCAAATCGAGATGACCTACCGGGCGATCGAGGCGGGCGCGAGGGTGCGGGAGATACCGATCCGTTTCGTGGACCGGGAGCTGGGGACCTCGAAGATGTCGGCCTACACCGTCGTGGAAGCCCTGGCTCTGGTCACGTGGTGGGGTGCCGAGCGGGTCGTCGGCCGGCTTCGAGGTGGCGCCAGCACAGCACGTGCCGCGGCGCAGCCTCCTTTGTCACGGTGAGCAAGGGCGGCGCACCGACCGCTGGCGGCAGAGCGACGGTTCCGATCGACGCAGGTGCGGGGCCAGTGGTGGTGCTGGTGCACGGTCAGCCAGGCGCAGGCGGTGACTGGGCGGCGCTCGTGAACCTGCTGTCGGACGATCACCGGGTGCTCGCGCCGGACCGTCCCGGCTGGGGATCCGACACTCGCCCGGCGACGGGAATCGCCGCGAATGCCGACTTGCTCGAGGAGCTGCTTGACTCCGTCGCGGCGCAGAGCCCCGTGACGGTCGTGGGCCACTCGCTCGGTGGCGGCATCGCGCTCGAACTTGCCCTGAAGCACCCGGAGCGGGTCGGCGCACTCGTGTTGATCGGATCGGTCGGTGTGGCCGGGGCGCTCTCGGGATTCGATCGTCTGCTGGCGGTTCCCCTGCTAGGAAGCGGCATCCTCCGCGCCGGGATCGCCACCCTCCGGCGCGGCCTTATCACCGCTACGCGCTACTCGCAGCGCCATCCCGGAGCCCGCGTCCCGAAGATGGTGTCGGTCCTGCCAACCGTGCAGGCGGCGATCGGCACCGACGGTCGCCCGATCGTCGGCAGATCGAGGGAGAGCTTCCTCGTCGAGCAGCGTGCGCTCCTGGCGGAGACGCCGGGACTCGAGCGCTCCCTGTGTCGCGTCGCCGTTCCGACGGCGGTGGTGACGGGCGCATCCGACCACGTCGTGCCGGCCTCCGCGGCCCGGTCGCTGGCCGGACGCGTGCCGGGTGCCGAGCTCGTGGTCATCGCGGGTGGTCACCTTCTCCCTTTTGATCAACCGGAGAAGATCGCCGATGTCGTGCGCCGTTATTCGGCGCTGGCGGCCGGCGTCAAGGACGGACGGCGGCGGCGAGAAAGGCCTGGAGCTTGAGCTGGGTCTCGGCGAGCTCTGCAGCAGGATCCGAGGTGGCGACGACCCCCACTCCGGCGAACAGCCTTGCGGAGCTTGTTTCGACGATTGCCGAACGAATGCCGAGATGCCACTCACCATCTCCCCGGGCGTCGACCCAGCCGACCGGGCCGGCGTAGCGGTCCCGGTCAAGCTCCTCGAGCTTGGCCAGGTAGTCGAGCGCCAGGTCAACCGGCGTCCCCGCCACCGCAGGAGTGGGGTGGAGCAGGCCGACGAGCTCGAGCGCGCTCGGGTAGCCGCTGCCGCGCCTGGCGAGCGTGCCGCTGATCGAGGTGCCGAGATGGCTCACATTGCGGAGCTCGCGGATCACCGGACCGTCAGGCTCGTCGAGGTGCTCGGCCACGGGGGCAAGAGCCGAGGTGATCGCCTCGACGACGACCTGGTGCTCGGCCCGCTCCTTGGCGGACGCCAAAAGGCCGTCCGAGGCCTTGCGATCCGCGTCCGGGTCGCCGCTGCGCGCTGCTGTCCCGGCGAGGGGACAGGAGGTGATGCGCGCACCACTGCGGCGGATCAGGAGCTCGGGTGTCGCGCCGATGAAACCGTCGATGGCAAACGCGGTACAGGACGGGTGAAGCGCCCGGAGGCGTCCGAGGAGGTCGGCCTGGCGGAACGGCCGGTTCGCGTGCACCGTCACCTCACGGGCGAGGACGACCTTGTCGAGACGTCCGCTCGCGATCTCGGCCAGCGCGGCACTGACCCGGTTGAGGAAGTCCTGGTGAGGTCTGGCCGACGCGAGCCGGAACTGGTCGGGCGGCAGGGTGGCTTCGACCGCTTCAGTGTCCGCCACGATCTCAGGCAAGCCGCTCAGCAGCTCGCGGACACGATGGGGCGACCCGACGACCACGACCGAGGCCGGCCGGCCCGTCGCCGCGATCACGGTCAGCTCGGGGACCACCAGTTCACCGTCGGCTCGGCGGTCGAATGCGAGTGCCCCGAGCGCGATGGGTACCGGCTCAGCGCCGTGGCCTCCACCCGGACCGGCCGCAGCCTTGACCGATCGGCTGTCTGCGACAGGAGAGATCGCCCCGAGATCGGCGACGACACGCCGGAGGCTGGAGGGATCCGTCAGGCCGCCGGACAGCTCGAGCACGGCTGCGGTCCCGAGTCCGAGAACCATGAGGCCGTCGCGCTCGATGACGCGTCCGGTCTGGTACGCGTGCACGCGGAGCCTGGCCATGGTGCTCGAGCCGATCCGGCGTGCGGCGTAGCAGAGCCGGACCGGGGCGCCCGAGTCGATCGTGCGCGCGGCGTAGCAGAGCCGGGCTGCTTGAGGGCTCATGGCTCGGCGCTTTCGGTGGATCGGGTCGCGGTCACACATTGGGCGATGCAGCCGCTCAATGGATGGTGCTCGACATCGGTGAAGCCGGCGTCGCCGAGCAGGCTGGCAAATTCGGAGAATGAGGGGAGATACGCGACCGAGCGCGGCAGGTACCGGTACGCCGCGCCGTCGGACAACAGCGCCCCGAGTCGTGGCACGACAGCGGAGAACCAGACCCGATGGCCGAGGCGGAGCAGCCGGCTTTGAGGCTCTCCGACTTCGAGCAGTGCCAATCTCGCGCCGGGGCGCAGCACGCGGCCAAGCTCGTTCATGACGCCGGGTAGGTCAGCGAAGTTGCGGACCGCGAATCCGCTCACCGCGGCATCGGCGGCCGCGGTCCTGAGGGGCAGTGCCGCAGCGTCGGCCTGAACCAGTGGAGCCCCGCCCGCATGTGCGGCGGTGAGCATCCCGAGGGAGAGATCGATCCCCACCGGCTGCTGGCCCTTGCGGCGGAGGCTGCGGGCCAGGTCGCCCGTCCCACATCCGATGTCGAGCACGACCGAACCGGGGGACAGCTGCAACATCTCGATCGTCCGGCGGCGCCAGGGCGTGTCGAGCCCGAAGGTCATCAGACAGTTGACGAGGTCGTAGCGCGGCGCTATCGAGTCGAACAGCGATCGCACGAGATCCTGCTTGGCTTTGCCCTCGGGCAATGGCGAGCCGGCGTCGAAGGAGACGCCCTCTACTGCATGTGCGGGCCCGCCGTTGGTGGCTCTGATCACGGGCTGCTCACAGATGTGAGCCTAGGCAGCCAGGCGCTGGGGGCCGATCGGTCAGGAGGCGCCGGCTTGTCGCCGGCGGTGCTGAATCTGTTCGGCCTCACTGGTACGCCCGCTACCAGGTGAGACCGACGAACTTCCGCATGGCAGTCTCGAATTCCTCATCACCGAGGGTGTTGCGCGCCGAAAGGATCAGGTTCGCGTCGTCGCCGACCCGACGCCGCAAAGCGCCCGCGTCATTGTCGATCGCGTCGGCGATCACCTTCGCCACGACCTCCGGCCCGGCAAGCGCGCCGCCCGGCATCTTGTCGGCGAGCTGCGCCAGCTGGGCGTCGAGCGGCTCGTAGGCCTCCAGCGCCCCTGCGGTGGCGTGCGTCTTCATGCCCGGTGTGATGAAACCAGGCTCGACGACGACGACCCGCACGCCGAAATGGGCCAGTTCGACATACAGAGCCTCGGAGATCGCCTCCAGGGCGTGTTTGGTGGCCGCGTAGTAGCCGCTGAGAGGCTGAGCGACATGCCCGGCAACCGAGGAGATGTTGACCACCACGCCCGACCGCCGGTCACGCATGCCGGGAACGAAAGCCTGGATCAGGCGAACCGGCCCGAAAACGTTGGTCTCGAACATCTGTCGGACGTGCTCCATCGCGACGTGCTCGATCGGACCACCGAAGGAGATCGCCGCATTGTTGACGAGGGCATCGACCCAACCGAGCTCCAGGCGGATCTCGTCCACCGACGCGGCATCGGTCACGTCCAAGCAAAGCCGGGCCGCCACTTCGAGGCCGTCGAGCGCGGCCCGGTCCCTGGCCGTTGCGACGACCTCGTGGCCGCGGCCCGCCAGCAGCGCCGCGGTGGCCTTGCCGACGCCGGAACCGGCCCCGGTGACAAGGATCCTCACGCCGGTCACTCTAGCGGCGCGCCCTCGCGCTGCTCGGGGCGGCGGAACCTTCGGCGCCATCGCCAGGCCACAGACCGGGCGAGTCGACGCAGCGTCGAGATCGTCGCCGAGGATCCCCGCCAGCGCCTCGCGGGCGGCGCCGCAGACGCCGTAGTCCCTGGAAGGGCCATGGTTCAGGCTCTTGCCGGGAGAAGTTGTCCCAGAGTTCACCCTGCAGCCATTTTCCATTCATCTTGGCCTCGTAGCGTGCTCGTGAAGGACTCACGAGGCCCTCGCGTGTCGCGGGGTGCCGGTGTGGGCAGGTATGCAACACCCATCAAGAGACTCCACGGAGGTGGATAGCACCATGAGGATGCATAGGACCGTCCGGCTTGCACTGGCCACTACTGCGGTCGTCATCACGGCTCTTTCGCTGGTCGCGGTACCGGCGCTCGCGGGTACGCGCAGTGCCAAGACTACGAAGGACTGGTACCTCGCAGCGGACACGCGTTTGACAACAGCGGCGACCATCGGCGGCGCAGGTTCGACATTCGCCGCGCCCTTGCAGAATGCCGCGCAGGTCTTCTACGCGACCCGCACCAACAATGCCTCGATCAACGGCTACCAGGCAGTCGGTTCGGGCACCGGCGAGTCGGACATCATCAAGAAGCTTGTCGACTGGGGCGGCAGCGACGTACCGATGTCCCAAACCGATATCTCCCAGAAGGAGCCTTCCGGTGACCACTACACGCCGGCAGACTTCCTGCAGGTGCCGATCGCCCTTGGCGGTGTGGCGATCACCTACAACGTTCCCGGTCTGACGGCCAAGACGACGCTCACCTTGACGGCAGCAGTGCTTGCCGAGATCTACAAGGGCGAGGTCAAGTGGTGGAACAGCAGTGCGATCAAGGCCCTGAACCCGAAGGTCAAGCTGCCGCACAACAAGATCGTCGTCGCCGCCCGCGGTGACTCTTCTGGCACGACCTACATCTTCACGAACTTCCTGTACGACGCGGCTCCGACGTTGTGGACTACCGCGCCGTCAAAGTCCGCGCTGACGCTGCCCTCCGGTGGCATCGCGGGCAGCGGGAACGCGGGGGTGGCGGCTGACATCGAGAACACGCCGAACTCGATCGGCTATGTCGAGTACTCCTACGTGCTGCTCAACCCGGGCCTGCTCAAGGGGGTCGCGGCGATCGTCAACAGGGAGGGCAAGGCGCTGACCCCGTCGACTGCGAGCATCGCGGCCGCCGCGGCTGCCAAGCCTGACGTCACGGCGACGAACTTCGCGATCGTCTGGATGCCCGCCAAGGCGGCGTATCCGATCGCCGGGTACACCTGGGCGATCGTATGGAAGCACAACCAGACGAGCGACGCCGAGGGGACACTGCTCGTGAAGTACCTCGACTGGCTGTCGCACTCGGGCTCAGTCAACGGGACCACCGCGGGTCAGGACGTCGCCGCGCTCCAGGGCTACGTTCCACTTCCGGCCAACATCCAGGCGCTCGCACGTACCACGCTGCTCAAGGTCGTGGGATCGCACGGCCAGGTGCTGTTGACAAAAACTGGCCGCTGACCAGCGAGGCGGCCGAACAATACACATGGCCGAGGTGCTGCCGACTAGCCCTCCTACGGCACTGTCGAATCCGCTCTTGACCGGGGAGCCGAAGCGCTTCTCGGTCAAGAGCGATCTGGCGCACTGGGGTGTCCTTTACGGGGCATCCGGACTGTTCGCGCTCATCTGCGCGGTGTTTCTCATCAGCATCATCGTCTCGTCGATTCCTGCGTGGCGCCACTCGGGTCTCTCGATCATCTACGGCAGGGTGTGGAGCCAGGCAAGCAACTCCTTTGGCGCGCTCCCGATCATCGCGGGCACGCTGGCGACGACAGCCATCGCACTGTTCTTCGCCATCCCGATCGGTATTGGGGCCGCCCTTGCCATTGTCCACGTACTGCCTGACAGACTGCGAATAGTCCTGTCGTCACTTGTCGAGCTTCTCGCTGCGGTCCCAAGCGTCGTCTACGGGCTGTGGGGCCTGCTGGTGCTCGCCCCGTGGTTCGAGCGCACCGTGGAACCAGATCTTGCGAGGATGACGGGTAGCAAGTTCCCCTTCCAGGCCCCCCCCGAGGGGGTCTCGCTGCTGCTCGCAGGTTGCGTGCTGTTCATCATGGTCCTGCCGATGATCGTCGCTCTCTCGAGAGATGCAATCTCGGTCGTGCCCCACGATCAGTTTGAAGGGGCGCTCAGCGTCGGTGCGACGAAATGGCAGGTGGTCCGGAAAGTCGTGCTGCCCGGTGCTCGAACCGGGGTCGTCGGAGCCGTGACGCTCGCGACCGCACGTGCTCTCGGCGAGACCGTAGCCGTCGCCATGGTCATCGGCTTGAACCCTCTCTTCCCGTCCTCGTTGTTCTCGACGGCCTCCACGCTCGCATCGACGATCGCGCTGCAGTTCCAGGACGCCACACCGCTGCAGGTTGCCGCACTTGGCGCACTTGCGCTGATTCTGATGGCGATGACGGCGATCGTGAACTGGTTCGGGCGTCGGCTCATCAGCGCTTCAGCCTTTCGGGCGGGTGCCATATGACAACCGGAACGCTCGAAGGGATCCCACCTGATCCAATTCTGGAGCGCCGTGAGATGGTCCAACGCGTGGCGGCGAGGACGCTGGAGAGACGCATTCGCATCTCGAAGGCGATGGTCGCACTCTGCGGCGTCGCGCTCGCCCTCGCCCTCGTCCCTCTCTTCGCGATCTTGTTCACGCTTGTGCAAAAGGGTCTCCGATGGTGGAACATCGACTTCTTCACCCAGACCCCCCAGTTCCCGTCACTGCTCGACCCGAATCAGATCGGGGGGATATCGAACGCGATCGTCGGCTCGCTAGTCATCGACGGCGTAGCGGCACTGTTCGCGATCCCGATCGGCGTGGTTGCCGGCCTGTTCCTGGCGGAGTCGACTTCGCGCTTCGCCAGGGTGCTGCGAACGACGGCCGAGATCATGACGGGACTTCCGTCGATCCTGCTCGGCATCTTCGCGTATCAGATGATCGTGATCGGGTTCGACGAGTGGGGCGTCAAACTGCCCGGCATCGGGTTTTCCGCAATCGCCGGAAGTTTTGCAATCGGCATTCTCATGATTCCGATCATCATGAAGGCGGCCGAGGCGGCGCTGCGAGGAGTCCCCGTCACGATTCGGGAAGCCGGTCTCGCCCTCGGGGCTCGCAGGGGCGTCATCGCACGCAGGGTCGTGATCCCGACCGCGCTTCCCGGCCTTGTCACAGCCGTGCTGCTTGCCTTTTCCAGGGCCGTGGGGGAGACCGCCCCCATTCTCTGGGTGATTGGCGCTTCTACGGTCGTCAGCTGGAATCCGAGGAAGGAGATGGCCTCGATGCCGCTGCAGATCTTCGAGTCGGCGACTTCACCATACCTTTCACTTCGGGAAGAGGCTTGGGGGATCGCCCTGTTGTTGGTGGTCATCGTACTTGTCATAAATCTGGGGAGCCGCCTGTTCGCGGCCTGGCTACAAAAGGAGAGGCGCTAGTGGTGGATCCCATGGCCATGGCTACAGTGTCGACGGGGATGTCAGGCCAGGACGGGAACCCGTGGTCGGGCCTGACCTCCATGCGGTTCAAGGACGTGGCGGTGTCGTTCAATGGCCGAACCGCGATTCGCGGCGTCAACTTCCACGTCCCGAAGAACAAGGTCACATCGCTCATCGGTCCGTCAGGCTCCGGCAAGACGACGTTGCTGCGCGCGATCAACCGGTTGCACGATTTCACCAAGGGTGCGGTCGTGAGCGGCTCGATCCGGCTTGGAGACACCGATATCTATACGGGTGGGATCCCCGCGACGTTGTTGCGCACTCGTGTCGGCATGGTGTTTCAACGGCCGAACCCGTTCCCCACCATGTCGATATACGACAACGTCGTCTCGGGGCTGCGGTTCAACGGGATACGCAAGAAGGCGGTCCTCGAAGAGGCTGCCGAGTCCGCACTGATCGCCGCCGCTTTGTGGGATTCGGTCTCGAACCGGATGAAGGCGCACGCATCGACCCTTTCTGGGGGTGAGCAGCAGCGTCTGTGCATTGCAAGGGCTCTCGCGGTGGAGCCGGAGGTGCTGTTGATGGACGAGCCGACATCGTCGTTGGACCCGATCTCGATGCGGCTCATCGAAGAGCTCCTGGGCGAGCTCAAGAGCCGCGTCACGATCGTGATCGTCACCCACAACATGCAGCAGGCAGCCCGCGTGTCAGATCTGTGTGCGTTCTTCCTGATGGGCAGCGACCGTGCCGGTGAACAGATCGAAGTGGCGCCGACGAAGAAGTTGTTCAGCGAACCGGACGACCCGAGGACGTTGGACTACATCCAGGGCCGCTTTGGCTGAGCGCGAATGGCGGTCCCGGCAGAGAGGTCCCCTGCTCTCGAGCGGTGGTTGCGCCGCCTAGCAGAGCCGTGACCCGGAATCGTCCTCGGCCGAGAGAACCTCACCCAAGGCGGAGAGGAAACGGTCGTTCTCCGAGGGCGTGCCAATACTGACGCGCAGACAGCCCTCGAGCCCTGGCCAGTCCGAGACGTCACGGATCAGCACCGAACGATCGAGCAGGCCCTTCCAGACTCGCGAGCCTTCGTGCGGGCTCACACGAAACAGGACGAAGTTGGCATTGGACGGCCACACCTCGACCGGAAGGGCTCCAAGGGCCGCCGCGACACGCCCTCGTTCGTCGACGATGGCCGCCACGCGGGCGCGCATCTCGTCACCGAACCCGAGGGCCAGCCGCCCCGCGACCTGTTTGAGCGCGTCGAGATGGTAGGGCAGCGCAACGTTCGACAACGAGCCGACCACGCTCGTGTCCGCGATCGCGTAGCCGAGGCGAAGCCCGGCCATGGCCCATGTCTTGGAGAACGTGCGCACCACGACCAGGCGGGGCTCAGACTCGAGCAGCTCGACTGCCGACCATGGCGCGAACTGTCCGTAAGCCTCGTCGACAACGAGAATCCCGGGCACGAGGGCGCGCACGGCCTGGACACTGTCCGAGGTCTCCACCCCGCCGGTCGGATTGTTGGGCGAGCAGAGGAAGGTGACCGCAGGGCCGGCCGGCCCGTGCATCCGGGCCGCGGCTGCGAGCGTTCGGGCCACTTCGGCCGGGTCCACTTCGAACGCGTCGTCCCGTCGACCAGCGACGACCGGCGTGGCGGTGAGCCGGGCGATGTGGGAGTGCAGCGCGTAGGTCGGCTCGAACAGCATCACGGGCCGGCCCGGGCCGCCGTAAGCGAGCAGGAGGCACTGGATCACCTCGTTGGAGCCGTTGGCGCAGAACACCTGGTCCGGCTCGACGCCGTGGTGAGCGGCAAGAGCCGCCCTTAGCGCCGTCGCCTCACGATCGGGGTAGCGGTGCAGAGGGATCGACCGCAACTCGCCGGCAAGAGCCTCGATGAACTCCTGCGGGGGAGGCTCGGGGGACTCGTTGGTGTTGAGCCTGACGTCGACCTCGACCTGCGGCGAGTGGTACCCGGGCCGGAGGCCAACTTCGGGACGGGCCGCGTCGGCGTGCGCGGGACCGTTCGCTCCGGTGAGGCTCATGAGCTCTGTTGTTCGTGCTCGGACCGCATCGTCACCGAGCGGGCGTGGGCGCCGAGCCCTTCCGCGTTCGCAATGGCAGCCACGTGGGGAGCCACGCGACTCAACGCCCGGCGGTCCGCAGAGATGACGTGCACCCTGCGAAGGAAGTCCTCGACCCCGAGCGCGCTTGCATAGCGCGCGGACCCGAAGGTCGGCAGGGTGTGGCTCGGTCCGGCGATGTAATCACCGAGCGACGCCGGCGCGTACGGGCCGAGAAAGACCGCGCCCGCATTGCGTACGAGCGGGATCATCGCCTGCGGGTTGTCGCAGCAAAGCTCCAGGTGCTCGGGCGCTATCTCGTTCGACACCGCCATTGCTGCCTCGGGCCCGTCGACGAGCACGCCGTAGCCTCCACCGGCGAGCGTCGCCTCGATCTCCGCACGCCGCGGTGACTCCTCGACGAAGCGGGCGACCGCAGCGTTCACCGCCTTCAGAACCGGCTCGGACCAGGTGATGAGCCAGGCGAGCCCATCAGGGCCGTGCTCGGCCTGGACGACGAGGTCGATGGCCACGTAGTCGGCCGGGACCGTCTCGTCCGCGATCACGATGACCTCCGAAGGCCCGGCGAACGAGGCCGGCATGCCGACCTCGCCGCGGACCTCCAGCTTGGCGAGCGACACCCAGCGGTTCCCGGGGCCGACGATCACCTCGACGCGGGCTACGGACTCGGTGCCGTAGGCCATGGCGGCGATCGCCTGCGCGCCCCCGATCCGGTAGACCTCGTCCACCCCGGCCAGGCTCGCGGCCGCAAGCACCTCGTCCGCAACGGCGCCACCCGGACCAGGCGGCACGCAGAGGGCGATGCCTTCCACGCCTGCGACTCGGGCCGGTATCGCGTCCATGAGGACGCTCGAGGGATAGCTGGCCAGCCCACCTGGCACATAGACGCCGGCGCGGGCCACGGGCAGTTCAAGCAGGTCGACCGAGATCCCGTTGCGCTCGAAGCTTCCCGGGCCAACTGCCCGGTGGCGGTGGAAGGCCTCGATGGCCTGGGCGGCCTCCGTAAGGGCCCCGAGCAGGGCCGGGTCCAACCCGCGGCGCGCCGATTCGATCTCCGCGACGGGCACTTGTATCTCGCCGATCTCGACCTTGTCGAAACGTGCCGTGTACTCCCGCAGCGCGGCGTCGCCTCGCACCCGGACGTCCTCGACGATCGCGCGGACCTCCGCGACCGGGCCTTGGTCCGCGAGGTTCGGTCGCGGGAGCGCGCCACAAAGGTCCGGCCCGCAGCCACGCAGGTCAAGACGTCGGAGCATGGCACAGCGTACCCGTCCGCCCGGACCAGTTTGCCTGTCGTGGGCCCGGATCGGCGATGATGGCGGTGTGGCGTCGCAAGTCCCCGAGCCGTCGGAGCTCTCCGAGCTGTCCTCGATTGCCTCGTCACTCGAGCAGATCGCTCGTCGTGTCACATCGCTGGCGGACGCCGCTATCACGGCCAAACGGGACGATGTGGCCACGGACCTCATTGCCGTGGAGCGCGCTCTCCTCGGTGCGGTGCGACGCCTCGAGCGCCTGCTGGCAAGCGGGAGATGACCCGGCAAGACGCTGTCCCGGACGCGCCGACGGCGCCCTGAGGGCGCCGTCGGGGAGCGGGTCGGGCGGCGGATCCCTGGCCCGCTCTCTGGAACCAGGTGGCGGGAACCGGTTCCTCCTGGCGAAGTTAGCGCCCTGTCCCCGGGCTGTGACCGCGCGTCACGAACCTGTCACGAGACTGGCAGGCAAGTCCCTCGAGGATGTCCGCAGCCCTGCGGAGCAGCCCGAGGCCGTGGCCGGCGCGCGGCTGGGGCCATCGGACCGAAGTTCGAGCATCAGAATTTGCCCCTCGAAGGACAAAGATCGGCCAGCTCGCAGATCTCGCAGCGGGGTCGTCGCGCGATACAGACCCTCCGGCCGTGCTGGATGAGCCGCAGGCTGATCGCGCCCCACCCGGCGGGGGGAAACAGCTCACAGAGGTCCTGTTCGATCTTGACCGGGTCGTCCGAGTCGCTCAGCCCGAGGCGCTGGCTCAACCTTGTCACGTGGGTGTCGACCGGCAGCCCCGGAAGGCCGAAGGCAACCGAGAGCACGACATTCGCGGTCTTGCGACCGACCCCAGGCAGGGCGGTCAGCTCCTGCATCGACCGGGGCAGCTCACCGGCATGACGCATCACGATCGCCTCCGAGGCACCGAGGAGGTGGGATGCCTTCGAGCGGAAGAAGCCCGTGGACCGGATCAGGGTCTCGAGCTCGTCACGATCGGCGGCGGCGAGATCTTGCACTGTGGGATAACGCTCGAACAGCAACGGCATCACGATGTTGACTCGCTCGTCGGTGCACTGGGCCGAGAGGATGGTAGCGACGAGCAGCTCGAAAGGGGTGCGGTGGACGAGAGCGCACAGCTCGGTCGCCGTGCCCGGATATGCCGCGGCGAGCCGATCGGCGATCTTGCGGGCCCGCGCCAGCGGCCGCCGGCGGCCGCGGCCGCTCGGGCGTCGGGTGCTCGGCACGCTGGGCACCCTCGGATGGTAGCCACGGCCGGTGGCGAACAGGCGGTATGTTCGCCAGGTGCACAATGTCGAGATCAAGCGCAGGATGGGAGAGGCAGACATCGCTGCCATCTCGGTCCTGCTCGGGGCCGCCAGCACCGCCGACGGCCATCGCGCTCTCGGCGAGCACCAGTGGCTAGACCTGGTCCAAGGTGGTCGCGAGGGCTTTGCCGGCTTCGTGGCCCGAGAGTGGGGTCGTGAACGCGTCATCGCCTACGCGCAGATCAGCCGGGGCAACGACGCGAGCTGGGCCGTCGAGTACGTCGTGCACCCGCGGTGGCGCTCGGCCAGTGCCGACCTCCAGCAGGACCTGCTCAGCACCGCGCTCGGCGAGATCGCGGCACAGGGCGGAGGTCACGTGCACCTGTGGGTGCCCAAGCCGGGACCGGTCAACGATGCCGTCGCGGAGGCTGTCGGCATGCGACGCGGGCGTGAGCTCATCCAGATGCGCCGCTCACTTCCCCTCACCGGGGAGAACGCCGCGATCCCGGTACGGCCGTTTCGAACCGGCGAGGACGAGGCGGCGTGGCTCGAGGTGAACAACCGCGCGTTTCACGGCCATCCCGAACAGGGCTCGTGGGATCTCGCCACCATGAGAGAACGCGAACGTCAGCCGTGGTTCGACCCGAACGGGTTCCTGATGCATGAGCGCGACGGGCGTCTCGCGGGCTTCTGCTGGACCAAGCTCCACGAGCCCGAGGACGACGTGATGAGCGGGGCCACCAACCACCAGCTGGGCGAGATCTACGTGATCGCGGTCGATCCGGACTTCCGGGGCCGCGGTCTCGGGCGCCAGCTCATGCTGGCAGGGCTGGCCTCGCTTTACGAGCGCGGCGTGAGCACGGCGATGCTCTATGTCGACCACGACAATGAAGGGGCACGCAAGCTCTACTTCTCGCTCGGGTTCCTCGACGACCACACAGACCGCGCGTACGTCACCGACGTGGCTGCCGGCGGGGCAGGGGAACTGCCGGGCGCAGAGGCGGAAGGAAGAAGCGGACAATCATGAGCCCGCGCTCGTGAGCCGTTACGACCTGGGACGCGACGAGCTCGCGGCGTTCCTCTCCGACGAGCCCTCATACCGCGTGAACCAGGTCTTCGACGGCTTCTACCGGCGATTGGCGGAGCCTGGGGAGCTGACCGAGCTCCCTCGGGCACTGCGCGACCGGCTCGAACATGCGCCGGGCCTGGCACCGGCCTTCCACTACGTTGCCGAGAGCGTGGCGGACAGGGGCTCCACGGTGAAGTGGCTGCTCGCCACGAGCGACGGCAAGCGCATCGAGACGGTCCTCATGCGCTATCGCGACCGCACGACCGTGTGCGTCTCGAGCCAGGCCGGCTGTGCGATGGGCTGTAGCTTCTGCGCGACCGGAGACGCGGGCTTCGGCCGGCAGCTGAGCTCCGGAGAGATCATCGAGCAGGTCGTCGTCGCGGCGAGGCGCTGCCGCTCGGAGCGCTGGGGCCAGCTCGGCAACGTCGTGCTCATGGGGATGGGCGAGCCGCTGGCGAATTTCGAGGCGGTGTGGCCCGCGCTCGTGCGGATGAACCGAGATCTGGAACTGGCTGCCCGGCATCTCACAATTTCCACCGTTGGCGTCGTGCCCGGCATCCGTCGGCTGGCGGGCAAGACCCTCCAGGTGAACCTCGCCGTGTCGTTGCACGCGGCCAACGACCTACTGCGCGACCAGCTCGTACCGCTCAACCGCAGATACCCCCTTGGCATGGTCATGGAAGCCTGCGAGGAGTACCGGGCATCGACGGGAAGGAGGATCTCCTTCGAGTGGGCCTGCATCGAGGACGTGAACGACCGGCCTTCGGATGCCAGCGAGCTGGCGGCTCTGGCACGGCCCCTGGGGGCTCACGTCAACCTCATCCCGCTCAATCCGACGGCGGGAGGTCTCTCTAGGGGGCTGAGAGGCTCCGCCCGCGCCCGCGTCCTGTCGCTGCAAGCCTGGCTCAGGCAGGCCGGCGTCAACGCCACCATCCGCGAGAATCGAGGACGCTCGATCTCTGCGGCGTGCGGTCAGCTGGCGGCACGCGTCTAGCCGGCGGCGTGCGGGCCCGGCCCAGGAACGTGCAAGGCTTGGCGGATGGACACGAACCCCGACTCCGACCCACGCCGTGCCGAACGGAGGCGCTCGACCAAGGAGACCCAGGTGGCGGTCCTTGTCGAGCTGGATGGGAGTGGGGCGGCCCTGGCGGACACCGGCCTGCCGTTCTTCGACCACATGTTGGCCCAGCTCGGCAGGCACGGCGGCTTGAACCTTGACCTCAAGGCTCGCGGCGACCTCGAGGTCGATGCGCACCACACTGTCGAAGACACCGGCATCGTCCTCGGGGAGGCCCTCGCCGAGGCGCTCGGCTCGAAAGCAGGCATCCGCCGTTTCGCGTCGATTGCGGTGCCGCTCGATGAGGCGTTGGTCGACGTCGCTCTCGATCTTTCCGGGAGGCCGTACCTGCACTACGACGTGGCGCTCGGCGAGACTGCCCCGCTCGGGAGCCCTCCGTTCGAGGTCCAGCTGGCCGAGGAGTTCTGGCGCGCCCTGGTGCACTCGGCGGCGCTGACGTTGCACATCGAGCTTCGTCGCGGGCGCAATCCCCACCACGTCCTCGAAGCCTGTTTCAAGGGGGTCGGCCGTGCACTGCGGGACGCCGCCCGGATCGAGGGCATTGGCGTCCCGTCGACCAAGGGCCTGCTGTAGGGCAGAGATGATCGCTGTCTTGGACTACGGCATCGGGAACCTCCGCTCCGCGGAGAAGGCCCTGCAGCACGTGGGCGCAGACGCCCGTCTGGTCGACAGCCCGGGAGGCGCCTTGGACGCGTCGGGGGTCGTGCTGCCCGGCGTCGGTGCCTTCGGCGCATGTGCCAGGGCGCTTCGCGACTCGGGGCTCGACGAGGTGGTCCGGCTCTGCATCAGCGATGGCCGCCCCTTCCTCGGGATCTGTGTCGGTCTGCAGCTGCTCTTCGAAAGCTCGGAAGAAGACCCGGACGTCGCTGGTCTCGGCATCCTGCAGGGGTCGGTTCGCGCGATCGCAGCGACCGAGCGCCGCCCACAGATGCAATGGAACCTGGTGAGGACCTCAACGGGGAGACGCTCGCGCCTGCTCGGTGGCGCCTCGAGTCGCTGGTACTACTTCGTCCACTCCTATGCCCCGGCTCCAGAGGGCGCCGAGGCCCTCGCAAGCGTCGTCGGCACGTGCGACTACGGCGGTGAGATCGCGGTCGCGTTCGAGCAGGGCAACATGTTCGGCACGCAGTTCCATCCGGAGAAGTCGGCATCCGCGGGCCTGCAGCTGCTCGAGCGCTTCGCTCGGATCTGCGCCGAGGAGCCTTCGGGGTCGTGACCATGGAGCTGTGGCCCGCCATCGACATTCGGGCTGGCAGGTGCGTGCGCCTGCTCCGCGGCGAGTTCCGCTCTGAGACCGTGTACGGCGACCCGCTGGAGCAGGCCGAGGCGTTCGTCTCGGCCGGAGCCTCACGGCTGCACGTCGTCGACCTCGACGCTGCGCGGCGAAGGTGGCTCACCGAACCGGCACGTCGTTCTCCGCATCGCGTCATCTGCCGGGGTGCCCGTGCAGGCCGGTGGGGGAGTCCGCGACGAGATCGCCGCTGCGGCGCTGCTCGAAGCCGGGGTGGCGCGGGTGGTGGTCGGCACCGTGGCCGTCGAGAATCCCGGGACGCTCCTCGGGATGGTCGAGCGTTGGCCCGGCCGGGTTCTCGTCGGGCTGGACCACCGGTCGGTCGCCGGACCGGCAGGCGAGCTTCGGCGCGAGGTGGCGGTGCGCGGCTGGGTGGATTCGGGAGGGCTCGAACTCGATGCGGCTCTGCAGCGTCTCGCGGACCTGCCTCTCGGCGGTGTGGTGGTGACCGACATCGACCGTGACGGGACTGGAGCCAGCCCAGACTTGGCCGGACTCGCGCACGTGCTCTCGGTGACAGGACTTCCGGTGCTGGCCTCGGGTGGCATCGCCGGCACCTCGGATCTGGCCGCACTGGCGGCTCTTGGCGCGGCCGGCCGCCGGCTGGACGGGGCGATAGTCGGTCGGGCGCTGTTGTCGGGAGCGCTCTCGATCTCGGAGGCGGTTGCCGCGTGCGTGCCGTAAGAGTCATCCCTTGTCTCGACGTCGATGGCGGAAGGGTCGTCAAGGGCATCGAGTTCAAGGGACTTCGCGACGCCGGCGATCCTGTCGAGCTGGCCGCGCGCTACGACGCCGAAGGTGCCGACGAGCTCGTGCTGCTCGACATCACTGCCTCCTCGGACGACCGCGCGACGATGCTGCACGTCGTGGAACGCGCCGCGGAAGAGGTCTTCATCCCCCTCACGGTCGGAGGTGGTGTCCGCTCGGTCGCGGACGGCCGGGGGCTGCTTCGGGCAGGGGCCGACAAGGTTGCGGTGAACTCTGCCGCGGTCGCCGCGCCCGGGCTGATCGAGGCTCTGGCGAGCGAGTTCGGGGCGCAATGCGTGGTCGTGGCCATCGACGCCCGTCGTAGCGGTGACGGCGGCCACTGGGAGGTATTCACCCACGGCGGGCGGCGTCCGACCGGTCTCGACGCGGCGAGTTGGGCCGCGGCCTGCGCGCGACTCGGCGCCGGGGAGATCCTCATCACCTCGATGGACAGGGATGGGACCGAGGCCGGCTACGACCTGGAGCTGACGAGCACGATCGCGGACTCGGTGCGCGTGCCGGTGATCGCGAGCGGGGGTGTCGGAAGGCTCGAGCATCTCGTAGAGGGCGCGCTCATCGGACACGCCGACGGGCTGCTCGCCGCGTCGATATTCCACTTCGGCCGCCACACCATCGCGGAGGCGAAGGAGGAGCTCGCGGCGCGAGGCGTCAGCGTCCGGCCACCCGGCGCCTGAGCGGTCGTTCCGGCTCCAGTCGGATGTCCAGCTCCGCCAGTGCCGCTCGCAACGCCGCTTCCACCTGCTCTGGGCTGTCACCGCGGGCGAAGACGAAGCCCAGGTAGCGGCTCCCCTCGGGCAGCGGGACGAGCACGCGACCCGGGGCGATCGTCAGGTCGATTCCGACGATTCCAGGTATCTCCAGAGCCCGTTCGCGTCCTGTGACCTCGGCCAGGACGCCACCGGTGCCGATCGGCAGCATCAGGACGCCCGCTGCGCCCTGACGCTGGCGCAGCGAGCCGGCCGGCCGGCCCAGCGCGTGGGCCAGGATGACGTGCTCCAGGCTCATCCCCGTCCCGAACTCGAGGGTGCGCGAGCACAGTCCACCGATCGAGCGGGCGGCCACCTCGATTACCCACGCCCGCCCGTCCCGGACGCGCAGCTCGGCATGGACGGGGCCCTCCCTGAGGTTGAGGGCCCTCGTGGCGGCCTGGGTGGTCGTGGTCACGGCGCCGAGATCAGAGGCATCGAGCCTTGACGGTGTCACGTACAAGCTCTCCTCGAAAAAGGGACCGTCGAGCGGGTCCGGCTTGTCGAACACGGCCAGGACCGTCAGCTCGCCGTTGTCGAGCACGCCTTCCACGGCCACCTCGGGGCCGCGCACGAACTCCTCCACGAGCAGAGGTTGCTCCGGCGCCACGCCCGCCTTGGTGGCGATCGATCGGGAGCGTTCGACCGCCGCCAGGGCTTGCGCGACGGTATCGGCCCGGATCACGCCCTGGCTCCCTGACAAGGATGTGGGCTTGACCACCCACGGCAGGCCGACCGCTCCGGTGAGGCGGGTCACCTCGGCGGCTCCGGCGCCGGGGGACAGGGCCGCAAACGCGGGCTGGGACACCTCGGCTGCGCTGAGCACCCTGCGCATGGCGAGCTTGTCCCGCGCGGCGGCAACGGCGTCGGGACGGTTGCCGCGAAGGCCAAGGCGCTCCGCGGCGCGGGCCGCCACGAGCGTCCCCTGGTCGTCCACGGCCAGCACCGCGTCGATCGGCGTGACAGCGTCGAGTGCCACGATCGCGTCCGCAGCCGCCTCTGGATCGTCGAGGCGGACCTGCAGGGACCCGCCTGCTCCGGCCAGCGCCGGTGCCTCGTCGCACCCGACGATCACCTGGAGGTCCAGCGCCCTGGCCGCATCGAGGAAGTCGGAAGCGCGATAGGAGGCGGAGGGGACGAGCAGCAGGACGCGATCCACCTTCCCATGATGCCGGGTCGGCCCGAGCTTGCCCGCGCGGCCGCCCTCCCGTTCGGGCCACCGCCTCCGGATCTCGGGCGCGCCCTGAGGTCCTGCAGTTGCGGCGCGGCACGCCCAAGGTCACGGCCGCTCTTCGGTGGCACTACGGTTTCGGTCGTGGAGTTGCCCGAGTTGCGCCGGCCCAGGCCAGATTCCGACGAGGTCAAGCAGCCGGTGACGATGCTGAACGACCGCGTGCTGGTGCACGTGCCGACGGCCGAAGGCGAACGGCGGTCGCGCGCCGGCATCCTCATCCCCGCCACGGCCTCGGTCGCCCGCCGCCTGGCGTGGGCCGAGGTTGCCGCGGTCGGCCCGAACGTGCGCTCGATCCGGGCCGGAGACCGCGTCCTGTTCAATCCCGAGGAGTGCTTCGAGGTGGAGGTTCAGGGCGAGGACTACGTGATCCTGCGCGAACGCGACATCCCGGCGGTCGCCTCGGAGCGACTCGAGGACGGGACAGGGCTGTACTTGTGACCGTTGCACCGGTCCGCTTCACCGAGGAGGAGATCGCGGAGATCCGCTTCGATGACAAGGGTCTCGTGGCCGCGATCGTGCAGGATCGCGCGACCCGTGACGTCTTGATGCTCGGATGGATGGACGCCGAGGCGCTGCGCCGGACACTGACGACCGCTCGCACGTGGTTCTGGAGCCGGAGCCGGCAGGAGTACTGGTGCAAGGGGGAGACCTCGGGCGATCGCCAGTGGGTCCGGGCTGCCGCCTACGACTGCGACGGCGATGCACTGCTCATCACCGTCGACCAGGAGGGCCGCGGCGCGTGCCACACCGGCGACTGGAGCTGTTTTCACCGCCGGTTCGGCGACTCGCTGTCGTGACCGGCACCGAGTCGCGGGAGCGTTCGAACCCGGGGCCAGGCGCCCTTGCCCAGAGCGCCGCCGCGCAGGCCGGCCCTGGTCTGGAGAAGTTCTGCGAGCTCGGCCGGCAATACTCGGTCGTCCCGGTCTGGCGAGAGCTTGTCGCGGACGGCTTGACTCCGGTCGGGGCCTTCCGCGCAATGGTCGGGGACGCTCCCGGCTTCCTGCTCGAGTCGGTCGAGCACGGCGAGCGCTGGAGCCGCTTCTCGTTCATCGGGCGCTCGCCTGCGGCGACCCTCGTGGCACGCGGCCGCCAGATCGAGGTGACCCAGGGCTCAGTTCCCGATTCGGTTCCCCGTGACAAAGGCGTGCTCGCCTGTGTCGAGTCGATTCTCGACAAGCTCCGGTCGCCGTCGTTCGAGGGGCTCCCTCCGCTTCACAGCGGTCTTGTCGGCTATCTCGGCTACGACGTTGTTCGCGAGGTCGAGCGGCTCGGGACGCCACCGGCCGACGACCTCGGTCATCCCGACGCTGTCGTGTCGGTGATCGGCGAGCTCGCTGCCTTTGACCACTGGCGCCAGCGGGTGACGCTCGTCAACAACGTGCTCGTCGAGGCGGACAAGCACGAGAGCGGGAATGCCCTCGGGCTCCGGCCCGCCTACCTCGACGCGTTGCAGCGCCTGGAGGTGATCCGCAACGACCTGGAGCGCCCGGGCCACGAGCCGCTCGTCGCGCCGCCGTCGCCCGGGGCCTCTCTCCCGGACGGCACCGTTCGGCGAGGCACCAGCGCCGAGCGGTACCGCCAGGCCGTCGAGGTCGCCAAGGAGTACATCCGTGCAGGCGACGCGTTCCAGATCGTGCTGTCCCAGCGCTTCGACTTCGACCTCGGCTGCGACGCGTTCGATGTCTACAGGGTGCTCCGGCAGGTGAACCCCAGCCCGTACATGTTCTTCCTCCGCCTGGGGGGTGTGTCGGTCGTCGGAGCGTCGCCTGAGCCGATGGTCCAGCTCCTCGACGGGCGCGTCGTGTCGCGACCGATCGCCGGAACGCGCCGACGCGGTTCGAACGACGAGGAGGACCGCAGGCTCGAGACCGAGCTCGTCGAGAACCCGAAGGAGCTCGCCGAGCACGTCATGCTCGTCGACCTGGCTCGCAACGACGTGGGAAGGGTCGTGCGCTTCGGCTCCGAACGGGTCGAGGAGCTGATGACCGTCGAGCGTTACAGCCACGTCATGCACCTCACCTCCGAGGTTTCCGGTGAGCTGCTCGAGGGCCGGGGACCCGTGGACGTGCTGAGGGCGACACTTCCCGCCGGGACCGTCTCAGGCGCGCCGAAGGTGCGGGCGATGGAGATCATCGACGAGCTCGAGCCCACCAAACGAGGCCCGTACGCCGGGATCGTCGGCTACATCGACTTCTCGGGCAACCTCGACACGGCGATCGCCATCCGCACGCTCGTCGCGACCGCGGACGGCAAAGCCTCGGTGCAGGCCGGGGCCGGCATCGTCGCCGACAGCGACCCGGCTGCCGAAGACGAGGAGTGCGCGGCCAAGGCCGCGGCCGTGCTGACGGCCGTAGCCGGGGCTCGCCAGCTCTCGGCGGAGAGGCGGCGGCTGTGAGCCCGACGGCCCGGCTTGACCTTCGGCGGTCCTATGCCCTCATCCACGACGACGCCTGCGCGCTCGAGACCGCACGGGACACCGTCGTGGTGCGGGGCCCGGATGCGCGTGGCTGGCTCCAGGGGCAGGTGAGCCAGGACCTCGGAGCACTCGCGGTCGGTCACTCGGCGGAGACGCTCGTGCTCTCACCGCAGGGCAAGGTGGAGGTGTACTGCCGTGCCACGATGCTCGCGGACGACCTCGTGCTGCTCGACACCGAGACCGGCTACGGCGGAGTCCTTTCCGAGCGGCTCGGGCGGTTCCGCTTGCGGGTGAGGGCCGATCTCGAGACCGGGACCATCCGGTGCCTCAAGGTCCGCGGACCGGCTTCGGTGACCAGGCTTGCAAACGCGGGGCTGGAGCCCGGGGTGATGGCTGCTGACGCGCCCGCGGCGGCGGTGGGCGGTCGTTGGTTGATCGCCGTGCCGGCAACCTGGCCCGGCTATGGCGGCCTGGACGTGCTGGCAGCGGCCGAAGTGCCTGGTTGGCCACCGCTGGAAGTCCCACTGGGCGACCCTGCGGCATTCGAGGTGGCACGCATCGAGGCCGGAGTGCCGGCAATGGGAAGCGAGCTCACCGAAAAGACGATCCCGCAGGAAGCCGGCAACCTCGTCGAGCACACCGTGAGCTTCACGAAGGGCTGCTATACGGGTCAGGAGCTCGTGGCCCGCCTTGACGCCCGGGGCGGAAACGTGGCGTGGCGGCTGCGAGGTGTCGTGCTGGATTCGGCGGGTGAGTGCCCGGACGATGCGCTCCTGGTCTCGGGGGACCGAGAGCTCGGGCGTCTCACGAGCATCGCCTGGTCGCCGGGGTTTGCTGCGCCAGTCGCCCTCGCCTATGTGCGCCGCGACGTCGTGCTCCCGGCTGCGACGACGGTGATGCCGGGCGGGGGCCAGGCGGAGATCCGAGAGCTCCCTCTCTCGATCGGATAGACAGGGTCGGTGTTAGCGATCCCGCTGGCGGTCTGTGCGGCGCTGTGCAACGCCCTGACCACGATCTTTCAGCGGCTCGGCGTCGAGACGGCTCCCGATGCGCACGGTCGCGGCCTGAAGCTGATGCGCCACGTCCTGCGCCGGCCCATCTGGTACGTCGGATTCGTCGCGATGCTGGGATCGTTCCTGCTGCAGGCCACGGCACTCGCTTTCGGCTCTCTCAGTGTCGTGCAGCCTCTCATGGTCACCGAGCTCATCTTCCTTGTTGTCATCTTGCGCGTGTGGTTCGGCTCGCCGCTGGGTTGGAGCGAGGCGATCGGGACGGTGCTCACGGTGGCGGGACTGGCCGCCTTCCTCGCCATGAGCAACACAGGTGGAGGGACCACCTTTCCCACGACCAGCGGCTGGGTCATCGTGATCACCGTCTGCTGCGCAGCGATCGCGATCTGCTTGGCTTGCACGCGCCTCAGGTCGCGCAACTCGCGGTCGTGGCGCTCTGCGTGGTTCGGGTCCGCAGCGGCGATTTCGTTCGCGCTGAGCGCCTCGTTCACCAAGGCCACGACGATCCTGTTCTCGAACGGCTTCTGGCAGATCTTCGAGCACTGGGAGCCCTATGCCATCGTCGTGGGCGGGCTGGCCGGTCTCGTGCTCACCCAGGATGCCTTCCATGCCGGTCCGATCACGGCTTCCCAGGCCACGCTGACCATCGTCGACCCGATCGTGAGCGTCGTGATCGGTGTCGGCCTGTTCGGTGACAACCTGCGCGGCGGGATAGGTGCTCTCGCCTTCGACGCCGCGGCGCTCCTTGTCATGTGCGTCGGATTGTTCGTGCTCACGCAGTCGCCGCTGATAGCCGGATCGGTCGCTCAGGAGCATCTCGGGAGATCCCGACTCGAGCACCAGCAGAAGGTCCGGGAGGTGTCCCGAAGCGGCCGGTAGGCTGGCGTCGGTGGCCACATATCTCGACCGCATCGCGGCGTGGCACCGTGACGTCGCGGCCGCTGACCGGCGCGACCTGAAGGACCTCGCGGCCAGGGCCCGTGCCGTGGCACCGCCCCGCGACTTCACCGGGCCGCTGAAGGCCCTCGGGCCCAAGGCAACCGGCGAGGCGGCCATTGCGCTCGTCGCGGAGATCAAGCGCCGGTCGCCGTCCAAGGGTGACATCGCCCCGGACCTCGACCCGGTTGAGGTCGCGCGGGCGTACGCGTCCGGCGGTGCGTCCTGCCTGTCGGTGCTCACCGACGGCCCGCACTTCGGTGGCGGCCCTGAGGACTTGGAGCTGGCGCGCGCCGCGGTTGAACTTCCCGTTCTCCGCAAGGACTTCACGGTCTCGACAGCCGACCTCTACGACGCCCGCATCATGGGAGCTGACGCCGTGCTGCTTGTCGTTGCGCTGCTCGACGACGGTGAGCTGGCGGAGCTCCACCGCATCGCCGGAGAACTGGACATGGCTGCTCTCGTCGAGGTTCACGACGAGCTCGAGCTCGAGCGGGCCCTTGAGATCGGGGCCCGGCTTGTCGGCGTGAACCAGCGCGACCTGCACAGCTTCGAAGTGGACCGGGAACGGGCCAACCGTGTCGCGCGTCAGGTCCCAGCCGGCGTGCTGAAGATCGCCGAGTCCGGCGTGGAGTCGCATGCTCAGGTTGCCGCGCTGGCAGAAGCGGGCTTCGACGGCGTTCTCGTCGGCGAGGCGCTTGTGCGTTCGCGCGACCGAACGGCTGCTGTCGCCGGGCTTCTGGGCCGGACTGTGCCATGTGGGTGAAGATCTGCGGGATCACCAGTGAGGAGGACGCCCTGATCGCGGTGGCCATGGGTGCCGACGCCGTCGGCTTCGTCTTTGCTCCTTCGCCGCGCCAGATGAGCCCGAGCTCGGTGGCTGCGATCACTCGGCGGCTTCCCCACGAGATCTGCACCGTTGGGGTTTTTCGCGACGAGGAGCCCCGCCGGGTCGTCGAGATCGTGAACCGTGCCGGGCTCGATGCCGCTCAGCTGCACGGGAACGAGACGTTCGCGGACTGTGGGTACGTCTCGGTTCGGGTGCCACTTGTCATCAAGGCGTTCCCGGCAGGGGACGACCGACTAGCGCGGGCGGCCGAGTACGGTGCGGACATAGTGCTGGTCGACGCCCCGTCGCCGGGATCGGGCAAGGTGTTCGACTGGCGTCTGGCGGAGGGCGCGCCGAAGGGACGCCGGCTCGTTCTGGCCGGGGGCCTCAACCCCGACAACGTGGCCGACGCGATCCGCAGGGTCCACCCCTGGGGCGTCGATGTCTCCTCCGGCGTGGAAGCAAGCGTCGGGAAGAAGGACGCTCGACTGGTGCGGGCCTTCGTGCAGGCGGCTCGCGCCGCCGAACCCGAACCCTACGACACCGATGACGCGGGTCCCTACGACTGGCAGGAGGACAGTTGAGCATCGCCGGCGAACTGATGCGCGGACCGGAGAGGCACGGGCGCTTTGGCGAATTCGGAGGCCGGTTCGTGCCTGAGTCGCTCGTGCCGGCCTGCGAGGAGCTCGAGGCCGGCTTTGAGTCCGCTTGGGCAGATCCCGCCTTCCGCGGCCGTTTGGACGACCTCCTCGGCCATTACGGGGGCCGCCCGACGCCGGTCAGCGAATGCGGCCGCCTGAGCGAGCTGCTCGGCGTCCGATTGCTCCTCAAACGCGAGGACCTGGCCCACACCGGATCGCACAAGCTCAACAACGTCATCGGCCAGGCGCTGTTGGCCGAGCGCATGGGCAAGCGCCGCCTCATCGCCGAGACGGGCGCCGGCCAGCACGGTGTTGCCGCCGCCACTGCGGCGGCACTGCTCGGTCTCGAATGCCTCGTCTACATGGGTGCCGTCGACGTCGAGCGCCAGGGCTTGAACGTGTTCCGCATGGAGCTGCTGGGGGCCGAGGTGCGTGCAGTGCACTCGGGCAGCCGGACGTTGAAGGACGCAATCAACGAAGCCCTGCGCGACTGGGTTGCGAGCGTGGAGACCACGCACTACTGCATCGGGTCGGTCATGGGCCCGCACCCGTATCCCTACATCGTCCGGCAATTCCAACGCGTCATTGGCGACGAGGCCCGTGCCCAGTGCCATGAGCTGCTCGGTGGCTCGGATCCAGACGTCGTGGTGGCCTGCGTCGGCGGTGGCTCGAACGCGGCCGGCACCTTCGCGGGCTTCGTGGACACCGGCGCGCGGCTCGTGGGCGTCGAGGCGGCCGGTGGCGCTGCCATGACCAACGGCGTACCCGGGGTCGTCCACGGGATGCGGTCCAGGTTCCTGCAGGATGAAGACGGTCAGATCCTCGAGGCATGCTCGGTCTCTGCCGGCCTCGACTACCCCGGCGTCGGCCCCGAGCACGCCTATCTCGGAGCCGTCGGCAGGGCCGAGTACCCCTCGGCGGAGGATTCAGAGGTGCTCGCCGCCTTCCGCTTGCTGGCCGAGACAGAAGGGATCATCCCCGCACTGGAACCGGCCCACGCCCTCGCCTGGGTGGTCAGAGAAGCCGGAAAGTCGATCCCGGAGGGTTCAACGGTGCTGATGACGCTGTCGGGCCGGGGCGACAAGGACGTCGCACTGGTGCGAAAGCTCATGCAGTGACGCCCGGCGCGACCGTGACGTGCGGCGTCCTCGAGAAGGCTCTCAGAGATCGTCGAGATGCCGGGCGCAAGCTGCTCGTCCCCTATGTGACCGGGGGTCTCGGGCGGGACTGGCTGGATGTCGTGCGAGCGGTCGCTGCAGCGGGAGCCGACGCGATCGAGATCGGGATCCCATTCTCGGACCCGGTCATGGACGGGCCGGTCATCCAGCGGGCTTCGGCCGAGGCGCTCAGCTCCGGAGCGACCCCGGCGGGGATCATCGCTGCCTTGGCACGGGCGGACGCCGGGGTCCCGCTGGTCGTGATGACGTACTACAACATCGTGCTCAGGGCGGGTCACCGCCGGATGGCCAGGTCGCTCGAGGAGGCGGGGGTCTCTGGCGCCATCGTGGCGGACCTCCCGATCGACGAGCTCAACGGCTGGGGAGACGAAGCCGGCAGCGCCGGGGTCGAGACCGTGCTGTTGGTCGCGCCGACAACGCCGGGGAGTCGCCTGAAGGCGATCTGCGCCCGGTCGCGGGGTTTCGTCTACGGCGTCGGCGTGATGGGCGTGACGGGCGAGCGGGCGTCGCTGAGCGCGACCGCGCTGAGGGTGGCCACCGCATGCAAGGAGGAGACCGACATCCCCGTGCTCATCGGCGTCGGGATCTCCAGCCCGGAGCAGGCACGGGAAGTGATCGCGGTGGCAGACGGCGTGGTGGTCGGCTCCGCGCTGGTCCATCGGCTCCTCGAGGGTGCCGGCCCCGAAGGGGCGGGCGCATTCGTGGCAGAGCTCCGGGCGGCGATCGACCGCTGAGCGGCGAGTCGAACCGGCCGACCGCTTTGCAGGAGACCCGAGCGGCCCGGCAACTGTGCGCTGGCCTGGTGTGCCCGGCCACTTGGCGGGCTCCGGGCTCAGTGTCTTGTGGCCGTGCGTCGCTCAAGGTGAAAATTGTGGTTTCATCGTTACGTGCATGTTGCGGCGCTCGCGACCGAGCCGGTCACGAGAGCTATCGGGCAGAGGACCGACTGCTACGCAGTGGTCACGCGGGGGCTCACGAAGCGCTTCGGCAAGCGGCTGGCAGTCGACGGGCTCGATCTGGTCATCCCCGCAGGTTCGATCTCCGGGTTCGTGGGCCAGAACGGCGCCGGCAAGACCACCACCATCCGGATGCTGCTGGGCCTGATACGCCCTACCGCAGGCAGGGGGACGGTGCTCGGCCATCCTCTCGGTCGTTCACGGGCGTACCTGCCGCGCGTCGGCGCCCTCATCGAGGGGCCTACCTTCTATCCGGCGTTGTCGGGACGCGAGAACCTGATGGTGCTCGCCCGGCTGAGCGGCATCGACAACAGGAGGGTCGACGCCGCCCTCGAGCGCGTCGGCCTGGGTACACGCGGCCTGGATCCGTTCCGGACCTATTCGCTCGGTATGCGTCAGCGACTGGGCATCGCTGCTGCACTGCTCCCCGGTCCGGAGCTGCTCGTGCTCGACGAGCCGACCAATGGGCTCGATCCGCAAGGGATAGCCGAGATCCGTGCCATGCTGCGGTCGTTCGCGGACGAGGGCATGACGGTGTTCGTCTCCTCGCACTTGCTCGCCGAGATCCAGCAGATCTGCGAGCACCTCGTTGTCATCGAGACGGGTCGGCTGCTGTTCCAGGGAGGCGTCGAGGAGCTTCTGGCGGCACGCGCTCCCGAGCTGATCGTGCGAACCGAGAATCAGAACCACGCAAAGCGCTTGCTGCAGCTGGTGATGGGCACCGGCCGTAGCGCACGCATTGTCGGAGACAACGAGAGCACGACTCTCGAGGTCCTGGCCGATTGCAGCTGGGCCGCCGATCTCAATCGCCTCGCCATGGCAAACGGCATCACGCTCGTTCATCTCGCCGAGCGGCGCTCGACCCTCGAGGAGGCGTTCTTCGAGATCACACGGGTCTCTGCCAACCAGGGGATCCAGGGCAGCGACCCTGCTCGTGGAGCGGGAGGCGCTGAAGGCGGCACGAAGGCGTGGTCGGAAAGGCCAGGACGGCCATGATCTGGCGGTCGTTCGAAAGTGAGTGGGTCAAGATGCGCCGCCGGCGACTCTGGTATGGCAGCTACCTCGCCATCACCGGGGTCGTCTTGCTGACGACGATCGTGACGATCGCCGGCGCGCTTCACCATGCCAATGACCGAGGGGATCTGACGCTCGCCCAGCTGGCCCATGCCACCGGGCTCAGTCAAGGACTCATGCAGTCGGGCATCCTTCTCGGCGCTGTGTCGTTCTCCATCGCCGCGTTCCAATTCGGTGGGAATTCTCCCACGGAACACTGCGCAACCTCCTCGTGCGCCAACCGCGCCGGTCCGTGCTCATGACGGGCAAGTGCCTTGCGGTGCTCACTTTTCTTGTCGGGGCGGTCATGGTCGCGGCGATCGTTGGCCTCTGCGCGGCCTTCGCGATGGCACACCTCCGCAGCGTCCCGACGAGTGCGTGGACCTCGGGTGTGGGGATGGGCGACCTCGGAATCGTGCTCGGAGACCTTGCGATCTCCACCTGTGGATTCGCGATCATCGGCATGATCGCCGGAGTGTTGCTTCGGTCGTCGGTCATCGCGATCGCGGCAGGCCTTGCCGTCTTGCTCCCTGTCGAGACGATCGTCACCGACGCCGTCCCAGGGGCGGCGCGCTGGCTGCCGGCGCAACTGCTCGAGGCCATTGCCCAGGGTGGCTCCACGGGAGCGTCATTCCGCGCCGCCTTGATCACGATGTCGGCGTATCTCGCCGGAGCCGTCGTGATCACGATGCTCGTCTTCGTGCGGCGGGACGTGACCGCCTGAGGGACGCGACCGCCCAAGGCGCGGACTGCGTGGCGTCAAGGACGGTCGAGGCCCAGGGCCTCGCCGCCAGGTTATTGCATAGATACTCGTATGACTGTATCATCATGCTGTGAAGACGGGGATCGCCGGGGCGTCGGGCTACCTCGGCGCTGAGCTGTTGCGACTGCTGGCAGGCCATCGGAGCTTCGAGGTCGTGGTGGCACAAGGCGACAGCTCAGCAGGGGTCGAAGTCGCGAAGCTCTACCCGAACCTCGCTCCTGGTTATGGCGACCTGGTGTTCTCCCAGCTCGATCCCGCCGGCTTGGAGGGTCTCGAGGTTGTGTTCATCGCCCTCCCGTCCGGTCGGTCCCAGGACCTCGTTCCGGATCTGGCACGTAGCGTCCCGCTCGTGGTCGACCTGGGTGCGGACTTCCGCCTCCGGGACCGGTCGCTCTACCCGGTCTGGTACGGGTTCGAGCACCGCGCTCCGGATCTCCTCAGCCGGTTCGTCTACGGACTGCCGGAGTTGTTCCGCCACGAGCTTGCGGGCGCCAGGCTCGTCGCGGCTCCGGGGTGCTACGTCACCGCGGCCACCCTTGCGCTCGAGCCTCTCGTGAGAGAAGGCCTTATCGAGCCGACCGGGGTCATCGTGGACGCGGCGAGCGGGACATCAGGAGCGGGGCGTTCGCCGTCGGCGACCATGCACCATCCGGTTGTCAATGAGAGCTTCTCTGCTTACGGGCTCATCAACCACCGCCACACCCCCGAGATGGAGCAGGCGATCGGGGCGCAGATCCTCTTCACGGCGCACCTTGCGCCGATGACGCGTGGGATCCTCGCCACCTGCTACGGCCGCGCCGTCGACGGCCGCGCCGGATCGCGGGCGTTGGATGTGCTGCAGGACGCCTACCATGACGAACCCTTCGTTCAGGTGAGCGCGGTGCCGTGCGCGACTCGTGACACCTACGGTTCCAACACGGTTCAGGTCACCGCCCGCTACGACGCCCGGACCGGGTACGTCGTGTCGCTGGCGGCATTGGACAACCTCGTCAAGGGGGGCGCGGGACAGGCGATCCAGGCAGCGAACCTCGCCGTCGGCTTGGAAGAGACCGTCGGGCTTCCCACCCTTGGTCTGGTGCCGTGACGGTCCTGGCGCCACGCGGCTTTGTCGCATCGGCGACCGCGGCCGGCATCAAGCCCGACGGGCAGCTGGACCTCGCGCTTGTCGCGACGGAGGACGCTCGGCCCGTGCCGGTGGGCGCGGCGTTCACCTCGAATCTCCTGGCGGCTGCACCGGTGCAGGTTTGCCGTGCCCACCTCGGCGCGAGCGGTGGGCTCTCGGCGGGCGTCGTGCTCAACAGCGGTTGTGCCAACGCGGCGACCGGCTCACAGGGCCGCCGTGCCGCCGAGCTCACTTGCGACCTGGCGGCTCGCGCACTGGGCGTACGCCCCGAGCACGTCCTGGTCTGCTCGACCGGGATCATCGGCACCCGGTTGGCCTGTGACCGCATCGAGGCGGCGCTGCCCTCGTTGATCGGTGGGCGCGGTTCGTCGCCGGATCATGCGGCGGCGGCCGCAAGGGCGATCCTCACGACCGACAAGAGGACCAAAGAGGTCGTCGTCGAAGCGGACGGCTTCGTCGTCGGTGGCATGGCGAAGGGAGCCGCGATGCTGTCGCCGAACATGGCGACGATGCTCGCCGTGCTGACGTCGGATGTGTCTTCGTCGTCGCAGGCACTGCACACAGCCGTCTCCAGTGCTGTGCGGCACTCGTTCAACGAGATGACCGTCGATGGCTGCACGTCCACTAACGACTCGGTGATCGTGATGGCAAGCGGTGTCGGTCCCCAAGTGCCGGAGCCAGCACTGGCCGAGGCGCTCACCGCAGCGTGTGCCGATCTTGCGTTGCAGATGGTTGCCGATGCCGAGGGTGGGACCAAGGTGGTTCGGGTCCGCGTCGTCGGAGCCTGCGACGGCGTCTCGGCGCGGCGGGCCGCCCGTCGTGTCGCCGAGAGCCAGCTCGTCAAGGCCTCGTGGTTCGGCGAGGATGCGAATTGGGGCAGGGTCCTCAGCGAGCTCGGGTCCGCGGGCACGCCTTTCGATCCGGATCGGGTCTCGGTCGCGTACGGCCCCGTGACGGTCTGCCGAGGTGGCGTGGCGGTCGATCACGACGAGGAAGCGATTCGAAACGTTCTTGGTTCCCAGCAGTTCGAGGTCATCTGCGATCTCGGCCTCGGCGAAGGTTCGGCCACGATGACCAGCGCCGATCTCACGCCTGCCTACGTCGAGCTCAACATGGGACGATCGTGAGCCAACTCGAGCTGCCCGCGCCAGTCAAAGCTGCGGTTCTCTGCGACGCACTTCCTTACATCAGGCGCTTTGCGGGACGCACGGTCGTGGTCAAGTACGGCGGCAACGCGCTGGTGGGCTCCGATGGCCCACCGGCGCGGATTGCCCCGGCGACCGCGTTGCGGGATGGCGAGAGGGAGGGCGACCAAGAGGCCGAGGCACTCGAGCGGTTTGCCGAGGACGTCGTCCTGCTGCGATCGATCGGGATCCTCCCGGTTGTCGTCCACGGTGGAGGCCCTCAAATCGGATCGCTCATGGCGCGTCTCGGCAAGGTGCCCGAGTTTCGCGACGGGCTTCGCGTGACCGACGCGGAGACCCTCGAGATCGCCCGGATGGTTCTCGTCGGCAAGGTGAACCGCGACATCGTCGGCATGATCAACGTCCATGGGCCACTCGCCGTCGGGCTGTCCGGCGAGGACGCAGGGCTCATCACGGCGACGGCTCGCGACCCCGGGCTCGGCTATGTCGGCGATGTCGTCGCCGTCGATCCGTCCATCGTCCATCGCCTTCTCGCCGAGGGCCTGGTGCCCGTCATCGCCACGATCGGTTCGGACCGGACGGGCCAGGCCTACAACATCAACGCCGACACGGTCGCGGGGGCTATCGCCGAGTCGCTCGGGGCCGAGAAACTTGTCTTTCTGACCGACGTGACGGGCATCCTCTCGAACTCGGCCGACCCGACGACGCTGCTGCACCGGCTCTGCGCCGAGGAGCTGGACGCGATGGTCGCCTCGGGCGCGATCGCCAAGGGCATGGTGCCCAAGGCGGCTGCATGCGCTCATGCCGTCAGGCATGGTGTGGCCAGCGCTCACGTGCTCGACGGACGGGTCACCCATGCGATCCTGCTGGAGCTGCTCACCAGCGAAGGCGTTGGCACGATGGTGGTCGCACGATGACCAGTGAGCCGAGATCGCCCACGCTCATGGCGACGTACGCGCCGGCGCCGGTCCGTTTCGTCTCCGGGCGGGGGACCGAGCTGTTCGACGATGACGGTCGCCGGTATCTCGACTTCATCGCCGGCATCGCCGTGGTGTCCCTCGGGCATTGCAACGAGCGCGTGACGGGCGCGATCGCGCAACAGGCCGCGCGGCTCATGCACGTGTCGAACCTTTTTCACAACGAGCTCAACGAGCGTCTCGCCTGTGCCCTGGACCGCCTTGTCGGTGATGGCTCGGCGGCAGGGGGCCAGGTGTTCTTCTCGAACTCCGGTGCAGAGGCGAACGAATGCGCGATCAAGCTCGCCCGGCGAGCAGGTGGCCCGGGCCGATACGTCGTCATCTCGGCGATGGGGTCGTTCCACGGGCGCACCCTGGCCACGCTCGCCGCGACCGGGCAGCCCAGCAAGCACGAGGCGTTCCGCCCGCTTCCAGAAGGCTTCCGGAGCGTCCCCTACGGCGACCTCGGCGCCCTCGAGGAGGCCGTTGCCCCAGCATCTGTCGCCGCCGTCCTCCTGGAGGCCATCGAAGGAGAAGCAGGCGTCATAGTCCCGCCGGCCGGCTACCTCACAGCGGTGCGGCGCCTGTGTGACGAGCGGGGCATCCTGCTCATGCTGGACGAGATCCAGACCGGGCTCGGGCGCACCGGCCGTTGGTTCGCCTTCCAACACGAGGCGATAGCTCCTGATGTCGTCACCGTCGCGAAGTCGCTCGGCAACGGGATGCCGATTGGCGCCTGCTGGGCTCGCCGCGACGTCGCCGCCGCCTTCGTCGCGGGCGATCACGGAAGCACCTTCGGCGGTCAACCGCTTGCATGTGCTGCGGGTATCGCGACGCTCGCCGAGCTCGAGGCGATCGACGGCCCTGGACTCGCGGAGCGAACCGGTGCCTACCTGCAGCGACGGCTGGCAGCGCTCGAGGGCGTCGCCTGTGTCAGGGGCAGGGGTCTGCTTCTTGCTGCCGTCCTCGAGCCGGGGCTCGACGCCACCGAAGCCACCCGCTCGGCGCTGGGTCTGGGCCTTGTGGTCAACGCCCCGGTGCCGGGCGTCCTCCGTCTCGCGCCACCGCTCACGGTGAGCATTGCCGAGGTGGACCAAGCCGTCGGGATGCTGGGTGTGGCACTCGAATCGGTGCGCAGCGCGCAGACGGCAGGAGGCGGTCGGTGGTGACGAACCCAAGACCCACCAAACACCGGCGCCAACACCTCGTTGTCCGCCTCTTGGCCGACAACGAGGTCTCGAGCCAGGAGCAGCTCGTGGAGCTCTTGAGCCATGAGGGAATCGCCGCCACGCAGGCGACCGTGTCGCGAGACCTCGAGGAGATCGGGGCACTGAAGGTGCGGGTTCCCGGTGTCGACCGTTTGGTCTACGCGGTGCCGGAGCTCCCCAAGGACCAGGTCGCCCCCTTCGATCACTTGCGACGCGTGCTCGGAGAGTGGGTGGTGGAGATCGCGGCCTCGGGCAACCTCGTCCTGCTCCGGACACCACCCGGCTCGGCCCATGTCGTGGCTTCGGCGCTCGACCGGGCCGGGCTCGAGGGGGTGATCGGCACGGTTGCCGGGGACGACACGGTGCTCGTGGTGGCCGCGGAGCACCTCGGCGGAGAGGCGCTCTGCGAACGCCTCGAGGAGATCACGGGAGCCCGGTCCTGACGGACCGCAGTTACGCTTGCCGGCGGCTCCCCAAGCGAATCCGGCGACAAGCAGAGAGGCAGGGATGAAGTGACAAAGCGGGTGGCGCTCGCCTATTCGGGCGGTCTTGACACGTCTGTCGCGGTCGGCTGGTTAGCCGCCGAGATCGGTTACGAGGTGGTCGCGGTGGTCGTGGACGTCGGACAGGACGTCGATTTCGAAGCGCTGCGCGAGCGAGCGACCGCAGCGGGCGCCGTCGAGGTTGTCGTCGTCGATGCTCGCGAGGAGCTGCTGAGGGACTTCGCTATGCCCGCACTTGCCGCCAACGCGTTGTACGAGGGCCGCTACCCGCTCGTCTCGGCCTTGTCGCGCCCGGTCATCGTGCGTCATCTCGTAGCCGCCGCCCGCCGCCACGGCGCATCGGCGGTCGCTCACGGGTGTACGGGGAAGGGCAACGACCAGGTCCGTTTCGACGTGGGGACGCGGGCGCTCGCGCCGGACCTCGAGATCGTGGCGCCGGTGCGCATCTGGGGGATGAGCCGCGAGGAGACGATCGACTACGCCGAGAGCCACGGCATCGCTGTCACCGTGAGCAGGGACAGGATCTACTCCATCGACGCGAACATCTGGGGCCGGGCGATCGAGTGCGGAATCCTCGAGGACCCGTGGGCCGCCCCGCCTGAGGACGTCTTTGCGCTGACAGTGCCTGTGGCGACCGAGCCGGTGGAAGTGGCCGTGGGCTTCGAGCACGGGGTGCCGGTCAGCATCGATGGGGTCGAGCTCGGTCTCGTCGAGCTCGTGGGCGAGGTCGGGCGCCTGGCCGGGTCGGTCGGTTTCGGGCGCGTCGACATGGTCGAAGGGCGCCGCGTCGGCATCAAGAGCCGCGAGATCTACGAATGCCCGGCCGCGCTCGCGCTGATCATGGCCCACGCCGACTTGGAGGGTCTCACGCTGGAGCGTGACACGGCGCACGAGAAGGCGCGCCTCGAGCCACGATTCGCCGAGCTCGTGTACGACGGCATGTGGTTCTCGCCGCTGCGCCATGCGCTGTCGGCGTTCATGGCCTCCACGCAACGGTCCGTGACGGGCGAGGTTCGCCTCCGCTTCAGCCCGGGAGGCGGAGCCGAAGTCGTCGGCCGACGCAGCCCGGTCGGGCTCTATGACCACGACCTCGCGACCTATGACGCCACCGACGCCTTCCGCCACGAGGACGCCGAAGGATTCGTCCGGCTGTTCGGCCTCGGGATCCAGACCTGGTCGGCTCGCCAGGGAGGCGCCGAGTGACGCTTTGGGCAAACCGGATGGGCAGCGCCCCGGCGGACGCCCTGATGGCGTTCACAGCAAGCCTGGCGTTCGACAAGCGGCTGGCCAGCAGCGATGTGAGGGGCTCGGTAGCGCATGTCCACGGTCTGCTGAGAGCGGGGATCCTCACCGCCACAGAGGCTGACTCGCTGGTCGAGGCCCTTGGTCAGGTGGGTGCCGAGCTGGCAAGCGACAGCTTCGAGTACCTCTGGAGCGACGAGGACATTCACACTGCGATCGAGCGGCGAGTGACCGAGCTTGCTCCTGAGAGCGGGACGAAGCTCCACACGGGCCGAAGCCGAAACGATCAGGTCGCGACGGCGCTACGGCTCTTCACGCGTGGGGAGCTCGCACGCGTGATCGGCGAGGTGCTCGGGCTGCAACGGACCCTGGAGCGACGAGCTACGGAGGTCGGCGACGCCTACCTTCCCGGCTACACCCATCTTCAGCGTGCACAACCAGTGCTGCTGGCGCACCATCTGCTCGCCCACGGCTGGGCACTCGCACGCGACACCGACCGGATGTTCGCGACTTGGCGGCGTCTGGACGTGTCGCCCCTCGGCGCGGGCGCGCTCGCGGGATCATCCCTGGGGATCGATCCTGACCTGGTTGCCGAGGAACTGGGGTTCAGTGGCCGTTTCGAGAACTCCCTCGACGCCGTGAGCGATCGTGATTTCGTCGCGGAGACCCTGTTCGACCTGGCGCTGCTCGCGATCCACCTCTCGCGCATCGGCGAGGAGATCGTCGTGTTCTCGAGCGAGGAGTTCGGTTTTGTCCGATTGGACGACGCCTGGGCGACGGGGAGCTCGATGCTGCCCCAGAAGAAGAACCCGGATGTCGCCGAGCTCGCCCGAGGCAAGGCGGGCCGGCTGGTTGGGCACCTCGCCGGCTTCCTCACGACGCTCAAAGGTCTGCCGCTGTCGTACAACCGGGATCTCCAAGAGGACAAGGAGCCGCTGTTCGACGCCTTGGACCAGGTAGTGCTCGCCCTGGTCGGGCTGGAGGGCCTCATCGGTACGGCGAGGTTCGACCTTGACCGGATGCAGGCCGCGGCCAGCGGGCCCGGGCTCGCAGCCGTCGATCTGGCTGAGTGGCTCGTGGCAACGGGAGTGCCGTTCCGGGACGCCCATGGCCTCGTGGGCACTCTCGTACGCGAGTCGGTCGAGCGCGGTGTGCCACTTGCCGAGCTCGTCGAGGCTCATCCGGATT
>CAWJBM010000002.1:0-745943 GCA_963841155.1 uncultured Acidimicrobiaceae bacterium | reverse complement strand
ACGCACGAAATTGAGGTAGTCGTCCACGGCATAGAGAGCACGCGAGGTGTCGGCAACCTGCCAGACGACAATGGCAGCGATCTCCACGGGATTGCCGTCAGCATCGTTGACCTTCAGGTGGTTCGTCTCGAAGTTCCTGACCCGGATGCTCACGCTCCGCCGGTCAGAGAGAGGCAGGATCCACCAGAGGCCTGCTCGGCGCACGGTGCCGACGTAGCGGCCGAAGAACCGCACGACCTTCGTCTGGCCGGGCTGCACAATGGTCAACGAGGCCCAAGTGACCGCCGCGACGACGATGGGTACGAGACGAACGACGAACGCGACGGAACTGTTCGCGAGGAAATATGCCCCGACGCCGCAGGCGACTACGACGAGGACGCCGAGCCAGCCGCTGACGGCCCACGCTCGGCGCTCGTGGATCTCGACTCGGACCCCCGCATGACCGACCGGAGCCGCCTCGAGTTCGCGGTTGGGCTGGACAGACTGGCTCATGATCCCTCCTAGAGAGTGCCCTCGATAAACTGATATTAAATGCTATCAGTTTTTCGAGTGCGGTACAAGCCGATGGCCCGCTGGAGGAGGAATGGGTCTGGGTGTTCGTTGGGGACGAAAGCCATCGCTCCTTCGGGCTCACCGAGGTCGCTGCGCGGCTTCGCAGACGATGAAGAAGGCGACTCCGACGTCGCGGCTCACTGTGAGATCGTCCCAGCCGGTCACCTGCGAGCTGCCGTTGCGAAATGAGTGTGCAGTAGTCATGCAGCTCACTGAACTTGCAATTGAACCTTCACGGTGCTCTGCCGAACCTCCAGAACCATGAGCTCAATCGCTTCGTGGGCAACATCTGGCAGCTCGTCGACGAAACCACGCAACCGGCGGTCGAAAAAGGCCGCCTGAACAGGACCTGAAGGCCTGATTGCAAGGTAGGGCCGCATTGCGTGCCGGACCGGAACAGGCGGCTGGAGGCGTTTCTTCATCTTCTCTTCGGTAGGTTCGGTCACTCGATCGGCTGATGGGTCATCGAGGTGGGCTCGCTGCCGGCAAAGACCCAAGCGACGGCCGTGGCGAACGCCGGCATAGCGAGGAGAATGAATAGAAGATCCGCAACCGGGACGTTTCCGAGCGAGGAGATGCCGCCGTTAAGCGAGTTGCCACGGAGCCAGCCGATGAGCGCGACGTATCCCCCGACAGTTCCGAGGAGCGCGCCGAGGAACCCAAGCGCGCCGGCCGTCACCCGCTCAAGGACACTGGCGATCTCTGGCGTGCGGCCCGACTGCGAGACGGCGATCACGACATAGCCGGAGAAGTCCACCTCGGCCCGGTAGAGCAGGTGGACGCTCGGAGAAGCCGATGTCACGGGCCGGTGCGTGGCGACTTCGAGCAGGTAGCGCCCGCAGGTGGCGGCGTGATCGGATGAACCGCGAGCGACGATGACCGTGCCCGCCAAGGACGCTTGGAAGCATCGCTTGATCGCGGGCTGCAGCTCCGCCCGCCGTCGGATCAAGTCCTCCAGCGTCGCCGGCTGCTCTGCCATTTCGGCTTCCATCTTCGTTCCGAGCGGAGGAGCCAGACTCACACTCGGAGGTTACTGGGCCACCCGGCGCTCCTCGAAATCGAAGGCGACGCGGACGACTTCGTGTGGGGAAGCGCTGGCGACCTTCGAGCTGGTGCTCGCTGACGGGCGTGACCAGGCGAGCCTGCCCTCGACCACAGTCACATCGTCCAGGTCGTGGTTGCACTGCGGTGCACCCGCGTCATCACGCCGGGTCAAGGCACGGTGGCCCAGCCCAAGCTCGCTGACCGTCTTTCGAGCCGCCCAAGCGTCAGGCGGCGTGATGAATCCGGCGTCGTTGCCGATTGGGCGGCCTCTGATTGAGGGCCATCCGACACACCTGTTGGCGTTAGATCTTTCCGGGCGAGCGCCACCCACGCAGCGACGCTTGTGACCACAAGGAACACACCGACCGAGGATCACCCGACGGCCCACCTATGTGACCCAGCCGTTGAGGCCTCGCCCGAACCTCAAGTACCAGAGACAGTTCCACTTGGATCCACGAGTGACCTCAAGTAATCCTCCATCTTGTCCCAGCTGTCTTGCTGGCCGTCGGTCTTAGTAATGTGGTCACGGCCAGCTTGGTCACGGAACGCGAGGTTCATCTTCACCTTCGTCACTCCGTCAGTCTCGTCCAGGTCTACCGTCTCGACCGCCTCCGCGTCCGGCCAACCTTCGAACAGCCACGTGTCGACGATCCGGGTCGGTCGCTCGATCTCCAAGTAGGTTCCGCGAAACGAGCACTCCGTTCCGTCGTCGGTCACGAAGACCATGTGGAACTTCCCCCCGACGCGCAGGTCGATCGAGCAAACCGTCATCTTGTCCTCAAATGGAGCGAACCAGTTGCGCACATGCTCCGGCTTCGTCAATACGTCGAAGACGAGTGCGATCGGAGCTTCGAACTCTCGAGTGAGAAGAATTTCAAGTTCACTCGGAAATTCGATGTTGGCCGTTCCATGCCGATTAGGTCTCACTGCCCCCTCCTTGTTGTTGTACCTCTTTGAGGTAGTCGCCCGTCCGGCCCAGTCGGTCGTTCATCGCCTGCTCGTACTTGGCCACCCAGTCGTGCAACGGCCGAAGGTGCGCGGGTTCCAGGCGGTACAACCGGTGACGCCCCTCCGCCCGGCACTTGACGAGTCCCACCTCACTGAGCACCCGTAGGTGCTTTGAAACCTGAGGCTGGGACATCGAGAGGTCGTTCACGATCGCCCCTACCGCCTTCTCGCCTGTGATCAGCGCGTCCAGGATCTCTCGCCGATGCATATCAGCAACTGCGTTGAAGACATCCGACGTCGTGGAAGCTCTGGCCACTTGTCCAATATATTCCGCTATCGGCATGTGTCAAGTCTTTCGGGATGACACAAGCCACCGGTTGGCCATGGCCGTGCTCCACGGGTTCAGAGATCCGCTACGAGATCGAGCAGACAGGCGAAGGGTCGTTTCGTGGACCGTGCGCTGGCGTTCGAGCCCTGCCGACGCCCAGGAGCTAGTCGCCAGCCTTGTCCACTTGCCCGCCTGAAGTGCCCCAGAACCCGTGGTCTCCCGTTGGTCCTGGGTGACCCCGATCGCCGGTTCCGGCGTCACGCCGCGCAAGGTTGGCACCGAAAGTGAGGGATAGCGGGTTGAGCGCCTGTGTAGCTGCCGATGGGTACGGGATCGCTCCCGTGCCGGGTTCGAACGTGGACCACTTACTACCTGTACGAACGGACGCGGAAACTGCCCACTGACAGGAAGAACGTTGTGATTACGACAACAGCGGAGAGGGTGGGACAACGTTCGAACCAGGACCTCTGGGATCAGGTCAGGCAGCTGGTCAAGAACCTCCTTTCATGAGCGTAGCTGCGCGATTCCCGGAGGTGTGATTGCGGGGCCCCATCGGTCAGCGCGAACGGTTCGGGCTTTGCTGATGCGCGGCTACCGGACTTCGTAGGTGCCGTCGAGTCGGGCGCGTGCGATGACATGTCCGGCCATGGCCTGGAGTGCATCGGCGAGGGTGAATTTGTCGGGCAGGTCGAGCTGGTAGTCCAGGGCGAAGAGTTGGAAGACGTAGGAGTGTGGTCCGTGTGAGCGCGGGGGCTTGGGGCCGGCCCAGCCGCGGTGGCCGAGGGCGCCTTTGCCGTGTTTGAGCCCGCGGATCGGGCTGGGGTCGGTGAGGCCGTTCTCAGGAATGCCGCTTAGCGATGGGTCGATGCCGAGCGTGAGGGCATGGGTGGCGGGCTTCCCGAGGGGGACGTCGGGGTCCTGCACGATGAGCACGAGTTCCGCGGTTTCGGCTGGCGGCGTTGTCCAGGCGAGGGCGGGTGAGATGTTGGCCCCGAAGAGCCTGCCGCGGTACCGATCGGGGATGGGGGTGCCGGCGTCGAAGGAGGGGCTGTTGAGGGTGAAGCTCTCGGGTGCTTGCACGTCGGGACGTGCCCAGACGAGCGTGTGGTGTCCCACGCGTCGGTTGCGCAATGCGAGGCCGAGGGGGTTTGCGGGCATGGTCTTGGCTTCTTCTCTCTATGCCTGGCGGATGGCGAGGCCGGGGTTGCGCAGTCTGCGGTCGAAGACCGAGAAGCCGGGCTCCACGGTGTCGCCGTGCCCGCTTGGGTCGGCATCGATGAGGGTGAACTCGCCGTCTTGGTCGAGCAGGAAGAAGTGCACGAATTCCGTTCCCAGCGTGCGGATCATCGGCGGGGTCTCCTGGGTGAGCCGGGGCGGGTCGCGGTTGTTGATCTCATGGCGGTCTCCTGTTGGTCTGGAGTCGGGTCAGGATCTCGTCGAGCCGGGCGAGGTCGTCGGAGTCGAGGTTGGCCAGTGAGGGCGGTGGCTCGTTGAGGATCGCCTGGCCGCGTTGTGCCGCCTCGCGTCCGGCGTCGGTGAGGTGCACGAGCTTGCGGCGGTTTCGGCTCAGGCCTGTTCATCACCGATCCGGGTGCCAAGTGTGGAGAGCGTCGCGCATGAGCAGCCGCCTGAGCCTCCAGAACGAGGGCCGGGGCTTTGCAAGCGCTCGGATGGCCGGGATGAATCCGGTGTAGACGACCACGACGCCAACGAGATAGACGACTACGCCGACGGCCAGAACCGTGAGTCCAGTACCTGTTGACCAGACACGAGTGACGAGACCGCCGACGGCGACGAACAAGCCGAGCCCTGCCAACCGGAGCCCCCGAACTGCCAGTCTCCAGTATGCGCTGCCGCGCAGGCCGGTCGCGCCGTCCTCGCCAGCATGGCCGCTGCTAGGTCCCAAAACCATGTACCAACCGTAACCTCGCGGCAAAGAGAAACCGATGGTGCCCTTGTTGTTTGAAAGAGAACTATCCGCTCACGCAGCGATCGGACATCAGAAACAGGGCTTGGTCAGGACAAATGTTGCCAGTAAAGACGGCGGAGGAGGTGGGATTTGAACCCACGGACCCTTGCAGGTCACACGATTTCCAATCGTGCCGATTCGGCCGCTCTCGCACTCCTCCGAGAGGCTTCAGGCCGCTATCGTTGCACCTACTGGCGCTGTCGCGCGCAGTAGCCGGGTTCTGCGCAACGGGCGACCGTGAATCGGGTCAGGGCCGGAAGGCAGCAGCTCTCAGCGGATTCGTCTGTGTGCCGCAGGCGACCTGGCTGCTGCGCACGACAGCGCCAGAGCCTCGGGCTCTCGACCCGAGCCGAATGCCATGAGTTCGGGTCGGGAGCCAAGCGCCCTCCGGCAAGTCGTAGGCTCGGAACGTGGTCGATTTCCAGTCGCTCTACCGGCGCTATCGTCCGCAGCGATTTGCCGAGGTTCGTGGTCAGGACCACGTTGTCAACGCCCTCCGGCATGCCGCGCGGGACAATCTCGTTGCGCACGCGTACCTCTTTTCCGGGCCGCGCGGGACGGGCAAGACATCGACTGCCAGGATCCTCGCGAAGGCTCTGAACTGCGGGAGCCCGGTCGACGGCGAGCCCTGTGGCGTGTGCGACTCCTGCGTGGACATCACCAGGAGCGCCTCGTTCGACGTCCACGAGCTCGACGCGGCGTCCAACAACGGGGTCGATGCCATGCGAGACCTTGTCGCGCGGGCGTCCCTCGCCACGCCCGGGCGCTGGAAGGTCTACATCGTCGACGAGGTTCACATGCTCTCGCAGGCGGCGTCGAACGCGCTGTTGAAGACGTTGGAGGAACCCCCGGACCATGTCGTGTTCGTGCTTGCCACAACCGATCCTCAGAAGGTCCTTCCGACAATCCGCAGCCGGACGCAGCACTACGAGTTCCATCTGCTAGATGCCGAGGTGCTGGCGTCGTTGCTCGCGGACATAGCGAGAGATGCTCGGCTCGAGCTGCCGGATTCGGCCGTGGAGTCAGCCGTTCGCCGCGGGCGGGGCTCGGCGCGCGACGCCCTTTCTGCTCTCGACCAGGTGGTTGCATCGGGAGTCGTGGAGGATGACAGCTTGTTGCTGCACGAGCTGCTCGTCTCGCTGGTCGAGCGTGATACGGCGCGTGCCTTACAGGTCGTCGAGAGCGCACTCGTTGCGGGCCGCGATGCCCCACGAATAGCCGCTGAGCTCCTCGAGGAGCTGCGCGGCCAGTTCCTTGCGGCCGTGGCGCCCGGCCTGGCCAAAGAGGGCGAAGGGCATGAGCCGCCGGCGTCTCAGGCGTCTCAAGCGTCTCAGGCGTCCGCCCCGGCATCGCCGCACGGCAGGCAGGTTGTGCTGCTCGGACCCGCTCGTTGCGTTCGTGCCATGGAGGTGCTGGGAACAGCGCTGGTGGCGATGCGAGACGCCCTTGACGCCCGGATCACGCTCGAGGTCGCCATCGTTCGGCTCACCCACCCGGAGGCCGATGACGACCCGAGTGCCTTGCTCGAAAGGATCGAACGCCTCGAACGCCGAATCCAGAACCTCACGGCGCCCGCCGCCGCTCCGCCGCCGCCCCCGCCGCCCCCACGCCTGTCTCCGACTCTCCAGCCGCCGCCCCCCGCCGATCCAACCGCTGAGCCGCGCGACCAGGCCCCCGTAAGCCAAGACGACTTGGGATCGCAACCAGCGCTCGGTGCCTTCGGAGCCGGCGTCGCTTCGGCTGGCGCGAACCAACCGGGCTCCTCTGAGCCACCCGCGGCCTCTCGAGCATCCGTGGCCCCGCCGTCGGTTAGTGCCGTCCTTGAGGATGCCCCGGTCCTGCCGGTGAGCACCGGACCCGTGGAGGAGCCACCGCCGGAGAGCGACGTACCTCCGCCCACACGGGACGAGATCGTCGCGGCGTGGGGCGACCACGTGCTGAGCCAACTTCGTCCCCGGGTCCGCGCGGTGTTCGCCGTGGGCCGGTTCCTCGCGACCGAGGGCGCGACGGCGATTCTGGCCCTGCCGAATTCCGCCCACGTCGAGCGGGCAGGCTTGGACTGCGAGGAGGTCGCAGAAGCGCTCAGCCGGTACTTCGGGCGCTCCGTCCACCTACGGCTTGTCGCCGAGACCGGCCTCGGGGCCTCATTTCCGGCAGCCTCGACTGCTCGCGGCGGTCGAGGAGTCTCGGAATCCGAGGGCGATGCCTACGGCCCAACGTTGCCAAGGCGCATGCCGGCGGTCGGGATACGAGGTGAGGCCCCAGGGACTGGACCCGGGGATACTGACACCGGCTCGGCCTCCTCCCTGGGTGGTCCACACCGAGCCGTACCTGCCCACGTGGCCTCAGTCGGCCGGGACCCGGATGACGCCGATGGCGAGATGCTCGACCCGGACGATCTCGATCCAAGTGCCGAAAGCGTCGCCGGCACAACGCTTTCTTGGGCGCAGGACCGCGTCATGGAGGCGTTTCCCGGCGCAGAGGAGGTTTGAGATGGCGGAAGGCGACTCGTCCCCGACTGGAGGACTCGGCGACCTGTTTTCCCGGCTCCAGGAGGCTCGGGCTGATCTCGAGGCGCAAGCGGAAGCGATCGACGCGGCCGTCGTCGAGGGCCACGCGGCCGGCGGCGCCGTCGTCGTGCGGCTGAGCGGGTCACTCGAGGCCGAGTCCGTGCACATCGACCCTTCGATCATCGACCCTGCGGACCCGACACTTCTCGAGGACGCCGTGCTCGCGGCACTCCACGACGCCCTCGGCCGGGTCATCGAGCTCAGGGCTTCGCTGCGTACGCCGGCTGATCCTGCCGTTGCCGGCGGGATCGATCTCGGTGGTCTCGTGGGCGACCTCGATCTCGGGGGTCTCCTGGCGGGCGTCGACCTCGAGGGCCTGATGGGAAACCTGGGCATGGACCTGGATCTCGGTGCGCTCGCGGGGCTCGGTGCGCACGGCGACAGCCAAGACGACGACGAGCACGCCGCAGACCGAGTCGACCACGAAGTCGACGACGAGCCCCAGGGCTGACCGGCCAGTGTTCGCCCTGCCGATACAGGAGCTGGTCGACGAGCTCGGGCGCCTTCCCGGTGTCGGACCGCGCTCGGCCCAGCGCATCGCGTTCTACCTGCTCGAGACCGACAGGGAGAGTGCCCTCCGCCTCGCACAGGCCATCGTGGAGGTTAAGGACCGCATCCGACTCTGTGAGCGATGTTTCAACGTCGCGGAGACCGAGCTCTGCACCATCTGCTCCGACCCGCGTCGCGACCGCAGCATCATCTGCGTCGTCGAGGACCCGCGAGACATCGTCGCGGTTGAGCGGACTCGGGAGTTCCACGGCACCTACCACGTTCTCGGAGGTGCGTTGAGCCCTATCGACGGAGTCGGCCCCGAGCAGCTGCGCGTGCGGCCGCTGCTGGTGAGGCTCGACGCCGAGGGCGTCGTCGAGGTGATCCTTTGCACCAACCCCAACCTCGAGGGAGAGGCGACGGCGATGTACCTTGCGCGGCTGGTGGTGCCACTCGGGGTGAAGGTCACGCGAATCGCGAGCGGGCTACCTGTGGGCGGGGACCTCGAGTACGCCGACGAGCTCACCCTCGGGCGCGCGATCGAGGGCCGTCGGGAGCTCAGCGGCTGAGCTCCCGGGTGGCGCCGCTACGAGTCCACCCTGAGCACCGCGGCATCCCCCTGGCCGCCACCGCCGCAGAGCCCGACGGCACCGAGGCCGCCGCCACGGCGGCGCAGCTCGTAGAGCATGGTGATCACCAGCCTCGCCCCAGACATGCCGATCGGGTGGCCGAGTGCGATGGCGCCACCGTTCACGTTGACAATGTCACCGGGGACGCCCAGGTCGTCCGTCGAGGCGGCACTCACAGCCGCAAAGGCCTCGTTGATCTCGAAGAGATCGACGTCCTTGACCCCGGGCCCGGCACGACTCAGCGCGTCCCGGATGGCATGGGACGACTGGGTCACAAGCGAGGTGTCCGGCCCGGCGACCTGCGCGTATCCCATGATCTCGCCGAGCGGCGTGACACCGAGCTCATCGGCGCGTTCCGGCGACATGACCACCACCGCGGCGCCGCCGTCGGAGATCTGGCTCGAGTTGCCGGCGGTGATCGTGCCTTCGCTGTCGAACACCGGGGCCAGCGCGGCAAGTGACTCGAGGGTGGTCTCGGGCCGCACTCCCTCATCTGTGTCGACCACGACCGGATCGCCTTTGCGCTGGGGCACCGAGACCGGGACGATCTCCTCGGCAAGCCGCCCGTCCTTGATCGCTGCGGCGGCCCGTTCGTGGGACAAGACTGCGAGAGCGTCCTGGCGCTCGCGGGAGATGCCCATCACCCGGCTGAAGCTCTCCGTGCTCACACCCATCGCGACCTGGTCGAACGGGCACATCAGGCCGTCGTTCATCATCGAGTCGACGACCCTGCGATCGCCCAGCCGGTATCCCGCCCTGGCGCCGGGCAGCAGGTAGGGCGCCTGGGTCATCGATTCCATGCCACCGGCGACCACGATCGCGGCCTCGCCGGCCCGGATCATGAGGTCGGCCAGGTGAATGGCGTTCAGCCCCGACAAGCAGACCTTGTTGACCGTCGTCGCGGGCGTCACCATCGGTATGCCGGCTCTCACCGCGGCCTGGCGGGCGGTGATCTGGCCCTGGCCGGCCCCGAGCACCTGGCCCATCACCACGTAGTCGACGTCCTCGGGGGCGACGCCCGCCCTGGCGAGCGCCGCCGCGATCGCCAGGGCGCCCAGGTCCATTGCCGACAAGCCGGCAAGGGCGCCGAGGAGTTTGCCGATCGGCGTACGCGCGCCCGAGACGATCAGCGAACCGGACATCGGAACCTCCGCAACACTGGGAGCGAGGATCACCTTCTCCGCTCGAGTCCTTCGAGACTACCGGCGCCACGGCCTCGCGAGTCGAGCGGGCCTCCCGTTAGAGTCCCGCTCATGGAGCGGTTCGGTGAAGCGGTCCTCGCCGGCGCGAGCGGGACGGAGCTGGCCTCGATCCCGATCCCGGAGTCCTACCGAGCGGCCTTCGTGCGCAGGGACGAGACCGAGATGTTCACCGGTCTCCCGAGCACCGAGAAGGACCCGAGGCGGTCCTTGCACGTGGAGGAGGTCGCGACGCCTGAGCTCGCGCCTGACGAGTGCTATGTCGCGGTCATGGCCAGTGCGATCAACTTCAACACGGTGTGGAGCTCGATCTTCGAGCCGCTGGCGACCTTCGGCTTCCTCGAGCGGCTCGGCCGCGAAAGCAGCTGGGGCAAGCGCCACGACCTGCCATACCACGTGGTCGGCTCCGACGCCGCCGGCGTCGTCGTCGGTGTCGGTCCCGCAGTTCTCAACTGGCATCCCGGCGACAAGGTCGTCGTCCATTGCAACTACGTCGACTCGGAGGATCCTCAGTGCCACGACGACGCCATGCTCGCCTCGAATCAGCGGATCTGGGGATACGAGACCAACTTCGGCGGTCTTGCGGACCTGACCGTAGTCCGCGCGAATCAGCTGATGAGAAAACCCGCACATCTCTCATGGGAAGAGGCGGCCGCCAACACGCTGTGCAGCTCCACGTCGTACCGGATGCTTGTCAGCCGAAACGGAGCGCGGATGAAGCAAGGCGACGTGGTCCTCGTATGGGGCGCGGCCGGGGGCCTCGGCGGCTATGCCGTGCAGCACGTGCTGAACGGCGGGGGGATCCCCGTCGGCCTCGTCTCCTCACCCGCCAAGGTGAAGCTGCTCGAGGCACTGGGGTGCGAGGCGGTGATCGACCGGAGCGTCGCTGCGTACCGTTTCTGGAGCGATGAGCACACCCAGGACGAGGCGGAGTGGCGGCGCTTCGGCAAGGACATCCGGTCGTTGGTCGGAGATGATCCCGACATAGTCTTCGAACATCCCGGCCGCCAGACGATGGGTGCATCGGTCTTCGTCGCCAAAGGCGGAGGCACGATCGTCACTTGTGCCGCGTCGTCCGGTTACATGATCGAGTACGACAACCGCCACCTCTGGACCAAGCTCAAGACGATCAAGTCGAGCCATTTCGCCAATTACAAGGAGGCGTGGGAAGCCAACAAGCTGATTGCGCGCGGGCGCGTCCAGCCGACCTTGTCCGTGGTCTATCCGTTGAGCGAAGTCGGCGAGGCGGTCGTGCAGGTCCACTCGAACCAGCACGAGGGCAAGGTAGGCGTCCGCTGCCTGGCGCCGGAGAACGGGCTGGGGATAGACGATCCCTCCTTGCGCGAAGAGATCGGCGAGGACAAGATCACCGTCTTCAGGAGGACGGGCCGGTGAGCGGCCGTCGATCAGCGGCCCCGACGATGACCGAGATCGACCATGTCGCCATTGCAGTGCACGATCTCGAGGCTGCTATCGCCTGGTACGAGTCGGCGCTCGGCGCCCGAGTCGCGCATCGCGAACGAATCGAGCGCGACGGAGTCGAGGAGGCGCTGCTCACAGTCGCCGAGTCGTTCATCCAGCTTCTCACCCCGACCAGCGACAGGTCTCCGGTCGCGCGGTTCCTCGAGCGCAAAGGTGAGGGCATCCACCACGTCGGCTACCGCGTGCCCGATTGCGCCGCGGCCCTCGAGGCGATGCTGGCCGCCGGTGCTGAGATGATCGACGCGACGCCCAGAGCCGGATCGCGAGGGACGACCGTGGCATTCGTGCACCCTCGCAGCGCGTTTGGCACGCTCATCGAGCTGGTTCAGGAGTAGCTCGAGAAGCAGGCTGGCTTCGTGAGGTCACTCGCCTCTGAATTGGCGGTAGAGCTCCAGCAGGCCTTGCAGGGTCTCTGGCGCGAGATCGTCCGGCTGCACGCTCCCAAGGACTGCGATCGTCGCCTTGACTTGCCGCAGGTACTCCTCGCAGCCGTCGCAAGCTCGAAGGTGAGCCTCGAACCGCCGAGCCTCGCGCCGCGACAGCGTGCCCTCGAGATAGCCGGTCACCAGCTCGACCGCCTGTTGGCACTCGATGTCCCTGCGGAGCGTGGGCAGCCTCATCGCTTCGCCAATTCGAGTTCGAGAAGGGCTCGTATCCGACTACGGCCGCGGTGCAGCAGTACCCGTTGGTTGGCTTCGCTGATCCCGAGCACGTCACACGCTTCCTTGCTGGACAGTCCATCCAGGTCGCGAAGTGTTACGACCGCACGCTGGCCCTCGGGCAGCTCGGAGATGCCGGCCCGCACCTGGGCGACCAGGGGTCCGCTCGAGAGCCGGTCGACGACCTCGTCGGACCAGTGAGCCGGCGGGTCGGACCAGGCGCCCGCCGCATCGAAGCGCCGGCCGTCCACGGTCGCCTCGTCGGTCAGGTCCACAGGCGTCGTGCGCTGCTCGCGTGCGCCCGTTGAGCGTGCCCTGTTCGCCAGGATACGGAAGATCCAGGTCTTGAGCGACGACCGCCCCTCGAAGTGATCGATGCCCTTCAGCACGGCGAGCCAGGTGTCCTGGGCGACCTCTTCGGCGACCGCCCGGCTCGGGACGAATGTCTGCGCAAGGCGGACCATTGACGAGTGGTAGGTGTTGACCGCCTCTGCGAAAGCGGACTCGTCGCCCAAGCGCAGCCGGCGCACCAGGTCGTCATCGCTCACGTCGGCAGCGTAGGGCGCGCGACCGATCCGGTGCTTGGCGGCGGCCGGGGCTGTGCGATTCAGGCCACCCGCCCGGCCAGTAACCTTCGCGCCATGCCGGAGCAACCCGTGGCCGACCACTCGATGGCCGCCCGTCTTGCCGCGCTCGAGGCCAGGCGTGCCGAGGCGGTCAATGCAGGATCACAGCGTTCGGTCAAGGAGCACAAGGCCAAGGGCAAGATGACGGCCCGCGAGCGGATCGACTACCTGCTCGACGAGGGGTCGTTCCAGGAGCTGGACCTGCTCGTGCGGCATCGGTCGCATGGCATGGGCCTCGAGCGCTCCCGCCCGTATACCGACGGGGTTGTCACCGGCTTCGGGACCATCGACGGGCGGCGCGTCAGCGTGTTCAGCCAGGATTTCACCGTCTTCGGGGGAGCGCTCGGCGAAGCGCACGCCGGGAAGATCCACAAGGTCATGGACCTTGCGCTTTCGGTCGGAGTGCCGATCATCGGCCTCGCCGACTCGGGCGGGGCACGCATCCAGGAGGGCGTGGCCTCGCTGCACAGCTATGGCGGGATCTTCTACCGGAACGTCCGCGCGTCCGGCGTGGTGCCCCAGATCAGTGTCATCCTCGGTCCGTGTGCCGGCGGGGCCGTCTACTCCCCGGCGATGACGGACTTCATCTTCATGGTGCACGAGACGAGTCACATGTTCATCACCGGGCCTGATGTCGTGAAGACCGTCACCGGTGAGGACGTGACCCTCGAGCAGCTCGGCGGAGCCGTGAGCCACGCGACGCGCTCGGGTGTAGCCACCTTCGTCGCTCCCGACGAGAAGGCGTGCCTCGACGAGGTCCGCTACCTGCTCTCGTTCCTTCCTTCGAACAACCTCGAGACGCCGCCGGACTTCGAGGAGCCCGAGGACCTGGACGCGCAGGTCATCGGGCTTCGCGACGTGGTCCCCGACAGCCCGAACCAGCCCTATGACATGAAACGGGTGATCACAGGCGTCGTCGACAGGGGTGAGTACCTTGAGTACTTCCCGCGTTGGGCGATGAACCTGACATGCGGTTTCGCCCGGATCGGGGGACGCGCCGTCGGGATCGTGGGCAGCGAGCCGAACGTGCTCGCGGGCGTTCTCGACATTGCCTCCTCGGAGAAGGGCGCCCGGTTCGTGCGGACCTGTGACGCGTTCAACATCCCGCTGGTGACTTTCGTCGACGTTCCTGGATTCATGCCCGGAACGGACCAGGAGTACGGCGGCATCATCCGCCACGGTGCCAAGCTCCTCTATGCGTACTGCGAGGCGACGGTGCCGAGGGTGCAGGTGATCACCCGCAAGGCTTACGGCGGCGCTTACGTCGTCATGGACTCGAAATCCATCGGTGCCGACTTCGCCTACGCGTGGCCATCGGCCGAGCTCGCGGTAATGGGCCCACAGGGCGCGGTCGAGATCGTCTACCGGCGGGAGCTCGTGGACTCGCCGGACCCTGCCGCCCGGCGGGCTGAGCTCGTTGACGACTACATCGAGCGTTACGCGAACCCTTACGTCGCGGCCGAGCGCGGCTACGTCGACGCCGTGATCGACCCCGCCGACACTCGCCGCGTCCTGGTCCGAGCCCTTCAGCTGCTCGCCTCCAAGCGGGAGGAGCTCCCGAGGCGCAAACACGGGAACTTGCCGCTTTGAACAACACCCGTCGGACACGCTCGGACATCCCGGCTCGACCGCTCAGCGCTCCTGCGGAGGCGGCCGACGCGATTGCCGCAGCCGTGGCGATCTGCTGGCCCAGGGCCCCCAGCACAGATCCGGGCGGCAGCCGCAAGCTGGCGGGGAGCGGGTCGGAGCACGAGTGGCGTTTCTCGGGGCGATGGTGGCGCGGGCCGGTATCCCTGCGCCGAGATCGGCCATGGACGGAACAGGCGTGGCCATGAGCGCCGTTCAAGAGGTCTGGGACCTCACGACCGTGGCCGAGGACGAGGTCGTGTTCCATCTCCACTCTCCCGGCACCCTCGAGACGGGCGGGGTGCCTGGCGGATGGCCGGGGCCGGGCTACGAAGTCATCAGCGGTCTGCGGCCCGGCACGCCCGTGCTCCGCCACGGCATCGAGACGCGCACGCTCGATCGGCCACCCGGCGAGCTCCTCTGCAGGTTCGCCACGGTCAACGACGTTCACTTCGGCGAGACCGAGTGCGGCAACCTCGCCGACATCTCCGACACGATCGGCGAGATCGCGACAGCCGGAATGGACTCGCGGGAGGTGGCGGACGCGAGAGTCAGGCTGAAGGCATTTCTCGAACAGCTCGGTCCGGTCGTGGTGAACTCGTCGCCGGAGGGGGCCATGCCGTACCCCGAGCTGATGAGCCGCGCCGCGGTCATCGAGATCGCCGCGATCGACCCGGCGGCGGTCGTCGTCAAGGGCGACCTCACCTCGTCAGGCCTGCTGGCCGAGTACGACGCCTTCCTGCAGTGCTACCTGGGCTCGTTCGGCGACCGGCTCCTGCACGTGCGTGGCAACCACGATGCCTACACGGGCCGCCACTATGCGTCCGAGCCCTGCCAAGAGCTGGCGCTGCCCGGCGTCATTCTCGCCCTGCTCGACACGGTCATCGAGGGCCGGGACACCGGCCAGGTCCGTGGCGAGCAGCTGGAGTGGCTCGACGAGCTCGGCGCGCGTGCGGACAGGCCGGTGCTGGTGCTCGGCCATCATCACGCCTGGAGACCGGGTTCGGCGAGCCCGGCGCCGGACTACTTCGGGATCAACCCGAACGACTCCGAGCGCCTTGTCGAGGTGATCGCGAGGCGTCCGGCCATCATCGGGTATCTCGCCGGGCACACCCACCGCAACCGTGTGCGGAGGTTCGCCCAGACCGGTGAGGTCCCCTACGGGGAGGTCGCGTGCGTGAAGGACTTCCCGGGCAGTTGGGCCGAGTACCGGGTCTTCGAGGGCGGGGTCCTGCAGGTCCACCGCCGGCTGTCCTCGTCCGCTGCGCTCGCCTGGTCCGAGAAGTGCCGCGGGCTGTTCTGGGGGATGTACCCCAGCTACGCGCTGGGCAGGCTGGAGGACCGATGCCTGCCGATCCTGCCCCGTAGTCGCGGGAGCTGACGCGGGCTCATCGGGCTAGCGCAAGCGCACGGTCGAGGTCCTCGATGAGGTCGTCCACGGTCTCGAGGCCGACCGACAACCGGACGAGCGAGGGATCGACCTCGAGCTCGGATCCGGCGACCGAGGCGTGGGTCATCCTGGCAGGCAGTTCGATCAGCGATTCGACAGCCCCGAGGGACTCTGCGAGGGTGAACAGCCGGGTGCCCGCGGCGACCTCCAGGGCGGCAGCCTCGCCGCCTCGCAAGGTGAACGACACCATCGCGCCGAAGTCGAGCATCTGGCGTGCTGCGAGCTCGTGGCCCGGATGCTGGGCGAGCCCTGGGTAGTGGACCTCGAGCACCGCCTGGTGGGTGAGCAGGTGCTCGGCCACCAGGCGCGCGTTCACGCACTGGCGCTCGAGGCGGACCGCGAGGGTTTTCAGCCCGCGCTGCACCAGGTAGCAGTCGAACGGGCTCGGGACCGCCCCGGCCGAGTTCTGGACGAACCCGAGGTGGATCGCGAGCTCCTCGTCGCTGGTGGCGACCAACCCGCCAACGACGTCGGAGTGCCCGCCCAGGTACTTCGTCGAGGAGTGAACGACGGCGTCGGCGCCGAGCCCGAGCGGGTTCTGGAGGTAGGGCGTGGCGAAGGTGTTGTCGACGACGCAACGGGCCCCGTGAGCGTGCGCGGCGTCGGCGACGGCCTCGATGTCGACGATGTTGAGCTTCGGATTGCTCGGCGTCTCCACCCACACCAGGCGGGTCTCGTCGCGCCACGCGGCCCGCAGCGCGTCGGGGCTCTGCAGCTCGACCGCCGAAAAGGCGACACCGGACGCGGCATACAGGCTCGAGACGAGCCGATAGGTGCCGCCGTAGGCGTCGTCGGGGATGAGCAGGTGGTCACCCGGCCTGAGCAAACGGAACACGGCGTCCTCGGCGGCCATGCCGCTCGAGAACGCGTAGCCGTGGCTCGCCCCCTCGAGCGAGGCGATCGTGGCCTCGAGCGAGACGCGCGTGGGGTTGCGCGTGCGCGAGTAGTCGAAGCCCCGGTGCTTGCCCACGGCCTGCTGGGCAAAGGTGGAAGCGAGGTGGATCGGAGTCACGACCGCTCCGGTGAGCGGATCGGGGTCCTGGCCGGCGTGGATCGCTCGCGTCGAGAACCCGGGGCCTCCTCCCGCCTGGTGATTGGAAGGGTTCATCGGGTCTCCCTCGGCGAGTCGGCTTGGGCCAAGAACGCGAGCGCGTCCGATCGGGTGATGACGCCAACCGGATGCCCGTTGTCGAGCACGATCACCGCCGGCGACTCCTCCAGGCGCCGAAGGGCGAGTTCAACGGTCTCGCCGCTGCCCACCGACGGGAGCGGCGGCCCCATGACCTCTGCCACCGACCGGTCGAGGATCTCCGGGTCGCGCACCGCTCGTTGCATGAGATCTCGCTCATGGACGGCGCCGACGACCTCGGCCGCCGCGAGTGGGGGCTCGGCCTGGATGACAGCGACCTGCGAGACGTCGAACTCGGCCATGACGGCGACTGCCTGCCGGGCGGTCTCACTCGGGTGCACGTGGATCAGCCCGGGAAGGCGGGCGCCCTTGCGTTCGAGGAGATCGGCCACAGTGCGCCCCCTCGTCCTCAAGAAACCGTGATCTGCCATCCACTCGTCGTTGTACAGCTTGGACAGGTACCCCCGGCCCGAATCGGGGATGAGGACAACGACGACGTCGTCGCGGCGCAGCCCGGGCGCGAGCTGAAGCGCCGCCCAGACGGCGGTGCCCGACGAGCCTCCTGCGAGGATCCCTTCGTCGACGGCCAGGTGCCGGGCCGTGAGGAACGAGTCGGTGTCACTCACCATCACGACGCGATCGACCACCTCCGGGTCGTAGGTCGACGGCCAGAAGTCCTCTCCGATGCCCTCGACGAGGTACGGCCTTCCCGAGCCCCCGGAGTAGACCGAGCCCTCGGGGTCGGCACCCACGATCTGGACATCGGGCTTCTGCGACTTCAAGTAGCGGCCGATGCCGCAGATGGTCCCGCCGGTGCCGATGCCGGCGACGAAGTGGCTGACGCGCCCGGCTGTCTGCCGCCAGATCTCCGGTCCGGTGGTCCGTTCGTGGGCGGCCGGGTTCTCGAGGTTGTGGTACTGGTCGGGGTGAAATGCGCCGGGGATCTCCTCGGCAAGCCGTGAGGTCACCGAATAGTACGAATCGGGGTGATCCGGCGCGACCGCGGTCGGGCACAGGACGACTTCGGCGCCATAGGCGCGCAGCAGCGCGACCTTCTCGGGGGCCATCTTGTCGGGCATGACGAACACGCAGCGATAGCGACGCCGGGCGGCGACGATCGCAAGCCCGACGCCGGTATTGCCCGAGGTGCCCTCGACGATGGTCGATCCCGGCTTGAGCAGCCCCGCCCGCTCGGCCGCCTCGACCATCGTCAGGGCGGGCCGGTCCTTGACGCTCCCACCGGGGTTGAGAACCTCGAGCTTGGCGACAAGCGGGCAGGGAAGGTCCCGGCCCATCCGGTCGAGGCGCACCATCGGGGTGTTGCCGACGAGGTCGAGGAGCGAGTCGACAACCTCCATTCTCGGCCCGCGGTCGGTCAACGGCACAATCTCGACGCCGGCCAGGTCCTTGCGCTCCGACACGTCCTCGTCGGTGTGCAACTCTGTCGGCAGCCCCGCGCTGCGCAGCTTCGCGGCCACCGCGGCGGCGCCCGGGCCGACGACCGCGACTTGCCGCGGAATTCGCGCGCGAATCTCGGCGACCAAGCTCGGGGTGACTTCGGCGAGAGGGATCGTCAGGATGTGGCGCGCCCGGGAGGCGAGACGCTCTGGCGGCTGGTCGGTTCCGACAACGACGAGCAGGTCCATGGCGACATGTTGGCCCACCGGCGCGCGCTGTGCATAGAGATAGTCGATTTCGACCTTCCCGAAGCGCCCCGGCCGTCCGCGGCGACTGCCCGGCTCCTGCCTACGAACTGGGAACTGCGCACGCCTCGGAGCGCTGGGTCTGGCTGGGCTCGGGAAGGGCGCCCAGGACCGGGGTTCTCGAGGGTCCATACAGCGTCGCGATACCCGGCACGTCACCCCACGCCGCCAAAGCGGACGAGCTCGGCGCGCCCTGAGCCGCTGCCTTCAAGAAGGCGGTCGTGACCTTCTGGACGACTGCCGCAGCCACGCCCTTGCCGATGTAAGGCGAGAAATGGTGCGCTCCGATGAGCTTCAAGAACGAACCGCCACCGGCATCGTGAAACAGCGTGCCGGCGTCCTGGGGCAGGTTGCAGCGGTCGACGGCACTCTGGACGAAGAGCATCGGTGGCGGGCTGGCCGGTGGAGCGTAGGTGCCGGACAGCTCCGATCCCGACAGGATCACGACGCCGAAGGGGCGAGTGGCCATGGCCCCATAGCTCGACGCGTACTTGTCCCCGTAGACGAGGGCCGCGACGGCCTGAGCGCCGTCCGAGTGACCCGCAAGGGCGATCTTGCCTGGTTCGGCGAGGCCCTTGAGCCAAGAGGCGCCGCTGGAGGCGGCCCCGTCGGCCCCCGACTCGACCTTGCCGACGACATAGGCGATGTCGTAAGGCTCGTTCACGACGTCGGCCTCGACCTCCTGGATCTGAGTGGCGGTGAGATGGCCAAGGGAGTTGATCCTGTTTGCGTTCTCGTCGGGGAACAGTGGCGCCACCACCACAAAGCCGGCCTTCACCCACGAAGCCAGGAGCGGGGTGTAGGTGGCAGGCAAGGTGTCGAACCCGTGGGCGAAGACGATGACGGGAAACGGGCCGCCGCCGTAGTCGGGCTTCTCGCCATCGGTGGGCGTCGTCTCGGAACCACCGATGGAGGGGTACCAGATCTCGGTGACGAGCGTCCGGGGCCCTGCAGCGCCTCCCTGCACCGGGTTGAACACAAGCCCGGTGTCCGTCCAGGTGACGCTCTGGCGCCCGATCCCGGACGGGGGTGTCAGCGGGCCCCTCGTCGTCGTCGTACTCGAAGTCCCCGTCTTGGCGGAGGGACCCGCGGCGAAGAGCGAGGCGATCCCGACGACCACCGCGACGATGAGAACGGCCGTCAGGGCCACGGCCAAGCGCCGGCGCCGGTAGACCGCCGGGTCGAGGCGCCGGGCGGGCGGCCGTCGGTTGGGTCCGCGGGTACCGCTCACCTGCGGAAATCTACCGTGCCGGGGGCGCCTGCGCTCTGCTGTCGGTTGGCGTCAGCCGCGGCTAAGTGGTCCCGGTCAGAAGTTCATGGGTGAATCGTCGGCCCGTGCTTCGAGCCAGGCTCCTGGCTCGCCGAGGTAGAGGCCGCACGCACAGTCGAGTGCCTCCTCGGGTGCTCCCGAGAACATCCCCGAAGGAAGGACGGAATCCTCATATCCGTCCTTGCTGGCGAGATAGATCGCAAAGCCCCAGCTGCTCGCCGAGCCGTTGTAGCGCAGGCGCAGCAGCGCCAGCTCGTCCCCGTCTTGGTGGACGCCTTTCACGTAGGCGAAGTTCCCGCGAAAACTCGTCTCGAGCCTTGTGAGCGAGGGCCAGCGCTCGCGGCGGCGATCTTCCAGCCGGGAGCGCAGGCTCGCCTTGGTCGACTCGGGGATGGGCACGCTTGGACTCTACGCGACGGCGCTTGGCAGGTCCTCGTGGGCGGCGAGCCGCTTCAAGAACACCTCGAGATCGGCGCGCGTGAAGCGCCAGTCGAAGGGGCGGGGCTCGGCGTTGAAGTGACGCTCGAAGGCGACGATCCGATCCACCAGTTCCAAAAGGTCGGTGAGATCGTTGGGCGAGAGCACCTTGCGCTTAACCTCGAGAATTCATCTTGCCTCGGGAAGCTGACGGCGAGCGGTCGAGTCGTGACGATGGGGTGACGGTGAGGGCGCCCGGTCGTGGCAGGGCGCGACGAGTCAGAGTTTCGTGCTCTTGTCGGATGTCACGCCCTCGGGAGACTCACCGTTGCCGGGTCGGGCGCCGGGACCCTGTTCGTCAGGGGAACGCGGTCCGCAACTTCAGGAATGCTCGCCTGAGCGGTGCTGCCCACGGCCATGTCTCGTCCAGGCGCAAGATGAGCCGGTGCCCACGGCGCACGAGGACGGCGGCGACGTGCAACAGCCGGTAGCGGATCGTCTTCGGCTCGGCCTTTGCGAGCTCGCCGTCGAGGCAGGTCATCTGCGCCCAGGCGATAAGCGCCCCGGCGATGAGACTGGTGGCCACCCAGGCGAGGTTCTGGGTGAAGCTCGCGAACGGCAGGTTCTGTAACCCGCAGTCCTTCCAGCACCGGACCCTGTCTTCGACGCGGGCATGGCCGCGGTGGCGAAGCTCGAGTGCCGCGGCGTCGATCTCGAGGGCACTCGCGTTCGTGATGAAACACGTGTGCCGGAAACCCTCCGAGGTGTCGAACAAGCTGAGCTGGGCCCCGGGGTGAGGGTGTTCTCGCCGGCAGATGAGCCGTGCGTCTTCACCCCAGGTGGACAAGTCCATGAGATCTGTGAGCTCGGCCACCCATGCTCCGTCCCGGTCGGTCCCGTCCGCCTCGAGCGCTTCGAGGAGTCCTCTTCTTGGAACAACAACAAGGCCCCCCTGACACCTGCGTCGACAGGGTGGCCGATCGAGTACTCGATGTTGGCTTCCACAAGGCCAGAGACAAAGTCGTGGCTCGCCCCGGCCGAGTCGGCCCTCACGAGAATGTGGCGTCGGAGAAGGCTCGGGTCGTCGCCGGGCTGGTGACCTACCTGGTACTCCGGCGGGAGGGCACCGATCACCTGGTCCAACAACTCGAGGTGATCGTCGGCGTCGTTCGAGCCGGCGTTACCCGGACGGAGCATCGCCCCGAGCGGCTCTACGGTCGTGTCGCACCAGGCGCCGAGTGGGTTGGAGAGCTGCTTTGGAACACAGCCATTCTCCCAGCTGAGGAGGCCTTTTACGCGGATACTGGCAGCCTCATGCCGCTATCGCGCGAATAGTCGAGGTTAAGGATCGAAAAGACGATCTCGATCTGGTTGAGCCAGCTGGCATGCACCGGGAGGTGGACCAACAAGACGTTCGGCCACTTCTTTGCCGTGCGGTCGATCGAGGCCCAACCACGGTGGCTCGAGCCGTTGTCGCAGACCAGGTAAACCCGGCGCGCCGAGGCGTACGGCTCGAGCGCCATCAGGTCCGAGACGAGCCGCTCGAAGACGGCGATGCCGGTCTTGTCCTCGCACCGGCCGAGGAGCCTGCCGGCGTGGACATCGAGGGCGGCGAGGTAGTTGAGCGCACCCTTGCGCTCGTACTCGTGCTCGACGCGGAGAAGTCGCGCCCGCCCCGGGGCGAGGCTCGGGTGGCAACGACAGCGGACCTGGATCGAGGTCTTCTCGTCGGTCGAGACGACGAACTCGTCGTCTTCGAGCTCCCGTCCGGCGAAGATCCGCTCGTAGAGGTCCAACACGACCCCGGCCTTCTGGGCGAAGTCCGGGTCCCTCGGAAAGATCCACGACCTGTAGCGCCAGGGACGGATCACCGCGTCTTTCAAGATCCGCCGTACGCTCGCCGGACTGATCGCATCGACCACGCCCGAGGAGACCACCTCCTTGGCGATATCAGCCGAAGAGAAACGGCTGAACGGGAGGTTCCTCGTGGCGGGCAGCTCGCAGGCGGCCGCGGTCACCTCCGCCACGACGCTCGAGGTGAACGTCTTCGGTCGACCGGAGCGCTTGCGATCGGCGAGCCTGGCGATCCCTTCCAGAACGAAGCGTTTTCGCCACTTCGACACCGTGTTCACCGCGATGTCGAGCCATGAGGCGATAGTCGTGTTCTCCTCGCCGGCGGCGGCGAGGAGAACGATCTGGGCACGAACCACCACGCGGTGCTCGCCACTGTGGCAGCGGACGAGACGTTCGAGCTCTCGACGATCAGCCTGACGAAGCGAGACGACAAAGGGGCTCTGCCTTCCCACCGGGCTCTCCGATGTTCCGCGTTCACCGCCCCGCGCGAGGCGGGCCTTCTTCGTCTGGGCTTAAATTACACCCATGTAATTATGATCGGGACCACTTAGGGCAACCCCATGACGGCCCTGTACGGGCCGTTAGGCTTTCTTGTTGCTTTCGTCTCCGACCTGCGGTGTTGTCCTTCCCGTGTCGGGAAGTGGTACGTGAGCCGCGGCCGGGTGGATCGGTCTGCAGTCCAACGCGCAGGCGTGCCCCGGATGCCCGGACCTGCTGCTGTGCAATCTGTATGTCCCTCTCGGTCGTATCCCTGGTGATGCGGCGCACGCGGGAGCCAACGAGTGGACCTTCCGACGAGTCGTTGATCGCCGGTATGGCGCACGGCGACGAGCGGGCCGGGCTCGTCTTCGTGAGGCGTTATCAGGCAAGGGTGTTCGGCCTGGCGCTGGGCATGGTCGGCGACGCGGCCCTCGCCGAGGACATCGCGCAAGAGGCCCTGGTGCGGGTCTGGCGCCACGCGCCGGTCTACGACGCCCGCCGCGGTGCGGTCCCCACCTGGGTGCTCACGATCGCCCGTAACCTCACCATCGACGCGTTGCGCATGCGCCGTGCGGTCCCGACCGATCCCGACGATCTCGTGAATCTTGGCCTTGTGAGCAACGCGGTGTCGCCCGAGGACGCCGCCGTGGGCGCCGAAGCCGCTCGTGGGCTCCACCTGGCGCTCGCGGGCCTGAGCACCGAGCAACGCCGGGCCGTGGTGCTCGCGTACTTCTACGGGATGACTGCGGCCGAGATCAGCGAGGCCGAAGCCATCCCGCTCGGAACCGCGAAGACGCGGATCCGCGCGGGTCTTTCGAGGCTGCGCGAAACGATGACGAGTGAAGGGAACCATCGATGAGCGGTGACGAAGTGGGTCCTGGGCCAGAATGCGCCCGGTACGCCGATGAGCTCGCGGAGCTCGCGCTGGGGATCTCGACAGGAAGGCAACGGGCGCAGGTACTCGCCCACGTCGAAACATGCCCGAGCTGCCACGCCGAGATGGAGCAGCTCTCGCTTGCGGCCGACTCGCTGCTCGAGGTTGTGCCCGGTGTCGAGCCGCCGCTCGGCTTCGAGGTGAGGCTCATGGAGCGCCTCGGAGCCGGCCGCGCCGCCCGGCAGCTCCTGCGCCGCCAGTGGCTTGTGCGGCGGTCCTCCTTGGCGCTGGCCGCGTGCCTGCTGGTGCTCGTCGCTCTCGGCGCGGGTGTCGGCACCGGGTGGCTCGCACGGGGCGGCCAGCAACCGGCGGTCACGCCATCCGCGTTCGGCACCGGGCCCGGAGGGCACGTCGAAACCGCGTCCCTCGTGGCCGGGGGCCGCAGCATCGGCAACGTCACGGTGTACTCGGGCGCCACGAGCTGGTTGTACATGAGCCTCGACGACGGGTCCTGGTCCGGCAAGGCGAGCTGTCAGGTGCGCCTGGCCGGGGGGAAGACGCTGCGACTCGGGACTTTCTGGCTCGACGACGGCTACGGGGCCTGGGGCGTCACCCTGGCGCCGGGGACCGGACGCATCCGGTCCGCCTCGGTGCTCAGTGGCGGAGGCGTGCTCGCGAGCGCGAGCTTGGCATCGAGCAGGACGGCGTTCGCGCCCCGGATGACGGCACAGTTCCAGTCGGCCGGGCGCTCAGCGCCCGATTCCGCGTCGGCGTCCAGCTGTCAGCCGGACCCGTCCTCGGAGGAGCCGTCATCGTCGACGGCCTCGGGGTCGTCGAGCATCACGCCGGCTTCGATCGCCTCGACGACATCGAGAGGCAACTGGTCTTCGTCCTGCTCGTCGTCGTAGTCGATCTCGCTGTCGAGCGAGACCTCGTCCGCGGCATCCGACGCGACGAAAGGGTCAGGCCGTTCAACAGCCGGGCTGTCCCCGTAGACGTCGCTCATGTCACATCCTGGCAGATTCGAACGCCGCGGGCCGAAAAGCCCACGGCGTTCAATGGGTCACTGAAGCTTGCAGACGATCTGTCCTACTCGGGCACCTCAAGCCGGCTTGGCGGTTCCGATCTTGGCCGGTGCCAGCTTTGCCTTCTTGGCCGCGCGCTTTTCCTTCAGCGATTTCCCGGGCTTCTTGCCCGAAGATTTCTGTGGCGACTTATTGGCCACGTCGAGCTCCTTTACACGCGGTTCACGTCCGCAGCCTCGCAGCTGCGGACGTGAGATTTCAGATTGCGCGCACGCTGCTGGCTTGCATGCCCTTCTTGCCCTGGGTCACTTCGAACTCAACCCGCTGGCCCTCGAGCAGCTCACGGTAGCCCTGCGCCTGGATCTCCGACTGGTGAACAAAGAGGTCCTCGCCGCCGCCGTCGGGTGCAATGAACCCGAAACCCTTGGTGGCATTGAACCACTTCACAGTACCTACTGCCATCACTGGAACTCCTCTTGCTCCACGCACATTAGAGCGGGAGTCCAATAATGGATACCAGCACAGCACTCAGCCTGCGTGGTGGCGACTGGTGCAGTCCGATGATACCCCGTTCCGGCTCCACCCGTGCCCGTGGTCCCATGGACGGCCGTCCGGTCCTGCGCGAGACGACCGCACTCGTCCTCGCACGACCCCATGGTGGGACCGACCACAGGCCGCGGGATCTGTCCGGAGCTTGCCGGGTCTCGTCCTGCGTCGACCAGCCGGCCGGCCGGGCTCTCGTCCGTGATTGTGTCACCATGAAGCCATGACCGGACCCGTTACCGAGCAGATCCTCGAGCCAGTCGAGCACGTCCCGGTTTACGGGGTAGTTGTCGAGCACCTGAGGCGTGCCATCCATACCGGGACTTTTGCCGCCGGGGACAAACTGCCCCCCGAGCGGGAGATGGCCAAGCAACTCAACGTGTCGAGGACGACGGTCCGAGAGGCGGTACGCGTGCTCGAGGGCGAGGGCTACCTCGAGATCCGCCGCGGCGCGACAGGAGGTGTGCTCGTGCTGCACCGCGAGCAGGACAGACACCGGCTGGCCCTGCGTGTGCGGGCCCAGCTGGGCGAGCTGGAGCAGATCATCGACTTCCTGTTGGCCGTTGAATGCAGCGCGGCGCGCCTGGCCGCAACGCGTCGCGGTGACGAGGACCTCGAACGGCTCGCATCCGCCTGTCGGACCATCGACGAGGGCTGGGAGACGCGCGGTCTGCCGTCTGCCGGTTTTGCGTTCCACCTCGGAATCGCCGAAGCGGCCGGTAACCGGTGGATGCGAAGGGCGATCGAGAAGGCGCGCGCAGCCATCTGGGTCCCGTCCGAGGTGATCACCGACGATCCCCGGAGCTCCCAGCTTCACCACGGTCGGATCCTCGCCGCGATCGGGGACAGGGACGGGGACGCCGCCGAGCTCGCCGTGGCCGCAGAGATCGAGTCGAGACGGGCCGGCCTGCGCAAGATCGCCGCATCGAGGACCTGAGGGCCACAAGGCCCGTCACCGGTGAGCTGTTCGGTCAGTTCCTATCGACCACGCGAAGGACCGCCAAACACCGTTGACGGCCCAAGGTGCGCGATGTCCTGAGACATGTGTCCGTCCACGCCCGGCGACATCGCAACGGTCGGTGTGGTCTTCACCTAAGGGTGTGAGCTGCCGAAAGTCAGCCGAGCTTGTGGTGGGGTCACGGCCTTAGGACGGGCAGTTCACACTTGGGGGGGCGTCGGCTCCAGCTGCCAGCTCAAGATCGCCAGCGGGGGTCGCCCTCGACAATCGCCAAGGTGAGCGTCTCGAGCTCGTGCACAAGGGCACGTAACCGCCTGTCGTTATCGAGGTAGCTCTGATAGTCGGCTGCCTGTTCGGGGGTGAGCAGTCTCGTCACGGTCTTCGCGTTGACCTTGCGGCTCCAGGAGATATAGGGGCCGTGCAGTCGAGGGGGATCGGCTTTGCAGGCACAATTGGGCTTGCCGCAGGGGGCAAGGCGCGTGACAAGGCTCCCCGGCATGGCGAGCCCGATTCTCGCCAGCTCGGCTCGGATCCTTTCGAGCTCGTCTTCGACTCGGCCGTGGTGCTCCATGGGACAAAGCCTCCCAGGATCCACCACCTTGTCCATGATCCACAGTATATATACAGATGGATGAGGACATCAAGGTCGCCCGACAACAAGATCGCCTCGGTGATCGCCTCTTACGAGGCGGTCGGGATGGCGTCTGAGGCATCGGCGTTCGCGAAAAGGGTCGTCTCAAGCTGCGACCCGGTTGGTTTCTGCCGGGCACGGACGCTTCTTTGGTCATGTGGGCGTCTGTGCGAGTTCGCCATCGGCATCGGGCTCGAGGCGACACCGGAGATCTTGCTGTCCCAAGCGGTGATCGAACGCTTTGTCGCAACCGGTATGCCCGAGCTGAGCGAATCTACGCGGCGCAGCGTTCGGACGAACCTGCGCTTTGTCGCCCGTCACGTCGTGCCCGGCGGGGCGAGGCCGGCGACCATGGCCCGCAGTGCGCTGCCGGTTCCTTATCTGAAGAGCGAAATCGCCTCCATGTTCTTGCTCGCCGAGCACCAGGCACCAAAAGGACGGCGGATGCGCCTTCAGGGCCTTTTGTGCCTCGGGCTCGGTGCCGGGCTTTCCGGCTCGGACCTGCGCCATGTGACAGGTCGCCACGTGAAGGCGCACAGAGGTGGCGTCGTGGTCTTGGTGGAGGGACGCCGTCAACGCCTTGTCCCGGTGCTCGAGCGCTACTCGGGACGATTGGTCGAAAGTGCGCGCTTTGCCGGGAAGAACTATGTGACAGGCGGCGTCACACCCGAGCGAAGGAACCTCACCGCCCGCCTTGTGAAGAACATCGCCGGCGGTGACGACGTCGTGCACATCGATCCGTCGCGGCTGCGGATCACCTGGCTCGTCGAGATGTCGGAGCGCATCGGGCTAAAGGCGTTGTTGGTTGCCGCCGGGATTACCTCTTCGGGTCGCCTCGGTGCCATCGCCGCGCATTGCTGTGACATCGAGATCGACGAGGCACTGGAGCTTCTTGGCGGTGAGCGGTGAAGCTGTTGTCGCGCCTCGAGGCGATTGTCGACGACTCGAAGGTGGCGCCTTTGATCGAAGAGGTGATGCCCAAAGGCGGCCGCCCCCGCCAGCTCCCGGTGCGGACGGTCCTCGTCGGCATCTTGCTGGCCCTCACAGATGAACGGCCCGCGCACCTTTCAAGAGCTCACAGCGCTCTTGTCGCGCTTTCGAGACAAGACCAGCTACGCCTGTCGGTACTTGCCGTCAGGCACAACAGATACCACCGCGCCACCTATCGCCAGATGGAGCGGACCTTCTCGGTGATGATCGAGGCAATCGGCGAAAGATGGCCCGAGATGACCGAGCGCGTCTGCGATGCCATCTTGGAAGCGAGCATCCCTGAGCGCTACAAGCTGGCGTCTTGTTCTGTGGCGGTCGACTGGACCGACTATGAGTGCTTCTCGCGCCCGAAGGGGAGAAACGGTCGTCCTGTGGCCGACAAGGACGCCTCTTTCGGGCGGCGCCACTCGGAGGCTCCCGGTGTCGAGAGCGAGATCTTCTTCGGCTATTACGGCCAAGTCGTCACGATGGTGCGCGAAGACGGGGCCCAAGTCATCCCCGAGCTCGTCCGTCGCATCGAACTCACGACCTGTGCAGTCGACCCGCCCGGTGCCATCGTGGCGGTGCTCGCCCGCATGGTCGCCGAGGGGATAGCTCTGTCCGACGTGCTCGCCGACTGCGGATACTCGATGCGGGTGCCGGAGAAATTCGCCCTCCCGGTCCGGGCGCTTCCCACCTTTCTCGTCATGGACCTGCACCCGGCCGACCGCGGCGAAAAGGGCACCCATGCCGGGGCGGTTATCTGCAACGGCGCCTTGTACTGCCCGGCCACGCCGCCGAGCCTGTTCAAGCTCGCCCCCCTTCCCAGAGGCGCCAGCCAAGCCGACCTTGAAGCCCTCGACGCCAGCTCAGGCGAGCTCTCGCGCTACAAGCTCGGCGTCAACTCGAGCGAAGATGCCGACGGGTATGTCCGCTTGTCGTGCCCGGCGGTGCTCGGAAAGGTCCGCTGTGCGCTGCGGCCTTTGTCACTGTCTTTCTCCTTCGAGCATCCGAGCATCCCCGAGCCCCCAAAGGCGAACTCCCCGCCTGCTGTCGCCAGCGAACGGTCACGATACCGCCATCTGTTGGCGCGAAGACACGCCAGCGCCATGACTACCCCTCTGCCGCGCACCGCCGCTCTTATGGCCGCCGAACGGCTTCGGAACGGTCCTTCGCCTCAGGCAAGGACCCGGCCGGGATCGCCATGAGGCGGGGATGGTGCCGACTGATGGGAAGGGCAAGGAACAAGCTCATGTACGCGCTGGGCTTTGTCGCCGCCAACTTGGCGCTCGTCGACACATTCGAGAGCAACGAACGCGACGACCAGCTCCGAGCCGCCACCGGTCGGCCGCCGCGCGCTCGTCGGCGGGGGAAAACGATCACTGATCTCCTCAAAGCCACGACCCCCAAGAGGACCCTCGCCTCGAGGATCTGAGCGAGCTCTCGGGTTCCGCCGCGCCCTCGGCTGCGGCGGGAATCGGCGCGCCCACTAACCTCGATTATTCGCGCGATAGCGGCATGAAGCTGCCAGTATCCGCGTAAAAGGCCTCCTCAACTGGGAGAATGGCTGTGATCCAAAGCAGCTCTCCAACCCAGGAGGAGGCCTCCTTGAAGGTGCATCGTAGCCGCTCGGTCCGCCGGGTCGAGGTAACCACCGACGGGCGCAACCTCGTCTCGCACGCGGGCACCGCGTTGTTGTGCGAACTGGCCGATCGCACAGGGTTGACACACGGGTTGTCCGAGGCGATGGCCGACTGCGGCATCTCGTGGAACACCCACGACCCGGGCGTCGTGCTCACGCATCTCGCCGTCGCCATCGCGGATGGGGCCGACTGCCTCAAGGACATCGACGCACTTCGCAAGCAGTCCGAGCTGTTCGGAGACGTCGCGTCGATCTCGACCGCGTGGAGGGCGGTGAAGGCCACGACTGCCCCAGAGCTGCGCGCGATCAGAGAGGCCGTGGCGAAGACACGGGAGGTCGTGTGGGCCGAGGCGCCACCGGGCGACATCACGATCGACTTCGACGCCACGCTCGTCACCGCGTTCTCCGACAAGCAGGACGCTCGCCCGACGTACAAGCACGGTTATGGCTTTTACCCACTCGGCGCCTGGTGCGACACGACCGTAGAGCCGCTCGGGGCGATGCTCCGTCCGGGTAACGCCGGCTCGAACGACGCCGACGATCACCTCGAGTTGTTGGACCAGGTGATCGCCGCCCTCCCGCCGGAGTACCAGGTAGGTCACCAGCCCGGCGACGACCCGAGCCTTGTCCGACATCACATCCTTGTGAGGGCCGACTCGGCCGGGGCGAGCCACGACTTTGTCTCTGGCCTTGTGGAAGCCAACATCGAGTACTCGATCGGCCACCCGGTCGACTCAGGCGTGCGAGAGGCCTTGTTGTTGTTCCAAGAAGAGGACTGGGTCGGAGCGCTCGAGGCGGACGGGACCGACCGGGACGGTGCATGGGTGGCCGAGCTCACAGATCTCATGGACTTGTCGGCCTGGGGTGAAGACGCACGGCTCATCTGCCGGCGAGAACGCCCTCACCCAGGGGCCCAGCTCAGCTTGTTCGACACCTCGGAGGGTTTTAGGCACACGTGTTTCATCACGAACGCGAATGCCCTCGAGATCGACGCCGCGGCACTCGAGCTTCGCCACCGCGGCCATGCCCGCGTCGAGGACCGGGTCCGGTGCTGGAAGGACTGCGGGCTGCAGAACCTGCCGTTCGCGAGCTTCACCCAGAACCTCGCCTGGGTGGCCACCAGTCTCATCGCCGGGGCGCTCATCGCCTGGGCGCAGATGACCTGCCTGGACGGCGAGCTCGCAAAGGCCGAGCCGAAGACGATCCGCTACCGGCTGTTGCACGTCGCCGCCGTCCTAGTGCGCCGTGGGCACCGGCTCATCTTGCGCCTGGACGAGACATGGCCGTGGGCAGCAGCGCTCAGGCGAGCATTCCTCAGGCTGCGGACCGCTTTCCCATAACAACCCGGGTCCCGGCGCCCGACCCGGCAACGGTGAGTCTCCCGAGGGCGTGACATCCGACAAGAGCACGAAGCTCTGACCCGTCGCGCCCTGCCACGACCGGGCGTCCTCACTGTCACCCCATCGTCACGACTCGACCGTTCGCTGTCAGCTTCCCGAGGCAAGATGAATTTTCGAGGCTAACCGGTGACCAGGCAGGTCGACACCTGCCCAGAACACGTCGGAAATGACACACCCAGATGCCACACTCGCCATCAGGTACTTCGGTGAGCCGAAGTGGCTACTTGGGTGAACACCACTTGGTGGGCGAGGGGGGACTTGAACCCCCACGTCCTTGCGGACACAGGAACCTGAATCCTGCGCGTCTGCCAATTCCGCCACTCGCCCGTTGTCGAGACGATAGCCGCCCTAGCTCGCCCGCTCCGGCACCACGGCCCCGGAGTCAGGACCGACGATGTCGTGCCATCAGGCCAGTTCACCTCGCCAGTAGTCTGGTCTCACCATGGGACTGCAGCAGTTCGAGCGCCGCCTCGAGCGTCTGGTCGAAGGCGCGTTTGCGAAGGCGTTCCGCGGCGAGCTCCAGCCGGTCGAGCTTGGCCGGAGGATCACGCGCGAGATGGATCTTCGCCGCGCCGTCGGTATTCATGGCTTCATCGTGCCCAACGAGTTCAACATCTTCCTCGCGCCCGCGGATTTCGAACGATTCGGCGATTTCGGCGGTTCGTTGGAGCGCGAGCTGGTCGCTGCCGTGCGAGAGCATGCGAGTCGTGAGGGCTACCAGTTTGTCGGTCCGGTGAAGCTTGATCTGCATCTCGATCCTGAGCTGTCGGTGAGCACCTTCGCGATCGAGAGCGAATTGGTCGAGGGCGCCGATCGGCCAAGCGACTGGCTTGTCTTCCCTGACGGGCGCCGCGTCGGCATCGGCTCTCACGTGCTCACAATCGGGCGCCTGCCCGAGTGCGCCGTCGTCCTCGACGACCCGAACGTCTCGCGTCGTCACGCCCAAGTGCGTCGGGAAGGCGACGCGATCTTTGTCGTCGACCTCGGTTCGACCAACGGGACCCGAGTCAACGGCGTCCCGGTCCGCGAGCACCGCCTCGTTGGAGGCGATGTGATCTCCGTGGGGACGACGACTCTCAGGTTCGAGCCCTCCTAGGTGATCGCAGCCTGATGCCTCACTCCCTCTTAGAGATCCTCCGGTACTCCTTGCTCGCGGCGATCTGGCTCTTTTTCGTCTATGCCGCCCGCATGGTGTGGGTCGAAGTGCGGCGTTCGTGTGCCGAGCAGGCAGCGCAGTCGCCCCCATCAGCTCCGGTCGTCGCCGACAAGGCGCTCGAGTTGCGCTTGCGCGTCGTCGATCCTCCGCAGCGGCGGGGGCGTGTCTTCGAGTTGGGCGACGAGGTCACCGTCGGCCGTTCGCCGGGTTGTGCAGTCCCGCTCGACGACGACACATTTGCCTCCTCGATTCATGCCCGCGTCTTCAGGCGCAGCGGCGAGCTCTGGCTCGAGGATCTCGGCTCCACCAACGGCACCTGGGTGAACGATGAGCGTCTGGACTCCCCCGTCCGGCTCCGCCGCGGGGACCGTGTGAAGGTCGGCAGCACCGTCCTCGAGGTTGCCCGATGAGCCGGCTTCTGACCGCGGCCGCGACCGATACCGGCTATCTGCGGACCACCAATCAGGACGTCGCCCTCGCAACAAACGACCTGGCAGCAGTCGCCGACGGGATGGGGGGGCATCTTGGCGGCGAGGTTGCCGCCCGGATCGCGGTCGAGGAGCTGCTCAAGGCGTACCGCCGGGACCGGACGACAGAAGGCCTGGTCGCGGCCGCGCGTGCCGCCAACGCCGCCGTCTATCGCCGGAGCATGTCAGATCGCAACCTTCGGGGGATGGGCACGACCCTGACTGCTGCTGGTTTCGTCGGGGACGAGCCGGACGACCATCTGCGGCTCGCGCTCGTGAACGTCGGTGATTCGCGGGCGTATCTGCTTGATCGGCCGAAGCGGCGGATCCTCAAGCTGACCGATGATCACAGCGTGGTCGAGGAGATGGTGCGAAGCGGCGAGCTGACCCCGGACGAGGCCGCCGTCCACCCGCATCGGCATATCCTGACGCGAGCGCTCGGGATCGAGCCCGAGCTCGAACCGGACTGCTGGGAGCTCGACCTCGAGCCTGGCGGCCGCCTCCTTCTCTGCAGCGACGGGCTCACGAACGAGCTTGGCGAGCCGGAGATCGCCCAGGTGCTGCTCGACGAGTCCGATACCGGGAAGGCAGCGGGCGAGCTCGTTCGCCTGGCGCTTCAACGGGGCGGGACCGACAACGTCACGGTCGTAGTGCTCGACGTTGTTTCGGGCGAAGAACCGGCGGCAACCGACGACGTCGTCGTGCTCCCCGTGGCCGTGCCGGGCGAGCCGGCGCCGGGGTCGGGGACCGAGGCGTCAGCGATCACCGAGGCGGTGGTTCCACGGCCTTCTGCGGTTCCGATGACGACGACACCTCTCGGCACCCAGGCGGTCCCGTCTCCGGATGCGGCTCCGAGAGCGGCTCGCAGCCGGCCGATCCTCCTAGTGCCAAGGGCGAAACGCCCCAAGGGACAGCGGGACCGGATCCTCACGATCCGGGTCGCGTTGTTCGTGCTCGTCTTCGCGGCGGTCCTCGGTGGCACCGCGGGCGTCGTGGTCTGGTTCGACAAGGCATCGTTCTTCGTCGGGCTCGATCAGGGCCATGTGACGATCTTCCAGGGACGTCCCGGCGGCCTGCTGTGGCTCAAGCCTTCGATAGTGGAGCGGACGTCGCTCACGCCGTCGGACTTGCTCGCCTCCAACGTCGTGTACCTGAGGCAAGGGATGGAGGAGAGCTCCTACCAGGCGGCCCGCAACCTCGTGCACGACCTTTCGCTCGAGCGGACGCGTATCATCCCGAACGCCTCGGCCACGACGACAACCTCGCCGAGCGCGGTCACCGCGACGACCACTCTCGCCGGCGTCGTGACCTCTCCGACCAGCACGACGACCGGGGGACCGAAGAGGTGAGGGCCCGATGATCAATCGCCGCATCCGCTGGCTGGGATTCGTGCTGATGGCGTGCTTTGCCCTGTTGTTCCTGCAGTTGAACAACTTCCAGGTCCGCCAAGCCTCCAAGCTCGTCAGCAACCCTGACAACGTTACGAGTCAGCCCGACCCCTTCATGCTTCCGAGAGGCGACATCTACAGCTCCGACGGCGCCATTCTCGCCTTTTCGAAGCGCACGAACGACAGCTATGGCGAGCTCAGGGTCTACCCGGCGGCCACGGCCACACTTTTTGCCGGGATCACCGGCTATTACTCCGTCGCCGTAGGGAGCGCGACGGGGCTCGAGTCCGAGTACGACCCGTTCCTCACCCAGCACAACTCGCCGGCAACGACGCTCGGCCAGCTGCTGACCGAGCACAAGACGACCGACGACATCACCATCACGGTCTCGGTCGCCCTCCAACAGGCGGCCGAGACCGCCCTCGCGGGCCGCACCGGTGCGGTGGTCGCCATCGACCCGCAGACCGGTGCCATCCTGGCCATGTACGGCAACCCGACCTTCAACCCCGACCTCTTCTCGGTCCACGGCGGCCCGAGGGGCGAGACCGCCTACAACGCCGTCATGAGCAGCTACAACAAGCTCTTGAGCTCGCCGGGCGATCCGTTGATCAACTACGCGACAGCCCAGGCCAAGGCCCCCGGATCGACCTTCAAGGTCGTCGACACCTCCGCCATCTACGACCAGGCGCCCCGGATCGCGAACTACTACTTCAATTCCGTGTCCTCCGTCCCCCTTCCTGACACCAATGGCCTGACGCTGTCCAACTTCGGCGGCGAGTACTGCGGCGGGAACCTCGCCGAGGTTCTCCTTCGATCGTGCGACACGGCTTTCGCCTTGGTCGGTCAGATGCTCGGCCCAGAGAAGCTGTACCGCGAAGCCTCCGCGTTCGGCTTCGACAGCGTGCCGCCGATCGACCTGCCCGCCGGCGAGGCCGCGGCATCGAATTTCCCGATTCCGCAGGCCTTCGTCGGCGACACGCCGGGGCTGATGAAGTCGGCCATCGGACAGCAGAACGTGACGGCGACGACCTTGCAGATGGCACTCGTCGCGGCAGGCATCGCCGACAACGGCGTCATCATGGCCCCGCACCTGCTGAACCAGATCGTCGACGACGAGGGCAACGTCGTGGAGACCTATCACCCTCATCCTTGGAGACGCGCGACCTCGGTCGAGACGGCGCAGACTGTCCGCAATCTCATGCTGGGCGTCACCGAGAACTCGCTCGGTACCGCATACGACATGTTCCCGTCCTATGCCTTCCCACCCGTCGCGGCCAAGACCGGCACCGCACAGATCAATGCGCAAGGTTGCGGCACCTACAACTGGCTCATAGCGACCGCACCCGCCGGTCCCGGCCAGACGCCGACCGTCGCGGTCGCTGCGATCGTCCCGATCCCGCCGGGACCCTCGTGCCACGACGTGACCGGTGCCCAGGTCGCCGGGCCCGTCGTGAAGGCCGTGATGCAGAAGGCCCTGGCGATGCAACAATGAGCGGCGGCACCTTGCCTCCCGAAAGTGTGCCCGGACGGGCCTGGCCGACGAATAGGCTTGCCCCGAACATGCCAGAGACCCCGCCCCCCGTCTACAACGGCCGTTACGAGCTCAACCGCCAGATCGCACGCGGCGGGACCGCTCAGGTCTATCTGGCCCATGACCTGCTCCTCGATCGTCCTGTCGCCCTGAAGATGCTCTTCCCGGAGCTGTCGTCGGACCATTCGTTCGTCGAGCGGTTCCGCCGGGAGGCCCAGGCCGCCGCGAACCTGTCACACCCGAACATCGTCCCGGTCTTCGACTGGGGCGAGGCCGACCGCACCTACTACATCGTCATGGAGTACGTGGACGGCGAGCCGCTCTCGTCGATCATCCGCACCCAGGCGCCGCTCTCGCCGACGCGGGCGGCTGCGATCGCCGCCGACATCGCGAAGGCCCTCAGCTACGCGCACCGCCATGGTGTGGTGCACCGCGACGTGAAGCCCGGCAACGTACTCATCACTGCCGACGGCCAGGTGAAGGTTGCCGACTTCGGCATAGCGCGAGCGATCGGCGCGAGTGAGAGCGTCACCCAGACCGGTCTTGTCATGGGCACGGCCACCTACTTCTCGCCCGAGCAGGCTCAGGGCCTCGGCGTGGACGGCCGCAGCGACATCTATGCCCTCGGTGTGGTGCTCTACGAGATGGTCACGGGCCGTCCGCCGTTCACCGCGGACACGCCGGTGGCCATCGCCTACAAGCACGTTTCGGAGACCGCCGCGCTCCCGAGCGAGATCGAGCCCAGGGTGCCGCGCGATCTCGAGGCGATCATCATGCATGCGATGGCCAAGCAGCCGCAGGCCCGGTACGCGACGGCGCAGGACTTCCACGACGACCTCGAGCGCTTCATGCGCGGCCTGCCCGTACTGGCGCCGCCGCCCTCCTCTGGCGATCCGGGCGCGCAGACGATCGCGATCCCGGTGAACCCGACGCAGCTGTTGTCGGCTTCGCCGGCGCCGATCGCGCCGACCGAGATCCAGGAGAGGGTCCCTCCCCCCGGTCCAGGTGCCGGCCGGCCCGAGTATCCGAAGCGGCGGTACCTGCCCTGGGTGATCGCCGCCTTCTTGCTTGCCGCGGCGCTCGCAGCGGGCGTCTACTTCGGTGGTCGCTCTCTCGGGTATTTCGGAGCGCCCGCCTCGGTCTATCCGAGATACGTGATCAACAAGCCCTATCTAAATGCCGAGTCACTGCTGGAAGCGCAGGGCCTCGTCCCGACCGTGAAGTTCCAGGCCAGCACCGTCGTGCAAAAGTGGTTCGTGATCAACCAGGTTCCGGGTACGGATGTGCTCGTGAAGCAGGGCGACGCCGTGGCCTTGACCGTCTCCAGTGGTCCGCTTCCGCCAAAGAAGATCTTCTTGAGGTATGAGGTCGGTTACAGCCTCACCCAGATCAAGGGGCAGCTCATCTCTGCGGGGTTCCTCGTCCACGTGTCCTACAAGGTGCCGCCCAGCCCGGCGATCCCCCCGGGCTACGTCTTCCGCCAGAGCCCGCAGAGCGGGGACTACACCATCGGCACGACCGTGTACCTGACGGTCGCCCGGGCCCAGAACGTGAAGGTCCCGTCCAAGGGCGTCGTCGGCCAGTCGATCGGCTACGCGCACGAAGCGCTCAAGCTCGCGGGCTTCAGCGTCGAACTGGGCAATCCCGAGTTCTCTCCCACGGTGCCGAACGGGGAAGTCATGAATACCGACCCGTCACCGGGACAGCTGGCGCCGGCAGGCTCGACGGTCTATCTCATCGTCTCCGAGGGCCCCGCCGCCACAGTCCCGGACGTGGTTCCCGACACCATGCAGTCAGCGATCGAGGCCATCGACGCCGCCCATCTCAAACCTTCCATTGTGGTGGTCGACACGCCCGGTTACCTGGCGGAATGGGTGACGAAGCAATCTCCGGCTTCCGGGACCCAGGTGAAGCGCGACACCGCCGTCGTGATCTATGTCGAGCAGAACGGTTCGACGACCACGTCGTCCACGACGACCACGACGCCCTCGATATCGGGGATATCCGGGATCGCACCTTAGGGGGCGGGTCGGCCGCGCCGCGCTGTCTGCCGGGTCACCTCAGGAAGGGGCCGGCCGCTGCCGCGAGCTCGAGGAAGTTCCCGAGCAGGTCGTGACCGGCCACGCCGGTGAGTATCGACTCGGGGTGGAATTGCACGCCCTCTATCGCCAGGGTCCTGTGGCGCAGTCCCATCACGAGGCCGTCGGCGGTCCAGGCTGTGACCTCGAGGCAGTCGGGAACCGAGCCGGCGTCGACGACGAGTGAGTGGTACCTGGTGGCTTCGAAGACCTCGGGGAGGCCTTTGAAGACGCCTCGACCGTCGTGATGGACCGGCGACGACTTGCCGTGCACTATCTCAGGCGCGCGCACGATCTTCCCGCCGAATACCTGGCCGATGCACTGGTGGCCGAGACAGACACCGAGGACCGGGAAGCCCTCGCCTCCCAATTCGACGATCGCAGCCGAGCTCACACCCGCGTGCTCGGGCCGGCCCGGGCCCGGCGACACGAGCAACGCGGCGGCGTCCAAGGCCCTCAAGCCGGCCACGTCGACGGCATCGTTGCGGACCACGACCGGCTCGGCCCCCAGCTCGCCGAGGTATTGCACGAGGTTGTAGACGAAGCTGTCGTAGTTGTCGACGACCGCCACCCTCATGCCCACAGCTGGCGAGGTTACCGGTCTCGTGAATCGTGGGTATCCTCAAGGGTCGTGGCCAAGGCACCTGCAGGATCAGACGACGGCACCTCCTCGAAGAAGCGGACTGCGAAAAGGGGCCGGGCCACGCCGTCGAGCGGCCGGGCCACACCGTCGAGCGGCCGGGCCACGGCGACAAGCGGCCGGGCCACGCCGCCCAAGAGCCGGGATGTCAACAAGCGCTACACCGCGCCGATCCCCAAGAGCGTCAGGCACAGCCCGGGCTGGTACGGGCCGCTGCTGCTGGTGCTGCTCGTCGCCGGGCTGCTCACGATCGTCGGCAACTACGTGGGGATCATGCCCGGCGGCACGAGCAACTGGTACCTCATCGGTGGCCTGGTCGGGATCGTGGTCGGGGCGATGATGGCCACGCGGTACCACTGAGGCGACCGCGCCCGGTTGCGGGCGCCCTTTCTCGGGTTCTCCTAGGAGAGGCGCCAGCCGGTCTGAGGCGAGGCGCTCGATGATCGTCGCATTGGCCGAGCCGGCCACCCTCGCATGTCGTCCCGGGGCCGTAGCGACGACCGGAGTGCGGACGGCGTCGATGATGGCAGCGGCGGGTGAGGAGCAAGGATGCCGGCGCGGTCCGACCACGGGACCTCGAGACGGTCGTCAGGAGTACGGTGAAGCTCGTGCCGAATCGAACGCCCAGTTCTGCCAGACCCGAAGAGCCGCCTGCCAGGAAGGACATGAGCCGGTGGTTGGGCGACGGCGGCATGCCGATCCTGGCGGCGATCGGCGTCTCGTTCGACGACTACGGGATCGAGGACGACGATCGTGCGGGCTGGGCGACCGCCTCTTGGGAGCCGAAGCCGATGGCCTGCAACAAACAGGGCGTCGTCCAAGCCGGCGTCCATGCCGTCGTGCTGGATGCGGCGATGGTCTTCGCCGTCAATGCCGGCCTGTCGGGCAGGGACCGCACCGGTGCGGCTCTCGAGTTGAAGACCGAGACGATGCGAAGCGCGGCTGGCGGTGAGCGACTCGCGGTGCGTGGGGCAGTAATGCGCCAGACCAAGCAGGTTGCTTTTGCCGAGGCACGCATCGAGGACGCGAAGGGGCGTCTCGTCAGCCGCTCGACGGGCACGTTCCTCGTGCAGCGAGACTGAAGCCAGCCGGTCCGCTACGCGGACGCGGGTGTCGGCGCCGGCAATCGGCAATGGGGATCGACCGGTCGGGAGCATTCCATTCCGAGGCGATGGCCTCTGGCCCGGCGGGCACATGGCAGGCTTCGAAGGTCAGCCCGCCAAGGTGTACCCGGGACGGCAATGCCCGCTTCACATCACCGGATACATCACAAGTTTCAAGTGTTTCGGCTCCCCGGAGTAAGAGCGTGAGGACTGGTCTGGACTCGCTGCGGGCGAGCCCGAGCAATCGGCGAAGTGCCGACTACGAGCTCATGTCGCGGCCCAGATAAGCCTGCACAGCGACGACCGGCTAAGCCGTATTGGATTGAACCGTCGTTATCGGCAATACTGGTTGTATGCCACCAAGAAAAAAGCCAACCAAGCCTGGTCTGTCGCCGTCGCACAAAGACGCGCTCGCCGAAGGTCGCCGTCAGGGAAATGCAGTGCGCCGGTATCTTGTCGCGCTGGAACGGTCCAAGCCACGTCGTGGGCGCTCGACGAGCGCGGATGCCCTCAAGGCGCGTCTCGCAGATCTCGAGTTGAGGCTCGTCGCCGCGGATCCGCTTCAGCGAATTCACCTGATCCAAGAGCGGCGCAACCTCGAGCGGCGAATCGAAGGCGCCAGCGCCGAAGCCGAGGATGACCTTCCTGCGCTCGAGAAGGCCTTTATTGCGGTCGCGGCGGACTACGGGTCACGCAAGGGGATCGACTACGCGACCTGGCGAGAGGCCGGGGTCACGGCCGATGTGCTCCAAAAGGCCGGAATCCACTGGAGCCGCCGGTCCTAGACATCACCGGACCGGATGTGGCATCACGTTGACGGCTCATCCGGAGACCTCTTCGAGAGCGGCGAAGGTGCGCTGGACGTGCGCTATTGAGCGCGTGAGGTCGAACGCCTCGTCCAGCGACTTCGCTGCCTCGTCGGCGCCACCGAGAGCGCCGGAGACCTCGGGGTCCTCCTCGAGGATGGCACGGAACGAGCGCCGCTGCTCGTGAGCAGCGCGAGCGTCGCGTTGCACGATGCGGTACGCAGCATGCCGGGCCAGGCCCGAACCGATGAGCGCGAGCAGCACGGGCTGAGAGAACACGAGGCCGTACGAGCCTTCGAGGAGGTTCTCCCTCATGCGATCGGCGTGGACGACCAGGCCGTCGACCAGCCGCGTCATCGTCCTGGTGGCGTAGTAGGCGACCATGCTGGCATCCGGGAGCACGATCCGCTCAACCGAGCTGTGGGAGATGTCCCGCTCGTGCCAAAGCGCGACGTCCTCGAGACCGGCGACGAGGTACCCGCGCAGCACTCGGGCGAGACCCACGAGGCGTTCGGCGGTGATCGGGTTGCGCTTGTGCGGCATGGCCGACGAGCCCTTCTGGCCAGCTGCGAACGGCTCTTCGACCTCGCCGACCTCGGTCCGCTGGAGATTGCGGATCTCTGTCGCGAGAGCCTCGATAGTGGTGCCGAGCGCGGCGCACGCGTACAGGTACTCGCCATGGCGGTCCCGGGCGATCACCTGGGTGGCCGGAACCGGCGCCAGGCCGAGAGCGCTGCACACGTACCGCTCGACCGACGGGTCGACGTTGGAATAGGTGCCCACGGCTCCCGAAAGCTTTCCAACCCGGATCGCCTCTCGTGCGCGGCGCAGCCGCGTCCGGTCGCGGTCAGCTTGCAGGCAGGCCAGGGCGAGCTTGGTGCCGAAGGTGGTCGGCTCGGCGTGCATGCCGTGCGTCCGGCCGACGATGGGCACCGCCGCGAGCTCGTAGGCCCGGCGCTTGGTGACCGACACCAGGCCGTCGACCGCGTCAAGAAGGACGTCGGCGGCCCTGACGAGCGTTGCGGACAAAGCCGTGTCGACGACATCGGAAGAGGTGAGGCCGTAATGGATCCAGGACCCTTCGGGTGCGCCGATCGACTCCTGGAGGACGTCGACGAATGCAGCGAGGTCATGGTCGGTCACCGCTTCGCGTTCGGCGACGCGCAGGACGAATGCGGCCCCGACCTCGGGGGCGCGGGCGCGGCACGCCGCCGCGTGCGCGAGCGGGACCACGCCGAGCTTCGACCATGCCTCCACGGCCAGAAGCTCGATCTCGAGCCACAGGCCGAGGCGGGTCTCGTCGGCGAAGACCGCCGACATCTCCGGCATCGAGTAGCGAGGGATCACGCCGTTGCGCTTCTGTTGCCTGCTGGGATCTCGAGGCGACGCTGCTTTGCCTGGCTCATGGGTCAAAGCGTACGTATTGCTCCCGACCGGGACCCACGCCGGCATAGGTCACCGGTACGCCGGTGTGCTCGGTGACGGCGTCCAGGTACGCGCGTGCTGCGCGGGGGAGATCGGATACGGTCCTAGCCCCGGACAAGTCTGCACGCCAACCCGGCAACTCCCGGTACACGGGCTTGACGCGGTGGAGCACAGACTGATGGTAGGGGACGTGTTCGTAAAGCTCGTCCCCGTCCAGGTAGCCGACGCAGATCTTGACGGTGTCGAAAGCGGAGAGAACGTCGAGCTTGGTGACGGCGATCTCGGACAGTGAGTTCAGCCGCACAGCATGACGGAGCAGGACCAGATCCAGCCATCCCGGCCGGCGCCGCCGCCCGGTGTTGGTCCCGTATTCATGCCCGAGCTCGACGAGCATGTCCCCCCGTTCATCCTCCACCTCGGTCGGGAAGGGCCCCGAGCCGACCCGGGTCACGTACGCCTTGGCGATCCCGAGAACTCGGTCTATGTCCCGAGGCCCGATCCCCGTGCCGACGCAGGCGCCCCCCGCGGTGGGGTTCGACGAGGTGACGAAGGGGTACGTCCCGTGGTCGAGGTCGAGGAAGGTGGCCTGGGCGCCTTCCAGCATGATCTGCTTGCCGGCGTCGAGTGCCTCGTGCACCACCTTCACCGAGTCGCCGATCATCGGTCCCAGCTCAGGTGCGACCTCGTCGAGGTACTTCGCGGCGATCTCATCGGCATCGAGTGGAAGGCGGTTGTACACCTTGGCGAGGATCGCGTTCTTCTCTCTCAAGACGACCTCGAGCTTCTCGCGGAAGATCTTCGGGTCGAGCAGGTCCTGCACCCGCAGGCCGATGCGCGCCGCCTTGTCCGCGTACGCAGGCCCGATCCCGCGCTTGGTCGTCCCGAGCTTTGCCTTGCCCAGGTAACGCTCGGTGAGCCGGTCGAGCTCGATGTGATAGGGCATCACCAGGTGTGCGTTGCCGGACACGACCAGGCGGCTCACGTCGACTCCTCTGGCCCCGAGCGCGGCGCACTCGGCGAGGAGCACCGTCGGCTCGACGACCACGCCGTTGCCGATGACCGGCACGACATGGTCGTAGAGGACCCCGCTCGGGATGAGCTGAAGGGCGAAAGTCTCACCGTCCACGACGATGGTGTGGCCGGCGTTGTGGCCGCCTTGGTAGCGCACGACCACTTGCACGTCCTTGGCGAGCAGGTCTGTGAGCTTGCCCTTGCCCTCGTCGCCCCACTGGGTTCCGACCACCACCATCGCGGGCACGTCACGCCTCCGGGTGCTGAGAATTGGGCCGTTGCCTTGGCGGTCCTCGCTCCGGGTCTGGCCCGCGCAGTGTAGCCCAGGCGTTGTCCCTGCCAGGGAGACGCGACCCGGTCCGGCCGGGCCTCAGTCCCGGCGCACGAGCGTTCCGGGCCGGCGCGCCGGGTGCCGGGCCGGGCGAAGCGTCGGGACGTCGTCACGCTGGTCCCGTTCCGATCGGGCGGGAGAACCCTCGGTTCTCTCTGGCGGCGACGCTGGTTCGTGAAGTAACCTAAACGTAACTATATAGAGTCCATTTCGGGAGGCTGAGAGAATGAAGCGACTACTTTGGCTAGCGGTTCTGGTTCTGGGTGTTGGGATGTTGGTAGCCCCGTTCGCGGCCAGCACCTCGAGTGCCACGACGGCGAAGCCAGCCCGTGCCGTGCACACGACGACCGCAACGAGTGCGAAGAAGTTCGAAGCCTGCATGGTGACCGACACCGGCGGGATCGACGACCGGTCATTCAACGCGTCCTCATGGCAAGGCGTGGTGGAGGCCGAGTCGGCCACGATCGGCGGCAAGTACCTGCAGTCGACGACCGAGAGCGCCTACGTCCCCAACATCAACACCTTCATCCAAGAAAAGTGCGGGATCATCGTCACGGTCGGCTTCCTCATGGGCGACGCGACCCAGTCCGCCGCAAAGGCGCACCCGAGCCAGAAGTTCGCCATCGTCGACTACACGTACTCGCCGGCCATCAAGAACATCGACGCCCTCGTGTTCAACACGGTGCAGGACGGCTTCCTCGGCGGGTACCTCGCCGCCGGGATGAGCAAGACGCACGTGGTGGCGACCTTCGGCGGCGAGAAGCTGCCGACGGTCACGATCTACATGGACGGTTTCTGGGACGGCGTGCAGTACTACAACAAGCAGCACCCGAAGCTCACGGCAACGAAGGTCATCGGTTGGAGCGAGAAGACGCAGAACGGCTCGTTCACCGGTGACTTCACGAATCAGGGGAACGGCCAGCGCCTGACCACTTCCTTCATCGCCGAGGATGCCGACATCATCTTCCCGGTGGCAGGCAACGTCGGCCTCGGTGCAGCCAAAGCCGTGGAGGATGCCGACGCGTCCGGCGGGAAGGTCAACATGGAGTGGGTTGACACCGACGGCTGCGTCAGTGCCAAGCAGTACTGCAAGTACTTCATCACGAGCGTGACCAAGGGCATCCAGTCGGCCGTGAAGAACGCCGTCGTCACCGCGGCAGCCAACAAGTTCAAGGGCGGCAACTACATCGGCACGCTGAAGAACGGCGGCGTCGCCCTGTCGCCCTTCCACGACTTCGCGAGCAAGGTGCCGGCGTCACTGAAGAGCGCGCTCGCCAAAGTCAAGGCCGGGATCATCAGCGGCAAGATCCCGACGCCCACCAAGAGCCCGGTATAGCCAAGCGCACGTCGTAATCGAGACCCGTTCCAGGGCGGTGCCCGTGTGGCGCCGTTCTGGAAATGGTATGTACGGTAGGGAGATCGAGGCCCGTTCCAGGGAGGTGCCCGTGTGGCACCGCCCTGGAACGTGCTATGTCCGGTAGGGAGGCCGCGCTGCAACTCGAGTTGCGTGGGATCACAAAGCGCTTCGGGGGCCTCGTCGCCAACGACAGCATCGACCTCACCGTCGAGCCGGGCGAGATCCACGCGCTGCTCGGCGAGAACGGAGCCGGCAAGTCGACGCTGATGAACGTCCTCTACGGGCTTCTCCAACCCGACCAGGGCAAGATCCTCCTCGACGGCAAGCCTGTCGCGTTCCACGACCCCCGCCAGGCGCTTGCCGCCGGCATCGGCATGGTCCACCAGCACTTCATGCTGGTGCCGGTCTTCACCGTCGCCGAGAACGTCATGCTCGGCGTGGAGCGGACGACTTTCCTCGGCCTGCTGGACCGCCGACGCGCCCGCAAGGACGTGCTCGAGCTCTCGAGCCGCTACGGCTTGGCGATCGACCCGGACGCCCTCGTGGAGGACCTGCCGGTCGGGATCCAGCAGCGCGTCGAGATCGTGAAGGCGCTGCACCGCGAGGCGAGCGTGATCATCCTCGACGAGCCGACGGCCGTCCTCACCCCGGGCGAGACCGACGAGCTCTTCCGCATCATGCGGGAGCTGCAGGCCTCGGGCAAGTCGATCATCTTCATCAGCCACAAGCTCAAGGAGGTGCAGGAGATCGCGGACCGGATCACGGTGATCCGCCGCGGCAAGGTCGTCGGCTCGCCGCCTCCGACCGCCACCGACGAAGAGCTGGCCTCGATGATGGTCGGGCGCGCCGTCGAGCTGACGGTGCACAAAGAACCGGCCCGTCCCGGCGAGGTCATCCTCAAGGTGGAGGACCTGCGCGTGGAGAACGCGGCCGGACGCGCCGTCGTCGGGGGTGTCTCGTTCGAGGTCCGCAGCGGTGAGATCGTCGGCGTCGCAGGGGTCCAGGGCAACGGCCAGACCGAGCTGTGCGAGGCGATCATGGGCCTGCTGCCGGTGGCGGCAGGGTCGGTCCATGTCGCGGGCAAGGACTTGACGGGCGCCCGGACGCGGACAGTGCTCGAGTCCGGCGTGAGCTACATCCCCGAGGACCGACAGGAGGACGGCATCGTCGAGCGCTCTTCGCTCGCCGACAACCTCGTCCTCGACGTCTACAACCGACCGCCCTACGCGTCGGGTCTCGTCCTGCACCTTGACGCGATCCGGGAGAGCGCCACCAGGCACATGGAGGAGTACGACATCCGGGCTACGTCGATCGACATGACGGTGGGAACGCTCTCGGGTGGCAACCAGCAGAAGGTCATCGTCGCCCGCGAGCTCGGCCGCGACGTGCGCCTTCTCGTCGCGAACCAGCCTACGCGGGGCCTCGATGTCGGCTCGATCGAGTTCGTGCACAACCGGCTCGTCGCGGCACGGGACCACGGCAGCGCCGTGCTGATCTGCTCGACCGAGCTCGACGAGATCTACGCCCTCGCCGACCGGATCGTCGTCATGTACGAGGGGAGGATCGCCGGCGAACGGCCGCCCACCGTCTCGATCGAGGAGCTCGGCCTGTTGATGGCCGGCGCCGGAACACCCGGGCACGTCGGAGAGCCCCAACCGGCATGAGCCAGCAGCCTCCGGGCCCGGGCGGGATCGAGCCGCGCGACGCAGCCGACCCGGCACTGCCGTCCGGCGGTGCCGGACTCCCGCCGGTGAACACCGACGGGGCGGCGGCGGATGATTCTCGCTGGAAGGGGACCGAGGTGGCGATCTCGCTCCTGAACGCCGTGCTGGAGGGCAGCTCGGCCGTGGTCACGTTTCTCGCCATCGTCACCGCCATCGTCATCGGAGGGCTGCTCATCGCGTTCACGAGCCCGGTTGTGCTGCACGCCTGGAGCCACGTGTTCTCCGCCCCCGGCGCGGCTTTCTCGCAGGCGTGGGACGTGGCCTCTTCGGCCTACTCGGCGATGTTCGAGGGCGCCATCATGAACCCTCACACGGTGGCGGCCGCCTTCCACGGGGGCTCGATCGCGGCGATCTTCAACCCGCTGTCGGAGACGGCGGTCAACGCAACTCCGCTCATCCTCGCAGGGCTGGCCGTGGCGCTCGCGTTCCGAGCCGGCATGTTCAACATCGGCGCCACGGGTCAGTTCATCGGCGGGGCCATGATCGCAGGCTGGATCGGATTCGCCGTCCACCTGCCGATGATCGTCCATGTCGTCGTCGCCGTGATCGGCGGGTTCGTCGGGGGATCCATGGTCGGCGGGTTCGTCGGGTACCTGAAAGCGCGCACCGGAGCGCACGAGGTGATCGTCACCATCATGTCCAACTACGTGATGGAGTACCTGATCCTGTTCCTGCTCGGCCTGGCCGTCTTCCGGGCGCCCGGCCTGCCTAACCCGGTCAGCCCGGCGGTAGCCAGCAACGCCACGCTTCCTCATCTCGCCGGCGCGAGCTTGCGGATCAATGCCGGCTTCCTGATCGCGCTGGCGGCGGCGGCGGCAGTGGCGTGGCTTCTCAACCGGACGACGGTGGGCTTCGAGCTCCGCACGGTCGGGGCCAATCAGAGCGCGGCCCGCAGTGCCGGGATGAGCCCTGAACGGACGTGGATAATCGTCATGCTCATCTGCGGCGGCCTCGCCGGCCTCGCAGGAGCGAGCGTTATCCTGGGGACGGACTTCGCGCTCACGCCGCAGATCTACGGGACATACGGGATCGACGCCATCACGGTCGCCCTGCTCGGGCGTGCCAAGCCGACCGGCGTGGTGCTCGCCGCGCTCCTGTATGGCTCGCTCAATGCCGGAAGTATCACGATGCAGGCCCAGACGCAGATCCCGGTTGACATCGCGACGGTCATCCAGGCCCTGATCGTGCTCTTCGTGGCCGCGCCGCCGTTCATCCGGGAGCTGTTCCACCTTCGTGCCCGGCGCGTCGGCGAGGAAGGCCAAGTGCTCGCGAAGGGGTGGAGCTCATGACGGCCATTGCCCTGGTGGGCCACGAGCGCGCGACGATCGACCGGCAACGGGTTGTCGGCGGCATCTTCGCCATGCTCGGCCTCGTCGACATCTTCGTCTTCGGCCTGCTAGCCGACAAGGGCGACGCCGTGTTCACCTTCACGCTCACCGGCGCCGCGGTCAACGTACCGAACCTGACCATGGCACCGGGTCCCGTCTCGGAGGGACTGGGCGCCCTTTCGATCGTCCTCGGCTTTGCCTATGCCGGGCTCAGGCTCCCGAAGATCCTGGGACGCCTCATGGGAACCACGGTGGCGCTCGCGTTCGTCGTGTCCTTCTTGTGCTGGTCCGATGCCGGCCGGATCCCTCTGCCGTTCGAGTCGCTCATGACGAGCACGATGCTGGCCGCGATCCCGTTGGTCCTCGGTGCGCTCTCGGGCTGCCTGTGCGAACGGTCGGGCGTCATCAACATCGCCATCGAGGGCCAGCTGCTGCTCGGCGCTTTTGCCGGGGCGGTGATAGCGAGCGCGTTCGGCTCGCTCTGGCTGGGACTGCTCACCGGGTCACTCGCGGGCGGACTGCTGGCCATCTTGCTGGCGGTATTCGCCATCCGTTACATGGTCGACCAGATCATCCTCGGCGTGGTCCTCAACGTCTTCGCGTCAGGACTGACCGGTTACCTCTACGACCAGGAACTGGTCCCGTACTCGAACCGGCTGAACTCGCCGGCCACGTTCAACTCGATCAAGATTCCTGTGCTCGGCGACATTCCCATCATCGGGCCGATCCTGTTCGACTCGACGATCTTCCTGTACATCACCTACGCCGCAGTCGCGCTCGTGCACGTCGGCCTGTTCAAGACGCGCTGGGGGCTGAGGGTCCGGGCCGTCGGTGAGCACCCGACGGCGGCCGACACCGTGGGGATAAGGGTGCTCTGGACGCGCTACCGCAACGTGATCCTGGGCGGCCTGATCGCGGGCATCGGCGGTGCTTCGCTCACCATCGGCTCGGTCGGCTCATTCGGCAAGGACATCTCCTCGGGGCAGGGTTACATCGCCCTGGCGGCGATGATCTTCGGACGTTGGACCCCACTCGGGGCGACCGGCGCCGCGCTGCTGTTCGGCTTCTCCGTGGCCTGCGCGAACGTGCTCGGCACGATCGGGGCGCCCATCCCCTCGGACTTCCTGCTGATGCTCCCCTACGTAGCGACGATCATCGCCGTCACCGGGTTCGTGGGCCGCAGCCGTGCGCCGAAGGCCGACGGGCAGCCCTACATAAAGGCGTGACGCCGGAGCGGGCCGGCGCCGCCCAGAGGCTGGCCGGCGCCTTTCGCGGCAACCGGCCGCGCAGTTAGGCCGGCGTCGCCGGCACGTGACCGACCTCCGCATCGGTTCCGATCTCGATGACCGGACGATCCGCAGGCTCGAGCCAGCGCAGCACCTTCAGGAGCTCCTGGATCGGTAGGGCGATGCACCCCTCAGTCGGGGCGTCCATCCAGGCGTGCAGGAAGATCCCCGAGCCCGGTGCTCTCGCGCCCCTGATGGTCGGGTCGTCGTTGTAGTCGATCACGGCGAGGTACGGATAGCCCCTGTCGCCCCTGGTCTCGGTCCAGAGCGCCTCGGACCATGCAGCGAAGGGCGGTGTCGAGCCGCACCGCACGTGCACGAACCGGTTGTACTGGCTGCTGTACGGGTCCTCGTCCCACCAGTCCCCGCAGACGAGATGGTGGTACGTCTCGTGCAGGCCGCCCGGGTTCGGCTTGGTCCCGTACATGGTCAGGCCGAACGGGAAGACGCCTGTCGGGGTCGCGTGGTCGCCCTCGTGGCGGACGTCGACGAGGTGGCCCGAGCCTGTCTCGGCCCGCCAGGCCGGGAACACGGGCCTCCAGGGCGAAGAGGCGTTCGCCCGCCGGAACGTCCGAAAGGTGGCGATATAGCCGGGCGGGGGCGGGTCATATGTCGGGCTCGAGACGACGATGAGCTGACGTGCCGACGCCGGAACCGCAAAACGTGAGTGCGAGGCCTCAGAGGCCCCTGCCGCAGGAAGACCAGACCAACTCAGGGCTGCGGTGACGAGCACACCCGCGGCGATGGCCGAGCTCGGCCGGGCACGGATTGGGCCCGTTGGCCTGAAAAGCGGCATCACCAGAGTCTGCATCGCCGTGGCCTGCCTCCGCACCGGGTCAGGCCAGGACGAGCCTGTCCTTGTCGACGTCGATCCGCACCGTGTCGCCCTCTTTGTAGCGGCCTTCGAGGAGGGCGACCGCCAAGGGGTCGCCGATCTCGCGCTGGATGACCCTGCGCAACGGCCGGGCCCCGAAATCCGGGTCGTAGCCGTGGTCGCCGAGCCACATCTCGGCTTCGGGCGTGACCTCGACGGTGATGCGACGGGCCTCCAGCCGTCGCTGGAGGTACCCGATCTGGATCCCGACGATCGCGAACAGGTCCCCTCGCCCCAAGGGGCGGAACCGGACGATCTCGTCGATCCGGTTGATGAACTCCGGCTTGAAGGTGTTGAGTGGCTCGCCCCGGAGGTTGGAGGTCATTATCAGCACGACATTGGAGAAGTTGACGGTGCGGCCCTGGCCGTCGGTCAGCCGACCGTCGTCGAGCAGCTGCAGCAGGATGTTGAACACGTCCGAGTGCGCCTTCTCGATCTCGTCGAGCAGCACCACCGCGTACGGGCGCCGGCGGACCGATTCGGTCAGCTGGCCGCCTTCCTCGTAGCCGACGTAGCCGGGCGGGGCACCGACCAGGCGGGAGACGCTGTGTTTCTCCTGGTACTCGCCCATGTCGATGCGGACCATCGCCCGCTCGTCGTCGAACAGCACCTCGGCGAGGGCTTTGGCAAGCTCGGTCTTGCCAACGCCGGTCGGGCCGAGGAACAGGAACGAGCCGATCGGCCTGCCGGGGTCCGACAGCCCCGCGCGGCTTCGCCGGATGGCGTTCGCGACGGCACTGACAGCCTCGTCCTGGCCGACCACACGCCGGTGCAGGGAGTCCTCGAGCTGGACGAGCTTGCGGACCTCGCCTTCCATGAGGCGCGAGACCGGAACTCCCGTCGCCCGGCTCACGACTTCGGCGATGTCCTCGGCGTCGACCTCCTCCTTCAGCATCTTCTGCTCGGACTGGAGCCCGGCGAGCTTGTCGGTCGCCGTCTGGATGCGTCTGTCGAGGTCGGGGACCCGGCCGTAGCGGATCTCCGAGGCCTGGCCGAGGTCGCCTTCACGCTCGTAGCGCTCGGCTTCCTGCCGGGCGGCTTCGAGCTCGCCTTTCAGCTCCCGGATCGCCGCGATCGCGTCCTTCTCCGACTGCCAGTGCGCCGTCATGGCGGTTTGCTGCTCGTGCAGATCGCCGAGCTCGGCCTCGAGGCGGGCGAGCCGCTCGGCCGAAGCCGCGTCGGTCTCCTTCTGGAGGGCGACACGCTCGATCTCGAGCTGGCGGACCCGGCGCGCCACGACGTCGATCTCGGTGGGCATGGAGTCGATCTCGATGCGAAGGCGGCTCGCGGCCTCGTCGACGAGGTCGATGGCCTTGTCCGGGAGGAACCGGCCCGTCACGTAACGGTCCGACAGCACCGCGGCAGCGACCAGGGCCGCGTCCTGGATGCGCACGCCGTGGTGGACCTCGTAGCGCTCCTTGAGTCCGCGCAGGATAGCGATCGTGTCGGCGACCGAAGGCTGCTCGACGACGACGGGCTGGAATCGGCGCTCCAGCGCGGCGTCCTTCTCGACGTACTTGCGGTACTCGTCCAGCGTCGTCGCCCCGATGAGGCGCAATTCGCCGCGCGCCAGCATCGGCTTGATCATGTTGCCGGCGTCCATCGCGCCCTCGGCGGCACCGGCACCGACGATGGTGTGCAGTTCGTCGATGAAGGTGACGATCTCGCCCTCGGAGTCCGAGATCTCCTTCAGCACAGCCTTCAGGCGCTCCTCGAACTCCCCGCGGTACTTCGCGCCCGCCACCATCGAAGCGAGGTCGAGGGCGATGATCCGCTTGTTCTTCAGCCCTTCGGGGATGTCGCCTTCGACGATGCGAGTGGCGAGACCCTCGACTATCGCCGTCTTGCCCACCCCGGGCTCGCCGATCAGGACCGGGTTGTTCTTGGTGCGCCGCGACAGGACCTGCATGAGGCGACGGATCTCGTCGTCGCGTCCGATGACCGGGTCGAGCTTGCCCTGCCTGGCGAGGTCCGTGAGGTCGCGGCCGTAGCGCTCCAGCGACTGGTACTGCTCCTCGGGGCTCTGCGAAGTCACGCGATGGCTGCCTCGGATCGTCTTGAGCGCCCGGAGGAGATCGTCACGGTCGACGCCGAGACGATCTGTCATGGCGAGCAGCAGGTGCTCCACCGAGAGGTACTCGTCACCCATCTCCTGGCGCGCAGCGTCCGCCCGATCGAAGTCCCGGGACAGCTCACGGCTGAGCGACGGTTCGGCTGTGCCGTAGGCCTTCGGGATCCTGGCGAGCGACTCGGCGATCCGGTTGCGAACCGACAGCGGGGCGATCCCCAGGCTGTCGAGGAGGGGGATGGCAACCCCGCCATCTTGGGACAGCGCCGCTGACAGGAGATGATCCGGAGCGACCTCCGCGTTGTGCGAGGCTTTCGCGAGCGCGATCGCGTCGCGGACCGCCTCCTGGGTCCTCAGGGTCCAACGGTTCGGGTCAAGCGTCATTTCTCTGGTGATCCTCGGGTCTATTGGTGTGTCTTCCGCGTTGAGGGCCCAAGCCGGACGGCTAGCGGTTCGGCGTCCGGCGGGCCGGCAGGCGGCTGGTCGAGACCGGTACGAGATCGCGCCGGTACTGGCGGTGGACTTGCGCGATTGCTTCGCGTGCCGCCGCGCGGGTCATCTCGAGCTCGGCGCGCAACAGGGCGATCTCGCCCTCGAGCGCCATCACGCGCCGCACCCCTTCCAGGTTCAGCCCGGCGTTGGTGAGGTGTTGGATGCGGCGCAGGTGCGCGATGTCGGCCTCGCTGTAGCGGCGGTTGCCTCCGCCGGTCCGGGCCGGGTCCAGGAGCCCCTTGCGCTCGTAGATCCTGAGCGTCTGAGGGTGGACGCCGGCCAGCTCCGCTGCGACCGAGATGACGTAGACCGCGCGCGTCGAGTGTTCGCCAAAGTCGATTTCCGACGGGTCGTAGGCCATGTTCATACTCCCAGGTGCTGGCGGGGCGAGCCGTCCAGCGTCTTGGCGAGCGCCTCGACGGCATGGCGCTGGTCCTCGGTGAGGTGGGCCGGGACGACGACGTCGACGGTGACGAGCAAGTCGCCGGTCGACGAGCCGCTCGTGATACCCCGGCCCTTCACACGGAAGGTCCGGCCTTGACGGGTGCCGGGCGGGATCTTGAGGGTGACGGGCTCCTTGAGCGAAGGCACCCTGATCGCACCGCCGAGGGTCGCTTCGGGGTAGGTGACCGGGACCGTGAGGGTGAGGTTGCGCCCCTTGCGCCCGAACAGCGGGTGCGCCGCCACGTGCACGACCACGTAGAGGTCGCCTGCCGGCCCGCCATTGGCTCCCGGCTCGCCGCGTCCCTTCACACGGATGCGCTGTCGATCTTCCACTCCGGCGGGAATCCGGACCTTGACCTGTCGTTGCCGCTGTTCGAGACCCGTGCCGTTGCACGCCGGGCACGGATCGACGATGCGGGTCCCACGGCCCTGGCAGTCCGGGCACGGCGAGGACAGCGAGAACATGCCCTGGTTGTCGTTCAGCACGCCGAGCCCGTTGCAGCGGGGGCACATCACCGGAGCCGTCCCGGGCCGCGAACCGGACCCACCACAGGTCGAGCATCGTGTCCCGCTGGAGACGTTGACCGCCGTGACGACGCCGTCGACCGCCTCCTGGAACGACAGGTGGAGCTCGGCTTCGAGGTCGTGCCCGCGCCGGGGGCCGCTGCCCGAGGCTGCGCGGGCTGAGGCGCTCCCGCGTCCGGCTCGGCCGAACAGACCGCCGAAGATGTCCGAGAGGTCGTCCAGCCGGAAATTGAAGTTGCCTTCGCCGCCACCGCCGCCGAAGCCGCCGAGGCCGCTCAGGGGGCCGAGTCGGCGGACCTCGTCGTACTCCTTGCGTTTCTCGGGATCGCCGAGGACGTCGTAAGCCGCCGAGACCGCCTTGAAGCGCTCCTCGGAGCCCGGGTGCGAATCGGGGTGGAATTCCTTGGCGAGCTTGCGGTACGCGCGGCGCAGCTCCTTGTCGGTCGCCTTATCCGAAACGCCGAGCGTCTTGTAGTAGTCGGTCGTGTACCAATCCCGTTGTGGCGCCATGGCGGGGTTCCTCAGCCCCCAACGAGGACCATCGCCGGCCGCAGCACCTTCGACTTCATCCGGTACCCGGCGCGCATGACCATGGCGACGGTCGGCCCGCCGCCTTGCGCGGCCGCCTTGGCCGCCTTGGTGGCCTTGGCCGGCTTGGCCGGCTTGGCCGTGTCTCCCCGGCTCGGTGCATGCGCGAGGTCCGCGGCCGCCGTCGGCTCTGCGGGAACCTGGCCGACAGCGTCGTGGATCGTGGGGTCGAACGCCACGCCCACGGCGTCGATCCGCTCGATGCCCTCACGGCCGAGGATGTCGCGAAGAAGCGAGTCGATCTGTTCGAGGGCTTTGGCGGCGTCACTCTGCTCCGCCTGGCTGCGGACATGGGCGGTCGCAAGGTCCAGGGCATCCAGCACGGGGAGCAGCCGCACGCACAGTCCCTCCGTGGCACGCTCCAGGAGCTCGGTCTGCTGGCGGATCGAGCGCTTGCGGAAGTTGTCGAAGTCGGCCTGCAGCCGCCGGAGGGAATCGAGGTACTCGTCGCGCTCGGCGGCCACGAGGGCCTCCTCGGCCTGGGCTTCCAGCTCCTTTCCGGCCTCGGCGGGGTCGGATCCCCAGTCCAAGAGCGCGTCCAAGGGCAGGTCGAGCTGCCCGGCCGGCTCACCGCCGTCACCGGCGGGAGCCTCTGTGCCCCCGCCGGGCGCCGCAGAGAGGCTCTCCGGCATCTCCGGCGTGGTCCCGTCCCCGGTCGCCTCCGGGCCGGCCTCGTCACCGCCCGCCGGGGACATCGGATCACCTGCTTGGTTGGTCACGAAGCCGCCGTGCCCGGATCGTCGACGATCTCGGCATCGACGACCTCGTCGTCGGAGGGCCCGCCCGAGCCGCCCGAGCCGCCCGAGCCGTCGCCCCCGGAGCCGCTCGCCGCCTGCTGCTGGGCGGCCTGTTCGTACATGTGCTGGCCGAGGGCCTGCGAGGCGGTGCGCAGCGTCTCGGTGTCGCGGCGGATCCGCTCGTAGTCGGTCCCGGCGACAGACTCCCTCAGGCTCTTGAGAGCGCCCTCGACCCGTTCGCGGTCTTCTGCGGGGACCTTGTCCCCCTGGTCCTTCAGCAGCTTCTCGGTCTGGTAGACGAGCGCGTCGGCGTTGTTGCGCGTCTCGGCCTCCTCCTTGCGCTGTCGGTCCTCGGCCGCGTGCTGCTCGGCGTCGCGCACCATCCGCTCGATGTCCTCTTTGGGCAGCGACGTCTGGCCGGTGATGGTGATCGACTGCTCTTTCCCTGTGGCGAGGTCCTTTGCCGACACGTGGACGATCCCGTTCGCGTCGATGTCGAAGGCGACTTCGATCTGGGGCACCCCGCGAGGAGCCGGGGGCAAGCCGACAAGCTGGAACTTGCCGAGCGTCTTGTTGTACATGGCCATGTCGCGCTCGCCCTGGAGGACGTGGATCTCGACCGAAGGCTGGTTGTCGTCGGCCGTGGTGAACATCTCGGAGCGCTTTGTGGGGATCGTCGTGTTGCGCTCGATGAGCCGGTGGGTGATCCCGCCTTTGGTCTCGATCCCGAGGCTGAGCGGAGTCACGTCCAGCAAGAGGATGTCCTTCACCTCGCCCTTCAAGACGCCGGCCTGGATGGCGGCGCCGACGGCGACGACCTCGTCGGGGTTGACGCCTTTGTGGGGCTCCTTGCCGGCGAGCTGCACCACGAGGTCGTAGATGGCCGGCATCCGCGTGGACCCTCCGACCAGAACAACGTGGTCGATGTCGCTCGTGGTAAGGCCCGAGTCCTTGATGGCCTGCTCGAAGGGCCCCTTGCAGGCATCGGCGAGGTCGGTCGTGAGCTCCTGGAACTTGGCCCGGGTGAGCTTTATGTCGAGGTGCTTCGGGCCCTCGTTGGTGGCGGTGATGAAGGGAAGGTTGATCGTCGTCTCCTGGACGGCCGACAGCTCGATCTTGGCCTTCTCGGCGGCCTCCTTGAGACGCTGCAGGGCCATCTTGTCGTTTGAGAGGTCGACACCCTCGGTATCCTTGAACGTCTTGACAAGCCAGTCGATGACGCGCTGGTCCCAGTCGTCCCCACCGAGGTGGGTGTTGCCCGAGGTCGACTTCACCTCGAAGACACCCTCGCCGATCTCGAGGACGGAAACGTCGAATGTGCCGCCACCGAGGTCGAACACCAGCACGGTCTGGTCGGCCCGCTCCTTGTCGAGGCCGTAGGCGAGCGCGGCCGCCGTCGGCTCGTTGATGATGCGGAGAACCTCGAGGCCGGCGATCTGGCCGGCTTCTTTCGTGGCGGTGCGCTGGGCGTCGTCGAAGTAGGCGGGGACCGTGATGACGGCCTGGTTGACGGTGTCGCCCAGGAAGGCCTCAGCGTCGCGCCTCAGCTTCTGCAGGATCCTCGCGGAAATCTCCTGGGCCTTGTAGGCCTTTCCGTCGATATCGATCGACCAGCTCGTCCCCATCTGTCTCTTGATCGAGCGGACGGTCCGGTCCGGGTTCGTGATCGCCTGGCGTTTTGCAACCTCGCCGACCAGCACCTCTCCGGACTTGGCGAATGCCACGATGGACGGGGTGGTCCGGCCACCTTCTGCGTTCGGGATCACGGTGGGCTCGCCCGCCTCGAGGAATGCGACCACCGAGTTCGTCGTACCGAGGTCGATTCCGACGGCCTTGGACATTTCTGAAAGCCTCCACTTCTAGGGATGCCACGCTCGTCGGCACCCGCACGTCCTTCGTACAGGGTCCAGTATAGCTAACTTGAGCATGAGATTGTCAAGATCATGCGGGTCGGTCGCCGGGGCACCGGCAAAGCCGGTGCTCAGGGCGCACATCTGGACGAGGGTGACGTGCCGGGCTGGAGCGGGGCCAACTCGTGCCCGGCCAGGTCGAACGGGTAGCCTCCAGGAATGCCCACGCTCATTGTCCTACGTCATGGTGAGAGTACCTGGAACGCCGAGAACCGCTTCACGGGCTGGACCGACGTCGACCTCAGCGAGAAGGGCGAAGCCGAGGCCCGGTCGGCCGGGCAGTTGCTGGCCGAGGAGACCGAGCTGCGCATCGACACCGTCCACACCTCGGTCCTGACCCGCGCGGTCCGCACGGCGAACATTGCCCTGGACGAGATGGGCCTCTCGTTTCTCCCGGTGCGGCGGAACTGGCGCTTGAACGAGCGCCACTACGGCGCCCTGCAGGGCGGCAACAAGAAGGAGGCGGCGGAGAAATTCGGGCCTGAGCAGGTGAAGCTCTGGCGCCGGAGCTACGCGACGCCACCACCGTCCCTGGAGCTCAGTGACCCCCGCCACCCTGTGCACGATCCCCGCTATCGCGACGTCCCCCCGGTCGTGCTGCCCGCGGCCGAGTGCCTGGCCGACGTCGTGCGACGGATGGTGCCCTACTGGGAAGACGCCCTCGGGCCGGAGCTCCTGGCGGGGCTCACGCCCTTCGTCGTCGCCCACGGCAACAGCATCCGGGCCCTGGCGAAATTCCTCGAGCACATCTCGGACGACGACATCGTCGGCCTGGACATCCCGACCGGGTGGCCCCGGATCATCACGCTGGACGACCGGCTCGAGTTCGTCGAGGGCCGCTACCTCGGTGACCCCGAGGCGGTCGCGGCGGCGGCAGCAGCGGTCGCGGCCCAAGCCGGGCCCGTGACGGCGAACTGACCGTCGGCGCACCAGCGACAGCGCCCTGACCGTCGGCGCGCCAACCGGCAGCGCCTCAGCTTTCGGCGGCTGCTTCCAGCGAACGCTCGAGCAGCTGGGCGACGTCGAGGACCTTGACGTCCTCGTCCCGGCCGCGTTGTCGGACCGCGTCGTCCAGCATGATCAAGCAGTAGGGGCAAGCGGTCGAGACGACGTCCGCGCCCGTCGCGAGCGCCTCGTCGGTGCGCTCGAGATTGATGCGCGTGCCCAGTGGCTCCTCGAGCCACATCCGGGCGCCACCGGCTCCGCAGCAGAAGCTGCGCTCGCGACAGCGCCCCATCTCGACCGGGCTGACCCCGGGCACCGACTCGATGACCGAGCGCGGCGGTGAGTAGATCTGGCTGTGGCGGCCGAGATAGCAGGGGTCGTGATAGGCGACCTTCGCGTCCAGGCGGCTCGGGCGCAGCTTCCCGTCGGCCACGAGCCTGGCCAGCAGCTGGGTGTGGTGGATCACCTCGAAGTCCCCGCCGAGGGACGGGTACTCCTTCGACAAGGAGTTGAAGCAGTGCGGGCAGGAGGCGATGACCTTGCGCACGCCGGCAGTCGTCAGCGTCTCTATGTTCGTCCGTGCCTGCATCTGGAACAGGTACTCGTTGCCGAGCCTTCGAACCGGGTCACCGCTGCACGACTCGGCGGGACCGAGGACGGCAAAGCTCACCCCGGCCCGGTGCAACAGGCGCGCGACCGACTGGGTCGTCCTGCGGGCCCGCTCGTCGAGCGCCCCGGCGCAGCCGACCCAGAAGAGGTACTCGACGTCCTCGGGGATCGACCCTTTCACCACGGGGACCTCGAAGCCCAGGCCCGCGGTCCACTCCAGCCGTTTCGCGGCCCCGAGGCCCCACGGGTCGCCCCGGTTCTCGACGTTGCGCAGCATGAGCGCGGCTTCGGACGGGAACCGGGACTCGACCATGACCTCGTAGCGGCGCATGTCGACGATCGCGTCGACGTGCTCGATGTCGACCGGGCACTGTTCGACGCACGCGCCGCAGGTCGTGCAGGCCCAGAGGACGTCATCGGTGACGACGCCCGGCACGAGCGCTTGTCTCGAGCCGCGCAACAGCTCGTCGCGCAGGTCCATGACGAGCAGCTTGGGGGAGAGGGGCTTGCCGGTGTTCCAGGCCGGGCACTCGTTCTGGCAGCGGCCGCACTCGGTGCAGGTCACCAGGTCGAGCAGCTGCTTCCATGTGAAATGGCGGATCCTGCCGGCACCGAGGGTGTCCTCGTCCATCGTCTCCAAGTCGATCCCCGGGGTCTTGTCGAGGGCGCCGAGGCGGGTGGGCTGGCGCGAGAAGACGACGTTCAACGGTGCCATGAAGATGTGAAGGTGCTTGGAGTACACGACCAGCACCAGCAACGACATGATCACGATCACGTTCAGGTCGACAAAGACGGTCCCGATCGTCCGGTTGGCCGGCACCCCGAGCGGCCGGAGCGCGCGCCCGAGACCATGTGAGGCGAAGGCCCACCAGCCATACGGGAAGTCGCCGGTGTTGGTCTGAGCTGCGCGGTACACAAGGAGCGTGAAGACCACGAGGGCGATCATCCCGAGCGTGATCCATGCGGCGGCCGTGTGTGAGCCGTAGAAGCGGGAGGCGCGACCCCTCCGTTTCGGGGAGGAGCGGACGCGGATGACGCTGAACACGCACAGGGCGACGAGCACCGCACAGGCGGAGAGGTCTTCGACAAAGCCGATGAAGGCCGCATGGCCGACGCCCGCAATAGCGAAGTTCTTCCTGAACAGCGCTCCGTAGGCCTCGATGATCGTGAGGATCAGCACGCAAAAGCCCCAGAACGTGAACGCGTGGGCGAGGCCGGGCAACCTCCATCGCAGCAGCCTGCGCTGGCCGAGGACCTCTTCCAGCTCGACCCTGGCGCGCCTTGCCCTGTGCATCAACCGGCCGGGTGCCGGCGCGCCCGAGGTGACAAGCCGATACAGATGCGAAAGCCGCAGGCCCGCTACTGCCAGCGCTGCCGCCGTGGCGGCCAGGCCGATCGGGTACCTCGTGAGCACATGGCCTCCGGCCGGTCAGGACTGGCGGTCGCGGAAGTTCTTGAAGTAGCGGCTCGGGGTCGGACCGCGTTGATGCTGGTACTTCGAGCCGAGCGCGGGGGACCCGTAGGGTATCGCGGCGGGAGTCGTCATCTTGAGGAAGCTGATCTGGCCGATCTTCATGCCGGGATAGACGGTGATGGGCAGGTTGGCGACGTTCGAGAGCTCGAGCGTAAGATAGCCGTCCCAGCCCGCGTCCACGAAACCGGCCGTCGAGTGGATCAGGAGCCCCAGTCTCCCGAGGCCTGACTTGCCCTCGAGGCGGCCGACGAGGTCGTCGGGGAGGCGGACGCGTTCGAGTGTCGAGCCGAGCACGAACTCGCCCGGATGCAGCATGAGGGCGTCGTCCTCGGCGATCTCCACGAGCTCGGTGAGCTCCTCCTGGTCCTGCTTGACGTCGATCGCACGCACATTGTGGTTGCGGAAGACGCGGAAGTAACGATCGACGTGCAGGTCGACCGAGGAAGGCTGAATGCAGCTCTCGTCCAGCGGGTCGATGCCGATCCGTCCCGAAGCGAGCTCTTCACGGATCGTCTGGTCGGAGAGGATCATGGCTGTGAGCAGGTTAGTCGCCTGCCGGACAGAAATCCGCGTGACAACCTTGCCATACATATGGTAGGGTTGAGACCGTGGCTCCCGACGCGCTGACGATTCACGAGGCGGCGGCCACGACCGGCTGGTCCGCCCGGATGCTGCGCTACATCGAGGAGGCCGGGCTCGTGGCGCCCCCTCGTTCGCCTTCGGGCTACCGCCTCTACGGCCCGGCAGAGCTGCAACGCCTCGGGACATTGCGGGAGCTGCTCGGGGCGTTCGGCATCGAGCTGAGCGACGTGGGCTTTGCCCTTCGCCTTCGTGACGACGGCGAGCTTCGCGACGGGCTGGAGGCGTGGTTCAGCTCCGAGGCCGTGCGGCCTGCGGAGGTGGACCCGCGGGACTGGCTCGCCTTCGAACAGCAGAAGCACACGCAGCTGCTGGCCGCTGACGCGGCCGGTTGGAGCAGGGAACCGGTCACCTCAGGGGCCGGCCGGAGCAAGGAGATCGCATGAGCTTCGACTTCAAAGTGGCCGACCTCTCCCTCGCCGAGTTCGGGCGCAAGGAGATCCAGCTTGCCGAGCACGAGATGCCCGGCCTGATGGCCATCCGGCGCGAGCAGGCCGGGGCGCAGCCACTCAGAGGCGCCCGGATCTCGGGCTCGCTGCACATGACGGTGCAGACAGCGGTGTTGATCGAGACGCTCGTAGCGCTCGGCGCCGAGGTCCGCTGGGCGTCCTGCAACATCTTCTCCACCCAGGACCATGCGGCCGCGGCGGCAGTCGTGGGCCCCGATGGCTCGCCGTCGGAGCCGCGCGGCGTGCCGGTGTTTGCCTGGAAGGGTGAGTCTCTCGAGGAGTACTGGCACTGCACCGAGCAGATGTTGCGGTGGCCCGACGGCGCCGGCCCGAACATGATCCTCGACGACGGCGGGGACGCGACGCTTCTGGTGCACAAGGGAGTCCAGTTCGAAAAGGCCGGTGCGGTGCCTGACCCGGCCGGTGCCGAGAGCGAGGAGCTCGCCGTCATCTTGGCTCTTCTCCGGCGCTCGCTGGCGGAGGACCCGAGGCGTTGGACCGAGATCGCCAACGGCATCAAGGGCGTGACCGAGGAGACGACGACGGGCGTCCACCGGCTCTACCAGATGCAGGAGCGCGGCGAGCTGCTGTTCCCGGCCATAAACGTGAACGACTCGGTGACCAAGTCGAAGTTCGACAACAAGTACGGGTGCCGGCACTCGCTGATCGACGGCATCAACCGTGCGACCGACGTGCTCATCGGGGGCAAGGTCGCGCTCGTCTGCGGGTACGGGGACGTCGGCAAGGGCTGCGCCGAGTCGCTGAGCGGCCAGGGCGCCCGCGTGGTCGTAGCCGAAATAGACCCGATATGCGCGCTCCAAGCGGCGATGGACGGCTACCAGGTCGCCACGGTCGAGGACATTGTCGAGGTCGCGGACATCTTCGTGAGCGCCACTGGCAACAAGGCCGTCATCACGAGCGAGCACATGAGCCGGATGAAGCACCAGGCGATCATCGGCAACATCGGCCACTTCGACAACGAGATCGACATGGCCGGGCTCGCGAAACTGCCCGGCATCGAGCGTGTGAACATAAAGCCGCAGGTCGACAAGTGGGTCTTCCCCGACGGCCACGCCGTGGTCATCCTGGCAGAGGGGCGTCTTCTGAACCTGGGCTGTGCCACGGGCCATCCGAGCTTTGTGATGTCCAACTCCTTCACCAACCAGACCATGGCGCAGATCGAGCTGTTCACCAAGCCACAGGACTTCGAGCCCAAGGTCTACGTCTTGCCGAAACACCTCGACGAGAAGGTCGCGCGCCTGCACCTCGACGCGTTGGGCGTGCACCTCACGACGTTGACCAACGAGCAGGCCGAGTACATCGGCGTACCGGTCGAGGGCCCCTACAAGCCGGACTCGTACCGGTACTGACCGGCTGGGCCGGCGCGGGAGCACTCTCGCGCGGAAGAGAGACCAGGCTGTTCAGCCGCCCTGAAGCACCTTTGCGAAACGGTCCGCCGCGATGTTGCGACCCGTGACCACGACCACGAGCTGCCCGGCGATGTCGATCTTGCCGCCCAGCACCGCCGCGATCCCCGCTGCGCCCGAAGGCTCGGCGACGAGGCCGTGATGAGCGAACAGCCATCGCATCGCGGCACGAAGCTCGTCGTCGTCGACGGCGACGAGCTGTGCTCCCGCGACGAGGCCTGGTGTCACCGCGCCCGGCTCGAGGTTCGCCGCCAGCCCGTCCGCGGTGGTGTCGCCCACCGGCACGCGCACGATGCGGCCGGCAGCGACCGCGGCGGAGACTCCACGGGACTCGCTCGACTCGACGCCGGCGAGATGAACGCCCGAGCGCGACCGTGCCCACAGTGCGAGCCCAGAGAGGAGGCCACCTCCGCCGACTGGAGCGACGACGGTCAGCTCGCCCGGCGCCTGGCTGTCGAGCTCGCGCCCGATCGTCGCTTGCCCGGCGATGACACGCGGGTCGTTGTACGGAGAGACGAACGAGACCCCCTCCGCGGCACCGAGCTCCAGCGCGTATTTCTCGGCGGCCTCGTAGTCCGCGCCGTGCTCGACCAGCTCGATCGGATAGGTGCGAAGCGCCTCGACCTTCGCAGCCGAGGAGTGCTCCGGTACGACGACGGTCGCCTGGCGGCCGAGGCGCGCCGAAGCCCACGCGATGCCGAGGCCGTGATTTCCTGCGCTCGCGGTCACCGCTCGTTGATCTTGTGGCAGGTCGGAGACCGCGGAGAGACCGCCGCGCACCTTGAACGAGCCTGTGGGCTGGAACGTCTCGAGCTTGAGCCAGCCATTGCGAGCGATCGGGCTCGACACCAACGGCGTGGGCTCCAGGACGGAGTGAACCATCCGCCAAGCTGGGTCCAGGTCGCCGAGGGTCGGGGTCCGTACGGCCCTTGTCGTCTCGAGAGAAGCTTCGTCGGGAGCGGCCATGTCGTGACGATACCGAGCGTCAGTGCGTACACGCGGTGACTGTGCAGAGCCGTGTCTTCGCCGGGGCCGGTCGGAGGAGGGCACCTCGGACCGCGGCCAGGTGCTCGGCTAATCTGATCGTGGTTTCGCGGGCGTAGTTCAGCGGCAGAACATCAGCTTCCCAAGCTGAGAACGCGAGTTCGATTCTCGTCGCCCGCTCCATCATTTGTCCTGGTAGATGCCCTGGACCACTTCTGCTGGCTGCTCGTTCTGCTGGCCTATCCCGCGAATATCCCGCGGACGCTCCGAAACGGAGGTCACCGTAGCCGTCCGAGCCATCGCTGACAGCGCCTCCGCCAGCGCGGCGTCACGATCGGCCGTGGCGTGCTGGTAACGCATCGAAGCGGCCGACGACTTGTGACCAGCGCGACGCATCAGTTCTGCAGGAGTGGCACCCGTGGCGGCGCTCCATGTGAGCCCAGAGTGTCGGAGGTCGTGCATGGTGAGGTCGGGTCGTCCGATGCTCTGGCGAGCAGCCAGGAAAGACTGCCACAGCGTGTGAGGTCGGACCGCTCGACCGTGGGGTCCGGTGAAGAGCGGAGCGTTGCCTTCGGGTCCGACTTGACGAAGGTGCTCTTCGATATCGTCCAGCAGATGTGGCGGCAGCGCGAGAGTGCGAACGCCCGCTTCGGTCTTAGGAGGGCCCACCTGGCGTCCGCCAGCTACATAGTTGACGCTGCGCTCGATGGCGACTGTGCCGTGCAGGAGGTCGAAGTCTCGTCGCTCTAGTCCGAGCAGCTCGCCACGTCGGAGTTGGCACCAGGCAGCGAGCAGGATGACGAGCCGCAGGTTCGCGGGCATGGCGCCGGCGAGTGCAGCAACCTCAGCCACGGTTGCCGTGGGTCGCTCTGGCGAGTGTTCCTGGCCGGCTCCCTTCACGGTGCACGGATTGCGACCGACGACACCGTCGGCGACAGCAGTCGAACAGAGCTGGTGGAGCAACCTGTACGCCTTCGCGGCCGTGGACGGGTGCTCACGAGCCAGTTCGGCATTCCAGGACCGGACTGCAGTCGACGACGCCGACAGCTTCGACATCGTCAGCGCGCCGAACGTCGGCTTGAGGTGACGTCTGAGGAGTGAGCGATACAACTCCAACGTCCGGGGACGGAGATCGTGCCGCTCGGCTAACCACTTGTCCATGAACTCAGCGAATGTCTGCGATCCATGGCGAGGGTCTAACCAGGAGCCTTTACCGACCTCGGTCCGTTGTTCGCGTTCGTACTTCTCAGCCAGCTTCTTCGTCGTGAAGGTTCTCGACCGTTCGCGTCCGATCGGGTCGCGGTAGCGCACCTCGTATCGCACGCCGGACTTTGTTTGTCGTGTCTTGATCATCGGTTCGCCTTCCTGGGGTGCTTGACTTCACACCGTGCGACGTCGCGACGTCGCAAAATCGTGCCAGCAAGCAACCGCCCGACGGGTCCCGGAAGGCGATATGAGTCATGTGCGATCGCCGCCTTGCAGTCCTGCTGGGCCGCGTGGAACTTGTGGCCGACAACGTTCAGAGGGCCAGCGTCTAGGCGTCGGCGATAACTTCCTCAACACGCTCGGCCTTCGTACTTGGCGGCCCGTGAGGAGCTTCGTCAGCGTACTCCCAGGCTGTTGCGGACGCTCGGTTCTAGCCGGCGGAGTGTGACTGCTCGACGGCGACGTCGCCGATCAACTTGCTGACAAACAACGACAGCGAGCTAACTGGCACACGCCTGCAGCGGCCGATGTTGACCGACTGGAGCTCACCGCTCGACATGAGCTCGTAGATCGTGGTTCGTCCGACCGACAGCCGGCGGGCAGCCTCTTCGGGCGTTACAAGCAGCTGGTCGTAGGTGATCAAGGACTCACTCACGAGGCTCTCCTCCCGGACAATCACAGTGCCGGCCAATCAGCCGTGACCAGGAGCGCTGGGTCAGGAAGGGCCTGGACAGCCGCTACGTGAGTCGCAAGGTAGGCACGGGCAGGAACCGGCTTCGGCAACGGACGGCCTTGATCGAGAGCATCGGCCACTACCCACGCCCTGAGCCCGTTGGCGCCTGTTTCCGCCAGCCAGGAGGCCGGGTCGTGGTCGCCCGGCAGGGTGGTGACCGACACGGCGTGGCCTAGGCGGGCGGCGGCCGCTGCATGGCGACGCGCCGACTCCCGGCCGGCCGCGTCGCCATCGAAGCCAAGCACCAGGGGCCCGGAGTGCAGAAAGACTGCCCGCTCCAGCTGGACTACAGATAGTTCCCGGCCGGACTGGGTGACCGGGCAGAACTGTCCAGCCCGACCGCACCGGACGGCGGCAACCGCGATCGCCATAGCGTCGAGGGTGCCTTCGACGACGATCACCTGACCCCACCTTCCGGCAGTCGGGGCCGGGAGCGGCTGATAGAGGTTGACGGACTTGTCATACGCGTGGTTACGGGGCGGGTTCTTGTACTTTGGCCAGCGGTCATCGCCGACGTTGCGCCCGACGAAACCACAGATGCGGCTCTGCTCGTCCCGGATCGGGATCAATACGCGCTGGCGGTAGAAGTCGGTGACGTGCCCGTCCGCGCCGCGGTGAGCAAGCCCGCTATCCACCAGCTCGTCGGCAGCAAAGCCCTTGGCCAACATCGCAATCACAAGATCGTGAGGGCTTGCCGGGGTGTGGCCCACTTCGTCCCGGCCGGTGTGAGCCTCGAGCACGGCCACGTCGATCCCCCGTCGTGCGAGGTAGGCCACGCCGCGCTCATGGAGTGGGCTGTAGCTGTAGTACGCCCAGGCGGCGGCTAGAGCATCAAGGACGCGTGTCGCCGGCGTTCGGCACAGGTCCGGGTAGTCGATCTGGCGTGGTGTCATGAAGGAGCGCATCAAAGTTGTTGGTGTCCGCCGGCCGGAAGAAAGGTCCCTACGGAAGGGCGGCGATTCGGATGCGGCCCAGGTGCAGGTGAGCGCGCAGCCCGAGTCGAGGATGCGGATCGCTTGGTTCCATCCCACGCCTTCGCTCTGACACACCCATTCGACGACGTCACCCGTCCGGCCGCAGCCGAAGCAGTGCCAGATGCCGTCGTCGAGGTACAGCCGCAGAGAGGGGGAGCGGTCAAAGTGACCGTGGGAGGGCAGCGGACAGCGAACCATGACCGATCCGGAGGTGCGATAGAGGTTGATGCCCGCTCGCCGGGCCACGTCATCCAGGCTGTGGCGGCCGCGCGCGGCCTCGATGGGGGACGGCCTCACAGCGCTACCCCCATGGCTTCGACTGGCTCCTCCGCGGCGGAGACCTCGACGTGCCTTCTGCCGTCCCGATACCACTGCCCCCGCCCATCTGCGTAACCGACGATGATGGGAAGGCGGTTCTTGGTTGGTGGAACCGTGTGGATCACAACTCCGCCACCGAGCCGCGAGACGCCGAGCTCTCTGTCCCCTTCCTTCGTCGTCGCGACGACGCGTCGCGCGTAGGGAGATGGAAGCTCCAGGCCAGCGTCGCGAGCGGCTCGGCACAGGGCGATTGCCATCTCGTCAATCCGATGCCGATCGGGTGATGCGGTCGTGGTGGACATTCGGCCTCCTCTCACTGGAGGCGGCCCATGCGCGCGCCTCTACAAAAGAGGCACTGGCGCGTCCAGGCTATCGACGGTTGAGAGGATGGTCGCCACGACCGGCTCCTTGAGGATCAAGGAATCTCCTCCGACCACACGGCACTGCGGCCGGAAGACGGCCAGGATGAAGGGGGCTGTCACAAGCTCGATCGTTGTCGCGCGTCTGGGCCGCGCCCCCTACCCCTCGCCGACGATTTCAGAGCCTGAGAGACGAGCTGCGACTAGGGGTTTCGCAGTTCAGACGGCTGCTTTCTTGTGAAGGTCACCTAAGCAGGCCTCCATTCCCTCTAGTCCGGCGTCCATCGCGATCTCGCGGAGAAAGTCGTCGACCTGGCTGGCCCGTTCCATTGGTACCCGGAGGTCGTTCGAGGGATTGACAATCAAACTCGCCCCACGTGAGAGCTGACGAAGCTGCCCTCGGTTCGCAGTAGCCGCACGACCTGGCAATCGGATGGGGGCCGCTCCGCGCACCAGGATCGGCCGAGGCGCTCGCTCGTGATCTACGCGGAGGACGAGAAGGAATAGCGGCTCCGGCCCCGGAGCCTGGAGCGCGATGACCTCCGGTTGCCATGGCGGCTCAAGCGTGTCGTGACAGGCGTTCACTATCGACACCTGTTCAGCCTCTGGGACGCCGACGAGTGACCGATCGTCCGCCACGCCCACAAGGACGATGCCACCGTAGGAGTTCGCCATCGCTGCGATCGACCTGGCTACCTCCTGCGGCTTCTGGCGTTTGTATTCCAGCGTCAGGCTCTACGGGATCGTTTGGTCGAGGAGTTCCCGGACACGCTCAAGCGTGACTTCCGAGGCAGCGCACTCGAAGAGCGAGAACGGAGACGTCACGGCCCGAGGCTACGCCTTGTTTGCGGGATGTCCGCGGGATGACGGAAAACGATGCGAAACGTCACAAACTGACGAGAAGCGAAATCCGGGCGCAGAGGCGAATTTTCCGGTGAGGTGTCCTTTGGCCAACCCATCGGTGAGCAGGACTGACGAGCTCCTGCCACCAGAAAAGTCCTGGTCGGACGATCTTCAGCGTGAAGACAACGAGAGGGTTGACCAAACCGACGATGATGAAGGCATGACCATTCTCGGCGTGCTGTGGACAGACGATGCCCTCTACATGGGGGCAGATGCCGGAGAGCGCTACGCGGACCAACAAGCAAGCGGCCAAGGGGCTTTTTACTACGTTCCCAAGCTAAAAGTTGAGCAGTTGGGTGCGCGCGCCGTTCTGTGGGCTTACTACGACAACGCCAAGAGGGGTGATGAGCTTGCCCGATGGCTGAGGAACAACGGTGATTCACTTCCTGATGTATGGCCAGACGCAATGCGAGCGATCGGCCAGAAGTGGACCGAGGTCAATACACACCAGGAGTGGGCTACTTGTAGTCCCGTTGGTGCCCTGATCGGCGGCTGGCTTGGGGGTGAGCGGGAAGCGTATTACTTGCCGTCAAGCAGCGCGGGCGGCCCCGTGAGCTTCAGAGCCATGCGTAATCCGAATCCCTACTTTGCGGGGCTGGGTACGGTTGCGGCAAATGTAGCTTTCATGGCAGCGAAGGTTGCCGCACCGGAAACGGATGATGCCCGTCTGTTTGAGGTTGCCATGGACGCGACTATCCAGAATGTTGACGTTCTTGCAACAGCCAATCGGAGAGCAACGGAACACCTGAACCTGATCCGAATGACCCCAGAGGGTTTGGTTGAGGAAGTTCGAGGTCAGATCGGAGGGCAGACTAGGCCTGCGATGGATTAGCACTGAACCGCCTCTCCTAACGCTTCGTGGGCTTCAACCGCCGCCTTCTGTGTGATGGCGACGCGAGCCCGGTGGTGCCTGTCTGCCCGACAGCTGCGCCTTTATCCATCGGGTTACGCGTCGTCGAGCAAGTACAGCAGTTCCCCCACTTGATTTGGCAGTCGGTTGCGTCCCGGTGTCACCGAGGCGCGCTGGCTCGAGGGGTCCGCCGTGCGAGGAACCAGGTCCTACGCCTCAGCGCGACTAACTTCCCCCCGAGCCATCGGTCTCCTGCTCCTTTCGACGTTCGACATCCGCCCGCACAAACTGCTCCCATTCGGCTACGGCGGGCGGACTCGCGGGGTCGGCGGGTCCTGGTGGGCGGCCCCGCAGGAGAGGTCCCCGGTCCAGGACCGAAGCAGCGCGGTGACGTCGCGAACCGCACGGAACCAGTCGACGGGAGCTGTCGCCGGCGCGGTCGCGGCGAAGCTGGAGCGCTCGTGGTCGCGCAACGCGGACAGGGCCTCGACATGCTCGTTGTGCCGCCACCAGCAGCGCGGGACGACATGATGGTCGAGGTGAGAGAACCGCTCCTGTAGCTGTTCGACCCAGACTCGAAGCTCTTCCCATTTCGCGGCGGCCTCAACTGCAAGAACCTCGGGCCAGTGCGTCGCGCCGGGTATCTCGTCCAGGTCCTGGTCGTCGTAGGCGCCGAACATGATCTGTCCGAGCGGGTTGCTGGGCCGCGGGTCGCCGCAGTCGTCCCCGAACTCGCTCATCTGCCTCCCTTTTTGTTTGTCCTCGCGCGGAGACGGGCGACGATCACATCGCTTGCCTGGGCGCGACCCATGAGTCGCCAGGCCGGGCTGCACTCCAAGATGCGGTGTAGTTGTTCGTGGCAGGCACGACACAGCGGAATCAGGTCGTCGAAGCGCTCATGGCCGAGCCGGTCATAGTTGCGATGGTGGAGGTCGCCGTTGCGAAGCGTCCAGCATCCTCCGCAGGCGGCACAGGTCGGTTCGACCCCGAAGACGGCAACGAAGGTGTCACGCCAGCGTGCCCGCCGGTCCAACCATGCCCGGCTTGCCATCCAGGTCCCGTACCGGCGCCGACGAAGCATGCGGGCACGGGACCACGAAAGGCCCGGGCGGGGTTCACGCACCTCCCACCGGCAGGCCCTCGAACCGCTTCCTCGCCGTCACCAGATCGCCGGCGTCGCGCCGGGCAGTCCACGGTTGAAGCTTCATCATGATCGGCCTTGCCGAGCGCAGGAGCAGCAGCCCGTGACCGATCGGCAGCCGGCGGATCTCCGACGGCTCCAGGACCGGACGTCGGCGTGTCGAAGACGACACCGAGCGCCCGCCTGCACCGGCGAGCACGGTCTGGGACCACTCTTTGACCTCCTTCTCCCCGATCAGGCGGGAGAGGTCGGCCAGGTCGTCCGCGTTGGCCGAGCCGCCGAGCACGATCTTGACGATCGCCGAGTCCCAGATCGCCCCGGCGGCCTCGCGTCCCCAGCGATCGCGCGCCTGGGAGAGCGACTGGAGCACTGCGAGGGTCGTGATGCCCGACCCACCGCCATCGCTCACGAGCGACGGCAGAGACGGAAGCGGATAGTTGGCCGCCTCGTCGAGCACGAGCGCGACCGGGGGATCGAGCCGTTGGCCGGGAGAGCTCGCGGCAAGTCGTCGCGCGGCGTCGATCACGTCTTCGATCAGCGCGGCGACCAATGTGGCCGTGGCCGATGCCCCGCTCGCGGTACCGAGCAGGAACAAGGTTCCTCGCATCGCCAAGAACGCGACCGGGTCGAACTCCCGTCCGGGTTCCGGGCTCACCGCGGCGAGCACGGTGGGATCGGCGAGCGGCGCGAAGGTGTTCGCGACCATCGCCCAGGTCGAGTCCCGCGTGCGCTGGTCCGAGGCGATGATCGCGTCGAGTGCTCGCTCCCAGCCCGGTGTTGCTTCAGGGTGCGAGGTGAGGATCGACACCGCCTCTTTGGCTCCGGGGGCTGAGTGCGACCAGCGGTGGAGGTCGGAGGGTGAGCGGGCACCGAGTGCTGCGGCGTGCAGCATGCACCGGGTCGCCGCGAGTGCCTGTTGGCGCCAGAACGTACCGCTCTCGACACCGCTTCGACTCGTCTCGCTCACGAGCGCCTCGGCCCGGATGATCGCCGTCTGCGGGCTCTCGCAACCCCGCACGAGCGACCACCGCAGAGCCGGGAGCGGCGTTGCGCGCTGGGCAAGACGTTGCGGATCGAACACTGCGACCGGGCCACGCGACGCCCGTGCCGCGAGGGTGATCGCCAGGTTGTCAGAGCGGGTCGAGGTCGTGACGACGGCTCCGGGCGCGTCAAGGATCATCGGGATCACGACGCTCTGACCCTTGCCGGACCGGGGCGGACCCAACAACAGCATCGAGTCCTCCACCGATGCCCAGCACCCGACACCGCGGCTCGTTCCGAGGTGGTACCCGACGTCGGCGGGACGCGGGCGTTGCAGGGACGGTCGGAGCGTCTTGGACCGGGCGACCAGAGCTCGAGCTCCGGCAGCGCGGCGCACCTCACTGCGCAGTGCGAGCCCTTCTGCTCGCACCGGAGAGGTCGTCTTGTTGGCGCCGACGTCGAAGCGCCAGAGCCGCCATCCTGCGAAGGCGACGAAACTCGCGACAGCGAGCGCCGCCGCCGTGCAGGCCCAGTAGATCTCAGGTGGACCGACAGGCGAATGCCACGCTTTAGACGGGTTGCTCAAATGCGCCAGTGCGGCGAGCCCTGCAAGTGGTTCTCCGTGCGGTAGCCGGTGGCCGGATGCCCACGCCGAGGCCGCTCCCCCGGCCCAGAACACGCCGGTGACAGCAGTGACTCCAACCAACAGGCCAAAGGCGACGTCCTCGTAACCGCGCGGCTGGCGATCCATCACGCCACCTTCGGCGACGGACCCGGCGTCATCGGACTAACCGCCTAGCGGGAACAAGCCAGCCCGTCACGATGCCGGACCGGATCGTCGAAGAGTACGCAGCCGCACCCCCGCCCCCGTCTGCAGAGCCGCGTGGCCGCAGCCGCAGAGCTCGCCGTTTGGAGGGCCGTTTTCCATAGGTCACAATCCGACCGTCATCGCCGGCTCGAGCGGAGCGCCGGCCAGCGTGACGCTGCGCGTGCCGTGGGCGAAGCGTTCGTGTGCCAAGCGCGCCGAATAGGACAAACGGGTCAGGCGGCGCTCCGATAAGTCGGGCAACGCGAGGCGAACCGCCAGGATGTCACCTTGCCGGCGCGCGGCATCGAATGCAACGAGCCGGGCAAGCGTGCGCGACACGACGCCGTTGCGGGCGAGGCTTTCGCCCAGGCCGAGACTCACCGACAGGTCGGTTATGTCGATCTTTGTGGAAGGCATCGCCGCTGCCTGGCGGGCGAGACGCTGCCACGCGAACGTGGTCGAGGGCCCGAGGATCCCTAACCAGACGAACTCGACGTACGGGCTCCCCGGACGGTGCCCGAAGCGCTCCACGACCGGGTCGGGGAACGCGACGAGCGTGAGGGTTGGCGGGGTCTCTGTCGGAGCCTGCGGGTAGCCCGGCATCACGCCACCACCACGGCGACCGGCTCGGCATCTGGTGTGGCGACCAGCCGGGCTTCGAGTTCGGCCCGCCTCGCCTGGGCGGCGGTGATCGCCGCCTCCACTCCCGGTACCCTGCCGCCGCCAGTGTGCAGAGCCGTGCTCGACTCGATGATCTGGCGGGAGGTCCTCGCGACGCGGAGCTGGGTGGCTTGTACGGCCTTGGCGCCGGCCTCGCCGGCCCAGGAAGCCACGTAGGGGAAGCTGTAGTCACCGGTCGGCATGCCGTGCGCCGAGGCGACGACGTAGGCGACGGACTCGGCCTCCACCTCCTTCAACGGCCGGGGGAGGTACATACCCGGAGGGTCCGTGTGCAAAAGGACGTGGGCTGTCTCGTGGATCAGCGTCTTCACCATCGCGGCCTCGTTCATGTCGGAGCGGACGAGCACGATCTTCTGCCCCCAGTCCGTCTGGCCGTTGGCCCCTCCGATCGGCGCGGCGCTCGCCACGGTGTCGACCCGGTAACCGGCGTCCTCGATCATCGCCAGCACGGAGGAACCGAGGCCTTGAGGAGCCTGACCTTCGAGGAGCCTCGGGCGCACGGGCTCGGGGACCTCGACGCCGGATGTCTGCGACACGTCGAAGACGTGCTCGATGCGAAAGCCGCCCAGCACGTTGCGGCGCTCGATCGTCTCGCCATCTGCAAGGGCTTCACCGACAGAGAGCCGGCGGGCATTGCCGTCAGGATCAACGGCGATCTGGCGTTCGTATCTGCAAGGAGCGAGCACTGCGTATCCGTGCTGGCCCTTGTCGACCGAGCGGCCGAGCGCTCGCCAGGTGTTGAACCCGGCGACGTAGGTCGGCTCTGGAGCACCCACTCGTCCCTCGCCGTACGCCAAGGCGTGCTGGGCGGCGATCAACATGACGTTGTTCGGGCTGTAGGTGTGCAGCCGGGCCTGGAAGGCCAAGTAGCGCTGCCAGTCCTCTCCGGACTGAAGAGCTGTTACCTCGGCTGCCAAGATCTCTTGGGCCAGCGCCACCTTTGCGGCGGTCCGTTCGGTCCACTCCTGCTTGGACAACTGTTCCCGCGATGCCATTGCGCCTCCTTTCGGAAGCGGTCGGAATGACCGCTCCTACTAAGTACGCACTAGGGCGTCCAGGCTATTGAGACCCGGGCCTGCGTAGAAGATCGTGCGGTTTAGTCCGTTGGGCCATGGGGGGCTCGCTGAGAACCCCGGGGTTGCCTCTCAAGGTCGTCGGTTCTCTCGAACTGTCGTTACGGACCCGGTGACCTTGGTCTGGTGGACAGCGCCACGTTCCTGGCACATCCGATCGCTCCAGGCGGTGATTAGCTACAAAGGGACCCCCCGCGAGACCCTCTCTCGGGAGGTTCGGTGTTCGAGTCCCTCTGCGCTAATCGTTCCGGACCCTACCCAACGACCTTGCGAGGGAAGCGTAGGGCGTGGCTGTCCTGTCCGGTCCGGGCACGGCCCGGGCTTGGAACTCGGGGCTCGGCGGATACTCGGCAACGAAGGCGGCACTCAACATGGTTTCCCAGGTTGGGCGGCTCGAGCTGGCAGGTTTCGGCGTGACGGTGTCGGTCGTCTATGCGAGTGTTCGCGAATGTTCACCCAGCCACGACGTTCCCGGTCGCTGCCGCGTGGGCGATTCCTGTCACGGTCACAGTCACGGTCGCAGTCGCGGCGATCGCCGTGCTGATGGGGATCACCACGGCTTGCGGGCGCTCGCGCCGCTTTAACCAACGCGGTACTGGCCCCACGAGCACGAAGGCACCGGCGAAGACAAGCGCTGCCCGCCAGGCGTGCGCTGGCCCGGCGAGGTACAGCGTGATGACGACGTTCGAGAGTGTGAGGCGCCTGTCCGGGTTGACGTCTCCAGGGGTAGCGAGCACGGCTGGCGAACTTGCGTCATTGCAGAACGACACGCGGTGGGCTCTAGTTTCGCGGCGTCCGTACGGATTCGACCTGGCACGCGCGATCTACTGGATCTGCAGCAGGAGCCATGTGCGTCAAGGCCCAGTGGCAACGGGTCCGGTGTCCGCAGCGGGGCCTTCCGGTTCGCGTACCCTCGTCCTGAAGAAGGGAGCGGGACAATGATCGCTCAAGTCGATGGCAGTTCCTGTCGGAAGGGTGCCGGCGCACAAGCAACTCTTCCGTGACCCGCCGAAGCCGCCGGGCGCCGACGAAGACCCACGCTATGTGCCGGTCTTCGTGCAGGTGGACGAGGCCGCAGGCACCGGGAGCGGGAAGTTCACCGGCCCCTACGTGCCGCTGGAGACGTGCCACGAGCCGCTCATACATGTCGGGTGGCAGCGCCCTCACGGCGACCCGATCGCCTTCGAGGCCGGCGTCGCCGGCGACCCCGACTTCAGGCCTGTCTTCCGCCTGTCAGAGCCGCCCGCCTGAGACGGCAAGGCCCCTGCCATCCCCCAACGAGGAGACGGGACCACCGAAGACGCCTTTTCAGGCTGATAGCCCCGCTACTGAGACAGCCGTCTGCTAGACCCGGTACCGTGTCGGACGCCGACGATCCCGGGCTGCTCTACCACTACACCGACGCGAACGGCCTGCACGGCATTCTCACGACGGGCCAGCTCTGGGCTACTGATGCACGGTACCTGAACGACGCCAGCGAGCTCGAGTACGCCTTCCAGCTGCTTGCTGAGGTGGTCAATGGCCTTACGACGGGTAGTCCGCCTCCGGGAAGTCCGGTTCAGGAAGTGCTCAACATGATCCAACTGGCTGCGGACGTGCAACAAGAGCTATGGCGCGATGATTTCGCCTGCTTCGTCGCCTGCTTCTGCCAGAATCCGGACGTGTTGAGCCAGTGGCGGGGATATGCGCGGGGTGGGTACGCGATCGGCTTTAAGCGGGCCGACATCGAATCGACTTCGACCGAGCAGCAGTTCGGGCCGTATAAGTTCCAGCGCGTCGACTACGACGAAGAGGCGAAGAAGAAGGAGCTTCGTGCGCAGGTCATTTCCGCCGTCGAGACGTACCAGCGGCATGGGATGAAGGACCAGGAGCGCCTGCCTGTTTTTCAGTCGCTCGTCGACAACTACTTCGGGCGTCTTGGCTTCTATGCCCCGCTAAGCAAGAGTCCTGGCTTTGTCGAGGAGATGGAGTGGCGCATTGTCAGCCGAGTATTTAGTGTCGAACTGGCGGAGAAGGGAATCCTGAACTTCCGGATGGATCCGGCATTAGGACTCGTTCCCTACGTAGCGCTGGGCGTCAGCGCGGATCGCTCGCCGCGCCGCGCCCACATTGGCGAAATCGTTATTGGCCCGACGGCACACCCAGAACTTGCCAGACGATCCCTGCGCCTGTTGTTGGCCTCGGTCGGCTATGGGGAGGACGAGGTGCTCATAACACACTCGAAGGTGCCGCTGCGGGCATAGGTACGAACTCTGCGGCTAGTCGCCCGGCTCGAACAGGGGACGCTGAGTCGGCGCCCTGGGTACTCGCTTGTGCGTGACGTTCGCGGCCATCGAGGCGGTGTCTGGCATCTGGATCCTGCGCCCGTTGAGCAGGTCGGCAATCGTCAGCAGCTGTAGGCAGTGAACCCACTACCTGAGGAGTTTCGCCTTTTGTGCCTCGAACTCCTCGGGGCTCAGTGCGCCCTGGTCCCGCAATTGTGTGAGCTTCAGTAGCTCGTCGGCAATCGACAGACCCGATCGTAGGGGCGTCTTGTACAGGGGCCTGTTCTTCATGTCCGCGAGGATCGCGGCGTGCCGCTGCTCCATCTCCGCGTGGGTCGCCGCCCACAGGCGTTCCGTTTCCGAGTCGCCGCGAACGCGCCCTTTCGCCTTCGCGTCGTACATACCCCACACTCCGAGAGCGATGACCAGCCAGATCAGTTCGCACGGAACGCCGATCACCCATGCGAGCGCCCCACGGAGGTTGTCACCAACCACGATCGCTGGCCAGCCGAGGAGTCCGACGACGACGATGAACTTCACGAACCCCATCCAGAGCGTCGCTGCCGGTCCCGTCGAGACGACCGTCCGAGAGCCGTCTTTGTTCTTCTGCGTGTAATAGCGACGGTACCTCACTGAGCGCAATTCTAGGAGGCTCGGTCGCGGGTAGCTAGGCGATTCAAGTCGGGTTCTGCCCTCGGCGAACTGCCCGGATCATGAGCGACAAAGTGGAACGAGCGGCAAAGCCGCGGCGCAGGGCGGAGGTGCGAGGGCATCAGCGACCTTCCCGCCCTTCTCGACGGTCACCTGGTAGTCGTGAAAGGCAGCTTGATCCCACTGCCATGTATCAGTGAAGGCTTCGATCTGAGCAGCCGACCGGGTTCTGTCCTGTTCTGCAAAGAGGGCGTTTTAGGTGGCGTTGGAGTTGAATGGCGGGTCTAGGTAGACCAGATCAACGGACTCGTCGTGGATGTGCTGGCGCAGAAGGTCGAGGTTGTCGCCGTAGGAGAGCGTGGTCCCCACGGATACAGACTACGACCGCCCTGCTGGGAGAACCGAGTGGGTGCAGGCGGTCCGTCACGACGCCACCTTGCGGCACTGCTCGGCCGGCGTCATCACGAGAGCGACTAGAGCACGACCCGCAACGCCAAGGCCGGCCTGTGACCCGGGCGAGCGCTACCGTCTGGTGACGTGACCGACGTGGCGACGATCGTGACCGGCGTAGTAGCGCTCGCTGGTATCACGGCCACGGTAGTGGTGGCCACGCAGGAGCGACGGTACCGCGACCGCGAGCGGCTCTATGCGTCTTGCGTCGCGTTCGTGCGAAACATAGATAACACGGTCGTGACAGGTGGAGAGGCGCTGATCTGGAGTCGCCTCAGCCCGGAATCCCAAGTACGCGTGAGGGACCAAGCTCTAACGCTCAACCTCGAGGCGACCGCCGCTGTCTCGTCGTTACGGCTGCAACTCCCACTCGACAGCCCGATCGACAGGGCAGCTCTCCGACTAATGAACGCTCGCAACACGTACGCGCTGAAGATTGACGCCGACGTCGACGAGACGCTGCGCCCGCTCGAGGTCGCTCTGCTCGCGGCGAGGGAGACGTTCATCGCTGAGTTTCAGCGGATCGTGCCACCACCTCGCAGGTGGAGACGAAAGAGCCGAGACCCACAGAAACAGAAGAAGTTGGCCGGCCCGCAGAGTCGACACAGCGCAACGGCCTAGGACGGCGGCGACCTATGTGCTCGACGGCGAACATCGTCAGGGTCGGAGTGGCCTTCGAGACGGTCGGCTTTCTCCTCGCCCTCTACGGCCTCGACAGCACCTGGAAGTTCAGCGGCGGCGCCGGCACGATCGCAACCGCACACCGACTGGCCAGGTCCGTTCGCCGGGTCGTGGCGGCCGCGCTCTTTCGCTTGAGGTACTCGATCCGGCTGGTCTCGCGGGGAAGGGTCAGGGTCGTACCGCTCTCGTCTGACATCTCGGCCACCGCCACCGCGACCGCAACCATGACGGCCACGGCGGCCGGGGAGGTGAGCGGCTTGACCGTACAACAGCGGCTCGACGCCCTCGAAGGGCAGTTCAAGGCCCTCACGGACGAGGTCGCCCGCGGGCGCCAGGCCCACGCCCAGGACATTGCCGCAGTGCGCGCCGATCAGGAAGTCGAGCGCTCCGAGCGCGAGGCCGGAGACGCGAGAGCGCACGGCACCATCCGGGAATTCGCCGGCAGCGGCTTAGGGATAGCGGTGGCGGGCGTCCTGCTCTTCTTCCTCGCGGCAATCGCTACGGGGCTGCCGGCCGGCACCGCCCGCCTGATCTGCGGGTAACGCAAGAGCGGCGCCCGACGGCGCCGCTCGTAGGGTTTGCCGCTACTGCCGGCGAGTCAAGCCGTGGCTGCGGCACTCAGTGCAAAACATCATGTGAACGCATCTTAGAAACCTGGGGCACCGATCAAGGGGTCACGACCAGCATAGCGAGGATGCTCGACCACTAGACGTTCGAACCGGTGACGTAGAAGCCATAAGAGGTGGCGAGCCGTGTTGGTCGATAGCTCGCCATGAGCGGGGCACCGAACGACGTGAACACGTCCCAGCCTGTCGTCGGCGAGAAGGTCTCGGTTCCGCCCGACGAAAGGAGGCCGATGCAGAGTTCGTTCGGGCCTGTCTGCGGCTGCAAGCTGACCGTGCTCGGCTGGGTGTTGTGCCCGTCGTGCCTGGCCACTGCCCAACAGTTGACGCCGTCGTGGTGAACCCCGTGGAGGAAGCGGACACCGCATGTCTCAACATGGGCGGCGTTGGCGAAGCTGGCGCGGAACGAGACTTCAGCGCGTCGAGAAACTCAGTCTGGCCACGTCGAATGATGCTTGAATTACTCCGGGATACGTGCGACGAGAAGACTACGAAGCCCACGCTCCAGCGAGGAGTATCGATATGCCTGAACAAGGTCCGCAGCCGCAGCCGCAGCCCGAGCCCGCGCAACCCGACAAGCGCGAACCGGCGGAAAAGGGTACGCCAAAGGAACGACCGTACGATCCAAACCGAGATACCCGGAAACGTTGAGACGTGTCAAAAGCTGGCTACCGCCCAAGCGATCACCTGGAGTCCAAGCAGCGCGCAGGCCCAACCGAACTCGCTGTGCAAAGTCTTGAGTTTTGATTCGTTATTTCGGCGCGCCGTTTGTGAATCCTTGGCCAGGTTGTAGCAAACGTCCTCCGGTGTTACGTCTTCTCCATTCTTGATGTCGGTCAGATACGCGGCCAGGCTCTGCGAGAACTCCCAGTCTTGCCTGGGTGCTAGCAGATGGACCACAAACAGCGCACTCAAGCCGAAGGCAGCCAGCGCGACAACGATTGCCACGGTAACCCACCAACGGTGTTCGCCACGCAGAAGGTGCGACCCGAAGAGCGCCGCCACGAGCGATGCGACAGACAGGAGAGCCACCGAGCGTGACCGCAGGGATTCGAGTGTGGATCGCTGCTCTTCGAGTTGGCGTCGAGCTTCGTCCCAAAGCAGAGCTGTTGCTTCCTTCAGTTCAGGTTGCTCGGTCATTCTGACGCTCCCATCGAATAGCCTCGTCGGCCTTGAGCCTAGGAACCTCATCAGGGAGATGCGCAGAGAATCCGACCGGACGGTGCCTCCTGACAAGAATCAGACTTGAGAGGCATGCAAACGAGTGATCGCCTCCAAAGCGCTTACCCCCAGCTAGCGTGACACCGAATCGTTCGTTCAGGTAATACGCGATCCGCGAGATACCGTTCGTCACCGAGAAGGGTTGCCTGGCACCTCCGTGACGATGGCTACAAGGTGGGCACTACCCTTGTACAGACGTAACCAAAAGATGCCTGGTCGGCGGTTGCCGCATGGAACCTCGACAAGGTCGTGGTACATGAGCTCGTAGGCCACAGTCCGGCTCCTTTGTCCGTGAGGACATCGTCGAGCCCAGGCTAGGAGGGCTTCCGATCTTGGCTCACGCACTCCGAGCGGGACACAGGCAAATGGGTGCTTAGTGTCTACCTCGACTTTCCTATCTCGAGAGCATCCGAGCATCGGTATCGAAGAGAGTCAGCTCGTCGGGCGTGCAGATGTGGCGGACGACGAATGCTCGCTCGTTCACCCTCCAGAGCCCTTCGCCGCGGGAAAGAAGGGGAAGCTGGGCGACCTCGACCGAAGTGAGACCGAGCACGTTGCCGGCGGCCTGAGCCTCTTCGAAAGGCTCGTTGTACAAGATGCGCGTGGCGGTGTCCCCGAGCAATCCTTGTGCGAGCCCGCGGGCCTCCGATCCGACGTCGCCAACGGCATCCAGATCCGACAGACGGTGAAGGACCATGAGGTTCGCCAGTCCCCAGGCGCGCGACAGCTTCCACTGGGCCTGCATCCGCGCGAGCAGGACCGGCTGCGCTAACAGGCGCCACGCCTCGTCGTAAACGACAAGGCGCTGCCCCCCGGTTGGGTCGGCCAGTGCGGCCTCCATCCATGTAGAAGCACAAGTCATCACCAGGCCGATCAAGGTGTCCGAGCCGGAGATGGCCGACAGGTCCAACGACAGCATCGGCAAGCCGGGGTCGAATTGGACCGTGGACGGGCCGTCGAAGAGCCCGGCCAAGTCGCCCCGCACCAGGCGAGCAAGCGCATGGGCAACCTCGCGACCGTCGGTGCGGAGCTCCTCGACTGTCGAGCCGGCAAAGGGCCATTCGGGTTCCAGCATCGCGTCCACGACCATTGGCAGGACCGGCGTCGAGTTCTCGCACCTAGCGGTGTCGAGCGCTGTATCTAGAGCGGTGCGCTCAGTCGCCCGGAGCACCCGGCCGAGCGTGGCTTCTGCAAGCGCTGCGAGCAGGCCGAGTCGCCTTGCTCTCACGTGTGCCTGCCACGAAGCGTCGTCCAGTCCGGAAGGGCGTGGTCCGTCGTCGAGCGGGTTGAGACGCGCGGCGGTTCCGACGCCGAGCTCCACTGCTTGGCCTCCGAGGGCGCGGGTCACCACGGTCCACTCGCCCTTCGGGTCGCCCGGGACGTACACGCGCCGCCCGAAGGCGACACAGCGAGCGGCAAGAGACTTCGCCAGGGTGGACTTCCCCCGGCCGATCTGGCCGGCGAGACAGATGTTGGGATTGGTGAGCGCTCCCTGGCGGTACAGCTCCCACGGGTCGTAGCAGAAGGCCGCCCCGGACCAGGCGTCCTGGCCGATCAGCATCCCCGACGAACCGAGCCCCTCCTCTGCAAGGAAGGGGTAGGCACCGGCGAGCACTTCGGAGGTCGCCCGGTGCGGGACGAGCTTGAGGCGCCGGTACGAACGGCCCGCCATCGGGCCGGGCTCGCCACCCCGTGCCAGGAAGGGTCGTTCGCGCTCTTCTTGGCGGAGTGCCTCGATCTCGGCCCTGCGCTGGTCCATGAGTCTCTTGCGGTACTCGAGCTCCACCTGACGAGCCGACCGTCGTGCCCCTCGGCCAGAGCGCTCAGGGGACCAGCCCGCCGCGCCATAGACCCGGGTGCCCGACTCGAGCGGCAGAGAGGAGGGGATGCGAGGAAGTGGGTCGCCGCCTCGCCGCGTCTCGGCATGGCCCCGCCGACGCCGAAGTCCCAGGGTCGCTTTGTCGCCCATCAGAACGTCGTCCGCCCGAGAGGAAGAGCGGCCGCGATGAAGCCCTGCATCTGGCGTCCATACAGCGGCCGCACCTCGCAGCTCGCCTGCGCGGCGGCCCGCGTGATCGTGGCGACCGCAGCGTCGAGAGCCTCGGCCGTGGGTGTCGTCACGGTAAGAAGACCGGTGAACTCCACGTCGGTGTGACCCGAGATCACAGAGCGTTCTCTCGCCATCAAGTCGTCGTACTCCTGGGAGTCCGAGAGATCGGCGAGCTGGCCGACGCGGGCCTTCTGCGCGGAGTCGGCGACCGCTTCGGTCTTCTCCCGGCGGATCTGGCGCAGTGCCGCATCGGTCGGCTGCGGCCGCGACGTGATCGAGAGTGTCCGGCGCACACCGGGCGCGAACACGAGCGGATGCAGAAAGTCGGGCGGCACGGCGATACGAGGCCATTCCGATACCCAGAGCACGCTGGACCAGGCAGAGTCGTGACGCAGCCGATGCCAGGACTCCGAGACAGCGACCGGGCCGGCATGGCTCAAGTTGGCCGCCGGGTCCGAGGTGGGATCGATCTCCACGGACGGCTCGAAGGCCTGGCGGACGATGGCGGCGAGGTCTGCCTCGCCGAGCCATCCGACGGGGCGCAAACCGGCCTGGCGGAGCGCGTCTGTAAGAGCGGCCATGTCGGCGCGCAGCACCTCGGCCGCCCCCCGGACGCCGCGCCCGGCCGCCTTGATCGCCCGGGCGGCCGCGCGGAGGTCGAGTGACAGGCTCACGGTGGTGCGGTGGGTGGAGGAGTCCAGGCGCACCTGGTCCAAGAGCGCCTGGTACTGAGTTGCCGCCCACTCCCCGTCATTTCGGCCATGTGTCTCCCACCAGTCGCTCTGGCTCCGTGCCGGATCGGGGATCGTCGCTTCCAGCACCTGGAGGGCGGCACACGTCCCCGAGTGCGCGAGCTGGGCGATGACCCGGCCCCAGCGACTCACCCTGAGCGAGCGGTCGGGATCGTCGAGTAGCGCGAACGCGGGATGACTGACGGACAAGATGGCGCAAAGCGTCTGGCGGTGCGGGTCATGGATCATCACCGCCCCAGAAGCTTGATCGACATGAAGACGCATCGAGGCGCCGTCGCCCGGCAACGCGAGGGTCCCAGCAGGCCTGGGTCTCTCGATCCGCGCCCGGAACTCCGTTTGGCCATTGGCCCTGCGGGCTCCGAAGTGGGCGGCTGTTCCCGCCCACTCGACAGCCGGGCGCCCCGCCACCCGTACGAAGGCGGAGGCCCCGAGTGGCAGCCAGATCAGACCGGACGCGACAAAGGCCATGGGTCCACCGACGAAGAGCGCTACGACGGCCACGACCGCTGCAGACCCGAAGGCGGCCACACGGGGAGTGGAGAATCCAAGCAGAAGGCCGCGAGTCGAACGACGAGCGAACCGGACGCTCAAGGGGGGAGGCGTGGTACCTGGGTCGGTGCTCACGACGTGCTCCCCGCCAACGAGGATCCGGGCGACATCCCGGGCCCGGCGCCGTCCGCTGAGCCGGTCCGGCCCTGTCGTGGACCGGCCGGAGAGGCTGCAGACGAAGGCGGTGTGGCGGCACCACCTTGAGCGACAGTTCCGCTCGCGGGGCCTGTACTTTCCTTCCCGCCGGGTACACCGCCCGGCCCGGTGACAGGTCCGCTGGAACCTGCCGTCGCGCCTGCGAGAGAGGACCCTGCCACGGCTCCGGCGGCACCGCCAGCCGCTGGCACCACGAAGCGTGCGAAGTACGGGACGGCCTTTTGCGCCATTCGGCCGCTCACTGCTGCTCCGGCGACGGTGCTCGCCCCGAGCGAGTGGAGCTGGTGGGCATGCTCACCTGTGAAGTGGACGATCTTCAGCGCCGACCATGGTGCGAACCCGGCGAGGAAGAGCACAAGGATGCCCGAGATCACCTGGGTCACCTTCTGGGTTGTGCCAGAACCGGCCTGGCCGACGCCCTCGATCAAGATGCCGTAGCCCGCGACGAAGATCAGTATCAGGATCAGCTTGGAGACGATGAGCGCGACGGTCGTCTCGATCCAACGACGTGTCCACGAGACGGTGATGTCCGCCAGCGATCCGGCAAACGCGAGAGGGGCGAATATGGCGGTGACGACGATGAGGACCTTGCGGATCACGAGCGCGAAGTAGACGATCACCGTCGCGACGATGCAGGCGAGCGACAACAAGAGCAGCGCCGCCCCGCCCATTGCCGTCGTCAGCGCGCCGGTTCCCAAGATGAGCTTGCCGAGTCCGGTGATGTCGGTGCCGGTGGCGGCCTGAACGACGCCGGCGCACAAGTCGTCGGTCGCCACGAGAAGCAGGTTGACCACGGCGATCGCCACACCACCGCCGATGAACGCGACGATGAGGCCCTTAAGGGCTCGCGCGAGACCACCGGGCTCGCGACGAAGGACGCTCTGGATGATCTGGATGGCGAACAGACCGACGGCGACCACCCCGGCGATCGCGGCGGTGATGCCGAGCTCCAGGTTGAAGCCCGTCCCGCCGAGGTGCACCGCCGTCGCCGCGCTCATCTGGCCCCACAACCAACTGACGGCGTGGTCGGCCGCGTCCCCGAACGACTGGGCGATCGCGTTGAACGCGTCGCCTGCGGCGGACTTGGCGACGTCGCCGGCGCATTCGCCGTAGGTGGCCGGGTTGTACCACTCACAGGCCATCTCTAGGACACCTTCCAGTCCGAGACGAGCACGGTCCCGTATCCGTCACGCCAATGGGCCGACCCGACCTGGATCACCATGGAGAAGTGCCTCGTGGTCGAGGCCCTTCCCTGTGTGACCCTCAGCACTCCAGAGACGTCCTCGACCACAGCTCGGATGTCCGGCGGTTGCCAGCCGGCGTCGATCATCTGCTGCCACTGCGGATCGAGCTGCCCCTCGAGATCGTCCGCCGACCACCTCACTCCTGCCGCCGCGTCGGCGCGCCACTGACTTGGCGATAAGAGCGGCGATGCCTGGCCGATGATCCCCGGTTCGAGAAGCGAGACGTACAACGCCCGCTCGGAGAACGCGCTCGGGATGCCGGGCATGAGGTCGGGCGCCTCCTCCGCGACGAGCCACGCTCCGAGCGCATTACGGCTCTGGCGGGCGAAATTGATGTCGAGGAGGCCGGATGCGAACTCGATGGCCCAGCCGTCGGGCGTCTCGCTCAAGGCGAGAGCCGGCCAACCGCCGGCGATCGCGGGACCGGGGAGTGCCAAGGTCTCGGCCCGGTGCAGCATCGCTACGTTGGCCGGCGATGAGAACCCCTCCTCGAAACCCTTGTCATACTGCTGCTGTACCGGCGTCCCCTCGGCCACGGTGGTCGCGGGCGCGACGGGTTGCCAGCCACCTGTCGGAATCGAAGACGTCGTTGTCGTTGAGGAAGCCGTCTTTCTTATGGCATGGCTTTTCACCGCGCGATGTCCGCCGGTGACCACGACGGCGAGACCTCCCGCGATGACCGCAGTGCCGAGCACCAGTGCGACCACTCCGGCGATCCTGCGTCGCCTCACAGGTGGGAACCTGCGCTGAAGAAGAAGTTGATGAGCGTGACCGCGCCGCCGGTGATCAAGGCGGCGACGAATGCCACGAGCACGCCGGACTTGCCCCGCCCGGCCAGGACCGGGTTGACAGAGTGGTTGCCGATCGCCCACACGATCGCCGAGATCACAAGTCCCGCGAGGCTGGCGATGAGAGCGATGGTGAGCAATGCCCCGACGATGGTCTCGAGCTCAGTGATGCCGGGAAGACCCGTGGTGTTCGGGCTGACATTCATGGGTTGTGACCTCTCTTTGTTGGTTGGTTGCTGTTACTCGCCTGGGGCCGGATCGCGAAGTGCGATCAGGCCGCCAGAGACGAACGTGTCCCAGGTCTGAACGGCTACCCCGTACTGCGTGTCGATGGCAGAAACGACGAGGTCGTCACCGAGGTAGATGCCAACATGGCCGGCGAGACCTGGACCCGGTGAGTCCGAGCCCGGTACGAGCACGAGATCTCCAGGAACGAGCTGAGCCGCGGTCACAGCGACGCCCTCTGTCTGCTGGACGCTGGAGGCGTGCGCCAAGGAGACTCCGACGGTTGCCCATGCGGCCATGGTCAGCCCCGAGCAGTCATAGGCGTCCGGCCCGGCACCGCCCCACACATACGGTTTTCCGAGCTGAGCGAGGGTGAAGCTGACTACTTCGGCGTGCTTCGGTGGTGTGCCCGCCGGAGCGCTGTACCCCGGAGGCAGCCCGTGCCCCGTCCCTTTGACGGCGAGGCCGCCGGTGCCTTGTCCGCAGGCTCCTGGGGCATCGCCATTGGCGAGGACCTCGGAGAGGATCGTGCCCGCAGGTACCCAGTTCGGTTTGTAGTCGGACCCGTCAAGGTAGGCCGAGTGCTGCACGTGCTCAGCGGCGAGCCAGGGCGCGATCTGTTGCCAGTGCGGCATCGAGAGCAGCCGACCGACGAATGCATCGGTGACGTAGCTGGGCTCCATGATCTGGGCCGGGGTCCCCCAACCCTGTGAGGGGCGCTCTTGGAACAGTCCGAGCGAGTCTTGCTCCCCGTAGTCGAGGTCCTGGAGTCCGCTCTCGGTCATTGCGGTCATGAGGGCGATGCGGGCCGCACGGGAGCTCTCGTTCGAGGCTGCCATCGCTGCCGAAACGATCGCGTCCGCGTTTGCCGCCTCGGAGACAGTGAGGTTTCGCACCGGCCCGGTGATCGAGCACGTCTCTGCTGGCAACTGGGCGACGGTCACGATCGACGCTGACGTCGTGTCCTGGTCGGCCCCGCCTATCACGGTGAGTCCGAGGACGAGGGCCGCGCTCGCCACAAGGGCCGCACCGGCAGCGATCGACAGCCCGGTCGAGGGCCCGCTCACGCGGGTGCTCCGTAAGACTCTTCGATGCGCTGCAGGCGCACTTGCGGACCTCCGTCATGGGTGGACGATGTGATCGCGCAGACGCTGCCGCCGGCGGTTACCGGGCTACCTACCGTTCGTCGCACATCGTTTGAGCGGGCGAGGAGCGGCTGGACGGTGGTTATCCATAGGCCACGACGCACGAGCGGCATGTGCGTCGTGAGGTAACGAGCGAGCCACTCAGGACAGAGTCCCGAGCTGAGTCCTGCGCACGTGGACAACATTGGCTACCTGGTACCGACGGTCTTCAAGTAGCCGCCGCGGGACGACACGGATATGTTCGCCGGCCGGAGCGCCAGAACAGCGAGCTGCGTGCGCCACCAGTGGATGGTCTCGGGCGGGGGTTGGCGCGTCGCATCGGGCGACGCCAGTCGAGCGGCGACCCAAAAGGTGAGCCCTCTCCGCCACGCCACTTGGCGCCCCCGGCAGCGACCGGGATGGGGACCCGTCACCAGACTGAGCAGTGTCGGGTCCGGTATCTGAACTGAGAGCCGTTTATACGATTTGAGTTGTTCCCCCGCGACTACTCCGGGCAGGCGAGGACCGTCGACCGATGTCGGCACCGGTAACGCGTGTCGCGCCCACCAGTCTCCGGCCTGGATGACTGCGGCTTCGATAGCCGACAACGAGCTGTTCGAGTCTGCTCCCGCCAAGGCCAGCAACTCGCCGACCGTTGAGGCCAGCCGCGGGTTCTCTCTACGAGTTGGCTCTTCCTCGGCTGCGGCGTCCCAGTCTGAGTAGGGGAGCCTCACTCGAGCTCGCTGCGAGGGTAAGGGCGAGGGCAAGAATCGAACCGGCCGCGCCGCATCGGCCTCGACCGCAACCCGGCGGCCGAGCTCCGCTACGTCCATCGAAGCGAAACGGGAACGGCGTTGGGCCAACCGCACTGTCGTCAGGGCCGCCGCAGCACCCACGGCGGGGTTGTCCCTCCTCCGCGAGCCCGCCCACTCAACCAGCTGTCTCACCTCCGGGTGGGACAGCGCCTGGTCGCGCCTGCTGGCCAACTCCTTCGTGGAAGCTTGCGCCCGCGGATTCAACTCCCGGTACTGCAGCGCCAAGCACCAGGTCCGGTAGGTCCAGTCGGGGAGGGTGGGAGCTCGAGACTCATCCAGCAGTGAAGTGAGGAGCGCCGTGAGACGGCGGATGCTCAGATCGTCCGGGTCGCCAGAAAGAGCGGCGTTGCGGTCGGACCCGTACGAGCAGTAGAAGGTGGCCTGTGCCATACCATGACGGTCCGCCAGAACGGGAGGACGCCGTAACCGCGCCGCTGGAAATCTTTCGAAATCTCGCTTCGTCGATGATGCCCCGAGATTTCTAGGAGGTGCATAGTGGCCAATGAACGGGTGCGCGCCGCGATCTACGAAGCGGGGCTAAGTGTCGACGAGGTGTGCGAGGCTCTCGGCAAGGACCGCAAGACCGTCGAGCGTTGGATCAACGGACATCTCCCCTACCGGCGGAACCAGCACGCACTGGCCAAACTGCTGGGCGTCGATCCCAGCTACCTGTGGGCGCCGACCTCCGTCGAACAGTCACGCGATCTGGGGATGGCCGAGATGCTCGCGATTTGGCCGGTTCGGTCTCTCGTGCCGATCGGCGTGTGGGTTGAGCTCTTCGAGCGCGCTGTTCAACACATCGATGTGCTGGTATTTGCCGGCTTCTGGCTGTCCGAGGACCCCGCTGTTCGCCAGGTGTTGGTGCGCAAGGCCAAATCTGGAGTGAGGGTGCGGTTCCTACTTGGTGATCCCGAGAGCGCTGCTGTCCAACAGCGAGGCGAAGAAGAGGAGATTGGCACAGCGATCTCTGCCAAGATCACCAACACGATCCACAACTACCGTCAAGTGATTCAGACGCCGAACACCGAGTTCCGCTTGCACAACACGACTCTGTACTGCTCGATCTACCGATCGGATGACGACATGCTGGTCAACACACACCTCTACGGTCTGCCCGGCCATATGACTCCCCTGATGCGCCTCCGGCGCGTCCCCGGTGCCGAGCTGTTCTCGGCTTACCTCGACACCTTCGAACGCGTCTGGGCGACCGGAACCCGACTCGACACGCGGCCGGAGGTCGTGTGATGGCCCGCCGCGACTACTACGACGATCCGAGCGCTCCCCGGCCGAACTCGATCGTCCCTGCAGTGACGGCGGTCGTGACCGACGACGACGGACGGATCCTGCTTATCCATCGCACCGACAACGACAGGTGGGCGTTGCCCGGCGGTGAGGTAGAACTGGGCGAAAGCGTCAGCAGAGCCGTGATCCGCGAAGTACACGAGGAAACGGGCATCGATGTCGAGATCACCGGGCTAGTCGGAATCTACAGCGACCCCAAGCACATCATCGCCTACGACGACGGCGAGGTGCGTCAGCAGTTCTCGCTCTGCTTCCGGGCCCGCCCGATCGGAGGGACACTTCGCGGAAGCTCGGAGTCGACTGAGGTCGGCTGGCTCCAACGAGACGAACTCGACGCGCTCAGCATGCATCCAGCGCAGCGGCTGCGTGTCGGTCACGGGCTCGACTGGTCGGCGTCGGCCCCCTATATCGGCTGAGTACAGCCCATTCGCGCGTCGATCCAGGCTGCTGTGCTGAGCAAGGATTCACGGGACGCGGCCACGGTCCGGTGCACGATGGAGTACGGAGGATAGCGACAAAGGATCTCCGCGAGTCGCTCCTCGGCCGAACACCGCTCGCCGGTCGGCGACGACGTCAGGTCTGCCCAAGCAAGCGCCGCCGCGGGTTCCGACGGGGGCGAAGCGAACTCATCAGCCAGGACCGCGTGAAGGCCACGCATCTCTGCCTCCACGCCAGCGCCCGTGTGCCACGCGACAAGACGGCATACCTCCGAAGGCCAGCCCCGATCACGCAGATACCGGGCCCCATCGAGTGGGTGAAACCCGGTGTCGACCACCGCGGGCGCGTATCCGACATCGTGCAACCAGGCTGCGTCGATCAGCGCTGAAGTCCACGGGGTGTCCAGCAGAGTGGCGACGATGAACGCCTGGCCGGCCACAGCGCGTGAGTGGGCGACGCGCGTGCCGACGCCACTGAGTAGCTGGGTTGCGGTATCCGACGCGTTCACATGCTGAACCCTACCGATCAGGTGCGACAAGGCACACGGTCGGCGCGTTTTCAGAAGTCGTCCAAACTTCTCGAGGCGGCCAGAGTAGTGGCTGGGTCCCTCCCGGGTGAGGCTGCCGACGATTGAGAGGATTTCGTGAGCACAGGAAGTTGGTACGTCGGCAACGCCACCCGTGACGGCGAAGAGCACCGTGGTTGGATCGTCGGCCACTTTATGGATGTCGGCGACGTCCGCCAATCGGGAGGAGTCGAGATCAAGTGGGGCGTTCACGCCAGTGGGGAAGAACGAGCCGACTGGCAGGCTGACGAGACGCGCACGACGGCGCTGTTACTCGTGAAAGGCAGATTCCGCGTCAACCTCTCCGCGGACAGCCTCGTCCTCGACCAGGAAGGCGACTACGCGATGTGGGGCCCGGGGATCGGACACTCGTGGCGGGCCGAGGAGGACTCGGTCGTGATCACGGTGAGATGGCCATCCGCGCTTCCATGAGGAACTTCGAACTGAGCTCATGGAACCATGGATGACTGAAGTCAACAAACAGTCGTCTTCGCCCGTTGGAATCCACTTCGCGTGATGCGGGCCAGGTGGAACGCATCCTTGTCGCGATAGCTACCACGTGCTCCCAGCGGAGTACGTGGAACGCCTCAACACATGGCAGGTCGAAGCGGCCAAGCGGAGCGTGTTTATGCGATTGGGCTCGCCGCTCGTGGGCTGGCCGAAGACCGTTCGTCCGGCTACCGGGCCTCCGTCCAAACCTCAGAGCCTCTAGCCCCGTACGAGTCACAAGGTGGGCGCGGTCGTCGCGGCACAGCCGCAACGCGATCGCCCCAGCTCGCAGGCGCCGTCTCGCGCGCCGCAGGACCGAGAACGAGGTCACCATCCGACCGCTCAGCGTTCGTGACGTGGAACCACTGGCCAATGCGGTCCGTCGGACCCTCGACCGAACGTGCGGGTTATTCGCCGTTCGGCGCCGCGCGTAGCTCATCCGAGAGCGCCGCGCAGGCGTCAGCTACGACGATCTGAACTTGTTGCCACCCGGCAGCCCAATCGACCACCGGGTACTCGAGACCGAGGAGCGCGCAGGCGTCCTTGACGGTGGCCCGCGCCCCAGTGTGTTGCGCAGCGGTGCGGACTTGGCGCGCCGCGTCGAGCACGGCGACCGCCTCGCGAACGCGCTCGTGCGACTCGGGAGGCAGTTCACCTTCAAGGAACGGTGCAAGTCGCTGCAGAGGGTGGCCGTCGAGCCCAGGCACGCCCGGCACCCGTAGGCCTTTCAACAGTTCGGCGAGAGCACTGAGCCGCGAGTCGGCTTCCTCCGGTCCGCCCGCCGGCATCGAGAGCCGTTGCGACCGTTCGACTCCGGGCGGAACTACGAGCGAGGAGTCAAACCGGCGCTGCCAAACCAAGTCGAGGTAGTCGATCGCCGCGCCGAGTGTGAACGGCGAGTGCTCCGTGCGCGGCGCCACCGGCTCCGGTGCTCCGATCCACGCGCTCATACGGTCGAAGTAGTCCTCGACCGATGACACCCCGGCGAATCGCCGGAGCTCGGGCGCGAGCAGAACGCTCTCCCACTCGGCCGTCATCGGCGAGAAGATGCTGTGCCACGTTGCTGGTTCGTGGCTGAAAAGCTGGAAAATGAGCGGCCCGTGCACTCCGAAGTCGAGCCGCCCCTCTAGCAGCTGGGCTCGCGACACGACAGGGCGCGTCTCCGTGAAGGGCTCAAGAGTCGCTGCGGCTCGGACCTCGCCGAGGCGATCGAGGAAGTTCAAGAATCCATCGACGATCGGCTTCGCCTGGTCGACGTAGGAGAGGCCGGCGACGGTCAATCCGAGTCGGTAGTTCGCGTCCGGCGCTCCGGGCCGGGCCGGGTGCACGTAGCCGTAGTGAACCGGAAGCTCATGGGGCAGACCGTAAAGGGTGCGGAGGGGATCGACGCCGCGCCGGTCGAGCATCTCCTCGACGTACGCCCAGCTCGGCCACTGGCCGTATTCGAGGTAAACGTCGGCGAGCACATCGAAGAGAAACTGCTCGTTGATCGTCGGCGGGCGCAGCACGGTCTCGACGCTAACGACCGCGTAGCGGGACCTGGTCGGCCCCGGCCGTTGCGGCAATCCGGTCTCGTTTTGCTGAAGCCCGCTAGCGGGCCGCACGGGCGCTCAGCGCTGAAGGGTAGAGCAATCACACGAAAGCCAAGCGGCGCGGGCGGATTGAGCTGGGTGACGAGTTCCTGGCATAGAGATTGGCGGTCATGTCTTGCGACCAGGCATCGGACGAACTTTCGGGAGCCGCAGATTGCTCCGCAAATGGCGTCTAGGGCGGCATGCTGTCCGGCACCCTAATCGGCAGGGAGCGGAGCAGGGAGAACAAGAATCGGTCGGAGTGGGCCACCTCGTCGAGACCGGACGGTCTTCGGTTCGGCGATCTGGATGGCCGGACACGCTCAAGCGAGACGCGCGACGACAGCGGACCAGTTCCGCCGTCATCAACCCCCGTTCATGTTGCCGGCCCTTTTCTTGCTTTCGCTAGGTGGCGGACATGAGCGGCATCAAGGCCGAGGAGCGTGCCCGTCAGGTCCGCGCCGATCTCGGCTGCCATCGCAGCAACGGTTCGCTCGACTTCTGCCTGGGCGAGGGCCACCAAGCTGTCATGCTCAACGAGCACCTCGGCCCGCCGAGCGCTGGTTCGGTCAAAGTTGGTGACGGCACGCGTGTAGGCGCCGTCGAGTGCAGCGAGCCTGCGCTGTGCGTCGCGTACGGTGTCGCGAACGGCCATGGGAGCTCCTTGTCTGGAGCTGTCCCTGCGACCGCTCCTACCTAAGAGGCACTGGCGCGTCCAGGCTATTTCCAAGTGGCCCCAATACCCGCCGTGTACGGCGCTCCCGGCGGAGCTCACCCAGCTGGTGCGGCAGGAGTATTGCGTGGGCGACGAGCCAGACCATGAAGCTCGGCCGACGTCATGCCGGTGAGCTGCTGGCCAACGCGCCCGTAGCCGAGCACCTGTTTCGTCGCTTCAGCCAACTCCGATCTAGCGGCCAGGACCGCCGCCTCCTCGTCCGCTTGGAGCTGTTGGGCCTCTTCGATGGCAGCCTGGACTTCCGGCTGAGCGCTACCGGCACGAACGACCAGACTCGCCTCTGCCGACGTCTTGATTCGACGCCGGCGGCGCGCCACTTCCCAGTCGCGCTTACCCAGGCCTCCAGTCGCGCGAACAACCCGGCGTTCGGCTCGTTCGATCACCCGGTCGCGATGCTCGACCGTCCGTTGCCATGCCTGATACGAGCGCTGCCAGCGGTCACCCGCCGCGATCAACTCATCTGCCGCAACCGACATCTCGTTTCGCACCACTCCACAGCAATACCATCAGCCCACCACATCCGACAGAGACCCTCACTTCCCAACGGCCTTCACCTACTCCACCTACTCCCTCACCACCCCTCAACCGCATCCACCAACCCCATCCACCGGCCCAACTTTCTTCCAACCTCCGTCCTGGACTCCACACCCTCGGCACCTGAGGAGTTCGATCTCGCCGCTGTCCACGCAGAGTTGACACTGGGGCCGTCCGGCGAGGCATAAGCCCAGGTAGCAGCGGTGCTGCGCAGCTCGAACCAAATAGCCTGGATTCGCCAGTGCCTTCTTAGTAGAGGCGCTCGTCGCGAACGCCTCCGAAAAGGAGGCAAGGCGCGTGATCTCGATCCGGCGGGTGAGTCTGGGTGGTGGCTACCGCTACCTCATCGACTCGGTCGCGGCCGGCGACGGGAACCCGGAACCATCGAAGGGTCTCGCCCACTACTACGCCTCGACGGGCACCCCACCGGGCGTCTTCCTCGGAGCCGGACTGGTGGATCTGGACGGTGGGAGGGGGGTCGAGAAGGGCTCGGAGGTGAGCGAGGAGCATCTCTTCAACATGCTCGTCGCGCTCTGCGATCCGGTCTCGGGAGGGCCGCTCGGAGGCCGCCTGAGCGTGCCGGGAAACAGTGCACCGGTCGCCGGTTTCGATCTCACATTCAGTCCTCACTTATGCCGCGCTCGGCATAAGGAGATTTATGCCGAGTTGTTGATTATGCCGAGTAGACGCACGAATGTCCCGAGTTTCGGGGGGAGCCGGTCCGAGGAGTCGGCATAATCACAGCGAGTCCAAGAAGGCGAGCAGCGCGTCCGGAGGACGGTAGCGGCCCGGTGGCGTGCCGGGTGGGGCGGCAAGAGCGAGCGCCCGCTCCTTCATAGCGAGGTCGGCGTGGAGGTAGATCTGCACCGTCGAGAGCTGCTCGTGCCCGAGCCAGAGCGCGATGGTCGAGATGTCCACGCCTCCTTCACGAAGAAGCATTGCGCACGTGTGCCTCAGCACGTGGGGGGTGACGTGCTTTGCGCCAAGCGACGGGCAGCGTTGCCCGGCCACATCGGCGTGACGCGCCACGAGAGACTGGACGGCGTCGGAGCTGAGCGGCCCTCCACGGCGACTGGGGAACAGCGGGTCCGCCGGGTCACCCTGGCGCTCGTCGAGCCAGATGGCGAGCGCCGCTACTGCGTCCGGCCCGAGTGGTGTGACGCGCTCCTTGCGTCCCTTGCCGAGGCATCGCACGTGCGCACCTCTCGAGAGCACGACGTCTGTGCAGCGCAGCCCGGTGAGCTCCCCGAGTCGCAAGCCCGTGTGCACCGCGAGCATGAGCAGGGCATGATCGCGCCGTCCGCACCAGCAAGAGCGATCGGGAGCAGCCAGCAACGCCTCGACCTCGGGGCGGGTGAGGAAACAGACCACCGCCCGCTCGAAGCGCTTCTGCGGGATCGCCAGCACGCGCTGGATCGATGCCCCATGTTCGGGGTGGGAGAGCGCGGCGAAGCCGAACAAGGCGCGGATGGCGGCCAGGCGGGCATTGCGTGTCCGGGCGCTGTTGTTCCTCTGGCGCTCGAGGTGCTCAAGGAACGCCCCGATGAGTGGAGCGTCGAGATCGGCCAGGTCGAGCTCCTGTGGCGGGCGGCGGGTCCGTTCCGAGGCAAAGCGGACGAGCAGCCGGATGGTGTCGCGATATGAGGCGACGGTGGCTGGGCTCGCCTCTTGCTGGAGGGCGAGCCTCGTCGTGAAGAACGCCTCGAGAGTCGGCGCGAGGCGGCTCACCTGAGACCCCCGAGCGTCCGAGCGGCTCGGGCCCGGGCGACTTCCATCAGCTCGGGCACCGCTTCCAAGTACCAGTAGGTGGACGAAGGGTTGGCATGGCCGAGCACCTTGGACAACAAGGGCATCGCCCGATCGACGTCGACACCGTCGCGGTGCCAGTCCATCAGCGTGTTCACGGCGAAGCTATGGCGAATGTCGTGCAGACGAGGGCGCCGCCGCCCACCTCGCGCCTCGATCCCGGCGCTTGTCACCAGCTCGGCGAATGTGTGATCGGCGCTGCAGGACGCCAGACAGTTGCCGGCGAGGCTGACGAGCAGAGTCGGCGACGCCGCCTGCGGGGCGAGCCGCTCGCGGAGCTCTCGATAGCGAGCCAGCGCCGTGAGAGTGCTCGCGCTGAGGGGGACCTCCCGCTCCGGTGAACGCTTGTGGGGACGGACCGCCAGGCACGAGCAGTCGAAGTCGACGTCACTGGGCAGGAGTCGGGCCGCTTCGCCGAAACGGATCCCGCTCACCGACAGCAGCCCGATCAAGACCTCGTAGGTGGCGGCGCGAAGCAGAGGCGAGAGCCTGGCCGCGGCGGCCATCAAGGCACCGATCTCTGCGTCCGAGTAGATGTGGGGCGTGAGCCGCGAGTACCGCCGTGGCAGCAGGTCCGGCGTAGGCACCTCGGTCCTCTCGTCGAAGGCAACGAGGTACTTGGCGAACCCGCGCACTGCCCCGAGCCGCTGGCTGCGCGTGACGGGCAGTGAGCCCGGAGAGTCGTTGGCCCATGCCAGCGCCTGCTCGGTGGTGACATGGTCAGCACCTGATCGCTCCATGAAGGCGACGAAGCTCACCAGCAAGTGGTTGCACTCGTTGGCGACGTAGCCGAGCGAGCGCCGCAGGACGGTGTACTCGGCGAGGTGTTCTTTGAGCTCGCTCACCGCGCTCCTCCCGGCCAGTACCGTGCGAGCGCAGCGACGGTCGGTTGGGGGACGTCGACATAGACCGTCGTCATCGAGAAGTGGTGGTGGCGAAGCACCTCGGCGATCCCGACGAGCGCAGTGCCTGTCCGGTGCATCTCGCTCGCTGCGTGCTGGCGCAGGCGCCTTGGCCCGAAGGGCACAAAGCCCGCCCTGCGGGACGCGTTCTGGACGACGGACTGCACGCCGACGAAGTCAAGGCGAGTCCATGGAGCCCTCGCCCGAAGGAACACCTCGCGGAACTCCTGGCGTCGCGGTCGACCTCTGTGCAGGTAAGCGGCAATGGCAGCCCCGACGTCTGGTGGAAGGGGCATGCGCTCGTGCCGGTCGCCCTTGCCGCGCACGAGTATCTCGCCGTGGTGCCAGTCGATGTCGTCGAGGGTGAGCGCCGCCACCTCGCAAGGCCTGAGCCCGAGCCGGCTGCACAGCAGTATGACCGCGTAGTCACGCCGCCCCGCCGCCCGCCGCCGGTCACAGCTCGCGAGCAGACGGGAGATCTCGCCCTGGCTGAGCGCAGGGGGCCGCGGCGCGGGGCGTTGCCGGGCGAGCTTGGGAACGGCTGATGCCACAGCGCTGGTGACCATCCCCTCGACCTGTAAGAACCGCAGAAGCGACGAGGTCGACAAGACCGCTGAGCGTGCGGTGCTGGCGGTCGCATCTCGGCAGGTCTGGACTACATAACAGGTGACATCACAGGCTCGCAGCCCCGTCAGTTCGCGCCGATCGCCAAGGACGGAGTCGAGGAATCGGCGAGCGCCCACGAGATGTGCCACCACGGTCTTTTCCGCCAGCCCCCGCTCGTGCACGAGGTAGCTCCGATACGACGCGAGCAGATCGCCGAAGCGTCCAGCGTCATCGGGCCGTTCCGGGACGACCCCGGCGCCACGCAGGTAGGTGAGCGGCAGCCGCATCGTGAGCGGGCTCGTCAATGTGGACCGCCCGCGGGCGGTCCGCCAGTCAGCAAAGCAAACGGCAGTCGACTCGTCGAGATCGCAGGCTCGGAGGCCTTCCGACGCCAGCCACGAGCTCACGCCGGCGAAGTAGGTGAGCCGCTGCTGCACGCTCCAGAAGGTGTATCCGCGCGCCTCGAGGTGGCGTCGATAGCCGTCCGCGTAAGGTCCGAGGGGACCTGGAGGTGTCTGGAACCTGTGCTCTCTCATCGCTTCCTCCATCTCGGACCGTCGGTCCGTTAGGAGAAAGCTTCGGGTGAACACCCGCGATTATGCCGAGCTGCTCATCTGATCCGCTTCCCAAAGCAGGCACGATGTCGACGACTCAGCGTCTAGTCGGCACAATCACCAACTCGGCATAACCGAGCAAGAGCGTATCGACGGCCTGGGCGCTCGCGGATGAGGACACCAAGGCGGTCATCTCGGACTGTCACCGCCAAGCGATCGACTACGTCCTCACTTACGCCGAATCGCACGTTTTTCACTCCCGATCGGGGGCCGGCGGCATCGTCGAAGAGGACGTGAACGGGGTCATCGCGACCTCGTTCACCCACTTCACGAGCAGAGCTGACGATCCTCAGTTGCACGAACATCTCGTGGTTTGGAATCGAGGGAGGTCAGTGTCGGACGGCAGGTGGAGGACCCTCGACTCAAAGGCCATCTTCAAGGCGACGACGACGCTCTCCGAGCTCCACCAAGGAGTCCTCTCCGACTTTTTGACCTCTGCGCTCGGGCTCGGTTGGGAGGCGCGGGGACGGAGGCACTCGTTAAAGCCCCGCTATGAGATCACCGGCGTCGCCGAGTCCCTCATGGCCGAGTTCTCACGCCGCTCCGAACAGATCGCGGAGCACTCCGAGAGGCTCCGAGTCGAGTTCAAAGCAGCGCATGGGCGAAGCGCCACCGCCGTCGAGGACATGAAACTGCATGCGGTCGCGACGATCGCCACCCGACCAGACAAGACCAAGCACAGCCTCGCCGAGCTCACCGAAGCTTGGCGCGAACGGGCGGCAAACTACGTCGCGGAGGACGAGCAGATCGTCTGGGTCTCGAGCCTGAGGGACAGAAACGACCTGCCGTTGCTTCACCGCCATGACCTCGGCGAAGCGATCCTCGCCGATGCCGCCCAGGCGGTTGTCGCCACCGTCGCCGAGCACCATTCCACCTACGGACGCCAGAACCTTCTCGCAGAAGCCCACCGCATGTTGCACGGGGTCCGCTTCGTCTCTCCCGATGACAGGGTGGCGGTCGCCGATCACATCACCGAGCTCGCCATCGCCCGCTCCGTGATGCTCACACCGCCATCGCTTCACCACACACCGGAGCGCTACGTCCGCCCCGACGGGTCGTCGCGGCTTCGTCCAGAGAGCCGCGTCGTCTACACCACAGAGGCTCTTCTCGGCGCAGAGGCGCGCCTGCTCGAAGCCGCGAGGAAGCTCGGAGCACCCCGGGTGAGCGTGGCGATTGTGGCCGAGGTCACCGCGGCGAACCTGCCCGGGCGCGACTACAAGCTGAGCGTCGACCAGGCACTTGCCGTCGAGAAGATCGCCACCTCTGGACGCGTCCTCGACGTGCTCGTGGGTCCGGCCGGTACCGGGAAGTCAACCGCCATGGCGGGACTTCGTGCCGTGTGGGAACAAGCCCACGGTCCTGGGTCTGTCATCGGTCTCGCCCCCTCCGCGGCCGCGGCGCAGGTGCTCGGAGACGAGCTCGGAATCGAGACCGAGAACACCGCCAAGTGGCTCACCGAGTACAGGCGCATTCCAGAGCTGACCGCACGGCGGGAGCGTCTCGCGGTCAACCTCGCCCGGCACGCCTACCCGCGTTCCCCGAGCGGGGCCAGGCTCCGCGCCCGGCTCGCAGAGACAGAAAACGCAATCTCCGAGCGACGCCTCAAGCCGGGACAGCTCGTCATGATCGACGAAAGCTCACTCGCGGGGACCTTCAGCCTCGACGAGCTCGTGAGTGCCGCCAAGACAGCCGGTTCCAAGATCTTGTTGTTGGGAGATCACGGCCAGATGTCCTCTGTGGAAGCCGGCGGGGCATTCTCGCTCCTCGTCAAAGACCGGGGTGATCTCGCCCCCGAGCTCACCGATGTCCGTCGCTTCAACTCCGAGTGGGAGAAGGCCGCCAGCGTCGAACTCCGGGCCGGGAACACCTCGGCCATCTACGCCTACGAGGCGCATGACCGCGTCACATCCGGCGAGCGGACGGCACTTCTCGACGCCATCTACGCGGCCTGGAAGGCCGACGTCGAGGCCGGCAAGTCGAGCCTCATGATCGCCGGGGACACCGCGACAGTCGCCGAGCTGAACCGGCGCGCGAGGACTGGACGCGTGGCCGAAGGATCGGTAGCCAGCGCCGGCCTTTCGATCGCGGACAACCAGAAGGCCGGCGTCGGTGACGAGATCGTGACCCGCCAGAACAACCGCTTGCTGACGACGGGCAAGAGCTGGGTCAAGAACGGCGACCACTTCGTCGTCACCGCGACCAACCCGGATGGCGCCATGGCAGTGCGCCGCGTCTCCGGTGGCACCGAGGTGATGTTGCCGGCCGACTACGTGGCCCAGCACGTCGAGCTCGGCTATGCAACGACCAGCTACCGCAGCCAGGGCCGCACGGTCGACACGACGCACTCGCTGGTGTCGCCGACCACGACCCGCGAGGTGCTGTACGTCGCCGCCACGCGCGGGCGCGAGTCCAACATGATCTATGTCGACACGAGCTTCGACCCGGATCCCGCCACGGGACACGACGGCATGATCGCGTCGCAGAGCGCGAGCGAGGTGCTCGCCGGCGTGCTCGCCAACGAGGGTGCCGATCTCTCCGCGCACGAGACCCTCGAGAGGGCACAGCACCATACCGAGGACTTCAGTGTCCTCGCCGCCGAGTACGAGACCCTGGCTCGCGCCGCTCAACAGCAACGCTGGGACGACATGCTGGACCGCTCAGGACTCGCGCCTCGTCGCCTCGAGCAGGTTCGCCAAAGCCCCGCCTACGGTCCACTTCTCGCTGCCCTTCGAGATGCGGAGGCGCACGGCCTCGACGTGGAACAGACCTTCCCCGGGCTCGTGGCAACACGGCCTCTCGATGACGCGGAGGACCCCGCGGCGGTCCTTCGCGACCGAGTCGATCGTTGGGCCCAGATCGCCGGATCGTCGCGTCGAGGGGGCACGAATCTCATTGCGGGGCTGATCCCACGAGCGGTAGGGCTCACGGACCCAGACATGGCCCGGGGTCTCGAGGAACGGGAAGAGGCGATGCAGCATCGGGCGCGGGCACTGGCGGAGCAGGCAATCGAGCGGAACCAGGTCTGGGTTCGCCGGCTCGGTGTCCCGCCTACCGACCCGCGCGCAAGAGAACGTTGGATCGAAGCCGTCACGACAGTTGTCGCTTACCGCGACCGCTGGAACATCGACGACGAACACCTACCCCTCGGCCCGAAAGGCCCAGCGCGGACCATCGAAGCGGTCAACCAGCGCGATCTCGCCCGGGCTGCCCTCGAGAGGGCGTCGAGGCTCAGTTGCGCAGCCGAAACGCACCGCTCCGGGCCGGGAGCTGCCGATATCGGTCTCATCGCGACCGGAGGACCGAGCCTGTAGAACTGCGCTGTGGAGCAGTGGAAAACCAGTGTTTGCGGTGCTAGGAGGATAGAACGTCGTCCCGGCTGCACACGTCGACTGCAGCGAAAGCGATCCCCCCCGGTTCGAGTCCGCTTAAGTGGTTAGGTTGTCAACGGTCATTGAGAACCGCGCGCTGACGTGCGGTCTGGGTGCAGCTTCGTTTGCTGCGTGGAGTCATGGCGGCTGGCACCTCTCCCGAAGTCACAGCACAACACGAGGATTCGAGGTAACCCGGAACCACCTGCTGTTTTCCAGACACGTGGGCGACTTGGGCTTCAGAGTACAATGCTGGCCTGTGACGACAGCGACAGAAACCACTTCCGAACTGGAGTTTTCCGTCGTATTCAATGGCCCGGCGCTCAGATCAGGGCGCATGCCGGTTACCCAACTGGCTCCAGCCCTGCTCGCTCTCGGGGAGATATTTCAAGATGCGAATGCGCGGATCAACCCTGGACAGGCGAGCGTGGAGCTGGATTTTCAAGCGGTACGCCCTGGCTCTTTCCATACCTTGCTTGTTCTCAGCCAGGTGGCCGCAGGCGGTCAGGCCCCGTCGCTGTTGGCTGGGACTCCTGCCACGTCGCTAGCGAATCTGTTGACATTCATCACGAGCGGATCGGGACTCTTCCACTTTCTGCGCGACCGTCGGAACAAGCAAGAATCGGGGCAGACTCCAGTTCCGAATAAGCCAGGCTTGGTTCGCGTTGAGTACGCGGATGGAACCTACTTCGCGGCCCAAACTGCCGCAGTTGACATGGCTCGGGACCTGCGCATCATTCGAGAGGTGCGCGATGTCATCTCCCCGTTGGGGAGAACTGGGGTCGATGAGTTCAGAATGGAAATCTCTGATCCGAATATCCCTGATCTGGTGATCTCCGCTGATGATGCTGACGAGATGGCACAACTGCCAGCCGACTCTGATCTACCCAATGCGGCAACTCTCACGTTGGACTTGGAGGTTATTTCGCCGGTTCTTACGGACGATTCGTATCAGTGGCGGTTTTCTGACGGCATCCATCCCTTCACTGCTCCTATGCGAGACCCCCGGTTCCAACGGGATGTCGCCGCAGGCATCGAACCATTCACGGGAGGCGATGTGCTTCGCTGTCTCGTACAACTCAACCAAGTTCAGACCCCAACTGGCCGCGTCCAGGCGAGATACGAAATCCTTCAGGTATTGGAACATCGACGGCATGGTCGTCTATTCGTGCCGGGGACTTCACAACCAGAACCCTGAGTCAACCAGGTAAGGGCGCAGCCCGCCCCTGAACGGGTTCACTCTTTCAGCGAGAACGAGCTTCTCCAACGCGACAAGGTAAGCCGCCATCTGATCTGGCTGCATGACGAGATCGGTCAGTCGTCAATCCAGGTCGGTTTCCAGTTCGTTTTGACGAAGTCCGGATCGCGAATCTCGAGTGCTGGGAGAACAGCCGCATCCGGGGCGGCAGCACTCACGGGGATACCCGCTTGCACGTGCACCTCCCAGTCGTAATCACGTTCGTGAGGAAGTGGCCTGCCTTCTGCACGTCGAATCGCTCGGTCATACTGGGAGCGACGCAGCTTGATCTTCCCTAGCCACGGATCGCGGCTAGTTCCTTTGACTTCAACAGCAAGCTTCTTGAGTCCAGCGCTCCGATGGACCGGCCAGCATTCGTAGTCGCCGCCCCAATAGTCATCATGCTGGTGGTTCCAGCATTCAGGGAAGTCGTAGCCTCGGGCAAGGACGTTTTCCCTTGAACGACCGACGGCGACGATCTCGGCGACAGTGCGAAGAGTGTGTCTGTAGTGCATGTCTTTCCAATACTTGAAATCGTCTCGCCGCATGCCGGTTTTGTTGCGTAGCGAGGGGCCATAGGTAAGCGGGTCCGGACAGGTAAGTAACTCGCCAGGCAGTGAGCAGGCAGCGAGAAGGCGAGCGGCAGCGGTTCTGTGTCCATCAGGGTCCTTTACCTCGACCAACGTGACATTGGGTTCCGTGAACTCGGGATCGAGGTCAATCCCCTTGCGATCGAGTCTGCGTATGACGTTCACCCGCACTTTTCTGTGGAACCGCACAAGTGGCACGTGCCACACTTCAGTCGCCAAACGCATTCGCAGGCCTGGACGGACTGTCCTGGGCGGGCTGGCAGGGTCCAAGTATCGGTAGACGAGGACGGGCACCCAGACGCCGAGTAGGACGGGTTCGTTGTATCCCTTTGCATCGGGAACCGGCGCATTCGCATCATTTGTAGGCCGGAGGCGCATGACGATAACCAGGTCTCCCTCCCGGATGGTACGAAGGGCTGCTGACGAGTTGGCTTGCCTTCCAGGATTCAGACTGTGGGCGTCCCACAACCAAGTATCAAGGGAGGCATGCTTGGTCCAGAGCTTTCGGTTATCTGGCTCTCCCCACTTGCCAGGGTTGTATTTGGCGACGAATACCCTTCGGACGTGCTCTCGGTGCGAAGCCTCAGAGCCGAACTCGCTCCATGGTTGGTTGTCGTCCACCTGGTCGGGAAGCAATGACCGCACTTCAGCCAGATCGTGCTCCAGCCGACTGAGCAGCTCCGTGCGGTGACCTTCGACGATCTCCGGATCGGCCAGTAGTTGCGCTCGTCGCGGAGTCATTGGCGATCCCCTACCTAGTCTCGACCCCAAAGTGGGTCGTCAATCGGAATTCCCAACTCTGCCACGAGAGTGTTCTAGCACTCGGGACTCGGAACAGCTCGTTTGCACCTCGCCATGGCGAAGAGAACGGAGTCAACTCGTCTGCTATCAGCGGCCGTCCGCCAGCCCGCTCCTCATCGAGAACCGCGAGCAGCGTGCCGATCGAATTACTCGGACGCTTGTTGGTTCCGACTGTCGGCCGGTCGGTACCCACACTCCAAGTCTCCCAGGCTGAAAGCCAAAGCCAGCGTATGGGTGGAGGTGACACTACGACCGGCGCTAGCGTCCCTTTGGTGGCGAACTACCTGCTGGTCGTAAACGATCGGGAGCCTCTGGCCTGGATTCTCACTTCGAGGACGATGGCATTCACAGCCCATCGTGCTCGTGACGCCAGTCGGCTTGTTCCCGGTGACCGGCTCTTTTTGTACACGACCCGCCTTTGCTTCAGGAATCCAATTCGGGATCGGGGGCGCGTAATCGGCGAGGCAGAAGTCACCAGTTCTCTTACGACTTTGGACATTCCGGTCGAGTTCGGTGACCGCACCTTCCCATTGGGATGCTCGTTGCGCGTTTCCTCATTGGCAAAGCGGGGAAGCGGGCCGGAACTAGCTGAGCTGGTCGGGCAACTCCACCTATTCCCAAAGCCCGACTCGTGGTCATTCCGCTTGCGAAGGGTGCTGATACCACTCGATGAACATGACGCAAGCCTGCTCCACGGAAAGCTGAAGCGCGTTGCCGGACTACCTGGCGATGTGATCGCGGGGTATCTAACGGAGACTGGGTTTGCCAACCCGGCGGGTGTTGATCCGGTGCCGTAGCCACGAGTCCGGCAGCTGCAGCCGCCTCTGTTGCCGAAGGCAAGTTCGCCTTGGCCATTGAGACGAGTGTCGAACAGGCTGGAGTGTCGGTACAAACGCCGCCGCGCGCTAGGCATCTTCTTGCTGTGAAAGGGCTTTGGCTAGGTCGAGCGACGCTGCCTGTGCATCGCATCGCCTGAGAAGGGCGGGCGCTTACCCTTCCCGACAAGGCGATCATGGCAATCAGTCGTCGTAGGGTCCGAGGAACCGCTCACCATTGAAGTGAATGAGATGCATGGGATTGTCTGCGCACCAGACTTCCGTTTCCCAAGCGATCTCGTGCAGGTATCTCCTCATCTCGTCGCGAGAGGGGAAACACGAAACGTACACAAGACCAGCACTCGATCTCTCAAACAAGCTCTGCAATTCGCCGCGCCGCGTGGCATCGACCGGTCCGTGCGACGTCGCAGCTTCCAGGAGCACCAGCCAGTTCCGTCCTGGAAGATAGACGACAAGATCGGGCATCTTGCCGTGTGAGTCCACAGTGACGCCAATGTCGGCAAGGCGGTCCGCCTCGAAGACCATCCACTTCTCGTCAGCATCTCCGACGTACCAAACCTCCCCGCCCGGAGTGAAGTATCCGCAGAAGTTCTCGATCATCTGCTTGATGAGAACGTTCTGACCGCCCGGACTCAGTGTCTCCGTCGAACCGTCTGGCAACGTCACGGGAATCCGGTGCAACTCTCGGGCACGGCTGTACTCGGCCTTCAATCCCGGAACCTCTGCGAGGTACTCGCGAAGTCGGGTCTTGAACGTAGCGGTCCCGTATTCTCTTAGGACTTGAAGTGCACGAGGCGCAATCTGGTAACACCAATTTGGAGAGTTGACCGGCCGGTCAGGTTCATCCGGGTTCTGAACGACGAGAGCGGCCTCGACAAACTGGTGAAGCGTAAATCGACGAACGGTCTCCCGGGTGTTCGGCCTGTAGTCCTTGTGGTAGTGAATCCGGAGCCACGCCATGATCTGGACCGTTCGCAGCATTGGGCAGGTTGCCTCCGACCAGGGACGGTCTGGCGGAAGGTCGAGGAGGGCAAGGAGGATGAGTGCTGATCGTTCGTTGTACCTCTGCCGGTCGAAGTTGAGGGACTGAAGGACTGCCTGGGCTTCGGCGACCCGTTGCTCCCTATCGGTCATGCGGCGACCAAGCCCCTCAGTTCCTTCACGTGACAAGCGACAAGAGCATCAACGCTTTCTTGGTCGGTGCTCGTCGATGCTCGGAGGGCTGCGCCAAGACGCTGGAGTTCCTCGGTGGAGGGATAGGGCAGACGGCGCAGGTCCGTCGCATTGATCTGGGTGTGCCCGTTGAAGCAGCGAACGAACCGGTCGATGATTGTCGAGTTGAGCCATGTTGCAAGCCCGTCAGCAATGGAGGGAGGAAGCCCGTGGCCGTTGTCGTGGAACACGTTGAGGTGATTCTCGAAAGCTACGACATCAGCCGGAACGTCAGCCGGGTCGAAGACGGAGGCGACGACTCTTCGCCGTTCCTCCTTTGCTGTAAAGCGCTTGACGACGACGTACGTCGCTGAGGGCAGAAACAGTGGGTCCGTTGCTTCGCAATCGACGATCCAGCTCGGCTTCTTGCGGAGGTTGCCCGGCCAAGCAATTCGGCCTTCTCGAAGATGGCCCGGGTAGATCAAGGGGATGGTTCCTGGCTGTGGCTCGAAGCGGAGATGGTCCTTGGCTCGAAAGTCCACGACCCGTCCGGTAGAAACCCCGATCCCAAGCGTCGAAATGCGGTTTGGCAACGTCACAAGCAATCTACCGAGTTCAGCGTCCGCATCGTCGGTCATGATGTGCACGAATCGCTCCGGATCGTCTGGACTGACGATCTCCGAGTGCAGCACCTCTCGTGTCTTCGGCTTGTCGATCGGACCCTTGCTTGTGGAGATGGTTACCAGAGGAACGTCCTCGCCACGGCCGCGACGATGAGCGTGGAAGATGATGTTCTCCTGGAGGACGGCGTCCTCAGCGAATGCCTTTGACCGGGACTCGTAGAGGTGGAGGCGGTCGAAAGTCATGTTGTCGAAGAAATACTGCCTGAACGAACGGAAGTATGGGCCATTCGTGAAGCTCCGGGGAGTGATAGCGGCAAGCTGCCCATCCCCGTCGAGCAGAGCGACTGACATGGCAAGGAAGGCGACGTAGAGGTTTGTGACCTCGACGTTGATGCGCTGAAGCGCCAGCCGTTCGCTCGCCGTCACGTTCACCTTGCGGTATGGAGGGTTCATTATGACGACATCGAATAACGCCGGGTCGTCGCATGTGCGAGGGAGCGAAAACGCTGCGGCTCCCCATTCGAGAAAGTCCTCAGCGAGGAGGTGGGAGGTCATCCGACAACGGGCGATCTTCGCCAACTGGTGACACCTATTGAGGGTCATTTCCAGTTCAGGACACAAGGTCTTGTCGATCTCGAAGGCCGTGACGGCGACTTCGAGGTCCGGCCTCTCGGTGACGATGCGAGCTACTAGAGCAGCCGTCAGGGAGCCGTTTCCAGCGCCCGGATCAAGGATGCGCACCCGCCCGGATTCTGGCAGTGTCGGTAGCGAGGCAATGAACTGAGCAATCCTCGTCGGGGTGAAGAACTGGCCGAGGCGCGCCCTCTCCGCGGCATCGATCTCGCTGGAGACGACTCGACGACGCTCCTCGACCACTCGGAGCAGGTCGTCTACCCCCTGAGTTACGTCCATGTCGTTAGCGTACGACACCCCAGTGCGGAGCCGCGGATCGCAGTCCTGACGACATCTGCGTTCACTGTCCCTATCAGTCGGCGGAATGGGAGTCGCCGTGGTCGGTGTCCGCATCGTGGACTGCGTCGCCGCCGTGGGTTCAGTGCCAGGTGTATCGAATGGGGTTCGCGGAGCCTGGTTTGCGATACTCGTCCGGCACTCGCTTGTCGACGTAGAGATTCTTGATCTCACCGGGCGCTGGCTCCCCGATGAAGCCGAACCGACCAGGTACAGGCTCCCGACCAGGGAAGTTCTCAGCGGTAGCTTCGAGCCACTGGGATGCGACGAAGGCCCCGACGATAAGGCCCTGGCGCGTCGGCAGGATCACTTCGGCGTGCTTGGCCTTCGGAAGGCTGACCTTCCAGGCGTAGCGCGTCGCCTCGTACAGAGATATGTCCGCTGCGGATCGGTTCACACCGACGAGCAAGGCCCTGTGCTGAAACACAGCCGGTTCAGCGGCGTATCGACGGACGATCTCCAGGGCGTGCATGGCTCCGTGGTCGCCGACGCCGCTCGCAACGTTAGTGAGTCCCGGATAGGCATCCATGAGCGCGGCTTCGACCTCGAAGGCCGTCCTGTCGTCCATGCCGTGACGATGAATGACGTGCGCGACCTCAAAGCCGGCGAGATGGATGTCGTGAATACGCTTGAGTTTGTTGCTCGGGTCTTCGTCGACCTGCGTACGAATGTGGGCGAAGACCCTGTTGCCCTGCCCCTTTCCGACGTAGAAGGTCTCGCCATTGCGCGGATCGATGAGCCTGTACACGTAGGTCTTGAGCTGTTCTGCCACTTCGGGCGTGAACAAGGTGATTTCGTTGGACATGCACCCATAGTGCTCCGGCAGGACGTTGTTGTGCCACGATCAGATCGCGAAGACGTGAGCACACCGGATCATTTTGACGGCGTGCGCACTCGAAACCAGGCGAAGGTTGCCTGACGCGACACCGGCTGGTATGGCCGCGTCTCTCCTGGTCTCACCAGCCGGCCCGATCGAAGTTGCCGTCTTCGGTGTCGTGGTGGCTGTGAAGGTGGTGGATGAGGTCTGTAGCGCCCGAGCACAAGCAGTCAAGGCGATTCATCGCCAGACATCGGTAGGTCGGCAAGCTCTCCCTCGACGGATGCCCTAGAGGCAGGCCGGTAGCGATCTCAGTCCACCTTGCTCAAGCACAACGGGAAGTACCGCAAGCGCAAGGCTCTAGAGCGCCTGGAGGCTCTCTGTGAGCGATGTGCCTCCGGTCAACTCTCGGCATGGTGGCAATAGACGTTGGCCTGGCGGGCCGGGTCTTCCTCGGGCGGCTTGCCGCTGATGGTCGGATTTAGCACTCAAGTTTGATCCCGCGAATATCCCGCGGACGCCGCCGTCCGTGGTCGTTCCTCAACGTGTGGCTAACGCGATGACCTGCTCTAAAAGGTCGCCCTGATCCGTCCTCGTACGCCTGACCGCCCTTTTTTTTTCCCAGGCTGAGAACGCGACTTCGATTCTCGTCGCCCGCTCGAAACAGTTCCCTAGTCAGGGGTGGTGAGGCTAGGGGAGCCCTGAGTCGAGGAAGTGACCCATGGCACGTCTATGGCACGTCCGCGGGGGTTCGCACGGCGGTTCGCCGGGGTCCGTGGCCCCTGCTGGGTGACACCGGCGGCCTGATCGAGGAACCTCGATCCGCGATGGCCGATCTACATTCGCGGCACGGAAGTCCGTCGTTCGAGTCCCGCTCACGTCCGCGCGTTTTCTCAACTAGGTCAACGCGAGTTGACCGCTCGGTCCCATGCCCGAGGCCCGGGCTCGTACTTTGCGAATATGCAGCTTGTTTACGCGTCGCTACCGGTAGGGCTCCATGTGAACGACCTCGACGACGGCACTCCTCCTCGCTAACCCTTTGGCAAACTACAGAAGCGCAGTCGTGCCCGACTGCGCCGAGCTACCTGGAGGACGGACGTGGCTAAGAACAGACCTGCATACCAGGATCCGCCACCACCTGAACTCGCTACGAACGCCTGGAAGCGCGAGCACCTGACTGTGCATGACGTCTTCCGAATCGGCGCCTGGAAGAGCGTTAAAGGTCTTGGCTGGCTAACGCTCAATGCCGAGGACCAGTTCGCGTCGATCACCGGTGAGGCGATGGTCCATCTCAAGCCGTGGCATGGAAAGTCAGTGCTCGGGAACGACGCGGACCAGTTCTGGCAGGACTGGCACTCTTCGGCACAGTTGGCGGCAGGCAGCAATATCGAACCGAAGTCCGGCCTCATGCGACTCAGTGGGGTCAGCTACCCGATGGCGACGGCGATCCTGTGCGTGCTCGACGAGCAGGTGTGGCCCGTGATGGACCGATTCGCCGTCAGGACCGTCTTCGGTACCAACGATTTCTACTGGAAGAGAGCTGACGTCTATGAGTCGTTCACACGATGGCTCGCGACAAGGGGCCCGAGTTACTGGGGAGTTGGGAAAACGGTCCACGCTCTTGACCAGGAAGCCATGCATGCCTCGATGCCCGACGGAGGACTACCGCAGAACTGGTTGCCAACGGCGATTCCGTAGCGTCACACCGCTATGCGGTGCCAAGGCGCTTTTAGCCGTATTGCCGAGCCAGCGAAGTGGTGAGCATTACCGCTACGAGAGCGGAGCCGGGCAAGCAGACGCCCGGTTGCCTGATCGTGTGAGCGGTCGCATGGCGCGAGAAGAGAGTTGACAGCCGGTTTCCCGTGTACGGGAGCGCCTGGAGAAGGGGCTTAATGGTGAACGCCTCGCCCGCCGCGACTATTACAGCGTCGTCGATCGGCTGACGGACCTTGTCCCGGACGTCCTGGCGCGCCGTCCGCCGTCCGACGTCGAAAGCGATCGTATCGATGACGTTGGCCGCGAGTGACGGCGTCACGCTGTAATGGGTGCCGTCGAAAACATCAGCGGCTTCGGTGCACGGTAGGTCCCCTCCATCACATTGACACACCCTTCGTCTACGGTGACACTCACGCTTCTAGGACGACGATGTCGAACGACGGTGGAACGATGACCACCCTGCTCGCGACCCTCCCCGGTTACCTCAATGATCCGGTCGTCATCGCGGTGATCTCAGTAGTCGGAGTCGGAGCAACCGCGTGGGCGTCGCTTCGTGCCTCCAACCTCGACCGTCGCGCCGCCCAGAAGCATGAGCACGCCCAGCAGTTCGCGAAGGCCTTGACGGTCGTCATGATCTGGAAGGAGCTGGGATACCGTGTCGCTCGTCGCGTCGACGACGAACCAGAGTCGCTGGCCGCTCTCGCTGCTCAGTTCAACCAGGCTCAGCAGGATCTTGACTGGCACTGCACGTGGCTCGAGGTCGAGGCGCCCGATGTGGCCACGGCCTACCGGAGCCTTGTCGACAAGGTGAAGACGACAGCGAAGCCGCTTATCCAGAAGGCGTGGGCTTCGCCACCGATTTCACAGGCTTCAGGCATGAATCTGTCGGACGAACTGCATGGTGACTTCACCCTTGACACGCTCACTGCCGAGTACGTAAAGGCTGTCCGTAAGCACCTCAAGTTGAAGGACTAACGATGAATACGAGTGACGATTTCCCCGTTGCTGCCGGGCTTGAGCAAGGCTTCGCCGATATTCGACGCAGATACATCGACCTGACCGACCAAGAGATGAACAAGGGCCGCCGTATTAGAGATGCCGTGATCGAGGCGGTTTGTTTGCTCGACTCACGAGTCCCAGGATTTCCTCACCTCATCAAAGGCGAAGCCTTCCTCGCGGGAAGCTTCGGACGGCGTACGCAGGCGCAGCCGCTTGACGACGTTGACGTCTTTTTCCCGATTGAGGGGAGTGAGCTACGGATGCTCGCCCCGGGGCTCCAGCCGACTCCCGAACAGCTCGATGCCGCGCAGTCTTTGGCGCCGACCCTCGGGAGCCAGGAGATTCTGTTCACAAGCGACAGATGGCTCGACTCTCGGTCGGTCCTGAGCTCTTTTGCACAGGGGCTCCTCCATATGGTGCTGGATGTCGAAGATGCCGGGATCAAATCTCGGTGCGGTTTCGTCGTGATCGACGGAGTGAACGTCGACATCGTGCCGGTGCTCGTATCCGACTCGCCGTCGGGCAGGCGGTTTCATCTGCCAGGCGGCTCGGACACCCCACACTGGCGGGCGACGAATCCGAAGAAGGACCAGCTGCGACTCACGACAGAAAACACAGCTCGCCACTTTGGAAAGCTCCTGCCGACCGTCCGAGCGATGAAGGCCTGGAATGACCATGCGTGCGATGGGCGGCTCAAGTCGGTGCACCTGGAGATGCTCCTTACCGAGGGCGTCTTCTCCGACGTGCGGATCGACTCTGTAACCTCCGGAGTGTTTTTCGCCCTGGCCCATCTCCCTGAGCACCTCTCGCACCGATGTGCGGATCCCACTGGCCTCGGCGACGAGCTCGATGTGAACCTCAATGAGGAGGACCGGAAGTGGGTCATTGAGCGCGCAAAGCTCGACACCGAGAGCGCTCTGGCTGCAAACCAACTTGCACAGACCGATCTTGAACGCGGTTGTGCTGAACTGGCCAATGTCATCCTCATAAGCGGTGCGAAGGCCCCTCAGCGTGTTCGCCCAAGTCGGCCGCCACGTCACGACCCTAACTTCGGTCAACCGGCATCGGCCCGTTCGGGCGTCGTCGGTGTCGCTCCGATCAGTGCTGTTCCGGCCGCAGTGAAGAGTGGACTTCAGCGGGCGCCGGATCAGTCTCGGCGTCGCCCCGAGTATGCCTGAGGAGATTCCCTGGTACGAGCACTCGGGGTCGCCCCTTGGGGCCTGGCTGGCCGAAATGGCTTCCAGGGGATGGCAGGTTGGCCGGCGCTACGACGGAGCTCGCCAGTGTGTGACTCTCGACGTTTCGGACCTGCCATCGGCACCGTTCCGATTGCGAATCGAACTACCTGCGGGCACGCCGTCTGTGTCACCCACGGTCTATGGGTACGCGCTTGACCTCCATCTTCACCAGAATCCGACCGAGTTCAACTACTGCCTGCAGGACATGATCAACGGCCCCGTGCAGGCGGTCGAGGCTGTTCTTCGCCTCCACGAGTTGGCGTCGGCGGGACAGGAGGCCCTTCTAGCGGAAAGCCTGATTGCAGCCGAGCCACGATCCGGCTTTATCGCCCCGGCAAGGGACAGAGCGGTGCTTCGGCCTGTCGAGTTGCCCGAGGGGCAATGGGGTACGCTCACGCTCCGAGGTCCCGGCGCTCGCGACCGGGGATGGAGCTGGATCGACGCCATCACCGTTGGTTCCGATCGGGAACCAACTTGTGTCGTCTCGCCGGAGCCTGCTCTCCGAGATCAGCTACGGAGGTTCGCTGACAGCAAGGGCGCGAGGGGCGTTTGGTACCGCTCCAAGGTCCGGAACTACCCGGTTGACCGCCTGGCGCTTCGGGACTGGTGGGAGAGGAAGGCCCCCGACGAAGCTCTCAGCGAAGAGGAGCAGCTCGTCGATCACTGGGCATCGTCGAGCGGCCCGATCTGTCGAGTCCGCGGTGTCATTGTTCCGGAGGAAGGTCCCGGGTTCGGTGAGTGGCACGAGCGACTTCTTCTCGTGGTTGAGAACGGAGCCGACGCCCAGATCCTCATTGCCCGTCCACTGCCCTCGTCCTCGGACGCCAGGATTCCCGGCACCGCACCGCTACTTACACGCACGGTGGCTGTCGCCGGCTGTGGAATGCTCGGCGGACACGTGGCCGTGGACCTTACGAGATCCGGCCTCGGCTCAATTCGACTGGCCGACTCCGGTGTGGTCCTACCAGGGAACCTCGTCCGGCAGCCGTACGCCTTGCAGGACCTTGGCTTCAGCAAGGCTCAGGCACTCGGTCTCCACATAGCTCAGCAATCGCCGGCATGCCTCGTCGGCTGGGAGCATCTCCTCCCCGAGAACCTCGGGACAGCGACGGACGGACGGATTCGCAACTGGCTCGACGGCGTCGACCTACTCGTTCTCACCACTGGGAATCGGGGGGTCGAGCTGTACCTGAACCGCATCGCCGCCGAGATGCGCATTCCCGTCACAGGGGGTTTCGTGCGGGCAGGCATCCGCTCGGGCGTCGTGTACGGCACCGACTGGGGGCGATCCGGGTGTCGAAGTTGCCTTGAGAGTGTTGACGAGAACGAGCTGGGAGGTCCCACCTCGGGCGACTCGCTCGGCGTCTATCCCGAAGGCTGCGGCAATCCGACGTTCCTGGGCACCGAGGCGGACGGCATCATCGTGGCCTCGGTGCTCAGCCGCATGGCCATGGCGCAACTTGGGGCCGAGTTATCACCACCCGGCGGGCCGTTGTGTGTAGTGCACCTCGCTGATGAACGGGGTGGGTTCTCGATCCGCACTGAGTGGAAGGATTTTCCTCCGCGGGACGGGTGCGCGACGTGCGAGGTCACCCGTTGACGACGGTGTACGTCATGGTCGGGGCGCGCGAGTGCATCCAGCGTGAGATTGCTGAAGCTGGCGCGTTAGAGACCGGTGGCCTGCTTCTCGGTTGGGCTCGGCCAGACCTGGATTCGATCGTCGTTGACAGGGCGACGGGACCAGGAAGGCGAGCCCGACGATCTGCGACTCGGCTACGGCTCGACGCGAGGGACCTCCAGAAGCTCGTGGACGAGGTTCACAAGCATTCGGAAGGTCGCGTTACGTACCTGGGCGACTGGCACCTGCACCCAGGTGCTGCGACAAGACCATCAAAGACGGATCGCTCGTCGCTTCTGAACATCGTGGAGCAGGTCGGAATCGAGGCCGCGTTGCTGATTGTGGTTGGCGACAGAACACGTGAACCGTGGGAGTGGTGTTGCTTCGTCGGAAGCGATAGCCGGCCCGCTGATTTGGTCATCGTGATGCATGACCAAGAAATGGCCCCGTGAACATCCATGCCTCTAGGCGAACTCGGCGCCGGTCTGAGGCTTGGTCCCCAACTCGCCAGCCCCGCTGGAACGTTGGCTGACTCAGGTCAGACAGTCCGGCTGGCAGCCACGTTGGCAGCCAAGAGATTCGACGCCGGTCGACACGGGTCGACAACCACCGAACACAGTCCCAGGTCATAGGCTCAAATCGACGCCTGTCGACACGCCGAGGATACCTGGCAGTCAGGAGGTTCGAGGGCTCGAGGTCCTTCGCCTCACACCTTCGCCTCCACCGAGTAAGTCCTGGTAGACGGGCATAAGCGGCTTGGCAAACTCGCTCGCTGAGGAGAGTTGACCACTGGGCTGACCACCTGCCGCACGGGATCTAGTCTGCCCTCTCGCAGGGCGATGCACTGCATCGAGACGAGTCAACGAAACGCTGGCGAGACCTGGCGGCTCTCGCGACACCCTTCGAAGCTCTTTCCAGCACTCTTCAAAGCCTTTGAAGCACCCTTCAAAGCCTCACTAGTCCGATAAGGGTTTCAAACACACCTAGGCATTGTTAACACCATTAAGCACCTCTAGGCGTCTTTAGTCACCTTTAGTTTCGCTGTCCAATACAGCAAACCAATTGGCGAGTCAGTTCTTGCTTAAGTTCGACTCTCTCCAACTCTCTCCACCGAAACTAAAGCGCGCTTTAACTGCCAAAACAGTCTTGACAGCTGCCTTGACAGCCCACTGGCGCCACTAGGCTAGCTGCTTCCCTATCTCTGAACAGGGCGAATACGTCACGGTGTACATACACCTCGGGCCGGGGGCGTGTATTTCTGCTACGAGTAGCGGCCATGAGGTATATTCGAGGTGGCAAATCGTGACCTTCCAAAAGTCACGGGGGAGCAGTGCACCGCGGTGATCGGCTCTCCATGCCGGCCCACTCCAAATGGGCCAGCAGCGGGTCTCCTCGGTGTACTGCTCCCACCATCTTCTCATGCTTGCCACACCCTGTTGGACCAAGACTGCGGTGCCGGCCTCTAGGAGCTGTGCTCGCGACGTCGACGAGCTCGAGTCAGTGCAACCTCGCCGATGGCTGCCGGAGCGGATCCGACGTTGGCGCGTTCGCGGGAGCTCCTGGGAGGCGTCAGCGGACGTTCGCACCTGTTGACGTCGCCGGCATTGATACTCGAGCCCTCAGCGGCCGCCTAGCACTCGCTGGCGGTGTCTGTCGCACTTCCTCGAGCACGTCGACGTCGTGACGGAGTTCATCGAGGACCTCGGCCGCGAGTACCGGAGTACTCGACGCGCGTTTGGGGCGCTCCTAGGCGATCGACCTGGCGAGGATGGGCGCTGCTCGAGATGGTCGGGGCGTCGAGATCACTTGCCAGTTTCGCAAGGCGCCACTAGGCGCCGGCGCACACCTAGCCAGGGAGCGGATCTAGGCCCAGGTGTCCCACCACTCTGCCGGGTGCGACTTCCACGGGTGGTCCTCAGGCAGACCTACGCGGTCCTCCTCAAGCGCCAGCGTCCGGAAATGAGGAGGAAGAAGCACCGGTGCTTGGCTCGTGGGCTCGGATAGCAGGTCCCACCGATCTTGGTAGCCGAGGACATCGCACTCGCCGAGCCGGGCTTGATCGATAGGGGTGTTGCGCTTCTTTAGCTTCTCTTCGGAGACGTCTGGATCAGTCCGCCAGTTCTTCCATGCGATGTATGCGGCCGCGGCCACGTGGTCCCGTGGGACAACGAATCCTCTCGGGGCGTCCCACGATCGTTCACCGAGGAGGACGAACACGAACCACTCTCGGCAGGAGAGCGCCCTCTCTTGTGCTTTGCGGTTGATGCGCCAGCTTCTGGTTCCATGGCTGGCCGTCTTGGCCTGGACTTCGATCATGAGCCGAGGCGGTTGAGACTGGACGGCGAGGATGTCTGAGTGGGCCAAGCCGTCTCTCGTCAGGGCCACTGCCCAGCCTTGCGTTGCAAGCACGGAGCACACCCAATGCTCACCAGCCGAGCCGACCAGCTTTGTGTCAGCCATGTTCTCCCATCCCCGCTAGCTCACCCGAGGCAATACACGCGAATGCTATCAATTGCTCCCTCGAACTCTCAGGAGCCGTCTGGTTCTCGCCGGCGACGTTTGCAGCCGATCCCGGACGTTGACGCGTTCGAGGAAGTTCCTCGAGGCCCTCAGCGACGGGTACCAGAGTACTCGGCGCGCGTTTGCGGGGCTCCTAGGCGATCGAACTCGCGCGCACGGTGTTCGAGCTCGTTGATGCCGGTCATGGAGGCCTCAGCGGGCGCTATGTGTTTTGAGCGGTCACGCTCCTCGCCGTTCGCGGTCGACAGCTCTCCCCGGGACATTCGCTGGCGAGCCGACACCGGGCAACACGAGGCAGCCGCTAAAGAACATGACCTCCAAGCCGCGGTAGCGATCGCCCGCGCTGTACGCAAGGTCGTAGGTCATCCGGCCATAGGAGGAGTAAAGGGATTCAACCTGCGGCACGGCGTCGTAGGAAACGAGCCACGGGACGTTCAAAGCTCTCACCAACTCTGAGATCTCCTCGTGATCCTCATGGCGGTAGAAGTTCTCATATAGGCCCTCGCCCTTCACGTAGTAAGGGGGATCGAGGTAGACGAAGGCGTTTTCGACGCGGGGTAGTTCACGCCTCAAGTACTCGGCGGTGTCGATGCCAGTCAATGTGATGCGGCTGCGAAAGCGGGCGATCCGTTGGATTCGGTTGATCAGATCGCTCTTGTTGAATCTGGCGTCGAGCTTCCACGTTCCCGTCTGACGGCGGCCACCGATCATTCCGCCGTCGATGATGCCGGAGCGCGACGTGCGATTGAGAAAGAACGTCGAGAACGCGAGGTCTAGCGGATCGGGGGCCGTCGCACTTTGAACGGAGCGCTGTCTGGCCCACTCCGCTGTGTTCACGCCGGTCGATGAGATTCGGCTGCATAGATCATCTGGACTGTCGAGCACGATGCGCCAGAACGTGTAGACGCTTCGGTTCAGGTCATTGATATGAATGTGATCCGCGTAGTCCTCAAAGAGGAGCCCGAGCGCGACACTAGCGCCGCCGGCGTATGGCTCAACGTATTCGCAGCCGATCAGGTCGTTGGCAAGGAGAACCAACTTTATGAAATTGGCCACCTTGCCCTTGCCGCCAGGATAGCGAAGTGGCGACGGGAAGCGTCGGGTGAAGGTCCCACTGCGCTGGCTACCTATTGCCACAGAGTCTCCATAAAAGGAGCTATCTCGTCCCAAGTGCTGTAGAGGTCGGACGCCCGGGGGAAGACGTACTCGTTGTGTACGTACTGGTTGAAGGTCGGAAGCGTCGGAGCAAGAACTGATCTTCCATCGGCAATCTTGTCGACCGCTATCCTCAACTTCTGCGGGATAACTCCTTGTGTTTCAAGGTTGGCTGCAATGACCTTCATGCGCTTGGCAAGTGGCGAATTTCGCATCTCGTTCGAGCTCATCAACTTCAACTGGTCTATCGAGTGGTCGATGCTAAGTTCGATGAATACCCGCAATAGGACAGAGCATGCATTGGGGAACTGCTCGGCGCTGATCGTCAGCAGCTCGTTATAGATTGCGTTGATCCTCGGTTCGGGGACATTCAACTGCGCTGTCTTGGGAATGACCGTCGTCCGAGGGATCAGCCGCCGGCGGGGTTTCACGGTGGGGGCTGGAGCCTTGCGGAGCGCTTTGGCTTCCAATGTAAGATCCTCGAGCACGACCGGTTCGGCGAGTCGTGTGGACTTCTTCGGCAACAAGCTGCGCGGTAGGCTACTGATGTAGGTCTCCCGATCTTGTTTCTTGTAAAGATCCGGGACGGAAACCTTCCCCGTCTTAAAGTCTTCGATTACTCGGCTCAGACCCTTGATGATTTCCTCTTCGGGAAAGAGAGCTACAACCTGCCCTTGAGTTACATCGATTCCAAGGGTGGCCCGTGCATGAGGAGAGCCGAGAAGCCGCTCGACGTTCGTAAGTATCTTTTGGCGAGAAGACTGGGCCTCCGGACTGAGAGTGCCCCGCTTCTCGACGAAGTCGATGAGCTGCCCGGCTGGCTTGCGACTGCCCGAGCTGCGGCTGTTGAAACGATCCTTCTCGTCGGCGCCCCATTCAACTAGGCCCACGCCTTGGTTCTGTCCAGTGTGGCGGAGGTGGATCCAGTGCCGAGCGTCGTCCTCATTTTCGAAGAGGGCGCAGGGAATAGCCCCGAGCGGGTTCTGCGCGTACCTGTCGGCGAGACCGATCAGCCGTCGGTTGCTCGCGGCCGAGAGGGCCGGCGAAATCAGAGACGGAGTATCAAGGGCTCGGATCGCCAGAAGCCGGCGGTTGCCCTCAATCGCCTTATATCGCTGTCGTCGATCTCCAGTCGGGACAACCGCTAAGAGCGCGGTCGGGTCGAGCCCGTTCTTTACGATGTCGGCAGCAAGCCGCACTATGTTGTCACCCTGCTGTGCAGCGAGAGCCAACGCCGTTTCCTGTTGAGACGTTCGGTCTCCGACCAGCCGCGGGTTCTCGTTGTTGAGGAGCAGATCCGCTATTGGGATTTGAACGATCTCGGCCATAGAACCAGTTCGGCGATCGATAGCAGCCACACGAGTCTGCCAATTTCGAGCGGCCGAGGTCGACTGTCCGCTAAGACGACCCTGTGCAGACTATACGACCGCCCTTCGACCTCAAAGCGACTCTTAGCTGACGATCGCCTCGTGGAACGAGCACCGCCCGCGGAAGAAGTGTCCGGCCTCGGACGGCCCAGCGACCACCAGGAACTCGTCGGCCGCCGTCAGCCTGTGACCACAGCATGACGAGCACGTGCGCGCGGCTGCTGGCCACGGAAGCCGACCCGGTGCTCCGCCTCCGTTGTGGGTAGCGGCGGCGTCTCACGATGGCCTCGCGGTCCGATAGAGCACTGACGAGATCGCGTCCGAGGCGCGCTCCCGGTCGTCCGACACGAGGTGACCGTAGACATCCTTAGTGATCGAGATACTCGAGTGGCCGAGGACGTCCGACACGATGTGCAACGGAACGCCGGCGGACAACATCAAGGAGGCCGCGGTATGGCGCAGCTCGTGGATGGTCCAATGACCTAGCGCCGCCCGCTGGCATAGCTGGGCGAACGCGCTGCGGACGTTGCTCGGATCGACCGGTGCGCGCTCCCCTTTTCGATCAGCATTCCCAGTCGGATCCGGCACCGTCAGAGGCGGCGCAAAAAAGCCAACATTCGAGCCAACAAACCCGTCCCAGCGCGTCGCACGCAGTTGCACGCCGTTGCAGACGACCCGCGGTACAGCGTTCTGGACGAGCCAAAATGCGACGATGTGGGACGATCCGACACGACCAGCGACACTACTGAGCTACCTACGGATCCGAAGGTTGGGCCTCAAATCGTCGGACCACCTGCATAACCCCACTGGCTACCGGTTCGAGCAGCTTGCTCGGTGAAGAGGCAGGTCTCCAGCTGATCAGGATCCACCCCCAACTCTGCGAACCATTCCGTCATCAGACCGACGTAGCGCCGGTACGTATCGATATTCCAGGGAACAGGATTGAGAGAGACGGCGACGTTGTCTCGAAGCCAGTCGCTGATCAACCGGTCGAGAATGAGGGCAGTCGGCTGGCCTGTGGACGAACAGAAGTGCAGGAACTTCGTACCAAACGCAGGTCCAAGCCACTTCAGCCTGCTCAGACGTCCGTCTGCTAATGCGCGGTAGCCGGCGAATGCACCACCATCGGCAACATTGGCCGGTGCGCGGCGGAGCCTGGCGGTCGCGTTTGGAGTGTCAGCGAGTATCCTGGCAACTCGGAACGAGCCGTAGCCGATATCTCCGTATCCCCAGGTCATAACGGCCAAGAACGCCTGTTCAGCTTCCTCGTCGCTGTCGGCTGCCATCTGGCATTGTTGTCGAACGACTGCTCGATCGAGCCGATCAGGCAAGCTGTCAAATAGCTGCTGGAACTCGGGAAAGACCTTGATCCACCGATGGCGTGGCCAGGGAATCCCTGCTTGGGTTGGCGACCGATGGGCACGCCACCGGTCAACGATGCTCTGGACTGTTGCTGGAACCACTTTCCCAGTATGACAACCTTTGCGGCTTACCAAGGGTTACCTGCTATGTAAGCCATTCCAAAGAACTATTTACACAGCAGGTTCGGTAACCGAAAGCGATCAAAAAGGGGGGGGAGGCACCTCGATCCGGGCGAGAGACCGAAGGGACAGGACTACCGCGACCGGCGGCTCAGCTCGCCAATTATGGGCGGCTCAGTGGCAGCTCTGACTCGTCGGCGCCTCGGTCGCCGTTCAGGCCTTGGCCACGGCTGCTAGGTCTGCCTTCTTGAGTTGACTAGTCCTAGGCACCGACGGGCCCGTCGGCCGCAGCGTCGCAATCTCGCACCTGCCCCTTACGGTGTTGGGTGCCACAGGTACCCAGACTGATCCGTTCCACCACTCAAGGGAGTACTGAGCGCCTTTACTGCAAAGCTGTACCGTAACTTCTCCGGGTGCCGGTGGTTCGGAGATCGTGATGATGAAATACGTATCAACGGACCTCGCGGGATTCTTCGGTGCCGGATTGCTCGATGAGTTTGACACTTCGAGATCTGACGAGTCACCGCTGACATGACCGCTGACTTTCAAGGTAACTGTACCGTCGGATGCCGACCCTTGGATGGAGCCGCCCGAGCTCGATGACGACGACCCCGTTGTCGTGGTGGTGGGCCGGGTCGTGGTGGTGGGCCGGGTCGTGGTGGTGGGCCGGGTCGTGGTGGGCCGGGTCGTGGTGGTGGTGGGCCGGGTCGTGGTGGTGGGCCGGGTCGTGGTGGTGGTGGGCCGGGTCGTGGTGGTGGTGGGCCGGGTCGTGGTGGTGGGCCGGGTCGTGGTGGTGGGCGGGGTCGTGGTGGTGGGCGGGGTCGTGGTGGGCGGGATCGTGGTGGTGGGCGGGATCGTCGTGGGCCGGGTCGTGGTGGTGGGCGAGGGGGCGGTCGTCGCGAGTTGATGACTGTAAATAACGAGGGCGGCAATGGCCACTCCCATTCCGGCAACGTCTATGACACGGCTGAAGATGACGCCAACTCGCTTCGCGCTGAGAGCGGTTGCTAGTCCCGCGGCGAAGAGCACGATCGCCGCGATGATAAAGAGTATTTCCGCAAGAGTGTCGCGAGTGAACGTCGCGCCGGCGATGCAAAGTGACCCTGCAACGACGGCTCCTATGACGAGCGCTGCGCGGTGCGGCGCCAAGCGTTTTCCCACCTTGTCCAGCGGCTCAGTTCTATCACTCATAGAATCGCCACCTGTTCACTCCCTGAGCGCGACCGCGATTGGATCCGCGATCTGACGTCTCTAGCCAATGGCCCGCAGATCACCTTGATGAGCCGTTTGTCCTCTTCCTACAAAGGTCGGACCGCCTCATAATAGGCCTTCTCAGATCCTGTCGCCCTAACTGTCAAGCGTCACCGGAGCGTCGCGGTGATGGTGCGGATGCCAGCTCAAATGGGCAACCAGCCCCGAATCGGCGGGGCGCTGAGCGGCTGACGGCCCCTGTAGCCGTCTTGATTTGTACGAGCGAGTGCCGACCGCGGTGACGATGCTTAGGGGTCCTTCAAAGCAGACCCGGCCGCAGGGTATTCCGCCGAGCCCGCGGTGACACGACCCAGGCCCGAGGCGAACCAGTTGTAATGGCTACAATCGCCGACTTCACGTGAGATGCGGAGGGCCTCCTCGAAGCAAGCCTCAGCCTTCAGGTAGTCACCGAGGTTTGCGGCGACATTGCCCAGCCAATCGACGCACCATCTCTCGTGGCTACAGTCATCGATGTCACGTGCGATGCAAAAGGCTTCCTCGAAGCAAGCCTGAGCCTGGGGGTAGTCCCCGACCTCCAAGGCGGCGTGACCGAGGTTACCGAGCCAAAGACCTTCCAAGCGGCGGTCGCCGATGCCACGGCCGATACCTAGAGCCTCTTCAAAGCGAGCCTGGGCCTCAGGGTTGTTCCCCAAGCTCAGATCAGCCGCATCGAACGGGGCGTCGTCAGTCCGACGAGCGCAACCCTGGCGAAGATTGCCGAAGCGCTCGGCGCCGAACTGCGCCTCGTAGAGCGTCTTCACCCCAGCGTTCGACGTCGCGCCGCCAGCTGACCCACGCTGCAGCCCGTGGTTCCGCACCGACCAATTTGCCGTTGGAATTCGGATTTAGCAATTAACCTCCATCCCGCGAATATCCCGCGGACGCCGCCGTTCACAGCCGTTCCTCAACGTGTGGCTAACGCGATGACCTGCCCTTATAGGTCGCCCTGATTCGTCGTCGTACGCCCGACCGCCCTTCCCAAGCTGAGAGCGCGGGTTCGATTCCCGTCGCCCGCTCGAAGAAGTCCCTGGTAGCGGCCTCAAAATGACGCGTAGTCGACCGTCCTAAAGGGCGTCATCCCGCGGGATGTCCGCGACCACGAACTCGACAAACCCGACAGAACGCGACGAGGAGCCAGCAGTGGCTGTGAAAGCCCGCAGTGGCTGTGAAAGCCCGCAGTGGCCCGCACCGACGGCGAGCACGGCCAGAACCAGGTAGTGGGGGGATGGCGAGGAACCACTTGCAAAGAGGCTTCCAGCGGTTGAGGTGCCGACGAATGCGTCCAGCGCCGCTTTCGGGATCAACATCAACTACACGCCCACGGCCGGACAGCCTGCAGTGCCGAACTCATCGCCCATCGCGCTGACCCGAGGAGCAATCTTCATTTCCTGATTCTTAGACGTGGCTGCGCTGCCTCGAGAGGGCACGCCGACCTCTACCGCGCGGTGCTGAGCGCCACGGGCTCCGAGGCCCGGGCCGCGTTCACCGCAGCGTTACAAGAAATTGTGATAGAGGCCTTGGCCGAGCTGAGCAAGCGGTTTGGCACAGCTCCACCCGTCCCGGTCAGCATTGTCAGCGCCACCTTTTCGGGTCCCCTGTCGTCTATAGCCGAGGCCTGGCTCAAACCGCCGTGTGCGCGAAAGCGCGGCCGAGGTCGCAGAGATGTCTACGCGCACCCAATTTGAGGGGGTTGATGGGCCCTGGGCTTGCGCTCTGGCCAACTGAGCTTCGAGCCCCTACGCCAGTAGGAAACGCGAATCATTGCCAAGTCTGCGCCGGAGGTCGGGCGCGATGCGTTGCGTGTGCGCCGGAATCGGCGCTGATCGGTTTGAGCGCCGGAGCCTCGCTATGTGTGCGGCACAGTCTTCGCCGGGGCGACAGGGCACAGCGATTGGAGCGACCCGTTCACCGCCAACAGAACGCCTCGGTGTCGACGGCCACACGGTGCGCAAGTGGGTCGGGCGTCGCCCGACTCCACTCTATGAGCCAATCTCGGTTGTGTCTTGTCGTCGGTCGAACCTGCGTGGGATCGACCTTCGTACGGCCTACTTGACGATCGCAACCGCCAAGTAGGCGATGGTGATGGCCAGAGCCACGAGTGCCGGTGACATCTCTTTGGCGTCGTCCTTTGCCTTGCGGTGGTAGAACAGGGCGCCGAGGAGCAGGAGCGCCATTCCAGCTGCCCCAACCAGACCAATGGGATGCCACCACAGCCCGCTCACAACGCTTGCGCCGGCAGCGAGCTCGGGTATGGCGATCGATTGATACTTGCGCCAAGGGATCCCGAAGCGCGTAGCAGACTGTCGCATCTTCGGATTACCCAAGAGCTTGCCCGCTGCCGGTAGCAAACAGGCCACTGCCAGGATTACGGAAACGGTGATTGACATCGAAGCCTCCTTAGAGAATGGGAGTTAACGGAGACGCGTTAACTTCGCTGACTTGATACGAGCCGCAGGACGTCGAATGTCTCCATCGCAGCTGACGCGCCCGAGACACTTGTGATTCCTCTTCTGATCCTGGCAATCGCCTCTTCTGAGGCCTCCAGGTCTCGGTCCCAGATCGAAAGGACGACAACCTCTCTGCGGACGTGATCGGCGTGAAGCACGACAAGACCGACGAAGTTGGGAAGCTCTCGATACTCGGGAACGACTTGCTCATCGAGGATTCTCACTGCTTCCTCGAGACGATCAGGTTCGATATGAAAGGTCAAAGACCTGGCTTTCATTGCGCCTTCCTAGGCGCTGACCGCGACAGGAACGGTCGCGCGGCTCATGCCGGCAGCGGCATAAGCCTCCTCCTCGTCCAGCGTTTCCCGGTCCAACAACGTATTTGCGAGGTGATCGAGCCGATCTCGGCTTGCCCGCAGGGTGGCGACGGCCTGCTCGTAACACTCCTCGATGATCCGACGCGCTTCGGCATCGACGAGGTCCTTGGTAGCGGGGGCGACGCCGTCGAAGCCGAAAGGCGACTCCTGACCGGGCGAGGGAAGCACCGAAACGGGCCCTATGGCTGGTGACATTCCCCAGCGCCCCGCCATCTGTCGGGCGATGTTGCTGGCATGCTCGAGGTCGCTCTCCGCACCCGTGGTGACATCGCCGTAGACGACCTCCTCCGCTGCGCGCCCACCCAACGCACCTGTGATCCGTCCGCGGAGGTATTCGGCCGAATAGCCGTACCGGTCGCTCTCGGGTGCCTGGAAGGTGACTCCGAGGGCCTGGCCCCTCGGGATGATCGATATCTTGCGCACCGGGTCGGCACCGGGAGTCAGCATGCCAAGAAGGGCATGCCCGGATTCGTGGAAGGCCGTCCGCTCCCGTTCCTCGCGCGAGAGCACAATCCCCCGAACGGTGCCGAGAACGAGTTTCTCCAGGGAATCGGTGAAATCGGCCATCATCACCTGCTCGTGGCCTCGGCGAACTGCCAGCAGCGCAGCCTCGTTGACCAGGTTCTTCAGGTCCGCGCCGACCATGCCCGGGGTCGAGGAAGCCACGGCCTCCAGGTCAACGCCCGGATCCACAGGGACACCCCGAGTGTGCACCTGGAGGATCTGTGCCCGCCCACGCTGGTCCGGTGCAGATACCGTCACCCGCCGGTCGAAGCGGCCCGGGCGCAATAGCGCCGCGTCGAGGACCTCGGGCCGGTTCGTCGCCGCCAGTACGACGACGCCCTCACTCCCGGTGAAGCCGTCCATCTCGGTGAGGATCTGGTTGAGGGTCTGCTCGCGCTCGTCATAACCACCCACCGAAGCCGTGCCACCCCTGGCGCGGCCGATGGCGTCCAGCTCGTCGATGAAGATGATTGACGGGGCCACCTGCTTGGCCTTGTCGAACAGGTCGCGCACCCGGCTGGCGCCGACGCCGACGATCATCTCGACGAACTCTGAGGCCGAGATCGAGAAGAAGGGAACCTCCGCCTCGCCGGCAACCGCCCTGGCAAGCAGCGTCTTGCCGGTGCCGGGCGCGCCTGACAGCAGCACGCCGCGGGGGATCTGCGCGCCCATCTGCCTGTACCGACCGGGATTACGCAGGAAGTCCACGATCTCCGTCACCTCGTTCTTGACCTCCTCGATGCCCGCGACGTCTGCAAACGTCGTCCGCTTCGCGGATGAAGGGTCGTATTGGTGCGCCCGGGATTGGCCGAGGCCGCCCATTCCCATGGACCGGCCGAGGCCGCCCATTCCCATGGACCGGCCGCTCAGCTTTAGTGACCCGAGCAGGCCCGCGAGAAGCAAGGCGGGGCCGAACCAAAGCAGGAGGTCTTCCCACAACGGGGGACCCTGACTCGGCGCGTTGGCATTGATCGTCGCTCCACTGGCCTCCAGCAGCTGGAAGAGATTGTCGTTTGCGAACGACGGCCGCTGGGTCGTGAACTGCTGCACATGCTGGGCGTTCGCGACCTTGGACGGGTAGGCGACCTCGTGTCTGAAGATCCCTTGAATGGTGTCGCCTGTCGAGGTGACGGACTGGACGTTGCCCGATCTCACCTGGGTCGAAAAGAAGCTGTAGGAGATCGTGGTGGGAGAGGTCGCTCCGATAAACAACGACGACAGGAGCCAGTTGACGATCAGTAGCCCCAGCATTAGCCACAAGAACCGGGACCAGCCCGAGCGCCCGCCCGATCGATCCTGGTCTTTTGGCTTGAGGCCCTCGACCCGCCAGGGCGGCGGGGTCGATGACGTCTGGCGGCGATGCCAGCGTCGGCTATCCCCACCGGCGTCCACGCCGGGAGAAGAGGAGTCTTCCGCCAGCGTCGGGTCAGCCGCGCTGGGCTGACTCAGGAACACTTGGCCTTCTTTCTCGAAGGCTTGCCTCTGACTGCTACGTCCCATCACGTTCTCCTTGTCTTCATCACTGTTGTGAAGTATAATCAGATCTGTGATAGCTTATCAAGTAGCCCGGCTCCCCGAGCGGTAAGGGGTGGCACGGGCGGAGCGGTGATGAGCATCACCGTCTAACTGCTGGACATGGAATCTCTCGGACCTGCTCCGAGAGACAGAACGAAAGGAACACTGCCATGTTGAAGTCCCTCAGCACTTCTTTGATCCTGCGTGGCGTGCTCGCCACGGTCGTCGGGATCCTGGCGCTGGCCTGGCCCGGGGTCACGGTCTTCGCACTCGTCATCTTGTTCGCCGTGTACGCGTTCGTCGCCGGCGGCCTGCAAACCCTCCGTGCGTTCAGTAGCGACACCGCTGGACCAGTCTTCGGTCACCTGCTGGTAGGCCTGGTCAGCTTGGCCGCCGGGGTGATCGCGCTGGCTTGGCCGTTGCCCACCGCGCTCGTACTGGTGGTGATCGTCGGCACTTGGGCGGTTATGAGCGGTTTGGTCGAGATCTTTTCCGCGTTCCGCGCAGGCGAGTCCCCCGGGACTCGGGCCATGTTCCTGCTCGGCGGCCTGGTCTCGATCGTGTTCGGCTTGGTGCTGCTCGCCCGTCCTGACATGGGTGCGGTCACCCTCGCGGTGGTCTTTGGTCTGTTCAACCTGATATACGGAGCCTGGATGTTGGTGCAAGGCATCGAGTTGCGTCGGACCGGCAAGAGCTTGCATTCCATCTTCAGGCACGCATAGGCGGCTTGACTTATGGCACCGTCACGCTCTGAGCGGAGCAGCCAACTTGCCGGACCCCTAGCGGGGTCCGACAAGTCCCGGGTATGTCTCGCTCCGTTGATCACGGAGAGTCCCGATGGATGAAGCGTTGCGTCCGCCCCGCGTCGATGTGGACGCCAGCTCAGGCTGCCGGCGCGTCGATCCGCCGCGTCGGCCGGTTTTGTTCATCAACCCGAACTCGGGCGGCGGCAAGGCTGCCCAGGCCGGGCTCGCCGAGCGGGCACGCAAACGAGGGATCGAGGCCGTCGTCTTGGCTGAGGACGAGGACCTCGTGTCGGCGGCCCGAGAAGCGGCAGCGGGTGGCGCAGACGCGCTGGGCATGGCTGGTGGTGACGGGTCACTGGCGGCGGTGGCCGCGATGGCGGCTGCCTACGAGCTTCCGTTCGTGTGTGTGCCGGCCGGGACGCGCAACCATTTCGCGCTCGACCTGGGAGTGGACCGGCACGACCTGATCGGTGCGCTCGACGCGTTCACCGACGGCGTCGAACGTCGCATCGACCTCGCGGAGGTGAATGGCCGTGCGTTTGTTAACAACGTCTCGCTAGGGATCTACGGTGACGCAGTCCGCAGGTCGGCCTATCGAGATGCCAAGGTGCGTACGGTTCTGGAGACTGCCGATGAGGTGATGCGACAAGGCGGGGTGCTGCCTGCACTCCACCTAATAGACGACCTGGGACACGAGCACCATCATCTCGCCATCGTTCTTGTGTCCAACAACCCCTACGCGCTGGATTATCCGCTGGCTCGCGGTACCCGCCCGGCGCTCGACACCGGTCATCTCGGGATCCTCTTGCTCGACGTACCCGGCGAAACCCACCGCCCTATAGGGAGAACCTGGACCGCACTCCGCCTGGAGATGACCGCTGCCGAGGCGGTGCAGGCCGGAGTCGATGGCGAGGCGATGGACCTCAGCTCGCCGCTGCGGTTCGTTATCCGCCCGCGGGCGCTGCGCGTACTGATCTCTTCGCGCCACCTAGGGATGTCGCCCTCGGCGCGCCGTCTCGCTCCACCTCCCGTGAGGCCGAGTCGACATGCGTCCTGAGACGAGACTTTTAGGGGGCCAACCGAGTTGGCAGGCCAGGGCCGGCGACGAGTCTTCGGTTCAACGCGGGCTGCGAGGACTGGCTCGGGCTCTTCGCTCGCGCCCGCCACACCGTGTCTCCCGTTGGCTGGGCGCCCTAGCGAGCTTTAGGACGTCGTGATCCTAAAGACAATGGCTGTTGAACTGTCAAGATCTGCAGACAACGAGAGTCGACCGAAGGGGGTCCGGATCGATCAATCGAGCGTGGTATAGTCAGTATTGTAGTTCCTCATCGGTACTGATGACATTGTGGATTCGGTGAGGATGCCTTCACGAGGCCGCGAAGAGCCAGAGGAAAGTGAGGATGAATGGCGGTACAAACAAACGGAGCGCTGGGTGCCAACCGGCTGGACCGGCGTAAGGCCCATACCCGGCAGGCTCTCGTCGATGCCGCAGTGGGGCTGATCGCTGACGGCCGTGGGGATCGTGCGAGCATCCAGGAGATCACGGAGGCCGCCGACATCGGCTTCGGGTCCTTTTATAACCACTTTGACAGCAAGGAGCAGTTGTTCGAGACCGCTTCCGAGGAAGTGCTGGAACGCTGGGGACAAATGATCGACCGTGCTTGCGCGGGCATCAGCGATTCGGCGAAGCTTTTCGCCGTCTCCTTGCGGATCTCCGGGCGATTGGCCTGGACACACCCCGAGATTGCCCGGTTCTTGACTGGTGCCGGCCTCAAGATCCTGGATCTTCCTTACGGCTTGGCGCCGCGTGCCCTGCGTGACATCCAAGCGGGCCAGGCCGCAGGCCAATTCACCATCTCGAACGCTGAGATCGCGCTCAGCGCCGTATCCGGCGGGCTGCTCGAGCTGCTGCGGCTGCGCGAGCGCCACCCTGAACGAGTCGAGGAGAGCGCCGTGGACGAACTCGCCGAAGCCAGCCTGCGGCTGCTCGGCGTCCGCGCCCCCGAAGCCAAACGCCTCGCCAGACTCCCTTTGCCGCCCATCGAAACTTGGTAGTAGTAGGTGCTTAGCGCAGACACGCGAGTGCGCAGTATCTCAAAGGGTCGAACGGGTTGGCGGTGATCGAACTCGATCGGCTCTGCTAAGGCCATTGTCTGGGCCATTGCACGCCGCCCGTCTTCCCTCTTCCCGCTGCCGTCCTTCGGCCTCCGCGCCGCGCGATTGGAACAGTCCGGACGCGCTCACATTCGTCATCATGGTGCGTCGGTCAGGGCTACAACCAGTCCTAGTAGCCACCGCCACCGATGTGCCAGTCTTCAACACGTTGCGGCGCGCAGGCCGGTAGACGGGTGGTAGCGAGTTCCGTTTGGTCGCATGGCCAAGGACTAGGAGGGTGCGGCGGTGCAGTCGTGTCTCGATCGCCACGGCCACTAGCGGCCATGGTCAGTACCTGGTGGCCTGGAACGATCGGTGTCGGCGTGGGCGTGGCGGTCACCGAACGGAACGACTAGACGACCAAATTGGGTTCGCTGGACATAGGTGACCTTGGCGCCTCCGCGGTCCTGCAGGCTCACGAGACGGCCGTCGCAGTCGTAGGTGTGGCTGATTTGTTCGCTGCCGGCCCTCGGGACTTGCGATCCGGCCGTGCCGGCGCGCCCGGTGGTCATCTTCAACCACGGCGCGGTCGCGACTCGACCTGATGGCTGGAGCTAGAAGGACTCTGCCACCATGTGATCGCCTACTGGGGCGAGGTCCTAACGCCGGTTGTCCTTCGAGCAGCTGAGCGCTGTCTTCTCAGCTCGCTCAGCGCAGACACGAGCTGGCCGAGAATCGCAAGAGACCCCTCCAGGCTGACGCCGCTCGCCTGCGGCGGCGAAAGCACGGGGATCGAGCGACGACAATCCCGCCCCACGGGTGATAGGTCTGACGAACTGAGAGCACGGACCCGTTCACCTACTCCCGAGATCCGGCGTACCAGCAGGAGGGCTGGGTTCCATATCGTTACGGTGAGGCCCATGATGCCCTTGACGTTCCACGAACACTCACGACCGACCCTTGACCTTTCACGAACCTCAAGACCCTCAACAAAGGACGATCGACATGTCGGATAATCCACCACGACCCGTCCCGACCCGACGCGCGCGGATAGCTCTGTTAGCGGCATCGAGGCAGGTTCCGAGGGTAGTGTCGCTCACCTCACAGGCCAGCGATGCTCTGTTGGAGCGTCGAACGCACGCGGCGTGAGCTGCCTCAGCTTGCGGACGAGACCTCGAGGAGTCGGAGCTCGTCTTTGCCGCCGACCCACTCGGTCAGAAACCTTGGCGGCCAGAGCTGGTCACTTGGCGCCGGACACGGCTGCGCAAACAGATCGGTCTTAGCCATGTCCGGCTACACGATCTACGGCACTTTGTCGCCTCCGAGCTGTTGACCGCGGGCATCGACCTTCGCACCGTGGCCAACCGGCTCGGACATGCCCGCACCTCGACGACGCTCGACATCTACTGGGGCTTCGTCCCGGCGCGCGATCGGGATGCCGACGATCACCTTGAGGCCCTGCTCAAGCCCGACTCGATTGACTGAGGCTGCACCCGTCAGCGCCTCACCGAGCAATGCGAGAACGTCTGCAATCAAATCCCGACGTGCCTTGTTCGGAAAGACCTAAGGCTCACTTAGGTTCCTCTTAGGACACACCGGACGATCCTGATACCTGGGGCCACAGTGGCTCCGAACCACAAAGGAGGTGGAGACAATGGTAAAGAAAGCTAGGGACCCCGAGCCCAAGGGTAAGGAGAAGAAGGACTCCAAGCACGACAAGGGATAGTGCCGCGCCATTGCCCGGGCACGCCGCACCGTTGTTGGCGTGCGGCGTGCCCGGTGCGCGACCCGAGTTGTTCATGAGCAAGAAAGGGCTCGCACTGTGATCCGCAACTGGCTGCAGCATCTTGACACCGGGGACTCAGAGATTGACGTTCCCAAGTCAGCAGACCATCCGGCACCGCTTCCCTGGCGGCGGATGGCCGGTCTGCTTCGACCTATTCGAGGCGGACTGGCTGGGATGGTCGCGTTGAGCACCAGCGGCGTGTTGATCGGTCTCGTGCCGCCGTTGGCGCTCGGGGCTCTCGTGAATGCGCTCGTCGAGCGCAAGGACGTGGCGGAGGGTGCTCTACTCGCCGGCCTGATCGCGTTTGCCATTCTCGTCGAGACCGTCGCATACGTCCTCTCCGACGGCATCTATGCCCACAATGCCGGCCGTCTGTACCGCAGCCTGCGCTTGCTGATGTTCGAGGGCGCCTGCAGCATTCCTTCGATTGACGAGGAGGAGCGAAGCGGACTCCCGTCGCGCTTCATCTCAGACGCAGAAACAGTCGGGGTCGCGGTGTCGGTCCTCGACAGCGGGTCGATGCTGCTCGTCGAGTTCGCAAGTGCGGTCGTCGTGCTCGGTCTGTTGTCACCGTGGACCGTCCCCGTCGTGGCTCCAGAGCTCGCGTTGACCTGGGTTGTAACCAGGCGGATGCAGGAACCCGCCGCGCTAGCTGGTCAGCGTCGTCAAGAAGAGCTCGAGCACATGACGCGGTCGATCGCGCGTGAGCTCGCTCGTCGCGACGACCCACAGTCGACGAGCAGGTTCAGTAGCGTCGTGAACCGGGTCCTCGGAGCCGAGATCCGCCTCGGCTGGCTGCAAGCGGTGAATCTGCAGGGTTCGGGTGGCCTGGCCAAGCTTGGCCCTATCGCCGCGGTCGTTGTCGCGGCCTTCACCGGTACTCATCTCATCGGCACCCTGATCGCTGTTTATCTGCTGGCGCAACGCGTCTTCTGGGGCTTCGACGGCCTCGTCGACCTCAGCCTTGGCCTGCAGAGCGTGCGCGGTCCTGTGGCCCGATGCTTCGCGCTCATCGACGGCCTGTCTCCGACCGCGAGAGACTCGTCACTGCTCCCAGCCACGAACTAGGGAGAGCGAGCAAGACCTACCTCTTAACGGTTGATTGGGGGACCTCCAGTCACCGGCCGATCACATGTTCATTCCTGCCGCCATCGCCTCTGGGAACGTGACTTCAACGCGGAACCCGCCACTTCGAGAGCGTCCGACCTGCACGGTTCCACCGGCGCGTTCGGTCGTACGCCGAACTATGTCGAGGCCGAGCCCTGTCCCGGCGTTTCGAGGCGGCCTGGGCGCCGTCGCCGCCGATGGTGGCGGACCATCGTCTTCGACGACAAGCGTCGAGGACCCCGAACCAGGAGGAATTTGCTGAAGCGCTACGCGAAAGCTCGTCCTTTCGGACGTATGGGCGAAGACGTTCGAGACGAGAGCGTCGATCGTGGCTTCGAGGTCATCTCTGTCGAGAGGGACCTCGACTCGACGCGGCGGCACTTCCACGTTGAAGGCGCGCTGCTGAGACCTTGCCAGCACGGCCCAAAAAGCCATACGGTCCCGGATGGTGCCAGCGAGGTCCGCGTGACCGGGGGGCCGGGGAGGTTCACGAGTGTCGAGGATCAGCCGATTGACAGCTGCTTCGAGCCCTTCGAGGTCCTTGCTCAGGGTGGTCTTCGTAGTGCCGTCGGTCAGTGCTTCGAGGTCGAGCCGGAGTGCGGTGAGCGGCGTGCGCAGCCGGTGCCCGAGGTCCGCTCCTGCCATCCGGGCATTCGCCAACAAGTTGTCTATCCGGTCGGCAAGCTCGTTGACCGCGCGACCGACCTCGGCCACCTCGTACGGTCCCGCGGGCACGACCCGACGCGCCAGATCCCCATTGCTAAGTCGGTGCGTGACGTCCTCGAGATCTGAGATCGGACGGACTATGGTGCGGCCGATCCAGTCAGCGAGAACGATCGCGATCAGCACGAGAAGAAGGCCACCAGCGAAGAGGAGGAACCACTCGCGGGCGACTCCCTTTGTGAGCAGGCTGGAAGGGACGGCCACCATGACGGCGACCGATGCGCTCGGGTGCCGCACCGGCACCCAGACATCTCTTCCGCCCACGGAACTCGGAAGTGTCGCCGTGAGACCAGCCCGGACGATTGCGGGCACGTTGGCCGGGGATCCGGACACCGCTCCGAGCACTTGGCCGTTGGCGAGGTAGACGGTCACGGGCGTCTCGGCGGCCTCGTTGGCCGATCTGGTGAGCCGAGTCGTCGTCGGCTGGTCGTTCACCGTGTAAAGCTCGGCGGCGAGAGAGCTCGCCTCCAAGTTCGCGCCGTCGATAGCCCTGTCGTAGGCGACCGAACGCACGAAGAAGGCCAGCGGAATACAGAAGATGAGCACGACAGTGCCGGTCACGACGGCCGCCATGAATGCCATCCTGCGGCGGATCCTCGCCCGGCCTCGCGACCGTCCGGCGACCATCCTCAGGTCACTTCCAGACCTTCGTCTTCGTCTCCACCGCTGTCTGGGTCGACAAGCCGCACGCCGACACCGTGGATCGTGCGCAGGTACCGCGACTGTGTCGCCGACTCGCCGAGCTTGCGGCGCAGCCACGAGATGTGGACGTCGACGGTCTTGTCACTGCCACCGTAGGGCTGATCCCAGACATCGGCAAGGAGCTGCCGCTTGGTCACGACCCGCCCGAGGTGGGCTGCCAGGTAGTGCAACAGGTCGAACTCCTTGCGACTCAGAAGCAGGTCCCGATCAGCGAGCGTGGCCTCACGAGTGGTCGCGTCGATCCGGAGGGCTCCGACCGTGATCGCCAGCGTTTCAGAGTCCTCCCGTGCTCGCCGCAAGACCGCCCGGAGACGCGCCTCGAGCTGCCGGGTGGAGAATGGCTTGACGACGTAGTCGTCGGCTCCCGCGTCAAGGGTCTTGATGATCTCGCCTTCGTCATCCCGGGCGGTGACGACCACGACAGGGACCGTGCTCACGGCCCGGAGCATGCGGAGTAGGTCGACGCCGTCGATGTCGGGAAGGCCGAGGTCCAACAGAACTACGTCAGGCTTCTCATCGACGATGGTCGACAACCCCCCAAGGCCCGTCGCGGCAGTCCTCACGTCGTATCCCATCTCGACGAGGGACCGTTTCAGCCCGGCTCGGATGCTCGCATCGTCCTCGACTATCAGGACCGTTATCACACCTGCCACAGTATGCGCCGCCTGACGCGACCGATGGCCGGGCCCCGTCCAGTCGGGACCCGGCCAATAGGCAACAGGCCGGTCAGCGTGTCGTCACCAACACGGTCAGGCCGCCACTGTCATTGATCTCGGCCTCGAACTTCACCGTATCGGTGCCGTGACGGAAGTACACGTCCACCGACGAGCCGGACGCCGAGTCAACAGAGGCGATGTAGCCCTGGGCGGCGTTGACGGTTACGACCCTGATCGTTCCCGAGTTTAGGGCAGCGATCTTGACCGATCCGGCCGTGCCGGCGCGATACCAGGTGGCTGCCCTCGGAAGTGGGTAGCTCTTCGGGGAACTGGAGCGCACCACGGCCGTCGCCTGCGAGCTCGACGAATGTCGTTGTACTGCGGTTGCCGACGCTGCGCCTGGTCCGGCCAGAGCCAGGACCGTTGCCAGCATCGAGGCGGCCACGACTGTTCCTGTGCCAATCTTGAATATCCGCTTCACTTCTATCTCCTTTGAGTGTGGGTTGATGTTGCTGACTCTCAGGATCACAGAGCGGAAGTTAAGAGGAACCTAAGTGGATAGCAGGTCTTTCCGAAGGCCGCGACGACGGGCGGACAAGTAGCTGCGACTATGGTCCCGCCAGTGAGCGCCGACGAGTTCACCATCGAGTTCTTCGAGGACGACGACGGCCGGAGTCCAGTCGAAGAGTGGATGGACTCTGATCTAACCGATCTTGAGCTGGCCGCGCTCCTGTCCGGCCTCGAGCACGTGCTGAGTCACCGTGGGATCGACGTCTGTCAGACAGAGTGGGGCAAGCAGCTCGGAGAAGGGCTCTTCGAGTTCCGCATCCGCCATTCGGCGGCCGAGATCGAGCACATGTTCACCGGCGCGTCGTCTAGCCGCGAGCCAGGCAAGCGCGAGAAGGTCCTGCTCCGTGTCTTCTGCCACGCCCACGGGACGAAGGTCGTGCTGCTCCTGAACGGTTACGACAAAGCAGCCGATCCGAGTGACAAGCGTCAACAGCGCGAGATCATGCTCGCCCGCTGGCGGCTCGTAGTATTCAAAGAGCGGCAAGCCCGCGAACGCAAGAGGCAGCGTCGGGGAGGTGGTCGCGATTCCTAGGAGCGTGGGTCAGAATCCACCACTGACCCGTTCGTAGCTGTGAACATCGTCTCATGACCTCCGTGCTCTCCGATGACCAGCTCTTCGAAGTGGAGATGGGCGAGGCGGAAGCCCCGAAGGCGACTCCGGTCGGCGAGGCGAAGACCTTCCGCCGCTACGACCAGAGCCAGTGCTTCTTGTTGCCACCCTCGCTCGATGACTGGCTCGACGAGGACGACGAGGCGCGCTTTGTCTCCGAAGTAGTGGAGAACCTCCTCGACCTCACCGCGGTCTACGCCTCCTATGAGTCCGCCTCGGGCGCCCCGCCCTATGAGCCGCGGATGATGTTGAAGCTGTTGCTCTACGGTTACGCGACCGGGGTCACCTCCTCGCGCGAGATCGAGCGCCGCTGCAAGCGCGACATCGCCTTTCGATGGCTGGCGGCGAACGAGGCGCCCGACTACCGCTCGATCAGCCGCTTTCGCCGCCGCCACCTCGACGCGCTCCGGCCACTCTTCCTCCAGGTGCTCGGCCTGTGCGCGAAAGCAGGGCTCGTGCGACTCGGGCGCGTCGCTCTCGACGGCACCAAGCTCGTCGCCAACGCGTCGCGCCACAAGGCGATGAGCTATGACCACATCGTGCCGAAGATCGAACAGCTGCAAGCCGAGGTCGACGCCATGCTCGCCGAGGCAGAAGCGGTCGATGAGGCCGAGGACGAGGCCTATGGAGCCGACCACCGGGGCGACGAGGTCGCTCCCGAGCTCGCCCGGCGTGAGAGCCGCCTGCAAAAGCTGCGGGCGGCGAAGGAGGCGATCGAAGCCGAGGCGCGCGACAAGGCCGAGGCGGCGGCGCGAAACAAGGCCGAGACGGCCGGCAAGTCCGAGGGGGAGGTCACCGCCACCGGTGTGGCCGCAGCGGGGAAGGCGAAGCCGAAGCTCTCCGCCCAGCGCAACTTCACCGACCCCGAGAGCCGGATGATGAAGACGAACCACGGCTTTGACTACGCGTTCAACGCCCAGGCGGTGGTCGACGAGCAGAGCCAGGTCGTGCTCGCGGCAGAGGTCACCCAAGAGGCCGGCGACGTCGACCAGTTGGTACCGATGACCGAAAAGACCGAAGAGAACCTCGTCGGAGCCGGGATCTCCGGCTCCCCGAGGACGCTTCTCACCGATGCCGGCTACTGCTCGGAGGAGAACCTCGAGGCGGCCGAGGGCCTCAACCCCGACGTCCTTTGTGCCACCGGACGGCAACGCCACGGCGAGAAGTTCCAAAAGACACCCCGCGGACCGATCCCGAAGAACGCCACGAGACGCGAGAAGATGGCCCGGCGGCTGCGGACGAAGAAGGGCCGTGCCGACTACGCCCGCAGAAAGGCGATCGTCGAGCCGGTCTTCGGACAGGTGAAGGTCCGTCAGCACGCCGGCCAGCTCCGCCTGCGCGGCCTCGCCGGTGCGCAGGGCGAGTGGACACTCCACATGCTCTGCCACAACCTGCGCAAGCTGCAGAACGCAGGCGGAAGCGCGGCGCTCGCGTTCGCATGAGGCCCTAAGGCCGCTCCTTGGCCGCCTTGGACTCGACTCGGCGGCCGGTTTCCTGCCCGAACAGAACCTGATCAGGGCGAGATGGACGATCGCGCGCGTCGGAGCTGGCCACCTGGCCGGTTCTGACTCACGCTCCTAGGGGTGGGGTTGACGACGGTATGTCTTAAAGTGCATACTGGGCACCTCGCAGGAGTTGACATGGCACGCACCCTTGATGAATACCTACAGCGCTCGAAGCGGGCGAACAGCAAAGAGGTCAGCGCGGCGCGGGCGGTGTTCGAGCAGGCTTATGGGATCGCCTGCCAGGTGATTGAGCTACGAGAGAAGCACAATCTCACCCAGGTGGAGTTGGCTGAGAAGGCCGGGCTCCCTCAAGCGCAGATCAGCCGCATCGAGCGCGGGGTTGTGAGCCCGACCAGCGCCACGCTCGGGAAGATTGCCGAAGCGCTCGGAGCCGACCTGCGTCTCGTCGAGCGTCCTCAGCCGAGTGCTCGGAGTCGCGCTGTCGGCTGACCCGCGCACCATCGGAGCCCAGCTTTCCCGACATGGCGACCGGGCGCTGGACCCGGCTCCGCAAGGAGATCGGTCCTAGCGACGTTCGGTTCCACGAAATACGGCACTTCGTTGCCACCGAACTCCTAACAGCAAACATCAATCTTCGTACGGTAGCCAACCGGCTTGGGTATGCTCGCACCTCGACGACGCTTGACATTGGGGCACGGCCTGCCCCGGTTCGGTGCTGCTCGGATCAGGCGGGGCAGGAGCAGCCTGGTCGCGTGTTACTTCTCCGACATATCTTCGCCGGGCGGCACCGTTGGAAAAGATTCGGCAAAGATCAGGCAAAGAAGGCCCGCATTCGCCGTTCAACTAGGTCATTCATCCGGCATGCTCGAGGCCGTGACGGCCGAGTGGACGACTTCTGAGTCACAGCAGCAGCTGGTGAAGACGAGGCGGGGTGGCACCTACCGCGAGAAGGCGGCGGTTCATGGGCCTCGCTCTCGGCTCCCCGGCGTCCCGGTCGCCGCCCCGGGCCCGGGGCGCGCGCAGGAAGGCGTTACAAAGCCTCTTCATTGGCCGTCCTGGCAGAGCCATCGTTCTTACGTCCGGGCGCGAAGGGGGCGCCACCGGCTGCAGCGAAGCTCACGGCGGACCTGGCCCGGTCGCCACCCGGTGGCGGCCGGCGGCGTGGCCCTGCTGGCGTTGCTCACTCCGGTGAGCGTCTCTCTCGCCGGGGCGCTCACAAACCCGGCGCTCGGTCTCTCGGTCCCTTCGCGTCTTGCTGAGTGGCTGCGCGACAACGGTGGAGGCGCGGTCGTGAACACGGTGGAGAACTGGTGGTACTCGCACCACCCACCGCCCGTCGGCGGGCGACCATTGGCAGCCGCGCTGCCGGTGCGGCAGCACGTTCGCCTCGCCACCACCGGCGCGCACCACGAGGTGGTTGCACACCTGCTGACACCGGCACCGCTCGCCAGCTTCGCACGGCCTTCTCTGCCGGGAGAGGGCGCCTGGAAGCCGGTCGGCCGTCTCGTGAGAGGCATTCCGGCCGTCTACGAGACGTTCCTTCGCCCCGATGCCGTCCACACGAGCGTCGTCGACGGCATCGCCTGGATGGACACGAAACTCCTGTCGGCGACGCTCTACTCGGGGAGCTACATCCCAGGAGGCGGGCCGTACAAGTACACCGCTCCGATCGAACCGGACGCGGCGCGCTCGCTGGTAGCGGCCTTCAACGCCGGGTTCCGCATGCAGGATGCCAACGGTGGCTACTACACCCAGGGAGAGACGGTCATCCCGCTGCGCAGCGGCGCCGCCTCGTTCGTGATCTACCGCAACGGCTCGGCCACAGTCGGCGCCTGGGGGCGCGATGTCACGATGACGCCGGACGTCGTCGCCGTCAGGCAGAACTTGAAGCTGCTCGTCGACAACGGCCAGGCCGTGCCGGGGCTCAACGCCTACGACACGAGCATGTGGGGCAACACGCTCGGCAACCAGGTCTACGTGTTGCGCTCGGGCATCGGCGTGACCCGCGAAGGTGCCCTCGTCTATGTGGGAGGGCCCTTTCTCAACATCACCGACCTCGCCAACCTCCTCGTGAGTGCCGGAGCCGTGCGGGCCATGGAGCTCGACATCAACACCGACTGGGTGAACTTCGCTACCTTCGCCCCGACGACGCCGACCGGGCTGGCCTCGGTGGCGAACGGCACGGACCTCCTCCCCCTCGCCGATATGGCGGGACCGCCTACTCGCTACTTCGTCACCTGGTGGGCACGCGACTTCATCACGATGTCGGCCCGCTGAACCGCGCCGGCCCGAGGGTCGCTCCGCCTCGGAGCGTGTGCGCTTGGCTAGCCGGGGATCTTGCGCCAGAGCACTCGGGGGAAAAGGCGCATGAACGCGAAGACTGCTCGCAGCAAGTGGGGCACCCAGATCACCGGGACGCCGGTCTCCAGGCCCTTCACGATGGCCTCGGCCACGTCCGAGCTCTCCACGGCGAGCGGTGCCGGCTTGAGCCCGGAGGTCATCTTCGTGCGGACGAAGCCTGGGCGCACCACCGTCACCTCGACACCGGTGCCCTCCAAGGCGTCGGCGAGACCGACGGCGAAGCCGTCGATCCCCGCCTTGGCGGCGCCGTAGACGAGGTTGGCCTTGCGGACGCGGACGCCCGCGACAGAGGAGAGGATGACGATGCGGCCCGCCCCCTGGGCGCGCAGCGTGCCGAGGAAGGCGACGACGGTGGCGGCCGGCCCGGCGAAGTTCGTCACGACCGCCCGGCTCACCGTCCTCGCGTCGAGGGCGTCGATGTCGAACGCGCAGAGGTCGCCAGCGGCGACGAGGAGGAGGTCGATCGTGTCGAGCTCGCAAGCGGTCGCCTTCGCGAAGGCGTCCAGGCGATCCGTGTCGGTCACGTCCAGGTACCGCGTCATCACCTCCTCGACCCCGCGGGCGCGCAGCTCGGCGGCCGTGGATTCGAGCGCCGCCTCGCCCCGGCCGGCGAGGACCACCGAGCGCAGGCGCCGGTCGGCAAGCAGCAGCAGGGTGTCGCGGGCGATCTGCGAGGAGCCCCCGATGACAACGGCGGTCTGCGGCATGCCCGTGGCGTCGATCACGCTTCGACCTTCGCGACAGCGAGGCGCCTCGCCCCGTCGAGGCCGAGGCGGCGCGCCAGGTCGGAGCTGAGGATCCCCTCGGGATCGAGCCTCGCCCGGACCTCCAGCCAGTCGGCGAGGCGCGGGTACATCGCCGCCATCATCTCGGGCCGCAACCGCCCGTCCTTGGAGAGGTACACCCGCCCTCCTGCCGAGACGACGAGCTCGTCGAGCCCGTCGAGCAGCACGGCGGTGCCGCCGGCTCCCAGGGGCACGTCCAGGGCGAGTGTCCAACCCATCCTCGGGAAGGAGAGATGGCCTGAGCCTTCGGCCCCGAAGCGCTTCAGGACGGCGAGGAAGGAGGCGGTTCGCGCCCTGCTGAGACGCTCGAGGACGGTGCGCACGGTCGCCTCCTCGCCAAGGGGCACGACGAACTGGTACTGGGTGAAGCCGCGCGGCCCGTAGAGCAGGTTCCATCCCGCGAGGCCATCGAGCGGGTAGAAAAAATGGGCCAGGGGGACCAGCTCGCCGGCCCGGTGTCGCGGCGCGCGCCGGTACCACAGCTCGTTGAAGGCGGCGACCGTCACCGGCCCGAGGAGCGAGATGGGCGGCGCGGCGGGGACCCGCAGGGGCTTGCGCAGCTCGAGTCCTAACGGGTCGTGCCTCGCCTTCGCGGGAAGATTCGCCAGAACGGCGTGGTTCGCCCGGGTGATCACGGAGCGTCCCAGGTGGCGTCCCCCGGAAAAGCCGTCGACCCAGGCCACCGAGTAGCGGTAGCGGCCCTCGTCTTCGGAGAGGCGGGCCATGCAGGCGTCGATGTCGGCCGCCCGTTCGGTGTCCACGAGCATGCTCGAGGTCTCGATTCGCAGCAGGCGAAGGACGGCCTCGGTGACGATACCGGTGAGGCCCATGCCGCCACATGTGGCCGAGAACACCTCGCTCCGCTGCCCGAGGCCGCACTCAACCGGCCCGCCCGAGGTGGCGATCCGGAGGTGGTCCAGGTGGCGGGCGATCGTGCCGTCCAGGTGGTGGTTCTTGCCGTGGATGTCGCTTGCGATCGCCCCTCCGAGAGTGACGAACCTCGTCCCCGGGGTGATGGGCGGGAAGAGACCCTTCGGAACGAGGACCCGCAGGAGCTCGTCGAGGGAGATACCGGCCTCGGCGCGCACCTGTGGCGTGGTGAGGTCGAGCTCGAGGACTTTGTTCAGCCCTGTGCAGTCGAGGGCGAGCCCGCCGGCGCACTGCGCGGCGTCGCCGTAGGAGCGCCCGAGGCCCCGTGCGATCATCGGAAGGGAGCCGTCTCGGTGGGCGAGGAGATCCTCGAGTTCAGGCACCGAGCGGGGCCGCAGCACGCGGGCGGCTGACGCCGGCATTAGGCCCCAACCGGCGAGCAACTCGGTTCGGGCGGACGCGCTCATGCGTAGATGCCGCAGATCAGCAAGGCCAGCCAGGCCAGGCCGAGCACCTGCAGGCCATGGTCGCGCAGGGCGAGCTCCTCGGGCTCACCCCCGCGGTTCAGCTCGATGGCGAGCTCGACGACGAGCACGGCGAGCACGAAGGGGATGATCGACAGCTCGAACCAGACGATGTCCTCGGCACGCTCAACCGGCCCGAGGCGTCCGGCTCGCTCGAAAGCCCAAAGACAGTAGGTAGTCACGGTGACCGATATCGCCAGCATGCGGACGCTTCGGAGGAACGCCGCCGGGTAGGCGGCGAGGGTCGGGCGGTGGAGCCCACCCTGGTCCTTCATCACGGACTGCTCAACGCTGCGCTTCCCGGCGACGATGAGCAGCGAGCCGAAGGAGGCCACCACGAGGAACCAGGGGGAGATCGGCACGTGCGCCACGGCCCCTCCCGCCACCGCCCGCAAGGCGAACCCGGCCGCCACGCAGGCGAGCTCCACGAGAGGAACCCGTTTCAAGGCAAGCGAGTAGGAGACGCTCACAACCAGGTAGGCGGTGACGACCACGACGAGGGCAGCTCCGAACAGCAAGGCCGCGAAGCTAAGTGCGACTGTCGCTAGGAGTACCGTGGCCCAAAGCGCCAGGCTGACCGGCAGCTCTCCTGAGGCCACGGGCCGGCTCTTTTTTGCCGGGTGGAGGCGGTCCTTGCGCCGGTCGACGACGTCGTTCAGAAGGTAGGTCGAGGCCGAGGCGGCCACGAAGATGAAGAAGGCCTCGACGCTGTGGCCGACCACGCGGGGTTGGTCGATGGAGCCGGCGGCCGTCGGAGCCGCCAGGACGAGGAGGTTCTTTGTCCATTGGCGGGGCCGCATGGCACGCACGAGCGCCGTCGTGCGGTGCGCCCCGTTGCCGGCCGGGCGCGCTGTTGCCAGCGCGTCCGGCGCATAGGGCGGTCGCGCCGAGACGCGAAGCCGGGTCTGACTCACCGCACGCTCTCGGTCGCGAACACGATCCCTGCGCTGGCGTGCTCAGTGCCGTCGCTTCGTATGAGGTACGCCTCGTAGTCCCCTAAGCTGCGGGCGAGCTGCGGTCCCTCCTCGTCGGCGACCACGAGGGCGGTGGCGAGGGCGTCACAGATGCCCAGGTTCGCCCCGAGGACGCTCGCCGAGGCTGTTGCGAACATCATTCGTCCGTCCTTGGGGTTGATGAGGTGCGGCCCCCGCTCGTAACAACCCGAGGTGGCCACGGCGCTGTCGATCTCGAGCACGCAGGCAAGCGCCTCGGCTCTCCACGGATGGCGGATGCCGATCCGCCAGGCGGGGGTCTTTGCGGGCGACCCGAGGACGGCGATGTCGCCGCCGCCGTTGACCATGGCCGCTTTGACGCCGGCGAGCCGCAGAATCTTGAGTGCCTCCGCCGCTGCCCACCCTTTCACGAGGCCCGTCGGGTCGAAGCCGCCGGGCATGGCCCAGGGATCGAACCAACCCTTCGAGAGTGCCCTCGCCTCCTCGCACAACTCGACCACAAGGGCCATCTCGCGCGGGGCATCGTCGAGGTGGAGCAGCCCGGCCCGGACCATGCTCATCGGGCTCCGTGGCTTCCAGGTGCTGAAGATGGCGTCCAGCTCGTGCAACCTCGTGCAAGCCGAGGCGATGGCCGCCGTCGCCTCGGCGCCCGGGCACTCGTCTGGCTCCACGTGAAAAGAGAACATCGTGCCCATGACGGCTTCGACGTGGACAATCACCCCGGCGGCGTCACTTCGCTGCGAGCGCGTCGAGCGCTGACTGGACGGAGGCGGCGTAGGCCTCGCTCGTGTAGGTGGCCCCCGAGATGGCGTTGATCTGGGCGTTCTGGGCCGAGAGGACCTCGCGGCGGAGCATCGGTATGATCTGCTGGGCGAGGTTCTGGGAGTACTGCTCGGCGGTCTGCAGGTTCGCCACCGACACGTCGGTGATGTGTCCGGACTGCTCGGTGACCTTCACGGCGAGCACCCCGTAGCCGTACTGTTCGCTCGTCCCGACGGCCGTCCCCGTCGCGGCCGTGGTCGTGGGAACTGTCGTGGCGCCGGGCGTCGTCGAGCCCGGAGCGGAGCTGACCGGCGCCGGGGGAGCGGTGGCGCCCGAGAGCGAGGGGGCGCTGCCCGCGTGCATGGCGACGATGCCCGCAAAGCCGGCGACGCTGGCGGCGACGGTTCCTACGCGTCTCATGGCGCGAGCCTCCACAGCATCTCCTGGTCCGTGAGGCACCGGTAAGGGCGGTTCACAGGGAGTAGACCTCGAAGTGGACGGCGTCGTCGGGGACGCCACGGCGCGCCAGGGTCGCGACGACCCGGTTGACGAAGCCCTCGGGTCCCGACACGTAGACGTCCCGGTCCCACATGTCGGGGACGAGCTCGAAGAGGCGGTCGAGACGCACCTCGGAGCGAGAGCCGATGAGCTCGTGGACCCGGCCCTTGCGGTGGCGGACGAGCTCGGTCACCTCCGATGCCAGGACGACGTCGTCGGCGTGGGAAGCCCGGAGGACCACGACCGGATCGCAGTTGCGGGGAAGGTCCTCGAGCAGGGAACGGATCGCCGTCACACCGACACCTCCGGCGATGAGCGCCACCTTCGCCCGACGGCGGTGATGCGCCGTGAAGGCCCCGTAGGGACCTTCGATCGCCACGCGGGTGCCCGGCTGCAGCTGGGCCACGGCCGAGGAGTAGTCACCGATGCCCTTAACCGTGAGGCGGAGAAAGGGCGGTCGTGGCCGGGCCGAAAGCGAGAACGGATGCGCCTGCCACCACATTCCCCTTGTAAGGAAGCGCCACTCGAAGAACTGCCCGCCCGCCACAGCGAGGCGGTCCAGGTGCCGGCCGCGGCAGACGACCGAGACCGTGTCCGGCCCCTCCTGGTGGATCTCCACGACCTCGAGGCGGTGACGCAAGCTCCGCCACGCAGGCAGTCCGAAACGGTAGACGAGCACGACGCCCGCCGTGGACGCCCAGGCCAGGGACCAGACGAGGCGCGTCAGTGGGTGACCCACGAACGACGGCCCGAGGGCGATCTCGTGCGCGAAGGCGAGAGCCAGGGCCAGGTACATGAACAGGTGGACCGCCCACCATCTCTCCCGGCGCATGCGTCGGCGGATCGAGTAGACCGACGTGCCCGCGATGGCGACCATCAGCCCTAGGGCGACGGTCGCTGTGACCATGTCGGGGTACGAGGCGAGGAATGTGGCGAACTGGTGCCACACGCCCGTCCGGGCCGCCTCGGCGTAGGCAAGTGTCAGTAGCACGGCATGGGCGAGGATGAGCGAGATGGGCCAAGGCGCTAGGCGGCGGTGCGAGGCGAGCAGCTTGTCCTGCCCGAGGACCCGTTCGACCACCGGGACCCGGCCGACGAGGAGCACCATGACAAGGGCCAGGTAGCTCCCGGCCAGGCCCGTCAGGTTGCCGAGGAACATGGCGACGCCCCCCGCCGCCTCGAGCTGCTTCCAGGTCTCGGCGGTCACCGCTAGGGCGATGCACGCCCCGAAGCCGAGCCAGGCCACGGCGGTCGCGACCTCGGTGACGCCCGGCCGCGGAGCCGGCCCGGGTCGGGAGACGGCCGGGCGGCGGCGCGAGCCGTCCCGCTTCGCGGACTGCGTCGGGTCGAAGGTGAGCGAGGCCATCTCGCTTTTGACCATACGCAGCCGGGATGCAAGGCGAGTCCAGCAACCGGTAAAGATTCGACCAGGACGGCCGCACCAACAGATGGCACCGGCAAGACTCGAGCTTGCTCGTGGCGGCGCTGCTGTCACGACACGACAACCCGACCGTGATCGGCTGTGGAAAGCTAACAGAGAAGTGCAAGTTCTCGTGGTCGAAGACGACAGTGCCATCGGCGAGCCATTGGCGACCGGGCTTCGCCGGGAGGGCTTCGAGGTGATGCTCGTGCAGAGCGCCGCGGCGGCGCTGTCGGCGCCACCGGCCGACCTCGTGCTCCTCGACCTCGGGCTTCCCGACGCCCACGGTTTCGAGGTCTGCCGGCAGCTGCGCGCCCGCTCGACGGTCCCGATCATCATCGTCACCGCCCGCGACGACGAGACCGACCGGGTCGTCGGCCTCGAGCTCGGCGCCGACGACTATGTGGTGAAGCCGTTCGGCTTCCGTGAGCTCGTCGCCCGCATACGCGCCGTCCTCCGCCGGAGCGCGGCGCAGCCGTCGGCCACGTCCGGTCCGCAGGTGATAGGCGAGCTCGAGATCGACCGGCGCACGCACCGCGTGCTGCTGGCGGGCGAGGAAGTGCAGCTGACCCCGAAGGAGTACGACCTCTTGGCCCTGCTCGCGCTTGATCCCGGCGCCATGGTCACCCGGCGGGAGATCCTCGCCGAGGTCTGGGATCCCCACTGGTACGGCACCTCGAAGACGGTCGATGTCCACATCGCCTCTCTTCGCAAGAAGCTCGGCGACCCCAAGTGGATCGAGACGAGCCGGGGTGTTGGCTTCAGGCTCGCAGTCCCTCAATGAGGAGGCGGCTGCTAGCGGGTTTTCTCCTCTTCGCGCTCGCCCTCGTCGTGGTCCTCGAGGTTCCCCTCGGGCTCAGCCTGGCCCGGAACGACCGCACCACCTCGATGTCGGAGGTGCAGCGCGATGCCTCCTCGCTCGCCGTGCTTGTTGCCGCCGGGCTGGACCACGGCGACGGGTCGAGCCTTCGGCTCACCGTCAGGCAGTTCGCCCGGGCCGACGCCGCTGTCGTGGCGGTCGTCTCGGCCAACCACGTCCTGGCAGCAGCCGGCAAGGGCGCCCTTGAGGAGCTGAACGATGTCCGTACGAAGGTGATCGTCGCCTCGGCGGCCTCCGGCCACATCTCGGGCGAGGAGGGCTCGGACGATCCCGACGATGACTTCCTTTACGTGGCGCTGCCCGTGGCGGTCTCGGCGCCTCCGGCGAGTGGCCGCTCGTCGCCGGCTCACGGGAGCGACGTGGTCCTCCTCGTCGCTGAGTCGGCGGCGCCCATGCACGCCCGCATCCGCAACAACTGGATCGCCCTCGGGCTCTTCGGGCTTGGCGTGCTCGCCTTGGCCAGCGCCCTCGGAGCTCTCCTGGCCCGCTCGCTCACCCGCCCGTTGGAGGGCATCGAGGCCGCCGTCGCCGCCGTCGGGGCGGGCCGGCTCTCCGAGAGGGCACCCGTCGAGCGTGGCCCGGCTGAGCTGATGGCCCTCGGAGAGACCGTCAACGAGATGGCGGACCGCCTGGAGGAGCTCGTCCACACCCAGCGGGCCTTCCTTGCCGACGCCTCCCACCAGCTCCGCACCCCGCTCACGGCCCTGCGCCTGCGACTTGAGAACCTGGAGGACACCCTCGAGCCCGAGCAGGGGGCGGAGCTCACCCCCGCCCTCGCCGAGGCCGACAGGCTCTCGCGGATCGTCGACGGGCTGCTCACGCTCGCCCGCAGCGAGGGGGGCGTGCGCCCGGCGCGAGAGGTGGTCGATGTCGAATCCGCCCTGCGCGACCGGGCGGAAGCCTGGGGCGCCCTAGCCGAGGAGCGCCGGGTGACGCTTACCTGCGAGCTGCCGGCCGGCGGGCCACACGAATCGGCGCTTAGAGCCCTTGCCTGCCCCGGTCATCTCGAGCAGGTCCTCGACAACCTGCTCGCCAACGCCCTTGAGGCAACCCCAGCCGGCGGGAAGGTTTCCCTGGGCGCGCTCCGCCTGGCCAAGCGCGTCGAGGTCCATGTCATCGACGACGGGCCTGGCATGAGCGTGGCCGACCGGAACCGGGCTTTCGACCGGTTCTGGAGGCGGGAGGGGGCTCCCCACGGCGGAACCGGGCTCGGGCTGGCGATTGTCTCCCAACTCGCCCGCATCTCGGGTGGGACGGCCTGGCTCGACGCCGCCCCTGGCGGAGGGGTCGACGCTGTCGTGCGGCTCGAGGCCGCAGATGGCTGAGGCTGAGGCCGCGAGAGCCCGTTGGCGCAAGTGGAGACGGCGGCTCGTCCGGGTCGGCCTCGCCCTGCTGGGGATTGTCATCGCCCTCGTCCTCGCCGGTCTCGGCTACGAGCTGAGCCTGCCGAGCGTCGCCGACGCCCCGGCGAAGGTCGCGGCGATCGTGCGGGCACATGGAGGCGAGCTGGGCCACTTGCCGCTCCCGACGAAGCTGGCCGAGGCCGCGGTCGCCGTCGAAGACGAGCACTTCTACTCCAACGTGCTGCTGGACGTCTTCGACGGCGCCGCCCGGGCCGCCCTCACGGCGCTTCACAGCAGTGGCGATCCGGGAGGCAGCACCATCGCTCAGCAGCTGGCGAAGCAGCTCTACCCGTCGAGTCCTTCTTTCGCCGGCACCTTGGAGCAGGTCGGGCTCGGCCTCAAGCTCTCACTGAGCTACTCGAAGCAGCGGATCCTCGAGATGTACCTGAACGCCATCTACTACGGGCACGGCTATTGGGGCTACCTGAACGCGGCCCGGGGCTACTTCGGCGTCGCGCCCGACGCGCTGAACTGGGCCGAAGCCTCCCTGCTCGCCGGGCTCCCCCAGGCGCCGTCCGCCTACGACCCGGTCATCCACTTCGGCCTCGCCAAGCAGCGTCAGCTCCAGGTGCTCGACCAGCTGGTCGCCAACCACGTCCTCACCACCGTGCAGGCACAAGCCGTCTACAAGGCTCCACTGCCCCTGCACCGTTGAGGATCGGGGCGTGGTGGGCCATTCCTGTCAAGCCGTCACCTGCGGGCCGCAGGGAGCGCTCCCAGCTCCTCATCGGCAAGGGGCGTGTCTTCGGCTCCTGCCTCGGGGGCCTCCGAGGGCGTCTCTCGGCCGTCACGGCGCCCGCGCACCCGGCGCCAGACGAGGAATCCTGCCACGGCGACGGCCAGAAGGGCGCCGATCGATGTCGACGCCGTGCCCGCCGCAGAGATGACGCGTTCGTAGGAGCGTCCCGCGCCGTAGCCGGCGAGGGTGAAGGCGACACCCCAGCACAGTCCCCCCAGCGTGTTCCAGAAAAGGAACGTCCGGTACCGCATCGCTGACAGCCCGGCGGCTCCGGGGATCACGGCCCGGAACACTGCGGTGAAGCGACCGAGGAACACCGCCGGGCCGCCCCGGCGCTCGAGGAACCTGCGACCCTCCTCTGCGCCGCGGCGGGCCCTTCCGGGCAGGCGACGGACCAACGACGGGCCGAAACGGCGCCCCACCTCGTAGCCGACCGAGTCGCCCACGATGGCGCAGGCGACCACCAGCACCAGCATCCGCACTAGGCCCACGTGGTGGAACGAGGCGAGCACGCCTCCGAGAACGACGGCGGTCTCGCCCGGCAGCACGAAGCCGACGAAGACGCTGGCCTCCCCGAAGCAGAGCGCGCCGACGATGAGGTAAGCGATCGTCCCGTGAAGAGCGACGATGCCGTGCAGCAACGAGCTCCGAGCTCTCCCCGCCTAGCGGCGTTACCGGGCGAGAGCTCGCCGTCTTGGTGCTGCGGTTCGGGCGAGTGGCCATCGTTCTCCTCACGGCGGGCTCGTGAGCGAACCTACGAACACAGACGGCCAGCTCGTCCCCAGTGATTGGTAAAGACTCGGCAAAGACTGCTCAAAGACTGGCGATTCTGCCGTTCATCACTTCGCGGGACGCTTAAGATCGGCGAGTGTCAATTCCAACGGAACCCTCGTGGCAGCGTCGCGACTCGACCCTGACCTCCGTTCTAGACGCTTTCCGGGTCGATTTTGCCCCGGAGCATAAGCAGCCCACGGCCGCACGTGTTCTCCTCGCGACGATCGTCTCCATCGCCGGGTCCTTGTCAGCCGATGCTGTCCTCGTGGCGATCGGGACGAGGATCTTCCCCTCGACCAGTGGCTACGTACACTTCCGTTTCTCCGACTACGCCAGGCTGACCGTCGTCGGCGTGCTGATCGCCTGCGTCGCATGGCCGGTGGTGACGCGGATCTCGTCGGCTCCCCGCTGGGTCTTCTTCCGGATGGCTGTCCTGGTGACGGCAGTGCTGTGGCTGCCGGACGTGTACATCCTCGCCAAGGGCCAGCCGCCGAAGGCCGTCCTCGTGCTGATGGTCACGCACCTGGCGATCGCTCTTGTGACCTACAATGCCCTTGTGCACCTCGCCCCGGCAAGGCGGAGCACGCGTGCCAGACGCACCCTCCGGCAGGATCGCCACCAGAGAGGCCACAGCCCTGACCGCGCACTTGATACCGCTTGACGGCTTTAGTTCCGGGCCAAGGGCGGACCGATTTCGCAGTAAGACATCATCCCGCGAATATCCCGCGGCCGCTGCCGTTCATGGTTATTCGCAAGCGTGTGGATAACCGTCTGACCTGCCGTAAGATGCCGCCGTAGTTCGCCAGAGTTCAGCTGACCGCTCTTCCCAGCTGAGAACGCGAGTTCGATTCTCGTCGCCCGCTCGGCTTCGTTCCCTGGTCAGGGGTGGTGCCGTCAGGTAGGGAATGTCAAGCTGATTTGCCCCTACCGCGCTCACGCGCTTTGGCCCCACCTGAACAACTGGACCAGATCAGTCGTCGACCGGTGTTGGATCGCGTCCGGTGCGGCCGGCGTAGCGCTGGCACGCGCTCGCCCGGGTGACGCCGAGGAGATCGGCGATCTCGGCCCACGAGCACTCTTGGTCCCGCGCGTCAGCCACCGTCCTTGGCAGTCGCGTCCTGGCTTTCACGAGGACGCTCGTCAACAGATGGAGCTCGACGGCGGCGTCACAGTCCATCCACCGAGGTCGCGAAGCTGGCCGAGGGAGACGATCGCCTCGGCGAGCACGGCTGCGCTGTCCTCGCCGGTGGTCGGCGTCTGGTAGTTATCGCGTCGCCCGGTCATGGCTGGATCGTCCTTGCGGATTGGCTAGCGGTGGAGGCCACCGATAGCTGTGCGGACATCCAGACAGTTAAGGGTCCGCCCTGGGAGCGCCGCCGGCGCGTAACGTGCGGACGTGACTGGTGCGCCGACGACGCTGCAGATCAAGGTGACGCTCGACGGCAGCCGGCCACCGATCTGGCGCCGGCTGGTCGTCTCCGGGTCCGCCACCCTCGACGAGCTGCACCGGGTGCTCCAGGTCGCGATGGGCTGGGAGGACTACCACCTCCACTGCTTCCGGATCGGCGGTGTCCGCTATGGGCCGGCCGACTACGAGGACTTCGACATGGACGAGGTCGACGAGAAGACCGTGACGATCGCCGAGGCCTTCGCTGATGAACGGCGTGGCGTCTATGACTACGACTTCGGCGACTCCTGGGAGCACCGGCTCCTCGTCGAGAAGACCGACGTCCCGGTTGCGTGGAAAGGTGTCGCGCTCTGCACCGGCGGCAAGCGTGCCTGTCCGCCCGAGGACTGCGGCGGGGTGTGGGGCTATTACAACCTGCTCGAGGCGCTCGGCGACCCCTCCCACGAGGAGCACGAGGAGTACCTCGAGTGGGTCGGTGAGGACTTCGACTCCGAGGACTTCAGCAAGGACGCGGTGAACGCCGTGCTCGAGCGGCTCGGTTAGCTCGACCTGCGCGATCGTGTCGATCACAGCCGATAGCTGTCCGAGCCGGTCTCGAGGATGTGGCCGTTGAAGGTGAGCCGGTCGACGATCGGCGCGACGAGGCGGCGGTCGGCGATGATCTGGCCCGACTCAAGAACGGGAGGTTCGATGCCGTGGCGATCGAGGCGCGCTGCTCGCGCTCGGTGATCACCTGGAACAAGAGCTCCGCGCCCCTCCCGTCGAGCGCCACGTAGCCGAGCTCGTCGACTTATGCGGATATCGGCATGACAAGACGACATCGGGCTCTTGCCCGTGAGCCACGATGCCGCCGAGGGTCCTTACCGCCTTGTGGACGCCGCTTACGAGAAGCGCTCGGTCGCGGTCAGCTCGAACCTGCACCCGTCCGGCTTCGAGGAGCTCATGCCCAAGATGCTCGCCAGTGCAACAGTCGATCGCCTGATGCATCACGCGCATGTCTGTGTCACCTGCGGTGACAGCGTGCGACTGCAGCAGGCCACGACCGGGACGGGGTGAAGCCGCTCACCTGAAGTTCACGGCAGAACTGGTGGCCGTCACCGCGCGACTTTGGTGGCCGTCACCGCGCGGTTCTCGTGGCCGTCGGCGCGCGTTTCTCAATGGTCGTTGACAGTTCAGCCCGAAGTTTGATCAACGATGTCTGGGGCTGGCGCTCCCTGAGCACCGACGAACCGTTGGCTTCGGCCTCAATGCCAGAGCGAGCAGATGGGCAGAGCGAAGATCCTTTCACCGAGACCGAACGGCCGAGGCCCGGTGTGGAGGACGGCGCCGGCAAGGAACCGTTGGCCGAGCCGATCCCGCAACCACGCCAGGTGGCGGGCGTCGCCAGTGTCTGGCGTGGCGGTGGCCTTGATCTCGACAGCCATCACGTCACCACCGGCCACCTCCGCAAGAAGGTCGATCTCGTGCCGTCCGTCCTTCTCCCGCAGGTGATACAGGCGCGGGCGCAATGGGCTGAGCTCGGCCTCGGGCCGGAGCTGCGAGACCACGAATGTGTCCATCACTCGGCCCAGCAGATCGCCATCACGCAGAATGGCCCGCTGGTCGAGTCGAAGGGCAGCCGCCACCAGGGAGGTGTCCACCATGTAGCGCTTCGGCCCTTTCACGAGGCGTGACAGTCGGTTGTTGCTCCACGCCGGCAGCGCCTCGAACACGAACAGGTCCGACAGCAGACGCTCATAGGCAGCTGCCGTCATTCTGCTGATCGAAGCGGCGTCGTAAATCGACTTGTCCTCGACTACGCCGGCAGTGTTGACGCACAGCGCTTCCAAGTAACGGCGAAGCAACACCGGGTCCCGGGTACTGCCCAAAGTCTCGGCATCGCGGGTCACCAGCTGATCCACGTAGGTGTCGAGCCACTCCTGCCTTGCGCCGCCGACAAGGCGCAGGAAAGGCGTGGGAAAGCCGCCCCTGAGCGCTAGGTCAACATATCCAATCAGGTTCGGCGGGTCGGCAGGAACGGGGAACGCCGCTAGATCAGCCGTTGCCAGCCGCTCGAGGAACCCCGGGCCGTCACTGTGCCCGACGGTCTCGCGCACCGTTAGTCCGTACATCCTCAGACTGACCACTCGGCCAATGCCCGACCACACATCACTCCCGCGCCGTGCCCGGGCGCTTCCGGTGAGGAGGAACCGTCCGGGACTCGAGTCCTCGTCGACTGCGCGCCGCACCGCTCCCATCAGCCCGGGAACCTCCTGCCACTCGTCGAGGAGCACCGGCGTGGGCATCGCTCCCAGTGCCGCATCGGCGTCGAAGCGGAACGCAGCGGCCTCGGCGGGCACGTCCAACCTGACCACCGAGCGGGCGAGCCGCCGTGCGCTGGTGGTCTTGCCCGTGGCGCGGGGGCCGACTATCAGCAGCGCCGGCAACTGGGCGAACAGATCCGCGAGTGGCCTGTCGACCAGACGTGTCACATAGAGAGACGGGCACATACCAGTATGTTAGCGTTTTGGACCCACCTATCGAAGCTATTTGGCCCAGATGTGTGTTACGTTCTGGACCAATGCTCGAAAGCAGTTTGGCCCACCCGGCGCTTGGACGCGGCCACTGGCGGTAGCTCCGTCTTCGGGTGCCGAGGCCCCATTCCGGACCGGCCTGAAGGTGGTTACTCGATGCACCCCACCGATAGCTGACACACCTCTCTTGTATCGTCGGCGGGGATGCACTCGTTAGCCAGAGACCTTGTTGGCCACACTCAGCGACGTCGGTTCGGAGACGCTTTCAACGGTGGCGCTGCGCTGACCGACTCCGGACGCTCGTTCCTTCTCGAGAAGCTCGGAGCCGATGGCGACGTTGGCGGAGGCTGCGACTCGCTGTCGTTGGTGGAGCTGGGCGACGTCTGTGACCCGAAGCGACGCCAGGAGGTTCGGTCCTGGTTCGAGAGCGCGTTCGCACGGGGGTGGGATCGTGCCGTGCTTGGCCCGCGAGAGTTGGGTGATCTCGCACCTCTCGCCCGGCTCGTTCCTGATGGTCGCCTTGGCCCGCGGAACCTCCACCAGAGGGCAAGAGCAGCACTGGAGCGTGCGGGGCATTCCCGTTGGTCGGAGCTTCTCGATCTCACTGTCGCCCACCTGCTCGAGATGTCAGGTCTTGGTCCGACGACAGTCGTCTCCGTACTGGCTGCCTGCTTTGAGAGGAGTTTGATCGGTCTTTCCATGGGGGTCGAGACCTCCGACGACAACGACCTCACCCTGCTGTTGACCGAGGAGCGACGCGGTCCGAAGCAACCGGTGCTGGAATCGCTACTCGACGCCGCCACAGCGCATCTAGAAGCTCCGAGCGTTGGCACTGACGCCGCGCGCCGCCTCCTTGTCAGCAGTGCACCCTGGGCACTCGAGCATGTCTCCGTGTTGATTGATCTGCTGAGCGGCATCACAGACGACCAGGATCGGTCGATCTTCATATCGAATGAGCTGTGCTCTGACCGCCGGAGCCTTGCCGAGCTCGCCGAAGAGCTCGGGATCTCACACTCACGTGTCGCTCAGCGACGTGATCGTGCGGCGGTTCAAGTTCGCGAAGAGCTGGCAGCGGCACCTGCACCTCTCGAATGGCTGGTCGAGCGCGTTCGCCGGTCACTTGGACGAGCGACGACGACAGAGGCGATCCGTGCCGGGTTACGCCGTTTCGGCTTTGACTCGTCGACCGGGCACGAGGCGAAGAGGGCGGTGGAGCTGTTGCTTTGGCTTGCGGGCCCATTCGAGCCAGTAGCTCGCTGCCCTGGCTGGCGCTGCGTGCAGCCAGACGACCTGCTTTCGCGGACGAGGGAGATGCTGACCCAAGACGGTGGCGTCCGATCCCTGGCGGCGATCGAGCCATCGCTGGAAGAGCTTGGAGTCGTGGCGGCATCGGTGCGCCCCTGGCTCAACGCGTGCGGTGCCGCCGTGGTTGACGACGATCTCGCTGTCTGGCTGTCAGGATCGTTGGTCGACGTCTTGGAACGCCTGATCGATGCCAGCGGTCGTGGCCTCACTTTCTCCCAGTGCCGGCACCTTCTCCTCAACGGAGGGCGCTCCTTCGATGAGGCTGAGCTCCAGCGGGCGCTTCGCGGCCGGCGGTTCAGACAAGTCACTAACGACGTCTACGAGCTGAGAAGTTGGCCGCGGGGGAGCGTGGGTGGGCTGTCCCCGAACCGGCTGAGCACCCGCCAACAATCCCCAGCGGGGTCCGGTGCCGATGACTCGGTTGCGGCTTTCGCCCGTGAGCGAAAGACAGACGTGCGACGAGCTGGCGAGCTGTCTAGTGGAGCTTTCCTTGGAGCGCCTGGTCAGACTTCCGACCCAGTTCCGAACGAGCAGCTGGGCCTTCCTGGCATTGCCAAGCCCGAGACCGCTTGCCTTGACGACGAGGCGCAGGTGTGGGGATCCATGCCCGGCTGGGCCGTGACCGAGCCTGATGGCGATGACCCAGCCTCCCGCCGCGCCTGGTTGACGGCGAGGGTTGACGACGACCTGATGCGAGGCGGCGAGTCCGCTGTTCCGGACGGAGTCGCCCGCTTTCTAGGCATCGGCTGGCGGCAGCATCGAACGTTCTCGAGCCGGTACGGGCCGGTGAGGCTGGCCAACGACGGGCCGGAGCCGCGGCGCGGACCGCTGCGCCCGATCGCGATGGCTGCAGGGGCTGGACCCGGCGATGTCTTGGTGCTCGGATTCGCCCCCGGAGGGGAGGTTGTTGTCGAGGTGCGCGCGGCTGCACTCGTCGCACGACCTGCGGTGGTCGCCAGTGGTCCGTGCTCTGCTGGACCGTTCAGGGCCAGCGGTGAAGTTGACGAAACGACCGATGAGACAGGAGGAGCGGCATGAACGAATTGCCGGATGCGGGCGGCGACGGCCTCGAACGAGCGCTCGAAGCGCTCGAGGCTGAAGCGGTAGCGTTGCTGGAGGTGGTCTCGTCCGTGGCCCGAGTTGCGAAGAGGGCCAAGGCAGCCGCCGAGACCGGAACTGTCCGAGACATCCCGCAAGCCCTCGATGGAGCTGCTCAGTTGGCCAACGCCGCCGCAGTTGCTGCAGAGCGTCTGAAGGCGGCGTGGCGCTTCGATGTCGAGGACTGGTTCGCGTCCGGTGAGTACAAGAGGGAGTTGCTGGCCTCTACCGCCGAAGCTGGCGTGAGTGCCTTCGAGTTGGATGACCGTATCCTTTGCTACCCCGTCATCGTGCAGGTGTCGCCTAGCGATACGTCGGTCATCATCGACAAGAAGAAGGACCGCCGGATCCGCCCATCGGTCGTTGTCGCCAGGCTCGGCCAGCTTCAGCAAAGGGAGCCGAAGTTCAAGCCGGAGGCGTTCATCGAGGCGCTCTCCTCCGCTTATGATCTCGTGATCGCCTCGAAGTCGATGCGGTCGGGCGCGCCCGTCAGGCTCGTGGAGGTGCACAGCGTGCTCACGATCATGCCCGGGGCCGCCCGCGAGTACACGAGACCCGAGTTCGCCCGCGACATCTATCTCTTGGATCAGAGTGGGGTCGTGACGACGAAGCGAGGACGTCGGATGAGCCTTCCGGCGAGTGCTCTTACGCGATCAGGCGGTGTGCTGCGCACGGTGACGCGCGGCGGCCAGGCGAAGGATTATGCCGGTATCTGCTTCGAGGAGGTGGGGGAATGATCGGCCCCGAGGAGTACGTCGAATTCCTCTCACGGGAGTATCTCCGCGGCTACGTGGACACGGGCGGATGCGCTGTTAAGTTCGCCGTGGCGGACGACTCTGTTGCATCCGACTTTCAGGATCGGGTGGTCAACGAAGGGCGGCGGTCCGGCTACGTCGTGGCGACCGTGGACGCGGCCGCCACCCGCGTGCACTTGATGGAGCAGATCTTCTTCGAGGTCGCCCGCCAGATCGACTGGGATGAGCTCGCAGTGAGAGCTCTGAGGAGCGCCGCCGCCGCGGCGGGCTTCCCTGCACCGACGACCGACATCCCGACGGTCGACGCGCTCGCTGCCCACTACAGGACCGATGCTCGGGAACTGAAGCGCGATGTGGATCGTGAGCTGCAGCACCGCATCTTCAGGGATTACGACATGGTCCAGGAGTTCCGGATTGGCATGTTGCGGTTGTGCCAGGCTGCGTTTCGTACCGGGCAGGTGAGTGACGCCGAGCACGGCGCTCTCCTCGAATGGCTTCGCGGGGATCTGCGGCAGATGTCGGCGCTCAAGTCCGCGCTCATCTACCGGCGGATCGCCCGCCACAACGCCCGGCAGATGCTCTTTTCGTTACCGCACTGGCTGGCGACGAACGGGTTCGCCGGCCTGCTGGTCGTCATTGACATCCGTCGCCTCGGCGTCGCCCGTCGTCCTCCGGTGGACGAACGAGCCGGCCAGTACTACACGAGACTCGGGCTCCTCGACGCCTACGAGGTGTTGCGGCAGCTAATCGACAGTACCGACGAGCTCGCTCGGTGCTGTGTTGTTGTGATCGCAGCACCGGAGCTGCTTACCGACGAGGCCCGCGGTCTCGACGCTTATCAAGCCCTCAAACTCCGTATCTTCGACGAGATTCGCGACCGTCGTCGAGACAACCCGTTCTCGTCCCTTGTCCGGATCGGCCGCGAGGAGGCGAAGGTATGACCACCGAAACTACCGATCGTGCCGTGCGGGCGCGCCGAGCGCTCGAAGCCTTGCGCGCAGGTGTGCCCAACCGCGACGCGGTCGTCGAGCTCGGGTCGATGCAGATCGGCGTGGAGGACCGATTCGCGGACATCCTCGATGCCGTCGGCGTTCTGGCCGACCCGACGTTGGGCCCGCCTTCTGGTGTGTCCGCGCCGCTCGTCACCTCACAGCCCCGCTCCACCTCACGGGCCATGATGATCGGTGGAGGATTTGGCAGTGGCAAGAGCCACGTGCTCGAGCACTTGGCGAACGTCGCACTGAGTCAGAGTTTCGTCGTGTCGAAGGTCACGATCTCCAAGGAGACCCCCCTTCACGACCCGTCCAAGGTTTTCCGCGCCGCGATCGACGAGGCACGGGTTCCGGGCCGGCCCGGGTCGGCGATCGACGAGATTGCCGTGGCGATAGACCTCGACTCGCCCGAGTACCGGGACCTCTATCGCTGGGTACATGGGGATGAGGCCCCGGTGGACAAGCGGTTCGCGGCCACACTTTATCTCTACGAGTACGCGCGAGGTGACGAGGAGCTGCGAGACCGCATCATCCGCTTCTGGGCAGGTGACAGGCTCTCGGTGACCGACATCCGCCGCCGGCTTCGCGAACACGGTGCAAGCTCGTCCTACCGGATTGCCGGTGTGCGGGAGGCGGACCTGGCGCGACAACGCTTCCGGTTCGTCTCCAGGCTGGTGCGGGCAGCCGGATACCGAGGCTGGATAGTCCTGTTCGACGAAGTGGAGCTCATCGGCCGCTACACGATCGGTCAGCGCGCCAAGTCGTACGCTGAGATTGCCCGCTGGGTCCGCGGCGACCGTGACGACATCAGCGCCCCTATCGGCGCAGTGCTTGCCACTGTCGACGACTATGAGACCCAGGTGCTTGTCGGCAAGAACGACGCGGTGTTGATCCCGCAGCGCTTGCGGGCAGGTGGGACCGCCGCCGATGACGTCCTTGCATCGCTAGCCGAGACAGGGATGCGCATCATCGGTCACGAGCAGGTCAAGCTCCAGCCTCCCGCGCAGGAGGAGCTCGACCGCACGTACAGGAGGTTGCGGGAGATACACGGCGAAGCGTTCGGTTGGCTTCCGCCCGCGGTAACCGGGCTGGAGCGCCTGCCCTCGAACCGGATGCGCCAGTACGTGCGCGCCTGGATCAATGAGTGGGATCTCCGGCGTCTCGATCCGTCGTACGAGCCCGAGATCGAGGCCGCCACCCTTGAGGTCGACCTGAGCGAAGACGCCGAGCTCGAGGGCGGCGGAGCCGAGGATGGCGGGGATCGGTTGGGCGACGGAGGCTCCGGGCACGGGGTTGGCGGTGCCGACGAGAAGGACTTGGAGGACGCTGGCGGGAGCGGCTCTTCGCAAGCCCATTCTCAAGGAAGCTGGTTCGGCGACCGAGCTGGCGACTCCACGGAGTGACGATGTGCTGGCCGACGACATATCGGAGGTGCTCGAACAGCGCCCCGGGCTGACGGCCGCCGAGATCGCGACCGTATTGTTCACGGCGCGGCCGGATGCTCACCGCGGGCAGGACGTCCAGGCGATCACACTGGCCCTGTTCAGCGGGCACCAGCGCTTCAGGTGTGACTGCAGCCTGCCCCAGAGGTGGTCGCTCGCGGGGAGCGACCCAGCCACCGTCGCGCCGGCGACTCAGTTCGCGAATGGCCGAACAGCTGCGTTCGATCGTTCCCGGCTGTACGCGTGGCAGCGCGATGCCCTCGACAGTTGGGCGACAGCACATCATCGCGGCGTCGTCGAGGCGGTGACCGGCTCCGGCAAGACGATGCTCGGCGTAGCGGCGGCGGCCGACGAACTGGCCCGGCGAGGTCAGGTGCTCGTCATCGTCCCCACCGTCGAGCTGATGCACCAATGGCACCGTCATATGACGCCCGCTCTCCCGCCCGGCTACTGGATCGGTTGCCTCGGCGATGGAGAGACCGGAAGCTTCGCGACCCACGACATCGTCGTCGGTGTGGTGAACAGCCTTCGGGACAATGACCTGCGGATGACTCGTCGCGGAGGGCTGATCGTGGCCGACGAGTGCCACCGATACGCCAGCGCCATGAACCGGCTCGCGCTCGACCAACGCTTCGAGCGCCGGCTGGGCCTGAGCGCCACCTACGCCCGTGACGACGACGGACATGTCAATTGGCTCGATCCTTTCTTCGGTGGGACGTGCTTTCGGATGGGATACCGGCGAGCGGTCGACGACGGCGTCACGGCTCGTTTCACGGTTGCCTTGGTTGGTGTCGCCCTGCCTGCGGCCGAACGGGCGATCTACGAGGAGCTCACTTTGCAGATCGGGCACCGGCACGCTCGGCTGATGCAGCGCTATCAACTGCCGACTGCCTCTTTTGGCCAGTTCATTCAGGCGCTGAACCTGCTCGCCTCAGGTGTCGGTGGCGACGCGGCCGGCGCGAGTGAGGCCCGCGCCTACCTGGCCCTGCTGCTCGAACGCCGCCGTCTTCTGGGTGGCACTCCGGCGAAGACGCGAACCCTGGAGGGACTCGCTCCGGCGATAGCCTCCGCCGACCGGTCGATCGTCTTCACCGGCTCGATCGCAACAGCCGAGAGCGCCGCCTTTGCCCTAACTGCTCTGGGCTTGCGGGCTGAGTGCGTCCACTCGCGGCTCGCAACGGCGGACCGCCGCGAGGTGCTCCGGCGTTTCGCCGAAGGTGATCTGCAGGTGATCTCGGCACCACGGGTGCTGGACGAGGGCGTCGACGTCCCCGAGGCGGACCTTGCCTTCATCGTCGGTGCCAGCCGTTCCCGCCGCCAGATGATCCAGCGGATGGGTCGAGTGCTCCGAAAGAAACCCGACCACCGCCGCGCACGCTTCGCGGTCCTCTACGTCGAATCGACTATCGAGGACCCGGCCCAAGGCGCCCAGGAGACGTTTCTGGAAGAGATCACAGAGGTGGCTGATGAGGTGCGCTCGTTCGGTAGCGCGTCGGGAACCTGCCACGCCACAATCGAATTCCTTCGTCCGTTCGCCAGTTAGGTTGCGGATTCCGAGCCATTCCGTAGACCGATTCCGACGTCTTCGTACACCCCGCCGGCCCAAATTGGCAGCCACTAGACCAAAGAAGACGCAAGGCTCCGCGCCTCGCGCGCCACGCGTCGCGCCTCCTGCAACGGTACCGGCGTTCGGGCAGCCGGAGTGGATGCGTCGAGCACGACACGGGAGGCGGTCTCCGGGCTCGTCCGCCATCCCGCGTGAGCGACGATCGGGCGGGCACCGGTCCTCGTGCACACCCAGAAGGCGACACAACGACCATCCACGACCAGCGGTGCCAGAGATCCGCGACGCAGCTCGGGCTGGTCGCCGATGGCGACGAGTGGCTGGCGGGTCACGCCCACCGTCGGAAGGTCGACGACCGCACCCAGGTGCACAGCCAGACCGGCACTCCGAGGATGGTCGATCCCGCTCGCGTCGACGAGCAGGAGCTCAGGTCGCACCTCGAGTGCCGCCAGAGCGGCAGCCAGGATCGCTCCCTCTCTGCGGGCCAAGAGCCCGGGCACGTACGAAGAGGCGACACGCGAGGTCACGATGCTCTGGGCGAGGACGTCGTCCGCCTGCCTGGGGCGGCCAGGTGTCGCAGCGCCCCTGAGATGGTGGTCGGTTCTGCGGGTGCTCCGATCGACCGCACCCCCCCGCCACGCGACAGCAGCTGCCCACGCCGGGTCACCCGACCGGCCCGGACCCGTGCTACCGCGGGCGTACGCGACGAAACATCCGCCGAGGACGGGCCGCTCGCTCGACGGCAACCACGGTTCGGCAGCCAATGTGCTCGCCGCCGCAGTGGCGAGGCGGCCCTGGAGCTCGACGAGCTCCTCTTCGCTCTCCGGCCATCCCCAGGAATTGGCTATCACAGCGCGATCTTGCCCGACGCGCACGGCCAGCCGGGCCGCCGCCGCCGCCGATAGCTACCCTGGTGCCAATGAAGGGTGACCGCGTGGAAGTCCTCGTCGACGTGGGAGCCGGTGTCGAGCGCTTCGAAATCGAGGCCACTCGGAACGGCAGGCGGGTCGAGGTAGGAAACGCCCGGGGAATAGTCGAGGTCACGGAGGTCACACGTTCCGGGACACCCGTCCGTACCGCCCGGTTCATGGCGGCCAAAGTCGTTGCCGTAGTGGAGCATCCTGCTCGTGACGGCGAGCTCGCGGCTCGCTCTCGGTCTGACACGCGGAACGGGGCACCGTGATCGCGACCAGCGTGTCGCCTCTCGCACTGCCTCTGGCTGGGCCCTAACCCGCCGCCTTGACCACCAAATGTGTCAAGTTCCTGGCACATGCTCAACAGCGCCACGCCACCGTTCCGATCGGAGTGGTTCGGTTTCACAAGAAGAGCCCCTGACACATGCGCTGCACCGCTGCTCAGAGGGCGTCTCGTCGACTTGCACCCTTCACGACGCAACAAGAATCCGCCGCGCCCGACATGGACCTGCCCGAAGAGAACCCGACGAGCATCCTCTTTCTTGTCCGACGTCCCCCACTCATTCGCACGTCATCGGCCACGCAGCCGGACTCACCGGGTCATTGGACCTGCTCACTGGCTGGTTCAGCGCCCAGCGGCTCAGCGGGCTCTCGCTCCAGGAGCCTGTGCACTTCCGTATCCAGGCGCGTGAGCTCGGCCCGTGCCGCTCGGGCGTAATCCTCTCCCCCCGAGGCGAAGATGACCGATCGCGAAGCGTTGACAATGATGCCCGGACCCCTGGAGCCTCGGCCTGCGGCGACTGTGGCCTCGAGGTCGCCACCCTGTGTTCCGACACCCGGAATCAAGATGGGAATGCTCCCCGCTATGCCCCTGACCTCTCGAAGCTCCTCAGGTGCAGTGCCGCCAACCACCAGACCGCAATTACCCAACACGTTCCAATCACAGGCCACCGAGTGCGCGACTCGGCAATACAGGGGCAAAGGTCGCGGGCCGGCTTCTTCGTGCTGACACTGCAACCCCTGGAACTCCGCGGCACCAGGATTCGAGGTGCGACAGAGCACGATTGCACCCTTGTCCTCGCGGTCCAAAAACGGCCTGAGTGCCTCTCGCCCGACATACGGATTCACGGTGACGGCGTCCACGCCGAGCAGGTCATAGGCAAAACCTGAATAAGCCTCGTTGGTGTTGCCGATGTCTCCGAACTTCGCATCCAGGATGATCGCCACGCCCGGCGCGAACCTTCGTGCGTACGTGACGGTCTCCTGCAGGGCGATGAAGCCATCTACACCACCATTCAGATAGAACGCCAGGTTGATCTTGTAGGCGCCGGCCAAGTCCGCAGTCGCATCGACCATGTTGGCGTTGAACTCACGTTGAGACGGGCTGGCCTGACCGGCGGGCGTCGGCAAAGCCCGGGCGTCGCTGTCCAGCCCCACCGATACAGCGTGGCCACATGCCCATCTTTCGTTGAGGAGCTCAACAAACGCAGATGCCATGGGCCCTCCCTGGCCAGTAATGCCCTCGCGGCGTCATCTCGCTTGGGCCACAACTCTAAGCTGTCGCTGCACGTCGACGGACTGAAAAGCGGCTGGGTCACTCAGGTAGGAACAGACGACGTCATACTCGGTTGCACTGAGGTGTGGTCGGAGAAGATCCATTCCTTGGCTCTTGAGGCGAATGAGGGCACGGAGAGTAAAGCCCGCTTCCGACGCCGCTTCCGCCCCGCCTTGTTCGCGGTCCACGACCACAAGGACATCACTGCACGACACGCCCTCCAGGTCCCTCCTCTCGATCTCGTGCTGGACTTGTCGAGCCGCGATGAGCTTCGAGTCGAAGCGAGTCACGAGGTCATCGACGAGCAGCAGCTGGTCGCCGGCCTCAATTTGCCCCTCAAGGGCCGCATGTTGTCCATATTGCTGCAGCTCCTCGGCGGCACCGGGCTCAGTCCGTGCGGCGAGTTTCCGCGTCATCAACGCAGGAACCCCTGACGCGAGCGAAGTTGCGATCGCCACCGGGATGCCGCCGAGAGCGACGCCGACGAGTCGCTGAGGCCTGGGTTGGTCTTTGTCGAGCAACGCTGCGAGTGCGACGCCGACGTCTGTCAGAACATCGGGGTAACTGCAGAGTTCCCGCAGTTGAAGGTATATCGGGCTCCATTGGCCGGAGACCAGGGTCCACCCTTCCGGCCTGTCGCGATACCAGGTACGAAGCATGCCCCGCTCGTACAGGGCGGTCATGACCAGCCCAGCAGCTTCTTCCACTCACAGCTCCTTCACGCAGATCCACCCCTTGCGGTAGGCCATACGGTTCCCCCGCTGGGCAGTGTGTACTGATGAAGCTTCGGCGCAGCGTCCCGTACGTGGGTCGCGTTCGCGCCGTACGCCACGGCGATCGTGCCCCTGACAGGGCGAAGGCTATCGCTCGAGCGCTACGGCCCATCACCGACCTGGACACGTCGGGGGATGCCTTGGCAGCGGCTGAAGAGTCCGTCGAGTTCCCCGACCTGCCTTGAACTGGTCGAAGGTTCCGAGCAGGGCTGGCCGACTGCGGCTCCATCCTTCTTGTATTGCCTCGCTCGGCGCGGCGTTGAGCTTCTCGCCCGCCTCTTCCCGGCTCTCGGCGGCACGGTCTGCTCATCTCCCCACAGGCGTTCCTCGAGTGGCACCTCTCCGTGGTCTGTCGGCTATGGGCCTACCCGCCAGCGGACCCGGTCGACCGACGCTTCCAGCCAGGCTGCCGGGCTCAGCTGTCGCCTCGCCGATCAGCTGGGGGGAAACCCAGGGCGGGGATGCCTGCGCATGGTCGGCGAGGGTTGCCCTCACCGAGGCCTCCACCTCGTCGCGCCAATGCCCGGCATCACGACCCGGGCAACGACGGCCCGAGCGACAAGCAGACCAGTTTCGATCCCGCCGCCCGGTCGCTCATGATCCGCACGTGAACCCATGACGACCTCGTACATGCGCCCGCAGCTCCACGTCCGGGGGCGTGCGCGGAGCTTCGCAGCGCTCAAGCAAGACCGGTCAGGTCCTCGACGCTCTCGAGCCCCTGCCGATCCAGGTAGTCCAGTATTCCCTGGTTGATCTCGCGGGCGACTCTGCCCTTGCTCTGACGGATCCCTGTGACGACCTGAACCGCCTGGGCGCCCGCCCGCAGCCGTTCGATTGCAGCAGCAGCACTGTTGATGGCTCCCACACCGATCCTCTGCAGGCCCGTGCCGCGAGTCATTCTCGTCAGGTCCTTCATGCGCTCATTGGCCCTGTGTCGGAATTCGCCGACATCGCCACTGAGTCCCCCGGCCAGGCCTTCCCAGCCATAGCGTGACTTCAGCCCATCGTCGATCGTGGTGTTCGAGTCGATGATCCCGGTAACGCCATGACCTACACACACCTTGATCACGTCGTCGAGGTCTTCGAGAGCCAGGTCCACAGTTGTCTTGATGAATAGGGGCTTTTGTCCCTTGGAGTCGAGCACGTCCTTCACCGCCACGACAATATCGGTGAGGGGCTCGGGGTTTAGCAAGTTCCTCAGTCCCGGTGTGTTGGGCGATGAGACATTGATCACAAAGTAATCCGCATGGTCGTACAGCCTGTCGGCCACGGCTGCATGTGCCCACGGGGCCTGGTCATCGGGGGTCAGCCTGTTCTTGCCGATACTGACGCCGAGAATACCCGGCCTCTGTGCCGCATCGAGATGCCTGGCCACTTCCTCCATGCCCGGGCTGTTGAACCCCATCCGGTTGAGTGCAGCCCCACGGCTGTACCACAGACGCGGACGCGGGTTGCCTGCCTGGGGGTGGACGAGCACGGAACCCACTTCCGTACCGGCGAAACCCAGCGCGTACAGTCCGTCGACGGCCCAGCCCTTCTTGTCCCAGCCGGCGCCGACCAGGACGGGGTTCTCCAGCGACATGCCTCCGACCCGGGTGCGCAGCCGCGTGCTCTCGAGCCTTTCACCGCCGAGCGCGAAGTCTATGAGGTGGTGGCCGAGCCGATGCTTGGCCAGGGTGTGAAGGCCGAGTTCGGCCACTTCCTTCAGCTGTTCGCTCTCGAGGGTTTCCCACCTGGCCCGTAAGCTTTCGGTATCCATGATCGTCCTTGCATTGCCGTGGGTGTGTATGTGGCTACAGCCGGGGCTTGTTCGACGACAGTTCATAGCTATATGGGTCTTCCCCGGGACTGACGGCGATAATTGCGCCCAGCGGTGGTCTGCCGAGGGAGTGGGGCCGCAAAGAATGTGATCGTGAGCTCTCCTCTCCGACAAGGTGCTCGCTCATGTGGGAAGACGGAGCGGCGCGTCGAGCTGCCCGCCCGCCTCTTGCCGGGTGGTCGGCGGCGCGGCCTCCTCGGCGAGCCCCGCCTGTTCGGCGCGCGCCGCATGGCGCTCCTGGAGGCTGCGCACCTCGAGGCGGTGGCAGCCCCAGTCGGCGATGCCAGCGGCGGCCGCCCGGGCGGCGGCGACAGTGGTGAGGCAGGGCACACGGTGGGCGGAGGCGGCCCGGCGGATGTGGGCGCCGTCGGCGCGGGGGCCCCGGCCGCGGGGGGTGTTGACGACGAGCTGAACCTTGCCGCCCGCGATGAGCTCGACGGCGTCGAAGGTGCCCCGACCAGGTTGGCCGACCTTGGCGACCCGCGTCTGGACCGTGATCCCGTGGCGCTCGAGGAAGTCCGCTGTGCCCTCGGTGGCCACCAGAGCAAAACCGAGATCCGCGAACCCACGCGCCGCCCCGACCCCCGCCTCCTTGTCTCGATCGGCGAGCGACAGGAAGACGGCCCCGTCGGCTGGAAGGCGGTTGCCGGCCGCGAGCTGGCTCTTGGCGAACGCGAGGCCGAACGTACGGTCGATGCCCATCACCTCGCCGGTGGAGCGCATCTCCGGTCCGAGCAGCGAGTCGACGTCGGGAAAGCGGTCGAAGGGAAGGACCGCCTCCTTCACGCTCACGTACGCGGGGTGCCGGGCGCGGGCGACGGGCAGCATGCCCTCGTTGCGCAGGTCCTCGAGGGTGGCTCCGAGCATGGCGCGCGCCGCTATCTTCGCGAGCGGCACCCCGGTCGCCTTGGCTACGAACGGGATCGTCCGGCTTGCCCGCGGGTTGGCCTCGATGACGAACACCTGGCGTTGCTTGACGGCGTACTGGACGTTCAGAGGGCCAAGGACCTGGAGGGCGGCCGCAATGCGTCGGGTGTGGTCCTCGAGCAAAGCGACGGTGCCCTCGTCGAGCGTCGGCGGAGGGATCACGCACGCAGAGTCACCCGAGTGCACCCCGGCCTCCTCGACGTGCTCCAGCACCGCCCCGATGAGCACTTCGCCCACGCGGTCGCGGACCGCGTCGACGTCGACCTCCACGGCGTCCTCGAGGAACCGGTCGATCAGCACAGGTCGCACCGGTGCATGCGGACCTTCGTGGCCGAGGGCGGCGGTGACCGCGCGCTCGAGGTTGTCGGCGTCGTAGACGATCTCCATGGCCCGCCCGCCGAGCACGTAGCTCGGCCGGACGAGCGCTGGGTAGCCGATGCGGCGGACGATCTCGCGCGCCTCGGCCACCGATGCCGCGGTCCCGCCGGCCGGTTGGGGTATCTCGAGACTGGCGCAGAGTGCCGACCACCGCTCGCGGTCCTCCGCCATGTCGATCGCCCCCGCGCTGGTGCCCAGCACGAGCGAGGGCGGGAGACGGTTCGCGAGCTTGAGAGGCGTCTGGCCCCCGAGGCCGACGATGACGCCGGCGACGCCATACGCGCCGCCGCCCAGCTCCGCGGCGACGATGTCGAGAACCGCCTCCCCGGTGACCGGCTCGAAGTACAGCCGGTCGGAGGTGTCGTAGTCGGTCGAGACCGTCTCCGGGTTGCAGTTGACCATCACTGTCTCGTAGCCAGCCGCCCGCAGAGCCATTGACGCGTGCACGCAGCAGTAGTCGAACTCGATCCCCTGCCCGATCCGGTTCGGCCCCGACCCGAGGATGACCACGCGCGGCGACCTGCCGGGTCTGACTTCGTCCTCGTCCTCGTAAGTGGCGTAGTAATAAGGTGTCTCGGCCGCGAACTCCGCCCCGCAAGTGTCGACGGTCTTGAAGGTCGGCCGGACGCCCGCGAGCAGCCTTGCGCTGCGGACGTGGTCCTCCCCGACGCCGAACAGGTAGGCGATCTGGGCGTCCGAGAAGCCGAGTCGTTTCGCCCTCCGCCACGCGCCCGGCTCGAGGTCAGAGGGCATCACCCCCGCTGCGGCGAGATCCTCCAGCCCGAGCCGTTCGTCGACGACCGACGCGATCTGGTCGAGGAACCATGGGTCGATCGCCGTCACCTCGGCGACGCGTTCGACGCTGAAGCCGCGCCGGAGTGCCGCCTCGACCTGGAACGGCCGGTCGGGGGTCGCAGTCGCGGCTTGGCGCAGGAGCTCGTCGTCGTCGAGCTGCTCGTAGCGCTGTTCGGCCCGATCGGCGTTGAGGCCCGCGCGGTCGAGCTCGAGGCCGCGCAGCGCCTTCTGCAGCGACTCGGGGAAAGTCCGGCCGATCGCCATGGCTTCACCCACCGACTGCATGCGGGTACCCAGGGCATCGAGAGCACCGGGAAGCTTCTCGAAGGCCCAGCGGGGCACCTTCGTGACGACGTAGTCGATCGTCGGCTCGAAACATGCCAGGGTGGCCTTGGTGATGTCGTTCGCGATCTCGTCCAGTCGGTAGCCGACGGCGAGACGGGCGGCGATCTTCGCGATCGGGAACCCCGTCGCCTTGGACGCGAGCGCGGACGAGCGCGAGACCCTCGGGTTCATCTCGATGACGAGCATCCCGCCGGCACGCGGGTCGACGGCGAACTGGATGTTGGAGCCGCCGCTCTCCACGCCGACACGGCGGATGCACGCGAAGGCCGCGTCGCGCATCTTCTGATATTCGACATCCGACAGCGTCTGGGCCGGGGCGACGGTGATCGAGTCGCCCGTGTGGACGCCCATCGGGTCGAAGTTCTCGATCGAGCAGACCACGACGCAGTTGTCCGCGCCGTCGCGCATGACCTCGAGCTCGAATTCCTTCCAGCCTGTGATCGATCGCTCCACCAGGATCTCGTGTACCGGGCTGGCGGCGAGGCCAGCGGCCGCGAGTCGGCGGAAGGCCTCGCGGTCCTCGGCAATGCCAGTGCCGGCACCCCCGAGGATGAAGGAAGGCCGGACGATGAGCGGGAAGCCGACGGCCGCCGCCGCCTCGAGCGCCTCTTGCATGTCATGGGCAAGACCGGACTCGGGCACCGAGAGCCCGATCTCGGTCATCGCCTCCTTGAACCGGTCGCGGTTCTCGGCGGTGCGGATCGCCTCGATCTTGGCGCCGATGAGCTCCACTCCGAACCGGTCCAGAACCCCGGCCTCCGCGAGTTGGACCGCGAGGTTGAGCGCCACCTGGCCGCCCACCGTCGGAAGCAAGGCGTCGGGCCGCTCCCGCTCGATGATCGCGGCGAGCACGTCCACTTCGAGCGGCTCGATGTAGGTCCGATCGGCGAGGTCGGGGTCGGTCATGATCGTGGCGGGGTTCGAGTTCGCCAGGATGACGCGGTACCCCTCCTCCCGCAGCACCCGGCAGGCCTGGGTGCCCGAGTAGTCGAACTCGCAGGCCTGGCCGATGACGATCGGGCCGGAGCCGACGACGAGGACCGACGAGACGTCGTAGCGCCGGCCCATCAGCCCGCAGCCATGAGCGCCCGGAACTCCTCGAACAGGTACCTGGCGTCGTGCGGCCCGGGGCCGGCCTCGGGGTGGTACTGGACGCTGAACGCTCGGGCATCGGTGCAGCGGAGGCCCTCGATGACGCCGTCGTTCAGGTTGACGTGGCTCACCGCCGCACCGGTGAGCGTGTCGTCGGCCACGGCGTAGCCGTGGTTCTGGCTGGTGATCTCGACCGCGCCCGTCTCGAGCCGCTTGACCGGGTGATTGCCGCCGTGGTGCCCGAAGCACAATTTGTAGGTCTGTGCGCCCAGCGCCCTCGCCAGCAGCTGATGGCCCAGGCAGATCCCGAACACGGGGATCGCGTCGAGCATCGCGGCGATCTCCCGCACGATGTGGCCGAGGGCGGCCGGGTCCCCGGGGCCGTTGGACAGGAACACGCCGTCGGGACGGCGCGCGAGCACCTCGGCCGCCGGGGTCGTCGCGGGGACGACCTCGACGTCCGCGAAACCGACGAGGTTGCGCAGGGCGGCCGTCTTGACCCCGAAGTCGTAGGCGACGACGGAGAACCGGCGCCCGGCACCTTGCATTCCGGCAAGGTACGGGGCGCCGGTGGTGACCTCGGCGACGAGGTCCATGCCGAGCGTGCCGGGCTCCGCCTTCGCAGCGGCGAGCAGCTCCTGCTCGGAGGCGGTCCCGAACGCGCAGGACATCGCGCCGGCCTCACGCACGTGCCGGGTCAGCCGGCGGGTGTCGACGCCGGTGAGCCCCGGCACCGCGAAGCGGCAGAGGAAGGCCTCCAGAGCCTCCGCCGAGCGCCAGCTGCTCGGCCGGTCGGTGAGGTCCCGGACGATCACGCCTCTACAGAACGGGCGGCGGCTCTCGTCGTCCTCGGGGGACGCGCCGTAGTTGCCGATGTGGGGGTAGGTGAACGCCAGCACCTGCCCCGCGTATGAGGGATCGGTGATCACTTCCTGGTAGCCCGACATGCACGTGTTGAAGACGAGCTCCCCACTGGCGATCCGGCCGTCGTCGAGTGCTCCCATGGCCTCGCCCTCGAACACCGCACCATCGGCGAGCGCCAGCCGAGCCGGAGGGCGCCTGTCTCGGGACCCGGCGCGCATCGGCCGGGTCCCGCTCATCTCTGCGCCTCGCCGTCGATGACCATGGCCTCGCCCGCGAACACGGTGTGGCGGACCTTGCCGGTGAGCCGGCGACCGGCATAGGGCGTGTTGCGACTCCGGCTGGCTTGGCGGCTCGGGTCGACAACCCATTCGGCGGTCGGGTCGAACACCGTCAGGTTCGCCGCAGCACCGGACCGGATCGGGCCGCCTTGGCCGCCCTGATGAGCCCAACCACCTCCGCCATCCTGGTCGAGCCCGGCGATGCGGGCCGGCTGCCAGGAGAGCAGGCCGAGAAGGTCCCGCAGCGACATGACAGCTCCGGTGCTGGATGGCACCCAGCCGTCCCCGGCCTCATCGCTGCCGCCTTCGCCGGGGCCCACGCAAAGAGCGGTGTGGGCAACCGCGAGCGCGGTCTCCAGACCGAGCATCCCGGCGGGAGCCTCGTCGAAGGGATCCTCCTTTCGCTCCGGCGCGTGCGGCGTGTGATCGGTCGCGATGGCATCGACGACGCCGTTCAGGAGACCCGCCCGGATCGCAGCCACGTCGGCGGCGGTTCTCAGCGGAGGGTTGACCTTGTACACGGGGTCGAAGCCCGCGACGGCGGCGTCGCAGAGCGAGAGATGATGCGGCGTGACCTCCGCGGTGACCGCAAGCCCGTCCGCCTTGGCGCTCCTGATCATCTCGATTGCGCCCGCCGTGGACAGGTGCAGGAAGTGCATGGGTGCGCCGGTGAGCCGCACGAGCGCGAGATCCCGTGCCAGCATCGCTTCCTCCGCGAGCGAGGGCTGGCCTGCGATCCCGAGGCGGCTCGACCAGGCACCTTCGTTCATCTGACCGCCCGCTGCGATCTGCTCGTCCTCGCAGTGCTGGGCGAGGACGACGCCGAGGCCCGATGCGTACTCGAGCGCACGGCGCATCAACCCACCGTGTTGCACACCTCGCCCGTCGTCGGTGAACAGCCGCACGCCGAGCTCGGCCAGCTCGGCCATCGGGACGAGTCGCTCGCCGCGGCGGCCGAGGGTGATCGCCCCAGCGACCGCGATCTCGGCCAGCGCCGTCCTGCCGAGCGTGAGCACATCGCGCGCGACCGCTGCCGAGTCGATGGCAGGCTCGGTGTTCGGCATGGCGACCACGGCTGTGTAGCCACCGAGCGCGGCGGCCCTCGACCCGGACTCGACCGTCTCGGCGATCTCCCCTCCCGGCTCGCGCAAGTGCGCGTGGAGGTCGACGAGGCCCGGTGCGACAACGCAGCCGCCCGCGTCGAGAACGGTCGCGCCCGTCGGCGCGTCGATGACCTCCTCGACGGCGACGATGCGCCCGTCCCGCACGAGGACGTCGCTTCGCCGTTCGCCTGTCTCGTCCACGAGCCTCCCGCCACGGACGACGATCTCCCCCTTGTGTGTGAATGCGCTCCGGCGAGGCATCACATCGCTCCCGAGCCGAGCAGGTGGAACAGGACGGCCATGCGGACGATCACGCCGTTGCGCACCTGGCGCGTCACGAGGGAGGCAGGCAGGTCGGCGACCTCCGGCGAGATCTCGACACCGCGGATCATCGGTCCGGGATGCATCACGAGAGCGTCCTTGTCGAGTGCATCGGCCCGCGCCCGGGTCAGCCCGTAGCGCCAGTGGTACTCGTCGAGCGAGGGCAGCAGAACCTCGCCGAGGCGCTCGGACTGGATGCGAAGCAGGTAGATGACGTCGAGCGCCCCGAGTACCCCGTCGAGATCACCGGTTGCAGTCACGGGCCAGCCCTGCAACGAAGCGGGCATGAGCGTCGGCGGCGCCACGAGCACGACCTGTGCACCCAGCGCGCTGAAGGCGAGCACGTTCGAGCGGGCGACCCGCGAGTGCTTGATGTCGCCCACGATCGCGATGCGCAGCCCCTTCAGATCGGCAGGGACCTCTCCGTCGTGACGCGCCGTGAGAGCCTCACGGATGGTGAAGCAGTCCAGCAGTGCCTGAGTCGGATGCTCGTGGGTGCCGTCCCCCGCATTGATCACGCTCGCGCCCACCCAATTGGTGACCCTGAGTGGCGCCCCCGAGGAGTGGTGGCGGATGACCATCGCGTCGATGCCCATGGCGTCGATCGTCTCGACGGTGTCGCGGAGCGACTCGCCCTTGACGGCAGCCGACGTGGCCGCGGTGAAGGTCATGACGTCGGCGGAGAGGCGTTTTGCGGCAGTCTCGAACGACAGGCGCGTCCGGGTGGACGGCTCCATGAAGACCGTCGCCACCGTGCGCCCCCTGAGTGCTGGAACCTTCGGGATCGGTCGCTCGGACACCTCGGCGAACGCGTCGGAGAGGCGCATGATCTCGAGGATGCCGTCACGGCCGAGGTCGGCAATGGAGAGAAGATGTCGGACCGCCGGGACCCGGTGGTCCACGAAGAAGTCCTCCTCGGCCGCCGTTGCCCTTGGGCTCGTCACCTGGGCGACCCCGATCGCCCCGGTCGTGTCGCTCACCTGGTCAGTCGGCCTCGGCGGGGTTCCAGTGCTTGTCGTCATTCCGGGGGCGATCATCGGACCCCCCTCTCCTTGTCGGTCGTCAGGAGATCACCTATCGTGACCCCCTTTTCGGTCACCTCGACGAGCTCGTCTCGCCGAGTCGGCAGGTTCTTCCCCACGAAGTCGGGCCTGATGGGCAGTTCCCGGTGACCGCGGTCGACCATCACCGCAAGCTGTACGGCGCCAGCGCGCCCGCGAGCCGCGAAGGCCTCGAGCGCGGCCCGAACCGTCCTCCCGGTGAACAGGACGTCGTCGACCAGGACCACAGTCCGCCCGGTGATGTCGAAGGGCAGGTCGGTAACCTCCTCGGGCAGCACCGGGCGCAGCCCGATGTCGTCGCGGTAGAAGGCGACGTCAATGGTGCCGAACGGCACGGCCGTTCCCTCGATTTCCCGGAGGATGGTGACGAGCCGCTCGGCCAGCCACACCCCGCCGGTCTGAAGCCCGATGACGACGACGCCCAGGAGCCCGCGATTGCGCTCAACGATCTCATGCGCGATGCGCACCAGGGCTCTTCGAACCTCGTCGCCGTCCATCACCTGGCTACGGGCAACAAAAACGCGCCCTGACGGGCGCGTCGAACCTCTCTCCCTATGGGCCACTTGGGCTCCTCCTCGTACGTACGGTCTCGCTGGACCCGCTTTACGTTCGAGGTCTCACTCTAGCTGCAGGCAGGAGCAGCGCCAGGATCTTGTGGAATGGTTGCACCTCTCACAGCGCAGGACTGGTCCATCGTGGGCGCAAGACGCATCCGACAGCTACGGTCGGCCGGCCTCGATCCAGGTTTGAACTCGCGAGTCGCCGACTCGGCGAGCTGTCGGCATATTGGCCCAGACCCGCAAGCGCTCCCGCTCCTCGACGCTGAGCTGCGAGAAGAGCGTCTTGGATCCGGGGGACACTTCGCTGAGATCCACAGCTCCGTCCCCGGCCAGGGCTGGGCGGTCGGCCGGCCGTTCTGCCGCTCTCGATGTACGGCGCAGGCAACTTGCGCAAACTTGCGGCGTTCTTCCTTTTGCACTCGATTTCATGCGCCTTGGCGTCGAGAGAGAACGACACCGTCTCGTCCCCTTCGCCGCCGTCAATGTCGTCTGTCAGCCGGACCGCGACCATCTGCGCCGTAAGGCGCAGCGTGACCGCGTGGAGGCCGGCCCGTGGAACGAGCTGCAACATGCACGAAGGGCACGCCCTCAGCCCTTGGCACGGGGGGCGGTGGGACGTCACGGACATGTCCGCAGCCGACGTCCCGCAGTCACCTCCGCGACCGATCACGTGAGTGCTACCGTCGCAGAAATCGCGTGTTGAACAAGGGAGGAAGCCCCTGGGGACCGTGGCCACCGGTAATGACACGCAGTTCGCACAAGAACCACCCATGTATCGCGCGACCTCACAATTGCGCCCAGCCCTGTGAAGGAGCAAGAGATAATGCAATCAATGAAGAAGCGTCTCTCCATCGTCGGCGTTGCAATTATATCCGCGCTATCGATGCTCGTGGTCGGATTCGGAATGGCGCTGCCCGCCAGCGCCACGGTACCCTATACCATGTGTGTCCAGGACGTACTTACCTACAGCTACAAAGTCTGCATCACGCAGAATTACAATCTCGCCGTGAGCGGTGGCGTCACATACATCCAAGTGCCGAGCTATGACGTCGTATATTCCGCGCTCTCAGGCGGAAACCAGGGCGTATCGCTTCACAGTGGCGTCGTAACTATCGGGGCAAGCGGCCGTACTCTTTACAATGCCAGTGGAGGCTACTTTGGCCCACAAGCAACCACGTACAAGATAAGTGTGATCCAGCTTGGACACGCGTATGTATATACGCCTTCGTGGTCTGCCGACTGGATAGAGGTCCAGGCGGGCTTGTCCTATCAATGCGGAATCGCAGATGCAACCGAGACCCATGGGGGCACATCCTGGGACCTGAATCCGCAGGGGCTGGATGTCTGTCAGGGATCCCCCGTGGTGGGCTCCATCTGGACCTAGAGGACGCGCTTCATTGCTGTAGGTAGTTCTCTCCTATGTGCAATTCGGACGGCGTCGGCTGTGTTGCGCGGAGGGCATAGGGCGTAGCAGCGCCGTCGGCCCCTTCCTGGGTCGATGGCGCTCACGTCGCCATGTGGCAATTGGGGCCACCGATGGGTCGTCGTGCGGTCTGTCGAGCATGAACCAACCCCTCATCCCGGTCCGGAGTGCTACGCCGTCGCAGACGGCGGAAGGTCGGTCGCGTTTTGGGGCGACTGGCACTCAAGGGGCGCGTTCCGCTCGCAGGCCTGACCGCCTTGCGTCGTCTGTCCAAGCCTTCGCATTTTCGAAGAACCGCAGCCAGCCTGTGTCCGGGCCAGGGGCTCGGCTTGCGCAGAACAGTTGCCGGCTCATGAAGGCTCTTTCCGGGTGCGGCATCAGAACAGTGACCCGCCCGTCGCTGCTGGTGAGACACGCGACGCCTTCTATCGAGCCGTTCGGGTTGTAGGGATATCTCGCTGTGACCCGGTGATAATTGTCGACGTACTGGAGCGGCACCAGCCGCCCGGCCAGCGCTGCCCCGACCGAGTTTTCATCGTCCGCGAACTGGACTCGACCTTCACTGTGAGCGACCGGCACCGACAAGACCGAGCCCGCCATGTCCCGAAAGAACAAGGAAGGCGAGTCGTTGACACGAACACTTACGAGTCGCGCCTCGAACTGCTCTGAGCTGTTCCTCACGAATCCCGGCCACTGATCTGCACCCGGGATGATCTCCTTCAGAGCCGCCAGCATCTGGCATCCGTTGCAGACACCCAGGCTGAAGGTGTCGGGACGCCGGAAGAACCCGGCGAATACTTCCCTCACGTCTTTCTGCAACAGGATCGACTTCGCCCAGGCCTTGCCGGCCCCCAGGACGTCGCCGTAAGAGAAGCCGCCGCAGGCGACCAGCCCGCTGAAGTCTTCGAGGTCGATCCGACCCGTAATGACATCGCTCAGATGGACGTCGACGCTCGTGAAGCCGACAGCGTCGAAAGCCGCCGCCGCTTCGATCTGCCCGTTGACCCCCTCCTCACGGAAGATGGCGACACGCGGACGCTCCGCTCTCGAGCTCGGCGTTCCCAGCCCGATGTTCCCGAAGGTCGCTCTCTGGCTCAGTCCCGGGTCCCTGTCGTCGAATATGGCGCGGTACTCCTCGTCGGCGCATTGCGGATTGTCGCGAAGCCTTTGGATCCTGTAGCTGGTCTCCGCCCACCATCCCTCGAGCTCGGAGCGGTGCCTGGCATAAGTGCCCTGACCGGCCACGATTGAGATCGTCTGGCCACTGGTCGGACGGCCGATGATCGCAGCGTGACTGCCGAAGTTTTCACGCAGCACGTCCATGACCCGATCTGCATCCGCACTCCGGACCTGGATGACCACGCCCAGCTCCTCGTTGAAGAGCTTCTCCAGATCGCTTCCGGGCAACGCGCTCAGATCCAGCTCCAGTCCACAGCGCCCGGCAAAGGCCATCTCGCACACAGTGGTCAGCAGCCCGCCATCCGAGCGATCGTGATACGCCAGGATCAGATCCGCTCTCTTCAGCCGAACGACAGAGTCGAACAGCAGTGCCAGCGTGCTCGGCTCGATGTCCGGCGCCTGGTCCCCCAACTGTTTGTACACCTGGCCGAGCGCCGACCCACCCAGGCGATTCCTGCCCAGGCCCAGGTCAACGAGTATCAAGACCGACTCCTCCGACACTTCCAGCCGAGGAGTCAACGTCCGGCGGACGTCGGCCACGGCCGAGAACGCGCTTATCACCAGGGACAACGGCGATATCACGCACTTTTCCTCACCGTCGGATTCCCACACGGTGCGCATGCTCAGCGAGTCTTTGCCCACCGGTACGGCCAGACCGAGCGCAGGGCAGAACTCCTCGCCGACAGCCCTGACGGCCCGGTACAGCCGCTCGTCTTCGTCGCCATAGCCAGCCGCCGCCATCCAGTTGGCCGCTAACTTCACGTCGGACAGCTCTCGTACGTCGCCGGCCAGAATGTTCGTGATGGCCTCGGCCACCGCCAGGCGTGCAGCAGCAGCGGCGTCGATTAGCGCCACAGGGGCTCGTTCTCCGAGGCTCATGGCCTGGCCGCTGTTCGCGTCGAAAGTCAGGGCGGCGACGGCCACGTCGCTGACTGGTACCTGCCACGGGCCCACCATCTGCTCCTGGGTGACCAGCCCCCCGACATTGCGGTCCCCGATCGTGACCAAGAACTTCTTGCTCGCCACCGCCGGCAGCCGCAGCACCCGCTCAACTGCGTCCCCCAGAGTGATGTTCGTCGTATCGAAGGCGGTCAGGTCGTGTCTCTGGCTCGAGCACTCGACGGTCTTTCTGACCGGCTTGTCGAACAGCACCGACATCGGCAAGTCGATGGGCACGGTGCCGAACAGGCTGTCTGTCAGCACCAGCCTCGCATCTTCGGTGGCGTAGCCGACGACAGCGAGCGGGCACCGCTCGCGTGCGCACAGCTCGGTCAGGACTCGCAAGCCTTCCTCGCCGGTGGCCAGGACGAAGCGCTCCTGAGCCTCGTTGCACCAGATCTCCATGGGAGAAAGACTCCCTTCGGCGCAGGGAACGCTCCTTAGCTCGAAGGTGCCGCCCATGCCCGAGTCGTGCACGAGCTCCGGCAAAGCGTTTGCCAATCCCCCGGCGCCGACGTCGTGAACCGAGACGATTGGGTTATGCGTCCCAAGAGACCAGCACGCATCGATGACTTCCTGGCAGCGGCGCTGCATTTCGGCGTTGCCCCTTTGCACCGACGCAAAATCGAGCTCGGAGGTGCTGGCTCCGGAGTGCATGCTTGAAGCCGCACCACCGCCCAGCCCGATCCGCATGGCCGGACCGCCGAGAACCACGACAAGTGCACCAGCGCCCAGCCGGCTCTTGTGGACGTGCTCGGCCCTGATGTCGGCCGAGCCGCCCGCCAGCATGATCGGCTTGTGGTACCCGCGGGCGATCTTGCCGCTCACCGTCTCATAGGTGCGGAAGTAGCCGGCCACATTCGGGCGGCCGAATTCATTCGCAAAGCCGGCGGAACCGATCGGGGCCTCGAGCATGACCTCGAGCGCGGACACGATTCTGTCCGGCCTGCCGTAACACTCCTCCCAGGGCTGCTCCCAGCCTGGGATGTTCAGATTTGACACGCTGAAGCCGGACAGGCCCATCTTCGGCTTGGCGCCACGCCCTGTGGCTGCCTCATCTCGAAGCTCCCCGCCGACGCCCGTCGCGGCGCCCGGGAACGGCGCAACCGCGGTCGGATGATTGTGGGTCTCCACCTTTACCGCCCAATGAACCGCTTCCTGGTGATACTCGTAGGTCCGGGTGCAGGCATCGGGGAAGAAGCGACCACCAACGCCACCGGTGATGACCGCGGCATTGTCGGAGTAGGCCGACAACACTCCCGCGGGGCTCTTCTCGTAGGTGTTCCTGATCATCTCGAACAGCGTCTTGGGCTGATGCTCCCCGTCGATGGTCCAGCCGGCGTTGAACGTCTTGTGACGGCAGTGCTCGGAATTGACCTGTGAGAACATCACCAGCTCGACGTCGGTCGGATTGCGCTCGAGAACCCGGTACGCGTCACACAGGTAGTCGATTTCCTCTTCCGCCAGCGCCAGGCCCTCGCGCGCGTTCGCCTGGGACAGCGCCTGCCTGCCAGAGCCCAGGAGGTCTATCTGCACCACAGGCCTGGCAGGACCCTCTTTGAACAGTTCCTCTGCCGCCTCGAGTCCTCCGAGCACGACCTCGGTCATCCGGTCATGCAGGTACCCAGGCAAGTGCGGTTTCAAGGATGCATCCGAGGATTCGACGTAATACGCCACGCCCTTCTCGATACGCTCCACGCTCAAGCCGGAGTTCCTGGCAATGTCGGTAGCCTTTGACGACCAGGGCGAAATCGTGCCCGGTCTGGGTATCACCACGTGCAAGGTGCCGACCGGCCTTGTGGACTCTGCCGGCCCGCTGTCGAGCAGCTGCCTCAGGCGGCTCTCGTCGGCGCAGGAGAGCTGGTCACACCCGTGGGCAAGGTACACAACCTCGGCCACAACGCTCACGACCGAGGGGTACTCCTTCTGTATCCGGCTCAACAGCTTCGCGGCACGAAACTCCGAGAGCGCGGCTGGCCCCCTGTATACCAGCACTACCTGACGCCTAAGGTGCTGCCGCCGAACACGATACCCAGCGGCTCGATGACGACTTGCCGGGGACCGGCCTCGACCCGTCCGGCCAACCAGGACTGAAGCCCACACTCAGCCGCGACCGACATCACGCGTTCGGCGTGGCTCTCCTGCACATAGACGGCGTACCCGGCGCCCATGTTGTAATTGCCGTACATTTCCCTGAGGTCGCTCCGGGCACGGTCCGAAATGAAGTTGAACACCTCCGGAACCGGGGGAAGGCGATTGATGACGTAGCTGAGCTCCTCAGCGGGACGCATCAGCTTTCGCCAGCCGTGGCCCGTTATGTGCGAGAGATAATGGACCTCCACATTCGAATCGATCAGCGAGGCTACTAGCTCGGCGTATATATGAGACGGACGCAGAACGGTCGCGCCGAGCTCAGCGCCGTCATCTAGCTCGGTCCGATAGCCGGCCTCCAAGCGGCTCGCTATGTCTCGAACCAGGCTGATCCCGTTGGCGTGGACGCCGTTGGAGGCGATGAGGACGATCGCGTCGCCTGGCCGCAGAGCCTTGCCCTGGATCAGGCGCTTCTTGTCCTTGATGACGCCGAAGGCGGACCCGGCGAACTCGAGAGCTCCGGGCAGCAGCACTCCCGGTAGCGACTGGGTCTCACCACCGCCCCAGGCGACTTTCGACAGGTCACAAGCCGCCCGCCAGCCTCTGATGAAGCCTTCGGTGAGCCCGGCGTCGCCAAGCCACTCGTAGGAGCTCGAGGACCAGTAGGCGTTCAAGGCCACGGGCCGGGCGCCGACGCTGACCAGGTCGTTTATGACAGCGGCGACGGTGTCTTGCGCGATGGCGGGGAAGTAGGACTTACCGGTGACCTCGTAGACCTCCCGGGCTATGAGGCTCTTGGTGCCGAGACCCTCTTGCACCAGGGCGCCGTAGACGTCGCCCATGTCGAACACGTAGGCCGACTCACCGCGGGTGCCGGCCACCTCGCTGTAGCCGTAGGGCATGTTCGAACTGGTGGCTTGGCCTTGCCTCTGTGCCAGCACTTTCGCGGGATCGGCGGTCCCGTAGTCGACAAGTCTGTGATATGGCAGTGGTTCCTGCATGAACCCAGGTCTCCCGGTTCTACGTGGCTGATCCTCTCAGGAATGCTCCCGCTCGCTCGGGCGGCTCTCCGGTCTACCGGAACCTTGTCCCGGCGTCACCTCCGGCGAATGCCGCAGACCGATGTCAGTTCGGAAGCTCATGCCGGCAAAGCTTATGCAGTGAATAGCGTCATAGGCCTTGCGGCGTGCGTCATTCAGGTCCGACCCCACCGCGGTGACGTACAGAACGCGACCGCCCGCAGTCCTGAGGGCGCCTTGGTCGCGAATCGTTCCCCCGTGGAAGATGACGACTCCCGGCTCTGAGGAGGCTCTGCCGATTCCTGATATCGGCAGGCCCTTCTCGTAGGTGCCGGGATAGCCGTCGGAGACCGCCGCAACGGAAATGGCGACTCCAGGTTTCCAGGTGACGTCTCTCGGGTCGAGCTCCCCTCTGGTGCAAGAGTCCAGGATCTCGTATAGGTCGCCGTCAAGGAGGCGCATATACGTTTGAGCTTCCGGATCGCCGAATCGGGCGTTGAACTCCACGACCTTCACGGTGTCTCCATCTATCATGAGACCTGGATACAAGCAGCCGACGAAGCCCGCCTGCTCACGCCGAAGCCCGTCGAGAGCTGGCTGCACGATGCGCGCTTGGATCGTGTCGAGGTGACCGCGGGTCACCCAGGACACTGGAGCTGTGACGCCCATCCCGCCGGTGTTCGGGCCTTTGTCGCCGTCGTAGGCTTGCTTGTGATCCTGTGAGGCTGGGAACAGCACTGCGGTTCGGTCGTCGCAAAAGGCGTGCACAGAGATCTCCTGCCCAGGGAGGAAGTCCTCGATGACGACCGTGTCGCCCGAGGCACCGAATCTCCTGGCGACCATGAGTTCGCGGACCGCTTCGCGCGCCTGTTCGAACGTTCCCGCAACCACGACGCCTTTGCCTTCGGCCAAGCCGCTCGCCTTGATGACCGCCGGGAATGACCGGTTCGCGAGCCCGGAAAGCGCTGCTTGGTAGCTGTCGAAGCTACGAAATGGCGCCGTAGGGATGTGGTTCTCCCTCATCAGCTCTTTCGCGAACGCCTTCGACGTCTCGATTCGAGCTGCGGCCCTGCTCGGCCCGAACACGGCCATGCCCGCTTGCAGGAACTCGTCGACGACTCCGGCCTCGCTTGCAGCCTCCTGGCCGATGACCGTCAGGTCGATCCTCTCTTGCCGAGCGAACGCCAGCAGGTTCTGAGCGTCAGTGAAGTGGATGGGCGCGTTCTCGGCGATCTCTGCGGTTCCGGCGTTACCCGGTGCAACAAAGAGCTTCTCCACCTTCGGCGACTGCAAGAGCTTCCAGGCCAGGGCGTGCTCTCTTCCGCCACCCCCTATCACCAGTATTCGGGCCACCTTCCCAGCTCCCCTTCACCTTGTCGAGATGTCTCCCGGAGAGGGCTCCGCCCGATCTCCATCGGGAGTTGTGCTCACCCGGCCCCGGCCGGTTGCCCGAGCGGTTCCCCGAACGCCTTGCCCGTCTGCATGGCCTGTGAATACCTCCTCCGCCGGGTTGCGAACTGACCTACGTCCCGTGGGACCTGCTCTCTCTGCAGAGACTTGATCCGCTCCGACAGCGTTGCCGGCGTGTCGTTCGCGAGCAGTGGTGCCCTGTGCTCGAAGACAACCGGACCCTCGTCGTAGTCCTCCGCGACAACGTGAACGACATGGGCCGCGCATGCGAGCCCCTCCTCCAGAACGTGCCGCTGGACGTCGATACCGTACAGTCCCTTTGTCTCCGGCAACGGGCCCGGGTGAATATTCAGCATTTGCGCCTGATACGGACTCGTGTATTCCTGCCTCCAGCCGAACTGGTGCACCAAGCTCGGCGCAACACGCTTCAAGTAACCCATCAGAACAACAAGCTCGAACCCGCCCTCTCTCAGCAGTTGGTGAACAGCAGCGACCTCGGCAGAAGTTTGATCACCAGGGCGCAGCCTCTCTCCCGTGCCTGGCGGATGGGTCTTGCGTCCCACGCAGGCCGTGGCGATCCGGGAGCCGCGCTCCTGATTGATTCGGTCGACACGCCCGAGTACCCCGGCACTCTCGCTGCTCGAGATCACGAGGCCGACTTCGCAGTCGATCTCGCCTTCAAGGCAGGCAAGAATGAGTGCCTCAGCCGTGGTGCCCTCCCCGGAGGCGAGCACCGCAAGTAGCGCCTTGCCCATGCCTGCGCCGCCCTAGACCCTCAGCCCGCTCCGGTCGGCCTCCGCCTGGCCGATCTCGGCCGTCGAGCCGTCCACCCTTCCCATCACAGGCGAGCCGCCCGCGACGACGGTCTCCTCCCGGCGGCCGATGCCTATCGGGTACACGCCGTCGAAGCACGACATCGAAAGCTGGCTCCGCGACAAGCCGGTCGCCCGCACCATTCCATCTATCGACAGGAAGTTCAACGTATCGGCATGCAGGTAGGCACGCATCTCTTCGAGGCTCATGTGTGCGGCAATGAGGTCCCGTTGGTCCGGCGTGTCGATGCCATAGAAATCAGGATACAGAACAGGCGGAGAACTGATTATCAAGTGAACCTGTCTCGCTCCGGCATCGCGTACGATTTGCACCACCTGTCTCATTGTTGTGCCGCGAACCACCGAATCGTCGACCAAGACGACCCTCTTGCCGGCGACGCTCTCCAAGATCGGATTGAGCTTCATCTTTACGTCGCGCCTACGCAGGCCCGCAGTCGGCTGGATGAAGGTGCGATGTATGTATCGGTTCTTGATGATGCCGACATCAAAGGGAAGGCCGCTCGCCCGCGAATATCCGAGAGCGGCTGGAATCGACGAATCCGGGACCGGAATGACCACATCGGCCTTGACGCAGAACTCCTTGGCCATCTCGAGGCCGAAGTTCTGGCGCACGCTGTTGACCCGCTGACCCATGATTATGCTGTCGGGGCGAGCAAAGTAGACGAACTCGAAGACATCGATCTTCTGATTGCCTTCCACAACCTGATGCGAGGTCAAGCCGTCCTCATCGACACACACCAGTTCTCCGGGCCTCACGTCACGGAGAAACGCTGCGCCGATCGTGTCGAAGGCACAGGTCTCCGAGGCAACCACATATCCGTCATCGAGCGTCCCGATTGACAAAGGCCTGATTCCACACTCGTCCCGGAAGGCTAACAGCCTACGTGCGTCCATCGAAACCGCGGAGAAAGCGCCCGTGAACAGTGGGTACGCTTTGATGATGGCGCTCTCGAGGTCATGGCCGGCGCTGACGTAAAGGGCTATGGCGGCTTCCATCAGGCGGGTATCGTTGTGTGTCTCGGTAGGAACGTTGTGACTCGCCAAGAAGTCCTCGAGCATGCTGCAATCCGGTAGGTTGCCGTTGTGAGCCAGGGCGAATTGGCCGCTGTCGTGCAGGAAGGGCTGATTGTAGAAGTCCCCGCCGCCACCGGAGGTCGAGTACCGGTTGTGCCCAGCAGCTATATGGCCTTTCAGGCGTTGCATGTCTTCGTCGTGATAGACGCTCGATGCCAGGCCTGCACCGGCATGCCTGTACATTCTGTGGCCGTCGCTGGTGACGATGCCTGATCCTTCCTGGCCGCGATGCTGCAAGGCCCACAGGCCGTAGAAGGCGACGCGCGCTGCCTCGCTGCCAGGGCAATAGATGCCGAAGACGGCACACTGTTCGCGCAACTTGTCGTCGGATGCCGATTTCATGGGCCTTGGCTTGTCCCTTAAGTGGAGTCTGGGGTTGTCGGAACAGCAGGTCGACTTCGCAGGCAGTCGCGGAAAGTGGGCGGGGCTGCGCAGCAGGTCGCGCGGGCATCGCTGGCCAGGCGGCCGGAAGCAGCTCAGGGAGCTCTTGATTCGCTCAGCATCGCCTCCCATCCCTCAGTCTGCAGTTGCTGGTCCGCCTGGACACCGGCTGCGATCTGCTGTTGCCTGAAGGTGTCGTAGGCATCTGAGAGGTTCGCGTCGGTCAGTGCCAACAATCGCACTGCGAACAGAGCGGCATTGATGGCACCATTCTCGGGCATGGTGGCCAAAGGCACTCCCGGGGGCATTTTGATGTTCGACCAGAGCGCCTCGTGCCCGTGGTCGCTGCGTGCAATCGGCACCGCGATCACGGGCAATGTCGTGTAAGCCGCGGTAACTCCAGGTAGGTGCGCTGAACCACCGGCACCGGCGATAATGACCGACAGACCGCGTTGCTTCGCCGTGTTGGCGTATTCGGCGAGCAGATGCGGCGTTCTGTGTGCCGAGAGAATGCGCACTTCGTACCGGATGCCAAACGTTTCCAGCGTCTCCATGGCGCCAGCCATGATGTCGAGATCAGAGCCAGAACCCATGACGACACCGACTCTTGGCATTGCTGAATTGTCCACTTCGACTCCTCGATGCTCAGGAACGCGTGCAAGAGGCTTCCGGCGGTGCAAGATCATCGACGCGCTTTTCCTACTGCCCTGCTGTTGCTGCAAGTCGCCGCCGCTCTCCGACCGGCGCGAGTCCGCGGCGGGATGTGAGCGACGATACCAGCGTGCGACGCGAAAGTCCGTTTAGAGCGTGGGGGTGCAGCGCTGTCTTGGCTGAGGTCGCGGGGCTCCGCCCGTGGACGGACCAAGCCCTGGTGGAGAGCTAGTTCCAACTCATGCGCTCGTTGCATTGCGCGGCCGCGATCGCACCAGCCACCAGCGGGCCTCGGGTTCAGCCCTCCGGCGACGGGTATCCAGGCTCCCTCGCCGTCAAGCCGCGCCCATCGGGCCCGGCCGGCGCAGTTCGCCGGCCGCGATCCCGTCCAGCTGCCCGCTCCGCCCGAGGTCGTGAGGCGTCTCCCCGTCACACGACCAGGTCTCCCGATCAAGACAAGGCCGCTGTCTCCAGCCCGCCGCTATCACGGCCCTGCCTTGCATGTGGTTGCCCGCAGTTATAATGAGCCGCCATGACGGCCCCCACAATAACCGCGACAAACTTCGTTTTGCCCGGCCAGACGGAGTTTTCGAGGGGTAGCGTGCGTGATATCTACACCATCAACAACGAGTTTCTTGTAATGGTCGTAACAGACAGAATTTCGGCATTCGACGTTCTGCTGCCGGTGGCGATTCCCTACAAGGGGCAGGTACTGAGCCGGATAGCGGCGTATTTTCTGGAGCAGACCGAGGACATCGTACCCAACTGGTTCGTAGTGTCTCCCGATCCGAATGTCGTGATAGGCCACCTGTGCAAACCTTACCGAATTGAGATGGTAATCCGCGGCTATTTGGCGGGACACGCTTGGCGGGAGTATGAAGCCGGCAAGCGAACAGTCTGTGGCGTCAAGCTACCCGATGGCTTGAAGGAGAACGATAGGTTCGCCGAACCGGTCATCACGCCCGCGACGCACGCTGAGCGAGGTCACGACGAGGATATCTCGGCAGATGAGATCGTAGCCAGAGGTATCATACCGGCAGCCGATTATGCCGATATGGCCGAACTCACACGCCGGCTGTATGCGCGCGGTAGCGAAATGGCGGAGCAGAATGGCTTGATTCTTGCGGACACCAAATACGAGTTTGGGCGGAAAGACGGCCGTTTGTGCCTAATTGATGAGGTCCACACGCCAGATTCTTCCCGTTACTTCTACTCCGAGGGTTTCGACGATCGTCAAGAGCGGGGCGAGCGTCAACGGCAGCTTTCAAAGGAGTTCGTGCGGGAGTGGCTGATTGCGAAGGGCTTCCAGGGCCGAGAAGGCCAGACCATTCCCGACTTTCCCGACGAGTTCGTCCAAGACGTCTCGGAACGATACCTGGAGCTGTTCGAAAAGCTGACAGGACGCGCGTTCTCTCGATCTGACGAGAGCGAAGATCCGCTGTTTCGTATCGAGGCCAACATCAAAGTAGCTTTGGCCTCTCTGCAGAAAGGCAGCTCGGTCGCCGATTAGGAGATTCGGTCCCGTGGTCACGGCAGCTGCCGGCCTTGGCCGGATGGTCGAGCTACTGCAGAAGATCTCCGGCACCTGGCGCAGTCTCGAGGCTGCCCGCAACCACGGCGCCGTCCGCAGCTGCATCCCGACGAAGCGAAAGCGGGCACAGGACGTCTTTGACGGGATGTGGCTCCTCTTCGAGGAAGACCTCCGGCTCCCGGGAGTCGTCCCTCGGACCTGATCGCTCTGCAGCTTGATCGCCGCTCGTCACCTCACGCAGCTGAGACCTGAATAGTTACAGTAAGATAACGATAAGATAACGCGAGTGTTACCACCCCATCGATCCGAGCAGGAGGCGCCGTGCACGACAGCTCGGTGATCGGGATTCCAAGGCGCCCGGTCCGGCGCCTGCGCGACCGGCCCATCGTCGAGGCCGGAGCGGTGCTCGGCTACGGGCCGCTGTTCAACGCCGGTGTCCTGCATCACGCCGGTGCCTACCACCTGTTCGTCCGGGCCGTGCGGGACGGCTACAGCCCCGGTGACGGCACAGGGGCGCGTTTTCTCGACTACGTCTCCGACATCGTCGTGTTCACCTCCGCCGACGGGCACCACTACGAGTACGGCTACGTCCTCGCCGAGGCGGGCACCGGCGGGGCGCTGAGCTTCGAGGACCCGCGGGTGCAGTGGGTCGAGGACCGGGGCCACCGGCGGCTTTTGATGACCTACACCCACGTGCCGCCTCCCGGCGGGGGGCCGTGGCGCATCGGCGCCCACCGCCTGAGATGGGACGCCAACAGGTTCGAGCTCGAAGAGGAGGCCGGCCGGCTGCTCGGGCCGGCCGGCGTGGCGGACAAGGACGCCGTGTTGTTCACCCTCTCCGATAGCCGCGTCGCCCTCATCCACCGCATCCACCCCGACATGCAACTGGCCGTGTTCGACGACCTCGAGCACCTGTGGTCCGCGGGCCCCCGCTACTGGGAGCCCTACATGGCCGAGCTGGCCAGTCACACGCTGATCAGGCCGGCACCAGGAGCTCTCGGCGTCGGTGCGGGGGCGCCGCCCATCCCGACCGAGGCGGGGTTCCTGCTGTTCTTCCACGAGCAGCGGGCCGACGGCTCCTACACGATCAACCTGGCGCTGCTGGACAAGGCCACCGGCCGGGTCCGCAGCCGCCTGAGCCAACCACTCCTCGAGCCGGAGCTCGACTGGGAGCGCGCCGGGGACGTCAACGACGTCGTGTTCGTCCAGGGGGCGCACTGCGCCGGCGGGGACGTGTACCTCACCTACGGTGCCGCCGACCGCTGCGTCGGCGTGGCCACCGCGGACGTCGGTCTGCTGTTAGAGGCTCTGCACGCCGCCGCTTGAGAGGTCGCGGCGTTACCGGTGGCCTCCTCGGCGTGCTGGAGGACGGCCAGCCGGTGTCTGAGCTGCCGATGGGCTTGTTGTTGAGTCATGTGGTCTCCGCGGATTCTGGAGACCCGAAGTGTCGAGTAGGTCCGTAAGTTCCAGAACGACCTGCTTCCACGGCCGCAATGCCGCGGCGCGGTACGCCAGGGGATGGGTGCCAGCAGTGCCAGGCGCATTACGCAACGCCCGGGGTCGCACTCGGAGGCGTGCCGTCGCCCTCCAGCCGGTACGGGTGCTCCTCGGTCAGCGGGTACGGGTGCTCTTCGTCCGGCGGGTACGGGTGCTCTTCGAGGTGGCCCAGCAACTTCTCCAGGCTCGCCTCGGCCACGCAGACCACGCTGTCCGCGGCACCGTAGTAGACGTGCAGGGTGTCGCCGTCGTCGCGCAGGATCCAACCGCACGGGAACACGGCGTCGGGCACGTCGCCCGACCGTTCGTAGGTCTCCTGGGGACCGAACACCCACTCGTTGCCGCGCGCCAGAACCTTGGTCGGGTCGTCCCTGCCCAGCAATGCCAGCCCGAGCCGGTAGATCGACCCGGATGCGGTGACCCGAACCCCGTGATAGCAGAGCAGCCAGCCGTCCTTGGTGAGCAGCGGCGGGGGGCCGAGCCCGACCTTGTTGGCGTCCCACCAACCACCGCGCCGTGCCGCAAGCAGCACTCGAGCGTCGCCCCAGTGGCGCAGATCGGGGCTGAACGACAGCCAGATGTGAGCGCCCAAACCTGACATCGCCGGTGCCGGCCGGTGGATCAGCGCCCACCGCCCACCGAATCTCGTCGGGAACAGTGCGGCGTCCTTGTCCTCGGGAGGCTGCAGGACACCGCTCCGCTCCCATTGCACGAAGTCACGCGTCTTGGCCAGGCAGACGAGGGGACCAGCGGTGGAGTACCCGACGTAGACGACGAAGTACTCCTCACCGACACGCGTGATCCTCGGGTCCTCGATCCCCCAGTGCTCCTCGAAACGGTCCGGCTGTGGCTGCAACCCCCGAACCGGGTCGATCTCCCACCCGGTGAGCCCGTCTTCGCTTGTCGCCGCGACGAGAGAGGACAGGCCGGTGCGGTACTCGACGCGCAACAGCAGCAGCGTTCGGCCGTCGACGACCGTGGCGCCCGGGTTGAACACCGCGTTGACCATCTTGGGGAAGTCGTGCGGGCGCAGGATCGGGTTGCCCGAGTACCTCTGCAGCAGTTCGCGAGGATCGGCTTGGTTGCTCATCTGTGTCCACCACCTGACTGGTTCACCAGTGCTTGTCTTGTGTCGATAACGCGCGCGTTGCCGCCCCATCGATCCGAGCGGGAGGCGCCGTGCACGACAGCTCGGTGATCGGGATTCCAAGGCGTCCGGTCCGGCGCTTGCGCGACCGGCCCGTTGTCGAGGCCGGAGCGGTGCTCGGCTACGGGCCGCTGTTCAAAGCCGGTGTCCTGCATCACGCCGGTGTCTACCACCTGTTCGTCCGGGCCGCGCGGGACGGCTACAGACCCGGCGCCGTCATGCCTGCCCGGGGAATCCGCGATCCGGGTGCCGCGACTTGAGGGCCTCGGCTCTGCTGCTTGCTTGTCGCCGATCGCGAGTCCGCTGTCGGGGTCAAAGAAGACGGTGGGCAAGGTCCCTTCGGTGCTCAACTTCGCTCGGGCGAGAATGGACCCGAGAATGGACCCAGGGTCTGAAGCGCCCGCGCAGGCTGCGAGCGGGCACCGGTGCCGTCAACACACCCAAGCCGATCCCGATTGCGACCAGCGCGACCACAACGAACATCACGATGGGGTGGCGGACCTTGAGCATCACGCTCACCTCAACCCATACAACATCGTCGTCCGGGAGCGGGGGAGTTCAGCCGAGCGCACCTACGGCGGCGAGCTACGTGCGAGAAGGTAGCTGTGGGTAGGCAAGCCCACCGACAAGGCCGGTGCCGATGCCGACTGCGGCCAGCATGGCCGCGGTGAGCATCAGGAACGCCTTCACGGTGTCACGGTGCGTCTTTCGACGGTCCGCAGGACGGCCAATTGTTAGGTTGGGCGGACCTTGTGGGCATGCGGTATCCGACGCAGACCCAGTGATGAAGCAAACGACGCCGTGCCGAGGACCAGGGCTCCGAGCACGATTCCCCAGGCGAGGTGCCACCGCTCGGGGTATGTGGGAGCACACGCGTTGAGCAGCATGCCGACATCAGACGGCACCGGGAAGTTGAACGGGTGTCTCCAGTTGCTCCACGGAGTGCTGCAGGTGCCGGTCAGGTGCTGACCGCTAAAGACGTAGCCAACCGTTGGCTCCGTTACGACGAGCACGACCGCCGCGACGACAAGCGCGAGTGCCGCGACTCTCGCGGCCCAGCGGAACCAGGTGAAGTCATCTTGCCGTCGCCCTTTCTCACGCCCGAGAACCGGACATCTGGAAGCGGTGGGCCAGGTCACGTCGCCCGCAGCGAGTAGAGGATCGTCCGCGCCGTCATGCCGTTCCCGGCCAGCCCGATCACCGGCACAAGGACGCGCGATCCCACTGTTGCCATGCTCCCACGAAGCGCTGACGGGACGGTTCCGCGTACCGTGTCGAGCCTCTACATGCACATGTTGAAGAAGTTGGCAGTGACAGTGCGACCGGCCTGCACGGTCACAGGCTTCGGACGGTATGGCTGAAAACTTCGGGTCCCCGCTCGCTGCCGGAACTTGACCGTGTACGCCCCTGGCGTGGCGGTCAGCCGGTACTCGCCACCGGAGGGGAGCGTCTCCGATGTGATGAGGCGCGACCCGGAGTAGAGCAGCACGGTCACGGGAGGCAGACCCTTGGCTGACACCGCCAATCCCCGGCAGGCGTTGGCGGAGCCGGTCACAACCCCGGTGGGCCTGCTCGTGCTTGTCGTGCACGCGGCGAAGGTCAGCGCCACAGCCACCAGCACGATCCCGACGAGCTTGCGCACCGTGCTCATGGTCCCATGAAGTGTCCCCGCCTCGCTTTCGCGTACGGGGCCCGCGGTCGGTGGACGCGCTACCTGCACAGGTTGGGGACGCCAGCACTGGTCGTCCGCCGCGGTTGGCTGAAAGCTGCCGAATTCAATGCCAAACGGTCCTCTTCCAGGCCGAGGGTGCGAGTTCGGCTCCCGGCGCCTGAGCGAATGGGCCCCGAGCAGCCAGCCTGAAGTGGGATGTGCGCTTCGAGCGGGGCTTCGCTCCGCATCCTCACATTCCGTCGCGGTGATCGCCCGAAGACCGGCACAGCCGGTCACCGTTCAGGCTCAGAGCACCTTGGAGAGGAAAGCCTTGGTGCGCTCGTGGCGTGGGTTGGCGATGACCTCCCGAGGCGTCCCCGCCTCGACGACGACGCCCTCGTCCATGAACACGAGCGTGTCGCCGACCTCGCGGGCGAAGCCGATCTCGTGGGTTACGACGATCATGGTCATCCCCTCCTCGGCGAGTGCGCGCATCACGTCGAGGACCTCCCCGACGAGCTCGGGGTCGAGCGCGCTCGTGGGCTCGTCGAAGAGCATGAGCTTCGGCTGCATGGCGAGGGCCCGGGCGATCGCGACCCGCTGCTGCTGACCGCCGGAGAGCTGGTTGGGGTAGGCCTCGATCTTGTCCGACAGCCCGACCCGGTCGAGCAAGGCCCGGGCACGCGTCGCGACGTCGGCTCGCGGCTCCTTCTTGACCAGCACAGGCGCCGCGGCGACGTTCTCCAACGCCGTCATGTGTGGGAACAGGTTGAAACGCTGGAAGACCATGCCTATCTCGGTGCGCCGGCGGCAGACCTCGCGTTCGGGAAGCTCGTGCAGGCGATCGCCGCGCTCCTCGTAGCCGACGAGCTCCCCGTCGACGCGCAGCCGCCCCGAGTTGATCTTCTCGAGGTGGTTGATGCAACGCAGGAACGTCGACTTGCCCGAGCCGGAAGGCCCCAACAGGCACATCACCTCGCGGGGGGCGACCTCGAGGGTGATCCCCTTCAGCACCTCGAGGGGGCCGAAGCGTTTGTGCACCGCCTCGGCTTGCACCATTGGGCCCGGCATCTATGACCCTCCCGTTCCGCTCGCCGAGAAGGGGATGCGGCGCAGCGTCGTGAGGTTGCGCCGCATCCGCTGGATGGGCGTCGGCGGGAGCGCGTAGGAGGAGCCCCGCGCGTAGTAGCGCTCCACGTAGAACTGGCCCATGGTGAGCAGTGTGGTCATGAACAGGTACCACATGCAGGCGCCGACATAGAAGGGGATGGCCTCGAAGGTCCGGGCGGCGTCGTTCGTGGTCTGGTACATGAGCTCGGGGTATGTGACCACGACGAGGAGCGAGGTCGTCTTGAGCATGTTGTTCAGCTCGTTGCCCGTCGGCGGGACGATGACTCGCATTGCCTGGGGGAGCACGATCTTGCGCATGAGCGTCGCCCGGCGCATGCCGAGGGATTGCGCAGCCTCGAACTGCCCGTGGTCGACCGAGAGGATCCCCGCCCGCACGATCTCGGCGTAGTAGGCGCCCTCGTTGAGGCCGAGCCCGAGGAGGCCGGCCACGAGCGGGGTGATGATCGTGTTGGCGCTCAGGTGCACGAACTCCGGCCCGAACGGCACGCCGAGGCCGAAGGTCGGGAAGAGCGAGGAGATGGCAAACCAGAATGTGAGCTGGAGGTAGACAGGCGTGCCCCTGAAGAACCAGATGAAGAGCCACGCTGCACTCGAGAGGACCTGGTTGGGCGAGAGCCGCATCACGGCGAGGAGGATGCCGAGGATGACGCCGATCGCCATGGCGAAGATCGTGATCTTGATGGTGTTCTCCGCCCCCGACACGATCGGCGGAGAGAAGAGGTTGCTGCGGATGACCCCCCACTGCCAGCGGGGGTTCGTCAGCATGTTGTGGGCCAGCATCACCGCCAGCACGAGCAGGACGGCCGCGGCCGCCCACCGCCCTGGATGGCGCAGGGGCACCGCCCGGATCTCCTCCGGACGGTGCCCCTCAGTGCTTTGCATTGTCACCGGCTCGCCTCCGCTCGGGGAGCCGCCGCCCGGCTAAACGATCGCCGGATTGGTGATCGCTCCCGCTTGCACCCCCCACTTGTCGAGGATTTTCTTGTAGATGCCGTCTTTCATGAGGTCCCTGACGGCGGCCAGGGTCGCCTTGTCGAGTGTCGAGGACTTCGGGAAGGCGAAGCCGTAGGGCGCGACTCCGAAAGCCGGGCCGTCAAGCTTGAACAGGCCCTTCGACTGCGAGACGATGTAGCCGGCGACCTGGGAGTCGGCGAAGCCGATCTGGGCCCGACCGCTCGAGACGGCGAGGTTCGCCTGGAGCTGGGTCTCGAAGGCCGACACCGCGTCCGGTGTCCTGTGCGCTTTCTTGCAGGTGGCGACCGTGTTCACGGCGTCGATCTGCTCGGTCGTGCCGATCTCGACCGAGACCGAGTGGCCGCACAGGCTCATCAGCCCGTCCAGCCTGAGAGAACTCGACTTCTCGACGTAGTAACCCTCGCCCGCCTTGAAGTACGTGACGAAGTTGACCTGCCTCTCACGCTTCTTGGTCACGGTGAACGACGAGTTCCCGACGTCGTACTTGCCCGCCCCGAGGCCGAGGATGATGGTGCTGAAGACCGTGTTGACCCCCTTCCACTTGACGCCCATGACGGCGCCGAGCGCGGCGTTGAAGTCAGCGTCCATGCCGATGATCGTCGTGCCGTTGGCTGCCACGAACTCGTCGGGCGGGTAGCTGGCGTCCATCGCGGCCGATACGTAACCCTTCTTCTTGATGCTCTCCGGCACCAGGGCCGCGACCTTGGGATCCTTCCGCGGGGTGGGGATAGCGACGGCCGCGTGGGCGGCACGGCCCGGCGCGGCGAACGCCACCGTCCCGGTGCCGGCGAGCAACGCGGCACCCACGAGAGCGATGGATACAGAGACGACCCCGGACCTCCGGAGCTTGTGCTGTGAATCGTGAACAGTCTTCATCTGTACTTCCTCCCCGGGCTCGATTGCGTCATCTTCTACTGTTGCGAAAACCCCTGGTGCAACGTTGTGCGGAGGTTACAACACTGCGCCCCATGCCTGTCGAGTTCACTATCGGAGATGCCCGTTTGTTACGGCATTTCGGTGACGGCCCCACCGGAATGACAGGCGATGCAATCGATACGCCTTGGGTGGCGGTCGCGGTCGGGAGGTCTGCGCCTGCGCCTCGGCCCCCGTTCGGGTTGCGGGTGGCCATGATCTTCACCCCCACCTGCAGCCGCATGCTGCGCACCGGCCTGTCGTAGATCCGCGGCCCGGTGCCCACCGGCACACCACTACACCGTCACTTCGGTCGACTGGAGCACGCGATCGCCGACTTCGTCGTCGAGTTGGCCTGGCCGCATGAGGACTTGACTCGGCTGTGGTGGCTTCGCCGTCCGACGCCCTAGAGAGATCTCTGAGGGCTCTCAGGACTCCGGAGCCGCTGTCGCGCTGGAACCGGACCTGCCCGGCTTCGCCGGTAATGCTGCGTTCACATCCCAGACACGGTGAGGAAACCCAAGAGGTTTACGTTCACGCCAAGTGCAAACGGCACTCGTGTGCGTACGCGTCGCGCAACCGACGATCGACAAGGAAAGGGCACGGTTCATGGCTGGCATCAGCGTTGGCGAGATGCGACGAAGCCTCACCTTGACAGGGGTGACGGTCAACGCGATGGCGCTAATTGCGCCAGGCGCCTTCTTGTGGACGACGTTCGAGACCCAGGCCGCGTTGTCACGCCACGGCTCCTCGACAGCGGACGGGATGTGGGCGGGCCTGCTTCTTTCCCTGATCCTGGCGATGCTGACCGCGTACAGCTATGCGGAGCTGGCCCGGATCTACCCTGACGCCGGCACCGGCTCGGGCTACTACTTCGCAGAGGCGGCCTTCCTGGACAAGGAGCGCCCGGCTCACCAGCGTTACGCGCGCTTCGCCAAGCTCAGCGTGGGCTGGATCAGCCACCTCTACTACTGGATCTATCCCGGGATCATGGTGGCGTACACGGCGACGCTGTTCGGCTATCTGTACTCGGCGATCTTCCACCACACGCTGACCTACCTGCCGCTGGGCATCGTGGCTGTCGGCTTTGCGGGCATCGTGGGCTACATCGCTTACCGGGGCATCAACGGGTCGACCATGACTTCTATAGCGATCAACGTGATCCAGATCACCTGTCTGTTGCTGGTCAGCGTGATGTTCATCTGGTTCCGGATAGCCCACGGTCACGCGGTCGGGGGCTTCGCGCGAGCCAGCGCCGTTCACGTCATCATTCCTCACAGCGTCATAGACATGCTGTACCAGTCGACGGTCGCCATCCTCCTGCTGGTCGGGTTCGAGTCGGTCACGGCGTTCGGGTCGGAGGCGGTCAACCCCCAGCGGGACATAAAGCGCGGGGTGCTGATCAGCCTCTTGATCCAGGGCGGAGTGTGCTACCTGTTCGAGTACTTCGCCGCGAACCTCGCGATCGGCGGCGCCTCGTTGACGACCGGATCGGGTAAGACGCTGGCACATGGCTACGCAGCTGCTTCCGCTGACGCGGCGCCTATAGGCGACATGATCAAGACCATCGGCAACCATTACCTGGGCAACAGCGGGCAGACGCTCGCCGTGCTGGTCGCCTTCACGGTTCTGCTGGCGCTGGTCGGCACTGCGCTCGCCAGCCTCAACACCGCGGTGCGCATCACCTACGCCATGTCGAAGGACAGGGAGATGCCGGCGGTGCTCGGCTTGCTCCACGGCCGGTTTGCGAGCCCGTACGGTGGAGTCCTGGTCCTCACCCTCGTGTCGGCGGCGCTGGGCGTCTTCGGGGCCGATCCTCACCAGGTGGACAACCTGACCCAGATCACGCTGGCATCCAACCTGGGGACGTTCCTCGTCTACGGCGCTACCTGTGGCATTGCCTTGGTGGCGTTCGCCAGCCGTCACGATCGCCATTTGGTCAAGCACATCTGCATCCCGGCGCTGGGGTTGGTCCTGAACCTGCTCGAGATGGCCGGCGTGGTGTACATCGCCGTCACTGGGTCGGGCACGACTCCGGGTGACGCCTACAAGGCCATAGCCGTCGTCACCGTCTGGGCCGTCCTCGGGTTCATCTGGGCAGCGGTGAACCCCAACAAGCAGAGCGCGCAGATGGTCATCTCGGAGCGGACGCGACCTTCGGTGGCCGTCAACTGAGCCGGTGTCGTGAGGGGCGTCGGAGCACCGGGATCAGCGTTGCGAGCGACGATCACGGCGCAGGACTGTGGCGCTGGCGCCTCGCACGAAGTACAGCCCAACCCCGACGAAGGCAATCGCCGGAACGAGCCGCCAGCTGGCGGTCATGGCGAACAGCGCGATGACCCCTGCTGCCACCCACATCAGCCCGACCACCATGAGCAGCAACGGAGACGAGGGCCTACGACCAACCTGGAAGGGCTGCGCGGGGTCGAAGCCCCGCCTACGGGGACCACCCGATGGCGTTGCGTCCCGCTCCCCGCCCGGGGTGCCTGGCTGCCGACTGCCGGGGCGCCGCTTGTTCTGCGGACGCTTGGCCACGTCCCGGCAGGCTACTCGCACCCGACGCATCGCGAGTTCAGCCGTCGGAGCAGGAGATCGCGATGACAGACGATGAGCTCCTGCCCGGCTCGGAGGCAGAGCAGCTTTCGGGCAACGGTTCTCTCCGGGGCCACGGCCTGCTGAGCAAGTTCGGGTGGGCATTGTGCTCCGAGCCCGGAGACGTGCGGCCCCACAACGAGGACTTCGCCGGAGCGTACGCACTGACCACCCCGGACGACGCGTGGGACCGTGGGCCGCTGTTTGTCGTGTGCGACGGGCTCGGAGGCCACGCTGCAGGCGAGGTCGCGAGCCGGGCCGCGGTCGAAGCAGCCCTTGGCATATGGACAGCACCCGATCCGCGTCCTCCGCCCCAGGCCCTGCGGGCTGCGGCAAGGGCGGCGAATGCCGCAGTCTTCGATGCCGCCCTCGAACGAAGGCAGCGGGGCATGGCCACCACCTTCACCGCGCTGACGCTCGCCGGGTGCCAAGCTGTCGTCGCCCACGTCGGAGACAGCCGGTGTTATCTGGTCAGACGGGGATCCTGCACACAGATGACAGCAGACCACTCACGGGTGGGGGAGATGCTGCGAATGGGGTTGCTGAGCCCCGAGCAGGCGGCCAGGCACCCTGGCCGTTCGCAGCTGGTGCGGGTGGTCGGCATCGAGCCGACAGTCCAGGTGGACATAGCCAAGGCGGACACCGAGGCGGGGGACGTCTTCGTGCTGTGTTCCGACGGGCTCTGGGACACCGTGGCCAACCACGAGATCGCCGAGCGTGCCGGGGCGGTGGGGACGCCGAGTGTGCCGACGGTGGTGGAAGCTGCCGAGCAGCTGGTCGACCTGGCGATCAAAGCTGGGTCGCCTGATAACGTCACAGTCATCGTCGTCAAGGTGACGACAGGCGGCGCAGTTCCGGCTGCGGGCGCCCGCCGGTCAATATTCCGGCGAGGTTGACGATGACCCGCTTCCAATCCGGTCAAGTGGTGGACCGTTACGAGATAGTCGAGCTGTTGGGCATCGGCGCGTACGCCGAGACCTACAAGGCCGTCGACACCCGCACAGGCACGACAGTCGTGCTGAAGATGCCTCCCCCCGGCCTGTTCGCCGACCCCGGTCTTTTCAGCCGCTATCAGCGGGAGGCCGAAGTCGCGAACCGCCTCGACCATCCCGGCGTCCAGCGCGGGGTCGACCCGGGCGAGAGCCGTACCGAGCCCTATCTCGCCCTCGAGTACATCGAAGGTGAGTCGCTCCGCACGCGGGTCAGGGGCCGGGGTCAGCAGGTCGAGGTGGACCAGGCCGTGGACTGGGGCCGCCAGTTGGCCGAGGCGCTGACCTACGTCCACAGCCAGGGCATTGTGCACCGCGACCTGAAACCGGAAAACGTGCTCATCGACACCCAGGGGCGGCTCAAGATCTCCGATTTCGGCACGGCCAGCCTCGACGGTGCCAGACGGCTCACCTGGAGGCACCTGTCGGAGGGCCTGGGCACGCCGGACTACATGAGCCCGGAGCAGGTCCAGGGCAAACGGGGCGACGCTCGAAGTGACATCTATGCCTGGGGAGTGATGATGTACGAGATGCTGACCGGCGAGCCGCCGTTTCCTGGGGACAATGCGATGGCTGTCATGGCCGGGCACCTGCAGGGCAAACCGAAACTGATCCGCAAGGTCCGGCCCGACGTGCCTCCTGCGCTCGAAGCCGTCGTGTTGCACGCCATGCGCCGATCGCCCGAGAGCCGGTACCAGTCGACGACCGACATATTGGACGACCTCGATCATCTCGACTCGCTCGACCCGCAGCGCTACGACCTCTCCCCGGAGCCCGCGATAGGCGGCATGGCGGCCGCCGATTCCGCCAAGCGGTTGTGGGCCTATGCGGGGCTCATCGCACTGGCGTTCATCGGTGTGGTCGCTGTGATACTGATCGTGTCGGTCCTCCGTTGAGCACCGAGCCCGACGTGAATGGGCCAGGCGCCACGGCGCGTTCGGGACGGGCCCGCCTGATCTTCGTCGACGTCTTCGGAGGTTCGCATGCTGTGCTGCTGCCCGCCGGCCGGCTCCAGGGCGCGATGGACTCCGGTGTCCCCTTCGATGGCTCGGCGCTGCAGGGCCGCAGCCGCCGCTTCGAGATCGACATGCTGCTCAAGCCGGACCCCTCCACGTTCGTGGACCTCGGCGGCGAGATCCGGGCCGTTTGCTCGATCACGACCCGTGACGGCCAGCCGTGGCTGGCCGATCCTCGTGCTGCACTGGCGGAGATCATCTCCCGTACCGGCGAGCTGGCCGAGCGCTTCGAGGTCGCGGCCGAGCTCGAGTTCTACCTGCTCGACCACGCCGGGGTCCCGGTCGACAACGGGGGATACTTCGGCGACTTGGCGGGAGTCGGGACGGCGGTGACGAATGCGGCGGCCGACCTGCTCGGCAGCTTTGGTGTCAAGGTCGTCAGCGCCCACCTCGAAGCGGGGCCCGGACAGTACGAGATCGACCTTGGGGCGATGCCCCCAGTGGCCTTGGCTGACGCGCTCGTGCTCGCAAAGGCGCTTCTTCGCCAAGTCGCAGAGGAGCGGGGAGTGGTGGCCACCTTCATGGCCAGGCCCCTTGCCGGCCAGCCAGGGTCGGGGCTGCACCTCCACCAGCACGTAGTGGACCAGCTGTTCGACGACCGCTGGCAGCTCGACGAAGCCGGACGGGCGTTCGTCGGCGGCCAGCTCCTCCATGCCCGCGCACTGACCGCCCTGGCGGCCCCGAACGTCAACTCGTACAAGCGGTTGCACGCCGGGCCCGAGGCGCCCGGCGCGGTGGTGTGGGGGCACCAGAGCCGCAATGCGGTGATCCGGGTGGGCTCTTCGGTGGAGCAAAGGCCGAGCGTCGAGTTCCGTTTGGCTGACCCGGCTGCGAACCCCTACCTGCTGCTCGGGGGCCTCCTGGTTGCCGCGGCGGACGGGCTGGCTCGCGAGCTCGACCCCGGCCCTGCCTTCGACGAGGACATCGGCGGATACGACCCCACGACCGCGACCAAGATCCAGACTCAGCTCCTTCCCCGCGTCCTGGACCAGGCCTTGGACGCCCTTCTCGACGACGACGTCCTCGTCGACGCCTTCGACGCGCAGCTGCTGACGCGGATGGTGGACGGTCGGCGGGCCGAGGCGCAGGCGTACCGTGCCCAGGTCACGGCCTGGGAGCTGGACAGGTACCTCAACGACGCCTAGTACACACTGGCCACGTCAACGGTGATGGAAGAGCCCTCACCATGACGAATTGCCTTGGCAGGTTTCCGGGTCACGGACTCGATCGGGTGGGGACCCCACGGGCCGGTCACGGTCTTCTGCCAGCACTCGCCGGCGTGGTCCGGTCCGGGCGAGGCCCTGCATCACGGGCTTCAGCGCGGCAAGAAAGCAACTGACCGTCCAAAGAAGGACGATAATGCAGAGTCGACCAGTGAACACTGGTCCGGGGCACCCTGCACACGGGAGCTGGCTTTGGAGGACTCAGCAGGACCGACGATCGGCGTGCTTTCGCCCTACCTCTCCGGCTACTTCTACGGCGCCCTCGTATCGGCCGTCGAGAACGTCGCCGCCGGCGCCGGAGGTCGTGTCATCGCGATACAGACCGCCGGCCCCGTCATAGACAACCAAGGGGGGCGCGCCCCAGAACGGCTGGACCGAGTTGCCTGGGAGCGCGCGGCCGGGTTCGTCTCGATCGGCAAGGCCGTGCCGCGCGATTACCTCGACGCCCTGTGTGACTCGGGCAAGGCGTTGGTGATCCTTAGCCACCAGGAGCCTGGATTGCCCTGCCCGGCCGTGATGGCAGACAACCGAGGTGGCGTGGCGGCGGCCGTGGAGCACCTCTTGGAGCATGGCCATGAGCGCATAGCTTTTGCAGGCTGCATGGCCCAGTTCGACATCCAAGAACGCTATGCCGCCTACCAAGACACACTGGCTGCCCACGGCATCGAGCCCGACCCCACCTTGTTCTTCGAGGCGCGCGACAACATGGAACCAGGAGGCAGCGGCGCCGCCGCGGAGATGATGGCCGCCGGGCTGCCGTGCAGCGCGGTCGTTGCCGGCGACGACTTCAACGCGATCGGCATAATGGCTGAGCTGAAGCGGGCCGGTTACCGTGTGCCACGCGACCAGGCGGTCATCGGCTTCGACGACATGCCAGGTGTCAGCGCTCTCTCCCCAGGGCTTTCCAGCGTCTCTCAGCGCTTCGATGTCATGGGGGCCACGGCTGCCCAGCTTCTCCTACGCCTGCTGGCGGGAGAGACCGTAGGGCCCGGCCCGTACGTTGTCGACGCCGCGTTCGTAGCGCGCGAGAGTTGTGGGTGTACCGCGAGCCCCGGCTCTTGGGGCTCGATCGAACCGGAGCGCTGGGGAGATCCCATAGCCGGGTTCACCGAGGTTCTGCGGGAGGCGATCGCCGGCGCCCCGGCATTGGCTTTTCCCGAGGGCGCGGTCGCCCAGCTCGCAAGCGAGGTACAGGGCGCCTTCGGTCACGCGGCCAGCCACGAGCTCACGTCTCTGGAGCTCTTCGACCTCCGCCAAGCCTGCCAGGACCTGTACGCCTTATGTCCCGGCCAGTCGACATCCAACGCGATCCTGGCGTTGGCGCACCAGCTCAGCTCGGGGCTCTCCACCCAAGGGCGACCGGCTGGAAAGAGACGTCTCGACTCTCTTCTCAGGCTCAACTCGTGCGTAGCGGAAGTGCGCCTTGCCATTTCCCAAGCTCTCCTCAATGAGCGCAACAACGCCTACTACGACCTACGCCAATCCATCAGAAACGTGAACGCCATCAGCATGAACCTCCTGCGCGGCCACACGGAGGACCCTACGTCGCTGTCCTGGCTCGCACAGACCAGTGCGATCACCGGGGTGCTCGCACTTTCAAGGCAGGAGGGTCGAGGGAACAAGGACGACGTCCACGACCAAAGCCCCGTGCCCGTGGGCTCGACCCCGGAACGGCGCCATGGCAGTGGAGGAGATCGCCTCGAGCCCCAACCCAGGGACTCCGAGCTGGTCGTGAGCGGCACATTCGACGCCAAGGGCGCCCAGCTGAAGCTCGATTCGTGCAGCTACCGCCCCGAGGACTTCCCTCCTGCAGGTCTGTTCGACAGTGCCGGCCCGGGTGACCTGGTGCTGGTGTTCCCGGTCAGGAGTGAGGACACCGACTGGGGCTACTTGGCTGTGGCCGCCCCCGTGGACTCGAGTTTTCTGGGGGATGACGCGCTTTACGAGTGGGAAGCGCTGCTTTGTGAAGCCCTCGGCTACAGGGACCTCTTGGATTCCGTGCGTGACAGCGACGAGCGCTATGCGCTCGCTTCGCGAGCCACAAACGACGGGCTTTGGGACTGGAACCTGGTCGCGGGCACGATCTACTACTCGTCACGCTGGAAGGAGATGCTCGGCCAGTCAGAGGACGCAGTAGGCGACAGCCCGGAGGAGTGGATCGGCCGCGCGCACCCCGATGACCGGCCAGGTCTCCTGGCCGAGCTCTCCGCGCTCAAGGGGGGCGAGAAAGTTTCGGTCATGTACGAGCACCGTGTCATGGCGAACGACGGGACCTATTTGTGGGTCCTCTGCCGATGCTTGGCCGTGCCGGGGGGAGGTGTTCCGGCGACGCGAATCGTCGGCTCCTTTACCGACATCACAGACAGACGCACTCTCGAAGAGCGCCTACGTCACGAGGCCCTTTTCGACAGCCTGACAGGCTTGCCCAACAGGGTCCTGTTCCTCGACCGGCTGGCCCAGGCGGTCGCCACCGCGAAGCGCCAGCGAGGCTACTCCTACACGGTGCTCTGGCTGGACCTCGACAACTTCAAAGAGCTGAACGACGGCTTGGGCCATCCCCTAGGTGACAAGGTGCTAGTCGAGGTCGCCGAGCGCCTCCGCCACGACCTGCGGGAAGCGGACACGGCCGCCCGTTTCGGCGGCGACGAGTTCGCTCTCCTGTTACAGGACGTCTCAGACTTGCCCACCGTCGAACGCCTGGTGCAGCGCCTTCTTGGACGGTTGCGGGTGCCTTACGAGCTTGACGGTCACCGGGTCGTCGTGACGGCCAGCGTCGGGGTTGCGACGAGCACCGCCGGGTACGAGCGGCCCGAAGACGTGCTGCGTGACGCCGACATCGCGATGTACCGGGTCAAGTCGACCGGGCGTGACACGTACTCCACCTGAGCGCCCCTGTTGTGGAGGCGTCGCCTTAGGAGATGCGGCGTCCATGGGCTCAGAAGGCATTGCCCAGACTTCCGTTCACATCAGGCACATGGTCGGCGCAGTGTGGCGATCCTCCCGCCTAGACAAGCGGCCCCATCGGCATGGTCAGTGGCCCGGCGGCCGGAAGCCCCAGAGCCTCGGCCAGCTGGGCATGGCCTCCCCACTCCCACAGATGTGAGTCCCATCCCCGGACCTGTACGAAGGCCGCCGGGTCGTCGCTGTTGCGTGGTTGACGCAGCCGCTGCACCGGCGAGACTGCAAGGACCGGCCGCAGCGGGGCGTCGAGTGGCAGGCCGGCCCGCTTCCGGGCGATCTCGACGGCGCGGCGCAGCCCTCCGAGCTCGTCGACCAGCCCGCGTTCGACGGCGTCGGCACCCGTCCAGACCCGGCCGCGTGCCACCTCGTGGACAGCTTCGCTGCTCATCGCAGCGTGCGCGGGCAACCTTGGTCGTGAAGTCGTCGTAGACGAAATCGAGCCACTCGTCGAGCTTGGCCCACTCGTCCTCGCCGAAACCTGTCTGCGACGAGAACATCAGCGCGTGACGCCCGAGGCCGAGACCCTCGACGTTCACGCCGAAGCGCTCGAACAGCCCGCTGGTCTGGAGCTTGCCGCCGAGCACGCCGATCGATCCGGTGAGCGTCGCCGGCTGCGCCACGATGACATCGGCGGCCATGGCCACGAAGTACCCGCCCGAACCGGCCACGTCGCCCATGGAGACCACGACTGGCTTGCCGGCTTCGCGAGCGTTGCACACCTCGCGCCAGATCGTGTCCGAGGCGACGTAGGAGCCGCCGCGGCTGTTGACCCGGAACACGATCGCCTTTGTGTGTCCGTCTCTCACTGCGGAACGGAACGCCGCGGCGACGGTGTCCGAGCCGGCCGCCCGCCCGACCGGGCCCGGCTTGGACCGGCCGGTGCGGATCGTCCCGGTCGCCTCGATGAGCCCGACCGCGGGACGGCGCGCTTGGCATGCTCGACGGAGGTTGTCCCACCGCCGCTGATAACGGGAGACGTAGAGAAGCGTTGGCTTGTCGGCCCAGCGGCGGCCGACCGCCTGGCGAACTTCGTCCCGGTAGCCGAGGTGGTCGACGAGGCCGGCCTCGAGGGCCTCGGCGGCGGGGATCGGCGCTCGGTCGATGAGCTCGCGCACGCGGTCCGCGGGCAGGCGCCGGCCGGCCGCCACGGCAGAGACGATCTGCTCGTAGGCGGACTCGGCCAACCGCCCGGTTGCTTCGCGGTGCGCCTCGGTGAACTCTGTGCGCAGGAAGGTGTCCGCCGCGTTCTTGTACTCGTGGCGCTGCGCGAACAGCGGCTCGATCTGCGCCCGGTCGAGTGCGCCGCGTACGAACGTGCCGGCCGCCGCTGCTCCCATCAGGCCCACGCTGCCTGAAGGCTGCAGCCACAACTCGCCGAAACTGGCGGCCACGACATAGGCCGTCGTGGCCCGCCCGAGCTCGCCGAATGTCTCGGCCCAGGCGATGGCGTCCTTTCCTTTCGCCCGGAAACTCGCCACTGCGTCGGACAGCTCCTGGGCTTGTGCCAGCGATATCGAAGTCGTACCCAGCTTGGCCAGTAGTCCGACGACGTTGGGGTCTTCGCCAGCGGAGGCGAGCCGGCCCACGAGCGTGCGCAGTGCGAGGCGCCGTCGGTTCATGACCCGTTCGACGGGATGCGAACCGATGTCCTCGACGAGTGCTCCGGTGAGGTCGAGCTCGAGCAGGATCGTCATGGCCGGACGCTATCGGCTTGAGATCGTCCAGTCGAGCAGCCGGTGGCGCGAGAGAGCGTCCTCGGTCGCCCGAGAGGTCATGGCCCATTGTGACCCTTACAGCCCCCAGGTGAGCGTCACAGCCCCCCGGTAGTGTTCGCGCGTGCTTCACCTCTTCACCGCCAGCCGGGTGGAGCCTCTCGCGGCGGTGCTGGCCGAGATGCTCGCGGAGCCGCTCGAGGACCCGATGACCCCGGAGTGGGTCGCTGTGCCGACGGTGGGCATGCGCCGGTGGCTCGCCCTCGAGCTGGCCAGGTCGCTCGGCGCGTCCGGACCCGGCACCGGCGACGGTGTCGCCGCGAACATCAGGTTCCCCTTCCCGGGCGCGCTGCGCCAGGCGGTGCTCGAGGCGGGCCGAGGTGGCGGGGCCGACGATCCTTGGCAGGTCGACCGTCTCGTCTGGGCCGTCCTCGCACTGCTGCGCTCGCGGCGCGACGACAACCGCCTCGGTCCGCTCACCGTCCTGCCCCCCGGCGCCACCTGGTTCGGCCGTGCCCGGCGCCTCGCCGATCTCTTCGACCGCTACGCCGTGCGCCGACCCGGGCTCGTACTGCACTGGAGCGCCGGCCGTGACCTCGACGGGACCGGTCACCTCCTCGCCGAGCAAGACCGCTGGCAGCCGCACCTGTGGCGCCTGGTGCGCGCCCTTCTCGGCGTGCCCAGTCCGCCCGAGCGGTTGCCCGAGCTGCTCGAGGACCTGCGCACCGGGGCGCTCGCCCTCGACCTGCCGGCTCGGCTTGCCATCTTCGGCGTCACGACGCTTCCCAGCGGAGCGCCGTTCATCGAGCTGATCGAGGCCGTCGCCGCCCGCCGAGACCTGCACTTGTTGCTGCTTGACCCGTCACCGGCCACGACGGCGCGCGTGCGCGAGGCGACACTGGTTAGCGCGCGGCCACTTGCACTGCTCCGCGCCGACGACCCGTCGGATGCCGAGGTGCGTCACCCGCTGTTGCGGTCGTGGGGGCGCCCCTACCGCGAGCGCACGGTGCTCCTCGCGTCGGCCGAGTCGCGGGGGATCCCCGCGCCGTTGTCGCTCGACGCGGACGAGGACACCGCCGGCGGTGTGCCAGGTACCTTGCTTGCCCGCGTGCAGCACGACCTGCGTGCCGGCTGCGCGCCCGCCGGTGACTTCGAGCTGGACACCGACGACCGTTCGATCCAGGTGCACTCTTGCCACGGGCAGGTCCGCCAGGTCCAGGTGCTGCGTGACGCGATCCTCCATCTGCTTGCCGACGACCCGACGCTCAGCGAGGAGGACATCGTCGTGCTCTCCCCGGCGATCGACCAGTTCGCACCACTGGTGGAAGCCGGCTTCGGGACCTCTGCGGAGGGGGCGGCCGAGGTACCGGGCAGCGCCACGCCCCGGCTCTTCTACCGTGTCACGGACCGCTCCCTGCGCGAGTCGTACCCGGTCCTCGCGGCGCTCGACTCGCTCCTCGCGCTGGTCTCGGGCCGGTTCACAGCCTCGGAGGTGCTGGAGCTCGTTTCGCTGCCGGCGGTCCGCAAGCGCTTCGACCTCGACGACGACGCCCTCGGGACCATCGCGGATTGGGTCGCCGGGACCAACGTGCGCTGGGGCCTCGACGGCCGCCACCGCGAGGCGTGGGGCCTCCCGCGGGAGTTCACCGGCAACTCGTGGCGGGCCGCGATCGACCGGGTGCTCATGGGAGTGGCGGTGAGCGACGACGACATCGGCCTCGCACCGGGCGATATCGCGCCGCTCGATGTCGAGGGCGACGACATCTCCGTCGCCGGTCGCCTGGCCGACCTCGTCGCGCGTCTGGCGTCGACCGTCGACGACATGAGGCGACCCCGTAACGCGGCGGCGTGGTGTGAGGCGCTCTCGAAGGCGATCGACCAGTTCTTCGAGGTCGAGGCCCCCCAGCAGTGGCAGCTCGACCAGCTCCGGCGGATCGTGGCCGAGGTCGGCGAGCATGCCCTCGTGGGCGGCGAGCCCGCGACCGTCGAGCTCTGCCTCGCAGATGTCCGCCGCCTGCTTGCCGACCGGATCAAGGGCGTGTCCGCGTCGGCCCGACTTCTTCCGGGGTGGCATAACCGTCAGCTCGTTGACGCCGCTGCGGTGGCTGCCCTTCCGCGTGATCTGCATCCTCGGTCTCGACGAAGCCGGCACGGGCGCCGTCACCGGCTCAATCGACGGCGACGATCTCGCCGCTGTGGCCCCGCTCGTCGGCGACCGCGACCCGCGTTCGGAGGTCCGCCAGGCGCTCCTCGAGGCCGTTCTCGCCGCGGGCGACCACCTCGTCATCACCCGGACGGGTCACAACATCCGCACGAACCAGGAAGTGCCGGGCGCGACGGTGCTCGCCGAGCTGCGCGACACGATCATCACCACGCTCGCGCCGCCAGGCCGGGGCACCTACCGGAGCCGAATCGAGACCGTCCATCCCCGCCAGCCCTTCGACGACAGGTGCTTCCGGCCCCGCGAACTGAACCGGCCCGGTCCCTGGAGCTTCGACGCCGGCGCCTTCGCCGGCGCGAGTGCCCGGGAAAGACGAGCCGGAGAGCACCGCCTGCTCGTCGACGGCGCGCTCCCACCCGCTCCCGGCGAGGACGTCCTGATCGACCTCACCGAGTTGCAGAGGTTCCTCAGCCACCCGGCGAGGTCCTTCTGGCAGCAGCGGCTCCGGCTCCACCTCACCGACGAGGACCGCGGCCAGTCCGACGACCTCCCGACGGTGCTCGGCGGGCTCGAGCTCTGGTCCGTCGCGGAACGGCTCCTCAAGGCTCGTCTCGCCGGGCACGCCAACGACGAGTGGGAGCGCCACGAGCGCGCCCTCGGCACGCTCCCCCCGGGTGGGCTGGGTGAGGTCGCTCTCGGCGGGATCGAGGACACGGTCGGCGGGTTGCTCGATGCCGCGACCCGGCTCGGCGTCGACCCGACACGTGACGACCGCCTCCCGGTCGAGGTCGTACTCGCCGACGGCACGCGCATAGTCGGCACCGTCGTGGGTCGCTGCGCAGGGCCCCGTCCGGGCCCGGCCCGCGTGACGTTCAGCAAGATTGCGCCAAAGCATCGCCTGGCGGCGTGGCTCGACCTCATGGTCCTTGTGGCTGCCTACCCCGCGACCGACTGGCGCAGCGTCGTCGTGGGCCGCGCCCAGAAGGAGGGCAAGCTCAAGACACTCGAGCTGGTTGGGCGTGGCGGCACACGCGACGACCGCCACGGCCGCGCCCTCGACGCGCTCGAGGTGGCGGTCGACTGCTACAGGCGGGGGCTGCGCGAGCCCATCCCGCTCTTTGCCGACCTGTCCTACAAGCTCCACGAAGGCACAGCGAGGCGGAACGACTGGGAGCCGTACCGCGGCCACGGGGACGGCGACGACGAGGCGAACCGGCTGGCGTTCGGAGGCCTCGACTTCGACGAGCTCCGCGCACTGCCCGCACGTGACGACGACCCTCCTGGATCCTCCATTGGACGAGCGGCACGGTTCGCCGACTACCTGTGGGACGCCATCGAGGCGAGCACCGAGGTGGGAACATGATCGCAGGGCCGGTCTTCTCGCTCCTCGACCCGCTTCCCGCCGGCCGCATCGCGATCGAGGCGAGCGCGGGCACCGGCAAGACCTACACGCTCGCCGGACTCGTCGTGCGGTACGTGGCCGAGGAGGCGGTCCCCGTCGACGAGCTCCTCATGGTCACCTTCACCCGAGCCGCCGCGGCCGAGCTGCGCGACCGCGTCCGGACCCGGCTCAGCGAGGCAGCGGCCGCTTTGCGCGGTCCTTACGAGACCGCGGCCGGCGACGAGCTCGTCGCGTTCGTGGCCAGCAGGGATCGTGAGCTGCGACTCGGTCGCCTCGAGCGGGCCGTCGCCGACTTCGACGGGGCCACGATCACCACGATCCACGGCTTCGCGCAGCAGGTGCTCGCCACCCTGGGCTCGGCAGCTCCCGGCGACCTCGACGCGACGCTCCTCGAGGACACGAACGAGCTCGTCCGCACGGTCTGCGCCGACGTGCTCGCGGCGGAGTCCGTCGCCGAGCCGACGACCGCGCTGCAGCTCCCGAGCTTGACAGAGCTTTCGGGCCTGTCGATCAAGGTGCTCGGGAACCCCGGCATCCGCGTCATCCCGGGTGCCGAAGACGCAGGGTCGACGCCCACGGCCGCTCGCCTGCGGCGCCTCGTCGACCGGGCGGTCGAGGAGGTCCACGTCCGCAGGCGCGCTGCGGGGACGCTCTCGTTCGACGACGTGTTGACACAGCTCCGCAACGCGCTGCGCGAGGCGCCGGCCGCTGTCGCAACGTTACGTCGCCGTTTCCGCATCGCCCTCATCGACGAGTTCCAGGACACCGACCCGGTGCAGTGGGAGATCTTCTCGAGACTGTTCCCGAGCAGCGGCAACGGCTCGGCCCTCGTTCTGGTCGCGGACCCGAAACAGGCGATCTACGCATTCCGGGGCGCGAACGTGCACACCTACCTCGAGGCGGCGCACCAGCCCGGCACCGCCTGGTCGACCCTCGGTGTGAACTGGCGCTCCGACGGGGCACTGCTCGACGCTCTCGGACACCTCCTCAGGGGAGCGACCTTCGGCGACCCCCGGATCGAGTTCGTGCCGGTCGAGCCGGCTCCCGAGCACCGGGACCTGCGTCTCACCCGGGACGACGGTGCCCCGGTACCTGCGCTGCACGTGCGCCTCGCTCTCGGCGGCGACCTTCCCCGCAGCAAGAAAGGCCAGATCTTGAGCGACGCCGCCGAGGCCGCGATCGCGCGCGACCTGGCACACCAGGTCCAGGATCTGCTGGAGACGGCCTGGGTCAGCTTCGGAGGCGACGATGGCCGGAGGCGCCGCTTGCGGCCCGGTGACTTCGCCGTGCTCGTCGGCAGGCACGGCGACGCCGAGCCGATCCAGGCGGCGCTGCGCCGCAGGGGCATCTCCGCCGTTGTGACCCGGGGCGACAGCGTCCTCCGGTCGGAAGCGGCCAACCACTGGCGCTGGCTGCTCACGGCGCTCGCCCGGCCAGCCGACCCGACCCGTGCCCGCACGGCCGCGTTCTCCTGGTTCTTCGGCTGGTCGCTCGCCGATCTCGACGCGGCCGACGACGACAAGCTCAGCCAGGTACAGGACCAGCTCTTCAGATGGGTCGAGACGCTCGACGCCCACGGCACGGTCGAGCTGTGCGCGCGGATCTGGTCCGAGAGCGGCGTCGCGGCCCGGGTGCTGGCAACAAGTGAGGGCGATCGCGACCTGACCGATCTCGACCACATCGCCGGACTGCTGCAGGCGAGCAGCGCCGGTCGCAGGCCGACCGCCACAGGGCTGCTCGCGGCCCTCGAGCAGCTTGAATCCGAGGTCGCGGACGAACCCGAGAACGACCTGACGGCTCGCCAGATCGAGTCGGAGGCCGAGGCGGTGCAGATCATGACGGTGCACGTCGCCAAGGGTCTCGAGTTCCCGGTCGTGTGCGTGCCGACGCTGTGGCGCCAGAGCCTTGCAACCGCGAAGGACACAGTGTTCCAGGACCCCGACACGGGAGTTCGCACCTTCGACATCGCCCGCGGCGAGAACTGGCCCACGGCGCGCGACGCCACTGCGCGCAAGGCCCTGGCCGACAACGAGGCACTCGGGGAGAACCTCAGGCTGCTCTACGTCGCGCTCACACGAGCCGAGCACACGACACTGGTCTGGTGGACGCGAGTGCAGGGTTCCGAGATCACCGGGCTCGCGCGGGTGCTCTTTGCCCGCAGCAACGGCCTGATCGACCCGGACCTGTTCGCGGCGCCGAAGGTCGCGCTCCCAGCCGATGGTGACGCCGCCGCGGCCCTCGGGGCCGCGTTCGCCGTAGCCGGTGACACCGTGGCCGTGACCGTCACGGGCTCCGCCGGCCCTCCGGACGGTCAGTGGGCAGACGGCGGGACGGGGGCGCCGTCGGGCGCGCTCGGGCTTGCCGTCCTCGACCGGGTCCTCTTCCGAGCGAACCGACGCTGGTCGTTCAGCGCGATCAGCGACCGCGCACGGCACGTCGAGCTGGATCCCGAGGACGAGAGCCTCGGCGACTCCGGCGCCGCGGACGAGCCGGCCGAGGTGACCGACACCCTCCCGGCGTCCGCCTCCGACCTGCCCCTTGGCGCGGTCGCAGGCGGCGCCCAATTCGGCACGCTCGTCCACGAGGTGCTCGAGCGCGTCGACTTCGTGACGGCCGATCTCGACGGCGAGCTGCGCACCCACATCGACGACCGGCTCGCGTGGAACCCCTGGCCGGTCGACACCGAGACACTCGTGTCCGGCCTTCGCGCCGCGATCGAGACGCCGCTCGGCCCGCTCTTTGGAGGACGGCGACTGCGCGATCTCGCCCGCAGCGACCGCCTGGGCGAACTGAGCTTCGAGCTCCGCCTGGGCCGCAACGGCCGCTTCGCGACCGATCGCGACATCGGCGCGCTCGTGCTGGACCATCTGCCCGAGCACGACCCGCTGCGGCCGTGGGCACAGCGGATCGTGTCGGGACTGTTCGGAGTCGAGCTCGCCGGGCATCTGACTGGCTCCATCGACATGGTCGCGCGCGTCCGCGACGGGACGGACCCGAAGGCGCCTGCGCGCTTCGTCGTCGTCGACTACAAGACCAACACCTTGGCCGAACAGGGCCGCGTACCCCAGTCGCTCGACTACCGCCCTGACCGCCTCCCCACGGCGATGGCAGAGCACCACTACCCGTTACAGGCCCTGCTCTACCTGGTCGCGTTGCACCGCTACCTGCGTTGGCGCCTCCCCTGCTACGAGCCCGCCGGCCATCTCGGCGGTGCCGCCTACCTCTTCGTGCGAGGCATGGCCGGTGCCGACACTCCAGCAGTCGAGGGGAACCCGCACGGAATCTTCAGCTGGCGCGTTCCCCCGGCGCTCGTGACCGCACTGAGTGACCTTCTCGACGGCACCGAGGGACCGGCATGAAGGCGCCCGGTCCGTTCCTTTGCGACGACGTCGCGACGCTCGCGCCCTTCGTCGAAGCCGGCGTGCTCGACGCGTCCGCCGTTCACGTGGCCGGCGTGATCGCCCGAAGCGTCGACGGCGTGGAGCCCGAAGTTCTGCTCGGCGCAGCCCTGGCGGCGCGCGCCCGCGCTTCGGCCACGTCTGCGTGGTGATCGGGACCGTCGCCAGGTCCATCGTCGTCGACGACGCACAGCTCCGTTCGGTCGACTCGCTGGAATGGCCCGATCCTGTGTGCTGGGCGGGGCTCCTCGAGGCAAGCCCTGCGGTGTGCGGCCCGGACGACACGCCGGGTGAGCTGATCCTGCCTCTGGTCTGGGACGGCGTCCGCCTGTACCTCGAGCGCTACTGGCGTTTCGAGAGGCGTGTCGCGGACGAGCTGTTGCGCCGCGCCCGTGCCGACGGCGGGCTCACCGAAGCGTCACCCGAGCTCGACGCGATCCTCGACGAGCTCTTCGGACCCGATGACCCCATCTCACCCGATCTCCAGCGCGATGCCGTCAAGAGAGCCTTGAGCCGCCGGATCGCGGTGATCGTGGGCGGGCCGGGGACCGGGAAGACGTGCACCATCGCCCGGTTGGTCGGCGCCGCCCACGCGGTTGCGCTCGCCCACGGCCGACAGTTGGACGTCGCGCTCGCCGCACCCACCGGCAAGGCAGCCGAGCGCATGACAGCGGCGGTGCACGAAGCGGCGGGCGGGGCGAGCCCGCGCGAAGGCGTCGCGGAGGCGATGCTCGCCGCCGAGGCGAAGACGCTGCACCGTCTGCTGGGCGCCCACAAGGGCGGCAAGCCCCGCCACGACCGCTTCGACCCGCTACCGAGCGACCTGGTGGTGGTCGACGAGACGTCCATGGTTTCGCTCCCGCTCATGGCCCGTCTGCTCGACGCGGTGCGACCTGACGCGACTGTCGTGCTCGTCGGTGACCCATTCCAGCTCGCCAGCGTCGAGGCGGGAGCCGTGCTCGGCGAGATCGTCGGCCCGAGGGCGACCGGGCCTGCGCACGGGCCGCTCGCGGCCGGCGTCGTGCTGCTCGAGCGGGTCCATCGGTTCGCCGGGGACTCGGAGATAGCGGCGCTCGCCAAGGCGGTCCGCCTCGGCGACGGCGACGGTGCCATGGACCTGCTGCGCAACTGTCGTTCCGGCGAGCTCGCGTGGGTCGAGGACGACGACCAAGCCGGGACGGCCCGACTGCAGGAGGAAGTTGCGAAGAGCGCCGTCGACGTCGTCCGCGCGGCACGGGCCGGTGACGCCGAACGCGGCCTGCATCTCGCATCGGGCTTGAAGGTCCTCTGCGCCACACGATTCGGATCGCTCGGTGTCTTCAGCTGGAGCACCCGCATCGAGGCTCTCGTCTCGCAGGCGCTGCCGCAGGCCGGCGTCGGCCGGCGCTGGTACGTCGGGCGGCCGATCATCGTCACCCGCAACGACTACCTGAACGGGGTCTTCAACGGCGACGTGGGACTCGTGGTCGACCGCTTGCGCGGGCCGGTCGCCGTTTTTCAGGACCCGCACAGCGGCCTCCGGGAGCTCGCCATGTCACAGCTCGGAGACGTCGACACCTGGTGGGCGACGACGATCCACAAGAGCCAGGGGTCGGAGTTCGAGCGGGTGATCGTCACGCTGCCGCGGCCCCCGTCGCCGATCCTGACCCGGGAACTCCTCTACACGGCGGTCACCCGGGCCAAGCGGCAGGTCACCCTGTTGGCCGCCGAGTCGTCACTGCGCGCCGCTGTCACACGCCCGGTCGCCAGAGCCTCGGGGCTCGGGCCGAGGCTCTGGCCGTGAAGCGCCCGGGTGCGAACCACCTGCTGTTGGCCGTGGGCAACACCGGTCCCGGCACAGGACAGGAGCTCCAGCTCCACCTCGCCGGGGCCTGCGCAACTTCGTGCCAACGGCGCGTACGCGAACCTGCCCGCTGAACGCTTCATGGAGCCATGAATACCATGAGAACTTGGTGGGCAGTTGCGAGCATCTCCGCGGCATTGATCGTGACTGCGTGCATCCTGGCGCAGGCGTCGCCCAGCACCGCGACCGACAGGACGCTGCCGTCCGCCGTGCGCTCTCCGGCGCTCTGCAAGGCGGTCGGCCGACTCGACAAACTTGTCGTACGGCGGATGGACGCGTTCCCGCAGAACGGTATCCATTTCTCGTTCCCGGCCGTCGTCGAGGTCGACCGAGTCTCATCGGTCCGCTACGCGGCCAGGATCGTGTGTCACCTGCCACCGATGCCCGCAGGCAGGTTCGCCTGCCCACTCGACCTCGGGATCACCTACCGCCTGTCCTTCACAGCACCGGGGCGGATGTTCAGGACCGTTGTGGTGGCCGTCACGGGCTGCGAGCTGGTCAGTGGACTCGGTCGGACTCGCTGGGTGGCCCGCTCCCCACACTTCTGGCACCAGCTGGGCAAGGCCATGGGGCTGGTGGATGCAACTTACGCGACCTTCAGGGGCACTCCGGCAGGCGGCTGAGCCGGCGGCGGGGCATGGCTTGGCGCGCCGCCACGTGTGGTTTCGAGTGTGTCGAGCAGCGCCCGTTTCCTGAGCGCATGTTCGGCCCCGAGCCACCTGTGGCGGGGCTGGCCCTCGTTGCCGCCAGCGTTGTGGCGTTCCTTGTCCGCTCACGCCCAGAACCGGGGGGCTGACATGGTTTGGCGGCCACCGCCTAGCACGATCGTGCCTAGACGACCTTCAGCAGCACGAGGATGCACACAACGACCAGGCAGAGCACGGCCAGGCCAGTCAGTCTACGAACCATCTGAGAACCCCCTTCGGTGACGCGTCGAGTGCCATGTGGTCGGGCCGCCTTGTTGCCCGCCGTCGAACCACAGATGGGCTAGCTGTGCACCTCTTCGTGCACTTCGGTCGAGTGACCCTGTGCGTCGATGGCTTCACGGTCGTAGGTGTGCTTGCCGCTGCCCGGACGACGTGACGTGGCAAAGACGGTCCCCGAGGCGACGAGGCCGATGGCCCCGACGATCATGAGGATGACTCCGACCGTGGAGAGCCGGAACCCGTGACCCTGCGATGTCACCGCCCAGTACATGACGGCACCCGCGGCGATTGCGAGGATGCTGAAGAACATTCCCGTCCGACCCATTCCCATCTCCTGTGCCTCCGTGTTCTGCCGTAGCTCTCGGCCAGATGCGGTCGGCGACGACACCTGTCATTGTACTCTAGTTATAGGAAACTAGCAATCAAGTTCCAGAATCTGCTAGACTTGCCCCATGGGAGAATGGACTTTTCTCACCAACCATGCCCGAGTCCTCGTCTGCATCGCGCACGATCCCGGTGTGCGCCTTCGCGACATCGCCGCCACACTGGGTATCACCGAGCGCAGGGTCTTTGGCATTGTCACGGACTTGACCGCAGCCGGCTATGTCCTAAAGGACAAGGACGGCCGCCGCAATCGTTACCGGATCCAAGTTCACGTGCCCTTGCGAAAGGGCCTCGGTCGCGAGCAGACGATCGGTGAGCTGCTGACAGTGCTCGTCGACACCAAGACCCGTGGTGAGCTTCGACACAGCGTTGAAGCCACTGCCTGATCGAGCGGCACGCGAGCGCACATGGTTCGTTGGACCGCCGCCCCGTGGCCGTTTGCCACGAGGAAGTGGGGAGACGCGTGAAGGCAGCGAGGCGACTGCGCAAGCGCTCGGGGCGCGTGGGGCAAGCATCGTGATGATTTCGAGCGCCCGTGGCACGAGCTCCGGCGAGCCTGCGAGACCGGACTATCTCCTTTCGCGGGCTCTCGTTCGAGTGCCTGGGGCCGAGAAGTAACAGGTGATCACCGAGGTAGATCCGCAGCTCGCAGACTCCCTCGCGCCGCTTCCTCTTGGTTCCACGCATGGTGGCTATCCCTAGCCCGAGATTCGGTGCTAGGGACGGAACTAGGAATGACAAGGGGAAACAAGGGGAGCTGGTGCTTTCGCACCGGCCCTGACCTACAATTTCTCTGGTGGCGGGGGAAGAATGTGAACCCTCGAGCTTCGGGCTCTGAGCCTTGGAAGCGGCCTGAGGCGGAGCGCTGCGGCCTCGCGGAGTCAGACCTCCAAGAACGCGGGGCGACCGAGCAGGTACCCCTGGCCGGTCTCGACCTCGAGCGACAGGAGCATGCTCAGATCCCCCTCGGTCTCGATTCCTTCGGCCAGGCTGATGGCGCCAGCCCGCTTGGCCAGGCTCGCGTACGAGTAGGCGACTGCCTGGCGAAGCTCGTCCGCGGCGATCCCGTGGATCACCGTCGTGTCGATCTTCACGATGTCGGGCCGAATTCCGAGAAGGTGCTGCAGGCTGACGTCAGCGGCGCCGGCGTCGTCCAGGGCGATCCGCACGCCGAGCGAGCGCAGGTGATCGATCACCTCTGTGAAGCGGGGGTAGTCGTCCACGGTGGCGTTCTCGGCGATGTCCAGGATAAGGCGTTCGGGCGGTATCGTCGCCGCGAGCTCACCGAAGGCCGTTGAGGCTGCGGTAGCTGGCGACACGTTGACGGCGAGGAAGACGTGCTCTGGCAGGCGCGCCAATTGTTCCAATGCCGTGGCGGCCGCGAGGAGCTCGAGCGCCTGCAGGCGTCCGAGCCGCAACGCCTGGTCGAACCACTGACGGGGTGTCGCAACGGTGTGTGCGGGGAACCTCGACAGTGCCTCGTAGCCGATGATCTCGCGCGAGTGCAGGCTGCAGACCGGCTGGAACGCGACGCGCAAGGATCGCTCGCTGAGCACCTGTTCCAGGTCGGGGGCTGTCACTACCTGCCGTTCCACCGTATGGAGCCTACTTGAGCCCACCGCCGGTTGCGCGTACTGCGACCGGGCGTCACCTGGACGGACCGGAGGCGCCGGGCATGAAGCCGTGGCGCCCGGGAAACTGTCAGACGGCGACATAATGGCGTCCCTTGCCCGATCTCTTGGCGGTGTACATGGCGGCGTCGGCCGACTTCATCAATTGCACGGCGGACTGGCCGACCATGTCGGTGAAGGCGATTCCCACCGACGCACCGATCCTGGCCATGCCGTTCGCGAGAGGAAACGGCTCACCGAGGCTCTCGACAATCCGTTCAGCAACTGTTTCCGCAGCAGGCAGCGACGTCGCCTGCTCCAACAAGATCGCGAATTCGTCGCCACCGAGCCGCGCGACGGTGTCGGTGGCGCGGACACACTTGTTGAGCCTGTCCGCCACTTGGATGAGCACCTCGTCTCCGGCGGCGTGACCGAACGTGTCGTTGATCTTCTTGAATTCGTCGAGGTCGATGTACAGAAGGAAGATCAGGCTTCCCGAGCGTTCCGCACGGTGGTAGGCGCCCTCTATGTGATCTACGAACAGTGCCCGGTTCGAAAGACCGGTGAGGGGGTCGTGAAAGGCCTGGTGCACCAGATCGTCCTGAGCGCCGGCCAGCAGCGCCAGATCTTCGTGCAGCCGTCCGTTCTGGAGGGCGAAGGCGAGCTGCTTGGCGAGTGTGCCCAGCAGCTGCAGATCGGTTTGCTGAAAGTCGCCGACGAACTTGTTGCGGTGACCGACGACGAGATAGCCGAGGCAGGAAGCGTTGTCCGCACCGGGGAGGGCCACGCCCATCCCTGTGGACCGGTTGTCCGCTGCGATGTAGTTGGCCAGCGGTGTGCCCAGACCCTGTCTCTTGGTGACCAGGATGTCGTCGGCGGCCAGGGCGTCGGCGAGGCCTGTTGGCAGGCATTCGACAGCAATCGCGGTCATGACGTCGACGGCCACACCGTCCACGGTTCTGGTGACGAGCGCCGGGTGCCCTGGAACCAGCGGCAGAAGAGTGAGCTCCACAAGTGTCGTGTGGAACATTGCGGCGATGTGATTGAGGAAGTCCACGGCACCCGCGGTGACGCTCTTGGAGTAGTTCAGGATCCTGGTCGCCGCGAAGAGGTTCTCGATGTCGGTCTCCTGCCTACGCCTGGCGATCTGTGCGCGATAGGTCGCGACGGTGGCAAGGACCGGGATCGGGAGGGTCAGCAGCACCACCGGTGCAGCAACGGTCATGACCAGGATGATCACTGCGATCACAGCGTTGCCGAGTGCCGTGATGGCCACCACCGGGGCTGAGGAGGACAGTCCTTTGGTGACGACGGTGAAGTCGGCTTCGGACAGGTACATGGCCGCGGATATCTCGATGTTGGAGACCTCGCTCAACAAGGTCACCGTCACCAGGTAGCCGACGACGCTGCGCAAGGAGAAGATCGCACCGGGCTGGACCATGACGCGCAGAAGCACGTAGTAGATGGGGATCGCCAGCAATTCGGCCGCGAAGTTGAAGATCAGCTGCACGGGCGCGAGACGTTGCACGGCCTGAACGACTGCAAGACAGCACGCCATCGCCAATGCGGTCACGAATGGGCCGGTGCCCATGAGGGCGATGATGATGACGGCATCATTGAGCGTCAAAAGGACATTGGTCTTGCGGATGGGCATCTCGACGCTGGCCAGCTCCCCGGCTGTGGCGAGGAGGAAGACCGCCCACCATGGGATCGCCACGACATGGCCGGCCGCCACCGCAGGGGCGAGGCGTACCGGCCCGTAGACGACCAACAGTCCGCCGGCGAGGAGAAGCCCGATGTACAGCCAGAGCCGGACGGGTTGGCCGAGGGCGCGGCGACGAGGAGGCGTCAGCGGCGTTGTGGTGTCAGATGGCGAGGACATGTCGGGACCCGACCAACCTTGCAAGAGCTCCCGCAGCACCCCCGACGAGAGCCGTGAGGCGCCCGAGGACCGGCAGCATCGGCTCTGCCGGGCCGGCAGCATGCCTCGTCGCTCCTCCGAGGCCAGTTCGGTGGATCAAGAGGACCGCCCTCCTCGCAAACGTCGAAAGGCTCTCGCACGGTCCTTGCTTGTGCTGCGGGACCCAGGACACAGTTCTGCTCGTCTTGTCTTATCGGACGAAGTTCGCCCCGACTTGAGGCGTCGGCTGCCTGCCAGTGAGATGTCCGGGGAGTTGAACCTCAGCCGGAACACCTCCTCCGGGCGGCCCGACTCGGCGGGATGCACCCTGTTTGCCGGCGGCCTTGCGCTCGGCCCGCCCAGGGCGCAGAGTTCGTTGTGGGCATCTGGCCCAGTGGAGGGCCCGCCGCAGGGCCCAGAGGACAGGAGACGCAGCGTGCAGCTGGTCGTGGTACCCATCGACAAGCCGGAAGACCTCAACGTGATCCTGGGCCAGGCGCACTTCATCAAGACCGTCGAGGATGTTCACGAGGCGCTTGTCGGCTCGAGCCCCCACCTGCGTTTCGGGCTGGCGTTCTGCGAGGCGTCCGGCAAGTGCCTGGTCCGGAGCTCAGGCAACGACTCCGAGCTCGTGGAGCTGGCCGTCCGCAACGCGCTGGCGCTGGGCGCGGGCCACTGCTTTGTCGTCTTTGTCCGCGAGGGCTACCCGGTGAACGTGCTCAACCAGCTGAAGCAGGTCGCCGAGGTCTGCACGATCTACTGCGCCACGGCCAACTCCGTGGAGGTCGTGCTGGCCGAGACCGATCTCGGCCGCGGCGTCCTCGGTGTGATCGACGGCTCGGTCCCACTGGGCGTCGAGACCGACCGGGACGTGACCGACCGGAAGTCGTTCCTGCGCTCTGTCGGCTACAAGCTCTGAGCCCGGAGATCTCAAGGCTGTCGGGATGTCCCACGCGTTGATCGTCCTCAGGCATTCGAAGTCCGACTGGTCGGCGGACTACGGCGGTTCGGACCTCGAGCGACCGTTGGCGAAACGGGGCCGGAAGGCAGCCAGGGTGGCCGGCCGCTTCCTGGCCGCCACGGAGGTGCCCGATTCGGTCATCTGCTCGCCGGCGCTACGGGCCAAGGCGACGCTCGCGCTGGCGAGCGAGGCCCGAGACTGGGTGTGGTCCGTGCGCGAGTCCGGTGCCCTCTACGACGAAGGCGTCGAGGGTCTGCTGGGCGAGGTCCGCCGAGAGCCGGAGTCGACGCGGTTGCTCATGGTCGTTGGTCACGAGCCCACTTGTTCGGAGGCCGTCAGATTCCTGATCGGCGGCGGTGTCATCCGGATGCCGACCGCGGCACTCGCCCGGATCGACCTCCTGGTCGACGAGTGGGGCGAGGTCGGTGCGGGGACCGGAGTGCTGTCGTGGCTCGTCGTGCCGCGCGTGATCTGGGCCTAGCCGTGCCGGCTCTCGTGGTTTATGCTCGCCTGACTTTCTACTGAGGGGGGCTCAGAGTGACAATTGCCGTGCAGCAGGAGTTCAAGGGCGTCACGCTCGCGCAGTACGACGAGGCGATCGCCAAGATGGGAATCTCCCCGGGTGGGCCGCACAGTGAACCGGGCCTGTTGTTCCACTTCGTCACCGGAACCGACGACGGCTTCAGGGTCACCGATGTCTGGAAGACCCGGGAAGGCTTCGAGAGGTTCGCCCAGGAGAAGATCGGGCCGATCAGCCGGGAGCTCGGCTTCAGCACGGCGCCCAGTGTCGAGTATCTCGACGTGCACAACTTCAACACAGCCGGCTGAAGCAGCGGAACTCCTGCCGGTGGGGCAGCGCCCTATCGTTAGGCGGTGCCCTCAGCCAGCAACTTGGTGGCCTTTGCGCTCACCGCCCTCGTCATAGTGGTGATCCCGGGGCCGAGCGTGATGTTCGTCGTCTCGCGGGCGCTCGCGTACGGGCGAAGGGCGGCCGCGCTCACGGTGATCGGAAATGCGCTGGGCGAGTACGTCCAGGTCATCGCGGTTGCGTTCGGAATCGGGCTTCTCGCCGAGCGGGCGGTAGCGCTGTTCACGATCCTGAAGCTGATCGGCGCCGCCTATCTGGTCTATCTTGGTGTGAAGACGATCCGGGACCGGAGGTCTCTTGGATCGATGGTCGATCCGGCTCTTGGCTCGCGGGCCGACCGACGCTACCTGTTGCAGGGCTTCCTGGTCGGGGTGTCGAACCCGAAGACGGTGATCTTTCTCGCGGCCATCCTCCCCGAGTTCGTCACCAGATCCGCGGGACGGGTCCCCGAACAGATTCTGCTGCTCGGACTGGTGTTCTCGGTCATCGCGCTCGTCAGTGACAACCTGTGGGGGATCACCGCGGGCACCGCGCGGTCCTGGTTCGCCCGGTCGCCCAAGCGGCTGCAGCTCGTTGGCGGTCTCGGCGGCCTGGCCATCATCGCCATCGGCGTCCGCCTCGCCCTCACCGGTCGGAAGGACTAGGCACACGGCGGTCGGTGAGGTCCCGAACGGCTCTGCGCGCCCCTGCCATCGGCACGAGGATCTCAACGAGGTCGGGCACGCCGGCTCCCGGGTGACCCGCTGTGCGCTTGGCTCAACCGGCGCTGCTGCTCGGGATTTCGAGGACCATGCGCACCTCGTCCCGGCACGGGTCGGAGGGGAGCGGCTGGTGCTCGTTCTTGAGCGTGAAGCCGCTGCTGCGGTACATCGCGATGGCGGCGTCGTTGCCTTGGGTCACCCACAGCTCGACTGCGCCGGCACCGGTGTCCCGTGCCCAGGCAACGGCCTGCTCGACCAGAAGGCGACCGATGCCCCTGCGCCGGAGCTCGGGGGCTACCCACATGGATACAAGCTCGACGACTCCCGGCCTCCCTGGTGGTCGGAAGGCGCCGACGAGACCAACACAGTCCGGGCCCACCTCGGCGAGGAACGTGGCATCGTCGGTCCCTGTTGAACGAGCCTCGGCCGTTTCGGCCCAAGCCGCGGCAGGAAGGACGACCTCGGTTTCGAAACTGGACGCGAAGGCGCTGGGCGCATCCCGCAGAGCGGACAGACGGACCTCTCGCAACCGGTCGGCGTCGCCGGGGCGAACGCGCCGGACAGCTGCTTCCATCCCGGAATACTTCCGGACGGGCGCGCGGGCCCGCAACCGAGGGGGCCTGTTTGAGCACCTGGCTCCTGCAAGGCCGCAACCCGAATCATATAAAGCCGGTGGAGAAAGTCAGGTTTTGCCGGGACGCGGTTAAGCTCGTGAGGTGGTCCGAGACCAGAAGCTGATCGACGCGCCGGGCCTTCACGCAGCGCTCGGCGAACCGCAGCTTCGGATCATCGACTCGACGGTCTTTCTCCGCCGCCAGGTCGCCGATGGGCCCTACACGGTGGAGAGCGGGCGACGAGGCTACGAGCAGGCCCATGTCCCCGGCGCCGTGTTCGCCGACATACCTGGCGACTTGTCGGACCCGGACTCCCCGTTCCCCTTTACGCTGCCTGGGCCGGAGCGGTTCGCTCGGGCGATGGGCGACCTCGGCGTCGGGCCGGGCACCAGCGTTGTCGCCTACGCGCAGGAGTCGCCGATATGGGCGTTCCGGCTGTGGTGGCTTCTGCGCTACTTCGGGTTCGACGACGTGCGCGTGCTCGACGGCGGCCTGCCATCGTGGCGTCGGGCGGGATACGAACTGAGCTCGGCAGCGCCGAGCATCGAAACCGCGAACTTCGTCGCGCGGCCACGGCGGGAGCTGCTCGCCACCAAGGACGACGTCATCCGGGCCGTGGGCGGAGAACCGGCATGTCTCGTCAATGCGCTGTCGTCACAGGCCTTCCGGGCGCAGGGCCCGGGCGCGTACAGCCGGCCAGGCCGGATCCCTGGATCGCTGAGCGCACCGGCGCACGAGCTTGTCGACCCGGGCACGGGGTGCCTTCGACAACGCGACGAGCTGGCTCATGGGCTTTGTGACCTGCTCGACATCGGTCCGGACGTTCCCGTGATCGCCTACTGCGGAGCGGGTATCTCGGCCACGGTCGACGTCTTCGTGCTCTCGATTCTGGGCCGCGACGACCTCCGGCTGTATGACGGATCGCTTGCCGAGTGGAGCGCAGACCCGCAGCTTCCGCTGGACGTGGGCTGAACCGGTCGCCCGAGGCGGCCGAGGACCGCCTGCCGGGGGAACTTTCAGCTCGCTCCGCCGGGCTGATGGTCCTCGGCGTGGGGCGCGGCCAGCCCGCCCGCTAGCGCGTCGACGACGGGTCCACCGGGTCGTCCAGGGCGGCCTTGACCAGCAGGTGCCGGTACCTGCTGCGGATGTCCTCCAGGTCGTTTGGCTCGGGCACGGACTCCACCGCGCTCTGGAGGATCATCTCTGCCTGGCGTGCGAGAACCCGCCGCTGCGCGACGGTCGTGGTCGCTTCCATGATGGAGGTCAGCGCGTCCATCATGTGGATCATCACCACCGGCATTCCCCGAGCCGATTGGCGGATCTTGTCGAAGGCCCGGTTGGCCATCCGGGCATAGGAGGGATCGGGTTCGATGAGGCGCACGCGACCAGACCGGTCCCTGTAGACGCCCTCCCCGAGCGTCCGGCCAGAGACTCGTCTCAGGCCCGCTGAAAGCCAGTCGATGCACGTCAGCGCAGTGAAGGTGTCGTTCACCGCCGGCGAGAGCGCGCGGATGGCGATCTCCACGAGCTGATCGATGGCGAACACCGGGTCCTGCATCAGGGTCCGGTGTGGTCCGGTCACATGCGCCTTCTCGAGTGCCTGAGCAACTTGTTGTGCAGCGCCGCGTGGCCAGACCGCGGCGAGCGGCCGCCCGGCGGCGACGAAATGGCCCGGGCGGTACTTGAGGCGGATGACCGAGTCCGTCCGGGCCGCGATCTCGACCAGCTGCGCATAGCCGACGAACTGCAGGTAGCCACTTGCGTTCGCGGGGACCTCGCCGCCCCTGTCCTCGATCAGCTTCATCAGCTCTTCAGCCGACTTGCCGGAGCCGGCTGCCGCTTCGCTCAGGTCAGGCTTGTGTTCGGGGAACTCGGCATCGATCTCGCCGGTCAGGTCACGGGCGATTCCGGCGATCACCTCCGGGAGCTGGATGGACCTGGCGATGTGATGGATGAAGTAGATGAGTACCGCGATGTCCACAAGCAGCAGGGCTTCGGCGACGGCGATGGAGAGATGGGGTGTGAACACGCCGCGGGGGCCGCCGATGGCGACCGAGCCGAGGGCGAGCGTGGAGTAGACGAAGGTGCCGACGAAGACGCCGAGGGTGACCTGATTGCCGAGGTCCCGGACGAAGTTGCGCATCATGCGAGGACCGAACTGCTGGGACGCCAGTGTGAGGGCCAGGATGGTGATCGAGAACACCACGCCGATGACGGTGATCACTGCGGCGGCGATGGCGATGAGCACCTGGCGACCGGCGTCCGCGCTCTCGGTTCGCATCCAGAACGGCAGCGTGAGGTGTCCGTAGTAGGCCGCCCAGTCGATCTCGAAGGTGACCACGAACAGCAGCCCTGCGACGAAGACGAGGACGGTCGGCACCAGCCAGAACGTCGTGCGGAGCGCTTCCCACCGCCAGCTGGCGAACTTTCGTTGCGCCTCCCACCCTTGTGCCTGGTCCGGCGGTGCCCCGGGCGCGTCAGGCTCCGCAGCAGGTTGGCGAGCAGATGTGGGGTAGGAATCGGTCATTGGGTCGGTCCTTTAATTGCCGACCAGTCTTCCCGGCGCACCCTTGACAGCAAACAATAGTCGCCGGGAAGACGCTTGTTTGGCGCCGTAGCGGTGAGCCGCCCGCGCAGCATGGTCGGGTCTGTCGGGAGGAGCTCCCGTCGTCGGCGATCAGGCCCGGACCGCTGTTCGAGGACGGGCTCGATTGCTAGAGTCTCTTCCCTGTCCACGGCGCCTTGTTCGTGGCGCGGGCAAGTGTGGTGGTACCGGGAGGGGGACAATGACGGACACGAGGGTCGACTCTTCATCGACCGAGCTCGAGGCCGGCGCCGAAGCCGGCGCCGAAGCCGGTGCTGTGGTTCCGCCGCGACCGGTCATACAGATCGTTCCGCTCAAGGGCCTGCCGATCGTGGCGGTCATACTCGGCTTCCTGGTGGCGTCGATCGGCTTCAACTGGCAGTGGGGACTCGACTTCAACCACGTCGCCGGCGGCGGCCTGTGGACGGGGATCGACCTGTTCGTCGGGCTCGTCGTCGGCCCGATCCTGGGACGGCTCTCGATTCCGGCCCGCGCGGAGTTCTCGGCGAGGTTCATGCCGAAGATGGTTCTCGTCATGCCGACGCTGGTTGCCATGACACTGGCCTCCGGCTTTCAGTTGGCGCTCGATCTCGGCAACCTGAAGGCGTCGAGCCCGAACCACGCCTGGCTGATGGTCTCGTTCGTCGTGGTGGGGATAATGGCCGTGATCGCGCTGGGCATCCTCGAGCCGGCGAACATCGCAGTCCTGTTCGAGATGCGCAAGCCCCGGCCCAACGGCGAGGTGATCGGCAAGCTGATGAAGCGCTTCATCTACACCGCCGGCGTCACCGGCCTGATGCAGGTCGCAACGCTCGTCATCATGACCCGGGTGGCGTCCCAATGAGCGTGCCGCGCTCCGCAGCACCGGCCGGTGTCACCTCGCAGCAGCGTTTTGCCCCCGTCGCCGGGATCGCCGCCGCCTCTCTGGTGCTCGTCGTGGTCGGGGGCATCTACATGGCGTCGTACGCGCCGCGGCGGCCACCGCTCGGTGTCCCGGTCCTGCTTGCGGTCGCGAGTGGCGTCCTCCTCGCGGTGAACGTCGTCATGCTGGCCCGCACCAGGGGGCTCGCGTGGGACAAGTTCTTCCTCGTAGGCCGGTGGGCCCTGCTCTCGTATGTGATCGCTGCCGGGCTCATCGAGTTCGCCTTCGTCCGGGACCACACCCGTGGGGGGCCTCTCGTGGTGCTCACGGCGATGCTGGTCCTCTTCGCCGTCAATGTCCCGCTGATAATCAGCTTCACGGTCGCGCGCTACCAGTCGGCCCGGGGCGACGCCGCCTGAGCCTGAGCGCCGCCCGGCAGGACCACCAGGGACGACCGTCGAACCTCCCACGTAATATCCTGCAGACAGCTCATCTCGAGCGGCAGCAATTCGAGACCGTCGGAACCAGATCGGGGGTCATCTTGGAGCCCGAATCGCGCGTCGAAGCCACCGCCCCTCCGTCAGAGGTGAACTCGGCGGCTGACGAGGCCAAGGAGCCCCAAGAGCCCATGGCGACGGGGCTGGCATCGCACGGCCTCGCTCCGAAGGTCTCGGGTGCGCCCGTTCCGAGGAGCCGTGCCGGGCAAGCCTGGAAGAGCCTCATCCCGGCGCTGGTCCTCGTGGCGGTGATGCTCGTCTTCGTCTTCGAGAATCTTCGGGAGGCAAAGGTCAGTTTCCTGATGTTCTCCGGCAGGTTCCCGCTCGCGCTCGCGCTCCTCGTAGCCGCGGCGCTCGGCGCGCTGGTTGTCTTCTGCCTGGGGTCAGTGCGCATCGTCCAGCTCCGCAAGGCTTTTCGACGCCATCAAGGACGTCCTGAGACGACTCGAGGGGAGAGATGAACGTCGAGTACCGGGTCAAGGAATGGCACACGGGATCGGTCTACGCAGGTGAGACCGGGGCGCTGGGGCTGCAAGCCATGCTCAACGAGCCCGAGCTCCTCGGCTACCGCCTTCACACGGTGCTGGGCGGTCTCGACCAGTCGTTGCTGATCTTTGCCAAGGAAACCGAGGACCGGCCGGACTCAGATGCCGATGTCACCGTCACGAGGGGCCCCGCCGTTCCCGGCTGACCGTCCGCCGTGGCCTTCGACCCAGCTCCTGCCGGCTCCTCAGGAGCGGTCGACCGAGATGACCCCGGCGTCGGCCACGTGCTCGGTAAATCCTGACCCGTCGAAGTAGCGCAGCTCATGGCGACCCGTCGGGTCAGGCAGCCAGGCCTTGAGCGCAGTCACCGGCGGCGACTGCTGCACAGACCCGACCGCCGGGTCCCATTCGCGCACCGGTGAGCGCCCGGGCACGGCCCGGTACCCTGAGCCCGCGGTGGCGCCCGGTTCGCGACTCGGCTGGGAGATCGTCGAGCAGGCGATGACCGAGACCAAGGTGCCGAAGATCGCCACGTAGACGATCGACAGCAACGTGACCAGGAACGTCACGAAGACGCTGGCGACGCCCCAGACAAGGGGGTGGATGTGCCAGGGGCTCCTGCCGGTGCGCCGCTTGTGCGCGTTCGTGCGCGCGAATGCCAGCATTCCGAACAGCACGCCCAAGGTGACATAGCAGCCTGTCCGGACGAGGATCAGGCCCGACTCGCGCATCGCACGAGTGTAGGTCGAGAATCCCGACCCAGGCGACGGACCCGCCCGGCCCGCGCCGTGGGCTCCGGTTTTCCGGCGGGGTCCCGTGCCGGGCAGCCCTCACAGGTCGTAGAAGAGTCGGTCGACGACCTTTCGGCTCCTGCGGGTCACCCGGCGGTACGACTCGCGCAGCTCGGTCGGGGTCGTCCCGAGGCTTCTCGCAAGACGCGATTGGAGCTCGGGCTGGCGCGGCATCGCGTCCGCCCCACTCCCGACCACACCTCCGGCGCCTGCGACGTAGTTGCCCACGAGGTGCCACCGGTTTCTCGTTCTCCCGCAGAAGCGGTAGGCCTCTCTCAGCGAGAGAGCGTCCGCGGCGCCGATCGCTCCGGCGCGCTCGAGGCGGTCCAACGCGTCACGAGTCCCGGTGGCCCGGGTGCCCGTCCGGAGCTGGAGGAGCTGTGCGGTCCACTCCACGTCCGCAAGTGAGCCACGGCCGAGCTTGAGGTGGAATTGGGGATCGTCGCTGGGCGGGATCCGCTCACGCTCGATCCGTGCCTTCATCCGGCGGATCTCCCGCTCGGCGGCCTCGTCGATCGGCGAGGACCACACCGCTTGGTCGGCCAGCGCCACGAAACGTTCGACGACCTCGGCGCTGCCTGCAACCGGCCGGGCGCGCAGGAGAGCCTGACGCTCCCAGGTCTCTCCCCAACGCCGGTGGTGCCGCTCGAACGCGTCGAGGCTCCGGGCGAGCGGACCCTGCCTCCCCTCCGGGCGGAGCGAAGCATCGATCCGGACGATCCCTTCGGCGGGCGTTGATCCGTTGCACAGCCGGAGAAGTGCCGACGCCGCCTGTTCGGCGGCCTCCGCGTCGGGAGCACTCGTCGCTTCGTACACGAGCAGCACGTCGAGATCGCTGCCGTAGGCGATCTCCGCTCCGCCGAAGCTCCCCATCGCGATCACTGCCAGGGGCACGCCGGGTGCGACGGCGTGCAGGCCAGCGGTGACGACCGCGGTCCCGAGGTCGGCGAGGGCGCGGCCGGTCTCGCGAAGACTCGAGAGGCCGAGCAGGTCTCGGGCCGCGATGCGCACGGTTTCGATCTCGAAGAAGTGACGGAGCGCGCCCGTGCGCCGGTCGGGCCCCTGATCCGCAGCGGTCATGGCCCCCTGGACGAGCTGTTCGGGCTCCACGGCGGCGAGAGCGGTCTTGTCGTCGAGCAGCTCCACGAGATCGGGGTGACGGGCGATGATCTCGCCAAGGCGCCGGCTCGTTCCAAGCAGCAGGCAGAGCCGCCGCGCGACCTCGGGCGACTCGCGGAACGCCGTCACCAGAAGGTCGCGGCGATGCGGGCCACCGGCGAGGGTTCGAAGCCCGACGAGACCTTGGTCGGGGTCGGGGGACTCCGAGAGCCAGTCGAGAAGGAGTGGCAGCAGCTGCTGCATGAGTCGCGAGGAGCGGGTCAGGCCCCGCGTGAGCTCGCTGAGGGCTTGGCGGGTCCGGTCGGCATCGGCGAAGCCGAAGGCGGCAAGCCTCTCCTCCGCAGCATCCGGCGCAAAACCGTGGTCGCCCGCCGCTTGGTCCTTGCGCCGAGGGGCGGGCCTTTGTGGCGTGCCGCCGGCGAACGCCTCGAGGAGGGGCCTGAAGAACAGCCGCTCGTGGATCGCCCGTCCGGTGCTCTGATGATGGGCAAGGACCGCGTCGAAGCGCTCGCCGGGCGTCTCCTCTGGTCGCCCCCGGAAGCCGAGCACCCGTGCAAGCCGGTCCCTCGACTCCCGGTCGGAGGGCACGGTGTGAACCTGTGCCTCCTCGACGAGCTGGAGGCGGTGCTCGACGGTGCGCAGGAAACGGTACGCAATCGCCAGGGCCGCCGCGTCCTCAGCCGCCACGTACCCGGCGTCCGCCAGCTCGGCGAGGCATGCAAGTGTCGCCCTCAACCGGAGGGCCGGATCGCGGCCGCCGTGGACCAGCTGCAGCAGCTGCACGGAGAACTCCACGTCACGGATCCCGCCGCGGCCCAGCTTGAGCTCGCGCAGGTCGAGACCCCGGCTTGCGATGATCGCCTCCGCCCGGGCCTTCATCGTCCGTAGCTCGGCGAGCTCGTCGGCGCCGAATCGCCGGGACCAGAGGTGTTCGGAGGCCGCCTCCTCGAACAGGCGGCCGGCGGTGGCATCGCCTGCGGAATGGCGCGCTTTCAACAGTGCCTGGAACTCCCAGGGACGGGCCCACCGGTTCCAGTACGCGACGTAGGAATCGACGGACCGGACGAGCACGCCGGAGCGGCCCTCGGGGCGGAGGTTGGTATCGACGCGGTACGCGCGGGAGGCAATGGCGACGACCGAGCGCGCTAGGGAGGGATCGACGCCGGCGGCATCGGACGCGACGAGGACGAAGTCGACGTCGCTCGAGTAGTTGAGCTCTTGGGCCCCGTGCTTGCCCATGGCGATGACGGCGAGGCCGTTGGTGGCACCCGCAAGGCGGATGGCGCCGGCCAGCACCCGGTCGGCGACCAGCGAGAGCGCGCCGGTCACCTGTTCGAGATCGTTCAGGCCGATGAGGTCACGTGCGGCTACCTCGAGCAGCGAGAGACGCTTGCGACGGACGAGGTCGTCGACATCGTCTGCTTCAGCAGGGTCCCAGCGCATTTGACTCGGGGCTGCGGCCGGGCCGGGCGCGGGCGCCTCCAGCTGCGCGAGCACCTCCAGCGCTGCAGGGTCGGTGACAATCACGCGTGACAACGAGTGACTGGCGGCCACGACCGCTGTGAAGCTGGCGGCGAGGCCGGGCTCGGACTCCAGTCGTTCGCGGGCTGTCGGGAACGCGGCGAAGAGCTGATCGGCCACCAACCGCACCGTGTCGGGAGCCGCAGACGCGTGGACGAGCTCGTCGAGCAGCTGTGGCGGTGGCATCGGTAGGGGAGTCCTCTGCACGCAGGCTACTGCCCTCGCGGGCGGGGCCCGACCCTGATGGTGGTTACCGTTTCCTGCCCAGGCCACGGGTAGGATTTCTCCCGTGGGCAGCCTGCGCATCGCACTTTGTCAGCTGGACGTCACCGTTGGCGATCTCGAGGGCAACGCCGAGAAGGTCATGGCGCACCTCGCCCAGGCCGAGGCGGCGGGAGCGCAGCTGGCGGTGTTCCCCGAGCTGGTCCTCACCGGTTACCCCCCGGAGGATCTCCTGTTCGAGGCGGGTTTTGTCGAAGGCAACCTTCTCGCGCTCGGGAAGGTTGCCGCCGCGACCCAGCATTGCGCGGCGGTCGTCGGCTTCGTCGAGGAGGACGGCGATCTCTACAATGCCGCCGCGGTGTGCGCGGCGGGCGAGGTGCGCGCGATAGTCCGCAAGCAGTTGCTCCCGAATTACGGAGTCTTCGACGAGCGGCGCTACTTCGCTCCGGGGGCGAGCCGGGACGGACTCTTTCTGATCGCAGGAGTCCGCGTGGGAGTGACCATCTGCGAGGACGCCTGGAGCCCCTCGGGGCCCGTCGGTCGGCTGGGCGCGGGGGGCGCAGAGCTTGTCGTGACGCTGAACGCGTCGCCGTACCGCGCCGGCATCCTCGCCCAGCGGGAGCGGATGCTCGCCACGCGCGCTGCCGATGCATCCTGCGCGCTCGCCTATGTCAACCTCGTCGGAGGCCAGGACGAGCTTGTCTTCGACGGTGCCTCCATGGTCTTCGACCACGACGGCGATCTCGTCGCGTCGGCTCCGCAATTCCGCGAGGCCCTTGCCATCTGCGACCTCGCGGTCGAGCCGATGTTCCGCAAGCGGCTCTTCGACCCGCGGGGCCACGAGGGCATCTCGTCACTGCCGCTGGTTACCATCTCGCAGGCTCCGCTCGCGGGCGGGGTCGTGCGCTCCGAGCATCCGGTTGCGCGCCTGACGCCCGTTGCGCCCCGATTGTCCCGGGTGGCTGAGATCTACGAAGCGCTCGTGCTCGGGACGTCCGACTATGTTCGCAAGAACGGGTTCACCGATGTGCTCGTGGGCCTGTCGGGCGGTGTGGACTCCTCGCTCGTGGCCACGATCGCAGCCGACGCGCTTGGGGCCGAGCGCGTGCACGGCGTGTCGATGCCGTCCCGCTTCTCGTCTGTGGGCTCGGTCGAGGACGCGTCGGCGCTGGTCACGAACCTGGGAATCGGCACCGCCACCGTCCCTATCGAGGCGGCTCACCGCGTGCTGTTGGAGATGCTGGAGCCCGTGTTCGGCACCGGGGACCCTTCGTCCGGGCTCGTGGGCGAGAACCTTCAGGCACGCATACGCGGGATCGTCTTGATGGCGATCTCCAACGAGCGGGGATGGCTCGTGCTCACCACCGGCAACAAGAGCGAGATGGCCGTCGGCTACGCCACCCTTTACGGGGACATGGCGGGCGGCTACGCGGTGTTGAAGGACGTGCCGAAGACGCTCGTCTACGAGCTGTGCGAGCACCGGAACTCCGTCGCGGGTCACGACCTCGTCCCGCAGGCGGTGATCTCCAAGCCTCCATCGGCCGAGCTGCGACCCGACCAGCGCGACGACGACAGCCTCCCGCCGTACGCCGACCTGGACCCGATCCTCGAGGGCTACGTCGAGCGAGACCTCACGTTCTCCGGTCTGGTTGCCGCAGGCTTCGAAGCGGCAACGGTCAGGAAGGTCATCGATCTCGTCGACCACGCCGAGTACAAACGGCGCCAAGCTCCGCCCGGGCCCCGGGTCACAAGTCGTGGTTTCGGCAAGGACCGGCGAATGCCGATCACGAACCAGTTCCGGGCGTCGGCTGGGACGGCAGCTTCGACCAGCGCCGGCCGTCGTGCAGCTACGGGCTCCGATCGGGACCCGACCGCTCGTTGAACCTCCTCGACTCCTCCAGGCATCTCGGAGGGCTTCGTGCCGTCGAGTTGACGTGTTTTCGCAGGTTAGGTGAGCGCGCGCCGCGACTTGTGCCGGCGAGCTGTGCGCGCTGGGCTGCATCGGCAAGCCTCGCGCATGCCTGGAGGGCCTCGCTCCTGGAGGTCCTGCTTCCGGTGTCGGCTGGTCTCCCGGGCCTGGAGGAGCTCACGATTCTTCCGGAGGGCACCCTCGGCGACGAGCTCGCCCGGGCTCTTCCCGACCGTGGCCAGGCTCTGGCGGAGCGCGGTCGCGTTCGGGATCCCCGAGATCGCGACAGTCGGGAATACGACGGCCTGTCGCTCATAGCTGACCTCTCCGGTCGGCTCTACCCGCTGCTCCTCGCCGAGTACGCACGCAGGTTGGAGCTCTGTAGCCCGGCCGCGGACGGCGCGGTAGTCCGTGCGATGGGCAGGGCCATGGCCGACCTGGAGGTAGTGCGGGCAGAGGGGGCCGTCCTCCGCGGCCGGCCTGGGTAGCCGCGTGGAGCTCGGCTGGAGCCCGGCGGGGCCCCGCTCAGTTCTTCCCAGCGCCTGTTGTGGTCCCGCGGCGGTCCTCGAAATGACTTTGCAATAGCACGGCAGCATTTCCAGGGCAAGGACGGCGGACGGCCAAGCTTGACTCCACCGTTACACTTACGTTCGAGTAATGAAGGAGCGCAAAGTTCGCTGACCGGCGCGGTGTGGGGCAGCGACGGTCGGACGCGGATGGCCCTGCCTGCGCGTCAATATCCTCGGAGCAGCGCGACGCTGTACCGGCCGAACCCACGGAGGCTTTGGAACCTTGGCGAAAGAGCGAGTCGAGCGCGACGAGGAGGATCTCGTCAGGCTGTATCTGACCGATATTGGCCAGTACCCGCTGCTCACCAAGGACGACGAGGTGCGCCTTGCACAGGCGATCGAGGCCCGTTGGAGCGCCGAGGAGGAACTGAGGGCGAAGTCGAAGGGAACGACCCCGACCAGGCGCCGAGAGCTCAATCGACAGGTCCGGGAAGGCGAGACCGCACAGCGGACCTTCGTCCAGTCGAACCTTCGTTTGGTCGTTTCCATCGCGAAGAAATATCAGGCATCCGGGCTGCCGTTGCTCGACCTGATACAAGAGGGCAATCTCGGTCTGATGCACGCCGTCGAGAAGTTCGATTGGCGCAAGGGCTTCAAGTTCTCGACGTATGCAACCTGGTGGATCCGCCAGGCGATCACTCGTGGCATTGCCAACACGGGGCGGACGATCCGGCTGCCCGTGCACGCAGGCGACACCCTGGCCCGGGTGCAGAAGGCACAAGCCCGACTCGAGCTCAAGCTCGGGCGGCCGGCAACACTGGTGGAGCTGGGAGCCGAGGTGGAGCTGCCGGAGGACAAGCTGATAGAGGCGCTCAGGTTCCGTGCGGAGCCCTTGTCGTTGTCCGAGCCGCTGCGGGAAGACGGCGACGCGGAGTTGGGAGACGTTGTCGAGGATCGCTCGGCCGAGTCGCCGTTCGAGGTTGCCGCGACGGCGTTGCTACCGCTCGAGATCAATCGTCTGCTGGCCCCGCTGGACGAGCGGGAGCGTGAGATATTGAAGCTGCGCTTCGGGCTGGACCGCGGCGAACCGCGCACGCTGGAGGAGGTTGGAGAGCACTTCAACCTCACCCGGGAGCGGATACGCCAGATCGAGGCGCGTGCGATGTCGAAGCTGAGGCACCCCTCGAGCGACACCGGGGCTCGGGACCTTCTGACCGTTTGAGCCTGGGCCCGCCCTCACGGGCGTGCCCGGGACCGGGTTGTTCGCCGGCCCGGTTTCTCGGGCCCGAGCAGGCGGATCACATCCGTGTCATTCCCGCGGCAAGGGTGCTTCCGGTCGTCTCCGTGGGCTGAGCGCCGGGCCTGTGCGCGAAGGCGCCCGGACGCGCAGCGCCCGCCGCCGGGCCAGGCTGAGTACGATCGTGCCATGTTCAAGAAGCTCGTGATCCTGGCTCTCCTCGTCGCTCTGGGCATCATCGCGGCGAGGCGCCTCCGCGGCGACTCACCAGCTTGCTGAGGGGCTGACGGCGAGAGGCGGCGCTGCGCGTGGCGGCGGAGCATCGGCCGACGGCCCTGCAAACGGGCGGGTTCAGGTCAGCTGTCGTGTCTGCGCGAGCCCAACCACCAGCCCGCAGCCGCGGCTGCGACACCGAGCGCGACGGCACCCGCCGACACTGCTATCGCGGGGCGCTGGGGCACAGTCCCGATCCGGTCGCGTGCCCGGCTCCAAAGGCTGACGGTCTGGCCGAAATTGAGGACTTCGAAGTCGTGCTCCCGCGCATAGCGGTTCAGCACCCGATCCGGGTTCACGGCGACTGGATGGCCGACGGCCACCAACATCGGTAAGTCGGTGTAGGAGTCGGTGTACGCGTACGAGGCGGCGAGGTCGATGCCCCGCTCGGCCGCGAGGGCGTTCATCGCCTCTGCCTTGAAGGGCCCGAACGCGTAGAACTGCATCGAGCCCGTGTAGCGACCCTGATCGTCTACCCGTGCCCGGCTTGCAATGCAGGCGTCCGCACCGAGGAACCTGCTCAGCGGAGCGACGATCTCGTCCGGCGACGCCGAGACGATCACGACGAGGCGGCCCTGCTCGTGGTGCCAGTCGATCAGGTCGGCAGCCTCCGCGAAGATGATCGGCTCGACGATCGCCTCGATCGCCTCGGCGACTATCTCGCACACCCGGTCGCGGTGCCAGCCCTTGATCAGTCGGAGAACGGACTCTCGGATGCGGTTGAGCTTCTGCTCGCTCGCCCCGAGGTGGAGGTACACCAGCTCGCCGTAGAGCGCCCGAAGCACGGTTCGACGGTTGATCAAGCCACCGTGGTAGAAGGGACGACCGAAGGCGACCATCGAAGCCTTCGCGAGGACGGTCTTGTCGAGGTCGAAGAACGCGGCTTGGAGCGGTCCGTAACTGGCCGGGACGGGGCGTTCGGCGACCCGAACGAACCCGTCCTGATCGCTGTCGTGGGCCGACTCCTGGCCGGGGACGTCCTGGTCTGTGGCGTCGTTCGCGCCGGCAGCTTCGCTTTGCGGTCCAGCCTGGGATTTCCGCCGATGGCGGCCGCGGTTGCGGCTGCGGCGCCGTTTCGGCGACGGTGGCTCCAAAGGCGCTTCACCCTCGGCGGTCCCGACCGTGCTTTCAGCCAGCTCTGGTCTGGGCGGCTGCGTGGGCCCGGTCTGCTCACCCAGCTCAATGGACGCGGCCGGCGGCTGCGGGGGCTCGGCCGGTTCGGCCGGCGCCGGCTTGGGACGCTCCCCGGCCCGCCCCTCGTCCGCCGCGTCGGTCACGAGCCTTGGAGGAGAAGCGTCCGAATCTCGTCGTCTTCACATTGCGCGCTGACGAGCAACACGACTTCGTCTCCAACATCCAAGGGTGTGTCCGACCGCGGCACGACCACGTGTCCGTCTCGCACGAGGGCGACCACAGCGGCACCACGAGGCAGGACGAGCGACCCGAACTCGCTCCCCAACACCGGCGAGCCCGCGTCCAGCGTCACCTCGATGAGGCGGGTGTGGCCGCCTTCGAATTGCAGCAGGCGGACGAGCGTCCCGACCGACACGGCCTCCTCGACGAGGCCCGCGAGCAGATGAGGCGTCGACACCGCCACGTCCACGCCCCACATCTCATTGAAGAGCCAGTGGTTCTTCGGGTGGTTCACCCTCGCGATCACACGCGGAACCGCGAACTCCTGCTTGGCGAGCTGTGAGATGACGAGATTGTCCTCGTCGTCGCCCGTGGTGGCCACGACGACGTCCATCTCGTCGAAATGGGCCGCCTGCAGCGAAGACACCTCGCACGCATCCGCGGTCACATAGCGAACACCTTCTATTGGCGGCAGGGAGACGAGGCGGTCGGGGTCTCGATCCATCAGCACCACTTCATTCCCATTTCGCGCCAGGTCCTCTGTGAGAAACCGGCCCACGTTGCCCGCACCCGCGATGGCCACTTTCACTCGTGGTTCCCCTCGCCCCTGGATCCCGAGACAATCGACAGACCGGGAAACAGCTCTTCAAGCCTGGCTTCCACGTCGTGGGTGACGACGAGGTGCAGGACGTCGCCCTCCTGTCCGACGAGATCGTCGACGTCGACCGTCGGCGCGCCCGCCCGGGTCACAGCTACGACGCGGATCCCCTCGCCGTGGAGGGCGGCAGCCGGCAGCCGGCGTCCCTCCCAGTCGGCGGGCAGCGGCTGCTCGACCAGGTGCAGGTGGCCCGTCGCGTCAGACCACTCCGTGACGGCCCGCTCGGGCAGAATCCGGCGGAGCACGTGGTCGATCGTCCAGGGGACCGTCGGCACTGTGGGGATTCCCAGTCGCTGGAAGATCTCGGCCCGGCGCGAGTCGTAGATCCGTGCCACCACGTTCGGGATCTCGTAGGTCTCGCGGGCGATGCGGGCACAGAGGATGTTGGAGTTGTCGCCGCTGGTGACCGCGGCGAGAGCGGCCGCACGCTTCGCCCCGGCCTCCTCGAGGTGATCCCGGTCGAACCCGAAGCCCGCGATCCGCTGTCCCGGCCAGTCGGGTGGCAACCGCCGGAACGCGCGGGGAAGCTTGTCGATGATCGCGACCGAGTGGCCGGCGTTGGTCAACTCGGCCGCCAGCCCCGCACCGGTCCTCCCGCACCCGACGACGATGACGTGCACGGCAACCATGGAACACCCGGGGGCGCGCCGGCACAACTCATCGCGCTCTGGCAGCTGTGGCAACCCGGTAGCCAGCAGGCGACGCGCCTTCAAAGGACCTGGCCCGGTCCTCCAATAGCCCCGGGGGCGGCAAAGTAGGCTCCGTGGTCGTGCCGGGCGGAACCACCGACGATCTTGGCAAGCCCGCAGTCGAGGAGGTGCAACCGCCATCGGCATCCCCTCGGAGCGGGGACGCCGGTGAAGCAAGATTCAGCCGCCAGGAACTGGGCGACGTCGTCGTCCTACCCGAGTCGTTCTCCTACCGCCTGAAGAAGGCGGTGCTCGGGCCTCCGCTGGTCACCGAGCGCCTTTCCGTCGAGCGACTCGGCAAGCCGACAGCGCTCGGCGTCCTCGCCCCGGACTGCATATCCTCCACCGCCTACGGGACCGAGGAGATCCTTTTCGAGCTGGTGAAGGCCGTTGGCGTCGCCGCCTTCAGCCTTTTGCTGCCGATCACCTTCGCAGTCATCGTCGTGCTGCTCTTCGTCACCCTCTCCTACCGAGAGGTCGTCATGGTCTACACACGAGCCGGCGGTTCGTACGTCGTGGCCAGGGACAACTTCGGCGTGAAGGTGGCGCAGGTGGCCGCCGTCGCGTTGATCATCGACTACATCGTGACCGTCGCAGTGCAGACCGCGGCGGGGACCGACGCGTTGACCTCCGCTTTTCCTGTGCTGAAGTCCTGGGGGCTCTGGATCACGGTGGTCGTCGTCGCCCTCCTCGCCTACGGCAACCTGCGCGGGATCCGCGAGGCGGGCCGGACCTTCGCGCTTCCCACGTACCTCTTCGCCGGCTCAACCGGATTGTTGATCATCATCGGAGTCATCCGGACCGCTCTCGGCCAGCTGCACACCCACTCGATTGAGAAGAGCGGAGTCGTGCACATCGGCACACCCGGCAGCGGCCTGCTGTACGGCGCCTCGATAATCATCGTGTTACGTGCCTTTGCCAATGGCGGGTCGTCGCTGACAGGCCTCGAGGCGATCTCGAACGGGGTCGCGACCTTCCGCCCACCCGAGGGCCGCAACGCCCGCCGGGTGCTCGTCATCATGTCGACGATCCTCGGCTTCCTCGTGCTCGGGGTCTCGCTGCTCGCCCACGTCACCCACGCCGTTCCTTACTCGGGTGGCAGCCCGACGGTGCTCTCCCAGGAGGCGGGGTACGTCTTCGGCTCGGCCTTCATCGGGAGGTTCGGGTACTTCTTCCTGCAAGGCGCAACGATGCTGATTCTCTACACGGGCGCCAATACGAGCTTCAACGGGTTCCCGAACCTCGCCAGCTTCGTAGCGGAGGACTCCTTCCTTCCGCGCCAGCTCACCCGCCGCGGCCACCGGCTCGTGTTCTCGAACGGGATCATCATCCTCACCATCGCCGCCGAGGCGCTCCTCATCGGGACCGACGCCCAGGTGAGCGTCCTGGTCGGGGTCTACGCGGTCGGCGTCTTCACCGGCTTCACCATGGCCGGTGCCGGCATGGCCAGGCACCACCTCCGCCTGCGCGAGAAGGGATGGAAGTACAAGCTCGTCATCAACGGCTTCGCCGCGGTGCTTTCGCTCAGCGTCGTGCTGATCTTCGTCATCGTGAAGTTCCGCGAAGGCGTCTGGATCGTCGTCGTGCTGTTCGTCATCCTCGTCCCCACCCTGATCCGGCTCCACAAGCAGTACGACGAGGAGCGCAAGGAGCTGGAGGAGAACGTCAGCAAGGCCGCCATCGCCCCGATCCTTCGTCGCCATGTCGTCCTGGTGTTCGTCGACCGGCTGGACCTCGCGGATGCCCGCGCCCTGCAGTACGCCCGGACTCTCAACCCGGACGAGCTCCGGGCGGTGCACTTCGTGCTGGACAGTTCGAGGGCGACCGAGCTCGAGGATCAATGGGCCGAGCTCGGCCTCTCGCGCTTTCCGCTCGACCTCATCGAATGCCCCGACCGCCGCCTGGGCAGGGCCTCGATGGAGCTGATCGCCGAGGTGGCGGCCGACGGCCAGACCGAGGTCAGCGTGCTCCTGCCCCATCGCGTCTACGGGGGAGCCTGGCAACGGGTGCTGCACGACCGTACGTCTGACCGCATCGCCGCACTCGTCGGCCAGTTGCCGAACGTGAACGCGACGATCGTGCCCTTCCAGCTCGGGAAGCGCCGGAGGCAACTGGTCCCCTGGAAGGCGGGAGGAGAGTCGGGCTCGGCGGCGCTGCACGACGCCGAGTTCGGCACGATCGAGCCGAGCCGGGCGGCGCGCGAAGCGGGAGCAAAGACGGCGGCCGAGCGTGTTGCCGGCTTCCGGAGCGCCTCCACTTCAGGTCTCGCCGCCGGCGCCATCCCGATCGGTGACTTGCGCCCTCGTCAGCGTGCCCGGGTCGCGGGGCGGATCCGGACGGTGCGCGTCCAGCCGCGAGCCGGTGTTCCGTCGCTGGAATGCACGATCGCCGACGGAACCGGCCAGCTGATGGCCGTGTTCCAAGGCCGCCGGCGCGTGGCCGGCATCGAGCCGGGAGCCCGCGTCGTGGTCGAGGGCATGGTGGCCACCCGTGGCCACAGCGCCGGGATGGTGAACCCCCTCTACTGGATCATCTCGACCCCCGAGCCCGCTGAGACGCCTTTGCCAGGAGGCCACGGGCACGATGCAGGCGGGGCCGGTCAAATCTAGAGGCCTCGGTCCGGCGGAGAGACCGCCGCGCACCTGTTGATCCCGATCGGCGCCGGGCGAGGCGGCGAGACGAGCAGCAACGCCTGGCTGCCTCTGGTAACCGTGCGAGCAATTGCGCAGTTTGTATCTGTCCGTCGCCTACCGTATTCTCCGACCCGACCCGACCCGACCAAAGGAGCAAGTAGTGCCTCCCCATCTTCTCGCGACCGGCGGCTATCAGGCCTTCGTGCTCGGAGGGACCGAGCGGCTCTGGCTGGTGTTCGCGCTCTTGACGGGCGTGGTGGCGATCGCAACCGCCCTCTACCTGATGCGCGGCGTGCTCGCCGCTGACACTGGCACCGACAAGATGCGGGAGATCGCGGCCGCCATCCAAGAAGGCGCCCGCGCTTTCCTGCGCCGCCAGTTCAAGACGGTCGCGATCATCGTCATCCCGCTGTTCGTGCTCGTGTTCTTCACCGCGACCAAGGTCGTCCGTCCTGACGGGACGGTGGCACTGACGTTCTTGCAGTCCGGCTTTGCCCGTGCGATCGCCTTCCTCTGCGGCGCGATCTTCTCAGGGATGACGGGGTTCATCGGCATGAGCCTGTCGGTTCGTGGCAACGTCCGGACGGCGGCCGCGGCCCGCGAGGGAAAGCTGCCACCTGCGCTCAGGGTCGCCTTCCGCACCGGGGGGATCACCGGCCTGCTCTGTGTCGGCCTCGGCCTCATCGGTGCGACGACGATCGTGTTCATCTTCCAGAACAGCGCCACAGCCGTGCTGGTCGGCTTCGGGTTCGGTGCGTCGCTGATCGCCCTGTTCATGCGTGTCGGTGGCGGCATCTTCACCAAGGCCGCCGATGTCGGGGCCGACCTCGTCGGCAAGGTCGAGGCGGGAATCCCCGAGGACGACCCTCGTAACGCCGCCACGATCGCAGACAACGTCGGCGACAACGTCGGCGACTGCGCCGGGATGGCGGCCGACCTGTTCGAGTCCTACGAGATCACGATCATCGCCTCGTTGATCCTCGGCTACTCCGCGTTCAAGTCTCTCCACCTGCCACCTGCGCGCGGCCTGCTCTACCCGCTCATCGTCGCCGGCATCGGGATACTCACCTCGGCGTTCGGCATCCTGGTCGTGCGTGCGCGCGAGCGCGACAAGTCGGCGATGGCCCCGATCAACCGTGGCTTCCGGGCCGGCACCGTGCTGACCCTAGTCGGGGCGTTTCTCGTCGCGCAGTTCTACGTCCACGACTTGAAGGTCTTCTGGGCCGTGCTCATCGGCATCGTCCTGGCGAACGTGGCGAGCCTGATCACCGAGCAGTTCACCTCGACCGACAGGGGCCCGGTGCAGCAGATCGCGGACGCGACCCGCACCGGCCCGGCGACAACAGTGCTGGCCGGCATCTCGATCGGCCTCGAGTCGAGCGTGTGGGCGATCATCGCCATCGTCATCGCGATCGCGAGCGCGGTCGCGCTGGGAGGCGGCAAGCTGACCGTGTCGCTCTACCTGGTGGCGCTCGTAGGCATCGGAATGCTCTCCACGACGGGGATGATCATCTCGGAGGACTCCTTCGGCCCGGTCTCGGACAACGCGGCCGGGATTGCCGAGATGTCCGGTGAGTTCACGGGCGAGGCCGAGCGGGTCATGGTGAGCCTCGACGCCGTGGGCAACACCACCAAGGCGATCACCAAGGGAGTCGCGATCGGCTCTGCGGTCATCGCAGCGGTCGCCCTGTTCTCCTCGTTCATCGAGACCATAGGTAACCAGCTGCCACAGCTGAAGCAGGTCACGGGCGACGCGCTGTTCCACAACCCGCTCACCCAGATCAACGTCGCGGTCCCGACGACGTTCATCGGCCTGTTGATCGGCGGGTCGATCGCCTTCCTCTTCTCGTCGCTTGCCATTCGAGCCGTCGGCCGCTCGGCGGGGACGGTCGTCTACGAGGTGCGCCGTCAGTTCCGCGAGCACCCCGGGATCATGGACTACACCGAGAAGCCGGAATACGGCCGGGTCATCTCCATTTGCACCGCGGCCTCACAACGCGAGCTCGCGACACCCGCCCTGCTGGCGGTACTCTCGCCGGTGATAGTCGGGTTCGGGATCAACTACATCGCGCTCGGCGCGTTCCTCACCGGCACGATCCTGACGGGCCAGCTGATGGCGAACTTCCTCTCGAACTCCGGCGGCGCCTTCGACAACGCCAAGAAGTACATAGAGGACGGCCATCTCGGCGGGAAAGGGTCGGAATCGCACAAGGCGGCAGTCATCGGAGACACCGTCGGTGATCCCTTCAAGGACACCGCAGGCCCGGCGCTGAACCCGCTCATCAAGGTGATGAACCTTGTGTCGCTCCTCATCCTGCCGGCGGTGATCACGCTGCGGCACCATGATGCCGCGCGTTTCTCCGTCGCAGCGGTTGCCCTCGTGATCCTGCTGGTGGCGATCGCCTTCTCGAAGCGCTCGACAACCATGGCCGAGCCCGAGGCGGCAGTGCCTGCCGCGGCGCATCTGAACCAGGGACCCGAGCCCGAGGCGACGGTGCCGGTCGCAGCGCTCGTGAACCGGGGACCCGGGGACCAGACCGTAGACAGCACCGACGATGGCGCCGTCGGTTCCTAACCCGCACCGGGCCGGCGCAACCTCGGCCGGCCGCACCTAGAGGGACGAGCTCTAATGCCAAAGCCACTGGTGATCGTCGAGTCGCCCGCGAAGGCGAAGACCATCGCCGGCTATCTCGGTGGTGACTACGTCGTCGAGTCCTCGATCGGCCACATACGCGACCTCCCGCGATCGGCGGCGGACGTGCCGGCTGCGTTCAAGGCCGAGCCCTGGGCTCGTCTCGGCGTCGACGTGGACAACGACTTCAAGCCGCTGTATGTCGTGTCGCGCGAGAAACGGGAACAGGTCGCGAAGCTCCGCCGCCTCGTCGGCGCAGCGAGCGAGGTCTATCTCGCGACCGACGAGGACCGTGAGGGCGAGTCGATCGCGTGGCACCTTGTCGAGGTGCTCTCGCCCCGGGTCCCGGTGTTGAGGATGGTGTTCCACGAGATCACGCCCACCGCCATCCGGGCCGCCATCGAGCACCCCCGGCCGCTCGATCGCCGCCTCGTCGACGCCCAAGAGGCGCGGCGAATCCTCGACCGACTCTACGGCTACGAGGTCTCGCCGGTGCTCTGGCGCAAAGTCGCCAAGGGCCTCTCCGCCGGCCGGGTGCAAAGCGTCGCCACTCGGATCGTCGTCGAGCGCGAACGCGAGCGCATGCGGTTCCGTTCCGCCACTTGGTACAGCGTCGACGGCCGCTTCTCCTCCGAGTCGCAGCCCTTTGCTGCGCGCCTGGTGGAGATCGACCGTCGCCGGGTCGCGACGGGCGAGGACTTCAGCCCGGCGGGGACGCTCGTCTCACCCGATGAGGTCGTCCTCCTCGACGAGCGGGGATCCCGTGGCCTGGTCGAGGCTCTGGCCGGCGCCGAGTTCGAGGTCGCGAGCGTTGAGGAGCGTCCCTACCGGCGATCGCCGGCTGCTCCCTTCATCACCTCCACCCTCCAGCAGGAGGCCGCGCGCAAGCTGCGGTTCTCCGCCCAGCGGACCATGCAGGTCGCGCAGCGCCTGTACGAACGGGGTTACATCACCTACATGCGGACAGACTCGACGACGCTGTCGGACACCGCCGTCAGAGCCGCTCGAGACCAGGCCCGGGCGCTCTACGGCGACAGGTCGGTCCCGCGCTCTCCGCGGATGTACCGAAACAGGGTGAAGAACGCGGCAGGAGGCTCACGAGGCGATCCGGCCCGCCGGCGATCGCTTCCGCACGCCCTCTCAGGTCGCCGGCGAGCTCAGGGGTGAGGAGCGCAGGCTTTACGAGCTCGTCTGGCAGCGAACGGTTGCATCGCAGATGAACGATGCGACCGGCACGACCGTGCGGGCGCGCATCGAAGGGCGCACCCTGACCGAGTCGCTGGTTGCTCCGCCCGGAACCGCCACGGCCTTCGTGGCGACGGGCACGGTCATCACCGATGCAGGGTTCCTGGCGGTGTACCGCGAGGACGAAGACGACGATGGCTGGAGCGAGCGTCGCAGCGACCAGGATGTCCGCCTGCCTCGGCTCGTCGCCGGGCGAGGTCTTGACTGCGACGGCCTCGAGGTCGAGGAGCACGCAACCAAGCCGCCGGCGCGCTACACCGAGGCCTCGCTCGTTCGGCGCCTCGAGGAGCTCGGCGTCGGCCGGCCCTCGACCTACGCCAGCATCATCGGAACCATCCAGGACCGTGGTTACGTGTGGAAGAGAGCGACGGCGCTCGTCCCGTCCTTCACGGCCTTCGCCGTTGTCGCGCTGATGGAGGACCACTTCGCGAACCTGGTCGACTACGGGTTCACGGCCGCCATGGAGGACGACCTCGACGAGATCGCCTCGGGCAGCCAGGAACAGATCCCATGGCTCGAGCGCTTCTACTTCGGCGAGCACAGTCCGGGGGCCGCGCACCCCGCCAAGACGCCCGGCCACCCGCTCGCGGTGGTCGGTGCCCACGGCCTGAAGGAGGCCGTGTCGATGCATCTCGACGAGATCGACGCCCGGGAGGTGAACTCGATCTCACTCGGCTCCGATGCAAGCGGGCGTGAGGTCGTCATCCGCGTCGGTCGCTACGGTCCGTACGTCCAGCGCGGCGAGGACCGCGCCTCGGTGCCTGACGACCTGGCCCCGGACGAGCTCACCCTGGAGCGGGCCGCGGAATTGCTCGGGCATCCCTCCTCAGATCGCGCCCTGGGCAACGATCCGGTGACGGGCAAGGCCGTACTGGTGCGGGCGGGACGCTTCGGGCCGTACGTTCAGCTCGGGGAGGCGGCTGTCGAGGCCGACAAACCGCGCACGGCGTCGTTGCTCAAGACGATGAGCGTGTCCGACATCACCCTCGAGCAGGCTCTGCAGATTCTGCAGCTCCCACGGACGGTCGGCGCTGACCCGGAGACCGGTGAGGAGATCACCGCGGCCAACGGCCGATTCGGGCCGTTCATGAAACGAGGCTCCGAGACCCGCAGCCTAGACACCGAGGACCAGCTGTTCACGGTGACGATCGAGGAGGCGCTCGCTCTGTTCGCGGCGCCCAAGAAGCGCCGCTACGGCCCTTCCGCCGCACCTCTGCGCGAGCTTGGCGCCGATCCGGAGTCAGGGTTGGCGATAGTGCTGCGATCGGGCCGGTTCGGTCCCTATGTCAGCGACGGGACGACGAACGCCTCGCTGCGGCGTGGCGACGACCCGGGCAACCTGACCATCGAACGCGCAGCGGAGCTGATCGCGGACCGTCGCGCCGCCGGTCCGGCCAAGCGACCGGCGACCCGCAAGGCCACAGGTGCCAAGAAGGCCGGGACGCGCAGGAAGGCCGGGGCCCCCAAGGCCACCGGGGCGGCGAAGAAGGCCGGCGCCCGCAAGGCCACAGGCGCGGCGAAGAAGGCCGGGGCCCGCAAGGCCACCGGGGCGGCGAAGAAGGCCGGCGCCCGGAGAGCGCCGGGATCCGCGACCAGGACGGCGATCTCCGAGTCGGCTTCTGAGCCAGACGACGACTGGTAGGGCGCGCCCGGCTTGCGGGGCTCGGTGCCAAGCGCCGGCGGCCGATCCGCTGAACGGCGGACGGGAAGAGGTTCCGACCATCAACCTCGGACGGCCTTCAGCGGGCAGCCACATGGTCCCCGTGCCGGAAAAGTCGGACCGTTAGCCTTCGGGCATGCCCGACATCATCAGCTATCGCCACCTCATCCACCCGCACACCAAGGCGGTGCTGGACGGCGTGGCACAACCGACAAGAACCAACGACCACCGCGTCAAGGGCAAGACCGGCTTCGCCCGGTTCAACGCAAAGGTCGGACTGTTGATCACCCTCGGTGTCGGCACCATGATCTGCGCGTACATCTTCGCGATCGTCGCCCTCATCAGCCTGCCCTCAGCGATCAAGAGCCACAACCTGACGATAATCATCGCCTGGATCAGCTCGAACTTCCTGCAGTTGGTGCTCTTGCCGATCATCATCGTCGGCCAGAACATCCAGGCGGCGGCGAGCGACAAGCGTGCAGAGGACACTTACAAGGATGCCGAGGCCGTCTTGCACGAGGCGATCGAGATCCAGAAGCACCTCCTTTCGCAAGACGAGGCCATCACCGAGGTGGTGAACGCGCTGAGAGGGATGACGCCGTCGCACGCGTGAGCGGCCCGTGCCGCGGTGACACGACCTGCTGGCGCGGAGCTCGACCACACGAGCAGCCGGGCGCCCGAGCCTGAGGCTCTAACGTTCGGGTCGTGGGTGCCCAGGGCCGGCTTGTCGCGATCGAAGGCGGCGAAGGCGTAGGAAAGTCCACCCAGTCAGCGCTCCTCGCCACGGCGATCGGCGCCGAGCTGAGCAGGGAGCCGGGCGGGAGCCCGACCGCCGAACGAATTCGGGATCTGCTCCTCGACCGGTCGCTGGGCACGCTAGCGCCGAGGGCGGAGCTGTACTTGATGCTCGCCGCGCGCTGTGAGCATCTGATCGCGCGGATCGAACCAGCGCTCGCCGCCGGCCGCGACGTCGTAGTCGACCGGTTCGCAGGCTCGACGCTCGCCTACCAGGGCTACGGGCGCGGACTGCCGATCGACGAGGTGCGTCAGGCCTGCGATCTCGCGGCCGGCGGAAGATGGCCCGACCTGTCTGTTCTCCTGGACCTTCCGCCCGAGGTCGCAGGGCGTCGTCGGGCCGCGCAACAGGCACAGCTCCCCGGTGTGGGTCCCGACCGGATCGAAGCCGAGGAACCGGGGTTCCACCTGAGGGTTGGCGAGGGCTTCCGCAAGATCGCCGCGAACGACACCGCGCACTGGGTCGTCATCGACGCTTCTGCGTCCGCATCCGAAGTCGCCGCCGAGGTGCTCGGAGCTGTCCGGGCACGTCTCGGCATCGACGGTTCCTCGTGACCGCGGTGCAGGGCTCGACACGCGCCCGCGTTCTCGACCGGGTGAAAGGCCAGCCGGGAGCGCTGCGACTTCTCCGCGGCTCGCTGGACACACCCCTGCACGCCTACCTCTTCGTCGGTCCACCCGGCACCGGGCGCCGTGACGCGGCGATTGCCTTCGCTGCCGCGCTCCTGTGCCCGAGCGGAGGCTGCGGCCAGTGCGCGTCGTGCCAGGAAGCCCTCGCCGGCCGACATCCTGATCTCGAGGTGATCGAACGTGCCGGCGCCTCGATCCTGGTCGACCAGGCGCGCGAGGTCGCGCGCATGGCCCTGCGCACGCCGAGGGCCGGCCGGTACCAGGTCCTCGTCCTCGTCGACTTCGACCTCGTCGAGAAGGCCGCGCCGGCGTTGTTGAAGACCATCGAGGAGCCGCCGGACACGACCGTGATCATCCTCATCGCGGAGACGGTTCCCCGCTCGTTCGTCACCATTGCCAGCAGGTGCGTGCAGGTCCAGTTCAAGCCCCTCACCGACGAAACGATCGTCGAGATCCTGCTGACCGAGGGAGTCGAGCTCGCGACCGCGACGTCTGTCGCCGGGGCCGCGCGCGGGCGCCTGGACCGGGCCAGGCTGCTGGTGCGGGACCCGGGCTTTGCCGGGCGACTGCAACGATGGAGAACCGTGCCGAGCCGGCTGGACGGGACCGGTGCGAGGGTTGCCGAGCTCGCCGACGAGTTGCTCGCTTCGGCCGCCGAGCCGCTCGAGGTGGTGCGCGCGCGACAGGCCGAGGAGCTGGCCTTCCTCCAAGAGGAGGCCGAGCACCGGGGTGAGAGGGCCATCGCGGGCCGCGCCGCAGTCGAGGACCGCCACCGCCGGGAGATGCGCCGCGTACGCACAGACGAGCTCCGCGCCGGGCTCGCCGCGCTCTCGTCGGTGTACCGGGAGCGCCTCGTCGCGGCGGAGGTACCAGCGCAGCGCCTGGGGAGCACCCTCGCCGCGATGGCGGCCATCGACGAGGCCGCATCGCGACTCAGCCGCAACGCCAACGAGACGATGCTGCTGCAGTGGCTGCTGTTGCACCTCGACACATGACCGGGCCCGGCTGGGCCGCCCTTGGCGGGCACAGGCAATCGGGCTTGCCGTGATGTCGTCTGCGAACCGTGGCTTCCCGGGGCCTCACGGCCTGGGCCGGACCTCGTAACGCCTCTGGGAGAGTACCGGCAGCGCCGCGCGCACGGATCGGACCCGCGCGGGCGAAATCTCGGCGACTGCGATGCCGTCGGTCTCCCCGAGCCCAGCGAGCTCGACGCCCATGGGGTCGAGCACGAGACTGTGGCCGCAGTACGCGGGGGGTGGCTGCGCGGCTGCAAGCAGATAAGAGGTGTTCTCGATCGCCCGCGCCCGGCACATCGTCGTCCAATGCTCTTGCTTGAGCGGCCCGGCGACCCATGCGGCAGACACGGCGAACACGGTGACGTCCTTGTCGGCCAATGCGCGAAACAGCTCAGGAAAACGCAGGTCGTAGCACGTCACGACGCCTACCACGAACTCGCCGAGCGGCAGCGCCAACAGCTCGTTGCCGTCGAATTCGACCTGGTATCAGGGCATCGGACTCCTTGTGGCCCAGGGCGTCGTAGAGGTGGAGCTTCCGGTACCGGCCGAGGACCCCTGGCGCACCGACCGCCACGACCGTGTTGTGCACTCGCTGTTGACCGGGCACCTTCTCGAACATCCCGGCGATGGCGGTCACCCCGAGAGCGGACGCGGCCTCCGCCAGGGCGGTGACGAACGGCCCGTCGAGCGCCTCGGCCGCGCGGACGAGCTCCGCGGCAGGCCGGTCGAGGCAGTACATCGCAGCCTCGGGCAGGACGACGAGCTCGGCACCGGATTCAGCGGCATCCCTGATGAGACCGAGTGCCCGCGCGCGGTTCGCAGCCGCGTCGGGCTTGGACGCGAACTGGGCGACGGCGACCTTCACGAGAGGGCCTTGCCACTTGCCGCGGCAAGGGACGCGCTCGCAGGACGTGGTCCTGTCTTGGCCACCTGCCCTCCCATTTCACGTCTCGTGTGCATGCGCCGTCTCGCGCTGCACGTCCTTGCGCGTGAGGGCGAGGTAGGCGACGAGGCAGGCGATGACGGCCGTGAGCACCAGGCTGGTCCGCCCGTCACCCCAGCCGAGACCGCTTGCAATTTGAGGCTTGCCCACCCAGTCGGCGAACGATGCGCCGATCGGGCGGGTGATGACGTAGGCGAACCAGAAAGAGAAGATCGGGTTCCAGCCGAATCGCCAGAAGCCGACGATGGGAACGGCGATCACCCCGATGAACAGCACGATCGAGAACCCGTAGCCCAGGTGGAACGTCGTCGCGGTCAGGTCTCCGACGGCGGTGCCGCAGGCGAAGGTGGCGGCAACCGCGGCCCAGTAGAAGGCCTCCCGGCGCGGGGTGTCGATGGTGTGGAACGAGAGCGTCTTCTCGGTCTGTTGCCAGGTCACGAACACCGCCACGAGCACGAAGGCATACAGCACGCTGGACACGAGGTAAGGGACGCCGAAGCGGACGTGGAGCACGTCAGCGGCCATTGTGCCGAAGACGCCGACCATCACGACCGCAAGCCAGTAGGTCCACGCGAGGTAGCGGCGCATCGAGAACTGGAGTACGAGCGCGACCACGAAGCCGACGAACCCGAGGCCCACGGCGAAAACGGGGTTCATCGCATGAACTAGATAGTCCGACGTCGCCTCCCCCATCGCAGTCGAGAGAGCCTTGATGACCCAGAAGTACGCCGTGATCTCCGGGACCCGGACGGCGCCCCGCGACAGCAACGGTGAAGGACGAGTGCGCCGCGCCACACAGAACAGCATGGCGCAGGTCTCACACCGGGCGCACGGCGCGACCCTTGCCCGGGCCGGCGCTAGTTGCCGAACACCTCTGGATTGACCGTGTTCGGAGGACGGCCGCCGGCCAGCACCTCGGCGACGGCGGAGGTCGCCAGTCGCGCCATCGCCGTGCGGGTCGCGAACGAGGCGCTGCCGATGTGTGGGAGGAGCACTGTTCTAGGTGCGGCGACAAGCCGCGGATGGATGGTCGGTTCGTGCTCGTAGACATCCAGGCCGGCGGCGAAGAGCCGCCCCGACTCGAGCGCGGCGCCGAGGGCCTCTTCGTCGACAACCGGCCCCCGGGCGGTGTTGACGAGAACCGCGGTCGGCTTCATGAGCGCGAGCCTGCGGGCGTCGATCAGATGGCGCGTCTCCGGGGTGAGCGGCACGTGCAGGCTCACCACGTCTGCCTGCCGTAGCAGGTCGTCGAGCTCGATGACATAGCCTTGGAGCCCAGTAGGCCGTCGGGCATGATGGAGCACCCGCATCGAGAATCCCTCCGCGCGCCGGGCCACCGCCCGCCCGATGCGGCCGTAGCCGACCAGGCCGAGAGTGGCTCCGTGCACGTCCTGCCCGAGATAGCCGTCGAAGCGCCAATCGGTCCACCCGCCGTTCCTCAGGTCGCGTTCGGAATCCGAGAGCAGCCTGGACGCGGCCAGGATCAAGGCGAAGGCGAGATCTGCCGTCGTGTCGTCCAGCACACCGGGCGTGTTGCACACAGCGACGCCGGCGCGCGTTGCGGCCCCGACATCGAGGTTGTCATAGCCCACCGAGACGGTTGCGATGACTGCCAGGCGCGACGCGCAGGCGAGCACCGCCTCGGTGATCCGGTCTGTGAGCTGGCAGACGATCGCATCGACGTCCCGGGCCAAGTCGGCGACCTCGTCTGTGGTCAGAGGCACGCCGGAGCTCGGCATCACGAGCTCATGGCCCACGATCGGGCCCAGCGCATCGTCGGGCAGCCGCGAGGTCAAAAGGATGCGGGCCATCGGGTATCGAGTCTCGCACGACGCACCCAGCGTCCGGGGCGAGGCCACCGGCGATCGACGCCGAGGGTGGGTGGTGAGGGCGCCGACGGTCGCGATGCGGCTCGCCGACGCCCCCTCCACCGTGGCACCCGGCGCCTTACCCCCCGGTGGCGCCGGGTACGGTCTTTCGCTGCGCACCGTCCAAATGAAGTGTGGATACCGTATTCGGCTCATGCCCGGCCGTCAATAGGTCGAATCACCGGACCCGGGGCCGCCGACGCAGGTGTTCAGGACGCCCGGCAGTGGTCGTGCTCAACAGTTCCTCCGCCGCATCGTGGATGCCGGACGGCCGGACGGCTAGACGGACAAGCCGGCCCCTCAGGAGAACAACGGTTCGAGGGCGAGAATGGCCTCCAGGGCTTCGGGCGCGATCGGTTGCGAGAACAGGGACCCTTGGCCGAACTTGCACTGCTCGTGCTGAAGGCTTTCGAGCTGCCAGTCTTCCTCGATGCCCTCAGCGAGCGTCTCGATCCCGAGCGACCGGCCGAGTTGCACAAGAGCGTGGATGGAGCTGATCGCTTCTGACGAGTCCGCCATCGCGGCGACGAAGGACCGGTCGATCTTGAGGGCGTCGATGGGGAACTGGCGAAGATGGGCGAGCGATGAACAGCCGGTGCCGAAGTCGTCGACGGCGACGAGCACGCCGAGTTCTTTGAGCGCTCGAAGTCGCCGGCTCATCGTGTCGCTGTCCTTCATCAAGCTCGGCTCGGCGACATCGATGACGAGCGATCCGGGCTCGAGCGCCGTGACCGAGAGGGTCTCTCGGACCAGATCGACGAAGCCCGCCGCCTCGAGCTGATGCATCGAGACCTTGATCGACATCGTCAGGTGATGGCCGACCCGGTGCCACGCAGCGGCTCGCCGGCAGGCCTGCTTGAGCACCCATGACCCGACGGGGATGATCATCTCGGTTTCCTCCAGCACCGGGACGAAGGACTGAGGATCGACCATGCCCCTGACGGGATGACGCCAGCGAAGAAGGGCCTCCACGCCGCACACGCCGACGCTGTCCAAGTCGAATATCGGTTGATAGAGAAGGAAGAACTGGTTCTCCTGGAGCGCCTCGCGCAAATCTGTCTCGAGCTCGAGCCGTTCCATCGCCGGTGTCTTCATCTCGGGCTTGAACCGGATGTGGCAGTTCCTTCCCCAAGCCTTCGCCTGGCAGAGGGCGATGGCCGCATCGCGCAGGAGATCGTCCGGCTCATCCCGGTCGTTTGTCGCGACGCCGATGCTTGCCGAGATCGACAGAGGAACGTCGTCGAACCCTTCGACTCGGAAGGGCGCCTTCAGAGCGTCCATCAGCCTCTCGGCGAGCAACTCCGGCCCTCCAGAAAGTGACAGCCCCTCAGCCAGGATCGCGAACTCGTCCCCGCCGAGCCGCCCGACGGTGTCGCATGCCCGCATGACGCCCACCAGGCGTTCCCCCACCGCCTTCAACAGCTCGTCCCCGGCCTGCTGCCCAAGGTCGTCGTTGATGGACCTGAAGTTGTCCAGATCGACGAGGAAGGCGGCGATGAGCTGCCGCTCTCGTTGGGATCGGAGCAGCATCTGCTGGAGGCGGTCGCGGACCAGCGTCTGATTCGGGAGACGGGTCAGGACGTCATACCCCAACTGATGACGACGTTGCGCCTCGGCAGGCTCGTGGAGCTGCTCGGCCTCCGTCTGGGCGCAACCGTCGAGAATCACGCCGTCTATCCAAACTGGCCGCCCGTCGGAACCCGCGACAGCCCGGCCATGCTCAGTGACCCATCTGGTTTCGCCGCTCGCGTGGACCAGGCGGTACTGGAGTGAGAACGTGACCCCTCGGCTGAGCGCGTCGCGGACCACGCCGATCACGCGCGGTCGATCCTCCGGAGAGATGATCGACCGCAAGGACCGTGCATTGACCTTCGTGAACTCGCCGGCCGGGTAACCGGTCAGTACTTCGACGTGATCGCTGATGAAGCGCACCGTCCAAGGTTCGACGCATTCGCGGCGATACACGGCAGCGGGGATGTGGACGAGGAGGGACTTGAACTGCTCCTCGCTCTCGCGCTCGGCCTCCTTGACGGTCAGCGGCAGACCATGCGCCTCACGCGGCACGCTTCGATTGAAGACTCTCACGGGATCACTCGCTGTCGCGCCACGAGCCCGAGGGCCAAGGGCACGGCCATCTGTCTGGGCTGCGATGTCGCCGACAAGCCGAAGATTGAGTGGACTTTCATTACAGGAATTGTCGGCGTCAACTTCCCGAACTTGACCACTTGGGCCGGCATACGTCCGGGTTTCCGGGCCCGCTGCCCGACACCGGCCGGTTGGATCCGGGCCATGAGCGACCCGCGTCGACGCACCTGGGTCGCCCGCGGGTCACATCACCCGGGACCGCCTTGTGTTCGGTCGGGGCTGCCGGGGTCCTCAAGTCTTGTCGTCCCCTGGACGATGAAGATATCGGGAACCTGAGAGGAGCCGGACCCTGGGCAAGAAGAAGGCGTTGGTGCGTGATCCTCACGAAGGCGTCGAGCCTCCGGCGGAGCCCCGCGCACAGGACCCAGCCGGGTCGCGCGCAAAGGCGCAGGCCGAGCCCCGCGTCAAGCCTCCGGCCGCGCCCCGCGTCAAACCTCCGGCCGAGCCCCGCGTCGAGCCTCCGGCGGAGCCCCGCGTCGAGCCTCCGGCGGAGCCCCGCGTGCAGGACCCGGCCGAGGAGTCCCCCGGTCGCGCTGAGCAGGCTTCGGTCGGCAGCCAGCCAGACGGTCCGCGCCTTGCCGAAGCGCTCCGAGGTCTTAGGCAGCTGCCAGGGGACGGCTCGATTCGCGTCGCGTTCCAGCCGATCGTGGATCTCGCCTCGACCAACGTGATCGGGTACGAGGCACTGGCACGCTTCCCCGGCGATCCGAGCATCTCGCCGCGGGCATGGTTCGCCAAGGCTGCCGAGGTCGGGGTCCTGCTCGAGCTCGAGATGGCCGCCATCCGCGCGGCGCTCGAACAACTCGAGCGGCTGCCGTCGGACGCGTTCATATCTGTCAACGTGTCTCCGGCTACGGCTGGTTCGGAGGAGCTCCGGGCTGCCCTCGGTGAGGTCGACGGATCGCGTGTCGTTCTCGAGATCAGCGAGAACGCCGCTGCCGGCGGCTACGAAGAGGTCAGCGAAGCTGTCGGAGCTCTCCGTGCCACTGGGGTGAGAGTCGCCCTGGACGACACCGGGTCGGGGACGGTGAGCTTCAGCAGCCTGTTCGACGTTCACGCGGACATCATCAAGATCGACATCGACGTCACCCACGGGATCGCTTCGGACCCGATGAAGCAGGCGATGGCCTCCGCCCTCAAGTCGCTCGCAGACCGCTTGGGCGCGATGAGCCTCGCCGAAGGCATCGAGACCGAGGAGGAGCTCAATCTTCTGAGGGGCGTTGGCGTTCAGGCAGGTCAGGGGTATCTCTTCGGCCGTCCTGAGTCGGTCGGCGACTAGGCGGCCGTCGCCGCCAGCTGCGGTTTCCGACCCGGCAGCAGCGCCGGGCTCGTGAGCTCACGAGTGCGGCGAAGCGTATCTATTGCCTCGGGCGTTTCTTTCAACTAACTATCTGGAAATAGGATCTCGATTGCCGCACCCGAGTAGTGGAGCGATAGAAGAGGGCCGGTGGAAGGCAGCAGCTGGAATCAGTCACGAGCAGAGCCAAGCCCGGGGCTCCCGGAGCCAACGCCGCGCGCGGAGACCTCGCTCGCGGGTCCAGAGGCCCGTTTCACTATCTCCGTCCTCGCCGAGAAGACGGGCACGCCGGTACCGACCATTCATCACTACCGCCACCTCGGGCTCCTGCCCGAGGTGACCGAGGTCGCCTCCAACCGCTTCCTCTACGACGAGCGCCACGTCGAGGCGCTCAATGTCATCCACCTGCTCCGTGAACAACGAAACCTGTCACTCGAGTCCATCCGCGAAGTACTGCCCGAGCTGCTCGCGTTCAGCCGTGAGGGTGAGTTCAGCCCGGACACCTGGGACGAGGTCATCGTCGCGTACCTGGAGCGGTCCGGGCCGGCCGTCGTCTCGGCCAGGCTTGTGACCACCGCCCGGGAGGCATTCGCCCAGCACGGCTACGCGGGAGTGAATGTCGCGGACATCTGCAGCGCCGCTGACGTCGCCAAGGGGACCTTTTATCGGTACTTCGACTCGAAAGAGGCGATCTTCCTTGCTGCGGCCCGTTCCACCGTCGAGGCCGTCGGCGAGCAGCTGGACGAGTTGCCCGCGCCGATGAGCGAGCCTCAGGCGATCGAGAAGCTTCAGCTGCTGCTCGGTCCCTTGGCCCCGCTCCTGCTCGAGGTGGCGACCGGGGAGCTCCGGCACCAGCCGAATCTGGTCGGCGTCGTCGGTGTCATCACCGCCGGCCTCGCCAGTCGCGTGGTGCCGAGGTTGCGCACGAGAGGCAAGGCCGCCAGACCGGCTGCCCGGCGAGTCGTCGACGCGGCGCTGGTCGGGCTGCTCCGGCCGACGCTCGATTCAGCCACGACCTCGCAGTCTCCATCCTCCTGATTGCTCGGTGAGCGCCTGAGCTCCGGGCGCTCGGGACCCGCAGGTCGCGCCCCGGATCTACCCCGGTATCGGGCGCCTGTGGGACTCGGAGTCCGACTTCTGCCGGGGCGTCCCTTGACGAAGGTGCCCGCGCACGTATAACAAAGGTGGACTGGTGGTCATCGGCACTACGCGAAGGAGTGGCCGATGGTGTCGATTGAGTCAGGGCGCTCCCTCGGAGGAGGCTTCGACGCGCCCGACCAGCTCGCCACGAAGGCACGAAACGAGAACTTCCCGGTCGCCTCGCGTCTGTTGCCCAGTGACGTCCGGGCGAACCTGATGGCTATCTACGGCTTCGCCCGCCTGGCCGACGACCTCGGTGACGAGGCGGAAGGCGATCGCCTGGCGTTGTTGGACTGGCTCGAGACCGAGCTCGACCGTGCAGCCGCCGCCAACGCGACCCACCCGGTGCTCAAGCAGCTCACGCCGGTGATCCGGGGACTCGACTTGAGCCTGGACCCGTTTCGCTGCCTTATCGAGGCCAACCGGGTGGACCAGCGCGTGACCCGCTATCAGAGCTTCGATGACCTGGTGGACTACTGCATGCTGTCTGCAGCGCCGGTGGGCCGGCTTGTGCTGGCGGTGTTCGGTGTCTCGACGGCCGGGCGGATCGCGCTTTCGGACAAGGTCTGCATCGGCTTGCAGGTTGTCGAGCACCTTCAAGACATCGGAGAGGACGCGAGGCGAGGCCGCATTTATCTGCCGGCCGAGGACATGGAGCGCTCCGGGTGCGACGAAACTGAACTGCTGCGGCCCGACTCGTCCCCCGCCCTGCGGCGTCTTGTCGCCATGGAGGTGCGGCGGGCGCGTAGCTTGCTTGCCGCCGGCGTGCCTCTCGCCGCGTCGCTCCGGTTTCGTCCCCGGATGGCCGTCGTGGGCTTTGCTGCAGGCGGGATGGCCGCGCTCGACTCCATCGACCGGGCCGGTGACGACGTGCTCAGGAGTCGCTGCCGTCCCCGAAAGCTCCGATTCGCGAGCCGTGCCTTTCATGGCTTGGTGGCGGCGAGCGTGAAGAGAGCCAGCTCGTGAACACCGAGATCGCCTACGACTACTGCGAGGCCGTCACCCACCGGGAGGCGAAGAACTTCGCGTACGGCATCAGGCTGCTTCGAAAGCCTGAGCGCCGGGCGCTGTCGGCGGTCTACGCACTGGCCCGGCGTATCGACGACATCGGAGACGGGCAGGCCGCGCCCGCGGACAAGCTCACCGGGCTCCAGGCCGTTCGCAAGAGCATCGACCCGATCGATCAGCTGGCGGCCGACCCGGTGCTCGTGGCCGTGGCGGACGCGGCTCGCCGCTACAGGCTCCCGATGTCGTGCTTCGGCGAGATCATCGACGGCTGCGAGATGGACGTCACCGGCACGTCGTACGAGACGATCGACGACCTCGTCGGTTACTGCCGCAAGGTGGCGGGCTCGGTGGGCCGGCTCTCGCTCGCCGTGTTCGGGTCGCCGGACCTCGACAAGGCGGTCCCTTTGGCCGATGCGCTGGGCGTGGCTCTCCAGCTCACGAACATCCTGCGGGACGTCGTCGAGGACCGCTGCGCCGGACGTGTGTACCTGCCGAGCAACGACGCCGAGTCCGTCGGCTGCACCACGGACCTCACCGGCCCGGCGTCGGAGGTCGCCCGGCTCGTCGCGTTCGAGTGCGGTCGCGCGGACCAGTGGTTTGCCGAGGGGCTGCGGCTCTTGCCGTTGCTCGACGGCCGGAGCCGAGCTTGCGTCGCCGCCATGGCCGGGATCTACCGGCGCCTCCTGGACCGCATCAAGCGCGAGCCGATTGCTGTCACAGAAGGGCGTGTGGCGTTGCCGACCTGGGAGAAGGCGTTGGTCGCGGTGCGGAGCCTCGCCGGAGCCCGGCCATGAGCCCCGCTCGCGTCGGCGTGATCGGGGGCGGCCTGGCGGGAATGGCCGCCGCGCTTGCTGCTGCGGACGGCGGAGCCGAGGTCGTGCTCTTCGAGCGGCGCCCGGTCCTCGGTGGCCTCACGTCGTCCATCCGGCACAATGGGCTCTGTTTCGACAATGGCCAGCACGTGTTCCTCCGTTGCTGCACCGCCTACCGGAGTTTTCTCGACCGCATCGGGGCGGCGGGCCAGGTGTTCCTGCAGGAGCGGCTCGACGTGCCGGTGCTCGCGCCGGACGGCTCGCGCGCCTCGATCAAACGCTCGGCCCTGCCTGCCCCGCTGCACATGGCCCGGTCGCTGGGAAGGTACCGTCATCTCTCGGTGCGCGAGCGGGCGCGGCTCGCACGTGCTGCGCTCGCGCTCCGGCGCCTCGACCCGGAAGACGCGTCGCTCGACAACATCTCCTTCGGCGGCTGGCTCGCCGACCATGGCCAGAACGAGCGGGCAGTCGACCGCCTCTGGAACCTGATCGCGTTGCCGACGCTCAATGTCCCAGCGGGGGAGGCATCGCTCGGGCTGGCGACGAAGGTCTTCCGGGCCGGTCTTCTCGACCGGTGCGACGGTGGCGACATCGGGTGGTCACAAGTCCCGCTCGCCGAGCTTCACGGAGCCAACGCCGCACGGGCGATGGAAGTCGCGGGCGTCGAAGCGGTGCTTGCGAGCCCGGTCAGCGCGATAGGTCGCTCGTCCCTGGGCGCGTTCAGCGTCGGCTCCGGCTCCAGGAGCGTGGTCGTAGACGCCGTGATCGTGGCCACTCCACTACATGTGTCGGCGAGGATCGGCGCGTTGACCGGTCCGTTCGAGCTCGCCCGAGACGCGGAGCGCCTCGGGACCTCTCCCATCGTCAATGTCCACCTGGTCCTCGACCGGAAGGTGACGGACCTCCCGCTGGCCGCTTGTGTCGACTCGCCGGTCCAGTTCGTCTTCGACCGCACCGGCGCGAGCGGGGTCCGCTCGGGTCAGTGCCTGGTGATCTCGCTCTCAGCAGCGAACAGCTACATCGCCAGGAGCTCCCCCGAGCTCGTGGGCATGTTCCTCGAGGCGCTGCGCGATCTGTTCCCCGCCGCGCGCCGGGCCCAGCTGGTCGATGCGGTCGTCACGCGGGAGAAAGCGGCCACGTTCCGGGCGGTTCCCGGCACCAGGTCGCTACGGCCCCAGACCAGGACCGAGGTGCCCGGCTTGTTCCTCGCCGGCGCCTGGTGCGACACGGGGTGGCCGGCGACCATGGAGGGTGCGGTTCGTGGCGGCAACCAGGCGGCCTGCGAGGCACTGGCGCTCCTCTCGGGCACGCGCGCGGGGGACCCGCGGCAGCTGGAGGCGGCGGGGACATGACGGCGGTCTCCTCTCCGGCAAGACGCGACAGCGCTCTGTGCGCGGCGGAGTCCTTGACACGGGCGAGATCCCTGGTCGTCCCGGCTATGGACGCGGCCGTGCTCCGCCTTTGCCCCGCATTGAGGCCCGCAGTGTGCGAGCACCTCGCCGGGGGAGGCAAGTTCGTGCGCGCGGGGCTCACGCTCGCCTCGGCGGCCGCTGCGGGAGCCGAGGCGACCGCGGGTGTCGTCGGCGCGGTTGCCATCGAGCTCGTCCACAATTTCTCGCTCGTCCACGACGACATCATCGACGGCGATCTCGAACGGCGACACCGCCGGACCCTGTGGGCCGAGCACGGGGTGGGTCATGCCATCATCGCCGGCGACGCACTTGCGACCCTCGCGTTCCAGGTCCTCCTCGAGGAGCCGACCGCCGAGCGGGTCAGGGCCGCGGGGCGGCTCGCCGAGGCCACCCAAGCGATGATCGCCGGTCAGGCCGAGGACATGGCCTGCGAGCTTCAGGCTTCGTCGTCCGTCGAGGAATGCCTTCACATGGAAGCCGGCAAGACCGGGGCCCTGCTGTCCTGCGCTGCTGCCATAGGCGCAATCCTGGCCGGCGCCCCGGCGCCGACGGTCGACGCGCTGGCGGACTTCGGCCGTCATCTCGGAATCGCCTTCCAAGCCGTCGACGATGTGCTCGGCATCTGGGGCGAGCCGAGCGTCACGGGCAAGCCGGTCGGCAGCGACCTGCGCCAGCACAAGAAGTCCCTGCCGATCGCGATAGCGCTCGCCCGGGGCGCCGACCTGCCCGCAGGGCTCGGACCACTGCTGGAGCGTGACCTCACCGAGGCCGAAGTCGCCAGGGCGACGTTGCTCCTCGAGCAGTGCGGCGCACGCCAGGAGACACTGGCCATCGGGGATCTACAGCTTCGTGCCGCGCTCGCGTCCCTCGAGCGGGCTGCCCTGGCGCTTGGGCCCACCTCGGAGCTGGTGGCGATCGCCCGGTACGTGACGGAACGGGACCGATGAGCGCACGCGCCCGTCGCAAGGCGGCAGTCGCAAGCGGTGTCGCGGGGTCACCGCCGCCGATGCGGCACGCGGACGACGAGGCCCAGGTGTGCCTGCGCAGGGCCATCGACGCCCTCGTCACACTTCAGCATCCGGAGGGCTGGTGGAAGGGCGAGCTCGAGACGAACGTCACGATGGACGCCGAGGATCTCCTGTTGCGCGAGTTCCTGGGCATCCGCACGGCCGAGCTGACGGCGTCATCGGCGCGTTGGATCCGATCGCGCCAGCGCGAGGACGGCACGTGGGCGAACTTCCACGGAGGGCCGCCCGAGCTCTCGACCACCGTCGAGGCCTACGTCGCGCTCCGGTTGGCTGGTGACCCGGCGGACTCTGCGCACCTGCAGCGCGCGGCGCTGTTCATCCAGAGCTCCGGTGGCCTCGAGCGCACCCGGGTCTTCACCCGGATCTGGCTGGCGTTGTTCGGACTGTGGCCTTGGGCCGAGCTGCCCGTTGTCCCGCCGGAGTTGATCTTCCTGCCGAGCTTCGTCCCGCTGAACATCTACGACTTCGCCTGCTGGGCACGCCAGAGCGTGGTCGCGCTCACGGTGGTGAGCGCGCACCGACCGGTTCACCGGCTGGGATTTGGCGTCGACGAGCTCCGAAGTGGCCTCCCCGCAGCGGCCCCGGCACCGCTCGGCACCTGGCCGGGCTTCTTCCAGGCGCTCGACCGCGTCCTCAAGGTGTACCAGCGCCATCCGGTCAACTTCCTCCGGCAGGCCGCGCTGAGGCGGGCCGAGCGCTGGATCGTGCAACATCAGGAGGCGGACGGCTCGTGGGGTGGCATCCAACCGCCCTGGGTGTACTCGTTGATCGCCCTGCGGCTGCAGGGCTACGCGCTCGGGCACCCCGTCATGCGGGCGGGGATCGAGGGCCTCGACGGCTTCACGATCGAAGACGACGCCGGGAGGCGGATCGAGGCCTGCCAGTCACCGGTCTGGGACACGGCGCTCGCGGTCACGGCTCTTGCCGACGGCGGGCTCCCGCCCACCGATCCGGTGCTCCGCTCTGCGGCCCGCTACCTGCTCGCCGAGGAGATCTCGGTCCTCGGTGACTGGTCCGTCCGGCGTCCGGGCCTCGAGCCGGCCGGGTGGGCTTTCGAGTTCGCCAACGACAACTACCCCGACATCGACGACACCGCGGAGGTCGTGCTCGCGCTCGGCCGAGCCGATGAGCCGGCGGCCGGCGCGGTCGAGCGCGCGGTCGCCTGGATCGAGGGGATGCAGTGCCGGGACGGGGGCTGGGGGGCCTTCGACGTCGACAACACCCAGACGCTGTGCAGGGAGCTTCCCTTCTGTGACTTCGGGGAGCTGATCGATCCTCCGAGCGCAGACGTGACCGCCCACGTCGTGGAGATGCTGGCAAGGCTCGGACACCCGCGGGACTCGGTCGATCGCGGCGTGGAATGGCTCCTCGGCGCGCAGGAGGAGGATGGCTCCTGGTTCGGGCGCTGGGGCGCCAACCACCTCTACGGCACCGGCGCCGTGGTCCCGGGGCTCGTCGCCGCCGGGCTGGGCACGGACCACCCCGCCGTACGCCGGGCCGTCGCCTGGCTGGAAGGCCACCAGAACCCCGATGGCGGCTGGGGCGAGGACCTGCGCTCGTACAGGGACGACTCGCTACGCGGGCACGGGTCGTCTACGGCGTCCCAGACGGCTTGGGCCCTGCTGGCGCTCCTGGCCGCGGGTGAGCGCTCGGGTGCGACTCGAGCGCGGCGTGGCGTTCCTCGTCGCAACCCAGTGCGAAGACGGCTCGTGGGACGAGCCGTGGTTCACGGGAACCGGATTCCCGGGCGACTTCTACATCAACTATCACCTCTACCGGCTCGTATTCCCTGTGGCGGTCCTGGGACGCTTCGTGAACGGAGAACCCCACGGCTGAGCTCAAGGTCCTGACGGCGCTTCGTGTCGAAGCCTTTGCCGTGGGAGGCGCCGACGTCATCATCGGCGCCGGGCCCGACCGTGCCCGGCGTGCCGGTGCCGAGCTCGCCGCGAGGCTCGACGCAGACACGGCTGTTGCGCTGGTCGGCGTGGCAGGCGGTCTCTCGGCTGACCTGCACCCGGGGGACCTCGTCGTTGCCAGCGAACTGCGGAGCACCGAGTCGCCGGGATCGCTCGACCTCCCGGGCGGGTCGTTTCTCGCCGCCGAGTTCCGCCGTGCCGGCCTCGGCGTTCTCACGGGGCCGCTGGTCTCGTCGCCTCGATATGTGCGGGCTTGCGAGCGCGTGGAGCTCGCAGCCTCGGGCGCAGTGGCCGTTGACATGGAATCGGCCTGGGTCATGGGCTGTCTGCCCAACAACCCGCTTGCCGTCATCCGTTCCATCTCGGACACCACCGAACGCGGGCCGGTGCTCGGTGGCGCCCGGGCACTCGGGTCACTGCTCGCGGTGCGCCGGCCGCTCGAGCGCTGGGCACGCGCCTGCGGTGAACATGAGGTGGTGCTCGCCTCGCCCCGGTCCTTCTGCGCAGGCGTGGACCGCGCGATCGAGATCGTCGAGCGAGCGCTTCAGCGCCACGGAGCGCCGGTCTACGTCCGCCGTCAGATCGTCCACAACCTGCACGTTGTCCGAGACCTCGAGTCCAAGGGCGCCGTGTTCGTCGAGGAGATCGACGAAGTGCCGCTGCACGCGGTCGTGGTGTTGGCCGCGCACGGGGTGTCCCCGCTCGTGCGGCTGCAGGCCGCCGAGCGCAGCGACCTCAAGGTAATCGACGCGACCTGCCCGCTGGTTGCCAAGGTGCACAGTGAGGCGCGTCGCTACGCGAGTCAGGACTACAACCTGGTCCTCATCGGCCACGCCGATCACGAGGAGGTCATCGGGACCCTGGGTGAGGCACCGGACCGGTTTCAAGTCGTGCAAGGCGCAGACGACGTCGACCGGCTCGAGCTGGCGCCCGAGCCGCGCCGGCCGGTCGCGTACCTCACACAGACGACACTGGCCACTGACGAGACGGCCGAGATAGTGGCCGCACTGCGAAGCCGGTTCCCGGAGATCACAGCGCCCCCCGCGAACGACATCTGCTACGCCACACAGAACCGCCAGGATGCGGTCCGCCAGATCGCCCATCGATGCGATCTCATGCTCGTGGTGGGCTCGGCGAATTCGTCCAATACCGCCCGCCTCGTGGAGGTGGCCCTGCGCGAAGGCTGCCGAGCGGAGCTGATCGAGGACGTCTCACAGCTCGAGCTGGGATGGCTTGCAGGCGTCACGAGCGTTGGGCTCACCGCAGGCGCGTCGGCTCCTGACCTCCTCGTCCAAGAAGTGCTCGACACTCTCGCCTTGCTCGGGCCGGTGCGCCTCAGCGAGGAGAGGACTGCAGAAGAGACCGTCCGTTTCTCTCTCCCGACACAGGTGCGTTGATGCCGATCCCTCTCCGTCAGAACGTCCGCATCGGTGCCCACCTCGTTCGGCACCGCCTGAAGAAGACCAAGTACTACCCCTTCATCGTCGAGATCGAGCCGCTGTTCGCGTGCAACCTGTCGTGTCCCGGTTGCGGGAAGATCCAGCACCCGACCGAGGTCCTACGGCAGCGCCTGTCGGTGGAGGACGTGATCGGAGCCGTCTCGGAGAGCGGTACGCCCATGGTGTCGATCGCCGGCGGCGAGCCGCTGCTCCATCCCGACATCGAGCGCATGGTCACAGAGCTCCTGAGCCGCAAGGTCTACGTCTATTTGTGCACCAATGCAGTGCTGTTGAGGCGGCGCCTCGACCGCTTCAGCCCGTCTCACTACTTCTCCTGGGTCATCCACCTCGACGGCACGCGTGAGCGGCACGACGCCGCGGTCAACAGAGCCGGCGTCTTCGACGAGGCCGTGGCTGCCATCCGCGAAGCGAAGTCGCGCGGCTTTCGCGTGACGACGAATTCGACGTTCTTCAACACCGACTCGCCGAAGACGGTTCGTGACGTCCTCGACTTCCTGAACGACGACCTCGGCGTGGACGCGATGATGATCTCGCCCGCCTACGCATACGAGAAGGCGCCCGACCAACAGCATTTCCTCGGGACCGAACAGACCCGCCAGCTGTTCAAGCAGGCGTTCGCCGACAAGCGGCGCAAGAAGTGGCGCCTCAACCACTCCCCGCTCTTCCTCGACTTCCTCGAAGGCAAGGTGGACTTCCAGTGCACGGCCTGGGGCATCCCCAGCTACTCGGTCTTCGGCTGGCAGCGACCGTGCTACCTCATGGCCGACGGCTACGCGGCCAGCTACCACGAGCTGGTCGAGACCACCGACTGGAGCGCCTATGGACGGGGGAAGGACCCGCGGTGCGCGAACTGCATGGCCCACTGCGGTTACGAGCCCTCGGCCGTCATCGCGAGCCTGGGCTCGCTCCGCCAAGGTCTTCGCGCGCTCGTGAGCACGCACTGATCGACATGAGCGTCATCACGGTCCCAGCCGACTCAGTGCTCGCAACGACGGTGTCACCGGAGCGCCTTTGCGAGATGAGCCCCCGGGAGCTCGTCTCGCTCGTGGCGGAGATCCGCCAGTTCCTTGTCTCGAGCGTCTCGGCGACCGGGGGTCATCTGGGATCGAACCTCGGAGTCGTGGAGCTCACCGTCGCGCTTCACCGCGTGTTCTCGTCTCCCGACGACGCCATCGTGTGGGACACCGGTCACCAGGCCTACGTGCACAAGATCGTCACCGGCCGCCAGGACGGGTTCGCCGGCCTGCGCCAGCGCGGAGGCCTGTCCGGTTACCCGAACCGCTCCGAGTCCGAGCACGACCTCGTCGAGAACAGTCACGCTTCGACCGCGCTCTCGTATGCCTACGGGCTCGCCAAGGCGCGCCAGCTTCACCGGGACCCGCGCCGCGTCGTTGCCGTCGTCGGAGACGGAGCGCTGACGGGCGGGGTCGCGTACGAGGCACTCAACAACATCGGGGTTTCCGGCGCGAACATCGTCGTCGTCCTCAACGACAACGGCCGTTCCTACGCTCCGACGGTGTCCAGGATCTCGTCTGCAGGCCGGTTCGCGGGGCTGGCGCCGGGCCTGGCCGAGGTCGCGGCTGCGGGCCGCTGCCCGGCGCGCGACTTCTTCGAGGCCCTGGGCCTCGGCTATCTCGGGCCCGTGGACGGCCACGACCTCGACGCCCTCGAGCAGGCGCTGCATCGGGCGGCCGACCGCCCCGGACCGGTGGTGCTGCACGTCCACACCTCCAAGGGCCGCGGCTACGGTCCTGCGGAGCTTGACGAAGAGAAGTGCCTTCACGACGTCGGTCCCTTCGATCCCGACACGGGCGTCGCGCTCGATGCGGCCGGCCCCGGACTGAGCTACACGGAGGCATTCGGCTCAGCACTGGTGCGCGAGGCGGCGGCACACCCCGAAATAGTCGCGATCACCGCCGCCATGCCGGGGCCGACGGGACTGATCGAGTTTCGTGACTGTTATCCGGCACGTTTCTTCGACGTCGGCATCGCGGAGCAGCACGCCGTGAACGCGGCCGCCGGCATGGCCATGGGCGGCCTGCGGCCCGTCGTGGCGATCTACTCCACGTTCCTCAACCGAGCCTGGGACCAGGTGTACTACGACGTAGGGCTTCACCGACTCCCGGTGATCTTCTGCCTGGACCGTGCCGGCATCACCGGCGAGGACGGGCCCAGCCACCACGGCGTGCTCGATCTGATGCTGCTCACCAAGGTTCCCGGGATGACGGTCTTCGCGCCTTCGTCATACCAGGAAGTGGGCAACATGCTGCACGAGGCCCTGACGATCACATCCGGCCCGGTTGCCATCCGGTGGCCGAAGGGCGGCGCCTGCTCGGCAACCCAGGTGGGCAGCGGAATCCGGGCACGCAAGGTCCGCGCCGGATCTCAGGTCTGCCTCATCGGTGTCGGCAAGCTCGTCGCCGCCTGCGAGCGTGCCGCCCACATTCTCGCCGGCAAGGGCGTCGACGCCACCGTCTGGGACGCGCGCGTCGTGTCGCCGCTGGATCCCGCCATGATCGAGGATGCGATGGCCCACGAGCTCGTGGTGTCCGCCGAGGACGGGATAGCCGAGGGCGGCGTAGGGTCACGGGTCAACGCTTCGCTGCGCCGTGCGGCGCCGGCCGGGATCGGCCCGGTGGTGGTCAACTGCGGCGTCCCGACCGCCTACCTCCCCCACGGCGAGGCGTCCGAGATCCTGGCCCGTCTGGGCCTCGACGGCCCGGGCATCAGCCGGGCGGTGCTCGACCACTTTTGAGCCGCTGAACCGGGAGCCTCGCGCCCGCCGTGCTCGTCCCGTCGCCGAGGCCCCTCAGAGAAACGAGGAACACCACGACCCGGGCCTCCACCGCCGATGAAGGCGCGCGCGTCCACGCCACCGATGGGGACCACGTGCACTACCCGTGGTCGGCGCAGGCGCTCGTCGAGCCCATAGCGCGGGGGTCGTGCACTTCTTCGGCCCTTTTCGCTAAGGGCGGCCTTCTGCCGTTCACCAACTCCAACCGGCTGCACGCGCTGCCTCCTTGTACCGTGACCCAAGCCGAGGCCCGCGAGGGGATCGTGATCCTGGACGAGGCGCTGTCGGTGGCAGACGCCTACTGCGCAGGCTAGGCACAGGCCCCTCACCGGGGCCGGGCGGGCACAGAGGGCCCGCCGTCGCAAGGCTCGCGGCTTGTCGCCCAGGTGCGCCCGGTATTATTCGTCACGTCGGCCAGAGGTGGGGGGACCCCGGATCAACGAGGAGCGACCGCGATGCAGTCCTCTTTCGGAACGTCCGCGTGCATCCGGTCACCTGGATCGGTGAGCCGGCTTCTCAGCATGGCGTCGATCGTCCTGCTGCCGCTGTCCCTCGCCGCCTGCGCGGGCACTTCGCCGACCATGGCGGCCCGCCGCGTGACGATCACTCTCTACAACGGCCAGCACCTACAGACGACCGAGGCGCTCGTCGCCGCCTTCGAGAAGGCCACCGGGATAGGCGTCGCGCTTCGCAACAACGACGAAGACGTACTTGACGCCGAGATCGTCACCGAAGGGACGCGGTCTCCCGCAGACGTGGTTCTCACGGAGAACTCCCCGCCGCTCGAGTACCTCCAGCAGAAGGGCCTCCTCGCGCCGGTTGATCCTTCGACGCTCGCGCAGACCCCGAGCAAGTACAGCTCGCCAGAGGGCGACTGGGTCGGTGTCTCGGCGCGCGTCAGCGTCCTCATCTACAACCCTGGCCTGATCGACAAAAGGGCGCTTCCCACCCACGTCCTGGAGCTCGCCGATCCGCGCTTTAGAGGCAAGCTCGCCCTCGCGCCCGGCGAGACCGACTTCCAGCCGGTCGTCACCTCCGTGCTGCGCACCTACGGCAAGGCCAGGGCGCTCACGTGGTTGGACGGCATCAGGGTCAATGCGGGGAGCCATATCTACCCCGACAACGAGACGGTCGCCGAGGTGGTGAACCGGGGCATCGTCGTGTTCGGGGTCGTCAACCAGTACTACTGGTACCGGATGCGCGCGGAGATCGGCGTGTCGAACATGCGCTCGGAGATCGCCTACTTCGCGCCGCGAGACCCTGGCTACGTCCTGGACGTCTCGGGTGCCGGGATCCTGAAGTCGTCCAAGCACCAGGCGGCCGCGCAGAAGTTCCTGGCCTTTCTCGTTTCCAGACAGGGCCAGGAGATAATTGGCCACTCGATCAGCTTCGAGTACCCGATCGCGTCCGGCGTGCAGAGCCCGCAACCCGAGACGCCCTTCGACGAGCTCGAGCCGAACCCGATCGACGTCGGCGAGCTCGGCACCGGAGCCCAGGCGGTCGCTCTCTTGGGCGAGGCGCAGCTGCTGTGACGGCGGCGAGACCGCTGCGACACCTGCCGGCGATGTCCGTGTGGCGGCCATGACCATCTCCCCGCCACGCCTCGGTCCCCGGTCGTCCGGGCCGGTGCTCGGCGGTGACGACGCGATCGTGACCGCTCTGCGCCCCAGGCGACCGAAGGTCCTGCTCGGCGCGAGTCTCTTCGTTGTCGCCGTGGTTGTGCTGCCGCTCGCCTTTCTCCTCACCGAGGCTGACGGTTCCGGTGCCACGAAGCTCTGGCACCTCGTCTGGCGTTCGCTTACAGCGAGCCTGCTGTGGAACACGGTCCGCCTCACCGCCGCCGTCACCGTGCTCTGCGCCGTGATCGGGACCCTTGCGGCCTACGGCGTCGAACGGACGGACTTGCCCGCGCGACGCGTCTGGGCAGTGCTGGTCGTCGTCCCCTTCGCGATCCCGGACTTCGTCGTCAGCTTCGGCTGGTCGTCGCTGTCGACCTGGGTGCAGGGCTTCCGAGGCGCGGTGGTAGTCATGACCCTCGCCGTCTATCCCCTCGTCTATCTTCCTGTCTCGGCGAGCCTGAGGGGCGCGGACCCCGGTCAGGAGGAGATCGCGCTGAGCCTCGGAGCGAGCCGGCTCTCGACGTTCGTCCGCATCACGCTGGGTCAGGCCCGCCGGGCAATCCTCGGTGGGTGTCTCCTCGTCGCGCTCGTCATCCTCGCCGAGTACGGCGCGTTCGAGATCCTCGGCTACCAGACCTTCACGACGGAGATATTCACGGAGTTCACCATCGGCTTCGACACGTCCTCGGCATGCGCCCTCTCGCTCGTCCTCGTCGCGTTGAGCCTCGTCCTGCTTGTCGGCGACGGCGCCTGGCGCGGTGGTGGCAGGCTGAGCCGGGGCGGTCCCGGGGCCCAGCGGCTGCTGGTGCGCAGACGCCTCGGGCGAGGCAAGCTGCCCGTGACATCCGCGTACGCCCTGCTCGTGCTTGCCGGCCTCGGGGTGCCGGTCGGATCGTCGATCTACTGGATCTTCGAGGGCGGAGCGCACGCGCTCGTGGGCGTGCCGCTCGGCTCAGCGGCTTTGCACACCGTCGGCTACAGCCTGGCTGCAGCGTCGGTCGCGACCGCGATGGCGGTGCCGGTCGCGCTCTTGGTCGTCCGCCATCCCGGTGGGTTGCACCTTCTCCTCGAGAGGACGACGTTCCTCGTCCTGGCGATGCCCGGGCTCGTCGTCGCGCTCGCGATCTCCTACTTCTCCGAGCACGACCTGAACGGCTTCGGACACCAGTCGGCACCACTGCTCGTCCTCGCGTATTCGATCCTGTTCTTTCCGCTCGCGCTCGTCTGCGTGCGGGCGTCGGTCGCGCAGTCACCTGTTGGGCTGGAGGAAGTGGCGGGCTCACTCGGGGTGCGCAGGCCCGGGACACTTGTCCGGGTGACGTTGCCGCTCATCGCCCCCGGGCTTGGAGCGGCCTTCTGCCTCGTGTTCTTGTCGGCGGTCACCGAGCTCACAGCGACCCTGATCCTGATCCCGACCGGGGCAGAGACACTGGCGACGCAATTCTGGGCCTACCAGCAGAACCTTTCCTACGGCCAGGCCGCCCCGTTTGCGCTAGTCATCATCGCGATCGCGGCCGTGCCGAGCTACGTGCTCGGGCGCTTCTTCGACCGTCTTCCCCTTCGCCGGGCGGTCGCCCAACACCCAAGGCCGTGACGTGACCGGTCTGGAGGTCACCGGTGTCCACAAGTCCTACGGTGGCCGGGCCGTGCTGCGCGGCCTCGACCTCGCGGTCGTTGCGGGGTCGTTCACGTCCATCCTCGGGCCGTCGGGGAGCGGCAAGACCACTCTGCTCCGGGTGATCGCGGGCTTCGAACGTGCCGATCGCGGTGTGGTGCGACTCGGTTCGGAGCTCGTCGACGGCACCGGACGCTTCGTGGCGCCCGATCGGCGCCGCATCGGCTACGTGCCCCAGGACGGGAGCCTCTTCCCGCACCTGTCGGTACAGCAGAACGTCGGTTTCGGCCTCCCCCGTCGCGAGCGGCGCGGGCAGCGGGTGGCGCAGCTCCTGGAGATGGTCGGGCTCGAAGGGCTCGAAGGGCGCTATCCCCACGAGCTTTCCGGCGGCCAGCAGCAGCGCGTCGCCCTCGCCCGGGCGCTTGCCATCGAACCATCGCTCGTGCTGCTGGACGAGCCGTTCGCCTCCCTCGACGCGAGCTTGCGGGCAGCCCTGCGCCAAGATGTGCGGCGCGTGCTCCGCAAGGCGGGGACGACCGCGCTGCTGGTTACCCACGACCAGGACGAGGCCTTCTCGCTCGCCGATCGAGTCGCGGTGATCCGCGACGGGCGGATCGGCCAATACGACACACCGCAGGCTCTCTATGCTCGCCCTTTGAGCCCCGAGCTCGCCGCCGGTCTCGGTGAGACGAACTTTCTTCGCGGGATCACGCGTGGCGGCGGCGTCGAGACGCCCCTTGGGCTCCTGCGGCTCGAGGATGGGACGGCACCGGGCGGTACGAGAGTCGATGGAGCCGCGCTCCTGGTCCTGGTCCGTCCCGAACAGATCGTGCTCTCGAGCGAGCCCGGCGATGATCGCGCGACTGCTCGTGTTGTCGACGCCGAGTTCTACGGCCACGACGCAGTGGTCAGGCTGCGCGCCGACTGGGACGATTCGAAGGTCCTCATCGCCCGGACCTCGGACGCGGGGACCTTGCCGGAAGAGGGCACCCGGGTCGCTTTGTCGGTTCGCGGGCGCGTCGCCGCCTGGAGCGTGTGACGCGGCTGGGACCGGGCGAGCTGGCCCCGCCGCCGTAGCTCGCATCGCCCTGGCGCCCGCGCAACGATCCCTGCCACCTGCTGGATAGCATCGGCTAGCACGACGACCAGGAGGAATCATGGCGACACGCCCTGCGGTGACAAAGCGGGAAACTTCGGCCGACAACGGGCGTTCTCCAAGTGACTACGTGGTTCCCGTGGTCCACGTCCACGTGCCCGAGCCCGTGGTGAAGGTCGGCTTCTACGGTGGGCTGGCTGCGGCCGTGGCGGCGGGCGCACTCGACTGGCCCCTGGTTCTGCTGGCCGGAGTCGGCGTGGCCATCGCCCGCCACCGGCGTGCTTGAGCACCTTCTTTTCCTGACCCCCCGGCCGCCACGTTGCCCACCGGTTGCCGCACGCGAAGCCTTCATCGAGAATTCGTCCAGGTGTCGGCTGTAGGTCGCCTGAAATTCATGTCACTTCCTTACCATCAACCTCACCAGTCACGCAGTGTCGAGACAGGAGGGGCCCGGTGGAGGTTTTCCTGGAGCGGTTGCTCGTGGAGCTCCTGGCCGTCGCCGTCCAGCTCGCGCTTTGGCGCCTGCTGGAGTGGGTCGGAGACCGGTCGGCCGCTCGCGGCCGCCCCGTCGCGTTGCCAACGGCTGCCTGACCAGGTTCCCCCCAGGGGAACCGGCCCGACGAACCCGGGCGGGTGAACCCCCTCAGGCTGCTGCGTGAGGGCGCGGCGGCACCCGGCGCGGCCCTGGGCGGCGCGCTCGACCGTCTGAGCCCGGGACGACGACGGCGCCGGCTGTGGGTTGGCCAGGGCAAGGCTCACATCGAGGTGCGCGGAGTCCACGACCCCGCGCGCAAGGTCCTGGTGGGCGACGTGGAGCGAGCGCTGCGGGCCGTGCCAGGGGTGCGGTGGGCGCAGGTCAATGCCGTCGCCGGCCGCGTCATCGTGGCGTTCGATCCCGAGGGTCCCTCGACCGAGGACCTGCTCGGCGTCATCGAGGGTGTGGAGGAGGCGCACGAGGTCCACAAGGAGCGTTTCTCCCACGAGCGCCCCGAGCACCCTGGCGACATCGAGCCGGTCCGACGGCAGGCGATCGCCATCGGGGCGGACGTCGTTGCGCTCAGCGGAGGTGTGTTCGGCCAGCTGCTGCGGGCGACGCCCATCCCCGCCGAGCTGGGCTCGCTCATGGCGCTGGCGGAGAACGAGCCTCGGGTCCGGCGCTTCCTCGACCAGCATCTTGGGGTAGCCCTCACGGACCTCGGGCTCGGTGTCACGAGTGCCTTCGTACAGTCGCTGTCGCAGGGACCGCTCACCTTGGTGACCGACATCGCGCACCGCGCCAACCAGTTCGGCGAGCTGGTGGCGATGCGTCGGACGTGGGAGCGGCGCGAGGCGGATCTCTGCGACGCGCCACGCGACGAGCCCCTCGACGCAGTTAGCTTGCCGCCGCGCGGAGCACCGCTCGGTGCAGGGCCGGTGGAGGCTTACGCGGACGTCTCCGGGGCGCTCAGTGTGGCCGGAGCAGCGGCCGCTCTCGTCGTGACGCTCAGCCCCCGGCGTGCCGGTGGCATTGTGACAGCCGCCGTGCCGAAAGCGGCGCGCCACGGGCGCGATGCGTTCGCCGCTCGGCTGGGGCGCGAGCTCGCGGCACGCGATGTCGTCGTACTCGACAGCGGAGCGCTGCGCCGGCTCGACAGGGTCGATGTGGTCGTGCTCGACGCCGCCGTGCTCACCACTGGTCGGCTCGTGCTAGGCGGGGTGGAACTGGTGGACGGGTTCGACGCGGCCGTGGTCGGCGTCAAGGCGCTCGAGCTGTTCGACCCGGCGCAGCCCGGGCGCGCGGCACGGCGTGGTGTGTGGAGGGTGGCGCCGTTGGAATCGATCGATGCGGAGCTGCCAGCCGGGACTGCCGCGCGGGCGCGAACGCTGGGGCGGGGCCGCCCCGGCGTGCTCGGCGTGGCCCGGTCGGGTGTTCTGGTCGGTGTGATCCCCCTCGAGGTGGAGCTCGATCCCCTGGCCGAGCCCCTTGCCCGGTCGGTGCGTCGCGGTGGCCGCCAGCTCCTGGTAGCCGGGCTGCGCAGCGGGCTGCGCGAGCGGCTCGCGGCCGACGGCCTGGTCGCCGGCGGCACCCGCCTGGCGGCTTCGGTGCGCTCGTTGCAGGGAGCCGGTCACGGCGTGCTGCTCGTGTCGGGCGGCTCGGCGCATGCGGCGCTTCGCGCGGCCGATGTCGGAGTCGGTGTCGACGGTCACGGCCACCATCCGCCGTGGGGCGCCGCGTTGCTGACGCGTCCCGGTCTGGCCGACGCACACCTGGTGGTGGAGTCCCTGCCGGTGGCGCGCGCCGTCAGCACGCGCAGCGTCGCCCTATCGGCAGTGGGATCCGCGGCGGGCGCGGCGTGGTCGCAGTTCGGCCCTGCTGCCAGCGTGTCACGGCGAGCGGCCGTGCCGGTGAACGTGGCCGCGCTCGCGGCGCAGGCGGCGGGCATGGCGGCTGCCTCATCGCTGGGCCGGCGCCCCGCGCCCGCGCCGGTCGCGGAGATCGCCTGGCACGCCATGGCGCCGGACGCCGTGCTGCGTGCGCTCGGCTCGTCGCGCCGGGGGCTCTCGGCCGCCGAAGCGGCGCGTCGCCACGCGGAGCTGCCCGCCGAAGGGTCACCTCGCGTCTCGTTCACCCGCGCCGTGGCCACCGAGCTGGCGAACCCGCTCACCCCGGTGCTGGCCGTGGGTGCCGGCCTCGCCGCGGCTGTCGGGTCGATCACCGACGCCGGGCTCGTCGCCGGTGTCACGGCTGCAAATGCCTTGATAGGCGGGGTGCAGCGAGTCCGCGCCGATGCGTCCATCTCCAAGTTGCTGCACGCCATGACGACAAGCATCGACGTGCGCAGAGGTGGCCGCGTGAGGGCCATGGAGAGGGGTCAGCTCGTGCGCGGCGACGTGCTCGAACTGAAGGCGGGCGACATGGTCCCCGCCGACTGTCGCATCCTCGAGGCCGTCGGGTGCGAGGTCGACGAGTCCGCGCTCACCGGTGAGTCGTTCCCGGTGGCCAAGCACGCCGTGCCTGTCGCCGGCGTGACGCTCGCCGATCGGACCTGCATGGTCTACGAGGGCTCGGTGGTGGCAACGGGCACGATTCTCGCCGTCGTGGTCGGCGTCCGGGACCAGACCGAGGTCGGGCGGAGCCTGGCCGATGCGCCCGAGCCTGCCCCGAGCGGAGTCGAGGCCAGGCTTTCCGCGCTGACGAAGTTGACCGTGCCCGCCACCGTGGTCAGCGGGGCAGCAGTCACGGGCCTGAGCATGCTGCGCGGCCGCTCGCCACGTGCCGCGGTGAACTCCGGCGTCAGCTTGATGGTTGCCGCGGTGCCCGAGGGGTTGCCCGTGCTGGCAACCGTTGCTCAGCTCGCCGCCGCGCACCGGCTCGCCGAACGCGGCGCGCTGGTGCGCAACCCACGAACCATCGAGGCACTCGGGCGGGTCGACGTGCTGTGCTTCGACAAGACCGGCACGCTCACGGTCGGGCGTATCGCACTGCAGCGAGTGTCCGACGGTGCCACCGACGAGCCTGTGGGCGATCTGGCGCTCCGGTCCGTGGCCGTGCTGGCGGCGGCACTCCGGGCCAGCCCTGTGGCCGAGGACGGCGACGACCTGCCGCATGCCACCGACCGGGCCGTGCTCGAGGGCGGCGAGGTGGCCGGAGTGGAGGCGAGCAACGGGCTCGGCGGCTGGAAGCTTCTCGGCGAACTGGCCTTCGAGCCGGCGCGTGGGTACCACGCAGTCGTCGGTGACAGCCCGCGTGGTCCGCGGGTGTCGGTCAAGGGTGCGCCTGAGGTCGTGCTGCCGCGCTGTGCCACCTGGAGGGCGCCCGAGGGCGTGACAGTGATCGACCGCCGTGCCCGACGACGGCTCGACGCAGTGGTGGAGCGCCTGGCGAGGCGGGGGCTGCGGGTGCTCGCCGTGGCCGAGCGGCCCGCGTCGGCGAGCGCCGATCTAGCCGATGAACGCGTGAGCGACATGGAACTGCTCGGGTTCCTCGGCTTGGCCGACGGGGTGCGCCCGACGGCTGCCGCGGCTGTGGCCGACCTGCGCGCCGCCGGCGTGTCGGTCGTGATGATCACCGGAGACCACCCGTCGACGGCCGCCGCGATCGCCAAGGAACTGCAGATCTTGAACGGCGCGCGTGTGCTGACCGGGGCGGACCTCGATGCCTGGGACGATGACGAGCTCGACGCCACCCTGGGCGAGGCGACCGTGTTCGCCCGGGTCACCCCGGCGCACAAGATGCGCATCATTCGCGCCTACCAGCGCAACGGCCGCACCGTCGCGATGACGGGGGACGGTGCCAACGACGCTCCTGCCATCCGTCTGGCTCATACCGGAATCGCCCTCGGCGGCCGCGGCTCGCCCGCGGCACGCGAGGCGGCGGACCTGGTCGTACTCGACGACCGCATAGAGACGATCATCGACGCCATCGTGGAAGGGCGCGCCATGTGGGCCTCGGTGCGCGACGCGCTGGCCATCCTCATCGGGGGCAACCTGGGAGAGGTCGGGTTCATCCTCGCCTCCACCGCGATTGCCGGGGCGTCGCCGCTCGGGGCACGCCAGATGCTGTTGGTCAACCTTCTCACCGACATGCTGCCGGCGATGACCATCGCCTTGCGCTCGCCCGCGCGGCGCACACCAGAGGAGTTGCTGCATGAGGGACCCGAGGCATCGCTCGGTGGCGCCCTCGCGCGCCAGATCGGCTTGCGCGCCGCGACTACGACCGCCGGCGCCACGGGCGCCTGGCTGCTTGCCCGGTCGACGGGGACCTCCAGGCGTGCCAGCACGGTCGCGCTGGCCGCGCTGGTGGGCACCCAGCTCGGCCAGACGGCGGTCATCGGCGGCGCGAGCCCCGTCGTGCTGGCGTCGACGCTCGCGTCCGCCGGCGTGCTCGTCGGCATCGTTCAGACGCCCGGAGTGAGCCACTTCTTCGGGTGCACCCCGATGGGACCGGTCGGATGGGGGATCGCCGTTGGCAGCGCGGCAACCGCAACCGGGGCTTCGGTGGTGGCGCCGTGGGCGCTCAAAGGTATGCCTGGGCTGCCGTCCCTGCTCAGCGGCCTGGCGCGGCCCGCCCCTTGAGTCGCACGCGGGCGTGGGCGCGACGCTCGGCGGACCGCGAGAGTCGACCGGGGCGCTGGTCCCGCGGGAAACCTTCACTCCGGTGGTTGCGGACGGCTCCTCGTCGCCGGGGGTCCCTCCTCAAACCGTTCCAGGCGTCCCTGTGTCAACCCGTTCAGCGGCGGGCGAGCCGCCGCCCGCTCTCGATGCTGGGTGGCGTGTAGTTCAGTTCGAAGTGGTGATAGAGGGCCGACTCGTCCGCCTGAGACAGCTCCTCGCCGTGCATCTCGATGTCGGGCGCAGACCGGACCTGCTCCTTGGTCACCGTGACCCGCAGGTCATCGGGTCCGATCTGGATCGCCCCCAATGGCACGAAGGTCAGGTGTCGGCCGATGAAGCCCTCCTTGACAGTGCCGAACTGCGGTTCGTCGGTCTCGACGTCAACGTAGACGTCCTGGAGCCTACCGATCTTCTCGCCGTTGCAGTCGAGGAGCATCTTGCCGCGCCATTCGGCGACATTCCACCTGGCCTGACCCGGATCCTCAGTCATCTCGGCCTCCCAATCTCTGTCAACAACCTACCGTCTCGTCCTTGTGGCCGGGCAGCCCGGCCCCACCGGCCGGGGCCGGTTCCTTGCGCCCGACGGTCGTGCTCTGCATCCAGACGGGCCAGGTTCCGCGAGAAGATGGGCTCGTGGCACACCGCGTCTCGGCCCTCTGGTCACGTTCATCACATCGCCTCAATTCTCACTTCCTCACGGGTGTGGCGACCGGGATCGCGATCACGCTGGTCGCTTCGTTCGTGTCCGGGTGCGCGTCGACAGCCACCCTGTCAACCACGACCGGCACGACAGGCACGCCGGCGACAACCACCACGACGCCGGTGACAACCACCACGACGCCGGCGACAACCACCACGACGCCGGCGACAACCACCACGACGCCGGCGACAACCACCACGACGCCGGCGACAACCACCACGACGCCGGCGACAACCACCACGACGCCCGCGACAACCACCACGACGCCCGCGACAACCACCACGACGACGCTCGCCTGCTCGACAGCGGGCGTTCTTGCCACATGGAGCCTGCAAAGCCTCGCAGAGCAAACCGTCGTCGTTCCCGTCGATGAGAGCGACGTCACGTCGGTGACCTCGGAGGTTGCCGCAGGCGCAGGCGGAGTGATCCTCTTCGGAGCGTCCGCTCCTTCAAATCTCGGCGTGGCCCTGCAGAGCCTTGTCGCTTCGGCTCCGAACGGCGTGGCGCCATTTGTGATGACCGACGAGGAGGGAGGCGCGGTCCAGCGGATGGCGAACCTGGTCGGGTCGATCCCCTCGGCGAGGCAGATGGGTGCGACCATGACGCCGGCTCAGATCAGACAGTTGGCTGCCGGCCTCGCTCGGCGCATGCTCGCAGCGGGCGTGACGATGGACCTCGCTCCGGTGCTCGACGTGGACGGCGGGCAAGGGCCCGACGACCGCGACCCGGACGGCACGAGGTCCTTCAGCGCGCAGGAGAAGATCGCGGCCACGGACGGGCTCGCGTTCGAGGCCGGCCTTCAGGCAGGCGGGATCGTGCCGGTGGTCAAACACTTCCCCGGGCTTGGTGGCGCCACAGGCAACACCGACGTGATGCCCGCTTCCACGCCGCCGTGGAGCAAGCTCAAGCGCGTCGGGCTAGTTCCTTTCGATGATGCGATCGACGCGCACGTTCCCGCGGTGATGATCGCGAACGCCACGATTCCCGGGCTGACCGACCTCCCCGCGAGCATCTCTCCCGTTGTCATCTCAGGATTGCTTCGCGATCAGCTCGGCTACCAAGGCCTGGTCATCACAGACTCGCTCTCGGCGGTAGCGCTCAGCGCGATCGGGTACTCGGTCCCCAAGGCCACGGTGGCGGCGATACAGGCAGGCGCAGACATGGTGCTTTACGGTGCCGATCCGACGGCGGTGGCGTCGCTCACGAACCAGACCGTTGCTGCGGTGATCGCCGCCGTGGACGCGGGCAAGCTCGCCCGGAGCAGGCTCGTGAGCGCGGTGACCCACATCCTGAATGTCAAGCACGTCAATCTGTGTTCGACGGGTTGACACCGGTGCTGCGCTGTTTGCCGACATGAGCCCGTAGTTTTGCTGGATTGCCGACCTTCTAGACTTGGCAACGAGCCGATCTCGGTCATCGCGTGGGTTCAGGGGCCCGACCAACCCTTCGGGGGAGCGGAAGCTCCCGGCGCCTCACATGAACACCCGAAGAGACGGCAGGGGAACGGAGGTACCCGTCATGGAAACGTCAGCAGTCCTTGCCGGCGCCGAGGATCGAGTCGTGGACGAGGCATTTGCCGAGCTCGAGCGACGCCATACGTGTGACCAGGTGTCCAGCCCGGAGATGCGGCGCCGTCACTTGCGGAACCTGTTCGAGCTCGTCGTGCGGTGCGTGCACGACGGCGACGTCGAGCCGATCATCGCGTCGTCCCACCAACTCGCGGTGGACCGCTTCGCGGCCGGCTTCGACATTGGCGAGGTCCAGGGAGAATTCAACGTCCTGGAGGAGGTGCTCTGGCGCCAGGTGGCCGACACTCTCGCCGGAGACCAGCGGATCGAGGCACTGGAGCTTCTGAACGCGATCCTCGCAGCGGGGAGAGATGCGCTGGCCCGGACCTACGTGGCGCTTGCCAGCGGTGCGAACAACCCGTCTCGCGACCATCCAGCGGTGCCGCAAGAAGGTGGCGAGGCGGGAAGTGGGGACGGCTCGGTCCCAGCCGAGGCCATTGGCTTGGCAGGTGGCGCCCTCCGGACCGAAGTCCTCGGCAGAGTCGGCGTCATCACCCTTGACGACAATCATCGGCGCAACGCCCTCAGTGCAGAGCTGGCAAACGGCATCGTCGCGGCTCTCGAGAGCTTGCGAGCCCAGGACGTGCGCGCCATTGTGCTTCGTGCCGCGGCGGGGATGCGCGTGTGGTCCGTGGGCCGTGACATCAACGAACTTCCCAGGGGTCGACGCGATCCGCTGGCCTACAACGACCCTCTCGAGGAACTGATCCGCGCCATCCGCATCTGCCCGGTTCCGATCATCGCCATGGTGCACGGCTCGGTGTGGGGCGGGGCCTTCGACCTGGTACTCAGCTGTGACATGGTCACAGCCGACGAGACGGCGATGTTCGCCATCACTCCTGCAAACCTGGGGCTCCCGTACAACACCACCGGGCTGCTCCACTTCCTCGGGCGGCTGCCCATCAACCTCATCAAGGAGATGTTCTTCGCTGCTACGCCCGTCGACGCCCACAAGGCCAAGGAATGGCTAGTCGTCAACCACCTGGTGGATGCGGCCGAGCTCGAGGCGTTCACCCTCGATCTGGCCGCGACGATGGCCTCGAAATCGCCCCTGGCCATATCGGTGATCAAGGAACAGCTCCGTGTCCTCAACGACTATCAGCCCATCGCGGCGCAGGTGTACGAGCGCATCCAGGGGCTGCGACGGGAGGCTTACGACAGCAGCGACTACCTCGAGGGTCTCAACGCCTTCGCCGAGAAACGCCAGCCTGTCTTCCGGGGCACCTGAGGCGACGTGGAGGACCGTCGCGGCGGTCGACCCCGCGGGAGGGCAGGCAAAGCGAGGAAGAGGCCACCGATCCGGGCGCCGGCGACCCTCAGCGCTTCAGGACATTCTCGATGAGCTGGACGGTCTCCTTCGGATCCGGAGCTTCGACGATCAGTCTCCGATACTTGTCATGCTCGAGCCCGACGACGACCGCGTTGGTGCCGTCGTGCACATCCCAGAGGATGCGTCTTCCTCTTGATGGAACGTCCCCGCAGTCAGCACGCCCGGGACGTACGTGCCGGGCCCTCACCGTGTAGCTGAACGCCGTCGGCCTCAACCCGTGGAACCACGGTGCCACCTTCGCTCGTTCGCCAGCGTCGTGGTCGTCTACAAGTACTTCCTGATACCGCTCACGGTGCTCGTTGTCACCCCGGCGCTCGGCGGGCTTCGTATCCCGCAACGTGCCTGTAGCGCCTCGCGTCGGTGACAAGGTCGTCGCTCCCGTCTGACCCATGCGGTGTCGGCCTCCGGCCCGGCATGCAGTGCCCGGCCCGCGGGCGCAGCGTGGATGTGGGGGCATCCGTAGAGGTTGAACGGTCCGGGCGTGGTCGCTGGCAGGCCGCAGCGCACCGTGACGTCCACGACGCCGCGTGCTGGTCGACGGCGGACCCAATGGACCGGCTCAACTGCTCTGCCGTCCTGCTGTCTGTCCCGCCCACCACCGGGCTGGCTACGAAGGGCGCCGGCGAACAACCGGTGAGACTGTTCGCCGGGCTTCACCGGGGCTTGCGTTCCCCAGCGTCCCGTGTGCGGCCCGGCGGAGTGCGACCCGGCGGAGTGCGACCCGGTGGAGTATGGCCAGACGCTGTGCGGCCCGGCGATGCCTTCGGGGACCGACGCGACCCCCATCGGGCGTCGATCACGAAGCAGATGAATGCCGCGACGACAAGCAGGATAACGATCACTATCACCATGGCGCACCCCGGGGCCGAACGTAGAGGTTACCGTGGTACAATGGTGTAATGGTAACGATAGAACGTGTGCAGACTGGCGTCCGAGTCGAGCGCAGGCTGCTGAAGGTCCTCAAGGGACTAGCCGAGTACTTCGACCTGTCGTTGGGTGACTTGCTCGAGGGCATCGTGCTGCACGCGTTCGCGCAGGAGCCCCCCTTCGACGATTCGACGGTGGCGGTCATCGAGCGCCTCAGGCAGGTCTACGGTCTGGATCTGACTGCCGAGGACAGCCACCACCTCCACAGCCCAGATGAGGAGGCGGAAAAGTGACGGCGTGCGCACGCGTGAAGCTGACCGGCTCCATTGAAGTGGCCCTTCCGCTTCGGCAGGCGTTCGCCCTGTTCACCCCAAATGGCGAACGTGCCTGGGCACGCGGCTGGACACCTGAATTCCCGGGCGCAGCGACGGATGACACCGAGCCCGGAGTCGTGTTCGAGACCGGCCACGCCGGCTACCGGTCGATCTGGACGGTCGTCCGCTTCGTGCCTGGAACGGCGATCGGGTACAGCGTGGCCACACCGGGGGATCGCGCCGGGACCGTCACCGTGAGCTGTCAACCCTCGACGGGCGGAACCACGGTGACGGTTGGCTACGACCTCACGGCGTTGAAGCCCGAGGCAAACGGCCGGCTGTACCGGTTCGAGGCGCACTACGCGGACTTCCTCGACGACTGGGAACAGTCGATCGCTCAGGTGATCGCGTCTGGCTCTGCACGTGAACAGCGGTGCGCGTCACCGCACGTCGATTGCGACAGTCAAGGGCGCTAGCCGAGCTCCTTTAGAGGCTCGCTTCCCGATCTCGACCAAGCGTTGGAGATGAGTTACGCGGGCTTCGGTGCCTCGGCGGTTTGCTTGCTCGCTGCGAGCACGCGCTCGACTGCCGCGGCGAGGATGCCGCCGACGAGCGGGGCGACGATGAAGAGCCACACCTGCCGCAGCGCGGTCCCACCGACGATCAGGGCCGGGCCGAGGCTCCGCGCGGGGTTCACCGACGTCCCGGTGATCGGGATGCCGATGAGGTGGACGACGGTGAGCGTGAGCCCGATGGCGACGCCCGCAGTCGCCGCGTTTGCGCCCTTCGCCGTGACCCGGAGAATCATGAGCACGAAGAACGCTGTGAGCACGATCTCGGCGAGGAAAGCGCCACTCGCGCTGATGTGGATGTGGCTCGCAGCCCCCCAGCCGTCGGTCCCGAGACCGGTCGAGGTCCTCGAGTACAGCGGAGAGGCGCTGAATGTCGCCCACAACACGAGTGCCCCGACCACGCCGCCGACGAACTGTGCGATCCAGTAGCCGATCGCGTCGAGTGGACCGATACGGCCTGCAAAGAGAGCGCCGATCGTCACTGCTGGGTTCACGTGGCAGCCTGAGATCGGGCCGATGGCGTAGACCAGCGCCAGAAGTGTGAGCCCGAACGCGAGCGCCGTCGCGACGACGCCAGCGGAGAAGCTGCTTCCAGCGACGTGAAAGCCGAACGAGAGCGTTGCCACTCCGACCCCGAAATAGACGAGCAGCGCGGTACCTATCAGCTCGGCGGCGTACTTGCGGATCATGACTCTCCTCTCTCCTGGGTCACGACGCGCCTCGCCTGGGGCCAGCGCCGACGACCAGCTCCTGTGCACCATCGTCCCGCGAAGAGCAAGGTAGTGCAGCTGAGTGTCGACTCGACGCCATTGCACACCGTGGTCAGCGCCTCTGCGGGTCCAGCTCGACGCGTCCGACGCCGAGTCGCCGGGTATCGCCGGCGCACCGGCAGGGAACCCAAGGGGTCGGATCGGCCCAGAGCTCCACGCCCGGTCGCAACGAGTGTCGCGCCAGAACCGCCCAGGCCCAGAACGAACACGAAACGTAGTATCCGCGTCGACGCAGGAGTGCCGACGCCCCCTGACCGACAGAGTGGAGGTAAGCGCTCCCGGATTGGCTGCATTCGTGGCACGGGCTCTTACGCGGCTTCCCGAGCCGATTCGCAGCCGCGTCCTCCGGTCCGCTTTCGACCGCGCCGGCGACGCCTTCAACCGTGGAGATCTCGAAGTCGTCTTCGCTCTGTTTGCCGCAGACGTTGAGTACGGTCCGCCTCCCCCGCTGCACTGGGGAGGCTCGCTCCGGGGTCGGGGGGCCGTCTTCGACTTCTGGGCCGGGGTCTTCACCCATTACGGCGAGAACACGATTGAGAACATCTCCCTAGACGAGGTTTCGTCCGGTCCTTCGTGCGGCGGGCGCGCCTGTGCCACCGGTCAAGCACCAGCGGCGAATCACCCGGCTATGTGATCGTGCAGACCACGGACCTCAAAGGTGGTCGTGTGCTGCGACAAGTGAACATCCTGGACGATCCCAGGGTCGTAGAGGCCTGAACCGGCGGGAGGCGTCCTCCCGAGCCAGTTCGGGCGCGCGCCGGGCGGACCGATGCTCTTCACCGATCTCGACAGCGACGACGTCCGGCTGACCGGGGCGGTCGACTTGGAGTGGCTCCAAACCCGCCCGCCATTGCCAAACTGCCTGGCGTTGGTTCCGCGACCAGGCCGCCGGCGGTGATCTCCCTGGCCAGGGTGTTGAGCTGAGCCTTCGTGGTAGCGGTCAACACCGATGAGGCATTGGAGAAGAGGCAGTGAAAGGAGCAGCAAACCACGCCGTGACGGGAGTGTGGACCGCACTCAGGATGGTGATGAGGAACGGTCGCCGAGACGAATGCGCACGTCGGCCGCCACGGCCCCCTTTTCGAGGACAAACACCGGGTTGAGGTCCATCTCGGCGATCTCCGGCAGGTCATCGACAAGTGCGGAGACCCGGTGAAGCACTTGGCGCAGCGCGTCGACGTCGAGAGCGGGCGCCCCCCGGTAGCCGGTCAGCAGCCGGTACGACTTCAGCGACTGCAGCATCTCCTCGATGTCGTTGTCGGTGAGCGGTGCGATACGCAAAGCGACGTCCCCCAGCACCTCGACGAGCTTGCCGCCCAGACCGACCATCACGACTGCGCCGAGCAGGGGGTCGTGGTTGACACCCACGATCATCTCCTGCCCCGACTCGACTTGCTCCTGCACGAGGAGCTCGCCCGCCACCCCGCCGAGCCCGGCCGATTCCAGGTCGGCGCGAATCGCCCGCACCGCATCCGCGGCTGCGGCGGGTGTTGTCACCCCGAGCCGGACGCCGCCGACATCGCTCTTGTGGATAGCGGCAGCAACCTTGACGACCACCGTGCACCCGAGCTCGATCTGGGCCGCCCCGGCCTCGTCCGGGGTGCGTACATACATGGCACGGGCGGCTGCGATGCCATACGCGTCGAGCAGAGCCTGGGCGTCGGCCGCCGCCAGCCAGCCGTCGCTCGCGCGGCCAAAGGCCGCGGCCACGAGCCGGCCGACGCGGTGGGCGTCGACGTCGGGTCGAAGCAGCCTGCCTGTCGGTCGACCCCGCCGGCCTTGCCATGCGACGCTCCGCCCGAGGGCGCGCGCCGCGTTCTCCGGGAACGCGAACGACGGGATTCCTGCCTCGCGCAGCACCCACGGCGGGCCCTCCCGGTTCATGAACACCGTGACCAGCGGCACGTCCCTGCCGAGCTCAGCACGGGCGGCGATCAGCTCGTCGGCCACCTCCGAGGAGCGAGTGAGCAGGGGTGTGTTGAACACCACGATCAGCGCGTCGATCTCCGGTGCAGCCCCGAGGATGCGGACCGCCTGGCCGTACTGCTGTGCGGTGGCGCTGGCGATCATGTCGACAGGGTTGGACACGCTCGCCTCCGGAGGCAGCAGGGACCGCAGACGCTCCGCGGTGAGACCGGTGAGCTCGGGCACGACGAGCCCGTTGGTCTCGCAGGCGTCTGCGGCGAGAATGCCCGGGCCGCCCCCATTGGTCACAACGGCCACTCGACGTCCTCGGAACCGCCGCTGCGAGCTCAACATCGTGGCGAGGTCGAGCATCTCCTCGATGGATTCGGCACGGATGACGCCCGCCTGGTGGAGCAGGGCATCCACCGCCACGTCGCCGCCGGAGAGCGCTGCAGTGTGCGACGCCGCCGCACGACAGCCGGCCTGCGTCCGGGCCGCCTTCACCGCCACGATGGGGACGCGGCTGCCGACCCATCGGGCGATCCGGGTGAACCACCGCGGGTCTTGGATCTCCTCCAGATAGAGCAGGATCAGGTCGGTGGCGGGATCTTGGCCCCAGTACAGGAGCAGGTCGTTGCTGGCGACATCGGTACTGTTGCCCACCGACACGAACCCGCCGATCCCAAGGCCGCGGACCTCCGCCGCCTCCAGCACTGCGAGCCCAATTGCGCCTGACTGGCTGAGCAGGGACGTCCTGCCTGGCGGGGGGACGGCCCGGCTGAAGGTCGCGTTGAATCGTGCGTCGGCGGTACCGCTGAGTATCCCCGTGCAATTCGGGCCGACAAGCCTCACGCCGCGCGCGACAGCTTCCTGCACGAGATCGGCCTGGAGAGCAGCCCCCTCTGCGCCGGTCTCCGCGAACCCGGCTGAGATGACGCACACCGCTTTGACGCCGAGAGCACCGGCTTGGGCGACCACACTGGGAACGGCGGGGGCCGGCACGCAGACGATGACGAGATCGGGGACGACTGGGCAAGAGGCCAGATCCGGATAGGCGGCAATACCCTGCACCGTCGGATGTTTCTTGTTCACGGGCAACACGATGCCGCCAAAGTGGCTTTCGACCAGGTTGCCGAAGAGCAAGCCCGCGATCGTGTTCGGATCAGCGCTGGCCCCGACCACTGCGATCGCGTGAGGGCACAGGAACGGGTCCAGAGCGCCCCGGGCCGCGTCGGAGCGGTCCCGCAGCACGGCGTCGAGATACCGGTCGGTCTCGGCTTGGGCGCCCTCAAGGGTGTGGATCCCGACACGGCGACTGATGCGCAGGACTTCCTCCGATCCCTCGGCGCCTCTCTCGCTCATGTTCCCGATCCCCTGTGCAGGCCCTCTACCCGTCCAGTCTCCTGTAGTTGCCAGCGGGGTTGTAGGGTCGAAGGTCACTCGGGTATTCCACCCCGGGACCGGGTCAAGCCTCATGCCGGCGGTGTCGGGCGGTGGCAGGTTGGGGCCGAGGGCCCAACCGACCTGTGAGTGCGCACGCTCGTTCTTGCGCGGCCGGAGATCCTGGACCGTCGAAAGAGTCTTTCGGGCCTAGCCGGGCCAAGCGCACGGGTCGAAGATGGAACAGGTGAAAGCGTCTTGTCCGGTTCTGGCAATGCGAGCAGCTCCTTGCACGATGTCCAGGGCCCGCTCTCACCCTGCTGGCGGGCGCAGCACGGCTGCGCCCGGTTCGAGCTGCGCCGCGCCCACGAAACTGTGGGCGCGTCCTCTGGCAGATACAGAGCGGGTGCCTGAAGCATCTGCGTGGCACGATGCCAGCCCCTGCAGGAGGTGGTGCCATGACCAGAGTGGTCGAACGACCCAAGCCCTTCGTCGTGCCGGAGTACTGCAAGGGCTGTGGGCGCTGCATCAGTTCGTGCCCTAAGGGCTGCATCGCGATCGGTACCGAGATCAACCCGGAGACGGGGCTGATCCCGGTCGTTCTGGACCTGACGCAGTGCAACGGCTGTGATCTCTGCATCGACGCCTGCCCGGAGCCCTACGGTCTCCGACCGCAAGGCGATGAGGCGGCTTTCGAGTTGGTGGACCCCAAGATGCTTCTGGGCCCGCGGCCCTTCGACGTACCGCAGCCGGAGCCCCGACCCGACACCACGGTCAGTTTGCCGGAGCGGGAGCCGCTCATCGTCAAGGGGACCTACGCAGCCGCGGTGGGCGCGATCCTTGCCGGTTGCCGCCACGTCTACGGCTACCCGATAACCCCGTCGACCGAGGGCGCCGAGATGATGGCGAAGGTGCTACCCGAGCTCGACGGCGTCTTCGTCCAGGCCGTAAGCGAGGTTGCCACGGTCAACATGATGTACGGCGCCGGCGGAGCCGGGAAGCGCTGCATGACTTTCACCAGCTCACCGGGCTTCAGCCTGATGCTGGAGGGGATCTCGTACATGATCGGGGCAGAGGTTCCAGCGGTGTTCGTGAACCTCATGCGCGGCGGGCCAGGGCTGGGCAGCATCGGGCCCGAGCAGGCGGACATCAAGCTGGTGTGCCGCGGCCTCGGCCACGGGAACACCCACGCCATCGCGCTCGCCCCGGCGACGCCGCAGGAGATGCTGGACCTCGCGATGGTCTCATTCGAGCTCGCCTTCAAGTACCGAAACCCGGTCGTGATCCTCGGGGACGGCTATCTCGGCCAGATAACCGGGAAGGTGCGGCTGCCGCGCCAGATGGTGGCTCCGGGGATTCCCGAGTGGGCTGTGTTCGGCGACCGCTCGCATCGGGGCAACCTGATCTGCTCGGTCAACCTCTCGGAGGTGGAGCTCGAGCAGCACAACATCCGCCTGAACGAGAAGTACGCGCGCATGATCGCCGAGGAGCAGCGGGCCGACCTCTTCCGCTGCGACGACGCCGACATCCTCCTCGTGGCCTGCAACACGCCGTCGCAAATGGCCAAGGGCGCCATCAAGGAGCTGCGCGACAAGGGCCTGAGGGTGGGCCTTTTCCGCCCCGTCACCCTCTGGCCCTTCCCGATCGAGGCCCTCCTGACTGTGCTCGGCCGGGTGAAACGCCTGGTCGTTGTGGAGGCGAGCAGCGGCCAGCTGGAGGACGAGCTGCGGCTGGCACTGAGTCACGCGGACGTCCACATGCCACCGCCGATGAGCCACGTCCGTCGCATGGGTGGGATCCTCCCGTCGCAGGGCGAGATCATCGAGCACGTGCTCAGCCTGGAGGAGGTGCGCTGATGCCGACCTCGGTCTTCTACCGTCAGTTCGAGCGCCACGCCCACGCCGAGGGGGTCAACGCCCACTCGACGACCTACTGCCCCGGCTGTGGGCACGGGCTGGCGCAGAAATACCTGGCTGAAGCCATCGACGAGCTCGGCGTCCAGGACCGCACCGTCCTGATCTCGCCGGTCGGCTGCGCGGTGTTCATGTACTACTACTTCGACGTCGGGAACTCACAGGCCGCGCACGGGCGTGCTCCGGCGGTGGCGATGGGTCACAAGACGGCGAACCCGGACTCGATCGTGATCTGTTACCAGGGAGACGGGGACCTCGCGTCCATCGGCCTGGCCGAGATCGTGAGCGCTGCACAGCTGGGGATCCCAATAACGGTCATTTTCATCAACAACGCCATCTACGGGATGACGGGCGGCCAGATGGCTCCCACGAGCCTCATCGGCCAGCGAACGACCACCACGCCGGGGGGCCGGACGCTCCTGGCCGGCCAGCCGATGAAGATGGCGGAGCTGATCTCGGGCCTGGACGGGCCCGTCTATGTCGAGCGGGTCGCGCTGTACGACAACAGGCGGCGGACACACGCCAAGCGCGCCATCAAGAAAGCGCTCGGGCTGCAAGTCGCCGGCACCGGCTTTGCCTTTATCGAGGTCCTCTCCGAGTGCCCGGTCCATCTGGGCCTCGAACCCGAGGCCGCCGAGGACTGGGTAAGGGACAACATGGCGCCCATCTTCCCGCTCGGGGTGAAGAAGGACATCACCGACAGGGGGGCCTTCCCGGTCATCCCGACGGCCAGCTTCGATCCGGAACAGGCGCTGACAGCGCTGGGCGCGACGACCGAGCGCCCACCGCGCTTCGCCGAGCGGTTCCCGACGCACATCGACCCCGAGGACATCAGCCTCAAGCTGGCCGGTTCCGGAGGTGACGGCGCTCAGACCGCAGCGATGATCATTACCAGCGGCGCGATCAACGAAGGTTACGACTCGACACACATCCCGAGCTATGGCCCCGAGTCTCGCGGCGGCACGTCGTACGCCGACGTCCACGTGGCCATGAAAGAGGTGCTGTCCCCGGCTGCACCACGCCCCCACGTGCTCGTGGCGTTCAACGCTCCCAGCCTCGCAAGGTTCGGGCCAGCCGTGCGGCCCGGTGGGATGGTCGTCTACGACAGCTCGGTCGTGAGCGCCTTGCCCGACGGCCTCGCCACCGGGGTCAGGACAGTGGCGGTGCCCTTCGCCAGCGTGGCCAAGGACCTCGGCGCCGCGCTGGTGAAGAACGTCGTCGCCCTCGGTGCGCTACAGGGAGCGACGAAGATCTTTCCGGAGGAGACGTTCCTCACGGCCATCTGCGCCACGCTGAAGGCGAAGTGTGCAATGATCCCGATAAACGAGGAGGCGTTCAGGGTGGGGGCCAAGCTCGCCGGCGAGCAAGTGGACTAGTCGACCTCCCGCGTCAGGTCATCAGGCGGGGCGTCTCGTTGTGCGCGCGCCAACGGGTCGACTGATCCGGAGAAATGCCAGAGTCGCGGCATTGTCCGGGAGGGTGCGATCTTGACGGCTCGGGCCGGGCTCTCGACGCGCGGAGAGGTCAAAGTGAGCTCGTCGCCCGGCACCGTCGACGGCGTCGCCAGTCCCAAGAGGGTGGTCGGCGGTTGGACCCGATGGAGGCCCACGACGCCCGCACGGTCGAGCGCAGCTGTCGGAAAGGGTCGACTTTACCGCTTCAGCAGCGACCGGGGCACGGTCGTTTGCGGTTCGTGCGACGTGGCCGGCCGGCCGCCGCCGCCCGAGCCTCGGCGTGCCGTCGCGCGATCGGGGCTCGCGCCCGGGTCACGAGCCTGGTACGTTTCGTGATAGCCGCTGGATCTGACAGGGCGGCTGACGGGTGGAGACTGTGCAACACGAGACCAGCCCGCGACGCCGGGTGACGATAGCCGACATAGCACTTCGAGCGGGAGTCTCGAAGGGGGCCGTATCGTACGCTCTGAACGGCAGGCCGGGGATTTCGGAGGCGACTCGCCGTCGCATTCTCGAGATCTCCGAGGAGCTTGGCTGGTATCCGAACAGTGCAGCCCGCGCGCTCTCGGCTGCTCGTGCTCGCGCGTGCGGACTGGTACTTACACGCCCGGCGCGCACGCTCGCCTTCGAGCCGTTCTTCATGCAGCTCTTGGCCGGGATCGAGGCCGAACTGTCCTCCCGCTCGGTCGGTCTCACCATCCAGGTCGTCGATGACGTCCAGGCCGAGATGGCGGTTCACCGCCGCTGGTGGGCAGAGCACCGCGTCGACGGCGTGCTCGTCAAGGACCTCCGCACTGTCGACCCCAGAGTCGGGCAGATCGAGCAGCTCGGGCTCCCGGCCGTCGTCATCGGCGGTCCTGAGGGTACCGGCAGCCTCTCGGCGGTATGGAGTGACGACGCGGGCGCGGTTGTCGAGGTCGTGCGATACCTCGCGCGTCTTGGTCACGAGCGGATCGCGCGGGTCGCAGGTTTCCCCGAGTTCCTCCACACCGAGACCCGGACGCAAGCGTTCCTTGCGACCATGGCGGAGCTTTCGCTTTCGCCACAGGTTCTCACGACCGACTACCTGGCCGAGAGCGGAGCCCAGGTGACCCGCCAGCTCCTTTCGGACCGCAGGCCCCCCACCGCGATCGTCTACGACAACGATGTGCTTGCCGTCGCGGGCCTCGGGGTTGCGCACGAGATGGGCCTCTCGGTCCCACGAGACGTGTCCCTCGTCGGGTGGGACGACTCGCTGTACACCCAGGCGGTCCACCCGCCGCTCACCGCGGTGACGAGGGACATCGTTGTGATGGGGATGCACGCGGCGAGTGCCCTCCTGGCGCTCATCGACGACGGAGTCGTCACCAGAACCGGCGAGGTTTGCGGCCAGCTCATCCCGCGCGGCACCACCGGCCGCCCGCCCGGTGCCGCTCGCGGCTCTGCCCGGGCACCGCGCCCCTTCGCTCGCCGGCAGCGCAGCGCGACGAGCGGGACCGCTTGACGCTTAACCGAAAAAGTAGTTGACTGTACGTTACGGAATGTTTACGGCACGATGTCAGGCGTGCCCTTGGTCGAGCGGCTCTTTAGTGGTGCGCGCTCAACCACGGGAAGCTCAGGGATAAGCGGTGTCTCAGCTCGGCCGGGGTCGTCCCTGGATCGGGGCCAACTTCTGGTCGCGTACGGGCGGGCCGCACATGTGGAGTCGCTACGACGCCAGAGTTGTGCGCCAGGAGCTGGCGGTGCTCGCCGGGCACGGCTGCAACGTCACTCGCTCCTTCTGCTTCTGGCCTGACTTCGTGCCGGAGCCCGAGCACCTCGACCCGTCGGTGCTTGAGCGATTCAGTGACTTTCTCGACGCACACTCGGAGGCGGGTCTGGGCACGATCCCCACCTTCATCGTCGGCCACATGTCCGGCCAGAACTGGGATCCTGCGTGGCGGGCGGGACGAGACCTGTACCGCGATGTGTGGTTCGTGTCCCAGCAGGCCTGGTTTGCCGCGGAGATCGCCCGGCGCTTCGGTGCCCACCCGTCGATCGTCGGCTGGCTCGTTTCCAACGAGATGCCGCATTACGGGGGGGCCGGCACGACGGACGAGGTCACCGCCTGGGCGCGCATCCTCGTCCAGGCCATACGGTCATCGGGCGCGACCCAGCCGGTGTCGCTCGGAGACGGCGTGTGGGGCGTGGAGGTGTCCGGGCGCGACAACGGCTACTCGCTGCGCGCGCTTGCGCCGATCGTCGACTTCATCGGCCCGCACGTCTACACGATGCAGGACGACCAGGTCCGCCAGATCCTCACGGCGGCTTTCGTCTGTGAGCTCTCGAGATCCTTCGGCAAGCCCGTCATCCTCGAAGAGTTCGGCGTCAGCTCCGATTTCGCCTCGGGAGAGAACGCGGCCGGCTACTACCGTCAGGTCCTCTACACCACGCTGCTTGCCGGATGCCGCGGCTGGATCGCCTGGAACAACTGCGACTACGACGAGCTGCGCGACGAGGATCCCTACCGTCACCACGTCTTCGAGCTCCATTTCGGGCTGACCGACTCGAAGGGCAGTCCGAAGCCCCAGCTCGTCGAGGTGAAGCGTTTCGCCGACAAGCTGGGTGAGCTCGCGCCCGACGGGTGGGAGATCGTAGCCGGCGACGCGGCCATCGTCGTACCCGAGCACTTCGAGCGGGTGCTCCCCTTCGCCCCCCAGCAGTTCCGCGACGACATCCGGGACGACTTGCTGCAGTGCTACGTCGCCGCAAAGGAGGCGGACCTGCCGGTTTCACTGCTGCGGGAGCGCGACGGCCTGCCGGCGGGCGCGCGCCTGTACCTCGTCCCGAGCGCCAAGCTGATCACCGGACCGGGGTGGGACCGGCTCCACGCGCTCGCGGAAGGCGGCGCCACCGTGTACGTGTCGTATTTCGCGGGGAGCACGAACAGACAGCGGGGCCCGTGGATGTCCTGGCTCGACGATCTCTTCGGCGTGCGCCACCTCCTGCGTTACGGCCTCGTCGACCCGATCGTCGAGGACGTGGTCACCTTCGAGTTCCTCGAGGATCTGGGCGAGCTCGGCCCCGGCGCGGAATTGTCCTTCAAGGTCGGCGGGAGCCCGAGCGCCAGGTCCTACCTGCCCGTGGAGCCGATCGACGCGAAGGTCTTGGCCGTCGACGGCACTGGGCGTCCTGCACTGCTTCGGCATTCCATCGGCACCGGCTCGACCGTGCTTTGCACTTATCCGGTTGAGCACATGGCCGCCCACCGAGCCTCGGCGAACCCGGAGGACACGTGGCGGCTGTATTCCGCCCTGGCCTCGGCGGCCGGTGTCGCAAGGCCGGTGCGCGTGGACGATCCCCGCGTGCTCGTCGGCGGCATCCGCGTCGGGAACGGTGAGATCGCCGTGTTCGTCAACTGCTCGAGCGACACCGTCGCCGTCGAACCCAACTTGACCGGTTCGGTAGAGCTGCCGCCGACTGGAGTATGGTCGAGGCTGGAGCCGTTCGGCGTCGTGGCGGTGCGTTGTGAGGGCTCCAGCACCGCGGCGCCGACCGGACGACGTCCCGGACCGGCATGGGAATTAGTGGAGAGCACGAGAGAGGAGGAGGAAGAGGGCGTATTCTGAGTCATCAGCCCGTGCAGGACCGGTCGGAGATCGAGCGGCCAGGCAGGGGCGGCACTACGGGCGCAGCGTCGCTGCGAGCAACCCAAGACAGGAGAAAACCGGAATTATGTTAATCCACAAGAGAAAGATGGCAGTCGGGTTCGCCGTCGCCGTCGCGGCGGCGTCACTGATGCTGCCGCTGCTCACGATGGGCGCTTCCGCTGCGACGCGTCATGCGAGCGCGAAATTGTCGTTGACCAGCCTCCCGCGCAACCAGACCGTCTACACGAGTGGTGTCGCGTACAGCGCACCGGTCGCCTGGAACCCGATGAACACGGGCGCCATGGCGACCGGCACACAGGGGCTGATCTACGAGACCCTGGAGCTGTACAACCCGGTGACCAACGGTTACGTCAACTGGCTGGCCAGGAGCGTTACCGTTAGCGGACTCACGTGCACCATTCAGTTGCGCAACGGCATCAAGTGGAGCAACGGGAAACCGCTTACTTCGGCCGACGTTCTCTACACGATCATGCTCGCGAAGACGAACTCGGCTGTGCCTTACAGCAACCTGGGTCCGTACATCAAGAGTGTCACGGCGCCCACGAGCTCAAAGGTGGTTGTCACCTTCAAGAGTGCGGCGTACACGCAGTGGCAGAACTTCCTCTGGCACAACCCGATCGTCAACAAGGCGATCTGGTCGGCGATGACAGCGACGAACCAGGTGACCGGCGCGAACCTCAACCCGGTCGGGTCCGGCCCGATGACGCTCTACGCCGAGAACGACCAAGAGGTTGCTTACGTTGTCAACCCCAACTGGTGGGGGCGCTTCGACCTCGGCCTGAAGTTCCACTTCAAGTACCTCGTTGACGTCGTGAACGGCAGCAACAACGTCGAGCTCGGCCAGTTGCTCCTGGCCAACATCGACCTGAGCAACAACTTCCTTCCGGGCATAGCGTCGCTGATCAGCTCACCGGCCTCCACAGGAAAGCTCAACAGCAACGGCGGGTACGGCATCGTGACCTACTATCCGTCGGCGCCGTACATGATGTCGGCCAACACCGTCTGGCTGGAGCCCAACTTGACCGAGGCTCCGATGAGCAACCTGAACTTCCGTGAGGCGCTGGCGTACGGGATCAACCCGGCACAGATCGTGTCGGTGATCTACGACAACCTCGTGGACGCGGCGAATCCGACCGGACTGCTTCCTAACCTCGACCCGTTCATCGCGTCGAGCGTCAAGAAGTACGAGTTCAGCTACAACCCGGCCAAGGCAAAGGCCTTCTTGGCGGCGTCGGAGAAGCAGGCCGGCGGCTACAAGAAGGGTGAGGCCATCACGATCCAGGACCCGGACGGCTGGACGGACTGGAACTCAGCCACCGACGTCATTGTCAACCAGCTCAAGGCGGTCGGCATCAATGCCGTGGCGTACTTCCCCCAGGACCTGACACGCAATACCAACCTGACAGACGGGACCTACCAGCTGGCGCTTGACAACAACGCTGGACCGAGCTCCAACCCGTGGTCGTACTTCGACCGCGTATTCCAGCTGCCGATCGCGAAGCAGCAGACTGCGCAGCTCAACTGGGAGCGCGACAACAACCCGGCAGCGTGGAAGCTCGTCGGGGAGATCGGTGGAATCGCGCCGTCGAACACCAAGGCGATCCAAGCGATCTACACGCAACTCGAGACGATCTTCCTGCAGACACTGCCGGAGATCCCGCTCTGGTACAACGGCGCGTGGGCGCAGTACGAAACCACGTACTGGAAGGACTTCCCGGTTTCGACCAATCCGAACGACCGGTACACCCCCGTCATGTGGGGTGGCTGGCTCGGCAACATGACCACTGTTCTTGGGCTGGCTCAGCTAGAGCCCGTCCCCGGAGCGTCATAGCGGTTATCAGCTAGCCTGATGCGAACCCGGCCACCTCGCCTCCTGCCAAGCGCAGGGGTGGGGTGGCCGGTCGCAACGGGCAGCGGATCCACGAGGGAGAGCCGTGCGACGGTACCTGGCGAGGAAGCTCCTCATCTACATTCTTACGTTCTTCATCGCGGCCACGCTCGACTGGCTCCTGCCGAGACTGGTCCCCGGTAACCCAATTGAGCAGTTGCTGTCGAAGATCGAGCTGCAGCCCGGGACGTACAACGCGACCTACAAGCTGTACATGCACAGCTTCGGCTTCGACCGCCCGTGGTGGAAGCAGTACCTGAGCTTCTGGACTGCCCTTTTCCACGGGAACCTCGGGGTGAGCATCTACGACTTCCCAAAGCCGGTCACGTCGGTTATCGCCGACTACGTGTTGTTCACCCTGGCGCTGCTCATCCCAGCGATCTTGCTGGCGTACTACGCGGGGAACAAGGTCGGCGCCATGGCGGCTCGCCGCAAGTCGCTGGACAACACGGTCCTTCCGGTCGGCTACCTCCTCACGGCGACCGCGTATCCTTGGCTGGCTCTGCTTCTCGCCTTCCTGCTCGCTGCCGGTGGCATCGGCCACTTCTTCCCCCTCTCGGGTGGCTTCGCGTTCGGCATCCTCCCGAACTGGGACTGGACCTTCATCTGGAGCCTCGTGACGCACTGGTTCCTGCCGTTCCTCACCTTGTTCCTCGTCGCCTTCGGCGGCTGGGCGATCGGGATGAGGAACCTCATCATCTACGAGCTCGAGTCCGACTACACCCACTACCTAGAGGCACTTGGTGCGCCCATCAGGCTCGTACGCAAGTACGCGTACCGCAACGCGATGCTGCCTCAGCTCACCGGGCTGGCTCTGCAGCTCGGAGTCATCGTGGGCGGGGCGATCGTCACCGAGGTGACGTTCGCGTACCCCGGTCTCGGCTACCTCATCTTCCAGGCCGTCGGCAACGACGACTACTTCTTGCTGCAAGGCATCTTCTTGTTCATCATTCTCGGCGTTCTCGCTGCCAACTTCATCGTCGACATCGTCTACGTGATCGTCGATCCTCGCACCCGGGTGGGGATCAGCGGTGCGTAGACCCAACGCCGCGCCCAGGAGGCCAACATGACGGTGCTCGGAACCGACGAGGCCTACGCAGACAGGGGCGCGCCCGTCGCGGGCGCCGGCGCAGGCGCGCCGAAGCGTAGGCGCTTCGAGTTCCTCTACTTCGCGCTGCGCAACAAGAAGCTGATCATCGGGCTCAGCGTCGTGCTGCTGTTCGTTCTCTTCGCGATCTTCGGCCCGCTGTTCGTTCAACACTCGCTGACCACATACGGCCCGCCGAGGCGCCCCCCGTCGGCGTCGTACCCTTTCGGCACGGACTACTTCGGCCTAGATGTCTTTACCCAGTTCGTATATGGCTTGCGGGAGAGCCTGCTCGTAGGGCTCATAGGCGGTTGCGGCGCGACCGTGATCGGCATGACCCTCGGCTTTATTTCCGGCTACAAGGGGGGCCTCATTGACGAGGGGCTCAACGTGCTCTGCAACGTGGAGCTCACGATCCCTGGCTTGGTGCTGCTGATCCTTATTGCGGGCTTTCTTCACCACACGAGCCCGCTCATCGAAGGGCTCCTGATCGCGGGCACCACGTGGACATGGTCCATGCGGGCGATTCGGGCACAGACCTTCTCGTTGGTTTCGCGGGACTTCGTCGGCCTCGCCCGGCTTTCGGGCGAGAAGAGCCGATCGATCATTGTGCGAGAGATCGCGCCCAACATGAGTTCCTATCTGTTCCTGGTGTTCATCCTCCTTTTCGGTGGCTCGATTCTCGTGGCGGCAAGCTTCGACTTTCTCGGCCTCGGCCCGGCCGGCGGCATGTCTCTCGGCATCATGATGATGAACGCCGCCGACTGGAGCGCGCTCCCGCTGCATACATGGTGGTGGTTCGTTCCGCCGGGCGCCGCGATCACCTGCGTCGTCGGGGGCCTCTACTTGGCCAACGTCGGCCTCGACGAGGTATTCAACCCCAAGCTGAGGGAACTGTAAGACGGTGGGACTCAAGGTAGACCATCTGAGGATCTGCTATCGCACGCTGCGCGGCGACGTCACGGCGGTGGACGACGTCACCTTCGACATCGCTGACGGGGAGATCATGGGGCTAGCCGGTGAATCCGGCTGCGGTAAGTCGACGCTCGGCAATAGCCTCATCCGCATGGACGTGCGCATGCACCAGCTCGGCGGTCGGGTCGAATTGGACGGCGAGGAACTGCCGATATCGGACGCGAAGGCAATGCGCGACTTCCGCTTCAAGCAGGTGTCGATCGTCCCGCAGTACGCGATGAGCGCGCTGAATCCGACGCGCCGGGTCGGCAAGATGGTGTCCGAGCTGCTGAGGTCGAGGGGCTTCGACTACAAGTCCGCGCTTCCTGAGCTCGAGCGCCGCGTCAAACTGGTCGGGCTCGACGCTGACATCCTCAGGCGGTACCCGATCGAGCTTTCAGGCGGCATGAAGCAGCGCGTCGTGATGATCATCTCGACACTGCTCAACCCGTCGCTGCTCATCGCCGACGAGATCACTTCCGCCCTGGACGTCTCAACCCAGCGCGCGGTCGGCGAGATGCTGCTCGAGTTCCGCGATCGGAACTTCGTGAAGACCACGATGGTGATCACTCACGACCTGTCGATCCTGGCGCAGGTCGCGGACACGATCCTGATCATGTACGCAGGCAAGCTCGCCGAGAAGGCGAGTAGCGACGTGGTCATCAACAGCCCGCTTCACCCCTACACCCAGTTGCTCATCTCCTCGCTCCCGGAGGTGGGGGTCCGTCACGACGAGAAGACGCTTGTCGGTATCCCGGGCCGCCCGCCCCCGCTCCTCAATCCCCCGGCTGGCTGCAGGTTCCGCGACCGTTGCCCGTTCGCCTTCGACCGCTGTGAGGCCGAGCCGCCGTTCGTGGAGGTCAAGCCTGGTCATTCGGTGGCGTGCTGGCTTCATGCGGACGGCGTTCCGCCGGCGGGAGGTGCTGAGCCGTGCTGACAGTCGAGAATGTCACCAAGGTCTTCAAGACGGGCACCTTCGGCGGCGGGTCGCTGCCGGCGGTGCGCGGGGCGAGCTTCGAGATCCGCCCCGGCGAGGTGACCTCCCTCATCGGCGAGAGCGGCAGTGGGAAGTCAACGCTCGGGAAGATGATCCTGCGGCTAACGCCCGTCACCTCGGGCACGATCACCTTCGAGGGCACCGACATCGCCGGACTGAAAGGCAAGCGGCTCCGGGAGTACTACCGTCACGTCCAGGGCGTGTTCCAGGACCCGTTCAGCTCGTACAACCCCGTGTTCAGGGCTGATCGTGTCTTCGCGACGATCAAGCGCTCGTACTTCCCCAAGGTCAGCAGCGCGGAGTGGCACGAGCGAGTGGCGGCGTCGCTCGAGTCTGTTGGCCTCAACCCCGTGGACGTGCTCGACAAGTTCACCCATCAGCTCTCGGGTGGGCAGCTCCAGCGGATCCTCATTGCACGGGCGCTTCTGCTCGACATCAAGATCCTCGTCGCAGACGAGATCATTAGCATGATCGATGCGTCGACCCGGGTGGACGTGCTCAACCTCCTGGCGAACCTCAAGAGCCGCGGGCTCGGTGTGCTGTTCATCACCCACGATCTCTCCCTCGGCAACTACATCAGCGAGCGAACGATCATCCTGCGCCGTGGCGTCGTGGTCGAGATGGGCGCGACCCAGAAGGTGTTCGACAACCCGCAGCACGATTACACCAAGCTGCTGCTGACCGCCGTGCCTCGGCTCCACAAGAAGTGGGAGGCCGGTTTGGGCCCCGAGCAGGAGGCCATCGGGGTCGGCTCGGAGGACGGCGGGCGCCCGGGCCGCTACTCGAGGAGCAGCATGCACCCGCTCGCGGCCATGCACACCCGGAAGGGGCGTCGAGCCCAGGCAGCCGCGGCCGAGTTCGACACCGCCGCGGCCTTGGTCCGTACCGACACTTACCTGCGGACGCACGAGGAGGTTCCACCCCTCGTCGAGATCGAGGAAGACCACTTCGTGGTGACCTCCGCGGGTGCCAAGTGACCTGGCCGGCCCCCGGGTGACAGCTCGACCGCCCAAGCCCGTCCCGGGCGCTCGGCTCCGCGCTTGATCCTCTCGATCCATGCGCAAGCAGTCGCAGAAGCGGACCGATCGGCCGCGGATGTCCCTGGAGCGCATCGTCTGCTGCCACTACCGACGACCGCCGAGGGATTCGTGCACGAGTCGCGCACGCAAGGTAAGGACCGAGCGTCCGGACCTGCGTGAGCCTTCCGCTAGGAGAAGTGCCGGTGGAGTCTTCACCTCAGGACCCGACCCGGGCTCTTCCTGCCTCTTCTGAGCCAACCCACGCGCCAGGCCCGGCGTACGCACGCCCAGGGCTTTGCCGGGCAGCGGCCCCAGCGGGTTCGTGCCCGGCGCCTCGAGGTTGTTGGCCTCGAGCACTGCGACCGAAGGGTGCAGGCGACGCTCGTTGTCGAACCAGGGTCCGTGGTTCGCGAACTGTCGTCACTCAACAGACGCGTCACGGTCTTGTTGTTCACTTTGCGGGTCCACCGGTGATGGGGACCGCGCAGGACGGCCGGGTTGGCACGACAGCGACAATGCACCCTGCCACATCGCGTCAGGCGCTCGATCACGGTGCCGCAGGCAAGAAGCCGGCATCGGCCATGACCGCGGCGATGTGCCGTGACCCTGCTCGGGCCAAGGGCCCCGTGCCGCCGGTCACCGGGGCGCTTCCGCACCTCCGGGGACACCCGAAGTGGAGCTCTCGTTCCAGGTTCCGGGTCGCACGATGCCAGTCGCACGTGAAGCGGGAGGCAGCAAGCTTTGCGCCCTTTGCATGCGGGCGCGAGGCTTGCGGTTCGCGGCACCTGCTGCGGGCAGCGTCAGCCCATGATGAGCTACGTATCGCAGACAGGGCCCTGAGCCCATGATCGGAGGCGTCACATGCGCAAGTCCCTGACGGCCAGCCTGTCTGGGCTCCTCACGGTTGGCGCGATCTCCCTGCCCCTCCTGGCGGGCTGCAGCACGACGGCTCCGCGTACCGGCCCGGCGACTGGAAAGCAGCTGGCCGAGCTGAAGGGCTCCGATACCGTCGCCAGCGACGAGTTCGGCACCTCCGTGGCCGTCTCGGGCACGACGGCCGTCGTGGGTACCTCAGGCACCAGCTACGCCGGTCGGGCGTACGTGTTCACCAAGACAGCCTCCGGGTGGAAACAGGCCGCCGAGCTGGAGGGCTCCGACACCAACCCCGGCGATGACTTCGGCAGCTCGGTGGCCATCTCGGGCACGACCGTTGTGGTGGGTGCATACGACCACGCCAAGGATGCCGGTCGGGCGTACGTGTTCACCAAGACGGCGTCCGGCTGGAGGCAGGCCGCCGAGCTGAAGGGCTCCGACACTGTCACAGACGACTTGTTCGGCTGGTCGGTGGCCGTCTCAGGCATGACTGCTGTGGTGGGGGCCGCTGGCTACGCCAACTATGAGGGCAGGGCGTACGTGTTCACCAAGACGGCGTCCGGCTGGGAACAGGCCGCCGAGCTGAAGGGCTCCGGCAACATCACCAGGGATGGGTTTGGCACCTCTGTGGCCGTCTTGGGCAGGACCGTTGTCGTGAGTGCGGAGGGTCACGCCAAGGGTGCCGGCGCTGCGTACGTGTTCACCAGGACTGCGACCGGCTGGGACCAAGTCGCCGTGCTGAAGGGCTCCGACATCGTCTCCGGCGACACTTTCGGTAGCGCGGTTGCCATCTCGGGCACGGCGGCCGTAGTGGGTGCATATGGCCAGGGCAACTCTGCGGGCAGGGCGTACGTGTTCACCGAGACGGCGGGCGTCTGGAGAGAGACGGCCGAGCTGAAGGGCTCCGACACTACCGCAGGCGACTACTTTGGCATCTCGGCGTCGATCTCGGGCACGACCGTTGTGGTGGGTGCATACGATCACGGCAATCTTGCCGGTCGGGCGTACGTGTTCACCAAGACGGCGTCCGGCTGGAAAGAGACGCAAGAGCTGAAGGGCTCCGACATTGTCGCAAACGACAACTTCGGCAACTCCGTGGCCATCTCGGGCACGACCGTTGTCGTGGGTGCATACGACCAGGACAGCCGTGCCGGGCGGGCATTTGTGTTCAGGGCCTGAAGCAGGACCGACCCACGGGCACGAGCAGGTCGGGCACATACCGGTCACCGTTTCGCCCGAGCCCGCTCGCACGACGGCGACTGGGAGGGTGACGATCAAGGAGCCCACGACGACGCGGTGCGTGGTCACGCTGTCGTCTGGCAAGAGGTCGTGCGCGCTGCCGGCCAGGCAGTTCGAGGCGGGCACCTATCTCGTCGCCACCTACGGCGCCAGCACGAGCTCCAGGGCTCGACTTAGGCCAAGCAGGCCCCCGCGTCGCCAATGAGGAGCTGCCGCCTTGTCGCTGTACGCGTTGACTTCGACTCGTGGCGGGCACACGAGCCGGTGCGTGCCACGTGGGCGCTGCAGGCACGCGGCCCGAGCAGCTACCCAAGACGTCGGGCCACGAGCACGACCACGACCAACCAGCCGCTACGCCGCCACGTGGGCGCACGCGGGGCCGGTGTGCCCACCCGAGGCTTTCCGGCCCGACTGCGCTCCCGCCCGGCTGCGCCGCTCGCGTCCGGGCCCCCCGCCCGTTGCGCCGCGACCCGGGTCCGCTCGTCTCGTCTCGCGGTTTCGGTTCTGTCGCGGCCTCGGCTCGACTCTGTCTACCCGGGCGGCATCCAGGCGACCTTCACCGCTCCGGTGGGAGCCACCGTCAGCTTGATCGCACCCTGTCGCCGGAACGGCATTGGCCACCGCGACTGCACCGGCGTCGGTCCCGAAGGTGGCGAGGATCATCGACGACGACCTGACGTCCGCCAGGGTGACCTTGAGCCCGCCTTGTTCGCAGCCTCTCCGTCTTGCTCACCGGAACCGAGCCGTCTGGCAGTACCGGCCCGTTGCGACTCTGTCGGGGCTGCTTCCCGGCCAAGGGTGTGTTTGCGGGCCTGAGCTGCCCCCAGCTTCGCAGACCCGCTGCGACAGGCGGGAAGCGGAGCCCTTACATCTCCGCACCGATAGAGGGCGCCTCGTGGGGCACTGGTGACTTGCCTGATCGAGCTTGTACACCGGGCGCTCTCGACTGTCCGCATCGATGCGGACAGTCGCCTCGAGGCGATGCGTTCGGCCCACTCCGGCCGGGAGCGCGGCCCTGTGTTGACATTGACGGCCGGTGTCCGCATTCGACACGGACCAAGACCCGGTCATGAGGCCTGGCGGGCTCACGCCGGACCTGCCGGCCGCAGAGCCGACTTCCAGCTTTGGGCAAGCGGGTCGAGCACGTCCTTCAGCGTCGGCGAGCCGATCTCGTGCAGCTCGTAGGAGACCCGCCTCGAGGGGTGGCCGAGGTCGACCAGCCGCGCCAGATCCATCGGAGTGCCGATGACGACGACGTCGCAGGCCGCCTGCCGGACCGTGGCGCCGAGCTCCGCCAGCTGCTGGTCTCCGTAGCCCATCGCCGGCAGCACGGCGCCGATGCCGGGGTAGCGGGCATAGGTCCCGGCGATCGAGCCGACGGCATAGGGGCGTGGGTCGACGAGATCGACGGCGCCGTCGTGACGGGCGGCCACGGTGCCGGCGCCGAACGGCATGTCACCGTGGGTAATGGTGGGGCCGTCCTCGATGACGAGGACACGCTTGCCCGCCAGCGGCGGGCCCGCCTCGAGCGTTACCGGCGAGGCCGCCCTGACGACGCGGGCACGCCGGTTGACCGCCTGCACGTTGGCCACGACGCGGGCGACGTCGATGGGAGCAGCCGAGTCGATCTTGTTGACGACCACGACGTCGGCCCTTAGCAAGCACGTCTCGCCCGGGTAGTAGGCGAGCTCGTGGCCTGGACGCAACGGGTCGACGACGGTAATCATGAGGTTGGGGACGAAGAAGGGGAAGTCGTTGTTGCCACCGTCCCAGACGACGACGTCACATTCCGCCTCGGCCTGGCGCAGGATCTGCTCGTAGTCGACCCCGGCGTACATCACCATGCCCATGCGGACGGGCTCCTCGTACTCCTCCCGTTCCTCCAGACTGGGACGGGAGGCGTCGATGTCGGCTACCGATGCGAAGCGCTGCACTCTCATGTCCTCGAGGTCGCCGTAGGGCATCGGGTGGCGCACGAGGGCGACCCGGAGCCCCGCCTGGAGGAGGATCTGGCCCACCCGACGGGTGGTCTGGCTCTTGCCACACCCCGTCCTCACGGCACAGACGGCAACGACCGGCTTGATGCTTCGCAGCATTGTGGCATCCGGCCCGAGAAGGCGGAAGTCCGCCCCCGCTGCCAGGATGGCGGATGCCTTGTGCATCACATCGACGTGGGAGAGATCCGAGTAGGCGAGGATGGCTTCGTCGATGTGCTCGCGGGCGATCAGGTCGGCCAGCTCCTCCTCCGCCACGATGGGGATGCCGTTGGGATAAAGCGGCCCGGCGAGCGAGGCCGGGTACGAGCGGCCTTCGATGCCGGGAATCTGGGCGGCGGTGAAGGCCACGATCTTCGCCGAGTCGTCATTGCGGAACACGGTGTTGAAGTTGTGGAAATCGCGGCCTCCGGCTCCCAGGACCACGATGCGACGCTGTCTATCGGTCATGGATCCATCTTGCACCTGTCCTCGTCGTGGAGGGTAGAGCCGTAGGGCCTGCCGAACTCAAGGGATCAACGCAAATCCTTACTGAGCCGACCAGAGCTGATGGGCACGCCCGGCCACGTCTGCGTGGAGATCGGGGCACACCACAGGGGCGATCAGCCGACGGACTCCTCAGTGAGGGAAGGGGTTTCAAGCCAAACAGCTTCTACCAAGGACTTGACCTGCGAGTTCCGGAAGAGAAGGTCGTTCATTTCGCTGGCCTGGAGTCCCTTGGTGAAGTAAAAGCCTTGCCCGAGCTGGCATCCCAGGGCGCGGAGGGCCTCAAGTTGGGGCGCGTGCTCGATGCCTTCAGCGACCGTCTGAAGATGCAGGTTCTTCCCGAGTTGGACGATCGTCTCGGCGAGCGCGCCGTCCTCGGCGGAAACGGCCACGTCGTCCACGAAGGACTTGTCCAGCTTCAAGATGTCGATGGGAAAACGCCTCAGGTAACTCAGCGACGAATAGCCGGTGCCGAAATCGTCAATGGCGAAGCGGACGCCGAGCGCTTTGAGCTCCAACATCCGCTGGATGACGGACTCGGCCTCCTGGACGAACACGCCCTCGGTGATCTCCAGCACCAGGAACTGGGGATCGAGACCCGACTCACGCAGCGCCGCCGAGACATCTTCCACCAAGTCCTCGTCTTGGAAGTGCCTGGCCGACATGTTGACGCTGACCCACAAGCGACGGGCGTCCGAGTGACAGAACTGCCACTCGCGCGTCTGGACGCATGCCTCTCTGAGCACCCAGCGATCAAGCGGGACGACAAGGCCGGTCTCTTCGGCGAGTCCGATGAACTCCTCGGGAAGCAGCAGTCCATTTTCTGGATGACGCCACCGCACCAGTGCTTCTAGGCCAACCGTATTGCCTCCGCCAAGGCTCACGATCGGCTGGTAGTGCACAACGAACTCCCGGTTGTCTATGGCTCGCTGGAGATCGGCTGTCCTATCCAGACGTCGGACAATGGCCGCCTGGAGGCCGGGCTGATACACCTCGTAACGACCCTTGCCGCGAGCCTTTGCCGCGTACATGGCCACGTCTGCCGCCTGCATCAACTCGGTCGGGTCCTCCTGGCCCGCCTGGCTGAGAGCGATCCCGACGCTGGCGCGCACTTGGATCTCGTGATCCTCGATCACAAGTGGTGCGGACAGGGCCGAGATGAGTCGTTCAGCGGCCTGACAGGCCTCCTCCGGGCCAGCGGTCTCCTCCACCAGGACCGCGAATTCGTCGCCTCCAAAGCGGGCCGCCGTGTCGCCGCTCCGAAGGGACGCGGAGAGCCGCCCGGCAACCGCTACCAACAGAGCATCGCCCGCAGTGTGTCCCAAGCTGTCGTTGATCAGCTTGAAGTCGTCCAGGTCGAGGAACAGGACAGCCAGTGATGACTTCGACCGAGTCGCCCGTGCCAAGGCATGCTCGAGGCGGTCCCGGAACAGGGCGCGATTGGCGAGCCCGCTCAACGCGTCGTGGAAGGCTTGATGCTTCAGCTCCTCCTCGAGACCTGTGCGCTCGCTCACGTCCCGCAGGGTGAGCACGATACCTTCAAGGGTCGGTTCGTGCAGCAGGTTGGTAGTTGTCACCTCGACATGACGCCATGAACCGTCGCAGTGTCGGATCCGCCACTTTGCCGTGACCGACGTTCCGGGTCGAAACGCCACGCCTCTGTATCCGGCCAATGCCCGCTCGACGTCGTCGGGGTGGAGCAGAGTTGTGAACCGCCTGCCTTCGAGGGAGCCATCTGCGTACCCGAGGATCCTATTGGCCGAAGGAGTCTGATAAGTGATCGTCGTGTCGGGACGGGCGATCAGGATGACATCCGACGCGTTCTGCACGAGAGTCTGGAAGCGAGCTTCACTTCGGCGCGCGTGCAACGCTTCGGTCATCGTCTCGCGGCCGATGGCCAGTGCTGCCTGCGCGGCGAGAATCTCGATCGAACTTCGGAGCTCGAAGGGGAACTTGGCAGCACTCGTGACGACTATCAGCCCTTGCAACTGGTCTCTGGCGACAAAGGGGCACACCAGCTGTTCAGACAACTCGTGCTCAGCGGAGCCGTCACGCAAGGTGCTCGTCTCGATTACATAGCTCTCCACCTCGCCGTCAGCCAGGCTCTGTCGCGCGTCGGCCCAAAGAGCCGTCAAGCTCTGTGGCCCCTCTGTCGGGCCGTCGCCCGGCTTCGTGACGACCACCGGTTCGCCGTCCGGGTTCGTCACCGCGAACGTGACCTTGAAGTCGTGTCCGTTTCGAGCGAGAAGCTCCCTGACGCCCGCGATCGTCGCTTGACAGATCGCAGCGCGGTCCGACGCCGCCACGAGGTTTGCAACCGACCTGCGTAGGGTTTGCTCTCGCGCCACAGATTGCCCGTGCACCTGTACGAGACCAGTCATTCTGGTGATCACTAGAAGGAACATGAGCCCGGCGACGACGGCGATAACTGGGGCGTCGATGGTGTCGCCGCCCAAGGTTTCGGCGAGCAGAACCACCGGCGCGATGAGCGACACTCCGGCGAGCAGCCTGGTCCGGTAGTGGCTGGTGCGCAGTGGCGCGGCTGACCTCGGCTCAGACAATGCCCGCATCGACGGGTGCAGTGCCGCCGCGCCCCAGCACGCACAGAAGATGATCCAGCCAAGATCGACCGCGTTGCTGTCGTTCCAATTCCAGCTTGGGTGCAGGTTGGCCAGCCCGTACAGTGAGTCAGAGACAAGCGCTCCCAATGCCCCTATCGCGAGCAACCGTCCTGCGGTGTTGCGAATGCCGCCGGCGGTCCAAAGGCGCGCCAACATCGCCAGAACGAGGACGTCCCCAAGTGGGTGCGCGGCAGCGGTGAACCGAACGAGCAGCCCACCGGGCGCACGGAAGTTTGGGCCAATGAGGAAGATCCATGACAGCAGACCGACGCCGAGCGTGATCGTGAGCGCGTCAAGCAGGCTGGCTCGATCGCCGTCGGGAACTCGCGCTCGGACAAGAAGCAGCAGCCCGACCGCAAGCACCGGGTACATCATGATGTAGATCGCGTCGATGAACGACGGAAACGGGATGTGTTGTTGGCCCATGATCTGGTGCCAGAACCTGTAGGTCGTACCGCCCGTGACGAAGAGGAGCACGCCAGCGCCGAGGAACCACCAGGCTGTTGGAACGTTCGGTCGGTTGTGCCTTACGCCGTAGGCAATCGCCACGACTGCCGACAATCCCAGCAGTGCCCACACTGGGACTTGGCCCGGCCACTCGATCCAGGGATGCCAACCGAAAGGCAAAGGCTTTTCAGGTGGGGTTCCGAACGAGAAGTAGGCAAGCGCGAGAACAGCCCCGAGGGTCAGGAACCACCGCCAGGCGTGTGCAGGCGTGGTTTGAGCACCAGACGACCGCGGTCTGGTGACAACACACGCGTCATTCGCCCGAAGCTGTGTCACAGGTCCTCTGACCTCGTATTCCCTGTTTGATATTTCGGCGCGAATCCTTGGTTACTTGAGACACTCGCCCTGCCAAGGTCCCAGCTGTGGAGACCGAGACGGCCGGTCCACCAGTCAACCTTGGGTTTTCCGGAACGAACGCGCCGGTATTCGAGCAAGATCGGCCGGCACGGCACACGGCGAACACCGCCGCAGTTCTGATCGAGCCCGTCGCACGGTCTGTCAGTCCTCTTCGCTTCGTCCTCTCCAAGACTGGGCGTGATGATGTATTCGCGGAAAGAGGTGGCAGGATGAGGTCCCGCTCTCCTCGTGGCAGATGACTGCGTGAGGCGTCATTGGTGTCAGTCTTTTGCCCCCTCGGCATCCTGATCCCAAGCGCCCTTTTCTGGCCTGCGCGCGCGAGCCCGGCGACCTCCCGTTGTCGCAGCGGGTGGATCGTCCAACGGCAACGCCTCTCGCCTTCGGAGATGAACGGCGTCGCCGCAGTCGGTCAAGGGGACGTGTGGGCGATCTTGCCGCGTCTCGGAACCGTGCCGCCTTCCGAGATCATCGGGGCGGGCTGTTCGAAGGCGTCTGCCTCGGATATCCGAGGAGGAAAGCGCACGCCGCACGTGTCGACGTGGAGCGCTCTCGCGGAGTTGGTCAGGGCCTGCTCTGACTGTGCACATGGTGGCCCATTTCTCGGCCCATGCGACCCTGAAGTGCCGGGGCCCGGTCGCGACCGATCCTGCGCCCGGCGGGCCTGGGCGCACAGGCAAGCCCCTGAGGGGTTCGCCAAGATCTCGCCGCCGGTACGTTGGTGCCGGTGCGTATCGGGGTCCAGGTCCGTCAGACCGGGGGCTTCCTCGCCGCCCTCCGTCGAGCGGAGGAGATGGGCGCCGAAGTCGTGCAGCTCTTCCCGCAGAACAACCGGCAGTGGCGCCTCCCCGACGATCGTGACGAGACGTACGTGGCGTACCGCCAGCGGGCCGAGGCGAGCCCCGTGGTCAGTGCCACGGTGTGCCATGCGCCCTATTTGATAAACCTGGTCAGCCCGAATCCCGTGACCGAGGCCCGCTCCCTCACGTCGCTGATCGCCAACCTGCGGGCAGCGACCGCCCTCGGTGCGTTCGGGCTCGTGCTCCACCCGGGCAGTCACCGTGGGGTCGAGCAGGCCACCGCTGCTGCTCGGATCGCGCGCCGAGCGGTCGTTGCCTTAGACGAAGCGATGACGGCAATGGGCGTGTGCCAGCTGCTGCTCGAGAATACGGCCGGTGCTGGCGACACGGTCGGGGGCACATTCGCCGACCTCGCGGCCATCATCGACACCGCCGGAGGTGACCCTCGCCTCGGCGTGTGCCTGGACACCCAGCACTTGTGGGCCTCTGGTGTCGAGTATACGACGCCGACCCAGGTCGACGCCGTGGTGGACCAGCTCGCTGCGGAGATCGGCCTTGACCGGCTTCGCTGCCTCCACCTCAACGACTCGAAGGTGCCATGCGGCGCCAAACGCGACCGTCACGAGAACCTCGGATCGGGCACGATCGGTGTCCGGCCCTTGCGCTCCCTGCTCGGTCATCCGGACCTGCAGAACGTACCAGCGATCCTCGAGGTGCCGGGCATCGAAGGCAACGGTCCGGGCCCAGCGGACCTGGCGGTCGCCCGTAGCCTGCACGCAGCCGGCCTCGACGCCCGCAGACGACATGCCCGCACCCTCCAGCGACGATCCGAGCAGCATCGCAATCCGCGTGCGTGACGGCTTGGGCCGTCAGACGAACAGAACAGCGCGACCGAACACCAGCCGCCCTTGCCGAGGCCGACGCGCCATAGCGAGACGGATCTGGCGCCTGAACAGGGGTTCAAGTAGGACTCAATGTCGGCGCGCGACCGGACACAAGAAAAGTCCGCTTGACCAGGCAACGCGTTGTATTTCTTGGCAACGGGTGGAGGCGAGCAGACTTGAAGCGCCGACTTCCACGTTGCGAAGGTGAATTTGCCGCACTTTGGCGAACGAGGGCGGACGATAAGGCCAGTTCACAGCGTTATCCACATGCTGGCGAACGGCGGCGACCGCGGAATGGCCGCAGGATGGCCGCGGGATGGCTCAAGGGATCTGGTGACTCCGACGCCCGAGGCCTCGTATATCCGGACTGACAACTTCAGATATACGCGCAAGTTGTCTTCTCGCCTGGGGGATCACCCCAGCAGCTCTCACGCACGTGTGAGGACCCGAAGTCGCTCCCTGGTGGAGGTACCTGCCCCACCGCCGCCTCCACTCCCGCACCGCCCGAATTGCTGCGCCGCCAACAATATCTGTGGCGAAGGCCAGAAAGCACCAGTACGCTTACGGCGAAACCGGAATCGTGACACCGCAAGACAGGGGGGAACATGCCAGGCCCAGTTCGCAAGAGCTTTGACTCACCGGAGGAGAGCCGACCGTTCGAGGGCAACTCGGGTCAGGTTGAGTTGGTGAGTCTGGAGGCTGGAACAGTCGGTCGCGCCACTTTCATGCCAGGCTGGAGGTGGTCCGAGCATGTGAAGCCGATCGCGAAGACCGACAGCTGCCAAGCAGCGCACGTCGGGTACGTGTTATCAGGTCGCCAGGTCATCCTCATGGACGACGGCACCGCGCTTGAGATCGGTGCCGGCGACGTCGTCTCCATTCCGGCCGGACATGACGGCTGGACGATCGGCGACGAGCCATGTGTCGTGCTGGACTTCGCCGGGATGGCTGACTACGCCAAGCACTGACCTGACGGTGGGCAAGATGCCGCACCGGTCACGATGACTCAGATCCAAAGGAGCCGGGCTCAAGCTCTGGGCGCCCCAGAACATAAGTCCAGGCAAAGGGCGCTATGACGACTTGCTCCGCTGACGTGCGGGTCTTCTGGGGGACATTCCACCAAACTACTTAGGAGGAAGGCGAGCGGCGGGAAGCCCCCGGTTCGTAGGAGCAGCCGACAGCCCCTGAGGTCGCGACTCGTCCGGGAGCGTGAAGTAGCGACATCTGCGCGCCAGGTGGAGCAAGCGTGCCGTGCGGCGCGCCCTTGTTGCCCTGGTGGCCGAAGTCGAGCTGGCAGTCGAGCCATTGCAGGCGACGTGTCACGTGGCTTGCTCTGTGTTCTCCGGGGGCTTTACCGACGCTCCAGGGACGGCCTTTTCGTCGACCGCGGCGGCACGGTCCGGTGCCATCGTCATGCCCGCGCCAGCCGCGGCGGGCTCGCGTCGGCCGGCGATCGCGTAGACCTGCGAACCGTCGACAGTCTCGTGCGCGACGAGCAACTCAACCAGCTTGTCGAGTGCCTCGCGATGCTCCTTCAGCACCGCGACTGCCCGCTGCTCGGCTTCGCGGAGCATCCGTGAGATCTCACTGTCAATGGCAGCTTGGGTCTGCTCCGCGAAGGGTCGGCTCGAGAACCCGTCACCTCCTGCGCCGAGGAAGACCGAGCCCCCCGACGGGTAGCCGACGGGTCCGAGGGCCGACGACAGGCCGAACTCTCGCACCATCTTCGTGGCGAGGTCGGTCGCCCTTGCAAGGTCGTTCGCGGCACCAGTCGAGCCCTGACCGAGCACGACGAGCTCGCCGGCTCGGCCTCCAAGGAACACGGCCAGCGCGTCATACAGGTAGTCCTCACCGTAGAGGTGTCGCTCGACAAGCGGAAGTTGCTCGGTCACCCCGAGCGCCTGCCCAGCAGGAAGGATCGTCACTTTCGCGATCGGGTCCGCCTTGTCGGCGTACGCTGCAACAAGTGCGTGACCGGCTTCGTGCACCGCCACGGCGTGCTTCTCATCGGGAATCAGCACGTTCGAGCCCTCGCGCCGTCCGAGGATGATTCTGTCGCGGGCTTCGTCGAAGTCTGCCGCGGTGAGCACTTCACGATTTGCTCGAACGGCGACGATCGCCGCTTCGTTGACAAGGTTGGCGAGGTCCGCACCGGAGAAGCCGGGTGTGCCTCTCGCGACAACCTCGAGATCCGCACTCGGGTCAAGGCGCTTGTCTCGCGAGTGCACACGCAGGATCGCGAGACGTTCGGGGAGACTGGGTAGCGGGACCGTGACCTGCCTGTCGAACCGGCCTGGACGCAGGAGCGCAGGGTCGAGGATCTCGGGCCTGTTCGTTGCGGCAAGGACGACGATCCCGGTAGCCGGGTCGAAGCCGTCCATCTCGGCGAGCAGCTGGTTGAGCGTCTGCTCGCGCTCATCATTCGACATGACCGCACTGCCGCCACGGCGCTGGCCGATCGCGTCGATCTCGTCGACGAAGATGATCGCCGGGGCCCGCTTTCGCGCTTCCTCGAACAGGTCACGGACTCGAGCAGCTCCGACGCCGACGAACATCTCGACGAAGCTCGACCCGGTGACCGAGAAGAACGGAACGTTGGCTTCACCCGCGACGGCCCTTGCGAGGAGAGTCTTGCCCGTTCCCGGAGGCCCAACCATGAGGATACCCCGGGGCGCCATCGCACCAGCGCGTGCGTAGCGTCCGGGACGCTGGAGGAAGTCGACGACCTCCCGAATTTCGAGCTTCGCACCTTCATATCCCGCTACGTCGGCAAAGGTCGCCTTGGGACGCTCTACGTCGAACACCTTTGCCTTCGATCGGCCGACCCCGAGCACTCCCTGCATGCGCCCAGTGGCCCCTTTGGAGAGGCGCCACCACAAGTAGCCGAAGATGATGAAGGGAAGCAGCAGGATGAGCCACGACAGGACTTCGGAGCCGAAGGAGGTACCGGTCGTCTGCGCCGTGATCTGAACACCGGAGGACTGCAGTTGGTCGAGGAACGCCTGTCCTGCCTGTAGCGGTATCGCAGTCGTGTACTGGCTGCCGTTCGACAAGGTCCCTGTAGCGCTCCCGCTCGTGGCGAGAGTGACTGTCTTCACCTTGTGCGCCGAGACGTCACTCAAGAACTGCGAATAGTTGAGCGTGACCTGCTTCTGGCTTCTTGTCGCCGGCATGACAAGATACAGGAGGATGAACATCCCGATGGCGACGGCCCACAGGTAGTGGCGCCACGCGGGTGGCGGCGGGGGCGCGGTCGGAGCACCCTTGTCTCTCGACGATGGGGCACTCGCCTGCTTGGTCATGGACTACCGCCTACCAGATCGGGTCGCGCGGCAAGGCTACCGAACGAGAATACTGTCAGGGTCCACTGCGCGTCTCTCGCAGGGTCACAGGCCGATGATGTGGTCGAGCGGGTCGCCCTTGGCCAACCGCGGCCACAGCAGCCATGAGACAGGCGGCAAGGCGAGAACATCACTGTCGCGATCCACAAGTGCCATCATCTCCTCCAGTCGGTTCGGATTGCTTGGGCTGATTGGCGTTTCCGCCTCCGAGCCCCGGGCAGGTCGCACGTCCTCCAGGCAGTAGACGCCGTAGCTCGCGCCACCGCTCGGATCGGCTGTTGCCTCTCGCCGGGTCTCTAGGACCATGGTGCGCAAGCTCGGCGTAGTCGCGATGGTGGTCATGGCGCTGGCGCTGACCGCCTGTACTGGTCTCTCCCAGATGGTCGTCATCTCGGCCCGTGGTTCGGTCACCGGAACCCTCGTCCAAGTGGGGGGTCCAGCCGGTGAGCCCACCCTCGCGCTCCCTGGCCAAGTGACGGCGCAGAACTCAGCCGGGTTCAAGTTCACCGTAACGGCCGGCAAGAGCGGGAAGTTCGTGCTGTCGCTGCCAGCCGCGGTGTACCAACTGACTGGGCACAGTCCGATGGTCGGCCAGATAGATTGCGCGGCGGCACAGCCTGTGTGCGTCAAGGCCTGGCAGACGACACTGGGCGTCTGGTCGTCTGTTCCATTAGGTGAGCCGTGTCGGCCGTCGGATTTCCCTCTAGAGCCGTTGGGCGTCGTACGCGAAACCGTCCCCTCCCCGCTTTGTGGAAGCATGGCGACGGTGAGATTGCGCCTCCTCGTGCTGGTGGTCCTGGCCCTGACCCTCACCGCCGGCACTAGCTTCCAGTCGGTCTCTCGAACCACGACGACGCTCACGGCCAAGCCCCTGCCCGTGGTGGACGCGGCTGCAACGCCGGAGGGATGGGTGCCGGTCGCCTACGGTGATGCGCAGGTGTCGGTGCCGTCGACATGGGCCGTCTTGACACACGCCTGGTGCGGAGGGACATGGCCGCCCATCGTCCAGTTAGGTGTCGTCAAGCAAGACCTTCTCTGCCTCGCGACCCCGTCTCCCCCCACGGTACGGATAACGCCGCTCAGTTCGATTCCGGCTCGCTACCGACACGAGCAACCAGTCCTCCTCAACGGCATCCCCGTCCTGCGGGGACCGAAGGCTGCCACGTCCGTCTCGTACTTTGTGCCGTCACTGCATGTTGAGCTATGGGCAGGCGATGGGGCGGGCACCCGGGTGACAGACACGCTGGCGGTCTCGCCGCGAGCGGTTGTACTGGCTTCAGGCCCCGGACCGGCAGTCCCGTCGTCGTGGCGGTCGGTGAGCTTCGCAGGTCTGCGGTTCTCGGTCCCAGCGGACTGGCCCGTCAGCCGGACCTCGGGAGCGGCATTTGGCCTCGGGACGCCGTGCGCGACGTCCGGTGTGGCATTTCCCGCCCCGGGCGTGACGCTGAGCACCGACCAGCACCGTCTACGGCCCCCAACATGTACTGGGGAGTCTTACGGGTACGCGCCGCAACCTCCGATGAACGGAGCACAGGTCGATTCCGGAGGTCATTTCCGGTTCCTCGCCACGTTGTCGTTCGCGAAGCACTGCCTGGACCTGTATGGCCTAAGTGCTTGTCCGGCAACCTCGCCCGCGTACTCCATCCTCGTCCTTCGGGTGAAGGTGCCGGGGCGCTCCAAGCCGGTCTACGTCTCCATCGGGTTGGCCGGTAACGGCATGGTCGCACGGACGATCCTGTACTCGTTGAGAGAGGCATGATGCGCACGGTCCGCCATCCCATCGTGGTTTTCGTCGTGGCGATACTCGTTGTCATCGGTGCTGGCATTGCGGTGCTGGTCGCGACCGGGACTTCAGGCTTGAGGACAACCGCGACAGTGACGTGCGTTCCCGAACAGTCGGCGCTGGTTCCAGTGTCTGCTCGGTGGGACCGGGTCTGGACGAGCAGTGCGGTGCATCTGAAGCGCGGGATGTTCGTCGGTCTGGAGGTTGAGGACTACTGGTTCCAGGCCGTCGCGACCGGGAAGATGATCGTCACGGTCCCGCTCACCGAGGCGTGGACACAGGCAGCCAACAAGTCACTTGTAACCCGGCTCCAACCCCTCCCCGTGTCGGTCACGGCCAGGTAGAGCGCCGACGCGGACTCTCCGCCACCCCATCGTGATGTTCGTCGTGGCTTCCTTACCGCATCTATTGGCTGGCTTCTCGCTGTGGCAGTGTCGGAGTTCTCACTCGGTTTGAGCTCGTCGTTGTCGACCCAGGCTGTTCCCGTCGGCAAATCCTCAGTCTGCCCAACGTAGCCTTGCTGAACGTGCCTCCGCCTGCGTCGTCAGGGACAAGCACAGGAGAGTCAGGAGCCGATGCGGCGAGCGATGAGCCGTCCCCTCCTAGTGTAGTGTCAGGTAAATGAACGCGCGTATATGGTAGCCTTCGTGCATGGCAAACCGTGCAGCCGCAGCGCTGGTCATGACCCCTGCAGAACGCGAGACGCTGGCGCAGATCTCACGCTCTTCGTCTCGGCAGCATCGAAACGTGCAACAGGCCAAGGGTTTGCTGATGGCCGCCGACGGGGTCGCCAATTCCGAGATCGCGAAACGTCTCGAGGTCTCGCGCAACACCGTGTTGGGTTGGCGGGCACGCTTTGAGACCTGTGGTCTCGAGGACTTCGGCAAAGTCCGACCAGGCCGAGGGCGAAAGCCGACGATCCCCGAGGAGAAAGTTGCCGAGATCGTCGATCTCACGCTCCACAGCAAACCTGTGGGCGAGACGCACTGGTCGACGCGGACGATGGCCCGGGCGACAGGCGTGTCGCACGACACCGTGCAACGGATCTGGTCGGCCCGGGGCATCAAGCCCCATCTCGTAAAGACCTTCAAGATCTCGGGCGACAAGGCCTTTGAAGAGAAGCTCTGCGATGTGGTCGGGCTCTATCTCAACCCCCCGGACAAGGCCGTTGTCCTCTCGGTCGACGAGAAGTCCCAGATTCAGGCACTCGACCGCACTCAGCCCAGCCTTCCCTTGAAACGGGGGCGAGCCGGGACGATGACCCATGACTACAAGCGCAACGGGACGACGACGCTGTTCGCTGCGCTGAACGTGCTCACCGGCGTCGTGATCGGCAAGTGCCTGCCACGGCATCGCCACGGCGAGTTCCTGGCCTTCTTGAAGCTCATCAATCGCAACGTCCCTCGAGGCCTGGACGTGCATCTCATCGTCGACAACTACGGCACGCACAACCACGAGAAGGTGCGCAACTGGCTCGCCGCGAACCCTCGCTTCCATCTGCACTTCACACCGACTTCGAGCTCGTGGTTGAACCTCGTATGGGTTAACCGGCCCTGGGTGGCTCGACTGGCTGTAGCGGTCTGACGGTCCACCAAGCGGGAGGCGTCCAGGTTCATGCTGACCTGGAGCGACGATTCTGGAGGTGTGCCATGACAGTGCCGCAGGTGTGTCTGGATCCAGGAGACGCAGTCGAGCTCGGCGAAATGTTGGAGTTTCTCAGCGAGTGGCTGGTATGTGACCACAGCCGACTGGCCGACTCGTTGCGACGGTTCGTCGGGAGCGACGGCTACGACATCGATCAGCTACGCGCGGACCTGTCCCGGTTCGGGTTCCTGCTTGGCGTCACCGACGGCGAACGGCGCGTCGACGGTGATGCACGATGACGGTGTCAGCCGGATCACTGGCGGTCGTTCGCCTGGAGGGCTCGCATCGTCTTGAGGGTTCGTGGACTGATGTCGAGATGGCGAACAGTTTCTTGACGCACCTCGAGGCTAGGGGGTTCTCGCCGGCCACCGTGCGGGCGTATGCCTTCGACTTGTTGAACTTTGGTCGCTTCCTCGGCGATCAGGGGTTGACCGTCGTTGAGGTAGTGCCGACCGACTTGTTCGACTATTTGGACTGGCAGGCGAGGTCCAAGCGCAGCGGGAACAAGAAGGTGGTGCGCCTGACCGACCGGCGCGGAGCGGCGCCGGCGACGATGAACCGACGGATCGCCGTGGTGCGAGGGTTGTTCGAGTACGCGGTGATCGCTGGTGTCCGAGAAGACAACCCGGTGCCAGCGGCTCGGCGTTCGACCGGGTTGCGGTCCAAGGGCCGTGGTCTGCTGGGCCATATCGGGACGCGCCGGGCGCCGACGGGTGGCCGGCTGGTCCGCCAGCCGCGCCGCCTTCCCGAGAGTCTCGAACCCGACGAGGTGTCCGCTTTCCTCGCCGACTTGTGCACCTGCCGGGACAAGGCGATGGCCTTGGCGATGCTGGTGGGCGGGCTGCGAGCAGCCGAGGTCCGCTCGTTGCGCCTGGCTGACGTGGACCGGGGGATGCGCCGAGTCCGAGTGGTCGGGAAGGGCAACAAGGAACGAACGGTCCCGGTCGATCGAGTGTTCTTCACCGAGCTGGGCAACTACCTTCGGACCGAACGTCCGCCGGGGTGCGCCACGCCGGAGTGTTTCGTGGTGCTGCGGGGACCGACACGAGGATCGGCGTTGACTGAAGCGGGGATGCGTCGCATCTTCCGCACGCATCGGGCCCGGTCCGGCTCGACGAGAGTCCGCCCGCACCGCTTGCGCCACACCTATGGGACTGAGTTGGCGGCGGCCGGCATCGACTTGCTGGTGCTGCGCGAGCTAATGGGCCATGCCTCCCCGGAATCGACCGCCGCCTATGTGCACCTGTCGTCAGACACCTTGGCTGCCGAGTTCGCCAAGGCGCGGGCGGTCACCCGATGAGCGCGACGGCCCTGGCCGCCCTCGAGGCCAGCGGCGCTCCTGACGTCCTTGTCGACTACGCCCGGTTTGTCGCCGGACTGAGCATCGGGGCCGAAGCCAAGCGCCATCGCCGAAACGCGGCCTGCGATCTGCTTAACGCCCATCCCGATCTCAAGGCGTGGATGGCCAGGCCGACACGCGCCCGGCTCGCCGATCTGGCTCGCAGCCATGCGTGGTCGTTCATCACCTGGTGTTTCCTGGAACAGATCCTCGTTCCCGACCTGGACCTGTTGCTGACCAAGACCCCCGGTGACCTCTATGTCGAGTGGGGAAAACGCCACGCCGACGATGTAGCCCGGGTCAGCGAGATCGCCCGCCGTTACTCCTGGAGCGCCAACTGGACCCGCGACGTCGCCACCAACGCGTTGGCGATGGTGTGTCTGTGGTCGGGGAACGATCTCGACGAGCTGACCGACGACGTCTTCGACACCTTCACCGCCGCTCTCGCTGACACTCCCTCGGCCCGGCGCGACGCCCGTCTGCACAACCAGGCCCGGGCGTTCAGTCTCCACCAGGCCTGCTACGAGCTGCGGATCTGCCACCACACCCCACGCAAGAACAGACCGCCTGCAGCCACCGTCGCCGAGACTCTCCAAGCTCTCCCCCAAGAAGAGATCCGCAAGGTTGCCCTTCGCTACCTGGAGGTCGTGGCCACGACCCTGCGCCCTTCGACCGTGCTGCTAAGAGCGGACAGCCTGATCATCTTCGGTGAGTACCTCGCGGCACACCATCCCGATCTACGCCGGCTCGAGCAGCTCGAGCGGGCCCACATCGAAGGGTTCCTGGTGTGGAACCACCACCGGCCTTGGCGCGGCTGGCTCGCCCGCGACAAGCCGGTGGCTGCGTCAGTTTCCAAACGCACGGTGGTCGACCTGCGCGCCTTCTTCGAGGATCTGGCCGTGTGGGGGTGGGCCGATCGCCCGACCCGCCAACTCGTCTTCGCCAGCGACATCCCACGCCTCGACCGTCCCATGCCCAAAGCCCTTCCGCCCGACGTCGACCGGGATCTCATGGCCGCCGTGGCTGGCCTCGCAGATCCCTTCGCACGCCACGGTCTGGCCATCCTGCGTGGCACCGGGATGCGACTCGGCGAGCTGCTCGACCTCGAGCTCGACTGCCTCTGGGACTTCGGTGACCGGGGCACCTGGGTGAAGGTCCCCTTGGGCAAGCTCGGCACGGAGCGAACCGTGCCACTCGACGAGCCGACTCTCGCCGATTTCGACGCTTGGATGGCACAACGCGGGCCGCAACGAGCGTTGATCCACCCCCGCCACGGGCAACCCGCCGACTTCTTGTTCGTCGAAAAGGGTCGGCGGCTATCGGCGTTCCGGCTTCGCCACGGCCTGGATCAGGCCATCGCCGTCGCTGGGCTGACCGGACGTGACGGCCAACCGCTTCGAGTCACCCCGCACCAACTCAGGCATACCTATGGGACCAGCCTCGTCAACGCCGGCATGTCGCTACAGGCGCTCATGGCCCTCATGGGTCACGTTTCCGCCGAGATGACCCTGCGCTACGCGTCGCTCGCGTCACCGACCGTTCGAGCCGCCTACGAAGCGGCCATGACGAAGGTGCACGCTCGCCAACCACTCTTCGTCGTCGCCACCGGACGCGGCACCACCAGCGACCGAGTCGAATGGCTCCGATCCGAGATGCTCAAGACCCGCGTCGCTCACGGTTACTGCTCCCGCGAGCTCGTCGCCGACGCTTGCCCCTACGCCAACATCTGCGAACAATGCGACAACTACGTCGCTGCCCCCGAGTTTCAGTCCGTCCTCGAAGCCCAACTTGCCGACATTCACACCCTGCGCGACGACGCCCAAGCACGCGGGTGGAACTCCGAAGTCGCCCGCCACGAACGCGTCGTCGCCGGCATCGACGGCCATCTCCGACGGCTCAGAAATCAAGCCCGATCAACAGACTTGTGCTTGACACAACCCTGAGGGCCGGTTAATCGAGCGGTGGTTCAGAGATCTCACCGACAAAGCCATCCGTCGCGGCGTGTTCGCAAGCGTGCCCGAGCTCATCGCCGCGATCGAGGACTACCTCACTGCCCACAACGACGACCCCAAACCATTCGTGTGGACAGCGAGCGCTGACGCGATTCTCGAGAAGGTAAGACGAGGACGTGTCGCACTCGAGCAAGTGCATACTCAATAGCCTGACACTACATTAGCACACGCAGAACGTGACGACCTTGAAGGAATAGCGCCAGTTCCAGGCACTGCGTCCTGTGTGGGGCTCTCCTAAGCTCAGTGCTCCAGAAGCGACACGAGGGTGTTGACGGTCCCCCAGTTCCGCGCTGTTCCCGCCTGCATCGGGGTGCGGTGCAGTCCGCCGCGGCTCAGCTCTGACCGCAAGATGCTGCGGGCAAACCCGTCGGGCGTCCACAGGTACAACGCGCGGCCGATGACGCGCGCGTCATCCCGGCTCTCCTTGTTGCGGGCTCGTTCGACTGCGGCCCCGACTGATGCCACGCCGTTTGGCCCCGGAGCTTCTCGGAGGAACACGGCGTGGAGGAGTCTGTGATCGTCCTCGTCGCGAAAGGGGTTGTCACGGACGACATCGGTGAGCTCGCGGCGGGCGAGGACCACGACAACAGAGCGGACAGCAAGCCGGTCCGCGATCGCGATCTCGAGGTCGTCCGCCAGTGCAGTGCTGTCCGCGTTGGGCTCGGCAGCCGTGAACAGGACATTGCCGCTTTGGATGTAGGTGGCCACATCGCCATGACCGAGCGACGCCACTACCTGGCGGAGCTCCGCCATCGACACCTTGTTCCGACCCAAGACGTTGATCCCTCGGAGCAGGGCGACATGAGTCCTCATCGGCTGATCATCGCGCAGGGCGCGCGCAAGCGAACGATCTGGCGCCAACGGTCCTGGCTCTGGCCGTCACTCGGCTCCGCAGTTATGTGCGGATTCTCGGTGTCGATACCGAGCGGCCGGCGGCTCCGAACCTGCTCAATGCTCGCGATTGTTGCCCAGTCGGCACTGGCACATCCCGGATCCCTCTAACGAGGTCCCGACAACAGCCTGAGTTCCTGGCTACGCCTGACGGCTGAGAGATACCAACAGCTCGCAGGCAATGTCCGGCCCCCTCAATTCGGAAGCGAGGAGGCGGAGCACCTCCAGCTCGCGGTCGCTGAGCGCCTCGACGAGTCCCTGAGTCCTCGGCCAACTCGCCCGTGATGAACTCGTAGAGCGATGGGTCGTTGTGGCAGAGCACTGCCGCAACCAGGTTGGTCGATCCAGTCGTGGCAGCCACGAAGGGGACCTCGGGAAGATCTGCCAGAGCCTGTCCGACACGGTCGAGCTTGGCCGGGACCGTCGACATCGACAACATGGCCCTAGAGCGGAACCCAATGGCCTCGATGGCGAGGTCCACGTCCTGAGGCGATGAGCTCCTCGACCCGGCGTCGGACGGTCGACTCATGCCGGTGGGTGCGCACCGCCAGCTGTCGGTAGGTGGCGCGGCCGTCTTGGGCGAGGGCCTGGACGAGGGGCCAGTCGGTGTCCTGCAGCGTGACCGTCGAGCGTTCGATCGGCGGACTGGCCCGTGCTGGGGAAATGAGCCGGTCGATCTCCTCTTGGCTGAGGTCGTTCGAGACTGGTGGGGGCGACGCTCATGTGGCGAACAGATGGAGGATGGAGGACGCAGTAGGCCTCGAAGGCCACGACCTGACGGCCCACGGGGATCTGGCTGAGCAGCGGCGGGGTGGGCCCTTCGCGGTCGCGGGAGTGAATCGTGGTGAAGAAGTCGGTTGCCCCGAGCTCAGCAACACCCGGACGGTGTCAGGGTGCTCCGCCAGTTTGGTGGCGACGACGGGAGCGGAGCCCGGAGCACAGCGGATGCGGACTGCCCAGTCGGACTGGCCGAGCCGTTGCGAATCGAGTTGGCCAACAGCCGCACGACATGACCATCGAACAACCGCCGGTATCGTCGGGCGATGGTCACCCGAGAACCTCGGACAGTCGACTGAACGACGCTCGTGGACCGATGTAGAGCTTGGATGATTCTTCGGTCCAGCGCTTCGACAGTGATGGAAGCCATGCACCTCACTCAACGTCATGGTGGAAACAGGCGGATATTGCGAAATCGGTGACGGGCGCAGACTTACGGGAGCAGGCTGGCTGTCATGGAAAAGAAGTGGTGGACCCTAGTGGTGGTGTGCGCAGCCACCTTCATGTTGCTCCTGGACGTGACGATCGTCGTGATTGCGCTCCCGACCATCCAGTCGGGCCTGCACGCGAGCTTCAGCGACCTGCAGTGGGTCGTGGACGCCTACGCACTGACGCTGGCATCCGTGCTGCTCACCGCCGGATCCCTGGCCGACCGTTACGGACGACGGCTGCTGTTCACCATCGGCCTCATCGTCTTCACGCTCGGTTCGCTGCTCTGCGGGGTGGCCCAGTCGCCGATCATGTTGATCCTGTCCCGAAGCGGCCAGGGCATTGGCGGGGCCATCCTCTTCACCACGTCTCTGGCTCTGTTGGCGCAGAGCTTCCATGGCCATGAACGAGGGGTGGCGTTCGGGATCTGGGGAGGAATCACTGCCATTGCCGTGGCACTCGGACCGGTGCTGGGTGGGGTGATCACGTCGGGAATCGGCTGGCGGGGCATCTTCTTGGTGAACCTGCCGGTCGGTGTTGGCGCGCTGGCGATCACCAGGTTGCAGGTGGATGAGTCCAAGACGCCGAATGCCGCCCGGCCCGACTGGGCCGGGTTCGCAACCCTCACGGCCGGGCTGGTCAGCCTGGTCTATGGCCTGATTCGCGCCGGCGAGATTGCCTGGAGCGACACTGGCGTCCTCGTCTGCCTCACTCTCGCCGTGGTGTTCTTGGGGGCGTTTGTGGCGGTGGAGCGGCGAGCGGAGCATCCGATGTTCGACCTCTCGCTGTTTCGCATTCCGACATTTGGCGGGGGACTTGCCGCCGCGTATGCCATGAACGGTTCGCTCTACGCGATGCTCTTGTACCTCGTGCTCTACCTGCAGGACGATCTGGGCTACTCCGCTCTGCAGACGGGTCTCCGACTGCTCATCATGAGCTGTGTGACCCTGGTCACGGCGACGATCGCCGGACGGCTCAGCACCCACATGCCCGTCCGCTGGCTCGTCGGGCCTGGCCTTTTCCTGGTTGGGCTCGGCCTCCTGCTCATGACCGGACTCGACGGGGCCAGCTCGTGGACACACCTCATCCCTGGCTTCATCGTGGCCGGCGCCGGGAGCGGCATGGTCAACCCGCCGTTGGCGTCTACCGCAGTGGGCGTCGTTACTCCCCAGCGCTCGGGCATGGCCTCGGGTGTCAACGCCACCTTTCGCCAGATCGGCATTGCCACCGGCATCGCGGTTTACGGATCGATCTTTGCTGCGTCGCTGCACCACAAGATGGACCAAGCCCTCGCTGGTACCGCCTCACTGCAGCGACTCTTGCCGGCGTTGGTCATCGACGTACAACAAGGCAAGGCTGCGCAAGCCATCCACATCGTGCCCGAGCCGCTACGAGGCTCGCTCGTCGCAGCCATCCACTCCAGCTTCGCCGGTTCTCTCGACGTGCTGCTCGTGATCAGCGCCGTCCTGGCCCTTGTCGGTACGGTCTGCTCTTTCGGTCTCATCCGGTCCCGGGACTTCGTGGTGTCGCATCAGCCTCGTCCAGAGCCGGCACCCTCAGATGCAGTCGGTTCCCCCGCTTGATGAAGAGTACGAATGGTACGCGGGGGACAAGCTGGTCAATGCGAACCGTACGGACAACACAAGGGTCTCGATGTCGGCGAGCGACCGGACACGAAAAGTGTGCGCTGAGCAGGTAAAACGTTGTGATTCTTACAACGGAGTGGAGGTAATGAGACTATGTTCGAACCCCTCCTGGCCCGTTGACATGGGGTTATGCGGCACGAAAGCCTGAGCTTGCGCGAACTTCTGGTGCCGGACGGCTCGCCGGCAGGTCGGCGCCGGAAGTGATGAGACTATGTTCGAACCCCGTCGACCACCGCCCCGCTGCCGCTGGGAGAAGGGAGTCCTGGGATGACGCGGTACCTGATCTCGTTCGATGATGGCGCGATGACCTTCCCCGAGGAGGAGACGCCTGCAGTGGGCGAGGCCGCACATCAGGTGGTCCGGGCGGCACAGCAGGCAGGTGTGTGGGTCTTCGGCGGCGGGGTGGAGAGCCAGCGGGCGAGCATCGTGACTGCCGACGGGAAGGTCACCGTCGGCCCGTACCCGGAGACCAAGGCTGTCATCGGCGGGTTCGCGATCGTCGAGGTGCCCTCACGCGAAGAGGCACTTAAGTGGGCCACCAAGTTCGCCGTCGCCTGCCGCTGCGCTCAGGAGGTCCGGGAGATCATGTTCGACCCGCTCGTCTGATCGCAGGAGACTCGCCCCGGCCAGAGCAAGCCTTGCCTTCGGCTGCTACAGACCGGCCGCCCAGGTGTGCCGCTCGGCCACGATCGCGAACGTCGCCGACCCGGCGGTAGGTGGCGTTCTCGCTCGCTGTGCCAGGCGCGCGTTCTGGGACACGGTTCGGTGAGCGCCCCTCGCGCCCTGATCGCCGAGTATGCGTGTCCGCTGGCTTGGCAGACGAGCGCTATCCGGCGCTCCTCGTCGGGCCACGTCGGAGTCGATCCGCGTCTACCGAAGCCGATGATCGCCGGGTGGTGGGACTGTCACACGTCCGCGGGGATGGGTGGTGCCCATCCCGGTCGTCGGATGAGGCAAAAGGGGTGACCGGCCGGGTCGGCGTAGACATTTTCGCCGTCGATTTTCTTTGCCCCGAGCGCCAGCACTCGAGGCTCCGCGGTGGCCACGTCTTCGACCATGACGTCCAGGTGAACCTGCTGAGGGACCGCGGGATCAGGCCACGTGGGCGGGCGGTGGTCTGCGGCGAGCTGGAAGGCCAGGCCAGACGAGGTGTCGTTGGCAGCCACGACAACCCAGTCGTCGCTCTGGTAGGTGATCGGCTGCCCGAGCAGTTGGGAGTAGAAAGCTGCCAGGGCGACCGGGTCGGGGCAGTCGAGCACTACGTGGTGCAGTCGTCCGAGCACGCCGGAAAGCATGACAGACGCGGTGCCTTCCCCCAGCCAGCCGACTTCTGAGCGCCACGCCGAACAGCCGGCCAGAGCATCGCACCAGGGAGGGGTCGGACCGCGCCCGATCGACGGCTACGGGCGGTGTCGGGCGATCCTGCCGAATCTGGCGGCAGCGGCGCCGCGTGTCAACGCCGCCTGAAACTGACCCTGCAGCGCAGCACCTCTGCTGGGCTGCCGCCGGTGACAACTGGCGTGCCCGGCCAGACCAATGATTGTCTAGCCGACGAACTGTTCGACGAGCCGGTTGACCTCCGCCGGGGCGAGCAAGTGGTTGAAGTGACCCACTCCGGGCGTCTGGGCATTCGTAAGAGTTGGCACAGGGCGGCCAGCCGCTCGGGTTCGTTGATCGAGGTATCGGCGTGGACGGCGAGCACCGGGACGCCCACGGCCTTGATGACGGTCTCGCCCGGCCAAGTCGCCATACCTCGGAAGCACTCGAGGGCGACATGGTTCGGCGCTGCGAGCATCCCAACGAGCACGCGCTCCTTCAGGACGGGGTCGTCACTCGGAAGGAACAACGACTTGCTTACGAAGTCACGCCGCACAGCTTCGGGGTCCGGCCCGGACATGGCCTCGACGAAGCCTGACAGCAGAGCCGCTAGCTCGGGAGGCGGGGCAATCGGCCCCGGCTCGACCAAGACAAGGGCAGAGACCAGCTGCGGATGGCGCGCCGTCAGTTCGATACCGACGATGGCGCCCATGCTGTGGCCGACGACGACAGCGCCTGTGACGCCGAGTTGTGTGCACAGCCATGCAACGTCGTCGGCTAAGACGGACATCGAGTAGTCGCCTTCAGGCGCATCGCTGTCGCCGTGGCCCCGGAGGTCGAGGGCGATGACGCGATGGCTCTCTCGGAAGTGCTCGCACTGCGGGGCGAAGTAGGAACGATCACACGTCCATCCGTGCACGAACACCATCGCGGGAGTTCCGGACCCGGCCTCCTCGTGGGACAACTTCACACCGCCGCGGTCCAGCGTGGCCACGTCCGTTGTCCTCTCTCGCTAACTCCCAGAAGCTCGGACTTCCGACACTGTTACGTCTTGGCGCGAACGCGCTCGGGCACTCGGTCGACCGAGGTTCAGTCGCCTGGCCGACGGGGTTCGGGTGCCACAGCCCCTTCGAGAACGCGAGATTGTTCGATCTGCGCACCCCCGGACACAGGTCGGGCCGTACCGATCGACGGCTACGCGTGCGCACGAGATCGCCGTTCGGTACTTGTCAAGTTCGAACGGGGGCGCTGGGAAAGGCGCCCATATTGCCCTCTCCTGGCACGCCTCCCAATCAGCCTGAATGGACGTGGCTTCGAGGTAGTTCCCCTGTACGCGCAATAGGAGCTTGCGCCGCAACGCTGACAGCTGGACCTTGAGCTGCTCCGAGGACGACGAAGATGCTCCCTTTGACTCAATCAGGCAGATGCTCCAGAACGATGACATGCCGCCCGATTTCGGTGATGAGGCGGGTTTCGAATACTGGGCCGCGTTCGAAGGCGCGGCGATGGATACTTACGATGAGGTCAATAAGGCGCTGGCAGCCGAGCGCAAGTCGTAATCGCCAGCTACGCCGCGACCCTCGTCTGTCGTGGCGAGGGCATCCACGTCGTCCAGCGCCTGATGGCCATTCCAACATCGCGACCACCACGAAGTACTTGCACTTGTCGGACGCGGACCTGCTCGAGGCTGTCGACCGGGCGTTCCCAGAAAGCTGAGGGCAGTTACTCCACGGTCCGCATATCCGGCTACATGCCGAGCACTCCTCCAGCATCTTCAGGTAGGCCCGGTCGGCCTCGGTGAGAATCACGTAACTCGCGCCCACGATGTGGGCGTCGCAGTACATTCCTCGACAAAGCCCTCGGCTAATTGAAGGGGACGGTGATCGGACCGGGCAGGCGTCGGTAGACGGCGAAGAAGTCGCGGTCGTCGGGGACGAGGTAGCGGGAGGTGGCCTGGTCGGGCTGGGGCTCGACCATTGTCGGCACGAGGCCGTGGCCGTGGGTGTAGGTGATGAGGGTGTGCCAATAGGGGTTGATGTCAAACTCCATCGCATCCACCGCGCCGACGTGCTGCAGGATCTTCGCCAGGGTGATCACGGTCTGGTCGTCGGCGGCGACGAAGATGAGGTTTCCGCGACGGTCGATGCCGACGCCCGTGCGCCAGACGCGGGTAACGCCGCCGAGCGTGTACCCCCACTGGGGGCTGTTCGGGTTCTCGTTCAACTCGGGGTTGAGTTGACCGTTCCAGACGATCGGAGCCAGGCTCTGGCGCGCCCACGCGACGTTCGGCCCGGCGTTCGGGCCGCCGTTCCACTTCACGATCGCGACGCGGCCGTCCCGATAGCCGATCAGCGTCGCGTTTCCGTCCGTGAGCGGTTCGTTCACGAGGCCGTTGTCGCTCGAGCCGTTGCTGCCGTCTGAGTAGATGAAGCCGGCATTGAAGGTCGCAAGCAGTCGGTAGCGCTGGTCGCCGGGGACCATCATCGGCCCCCGCACGGCAGCGTTCGGCGGCTCGTAGCGCCCTGGGTAGTACGCGAGCGCGGTGCGCGTGTGGTCGAACCAGGCGACGTAGGCGACGATCTGCGGATAGTCGATCTCGGGGCGATAGGTCGTCACGAGCACGGGTGGGCCACCGTTGACGGGCGGACCGGTCGGCTTCCAGATTCCTTCACCGGGGAGCCGGTGCGAGAAGACGGGCGTGATGGGCGCCGGCCACGCAGTGGCAGGTGACGTCTTGGCGGTTCCCGGGCCGCGACTTGGCGTGGAGGGTAGGCCGACGACCGGCAGGCGCTTCAGCTGCGGGCCGCCCTTCTTCGGCGCTCTCGCTCCGTAGTAGTAGTGCTCGGCCTCGTCGACGAGCCGGTTGCCGAACGGCACGTCTGCTCTTACCCACTCGACACTGCGCGCGCCGAATGACGTGCTCGTTGGCTGCACCATCCAAATTGTGTACGAGACCACCGCCCACGTCACGAGCATTAGGAAAGGCGCCGCGATCAGGAGGCGTCGCCGTCGCCGTCGATGCGCCCTCGAAGTGGTGCCACGGGCGCGGTCAGCGCGACTCTCGTTCCCTCTCATTTGCTCGCATTCCTCGGTCGTAGCGGCGTCGAGAGCATTCTTCCGCAGCGGAAGGTCACACGCTGGTCACCTTGTAACCTGGCTGTTACCTGCTACGAGTCATCGTCAGCAACCGGATGGGTAGTCGCGCCTCGCATCCGCCAAGAGACCTGTACGCGTCTTGGTCGGTACGTCCGACCAGCACCGAGGAGGCAGAGAGGATCTCCGCGGTGCTGGAGCGGCAACGGGAGCCTCCGCGGTCGCTACGGGGCTCGGGCGCTGCACGCTCTGGTTTTCGAGGCCGGGGTCTCGGCGGGCGTCACCGACCGCCACCACCCACACCGTTGGCGTCACACCTACGCCACTTCCCTCGTGCGCCTGGGCGAGGACATCCAAGTTGTCCAGCGACTGATGGGTCACTCGAACATCGCCACGACCACGAGGTACCTGTACCTGTCCGATGCGGACCTACTTGCCGCCATCGACCGGGCGTTTCCGGAAAGCTAAGGCCGCCCAGATCAATTGAGGCGTTGGCCGGCGAGTTCCCGGGGCCGGGCCTCTCTGCCCTTCTGTTCGGGCCGCCGATGCATCCCCGCAGCGATCCCACCCGGACCCCCGGGTCCGAACCAGTCCCTCTCGGTGGTACCGCGCCACGGCTGTGGCAGGATCTCGCCGCGATGCGACGACGAGCAAGGGCGGACGTGTGAGCGGGGTGCTCGACGGCCAGATGGCCCTGGTGACCGGCGGCTCGCGAGGGATCGGGCGGGCGGTGGTGCAACGGCTGGCTCGCGACGGCGCCACCGTCACTTTCGGCTACCGCGCCGATCACCGCGCCGCCGAGGAGGTTGCCGCTGGCGTGACGGCGGCCGGCGGCCGGGCGACGGCCGTCCAGGCGGACTTGGCCGAACCGGGTGCTGCCGCGCGACTGTGGGACGCTGCCGAGGCGTTCGCCGGGCCCGTCGACATTCTCGTCAACAACGCCGCCATCGCCGGCCTGGGGAAACTCGTCGAGCTGTCCGACGAGGACTATGAGCGGGTTATGCAGGTCAACCTGCGCACGGTCTTCGACGCCCTGCGTGAGGCGGCCCGGCGCATGCCCGACGGCGGCAGGATCGTCAACGTGTCCACCGTCAACACGGTCATGCCCGAGCCGGGCATATCGCTGTACGCCGCCAGCAAGGGTGCCGTCGAGCAGCTCACGGTGATCGCCGCCCACGAGCTCGGCGGACGGGGCATCACCGTCAACACCGTCTCGCCCGGAGCGACCGACACCGACTTGCTCCACGGGGTCAACAGCCTCGAGGACATCGAGATGGTGCGGGAGATGTCGCCGCTCGGCAGGCTCGGACAGCCCGAGGACGTCGCGGACGTGATCGGTTTCCTCGTCGGCCCCGACGGTCGGTGGATGACCGCCCAGAACTTCCGAGCCGGGGGTGGCATCCGGTAGAGGCCGCCTGCCCATCAGGACAGGCCCTCGAGACCGCAAAACTGCCTAACGCGCGGACACGCCGTGCAACGGCGGTGGTGGCGCCAATCTCGCTCGACAAGCTCATCCGACCCGCAGGACGACCACATCAGGGACTGAGTGCCGGACCTATCCAGGGTCGAGCTGACGAGCAATGCGCTCTGCCGAGTCCTTTGTGAGGTAACCGGAAATCTGAAGACTCCCACCAAAGCTTCGCGCCAGCACTGTCGCCTGACCGAGGGCTTGGCCGTCGACAACCCACGCCACCGTTCGGCGGTAGTCACGAACGGCCATCCCATTGAACGCTGTGCTCTGGGCGTGGTCCATCTGAAACTTGACGACTCCACTCAGGAGTCCTAGCCCCAACTGGCCTGCTCCGAACCCTTGGCCAGTTGACAGCCCGCCAAGCACTCCGTAACTTTACTAGGAACCTAGGCTACTAGACAAGATGGAGAGGGTGACGTGATCGAGTTCTACCTGGACACGAAGTCAGGCGTCGCCCCCTACCTACAGCTCGTCCAGCAGGTTCGACGAGCCCTCAAGCTCGGTCTCATCGGCGAGGGTGACCGACTGCCAACCATTAAGGAGGTCGTCGGTACGGTCGCCATCAACCCCAACACTGTGGCCAAGGCGTACCGGGAGCTTGAGCATGAGGGACTCGTCGCCGCACGCACCGGCGTCGGGACGTTCGCGGTCAAGTCCCTGAGCGATCCGTCACTCGCCGAGCACGGGCGGCTGCGCGTCGGGCTCGAGTCCTGGCTTGCCGAGGCGCGTGCCGCAGGACTCGACGAAGAAAGCATCGAAGCCCTCTTTCGCGAGCGCTTTCGGGCGTCCTCACCGATAGAAGCTTCATGAGCACCGCCGTTGAGGCCTGCGGTCTCGGGAAGCGCTACCGGCAGCGCTGGGCGCTGTCGGACTGCTCGCTCACCGTCCCGACCGGGCACGTCATCGGCCTAGTCGGACCGAATGGCGCCGGAAAGACGACGCTTCTCCAGCTCGCCGTCGGCCTGCTTGCTCCATCGTCAGGAACGATCCAGGTGTTCGGTCGGCCACCTGCCACCGATGCGGAGACCCTCGGGCGCGTCGGCTTCGTCGCTCAGGACACGCCGAACTACTCCTCGTTGAGCGTCGCCGATCACCTGAGGCTCGGAGCGCGCCTGAACCCGAGGTGGGACGGAGATGCTGCCCGACACCGGATCGAGAGGCTCGGCCTCGATCCGGCTCAACACGCGGGAAAGCTGTCCGGCGGCCAGCGCGCTCAGCTCGCCCTCACCATGGCCCTCGCCAAGCGCCCGGACCTCCTGATCCTCGACGAGCCGGTCGCGAGTCTCGACCCGCTCGCGAGGCGAGAGTTCCTGCAGGTGCTCATGGAGGACGTCGCGGCACACGACCTCGGCGTCATGCTCTCGTCGCACCTCGTCGCCGACATCGAGCGCGTCTGTGACTACCTCATCGTCTTGGTTGACTCGCGCGTCCAGCTGTCGGGCGACGTCGACGAGCTGCTCGCTTCACACCATCGTTTGATCGGCCCCCGTGACCCCGAAGCACAGCCTCCAGCGTGCCAGGAGGTGATCGATGCCAGTCACACCGAGCGGCAGACAACGCTGATCGTTCGATCCGACGGGCCGGTCGTCGACCCAGCGTGGACGATCGAACCCACGAGCCTCGAGGATCTAGTGCTCGCGTACATGGCGCGTGGTTCCGGGTCGCACGGGAGCGCACGGGCGTCGCAGGCCGGGGCCGCGACATGACCTGGCTCGCGTGGCGGCAGTTCCGCATGCAGGCAGTCGCGGCGCTGGTGCTGCTCGGCGCCGTCGCCATCACCTTGGCCGTGACACGTCCTGGCCTCGTGTCGTCCTTTCAGAACGTGCTGTATTGCAAAGGCGTGCTGGCGTGTGCGTCAGCGAGGCGCGGGTTCTTCGCGAGAGACTCACTGCTGAGGCACCTCGCGAATGCGCTCGCTGTCGCCGTCCCGGCACTCATCGGGGTGTTCTGGGGCGCGCCGCTCATCGCACGGGAGCTCGAGACCGGCTCGTTCCGACTGGCGTGGACCCAGAGCGTCACACGATCGCGTTGGATGCTCGTGAAGCTCGGAGTCGTCGGCACGGCAAGCATGCTGGCAGCAGGGCTGTTCAGCTTGGCCGTGACGTGGTGGTCGAGCATGTACGACCAACTGCAAGACAGCCCGTTCCAGCAGTACGACAGCCGAGACATCGTGCTGATCGGCTATGCGGCCTTCGCATTCACCCTTGGCGTCGCTCTGGGAGCGATTCTTCGCAGGACGCTCCCGGCGATGGCTGCGACATTCCTCGTCTTCTTCGCGGTGCACATCACGTTCAGCACCTGGCTTCGCCAGCGCCTCTTGTCTCCGCTGCACGCTACGTCACCGTTTCAATGGACATCGATGGGTTACCAGCTGGGTCCTCCCAATCCCGCTGATTGGGCCCTCGGGACCGAGGTGGTCACCCCAACCGGCCACGCACTCGGACAGCTTGGGCAGGGCGGCTCCTTGTTTGAGGGCTTCCAAATCCACGCCGGCACACTCATCTTCCAGGGTGTGGGCGTGTGCCGGGTCAAGGTTCCGGCGGAAAGTTTGCGCACCGGCAATATTTCGCAGGCCGTGCAACAGGCGTGCGTGGCGAGCTTCCACCTACGTCAGGTGACTACCTACCAACCCGCAAGCCGGTACTGGACCTTTCAGTGGATCGAGATGGGACTGTTCATCGTCCTCGCGCTCCTCCTCGCGGCCGCCTCGACGTGGTGGGTGCGACGACGGCTCCCGTAAGATCCTCCGATTCAGGACCCTCCGAGAAGCTCAGCGCGACTCAGATCACCGGGCCTGAGGTTGCGCGGAATGAATGACTGGATCGTCCGTCGAAACTAGCTTGCTCGCTCGCTCTAACCTCTGCGCTGCCTACTTGTCGATGTCGGGGAACAGGTGTCCGTAGCGGTCATAGGTGACCGTCACACTTGAGTGGCCGGCACGACAGGCGAGCTCCATCCGGCCAACCTCGGCGCCGGCGAGTAGTGCGACGCCGGTGCGCCTGGCCATTTGCCTTGTTGGCAAGTGCCAACGAAATACTGCCCCTGAAAAGGGAAGACGTTGTGATTCCGACAACGGCGTGAGGTCTTCACGTTTGGGCCGGACCTGGCCCTTTACGCTGTGATCGTTGGGTTGCCCGCGGCCTAAGGAACATTTGCCCGCGCCTTGTCCACAGGCAAGCTCGCTCAGGGCCTCCGCGGGGTGCGCGGATCGGACTCGAGGATGGAAAGGCCCAGGCCCTCGAGCTCGTGCACGAGCGATCTGAGACGACGCTCGTTTTCCAAAAAGGGCCGGTAGTCCTCGACCTGGTCGGGAGAAAGGGTCTTGCTGACGGTCTTTCCCTGCACCTTGCGGCTCCATTGGAAATAGGGACCGTGCAGGACCGGTGGGTCGTCGTGACAGTGACAGCCCGAGTGGGTGCAAGCAGATCGTCGCTCTGTGAGGCTGCCCGGGAGCACGAAGCCGACCTTCGCGAGGGCGCCCGCGATACGCGCCTGTTCTGCAAGCTGTGCTGAGTTGATCGGCACGCCCAAGCCTCCCACGCCTCATCCACCACCTCGGTGATAGCACCCAGTATATATACGGTGTGCTTACTGCCGAGGTGGCGGAGACGATCACCGGCTGGCTGCCGCGCTTGTTCGACGACGACGTCGCCGCCTTTTCGAGATGCGTCGTCACCTCGGTCGGGCCGAAGAGCAAACAGCGGGCCAGGGCCTTGTTGTTCGCGGCCGCCAAACTGGGTGAGTTCGCCTCAAGTCTCGGTGTCGACCTCGAGGTGGACACGGTGCTGTCGCGTTCTTTCCTCGAGCGCTTCGTCCTCGAGGCGCCGATGAGCTCGCCGACTCGGCGCACGTTGAAGACCAACCTCGGCTATCTCGCCTCCCATGTGCCTGGGCACGGGCCGGCTTTGACGCTCTGTCCCCGTGAGCACGCCAAGGTCCCCTACACAGATGGTGAGATCGCCTTGTTCCTCGTCCTCGCCGATGCCCAGCCGACACCGGCGCGTCGCCACAAGGCCTCGGCCCTCATCTGTCTTTGTGCCGGGGCCGGGCTCTATGCGGGCGAGCTGCGGGGCGTGGTGGGGACAGACGTCGTCGTGCGCTCGGGTGGCATGCTCGTCTTGGTCAAAGGGAAAAGGCCACGGGCCGTGCCGGTCCTTTCCCCGTTCCAAGAGCGCCTCATAGAAGCGGCGAGCTTTGCCGCTGGCGACTACATCATCGGGGGGAGCGATGCGAGACGACGCAACGTCACGAGCAATCTCATTTCTTCCCTCGCCGGTGGAGACGACCTCGGACGGATCGATCTCTCCCGGCTGCGCTCGAGCTTTCTTGTCGCCATGGCGGCCCAGATAGGTCTTCGCGCCTTTATGGACGCAGCCGGGATCACCTGCTCGCAGCGCCTCGGCGATCTCGTCGCGAGACTGGCCAGCCCAACCGAGGAACAAGCCGTGGCGCTTTTCTGCCGGGGGCCCGTGCGGTGATCGGAGCTTCTCGTCTCGAGGCGCTCTTGGACGACCCGTTTGTCAAAGAGGTCACCGAAGCGATCGAAGACAGGCTTCCCAAAGGTGTGCGAGCCCGCCAGCTCTCGGTGCGTACCTTGTTGTTGGGCATGTTGCTGGCCGTGGCCGATGACCGCCCGGCGCACCTGTCGCGGGTGCACGACGCCCTCTTGGCTCTTGGAGCTGAAGAGCGCGTGCGCTTAGGTGTCGTCGTGTCTTCGCGAAAAGGGCCTCACCTGCTCAGCTATCGCCAGGTGGAGTACACCAACTCACTTGTCTGTTCGCTGCTCGGAAAAGATGTGCCCGACGGGGGCGCCTCGGCACTGCTCGAAGGCCTGCAAGGGGCGCTCTTGGAAGCAAGCGTGCCGCAGTGGGCCAAGACGCTCTCGAGCTCGCTCGCCATCGACTGGTCCGATATCGAAAGCTTCTCCAAACCACCACCCAAAAAAGGCGGCGAGTGCGCCGACCCCGAGGCCTCCTGGGGGCACCAGCGCGGCAAAGGCCCGGGGCAGAAAGACGAGCTGTTCTTTGGCTACTACTTCTCGCTCGCGACGATGGTCAACGACGAGGGCAGCCCCGCTGTCCCCGAGCTCGTCCGCGCCATGTCGCTCAGCTCTTGTTGGCGCGACCCGGTGCCGATCATCGTCGCGGTCCTAGAGCACCTTTGCACCAAGGGTCTTTCCATCGGTGACGTGCTCGTGGACTCGGGTTACGCGCACCGAAGGGCTGAAGCCTTTGCCCTGCCGATGCGGGCGCTCGGGGCGAACCTCGTCATGGACCTGCATCCGGGTGACCGCGGCCCGCAGGGCACCTTTGCCGGTGCGATCCTGCACAACGGCAACCTCTATTGTCCGGCCACCCCGAGAGTGCTCTTCGAGCTCGGCCCGCTCGCTCGTGACGCGTCATCGACGGTGATCGAGGCTCACGACAAGATGACCGACGAGCTTTCGTGCTACAAGCTCGGGAAGATCACCAAGCCTGACGCGGACGGATACCACCGCGTCTTGTGCCCGGCGGTCATGAACAAGTGCCGCTGCCCGGTGCGCAAGGACTCGATGGAGCTTTCCTTTGACCGTCCGGAGGTCTTCAGCGTCCCGAGCCCGGCCCCGAGATGTTGTCTGCAAATGAGCCTCACGGTGCCGCCGAGCGTCAACGCCAAGACTGCCCAAAAGCACGACTACCCTTCCAAGGCCCACCGCCGCTCTTATGCACGGCGGACCGCTGTCGAGCGCTCGAACTCGAGGGTGAAGGACCCGGCCAGCATCGACGTCGCCAAAGGCTGGTGCCGTCTCATGGGGCTCGCGCCGATCAGCTTGTTCCTCGTCTGTGCCCTTGCCGTGCGCAACCTCGCCGTTGACGACGCCTTCAGTGAGCGGGCGTTGGACGAACAAATATGCAAGGACGCCGGCCTCGGAACGAGAACAAGGCGGCGGCGCAGACGGAGCCTCAGCGACCTCGCCGGGCTGACCTTGAGCACATCTCCATAACCGCCTTCGAGCTCCCGGCAATACCGGACCGAGGCTCCAAACCCGCCTACCGCAACGTCGTTTGGAGACTGAGAAGAGACGAGCAACGAGGGACTGTTACAGCCAAATGTGAAGATAAGTCCAGGTAAAACGTGAAAATCTCGGCGTGGAGGTGAGCGGACTCGAACCGCCGACTTCCACGTTGCGAATGCGGATTGGACACTTCTCCAACCAGGTGGTCGTCGCGAAAGTCCTGGTCGAGCGCTGGATCAGCTGCCCGTCCGTGTCCGCTCGAGACCCTCCGACGCTGGTCGTTCGCGCACGGATCTCGCACGGATCGGACGAGTCGCTAGCACCTGCTCAAGCGCAGTTGGCGGTCCATCGATATGACTTGTCGAGCCGTGGAGCCGGGACGCTGTCACCACAATTCCCCACCAGACCAGCCGCGTTCCCGACCCTCACCTTCGCGAGGGGATAGGTGATAGGGAGGGAGGAGACGTCCGATTTCGAAGTTACTGCGGTTGATAGTGGTACGCATCAGGCAGCAGTTCCCACGGTTCCGGTTCTGGCTTCGGTTCCAGCACGAGGGCCGGATCTCGGAACCAGTGAACGGAACCATCAGGAGCCACAAGGGCAATCGTCGGGTACGGCACCCATCCCGACCACTTTGGCCAGTCAGGTAGCGCCACTGCTAGAGCCTCGATTTCACAAGGACCACCCTCTTCTCGATCTCCGCCCTTGACAAACCCTCCTCGCTCAATCGAAGAACCTCATCGAAGGTCCCTCCAGCCGCGAGAATCCGTCGGGCGGCATAGGCATTGAACCCGAGATCGTGCCAGCGCTTGGCGGCATCAGGCAGCAAACCTCCACTAGCGAAGTTGGCCGCATCAAAGCCTTCGATGCCGGCATCTCGATACTCGGTGACAACTTCGGGCCCAAGGCCAGCGTCGAGGTAACTAGCGACGACAACATGCGGACAACCCGCTGTGACGTAGGGAGCAAGCTGGTCAAGCGTTCGCCCTCCGGCTAAGTACCTAGCGGCCACCGTCGGGTAATACCCGGCTTCGATCCAGGTCTCGATGGTGCTGAGACCGTAGGGATGCACTGCAAGTACTTCCCAATGGAACTTTAGGCCGTGCTCCCTCCACGCGACCGCCTCTCCCACGCCAATTCCAGCGGCGTCGAATTCATCTTCGGCCAGCCGATTGAACCCGGACAAGGCCCATCGAGAGCTGACAGCCGGGAGAGCGGCCTTCAAGTCGTTGCCCATCGGCGCCGGAAGGTACTCCTCGCCGAACAGCTCGCGCACCAGAAGAAGAAGCTGGACGCGATGGGCGATGCCCAGTCCTCGCTCGGTTCCTACCTGAGCGCGCTCACCGTACTGCCAATCCTCGAGCAGATCCTCCGGCGTGGCAACCTGGTGCTCTCCTCGCAAGCGACGCCGAGGAGCCTCGAGGCCCATCAACAGGCAGAGGAAGCGCATCGGCTTGTAGCCGAGCACCCGCCAACCTGTGGACAACTGTCCCGCTGGAAAGCCGTAGGTACGGACCGAAATGACTAGGCCGTCAAGGAGCGCTGCCGAGCCATACGCATTGTCGAACATCTCCACGCGGGTCAAGCGCGTCACGTGGTTCGCTTGGAGGACCTTGAATACCGGTTCGACGAAGTGCTTGGCAACCACGAAGACGGCGGGGCTCAGCCGGGACCGATGGAAGGCGTCCGACCACCTGTAATGCCCGGCCCATTCGGCGCCCTCAAATGCAGTCACGGAGTTGGCCGGGGGACGAGCCGCTCTGGTCGCGGGAGTGTTGCCGCGCCGAGGCGAACTGATCACCCGGCCGGTGATCATCTCGGCGCCGCACAGCCCGTACACCCCCTCGAAAGTCGCGAGAACCAGGCGGGCGACCTCGGAGGTGTCCGGGTGGATCGTGGCCTGCATCGCCCACCAGTTGGGTTTGCCGGGAGGACGGGGTTCCTTCCACCCGATGGCGACGAGCGCCGCCTCCTCCTCGGTGTTCAGGCGACGGGAGCCTTCCAGATAGTTGTTGGAGCAAGCCTCGGCGAGGATCGAGCCGTCCTCGTGGACTAGCAGCTGCACGTATCGTCCAACTCCGTGGGGTCCGACGTCGAGGATGAAGATCCACCGCCCCGGGCTGTTCACGAGCAGGTCGATCAGGCCCACGAGGTCGCGACGGAGCGTGCTCAACCTCATCTTCCAAACCGCCGGCTCGGTGTTCCTCGGTGGGACCGTCGACGGCGATATCGCGTGCTCCCGTTGCGCGGCCAGGAGCTCGTCGACGTCGAGAAACCACTTCTGCAGTTCCGCGCGGCTATCACGACGGGTCATGTTGCCCTCCTCATCGCCTGGCGTTGGCACCGTGCCTCAGGTCGGTTGCCGGACCGTCATCGGGCCAGGTCCCTCGGGTCACTCTGGATGAGACAAGAACATCGTATCGGAAGGGTGTATCAGGCTGTGCCCGGCAGGTGCTGTCCTCGGGTTCTCTGCAAGCATCGACGAATGAACACGAGAACTCAGGGCAAGGGATCTGCGGGACCAGGGACCACCCCACCGCTGATGCGGCGGATCGCGCCGACGAGCGCCTGGATGTAATCCAGATCCGCACCATCGGGACCCTCGCCGAAGTGGTGATAGCGGCGTTGCTCGAAGAAGAGTGCGGCTCTCAGCTCGTCAAGGTCGTCAGGAAAGCTGCCATCGTGCCCGTACCGCGCCCTGGCCCCGTTGCCTATCTGCCCGACCGCGTGAACATCAGCGACGCGGTTGTACGCGTTGTAGGTGAGAGCAAACTGAGTTATGTCCGGCCACCAAGGAGCACCGCTTGGAGGCACTGGGATCGACTCTTCATCCATCTCCCCAGTGTGGCGCAGGATTGAGTGAGACGCCCACATTCCTGCGAGGCGATCCAGACGGCGGCGCCCTCGCCGCGTTCTTAGGTCAGCCTGGCAGTCAGGAACCGCTAATTGCTGCTTGGGGCCACGATGGCGTCCAGGAGGCTCGGGCTCGAACCAACCTCCTTCTTGGAGTTGAACACGGCATGGCGGAAAGGCCGGAGACGGTGGGAGAGACCATCTAGCCTCCGCGGCCTGCTCAAGATGGCGCCGCGGCGCGCCGAAACTACAACCAGGTACTTAGTTGACGTCGAATCCGCTAAGTGCCCAGCTTGCGGCGGTAAATTGTCGATCAGCCTCACCGCTGGCCGACTGTCGGCTCTGAAGGAGGTAGCGGTCATGCAGTTTGAAGCGCCCATCACCGTGGCCACGGCTATGAGCCAGATAGAGGACCGCGAGTACTTAATCCCCGCCTTGCAGCGCAGCTTCGTCTGGAAGCCGGCACAAGTCGAACGCCTGCTTGACAGCCTCATGTGCGACTATCCGATCGGCTCCTTCCTCTTCTGGAAGGTGCCTCCCCATACAGTCGAGCGCTATCCCTTCTTCGAGTTCTCCAGCGATGTCACGAGCGGCGACACAGAGCCAGTGCGCGCTAAGCGCTCGGCGGCTCAGCCGATAGGCGTCCTTGACGGTCAACAGCGCCTCACGGCCTTTCTCATCGCGACGGGCGGTTCGTACAGCTGGCGGGGCCGCGGCAGGACGGGAATGCTCAAGCACCAGCTGTACCTTGACCTTCTTGCTCTTAACGAGGAGGCTGGCGAGGGGGAGCTGCGGTATCAATTCCACTTCTTGACGCAGGAAGCCGCATCTGCGGCAGACCCCAAGAGCCAGAACTGGTTCCTAGTCGAGGACGCCTTTCGGATGAAGGACGCGACTGAGATCTTCAAGGCAATCCAGGAGCGCGGACTGGCCGAACATCCGACAGCGTTTCAGACCCTCAACCTTCTCCATCAATCCCTTAGGGAGAAGGCGATAATCAACTATTACCTGGAGAGGTCTGAGGACATTTCGCGAGTACTAAATATTTTCGCACGGTTGAACCGCGCAGGCACCGCACTTTCCTATCCTGACCTGCTCGTGAGCGCTGCTACCTTGAATTGGAAGTATGACGCACGACAAGAGTTCGCCGAAGCGGTCCGGTCCCTAAATAGCTACGGCTTCGAGTTCAAAAAGGACCGCGTTCTTAAAGCCGCGATGGTGCTTTCCGACATGACCAACATTAAGTTCACGGCAACCAACTTCCGTCCTGACCAGGCATCGAAGATTGAGAGTGACTGGAAGGAAGTGAAGCGCTGCCTGCCGATCGCCGCGAAGCTATTGCGGAGCTTCGGCTTGAACCAGTCAAACCTCACGGCGGAGAACGTCATCATTCCGGTCGCGTACTACATCAGGTCCCGACAGCTGCGGGAGAACTACGTCGGACTACATGCTCACTATAGCGATCGTGAGCGTGTGCGTAGCTTCGTGATCAGGTCCCTGCTGAAGGGATCGTTTTGGACGGGTGCAGTCGACGGCATTCTAACGGAGATTAGAAGGATCTTTCAGGAGAACGAGGGTAAAGGGTTTCCCCTTGAGGACATTGACAATGTGCTCAGCCGCTCGAAGAAGCCGCTCACGTTCTCTGACGAGGAGATCGAGGTCCTCTTGGACACACGTTGGGGCCACCGACCCGCGATGCTCCTCTTGTCTCTCCTCTACCCGGGCGTAGACCTGACCGAGCAATACCATCAGGATCACGTCTTTCCGCGCGGGCTGTTGACAGAGGCTCGCCTTCGTCGGGCGGGACTCAATGGTGAGCAGATAGCCGTCATCTTCATTCAGCGTGATCAACTCCCCAATCTTCAACTCTTACGTGGAGAGCTAAACCTAGAGAAATCGAAGAAGCACCCTCTAGTCTATGCTCATTCCATTCACCCAGCAGTGAAGCGCGAGGAATACCTCCGCTTTCATGACCTACAAGATCTTCCACCCGGTATTACAGCGGACGTGCTTACCTTCTTCAAGAAGCGACGGGCCATCATGCGGGACCGACTGCGGGGACTACTGGCAAGGTAGGTCTACAGTCTCTTCAGCCCGAAGTGCGCACAAGCCGCAGCGGTCTACCCACAGAGTGGCAATCACCAACTCAGCAGCGTGAAGCGAGGTCAACACGGCTAGCGCTCGGAGAATTGAGTGGGCGCAGCAGGCCACGAGACTCGTTGGGGCGTACTCTGGGTCATCGACGACCCGCTCCTTCGCCTCGAGCTTCACGCCAGCACGGTCGACTTGCTTCGTGCCCTGCTCGGCGCGCTCGAACAGATGAGCGACGGCACGGCGCCTGCCCTGACGCCTGAACAACGGAGCTACCTCGTCCAGGCGATGGACATTGCTGGCTCTACGCGACCAACTGGGGTGAGCGAGCCCGCATTGTCGTAGCCGGATGAGCCTTCCATTGGATCCCACCGCAGTGCAAAAGGACGCGTAGGCGGTAGTTCCCAAAACTCTTGAAGCCGTGCCCGCAACGCCTGATCTTCTTGACGAGCAGGTTCATCGCCTCGGTCGGCCCGTTCGAAGCGCCGGTGAGATGGTGAGCGAGGATCTGGGTGCGCCAGTGCTTCAAGGTGTTGCCGAGAGAGACGATCTCATCGACCTCATCCGCGAGGCAACCTGCGATCACCCGGTCCAAGAGCACTGCGGCCTCGTTCGGATCAGCGGTGAGATAGACGTCGCGCAGGTACTCCTTGGCGAGCCACGCTCCGAGGACTTCGTCGTCGGGATCGCCGAGACGAAGACCAAGAGCCATGCGGTCTACGCCTGTCTGGTTGAGGCGCTCCGAACCGGTGAGCAGCACCCGGCGGATCTTGTAGAGCGGGTCATCCTTTCGACCGCGATGTCCCAACAGCTCGTTTTGCACCCTGCGGCGCACCTCATCGACGCAGCGGTTCTCGGCTGCCACCACGTGGAACGGATCGGCCACCTGGCGGGCATGGTCGAGATGCGGGTGCAGCCCGGACCGGTAGCCCTCGTGCAGGTCGCAGGCGACGGTCGTAATGCCGGCCAGGAAGGCCTCGTCCTTGCTCGAGAGCCAACGCGAGACGTCGATCGCCCGGTTTCCCTCGATCATGTCGATGAGCACTCGTTGCTCGAGGTCGACAAGACCGGTGACGTACATCGTCGGGTGCTCGGCGTTCGCCTTCAGAAACGCCGTCTCGTCGATGCCGAGCGAGCTCACCTCCTCGACCCGGCCCGGGTCGTCCACAAGCGGTGTCCCGTAGTCGCGCACGGCCGTCATCACCGTCGCCCAGGAGACACCGAGCCAACGTGCGAGCGAGGCGACTGAACGCGCTTCTTCGCCAACCGCTCGCGTGCACTCACGTCCCGCACGCGCGGACAGCACGCGGCGGTCGGGGAGCTCGTCGCAGTGTTCGGTCCAGGTCTGGACCGGGCAGTCCGGCTCCGGGCAAGAGAACCGTCGCTTGGACCACACGAGGCGCACGCGCCGGTCGAAGGCCGGCAGGTCTCTGATGATCACCCGGAGGCGGTCCTTGGTTCTGGCGATCACGCCACAGCTCGGACACCCGGCCGCCCGGCGGATCGTCTCGACGCCGACGAGCAGCTCATCGCCGTCTTCGGTCACCGCCACCACCCGGAACCCGCGCAGTCCCAACAGCGCGTCATCGAATTCGGTACCGTCGCCCATTGTCAGGGGTCCTCCAGTTCTCTCGGTCGTCGAACAACCACGAGAATGGCGGGGCCCCTGGCCGCGCCGGTGGATACCTATCGGAGCGCGGTCAGTTGTTCACGCGCCCCAGTTCATTGAGAAGAGCCACATTGCTGCTGACCTCGACGTCGTCTTCGGCGAACTGGCGAGCATCTTTGTCGGTCCGACCAGCCAGAATGAGTTCTAGAGCTTCCCAGCTAAAGAAGACAACTCGGATCGCTTATTCGTCAGGGCGGTAGGCGACCACGTAATCCTGGAGGGCTGTTTCACAGAGATCCGCGCAATCAGCTCCCAGATCCCCGTTGCGCAGCCTGGGGAGCCACTTGTCACAGTTGCGCACCGTGACCCATCTCACACCGTCAGCATCCTTGCGGTAGGAGGGCAGAGACTCGGGTACACCAGGTCCGATCAATATCACCGCAGGCTGGACGTCGATCTGAATATCCTTGCTCTTGAGCAAGAGTCGGGTCTTCTTGGCGGCGCAGCGAGCTTGCTCGGCGTAGTGAGCCTCCATTGACGGGATAAGTTGGTTCGCTGGCCTCACCCCGAGCATCGACTTCACCTCGAACGCGAACACTCCTGCCTGAGCGATGACAACGCAGTCGACATCGAAGCCGTCAAACTCGATGTTCCTCACGGTCGCGTAGACGCCCTCATTGGTCTCGATCACGTTGCACGCCCACTGTTCGTGCAGTCGCGCCAGACGGGCCAAGAGGGAGCCCTCTGCGATCAAGAAGACGAAAACGCTGCCTCCGACGAAAAGCGTTCCAAGGCAACCGACGAAGAAACCCACGTCGAACTGTTGCCGCCACCAGATGACGCCGTAAACGGCGCAGCACAGCACAACGACGAGAAGTGCCACAGCCATGAAGCGCCATGTTCTGTGCCAGGCAGCGGAGCGCTTCTGCCGGGCCTCTCGGAACAGCCACGGTCGCGAAGCACGCTTCCTCTTTCGTCGCCGCACTCTTCCAAGCATGGCGAACTCTGGGGTCGAAAGCACGGATTCGAACCGTGATGATCGGCCGCCGCCTTGCGCCTGAGCGACGTCCAGTCGGCAAACTCGCTTGTGCGTCCCACCGACCCGAACACAGAATGTCCCCATGAGTGAGGAACGGTCGATTCTCGAGTTGACCGAAGCCCTGAGGAAGTTCGCTGCAGATCGGCAGTGGGAGCGGTACCACACACCAAAGAACCTGGTCATGGCGCTGACGGGCGAGCTGGGGGAACTAGCGGAGATCTTCCAGTGGCTCGAGCCCGATCAGTGCGCGGCTGCCGTGGCTGATTCAGCCACACGGAAGCACATCGAAGAAGAGCTGGCCGATGTTTTTGGCTATCTTCTGCGCCTGGCGGACGTGCTCGGCGTGTCGCTCAGCGATGCGCTGGTCGCGAAGATGGAGTCGAACGCGGGCCGCTACTCCATCGAGCGCTCTCGGGGGAACCCTCTCAAACAATGATGGACGCTCAAGGGCATCGACATCGTCGTACGGGAGGTGGCCCTCCTCCTCGTTGATCTGACTCGTCCCAACGGCGCCTAGGCAATGATCTGGTGAAGCGCACTCTCGGTACCGAGCCGTGTCTCCAACCACCGCTCGACCTGCTCTACGAGCGTGCCGCAGGCTTGCTGAGGAGTGACCTCACCCGAAGCCATCCAGGTAAGAGGCGTCACCGGGAGGTTGCCGACGATCAGGTCTGGCAGTTTGGTCTGCTGGGGGTCAGTCAAGAAGGAGATGACAAGCGCGCCGGAGGCCCGATAGCCGGTGGCGAATGCAATCGCCTGGTAGAGGTCGCTCTGGTTCCAGGCACTCAAGAGCTTGTACTTGACGTCCCCGACTAGCCGGCCGTGCTCGAAGACAAGGTCTGGGTTGAGTGTGATCGGGGCTCCGATGAGTTGGCGTCCCTCCTTCTCAAGATGCCAAGCGGGACGAAGAGCCTCTTGCAGCAAGTTTCGAATGTCCTCTTCAACAAGATCTGGCGTCCGGATCAAGAAGGTCCACGCAAGCATCTCGCCCGAGAGCATCTCGATGCCTTGACCCGCTAGCACCTGGCGCGCCAGCTTCCAAGCGTCTCGGTAATAGGCAGTCCGCAGATCAGGAGAGACTTCCAGGTCGCCGACCCGCAGATCGGTGACATCAGCCATCTGCGCGAGCGTTCCAACCGCTCGCCTGCGCAGACCTGCCTCTAGCAGCCTGCTGCGGGCGACCGACGCCGCGGCCGCCTTCAAGACTCGGTTCAGGGAGTTGTCGTTGTCGAACTCCTCATAGACACAGGTTGGCTTAAGACTCCCGCCGTAGAAGGCCCGAGCGGTGGCGAGGGGCACGACCCGTCCTCGTACCGCACTCAGTTGTGCCGTCTCCTCGCGATAGTCGCGAATGAGGTCGCGGCGAATCACTCCTTCGAGGGCATCGACGAACCAGAGCGCGACCAGATCCCACAGGTTTGCGCTTGAGGCGAGTTCGGCGGCTCCCTTATCCAGTCGAGGTATCTCCTTCGATGCCGCTAGCAGGTAAAAGAGATGTTCCGAGGCAATCTTTGGCTGAACGATGATCTGGAGATCACCGACGGCTACAACTCCAACGGCGTCCCGGACCGACACCGCGTAGCGGCCGGGACCACGTGGCTTGCAGCGGATGACGGTTCGGTCGTCGCCGGCCGGGGCCTCGTCGGATCCCCACCAAGTCTTGGTCGACGCAAGCCGCTTGCCGGCAAGCTCAAGGGCACGGGCCTCAAGCGCGCTCAGCTCCATCTCGGCCGTATGCGACTCAGTCAGGAACTTGGTTCGCATCGTCACGTCTGGGGCCAGTACTTCTCCAGGCTGAAGCCTGACGCGAGGTCCGGCTGATCGAAGAAGTACTCCTCGAGCAAGGGGAAGATCTGCCGCTCCCAGACCCGTCGCAGGACTTGAGCGTTGAACGGGTCCTCCATGAAAAAGCTGTGTCCGACGAGGTGGTGGCGGTCCAATTGCTCCGCCAGGTCAGCATTCAGCTGTTCGAAGCCCTCGATCAAGCCAGGGATCTCGTTGACGTGCGTCCCGAAGTACCACTCGAGGATTGACGCGTCCGGCGGACACTCGAAAACATCGAATCGCCTCCTGAGCGCCACATCAAGGCTCCGGATGCTGCGATCAGCGGTATTCATAGTGCCGATGATCATCAGGTTCGGCGGAAGTGAGAAGTCGGACGAGTACATCAAGTCGATGGGCTCGTCGCGGTACTCGAGCAGGAGCATCAGCTCTCCGAAAACTCGGGGCAGGTTCGCACGGTTCATCTCGTCGATCACCAGCACTCGTGGTTCACCAGACTTCGCGATCTCCTCTGCCATCTTCTTGATGACGCCATCGACTCGCTTGAACTGGACTCCGCCGTGCTCCACAACAGGACGGAGCCCTTCCACGAATTCTTCGTAGCCGTAACTCGGATGAAATTGGACCAGCTGGCGTGCGAGCGACCGATCGTCTGTGAGGTAGCGAGCAAGGCACATCGCGATCGACGTCTTCCCAGTCCCTGGTGGCCCAGCCAGAATGATCTGAGGACTCGCGTCTTGAAGCGAACAGATCAGCTCTTCCAGCCGTTCCTTACTCCAACCTGTCCGATCGCATAGCCAGTCGATCGTCAGCGGCGGCGGCTCGGGAGTAAGAGAGACCACCTCTTGGTGCCTTGGAGGCGGATACTGCACAGGAACCTCGGGCGCACCGGGATCAAACCGCTCGTAAACAAACAGTGGAGTCGTCTGGTCGACAGGCTTCCCTCAAGTTTCTCCGGATCTCCATTTGCGGCTGGCACAAGGTGGCTGTCCGCCCAGTCGCCCGGTAGCGGAACGAAATCAGAGAGCCCGCGAACAGATTGCACTCGTCAGCGCGGTAGTAGGTCGGGAGCCGTTCGGAATCAACATCGCTCGCGTCGTTGCTGATCTCAAGAAGGGTCGTTCGCCAGATCTCACCACGTCGGTACAAGAAGGCGTAGGTCGGGACTTCGTCCTCAAGCTGATGACGGAGATCAGCAAGGTGTCCAGCTCCCATGCCCGGGGAGGCAGTAGTGCCGAACCGTCCCCACCACACCGACCCATTCTCGTCGGCGATCTGCTTGTGGCGGCCAATGGTGTTGGGCTCTCGAGAGACGTTCCATTTGAAAAGCAGATGAAGCGGCTCGAGTTCCGGATCGAACTTCAGGCCGGAGTCCTCAACGTGGCCGATGATCGTGATCAGCCGGTCGAGATTCGAGAGCAGTTGGTCGTCGCGTGGCAAGCGCTCGCTCTTGTAACAGAAAGCCAGGGCGTTTCCAGCTTCGTAGTTCTTGGGTCGCTGGTTAGCCTCGAGAATTCATCTTGCCTCGGGAAGCTGACGGCGAGCGGTCGAGTCGTGACGATGGGGTGACAGTGAGGGCGCCCGGTCGTGGCAGGGCGCGACGAGTCAGAGTTTCGTGCTCTTGTCGGATGTCACGCCCTCGGGAGACTCACCGTTGCCGGGTCGGGCGCCGGGACCCTGTTCGTCAGGGGAACGCGGTCCGCAACTTCAGGAATGCTCGCCTGAGCGGTGCTGCCCACGGCCATGTCTCGTCCAGGCGCAAGATGAGCCGGTGCCCACGGCGCACGAGGACGGCGGCGACGTGCAACAGCCGGTAGCGGATCGTCTTCGGCTCGGCCTTTGCGAGCTCGCCGTCGAGGAAGGTCATCTGCGCCCAGGCGATAAGCGCCCCGGCGATGAGACTGGTGGCCACCCAGGCAAGGTTCTGGGTGAAGCTCGCGAACGGCAGGTTCTGTAACCCGCAGTCCTTCCAGCACCGGACCCTGTCCTCGACGCGGGCATGGCCGCGGTGGCGAAGCTCGAGTGCCGCGGCGTCGATCTCGAGGGCACTCGCGTTCGTGATGAAACACGTGTGCCGGAAACCCTCCGAGGTGTCGAACAAGCTGAGCTGGGCCCCGGGGTGAGGGCGTTCTCGCCGGCAGATGAGCCGTGCGTCCTCACCCCAGGTGGACAAGTCCATGAGATCTGTGAGCTCGGCCACCCATGCTCCGTCCCGGTCGGTCCCGTCCGCCTCGAGCGCTTCGACCCAGTCCTCTTCTTGGAACAACAACAAGGCCTCTCGTACGCCTGCGTCGACAGGGTGGCCGATCGAGTACTCGATGTTGGCCTCCACAAGGCCAGAGACAAAGTCATGGGTCGCCCCGGCCGAGTCGGCCCTCACAAGGATGTGGTGTCGGAGAAGGCCCGGGTCGTCGCCGGGCTGGTGACCTACCTGGTACTCCGGCGGGAGGGCACCGATCACCTGGTCCAACAACTCGAGGTGATCGTCGGCGTCGTTCGAGCCGGCGTTACCCGGACGGAGCATCGCCCCGAGCGGCTCTACGGTCGTGTCGCACCAGGCGCCGAGTGGGTAAAAGCCATAACCGTGCTTGTAGGTCGGTGCGGCGTCCTGCTTGTCGGAGAACGCAGTGACAAGCGTGGCGTCGAAGTCGATCGTGATGTCGCCTGGTGGCGCTGCGGCCCAGACGATCTCCCGTGACTTTGCCACGGCCCTTGGGATCTGGCGCAGCTCGAGCGACGCCGTGGCCTTCACCGCCCTCCACGCGGTCGAGATCGACGCGACCTCTCCGAACAGCTCGGACTGCTTGCGAAGTGCGTCGATGTCTTTGAGGCAGTCGGCCCCGTCGGCGATGGCGACGGCGAGGTGAGTGAGCACGACGCCCGGGTCGTGGGTGTTCCACGAGATGCCGCAGTCGGCCATCGCCTCGGACAACCCGTGTGTCAACCCTGTGCGATCGGCCAGTTCGCACAACAACGCGGTGCCCGCGTGCGAGACGAGGTTGCGCCCGTCGGTGGTTACCTCGACCCGGCGGACCGAACGGCTACGATGCACCTTCAAGGAGGCCTCCTCCTGGGCTGGATAACTGCTTTGGAACACAGCCATTCTCCCAGCTGAGGAGGCCTTTTACGCGGATACTGGCAGCCTCATGCCGCTATCGCGCGAATAATCGAGGCTAAGACGCCTGCTGAGCTTGGCGCGGAGCGGCTGTCGGCCGCTACCGCCGAAGTTCCGGCTGACAACGCCGAGAAGCCCGACCCGGATTCGAGGTTCGTCTGGAGCAAGGGCGACATCACCATCACCAAGCCTGACGGGACGGTGATCACGCCGTGACCGACACCCCGCCGCGCTTGCGCGAGACGCCGCCCCCTATCCCGCAGGGCTCCGAGTCGCTCGAAGTCTGGGATGTGCGCAGCTCATTTGACGGGCCGTGGATCAAGTTGGGCACGATCATCCGTAAGGGCGGTCGCAACGGCAAGATCGTCTGCACGCCGGAGTCCCTGGACTGCCTGCTCAACCGGCCGCGGATGATTGGCTACGACCCGATGGACTACCTGACTAGTTGGAGTAACGGAGGGGTTGCCGTGTGGCCGAAGGGAACAGCCCCCGGGGCGCCGACGAGCACCTGAAGCGGCACGCCACCACCGAGGCCCGGTGAAAGCGGTCTGTAGTGTCTCGTGTGTGCGCCCGGGCTGGTTGCCGGTCAGGAAGCTCTACACCCGCGACGTAGCCTCTTAGCTGTGGCGCAGATCGTTTATCGAGTCAGCGGCCGAGATGGTGATCGCCGCGTCAGCAGGACCTTCCGCAACACGGACGAGGGACGTCAGGCGGCGGCCGCTTACAGGAAGCAGCTGTCGGATGTCAGTAACCGTTACGACGTCCGAACCCGGATCGGCGCTCGTGTGGTCACTCGCACGTTTGCGAGCAAGAAGGAGGCAGACGCCTATGCCTCTACGATCGAGGTTGATCGGCTCCGCGGGGTAATGCTCGATCCAGGGCGCGGTCGCGTAACGGTAAGAGAGCTGGGTGCTGAATGGATGGCTTCTAACCCGGCAAAGCGCGACGACACGCGAGCCACCGATGAGTATCACCTCAATACCCACATCTTTCCTGAGCTTGGTGATCGTCGAATCGACTCGATCATGCAGACCGACGTTCAATCGCTGGTCAATCAGCTTTCCGCACGTTTGGCACCGAGGACAGTTAGGCGCGGGTACGGCGTTCTGAGGTCGTTGTGCGCCTACGCAGAGATGACCGACCGAATCGGACGCAGTCCGTGTCGGAACGTGAAACTTCCGGCCGTACAGCCACTCGAACGGTCGATGCCCTTGCCTGACGATCTCGCTCGACTGGTAGAAGCGATGGACCAGAGATACCGGCCGATGGTCTACCTTGGCGCAGTGCTGGGCCTGCGGTTCTCCGAAGTCGCGGCGCTGCGTGTGGGACGGATCGACCTGGTCAACGGTTCTGTGTCGGTCAACGAGACCATCACACGAGATTCCCGGGGCCGCCCCGTATCTGATGGACCGAAGTCGGCAGCATCTCGTCGAACCATCTCTCTGCCACCGGCGCTGCGAGACATGTTGGCAGCTCACTTGAGCGGTAGGGGACTATCCGGCGACGATCCCGACGCACTCGTGTTTGTTTCGCCCGAAGGAGGACCGCTCCGCTACTCCAACTGGCGCAATCGCGTCTGGGTGCCAGCTCGCGAGGCTGCGGGGCTTCCGAAGCTGGGCTTCCACGACCTTCGGCGGGCGATGGCCACGGCGCTCGTGCAGGATCGCACGGACCTGAAGACCACGCAGATTCGCATGGGACACTCCGATCCGCGAACGACGCTGGCTCTTTACGCGCAGGCTGTTTCTGAAGCTGACCAGGCCGCGGCCGATAGCCTTGGCAACCGGTTTATGTCTGCTCCGCGCGATGAACGCGCGATGAACGAGGATACTGAGAGCTAACGATGTTCAGGACAAGCCACTGAAGTGCAGGAATGCCGGTGGAGGTGAGCGGACTCGAACCGCCGACTTCCACGTTGCGAACGTGGCGCTCTACCAGCTGAGCTACACCCCCGAGGCGGCCGGTGCTGGACCAGAGGAAGGGCTTCCTTTGGAGCGCCCGGCCACGTCCGGCCGACGATTCAGGTTAGCGGAGCAGCGCCAAGCACTCGCAAACGGGCGACGCGTGACTCGACGACTTTGCGGGGGCCAACCAGTCAGCGACCGGCGGCCACGATCTCGTCATAGTCGAACTCGAAGGCCGAGCCGAGCCATTCGTCGTCGGCCCAGACCACCTCTTCTGGAGCGTTCCGGCAAGCGGGTACGACGGCAGCGGGAACGGTGGCAGTCACCGGCACACCAACACTCGGTTCGCCGCGGCGAACGCGGATGTCGACGACCTTGGTCTCGCGTTCCACGGCGCGCCTATGAATGTGGATGAGCAGTGCCAAGTAACCGGCCGCGGCACCGAACGTCAGCAGCGAGAAGCCCCAGAGAACCTTCAAGGCCGGGATCATGCCGAGCAAGAAGAAACCAAGCGTCGTCGCGACAAGGATCAGCAGAACGCGGCGCCGGCGTGCCGACTGCGGCGCAGGACGTCGCGAGCGCCCTTCAGAGGCTTCAAATCGCGGCATCCTTGAAGGCGCCACATATGACGCTCGGACACCAGTGTCTGCCGTCGGCGCCATGTAAAGTGCCATTTCCGGGTCGGCAGCACTTGCTGCCAGTCGCGGGTACGCGCGTCGCATACCCCCGAGCTGGCGGTGGAAGGAATCGACCGAGGTGGAGAACCGGCGATCGGAGAGCTTGCGTAGCATCATCGGAGTCAGAGCGACGACCCAGATGACTGCCAGCACAGCTATGACCACAAGCCTCACGCTCCCGGGACCACCCTCACTTTGTTGAAAAGGCTAATCAACGGTCTCAGCCAAATGGTGGATGTTGTCCTCCCCGGGCTCATTTGCCCGGCGCCACACCCCTGAGCGGCCTCCAGTCTTCTCCCAGAGACAGAGCTCCTCCACCACCATGCTGCGGTCGGCGGACTTGCACATGTCATAGATCGTGAGAGCGGCGACCGCGCAAGCTGTCAGGGCTTCCATCTCGACGCCAGTCCGGTCGACGGCCTCAACTTGTGTCTCGACCTCGACGAAGTCGTCTCCGATCGTGAAGTTCAAGGAGACAGAACCGACGAGCAACGGGTGGCAGAGCGGGATGAGGTCGGCAGTGCGCTTCGCCCCTTGAATTCCGGCGATCCGTGCCGCGCCGAGGACGTCGCCCTTGTTGATCGCATTGCTCGCAATCTTCACCGTCGTCTCGGGAAGCATCCTGACCTTGCAGCGGGCAAGCGCCCGGCGGTGAGTCGCCTCCTTCGGAGTGACATCCACCATTCGAGCCCGGCCAAGGGGGTCGACATGGGTCAGTCCTCGGTTCGGCATGGGATAGCAGTCTACGTGGTGAGCCGAGGGAGTGCCTTGATCGCCGCCAACCTCAGGGCACGTCCTGATCCCGGCGCTGGGCGCGGCGTCCCGTGCGCTTGCCCCTGACGCTACTCGAGCGGGCCAGTAAGCAGGATTTGGACGTCAGCTCCAGTGGTGACACCGGGTCCATTGGGCACCAGCGCCAGGGCGTTGGAGGCTGCCAGGGCCGCGAGCTGGTGAGACCCCTGGCCGCCCGCCGAACGGACGATGATGTGGCCGTCCGCGCCCATAGCGGCGATGACACGCAGCAGATGTAGCTTCCCGTCCGGACGCCGCTCGAGGTCATCGGCCGTGACCGCCAGGATCCGGCGGGGGAGCGGCGAGTGGTGGCCCGCGAGCTTCCTCAGCGCTGGCAGAGCCACGACCTGATAGCTGACCATCGAGGAGACGGGGTTGCCCGGCAGACCGAATACGGGGACCGAACGTCCACCGGGCGTGGCAACGGCGGCAAACGACAGCGGCTTCGCGGGCTTGATTGCGAGCTTGAATTGGTGGACCTGCCCCCCGACCTCGGCTACCAGTCTCTCCAGGGCGACCTTCACGAAGTCGAATTCGCCCATGCTCACCCCACCGGAGGTGAGAAGCGCATCGCAGCGCTCGACCCCCTCTCGAATCCCTGCCGAGATCGCCTCCTCGTCGTCGGGGCGAACACCGAGGTCGATGCCGACGAAGCCGTCCCGCTGCAAGGACGCGAGGAGACCTTGCCGGTTGGAGTCCCGGATCTGCCCCAACTCGAGCGGCACCGTGCCGCCCACGAGCTCGTCCCCGGTCGAAAGGACGCCGACGTTCGGCCGTGCGTGGACCGTGATCCGTGTCGCGTCGACGCTTGCCAGCAAGCCGATATGGGCTGGGCCGATCACCGTGCCGGCGGCGACGGCCAGATCACCGCGGTGCAGGTCACTGCCGGCTGGGCGGACGTAGGCGCCCGGTGAGACTTGATCGAGGATTCGAACCTTGGAGTCTGACGAGCCCGGCTCGGTCCGCTCGACGATGGCGATCCCGTCGGCACCGGGAGGCATGGGAGCTCCCGTCATGATCTGGACCGCCGTTCCAGGTCCGACGGCCTGCGTGGGCGCCGCCCCGGCTGGGAGGACGCCGATGACCGCAAGCTCTACGGGCGCACCGGCTGTGTCGTCCGCACGCACTGCGTAACCGTCCATCGCAGTGTTCGCGAACGGAGGAAGGTCCTCGAGAGCTCGCACGTCCTCGGCGAGGACGAAGCCGAGTGCGTCGCTGAGCCCGATCTCAATCGGGCCGAGCGGCAGGCACGAACTGAGCACGAGCCGCTGAACCGCTTCGAGGGAGACAAGTTCCTCAACACTGTCTCGGTCCATGATGCTCCTCCCCGGGTAGTCCAGCCGTAGAGCCACGATATACTTGGCACTCACGAAGCGGGAGTGCCAACGCCAGACCGTCGGCGGGACGGTGAGGTTGGCCGAGGCGAAGGACAGAAGGGATCCATGCCGACCTACGAGTACTCGTGCAAGTCATGTAGAGAGCATCTCGAGGTCGTGCAGTCGTTCAAGGACGACGCCCTGACCGAATGCCCCAACTGTGGCGGCGACCTCAAGAAGGTGTTCGGGAACATTGGGATCGTGTTCAAGGGAAGTGGCTTCTACAAGAACGACAGCCGAGCGGGACGGTCCAGTTCGAGGCCGGCCGCTGCCGCCTCAAGCGTCGGGTCCGAGGCCACGGCCACTCCGTCGAGCGCTGACTCGGCCAAGCAAGCGGCTACCGATGGCTCGGCACCTTCAAAGACTCTCGCGCCAGGTACACCCGCTGCTTCGCCGTCGGCGGGGTCGTCCGACTCGAGCCCCTCGAGAGCTGAGGCAGCTTCCTGAGCGACGCGGTTGGTTCTGGTCCAACTCACGAGCCGCTCATGGCGATGTCGTCGATGGCGAGCGTCACACCGGTGGCCGCGCCGGGCAGCCATTCGACGTCGGACCCGACGGCCACAATATGCTGCAGCATTCGTTGAATCGTCGAAGCGATCGTCACCTCGCGGACCGGTTCCGCGAGCTCACCGCCACGGATCATCAGACCCTCGGCGCCGACGGAGAAGTCACCGCTCACGGGGTTGACCCCCGAGTGGACACCGGTTATCGACTGGACGAGGAAGCCCTCGCTGACCTCTGCGATGATCTCGGCCTGGTCGTGTCTCCCGGGCTGGAGTGACAGAGCCCGCGCGCCGACACCTGGGGTTGTCCGGAACCCGCCTCTGACTGCTGAGCCGGTCGAGGACGTGCCGGCGAGGCGTCCCGCATAGGTGTTGTAGAGGAAACCTTTCAGCTCGCCTCCTTCGATCAGCGAGTTGCACCGGCACGCCAATCCCTCTGCGTCGTGCTGGGAGGCGCCGTAGGCGAGCGGGTTCGTCGGGTCGTCGATGAGGGTCAGCTCGTCGACGCCGACCTGTTCGCCCATGCGCCCTGTGAAAAGGGAGCGACCCTTTGCGACCTCCTCACCCGACAGCGTGCCGGAGAGGATCCCGAGCAGCGTGGCCGTCACCCGGCGGTCGAGGACGGCGGTCAGCTTCGCGCTCCTGGCCTTCTTCGCCCCGAGAAGACGCGTCGCGCGGTCGACGGCATCTACAGCAGCGGCCTCGATATCGAGATCGGCCGGAGCGCGGCCCACCGAGTAGCCGAAGCCTGTCTGGGTGTCGTCGCCATCGCCGGCGACGGCCTGGACGAAGAGATAGCAGCCCGTGCTCCGACTCGTCACCTCGATCCCACGAGAGGTCGCGATCGCCTCTTCACCGAGGCCGTCGAGGTAGTCGGCGGAGACGACTTGGCGTATTCGCGGGTCTCCGGCTCGAACGCGGCGCTCGAGATCGAGGGCAAGTGCGACCTTGTCGTCGGTCGGGAACGAGACGAGCTCCTGCCGCCAGAGATCGAGCACCGGCGGTTCCACGCCGTCGGGCGAGGCGAGCCCGGCATGCTCGTCGACCGTGGCGAACGTGGCATTGTCGCGGGCCTCGCGAAGTGCCTCCAGTGCGGCGAACCCGTCGAGCTCGCCCACGTAGGAGAAGCCCTGTCTTCCTGCCGAAATCACCCGCACGCCCACGCCGGCCGACTCAGCGGCCGTGAGCTGCTCGATGGCGCCCTCGAAGACCCGGATCGAGGTCTCCCGGCCGCGGGCGACATAGACCTCGACCTCCTCACCGACAGTCGCCCGTTCGGCGACCCGGCGTGCCAACCCGAGGAGCTCAGGCACTTGCGGTGCCGCCGATCGTGATGCCTGTCACGCGCAGGGTCGGCTGTCCGCATCCGACGGACACGTTCTGGCCGTCCTTGCCGCAAGTTCCGGGCCACATCTCGAAGTCGTCGCCGATGGCGTCGATCTTGGAGAGCACATCCGGGCCGTTGCCGATCAGGTTGGCGTTGCGGAGCGGCTCGGTGATGCGGCCGTCCTCGATCAGATAGGCCTCGGTCATCCCGAAGACGAAGTCTCCGGTCGCTGTGTTGACCTGCCCTCCACCCAGCTGCGCGACGTAGACCCCGTGCGGTGTCTGCGACACGATCTCGTCCGGGTCCTCGTTGCCGGCCAGGAGAAACGTGTTGGTCATGCGGACCATGGGCAGGTCCTGGTAGCTCTGGCGCCGGCCGTTTCCCGACGAGGTCCGTCCCTCCTTGCGAGCGCGGAGGTAATCCCACATGTAGTCGGTGAGAACTCCGTCTTGGATGAGCACGTTGCGTTGCGTGGGGCGGCCCTCGTCGTCTATCGCAAGGCTGCCCCAGTTCGGGCCGAGCGAACCGTCGTCGACGAGTGTGACGCCTCGGCTGGCGACCACCTGACCCAGGCGGCCGGTGTACACGGAGCTGTCCTTCAAGATGTGGTCAGCCTCGAGGCCGTGTCCGCACGCCTCGTGAAAGATGATCCCGCCGGTCCCGCTCTTCAGGACCACGGGCAGCACGCCCGACGGGGCGGGGCGGGCATCGAGCTTGGTGATGGCCCTACGGGCTGCCTGTCTCGCGACCTCCTCCACGGGGTGGTCATCGAACATCTCGAAGCCGAGCGTGTACGCGAGGCTGTGGGAGCCGGTTTGCAAACCGCCGTCACCGGACGCGACACAGGTCACGAACAACCGGGTTCGGACGCGGTCGTCACTTGCCAGCAGGCCGTCCGAGTTCGCGACCAGGATGCGACGCCGGCTGTCGCCGTAGCCGGCACTTACCTGGACGATGGCTCCCCCCGCCGAGCGGGCGGTGTCGTCCGCGAGAAGCAGCAAGTCGACTTTGGCCGACTTCGGCACCGTGCTCGGGTACGTCGTCACCTGGTGCGGCTCTGGTGCTCTCCTCGAGAGCGGAGCCTCGCGGACACCGGCTCCACCTTCCCGGGCGACAGCTGCGGCCGCCTCGGCTGCAGTCAGCAGACCCTTCTCCGACAGGTCAGCGGTGTGGGCGAATCCCGTTGTCTCGCCTACGACGACCCTGATCCCGGCGCCGCGGTCGCGCCCGCTGGACAGCTCCTCGACCTTGCTGTCGTCGAGGAAGATCGAAGAGCTCGAGCAGTCCTCGGCGAAGATCTCCGCGAAGTCACCCCCTCTGCGGAGCGACTCGTGAAGCACGCGTCCAAGCGTCGGTGCCTCGACGAGGTCGGTGAGCGGGCCAACGGTGAGGGGCATTGCCGGGGTGTCAGAGCTTCCGGCCGAGCATTCCTCCGAGCACGCCGCCGGCGACGCCGGCTCCCGCCGCGCTCTCGTTGTGGTCGCCGAGGTAAGGCGCGAGCGCGTGAGCGAGGATCGGCAGCGGCATGCTCTGGAGCCAGACGCTGCCCGGGCCCGTGAGCACGACGATGTGATGTCCGTCCTTCCCGAACATGCGGTTCTGGATCCCGGGCAAGCGCGTCGTCTGGAAGCTCACGGTCGCGTGGAACGCCCCGACGTGACCGGGATGCACACAGAGGCTTTGCCCTGCAGCCAGCTCGTAGGTCGAGATCTCCCCGGAGAGCTCGAGCCAGGCAGTTCCCTGCCCCTCGAGGCGCTGGAGGATGAAACCTTCGCCGCCGAAGACGGCGCCGCCGAAGGTTTGTTGCAACGCGATCGTCGGCTGGACACCTGGCGTGCCGCACAGCCAACCATGGCGGTGGACGATGTACTCCGATCCCGGCGCGATTTCGACGGGGAAGATCCGCCCGGGAAGCTTTGCGGCGAGAACCAACATTCCCGGGCCGCCGGTGGGCTCGTAGCGAGTCAGGAAGATCCCGGTCCCGCCGGCGACACGCTTCAGACCCGCCATGAGCCCGCCACCGCCACCTGTGTTCATGGTTTGACTGAGCTGCATGTTCGCGGACATCCAGGCGAGATCGCCATGGGTCGAGACGACAGCTTCGCCGGGATCGAGGATCAACTCGAGCACCGGTAGCGTGGATCCCTTTACGTCGGCCTTCATTGAGAAACCCCCTTCTGGTCTCGTTGCGCTCCGGCGGTTGTCCGGCGGTCGGCCTCAGTCTGCCCTGTGTGGAGGTCGGCGTCGAGGAGCGGTCGCCGTCGCTGTCAGCGCCGTGTTCGCCCACCGAAGGATCCCCGCTCTTGAGCTGGTGGCTCAGTAGCATCCGCTGAGAGAGTGTGGAGGGATCATGGACGAGAACGAGGCAGTCGCGGAACAGCGGGTGGCGACACCGATCTTCAATGTTTACCGGCGCGGTTACGACCCGGAGCAGGTCGACCGCTACGTGGCAGACCAGCAGCGCCGGCTGGACGAGGCGCTCCGCCGCGCCTCTGAGTCGGAACGCCGGCTCGCAGCAGCGGTGGGACAACTCCGCGAGCTACACCGTCGTGTCGCCGTCTACGAGAGTGAAACCCGTACCGCTCAGCCGCCTTCGCTGGACACTCTCGGTGAGCGCGTTCAGCGCATTCTTCAAGAGGCGTGGGAGGGGGCCTACACCCTCCGCCAGGAGGCCGAACGCGAGGTGAGCGAGCTTCGCGAGACCGTCGCGGAGGAGGTGAGTGAGATACGCGAGGTGGCGAGTCGCGAGGCTGCCGATGTCGTCGACCAAGCCACAAGACGTGCCCTCGCGATCCGGGACGAGACCGAGCGTCGTCGCCACGCCTACCTGCAGCGCATTGAGCAGGACCGGGAACGTGCCGTGTCGCAGATCACCTACCTCTACGACCAGCGTCAGGAGGCCATCGCCGAGCTGGCCCGTTTGCAGACCACCGTCCAGGCAGTCGTCGAGGAGATGGTTCGCAGCCCGCTCGGACGTCCTGCGCCGGGAGTGGCCGTTGCGGCGGCGTCTCCCGCGGCGACCGACGGCAGTGCGACGCTTCCGCCCGAGGACGATACCGACGCACGTCCCGATCGCGCTTTGGGCGGGCCGGGTGCTCCCGTGCCGGCCGTGTCGTCTCACCAGCAGGCCGGCGCCGTCTACAGCGCCGAGGAGCCGGTGGGGCGACATGCCGTCGGCGCTGCCGGCGGGCCTTCGTCCAAGTACGAAAGAAATGACGCGTCAATGATCGGCGACAGGGTGACCCGGGCCGAGGCGGAACCGACAGCGGAGCGGCCTTCGTCCCCGGCACGCCGGCCCGAAAGTCTGTTCGATGGCGAAGCACCTGAGACAGACCTCCCGGAGACGATCCGTCCGAGGAGGAGGCACACCGGCCTGTTCGACGCCGAGCAAGAAGGTTGGACCTGAGTCGCGACTCACGGACGGCACGCCCGGACGCACCTCGCCGTTCGTGGTTGCAGGTAAGCCAGGAGGCTTCGACTTGAGTTCGTCGGGAGACGAGGAAGAGGAAGTCCTTTCCCTCTTGCGCTCAGCTGGAGATCGCGTGACCACGCCACGTCGCCTTCTTGTCCGTTCCCTGTTCGAGGCTGGTGGGCATCGAACGGCCGAGGAGCTCGCGGCGGAGATTCAGGCTCGCGCACCCGACGTCTCCATCTCGACCGTGTACCGGAACCTGGAGGAGCTCGAGCGCCTCGGTGTGGTCACGCACTCCCATCTCGGGCACGGGCCTGCGTCCTATCACCTTGCGAGCGCAACGCACGGCCACCTGGTTTGTCAGAAGTGCGATGCCCACGTCGAGATTGCGGAAGGGTTCTTCACCGACCTCAGACGACGCGCCATAGCTGAGTTCGGGTTCGCGATCGACCCGCATCACTTTGCGGTGATCGGGCTATGCGCGGCATGCCAAGCGGAAACCGAAGACCCGGGGGATATCACAGCCGGCTGACGGAAACGCGATTCCAAAGTGACCGTCTCGAACCCGGGGCGGAGTTGTCGAGCTCGACCGGTCCCATCGTCGTCTTGATGGCGACGGGCGGTTGCCAGCCGTTGCGCGATCCGACCGGGGTCTCCTAACTTCGTCGTTCATAGGGCCGTCGCCCCAAGAACGTGTCGACCTCGGACTCGATCGCCTGCTGCATGAGGAGGCGGACGGTCAGGCGTCCGACTTGTTCCAAGATGACGGAAAGGTCCCGATCGGAGCTGAACAGCGCCTCGAGGTCTGCGCGAACGCGCTCACTGGGCGACACTCGTTATGCCACGGGTGTAGGTCCTCCTTCTGAGTTTGGAAGCTTCTGAAGGAACCTATGCCCGTTGCTCATTTGCACCAGGAATTAGACGCGACCCGATCGGCAGGAACGACAGTGGGTCACCTCCGACGAAGACGCCGGTCGTCAACCCGTTCGCGGGCTCACCGGAGACGTTGTCGGTGCCGATCCACTTGTTCATGATCAGGTCGCCCGACAGGTTCGAGAGCCCGTAGTGCTTGTGGATCGTGACGTCTCCGGGGCCGTTACCGTCGATCTCGTTCCCGGTAACGAGGTTGTTGTAGGCGTCGCCGCCCTTGACGCGCGCCGTAAGGAGAATGCCACTGCCATGACCCGCTGTCCCGTTCGAGATCACAACGTGGTTGCGATGTTGTCGTAGAGGCAGCCCAACTTCGGTGTCAGTGTTCCCAGGCGGTGAAGGCAGTGTCGCTGTGACCGGCCAGTCTGATCCCCGAGTCGACAGGCCGCGAGGTCACGCTCTCAGGTGAGGGCGGGCGCCTGTCTGACCGGTCGCTGCGCCGCTGCCTTCCCCGTTCAACGCATGCAAGGATGGTTGCCGCAGTCACAGGACGTGACCAGGACGGCATCGGAATGGCTGCCAGGAAGGGCCGCTAGCTCATCAGGTAGAGCAGGGGACTTTTAATCCCAAGGTGCCGGGTTCGAGCCCCGGGCGGCCCACCGCAAAAGCCCAGATCGAGTCAATGTTCGAGCGATCTCATGCACCGGACCTGACTTCTTCATGGCGGTTGGGGACAGCTTCGGCTCGGCTCGGCCGTCTGGAATGGGTCGTCGTGGCGGCTGGTCCAGGCGATGACGACGGGCATCGATAGCGGCGGCACTGTCTAGTGCGCCAGTTCTGATTTCTGTATGGACGCGTCCGCGGGTACTTGGACAATCTCCTGGGACGGCAAGTCATGGAGCACCACGGGGACGCCTGCCCCGAAGTCGGCAGTCTTGGGCTTCCAACAGCTGTCGTGCACATCGCGTTCGTTCTGCGCAGGGATCGGCGGAGGATTCGGCGTCTCGCTTTGGGTCTGGACTAGCAAAGCATGGCGAGGGACCGGAAGCGCCGGACCAAGCTAGGCCGAGGATGTGTCCTGTTCCAGCAACGATTTCTGCGCGGTTGCCCTTTTGAATGGAACGGGACGCACATGGATCGGCACGCGCTGGTCGACGCCGCGACCTCTGATCGCCGCGACGCACCCCGAGGCAGAATTTCAGGTCTCGTGTGCCTCAAGGACCATGTGCATGCTCGTCTACGAACGCAGCGCCTACCTGTACGCGAGCGACAACCACGGACTGGGACATCTCCCACAGCCGGAGATTGAGTGGACGCGGCTTGGTCATTCCACCTAGCGGTTGCGTTCGGGGCGTCTCGGTTGCCTGCGTAGGTCTCGCGCTCCATCTCCCGGTGCGAGCCACGGCATCAGCGTCGTGCCCTCGGCCCGTTGAAACTTGGCCGATCTCGCTTCGCTGGCGTTCGGACAAGGGCGCGGCCAGGGTGACCGCTCAAGAATCACCGCGGTGCAAGCCCTCCGAGGCGAACGAGATGATAGACGGCGCTGTGGGAATCAAACTAGGCGGGCAGGGCCCAACGGACGGACCCACAAACGCGACGTCGGGCTCACGGGCCTCCCTTTGCTGCTCCCAGCTTCGTGGGCTCGGGTCAGGGAAGTGTTGGCGGCCGAGCAATCTGGAGATCTGAACGCCGGAAGCCTTACGCGACCGGTCCGAGGTACGGCACGGGCCACCTGCCCCCTGTGCTGGCTCCACGCCCCGACGCTTTCAGCGAGCGGTCACGTGCTCACGACGAGCCAAACAGCGACCGTCGCGCTCGCGGAAGTTGATGCACCGGCAGGGCGGCAACTCGGGGACGCACCGAGGCGCCATTGGCCATTGCTTCGACAGCGCGGGTGGGTCACCGTCTTTGTTTCAGCTGGGTGCTACCGCGTTGCTGTCAGGATGGCAGTGACCGAGCGGTCGACGTCGGCCTCTGTTGTGCGCCAGCTCGATACCGAGATCCGCATGAGACGCTGGCCGTGCCAGGTTGTGGCGCCCATCCAGCACTCACCCGAGCGTTGCACGCTCTCGATGACCCGGTCGGTCCGTTCGTCGTCGCCGAAGCCGACGAGGACCTGATTCAGCACGACGTCGTTGACGATCGTGGCGTTGTCGATGGCACTGAGCTGCTCGGCAAAGCGGCGAGCTAGGGAGCAGCACCGTTCAACGAGCTCGGCGACGCCAGTGCGGCCAAGCTGGCGCAGGGCCGCCCAGGTGGCGAAGCCGCGGGCACGCCGCGACGACTCGAGCACGTAGTCACCGGGAGCCCGTATCCCGCCCTGGCCCTGCCCGGTCAAGTAGGTGGCGGTGTAGGACAGGGCGGCAGAGTGTGCATCGGGATGGGCGCAGAAGGCGTAACCGCTGTCGTAAGGGACATTGAGCCACTTGTGACCGTCGGTCGCCCACGAGTCGGCGGTCTCGATTCCGGCAGTGAGGTGGCGCGTCGTTGGGTTGGCCGCCGCCCACAATCCGAAGGCACCGTCGACGTGGACCCACGCCCCGTGGTCGTGGGCTGCCGTGGTCGCGGCGGCGATGTCGTCGAAGGCGCCACTGTTCACGTTTCCGGCTTGGAGGCAGACGATCATCGGACCGTCCGGACCGCTGGCGAGGACGTGTTCGAGGCTGGTGATGTCGATCGCCCCCTGGAGGTCAGTGGCCACCGGTTCAAGGGTCCCTGCGCCCAGTCCCAACACGCGCAGGGCCCGGTCGATTGTGGCGTGCCGCTCGCCGTTGGCAACCACCCGTACCGGCGGACCGCCGAGAAGCCCATGCTGCTCAACGTCCCAGCCAGCGTTGGCCAAGACATGGTGACGGGCCGCGGCGAGCGCCACCGTATTGGCGCCCTGTCCACCAGTGACGAAGCCGAACGACGCACCAGCCGGTAAGCCCAGCAGCTCCTTCAACCAACCGCCGGCGACATCCTCGACCACCGCGGCTGCCGGTGAAGTGACCGCGTTGAAGGCAGGCTGGTCCCATCCACTGGTCAGCACGTCCGCCGCCGTTGCTGCCTCGAGCGCGCCGCCGACCACGAAGCCGAAGTAGCGGGGACCGGTAGTGCAGACGAGAGCCGGCTCGACCGCGTTGGCCAACTCGTCGATCACCACCGCTGCCGGCGTCGGGCCATCGCCCATCGAACCCAGACTGGTCCGCACGGCATCGAGGTCGACGCAGCTGGGGAACACCGGACGCTCATCCACCTGCTCACGGTGGTCAGCGGCGCGTGATGCCGCACCGGTCAACAGATCGCGAAAGGAAGCCATACCCCAGTATTGCCGACCGCTCTCTCTTTGGCGGCACCCGGTTCAGGCAAGCTGTGTCCGGGAAGGGCGGCGATCGATGTGTCAGCCGGTATTGCGCAGCCCGGCGGCGATCGCGTTGACCGTGATGAGCAGCGCACGTCGCAACTCCGGTTCCTCGGAACCAGACCGATGCCTTCCGAGCAGCTCGACCTGGAGGTAGTGGACCGGCCGGAGATAGTCGGCGCGCACCGCGAGAGTTCGCCGGAGGAGCGGCCTCGCCTCGATCAAACTGGATTCGCCTGTCAGATTGAGAATCTCGGCGACCGTACGAGCGTGCTCGTCGGCGATCTCCTGGAAGATCCCATGTTGTCCCGGCTCGACGAGCGATTTGACATACATTCGTGCGATATCCATGTCAGTCTTCGCGAGGGTCATCTCGACGTTGCCGACAAACGTCCTAAGGAAGGGCCATTCCGCGTACATTTCGTCGAGAGTTGGTCCCGCGCCACCATCGCGCGCCGCCGCGAGTCCGGATCCAACGCCGAACCAACCCGGGATGATCTGGCGGGATTGGGTCCAGCCGAACACCCAGGGGATAGCCCGAAGCGCTGCTAGGTCTGATCCCGATTCAGGGCGGTATGCGGGGCGTGAGCCGAGATTCAAGTTGTCGAGTTCGGCAACTGGCGTCGAAGACATGAAGTACTGGGCCAAGCCCGCGTTCCCTAGCAGTTCACGATAAGCACGCTCGGCGACCGAGGAGACGGCTTCCATCACCTTGTGCCAGCGATCGGACGTGGTATCGGAACGAAGCGATGAGCCGTGGACGAGACTCGACTCAATCACCGCGGCGAGGCTCGCCTCGAGATTCTCCCGCGCAAGCTCTGCGAGGTTGTACTTGTCGGAGATGACCTCCCCTTGCTCGGTAACCTTCAGGAACGCATCCACCGTTCGCTCCGGCTGAGCGAGGATCGCCTCGGCTGACGGCCCACCGCCTCGTCCGACCGTCCCTCCACGACCGTGGAACAGTCGGAGTGTGACGCCGTGGCGATGTGCGACGTCTCGCAGAACGCCCTGCGCCTTGTAGATCTCCCACTGGGAGGTCGTTATGCCGGCGTCCTTGTTCGAATCGGAGTAACCGAGCATGACCTCTTGGATGTCTCCGCGTGACGCGACGACGGCCCGATAGCTCGGATTCGAGAGAAGTTCGTCGAGTAGGGCGCCTGAGCCGCGCAGCTCGGCCACCCGCTCGAAAAGCGGGACAAAACCTATCCGTGCACAGCCCGCACGGCAATCGATAAGCCCGGCCTCACGTGCAAGTACGACAGTCGCGAGGACATCGTCGACCCCTTCGGTCATCGATATGACATAGCTCTCGATCACTCCATCACCGAAGCGGTCAAGCGCGGCCGCCATCGATTCGAAGGTCGCATAGGTCTTTGCAGCGGGTGGCGAGAGCGCGAACCGGGACGCTCCGAGAGGCCGTGAGCTACTCAACTCGGTTCGCAACACCGTGCTGCGTTCGGAGCGGTCAAGCTCCCGATACGGTCTCCCGAGCTCTCCGAGGCGGTCGAAGAGCTCGCCGAGGGCTTTGTGGTGCGCCTCAGCGTTCTCGCGGATGTCGAGGGTTGCGACGCGGAAGCCGAAGGTCCTGACGAGCCGACCGATGCGGCGAAGAAGCCCGTCGGCGATTGCCTCGCCACGATTTGCTGCGAGGGAATCACGCAAGAGCCGGAGCTCGTCGATGAGTTCGTCCACGTCCAGATAATCTTCACCAGGCACGTGCACAGTGCTTGCTGCTAGGCGTGCCCGGGTATTGAGGAGCCGCTGGCGAATGTAGGAGCACTTCAGGCGATATGGCTCCTCCGCGTCGAGGCTTATGTAACGGTCGTAGACATAAGGGAGCGAGACGCGGTCTGCTTCCAAGCTGGCCAACAGCTCGCCCGAGATGTCGACGATCGCCGTCGAGTTCGAGAGCGCCTGCGTCAGTTGGTCGACGAGCCCGACGAGCTTGTGGAATCCGAGCTCGTGTTGAACGAGCAACACTTCTGTCGTGATGGCCGCAGTCACCGACGGGTTGCCGTCGCGATCGCCGCCTACCCAAGAGCCAAAGCGAAGGGGGGAAGCTGAGAACCCAAGGACTATGCCGTGCTGCGCGAGCTCGTCGTCGAGGTCCTCCAAGAGCGTCGGCACGGCGCTGTCATAGAGTTGGGACAGGTAGTAGAGAACGTTCTGAGCCTCGTCCTCGGGTCGCAGGCGACCGATGCGGAGCTCACTCGTTTGCCATAGCAGCAATATCGTTTCCCGAAGTCGGCCGACGAGTCGTCTCTCCTCCGCGGATGTCGGTTCGGCTCCAAGCGCTTGCACGAGGTGCGCGACGTCGAGGAGTTTCGACAGGACCGAACGGCGCGCCGACTCGGTCGGGTGTGCCGTGAACACGGGACGGAATTCGAGGCGTGCAAGGGTCGCTCCGACGCGTTCTCGGTCGATCCGGTGCTCCGCGATTCGGTTGAGGGTGTCCCGCAACCAGGTTCGCTCCGCCCTCCGAGCCTGGCTGATCTCCGCCGCGCGGTGGACCTGCTCGGTGACATTGGCAAGTTGGAAGTAGGCGGCGAACGCCCGCGCGAGGAGAAGAGCCGTGCGTATTGGAATGTTCGGAAGCTGCTCGGCGAGGCCACCGCTTCGCGCCTGCTCGCTCTCTGAGCACTCGAGCTTGGCCACCGCTCGAATCTGACCGACGAGCTCCAGGAACTCCAAACCTTCGATGCGGGCGAGTTCCTCACCGAGGAGGGAAGCGACGAGACGGATGTCCCGACGCAGTGCGGCATGGCGCTCCTCGGTCGGGACCGCGTCGTAGGAAGTGATTGGGTCGCGCACGTAACTCCGAGCGTCGGGCGAGTCGCCCGTCCCTTGCGGCACGGACGGATCGTACTGACTGCGACGAACATGTCGGTCCCGATGCTGCCTCGAGCTCTGGCTTGTCCCGGTTGAGCAGCGAGGAACCTGGTTTCTTGCCACTGCTTTGCCACTGATCTCGGGCACGCGAACAAGACTGGGGACGACGGGCAATACTGGAAGAGCAACTCGAGCTGAGCTGCCCACGTGGATGACGTCACACGGGCTGGATGTCTGGAACTCCGCCACGGATCAGCAGGCTCGGGACCGCGAATCGGCCGTTTTCGCGGAGGATGCCGGTTGGACGGTGGTCTGCAGCGGTTCAAAGTGCTGTGCCCTTGGTTGCTTTGGCTGCTTACCTCAGCCCCCGGCGCTCGTTCGCCGGGCACGGTGCTCACCGTCGACAGTACGGCCGGCTCCTGTGGTGGCCCGGGATGTTCGCCCACGTGAGGACGAGGCTGGCAGGTGTTAGTCGTTTGGTTCAGGTCCGAGCCGGGCCGAACTCGCCCTGCGCGCCTTGCTACCAGCCTGGTCGCGTGGGGCTGGCCAAACTCAACTCGGCGGCAGGCCGAGGTCGCTCCGGACTACGTCGCCAGCGCTTATTGCCGTCTCCCCAGTGGCTATGAGTTGAGCCTCGTCCTCCTTGATTTGGGCCACGGTTTCTGTCTTCACGGCTTCCAGGTTCTTGATGACGACACTGTCATCGGCGACCAAGGTCCGAATGTCGGTTTCCGTCTTGCCGGTGACGTCGATGCGCGATATCGCGTCGTCGAAGGTCGTCAGCTCACCTGCGTAGGTGTCACAAGGAGCAATCGCGGGGCTGACCGTGGTCAGGCCCTTGATCGCGGCCCTCCACGTGTCGTACGCGGCCTTGGCGACCGTGGCCGCCGCCAGGAACTGCTGGGACGCCTCTTTCGACGAGACCGCCGTGGTCGAAGTCGGACTGACGGTCGTCGAGGTTGAAGCCGGAGCGACAGTTGTTGATGTCGACGTCGACGTCGACGGAGTCGCGGCCGGCTTGGGACTCGAACAACCCGCCGCGAAGACCATCAGCCCTATTACCACGATGCATTTCGCCTTCATCGACCCTCCTCGCTAGTCCCCCTGAGACTCTATTCCTGCACAGGGCCTGCGCACGTGCTCGGCCGGCTCCGGTGTGGCCACGCATCGGCCATCCTGTGCCTTCAGCGCACCGGCCGTCAGGGCCGAATGTCACAAAGGGGCGCGTTCCACGCGCGACGCAGAAGCAGGCGCACGTTGTGGGGAGTTTCTCTGTTGAGCTGCGGAGGTGCCGCGCCGGTTCTCCCGTCGCGCTGAGTGCCAGCCAGTCGGGGCAGCACCCACCTTGGAGAGCCGCAAGGAGGTTGGTGGTGTGTCGGCGGAAGTATCGACGGCTGCGGCAGCTTCGACGAGCCGTTGCGGGCCGGCGACCTATCACCAGGCAGAGTCCTCGGCTCTTCGCTCCACGCCAGTGGGTGTCCACGCGGTTGATCTTGGTTCGGCCAGCGGCGCAGCGGCACGTAGCCTGAGGCGGTGGAAGGCCTCCTGGAGCTCGAAGGGCTGACCCGTCGCTACGGGGCTCTCACCGCTCTCGACGGTCTCTCCTTCTCGGTCCCCGCCGGCCAGGTAGTGGGCTTCCTGGGCCCAAATGGGGCCGGGAAGACGACCACGATGCGCGCCGTCTTCGGCCTGACCGATCTGGATGCCGGGAGAGTCAAGTGGAACGGTGCCGCTGTCGGCCAAGCGGAGCGGCGCCGTTTCGGGTACATGCCAGAGGAGCGAGGGCTGTACCCGGCCATGCTGGTGGGCGAGCAGCTCGAGTATCTCGGGAGACTGCACGCGATGAGCGCACACGACGCCGCCGCCGCGACAAAGGCGTGGCTGGAGCGGCTCGGCGTCGCAGATAGGGCGGGCAGCAAGGTGGAAGCGCTCTCCCATGGGAACCAGCAGCGGGTACAGCTTGCCGCCGCGTTGGTACACGGTCCTGAACTGCTCATCCTCGATGAGCCCCTGGCCGGGTTGGACCCAACCGGGATCGACGCCATCGGCGATGTGCTTGTCGAGCAGGCTCGGGCGGGGTGCTGCGTCCTGTTCTCGAGCCACCAGCTGGACCAGGTCGAGGACCTCTGCGAGGCGGTCACGATCATCGATCACGGTCGCCTGGTCGTGACCGGAAAGGTGGACGACCTGGCGACGAGCGGCGCGCGCCGGCTGGTGGTGCGGGTGGCGGGGGACCGAGACGCGTCGTGGGCCTGCAACATCGCCGGAGTCACCGTGTCCGAGGTCGATGGGGGCGCCGCGCGACTCGTGCTCGACGAGCGGGTTGACAGCGATTCGGTACTCAGGGCCGCTATGGGAGCAGGTCGGGTCACAGAGTTCGTCTTCGAGCGCCGACGGTTGTCGGAGGTCTTCCGGGAGGCCCTCGCGTGAACGGGCCCATCATCCTGGTCATCCTGGCCGTGGTCGTGGCGCTGCGGGTCTGGCTCCGTCGCCGGCGTCGATCAAACCGCAACCAGTCTCGGGCTCCAGCGGGATTGGCACTCCTCAAGGGCGATGTCGGCTTGGTGGCGGCCCGGGAAGTGAGAGAGCGAGTCCGCGGCAAGGTCTTTCGGGTCGGGACACTGCTCATCCTGCTGGTGGTAGCGGGGGCAATTGTCGTTCCAGTCCTCAACAGCGGAAAGTCGCGCCCTCGAGCGCGTCGGTGTCGTCGGTGCCTTTCCTGCTCCCTTGCGGGAGGCGGTTGTCGCCTCCGCCACGAGCGTCGGCATCACGGTTCACCTTGTTCCCGAGGCGGACGCGGATGCCGCCCATCGCGATCTGCGCTCTGGACGGATCGACCTGGCGATCGTCGACGGCCGGGAGCTCATAGTGGACAAAGCGATCGGATCCGCCGTCACTTCGACAACGGCTCAGCTCGTGCTTTCCGTCTCCAAGAACCTCGGTCTGGCCGAGGCAGTCGAGTCAGCCGGTCTCTCCGCCACGCAAGCCGCCGAGCTGGCTGGTGCCAAGGCGCTCCCCGTCAAGAGCCTCCAACCGGGGACTGCCAAGGGGGCTACCCAGACCACCTCGACAGTGGGCCTGATTCTCGTGTTCATAATGCTCACGCAATACAACACCTGGATCCTGATAGGGGTCATGGAGGAGAAGTCCAGCCGGGTCGTAGAGGTGCTTCTGGCCGCCATGCGCCCCGTCCAGCTCCTGGCGGGCAAGGTGCTCGGGATCGGATTGGTGGCTTTCGCCCAGGCAGCCCTCGTCGTGGCGTTCGCCCTCGGCCTGGCAGAGGCGGTGGGTTCCGATCTCCTGCGCGGTACGGCACCTCTGGTGCTCGTCAGCACGCTGGTGTGGTTGGTTCTCGGCTACGCCTTCTACTGCTGGGTCTACGCCGCCGCGGGCTCCATGGCCGAACGCCAGGACCAGGTACAGAGCCTGGCCGTTCCCCTCAGCCTCCCGATCATCTTCGGCTACGTCATGGCCCTCATCGCAGCGGGCTCGGGGAGCCCGTCAACCTTCTTCAAGGTACTGGCCTACTTACCGCCGACGGCGCCGTTCGCCATGCCCGTTCTCGTAGGCCTCGGAGCTGTCACCTGGTGGGAGTTCGCCGCCTCGGCAGCCGTGAGCATTGTGTGCACCGTCGGCATGGCGAGGCTTGCGTCCAGCGTCTACCGGAGAGCCATCCTTCGCACAGGTCGGCGGGTTCAGCTCCGTGAGCTTTTCTCCCGCACGGCCTGACAGACACGGGGGGGTTACCTGTGTGCCGGGAGGCATCGGCAACCGCCTGCCAGGACCCGGCCATGAGTGCTGACAGTGGCCGCCCCGATCGACTAAGCCGCCCTAGGTGATCGAGCGGCCACGTGCGCGCTTGTCACGGCGATTGGCTACTTCGGATGCGGCCAATCCATCAGACCTACTGACTCGGCGCCTCGGCCGCGCAGGGCTGCGCTCCAAGAACGTGTCGTCCGCCCGACCAAATCCGAGAGGCTGGTCGGCCCGGCGTTGCCCTTCTTCGTCGATGGGGCCTTCCACATGACGGACATTTCCGGTCGGCTTCCTCGATTGAGCGACCGGCCGTCGCCACCGGATCGGATGCACCCATGATTGGTCCCGACGGCACTCGACCCGACGGGGCATCCCGACCGGGGCTTGACCGGCGACGTTTCCTTGTCCATGGCCTGGGCGGGATCGCGGCGGTCGCAGCCGTTGGAGCTGCTGGCCTGGAGCTCGTATCGCACGGGATCCTCCCCGGACAACAGGTGCTCAACCAGCTCGAGGGAAGATGTTCGGTGCCGAGCCCGCCGCTGAGCTTCTCGTCCCTGGGCCCGTCGGTCTCGAGCTCCTTCTACTCTCACGCTCGCAATCGAACAGTTGGGTACACGATCGCCTATCCGCCCGAACATCGCCGAGGCAGCAGGCTGTCGCTCGTGGTGATGCTCCACGGATTCGGGGGGAACCACACAGATGCCGTTGTCGGCATGACGCCGGCCCAGGCGATGGCCCTCCACATCGGTCACGAGCCGCTTGCCCCGATGGCTATGGTGACCGTGGACGGCGGTGGTGGCTACTGGAACCCGCATCCGGCCGACAATCCGATGGCGATGGTCATCGACGAGCTGATCCCGCTTTGCCAGCGCCTCGGCTTGGGGCGGCCACCGCATCGGATCGGGACGATGGGCATCTCGATGGGCGGCTACGGTGCGATCCTGTTCGCTGAGAAGTACCCGCACCTCATTGCCGCAGTCGCCGCGATCAGCCCAGCGATCTGGACCAGCTACGCCCAGGCGCGGGGAGCCAATGCCGACGCGTACGCCTCCGCTGCGGACTTTGCCATCGACGATGCCGTCACGCACACGGGCGCGTTGACCGGCATACCTGTTCGGGTTGCCTCGGGAGACTCGGACCCTTTCCGCCCAGGAGTGGAGACATTGGCCAGGGCCTTGCCCCCCGGAGCAGTCGTGGAGTTCTCCGGGGGCTGTCACACGAGCCCGTTCTTTCTCGCGCAGGAGCCTCCCTCGCTGGCGTTCCTGGCACAGCACCTCACTCCTTAGTAAGTGCAAGAAGGGCTCTACGCGACCGGGTGCGTGACGGCCCCTGATTCGAGCAGTGGGCCGAGTGTCCAATCGCACCCCTGAGTGGCGCAACAGTCGTAGCCGATGGTGCTCGAAGTTCCCCAGGTCGTGGGCGACCCGGCGGAGCTTCTCGGCAAAGCCGTGTGCGCGGGCTGCCCAGTGCGGGACGACTGCGCCGCGTTCGCACGGCGAGTGCACGCCGTCGGGTGGTGGTGCGGGAGCTGGCGCGGGCCGCCAGCGAGTGGGGTTACAGGTTCAGCGCCCGCTTCGGCAGGTCGTACGCGTAGTTGGCGAGCACTATGTACTCGCCGGCGGTGAACCTGTAGCGGGACTGCGACTCTGTCACCTGACTCGCCAATGGAACCGAGACGGTGGCTTCTAGCCTGATCCCACGGGAATTGTTCGATTCCGTGGATTGACTTTACGCTCTGGACCTGTTCAGGGTAACGGCGGCGCGAACGAGAGTCTTCAACGCCTCCTCGTCTATCTTCTCGCCCTCGTGGAAGTCGATGGCACGCCTTGTGTTCCCGTCAAGACTGGAGTTGAAGAGGCCCGAAGGATCCTTCAGAGCCGCCCCTTTGGCGAAGGTCATCTTCACGACGGTCTTGTAAGTCTCGCCTGTGCAGATCATTCCGTCGTGGTACCAGACCGGAACCCCTCTCCACTTCCACTCCTCGACCACCTCGGGATCGGCTTCCTTGACCAAGGCACGGAGCCGGCTGAGCATCCTGCCCCGCCAGTCGCCTAGCTCCTCGATTCTCGCGTCTATTAGCTGAGAAGGAGACTTGCCCTTCTGCGACCCGCTCTTCTCCATGCCCGTTTCTCTTCCTTGGTCCCGAGGTCTCGATAAATGGGAGTCATCCCTACCGTGCCGATGCTAGCTGGAGCTGCAAGAAGCCCGTCTTCCTGATTTGTGCTCGCCGTCCCTGCCGCTGCGCGCCCCACCCTGCCCCGGCCCGGCGGAACGGCGGATTCGGCCGTTCGCGGTGATTGGCAGCTGAGGAGGGTGCCAAGTCGCCAGTGATCCGACCGGTACAGGCTGAGCCCACGCTCGGGACTCCCGCCCAGCAGTCACCCGAGGTTGGGCTTCGCAACCCATCCGGCACCGTCCACGAGCGTCCGGCGGAAGACCCGACGCCCTGCTCGCAAGCCCAACTGGAGACTCTGTGAGGCGAGGTGAGGGTTCGATCCCTTTCAGGCGCGACGCGCGGCGATCGCCCGTTCGACGCGATCTCCATAGTCGGTATCGGCTCTGCGGAAGTAGGAGACGGACCGTTCGACGATCTCGCGGTTGTTCACCTGTGCGAGACCGTCCGCAATGTTGTCGGCGAGGCGTTGTCTGGCCGCGTCATCGATCAGTCGGTAGAGCGCGCCGGCCTGCTCGAAGTCGTCCGTCTCGCGCCTGTCCCACTGGTAGGTGCCAGAGACGCCTGTTGCGGGAAGTCCGGCATAGTTCGGCTCGTTGGTCTGAACCGGGCCGTCGAAGCTGTTCGGCTCGTAGTTCTTTGATCGGCCGCCGTTGGCCTCGACCTGCATGGCGCCGTCGCGGCCGTAATTGTCGGCCTTTGTGGCGTGCGGGGCGTTGACCGGGATCCGGGTGTGGTTGATGCCGAGCCGATAGCGATGCGCGTCACCGTACGCGAACAGGCGGCCCTGGAGCATCTTGTCGGGCGAGGGACCGATGCCAGGAACGAAGTTGCCGGGGTCGAACGCGGACTGCTCGACCTCCGCGAAGTAGTTGTCGGCATTTCGATCGAGCACGAGCTTGCCGACCTCGATCAGTGGGTAGTCGGCGTGGGGCCACACCTTGGTGAGGTCGAACGGGTTGATGCGGTAGTCGGCGGCCTGAGCGGCAGGCATGACTTGTACCTTGAGCGTCCAGGAGGGGCAGTCGCCACGTTCGATTGCCTCGAGGAGATCGGTGTTGTGAGACTCGGGGTTCGCACCCGCGAGCACCGCCGCCTCCTCGGTCGTGAGAGTCGCGATGCCCTGATCGGTCTTGAAGTGGTACTTCACGTAGAACTGATCGTCTTGGGCATTGGTCCAGGAGAAGGCGTGCGACCCGAAGCCGTCCATCTGCCGATAGTTGGCCGGGATGCCCCGATCACCGAACAGCCAGGTGAACATGTGCGTCGCCTCCGGCGAATGCGAGAAGAAGTCCCAGACGTTCTCCGGCTCCTGGCGGTTGGTGAACGGGTCCGCCTTCTGGGAGTGGATGAAGTCGGGGAACTTCAACGGATCCCGGATGAAGAAGATCGGCGTGTTGTTGCCCACAAGGTCGTAATTGCCGTCAGGTGTGTAGAGCTTGACCGCGAACCCACGCGGGTCACGGACTGCCTCGGCTGCGCCCCGGCTGCCGGCGACCGTCGAGAACCGCACAAAAGTCTCGCAGCGAGTTCCGACCCCGCTGAACACCCTCGCCTTGGTGTAGGCGGACATGTCGCGGGCGACCTCGAAGTGCCCATAGGCGCCCGAGCCTCTGGCGTGCACGACTCGCTCCGGGATCCGCTCCCGGTTGAACCGGGCAAGTTTCTCGAGGAGGTGCTGGTCCTGCAACAGTACCGGGCCGCCAGGTCCTGCGGTCTGGGAGTTCTGGTTGTCGGCAACGGGTGCACCGGATTCAGTCGTGAGTATGCGACGATCAGGCATGATCAGGCTCCTCTCTTGATGCTGCTGCTGTTCACGAGGCGGGCTGCTGTCTGTTGGGGCAGATTCCGCAGAAGCCGGCTTCGGCTCGGTTTCAACGAAGCGATCGGGCCCGGATCGCTGTCTCGATGAATCGACGGCTCGCCGTCACCGTGACTGTCTCTTTCCGCTCACACAGCCCGCCCAAAGGGGCATACTGGTCCTTCGGGCCCTGGGCGAGTGGGCCCAGCCGGCGCAAGGGAGGGCACCTTCGCCGACTGGGACCCTGGCACTGGTCGACAGGTTAGTTGACACCAGGCCACTCGTCTACGACGCCCGCGCCTTCGCCCGGTTCCCTTTTGCACTCCGCGAGGAAGCCACCGAGCTCACCGAGCAGAGGACGATCGAAGACCGGCACCGCTTGGCGTCTCGTCCCACCCGTCTGGCCCGTACCCGGGCCAGACGGCGCAGGCGCCCTCCCCTACGCCGCCTGGCCCGTACCCAGGCCAGCCTACCTCGCCGCGGGCCCCGGGGAACGATCGGAAGGTGATCCAATGCCGGTTCACCCGAGGTGCTCCAACGACCGACGAGTTACGGCGGTTCTGTCGACGACCTGCGTGCTCACGCCGGGCAGAGCGCGACAACGGGCGCGCCTTCGCCGAACTCCCCGGGCCGATGACAGGGGACGGACTGTTCGAGGCGGCCCGGGACGCCGGGCCGCCTCGGGTCATGGTGCCTGTGCTGCTCTGTGCTGTCGGCTCCCCGGAGGTTCGACCGTCAGACGCATGTCCACGCGTCCTCGTTCGGTCGGCAACCGATGGTATTGGCGGCGTCGGAGACATCAGCGGCCCGGTACCGGTTGGGCGAGACACCGCTGGCGACCGCGAAACGGATCCCCTCAGCCTCGACAGGGCAACGCAACAGCTCGCCGCAGTCTCGCGGGCTCAACCGGGCGGCGATGTCACGAGCCGTAGCGCCGGTGCCAGCCGGTGACTGAAGGGCGAAGTGGCCGATCCGTAACGCAACCACGGAAGTCGCCGACGTCGACGCCACCCAAGCACCGAGCGCCTCGGCCCAGGCCTTCGTCGTGCCGTAGATACTCGCAGGTCGCGGCGCATCGTCGGCGCGCAGCTGAACTCCCTCCGGATACCCCGACACAGCCCGTAAGCTGCTTGCGAGCACGAGCCGGCGGACGCGGCAGTGCACGGCGGCCTGCACAACTTGGTAGGTCCCGATCACATTGGCTGGGCGCAACGCCTCCCAGGACGCCTCGGGGTCCGAGACCGCTGCGAAGCGGCGCCCGGTCGGCCAGCTCCAGGTGCCAGCGCCCGGCTGGCAGGGGAGCGACCGCGAGGCCGATGGAGCCGGCAGCACCCGTGATCACAACCCGGCGAAGGACTTCTGTGACGAGGCGGCGTCAGCTGCCGCCAGTTGGGGCCTGCTCCACGCCAGTGCAGGCCGGATCCCCCGCGCAACGCGAAAGCCGAGCATGGCGGCGGCTGAGCAGCCGCTTGTGCGGTCAGGCCCGCTCAGGCCGTGGGGCCGGCGCCCAGCCAACCGCGCCGCTTGAACAGGATCATCAAGAGCACGATCGCGACCAACTCGGAGCCGATGCCGAGGAAGATGAAGTAGGGGAAGTTTGACTGCAGATGACCTGTGAGCCAGGCGAAGTTCTGCCCGAAGAACCCGGTGAGGTATCCCAGGGGCATGAATATGGTGGCGATGATGGCCAGCTGCTTCATGACCACGTTCAGCCGGTTGGACACCATCGAGAGGTGCGTGTCCATGGCGCCCCCGATCAGGTCGCGGTAGCCGTCCACCATGTCGCTGATGCGGATGAGGTGGTCGTAGAGGTTGCGGAAGTAGGCCGAGCTCTGGTCGGTCATCCCGGGAATGGCCACCATGCCGCCATTCAGGCTGGAGATCATGTCGCGCTGGGGCGTGATGACCTTGCGGATGGCCATGATCTGCCGCTTCATGTCGAACAGGGTTCCCAGCTGCTGTTCGGTCGGGTTCTTCAAGATTGCGCCTTCGAGACCGTCGATCGAGTCGTCGAAGTCCGACAGCACGGGGAAGAAGGAGTCGATCAGGCTGTCCATGATCAGGTAGAAGACGGCAACCTGCGGCGCGGCCGCCTCCGGGAAGCTGTGGTTGCCGAGGCGGTCGTGCACCGTTGCCAGCGCCGGGCAGTCGCCCTGGTGGAGGCTGATGATGAACTTCTCGGTGATGAAACAGTGCACCTCGGCCATGTTCTTCCCGTCGGCAGTCATGCCAAAGGTGACGATGTGGACGAAGTCGTCGTAGTCGTCGATGCGGGCCCGTTGGCCGAACTGGTCTGCCGCCGTCACGGCCACGGGGTGGAAGTGGAAGGTGTTGATCAGCAGCCCCGTGATGTCGTCGTCGGGCCCCGGGTTGTGGACGTCGAGATCGAGCCAGAAGAATGCGCCCCCGGCGGCTGCCCGTTCAATTTCCTGCCGGGTGGCGTCTACGGCCTTGCCGTCTTGTGTGAGGGTCCCCTTCATGGGGGCGATGTTCTCACGCTCAGGAGGGCGATGCTCCCTGATCTGGCTCGATCGGCCCGTCCGCCGCGGCCTTTGCGTCTGCCGCCGCCTCGACGGCGTTCACCTCGGACGGGGTGGCACCGAGCCGGCGCTCGACATCGGCCAGCCGATCGCTGATCACGGCCAGCTGCTGGCCAAGGTCGGCATGGCCCTTCCTGAACTCGTCCTTGCTGGCGTCGGTGTGCTCCTTGATGAACACCGAAGCGACCGTGGCGGTCAGCACGCCGATGAGGCCGATCCCCACCAGCATGAGGACCGCGGCCACCACACGGCCGCCGTCGGACACTGGGTACCGGTCCCCGTAGCCCACGGTGGTCACCGTGACGATGGCCCACCAGAGGGCGTTGGGGTAGTCGTGGATGTTGCTCCCCTTGGCGTTGTCCTCGAAGAGCAGCACCAGCCAGGCCCCGAGGAGGAGGGTTGCGGCGGCGGCGATGAGCACGCGGAAGAGGCTGTGGTGCTTGAGGATGGCCTCCACGCGCATCTCCCCCTCGTACAAGAGGAGGCTCGTCTTCTCGATCCCGATGAGGTGCCAGCCCTGGAGGGGGGGCACCACCACGGTCGCCGGCTCAACCCAGCGGCGCTTGAGGTATCCGCGAACGTCCGGGGTGACGACCAGACGCACCGTGTACTCCACGAGCAGGACGGCCCAGAGCACGAAGAGGGTGCAGACCAGGGCTATGGAGGCCGAGCCATTGACGTCGTTCGTGAGGACGATGATCCCGATGACCAGCCAGGCGATCCCCAGGAGGGCGGTCGGGTACTTCGTGACTCGCTCGATTTGATCGACGAGGTCGTGGCGCCCGCCCGACGGCTTGACACCGGCGATGGTCTGGCTTCGTCGCTCTTGCTTGCGAGCCTTCTCATCCAGGCGCTCCCGCTCCAGCCTCTCCAGCCGCTGGATGCGCTCTATGGAGGGCGGCCTCTTGTCCGCCGTGGCGCTCGGAGCAGTGCTCGCGTCGGTGGAGTCGTCCACAGTGAAACGAAGATAGTGGGTGGGCAGCGGCCGTGGACGACCCCGTGTCGTGGCTTGTTCGGTGGTCTCGTCGGGCCATGGCCCGGTCAGGCCGGCGCGAATTCGACCGAGACCCTTACCTCGACGTCGGTCATCGGCCACACGCCCCAGGCCCTGTCGCGCTGGGCGTGCCGCCTCGGAGATCGGGCAGTTCTCGCCCGGCCACGGGAACCCCGGGTCCTGGCGGGTGCCCTAGGGCGCGAGCCCACGGCCAGGGCGCGCCGTGAGCGAGGCGCTCTGGTAGTGGTACCTGGCCGCGGCCGTCGTCGTGCTGGAGCCCCCGGTTGCCGACACCGTGACGTAGGCGGTGCCCGAGCCGGGCGGCGAGATGACGACGATCTCAGAGGAGGAGACCACTCGGAACAGCGTGGCCGGCCTCGTCCCGAAGTGCACCGTCAACGTCCCGACGAACCCGCTTCCCCGGATCGTCACCTTCGTGCCGCCCTTGGTGGGCCCGGCCCTCGGCGTGAGGCCGGTGACCCTCGGCGCGGCCACGAAGGTGTACCTGCCCGCGGCCGTCGTCGTGCTGGAGAGCCCGGTTGCCGACACCGTGACATAGGCGGTGCCCGAGCCGGGCGGCGAGATGACGACGATCTCAGAGGAGGAGACCACGCGGAACAGCGTGGCCGGCCTCGCCCCGAAGTGCACTATCAATGTCCCGAAGAAGCTGCTTCCCCGGATCGTCACCTTCGTGCCGCCCTTTGTGGGCCCGGCCGTGGGCGTGAGGCCGGTGACCGTCGGCGCCACGGCCACGAAGGTGAACCGGTCAGCCACGGCGAGCGGACTGAGCGTCAGGTCCTCGACCGACATCACGAGGTTGTCCGTCCCCGCCCTGGTCGCCGGGAGGGTGCCGGTGCAGCGAACCGTGGTCGTGCAGGAAACAGTGACCCACTTCCTACCGACCTCGAGCCGGTCCGCTCCTGCGATGGGGAGGAAGCCCGAACCGGTGATGGTCACCGGTGTCGAGCCGCTGGTCGGCCCCTCGTTCGGCGAGACACCCGTGATGGTCGTCGTCTCGAGCTTGGTGCCGTATGCAAAGCACACCTGAGCGGCCAGTCCGGGGAGGTAGTTGCCGGGATAGGCGACCAGGGGCGTCCCCAACCCGCTTGCCATGTCGTAACCCGGCGTCGCCGGGTAGAGATCTCCCGAGTAGCCCGAAGGCGGGTAGACGTTGTTCCCATTCGTCACGTCGTAGATCGCGTCGGAGTAGTGGCCGCTGTCAGCAATGGAGTACAGACTCCGAAACAGCGTCCCCGTGGCGTCCTTTGAGCCGTAGTCGGCGCAGAACGGCGAAGAGTCCACAAGGGCGGCGGCGGCGGCCCACAGCGGTGCGCCGGCGCTCGTACCCCCTTCACCTGCCTGCCAGGACCCGTTCCAGTAGGTGACGTACCCGGTTTCCGGATCGGCGTCGGCCGAGACGTCGGGTACTTCGCGCTCCCAGCCCGTTGTGCACTCGTTCGGGTCGGGCACCGAGTAGGGACCGATGATCCCCGTGACGCCTGACTGGTCCTGGTAGGCGGGCATGCACCATACGGCGGACGCCCCGCCTCCGCCGGCCCCAGTCGAGTCATTCCAGACTGTCTGGGAGTCGGTGCCGATCGACGTGCCACCGACCCCGATCACGTAGGGCTGGCTGGCGGGATCGTCGACGGAGAGTGAGAACTCGTTGCGCGATCCCGAATCGGAAAAGCAGTCGGTCGAGCCGTAGTCTCCTGCAGCGGCGAAAACCGTCTGGCCCTGCGTGGCGGCCTGGCTGAAGAGGCTCTGTTCTGAACTGATCAGTGACGAGTCGGCGTCCAGTTCGCAGGACCCCCAGGAGGTCGAGACGACCTGATCTGTGTCGTCGTTCACGATGGCCGAGTAGAGGTCGTACACGTACTGGCCCCCGTCCCCCTCAGCCGACTCGTCCCATTCCGGCGCCTGGTAGACGTCGATCGTCGCACGAGGGGCAAGGCCGATGGCGTCCTCGATGTCGAGAGCCGACTCGCCGCCGCCGTCGCCAGAACCGGCGCCGCCGTCGACCGGGATGTAGTTCACGGTGGCTTTCGTCCCAAAGCACGCCTGGTAGGCATCGATGTCGGTCCGCAAGTCCGGCTCGAACTCGACGAGGGCGATGTTGACGCCCTGGCCGAAGTCGCCGAGGGAGTAGAGGGGCGTCATGCCGTAGTAGGACGCCAACCGGTCGGCCGTGTAGCTCCCGTCAATGTTGGCTGCGTTGGTGGCTGGCGCGCACGGCATCGGACCTGCCGTCGCCTGATGAGCTTCTCCTGAAGAAGCAGGGGCGGATCGTGCGACACGCGAACGCGAAAGCAGGCTCTGGGGTTGATAGAGATCGCTCAGGCCGATGACCCCCTGGATGTCCGGCGCCACGGCGGCCGAGACGCTCGGCGGCGACAGGGTCGTGAACGCGGCGCGCCCGCTCGGCAGCCGGTAGCTCGCGAGACTCACGTGAAAGGCGCGGTCGAGTACCGAGGCCGGGGCCGTCACCGGGATCGAGAGCCGGTCCGAGGTCACCTGTCCAGGGTGGAGCCCGTCGGAGCGGAGCACTGCGTCGACTGCAGTCACTTCCGATGGCGGCGGCCCGAAGACCTGACCGAACTGTCCCCGGCGGAGGAAGTGGTGGAAGTTCACCGAGCGCCGGTCGGACAGAGAGGCGATGAAGGAGGTCACGGCCGACGGGTCCGGCAGTTTCAGCGTGACGTCGATGTGAAGCTCCACCGAGGGCGACAGCGGCCCGAGCGCAACCGAGTGCGCTGGAGGCGGAGGACTCGCGCTCGCCCGCAACACGGTGACTGCGGACGGGAGAGGCGACTGTGCCCGCGAGGGGGCTGACCAGACCACAGTCGACGAAGAGGCGACGAGCACGCCCGCGAACAAAGCCGCAGACCGGTGTTTCATCACGTTCCCCCCGGTTTCTCACGGTGCCTATGCAACCTTAGGCGAGAGCTCGGCCCGAATCGGCCCGGGTCTCATGGAGACCCTGAGATGTCTTCGCCCACTGGACGCCGTCAAGGTTGACAAGCTGGAGCGCTCTTGTCGGTGAGCACCTATCGTTGTTCTGACCCTGACGAGCTCGCGCCTGGAGACGATCGTGCCGCGGAATCTCTCTTCTGTCGGTGTCTACTGTGCGTCGAGCTCTGGGGTCGATCCAGAATTTGCCGAAGCGGCCGAGTCATTGGGGCGTCTGTTGGCCCGTCGTGAAATCCGGCTGATCTACGGAGGCGGGCGCGTCGGGCTGATGGGCGTGCTCGCCGACGCAGCGCTGGCTGAGGGCGGCGACGTGCACGGAGTGATAACGCGAGCACTCGAGGAGAAGGAGGTCGCCCACCTGGGCCTGACTACGCTCCAGGTCGTCACGACGATGCACGAGCGCAAGGCGGCGATGGCCGACCAGTCCGACGCCTTCATCATGCTGCCGGGCGGATTCGGGACCCTGGACGAGTTCTTCGAAGTGCTTTCGTGGTCCCAGCTCGGCATTCACTCCAAGCCCTGCGGCGTCCTCAACGTCGCTGGTTTCTTCGACCCGCTGTTCGAGCTGTTCGAGCTGGCCACCCGACAGCGCTTCCTTCGCCCCGAGCACCGCGACATGGTCTTGATCGATCCCGACCCCGTGTCGATGCTCGACCGGCTTGGTTCGTGGACTCCGGTGACCGTCGACAAGTGGCTCGACCGCGGCCAGCTCCGACGCCGAACCTGAGCTCGCCATGTCAGGCGAGGTACGGCGGCCATCAACTCGCAGCCGTCGTCGTGGCCCCGCTTGATCGTGGAGCGAGTTGCGGCCGGAGACTTGCGCAGGCGGCGAGCGCGGTGTTGACAGACGGCTTCGTCGTGTCGAGCGTGGTCTGGGTCGTGTCGCCGGAGGAAGACCGGCCGGGCATGGACACGCCGTGGGTCTTCAGGCAGTCGCGGTACGCGCGGGCCGCCGAGCTCGAGAAGCCACCGCCCGGCCTGGAGCCGAACCCTCCGCTGGGGCGCAAGCTCGCACACGCGGCGGACGCCTTGCGGAACGCCGTCGAAGCGAAACCCCTGCCCGAACCGAAACAACCGCCGGGTGCTTCAACCCGGCACGGGCCTCCCGGAGGTGCTGGAATACACCTCATGCTCCTCAAGATCGCGGGGCGATGAGCACGCAACGGCTGCTGTCATGACCGGGGATCGACCGGCCGGTCCTCGCCATGAGGCCGGGGGTCTGGACGAGGCCGCGGCAGGATTGCGGGAGGTCCTTCGCCTGACCCGCGCGCTCGGCAGGATCTCCGGCGAAGCCGAGCTGTTCGATCTGGTCAACACCACCGCGCGCCACATGCTCGATTGCGGCGTTTGCGCGATCGCGATCAGAGGCGACGACGGTGCTTTTCGGTACTCGGCGACATCGGGGTTGAGTGTGGAGGAGGACCGCGCGCTTCGCAGCCGCGTGCTCAGCGCGTCAGGCTTCGAGGCGCTGCGAGACGCTTCGGTGGCCATTGGTGCCGTTTGCTGGGTCCCACCAGGACATCCTGTGCACGATCGGCCCGACGTGATTGCCGCCACGCTCCCGGCTGGCACATCGCTCACGCCGGGTACCCGGCAGCCTGGCCCGCTGTTGTTCGCGCCTTTGATCAGCGCGGACGGCGAGCCGTGCGGGCTGCTGCATCCGGCTGATCCGCTGAACGGCGACTTGTCCGCGCCACGACGGGGCCTCTTGCTCGAGACTCTGGCCGAGCTCACTGTCGTTGGCCTCGAGATAGTTCGTGGCCGAGCCGTGGAGCGTGCCGCGGTCGCGGTGGCGGAGGCGCAGCGCCGCCAACTCGCGGACCTCCTGGCTGCGAGCGCGCAGGTCCGCGGTTACTACTCGTTGGACGAAGTGCTGAGCGAGATCGCGCGGGCGGTGACGACTGCGGGAGGCTTCGGTCGCGCGGCGATCTACCTGCGGATGCCCGACGACGTTCTCGAGGTCGGCGCGACCTTCGGGCTCACCGAGTCCGAAACCAGACAGCTGCGGGCGAGCAGAGTGACCCTTGAGGAGTTCGCTCCGATCATGCAGCCGGAGATGCTGCTGAGTCGCTCGTACTTCTTCGACCACCGCAGGTTCAGGATGCCGCCGGAGCTCGAGGACAAGTTGAACACGCCAACCGTCGACGAAGAGCGGGCAGATGGCCGATGGCACCAGGACGACATGCTGACGGTGCAGATCACAGACACCGACGGTCAGGTGCTCGGTCTCATCTCAGTTGACGAGCCAGTGAACGGGCTGCTCCCCGACAGCGCCCACGTTCAGGCCATCGAGTTCTTCGCCGACCAGTGCGCCGTGGCTGTCGCCCACGCGCGCAGTTACGAACAAGTGAGGACCGAGGCGTTGACCGACCCGTTGACCGGGCTCGCGAACCGGCGCGCGCTCGACGACGCCGTGGTCCGCGCCATCGGCCGTGCGCGCCGCGATGCCGCATTGTGCGCCGTGCTGTTCATCGACATCGACCATTTCAAGGACATCAACGACGCGTTCGGTCACGCCGCGGGCGATGCGGTGCTACAGCGCGTGGGGCGGGGACTTCGGGATCGTCTCCGGCGGCGTGACCTGCTGGCTCGCTACGGAGGCGAGGAATTCGTCGCACTCCTTCCTGACACGGACCTCCAGGCGGCGTTGCAGGTCGCCGAGGTCCTCCGGAGCCGCATCGCGACGCTTGACTTGAACTCGTTGACGGGCGGGTTGCCGGTGCGCGTCTCGATCGGCGTGGCACAGCTCTCCGAGGAGCTCATGGGCGAGGGGTCATTGGTCTCCGCCGCCGACGCCGCGATGTACGAGGCCAAGCGCCAGGGGCGAAATCGAGTCGTCGTCTTTCCCTGACTCGAATGGAGACCGGGCACAGGCTCGAATCCCGAGCGGGCCTGTGACCTAGCGTTCCTCTTGACTATTACGTGTCGTGATATATCATGGAGCGACATGTACGGTCGCCGGCTCTTTCCGAAACCTGATCCTTCCCTCCTCGTCCTGTCCTCCCTCGCAGGCGGCGCGAAGCACGGATACGCGCTGATGAAGGACGTCGAGGACTTCTCAGGCGTGACGATCGGCCCAGGGACGGTGTTCGGATGTCTCGCCCGTCTCGAGGAACGGGGCCTCGTCGAGGCGCTCGAACCGGAGGACCGGCGCCACCCCTACCGGCTGACTGCCGCGGGCGCGACCGCGCTCGAAGCGCAGGTTTCCGAGCTCGAGCGTGTGACCTCGGCTGGTTCGACGCGGCTCGAAGCGACGAGGCGCCGCCTGTCCGAAGGCCCAGCGGGAGCCCCGGCGTGACCGGCTTGCCGCTTGCCGCCCGGTGCGCTCTGGCTGCCTACCCAGGCTGGTGGCGCGAACGTTACCGCGAGGACCAAGAGAGGTTCCTCGAGGATCTCGTCCACGACGGCCGGCCCCTGCGTCGAGCCGTCGTGAACCTCGCCGCCGGCGCGGTGCGGGTCAGGCTGCGCCCCGCAGGGATGCCGCAAACTGTCGGGGCTTGGCGGGATCGCACGCGTGCCTCGATCCTTTGGGCGACGGTTCCGGCCCTGGCCGTCCTCCTGCTCACCGTGGCGATCGAGCAGCACTCGTTCAGGTATTCCATGTGGGCGGGACCCCATACAGCCTTGAGCCCAGGTGGACGCGTCGCGGCCGACGCGATGACGGGCATCCAATGGGCAAGCGTTGTCATCCTCCTGCTCCTTCTCACAGGGTGGGGACTGGTCGGACGCTTGGCCGACCGCGCACCGAGGGGACGGGCAGGCCGGCGGTGGCTGCTGCTCACAACTGCCCCGCTGGCAGCCGGTGTCGTCGAGATCGGGCTGAACCTCCTGCGGATCAGGCTCATGCCCACCGTCACCGTCATCGGCGGCTTGGCCAGCGGCTCGACGACGGTCGCTCACGGCGGCCACCCGCTGGCCGCTTCAGTCGTCTCGGTCGCTTGGGACGTGGTCGGGGTCGCGGGGCTGCTCAGCATCTTCTGCGTGGTGCTCGCGGCCCGCAACGCGGATCTGCACGTGAGCGACCTCCGCGGGGGCGTGTGGCTTGCGCAGCTCACGGCCATCGTCTTGTTCATCGTGGCGGTCGCGGTGATTGCGTGGGGCATCGGTGTCACACACCAACCGCCGATCCCGCGAGCAGACCTGATCGGTTCCGGTCCCGGCATTCATCCCTGGATCTCGATGCAGACCTCGATCGCCGCCGAGTGGCCGCTCATCTCGGCCTGCCTCGTGGCGATCTCGATCGTCACCGCCTGGGCTGCGCTCAGCGCCCGGCGGAGCTACACGGCGGCCCGGGAGCTCCTCCTGATTGATGCCTGACCGGGTCGGCGGACATTCACAACGCCCTACGATCACGGCCATGACCGTTCCGGTCGGGCTCGAGCAGCTGCGTTCTGAGGCGGCCAAGTACGGGGACACTCCGTACCTGCTGACCGTGTCGGACGACGGTCGTCCGCACGCGGTTTCGGTGCGTGTCGCCTGGGATCACGGCGATCTCAAGTTGTCCGGCGGCGTCCGATCGCGCTCGAACGCGTCGACGCGTCCGCACGTCACATTGCTGTGGCCGGCGATCGAGGACGGGGGCTTCAGCCTCATCCTCGACGGCACGGCGAGTGTTTCCGGCGAGCAGATTGCGGTACGGCCGGTCTCTGCCGTGCTGCACCGCTCGCTTGCAGCGAGCCCTGAGCGCGCGGCCGGCTCGGAGTGCAGGCCGGTCCTGAGTCCCGAGCCGGGCATCTAGCCGAGTACCAGGCGGGGCTTTGGTCGGGCCGGTCGGGCGCGTGGGGCGACCGAAGACCTCGGGCCTGAGCTCAGGGCGCGGATGCGAGCACGTGTGCGACCGCGGCGGTGAGACGCCGAGCTGTCGCGAGGTCCAGCATCTCGTTCGGGCCATGGGCGTTGCTCTCAGGCCCGAGCACGCCAGTGATGAGGAACTGGGCGTCCTCGAACCGCGACGCGAGCTCGGCCAGAAACGGGATCGTCCCACCCTCGCTCATCGCTCCCGCCCGCCGTCCGAACAACGCCTCCGACGCCTCGTCGGTGGCCCGAGCCAGCCACTCCGCCTGCGGAGGTGCGTCGAAACCCCTCGCCGCGCTCGTCAGGTCCACCTTCACCCTTGCCCCTTGCGGTGGGTCCTCCGACAGGGTACGGACCACGGCTTCGCCGGCCCGGTCCGGGTCCAGAGGCGGAGGCAGGCGAAGCGAGAGCTTCGCGGTCGTGAAGGGTCGCAGCACGTTGCCGCCGTCGCTCACTGAAGGCACGCCGTCGATCCCGATGACAGCCAGCGAGGGCATCCAGGTGACACGAAGGAGCCGGTCGGCGGCAGTCTGGCCGGACAACACGAGTGAGGGAACGGTCGGGAAGTCGCCGACGGCGGCATCCCCGAGCTCGGCGGCCATCGTCTCGGCCGCCGCCCGATACCGGGCCGGCGGCTCGGCGTGACACTCCGGAACGAGGATGTCGCCCGTCGCCTCGTCCTCGATGCGGGAAAGCAGCTGGCGAAGCAGGCGGAACGACGAGGGCACCACACCGCCCGCCATCCCACTGTGAACTCCCTCGGAGAGCACCTCGACGCTGATGGAGACCACGAGCGAGCCACGGAGCGAGATCGTGTTCCAGAGCCGGTCGTAGGTGGCGCATCCAGAGTCCAGGCAGATGACCAGCCCGGGGCCTGATCCGGCAATGCGAGCCCTCACCTCGTCGAGGTACGGGCCTAGATGCGGGCTCCCGCTCTCTTCGCTCGATTCGATGAGGACGACACACCGGCCGTGTGGCGTACCGGTGGCCGCGAGGGCCTCGAGCGCGCCGATGGCAGCGAAGATTGAGTATCCGTCATCGGCGGTTCCCCTGCCATAGAGGCGGTCGCCTTCGCGCACCGCGACGAACGGGTCAAGTCCCTCCCTCCAGCTCCCGAGGGGCGGCTGCTTGTCGAGGTGGCCGTACAGCAAGGTGACCAGCCGCGTCCCGGCGCCGGGCGTGGCCGGCACGTCCGCGATGATGACGGGAGTCAAGCCCTCGCGCTCGACAAGCTCTACGGCGCAGCCCGGCAGCGGACGCGAAGCCGCCCACGCCGAGAGCAGCCGGGCAGCGCGTCCGATCTCACCGTTGTCCGCCCAGAAGGGGTCGAAGTCAGGCGAGAGGCAACCGATGGCGACGTAGGAGGAGAGGACGTCCATGACCTCGCCGTCCCAGATCTCCGCGACCTGGCTTTCGAGCGTTCTGAGATGGATGGGACGGAAATTCACGGCCTGGCTCCCTGGGACTCGGAAAGTGCTGGCGAAGTCTTCCAAGAGGTGGACAATAGGTCCATGAACCGTCGTCCGTTGTCGGCCATCGTGCTGGCCGCGGGTGAAGGTACCCGGATGCGCTCGGGTACTCCCAAGCCTCTGCACCGGCTGTGCGGGCGTCCGATGGTTCTGTACGTCCTCGATGCGCTCGGCGAGCTGGCCGTGGAACGGGTCGTGGTAGTCGTCGGCCACGGCGCGACCGAGGTCACAAAGACCATCCAGGCCGAAGCTCCCCGGCACCTCGCGATCGAGTTCGTCGAGCAGCCCGAACAGCGCGGCACCGGCGACGCGGTCGCAGTCGCTCTCACGGGTTTGTTCGGCTCCTATGGGGCCGCCGATTTCGACGAGGGCGACGTCATCGTGCTGCCCGGCGACACGCCCCTTGTGCTGGGGGCGACGCTCGCGTCGCTCGTCGAGGGCCATCGCGCCGGCGCGGGCGCGGCGACCCTGCTCACAGCCAGGCTGGCCAGACCGGACGGCTACTCGCGAATAGTCCGCGACAAGGACGGACGCGTGGCTCGCATCGTCGACGAGCATGACGCCACCGCGCACGAGCGCCAGATCGACGAGGTCGCCACGACCGTCTACTGCTTCCGCCATGGCGTCCTTGCTCCGGCGCTGCGCCGGCTGTCGCCCGACAACTCGCTCGGCGAGTACTACCTGACCGACACTGTCGCAGTCCTCCACGACGCCGGGTACGCGGTCACCACGGTCGTCGTCCCGGACCCGGCTGAGGCCATGGAGGTCAACGACAGGGCCCAGCTCGCTTCTGCCGAGGCGGAGTTGAGGACACGCATCAACAGACGGTGGATGCTCCGTGGCGTCACGATGTGGGATCCGGGCCAGACCTACCTTGACGCGTCCGTGCGCCTTGCAGCTGAGGTCACGCTGCTCCCCGGTGTGATCCTGGAGGGCCGGACGACGGTCGGCGGCGGGGCCGTGCTCGGACCTTCGGTTCATCTCGTCGACTGTGAGGTCGGCTCGGGGGCGGTGCTGAGCCACACGGTCGCTTCGCACGCGGTGATAGGCGAGCAATGCTCGGTCGGCCCTTACGTCGTGCTCGAGCGGGGGACACGATTGGCGAGCGGCGAGCGGCGCGGGCCGTTGTCCGCATCGGGGTCCGGCGCAACGAGCTGAGCGCGGGACACGTGTTCGGTCCTAGGCTCCCGCCGCGGGCTAGAGAGGGTTCAGATGGCATGCCCTGGGCACGCAAAGGAGGCCAGTCGATGGAGATGACGCCGAAACGGCGGCTGGAGCTGGTTACCGGCCGGTCCCACCCGGAGCTGGCGGAGGAGATCGCCTCTTGCCTGGGCGTCACCTTGAGCGAGACCAACATCCGTAGATTCGCCGACGGCGAGATCCACTGCCGTTTTGACGCGTCGATACGCGGTGCCGACATGTTCATTGTGCAGACCCACTCAGGACCGGTGAACGACTCCATCATGGAGCAGCTGATCATGGTCGACGCCGCCAAACGCGCCTCGGCGCATCGGATCACCGCGGTCTGTCCCTACTACGGGTATTCACGCCAGGACCGCAAGGCCACCGGCCGCGAGCCCATCACGGCCAAGCTGGTCGCGGACGTGCTGTCGGCGGCCGGAGTGGACCGGGTCGTGAGCGTGGACCTCCATTCGGGCCAGATCCAGGGCTTCTTCGACGTGCCGGTCGACCATCTCACGGCGGCCCCGGTGCTGCTGGACTACCTGCGCCAGCATGGCGCGGACGACCTCGTCGTCATCGCTCCTGACGCGGGCCGGGTGAAGGTCGCCGAGCGCTACAGCCAGTTGCTCAACACGGGTCTCGCGCTCGTGCACAAGAGGCACCCCCGCGGGTCCTTCAACGAGGTCGAAGCGATGGACGTGGTCGGCAACGTGAGGGGCAGGCCGTGCGTGATCATCGACGACCTGATCGACACCGGCGGCACCGTCTGCGCCGCTGCCTACCGACTCCTCGAGGCGGGCGCGACCGATGTGTGGGCGATGGCGACACATGCTTTGCTCTCCGATCCCGCGCTCGACCGGCTCAACGCCTCACCGATCAGCCGTGTGATCGTCACGAACACGCTCCCGCTGCCGGTCTACCGCCGGATTCCGAAGCTCGAGGTGCTCTCGATCGCCAAGATCGTCGCGGACGCCATCGACGCCGTGTTCGAAGACACTTCGGTGTCGGAGATCTTCGGCGGTCAGAACCTCCTCTGAGCTTTCGTGAGCGCCTTGCGGAGCGCCGCTGCGACGGGCCGGCCGAGCGGGCTCACACGATCGCCTACAATCGGAGTCCTGGAGCGCAAGAACGCGCCGCGGGTCTGGTCGCGTCCGTAGCTGCACCAGTCCGTCCTCTTCTCCGCAGGAGCGTCACATGGCCGAGATCACACTCAAGGTCGAGTCGGGTCGCCCGCTGGGCACGCGTCCGAGCGGACGGCTCCGCACCGCGGGGAAGATCCCCGGCGTGGTGTACGGGCACGGCATGGCTCCGCTACCGGTGGCGATCGGCGCCCGCGACCTGCGTGCCGCGCTGACGACCGAAGCGGGCCTCAACGCGCTGCTCAGCTTGAAGATCGGGAAGACGACGCACCTTGCGATCGCAAAGGAGCTTCAGCGCCACCCGGTGCGCCAGACCGTGACCCACGTCGACTTCCAGGTCGTGCGGCGCGACGAGATCGTCACGGCCGAGGTCCGCATCGCCCTGATCGGCGACTCCGAGGCCGTACACCGTGTCGAGGGCACCATCGACCAGGAGATGCTGAGCCTGCAGATCAAGGCCAAGCCCGGCGACGTCCCCGCCGTCATCGAGGTCGACATCTCCTCGCTCGAGGTGGGTGACTCCTTGCGGCTATCGGACATTCGGCTTCCCGAGGGAGTTACGAGCGATGTCGATCCCGAGGCCGCCGTCGCGATCGCGCACATGCCGCGCGCACTCGAGCCCGAGGTCGAGCCCGAGGTCGAGCCAGCCGAAGCGGCTGTTGGAGGCGAACCGCCAGCCGCTTCCGCCGAGGACTGAGAGCGGGCAAGCTGTTCCGAGGTATCCGTGCCGCTCGTTCCCGCGACCTGAACGGGGACCGAGAGCCCGTGCCGTCAGCCGACCTGCTCGCCGTCGGGCTCGGCAACCCGGGTCCCGAGTACGAGGGGACCCGCCACAACGCCGGCGCCGAGGCCGTGCGCCTTGTCGCGCGACGCCATACGGCAAGGTTGCGTGCAGAGCGGGGCTCCGGTGCCGAGACGGCCGTCGTCCGGATGGGTGGGAGGACTCTCGTCCTGGCGGTTCCCCAGACCTACGTGAACGATTCCGGCCTCGCAGTCAGGGTCCTCGTCCGGCGGTACCTGGGCTCTGAGGAGGCACAGGGTTCCGGCGAAGGGGGCCGCGGCCGCGGCCGCCTCGTCTTCGCGCCCGGATCGCTGGTCATCGTTCACGACGAGCTGGATCTCGATCCGGGCGTCGTCCGGGTCAAGCTCGGGGGAGGAACCGCCGGCCACAACGGGCTTCGCTCGATCCAGTCGCATCTCCGCCATCTCGAGTTCGCCCGGGTCCGCATCGGCGTCGGCAAGCCGCCGAGCCCGGCCGGCGGGGCTGATTATGTCCTGAAACGTGCCTCGCGTGCCGACCGGGCCCTGATCTCCGTCGCCGTCGAGGTGGCCGCCGATGCGGTCGAGTGTCTGCTCTCGGAGGGACCCGAAGTGGCGTTGAACCGGTTCAACACTCGGGCGTGAGCCAACCGCAGATGAGCTCACGCCCGCTTGGGGCCCTTCCCGGTCTGCTTGCCGGCGAGGATGCAATCGCCGATCTCCTCGGTGTCGAAGACGCCGTCGTCGCGGTTGGCGAGCCGGCACGGTCGGTCGTGCTGGCCGCCCTCGCCGAGCTGAGCACGTCGCCGACGGTGCTGGTCGCGACCGCGACTGCTCGAGAGGCCGAGCAGCTTGTGCACGATCTCGTGCCGTTTCTCGGCGCCGACGCCGTCGAGCTGCTACCGGCATGGGAGACGCTCCCGTTCGAGCGCGTGTCGCCCGCGACCGAGACCATGGGCCGCAGGCTCCCGCGATGTGGCGCCTGCGCCACGGGTCGGCGGCCAGGCCCGCGTCCCGGCGGCACCCCGGCGCACAGCCCACAGCCTTCTTGGTCGTTGCTCCGATCCGCGCCCTGTTGCAAAGGCTCGGCCCCAAGGTCGAAGACGCCGAGCCGGTCGTGGTTCGCCAGGGTGCAGACCTGGATCCCGAAGACCTCGTGGCACGCCTGGTCCACGCGGGTTACCGGCGTGAGTACCAGGTCGAGGCGCGGGGAGAGCTTGCGGTCCGGGGCGGGATCGTCGATGTCTTCGGATCGACGGCGAACCATCCGATCCGGATCGACCTGTTCGGCGACGAGGTCGAGCGGCTGACGGCCTTTGAGATCGCCGGCCAGCGCTCGGTCGCCGATCTCGAGCAGGTCGAGCTCTTCGGCTGCCGCGAGATCGTGCTCACCAAGGACGTGCGCGAACGCGCTCGACTCCTGTCTGCTGACGCGCCCTTCGCCAGGGACAACTTCGCGAGGATCGCGAACGGGGAGCTCTTCGACGGCATGGAGTCATGGCTGCCGTGGCTCAGCGCGGAGGAACACCTCTTCACCGATCTCCTCGACGAGCGTTGCCGGGTTGTGCTCCTCGAGCCGCGGCGGCTGCGCGACCGGGCGGCCGAGCTCTTGGACGAGGAGGTGGCGCTCAGCGAGAGCCTGGCGACGACCTGGGGGCTCCAGGCCAGCGAAGCCACGACCGGCATGCCGAGGCTCCACCTCGGCTTCGACCGCCTCTTGCTGCACACGACCGCCAAGGTCGCGTCGCTGCTTGCTGTTGCCGAGAGCTCCCGCACGGTCACGCTTCAAGCCTCGGGCTGGCCGCCCCTGCTGGGCGACTCCGCCGGCCTGGCGCGTCGCCTCGGCGAGCTGGTTCGCGCCGGCAACCGGGTCGTGATCTGTGCCGACGGTCGTGGCAGTGCAGAGCGCATGGCGACCGTGCTCGAAGGCGAGGGCCTCTCCTGTGGCCTCCTCCTCGACCAGCCACCGGCCGTTCGTGATGCCGAGATCCGCCGCCCGGGCCTCCACATCGTCGTCGCGCCCTTGGACCGCGGAGGCCTCATCCCCGGTTCGAAGCTCGCCATCGTCGCCGAGCCGGACGTGACGGGGCGGCGGCGGCCGCACCGTCAGGCTCGGCCGCGACCACGCGCGACGGAGGGTTTCTTCGACGACCTGGCTCCAGGCGACTACGTCGTCCACAACGTGCACGGTGTCGCCCGTTTCGCCGGCATGGTGACCCGGGCGATGGGCGGGGCCGAGCGCGACTACCTGCAGCTCGAGTACCGCGGCGGGGACAGGTTGTACCTCCCCTCCGAGCAGATCGACGCGATCACGCCCTATACCGGGGGCGAATCACCGGCGCTCAACCGGATGGGAGGGGCGGAGTGGTCCCGCCAGAAGGCGCGAGTGCGAGCTGCTGTTCGGGAGGTGGCCAGGGAGCTGGTCGAGCTCTACCGGCGCCGCCAGAGCGTCCCGGGCCACGCGTTCGCGCCCGACACACCCTGGCAGACCGAGCTCGAGCAGGCCTTCTCGTATCCGGAGACCCCGGACCAGCTCAAAGCGATCGACGACGTGAAAGCCGACATGGAGCGAGCGCTGCCGATGGACCGGCTCGTCTGCGGGGATGTCGGCTTCGGGAAGACCGAAGTCGCGGTGCGTGCGGTGTTCAAGGCGGTGCAGGACGGCTACCAGGCCGCCATCCTCGTGCCGACGACGCTTCTCGCGCAGCAGCACTTCCAGACGTTCTCCGACAGGTACGCGCCGTACCCGGTTCGAGTCGAGGTCCTGTCCCGTTTCCTGACCGTCTCGGAGGCACGCAAGGTCGTCGAAGGCCTGGCCGACGGGTCCGTCGACGTCGTGATCGGGACCCATCGCCTCCTCACGCCCGACGTGCGGTTCAAGAGGCTCGGCCTTCTCGTCGTCGACGAGGAGCAACGCTTCGGGGTCTCCCACAAGGAGGCGATCAAGCAGCTGACCATTGGCGTCGACGTGCTGACCCTGACCGCGAGCCCGATCCCGCGCACGCTCGAGATGAGCCTGACAGGCATCCGAGACCTCTCGCTGATCACCACCCCGCCGTCGGAGCGCCAGCCGATCCTCACCTACGTGGGAGAGCAGGATGAACGCGCCGTAGCCGAGGCGCTCCGGCGAGAGCTGTTGCGCGAGGGCCAGATCTTCTATGTCCATAATCGGGTGCACGACATCGAGCGCGTCGCCGCGGACCTTCGCGCGCTCGTCCCCGACGCCCGGATCGCCGTCGCGCACGGCCAGATGGACGAGGGAACGCTCGAGCAGGTCGTGCTCGACTTCTGGGCAGGTGGCTACGACGTGCTGGTCTGCACGACGATCATCGAGTCGGGCATAGACATGCCCTCGGTGAACACCCTTGTGGTGGACCGGGCCGACCGTCTCGGTCTCGGCCAGCTTCACCAGCTGCGTGGCAGGGTCGGGCGTGCAGGCAGGCGTGCGTACGCCTATCTGCTGTTTCCTCCGGACCATGTCCTGAGCGAGCAGGCCTACGAGCGGCTCCGGACGATCGGTGAGCACACCGAGCTCGGATCGGGGTTCAAGATCGCGATGCGCGATCTCGAGATCCGGGGCGCCGGGAACCTGCTCGGCAGGGACCAGTCTGGCCATATCGCGGCGGTCGGTTACGACCTGTACGTCCGGCTCGTGGCCGAGGCGGTCTCGGAGCTGAAGGGCGAGCCGGTCCGAGTCCCGGTGGACATCACCGTCGACCTGCCGGTGGACGCGTTCCTGCCGCCGGAGTACGTGGAACGTGAGGACCTCCGTCTCGAGGCCTATCGCAGGCTGGCGGAGGTCAGGGATCCCGCTGCGGTCGAGGACCTGCGCACGGAATGGCTCGACCGTTACGGCCCGTTGCCTCGGGAGGCGGAAGCTCTCGTCGCCGTCGGCCGCCTGAGAGCCGAATGCGTCCGGACGGGCGTCACCGAAGTGACGGCCTCAGTCGCCCGTCCGGGTGGAGGGGGCCCTGGACGGACAGGCGAGGCCGTCGCTCGCCTTGCGCCGATCCGCCTGCGGGCATCGGCCAGGGTGCGCCTCGGCCGCTTGCATCCCCGGGCGATAGTGAAGCAGGAGGTCGACCAGATCATCGTGCCGCTTGCCGCAGGACCCGATCTTGCCGACCGGCTGGCCGTGCTCCTGAGCGAGCTTGTGCCGGCCGAGGGCGGTGAGGGCGCCCGTCGCGATCCCGATGCTGCGGCTGTCGACGCGGCCAAGGCACTGGCGGCTGGCAACGGCGCGCGTCACGCCCCTACCATTTGAGAACCGTGAAGCGACTTTCCGCCGTACCGGCAGGCCTGGCCGCGCTGTGCGTCCTGACGCTCGGGCTGTCCGGGTGCAACGTCCGTTTCTCTCCCTATGCCGCCGTGGTCAATGGCTCTGAGATCTCCCAACAGCAGCTGCGCGATTCACTGTCTGCGATAGCCGACAATGCCAGCTACCGGTGCATGATCGAAGCCGGTGGCACCTCCCGGCTCCTCGGCGCCGGTGAAGGCACTTTCAACTCCGCCTTCGGCGCCGAAGTGCTCTCCATCCTCATTCAGGACGAAATCGTCCACCAGCATGTCGTCCGGCTGGGGCTTTCAGAGCCATCGAGCGTGGATCCCGTCGCCCTCGCACAGCTCCAGGCGGCTTTCACACCCTCGTCCGGCTGCCCGGGATCGGGGGCCTCGCTGGTGGCCGCATTCTCCCCGGCCTACCGCAAGGTGCTGCTCGGGTTCCAGGCGGACGAGGACGCGCTGGATGCCCACCTGGTAGGCGCCACGCTCAGCCCCGTCTCGCTCGAAGCTCTTGCGGCCCGTCACAGGACCGAGATGACGCTGGCCTGCGTCTCGGTCATCCAAGTCGGCACCAAGGCGGCGGCCGCGTCCTTGCGGGGCCAAATTCTACGCGGCGCCAGCTTCGCGGCCCTCGCCCGAGCCCACTCGACAGACACCTCGTCCGCCCCGCAAGGAGGAGCCATCGGGTGCATCCCCGACGCTGAGTTCACCGCTCCGCTCAACAAAGTCATCGCCGCGCTCAGCGTGGGGCGCGTCTCGAGCCCCGTCTCCTTCAGCTCGGCATGGCTGCTCCTGCTGGTGCGCCAACGGACCTCGGAGACTTATCTGCAGTTGGTCTCCAGCCTGGTGGCCCAGGAACAGGGGGCGCTGAACGATCTCTTGCCCCGCATCATCCGGTCGGCCAAGATCGAAGTCGACCCGCAATACGGCACCTGGAGCACCAAGGCGAGCGTCGCCCGGGTTCAGCCCAACAGCGGACCGCCGGCCCGCATCGTGCCCAACCCGGGCGCCAGCGCCGGGCCAGAAGCCTCGAGCTGACGGGCGGTCTGTCCTGCACGGCGTCCGCCTCGACCAGCACCCTCGATGAGCGCAGATCCGAACCGGTGCCCGACCGTCATCGCCGTCGGCCTCGGTCCCGCCGGACCCGAGCTCACCACGCCGGCAGCCGTCGAGGCGCTCTCGGGCGCGCCCGTGAGGTTCCTGCGGACGTCCCGGCATCCGGCCGCCGCACCGTGGCTCGGGCTCGCGAACGTGGTCGCGCTCGACCACTGCTACGAGACCGGCGCGACCTTCGGCGAGGTGTACCGGTCGATCGTCGACATCGTGCTAGCCGGGGCGGCCGAGCACGGGAGAGTCGCCTACGCGGTTCCCGGGTCGCCGGCGGTGGCCGAGCGCACCGTCGAGCTTCTCCGGGCCGAGGCCTCGATCGAGCTCGAGGTCGTCCCGGGCCTGTCCTTCTGCGAGCTCGCCTGGGCAAGGCTCGGCATCGATCCGATCGAGGCGGGTGTCCGGTTGGTGGACGCGGAGAGCTTCGCAGTCCAGGCCGCCGGCGACGCGGGACCGCTTCTCGTCGGGCAGTGCTGGTCACAAGGCGTGCTCTCCTCGGTCAAGCTCTGCTTGGATGCCGATCCCGGGCCGGCGGTCCTCCTTCACCACCTGGGGCTGGCCGACGAGGTCGTCGTCGAGGTCTCCTGGTCCGAGATCGACAGGACGCTCGAGGCCGATCACCTGACGTCGTTGTACGTGCCGCGGCTCAGGGTGCCGATCGCCCGGGAGCTGACACGCCTGGCGGAGCTTGTGCGGGTACTGCGCGATCGGTGCCCGTGGGATCGTGAGCAGACCCACCGCTCGCTCGTGCCGCACCTGCTCGAGGAGACCTACGAGGCCATGGAGGCCATCGAGCTACTGGGGGGGGATCCGGCCGGCGCCCCACCCGAAGTGGTTGCCCATGTCTCAGAGGAGCTGGGGGACCTCCTGTGCCAGGTGCTGTTCCACACGACGCTCGCCGAGGAAGAGGGCTTGTTCAACCTGGCAGAGGTTGCCCGTGAGGTCCACGACAAGCTCGTGGCCCGCCACCCGCACGTCTTTGGCGACGTGACGGCGACCACGCCGGGCGCCGTGCTCGCGAACTGGGAACGCAACAAACAGGCCGAGAAGAAGCGCACGCACCTGTTCGAAGGCATTCCAGTCGCCATGCCGGCCTTGGCAAGGGCTGCCAAGGCCGAGCGCAAGTTGGCGAGCGTGGAGCTCGGCTGGCCCGCGACCGGACTGGATGCCGGAGCTCTCGTCGTCGCGTTGGCAGGCATGCTGCGGCTCACCGACCCGGATGCCGGTGTGGATGCGGACACGGCCGCGGCCGCCGGCGAGTTGCTGGCCGAGGAAGCGAGGCTCGTCGCGCACCGGGGCGAGGACCCCGAGTCGCTCGTGCGCCAGGCACTCGACCGGCTAGCTGCGAGACTGGCCGTGGTCGAGGCGGCCGCAAGGGACTCCGGGGCCGACCTCGGCTCGTTGGATCCCGCCGTTCGCCTCGACCTGTGGCGCGCGGCGAACTCCGAGGCGTGAGGTTCGAAGCCACCTCGGAGAAAGATTGGCACGGTGAAGACCTGTCACTTTGCTAACTTGGATCACACCTTTCACAGGAGACACAGGCCAGTGAGCGCCATAGCGCACCTTTCCGCACGGGAGGTCCTCGACTCCCGCGGCAACCCCACCATCGAGGTGACGTGTCGCCTCGTCTCGGGGGCGACGGGGAGCGCGATCGTTCCTTCCGGCGCGTCGACAGGCCGTTTCGAGGCCGTCGAGCTGAGAGACGGCGACGAGCGTTACGGCGGCAAGGGTGTGCGCAGGGCTGTGGGGCACGTGACCGGGGAGATCGCCGACACGCTGTGCGGTCTGGAGGCCTATGACCAACGAGGGGTCGACCTGGCGCTGATCGATCTTGACGGCACCGCGGACAAGTCCCGCCTCGGGGCGAACGCGATCGTCGGCACCTCTCTCGCCGTGGCGCGCGCGGCCGCCTCGGATGCAGCGGCGCCGCTGTACCGCTACGTCGGAGGAGTCGACGCTCACGTGCTGCCGGTGCCGATGATGAACGTGCTCAACGGTGGCGTGCACTCGGACAACAACGTCGACTTCCAGGAGTTCATGATCGTTCCGGTCGGCGCTGCCTCTTTCAGCGAGGGACTCGAGTGGGGCGCCGAGACCTACCATGCGCTTGGGCGGGTGCTGCGCAGTCGCGCTCTGTCCGGATCGGTCGGCGACGAGGGCGGCTTCTCCCCGGACCTCGAGACCAACGAGGAAGCGCTCGAGATGTTGGTGGACGCGATCGGGGCCGCCGGGCTGGTGCCCGGCGACGAGGTCGCGCTGGCGCTCGACCCGGCTTCGAGCGAGCTCTGGCGCGACGGCGCCTATGTGCTCGAGGGCGAGGGCCGGGCCCTCTCCTCCGATGAGCTCGTCGCCTACTGGGTGGACCTCGTCGAGCGCTACCCCGTCATCTCCATCGAGGACGGCATGGCCGAACAGGACTGGGAAGGCTGGGTTGCGCACACCTCCGCTCTCGGCGATCGCATCCAGATCGTTGGTGACGACGTGTTTGTAACCAGTGCCGAGAGGCTCGAGCGGGGGGTCGCGGCCGGGGTGGCGAACGCCATCCTGGTGAAGGTCAACCAGGTCGGAACGCTGACCGAGACTTTGTGCACCGTGGCGACCGCAACGCGTGCCTCGTACAGGTCCGTCATCTCACATCGATCGGGCGAGACCGAGGACAGCTTCGTAGCCGACCTGGCGGTCGCGACCAACTGCGGTCAGATCAAGACGGGCGCACCAGCCCGGTCCGAGCGTGTGGCAAAGTACAACCAGCTCCTGCGCATCGAGGACCAGCTGGGCGGATCGGCCGAGTACCTGGGTGAGGCCGCGTTCGCCCGTCCGCGCCGAGCCGGCCCGTCATGATCCAGCGCGCCCGGTTGTTCTTCTTGGTGGCGTTGCTGCTCGCCGTGGTCATCCTCGTGGGCAATTTCCCCCTCGGCGCGCTTGTCCGAGAGCGCTCGACGGTCCGGACCGAGAGCGCCCAGCTCGCGGCGTTGCAAGCGACGAACCGGACCCTTTCGTCGCAAGTACGGGCTCTGCACGATCCGGCGACGGTCGCTCAGATCGCGCATGAGCAGTACGGCCTGGTCGCGCCGGGCCAGCGTTCCGTCGTCGTGCTGCCAGGCGCGGCGGGGTCCTCCTCCTCCTCCATCCCTGACCCGCTCGCGAACAACCCGGTCCCGGCCTCCGATCTCCTGCCGAGCGACGCGATCCTCGATCCGGGCGTGCAAGCTGCCCCGTCCCCGGCGCACGAGCCGGGGTTCTGGCGCCGCGTGCTCGACACCTTGGAGTTCTGGCACTCGCTGTCCTGATCGATGCCTGCCGCGTGAGGGAAGCGGGGCGGTAGCCTCGGGCGCCACTCCTGGAGGTGATGGCTCGATGAAGGAAGTGATTGCGGACATCGACCGATGGCAGGCCGCGGGCCGGCGCGTCGCGATCGCGCGAGTGGTCGGCGTCGAAGGCTCCGGGCCACGGGACGCCGGGGCCACGATGGTCGTGAGCGAGGACGGCGAGGTCGCGGGCTCGGTGTCGGGCGGGTGCGTCGAGGGTGCCGTGGTCGCCGAGGCGCTGGCCGTGCTCGACAGCGGCAAGCCGAAGGTATGCACGTTCGGCTATTCCGACGACGAGGCCTTCGCAGTCGGGCTGACGTGCGGTGGCACAGTGCATGTTCTCGTGGAACCGCTCGACTGGTGACCAGAGAGGCCAACTGGTGAGCGGCGAACTGTATCGCGAGCTTCGTTCGGCGCTGCTCGGCGACGAGCCCGTGGTGCTCGCGACCGTCACTTCTGTCGAGGGCGAGGCTCAAGGGCAAACCGCGCTCGCGGCCAAGCTCGTGGTCCGTCCGGACGGCCGGTGCCTCGGCACCCTCGGCGACCCGGAGCTGGACCGGATCGCGAGACGCGACGCCCTTGCCGCCCTCGACCGGGGTGTGATGGTGACCCGGCACTACGGCCCGCACGGAGAGGCCCGTCGGGCAGAGGTCTCAGTCTTTCTCGAGGTCTTCGCTCCTCCGGCGCGGCTGGTCGTGTTCGGCGCCGTCGACTTCACCAGAGCCCTTGTCGAGGTGGGCAAGGTGCTTGGCTTCGAGGTCACGGTCTGCGACCCCCGCCCCGTCTTTGCTACGAGGGCCCGCTTCCCGCTGGCCGACGTGGTAGCAGTCGAGTGGCCGGACCGGTACCTGGACCGGCTCGGATCCCAGCTCGGACCTCGAGACGCCGTTTGCGTGCTCACGCACGACACGAAGTTCGACGTCCCCGCGATCCTCGGAGCGCTGCGGACTCGGGTCGGTTATCTCGGAGCCATGGGCTCACGGCGGACCCACCAGAGGAGATGGCTGCGCCTGGTTGAGGCTGGTGTCGACGAGGCGGAGCTGAAAGAGCGCCTCATGAGCCCGATCGGTCTCGACATCGGTGCCCGCACACCTGAAGAGACAGCCGTGGCGATCTGTGCCGAGATCATCGCGGTCCGCACCGGCCGGGCGGAGGGCGCCCTCACACCCCTGCGCAGTGCAGCGGGCGCCATCCACGGGGGCTGACCGTCCCCTCGCATCGGCCGCCCCCGCCTGGGCCGCCCCATCCTGGCGGGTCGGCCGTTACGCTGCCGGAGATGTCCGTTGCTGCGGTGATCCTCGCTGCAGGGGCCGGGACCCGGTTCAACCAGGATGACCCCGATGCCCGCCCAGGCGCGAAATTGCTCGCCAAAGCACGCGGCAAGCCACTGCTCGCGTGGGCGATCGCCCCGGCCGTCGAGGCTGACCTTGACGAGCTCGTCGTCGTCAGCGGCGCTGTCGACTTGAGCGGGGTCGTGCCCGATGGTGCGACGCTGCTGCGCAACGACGACTGGTCTCTGGGCCAGGCCACCTCGCTGAGGGTCGCGCTCGACTGGTGCGCTCGTCAGGGCCACTTGTCGGCAGTGATCGGTCTGGGCGACCTTCCCGGACTCACAGCGGACGCGTGGCGTACCGTTGCGGCCGCGCGTGGAGGCCCGATCGTGTTCGCGACCTACTACGGCCGGCGTGGGCACCCGGTGCGGCTCGACGCGGAGATCTGGTTGCTGCTTCCCATCAGCGGTGACGAGGGTGCCCGGTCCCTGGCCAACCGTCGCCCCGAGCTCGTCACCGAGGTAGCGTGCGAGGGTAGGACCGTTGACATCGATACTCAGGAGGACCTGCGCCGATGGAGTTGAACGACGAATTCGAAGTCTCGGTGCCAGTCGCCGAGGCCTGGGTGGTGCTCACCGACGTCGAGAAGATCGCGCCCTGCCTGCCCGGGATCTGGCTTCGGCAGGTGGAAGGCGACGAGTACCAGGGCGTCGTGAAGGTCAAGGTGGGACCGATCACGGTGTCGTACGGGGGCTCCGCCCGCTTCGAGTTGCTCGACGCCGACGCGCACAAGGCCGTGCTCAAGGCGGAAGGTCGCGAGCTGCGGGGGCACGCAAACGCGACCGCCGTGGTCAAGGCGGCTCTCTCCCCGTCAGCCAAAGGCACAAGGGTCAAAATCGTCACGGACCTCAGCATCGCCGGCAAGCTTGCCCAGTTCTCCGGCGACGTCTTGGCCGGGGTGTCGCGGCAAGCTCATCGCCGAGTTTGTCGACAACCTGGAGTCGACAGTGCTCGCCGCGCCAGAGGCCACCAAGCCAGAGGCCACCAAGCCAGAGCCGGTCGTCGAGACCCCCGCCGAGGCCGAGATCGATGCCGAGGCCGCTTCTTACGAGGCCGAGATCGATGCCGAGGTCGCTTTCGACAAGCTCGAGGCCGCTGAGGAGGCCGTTTCCGACGAGGCTGATTCCGGTCACGCGGCCGGCGACCGCGAGGTCTCCCCACCACCCTACGATGAGTCCGACCACCTCATCGCGAAGAGAGAATCGTTCATCAGGCGCCTGACGCCGTACTTGACAGTTGCGGGGATCCTTCTCATCGCGCGGATCGTCGTTTACTCGCTGCGCCGTCGCCGGCGGTGAGCCAGGGCGACTGGGAGGCAGTCGCCGGGCTGCTCGGAAGGGCACCCCAAGGAGCCTTCGAGGTCATCGTCCGCGACTCTGCCGGAAGGCCGGTCGTCATCCTGAACTCCCCGCTGCTCGAGGACGGCACGCCCATGCCGACGCGGTACTGGCTCGTGGGCCGGGCGGAGCGGGAGTCTGTGAGCCGACTCGAGTCAACGGGCGGAGCGCGGGCCGCCGAGGCTGCCGTCGACGCCGCCGAGCTCGAGGCCGCGCACCGGAGGTACGAGGCGCTTCGCGACGCGGCGCTGCCGACGGGGCACCGGGGGCCGAGGCCGGCGGGCGGCGTCGGGGGGACCGGCCGCGGCGTGAAGTGCCTCCACGCCCATCTCGCCTGGTACCTCGCGGGCGGCCCCGACCCGGTTGGCCGATGGACCTGTGACGCGCTCGGCATCGACCGCTCCCAGTACCGCATCACTCCTTCCGAGGTGCAAGAGCGGTCAGCCGCGGGTGCTCCCGGACCAGTCGCCGCCATCGACTGTGGCACCAACTCCACCCGGCTCCTCGTCGTCGACGCCGGTGGGCGTCCTCTCGAACGACTGATGCGGATCACACGCCTCGGTCAGGGTGTCGACCGTGAAAGGCGCCTTGACGAGGAGGCGATGCAGCGGACCATCGAGGTTCTCGCGGAGTTCCGCGAGGTGTTGGACGACCATGGCGTCACGCGGACGCGGGCAACGGCAACCTCGGCAGGCCGTGACGCCGAGAACTTCGACGAGTTCGCGCGGCGGGTGGCCGAGGTCCTCGGTACCGTACCGGAGGTACTCCAAGGCGAGGAAGAGGGCCGCCTCACCTACCTCGGATCGACGGCGGGCCTCGATCCAGCCGAAGGCGCTTACCTCGTGATCGACGTCGGCGGCGGGTCGACAGAGCTGGTGGGGGGTCTGCCTACCGCCCTGCAGGTCGTGTCGCTCGAGATCGGCTGCGTGCGGGCCACAGAACGGTTCTTCGAACACGACCCCCCGCTTCGAAGCGAGCTGGAAGCCGCCAGGACGCACGTGCGCCGACTTGTGACCGGAGCGATCGAGGCACTACCTGAGCTCGGCGGCGCCGCACGCCTGATCGGCGTCGCCGGCACCGTGGCCGCGCTCGTTCGCCTCGATCAGGGGCTCTTGTTCTACGACCGGAGCCGAATCCATCACGCCCGGCTGACCCTTGCTGCGATCGAACGGCTCCTCGCCGAGCTCGGCGCCGTGGCGTCCGCGCGCCGTCACCAGTGGCCGGCGCTGGAGGCGGAGAGGGCAGAGGTGATAGTCGGCGGCGCCGCCGTGCTGGCCGAGACGATGGTCGTCCTCGGCTTCGAGGTGCTGACGGCATCGGAGTCGGACCTGCTCGACGGGATCGTCGCGGAGCTGCTTGCCGGCTGATCACTGGCGTCGCAGGCCTGGTCTCGGGCCGAGGAGTTCCTGCACCTCGAGGACTCCGAAGCCCGCGGGGCGAAGATCTCGACCAAGCGCGCCCCGCTTGGGGCAAGGCCCGGGTCTGCTCGCCGAGCGGGCTCGCGTGCGTGGCGCAAGCTGCACGCCCGTCAAAGGTGGCCGAGTCCAGGTCCAGGAGGGTCGTCAAGCTGGCCTCCAACCGGGCGGCGCGCCTTGCAGCAGGCTTGCGGGAACAGGCCAGGGCCTCGAGCGTGGTCATCGGCGACCCGGGCGGAGTGCGGGACAGGGATGCCGGCGCGGTGCAGAACCGCCGGACGCACCGCTGGCTCGTGGTGCACACCACAAGAGCCCTGTGCCACCGGCTGGAGGAGGTCGGGACCGCCGCCGGGCTCACCGAGGAGAGCGGCACCTCCTCGCACTGCCCCGATTGCGGGGCGGTGGCCACAAAGCGTGGCCGGGTCCTGGTCTGCACCGGGCCCCGCTTGAGGCACCGTGCACCACCGCGACGTCGCGGGCGCGCAGAACATGGTCCGGAAGCTGGGCCGTGCACCGGGTCTCATCGCTCTCATCGAGCACCGTCGGGTGGGCACCCCTGCCCGGCGTGACGGAGGCGTGTCTCCTACGAGCTGTCTTCGAGGACGACGCCAAAGGTCCCTGCCCGTACCCTGGCCACCACCGTCGCTTCGGCTGGAGTGGAGTCGCTCGTCACCTGGCGGCGAGGACTCGCGTGACCGTACTTGCGCGAGAGGGTACTCAGGAGCTTGTCTCCCGGTCCGAGAGCGCTGCGCCCACCTGATCGGCGATGAAGGCCGCGACGAGCAGGCGGTCGGATGACACCGGTGAGCCGGGCGTCGGGGCCATGACGAAGCGCCCGAAGGTCTTGCCGCGGTACTGGACGATGAGCTCGACTTCCCGTCCCGGCAAGCCGGTGCGATGGGCGCCCCAACGCAGCCCGCCCAGCGTGACCACGCCGAAGTGCTCGATGCGGGTTGGGTGGCGGTCCGACATCTCGGTCTCGAAACGGCAGTCTTTCAGCCCGAGCAGGGATGTCAGTTCAGCGGCGGCGCGCGCGACGACGGACTGCGCCGGCTCGCCTGCGGCGACCATCTCGGTGAAGTTGTGGATGAGGGCCACGTTGTTCGCCTCTTCGGAGGCGTCCTCCCGGTGGCCGCGACTGCGGGCGGCGATCTCGGTGATCGCTAGGCCCACCACCAGCAGGCTGATCTCGGTCTGGAGGTCGGGCCGGTAGGTGATGTTGAACGTCTCATAAGGCTTGGTAAGGAAGAAGTCGAACCAGGCCGCCGCCGACAGCGCGGCGAGCACGCCTGCGAAGCGACTACCGAACGAGCCGACAGCGACGACGACCAGGACCAGCACGAGCGCCGAGGCGGGCAGCGCGAAGTTGCTGCGGAACGGCACAAGGGCGGCAGAGACCGCTATCGGCAGAGCCAGGCCGCAACAGGCCGCTATCCAGCCCTTGTCGACCGCCTGAACCCAGCGCCTCATCGAGCGGCTCTCCCTGAGCGGGGCACGACCACGACGCTAGCGCCGCCGAGGCCCACCGATCATCCCAGAGCGGGCCGCGCAAGCTGGTCCACGCAGTCCACGTGCTCACTGGTCTCCAACTTGGGTGCGCCAACTGTGCGCGTGAGGCTGGTAGATCTGCGACGATATACAGGTGAACAAGGGTGACAGAAGGCGGGGCTGACATGGCCGGACTGGCAGTTTCTGGCGTCTCGTCGGAGCTGGTGGGCCGACGCGTTCGCCTTCGTCCCTTGCGCGAAGACGACTACGAAGCCTGGAGCGAGGTGCGCTCCCGCTGCCGGGACTGGCTGCTTCCATGGGAGCCGCGGCCGGCCGGTGCGCCTTATCCGTCAGAAGACCGGACCAGCTTCGTCACTCGCTGCTCCATGCGCGAGCGCGAAAGGCAATTGGGCACTGGGTACGGTTTCGGGATCTTCGCGATGGGGCGATTCGTCGGCGAGATGAACCTCTCTTCGGTCTCGCGGGGGGCTTTTCAGAGTGCCTATGTCGGCTACTGGGTCGATCAGGCGCAGGCAGGACGGGGATACGTGCCGGAAGCCTGCGTGTTGCTTTTCCGCTTTGCGTTCGAGGAGCTCGGGCTCCACCGCGTTCAGATCTCGATCATCCCCCGCAACCGTCCGAGCCGCCGGGTGGCTCAGAAGCTCTGGCTACGCGGCGAGGGGATCGCCCTTCGTTACCTGGAGATCGACGGCCGGTGGGAGGACCACGTCCGCTATGCCCTGACAGCGGAGGAGTGGACCGAGCGCCGTGACCGGTACCTCCGCCAGTGGCTGTCGGGATCGTCGAACTGGTAGCTCGCTCGGTCAGTTCTGGCGGCGAACGACCGCCGGAGAGCACCTGAAGAAGCTCTCCACATCGCAGTCGCAGGTGTGCCACGGCACCTGCTCGCCGGCCGGCTGATCGAGGCGGACGGCCCGGGCGAAGAGCTCCACCGTTCCAGCCGACGTCGTGTCGAAGCTGAAGCCGAGCGCCTTCAGCGAGGTCGTGTCCACGCCGCGTCCGAACCGGAGCAGGTCCTCGAGCTCCGGGGGCAGATCGAGGAGGTTCAGGCGCACGAGGGGCGCAGCGGCCTCGCGTGTGAAAAGGGGCGGAAGCCGGAGGCGCCACGCCCCGGCGATCCGGGCGACCTGGCTCCACGGCAGGCAGCCGTCGGCGGCGACGTTGAAGACGCCCGGGACGCGCTCGCGAACGACGAGCTCGAAGCACCTCACGACATCGTCTTCACCGACGAACTGTACCTGCGGGTCGTAACCGGCGACCGTGGGGAACATCCCCCTCGCCAGGTTGCGGCTGATCGGTGTCTCGACGCTCGTCCCGAGCACGTTCGCACACCGGAGGACGGTCACGAGAATGTCCGGGTTGTCGTCGCCGAAGTCTCGGACATAGGTCTCGGCCTCGGTGAGTGAGCGTTCGAGGCGAGTTCTCGGCGGTCGGGAGCGGGGGGTGTCCTCGGCGAACCAGGCGGGGTCCTTCGGTCCCGCGCCGTAGACGACCGTCGAGGACCTCACCACGACGTGGCGAACCGACGATCCCGGCGCGCCGGCCGCGGCCAGGAGGTTCATCGTGCCGATGACGTTGACTTCGTGAAGGTCGCGGCCGCCCGTCCTGGTCGAGTCGACCAGCAGGAACGTGTGCACGATCGTGTCGACCTCGGTTGAGCTGACGACTCGCTCCAGGAGCGAGTAGCTCTCGTCTGCCCGGACGTACTCGGTGCGCTCGAGCCTGACGGACGGCTTGCCGGCGCCAATACCGAGGATCATCTCGACTTCTGGGTGCTTCTCCAGCGCGGCCGCCACCTTGCCGCCCCAGAACGTGTCGAGACCGGTGACGAGAATGCGGTGGCCCATCGTCTCAGCCGAACCAGACGCTGACGCGCTCGGTCAGCATGTCGTAGAGCTCGTCCTGGACCCGTTGGCGGATCGCGTCCGCCTCCTTGACGACACGGCTCAGCGGGTAGCGCTCGAGAGCGGGTTCGACATCGAAGACCACGGGGTCCAGCACACGGAAGCGGAACTTGGCCGGCAGGTAGACCAATGTCCCGAGCACCGGGCCAAACAGCAGGTGATTGAGCGTGACGGGAACATAAGGCATCCCGAGCGCCTTGCCCAGCACCGGGAGCTTGAACAGCAGCGGCATGGCCTCCTCGGCCCCGACTACCGCGATGGGGACCACGGGCACGCCGGCTCGCATGGCGGTCTCGACGAAGCCGCCTCGGCCGAAGCGCCGAAGCTGGTACCGCTCGTTGCTCGGCTTCGAGGGTCCCTTCGCCCCCTCCGGGAACGCGAGCACGAGCTGGCCGTCGTCATGGAGCAGCCGGTGCGCGTTGTCGGGATGTGCCGGTATCCCGCCGGCGCGGTTCCAGAGCGTTCCGAGGACCGGCACCGTACGGAACCAGTGGTCGGCCAAGCCGTAGACGGGGCGCCCGAGCTCGGTCTCGACGCCCTGCATGATCATCGGCGCGTCAGCCGGGATCGCTCCGCCGTGATTTGCGACCAACAGGGCTCCGCCTGTCGGGGGGATCTTCTCGAGTCCCTCCCACTCCACACGGAACCACCGCTCGTAATAGAAGCGACCGACCTTTCGTACAATGTCCCTGAGGTGCTCGGAGCGTCCCCAGGCGTCGACGTCGTCCTTGCGAGCATCGGCTGGGTCGATTTCTGCCGGCAATGCCTCCAACTGCCTGCGCACCACGACCTGGAGCGTAGCCCCAGCCTGTTGAAACCCTGTAGGTGCTACCGCCTGCGGTCAGGGTCGGCCGGCCGAGACGAAACCCGGCCAGTACATCGGGTAGTAGGCGACGTTCGTCCCGACCTCTGCTGCCTGAATGATCGTCTGGGTCCCGTACGGTCCAGAGCCGATGTAGATCGCGACGTGCGTGATCGGCAGGGGGCCGTCGTTGGCGAAGTGGTAGAAGAGGAGGTCGCCCGGTTCGATGGCCGCCAGGCTGACATGGGTGGACTCCGCATCTTGGACAGTCGCCCCGTGCAACAGCTCGACTCCCGCCGCGGCCCACACGACCATCACGAGGCCCGAGCAGTCGACGCCCTGGCGGCTCGCTCCGCCCCAGACGTAGGGCACGCCCAGGTAGGACTCCGCTTCTGCCACGGCCGCCAGACCTTGAGGAGTGGTTCCAGCCGGAACCAGCGGTTCTCCGTATCCGGGCTGACCACTGCCGGTTCCCGGTCCGAAGGGCCAAGCTCCGCCGCCTGCGTCTGTATCGTTGCTTCCACTGCTGGCGTGATGGTGCTTGTCCGCAGCGGCCTTGGCGGCCGCAGCGGCCTTGGCGGCCTCGGCGGCCGCAGCGGCTTCGGCGGCTTTGGCAGCTGCGGCTGCAGCGACAGCGATCTCCTGCTCGCGCTCCAGGGTGAGCTGGTACAGGCGCCCCTTCACCTGGCGGAGAGCCGACTCGAGGTTCAACGTCGCCGCCTCGGCGACAGCCCGAGCCTGGTCAGAGGAGAGCCGGGCCTGCGCCCTGGCCATCAGGGTCCTCGACTGGGTCGCCTGTTCGGCGGCCAGGCGACCGCTGACCAGGTGCAGCTGGCTCACGGCTGTCTCGAGAGAGTGAACGACGATGTCCGAGTAGACCGCCGCGCTCTCGGCGTCATTCACGCTCGAGTCGAAGACGGCGCCAACCTGAGCCGCAAATCCGTCGCCGGTCACGTAGGCCTCGACCGCGGCAGCCTGTGCGCGGGCTCGTGCAGCCACGAGCTGGTGCCGGGTCGCCTTCAGCCGCAGCTGCGTCTCGGCGAGAGTCGCCTGGTCCTCCTGGAGCAGGACCGTCTCCTCGTCGTATTCCTCAGCCTCGGCCGATACCTCGTTCTGGTCGGTCGTGATCTGCTCGGCGAGCGCCTGGGCGCGAGCCTGGAGAGATCCGATCTGCGAGTTGGTACGGTTGATGGGGCTGGGCGTCGCTCCAGCCGGTGTGGCGACCACAAAGAGTGAAGCTGCTAAGGCAAGGACGGTCGCGACGGCCCCGATCGTGCCTACCGGGTGCCGCCTCCTGAGCAACATGTCTTAACTTTGGTCACATTAGTCACGGCTGTCAACTGAGTAGTGGCTGAGCAGGTGCTCCTGATCGGCAAATGACAGCGCGCGGAGCCTCAGAAGTGCTGGACTGGCCTCCGGCAGCGGCCGTGGAGCGGTCTCGGGGACGTAGCCCAACCGGCAGAGGCAGAGCGCTTAAAACGCTCACAGTGAGGGTTCGAGCCCCTCCGTCCCCACTTTCGTCCCCACCAGCCGCTGGCCGGCTCGTGGGTCGCCGGGCCGTTCGAGATCGCAGCCCGTCGTCGCACCCCGGGCACGCCGAGGCCGTGACGGTCCCCAGCCCGGGCGCACTGGGCAAGTTCTGAACCAAAGCTCAGGAGAAACACAGAAAGCACGCCTATCCTCAGACCATCGCTGCCGCTCAAAGGAGTGCCTGACGTGTTCTCGCTCGGTTACGCCTGGAACGAGCTTCGCCGCCGCTGGGGGCGGACACTCGTGACCGCTTTCGGACTCGCTGCGGGAGTCGGTCTCGTCATGGGCATCATCGGTGTCTCCCAGGGACTCTCCGATGCCCAGAACAGCGTCCTTTCCCCCCTTGGGTCAGTCGGGACGGACATCATCGTCACCCGCACCGTTGCGCCGACCACCTCTCAGACCACCACGACCACGACCATACCGTCGCGCGGATTCGGCGGGGGCAGCTTCCCGGCCGGCGGAGGCGGGGGCTTCACCGGCGGTGGGGGCGGGGGCTTCTTCGCCCGCGGCGTCCCGGGTGCCAGCTCCGCCGACAGCTCGCAGGCCGCGACGCTGCTCAACAACAACGCCTCGGTGATCACCGACCTCGCCAAGCTCGGCCCGGCCGGGACCCAGTTCACCCACGACTTCTTCGTGCCCGGCACGCTCATCACCTTCCCATCGGTCGCGATCGGCGACGTCGCGAAGATCCCCGAGGTGACCTCGGCCGTCGGCGCGCTCTCCCTGGAGGCGCTGCACGAGAGCGGCACGGTGCCGAAGATCAGCGACACGTACAAGACCGGCGGCCAGACGATCTCGACCACCGTGAAGCCTCCCAAGCTCACCGCTGCTCAGACCGCCGCAGAGCGGGCCTGCATCACCAAGCTGTTGCAGAAGACCTTCGGCAGCGGGACCGGAACGACCACCGGTGGCACCTTCCCCCCTGGTGGAGGCTCAGGCGCCGGCGGCGGACGGTACAACTTCGGGGGCTTCGGGTCGAACCCGGCGTTCGAGAAGTGCCTCACCCCGGCCCAGATCAGCTACCAGCAGAAGGTCACCGTACCGGAGGAGACCATCACCCGGGTGCTCAACCCGCCGACGACCAACACCGCCACGTCCAGCTACAGCGTGGCCGGCGTGGACCCGACGAATGAGACCACGGGCCTGATCACCAAGTCCCAGCTCGTCAAGGGCACCTGGTTCACCAGCAACCCTGCCGACGAGGTGCTCGTCAACACGGCCTATGCCAGCACCAAGGGCCTGAAGGTCAACGGGACCGTCACGATCAACTCCAAGAGCTACAGGATCGTCGGCCTGGTGTCGCCGACCCTCACCGGCAACGTCGCGGACATCTACTTCCCGCTTTCCACGATGCAGAGCCTCGCCTCCGCACCGGGTTACGTGAACGAGGTGCTGGTATCGGTGAAGAGCGCCTCGGAAGTCGCCGCGGTCACCGCGGCGATCAAGAAAGAGCTCCCCGGCGCCACGGTGCTCACCTCCAAGACGCTCGCCGACTCTGTGAGCGGCAGCCTCAACAACGCCCACAAGCTGGCCAACGACCTGGGCGGCGTTCTCGCCATCGTCGTCCTGCTCGCCGCGTTCCTGATCGCCGGCCTGCTCACCCTCTCGAGCGTCGCCAAGCGCGTCCGTGAGATCGGCTCGCTCCGGGCGATCGGTTGGACGCGCGGCCAGGTCGTGCGACAGGTCATAGCCGAGACGATCGGCATCGGCATAGTCGGCGGGGTGATAGGAGTCGCGATCGGGGCCGGAGTCTGCGCGGTCATAGCCGCCGTGGGTCCCGGGCTGTCGGTCACGGCGACCGGGCTCTCGGTGAGCGCCTCGCACCTGAGCAACCTCGTCGGTCAGTCCACCGTGGGCACAACGACATCGATCGTGCACCTCTCCGCGCCGGTGCACGTCACCACGATCCTGCTCGCATTCGCCGGGGCGCTTGTCGGCGGCCTCATCGCAGGAATCATCGGCGGCTGGCGCGCAGCGCGGCTCGCGCCTGCTTCAGCGCTGCGGGACCTCGGCTGATGGCCACGACACCGGGCATGGAGACTGGAAAGGACGACGAGACGATGACGGAGACCGAACGGGCACAGGCGGCGGGAACGCCGTCCGCGCAGTCCGCCCCCACCCCCCTCTACGAGCTGTCGCGCCTCGAGCGGACCTTCTCCAAAGGAGGCGTCGTCGTCAAGGCCGTCCGCGGGGTGGACCTCGTCATCCACAGCGGGGAGATGATCTCGCTGGAGGGCCCGAGCGGGTCGGGCAAGACCACGCTCTTGCAGCTGCTCGGCGCCCTCGACAGCCCCACCGGTGGCTCGATCCGCTTCGAGGATCGCGACCTTGGCGGGCTCAGCGACAAGGAGCTGACGAAGATCCGCGCAGAGGAGATCGGTTTCGTCTTCCAGCACTTCAACCTCATCCCGACGCTCACCGCCGAGGAGAACGTCGCCATTGCGATGTTCCCGAACCACGTCCACGCGCACGAGCGCCTGGAGCGCGCCAAAGAGCTGTTGAACCAGGTCGGGCTTGGGCCCCGCTTGGGCCATCTGCCGTCGCGGCTCTCCGGCGGCGAGCAGCAGCGCGTCGCGATCGCCCGGGCGCTGGCGAACAGCCCGAGCGTCATCATCGCCGACGAGCCGACCGGCAACCTCGACTCGGACACTGCCAAGGAAGTCATGGCGACATTGAACGCGCTGCGCGAGAGCGCCAAGGTGACGATCGTGATCGCGACCCATGACGAGGACGTCGCCCGGCTCACCGACCGCCGGATTCGTATCCGCGACGGGAAGATCCGAGAAGTCTCCGCCGCCTAATCACCCAGCATCGGCTCGTCGGTCTCCGGCGGGTCATGGCACGAGACAGCGCCCGTGCACGCGCTCTGCCGTCATCGTCATTCGCGTCCTGGATACACCCGGGGGGTATGCTGATCGTCGTGGAGCCGACCGTGCGACGGGGCTACAGCGACGACAAGGATGCTGTCCGCAAGCGCCTGCGGCGCATCGAGGGACAGATGCGGGGCCTGCAGCGCATGGTCGACGAGGACCGGTACTGCATCGACATCCTCGAGCAGATCTCGGCTGCCACGAGGGCTCTCCAGTCGGTGGCCCTGCAGCTGCTCGAGGGTCACATGGCCCACTGCGTGGCCGACGCGGTCAAGAGCGGCGGTGACCAGGCGACCGAGAAGCTCGGCGAGGCGTCGGCCGCCATCGCACGTCTGATCCGTTCGTGAGCGCGGCTGCGGCGAAGGTGGCCCGTTCGGAGCCCTCGTGATGGCTGGCGCGGTGCTGCTGGCCGGCATCGGCTGGCTCGATGCCATCGGGAGGAGCCTGAGGGAGGGCTTCTTCATGTTCTGGGAGACGTTGTGGCCCCTCATCTTGGGTTTCACGCTTTCCGGCGCGGTGCAGGCCTTCGTCAGCCGCGAGGCCATGCAGGCGAAATTGGGCGACCATGGACCAGCGGCGGTGGCCCGGGCTTCCGGCTACGGCATGGCCTCCTCTTCGTGCTCGTATGCGGCAAGCGCCATGGCGAAGTCCCTCTTCGTGAGGGGAGCGGACTTCGTGGCGGCGTTGGTGTTCATGGTCGCCTCGACCAACCTCGTGATCGAGCTGGGCATCGTGCTCATCGTGCTGATGGGCTGGCAGTTCGCGGCGAGCGAGTTTGTCGGCGGGGTCATCATGATCGTGCTGCTCGCACTGGGGGGCGGCTTCTGGCTGCGGGGGTGGCTGGTCGTCGAGGCCAGGCGGCGACTGGCGGGCGATTCCGGGCACGATGAGGGGCACGATCACGGGCACCCGGCATCTGGGAGCGTCGCCCTTCAGCACGAGCCCTGGGCCACGAGACTGCGCTCCAAGGGTGGATGGGCCGATGCGGCCACCTACACCATGGCCGATCTCACAATGCTGCGAAGGGAGCTGGCGATCGGCTTCACCGTGGCCGGGTTCCTGGCCGTCGTGGTGCCTGTTCAGGTCTGGAGCACGGTCTTCGTCCAAGGACATGGCAGCTGGACGACGCTCGAGAACGTCGTCGTCGGCCCGTTCATCGCGATCATCAGTTTCGTCTGCTCGATCGGCAACGTCCCTCTCGCCGCGGCGCTGTGGAAAGGGGGAATCTCTTTCGGTGGAGTGGTCTCGTTCATCTTCGCCGACCTGATCAGCCTTCCCCTGCTGCTCATCTACCGCCGTTACTACGGGACGCGCCTCATGCTGCGGATGCTGGCGGTCTTCTGGGGGGTGATGTCGGTTGCCGGGCTCGTCACCGAGGTCCTGTTCCGAACGGCAGGCCTCGTACCCACAACACGGCCGGTCCAGGTGGCGCCGGCGCACTTCTCCTGGGACTACACGACCTACCTCAACGTCGTGTTTCTCGTGGTCTTCGCCGTTCTCTACTGGGCATATCGCAACAGGGCCCGCTTGGGAGGCGCTGAAGGCCGCGTCCTCGACCCGGTGTGCGGGATGCAGGTCGAGGCGGCCAACGCGCCCGCCACCGCGGTGCAGGACGGGAAACGGTTCTACTTCTGCTCGGATCGCTGCCTGCTGCGCTTCGAGGCGGACCCGGCGCGTCATGCCGCCGGGACTCGCAACCCCAACGAGGTCGCCGGGTCCGCGTCAGTTCCGGTGTCCTTCGGCCGCCTGGGCAAGAGACCGGAGGGAGACGGGCACTAGCCCGCATCATCCACGCGACCCATCGGAGCGGCCCTGTGACACCTGATGGCGGCCGGCCACCGGTCGAGGATGCGGAAGATCCGGCGCCGTGCCGAGCCCGCGATGCGCCGGGGTGCGTGGAAGATGCCCCGTTCGAACACCGACAGTTCCCCTCACCGAGAGGGCCTTGGCGCGTCCCTGGCGAACTCGGGTCATGTGGCGGCGTGAATGACCAGGGCCAGCGAGGAGCCGGCAGAGCCGGTGTCGGCCGAGTACCGGCGACGCCTCGCAGACGCCGTCACGTGCTAGAGAGATCGGTGCATGAACGAGAAGGAGCTCAGCGACGAGTCGCCCCGCGACGAGCACCGCAGCGGTCCACGCCGAAGCGGGCTTGGTTGGGCGGACATCGGAGTTTCCGCGCTGCTGATACTTGTTGTCTCGGTCCCTACCATGGCCGTTGAAGAGGACTGGCATGGTCGTCCGATGATCGACGGGCCGACTCACCTCTGGATCATCGCCGCCTGCCTCGTGGCAGCTGCCTTCCTGGTCGGCGGGGTGGTCGCCGGGCGCCGCCGACCGTCCGCGGCGCCAGAGCATGCCACGGCCGCCGCGAGCCTGGCTGTGGCCGTGCTGTTCGTGGCCGCCGTGACGCGCAGGCTATGGCTGGTTCACGAGGGTGTGCCCGTCGGCGTGGCGCGTCTGTGGCTCCTAGGAGCTGTGGCGGCCCTCTTCCTGAGTGCGGCGGGGTCGCTGCTCGGCCGTCGGCTCACGACCGACAGACGCTTCGGTTCTCGCCGCCCGGCCGACGATCGCGACCGCGTGCAGCCCCAGGTCCCCACCGACGCCGTCTAGGCCTGGCGTACCGACCGACTGTTTCCTCCCGGGCGCCATCGCCTCGGCACGAGGCTCGCGGGCACGACGCACGCTGCCAACGGCTCGACTCCCTCGTGCCCGGCACTGACCACGACACCGTTGGCGAGCGAGCCGGGCTTTGGTCAGGACTCCGGCCGGATTGGGCCGCTTCAGCCGGCTGAGACTCCCGATGGACTTGTGCCGAGAGAGGCAACGATGGCTGTACCCCAGGCCGTGAGCTTGCCCGTACTCAGGTTGGTCATGGTGTTGGGGTCTACCCAGTTCCAGACGAACATGAGCGCGCCGTTGAACCCCAAAGGGATCGCCTTGTGCTTCAGATAGGTCAGGAAGTCCTTCCCCCACGACAGCTCAACCGACCCTATCCCGTTGAAGATGCCGTACTCGGTGCCGACAAAGGGGAAATGGCCGATGTACTGGCCGACGAGCGAGTTCCAGGTTTTGAGCGTGCCCCCGCAGAAGCAGGAGTTCCTGTTCGGGTACCGATGGTTGGCGATCAACAAGTCGGGCTTGCCCAAGAGCGCGCCGTCGTAGCGGATGAGCGCGCCGACATAAGTGGGGTCGAAGACCCAGGACCAGTCAGCCGTGTCGGCGATGATGACGGCGCGATAGCCCATCGTCGTCCGGCAGTACCGCAGCATCTTCTCCGACATCACGAGCCACTGTTCCCAGTTGATCCGGTTCGGCTCGCCGAGCGGCTCATAGATGACGCTGGGATTGTCGCTGAACATGCGGGCGACAGCCTTCATCATCGGGTATTGGTTGGGGTAGTCCCTGAGCACCGAAGAGCCTTCGCCGAGCGCGTCCCACCAGCACAGAACAACGTATAGGCCTTCGGATGTGGCGGTGTCGACGATCGTGCGCAGCCGGGCAAGATAGCCGTTCTTGCCGCCGGGAATATAGGGGTCGCTTGCGTAGATCGCTGCTGAGATGGGGATCTTGACGGTGTTGAAGCCGAGCGCCTTCACGCGAGCGAACATGGCTTTGCGGTGCGTGTAGGCGTTCGCAGTGACGGAGGCGAGCGCGGGATCCGCCTTTCTGTCGGTCTCGTAGAACGGCATCGCGTAAACGATCACTCCCCGCATGACAAAGCGCCGCCCCGAGCTCAGCTCGAGTCTGTCTCCGACGACCTTCAGCACCGGGAGATGGGTCACCCGAGGGCTGCGACCCGGCGTGCTCGTGGATGTCGTGGTCGCTATCGTCGTCTTCGGCAGGGGCAGCCCGACCAGCCCGCTCGAACATGCCGTGTTCACGAGCGCCATTACGAGGGCAACCGCGACCGCTGGGGCCCCATGGCGACTGGCGAATCGGACACATGAGAATTCACGGCTGGCACGAGCGCTCATGAGACCGGCCCGGGACGACGGAGACGACGGTGGACGCTGGTATCGTGACGTCGTCCATCTGGGCTGCGCACCTTCGAGCGGAGAGGGAGGTCGAGGTGGCAACGTTGCTCGTAGCGAGCGCCGGTGGCCATCTCCAGGAGCTCTTCGAACTCTTTCCCCGGCTCGACTTGGCCGATGACGCCGATACGACGTGGGTGACCTTCGACACGCCTCAAGCGCGCTCGCTGCTTGCGGGAGCCGATGTCGTCTACGCGCCCTATCCGCGGCCCCGGGACCTCGCCGTCACAGTTCGGCACGCCGCGCTCGCCCGGCGTGTGCTGAGGGGAAAGAGGCGCTTCTCCCACGCCATCAGCACGGGGAGCAGCATCGCCGTGCCGTTTCTCACCGGTGCCCGCCTTAGCGGTGCGTCGTGTCATTACATCGAGAGTGCCACTCGCCGGACCGCGCCATCCCTCACTGGCCGCATCCTAGCGTGTGTCCCGGGTATCTCTTTCTACGCTCAGGTCCCGACCTGGAGAGACCCGCCGTGGCATTACAGGGGAGACGTCTTCGACGGTTACGAGGCGACCGAGGGCCTCCGGCGACCGATCAGAAAGGTGGCGGTCGCGGCCGGCTCATCGGAGAGCTATGCCTTCCGGCGGTTATTGGAGGCCGTCGTGCAGGTGCTCCCCGAGGGCGTCGAGGTGACCTGGCAGACGGGGTCTACGCCGGTCGACGGGCTACCGATCGAGGCCAGGCCGGGCGTGCCGAGCGAGGAGCTCGAGGCCGAGTTCGCCGCCTCCGACGTCGTCATCACGCACGCGGGAGTCGGTCTTTCGCTCCTCGCCCTCTCCTCTGGCCGCTGCCCGGTCCTCGTGCCGCGAAGAGCCGAGCGAGGAGAGCATGTCGACAACCACCAGTGCGAGGTGGCCGGCGAGCTCGACCGGCGGCGTCTAGCGGTCGCGTGCGAGGCGGACGAGCTGACGACCGAGGTGCTGGAAAGGGCGGCCGCTCGCTCGGTCGCTCGCGTGAAGTCGCCCCCGGTCTTCCATCTCGTCGTGCCGAAAGCCCGCTCGTGACGATCCCGCCGGGAGCGGCTTTCGAGGCGACGGAGGCATGGAAGATTCGGGGTGAGGATCACGCGCTCGACGACCCGAGTGCCGTCGGCCCCTTCAACAGGGCGAGCTTCACGAGGTCGTATGTGTTCCCGAGACTGTCGTGTGGTCCAGGCAAGGAGAAGGTCGCAATCAACGGGGCCAGCATGATCAAGGCCCATGGCATCGGGGCAAAGGGCATGAGGATGATCGGGCTCAGGGCGGTCACGAAGGGCCAGAGCCTCCGGTAGCTGAACCTCACGATCTCCCGGCGGACGACCCGCTGGATGTAGAGAAGGCTCACGAGTGAGCAGACCGTCGCGGCCCCGTAACCCGTGACGCCGAGATGCGGTACGAGGATGACCACGGCGGCGGCAGTGCAAGCTTGTCCGATGATCGTGGCCGTCACGTTTGGCATGTTGCGTCCGCGCGAGTACAAGAGGGTCGATTGGATGAACGCCGGCGCGTGGAGGAACGTGACGAGCGACAGAAGGGCGAACACGTCGATGGCCGGCGTCCAGCTCCGCCCGAAGAGGGTGGGGACGATCCAACGGGCGTTCGCTGAGATGAGCGCGATCGGCACGCCCACCGCGAGGAGCTGGAGCACCGATCCCTCTTCGAGACCCCGTCGCAGGCGTGAGCGATCGTCGCCGACGCGGGACATCGACACGAGCCCGAGGCGCCAAGCACCCCTTTGGGCGAAGGCGACCGTGTCGACGAGCCGGAGCGCGAACGACACGTACCCGATGCCGGCCGCTCCGCGATAGACACCCACAACGATCGGGATCGTCAAGGCTCCTATGCCGCCGATCCAGCCGGAAGCCGAGTACGAGGTGCCATGGCCGAGGAGGGCCCGGGCGGTCGAGTTCGACCAACGCAGCCGGGGCCGCAGGCCCGACAGCACGAGGCTGGCGAGCAACAGCCACGTCTGCCATGCGAAGAACCCGGCCACGAGCGACCACGCCCCGAAGTGCATGAGCGCGAGCGGCACGGAGACCGCGTAGAGCACGATGTCTCCGCTTATCTCGATGAGGCCCATCTTGCGGTAGTCGAAACGCCGCTCGATACGCGCCTGCGCCGGCGCCCACATCACATTCACCGGGATCGAGAAGACGAGCACGCGAAACACGTCGAGAGCCTGATCGGAATGGACGAACGTCCCCGCAGCGAACGACAGGCCGAAGGCCGCCAGGGCGACGGCCAGGGACGACACGAGAAGGTAGGTGAACGCCACGTGGTAGAGCTCGTCGGACGGTTCGGACGGCTGCCTGATGAGGAAGACCTCCGTTCCCCCCTGGGCGAGCATGGCCCCGAGGGCGACAAAGATCGCCGCGCCGCTGTAGATGCCGTACGAGCTCGGTCCGAGCACACGGACGACGATCGTGACGCCGCCGAGGCGGATCAGCCCTCCTATCCCCTCGCGGGCTGTCAGGTAGGCTCCGCCGCGCACCGTCAGATGACGTAGCGATCCGAAAGCAGTGGGGTTGCCGGGCTTTCCAGGCGGCTCCAGGCCCTGATCGGAGTCCGTCACGATCCGGCGCGACCGTGACCGGTTCGCAGGGGTGTAGCGGTCCCCGCGCTCGGATTCGTTGTCCGCATGGGTCGCGATGCTACGTTCTGTATAACCAGGCGATCGATCGTTCGGGTTGCGGCTCGAAGTGATGGATGGCTCAGGAGGTAGCATGTTGAACCAGGACCAGATGGACCGGATCGGGTACCCGCGATCGCTAGCGGCGCGCCGGGCACGTCCGTGGAGGAACAGGCCGCCCCGCAGGAGCGTCATCCTCGCGGACCAACTCGACGCGTATCTCGGTGTCACCGCCCCGATGCGGCGAAGACCGCTCGGGGCCGGCCTGGTCGCGCAGAGCGCTTTTGTGGACGCCGGGCCCGTTCTGCCGCGCACCGGCGGCGGCCAGGGCCGCTGAGGGGGCGGCGAACCGAGCCGGTCCCGGCGGCCGGGACCGTCAGGCCGTGTCGGGCCGAAGTTCCTCGTCGGGCCGAGACTGGCCCAGCAAGGAGGCCAGGGCGGCAAGTTGCGACTTCCACCTGTCGAGTTGCAGTGCGCGGGCGTCCCCAGCTCGGTCCTCGCAGGCCTGGAGGCTGCCAAACGCGTGCCTGAGGCCCGATGCGATCGAGGCAGGGTCGTTGGCGACGGCGAGGGCGAACGGGAACAGCTCGCGACAAAGCGGCCAGTCGCTGATCAGGAGCGGTTTCCGGGCGTAAACGGCTTCGTACGCGCAGCGCATTACCGAGGTCGGTTCGGTGGTGAGCGCCACGACGACGTCCGCCTCCACCACCAGCTCTTGGTACCGGGCTGCGGAGAGGAAGCCGACGAACGAGACGTTGGGAGGGGCGCTGCTGGCGAGCTGTGGCGGCAGGTTTTCCAGTCGCCCGGTGACGAGCAGGTCTATCTCAGGAACGAGCGCCGCGGCCGCGACTGCTTGGTCGACTGGTTCGTCACCGGCGAATCGTGAGACGAGAAGCGCCTGTGGGCGGCGCCCGGCTCCGCGCGGCGAGCTCTTCAGCGATGCCCAAGGACCAGGTGCCTCGTGGACGACAAGCCCGCGGCCTCCCCACTCCCGCACGGTCTCGACCCACGACTGCGCAGTGACGAGGGTGACATCCGCATGCCGGACGAGGTACCGGTGCACCGGGAGGAGGCGAGCCGAGACACGGTCGCCCTGCTTCCCGAAGGCCCCAGGATGGCTGTCGAGGGCGAACGGGACGCCGCGTAGACGCGCCCACGCGAGCGCGATGAGCCCGAGCAGAACCGGCGGGTTGGTCGTCACGACAGCCCGGGGATCCTCGCGGACGAGGTAGGCCAGGGTGAGCAGGCTGCTCACCGCGTAGCGGACGGCCGGAGGTGGGCGGCGCCCCTCGACGGGAGGGAAGAGGACATAGGCGCGGCCGCCGAGCGACTCGGCGATCTCCACGCTGCGCCCGGCCACCGCGCCCCAGGCCATGAACGCGAGCGGAGCTCGGGAGCGGCCGCGACGCGTGCATGGCCGGCCTCTCCGTTGCCGACCGGCCGTCATCCCCGTCTGGTCTATCATTTGCGAACCATGGAGCCAGGAGGTGGTGTCGGCTCGCGACCTGGGCTCCCCACCGTCTCGGTCGTGATACCGACCTATAAGCGGGTAAGCCGGCTCGCGAGCTGTGTGCGGGCTCTGCTCGCGGACCCGGCCACGAACGAGGTCGTCGTGGCCGTCGACGGCTCCGGTGACGGGTCCTATGAGCTCGCGACCGGCCTCGGAGCGAAAGACAGTCGGGTGGTGGCCTTCGAGCAGGCCCACGCCGGCACGCACGCGGCGCGCACCGCGGCGGTCGAGAGAGCCGCCGGCGAGGTCGTGCTGATGGTGGACGACGACGTCATCGCCGGCGAAGGACTGGTCACCGGCCACGCCCTGCGTCATCGCGAGACCGACCACCTCGTCGTGGTCGGTTACATGCCTGTCGTCGCGGCCGACGACGACTCGGCGAACCGGGTTTTCTCCCGGATCTACACACACGAGTACGAGTCGCACTGCGACGAGATCGAGGTCGATCCGAGGCTCGTTCTCCTGCACCTGTGGGGTGGCAACGTGTCACTGCGGCGCGTGGACTACCTCTCGATCGGCTTCCTTCGGACCGGTGCCGAGGCGTGGAAGCACCAGCACGAGGACCAGTACATGGGCATCCGCTTTCACCAGGCGGGCTTGACCGCGGTATTCGACCGCGCGCTGTACGCGCAGCACCGGTACCGCCGAGGCGCGGACGCGTTCCTGAGGGACGCCCGCACCCGGGGTGCGGCTCAGTGGCAGCTCCACTCTCTGTTCCCCGAGCTCCTCGGTGCGTTGGATCGCGACTGGGCGTGCGCAGGGCTTCCTGCTCCTGTGCGATCGCTCGTTCGGTGGGCTGGCACCCCGGAGCGAAGTAGCTATGTGGTCAAGCCGCTTGTTCTAGCCGCGCGCACCGCGCACCAGATGCGCCTCGAGGGTGCCGAGTCCGCCGCCTACCGGCTCGCGAGACGCGTGGAGCTCCAAACCGGCACCCGGTCGGCAGTCTCCCAGTAGTCTCGGGCCCGCTGCCTCACTTCCTGGGGTCGGGTCGGCATGACCGGTGCATCGCTCACGGCTTTGGAGCGGGCAGCGCGGCGAGCAGTTGTGGACCGGCCTCGGCGCTCGACTCGATGCCCGGGCTCGGACTGCGCCTACCCCAGCAGATGCAGGCAGCGGCGATGCCAGCCGCGACGAAGAGCGGCTCGGGCAGACCACCGGAGGTCATGTAGGGGTAGATGACGTCCATCGGGACGAGCACAACCACGAGCGCTGCCACCGCGTTGCCAAGCGCAGTCGGAGTGGCGGAATCTTCGAGGTCTTTCCGTCGTGCCTGGCGCCGGGACTGGTCGTAGAGGGCGATCATCTCGCCACCGAACACGATAAGGAGCGGAATCCCACCCGCCATCAGCATCGTCACGTACTGCGACTCGGTGAACTGCCAGGTGATCGCTTCGGGCAGCGCCTGGCCCCAGCCGGTGAGTGGCCTCTCCATGATGGCGGGGAAGTACTGGCCGGTCCAGATCTGCCAGCGGAACGAGACCGTCTGGGGCACGAGATGATTGCGCCCGCTCCCCGCCGATGAAGCGAACTCGGTATCGAGCCGCTTCGCGAAGTAAGAGCCTCCGAAGACCGCCGCGACTATCACCCCCGAGATCAGCCATCGCACCATCTGCTTCCTACGCCCCGCCCAGACACCGAGCAGGATCGCTCCGCCGATCGCGCCGGCGAGGGCGGAGATCTCAGCGGTCAGGATGAGCGACACCGCGCCCAGAAGCAGGATGATGGCGACGACACGGCGAGAGATAGGGAGCTCCACTCCGAAGAGTAGGCATGCAAACCCGGTCAGCAAGACGACGAGGAGGTACCCGGCGAGCGGGGTCCAGTGGGGGAACGGCCCGGTCGCCCGCGCGAAGACCGAATAGGCGTAACTCTCAAAGACGCCTCCACCGGTCACGTGCGCTATGGCGCGGTTGACTGCCGGGCTTCCGGTCTGTTGCAAGTACGCCACGAAGTCGACCGGCAGGCTGGCGAGAAGAAGGCAGGCGACCGCGGTGCGCCGCTCGGCTCTTCTGGGCAGGCTCACTGCGATGGCGCGGTACAAGATCAAGAACTGAAAGGGTCCGATCAGCGGGTCGAGCGTCGAGTAGCTGACACCAGTGTGCAGGTCGAGTGCGTCGAGAAGGCCAAGCACCAGCCAGCCTCCACAGAAGGCGAACAGCATCCAGTCGAATGCCTGCCACCGGAACTCGGCTCGACGGGGCGCGACGAGGAGGAGGATCATCCCGACCACGGCGATAAGCGCCTCGGAGAGGTTGACGTTCGGGATAGGGAAGCCCTTCTGGAAGCCGGAGGTGATCGGCACCACCGAAGCGAGGAGGTAAGCGCCGAAGGCCGGTCTCGCTGCGACGACCGTCGCGACGATCAAGCCCAGAAACAGCGCGAGGCCGTCCAGCGGCTTGCGCGCGACGGCCGCGCCGATCATTGCGGCACCGAAGATGCAACTGGCCACGAGTAGCCCGGGCCGCGGTCGGGCAAGCAACCATGCTGTCCCGGCTTCGTCGGGCTCCGGCCGAGGGCGAGCTGGGACCTGCCCAGGGACCGTGACGACCGAGCTCATGGGACGTTCCGACGACCGGCGCCCCCCCGTTCAGCGATCCGACGCCTCGGGCCGCCCTGGCGCGGTTGCTGGGCGGCGGGATGCCCGTTCGTTGCCCGCTCGGCTTCTGCAGGGGGCAGGTTTGCGAGCTCGGGCTTCGTCGGAGCTGACCAACGCTCGCGAACACCGCCACTTGGCACTAGAAACGCCCAGTCGGGAGTGTGACCGAGCTCGCGGAGCCGGCGAACCGTGTCGCGAAGCGTGGCCAGAGGCGTTCCCTGAGCGACGCACAGCACCACGATGGGCGTTCTGGTGTCGAGGCCTTCGAAGACGCTCTTGCCACCGAGGTTCACCTTACGGAAAGCGACACCGTGGTTGCGGGCAGCATTCTGGATGGTCCGCTGCAGCTGAGCCACCGCGACCGGATCGTATCGACCGACGCCGACGGTGCCGATTTGGATCTGTTCGTCCGGGAGGGTCTGCTGCCAGTGGGCGAGAATCGAGATCGCAGCAGCAGGCGTGAACAATCCCTCCCACGAGGGGCACTCGACCTCGGACCGCAGGTCGGCCAGGTCGTCGGTACGTGGGTCGGATCGCTCCCAGGCCACCGCCAGAACGAGGCCGAGCAGAAGGCCGAGCACGCCCCCGAGCGCTCCTGTCTTGACCTTGCCGGGAGTGGAGCGAACCCCGCTGCTGGCGTCCTTCACCAACACGACGTACCCCGAGGCCGGCGACAGTGGGATGGCCGGGGAGAGGGGACAGTAGTACTGCACCTCGGCCGCCGCGGCGATGCTGGTATTCGGCGGCCTGGTCTGCGGTTTGGAGTCGACGAAGTTGACCGAGCAATCTGCGTGCTGTTGGTTTGTGGTCTTCCATTGCAGGACTCCCACGGTCAGGTCCGAGACGAGGGCGTGAAGGCCTGCCTGGGCTTGTTGTGGAGTGGAAGCGGTGAAGGCGAGGCTCACGATCGCGCTGTTGGCCACGACCGTTGCCACAAGGCTCTTGCCGACGCTCGGGTACTGCGTGGGATCAGTGACGCCGATCGCGTTCGCGAGCGCCCGTTGCATGGTCACGTCTTCAGGGATGAAGCCGGCGTAGGTCGCGGCGAGGCTGTTGGCTCCGTTCGCCGTGCCGGGCGAGCCGGCAACGACGATGAGCGCGGTGCTTTGGTACTTGACCCCGGAGAGGCTCGATATCCCAAGTGCAGCCGCCGCCCCGATGATCAACGCAAGCACGACGACAAGGCCACGCCGCTGCACGGCAAGCTCTGCCCTGGCCAGCCATGGCCGCCGAGCCGCCACCTCGAAGTCGGTGGGAGACCTCCGCGAGAGACTGCTGGTCATCGCGGGCCCCTGGTTTCATACCCGGCCCAGCTCTCAAGCCTGTCGGTCGCCGGCATCGATGATGCTCTCGAGGGGATTCTGGGTGCCTCCTTCGCGATGCGGGACAGCGGGCCTGCGCGCTCAGCGACAGCCGCGCGGCCGCCTCCTCCCGACCCCTTCGCTATTCTGCGGGAAGAATTTCTAATAACGTAGCGGATCCAAGCCGATGTACCTTGCAGGGATCGTGTCGTTCTGCGACCCGTTCCCTCCTGCGGTCGCCGAGGGGCGCCCGGAAGTTGTCTTTGCGAGGACGTTGTCGAATCAGTCGGTCGACTACGAGATAGCCGGGGTTCGCCGGAGAGAAATGCAGACGAACGAGGGTAGATGGGCAAGTTATTAGAAGACATGACCGTAAGCCCTGGGCGGGTGGCGAACGCCCCGGGGACCAACGGCCACGGGGCAAACGCGCTGGAACGATTGAACGGGAACGAGCAGGCCCCGTTGGGCTTGGTTGTCGCGCCGGACGAGGCTTCGGGCCGCGCCACGCTGAAGAGCGCCATCCGTCAGGAAGCCCACCGCCGGTGGCTCGGGCCGCGCATCGCCGTGGTTCTCACCGACCTCCTGGCGCTGGCGACGTGCGAGTTCATGGCGCTTTACATCGTGCAACAGCCCGGGTCCGGACCGAATCGGTCGCTGGCAAACGTCTTGTTGAGCGTCCCGCTGTTCATCGTCGTCGTGATCAGCCTCTCCATCAACAATGGTTACGCGACCTCGCCCGGACAAGTGCTGAAGAACTCGTTCACGGAGTTTCATGACATCGTCTACGCTCTCGGGGTCGCGGGTTGTGTAGCTCTCGGTATCGACCACCTTTTCGGCAGCCTTGAGAAGCAGGCGACGTTGGAGCCGGTGACGATAGTCGTGGCCCTGCTTCTCGCTGCGGCGGTGATCCCTGCGGCGCGGGGCTTGAGTCGCGCTCTGCTTAGGTTCGTTGTGGTCGAGCAGTTGCGGGTGCTCGTGGTCGGCACCGGCATGATGGCGCGCTACCTTCTGCGCTACCTGTCCTGGGACCCGCGCATCACGATAGTCGGGTGTGTCGACGATGACCCTGCGCCAGGCACATCTGTGCTCGGCGGGATCGATGACCTATCGAGGCTGTGCGACCAGCTCGCGGTGGACCAGGTGATAGTCGGCTTCTCGAGGACGCACCCCCAAGAGGCGATCTTGCGGCTGCAGTCGTTGAACGACCGGGTCGCCATCTCGATCGTGCCGCGCTACTTCGAGCTGCTGACCTGGCGATCCGGGGTGAAGGAGATTGCCGGTCTCGCCCTCATCGACGTGGCCCCGGCTCGGCTGAACCTCGGATCCCGCATTGCCAAGCGCAGCTGCGACCTCGTGGTCGGCGCAGTGTTGCTGACCCTTTCTGTCCCCGCGCTCGTTGTGGCGGCCGTCGCGATCAAGGTCACGTCTCCGGGACCCGTCCTGTTCCGCCAGCAGCGCATCGGAAAGGGCGGCAATCCTTTCGTGGTCTACAAGCTCCGGACGATGACCAACGACGCGGAGCAAGGGCACGCTGAGTTCGCCGCGAGGAGGGGGATGCACGGGCAACTGTTCAAGCTGGAAGCAGACCCGCGTGTCACCCGGGTCGGGCGTTTCCTGCGGCGGAGCAGTCTCGACGAGGTCCCCCAGCTGTGGAACGTGCTGCGCGGCGACATGGCCCTTGTCGGACCGAGACCGTTCGTTCCATCCGAGTCGTCCAGCATCAACGGGTTCGCGCAGCGGCGCTTCGAGGTCCGCCCGGGACTCACGGGGCTTTGGCAGGTGTCGGGCCGCAGCAACCTGAGCTTCGACGAGCTTCAGCGACTCGACTATCTCTACGTTGCTTCCTGGTCGCTTTGGTGGGATCTCCGGATCCTGTGGAACACGCCGGCACGAGTCCTCCGGGGGCATGGCGCGTACTGAACAGGTCGCGCTGGTCCACGACTACCTGACCCAACGGGGAGGCGCGGAGCGGACAGTCCTCGCGATGACCAGGGCGTTCCCTCGGGCACCGCTGTACACCTCGCTCTACGACCCGACGGGCACGTTTCCCGAGTTCGCCGACGTCGATGTGAGGCCGAGCTGGCTGGACCATGTCCACGGACTTCGTCGCCACCACCGCGCCGCGCTTCCACTTCTAGCGAGGACGTTCTCCTCCATGACCATCGACGCCGACATCTCGCTGTGCAGCTCGAGCGGGTGGGCGCACGGTGTCGCGAGCACCGGCCGCAAGGTCGTGTACTGCCACACACCTGCGCGTTGGCTGTACCAGGCCGATCGCTATCTCGGTAAGCGTGCGAGGATCACCAGGTCCGGGCGCCTACTGAAGCAGCCTGCTCTTGGCGTATTCCGCAAGCGTCTCGAGAGCTGGGACCGCGCCGCGGCCGCCTCTGCCGACCGTTATCTCGTCAACTCGACCGCGTCGGCCGAGGCCGTGCGCCGCCTCTACGGCCTCGAGGCGGAGGTGCTCGCCCCGCCGCCGGCCATCGACGCCGCGGGCCCGCTGCGGCCGGTGCCCGGTCTGGATCCCGGCTACTGGTTGTGTGTGTCGCGCTTGTTGCCGTACAAGAACCTCGACCTTGTTATCGAGGCCGTGCGTGCTTGCCGAGGCGCTCGACTGGTCATCGTCGGCGACGGTCCCGAGCGGGCACGGCTCGAGACGCTGGCGGGGTCCGGGGTCACGTTTCTCCACGGGCTCGGGGACGACCAGCTCCGTTGGTGCTACGCAAACTGCAAGGCGCTGCTCACTGCGTCGTACGAGGACTTTGGCCTGACGCCGCTCGAAGTAGCCGCGTTCGGGAAGCCCACGGCGGCGCCGCGCCTCGGAGGGTTCCTCGACACGATCGTGGAGGGCCAGACCGGTGTCTTCTTCGAGCGCCCCGACGCAGGCCTCATCGCCGAGGCGATGAGCCACCTCGGCGAGATCGCCTGGGTTGGCGAAGTCATCACCGAGCATGCCGCCGGCTTCAACGAGGCGCGCTTTGTGGCCCGCCTGCGTGAAGTAGTCGCCGAGGAGGCAGCCGAGCTCCAGTAGGCGAGGCTCCTGCAGACAGGCGAGGCATGACGACAGCCTGCGGCCGACCTCTGCCTTAGGCGGAATGACCGCGGAGAGTAGTGTTACAACCGCGCTAAGTGCTCAACCTGGGAGCCGAACGCACCGACATACCTTGTATGCGAGGAAACCTGCAACGTCGGCCAACGAAGACAGCTGGAACAAGCTTTAGGAGTCGTTGCAAGCTCTCGGGAGGGTTCGTCACCGTCGGCGTCGCAGCCGTCCTGGTGGGCTCGATGGTCATCTCCCCGTTCGTGGCGGCCACATTGACTCGTGGGAGCTTGGCCGCGTCTGTTTCTCCGAAGGTCGGCTCAACCCGGACCGCGCTGGTATCTTCGGCGGCGGCGGTTGGCCTTCAGCTAACCGGGGCGCCGGGTGATGGGACGAACGCCACGTCTGTCGGCCGGACGGCGACGGTCGTCGGTGAGAGGGCGGCATTCGGAAACCGCTGGTGGATATGGGGCGGACCGCCGCCGACCACGCCCTGGACGAACCTGCCGCCGACGACCACTACCTCGACCACCACCACCTCGACGACCACTACTTCGACGACGCCGCCGCCGACGACCACTACCTCGACGACCGCACCGCTGCCGGACGACACCTCGCCGACCCTGCCGCCGACCACCACCTCGACGACCACCACCTCGACGACCGCACCACCGACGACCGCACCACCGACGACCACCACCTCGACGACCGCACCACCGACGACCACCACCTCGACGACCGCACCGCCGACGACCACCACCTCGACGACCGCACCGCCGACGACCACCACCTCGACGACCGCACCGCCGACGACCACCACCTCGACGACCGCACCGCCGACGACCACCACCTCGACGACCGTCCCGCCGACGACCACCACCTCGACGACCGTGCCGCCGACGACCACCACCTCGACGACCGCACCGCCGACGACCACCACCTCGACGACCCTGCCGCCGACGACCACCACTTCGACGACCCTGCCGCCGACGACCACCACCTCGACGACCCTGCCGCCGACGACCACCACCTCGACGACCCTGCCGCCGACGACCACTACCTCGACGACCCTGCCGCCGCCGAGCGAATCGAAGGCCGCATCGGTGCTCGGCGTCTACGCAGGTCCGGCTTCGGCTTCGTTGATCACGACGACGAACACGCTGGTCGGTCACCAAGTCCGCTACGCGATGGACTTCCTCGACGGTACGTCGTGGGCGACGATCAGCGATCCGTCGTGGTTCCTCTCGAAGTGGCAGGGCACGGGCTACCAGATGATCTGGGGCGTTCCTATGCTTCCGAGCTCCGGCGCGAGCCTGGACGTCGGAGCGACCGGAGCGTACAACCAGTACTTCGAGACACTGTCGGCAGCGCTCGTGGCCGGCGGCCAAGGGTCATCAATTATCCGCCTCGGCTGGGAATTCAACGGTGGTTGGTTCCCCTGGGCGGCGAACGGCCACGCGGCCTCCTTTGTTGCGTACTGGCGCCAGATCGTCGACTCGATGCGGTCGGTTCCCGGTGCGAATTTCAAGTTCGAGTGGAACCCGACCCGGGGCGACTTGGGCGTCGGAGACCTCGCCAACTACTACCCGGGTGACGCCTATGTCGACATCGTCGGGCTTGACATTTACGACACCGAGTGGGGCTCGTACCCGGGCGCCGTCGCCGAGTGGCACCACATGCTCACGCAGAGCTACGGGCTCGACTGGCTCGCGAGCTTCGGGGCCGCGCACGGCAAGCCCTTGGCCATCCCGGAGTGGGGCCTTGGATGGTCGGGGAACGGCATGTTCGGTGGCGGCGACAACGCATACTTCGTGCAGCAGATGGCGAACTGGGTCAACTCCAACAACGTGGCGAACGTGATCGCCTGGCAGTACGGGTCCAATCCGCTTCCTGACGCGTCACAAGCCCCTAACGCGACGACCGCCCTCGCCCAGGACTTCTAGAGAAGCCCCTGTCCGCCGGTGCGAAGCCGGCTCGCTCACATGCAGCAAGAGTCTTGCCGTCTTGCCTTGGGTATGAGCTAGAACGCAGAGAGTGGTCACATAACCGCGTAGAGTGCTAGACTCCGACAAGGAAAACGTCGACACTTCCTATATGAGAGAAGGCCCGGAGATGCAGCCAAGGAAGACAGCTGGAACAAGGTTCAAGGTTCGTCTAAAGGCCTCAGTCGGTGTCGCGGTCTTCCTGGTGGCTTCGATGGTCATCTCGCAGTTCGTAGCGGCCGCAGCGCCTAAGGGTGCGATGACCGCGTCCCATTCCGCGAGGGTCGGCTCCGCTCGGGTCGCCCTGGTATCCCTGACGACTTCGAACAGCCGTCAGGGGGCCAGGGCGCCGAGCGTCAAGGGCGCCACGGTCGTTGGCAACAGGGCACCGGCCCCGCTGTGGCCCCACTGGGGCGATCCGCTGGCGGTGTTCGGCGTCAAGGGCGCCACGGTCGTTGGCAACAGGGCACCGGCCCCGCTGTGGCCCCACTGGGGCGATCCGCTGGCGGTGTTCGGCGTCAAGGGCGCCACGGTCGTTGGCAACAGGGCACCGGCCCCGCTGTGGCCCCACTGGGGCGATCCGCTGGTGGTGTTCGGCGTCAAGGGCGCCACTGTCGTTGGCAACAGGGCACCGGCCCCGCTGTGGCCCCACTGGGGCGATCCGCTGGCGTAGTTCGTCAGCAGGAGGCAACGCTCATCGGCCCGGAGATGATTGTCGACAAGTGGGCGCCATTGGTAGCTGATGGAGGATGCTTGTGGCCACGCCGCCGAGGACAGCGCTTACGAACCGAGTCCTCGGCGGACAACTCCAGCGAGGGTGATCTCGGGCGGTAGGTTGAACATGAGCCCGAAGTCGGCGCCGGTCAAGACCTTCGCCTCTGAGAGCTCCCGTGCCGTGTCAGCACCCGAGGCTGGCGCGTAGCTCCCATGGGCTTTCGGTCGGCCGGGCCGACAGTCGGTGTCAGCTCGTCCCGCCCGCCGTCGTCGGCTTCGTTGGGGCCGAGACAGGTGTCTCGGTGTCATCCTCATTGGAGGTGGCGGACGCGTCTTCTGTCGCTGGTGCTCGCCAGGGATCGGTGACGTTGTCGTGGGCGAGACCCCGGTCCTGCCACAGGAGCCAGCCCGCAAGGGCCGCGCCGACGCCCACGAAGGCGAGGGACGCGATCAGGACGGCGATGTCGCCGCCTGTGTTGTGCGGGAGAAGGACGTACTCGTCGTTGAAGCGAGCGGCACCGTAGAGCGTGACGGCTGTTGTCGCCACGATGCCGATGGGGCCGCGCCGGCGAGCAATCGCTCGTTCGACCCAGAGCGCGATGACGTAGACGACCGAGTCCTCGATAGCCTGGAAAATTGGCACTGGCACGCGTTTTCCGGCTTGGCCCGCGTAGGCCATGCCATACCAGGCATGGGTTAGGTTCCCTCCGCCCTGGTACATGAGCTGCGGCCCGAGCAGCCGGCCGACTGCCCACGCTATGACCAGGACTGGCGCAACCAGGTCGAGGGCCACGCTCAGGCGGAGTTGAGGGCACCAGCGCCGCGCGCAGAGCAGCCCGGTGGGCACACCGCCGAGCAGTCCTCCGAAGCTCGACAGGCCTCCATGCCAGATCGCGAAGATGTCCCCGGGATTCTGGGCATAGCCCTGAGCCCCTCTCAGGTTCGCGACCACGTGCACGACTCGGGCGCCGATGATGGACGCAACTACGATCCAGATGAAGGTGCGCCCGAACCAGGCATCGGGATACCCATGGTCGCGAAGCCGCTTGGCGAAGTAGCGGTACCCGAACCAGAACGTGAGTGCGAGCCCGATCCCGTATGTGTGGATCTGGAGCGATCCAAGATGGAAGACGACGGGTATTGGCTTCACGACTCCCCCATGGTGGCGACAACCGTAGTGCCACCGTAAGCCTCCTAGGCGCCGGTCGGACTGTCTGGGCCAAGGGGGAGGGTCGACAGGTCACCTTGTCAGGAGTCGACATTCCGGCTGAGATCTTGCGGTCCACTTGTTGACAATTCGGTCCGGAAGACCAGAGATGCCGGCACCGTAGAGCGAGAGCCAGAGTGCCAGCGAATGGGGGAGTCGAGCACGCCGTCGGTGCGCCGCCGTCCGAGCGACGAGCGCCGACTCAACCCCAGACGCGGAGGGACCCCGGGTAGCCGGTCAGCTTGCGCCTCCGTACTTCCCGGGGTCATCCCCTGGGCGGCTCGCCCTCCTGTCTGACGACCGGGAACCTTGCGGCCCTGCCGGCGCCTGAGCCTTCGTGCTTGCCCCGAGAGGCTCGCCTTAGGGCGGAGGTCCGTCCACCTCTCCTCTGGCGGAATGGCATCACACCAAATGCTCCGGACACCCCTGCGGGCTTCCCTCGCCTTAGGCGCTCAACCGAACCGCTTTCGGTTGAATGAGAGCTTGCGCCCTCAGCACGACTGCGTCAAGCGGTATTCGCGAAATCCACGAGAAGTGCACAGAACTTTCCACTTTTCCCCCTTCCATCCCCAGATGGGTCCCAGACTCGTCCACAGTTGACAACCGCTGCAGGTCAGTCAGGTCGACTGAGAAGCGGAGAAAGGCGGAGGACGAGGGCGCTCGATGCCGTTCGCCAGCGGCCGGCGCCTGCCGCGGAGGCCGATCGGCTCTGACGCGGTGGTAGGGTCCGCTCGGCAGTGCGGTCTGGAGGTGCGATCTCGATGACTACTGACTGGGACGGGCAGGGCCTTCCGCCCGCTGCATTGGCCAGGATGGAGCGGGGCCGCTCCTCGACGGTTCGAAGCAGCCTGCTCTCGGTGCCTGGCCACGTGGGTGTCGAGGCGTGTGGTTTCTCGGTGGCCGGCGAGGTGATGGGCTGCATCGTCGAAACGATCGGGTTCACGGGCTGGGCAGGTTGCGGCTACGGCGGGTACGGACTGGCTGGCGGCGCGTTGTTCGGCGGCTACGGCGGGGTGAGCAGCACAGTGACGAGCGGGCAAGCCGGCGGATTGGTGGGCTACGCCCCTTATGTCGACGCGCTGTACCACGGCTTCGACACGGCTTTGTATCGCATGCTGCTCGAGTGTCAATCGCTTGGCGGCGACGGGGTCGTCGGCGTGCGTTTGGAGCAGCGGCATCTCGGCCAGGGCAACCGCGAGTTCGTGGCGCTCGGCACCGCCGTCCGGGCCGCCGGCGGGCACCGGCCGGCCCGGCTGTTCTCGACGACTTTGACAGGCCAGGATTTCGCCAAGCTGGTGCACGGCGGCTGGATTCCGGCTTCGGTCGTGGTCGGGATCTCAGTGGCGATCCGTCACGACGACTGGGCGACCAGGAGACAAGCCGCCGCGTGGACCTACAACACCGAGGTCTCGGGCTACACCGAGCTCGTGAACCATGTGCGAGCCGACGCAAGGACCCAGCTCGCCCGGCGCGTCGTCGCGATCGGCGCCGACGGGGCGATCACGAGCACCATGCAGCTCAGTATCCACGCCCAAGAGGTGGGTGAGAACCACACCGACCACGTCGCCGAGTCGAGGTTGACAGGCGACGCCGTCGTCCGGTTCCACGCCGACGGCGCCTCGCCCACCAAGAGTCTGACGATCTTGCCGCTCTTGAACCCACAAGGGAGTAAACGATGACCATCGAAGCCAATGAGTTGGGAATTCCCGAAGACGCGATGCGGCGCCTGGCCGAGATGCGGCCGGGAGAGCCGGGTGGATTGTTCACCTCCGACCTGAGTGTGAACGAGTTCCTCCTCGTGCGGGAGGCAGGTTTCCGCCCGCTTGGCCTCGTGCTCGGCTCGAGCATCTATCACGTCGGCCTCCAGATCGGCCGGTGGAGCCAGAACATGGAGCTCGACACGCTGTCCCAGGCCATGTACCACGCACGCGAATTAGCCATGTCCCGCATGGAAGCCGAGGCCGACGCCCTCGGCGCGGACGGCATCGTAGGGGTTCGCCTCGAGATCGAGTTCAAGGAGTTCGGCAACGACCTCGCCGAGTTCATCGCGGTCGGCACCGCCGTCAAGTCCGACGTCAAGGGCAACTGGCGCAACGACGAGAACAAGCCCTTCACGTCCGACCTCTCGGGTCAAGACTTCTGGACTCTCATCCAGGCGGGTTACGCGCCGCTCGGCATGGTGATGGGCAGCTGCGTGTACCACATCGCCCACCAGGGAGCCCTGAAGGCCATGGGCAACGTCGGGAGAAACGTCGAGATACCCAAGTTCACCGAAGCGCTGTACGACGCCCGTGAGCTGGCGATGAGCCGGATGCAGGCCGAGGCCGAGCAGTTGAAGGCCGAAGGAATCGTCGGAGTCCAGCTGTTGTCGCTCGCGCACAAATGGGGTGGCCACACGACCGAGTTCTTCGCCATCGGCACCGCCGTCCGGCCGCTGCGCGCTGACCACATCATTGCCAAGCCGCAGATGGTCCTCCCACTGACCGACCGGTGAGCTCCGAGATCGTCCCCGGCGCGGGAGGCGCAGACGGCGGTAGCCGAGAGGGCACCGGCGAGCTTCCCGTTGAGCTTGGCGGTGACACGGCTGTTGTCGATCTCGTCGCCGCCGCGATCCGCGCCGACACTGCCGATCTGGACGCGTATCACCGCGTGCTGTCGGCGACGGTGTCGAACCTCCTGCCGGTCGGCATGGTCGAGGTGGATCGCGAACGGACGATGAAGGACCGAATGGCCGGGCGAGAGGGACGCGCGACCTCGATCCGGATCCGCCTCGGTGACCGCACCCTGGAGCTTGTCACCAGACATGGGGGCCTGGTGGCAACTGTGGCCCGCGAGGTGAGGGGCGTGGTGATCAGCCGCCAGGAGATCAGCGTCGCCGAATGGACCCAGCTGCTGGCTCAATATCTCGCGCAGCTGGCGGCTGAGAGCGCGGACGCGAGACTGGCGCTCTCGAAGCTTCTCGGCGAGGTCTGAACGGCACTGTCGGCGGATCGCCTCTCCGCGGCGGGGGAGCGTGCCGTCGTGGCGTGGAGCGCCTAGTCCGAGCCGCCGATGCGGCGCCTGGTGTGGCGGGCTGCGGCGAGGTCGCCCGGCCTGCCACGTCGCTCGAGCTCAGCGATTACGGCCTCGCGGTGCTCCACGTCGACGTTGCCGCCGTACTTGAACTTCGCCCGGACTTGTGCGATGGCGATACGAACCCCCCTTATGGTGCGCAGCTGCGCTCGGTGAGCATCGAGCGGATCGGCGATCTCGAGCTCCGGTTGGATCGCTGCCAGCTGGCGGTGCAGGATGGCAGCGACCTCGTCGGGACCGGACACGATCGTTGCGCAGCCTTCCAACTGGACGGCCGCGTAGTACGTCGTCGGGATGCCGAGCAGTGGATCCTCATCGCCCACGGCCTTCCATGCCGAGGGGATGAAGGCCCAATCACCGGCGACGCTCATCAGGATCCGGGGCTGCTCCTCGATCGCCTCGAGGATCGGGTTCCTGTCCACGAGATGCAGGATCACCTCGTCGCCGTCGAGGACGAACTGCGTCGGGACGACGACAGGAACCGCCCGCCCTCTCCCGGCGGCGACGAGGTGGCCGAAGCCCTGGGACGTGACGAACTCGCGCCACTCGTCCTCGCCAAAGCCGCTGTCAACCTCTGCGATGTACACGTCTCTCCTCTACCAGCTCGGCGGGGGCGTCAGTGCGGATCGGCCGAGGCGGCCCTATTGCTCACCGTCACCTCACCCATGACGGGAAATGCCCGGACCAAGATCCTGGGCGACCCGCGCAGCACCGGGACATCCCGCATCCGCAGGCTCTTCCGGCCCATGACGGAAAGGCCCGTGAGCTCGACGTCGATCCCCTCGGGAGCGACGATGTCGATCGATCCCATGACGCCCAATGCGGTGATCACGACATCAGGACCGTCGATCTCGGCCCGGCTGAGATCGAGATGGCACGCGCCCATCACGGCGACAACCGACGTGTGCCTGGCGAGCCTCCATCTTCCCTTGGACTCCGACTCGCCCATCACGGTCACGATCCAGCGCGGAGCACGTCGTCGCGCCACCTCGGTCGAGGGCTGCGGGACGGCAGGCAGGTCGGCGAGCACCGCGTCGAGCTCCCCCCGGGTGCGAGCGGCAAGGGCGGAACCGGTTCGTTCGGAGAACTCGTCAAGGGTGAGCCGCCCGACCACGCAGTGGTCGCGCAGCAGGCCGACGGCCCGGTCGCGCTCGGAGTCACTCGCGCGTTCCTCGGCCTCAGCAGCGTGCTCGGCTGGGTTGGAAGGAGCCGGTTCCACAGAGTGCTGTTCGGCCATGACGCCAGTCTGTTGCATTCTCTCCTGAATCGCCAGAGGTTCCCGACAGCGCACCGGTCGCTCAGCCCGTGGGCCGGCCTGCACTAGCGTCGTTCGTTGCACGATGTCGGAGAGCAACGAGGAGCGGTCAGCGATGAAGGCTCTCGTCAAGGCGAGGCCCGAGCCCGGCCTGAGTTACGAGGAAGTCCCGGTTCCGGTGATCGGACGGGGCGACGTCCTGATCAAAGTCCTGCGCACCGGAATTTGTGGGACTGACCTGCACATCTACTCATGGGACGCGTGGGCGCAGGCGAATGTCCCGGTTCCGCTCGTCATCGGCCACGAGTTCGTCGGACAGATCGTGGAGATCGGAGTTGACGTCGACGACCTCGAGATAGGCGACCTCGTGAGCGGCGAGGGCCACCTGGTCTGCGGGCGGTGTCGCAACTGCATTGCAGGCCGGCGCGTGCAATGTGCGCGCACGAAGGGGATCGGGGTCAATTTCCCGGGCGCGTACGCGCAGTACATCGCGCTGCCGGCCACGAACGTGTGGCGCCACTTGGCTGACATCGACCTCGATGTCGCAGCGATCTTCGACCCGTTCGGCAACGCGGTGCACACTGCGCTCAGCTTCCCCGTCCTCGGCGAGGACGTGCTCATCACCGGAGCCGGCCCGATCGGGATCATGGCGGCGATAGTCGCCCGCCACGCGGGCGCGCGCTACGTCGTGATCACCGACATATCCGACTTTCGGCTCGAGCTGGCCCGTTGCGTGGGCGTGACGCTTGCGGTCGACGTATCGCGGACGAGCGTCTCCGACGCGATGGCTCAGCTCCGCATGCGTGAAGGGTTCGACGTCGGTTTCGAGATGTCCGGCCGCGCCTCGGCGCTTCAGGACATGCTCGCCAACATGGCCCATGGCGGCAAGATCGCCATGCTGGGTCTCCCGAACGAGGACTTCTCGATCGACTGGTCGCACCTTGTCATGAACATGATCACCATCAAGGGCATCTATGGCAGGCAGATGTTCGAGACGTGGTACTGGATGTCCGTGCTCGTCCAGTCGGGCGTCGACATCTCCCCGGTGATCACGCACCGGTATGCCGCGACCGATTACGAGGAGGCCTTCGAGACCGCGCGCAGCGGCCGTTGCGGCAAGGTCGTGCTCACCTGGTCCGAGGCCTGATCGGAGGTTCGCCATGTTCACGCAGGTCCGCGACGAGCTCAGCGCCCAGCTCGAGGAGATCCGGGCGCAGGGGCTGTTCAAGCCCGAGCGGGTGATCGTCACCCCGCAACAGGCCACGGTCCGGGTGTCGGACGGCGGCGAGGTCCTCAATCTCTGCGCAAACAACTACCTCGGCCTCGCCGACGACCCACGTGTCGTCGCCGCCGCCAAGGAGGCGCTCGATCGCTGGGGCTACGGCATGGCGAGCGTGCGTTTCATCTGCGGCACACAGCAGGTCCACAAAGAGCTCGAGCGACGGCTTTCCGGCTTTCTTCGGACCGAGGACTCCATCTTGTACTCGTCGTGCTTCGACGCGAACGGGGGTCTGTTCGAGACGCTGCTCGGCAAGGACGACGCCGTCATCAGCGACGAGCTGAACCACGCGTCCATCATCGACGGCATCCGGCTGTGTGCGGCGCGGCGCTACCGGTATCACAACCGGGACATGGCGCACCTCGAGGAGAACCTGCAACAGGCCTCCGACGCGCGGCGCCGGCTGATAGCGACAGATGGCGTGTTCTCGATGGACGGCTACGTGGCACCTTTGCGGGAGATCTGCGAGTTGGCAGAGCGCTACGACGCCATGGTGATGGTCGACGACTCGCACGCAGTCGGGTTCGTCGGCGAGCACGGACGCGGGACGCCCGAGTTGCACGAGGTCGCAGACCGGGTCGACATCGTCACCGGCACCCTCGGCAAGGCGCTGGGCGGCGCGAGTGGTGGGTACGTGAGCGGTCGAAAGGAGATCATCGACCTCCTGCGGCAGCGTTCCCGGCCGTACCTGTTCTCCAACTCGCTCGCCCCGGCGATCGCGGCCGCCTCGCTGGTCGTGCTCGAGCTGTTGGCCGAGAGCGACGATCTGCGGGCAAGGCTGAGGGAGAACACGACCTGGTTCCGGGAGCGGATGACCGGGCTCGGCTTCGACATCCTCCCGGGCGATCACCCGATCGTCCCCGTGATGCTCGGCGACGCAGCGCGAGCGGCGCGTATGGCCGACCTGCTCTTGCGCCGAGGCGTCTATGTCATCGGGTTCAGCTACCCGGTGGTCCCGATCGGCAAGGCGCGAATCCGCGCGCAGCTGTCCGCCGCGCACACACGCGATGATCTCGAGCGCGCGACGACGGCCTTCGACCTGGCCCGGGCCGAGCTGACCTGAGAGCCGTGGCCATGGCTCCGCGGCTGATCGCGCACAGCGAGCCGTTTGTCGAGGTCCCTGGCGGCGCTTGAGGTGCGAGCGGTCGTGCAGAGGGCCGCGTGGGCCCGAGTGAGCGTCGACGGGGAGATCGTCGGGTCGCTCGACGGGCCGGGCCTGGTCGTGCTGCTCGGGGTGACCAATGGCGATCGCGAGGAGGAGGCGATCGCGATGGCCTCCAAGCTCTGGACGTTGCGGATCATGCGCGACGCGCACGGGCGCATGAACCGCTCTGTGGCCGACATCGGAGGTGGGCTTCTCGTGATCAGCCAGTTCACCCTGTACGGCGACGCGTCCAAAGGGCGACGGCCCTCCTTTGTGGCCGCAGCGCGGAGCGAGGTCGCAGAGCCGCTCGTGGATCGCGTCGTCGAGCATCTGCGCATCCTCGGGGCCCGGGTGGCGACGGGCTGTTTCGGTGCGGAGATGCTCGTCGAGCTCGCCAACGAAGGTCCGGTGACGGTGATCCTCGACACGGCGCGGTGAGCGCCGCTGCGATCTGCGAAGCTCGGTACATGCGCTATGTGATCCTGGGCGCCGGAGCGGTCGGCTGTGCCATCGGCGGGCGCCTCTTCGAGCAAGGCCACGATGTCGTCCTGGTCGCGAGGGGTGCCCACCAGGCAGCGCTCGCGAAGCGGGGTCTCGAGCTACGCGACCCCGATCGCACCCTCACGCTCCCGATCGCGACGGTCCCGAGCCCAGCCGAGGCCGGCTTCGGCGAGGGCGACATCGCCGTCCTGGCGACAAAGACCCAGCACAGCGAGTCGTTGCTCACCCAGCTCGCTGCTTGCGCACCGCCGGGCACCCCGGTGGTCTGCGCACAGAACGGGGTGGAGAACGAGCGCCTCGCTCTGCGACGTTTCTCGAACGTCCAGGCGATGTGCGTGATCCTGCCCGCGACCCATCTCGAGCCGGGAGTAGTCGAGATCCCGGTCTCACCGCTCACGGGGCTCCTCGATGTCGGGCGCTACCCCGTCGGCGTCGACGACGTGAGTGAGCAAGTGGCTGCAGACCTGAACGAGAGCACTTTCGATTCGGTCGCCGACGCGAAGGTGATGGCCCGCAAGTACCTGAAACTGCTGTCCAACCTCGGGAACTCGATCGAGGCCGCCTGCGGCACGAGCTCCGAGGACGCGGCGGCGCGCGAGCTGTGGCGGCTTGCCCGGGAGGAAGCCTCCCGGTGTTTCGCAGTGGCCGGGATCGAGGTTGCCGACGCCGCCGAGGATGCCGAGCGCCGTGAGACTCTCGGCTCCCTGCGACCGGTCGGCGGTCGTGAGCGGTCCCGTGGCTCCTCGTGGCAGAGCCTCGCCCGCCGGACGGGCGACATCGAGGCCGACTGGCTGAACGGTGAGATCGTCCTTCTCGGCCGCCTGCACAAGATAGCGACGCCGGTGAACGAGTTGCTCCGGACCACGGCGAACCGGATGGCCGCAGACGGGATCGCCCCGGGCTCGATCCCCGCCGCAGACCTGCTCGCTCAGCTCTGAGCGGCGGCGAGGAGCCCGCGTAGCTCCGAGGTTCGTTCCGGTGGCGTCACGCGCTCGACGACGATGTTGTCGCTTGCGACCCAAGTAGCGGCTTGGACCAGTGCCTCGGCGGCATGAACGGCGGCATCCTTGGTGTCGAGAGAGACATGCTTGGCGACGAGGGTCCTCCCGAGGCGACCGGGGTCCACAAGCCCTACGAGCCGGTCGCCGCCGAGGACCGGCATCGAGAAGTACCCGTGCACCCGCTTGGAGCGGGGGACATAGGCCTCGAGACGGTGCCGGAAGCCGAACACGCGCTCGGTCCTCTCCCGGTACCACGTGAGGGAGTCGAAAGGTGAGACCAGCACCGCGCGGCCTCGCATCCGGCGCTGGAGCGCTCCGAGCGCCGCCTCCGAGGTGAAGGCTGGCTGGTCCCATCCTTCGACCTTGGCCGGGAGCAGGCCCGTTCTTGTGACCACCTGTTCGACCTGCTGACGCGTGAGCCCGTGGTAGGCGGCTAGATCGGTCGTCGTCGCCACTCCCAAGGCAGCGGCAGCGGCCTTGACTAGCCGGAGGTAGCAGGTCTCGTCCTCGAGCTCGGCCGCGAGGAGGTCCGTGGGCAGCGCGCGCTCGGCAAGGTCGTAGACGCGCTGGAATCCCTTGCGCTGACGACAGACGAGCTCCCCGACGTCGAGGAGCCGTTCGGCCGCGATCTTGGTCTCGGTCCAGTCCCACCAGGGGCCGCCCTTCTTGGCACCGCCGAGCTCCCGGGCCGAGAGCGGTCCCTCCGCCCGGATGCGGTCGCGTACGTATGCGCAGCTCCTGTCCGCGTCCTGTAGACGGTGCCACCGGCGCCCGCGCTCGACACTGGCCCGGCGTTTGAAGCCATACGCGGGCCAGTCCTCGAGCGGCAGGATGCAGGCAGCGTGCGACCAGTACTCGAAGGTCGCGCTCGACGGTCCCCAATAAGCCGCCTCGATTCGCGGTCGCCCGATGGGCCCGAGGCGGGCAAAGGCGACCAGCTCGTGGGAGCGGGCGAGAACCGAGATCGTGTCGAGCTGCACGGCCCGGAGGCGACCGAGCATCCCCGTGGGTCCTCCACCCGCGCGCGGCCCTAGCAGTGCCTGCGCGGCGAGAGCGAGTCTTCGTGCCTCTCGGGCGCTCAAGGTGACCTCCCGTCCGGACATGCCACCTTCCTAGTCGGTGCCGGCACTGTTCGTCACCGCCTTCTCGGCGCCGGCGAGCGCGGCGATCGAGCGCGACTGACGAAAGACGCCTACGAGGGCCGCCGCGATTGGCCTCTAGAGTCGTACCAATGGCAGGAGTGCGACCCTCGGGTGGATCCTCATCGGGACGTTGGCGGATCGGGTCCTCAAGGCGGTCCCGGTGGACCACGGCGAGGCCGTGACCGCGGTTTGACGAGCCATCATCGTCACATGGAAGCGGCGCCATACGAGATCCCGCGTATTCCGGCAGCGGCCGGCGCTCTCATATTTGACGCGGCCGGCCGGTTGCTCATCTTGAAGCCCACTTACAAAGAGGCTTGGACGATCCCTGGTGGGCAGATAGAAGTCGACGGAGAGACACCGTGGGAGGCCTGCCGACGCGAGGCGCGCGAAGAGAGCGGGATCGAGATCGACAGCGCGCGGCTCGCGTGCGTCGACTTCCTCCGGCCTCGCCAGGGCCGACCGGGTGGCATGCGCTTCCTGTTCGACTGCGGTGTGCTCGATGCCGAGAAGCTGCGACGCGTCGTGGTGCAGGAAGACGAGATCGCCGAATACCGTTTCGTGCCGGTGGCCGAGGCGTTCGAGCTTCTGAGCGGGCCGCTTCGCCGTCGGGTCCGTGCCGGCATAGGCGCCCGCAGGTGCCGGTACCTGGAGGACGGAAGACCGGTCAGGGGAGTGCGCAATTGAGCCAAGAGCCTGGCATCGGTGAGGTGCGCTCCACGTTCGAGACGGCGATCGAGCGCGAGTTGGGCGCGCTTCGCCTCCGCGACCTGCGAGGTCCGGCTTCGATGCTGTCGGATCGATACCGATTCGGAGACACGACCGGCGACAGCCATGGTTTCGCCTCCGGAGAGGCGCAGGCTTACCTCGCGACGCGAGTTCCGGCCACGTTCGCAGCGACTCGAAGAGTGCTGGCCGAACTCGGCTCGCTGCGGCCGGGTTGGGCACCCACGAGCCTTCTCGACCTGGGCGCGGGTCCGGGAACCGCCACCTGGGCTGCAGTAGCCGTGTTCCCGTCGATCGAGCGTGCCGAGCTCGTCGAGCGCGAGCCGGAAATGGCCGCGCTCGGCATCCGGCTCGCCGGGAGCGGCTCGGCCGGCCTGTCTGTGGATGCTGCATGGACCATCGCAGACGCCGCGGAGATTCCTGCTCTCAGGAGCGATCTGGTCGTCGCCGCATACGTTCTCGGGGAGCTGGGACACGACCGGGAGCGCTCGGCGCTCGAACGATGGTGGGGAGCCACCCGCGACGAGCTGGTCCTTGTCGAGCCAGGGACCCCGGCAGGCTTCGAGCGGCTGCGAGAGGCAAGGAGCGTGCTCATCTCTTGGGGAGCCCGGGTGACCGCTCCCTGCCCGCATGACGAGTGCTGCCCCATGACGGGTTCGGACTGGTGCCACTTCGCTGTGCGCCTGGAGCGGTCGAGCTTGCACCGGGACCTGAAGCGGGCACGGCTGGGATACGAGGACGAGAAGTACTCGTATCTGGCCGTGTCGCCGCGCCGGCCCTCCGCGCCAGTGGCCCGGTTGCTGCGTTCACCGCGCCGGCACCAAGGTCACGTGCGGCTGCGGCTGTGCGAGGCAGGCGGCCTCAACGAGCGGGTCATCAGTCGGAGCGACGGAGAGGTCTACAAGCGCGCCCGTGCGGCCCGCTGGGGCGACCGCGTCGAGCTGAGCCAGTCCTCTTAGAGCTTGCCAGCAAGCCGACAGGTGGGCGGTTCGGTCCTGACGGTCCGCTGTCCAAGCAACTCCTGAGCGAAGGGGTGTGAAGCGGCTCGCGGGGGATGAACGCGGCAAAGGTGGCCGCGTCGGGGCAGGATGGGGCCATGGCTGACAACGACATCTACGACAGAGCCCTCCTCCGACTCCAGGAGCAGTTGGTGAGCATGCAGCAGTGGGTCCGCGAGGAGGGCAAGCGGGTGGTCATAGTCGTGGAGGGCCGCGACGCAGCGGGGAAGGGGGGAGTGATCAAGAGGATCACCGAACACCTCAACCCTCGCTGGTGCCGGGTTGCCGCTCTGCCCGCCCCGAGCGACCGGGAGAAGACAGAGTGGTACTTCCAGCGCTACATTGCCCACCTCCCCGCCGGAGGGGAGATCGTCCTGTTCGACCGCAGTTGGTACAACAGGGCCGGGGTCGAGCGAGTCATGGGGTTCTGCACCGACGAGGAATACCACCGCTTTCTCCGGCAGTGCCCGGCCTTCGAGCGGATGCTCATCGACGAAGGCATCATCTTGGTCAAGTACTGGTTCTCGGTGAGCGATGAGCAGCAGGAGCGGAGGTTCAAGGAGCGCCTCAACGACCCCCTCAAACGGTGGAAGCTGAGCGACATGGACCTGGAGGGCCGCAATCGCTGGGTCGAGTACTCCAAGGCCAAGGACGAGATGTTCGCCCATTGTGATCTGCCGGACTCGCCGTGGTACGAGGTCGAGGCCGACGACAAGAAGCGGGCCCGGCTCAACTGCATCGCCCATCTCCTGTCGACGATCCCCTACGAGGACCGCAAGCCGCCCAAGCTGAAGCTGGCCGCGCGGGCGCCGGTGGGCAACTACCGGCGGCCACCTCGCGATCGCTACCGCTACGTCCCCGACTACGCGGCGACGATCACCTGAGCTTCAAGATCCGGCCTCGCCGCTGAGCTGGCCGCGTTGCCGCAATCGTTCACGGGGGTCGGGCCCGGCTTTCGGCCGCGGGCGGGCTCTGACCCACGAGGAGGCTTCGGCTCCGGCGCCCGGTGGCCGGGTTGATGGCCGTTCCGGCTGTCTATAGTGGCTCTGTGCCCCTCGAAGGAGAATACGAGCCGAGCCCGGCTGAGTGGGTCAGGAACCAGGTTGCCGAGTACGAGAGCTCCGGCGGCCAGCGAGCGAACACCCTGATGGACACAGGACTGCCGATCGTCATCGTCACCACACGCGGCAACAGGAGCGGAAAGATCCGCAAGACCGCCCTCATGAGGGTCGAGCACGATGGGGAGTACGCCTTGGTCGCCTCCAAGGGAGGGGCTCCGGCTCATCCGGTCTGGTACTACAACCTGATCGCTGACCCAGAGGCCGTGATGATCCAGGACGGACCCGAGCCCCTCGATGTGGTCGTCCGGCAGGTGAGCGGCGACGAGAGAGCGACCTGGTGGGATCGCGCTGTTGCCGCCTACCCGCCGTATGCCGAGTATCAGACCAAGACCGTGCGTCAGATCCCGGTGTTTGTCGCTTCCCGCAAAGCCAACTAGCGACCTGAGCCAGGTTCCCGGTTAACGCCGGCCGTGACGGCCGTGACGGTGATGGCGGCGGCCACCTGTCCCGCCGTTCCCGGCCTTCCCGGGGGGCACGACCGTGACCGAGGTCGCCGTCAGCGCGCCGGACGCCAGTGCGCCGAGGGCCACCACGCGACTGCCGACGCAGACGTCGAGGAATGACGGCGTCGGGTCGGCGGAGTCCGTGAAGGTCGTCGTCGAGGTGACGTCGACGGTCAGGATGACCTGGTGCCTGCCGACCAGCGTGAAGCTGCCCGTGGCGCCAGAGACGCCGCAGGTGCCCGCGGTGGAGACGCCGTTCACGGAGGTGACGACCCCCTTTGCCTGGACCGGGCGTGGCGGCACGACGGTGACCGAGGTCGCCGTCAGCGCGTCGGACGCGAGGGCGCCCAGGGCCTTGACCTGGCTGCCGACGCAGACGTCGAGGAACGACGGCGTCGGGTCGGCGGAGTCCGTGAAGGTCGTCGTCGAGGTGACGTCGACGGTCAGGATGACCTGGTGCCTGCCGACCAGCGTGAAGCTGCCCGTGGCGCCAGAGACGCCGCAGGTGCCCGCGGTGGGAACGCCGTTCACGGAGGTGACGACCCCCTTTGCCTGGACCGGGCGTGGCGGCACGACGGTGACCGAGGTCGCCGTCAGCGCGCCGGACGCCAGTGCGCCGAGGGCCACCACGCGACTGCCGACGCAGACGTCGAGGAATGACGGCGTCGGGTCGGCGGAGTCCGTGAAGGTCGTCGTCGAGGTGACGTCGACGGTCAGGATGACCTGGTGCCTGCCGACCAGCGTGAAGCTGCCCGTGGCGCCAGAGACGCCGCAGGTGCCCGCGGTGGAGACGCCGTTCACGGAGGTGACGACCCCCTTTGCCTGGACCGGGCGTGGCGGCACGACCGTGACCGAGGTCGCCGTCAGCGCGCCGGACGCGAGGGCGCCCAGGGCCTTGACCTGGCTGCCGACGCAGACGTCGAGGAATGACGGCGTCGGGTCGGCGGAGTCCGTGAAGGTCGTCGTCGAGGTGACGTCGACGGTCAGGATGACCTGGTGCCTGCCGACCAGCGTGAAGCTGCCCGTGGCGCCAGAGACGCCGCAGGTGCCCGCGGTGGAGACGCCGTTCACGGAGGTGACGATCGCCGGGCCCCCTTCGTGCTGGCGTGCGGAGACGCGGGCTGCGGGTGTGGCTCCGGCGGCGACAGCGGATGCCCCGAGAATGACCACGACAGTCACCGGGACGATCCTTCCAAGACGCAATTCCTTGAGTCTGCTCAACATGTGCGGCCTCCTTCTCGGAGCGCGGCAAAATACCCTCGCTGGTTTCAATTAGTCGGCACGGGTGCCGCAAAGTTGAGCGGGACTTGCGGAACCGCAGCTCCTGGCTTTCAGTGCTCCGAGTCAGTTGGTCAGGCCAATCTTGTCCGCGGCAGTCGCACAACCTGATGTGTCGGCGGAAGTAAGGTCACCTCGCACCGCCTCGCGCGGATGCTGATCGACGAAGCTTGACGGAGGCCGGGCCAGAGATGCCGACAATCCAAGCTCGGGGACTGACGAAGCGTTTCGGCGCGGACGTCCTTGCCGTCGACCACCTCGACTTCGACGCGATCCCAGGCGGGGTCACAGGGTTCCTCGGGCCCAACGGCGCCGGCAAGACCACGACACTGCGGATGCTCCTCGGACTGGTGACTCCGACCTCGGGCTCGGTGGTCATCGACGGGCACCGCTACCGTCACCTGCCCCACCCCACGATGCGGGTCGGCGCCGTGCTCGAGGCGTCGGGATTCCACCCGGCCCGCACGGCGCGCAACCACCTGAAGCTGATCGCGACGACGGCAGGCATTCCTTTCAGCAGGGTCGAGGAGTGCCTCGACCTAGTGGGCTTGTCCGAGTCCGGGAACCGGAGAGTCGGCGGCTTCTCGATGGGCATGCGCCAGCGCCTCGAGCTCGCCCGGGCGCTGCTGGGCAAGCCCGACATCCTCGTTCTCGACGAACCGGCCAACGGCCTCGACCCGCAGGGCATCGCATGGCTTCGCGACTTCCTCAGGTTCTACGCGTCCGAGAAAGCGGCTGAGCCGGAGGGCGGCCGCATCGTGATCGTGTCGTCACACCTGCTGTCGGAGGCGCAGCTGATCGTGGACGACGTCATCGTCCTGACGGCCGGCCGTCTCGCGGCCCAAGGGAGACTGGCGGACCTGCTCGTCGGCACCAAACGGGCTGTGAGGGTGCGCACGCCCGATGCCGAGCGCCTCGTTCAGGCTCTACAAGCCGCGAGCCTTCCAGCAGCGGTGCGGGACGGCTGCGTCGTGTGTGAGGGCGTTGCGCCCGAGACAGTGGGCCCGATCATGGTCGAGAACCGCATCGAAGTGCACGAGATGGTCTCGTCCACCGAGTCGCTCGAGTCGCTCTTCTTCTCTCTGACCGGCGGTGAGGGGATGCAGGTCGGACATGCGGCGGGGCCGGTGGGCGACTACCGCCGGTTCAATGACGCGCCAAAGGATTCGCCCACGCCGCCGCCCTCTGCCGGCGCGATAGGCGGTCAGTGATGACCAGGCTGCTCAGAGCCGAGGTCCGCAAGCTCTGGACGATCTGGTCGACGTACGTGATCTTCGGGATCGTCGTGTTCATCGACGTCGCGTTCGGCTTCCTCGTTGCCTTCGCTCCAGGCGGCCGGCACGGCGGCAGGGCCGGGATCGTCCCGCACGGCTCGTCCCAGTGGTTCACCAACGTGTTCTCCGTGCTCGACAACTCGCGGCTTCTCGCCCTTGTTCTCGGTGCGATCATCATCACAGGCGAGTACCGCCACAAGACCGTGACCCCGACGTTCCTCGCCGAGCCGCGTCGCGGTCGCGTCGTCATCGCCAAGCTGGGGACCAGCTTCGGAGCTGGTGTCGTGCTGGGCGCGCTCACGATGTTGACGGGACTGGTCATCGGCTTGGTGCTCGTCGGCCTCGGGGCCCACTCCTGCCTGGCACCCGCAGGCGTGACCCAGGGAATGTCGCAGGCACTGTGCAGCGCGAAGCACGGCCTCTACTACCTCGCCAGCTCCCACAGCATGTGGCACGACTGGTCGCGGATTGCGCCCGGAGTCGTGCTCGGGACAGGCCTGTTTGCCATTTATGGCCTCGGTCTCGGCGCGTTGTTGAAGAACCAGATCGTTGCCATCGTTGTTGGCCTCATCTTCACCCTGGTCGTGGAGTCGATTGTCGCGGCCGTGTGGCCCACGATTGGCGAGTACCTTCCCGGCGCGGCCGCAACGGCACTCGAGGATGCCGCACGGACGAGCTTCGGGGGTGGCAACACGCCACTTTTGCCCTGGTGGGGAGGGGCCATCATGCTTCTGATCTATGGCGTCGCGCTCGCCGTCGTCGGAACCTTGACGACCCTGCGCTCCGACATAACCTGACCTGCCGGACCGGGCAGCGCCGCTGGTCACCCGTCCCGAGGGTCTGAGAGGACCACGTCGACCGACCACCGGTCAGAGTGGCCTTCGACGGGACGTCCGTCAGCGGCGGCGACATAGCGGCCGCCGGGCACCGCATTGGGGAACTTGACCGGGTCGCCCTTACGGGGCTGTCCACCTTCGACGATCGTCGTCGACCCCTCGGACAGCCGCGCGCCGAGCTCGACCATCTGCTCGACACCAGCCTGAACACACCCGCAATCGCGATCGCTCATTCCCGAGACGACGCTTGCTGCCGCTTCTGAGTACGGCGCCGAGTACAGGAGGAAGTAACTTCCGTTGACGAGCCGTGCCCAGCCGTGGGCGATCTTGACCGCCAACTCGTAGGTGTTCTTGGTATCTGTATCCGTCGGGTGCTCGTGCTTGAGCCGGCCGACCAACAATGCCGAGGCCTCGATCAGCTGATCGAACTCCTCATCGATCTTCTGCAGATTCCATGACCGGCCGACGTCGTAACCGAACTGCGCGCGAATCCGGCTGACGATCGTCTCAACGGCCGAATACCCGCGCATAGTCCGCTCCTGGTCTCCCTCAGCCAGACCCATGACGAAGTCGTCGCACGCCGTCGCCAGCGGCTGTGTCAACTCGAGTCGCGCTCCGAGCTCTGCCAACCATGCGAAGCCAGTCCGCGCGGCGGCTGCTTCTCGTATTGGCGACTCGTCGGGTCCTTCTCCGGGGCCATTAGAGAACCGGTCTATGGCATTCGCCAGATGAGTGTGGCTCAGGCCCCATATCTTCCGTTGCGAGTCGGCCCTTGTCCAGCCGAGCTCCGAGCTCGTGAGGCCTTGCCCGCTCGTGAATGCCACAGCTCAAGACTAGCTACGGTGCTCCCAGCGGCTTGGAAGCTGCCGCTATCTGCAGGCAAGCTGCTTCGCCTTCGGCCTTCCGAGCGCCTGAGCGAGAGGATCTCTAGCGGCGGCGGCCGACGACCCACGCCGTCGCCGCGCCACCGGCGGCGGTCCACGCCGCCAGGACGACGAACGAGATCGCCACGTGAGCAACGACGCCGGAAGTGAGGCCGGCCCGGATGACGACGGCCATGTTGTAGAAGGGCAAGAAGTAGTGGACAGTGGCGAGCCAGCGGGGCAGCTGCGACACCGGGTAGACGATCGGGGAGAACAGCAGCACGACGAACATCAGTGCGTTCGTCACGACGTTGGTCACCATCGGGTTGGAGATGGCCAGTGCCATGCCGTAACCGACCGTGATCGCCATCAGCGCGCAGAGAAGGACCGCTGGGACCAGGAGCGGCGAGAACGCGAGGTGCACGTGGTACCGCCACGCCGCAACGAGGAGGGCGAACACCGAACCCGGGAGGGCGAGGAGCGTGTAGAGCACGAAGGTGGACGCGGCCTGGGCGCTTCTTGGTGAGGGCAGTGACCAGATGTAGTCGAAGGTTCCCTCGAGCTTCTGCTCGGCGACAGTACCCGGGAGCATCACGAAGCCGAGGGGTATGAGTGCCAGCGTCGGTGCGCCGGTCGTGATGTACAAGGCCCGGGTGGCGGTGACATGCGGGTAGAAGAACCCGTACAGCAATGCCATGCCGGCCCCCATCATCGTCTGGATGACGATCATCATCGGCACCCATTGGCGCACGCGGCCGTAGTCGAAGTGCATCATCGAGACCAGGCTGGCAACCCAGTAGCCCGTCCCCGACCGCAGCTCGGACTGTGGTAGGTGCCTCGGGCGACCTCCGGCGACGACGACGGTCATGGTCGCCGTCCGAGCGCCCGCCCTGCGAGCCCTGCACAGGCGATCGCCCACAGGCCGAGCACCACGTACGCGGACAGCACCGCCGCATGGCCTCCCGGCGTGAGGGCAGCGCGTGTGACGACGGCCATCTGACGAAATGGGAACCACCAATTGAGGGTGCCGAGCCAGCGTGGCATCTGGGAGAGGGGGAAGAGGATGGGAGCGAAACCGAAGATGGCGAAGACGAGAAGCTGGGTGATCAGCCTCGTCGCCATCGGGCTGCCTATGGCGTGCCCGAGGGCGTAGCCGAGCATCGTGCCGGCGAACGAGGTGAGAAGGACAGCTGGGACGATCATCGGCGAGACGTGCAGCGGCAGGTCGTAGCGCAGCCGTGCCACTCCGAGAGACACGACCATCGCCGGTACGCCGCCGATGAGGCAGACCGTGTACCAGGCGGCGGCAGTCACCGACCGGCTGACCGGCATCGAGCGCAGGTACTCGTAGCTCCCATTGGACTTCTGGTCGGCCACGAGCTGGGGCCCGAGGATCAACCCGACTGTCATCAAGTTGATGACCGGCACGCCGGTCGAGACGAACAGGGCGGCTGTCATCGGGACCCGGACGAAGAACAGGGAGATTCCGAGCACGAACCCGACGCCCGCCAGCAGCTGGACGATCGTTAGCGTCACCAGCCAGACGCGCAGGCTGGCGAGATGCCATTGCACCATCACGGCGTAGTCGTGCCACCAGTGCCTCGCCCCGCGTTCGACAGTGCCGTGCGGGACGATGACGCTCGCATCCTGGAGCTCAGGCATCACCGTCGTCGTCTCCGTCGCCCGACATGTGCGAGGTGAGCCGGATGTACGCGTCCTCCAGGGTCATGGCGCTCAGCGCGTACTCCTCCGCGACACCGGCATTGGTCAACTCCGCTGCCCACGAGATCGCGGTGGAGGCGTCGACCTCGGCGATCGCGGTGACGAGGTTGTGCCCGACGCGTACCGCCGGACCGGCCCACGGTGGCAGGGCGGGCGTGGCCGTGCCCGGTGTGAGCATCAACTGCAGCCGGAGCTGCGACCGGTCGGCCGCCTTCATCGAGGACGGCGTCCCCTCTGCCACGAGCCGTCCCTTGTGGATCACCGCCAGGCGGTCGACCGACTTCTCGGCCTCGAGCACATTGTGGGTCACCAGCAGGACGGCACACCCATGCGCGCCGAGGGAGCGGATCTCCTCCCACAGCAGGCGCCGGCGCAATGGGTCGACGTCGTTCGTGGGCTCGTCGAGGATCACCAGGCGCCCCGGGCGGACAATGGCCATGCAGAACCCGACGAGGCGCTTGACGCCGCCGGACAAGGTGTGCCCGAGAGCGTCCTTCCACTCGCCGAGGTCGAGTGCATCGATAAGCGACGCCGTGCGCCCCCGGACGTCTCTCGCGCCGGCGCCCCTGATGCGGCCGGCGAGCTCGATTGCTTCAACGACGTGGAACGAGTCGATCGGCATCTGCACCTGTGGCAAGTAGGAGCACAGTTGCCGCGCCGCATCGGGGTCGGCGACGAGGTCGAAGCGACCGAGCGTGATACGACCGGAGGTCGGCTTCAGGAGACCGATCGTCTGCTTCACGAGCGTGGACTTGCCTGCTCCATTTGGGCCGAGCAGACCGTAGACCTCGCCGGGCCGGACGCGAAGCGTGATGGAGTCGTTGGCGGCGAGCGCGCCGAACCGCTTGGTGAGAGCCTCGACGCGGAACGTCCAGTCGTCAGGTGACCCCGCAGATGACCTGGACAGGGCCGGCCGTTCGGCTGAGGGATGCGACGTCATCGCCAATCGTCAATGACGTAGCAGTTGGGCCTGTCGTAGGCGGGCTGGTTCGGGCGATGCATCGAGACGCCCTGGTATGTGTGTCGAAACCCTCTTTGCCGGAGCGCGGCGTAGGCATGCTCACGCCCGAGGTTCACACCGGCCGAGATGACCGAGGCACCCGCGGTCGCGGCGAGGTCCTGGCACGCGTCGATCAGCCGGCCGAACGAACCGGCCGCCTTGCGGCCGGGCTTTGCCGCTCCGAACTTCACGTAGCACATGCCGCTCCCGGCCTCGGTCCCGGGACCGATGTGACATACCGCCATTGCTTGCAGACCCGAGGCTTCGTAGATCAGCACGGTCTCGCCGAGCTTCTGGTCGAGAACCGCGTCGACCTCCCGGGTGACGTCGAGGCCGTCGAAGACCGAGGACGTGAGCTCACGAACATCGTTGGTCGCGCCGCTGCGGTCGTGCGAGGCGGCTTCTGAGAACCTGGTGTACGAGACTGCCCGTTCCGGCGGAACCACCGGCGCTGACATCGCGGCGATCAGGTATCTGGGCCAGAACCCGAAGCTTTGGTACAGGCCGACGTGCTTCGGGCTCTCGGCAAAGGTCAGCAGCCCTACGTGCCGGGTCTTCCAGGAGGCGAACAGGTCCATCGTCGGGCCCAGGAGGCGCCGGGCTATGCCGCGGTCCCAGTACTCGGGCCGCACGGTCAAGGGTCCGAAAAACCCGACACTGCCCCAGTTCGTGAGGAAGTTCGAGCCGACCAGCGTGCCGTCCAGCTCGGCTCCGAAAGCCGCCGCCGGATCGGCCCGCCAGCGTGTTCGCACGAGGTCGACGTCGCCGAAGAACTTCTCCGGCTCAGGCGCTCCCAAGAAGGTGCCGAACGCAGTGCGAAAGATCCGGTCGGCCCGGTCGAGGTCACGTTCGACCAGAGGCCGGACGACCAGGTTGCCGAGGCCTCCTGAACTTTGCGTCGTCGTAGAGCTCACGGCGGGTCTCCCGCGTGCATCTGGCTGTCAATCGCGTCCAGGGACAAGATGTTGGTCGACTGTCGTCCAAGAGTGCATGGTCTTGAGATAGTTGGCCCGTTCGAACGCGCTCGCGTCGATCGAGGTCGCTTGGGACACCGAGCCACGCAGCTCGGCCACTGAGGTGTAGTCGTGCTCGGCCAGCCAGGAGCGCAACTCGGACTCGACGAAGTTGACGTGGGTTGGGCCCAACCGAAGCAGAGCCGAGGTCATCATGGCTACGTCGGAGCCCACTGCGAGAACCTTGACGACGTCAGATCCGGTGTGGATCCCCGACGTCGCGGCCAGTGACGTGCCCGGTCCCAGCTGGGGGCGCAAGATGGCGATCCAGCGCAACGGCAGGCGCAGCTCCCAGGTCCGGGACAATTCCACCTTCGATACCACGTCCATCGTGTCCAGGTCCAGGTCGGGCTGGTAGAAGCGATTGAACAGGACCAGTCCGGCGGCGCCCGCCGCCACCACCTTGGCCGCGAAGCCGGCCATAGCCGAGTAGTACGGGGACAACTTCACGGCCACCGGCAGTGACACGCTGGCGCACACGTTTGTCACCAGCGCCAAGTCCGTCTCCTCCACCTGTGCCGCAGTCAGGTGCGGATCGGTGGGGACCCGGTAAACATTCAACTCGAGGGCATCGGCGCCGGCGTCGGTGAGAAGGTTGGCATAGCGGACCCAGCCACCAGTGGACGAGGCGTTCAGACTGGCGACTACTGGAACCTCGACGGCCTTCTTGGTCTGTTCAAGCAGTTTCAGGTACAGGTCTGCGGTGCTGGTGAAGTTGGTGACGGCGGGAAAGTAGTCGAGTGCCTCGGCGAAATGCTCGCTCCCGGCTTCGAGGGCGAATGACAGCCCTACCTCCTCGGTGACGATCTCCTCCTCGAAAAGTGACGGCAGGACAAGGGCGCCCACCCCGGCGTCGGCGAGCGCTTTGGCTCCGCCGAGGTCTCGTGTGAGCGGTCCTGCCGAGGCGACGATCGGCGACGACAACTGGAGGCCCAGGTAGGTCGTCCTCAGGTCTACTGCGTCCGGCCCGGTCATTAGTCGACCTCCTCGTCGTAGCGGTATCCGGCATCGGAGTCGACATCGGGTTCGACGTCGGACGCGGCCTGGGGAACGGTGCGCTGCACTTCGGCCAGCTGCTCGTAGTACCGCCACCGCTCGGCCACGTCGGCCTGTGCCAGCGGTGCCAGGCGAGCCGCCTGCTGCGGGTAGGTCCGGGCCAGCATGGCATAGCGGGCCTCGGTGGCGGCGAAGTCGGCCAGCGGGATCGACGGCGCCTTGGAGTCGAGCTGGAAGGGCTGACCTGGCTCCGCCAGCGGTGGATGGAACCGGTACAAGGGCCAGTAGCCCGACCGGACGGCGTCCTTTTGGTGCGTCATCGACTTGGTCATGTCGATGCCGTGGGCAATGCAAGTCGAATAGGCGATCACCAGCGAGGGGCCGGGGTAGGCGTCGGCCTCGAGCAGTGCCTTGGTTGCTTGCAGGTCGTTGGCCCCCATGGAGATCTGGGCGACGTACACGTTGCCGTACGAGCGCGCCACCGCACCGAGGTCCTTCTTGGGCGACTCTTTTCCTGCCGCCGCGAACTTGGCAATTGCCCCGCGTTGAGTGGCCTTTGACGCCTGGCCGCCGGTGTTCGAGTAGACCTCGGTGTCGAGCACGAGGATGTTGACATCGCGGCCCGAGGACAGGACATGGTCGAGCCCGCCGAAGCCGATGTCATAGGCCCAGCCGTCACCACCGACGATCCACACGCTCTTACGGACCAAGGCACTGGTCAATGTGAGCAAGTGGCGGGCGGGTGGGCCAACAGCGTCGTCGCCGGAAGCGGCCAGGCGGCGCAGCTCCTCGTTCAGCCGGGCGACACGTTCCCGTTGCGCGAACACAGCCTCCTCCTGGTCCTGGACGGCATCCAGGATCGAGGTGGCCAGATCCTCACCCACCGCCCCGGCGAGGGAGCGGAGCAGGGCTTGAGCCCTGCGTTGCTGGGCCTCGAGACCGAGCCGGATGCCGAGGCCGAACTCGGCGTTGTCCTCGAACAGTGAGTTGGCCCAAGCCGGCCCGCGCCCTTCGGGGTTCATGGCCCACGGCGTCGTCGGCAGGTTGCCGCCGTAGATCGACGAGCAGCCCGTGGCATTGGCCACAAGCATGCGGTCCCCGAACAACTGGCTGGCCAGCTTCAAGTACGGGGTCTCCCCGCAACCGTCACACGCACCGGAGAATTCGAACAGTGGCTGAAGAGCTTGGGAACCCTTCACCGAGTCGTGGGGCAGCAGGGAGCGGTCCAGCTCCGGGATGGACAGGAAGAAGTCCCAGTGAGTCCGCAGCCGGTCGCGGTGAGCGATCGCAGGTTCCATGTTGATGGACTTGTGCCTGGCCTCCGTCTTGGACTTCGCCGGGCACACGTCGACACATACGCCGCAACCGGTGCAGTCGTCAGGAGCCACCTGGATGACCATGTGGTGACCGGCCAGATCCTTGGAACGGAAAGGCTTGGACAAGAACCCGTCGGGAGCCCCGGCGAGCGCTTCTGGAGCGAACACCTTCATGCGGATGACTGCGTGGGGGCAGACGATCGTGCACTTGCCGCAGTCGATGCAAACGTCCGGGTCCCATATCGGCATGTCCACTGCGATGGCCCGCTTCTCGTAGCGAGTCGTCCCTGAGGGAAAGCGGCCGTCCGCCGGAAGCGCCGACACGGGCAAGAGGTCGCCCTGGCCGTCCATGAGCATCGAGGTGACATGCCGGACGAAGTCCGGGGCGGACTCGGGGATAGTGATGCCGATCGATCCGGAGGCGGCAGTCTCTTCGGGTATCTCCACCTGAGCCAGGCCGGCCAGCGCCGCGTCGACGGCGGCGAAGTTGCGGTCCACGATGGTGCGACCCCGCTTGCCGTAGGCCTTGGTGATCGAGGCCTTGATCTCCTCCACCGCCTTTTCGGCCGTCAATATCCCCGAAAGAGCGAAGAAACAAGGCTGCATCACCGTGTTGATCCGGCTGCCGAGCTGGGCCTCGGCCGCGACCTTGTTTGCGTCGACCACCCAGAACTGAATGTGCTTGTCCTGCAGCTGGCGCTGCACCTTGCCCGGTAGCTGGTCCCACACCTCGAGGGGTCCGTAAGGGCTGTTGAGCAGGAAGGTCGCTCCGTCTCTGGCGACGTCGAGGATGTCCACTCGGCTGAGAAGGCCGAATTGATGGCAGGCGACGAAGTCGGCGTGGGTTATGAGATAGGTCGAGTTGATGGGCTCCGGCCCGAATCGCAGGTGCGAAGCGGTCATGGCGCCCGACTTCTTCGAGTCGTACACGAAGTAGCCCTGCACGAAGTCGTCGGTGGCGTCGACGATGATCTTGGCGCTGTTCTTGTTGGCGCCGACGGTACCGTCCGATCCCAGTCCGAAGAAGACGGCCTGGACCTCGTTGGCGGGCCTGGCCGGGCGGAAATCCCGGTCCCAGGGAAGGCTCAGTGAGGTCACGTCGTCGAAGATGCCGACTGTGAAGTGGCGCCTGGGCCAATCGCTCGTCAGCTCGTCGAGAGCGGCCTTGGCCATGGCCGGCGTGAATTCCTTGGAAGACAGGCCGTATCGGCCTCCGATGACCCGCGGCGCTTGGCTGAAGGCTGGCCGAGGGCTGTCCATTGCTTCGTCCACCGCGGCGCGAACGTCGAGGTAAAGAGGTTCACCGACGGCACCGGGCTCCTTGGTCCGGTCGAGCACGGCGACCGAGCGCACGCTCGGCGGAAGGGCGGATACGAACTGCTCAGCCGGGAAGGGTCTGTAGAGGCGAATGGTCACCATCCCTGCCCGCTCCCCATCCTCGACGAGAGCGTCGACCGCCTCGCGCGCCGCGCCGACGCCCGATCCCATGAGCACGATGACCCGTTCGGCGTCGGGAGCGCCGTGATACTCGACAAGGCGGTACGAGCGTCCGGTTCTCTCGCCGAGAGAGTCCATCGTTTCCTGCACGATCCCAGGCACGGCGAGGTGATAGGGATTGCATGCCTCGCGAGCTTGGAAGAACACGTCCGGGTTCTGTGCAGTGCCCCGCACGTCGGGCGTGTCGGGGTTCATTCCCCGGAGGCGGAACTCGATCAGGGCGTCGGTGTCGATGAGCGCGGCTATGTCCTCGGTCGAGAGCAGGGCGATCTTCGCCAGCTCATGGGAGGTCCGGAATCCGTCGAAGAAGTGGAGGAACGGCACGCGCGCCCGCAAGGTGGCAGCGTGGGCGACCAGTGCGAAGTCGTGGGCCTCCTGGACCGAGCTGGCTGCCAGCATGGCCCAACCCGTCGTCCGGGCATGCATCACATCGGAGTGGTCTCCGAAGATCGACAGGGCATGAGTCGCGACGGTGCGGGCAGCGACGTGGACCACCGCAGGAGTCAGCTCTCCGGCGATCTTGAACATGTTGGGCACCATCAAGAGCAGGCCTTGTGACGCGGTGAACGTCGTGGCCAAGGCTCCCTTTTGCAGGGCACCGTGGAGGGTGCCCGCCGCGCCGGCTTCCGACTGCATCTCGATCACGTCAGGCACTTGGCCCCAGAGGTTCTCTTTGCCCGCCGTTGCCCAGTCGTCGGCGTACTCGGCCATCGGCGACGCCGGTGTGATGGGGTAGATCGCGATCACTTCCGAAAGGGCGTAGGCGACACGGGCAGCGGCCTCGTTGCCATCGACACAAACCCACTGGCTGACGTCCACGCTGCCTCCCTGGCTTGTAGGACTACCGCCCCCTTTCTAGCCCGCAGTCCCCTCTGATCGCCTCGGCTCAGACACTATCGCACGATCATTAGCAGGGACTCTGCGCCCTCAAGGCGGCAGCAGCGTAGTCATGTGAAAGATGAGCCGATGTCAGGAGAACTCTTGTACTACTTGATATGGACTACAGAGATACAGCATGATGGTCGACATGTACATCGCCAAGGTGCCTAACCGGGGTTCACCACCGGCGATCCTGCTGCGGGAAAGCTACCGCGAGGGGGGCAAGGTCAAGAACCGGACGCTGGCCAACCTCTCGCGCTGGCCCGAGGAGAAGGTCGACGCGCTCGCAGCCGTGCTCAAGGGGCGTGCGATCACAGCCAGCCTCCCGGGGAGCTTCGACGTCATCCGCAGCCTTCCCCACGGTCAGGTCGCCGCGGTGCTGGGGACGCTGAAGAACCTGGGCCTCGAAGAGCTCATCGACCATGTCCCCTCACGCTCGCGTGACCTGGTGGTCGCGATGGTCGTGGCCCAGGTGATCGAGGCGCCCTCGGAGTTCGCCTTGGCGCGCGGGCTGCGGGCCGAGACGGTCTCGAGCTCGCTCGGCGAGGTGCTCTCTCTGACCGGCGTCGACGAGGACGACCTCTACGCGGCCATGGACTGGCTGGGACCTCGTCAGGCGGCGATCGAGGACGCCCTGGCCGCCCGGCACCTCAAAGACGGCACGCTCCTGCTCCATGATGTCTCCTCGGCCGCCTTTGAGGGCAGGACCTGGCTGCTCGGTGCGCTCGGCCATGCGAAAGACGGTGCGCGCGGCCGGCTCCAGATCGTCTACGGCTTGCTGGCCACCAAAGAGGGCATCCCCGTGGCCGTCGAGGTCTTCAAGGCCAACACCGGCGACTCCGCCACGGTCGCCTCCCAGGTGCAAAAGCTGAGAGAGCGCTTCTCCCTCTCGCGTGTCGCCCTGGTGGGCGACCGGGGGATGCTGACCAAGGCCCGCCACCAAGACGGCGTCATCCCCGCACAGCTCGAGTTCATCGCCGCACTGCGCCCACCGCAGATCAAGGCCCTGGTCGAATCTGGTGCCATCCAGCTCTCCTTGTTCGACACCTCCGACCTTTTCGAGATCGCGCACGCCGACTACCCGGGAGAACGCCTCGTCGCCAGCAAGAACCCGCTGCTCGCTGAACAGCGGGCCAGGAAGCGAGAGTCGCTGCTTACTTCTACCGAGGCCGAGCTGGCCACCATCGCCGCAGCCGTGCGACGCCAGAGCCGGCCGTTACGGGGCAAGGACAAGATCGCACTGCGGGTCGGCAAAGTCATTAACCACCACAAGATGGGCAAGCACTTCGTTCTCGAGATCGATGACGACGTCTTCTCGTTCAACCGCGACGAGGCGAAGATCGCCGCCGAGGCCGCTCTCGACGGGGTCTACGTGCTGCGCACGAGCCTTGGCGAAGAAGCGTTCGGCAAAGATGAGGTGGTTTCCTCCTACAAGGCCCTGGAGAAAGTCGAGCGGGTCTTCCGGGGGTTCGACACCGACCTCGACATCCGCCCGATCCGCCACCGGAGCGAAGAGCGCATCCGCGCTCACGTGTTCCTGCGCATGCTCTCCTACTACATCACCTGGCACATGGAGCGCCGACTCGCACCGATGCTCCTCAAGGACGACCACCACCAGGGCGCCGAGGCGCAACGCACGAGCCCGCTCGCCCCCGCGTTGCGCCCGGAGAGAGCAGTGAGAAAGGTCCGCACCAAGCGCACCGTGCACAACGAGCCGGTCCACTGCTTCGCCACCTTGCTCGAGGACCTGGCCACGATCGCCGCCAACAGAGTCCAGCCGCTCAAGACCGATCTGCCCGTCTTCACGGTGATCACCACACCGACCCCTATCCAGCGCCGAGCCTTCGAGCTGCTCGGTGTCCCGCATCGCCTCGGCTACGCGTAGTCAGTACTTCGGCCTTTCGCCGACGCGAAAGACCAGGTTGTGGCCGGACTCTGCTGAGACGCCGAGGGGAACTTCAGCCCGAAATCGACGTGAGGGCTTCGAGCGGCTCCGAGCTCGGGGATCGGAGTCGTGTGCCCGGGTCCTCAGGAGCCGCCGCGCCGACCGGCACGTGCTGCGAGCCGCTCATCGGGTTGGTCGCTTCATGATCGCCGAGGGCGCCCTCGCACGGCGCGCCAACGGGGAGCGCCTGGCTGCAAGGACAATCGGGCGCGACCACGTCCTCGCTCTGATCGCCTAGAAACAGGAGCTGACGATGGACGACCCGTACAACCTCGAGCGTTTCGTTGCCGCGCAGAACGAAGGCATCTACGACCACGCCGTCGAGTCGTTGCGACGCGGCCACAAGACAGGCCACTGGATGTGGTTCGTCTTTCCGCAGATCGCCGGCCTCGGGCAAAGCCCGATGTCGAGAAGATTCGCGATCTCGTCGCTGGAGGAGGCGAAGGCGTATCTTCGCCATCCCGTGCTGGGCGCGCGGCTGATCGAATGCGCGGGCATCGTTCTGGAGGCCCAGGCTGGGACCGCGGAGCAGATCTTTGGTGGCATCGACGCGCAGAAGTTGCGCTCGTCAATGACCTTGTTCCTGCGGGCTGCGCCCGGCGAACCAGCATTCGGGCAGGTGCTCGACCGGTACTTCGACGGTCTGACCGACTCGGCGACCGACAAGCGCGTCTGAGCTTCATCGAGCCGGACCTGTCCCGCGGCCACTGGAGAACGCTCTGCAGCCATCCGGCCGCAGGCCAGGACCTTCGGCCGCTTAGCCGAGCCCCGTGCGGGGACCGCTGCAGGCCGGATCTTCACCGGCACGCGGAGGTTGCCAGCGAGGCGAAGTGCGCGGAGGGAGTGACGATCGTGACGAGGGTCGATTCGCACCGAGTGCCGATCGTGAAGGTCGGTTGACTCCGTGGCGTCGCCTCACCGGCGACCGCGCAGGGGGTTAGCACCTAGCAGGAGGCGACCCCATGTTCGATGGCTTGCGCGACTCGGCTTGGACGAGGAGCCAACTCGGCGCCGGACCCTGAGCGACCGTCGACTCCGGCGCTAAGACTCCGGCGCACGCGCCGCGGATGGTGAGGCAGTCCACGACAGCGCTGTTCAAGGTCAAGCTCTCGTCGGGCAGGGGAGACCGTGCACGCTCTCGGCCAGGAAGCTCACGGGCGGGCGCCTGCTGCTGCGCCGCCGCCTACGGGGAAGCACGAACCTCGGGAGCTCGACCTCGGCCGGGGAGACCCTCACCGTCATCAGGTGACGACGAATTGTTCGTCGAACGACGCTGCCTGGGGCGCCGGAAGATCCGCCCGCTTTGTCACATCGGCGGGCACACGCGAACAGCAGTCGCCGGCCTGACGTGCAAAGAGCGTCGCGAGACACCCCGCTGGTGGACAAAGAGGCAATAGCCGTTCGGAGCAGTCAGCGCGGCTTCCGGCGTCGACCTGAGCCTCTTTGACCCGACTGCAGAAGCTCAAGCGCGCCCCTTGCCATGGCCCGTCGCCGGCGCGCTCGGAGGCGGGTCACAAGACAGAGACGTGGCGCCGTGGGGCAAACCCACGTGAGGTTGGGGAGCCTAGTGAAGCGGCCGTCTGTTGAGCCCAACCCGCCTTTGTGCCCGATCAAGCGCCAGGCACGTCCGAACCGCGCGACAAGAGGCACTTGGAGGACTCCTGCCGTAACTCTATGTTTGACAGCATGCATATCACGTCGTGTTTTCGTGCCCTTGCCCTCGTCTCCGCCAGCCTTCTCGGCGGAGGACTCTTGTTGTCGGCTCCGGCGGTCGCCGGTCCCGTTCGCCCAGAGGCCGGGCCGGCCTGGTCGGCCAGCACGCCAAGCGTGCCCAGCGCGTCGATCACTTCGCTCGTCGCGGTGACCTGCCCAATCGCCACCGACTGTTGGGCCGTCGGCAATCGCTTCAAGTCGTCCTCGTCGGACTCCGGACCTGCCCTCATCGAGCACTACGTCACCGATCACTGGACGCCGGTTCCTGCAGCCCCCGCTCAACGGGGCACGCTGGACGAGCTCTCCGGAGTCAGCTGCCTGTCGGCCACGAACTGCTGGGCCGTCGGCATGCGCAGCGGCTCGCATCCGGGGAACCTCCTCGAGCACTACAGCGCTCACACTGGCTGGACGGTCGTCGACACGCCGGCGCCGCAGGGGGAGCTGTCCGCGGTGACCTGTGAATCCTCCGACGGCGAGTGCTGGGCGGTCGGATCGTCGAGCGACTCCCGCAGCGCCATTGCGTTCCGGCTCGTCGGCGGTGCCTGGCATTACGTCAGTTCGGTACCGCTTTCGGCGTCGTTCGTCCAAGTGAAGGGGGTGGCCTGCGCGACCGAAGAGGATTGTCTGATGGTTGGCTTCGCTACGCCAAAGCATGGTGCAGGCCAGGTCCTGGCCGAGCGGTGGAATGGCCACGCCTGGTCGCGCGTCGCAGTTGCCGGCGAGCTCCCGGGCGGCGGCTCTCTAGAGGGCGTCGACTGTCGGCCGGGGAATACTCCCACGAGTTGCTGGGCCGTCGGCCAGACCGTGACGAAAGGCTCCGGCATCATTCCGATCCGCCCCCTCGTCGAGCGCTGGAACGGGAACTCGTTCACCTTCGTCCGCAGCCCGCTGGGAGGCGCCGCCAATTACCCCGAGCTCGAGGCGGTCGCATGTGCCGCTCTGACCGCGTGCCAGGCGGTCGGCTCACGCGGCTGGGGGGAGGACGAGGCGCTGGTGCTCACCGAGGGGTGGAACGGGTCCCGTTGGTTGAGGGAAACAAGCCCCAGTCCGTTGTATGGCTTTCAGATGCTCAGCGGCGTGGCCTGTCCGTTAGCGAAGGACTGCTGGGCGGTGGGCGAAGGATCCAACCGTAATGGGTCGGGCATTCGGATGATCATCGAGCATTTCTCAGCGCACGCCTAGTGGCTTGCGCAGCGTGATCGACAAGTAGTTTCGAACGGTGCCACGATCGTCAACAACGGCACCATCAACGCCAGGGCCGCCTACACCTATCTCTGGGGTTCGGTGACGGTAGTCAACAACGTCGTCGAGCGGGTGGAGTTCACCGGCTCCCATCTCGTCGTCCTCGCGCGGCTCCGCTTGGAACTGGCCACAGCTCGCTTCGGACTCTTTTCACCGGAGCACTGCCCGTGGATGAACGATCATCTGTACGAGCAGATCGTCACCGAGACAGCGATCGGGGGCCGGTTCGACGCCGTGCACATCCAAAGCGTCCTGCTTTCGAAAATCGATATCGGACGACTCCACGACCGGGGATTGCTCGGGAGACGCGAAGACAGACGGTGAGCTGACCGACGCTTGCGCCAGAGGCGTCGATGCCGTGTGCACCGAAGACTCGGAATCCGCCCTCCGTCTGCGAGGGGCGTGAGGCGGACCCGGCTGCGACCGGTCTCGACTGAATCTCCCTGCTCCGACGCGAAGAGCCCGTTTTCGCGTCTTTCGACCCCCCGACACACGCGGTCGCGTCAATGACCGATGTTGAACAATCATGCGGCGGCCCGGCTACTGTATATGACCGAGTCGCAGTTCTTCTGAGCTGAGGTGTGTGAGTTACTTCACGTGAAAGGGCCCGCTCCAATGAGCACCTCTACCAGGGTCATCCCGACCCAGTTAACGGTGCGCGAAATTGCAGCGCTCATCGATCACTCGCTTCTGCGCCCCGAGCTCACCGATGACGATGTTCGCCGCGGTTGCGCGCTCGCCGCCCAACACGGCACGTGGTCGGTGTGCGTGAGACCGGCCGACGTTGCATTTGCCGCCCGCCTGCTCGCGGGCACGAGTGTGGCCGTCGGGACGGTCGTGGGCTTCCCGCACGGGCACTCTACGACGGAGAGCAAGCTCTTCGAGACCTGCCAAGCGCTCTATGACGGCGCACGCGAAATCGACATGGTCATCAACATCGGGGCACTGCGCGGCGGGAAGCACGACTATGTTGAGGATGAGATCGCCCAGATCGTCCAGGCCACCCACTCAGCGCACGGCCTGGCCAAGGTGATCCTCGAGAACGCCTATCTAAGCGACGAGCAGATCGTCGAGGGCAGCCGGCTCAGCGAACGTGCCGGCGCCGAGTTCATCAAGACCTCGACCGGCTTTGCTCCCGGAGGTGCGACGGCGCACGATCTGCTGCTCATGGTCGAGGCCACGTCTCCGAAAGTACAGATCAAAGCCGCAGGCGGAGTTCGCACGCTGGACCGGCTGCTCGAGTTCGTCGCCATCGGAGTCACGAGATTCGGCGCCACCGCGACAACTGCCATCCTGGAGGAGGCGACAGAGCGAAGTGCCGACGGCGCAGCCCTCCCCGTTCCGGCCAGACACCACGACGATGGCGCTACCGGCGCTGCGACCGACTGAGCTCGCAGACCTGAACCGCTCTGAGCTCAGTCGGACTCCAGAAGCTCGATCCCGCCGCTAGGACCTGCATGGACAGGCGTCTGGCTCGGTGCTCCCGGACCGTCGCCTTGGAACCGGGCCTATGGTGCGGCAGCGATCGCTGCGTCGATGTTGCAACGAAGTCACCCGGTGACAGCGCTCTTTGCCGAGCCATCACATCACGCACTGTATGGCGGTGTTTGCTGACGAGACCCGGCAAGTAACCCCGGCCTAATTCACGAGCCGGCGGGGACCACCTGGCGCCAGTTTGTCACCGACGGAACGAGGCGGCCGGCCGGGCCCTGGCCGAAAAGCCAGAGTAGGTTGCCCGTGATCTTCTGCATGACCCCTGCCGAGCACATGACCGCGCTCGCCGGACAAGGGCGCAGGGAGAAGATCCAGTTGTTGTTGCCGCTATCGAAGACCCCGGCCTTGCTGGAAGCAGTCGTGTAGTACGTCGCGTCCGAGTACGTGTACGTCCCCCACTGCCCAAGGTCCGTCTGCACCTCGGACAACGGGATCGGCGAGTGACCGAGCACCTGAAGATCAGATGGCATGGGCCATGACGGGGCCACATGGTCGAAGTCGGTATTGATGACACCCGGAACCGCGGAGCCGTCGTGCAGCCCTGTTCCCTTGAAGATCCAGGCGTTCGCATCCTCGACGACGAACGGCGCGCTTGGAGAGTCGGGTTCGAGGAAGCCGGCGTACATCTCGCCGGTGAAGCCGCTCTCTGGCCAGTCCGTCGGCGGGTTGAACCAGGTGTTGCCGGTGACCTCGAGTGGGTTCCCCTTGCCGTTGAGCGGGTCCTCGCTGGAGTCGCGGTAGTCGACCAGCTCGCGGTCGGGCCCGAACGGCGACGCCTGTAGGCGCACGTGGCGAAGCACGGCGCTCGCCCCGAAGAAGATCATGTTCACGCCGTGGTCCTGCGCCCGGTCGGCGGCGAGGCGCTCGGCGAGGGACCAGCACTCGTCGTGGCCGAGCGAAAGCAGCGCCCGATGCTGGAGGAGAATAGAGGGGTGCTGCTCCACGGTGATGTCGTCGGCGTAAGTGACGTCGAGGCCATGTGCTTCCATGAGGCTCAACAGCGGGTACTCATTGCCGAGGAAGTCGGAGGCACCGTCTCCGGTGGCTATGGGCCGGTCGAACGAGACGACTCGCGCCCGGTTGCACACGGGGTATGTGGGCGCGCAGTTCCCGAGCCCCTGGTAGAAGTCGTAGCCGCCGTAGGTGTTCCAGGCCTCCTCGGTGTACACGTCCCCCTTGAACAGGTAGGCCGCGTGGCTCGAGGGGTCCCACACCGTCAACAGGACGTAGCTTTGGGCGCTGTCGCTGCCGACGAGCTTCAAGAGGTACTCGCCGGGGAGGAAGGCCGAGGTAACCCGAAACCTGAGCGATGGCTTCCAGTTGTCGCATGCCACCATGTTGACCCCCTGCGTCAGCGGGCAGTTCGGCTGGTCGCGCCCTGTCACCTCAGCCGATCTCCAGACGAGGCGGCCTCCCTTTCCCCCGTAGTAGCCCATCCGGTAGGCCTCTACGTGAAAGCGCGGAGCCGTGCTGCTCACATACAGGGTCACGTGGTTGCCTGCCGCGGCATACGTTTTGTTCGAGAAACCCGCGATCGAGCCCCTACTCGGCTCGTCCCGGATCTGCCAGTCCGTCGTGCCCGGCAGCTTGTTCTCGGCGATCACCCACGACGCCTCGACCCCGTAGGGGCCGAGAAACGTGTGGCTGTGCGCCGGGTTGGGCTGGGCCCCTGCGGGCTTCGTCTTGGTCGAGCCGGACGTAGTGGTGCTGGTCGACTTGCCGCTCCGCGTCGTCGAGTTGTTGGTGCCGACACCCAGGGACACGAGGGTCACAACGAGCACGACCACGAGGGCGACAGCGCCGACGAGGAAGGACAATCGTCGGGCGTGCACAGCGATGATCATAGCGACGGCCGCGTTCTACCGGCGGTGCACCGGGGCAGACAGCGGTTCGTTCGCGGGCGGCGCACATTTCGCCAGATGCTCGGCACCGACGCAGACGGGTTCAGTTGCTGAGTCGACGACATGGCCGGTACCACTCGATGGACCTTGACAGCGGTATCGCCTCCCGTGGCACGGTACCAGTCGATTTCCTGTCTGACGATCTGTCCACAACGCCGTGACTCCATTCCCTTTGCCAATGGGTGATTGGGGCCACCGTGCCAGCATTCGTAGCGATCGCGAGGATCCTCCAAGAACAGACGCACTCGTCAAGGCCTGTTCTCAGCTTCCGTCGTCCGGGCGAGGTGGCTGGGCGCTCTGAGCACGGCAGGCTTGGTTGAGGTCCAAGCCACGGCAGCGGGCGCGCTCGAACCAGCCTGACGGTCATGAGGCAGCCTGTGCGGCGGTCAAGGCCGACCACGAACGGCGCGACTCAGGGCAGGTACCCGGCTGCGGGAGCTGACGCGGTTCTTCACCGAACGCCGCACCGTGGTGAAGGCCAGGGGCAGGGGGCTGTGGCCGGCCGGGCTGACACCTACGCCGTCGACGGCCGGCTGAGGACGCCGGCCGGTTGTCGGGGACGGCAAGCCTGCCAGCGGCCACCCGGCTTTCCCTTGCAATCGTGCGGGAACTGTCGGACGTGGCCACATCGAGATCAACTGCTAGGTTGATGCCAGCATGGAGCAGTCCGAGATCGACACCCATGTCGAGGCGGCCAAGTCTGGTGATGTAATCGACGCGGCGCAGGTGGACGAATCGCGCGGTCGCCGCCGCCACCAAAGGCCATCCCCACGACAGCACGGGCTCTGGCGCTGGGACCTGATGATCGCGGCGGTTGTGTTTGTCGTGCAGTCACTCAGCCCCACACCCCAGACAGGCGACTCACGGCTCTCGGTCGTCACCGCTTGGCAGTTCCTCCACCACTTGAACCTTCATCTCGAGCAGTACCCGCGGGTGACCGAGCTCACAAACCACTACGACATGGTCAAGCACGCCGGCCACATTCTGCCTTTCTTCCCCTGGCCCACGATGCTGTTCGCGATCCCGGCCGATGTTCTCTACTCTCTTACCGGGCACAACCCAGCCCTGCTTTCAATCAGCAGCCCGAACCGGACCTGGCCACTGGAGGTCGCGACTGCAAGTCTCCTCGTCGCGATCACAGCTGTCATGATCAGGCGGATTGTGAGCGCGCTGGATTCTCCGTGGAGTCGCCCGTCGGTCGCCGTGCTCGCTGCTTTGGTCTTCGCCTTCTGCACGAGCGCCTGGTCGGTGGGATCGCGAGCTCTCTGGCAACAGACGACTTCGATGCTCTTCCTCGCGGCGGTGTTGCTCGCGATTCAAAGGATCGACAAGAGCCGCGTGTGGCCCTTCCTGCTCGGCGTCTTTCTCGCTATGGCCTTTCTCACAAGGCCGACGAACGCGATCATTGTCGTGCTGGTCGTTGGCTGGCTGGTGTGGCGAAAGCGGACGGCTCTTCCCTTCGTGCTCGTGGGTATTGCCGTGTGTGCGGTTCCCTTCGTAGCCGTGTCGCTCAACCAGTACGGGCAGGCGCTTCCGCCGTACTACGTTCCGAGCCGTTTGGAACAACTGGGCCCGTTCACATTCTGGAACTCGTTGTTCATGAACTTGATCTCGCCGTCGCGGGGACTGCTCATATACGACCCGATCGTGTTTCTCGCCGGCTTTGGCGTCGCAGCTCGCATCCGAGCCCGGCGGTTGACAGACATTGACGTGCTCATGTGCGTCGCAGTCGTCGGTCACTGGTTGACGATCTCGGCCTACGAGTCGACTGGCGGTGCCACGTATGGACCCCGTCTCATGATCGACACGCTGCCCTTCCTGACGGTACTCTCCGCTCCAGCCTTGTCCTTCTTGTTGAAGCAGAGCAGTGCAGCGACTCGTGCCGTTTCCGGGGTCGCCCGTGTTGCCGTGGCAGCGATGATGCTCGCCCTCCTCTGCTGGGGCGGGTTCGTCAATGCCACCGGAGGGGTGCTCCGTGGCGGGTTCTGCTGGAGCGCCAACCCGGTGCCGGTCGATAGCAGGCCGTCGCGGGTGTGGGACTGGTCGGATCCGCAGTTCCTCCGGCCGTACCGTGAGCTACTGAACGGCGTAGCTGTGCGCGATGTGGTTGCAGGCAGCTGCGCGACCCTCGAGAAGCTAACGAAGTAGTCACCCAAGTGGTCTCCCAAGAGGGATCACGAACCCACTTAGACTTAACTTCCTCATAGGATCTGCGGCCGGAAGCTCGACGGTATTCGCCTGGTCGACCGGCGACCGACGGGCACAGAGGGAGGAAGACAGACCGGGGTGGAGGTCCAGGGCGCGAGGTCAGGGGAGAGGGACGAGGCGCCGTTGGGGCAACCCACCTGTACTCGCCGAGAACGTCACCCGAACCCATCGACCTGGATCTTCGTTGGTGTGACACTGATCACGAAGATGGAGCGTGAACTCTGCTTCCTGCACATTGCCTCCCTTCGTCTTAGCGACCTTCCTGCGGATTGAGTCCGTATCCCGTTCTCCCAACGTGGGTATTCACCCACCGCGGACGTCCTGCTACAAGTCGGAGATTCTCGCCGTCGGTCCTCCGACGCGAGCCCCACCTCGCTCCGGCGACCGCGAGCGGCCTCTTGCCACTCACGGCGGGCCGTGAGATCTCGGTCCGTCTGTGCGGATACGGCGCCGGAACGACCCCGAATCGAAGAGCGTATCGACGACTACGGGTCCGCTCTGCCGAGCCTGAGGAGGGCGGCGGGGTCAGGCGCGGCCATGGACGCGACGACGTGCAGATCGGCCAGGTCCTGGTGCTGGGGCAGAGCTCGTGGTTCACTTGCGGGGTGAGCTATCGACCCTCGACCTACGGCGACCGCATCGCAGATGTCTATGACGACTTGTACCTCAACCAGATGGACCCGTCCGCCGCTGTCGAGCTGCTCGCTCAGCTCGCCAACGGTGGGCGCGCTCTTGAGCTCGGAATCGGCACCGGACGAGTAGCGCTCCCGCTCGCTGCGAGGGGTGTCGACGTCTCGGGAATCGACGTGTCCGAGGAGATGGTGGGCAAGCTCCGAACCAAGCCAGGCGGTGACGGGATCCCGGTCACGATGGGCGACTTCGCCGATGTCGACGTGGAGGGCAAGTTCGCGCTGATCTACGTCCCGTTCACGACCTTCTTCGCACTGCCGAGCCAAGCCGAGCAGATCCGCTGCCTGGGGAACGTCTCAAACCACCTTGAGGATCACGGGGTGTTCGTCATGGAGGCGTTCGTCCCGGACCTCGGGCGGTTTCGGAACAATCAGGCGACGAGCGTCATGAAAGTCGACACCGACTCGGTGATGCTCGACGTATCGCGACACGATCCCGTCTCGCAGACCATAACCGCCAGCCACGTCGTGTTGTGGGAGGGCGGAGTCCGGTTGTATCCAGTCGTCCTCCGCTACGCCTGGCCCGCAGAGCTCGATGCGATGGCGCTCGTGGCAGGGCTGCAGCTGACTGAAAGGTTCGGCGACTACGACCGGCGGAGCTTCGACTCGGCAAGCGCGCGACACGTCTCGGTGTACCGCAAGACCGACGGAGCGTAGTCCGTGTCCGGGGAGCGGGCTGAGCGTCTCTGGAGGCAGCAGGACGACCCGTTGTGGACGCGTCCAAGATCTTGGCTGCGGAGTCCGACGCCAAAGGTGCTGAGTCGCTCGAACAGCGACGGCGGAAGGCCTGCCCGGTGGCGTGCATAGTCCTCCGCAGTGCGCCCGAACTCTATTGACATGGAGGAATCATGACAGCATCGCCGGTATGTGGGCCGAACCCGGTGACCCTTTGGTTTCTCTGAGCCTGTCGCAACGGCCGGACCCGCCGAGGCGAACTCGGTGCGCAGGGCCATCGCCACCCTACCGGAAGGAAGGTTCGTGGTATGGAGTAGAAGGCTGACAAACAGGGAGCTTCAGGTGTTCAACTGCCGGTCCCCTCTATGAACACCTCTTCGGCTCCTTCGAGGAATCCTTCCCAGTACGGACCTTCGAAGTCGGAGGAGCCTTCAACGCTCATGTGCTCTAGCCCGTTCTTGACTATCTCCGAGGCGCTATCGGTTCGGCGTCGGAAGCTCTCCACGAAGCCGCGCAGCTCATTGGCGGTTGCGTAGTCGCGTGCCCATACGGTCCCGTCCCCGTAGCCTCGGTGGCGTTCCTCGACCTCATGTTCGGCGAATGAGACATCCAGTCGAGAAGCCACGGCATCGTCGCTTGTCTGGACCTGAGCCTGGGCAGCTTCGCCTCGCGCCGCTACTTTCTCTGTGTGTTGTTCTTGCAGGTATTCATGGATGGCGGTCGCGGCCTTGCGGCCTGCCCCCATTGCCAGGATCACGGTGGCGGCGCCGGTCACGATGTCGCCACCGGCGAACAGGCCCTCGCGGCTCGTGGCACCCGTTTCCGGGTCGGCGATGATGCATCCGTGAGAGTCGACATCGAGACCGTGGGTCGAATGCGGCACGAGTGGGTTCGGGTTCGTGCCGAGGGCTATGACGACGAGGTCGGCCTCTATAACGAACTCTGAACCCGGCACGGGAACCGGGCGGCGGCGACCCGATTCATCGGGTTCACCGAGCTCGGTGCGAATGCACTCGAGGCCCCGTACCCAGTTGTTCTCGTCACCAAGGTAACGCTGGGGAAGCGTGAGCCAGTCGAAGATCACGCCCTCATCGCGCGCCCGCTCGAAATCCTCTGCTCGTGCACCTTTCTCGTTCTCCGAACGGCGGTATACGATGTGGCCCTCTTCTGCGCCGAGGCGGATCGAGCACCGCACTGCATCCATCGCGGTGTCGCCGGCACCGATCACTGCGGCTCGCCTCGGCCTGTAGACGGGCGTGTCGTACTCGGGGAACGCGTACGCCTTCATCAGGTTGACACGCGTCAGAAACTCGTTGGCCGAGTAGATGCCCTTCAGGTTCTCCCCGGGAATGTTCATGAAAATGGGCGAACCAGCACCTGTACCTACGAATATGGCCGAGTAACCGAGCTCGTCGAAGAGCTGGTCGATGGTGACGGTTTTGCCGATGATCACGTCGCGCACGAACTCCACGCCGAGCGCCTTGAGGTGCTCGACGTCTTCGTCGACGATCTCCTTCGGCAGACGATACTGAGGAATCCCGTAACGGAGCACGCCGCCGAAGGCGTGCAGAGCCTCGAAGATCGAGACCGGGTAGCCGAGCTGAGCGAGGTCGCTGGCTACTGTGAGTCCAGCCGGACCGGATCCGACGATCGCAACCTTCTGTTCCCGCCACACCCGCTGTGCAGCGCTCTCGCCACCGTTGCCGTGCTCACGGACCCAGTCGGCAGCAAACCGCTCCAACCGGCCAATTCCCACAGGATCCTGGTGGGGAAACAGGACGCAGCGGGCCTCGCACTGATGCTCGACCGGACACACGCGTCCGCAGATCGCCGGTAGCAGGTTGCGCCGGCGGATCGCGCTGGCGGCTCCGTCAAAGTCCCCTATGGCGACGCAGCGTACGAATTCCCGTATCGGCACGTTGACAGGGCACCCAAGCTCGCAGACGGGGTCCTGGCAGTTGAGACAGCGACGGGCCTCGGCGATCGCGCGCTCCACCGTGTAGCCCTCGGCGACCTCGTCCCAACTCCGTCGCCGCGCTTGAGGGTCTCGGACGGGCATCTCCGTCTTGTGTGGATACACGATGGGCATGTCGCCTACCTCTCCAGTCCTGTCAGCTCACAGGCAACCTTTTCCTGCTCCCTGTAGATCCTCAAACGATCGTCCGCCACGTCGAAGTCGACTTGGTGCGCGTCGAAGAAGGGGCCGTCCACGCAGGCAAAGAGCGACTTGCCGCCAACACTCACGCGACAACCGCCGCACATGCCCGTCCCGTCGACCATGAGCGGATCGAGCGAGACCATGGCGGGCAGGCCGCGCTCTTGCGTAGTGGTCGCGACGGCGCGCATCATCGGCATCGGGCCGACAGCGAAACAGTGCGTGAATCCCGCTCCGGCGTCCATGAGCTCCTCCAAGCGGCCGGTAACGAAGCCGTGGTAGCCGACTGAGCCGTCGTCGGTGCACACGTGCAACTCGTCGCTCTGCCTTGACAGCATTTCAGTGAGGATCAACAGGGAGCGTGTCCGAGCGCCGATGATGGACGAAACCCTCACGCCTCGCTTGCGCAGCTCGCGCGCCAACGGGAACAGCGCGCCCGTACCGAACCCACCGCCGATGAGCACTGCGTGACCGTCCTCGGGAAGTGGCACTGGGTCACCGAGCGGACCGACGAAGTCCAGGAAATCGTCACCCAGGTCCAAAGCGTTGACGAGAGCGCTCGTACGACCGACCTGCTGGACGACGATCGTGACCGTCCCGGTGTCCCGGTCGAAGTCCGTGAGACTGATGGGGATCCGTTCACCAGTCTCGGTGACTCGGAGAATAATGAACTGGCCGGGAGCAGCGTTTCGCGCTACGAGCGGAGCGTGCACGACGAACAGCTTGGTTATCCCCGTCAAATCTTGCTTTTCGATGATCCGTGCAGTCGTGTCCATAGCCATCCATTTTCAGAGGAGAGGGTTGTCATTCATCGCCTTGAGCCGCAGCCAGCGACGCTGGATCTCGGCCTCAATCGCGGCGAGCGTCGCCTCGTTGCCAGCCTGGCAGAGGTGCTTCGTCTTCCCCATCAGCTTCAGCCAATCGGCGACGGGCGTCCGCCGCCCGATGGGCTCCGGGTCGTAGGTGATGTGAGTGACGCCGCGCTCGATCTCGTAGAGAGGGAAGAAGCAGGAGTCCACTGCCGCCTGTGAAATCTCGACGCCTACGCGGTCCTCGACCTTCCAATTGAGTGGGCAGGTGATCAGCACCTTGCCGTAGACCGTGCCCACGTGATGCGAGTACCACTGGGCCTTCGCCGCCTTGGCGACGAGATCGTCCGGATAGCCCTCCACGCCCGTGAAGACGTACGGGATGTTGGTCGCCGCCATGATCTGCGGGGTGTCCTTGTGGTGGAAGGCCTTGCCCTGCTCTCCGGGACCGACATGACTTGTCGATGTCATGTGTCCGAGGGGCGTCGAGTAGCTGAGCTGGCTGCCCGTGTTCATGTAACCCTGGTTGTCGTACTCGATCATGATCATCCCGTGCACGCGAAGTGCGGCACCGATAGCCGCACCCATGCCGATGTCCATGCCGCCGTCCCCGGTGACCATCAGGAACGTGATGTCCGTGTCAGCGGGCAGCTCACCGCGGCGTACCCGCTCGTGGAACACCTCGACGAGTCCACTCAGCGCGGCTGCGCCGTTCTGGAACAGGTTGTGCAGGTACGTGACCCGGTGTGACGTGAATGGGTAACCGGTGCTGACGACCATCGCGCAGCCTGTCTGGTACAGCACGACGACGTCGCCCTCGATACCACGCAGGAACTGGTCGAGCGCCGGAAATATGCCACAGCCGGGGCAGGCGCCGTGGCCCGGGGTGACTCGCTTGGGCTTGGTCGCGAGCTCCCAATAGGGCGGTGCTTCCACATCCAGCCTGCCGTCTGGGCGTGGCCTTATCTGGAGCAGCCCGCTCGTCACCTCCTCGCGAGTGAGCGGCGGCGTGCCGTTCAGTGGCCGAGACTTCTCGGGATCGCCCGGTTCCACGCCGTAGTAGTCAAACGGCACGTCGACGGTGCCACTCTCGACCGCTTGCAGCGTGAGGCGGAAGAACGCCTCGGCGTCCTCCGCATAGAAATCACGGCCACCGAGACCGTAGACGCGGCTCAGGCAGAGGGTGTGGTTCTCTGGGTCGTCCTTGAGAGCGGACTTCACCTCGTGAGTGATGTTGGCGCCGTGTGCTCCGTAGGAGCTGGCGCGCTCTCCGATGAGAACCGCCTTTACGCCTCGCAGGGCGTCACGGATGGTGTCTGCGGGGAAGGGCCGGATCAGGTTGGGGCTGAGCACACCGGCTCGGATTCCCTGGGAGCGAAGCCGGTCGACCACGTCCTTTGCGGTCTGCGCCGCCGAGTTGATCAGGAGAACGGCGACCTCGGCGTCCTCCATGCGATAGAGGTCGACCGGGTCGTAGCGCCGGCCGCTCAAGGCCTCGTACTCAGCGACAACCTCCGGGATCGCAGCCATCGCGGCGTCCATGGCCCGCTCGAGCTGGTACTTGTTGTTGATCAGATCGGGGTCGTTCATGTACGGACCGATCGTCACGGGATGCCGCGGGTCGAGTGCCTTCACCGGCTCGGCCACGGGGCCCAGCCACTCCTGAACCGTGAAGTCCTCCGCAAAGGTGAAGACTCGGCGCTTTTGGTGGCTCGTGAAGAAGCCGTCGAAAGCCACGATCGCCGGTAGGCGGACGTCAGCCCGCTCGGCGACACGCAAGGCGATGAGGTTTAGGTCGTAGACGGCCTGTGGGTCGCGAGCCATGAAGATCAGCCAGCCCGCGTTCAAGGCGAAGTACACGTCCGAGTGATCGCCACGGATGTCAAGCGGCCCGCTCACCGTCCGGGTCGCGAGGTCGAGCAGCATCGGATAGCGCGACCCCGATTGCACAGGTAGCTCCTCGAGCTGGAACAGCAGGCCCTGCGCGCTCGTCGCGTTGAAGACGCGGCCGCCTCCCGCCGCGGCCCCGAAGCAGATCCCACCTGCTGAGTGCTCGCCGTCGGCGGCCACCATCACGATGTCGTGCTCGCCGGCGGCCTTCATCTCGTCAACCAGTTCGGCTACCTCTGTCGAGGGGGTGATCGGGAAGTACCCCATCAGGTGGAAGTTGATCTGCTTAGCGGAGATCGCAGCCATCTCGTTGCCGGTGCGAAACCCGACAACCTGGCGGGACCCGGTAATCGGCTCCAGTGTGGGCGTTGCGACGACCATCACGCAGCTCCCTTCTTGGTCTCGAGCCAGGCGAAGAGCGGGACTCGATGCTCCTCCGCCCAGCCGTCTTCTTCGCGAATCTCGGTGAGCGAGCCCGTCGGGCAGGCGTCAACGCACTTCAAGCAGCCCTTGCAATAGTGGTAATCGATGCCGAGCAGGCGCACTGCGGGCTCGTTGTCGGGGTCGTTAGACCAGGCGAAACAGAGATCGGGACAGACGATGTCGCAGATCCCGCAGTGCACGCACGTGGCCGGGTCGTAATCGGGCAGGAAGCCCTGCCGCGACGTGGTCAGGTTCTTGCGGATGCTGTTGCCCGCGTCGAGGATCGCACCGCCGATCGTCGCGTCGAGGTAGCCGAATGCAGGCGCGGCCCGCTGTACCGGCCGCCCGGTGTCGCCAGGAGCGGCAGGCCAAGTGATGCTCCGCAGTTCGCTATAGCCGCGGTCAAAGGTGCGAAGGTTGGCTTCCACCAAGGAGGCGTACCGGGCCGACAGGCTCTGACGGATCGAATTCTTTATCGCCTCGGGGTCGAGGAAGGGACATGCGCGGGCGACGGCGCCGAGCATGGCGGTGTTTATGCGCGTCTTCTCCTCGAGCGCGATGCCGAGGGCGTCGACCACAGCTACCGTTCCGGAGCTCAGACCGAGCAGGTCCCGAATCTCCTCCGGAGTCTTACGACTGTTCATGATCAGGGTGCCTGTCGCGGGCAAGCCGGCGGCAACGTCGAGTGAGCCCACCAGGGCTTCGTGGAAGACAGCAACCACCTGGGGGCTCTCGATCGGGCTACTCGTCCGCACCTCCCGATCACCCGGGCAGATACGGACGAACGACTTTACCGGCGTGCCCTTCTTCTCTGAGCCGTACGAGGAGAAGTGCGCGCCATTGAAGCCCTGCCCCAAAACACAGGCTTCGGCGAGGATCCGACCGGCGAGGTGGGCACCGAGCCCGCCGATCGACTCGAAACGGACACCGAAAAAGCCGTCGTCACCAACAACGGGCAGTGAATCTTGCCCGGTGTCCACACGACTGGCAGTCACGAACGCCGACATAACGCGCCTCCGCGATTCGAACAACGGGTGTCTTCCGTGGGTCACTCCCCTCCATTTGTGCTCACCTTGATGTTGCGCTCGATTCGTGACCGTGCGTAGGGCCTAAAGTCCCGGACTGAAAGACCTTCTGCTTCGCGGGCCGGAGTTTGGCGCGAGTTTCCTGTCGTCCCAGGTAGATGGGGTCGCGGACGATACGTGTTCCCCCTACGCGGGGCCTGTTCGCCCAGCTCAGCCGATTTCGGCCTCGGACCAGGTTGAGGTGTCGACGGCAAGGGCCCGGAGCACCTTGGCCTGGAGGGCACTGCCGGTTCACGAGCTTGATCTGCTTGTCGTGGGCGGAGATGTGCTGTAACCGGACCTCTTTCAACACCGAAACGGCCCGCCTTGGCGTCATCGACTGCAAGGCCAGGACTGGATCGGCCAGCTTCGCGTCACGAGGACTTGTGCCATGACGGCCTCGATGGTGGCCGCCAGCACGCAGAGTGCCACGTGTCCGCGCACCCGGGCCTTGGTCCAGTTGAACATCGGCCGCAGCGACAAGCAGTCCTCCATCACCCTGAAGCGACGTTCGACTGACTGCAGGCTCGTAGTAGCGCAGCGCCTGCGCGGCAGAGGCCTGCGAAGTCGTCAGCGATGCCGTGATGACAAAGCGCCCGCACAGGTGCCCCTCGTCGTATCTGCGCGCTTCTTGGTCGAAGTCCCAGGATAAGAAGCCCTTCCGGATCGTGACGGCAAAGCAGCACCCGACCGGCGAGGAGGAAAGGACACGGTCGGCCGCGGCGCCGGTGTTGGCCGGGTCGGCGAGCTTTCCCGCCCGAACTCTCTCTTCGATGGCGATGAGTCCGTCTTCGATGCGGGCGCACAGGGCGAGGTGACGATACCGGTCCCGGAAACAGCGCACGGGAGAGAACACGACCACAAAGCGCCGATCCTGATGGGTGAGATCGGCACACAAGGTCAGCGCCTCGGGGACCGCTTCTCACGACGAACTCGGCACGTTCGCCATCTCGAGCACGGCTCTAACGCCGTCGTGGTGAAGGCGAGTGGCCAGCACGTGGTCGAAGCCGTGCGCGACGACCAGGGCCAGGTTGTCTCCTGAGATGAGGCCCCGGTCCGCGACAAGGGCGATCTGGCCGACGACGAAGCATGACTTCAGGTACTCCGTCACGCCCGGAGGTATCAAGACATCGGCCGTGTTGTCCGAGAAGACGTGATGGGCGATCGGGATGCCGTCGGAGGTCACGAGCAGGCCGATCATGATCTGCGGCCGGTCGCCCCGGTGATCGCGGCTGTAGCCGAAGACGAGGGAGGGAAAGACCCTACGTCCGATGGCGACCGTCTAGAAGTAGCTCGATGTGAGGTCGTAACGGAGAGCCTGGTACTGCCGCAAACGTTGGTCATGACAGTTGGGGGCTGATTCAGTCAATGCATCGAATGATCAAGAGGAGGGCTCGACGGCCGCAGCAATCTCCGTGCGACCCACGCCGGGCAGCCACAAGTCACTCCCGAGACGAGCCACCACTACTCAGCCTCGAACAAGCTACGTCTAGTGTGGTGGACGGTCGTCTCGAAATCACCGAAAGAGTCTCGTGATCAGTCGTGCCTGAGGGTGTCGTAGCGATGATGACGGTCGAGGTGAGTGGGTTCTCCGGGCACCGGCTGGCGCCGTTACAGGCGGACGGTCAGAGCGCCTTGACCGCGGCCACGACCTTCGTCAGCGAGTCCTTGGCGTCACCGAACAACATCGTGGTCTTCGGGTCGAAGAGAAGTTCGTTGTCGATGCCGGCAAAGCCGGGGCGCATCGAGCGCTTCATGAACACGATGTTGCGGGCTTCGTCGACGGCGAGGATCGGCATACCGTAGATGGGGCTCCCCGGGTTGTTCTTGGCTGCCGGGTTGACGACGTCGTTGGCGCCGACCACCAACGCCACGTCGGCGGACTGGAACTCCGGGTTCGCCTCGTCCATTTCCTTCAACTGCTCGTAGGGGACGTTGGCCTCCGCGAGCAGGACATTCATGTGGCCCGGCATGCGGCCCGCGACTGGGTGGATGGCGTAGATGACCTCGACGCCACGCGACTCGAGCAGGTCGGCAAGCTCGCGGATCGTGTGCTGAGCCTGGGCGACGGCGAGCCCGTAGCCGGGGACGATGATCACCTTGTTCGCATACGCGAGCAGGATGGCCACATCCTCGGCGCTCGCGGACCGGACGCTGCGGGTCGTGTCGCCCTCGGCGCCACCGGTGGCCGTGATGACCGAACCGAAAGCGCTGAACAGGATGTTCGGGAGCGAGCGTCCCATCGCCTGGCTCATCTTCTGGGTGAGGAGCGTGCCCGAGGCGCCGACGAGGGTACCCGCAACGACGAGCACGACCGAGTGGAGCACGAAGCCGCTCGCCGCGACAGCCAGACCAGTGAACGAGTTCAGCAACGAGATCAGGACGGGCACGTCCGCGCCGCCGATGGGCAGGACGAACGCGACACCGAATATCAAAGCGAGGCCGAGAACGATCACGATGAGCCAGCTGGTTGAGCTGACGCAAAGCGTGATCGCCAGCCCGAGTATGCCCACGCCCACGATGGCGTTCCAGACCTGCTGGCCAGGGTAGGTGATGGCCCTGCCGGTCATGAGCTCTTGGAGCTTCGCGAAGGCGATGCAGCTTCCGGAGAACGAGACGCAGCCGATGACCACGCCGAGGAGGACCTCGACGACCTGGTAGACGGCGAGTGAGCCGGTCGGGGCAGTGAGGAACTTGGAGAGGGCGATCAGCGCGGCCGCGCCACCGCCGACACCGTTGAAGGCCGCCACCATCTGCGGCATCGCGGTCATCTTGACCAGGCGTGCCGCGGGTACCGCGATGGCCGCACCGACGAGCATTGCTACGGCGATCAACAGGAAGTGGTGCAAGCCGTTGGTAGCGAAGGTGATCGCAATGGCGAGGGCCATGCCAACGGCGCCGAGGAGGTTCCCGTAGCGGGCGGTCTTGGGCCCCGTAAGGCCGCGTAGCGCGAGGATGAAGCAGATCGCCGCGATCAAGTCGGCGAGGCGGATGCCCGTACCGAGGCTCACTTCGGGTCCCCCTCGGTGCTAGGCGCGGCCGCGCCGGCCGCTTCCGTCGAGACTTTGGGCGGCTTGCGGACCTTGAACATCTCGAGCATCCGGTCGGTCACCACGAAGCCACCGACGACGTTCAAGGTGGCCAGCACCACGGCGGCGAACCCGAGTACCAGCTCCCCGGTGCCGTGCACCGTGCCGAGGACGAGCATCGCGCCGACGAGCACGACGCCGTGGATCGCGTTGGTACCGGACATCAGCGGCGTATGCAGCGTGCTCGGTACCTTGGCGATGACCTCGAAACCCACGAAGGCCGCAAGCACGAACACGGTGATGAGCGAGAGGATGTCCCCGCCAGCTGCGACGGCGATCATTGGGTCCCTCCTTCGAGCAGTTCGCGGGTGGGAGCATGGCGGACCTCGCCCGCATGGGTGACGCACGTGCCGGCGACGATCTCGTCGTCGAAGTCCGGGGCGAACTCCCCCTCCTTCACGATCACCGTCAGGAATTCGGCGATGTTGCGGGAATAGAGGAAGCTCGCGTGCAGGGGCATCGAGCTCGGGAGGTTCTTCACGCCGATGATCGTGACGCCGCCTTCATCGAGATCCTCTCCCGGGCGGCTGAGCTCGCAGTTGCCGCCCGTCTCGGCTGCAAGGTCGACGATGACGCTGCCCAGTGCCATCTGGTGCACCATCTCCCCGGTGACCAGCACCGGTGCCTTGCGGCCGGGGATCGCCGCGGTCGTGATCACGACGTCGGCGGCAGCGACCTCCTTGCCGATGAGCTCACGCTGGCGGCGCAGGAAGTCCTCGGACTGCTCCCGGGCGTAGCCGCCTTCACCCTCCTGGGCCTCGAGATCAAGCTCGACGAAAGCGGCACCGAGGCTCTTCACCTCCGTGCGCGCTGCTGATCGGACGTCGTATGCGCGGACGTTCGCGCCGAGGCGGCGTGCGGTCGCGATCGCCTGCAGCCCGGCGACGCCGGCACCGAGCACGAGCACCTTGGCGGGCGGCACCGTGCCGGCCGCGGTCATGTAGAGAGGGAAGAACTTCGGGAGCTGCTCAGCTGCTAACAGCACTGCGCGGTAGCCCGAGACCAGTGCCTGGGACGAGAGCACGTCCATCGACTGCGCCCGGGTTATCCGAGGCAGCAGGTCGAGGCTGAACGCGGAGATCCGGTGGTCCACCAGCGCGCGGATGAGCTCGAGGTCGGCAGTGGGCTGGAGATAGCTCACGACGCCGGAGCCTTCGCTCATGAGGCCCACCTCTTCCAACCTCGGAGGCTGCACCTTGCAGATGAACCCGGATGTGCTCAACAGCGTCGGGGCGTCCAGCAGCGTGACGCCCGCGGCCAGGTAGGCTTCGTCGGCGAACAGTGAGGCGGCACCGGCGCCGGCTTGCATGGCGACGCTCGGGCCCAGGGCAGTGATCCTTGGGACGACGCTGGGGACGAGCGCGACCCGGCGCTCGCCGGGCGTTGTCTCGCTCGGTATTCCCAATCGCATGATTTCGGTCTAGCAAACGCGGACGCTCCAGGTCTAAACGCCGCTACCGGCTAGTGTCGGTCATCGCAACGTAGCTCCACCTCCCGTCCCACAACGGACCTTGTCCCTCGTGTCGACGGCATGATCTAGCCCAGGTCGTCCAGTGAGCCGTAGTCACGGTCCCACCGAGGCCATAAGGCCCGTCAAGGTCTGCTGGGCGGCACCTGATCGACGTTGGGGCGCACAGAGTCAATGGCACATGGGTCCGCTGTTTCGTCCCGGCTGGAACGGTCTGCGGTCGCCGGTACCCGCTAAGTGGTTTCTTCAGCCAGGTCGCCTGCTACCGCGCTTGCTGCCTATAGGTCCTATAGTATAGGAACTAGCTATACTTATCGACGTATGAATACTCGAGCCGCAATCCAGCCGAATCCATACACGCCCGGAGCCGGCGACCGACCGCGCGCTCTCGTCGGGCGATCCGACCAACTCGCTCTCGCCGAGAGCGTGCGCAGCCAGCTCGAATCGGGGTATGCGGCAAACGGTCTCATCTACCTGGGCCTGCGTGGCGTCGGCAAGACTGTCCTGCTGAAAGAGATCGCCGATCGTCTGGCCCGCGCCGGCTGGTACGCACCGTACCTCGAGTTGCGTCGCGGCCTGGCCGTCGACAAGGCGCTCGGTGTCGTCGCCGAGCGCTTCGCCGCCCACCTCCGCCCTGGCGCCAAGCTGACGCGCCGCGTGCGCCAGCTGCTGCGCCGCGGCGGCGGCTTACAGGTGCTCGGAAGCGGCGCCAATGTAGCCAGCAACCGGCCCGTACCGACATACAACGACCTCGCCATGGTGCTTGCCACGCTGGCGGGCGCCGCCCGCGAGGACGGGCTTGGCGTCGCGCTCATCGTCGACGAGTTGCAGGCCATCTCGCTTGCCAGCCTGGGCGCGCTCGTGCACGTCGCCCAGGACCTGCGCGACCGGCTGCCCTTCGCCTTCATCGGCGCGGGGTTGCCACACCTACCCTCTTACATCGCCAAGGCCGCGACCTACACCGAGCGGTTCCGCTACGAGCCCACGGACAACCTGCACGACCAAGAGGCGCGCGTCGCCGTCCTCGAGCCGGCAGCGGCAGAGGCTGTGGGTTGGGACGATGACGCGCTCGCCAAGGTCGTCGCTGTTGCTGCTGGGTATCCGTACTTCCTCCAGCTCTACGCGTTCGAGGCCTGGGAGGCGGCAGCACGCGCCGGTGCCATCCAGACGATCACCCTCGCGGACGCGGTGGCAGGCGAGCCCGTCGCGCAACGCCAGATCGAAGCTGGAATCTACGGCGTCCGCTTCGAAGGCGCGACGGAGGCCGAGCGCACGTACCTGTTCGCCATGTCGGATCTCATGGACGCCGAAGGCGACCGAGTACGTTCCGGCGGCGTCGCTCGGGTGCTCAATCGCGAGCTCTCTGCGGTCTCGCCCACGCGCGACGCTCTGATCCGCAAGGGTATCGTTCATGCGCCCGAGCACGGGCTGCTCGCGTTCTCGATCCCGGGTTTCCAGCAATACATCGTCAGGCGCCGCTCCGACGAGACTTGAGACGCGACCCGAACCGATGCAGACGAACCGATGCACACAACGATTGGTATCGCGCTCGGCATGGGTGCCAAGCCCGCCGTCGGGAGGCGCCCAAAACGGCGGCGGTGCACTCGCCGGAGCAGAGCGATCCTGCGCACATATCGCTCCGATTTCCTTGCCCCGTTGTTCAAGGCCCAGCAGCCGTGACGAGCTCAAGCCCTACGGGGCGTAGTTGGGGATAGGGTTCAAGACCACAAGTCGGGGCTCACTACACTGCCTGAAGCAAGCAGGAGGCACGCAATGGGGCTCTACGCGACCAACTGGGGTGAGCGGGCCCGCATTGTCGTAGCCGGATGAGCCTTCCATTGGATCCCACCGCAGTGCAAAAGGACGCGTAGGCGGTAGTTCCTAAAACTCTTGAAGCCGTGCCCGCAACGCTTGATCTTCTTGACGAGCAGGTTCATCGCCTCGGTCGGCCCGTTCGAAGCGCCGGTGAGATGGTGAGCGAGGATCTGGGTGCGCCAGTGCTTCAAGGTGTTGCCGAGAGAGACGATCTCATCGACCTCATCCGCGAGGCAACCTGCGATCACCCGGTCCAAGAGCACTGCGGCCTCGTTCGGATCAGCGGTGAGATAGACGTCGCGCAGGTACTCCTTGGCGAGCCACGCTCCGAGGACTTCGTCGTCGGGATCGCCGAGACGAAGACCAAGAGCCATGCGGTCTACGCCTCTCTGGTTGAGGCGCTCCGAACCGGTGAGCAGCACCCGGCGGATCTTGTAGAGCGGGTCATCCTTTCGACCGCGATGTCCCAACAGCTCGTTTTGCACCCTGCGGCGCACCTCATCGACGCAGCGGTTCGCGGCTGCCACCACGTGGAACGGATCGGCCACCTGGCGGGCATGGTCGAGATGCGGGTGCAGCCCGGACCGGTAGCCCTCGTGCAGGTCGCAGGCGACGGTCGTAATGCCGGCCAGGAAGGCCTCGTCCTTGCTCGAGAGCCAACGCGAGACGTCGATCGCCCGGTTTCCCTCGATCATGTCGATGAGCACTCGTTGCTCGAGGTCGACAAGACCGGTGACGTACATCGTCGGGTGCTCGGCGTTCGCCTTCAGAAACGCCGTCTCGTCGATGCCGAGCGAGCTCACCTCCTCGACCCGGCCCGGGTCGTCCACAAGCGGTGTCCCGTAGTCGCGCACGGCCGTCATCACCGTCGCCCAGGAGACACCGAGCCAACGTGCGAGCGAGGCGACTGAACGCGCTTCTTCGCCAACCGCTCGCGTGCACTCACGTCCCGCACGCGCGGACAGCACGCGGCGGTCGGGGAGCTCGTCGCAGTGTTCGGTCCAGGTCTGGACCGGGCAGTCCGGCTCCGGGCAAGAGAACCGTCGCTTGGACCACACGAGGCGCACGCGCCGGTCGAAGGCCGGCAGGTCTCTGATGATCACCCGGAGGCGGTCCTTGGTTCTGGCGATCACGCCACAGCTCGGACACCCGGCCGCCCGGCGGATCGTCTCGACGCCGACGAGCAGCTCATCGCCGTCTTCGGTCACCGCCACCACCCGGAACCCGCGCAGTCCCAACAGCGCGTCATCGAATTCGGTACCGTCGCCCATTGTCAGGGGTCCTCCAGTTCTCTCGGTCGTCGAACAACCACGAGAATGGCGGGGCCCCTGGCCGCGCCGGTGGATACCTATCGGAGCGCGGTCAGTTGTTCACGCGCCCCAGTTCATTGAGAAGAGCCCGCAATGGCTGGACCGGCACCGACGCTCGCAGAGCTAACAACCGCCCCAGTCGGACGACGAAGGCGCACGCGGGGTTGGCTTTTAGGCATCGTGGCGATAGTGGCTCTTGTCCTGGCTGGCTGGATTGCCGACGTCGCCATCAACAGCAGTATCCGCGACAAGGTGCAGCAACGAGTCGAGCGAGCCGTGTCAGAGGGGATGCAAGCGGCCGTGGTCGCGGCACCCCTCAGGTACATGGGGACGGAGGACGGCAACTACTACGTGCCCGACATCTTCCGCAGTCAAACGATGACCCTATGCGTGGCCAGCGCCGCCTGGGACGACGCCCTCCAAGATCTGAACCAGGACTCGAGCGCACCACTTGTCAGCGTGAGTCTCCCCAGCATTTGGCCTGGCCCTGCCTTGGATGTGGCCAACGTTGTCGTAACGGTGCGGTATGCGGAATGGCTCGGCCGCGAGGCCTACGACACTTTCAGCGTCTCGGTGAGCTTGCCGCACTACACAAGTCCGCACAAGACCCCCGGCTTTCCGGGCCGCCCTGTCGAGTGCTCAGGCTCGTAGCGGCTCTATCTGGCGAAGGCCACGGCGGCGAACTCGAGCGCGGCCAGGATGTCATTTCGCTCGAGGTCAGGGAAGTCGATGAGGATCTCTTCGGTCGTCATTCCGGACGCTAGAAGCTCGAGAAGCGACTCGACCGGATACCGCAAGCCGCGAAAGGCAGGCCTGCCGTGGCAAATGGCCTGATCGCTCGTGATCCGGTCCAAGTGCGACATGACGGCCATGCTCTCGTGCAGCAGCCAGTCCTTCAGTCCCGCCGGCACCTGCAACAGACTCCTGAAGCGATCGTCGTGACCGACAGTGTCCCTGCTTGAGCTAGCTGTCAGTCGATCTGCGTCGATCGGCTCGGCTGCCAGCTTGGCTGCCAGAGCAGGGCCACCCCGTGCTTCCGGCGAGATACGTTAGGTGTCCACTTCGACTAGCTCAGCGCGCTCGGAGGAACTCGAATCTCCAACCTTCTGATCCGTAGTTCTGCCCGGGGCATTTTCCTTTGGAAACCGGTCGTGGCAATTCGTTACCAATAGTGCCCTCTACCAGTGACTTCATCCGAACCGACACGACCGCCGACAACCGCCCGTCACCTCCTTTTTCCGGCTTTGGCGGAGCTATGGTTCTCACGGCGGTTCTCACGGGCGGGCCTTTTTCAGCGCCCGCTCCCGTCACTCTGCAAGATCTCGTGCCGCGGCAAGCACTGGCGCGAGGTAGCGGCGGCTTCGTCGCTCAACATCGCCGAAGGTCGGAAGATCTACCGAGATGTAGTCGCTCAGTTCGCTCTCCCACCGGTCCCGGTAGGCATCCATGCGCCGCTCGAAGGTGGCGAACCACTTCGCCGGCGGCGTTCGCTGTCGACTCCTCAACACGTCGTTAGCCGCCTTGTCGAGGTACAGATGCCAGGCTTCGAGAGGATCGACGTGTCCGCCGTCGAGCAGCTCGTGGAGGTCGTACAGATCTCGGCACTGAAGCCGCTCGGCAATGCAGCGGATCTTCTCGGCCGCGACGTCGCGGAGGCTGTAACCCTCGATGCCGGCGTTCTCGGGAAGGTCGGCCCATAGGTGCTGTATGTCGAGCCGACGATGGGACTCGACCAGCTCAGTATCGGACACGTCGAGCTTGAGCCTGCGAGGCCTCGATCCGAGGGGACCCGTGTAGGTCACCCACACCGTTGCACTATCCCCGTCCGAGACCTCGAGCATCGGAAGCTCGGTGCGAATTTTGCAGGACACCGCTGCAGTCGCGACGATGCCGAGCGCCTCGTTGTTGGAGAGGCCATCCACGGCCGAGAAGTCGAGATCAGCCGAGTACCGGCAACCGGAGAAGTAACAGAGGCGAAGCAACGTCCCACCCTTGAAAACGAGCCTCGGTTCCCCGATGGAGCCGATTTCGGCACACAGATGAGCGAGGATGTAGTCACGTTCGATCGTCTGGGCCGAGAGCTGTTCCTCGTTGGCGCGTCTGGTGATGACGCCTTTGGCGATCACGAGGAGACCACCGCCTCGAGCTGGGAGACGGGGTAGGGCCAGGCGACGCCCCAGGTTCTGTCGACCCATCCATGCTCATGCTGGGCAGTGGTATCCAGGTCCACAAGAGTTCGCCACGGCTCAGGTTCAAGCCCATGACCGACGGGGAGCGACAGCGCGGTGCTGATCGAGCCGATCCGCCGGTATCCGGCCTCGGCACCCACCGCATGAGCCAACTTTACAAGTCCCTCTGTAGCCATGACGGCCGCTAGGGACTCGGCAACTCGCGAGGCGCCGCTGACCAGTCTTGGCCGTGACGCGGCATCAAGGAGAGCCCTCTCCACGGTGGCCACCCGGGATGGGCCCAGCGGCTCGGTACCAGCGAGTACCGTCAACGGGTTCTCGCGAATCACTCTGAGCGGTCTGCCGGCAAGGGCCTTCGAGCGGGGTCGATAGGCACTCGCGACCTGGATCGCCCTCACCGGCCGGATCAGGAGGCCGTGATGATCCAGGGCGGTCAAATAACCGATCCGATGGGGGTGACCGGCGAAGACGGCCGCGACGGCAGAGCCGAGGTCGTCCCAAACAGCCGCGGTACCGAGGGCCCCGATTTGACGGATGGCGTAGCGTCCAGAGCTGACGCGATCGATGAAGCCGGCCTCGACGAGTCGACCCAGCACGTTGGACGTCGCCTGCGGCGACAGCTCCAGGGCGTCCTGGATCTCAGACGCCGTGAAGGCTGTACGCCCCTCGCTAGCAAGCTTGTCCAGAAGCCTCAGACTTCGATCAGTCGCCATGCTGGTCCCTTATTCACGTTCTACGTGTATTTACGCCAACTTCGAGTATAGACTCGGCCGACGGTCGTCACGATCTTCTGAAGGTCAGACCCGTCGCCCGTGGTCGAGGTGTTCTGGGTGCCGAGCACCGTCGAGCCAGGCGGCGATCTCGGCCGGGTCGAATCTGATGAACCAACCGACCTTCAGGTAGGGCACCCGTCGTTCGGCGATGAGCCGGCGGATGTGGCGGACGCTCACACCGAGCCGCTCGGCGAGCTGGTCGATGGTGAGGAGCTGCGGCAGGGCGTCGGTATTGGCCATTGGTCTCCTTGAGCGTCGTGGTGTTGGTTGCGAACGAGACCGGCGCCGACAAGGTGTCAGACGGTGACGAGCCTCTACCTAACCTCGATTTTTCGCGCGATAGCGGCATGAGACTGCCAGTATCCGCGTAAAAGGCCTCCTCAACTGGGAGAATGACTGTGTTCCTAAGCAGTCAAACAACCCAGGAGGAGGCCTCCTTGAAGGTGCATCGTAGCCGCTCGGTCCGTCAGGCCGAGGTCACCACCGACGGCCGCAATCTCGTCTCGCACGCCGGCACCGCGATGCTGTCGGAGCTGGCCGATCGCACTGGGCTGACACACGGGTTGTCCGAGGCGATGGCCGACTGCGGCATCTTGTGGAACACCCACGATCCTGGCGTGGTCCTCACCCATCTCGCCATCGCCATTGCCGACGGAGCCGACTGCCTCAAAGACATCGACGCGCTTCGGAAACAGTCCGAGCTGTTTGGAGAGGTCGCGTCGGTGACGACCGCCTGGAGAGCGGTGAAGGCCACGACCGCTCCAGAGCTGCGCGCGATCAGAGGGGCCGTGGCAAAGACACGGGAGATCGTCTGGGCCGAGGCGCCACAAGGTGACATCACGATCGACTTCGACGCCACGCTTGTTGATGTTCACTCGGAGAAACAGGATGCTGCCCCGACGTACAAGCATGGCTATGGATTTCATCCCCTCGGCGCCTGGTGCGACACGACCGGAGAGCCTCTCGCGTTGATGCTGCGTCCGGGCAACGCCGGCTCGAACGACGCCGATGATCACCTCGAGCTGTTGGACCAGGCGATCGCCGCTCTCCCGCCGGAGTACCAGGTAGGTCACGAGCCCGGTGACGACCCCGGCCTGGTGCGACATCACATTCTCGTGAGGGCCGACTCGGCTGGGGCGACCCACGACTTTGTCTCCGGCCTCACGGAGGCAAACATCGAGTACTCGATCGGGCACCCTGTCGACTCAGGTGTCAGGGAGGCCTTGTTGTTGTTCCAAGAAGAGGACTGGGTCGAAGCCATCGAGGTGGACGGGACCGTCCGCGACGGTGCATGGGTGGCAGAGCTCACAGATCCCATGGACTTGTCCACCTGGGGTGAAGATGCACGGCTCATCTGCCGGCGAGAGCGTCCTCATCCAGGGGCCCAGCTCAGCTTGTTCGACACCTCGGAGGGCTTCCGGCACACGTGTTTCATCACGAACGCGAATGCCTTGAACATCGACGCCGCTGCACTCGAGCTTCGCCAACGCGGCCATGCCCGCGTCGAAGACAGGGTCCGGTGCTGGAAAGACTGCGGGTTACAGAACCTGCCGTTCGCGAGCTTCACCCAGAACCTCGCCTGGGTGGCCACGAGTCTCGTCGCCGGGGCGCTGCTTTCCTGGGCGCAGATGACCTGCCTGGATGGCGAGCTCAAAGAGGCCGAGCCGAAGACGCTCCGCTACCGGCTGTTGCACGTTGCCGCCGTCCTCGTGCGTCGTGGGCACCGGCTCATCTTGCGCCTAGACGAGACATGGCCGTGGGCAGCAGCGCTCAGGCGAGCATTTCTCAGGCTGCGGACCGCGTTCCCATAACAACCCGGGTCCCGGCGCCCGACCCGACAACGGTGAGTCTCCCGAGGGCGTGACATCTGACAAGAGCACGAAGCTCTGACTCGTCGCGCCCTGCCACGGCCAAGCGCCCTCACTGTCACCCCATCGTCACGGCTCGACCGTTCGCCGTCAGTTTCCCGGGGTCGCACGGATTTTTGAGGCTAATAGGCGAGTGGTCGCCTCGTCCTTTACCTCATCCATGCTGAAATCGTACCGGCGGAGTGTGACACAAACGTCTGACCTGCCCGGATGGAGGCCCTACCGGTAACGACGCGTAATCGATAGGCCGCGTATTCGCGAACACGCGGCTTTTGCGTGCACGAGCTCGTCACGGCTGGCGGGGCCCTCGAGATCACGTTGTGCCGCGAGTCCGAGCGGATGCCGCCTCGTTCGGGTGGCGGCTGATCGCGAACGAAAAGACGACGTCCGTCGATGGCATCTCGCTGCCTTACACGGGCACGCTAATTTCGGACATGCTGGGTGGTGCCAGCGATGAGCAGCTGGCGAGGCTTGGACGCACTACGTACCCTGGCATCGGCTCCTATTCCAGGCTCTGTGAACCAGTAACTGAGCGCCGCTGTCTCAAGCGACGACCTCTCGACACATAGGTGCGAGTAGACAGGAACTGGCGCAGTCTGGAACATTTTGGCGAACTGTCGCAGGTGATCTGTCGCCGCGAAGCGCTGAACAGCAGCGGCGCTGTGGGCCGCGTAGACGGTCTCACCAAAATCAGCGCTTCTCGCGGCCGTGCCAGCAGCTCGCTCCTCGATGGCCTTTGAGTGAGCGACCGGCAAGCCGGCCTCAGTAAGCTCCTCACCGGCGTTTGCCAGCTCCCGCAAGAGCTCCATTAGGAGCGCGAGCGCCGGGATCACATCTCCATCCTGTTCAGGCCGCCATATCACATCCATCGCCGACTCTCCTGGTCTCTAGGCGGTGACTACCCTGCCACACGTACGGGACGGTGCAGGCTCGTTCCCGGGGCTCCGTGCTGTGTGAGGGCACCGTTGCCCTACAGGCCGTGTTGCCGCCTGTACTCAACCCCCCAGTTCCTGACCTGTTCCTTTCGGGCGCCTCGTCATCACGACATCGCTGACGACTTCAGAGGCCTCTGCCGCCCAGGTGCTGCGCTACTACAAGAGCCTGCAGTCAATCGAACGCCGCTTCCGGGTGATGAGGGACTTCTTGTCGCTGCGGCCGATGTTCCACTGGACCGAGGCCCGGGTGCGCGGACACGTGGCGCTCTGCGTGCTAGCGGCCACCATCGAGGCCGTCATGGCACAAGACCTCGTGAACGCGAAGCTGACCGATCCCAACCTGGCCTTCCAGTCGATGACGCCACGGCGGGCCCTCTCGGTGTTGAAAGAGGTCCGGTTACAGCACATCTCCGCCGGCGACTGCCAGATCAAGCTCGTGAACCGGCGCAGCGCCCTCTAGGCCAAGGTGCTCCGGGCCCTCTCCGTCGACACCTCGACCTGGTCCAAGGCCGAAATCGCCTGACCAGGGCGTTCAGCTCACGCGTAGGGGGACACGTCTTGTCCGTGGCCATGAAAAAGTACCCGCGTGTGGCCAGGACGAGGTACCCACTCGTGGCCATGTAGAGGTACCCACCCCTCACTGAACATCCACCGTTCGTGCCCTCCGGCCGGACACGGTGGCGGTGCCAACCAAACACCGCTCCGACCGGAGGACAGAACCATGAAATCAGTGAGGCAGACAATGGACATCATCGCCGCCTACCGAGAGGTGGGCAGCTACCGGGGCGCCGCAGCAATCTGCAACACGACGCACCGGACCGTGAAGCGTGCAGTGCTCAAACGCGAAGAACGGGACGCGACTCAAGACAAGGCGGCCGAGCGCAAGAGGAACTACGACGTCGTCGCGGGCATCGTGGCCACCAAGGTGAGAAAGACGAGCGGGCGCATCTCGGCCAAGCGTCTCCTGCCCGAGGCACGCGCCGCCGGCTACACCGGCTCGGCCCGCAACTTCCGACGTCTTGTCGCCAGGACAAAGAGCGACTGGCGCGACGAGCACCACCGGGGACGGCGCCCGGCGATCTGGAGCCCGGGCGAGACACTCGTCATCGACTGGGGCTCGGAGTTCGGCCTGCACGTGTTCTGTGCGGTGTCGGCCTGGAGCCGGTGGCGCTTTGTGCGCTTTTCGGACAACGAGCGCTCCGACACGACGCTTTCGATGCTGATCGATTGCTTCGAGCTCCTGGGCGGGGTGCCGAAGGTGGTGCTGGCCGATCGCATGGGTTGCCTCAAAGCAGGCGTGGTGGCCAACCTCGTCGTGGCGACACCGGCCTACGTCCGCTTCGCCGCCCACTATCGCTTCCGGCCGGATTTCTGCGAGGCCAACGACCCGGAGTCGAAGGGACTGGTCGAGAACCTCGTGGGCTACGCCAAGGCCGACCTCATGGTCCCGCAGGTCCCGTTCTTCGACCTCGCCTCGGCCAATGTCGCCGCGGCCGCGTGGTGCGAGGAGGTCAACTGCGTCGAGCACTCGGAGATCTGTGCGATTCCCACCGAGCGGCTCAGGGTCGAAGCACCGCTGTTCTCCCCGTTGCCGTCGCTGCGCCCCCGCGTCGCAAAGGCGGTCATCCGAAAGGTGGACAAGCTCAGCTGCGTGCGCTTCGGCTCGGCCCGTTACTCGGTCCCGATGCGCCTCATCGGAAAGCAGGTCGAGGTGGAGGTCGCCGGCGGCAAGCTCGCCGTCGTGCATCTCGGCGTCGAGATGGCCTTGCACGATCTCGTGGCACCGGGTGAGACGTCCATCAACGACGACCACTATGGCGGTCCGCGGCCTCTACCGCAGCGGGCGCCCCGGCCTCGTACCGCGGCCGAGCACGCCATGGTCGGTCTCGGCGAGGTGGGCATGGCGTTCTTGAAGGCCGCGGCGGCGGGCGGTGCGAGCAAGCTCGGCGGCGAGCTCGGGGCCATCGTGGCCCTCGAGAGCGCCTACGGACGCGACGCGCTTATCTGTGCACTCGAGCGGGCGACCACCTACTCGCGCTTTTCCCTCGCCGATGTGCGCTCCATCCTCGATGCCGGCGCGGGTGTGCCCCGCCTGCAGGCGGTCGGCGAGCCGCTCAGTGCCGCCTTCCCCGAAGTTCCCACCAGGCCCCTGTCCGCCTACGGCTTCGGAGAGCTCCGATGACCCCGCCGCAGGGAAGCTCCGGGCTTGATCCGAACGAGGAGGGCGTCGAGCATGTCGATGGCCCCGAAAGCTCGAAGGTGCTCGCACCCGAGGAGAGATACGAGTGCGCCGAGATGCTCGAGTTCGTGGCCGGCTGGTTGAAGGCCGAGCCCCGACTCATGCACGCGGCCATGCAGGCATATGCCCCCGGCTACGGCGTGTGCGAGCTTCGCTCGGCACTTTTGCACTTCGCCCGCCGGCTCATGGAGACCACCTCATGAGCGCCCCGCCGGCCGAGCTGCCCGCCGATCTCGTGGCAGGCCTGCGGCGTCTCAAGCTCGCCACCATGCGCCGCATCGGGCCCGATGTCCTCGCCGTCGCCAAGACCCAGCGCTGGGCGCCGGTGGAGCTGCTGCGGACCCTCGTCGAAGCCGAGATCGAGAGCAGGGACGCCTCCAACGCGATGGCGAGGTTGAAACAAGCACGCTTTCCCGTCTCGAAGTCGCTCGAGGACTTCGACGTGCACGCTTCCTCGATCCCACGGGGGACCTTTGACTACCTGGCATCGCTCGAGTGGATCGATGCCCGGGAGAACCCGTGCCTTGTGGGGCCGGCCGGACATGGTTGACACTGCGCTTTCCTTTCATCGACTTGATCATTCGGTCCAGGTCAGCCCAAAGACCCCAGCGGTTGCTGGTGTTTTCGGCCTGACCTGATGGCTTTGCCTGCTCGCATGGTCCCATCTGGACCGTTTGATACTCGGTTCGGCCCCCCAACCGGCGCGTTCTCGAAGAGCCTCGTTGATCCCTGCGGTGCGATCTCGATGGCGAGGCCTCGGCGGCGGCCCCGATTGACGTGAACCGCTCGAAGCTCACCACGACGGATGCGGTCGAGCACCGTCTGGCGGGCCACGCCGAGCGCGATTGCCGCCCGGTCCAGGTCGACCCAACCCTCGGGAACCTCAGCAACCACCTTGGCCCGCATGGCGGCATCGATGCGGAGGTGCCAGGGACTCCCTGCGGTCAGCTGCTCGCCGGCAATGAACCCGTCGCGCAGCCACCGGTAGATCGTGGACCTGGAGACCCTGAGGATCTGCTCTGCTCGGCCGACTCCGACCACGACGACATCATCGTCGGTGGGTGTGACACTCTCGGGTCGAAAGACGGCGATCTGCCTGGACACCCGGAGGCTCGCCACGCGGGTCTTGGTGAACGTGAGCCCGCTGGCAGTGCGGCGATGCTGGCGAGCGAGGATGACGGCGATGGTGGCATCGTCGTAGCGGGCGGCCAGGCGGCGCACGAGATCGACGGTGTCCTCGTCGGTCGTGCGGAAGTGACCACCGATCTTGGTGAGCGTCATCACGAACTCCGTCGTCGCACCGCCCTCCCAGATGATGCGCAGGTCGGCCTCACGATCGTCCTTTCGCACCGTCACGACGACCTCTGCCACGACCGCCCGGAGCAGCTGCTTCTGTTCCCGGTACGTGGTCGTCGGAGCGTCGAAGACCGCACGCAGGTCGGCTCCTGCCCGGGCGACCCAGGCGAGCTCCTCACTCGTCAGTCTCGTCGGCTGACGAGAACGCTGGACGCTGAGATCCGCCTCGGCTTGTCGCTGCGCCACGAGCGCCTGCTCGTAGGCGGCCTCGAGCGTGCGGGCGACGAGCCGGTTCTCTGGCTCGACAGCGTCGAACTGGCGGCGAGCCCGATCGGCCTCGAAGCGAGCACGCTCCACCGCGAGTTCGAAAGCCGAAAGGCGCTTGGCGTGAAGGGCTTCCGCCTCCTCGAGCGCTTTGGCCGTCGCTGCCAAGGCCGCCGGCTCGAGAACGGCGAAGACTTCGTCGAGCACGCGCTGCTCCAGGCGCCTGCCACCGAGGCTTTGGCAGAACCCTTCGCTCCCATAGAGCATGCGCGCCCGTCCGCAAACATAGCGCGGGCAGTTGCCCTTCGCCCCCGAGTAGCCGGTCTGCATCATCCGCCCGCACCGACCGCACCGCAGACGGCCCTGCAGCAACGCCGTGCCCTCGCGGGCGGGACCGCCCCCTTCGCCTCTCGGCGGGTGCCAGTTGGCGCGCAGCTCGTCCTGGATCGCCTCGTAGCGCTCGAAGGAGACATAGCCGGCGTGGTGGTCGGGGATCAGAACCTCCCACTCCGAGCGGGGCACCTGACGCGTGCGCACGACAAGGCGACCGTTCTCGTCGAGCCGCTTCTCGGTGCGGGTGCGGCCGAACACGAACGCGCCGGCGTAGGTGGGATTGGTAAGGAAGTCGTGGATCGACGGGTAGCTGGCCCGGGCCCAGGTGACCCGGCGCGAGGCCGTCGGCCGTCGAGGCACGAGCAGCCCGTCGGACTGCATCACCAACATCACCTGCCTGGCGGTGCCGACCTCGTCGAAGAGCCGGAACACGCTCGCGATCGCCGCTCTCACGGACTCGTCGGGGTCCATCACGATACGGCCATCGGCGTCGTAGCAGTAACCGACGGGCACCCCCTGGCGGAGCTCACCTTTGGCCGCCTTGTGCCGCAGCCCGGCCGTGAGCCGGTGACGGATGAGATGGAGCTCAGCCTCTGACATCGTCCCTTTCAGCCCGAGCACCAACCGGTCGTTGAAGTCGGCCGGGTGATAGAGCCCGTCCCCATCGGCGATCAGCGTGTCGGTCATGGCGCACAGATCGAGGAGCTGGTACCAGTCGGCGTTGTTGCGGGCGAGGCGGGAGACCTCGATCCCGAAGATGATCCCCACCTTCCCGAGACCGACGTCGGCGACGAGTCCCTTGAAGCCCTCCCGGGCGGTCGCCTCGGCGCCTGAACGACCGAGGTCCTCGTCAACGATGACCACCTGGCGCGGCTGCCAGCCGAGGTTCATGGCGCGATCGGCGAGCTCGTACTGGCGCTCGAGGCTCTCGGTGTGCTCGCGGACCTGGGTGAGGGTCGACTGGCGCACGTAGATGTAGGCGTCGCGGCCGAGGTGGCCCGGCGTCAGCTTGGACAACAGGTCACTCATCGGAGTCCTCCTTGTCGAGCACCCCGCGGGCGATGAGGCGGGCGAGCAGCACGAGCACGCGCTCGCGTGCGGTCTCGGGCAACATCGACCACCGCTGTGTCGGTGTCGGGGCCACCCCGTCGAGATCCAGGGGCAGCTGAGTGGGCGCGGCTATCCTGAGCCTTCGCAAAAGGCTCACCTCCCAGTTCGTTGGCGCGTACAGGGTCGGTCGAGCCTATTTGCGCGTCTGGGGAGGGTCGCGGACCGCCGTCGGCGGCGAGATGACACCTGGCATCGACGCCAGACACGTCATCGCCGCTCTGCCAACTGGCTCTGACCCGACGTCTCATGCGAGAACTCGGGAGATCACGGCCGCTCGCCGAGGCGTCGCCCTCGTCCGCCCTTGCGCTGGCGAGGCGCGTTCTCGTCGACGCCGGCACGACGGCGGCGATAGGCGGCCTGTCGACAGCTCGGCGAGCAGAAGCGGGTTCTAGACCCCACCCGAGAGTTGCGGAACAGGCCTTCGACGGCCGTGACGATGAACCGCCCGCACGATTCGCACGAGAACGCCTCCCTCGCACGCCGGTCAGAAGCGTCACGCATTCCCGCCTCGGTCCTTCCGGACACGACGATCACGCGACCAGGCAATCACCAGCGCGGCGGTCAGCCGGCGGAGCTGGCGCATTCCTTCGACCGAAAGGACCGTCAAAGGGACATCGGCGACCGCATCCACGAACGCGTTGGTGGCGTCGGCGCGAATCGTGCCCGGCGTTCCATCGGGAAGATCCACCACGAGCAGCAGCACGCCGCTGCGCCGCCTGAACCCCGATGCTCGAAGCAGGCGGCCGAACAACGGGTGCGTAGGCGCCGTGACGCGTACCTCGCACGGCAGTGATTGCCGAAGATGTTGCAGTCTGTCGCTATCTCTGCCGGCACCGGCAAGAGCCACATCCTCATCGCCCTCGGCCATGCCGCCGTCGAAGCGGGAAAGCGGGTGCGCTACTTCACCGCGGCCGAGCTCGTCGAGACGCTGTATCGAGGGCTCGCAGACAACTCCGTCGGCAAGGTGATCGAGCAGATCCTCCGTGCGGACGCCGTGATCGTCGACGAGCTTGGCTTCGCCCCGCTCGATGACGCCGGTGCACAGCTGCTGTTCCGGTTCGTGGCAGCGGCCTACGAGCGCGTCTCGCTCGGGATCGGCAGCCACTGGCCCTTCGACCAGTGGGGCCGGTTCCTGCCCGAGCACACGACGGCGGTCAGCATGCTCGACCGACTCCTGCATCACGGAATCGTCGTTGTCACCGACGGCGAGTCGTTCCGCATGAAAGAGGCACGCCAGCGATCTGCCGGGGCGAAACTGCCGCGTGGAGCGCCGACGACGGAGACGGCTGCAAAGGAGGTGAGCGACAGCATCTGAGAGCTCGCTGGTGTTGCGGTCAGCCCGAGATCGAAGGGTTGGCCGCTCGCCGGCACAGACGATCTGAATCAAGGAAATGAACCGCGATCGTCAAAGCAAAGCACCAAGAGGGGTGGGTACTTTTGCTGGCCACCAGTGGGTACCACAAACTGGCCGTTGACACGTCTCTTCCGCGACCTCATCTACCTGGAACGACGCGAAAGTCGCGCCAAACTCCGGTCTGGCACCAATACGCTGCCGGGACCTCGTTGACGAGGTGGCTGAGCGCCCCTTGATCTTGTTGCACTCGCCGCACCGTGGACGTCCAGCCGTTTATACGAGGGGCGGTTGAAGGAGTTAACGGGCATCATCTGTCGGTACTGTGGAAGTCAGTGCAAAAGTCTCTCGAGGAGTCGCTCGACGATTAGCGTCGCCCGATCAACGTCTTCCGCTTCGGCAAGCAAAGAGGCAAGCGCGGCTGCCTGGCGGTTCTCAAAAGCCGTTCGCAGCTCCTCACTCGAGATTCCTCTACGCGTTCCGGCTCGCTACGCCGGTCCCTTCTTGTGCAGGGGCTGTTGCGGACCGGGGATCTCCCCAATCCCATACAATGCCGTAACGGTGTCCAGGCTTCGTGCGCCGATTGCGGTATCGCACTACTCCATTCTTGTCCGCATGTAGCGCGCCATCAATGCAACGGATGCTACTCACATCGCTCACCCAATAGGCGCTCTTTATAGATTCCGGTACTGCATTCCTAGTACCGAAGTCCACTTCTATCACGAGGTTCCTGATGAGCTCAGCGGCAGTCACAGTGCAATAAGGAGGACACTCTGGCGCTTGCTCTGGTAGTTGATAACCCAGCCGTATTGTGTGTCGTTCATGCTTCCGCAGGCTCTGTGGAAATCGAATCTGCGCGTACCAGCGGCCGTCTCCCGCCTGCCATTGTTCTGCGACACGCCCGCCATTCATGACGTCGATTTTGACATCCCGGGAGCTATCGCCATAACCATAGAAGATGTTTATTTCGTCGACTCCCTCCTTCAGAGCTCGCAACTCTCAACTCTCTGACTTGCGTCCATTCGGTGGGTACACGTTTACCGTTTCTGAACCGGGCGTGAACCTCAAATCGCACATCCTCGAGCGAGGATTGTCTTCGCACGAGAAACTGAGAGAGCCACGGGTGCACCACGGTGACTCCGACAATGAGACCGACAGGTAGCAAGGAGCTGACTTCGACGTACCGCACAAGTGGGTGATGGGCCCACACTCCGCGTGACCAACTCAAACCGAAGAACAGAGGCGGTCCAATCAGTAAGGCAAGTCGGCATATGTCTCCGAGGTTAGTGATCACGTTCACAACTGACCACAAACGACGCTCATCGCTCGTGTCTGCCAACGTCAATTCCTCCGACACACATACAAAAAACCCCCGCCCAGAGGGCGAGGGCAACCAAAGTTATAGCGCGCTTATCCCTGTGACATCTTCTGCCTCCTCTCGGGGTTGTACTAGCGTGCTGCGTCCGAGTCAAGTTCTCCTTCCTCCAGACGCGCGGCGTGCTCGCGGTTACTGTGGGAGATGATGGGATGATTCTCGAACCACGAGGTCAGTGCACGGATCGATCAACTTTATGCCCTTGTCCGAGGAGAATGCCCCGACGCTGACGTGTGATATCGGGATCGACGACGCCCGGTGAGGGGTTTGAGAGTGCTTCGAGCGGCGCGCCGAGAGCCGAGCCCCCTGCCCTGCACGGCCACCCACTCATCACGCCGATTACGCGCTTGAGCGCCTGCATCGTAGTTACCAGCGGAAGCACCCAGATCACCTGACCTGTGGCGTCCGTGTCGTAAACCGGCATGAGCACGAGGCAAGGCAGTCACAGGGTTTCCGTAGACTGCTTGCCGATGCCCGGGCCCCGTGACTACAGAAGCGGAACGGAGAAAGCGCTCTTCGCCCTCTCGCAGGGCACCTGCTACTACCCCGGATGCCATCGACCGGTGATCGAGTTCGCGGAGGGTGTCCCGGTCGTCAACGTGCACATCTCGCACATCCGGGGTGCGAAGCCGAACTCCGCTCGGTACGACCCCAATATGTCAGATGAGAAACGAGCCGCCTACGCAAACGTGGTGCTGCTCTGCAAGCCCCACCACGACCTCGTCGATCGCATCAGACCTCACGACTACCCGCCGGAGACCTTGCAAAAGTGGCAGTCGGACCACGACCGTACAGGTCTCGGAGCGTTGGCTGAGAGGAATAGTCAAAAGTTGTGGATCGGCCCGACCCGCTGATCACGCGGCGACCTCCTCCTGTTTCGCAACGGTCTCGACCAATACCCTCTTTCGGAACGTTGCACCTGCGCGCACGAGAGCGACGAGCGCGGCACCGTTGACGTAACGCCAGCGGTCCTCTGCGGCCTCGATGAGCTTGAAGGCCATGGCGAGCCCGGCAGCTCGCGAGCCCGGGCCCTTGGTCACTTTTGTCCTGAGCCTCACGGTCGAAAAGGTCGACTCGATCGGGTTCGAGGTCTTCAGGTGCACCCAGTGCTCGGCGGGGAAGTCGAAGAAGCACAACAACGGCTCGAGGTCGTCGCGGAGCTTTTCGGCGGCCTTCGGCCACTTGGCATGGAACTCGTTGTCGAAGGCCTTGGCGGCGTCTCGGGCATGTTCACGGTCCTCGGCGTCTCTCACCTTGGCGAGCATCTTCCTCGCGAGCGGCTGGATGGATTTGGGCAGGGCATCGAGGATGTTGGCGGATTTATGCACCCAACACGCTCGTTCTCGGCCGTCCCCATCTCGAAGCCGTCCTTCGCGACTACGTCCGGCATTACAACCAGCATCGGCCTCACCTCGGCCTTCGACTCCAAGTGCCCGCACCACTCAGCGCAGTGACCTCTGCTGCCTCATCGTTCAGCGACATCGGCCGTCGCGACGTGCTGGGTGGGATCATCCACGAGTACCAAGCCGCCGCGTAGTCGAGCTTCTCGCTGGCCGAATTGTCCACACCTCTGGTCGCTCCGTTTGCGGTCACCCGGCATTGGCCTTCTCAATTGGACGACCGGATGACGACAGCGCAATCGCTGGTGGGTCGCGCGCCACTTTCAAAGACAATCCGGGGCGCTCTTCCCGAAGCCGACCTGCATCTGGCGCTCCGATGAGCGATCGGAATACTGGTGCCCTACACCTAGCCATGGGTCAGAAACCAGGTCTGACTGCCTCCAACGATCCAGTCACCGGCAGGGGTTCGCACTCCTTGGTCACCTCCAAAGGCGACAACGGCGTGGAGTGGCGGATCGTAGGCAAGAGAGAAGTTCTCGGGATTGTCAATCGCAGGAGTGGACGCCGTGAGAATCGGGACCCAGACATCACCGCTCCAGGTACAAGCGTATGCCTGCTTGCCGCTTGGCGTGAAGCCGCAGTCGCCCTCGACGAAGATTTCGTTGACCGCAGTGTCTGTGACCCAGTTGGCCGACGGCTCCGGGTTGTACACGGGATTCAGCTCCAAGCTTGGCGGCTCTGCGTACTCCCTCCACTGCCGCCCGTCCCACCACCACATGCGCTCGCTCTGACTTGAGCCGCCCACGAGTCTGTCGCTCAATGGGTCGAACGCAATGGCCGTAATCATTGGTTGCAGAACCGACACGCGACGCCACTTTGAGTCTCTCAACACCCAGGTGCCTCCACCGACGAACACGAGCTGACGCGTGGCCGAGTCGTATGCCATGTCCTCGCCGTTCGTGCCCGGGTTCGGCGTCATTCCAGCAAGCCTCGACCAGGTCCGTCCTCTCCACGTCCACGTGGTAGAAGGGAGCACTCGCCCGGCCCGAGTGCGCAGAGGCGCCGCGATGAGGATCAGTTGCCTGTTGGCGGGATCGTACGCGGCGGTAAGCGGTTCCTTTGGAGGCGAAGTGATGGGGTGAAGGCGAATCCAGGTGGTTCCCAAGAGAACCCAGGTGTCGTCGAGGGCTGTGGCCTTTATGATCGGCGTAGATTGGGTCTCGACCTGGCGCTCGCCGCCGACCAAGATCAGCTGAGCGCTAGCGGTATCGTAGGCCATCTGCGCCATGACCCGTGGCGGCGGAGCACTTTTCGTTTGAACCTGGCTCCAGCGGAATCCCGTGATCTCGACCGACGGTCGGGGTGCATGTCGTGTTGTAGTGCGGGATCCGTGCGGCAACGCGCTCGTGCAGGAAGAGAACATAATGAGAAGAGCGGCGCCGACGGGAACCCACACTCCAGTACCGATCGGTCCGCTAGGTGGGGTCCACATTGAGGATCGGCTTTTTCTCGCCCCTATAAATCCGGCCAGACTCCGATATCGGCTCAACACTTGTTCACCCGGCTCTCATTGCTACAGCCACCTGTCAAGCTGGGCAGGTAGCCAACTGCGATAAGTACGCACGCGCGTACAGGAAGGCCCACTCAGCGTGCGTCAGTTGCTCCTCAGCGAACCTTCGGTCGGAGCAACACCTCCCGGCGGCAACCCAGCTGAAGGCGCTGGCAACCAAGGCGGACTCGACATGACTCCAGGCTCAATCTCAGAAGCCACGAGAACCACATTCGGGCAGCTAACCGTGGCATTCGGCATGACTCGAGTGATCCCAGCCTCCTGACCGGAGAACGTCCAAATCGTGGTTACGTTTTGCAACGTCAACCCGGAACTGGGAACGGGGTCTGAGCAATTCTGCCACCACACCGCGAAAGAACCGCTCGCCCCCGGCGAAAGATCCACTGGGTCGCCCGCTACACTGCTCTCCACCGCGCCACCCGCCGCATTGCTAAAAGTCTCGGAGTCGGCTTCGACCGCCTGTCCGTCAGCATTCTTAGCGGCGAAGATCGGCGCGCCCACCAAGCTACATGGCGTGACTCCCACGTTTGTTATCGAATAGATCTCAAAGGCACCCGGCATACCCACTTGGTAAAGTTGACTCGACAAAGCCAGCTGACCCGCGGCACACACGGGATCGGACGCGTCAGCGACCTCCCTGGACCTAGACCGAGACGCGGTACGGCCCGCCGGTTCTCGAGCCGCATGATTACGAAGCGACGAAGCTTGAACTCGCGCCAACACGCCTCTGGCCGGCGCACCAAGCGCCACCACTATCACTATCAATGACAAAACCAGCAGTCCGACAACCATCAGACCCCGATATTTCCTGTAGCCACGTCTCGCCATCACGGACTCTCAGCTCCCCATTCTGCTAAGTCTCTTCATCAGCCAAGCGGCCAGTTGGAGGCATCGGACTGATCGAAATCGGCGTCCTGCTGATTGTTGAGGTTGCAATAGTCGTCAAGACTACTGGCTTCACACCATTGCCATCCGAGCTGGTAAGTGCTGCCAACATCACCGAAAAACGTGCCCGATTCCGCACCACAGACACCAGCAGCCTGAGCCCATCCATGTGGACCGGGTAGTGCACAACCCGAGTCGCCCTCCGATGTCCATTCGGGAGTCTCAGTAAGACAGGCAGGACGATTAGAGCTGCTGCACGTGCCGAACGTTTCTGCCCAGTAATCGGGAGATGAGTAGACGGCGGAAGTCAAGGTCTGCCCGTCGATACAGGTTCCAAAACCATTCACAACCCCGCGATCGATGGCGGGCGGTATATCCTCACTAGAGATGATCTCTCCGCAATCGGTACCAGAACTGTACACCCATTCATTCCACCCGTTCGCGTAGTTTACTCCATCAGCGGTATAGCCACCCTCTATATCCATAAACACTACGCCCGAAGTGATCCCGGGTCCATGAGCCAGCCACCAGCTGTTCGCGGCTTCGGCCTGCTCTTTCCCCCAGGCTGTCGCTTCAGCAAGGGTGTACGTGCTCGGATTGTACTCAGGGTCGGCTCCAGGACCAGCCATATACCAATACATGGCGGCGCCTTCGGGCCACGGCTCACCTACTGAGCCGTACAGGGAGGTGAACTCCCAATTAGCGGCCGTCACATCAGTATTGCTAATCAGTCTATACTTGTAACTTGCACATCCCTGCATATCAGACCAGGTCCGTCCTCAGCCACGTATACTCCAAACGTTCCGCCCACCGTTGGCATCGTATAGGGTCCGGTCCCCAGCGCTGTGGGATTGCCACTATCTGCACCATAGTAGTAATTGCCCGGACTGTCGGAGGCGAACGCATGCGCGGGAGCCAGGACTAGAGAAAGAAGTGCAAGCGCAGTACACAACGGGGCCGCGGTGATAGCGAGGGACCGCCGAGGAAAGCGCCTCACAAGTCGCGAAATGGGCATAGCGCCCTCCGTCGCTGAGAAAGGGTGTGAATGAGAGGAGGTACCCCTGAAGTGCAGTTTCGCGCTGGCGGGGTGGGTTGTCAAGATTCCTGGGGCGTCATCTGCGTTGGCGAGGTTCATCGATACCTGTGCCTGCCGAGAATCGATCCGACCAGGTCACGCCAAGAGGCGGTACTCATGAATGAGGCCGTCGAGGATCTCGGTTCGTCGTAACGGCGTCAAGTCGGGCTCATCGATCGGGTCCGGCACAAGCCCCAAGGTCCCCAGCGCCTTCTGATCCAGGCCGCGACGCGGACGGTGCTCCTAACCTCGAGAATTCATCTTGCCTCGGGAAGCTGACGGCGAGCGGTCGAGTCGTGACGATGGGGTGACGGTGAGGGCGCCCGGTCGTGGCAGGGCGCGACGAGTCAGAGTTTCGTGCTCTTGTCGGATGTCACGCCCTCGGGAGACTCACCGTGGCCGGGTCGGGCGCCGGGACCCTGTTCGTCAGGGGAACGCGGTCCGCAACTTCAGGAATGCTCGCCTGAGCGGTGCTGCCCACGGCCATGTCTCGTCCAGGCGCAAGATGAGCCGGTGCCCACGGCGCACGAGGACGGCGGCGACGTGCAACAGCCGGTAGCGGATCGTCTTCGGCTCGGCCTTTGCGAGCTCGCCGTCGAGGCAGGTCATCTGCGCCCAGGCGATAAGCGCCCCGGCGATGAGACTGGTGGCCACCCAGGCGAGGTTCTGGGTGAAGCTCGCGAACGGCAGGTTCTGTAACCCGCAGTCCTTCCAGCACCGGACCCGGTCCTCGACGCGGGCATGGCCGCGGTGACGAAGCTCGAGTGCAGCGGCGTCGATGTTCAAGGCATTCGCGTTCGTGATGAAACACGTGTGCCTAAAACCCTCCGAGGTGTCGAACAAGCTGAGCTGGGCCCCTGGGTGAGGGCGTTCTCGCCGGCAGATGAGCCGTGCGTCCTCACCCCAGGCCGACAAGTCCATGAGATCTGTGAGCTCGGCCACCCATGCACCGTCCCGGTCGGTCCCGTCCGCCTCGAGCGCTCCGACCCAGTCCTCTTCTTGGAACAACAACAAGGCCTCTCGCACGCCTGAGTCGACCGGGTGGCCGATCGAGTACTCGATGTTGGCTTCCACAAGGCCAGAGACAAAGTCGTGGCTCGCCCCGGCCGAGTCGGCCCTCACAAGGATGTGATGTCGGACAAGGCTCGGGTCGTCGCCGGGCTGGTGACCTACCTGGTACTCCGGCGGGAGGGCGGCGATCACCTGGTCCAACAACTCGAGGTGATCGTCGGCGTCGTTCGAGCCGGCGTTACCCGGACGGAGCATCGCCCCGAGCGGCTCTACGGTCGTGTCGCACCAGGCGCCGAGCGGGTAAAAGCCATAACCGTGCTTGTACGTCGGGCGAGCGTCCTGCTTGTCGGAGAACGCGGTGACGAGCGTGGCGTCGAAGTCGATCGTGATGTCGCCCGGCGGTGCCGCGGCCCAGACGATCTCCCGTGACTTTGCCACGGCCCTTGGGATCTGGCGCAGCTCGAGCGACGCCGTGGCCTTCACCGCCCTCCACGCGGTCGAGATCGACGCGACCTCTCCGAACAGCTCGGACTGCTTGCGAAGTGCGTCGATGTCTTTGAGGCAGTCGGCCCCATCCGCGATGGCGACGGCGAGGTGAGTGAGCACGACGCCCGGGTCGTGGGTGTTCCACGAGATGCCGCAGTCGGCCATCGCCTCGGACAACCCGTGTGTCAACCCTGTGCGATCGGCCAGTTCGCACAACAACGCGGTGCCCGCGTGCGAGACGAGGTTGCGCCCGTCGGTGGTTACCTCGACCCGGCGGACCGAGCGGCTACGATGCACCTTCAAGGAGGCCTCCTCCTGGGTTGGAGAGCTGCTTTGGAACACAGCCATTCTCCCAGTTGAGGAGGCCTTTTACGCGGATACTGGCAGCTTCATGCCGCTATCGCGCGAATAATCGAGGTTAGTAACCGACTCGCTGAGACCACACGGTCCCTCATCGTCGATGAGATCTTTGACGCGAACGACCTTGACCTGCAGGTGATCGAGCTTGCCCTCTCCGGCGGTATCTCCGTGACGCTGGTAGGAGACCCCTGGCAGGCGCTTTACCTCTTCCGTGGAGCCAGACCCGAAAGAGTCCATGAGCTTCTTAGGCGCGCACAGTTTCAGACAATGCCGCTCACGCGCTCCTTCCGATGGCGGACCAAGAAGCAGGAAGATCTCGCCGACCGCCTACGAGCAGGCCAGTCGGTGACTTTGTCGACTGACGACGCCTGGCATGAGCGGACAGACGTCGTGCTCAGCCTCTTCTGGAAACCGCTGTGGGAAGTGGGTCCCGAGGTCTTGCCCCTCGCGTTCCACACCTTCAAAGGGGGGGTCGAAGAAGCGGCCGCCACGCTTCTCCTGAACCACATCACTCGGCATATCTTCAACGAGGACGCGACTTATTTGCGCGAAGCGCTTACGGCTCTCGCCATTGCCGATCCCGAACTACCGAGGCAGCTAGAGACCGACCTCCAGGAGGTTGTGGACCTGCTCCGGGTAAAGGACCCCCAATCGTTGAAACGCTCATACGAGGCGCTCACAAAAGTGATGCGTGAGGTTTCCCCTCGCGTGATGCGGCGCGCTCACCCTGCCCACACAGGGCGGCTCGCAGAAGTCTCGAAGCGGCTTCTGCGAGCTGGCCGACCGGTTCCAGGACTTACTGCCCACCAGGCGAAAGGACGCGAGTGGGAGACTGTCGCCGTGCGGCTTGCGGCCAGTGAAGAGGCAGCGCTGCAAGCAGGACTTTCTGTCGAGGACGACACCCATCGGAAGCTGTACGTCGCCTGCACCCGGGCGCGCCAGGACACGATCGCGGTGTGAGCTGGCGTTTCGTGCTGGCCAGAGAGAGGGGCAGCGGGTCTCAACTGGCTCCCAGATTGGCTCCCCGGACCCGGAACGGAGGCTTTGTACCATGCCCGAAACCGCCGTGATCGGGGCTTTCGTGCGGCCCCCTGGGACTCGAACCCAGAACCTGCGGAACAGGCTGCGTAGGGACGTCTAGCGACAAGGGTATGGTTTACCCGCGAATCGCCTCGGTAGTAACGAGCACTCGCCATTGGCCATTGCCAGCTCCCACGTTGGTGATGTGCTCGGCCGCGACGACGACAGGTCGCCGATCACCGTTCGGCCCAATAGCAACTCCTTGGCAAAGTAGGAACAGGGGAGGCCTTAGTCGGCGTGACGACAGACAACATCGTCGGCCTCGTCTGCCGGGTGGTGCCTCGGATAAGCACACCGCCCGGGACCTCGACCCAGTCGACGTTGAGCATGTCCTTCACGAACAAAACCCTGGACTGACAAGGTCTGACATGGGCACCCCAGCTGCCTACAGGCGGTCTACCGGCGAGCCACCACGGCGGTAGGCGTCGTGTGCACGCTCAACGGCGGCACTGGCACCGTAGCGCTGCAACATGTCACGGGACGACCAGCCGGCGAGTCGCATCAGGTCGCCCTCTTCGCGACCGCTGGCGAGCCACGAATGAGCAAAGCTGTGTCTGAACATGTGCGGGTGAAGTTCGGGGATGCCAGCCGCGCGGCAACGACGGCGCAACATCTGAGCGATGCCCGATTGCGTGAGTTGCTTGCCGCGACTGCCGAGCCACAGCCAATCGAGGTTTGCGAGCGGATGCAGTGATCTCGCCTTCTCGTAGTTGCGAAGTGCCTTGCGAGTCTTGACGCCGTAGTCAACCGACCGAGCGCGTCGACCCTTGCCTATGACACGAATCTGCGGCATCTCGCCGTTGTCCACGTCTGAGAGTCGGAGGTTGGTGATCTCACTCAGCCGAGCGCCAGTGTCAAAGAGCAGTGACAGGATCGCGGCGTCGCGGTAGTCCTCGAACGTCTTGCCCTCGCAGGTCTTGAGCAAGAGCCTGAAGTGGTCGTCCTTCACGACCGGGACCGGGGGAGCGGTGACGGACGGCGGCGACATGTTCGCCATCGGCGACGCGGTGATCTGTCCGTCTTCCTTCGCCCAGCGGAAGAATTGCTGAAGCGAGCGAAAGCGGACAGCGGCCGACGCGTGACTGCGCCGAGTCAACTGGTCGTCAATGAATGCCTCGACATGTTCGCGACCGATGTTCCGAAGGTTCCGCGGCATGCCACGTTCGGTCAAGTAGGTGTCGAACAGCCTCGCGGCCTCGCAGTAGCTCTGGACCGTGCGAGGCGAGCGGTTGCGTGCTCGCAGCGAGAGTGAGAAGTCCGGAAGCACGGCTTCGATCGTGTCCAGCCCCTCGATGTCAAGCGCCTTACTCATTGCCCGACCCTCCTGGTCAGGGCCACTAACGGCCCTGCCTGAGGGTACATATTAGACGCTTAGCCTGCGCTGTGCCACCCTAATTAGATTCTCTCGCCGTACATAATCCCTGGTCAGCGCGCTCGGAGGAACTCGAATCCCCAACCTTCTGATCCGTAGTGCGGTCCCGGACGTCCAGCAAGTGTGGTCCTGTCCGTATGGGCAGCTCAGGTTGGGCCGCCAGTCCACCCCGTAGTCCCCAGTCTTGCCAGTGGCCCCCAGTTGAGTAGCAAACCAGTAGCAAGGGAATCAGACGACCCGAGCATCTGACGACCCTGTGATTCCTGCGCAGCTGATCCGTTCCCCTGTTCGGGCGACGTCCGTCGGTATTGCGCTCTCTCTTGTGACAAGATGTCTGCCGATTGCGAGGCGCCATGCGTGTGAGGTTCCGACTAATGACGGCGTTGTCGGTGCACGGTGTTCTCGGCGGACTGCGGGGATTCTTCCGAGCTGCCGCGACTGGGAGGGGGAAGATGTTCGTGGTCCTGCGTTGCGCGTTGGCCACCGCGGCATTCGTTCTGGCACAGCTGATCCAGCCGATGATTGCGGCGAGTGCATCGTCGCTCACCACGCCCGGCGGTCAGTTGTGGGGGGTCGATTCGGCGTCGTCTGCTCAGTCCGAACTCGGGACAATCGAGGGTGATACTGGCGGAGCGGTACCAGCGTTCTGGGGCCAGTACATCTACACCTACTCGTTTTCGGCGATTACTGCTTCTCAGGCGCAGTGGGATCTCTCACAGGGAATCGATCTGCTGTTGCTTGTGCAAGACCACACCCTGGACCCGAACAACACCGTCGGGGCATCGAACGGAACCAGCGAGGGCGACGCTGCCGTAGCAGCAGCGGAGGCTCTCGGCGCGCCGCCTGGCGTCGCAATCTTCAAGGATGTCGAACAGGGCTCCGCTATCGACGCCGCGTTCGTCGAGGCGTGGTTCAGCGCAGTGTCGGCCGGGGGCTACGCACCGGGACTCTACGGCAACCCTGTCAACGGACAATTCTCTGGCGCGTACTGCGCCGCCGTCGCGGCTGACAGCGCTGTCGGTAATACTGAGTTGTACACCAGTGAGTACGAGCCGCTCTTTGGGACCAAGCCATCGGGTCCGGGAAGCGCGCCGAGCTGGTCGGATGCCGCCTGGCCGCCATGCGCTGCCCAGCATGCCGCTTGGCAGTACGACGAGCCGGAGATGACCGGCCAGCCAGACGAGGACGAAGCCGCTCCCTCCGCTCCGCTCTGGGGTGCGTCTTCCGCCGCGGTACCCTCCCCGCCTAGCATTCTGTCGGCGTCTCCTGGCAACGGTTCGGCCACGATCTCGTGGTCGGTACCAAACGACGGGGGTTCTCCGATCAACTCCTACACGGCGGCCACCTCCGGCGGTGGGCCTTCGTGCAGCACCGGTGGCACCTCGTGCACGATCACGGGTCTCAGCAATGGGACCACGTATTCGGTGACCGTCACGGCCACCAACTCGGTGGGGAACTCGTCCCCCTCTCCTCCTGTCTCGGTGACACCTTACGGCCCTCCGGGAGCTCCATCAGCGGTGACCGCAGCAGCCGGTGACGGCAGCGCTACGGTGTCGTGGCAGCCGGCCTACGACACCGGCTCGGCGATCACGGCCTACACGGCGACCGCCGCGCCGGGCGGCCAGAGTTGCTCGACCACCGGTGCGCTGTCCTGCACAGTGACCGGCCTCACCAACGGCGCCACGTACACCTTCACGGTGCAGGCCGCCAACGCCGCCGGTGCTGGACAGGCGAGCAGCCCGTCGAACGCGGTCATCCCGAAGGGGCCCCCGTCTCCACCGAGCAAGGTGATCGCTGCTGCTCGACCTGCGAGCGCGGTCGTCTCCTGGTTGGCACCCACCTCGAACGGCGGCTCGGCGATCACGGGCTACATGGCTACCGCTTCGCCGGGCGACCAGAGTTGCTCGACCACCGGCGCGCTGTCCTGCACGGCGACGGGTCTCACCAACGGCAACTCCTACACCTTCACGGTGAAGTCGCGGAATGCCTACGGCGCGTCCGCTCCCTCGCTCGAGTCGAACACCGTCATCCCGGCAATGGACCCAGGCCAGCCGCTCAAGGTGAGCGCCGTCGCTGGCAACCGGTCAGCCACCGTCGCGTGGCGAGCGCCGGCCAACAACGGTGGTGCTCCTGTCACCGCCTACACCGCGACCGCCTCGCCCGGAGGAGCGTCGTGTCGGACCGCATCGCTGTCCTGCACGGTCGCCCCACTTACGCTCGGGTCGCGCTACAGCTTCACCGTCGTCGCGACCAACCGGGTCGGGTCCGGGGCCTCGTCGGCGAAGTCGAATGCAGTCCTCATTGGCACGCCATCGGTTCCGACTGGGGTCTCCGTTTACGACCAGAACAAGAGCCTCGTCATCTCGTGGTCACCGGCTGCCGGCAACGGTTACCCGGTCGACGACTACACCGCCACCGTGTCGCCAGGACACCACAGTTGTTCGACGCCTGCGTTCTCCTGCCAGATCACGGGCCTCAGCAACGGCGTCACCTACACCGTGACCGTGGTGGCCAAGAACGCCGAAGGCACCTCTCCTGCGTCGCTTGCGAAGCTCGGAAGGCCTGTTGGCCCCCCGTCGTCGCCGCTCGGGGTCAGCGCTGTGAGCGCGAACGCGAGCGCCATCGTCACCTGGTCCGCCCCCGCCTACGCGGGCTCAGGCGTGACGAGCTACACGGTGACCTCGTCGCCGGGCGCCAAGACCTGTACCTGGTCCTCGGGCCCGCTCACCTGCACCGTGAGGGGCCTCACCAACGGCAGGAGTTACACCTTTGCCGTCGTGGCTCTTGACGAGCAGGGCGATAGCCCTGCCTCCGCCAACTCCGCGCCCGTCCACGTCGGCCTCCCCTGGTCACCCACATCGGTCTTCGCGACGCCAGGTAACGCCTCCGCGATCGTCTCTTGGCGGGCGCCCGCGCCCGGCGGTGGCGCAGTTGCCTCCTACCTCGTCACCTCTGCGCCAGGCGCCAGGACCTGCTCGACAACCGGCGCGCTGTCCTGCAAGGTGACGGGCCTCACGAACGGCACGACCTACAGATTCACGGTGAAGTCGCGGAACGCCTACGGCTCATCTGCCTCATCGCTCAAGTCGAACGCCGTCGTCCCGGAGAAGGTTCCAGGCGCCCCATATGGTGTCAAGGCCACTGCCGGAGTGGGCATGGCGACGGTGACCTGGTCCGCCCCCGCCTCGGTGGGCTCGGGCGTGACCAGCTACACGGTGACCTCGTCGCCGGGCGCCAAGACCTGTACCTGGTCGTCGGGCCCGCTCACCTGCACCGTGAAGGGACTCGCGAATGGCACGACCTACACCTTCACCGTCAAGGCGTCAGATCGCTCCGGCGTCGGCGCCGCATCGGCTCCGAGCAACTCCATCACGACGCCGAACGTGCCAGACGCCCCGCAGGACGTCACGGCCAGCGCCTCGGGGCAGTCCGTCCAGGTCTCCTGGAGCGCACCCGACTCCAACAACGGCTCGGCGATCACGGGCTACACGGCGACTGCGTCCGACGGAGTCTCCCAGTGCACGTCGAGTCCCGCCGACCTCTCGTGCGTCATCTCGGGACTTGATTGGGGCGACACCTACACCTTCAGCGTGGTCGCTGCCAACGCAGTTGGTGCCGGTCCGCCGAGCGCTCCCAGTGCAGCGGTGCTCATCGAGTCGGCCCCTGACGCCCCTGCGGGCGCGTCGGCCGGAGGCTTCAACTACGTACTCACGGCTGGTGGGGACGGCTATACCACCGGGACCTTGAGCTGGTCCCCGCCCGACAGCGACAACGGCTCGGCGATCACCGGCTATGTGATCACGGGGCTCCCCGGTTGCGGCTCTGCGTCGGGGACCTCCTGCTCGACGAGCAGTCTCGTTCCGGACACTTCCTACGCCGCCTGCGTCTATGCCGTGAACTCCGTCGGGGAGAGCAGCGGGAACTCGTGCACCACCTTCGAGACACCCGACGGCTACGAGATCGCGGGGATCTACGGTGTCCCGGTCTTCCCTGCTGCCAACGACGGGAATCCCGGGGGGCCGCTCTATGACTTGTCCGCGAACTCGTCGGTGACAGTCGTATGCCGCGTTTCTGGCCAATCTCTTGACGGGGACTCGTGGTGGTATGAGCTCACCGATGGCAACTACGGGCCCGCAGACGACTTCTGGAACACCCCAAATTGAATCGAATTTCAAGAACGGGATCTACGTGGACTACAGCATCCCCGTCTGCTGAGTCGGTCGGACGGCGGGTCCGCGGGAGATCACATGCAGCATCGGGCGCTTGAGGGAGGCTTTGGAACAGGTGCCAGTACCTGCACCAGCTTCACGACCTCGACGCCGCCCCCACCTCAGCCGTCGATATCCATTGGATGGGGACCAAATCGGCTCTTCTCAATGAACTGGGGCGCGTGAACACCTATCGTCGACGAACTTACGGGCCTGCGACCTCAACACGCCATGGAGGAGGCCAGCTCGCCACTCAGGTCAGGGAGTTCGGGCCCTGATCCCGGCGCGTACGGAGTCGGCGAGCGTCGCTCGCTTGGCTGCCAGCTCGGCTGGCGACGCCACCGGTGTATCAGGCGACAGCCGACAATTGGGCCCGCTTGCTAGACTTCCTCAGCGCGCTCGGAGGAACTCGAATCCCCAACCTTCTGATCCGTAGTCGCATCGCGGCCGTCCAGCCAGTGCGGTGCCATTCGCTTCCGTGGCCTGCACTTGGCGCTTTGTGCATCGCACGGTCCAGGTGGTGCCGCCCCGTCCAGGCAGTCTGAGCCCGTGGGTTAGCACGGGATTAGCAGTCGGGGTCAGTTCGTGATCAGCGTCCACACCGACGCGCTCTCCCTTCTTATCTCTGTCCGCTCCTGCCTTGATGTCCCGCCCCACCAACCGAGCAGCTCCTCCTCGGCGCCGAGGGCGAAGTCGGGACAACCCTCTCGAGGGTGATCGACGCCATGCTCTTCCTCTTAGCCCGGTCCGACCAGGTCGTCATCCAAGCTCGGCGCGATGAGCGCAGTTTCGATGCCCTCTACGTACAGTTCCACAGAACTTTCCGTCCAACGCGATCGCACTCCATCGCTCACCAATCCGTCGCGCTCACTTGACACGATTGCGTTCGCGCATCTCGAGACGAAGTACGGACCATCCGCCAACCAGGGGGAGCTCCACCTCGACGGCGCGACCTTGGCGATGCGGCACCTCTCGGGCTAGGAGGCGGGCGAAGCGATCACGACCGGCACCAAGCACGGCGGCCTCGGCCCGCCAGTTCTCCGGGTGGTTCAGCAGCACCCGGAGCGTCACCGAGGAGACGCTCCCCTTCGCGGTCGGCTCCGACCACCGGCCGTTCTGGCTCCCGGTTAAGTCGAGCACGCCGACCGTCACCCGGCCCTCGGCATGGACCACCCGGGCGAAGAGCGCCCCGGCGACGGGTTCTGGCCTCACCGGCACGGTCGTCTCCGCGGCGACCACGCCGTTCTCGTCGCCGATCTCGTACCAGCTCGTGTCCTCACCCTCGAGGAACAGGTCTCGGCACCGCAGGGCGAAGTGGTGCCAGGCGATCACCCTCGTCGCTTCTTCGGCAGTCAGGCGCGCGTGCTTGGGGTAGTAGGGGTCGCAGAGCGCTGCGGTCTGATCGCCGTAGATCAGCGTGCTCGCCCCGAGGCAGGTGGCGATCGCCTCCGTGGAGACGACTGTCCGCAGCGACGCCTCACGCGCTGCACCTTCCACAGGATCGGTCGGGCTGTCGATTCCCCATACCGGCGGGTAGCAGGCGATCGTGCCGCGCATCAGAGGATCTCGCGACGAAGCGAGGTGCCCCGCCCTCCCGGAGCTGCGGTCCAGCAGTCCCTCCAGGTGGCGCCAGCCGTCGTTCGGGGGCCACACCTCGCAGTAGCGAAAGCCCGGCCCATCGGGCAGGTTTATCGCCGAGGGCACACCGTTCACCTGGTTGAAGCTGATCACGTCAAAGGGTCGAGCGGCGCGCGCGAACCTCAGAAACGATTCGTAGGCGGTGCGCATGTCGATGGCGTTGCCGTTCGAGTCGTGCGCGACCCGCGGGTAGCCGTAGGTGTCGATGTGGAAGCCGTCGAAGCCGAGCGCGTCGGCAGCCGATCCGTAGGCGGCCACGAAGTGGCGCTGCCAGTCCACGTTGCCGGGATTGGCCAGCACGATCTGGTCGAGAAACCGAATCGGTTCCCTGTCTCCCTGGTACATGAGCATTTCGGGGTGCTTGACGGCGAATGCGTTGCCGACGGCGTACACCGGTGCATAGGCGTGGGCGACGGCACCGAGTGCCTGGAGCCCCGCGGCGAGGGTGCGCAACGCCTCGAAGGAAACCGGACGGTTCGAGGGGTCCTTCCAGCCGCTCTCCGGGCCGAGCGGCTCGGTGTAGCTCGCCATCCAGTCGTAGACCTGGACGACCGTGGAGCGCAGCACCCGGTGCCACTCGAGAACGGCCGCGATGTCCTCATCCTCGAACGAGGTGGCAAAGCCGTGCACGGGGCGCTCGCCCGGGTGCGCGCCGACCGTCGTCAGCTCCTCGGCGAGGAGGTGACCGTCGGCGTCGCGCGCCTCGATGGCATGCGTCCCGGCCGGGAGTTCCGCGAATCGGGCGCCGTCGCCTAGCTCGGCCTCGACCACGTCGCCAGTGGCACGGCACGCGATGACGCGGGAGGTGCCCACCGGCAACGTCGCTACGGCAACCTCCTCACCAGTCCGGTAGAAGGCGCGCACGTCGTCGAACGGGCACTGCCGGCCCTTTCCGTCGTTGCCCAGGATGCCCTCTTCTTCCATCTCAGGCTCCTCTCGTCACCCAAACCCAGTTTGCAACGTTCGCCATCTGGTCGTCGGTACGATCGTTCCGCCCAAGCTCAGAGGCGTCGTGTGCCCGAGCCCTGGGCGCTTCAGCTCAGCGGATGCCACCGAGTGACACCCCGCTGCGGAACCAGCGCAGGGAGATGAGGAAGACGACGATGACAGGAACCGTCGCGATGACCGACGCCGCGAAGAACGGGCCCCACGCAACTGTGTGCACACCGATGAAGTCTGCGAGGCCGACGGGGAGCGTGTAGTTCGAAGAGGAGTTGATCATCGTAAGCGCGACCGGGAACTCGTCCCAGGACGCGCTGAAGATGAACATCGAGACCACGGCGACCGCTGGCAGCGACAGTGGCACGATCAGGCCGACGAGGACCCGCAGCGTCCCGGCTCCTTCCAGGCGGAACGATTCCTCGTACTCGCGAGGTATCGCCTCGAAGAAGCCACGCAGCAAGAAGATCGTGAACGGCAGGTTGGAGGCCACGTAGAGAAAGGTGAGCCCCTCGAGTGAGTTGAGAAGGTGGAGCCGGTCCATGAGAAGGAACTGGGGGATGAGGAGCAGCAGGTTCGGCACTGCGAGGCTGGCAAGGAAGATGTAGAAGATCACCTGTTTCATCGGGAACTTGTAGCGCGCGAAGGCAAAAGCGGCGAGCGAGGCGAATGTGACCGTGATGACGACGGTCGCGATGGCGACGAAGAGGCTGTTGAAGAAGTAGTGGCCGAAGCTGTTCTCGGTCCACGCCTGCACGTAGTTCTGCACCGTCGGATGGGTCGGGATGAGCACCGTCGCCCCCAGGAGGCCGCCGTTCGGCTGGAACGACAGCGAGAACATGTAGAGGAGGGGGCCGAGGGAGACCAGCGCCAGAAGCACCGCGATGACGAGACGTGACCGTCTCCGCCTGCGGATGCCGAACAGTCCGGGTCCGGTTGTTGCGAGGGGCGCCGCGGGCTTGGTTTGGTCGATCTCGACTGCGAGTGCCACGATCCGCTCCCCTTAGACGTCTTGTTGTCGGAGAATGCGGATCTCGGCCGCGCTGAAGCCGAACAGCACCACAGCGAGCAGCGACGCGAGGGCTGCCGCGTAGCCGAAGGCGAAATAGGAGAACGCCTGCTGGTACATGTAGGTCATCAGCGATTGTGTCGAGTTGTAGGGACCGCCCTTTGTTATCTCGTAGATCTGGGTGAACACCTGCGCGGCGCCAATGACGAGCAGCACGAGGACGAAGGTGACTGCGCCGCGAATCGACGGGAGGACGACGTGACGCCAGACCCGCGCCTCCGAGGCTCCGTCGATCCGGGCTGACTCGAGCAGCACTCGGGGGATCCCATCGAGCGCTGCGAGGAAGATGATGAACGACCAGCCAACGCCCTTCCAGATGCTGAGGAGCCAGATGACCGCGTCTGCCGTCCAGGTCTGGGCCGTCCAGTCGATGCTCACGGTGTGGCCGGCGAACAAGCCGACGACGGCGTTCATGATGCCGCCCTCCGAGGCGAAGATGTAGGAGAAGACCCAGCTCACGACCACCCACGAGGTAACGACCGGGATGTACACGGCCGCCCGCCAGAACATCGACCCGGGCAGGCGGTCGGTGAGGACTGCTGCGGCGAACAGTCCTATGGCCATCTGGACCGGTACCGTGATGACGATGAAGAGGAACGAGTTGAACGACGCCGTGCGCACGACGGGGTCGCGGAAGATCGCGGTGTAGTTCGACCAGCCGACGAAGGGGTTCGATACGCCGGGAAAGATGTGCCAGTTGAAGAAGCTGATGTCGAACTGGCGGAAGATCGGGTAGACGGTGAAGACCGCGTACATGAAGAGCGCCGGTGCGAGCAGGAGGTAGGGCGTCGAGATCCGGCGGGCGCCGCGCGAAAACCGACGGGCGCCACGCGAAAAGGTGGAGCGCCGCAAAGCGGCACCCGGCGACAGTCTCGCCGGGTGCCGCTCGAGGCTATTTGCTTCGCTCAACTTCCGGCGAGCGCCTTGTTCGATTCCTGGGCCGCGATCGTCAGCCCTTTGTCGACGGAGACCTTTCCGGCAAGCATCAGAGCCAGCTCGTTGGAGAAGTCGGTGTCAAGCGCTGCGTAGCCCTCGGTCACCGGCCGAGCCCTCGCAGTCAGAAGCTGCTCGGCGAAGATCTTGAGGGCCGGGTTCTCGATCGCCTCGGCTGCGGAGTCCGTCTTGTACGCCGCCATATCGCCTGCCCCGGCCATCGCAAGCTGCGCAAATGGCGACTGGAGGAACTTCACGAACGTGATCGTGTCGGCGAGGTGCTTGCCCCCCTTGGCGATGACGAGGTCCTCGCCGCCGACGACCGAGACCGAGCCGCCCGGACCCTTCGGGATCAGCGTCGTGCCGTAACCGGTGAACTTGTCGGCCTTGTAGGTCGTCGGAGCCCACGGACCGTCGAGGTACATCGCGTACGCACCAGTCGGGAAGCCCGTTTCTCCGCTGATCGCCCCGGAGCCGCCGACGAAGTCACTACCGATGACCCCTTCCTTGTCGAGGGTCACGAGCGTCTGGACAGCAGCTTCGGTGGCGGGGCTGTCCATGTAACCGGTCGCCTTCGTTAGCGCCTTGTTCGTGAAACTGCCGCCGCGCGTCCAGACGTACGGACCGACGTTCCAGATGTCTGTGCTGTCGACGCCGAGGCCGTGTTGGTGCTTAGACGGAATGGTCAGTTTCTTCGCGTCCGAAATCATCTGAGCCCATGTCGTTGGGGGGAGAGGTGGGCCGCGGCGAAGTCCGCCTTGTTCCAGAAGAAGACCTGGGTATTCGTATCGTCAGGGAGCCCGTAGTAGCCGCCCTTGTAAAGGTTCGTGGAGAGCGGGCCCGGATCAGCCGCGGCTTTGATTGGTGCGAACCACGACTGGGTTGAGGTTTCGAGCAACGTGCCCTCGGATGCGAGCTGGGGCACCCAGGCGATGTCAGAACGCATCAGGTCGGGCGGGTCCCCCGCGGCGGACGACGCGATGAACTTCTCCAGGAGTCCAGCGTACGGAAGGGTATCGTCATCTACCTTGATCCCCGGGTACAAAGACTCGAAACTAGGAATGACGACGCCATTCATCACGGGTGTCTCTGTTACATCGTTGTAGGCGTTCCAGAACTGGAGCGTCACCGTTGGCGTCTTGTGCACCACGGTCGACGCCGAGCTGACCCCCCCGGTGAGGGCGACTAATGTGCCACCAGCCCCGATCGTGGCGACCGCGACAAGCAGTCGCACCGTCGTCCTGGTCCTCCATCTTGTTGGATTGCGTGTTTTCATGATCACTCCCACTCTCTTCTGATTGTCGTTCTGGGCCATGTGGCCCTGGCCTTTCCCGCTTTCCCCCTTCCCTGATCGCTTGTCTTCTCGTTTCCCGGCGATGCCCGCAGGCGGCTCACTCAGTCGCCGTCGCTCGACCCGTCTTGGCTGGCGCACCACGTGGGTGTCCTCCGAATCAGTTCACCGCCTCCCCTGATTCTTGGTCGGGCGACCCAGCGCGCTTCCCGCGTACGATCCGTCGAGATCGTCGAGCGCGGCACAGAGCACGACGTACATGGCGTGTGACCATGTGAGATCCTTCGCAGGGGGACCCCACCGCTTGACCCACTCGTGATAGTGCTCCGGGTCGCGTCGCTCCCCACCGAACTGCTCGCCGAGACGTCCTTTGTCGTCGAAATGGGCAGCCACCCAGTCCCTTCGGCGCCGTGCCGCGTCAAGGTCGCCGACCGCCAGGTAGTGCCAGCCGAGCGACGCCGTGAGCACCGGCCACGCTCCACTTCCGTAGTACGTGTCGGTCGGGTACCGACGAAGTCCGCCTTCGAGGCTGAGCCGTGCCTCGATCATGCGAACTGTCTGGGCGAAGTAGCGATCACCCGGCTCGACGACGCAAAACGGTGTCGAGAGCCACAGAACACTGGCGTCTACGTCGTCGCTCTCGCTTGACTTCACGTAGCGTCCGAGGCGGGTCGCGCCCTCGCGAACTCGGGATTGAACAGATTCTGCGCGCTCGAGCAGGTCGTTGTCGCCGAGCAATCGTGCAGCGGCTGTCAGGCCGCCGTAGACGCACGCCAGCGTGGAGGTATGCAGCGCGGACAGGCTCTCTTCCCAGACGTCAAAACATGGGCTGAGGGCAAACGCATCGAGGTAACGCCCGACCCGCTCGACAGAGCAACGCAGGTCCTCTGGAACCGCGGTTTGTTCAGTGCTGAGGAGGTGCTGTCCGAGGGCCCACAACCAGGTGCCGTAACCGTCGATCTGGAAGTTCGGCCAGTCGTCGACGACATTCGAACCGTTGAGCGCGAATCGGGCAGGCGGCATATGGTCCGGATGCAGTGCTTTGCCTTGTCGATGCCAGTCGATCGCACGCTCGATTAGCTCGCTGATGTCACCAAGCGCTCGGTTGACCCACGAGTGGTATCGAGCTGAGGCGCGATACTCGCCGACCCGGTCGAGTGCGTATGCGGCAAATGAACCGTCACGTAACCAGCAGTAGCGATACTCAGCGAAGTCTGGCGAAGCGACGAACGCCCCGTTCTCGTCCTGATTGCGCAATATCGACGCGATGCTCGACCGCATCGTCCCCCCTGCGTTGCTCTCGCTCACTTGATCCGTTGCCTCATGCAAGCTGTCCACGTGTGTTTCTCTCACCGAGCAGGACCGGGCCGGTGCCAGATGGCATGGCTCTTCTCGTCGGATCCAGGAAGGCTGAACGACTCGCGCAGCACGAGCGTTGCCGCCCCGACGGCCCACACGTCGTTGCCCCAACGCTGCACCTTCACCTCGACTTGTCGGCCCAAGTCGGCAAATGTCTGCTCTCGTACGGCGGTTACGACCGGGCCGAGAAATGGGTCGCCGAGGTCGGTGCCCTCACCACAGATGATCAGCAGTTCTGGGTTGAGCAGGGTGACCATGTTGGCGACTGCCAAACCCAGTTTCCGTCCGGCGCTGTCGAGCACTTCGAGCGTCGCCCCGTCTCCCGAAGCGGCAAGTGCAATGAGCTCGTCCCTCGTCACGTCCCGCCCATGGCGCTCTCCCACGCGGCGACGCATTGCGTTTTCGCCGACTAGCGCCTCGAGACAGCCGAATCTGCCACACTCACATTTCGGACCACCCGGTTCTACGATCATGTGTCCGAACTCGCCGCTGCCCCCAGCCGCGCCACGGTAGAGCGAACGGTCGATGACGATCCCGAGCCCGATGCCCCGCCCGACGCTCAAGGTGACGAAATCGCGAGCAGTGAGAGCATCACCAGCCCACTTTTCCGCGACAGCGAGGGTGTTCACGTCGTTGTCGACCCATACGGGCAACCGCAAACGGCGCTGGAGGGGTTTAGCGAGATCCGCGTCACGCCACTGGAGCAGGTGGGAGAAATCGCACACGCCTCGAGCGGAGTCGATGATCCCAGACAGGCCGATCCCCACTCCGAGGACCTTCGAGCGTGGTACTGCGGCTTCTCGCAACGCCCTTCGAGTCTCCTGCTCGATTGCCTGGATGGCAGCTGCAGGATCGCCGACAAGCGAGACTGACGCCTCCTCGGTCGCTATGACCTGGGCGTCGAGATCGCAGACCACCGTCGTCAGACCGTCGCCGCGGAGCTTGATCCCGATCACGTAACCCGCTTTAGGGTCAACATCGAGAAGCACGGGCGGGCGACCGCCGTTCGAGGGTGCCGTTGCAACCTCGATGAAGATTCCGCGCTCAAGCAGTTGGCCCACGATCGTGGATACCGTTGGAGCGCTGAGCCCGCTTTGGCGAGCCAGTTCCGCGCGGGAGATCGGACCGGAACGGCGAACGAGTTCGATGAGCAGGCTGAGGTTGATGTCCCGCAGCAGCGATCGGGAGCCCCTCCGCAGTTGGGTCTCCACAGCGGGGCTCCCGGGACCGTCCGGGTCGAGGCTCCTGACTGAGGAACGCGCCGCGTTGGGCCGATCTGTGGACCGCATGGACGCCTTCCTCCCCCTCTCGACGCGTTGCCCTGTTCAGATTCGACTTACTGTGTTAAGTTAAGATACTAAGTCTCGAGAGGTGGGATGTCAAGGTTGATCTCCGGCCGACTCGTCCCCTCATGGACAAAGATCAGAAAGGAAAGGCAAAGGATGTCCTGCTGCTCACCCCCACTTCGTCCGCTTCTTCATCTCGTGACCGGTGCCGCGCTCGTCTTCACGCTCGTCGCCACGACCGCGATCGGTGGCGCCGGCGCGTCTTTGCTGGTGCTCCGCAAGGCACCGGCCCCGAGCATCACGGTGACGCCCTCCAAAGATCTCCACAAAGGCCAGAAAGTCGAAATCACCGGGAGTAACTTCCCGCACAAGACAGAACTCGGCATCGTCGAATGCAACCCACGCGTGCTGAAGGACAATCCTGCGGCCTGCGCGACGACGCACCTCGTGTCTGTCAAGACCGGCTCCAAGGGGACGTTTTCCAAGACCTCCTTCCGGGTGATCACAGGCACGGTCGGAAACGGGTCGTGCGGAACGACGAAGAAGAACCTGACTTGCTACATCTTTGTGTGGGAGCCGAACGTGACGAGCACAGTCGACGCATACGCGGCAATCCAGTTCGCGAAGCCGAAGTCGTGAGCTAGGTGGCTCGCCGCTGCCTCGGGTTGGTGGCTTCCATGTTCTCCCTGCTTGTCAGCTCTTTGTGTACCTCTAGAGGTCCCTCTCGTCGACACGGTTGCTTTGCCGGGCGGTGCTGAGCTTCCCAAGCATCTTGCGGAAACCCTGAGGCCTCGGATTCGACCCGGACGCTCAGCATCTCGTCGATGTCGTCGGCGACGGTCTGGTCCTCGAGTGGTAGGGCATGCGCGTAGTTGCGAAGTGTCGTCGAGGCATCTCGGTGACCGAGGCGTTGTTGCGCGCGAAGCAGCTCACCCCGGCCGACCAAGAAGGTCGCTACGGTGTGCCGCAAACGGTGGAGGCTGACACCGGGAAGCCAAGCCTGGTCGCAGAGCTCGGCGAACCAGTGCCCCAATCCGCTAGAGGCCTCGGTCCGGCGGAGCCGGACTCTTGAGTCAAGTTTTTGCTCTTGGGGTTGTGTTATGCGGCGATTCCTGATCGGGCGGCGAGATCGCTGAGAGCCCGGCGGAGGATGGCGGTGCTCCCGGGATCGGCGATGTCGGCGGCACCGGTGCGGATGAAGCGGTTGTAGGCACGCGTGAGGAACCACGCTGTCTGCCATCCAAGGGGCGTGGGTCGGTAGCGGTGGGAGTTGGGTATGCGTTCGATCAGCCCGTGCAGACGGAGTCGTCGTAGGTCGTAGGTCATGCGCCCAGGGGTGATCTCGTCGGGCTCGAGGCCGAGGAACTCAGCGACGTGCTCGCGCAGGTGGTGGTTGGCGAAGCCGTCGGGCTGGAGGCGGCAGATCACCGCCGCCGCGAGGAGGGCGTGGACACGAGGGTCACCGAAGCGCAGCCCGGCGGCGCGTTGGCCGTTCACGATGACCGGTTGGTTGATCTGTTGGAACACGGTGTCGCCGATGATCGGGTCGTGACTGATCGTTTGGGCGTCGAGAAGACGCCGGTTGGCGGAGAAGCCGACCTTCCGCAGGGCGGTCAGGTTGCACAGTCGCTTGCCGATCCCGAAGTCAACTGAAACTCGCATACCTCGCGTGAGGTGAAGAAGGCCTGTTGCCTGGGCTTTCTGGCGACGGGCGAGGGTCGTTGACTTTCAAGGTGTGATGGGCGAATGTTAGGTGTCGCCTAGCAAGTCATGGTGGGAGGAAGCATGCACGGGAGTCAGGCCGAGCTTCGGGTCGTTCGCGGTGGCGCGGAAGTCCCGGCCATCGAATCGTTCGACCCGGACCGGTTCCAGGCTGATTGCGTCGCCGCGTACGTGGCGTCGTGGGTTGCTCGCGGTTACAGCCCGGTGACGGTGGACAGCTCGACGAGTCGTCTGGAGCGGGTGCTGGCGACGTTGGGCAAGCCGGCGTGGGAGGTGACACCGGAAGACATCGACGAGATGGTGGGGGCGTGGGCTGCGGTGGGGATCGCGGCGTCGACCCGCCGCACGTACGTGCAGGCGTTCAAGGGGTTCCACGAGTTCCTGGTGGCTCGCAAGGCGCTGGAGATCGAGGCGGGCTTCGGTGTGCAGCTGCAGAGCCCGCTCGATGAGTTCAACGCCGCCCGTCATGTGGCCAGCGACTCGGCGTCGACGAAGGTGCCGCCGACGCCGGAGCGGCTGGAGGAGTTCTTCGGGTTCTTGCGCGACCGGATCGCCACGGCCCGCAAGTTCGGGCCGGCGGGGCGCGATTACGCCTTGTTCCGCACGCTGTATCACGCCGGGCTGCGAGCCGAGGAGGCCGCGTCGCTCGAGCTCGGTGACCTGCACTTCGGTCGTGGGCCGTTCGGCAAGCTGCACGTCCGGTTCGGCAAGGGGGCCAAGACGTCGGGCCCGCGGCCCCGGTGGGTGCCGATGCTGGACGGTCTCGACCTGATCCTGCGCTGGTACGTGGACGACGTGCGCACCCGCTTCGCGGACTCCGACGCGCTGTTCTGCGATGAGGGGGGCGGCCGGTTGCACCGGGGCACGGTCCGCAACCGCCTGCATCACCTCCTGGAGTTGGAGGGCGCGTCCGCGGCGGAGCGGTTCACGCCGCACTCGTTGCGGCGGGCCTGCGCCACCCACAACTACGAACGGGGCGTGGATCTGGTCGCCATCCAGCAGATGCTCGGGCACTGGCAGGTGGGCACGACCATGCGCTATGTGGCCCCATCGGCGACCTTCATCGAGGACGCGTATCGCCGGGCGGTGTCGGACACGTTGGGCAAGCTCGAGGAGGCAGACGATGGACGTTAGGTGGAGGCTGCGGATGGCTGCCGCTCAGCGGGAGGTGTGGACCGGAGCGCAGCTGCGGCGGCGGCTGGGCGAGCGGGCCGGTGTGCAGATGTCGTCGGCGTCGGTGTCGGCCCTGCTGACTAAAACCCCCTCCCAGGTGAAGCTGTCGACGCTAGCCGCACTGTGCACGGCGCTGGAGTGCAGCCCGAACGACCTGTTCGAGGTGGACATCACCCCGGTGGCCCCGACAGCCAAGCCGAAGCCTGCCCGCTCGACGCCCAAGGTGGCGCGGGGTCGGTCGATGCCACCGCTGTGAGTCGGCAATGCGTTGACTGCCAGCCGCCCGGTCCGCCCGCGTGAGCGCGACCGCTGCAGCCGCTGCCACCGTCGCTCCAACCCAGCCCGCTCCTGCCGCGCCTGCGGGGAGCTGCGCGTCATCGTCGGGTTCGGCCTGTGCGACCCGTGCTGGCACAGGGACCCGGATCTCCCGTTCCGCCAGGCGCAGCGGCTCGCCGCCCGTTTGGCGGACCCCCCGGAGTGGCTCGACGCGTTCGTCGCCCACGCCGCGGCCCGCAACTGCGTCGGGCGCACCTCGCTCATGGTCAGCCACCTCGGCCGTCTCATCGCCGAGGCGGGGCCGACCACCCCGCAGGCGCTGCTGGAGCGGGCCCGCCGGCCGGGACGCTCGGTCGGGGCGCTGGCGCGCACGCTGGAGGACTTCTTCGTCGACGCGCACCTGGCCTTCCCCCTCGACCATGAGGCACGCCTCGCCGCCGGGCGCCGCCAGCGCAGGGTGGGCGAGACACCCGAACCGCTCCGCCCTGCTGTCGCCCGCTACGCCGACGCCCTTGTCGCCGGCCAGGAGCGGGCCCGTCGAGCCGCGACCCGTCCGCGAAACCACCGCACCCTCGCCGACGACGTCGCCATCGTGCGAGACCTCGCCCGGTTCCTGGTCGCCGAGCGGGCCAAGACCGACTGGGCCACCGTAGAGGCGACTGACGTGGAGGCGTTCCTTGCCCAGAAGCCCCTCAGCCGCGGACGGCGGCGCAGCGTGGTGGGCCAGTTCTTCCGCTGGGCCAAGGCGCACCGGGTGGTGCTCACCAACCCGACCCTCGGGCTCCCCAGCGGCCGAGTCCGCGGCTTTCGGGGCCGCACCCTCAGTCTGGCCGAGCAGCGCCGCCTCTTCCGCCGCTGGACCACCGACCCTGCCGCCCACCCGCACGAATGTCTCGTCGGCTTGCTCGCCCTCCTACACGTCGCTTCGTCAGCCCAGCTGCGCCATCTCCAAGTCGCCGACATCGACTCGGCCGGCAGAACGATCAAGCTCGACGGCCGACCGCACCCCGTGCCTCTCGAGCCGGTCAGCTGGCAGGCGTTGCAGCGTTGTCTGGCTCACCGCGACAAGCTCGCCACCCACAACCCGCACGTGATCGTCACCAACATCACCCGGACGCGCCGCACGCCGGCCTCAGACCAATACCTGGCGCGAGTGCTCGACCCTGCCCACATCGGGACCCGCACGCTGCGCGCCACCCGGCTGGTCGACCTGATCGCCTCGCTCGATCCGAAGCTGGTCTGCGAAGCGGTCGGGATGAACCCAGCCGGCGTCCTTCCTTACGCGGCCGACTACGTCCAGGACACGCTGCTGACGAACCTGTGAGCTTGAGGCGCGACCTTGCACACCTTCGCCTGAACGTGCGCGCTTTCCGGGTGTCATTGATGGTGGTCTCGGTACGTAGGGCTCTTGCCTCCTTGTGATACTGCTTGATGCGGGTGTGCTTGTACTCGACGTGCAGCGACGGGGTGACGCCTTGGGTGAAGACCCGGGTGCGAAAGCGGCTCGGGGTGGGATGGCGTCGGCGGTTGAGGATTCGGCGGTCGAAGATCAACGACACCCGGTCGGGGCGCCCCACGTCGAGGTTCTCGGCGATGACGGTCTCGAAGAACGCCCGGCCCGAGGAGGGACGGTCCAACATCTGGGTCAAGGAGAACTCGGCCTGGAGGACCGAGATGTCGTAGCGGTAACCGGCCCGGCGGTCCGCGGCGCTGAAGGGATGCGGCAGGCGGGCCAGCCACTTGCGCAGCAGCCGGTCGATGCGAGCAGGGTCCAGCCGGTCACAGGTGCGTTGCAGACGCTCAGGGTTCTCACAGGCGGCGAAGCCGTTGTCGAGCGCCTCGAAACCGATCCCGGCCTTGGCTACCTGCCGCTTGGCCCACTCGTTGCCGTTCAGGCACAACTTCGCCGTGTAGGGGAAGTAAGAGCAGAATTTGATGAAGAACGGCCCGAAGTCGGCGTCGACGGCATAGATGTAGAAGTGGTTGACCATCGCCGTGGTCCGCACGATCCACGGGTAGGTGGCACCGGTGACCGGGTTGCGGCGCTTCTCAGTGCGGAACACCGGGGCTTTCTCCTGAGCCCTGCCCAGGAACAGCACGCCCTCGTCACCCTCGAAGCCGGCCAGGAACTCGTGGGCCAGATCATCTTTGCGCTGCCCCTTGGCAAAATCGACGATCGGCACACCCTCATCGGCGGCGAAGCGGTACAGCTCGGCGATGAACTCCCGGCTGATCGGCTCCAACAACGCAGACGAGGCGAACGGCTGGCCCCGGTGCTGACGCAGGAAGAAGACCACTCCCCCGACGAACTGCAACTTGGGCACGTAGACGTTGAGGTACATCCGGTCGATGCACTCCACCTCGAGAGTCACGTGTTCGGCAAGGACCTCGGCGGCGCTGCGGGGTAGGGTCATATCGGGCTCCGGTCGTCACAGGCCCTTGCGGCCAACCAACCGCTTCGGGCGGTTCAAGGCGGGACCGAAAGGCCCCGCATCTAGGCTCGACCGGAGCCTACGATCGCCCCTCGTGACCTGTCACCAGCCCCAGTTGGTGCCGCCGTGACGTCACCACCACACCGCTCGTCGGGCTGGGGCGGAGCCCCGTTAGCCGTCAAACGGCTGCGGTGGTTGAGCTCTCTGGAGAACAGCCATTCTCCGAGCGTGGCATCGGTTCCGAGGCGCGTGATCCATAGCGCCTCGCTCGACTGCCACAGCGCGGCCGTCGAGCGACCGAGGGTGAGGCGACGTGCACGGCCCGTTTTGGTCGGGCCGAGCTGCTCACCCGAGACGCCCCGCTCGATGGTGAGGATCCTCCCGTCGAGGTCGGAGAACTGGAGGGCCACCAGCTCACCGCGACGGGCTCCGGAATCGGCTGCCAGGCGTGTGAGCAGGCGAACCTGCTCTGCTTTGTGCAGTGCCCTGAGCGAGCTCGATGATCCGTCGAGCGCGGCTTGCGCCTTCTCCACCAGAGCCTCCGAAGTGTCGATCAAAATCCCGACCTACACCGTCGGGACGTGCATGCGAGTGCCGGGGCGAGGCGGGCCACGCATACCCCAGAGCGGGTTGTGGTCGATGATCCGCTCGAGGTACGCCCAACTGAGCGCGGAGGCGAGCACCCGGAAGCGCCCCGAGATGACCGCTACCGTGGCGCCCGCGACCCGCCATTGGGCCATCGCCGCCCGCACGACTTCTGGTCGCAGCGTCGAGACTCGCCGCGTGGCCAGTACATCCGCGGACAGCGCCCGCGCCACGGAACGGGCCGAGGTCCACGTGGCCGGACGCCAGTCGTGATGGGCGGCTAACCACCGTTCCAACAACTCACCGACCGTGAGAGAAGGTGCAGCGCGCCGAGCGGCTCGGTGCTCGGCGAACTCGGTGGCCAGCTCGCGTCGACGCTCCTCCGCGTCCTCATCAGTCCCGTGGAAGGCGAAGGAGCGCTGCACGGTCTCGCCCGAGACCGGATCCACTCCGACGGCAATGCGAATTTCGAAGACACCGGGGCGACGTTCACGAAGCGATCCGGCCCCCCAAGTGCCCACAGCACAAAAATAGGGTCATCTCTAGGGTCACCGGCGGATCCCTGTCTCAGGCGCCAGGTCCAACACAGGCCGTGACCAGGACTTTACCCAGCGCGCTCGGAGGAACTCGAATCCCCAACCTTCTGATCCGTAGTCAGATGCTCTGTCCAATTGAGCTACGAGCGCAAAGCGAACGAATACTCTGCGTGACCTGCGAGGACCGACGTCCATCAGCGGCAGTAATGTCGACCGTCCTCGGACCCGATTCCGCGTGCAGATCTTAGCTTGCGACTAAACCTTCGCCCTACGTAGTGGCGGCCTGATTGATCTTCAGCTCGCCAGCCTTCGCCGCCACCTGGCGCATCTGGGTGATGAGACGGCGCATCCGCCGGTCGTTGGCGATCCACTCCTGGTACAGCTTTGCTTCGTGCTCACTGAGCCGTCGCGTGACGGTCTTGCCGTTGACCTTGGCTGTCCACTGGTAGTAGGGCCCGTGCGGTCGCGGCGGATCGTCGTGGCATCTGCAGCCCGGCGTAGCGCAACGCGTGTAGCGATGCGTGACGCTCCCCGATGAGATGAGGCCGATCTCTGCGAGTTGCGCGGCAAGTTCGCGGTAACGGCGCTCGTAGTCCGCCAGCCGCTCCTCACTTGTCGCTTGGGCCATCTCGACTCCCTCCAGCATCTCGTCGCCAAAGTATCCCAGTCTCAGAACCAGACAGTAGTCATACTGTCTGGCATGGCGAGACATCGTGGTGACGAAGGACACAGGAGCGAACTACGAGACTTTCGGACCGAGCTCTACGCCTCTTTGACTCGCTGGGGCGACGCGCTCTTTGAGCTCTGCGATGCCACGTTGTGGGAACCGGGCTCGGTGGGCTCGGTGCCGGCGCTCTCCTTGGAGCCGGTGTTCCGCCGATCCCATGGCAGCCTTTACAAGGCGCTGGCCCGAGGCGAGCTCGACGAGGACAGTCTGCGGCGCGCCCTCTTGGCACACCGGCCGAGGCTCTGGCCACCGGTCTTCGCCGTGGACGCCTCAGTCTGGGATCGCTGCGACGCCGAGACCAGCCCCGAACGGGGGTTCTACTACTCGGCCTCCAAGCATTCGGCCGGCCAGCCCATCGTGGCGGGGTGGTCCTATCAGTGGATCACCCAGCTCGACTGGGCCCCTGACAGCTGGACCGCACCGCTCGATGTCATGCGTGTGACGCCTCGGACCGATCCCACCCGGGCCACGATCGACCAGGTGCGCCGGTGTGTCGACCTGCTCGAATGCAAGGGCACGGTCCCATTGTTCGTCTTCGATGCTGGCTATGACCCTGTCGCGCTGGGGGCAGGGCTCGCAGGCGTGCACGCTCAGATCCTGGTGCGCATTCGCGCGGATCGGGTGTTCTACACCGATCCCGCCCCTCGTGTGCCCGGAACAAAGGGACGGCCGCGCCGACACGGCCGGCGCTTCAAGCTCAAAGAGTCTGCCGGTGCGCCACCTCCTGACGCCGAACTCATGGTGCATGACCCGCGTTATGGCAACGTGAAAGTGACGGTCTGGCATGGGCTGCACCAAAGGTTGATTGGCCGGGGACGCTGGGCATGCGATGGCCTTCCACCGATTGTCCGCGGTAGCGTCATTCGCGTCGAGGTCGAGCATCTGCCCAAGCCGATCGGTCGGGTCAAGAAGACCTTGTGGTTGTGGTGGTCCGGTCCGGGAGAGCCCGACCTCGACCTGTGCTGGCGCGCCTACCTACGGCGCTTCGACATCGAGCACACTTTTCGGTTCGTCAAGTCCACGCTCGGCTGGACGACACCGTCGCTGCGCACGCCCGAACAAGCCGACCGTTGGACGTGGCTCATCCTTGCTGCTTACACCCAGCTGCGTTTGGCTCGAGGACTCGTTGCCGACATGCGGATGCCCTGGGAGCGACCCAGTGATCCATCGTTGCTCACGCCGAGACGGGTCCGCAGAGGATTTCGTCAACTGAGTGCACACATCGGCACACCCGCTGGTGCACCAAAATCCCACACTCCGGGTCCGGGACGACCGAAAGGGACCCGAAAACCTCCAAGAACCCGCTATCCAGCGGTCAAGAAGGCAGCCTGAGCCGGGTCAGAGGTTTAATCGCAAGCTTAGACCCCACGGCTCAAGATCAAGCTACCTCTGGGACGAGCCGATAGAAGTCCTGGACCGAAGCGAACTGAGGCGGGCCGGATTCTGACAGCCTGCACGTCACGGTGCGCTTGAGCTGGGCAGTTAGCCGGGCTGCGTGGAGTCCCTTGCGAGAGGATCCTGACGATGACCTGCTGGCAGTGCGGAGCACCGTATCCTCCTGATGTCGGCTTCTGTCGAGCGTGCGGAGCCTTTGTGCGACCTCGGAACGCACCGGTCACCGGGCCTGGAGCGGCAACGGCGGGAGCGCTGCAAGTCCCGGTCGTGGCGCCCCCCGCGTCTGCAAGTTCCGCGAGATCCTCGACATCCTGGCCAACGGCTTCAGCAGCAACCTGGACGCCCCACTCGTCGATGGCGCGACCAGGGATCCCATCGAGCGCTTCGGACCCAAGCCCGGTGGTCTGCGATGTCGTAGCCGCGGCGGGAACCGCACTTGTGCTGATCTCGACGTTTCTCACCTGGTACAGCGTGACTCTTACCTCACTCGGAGTGCAGTTCTACGAATCTCTCGAGCGGGCTTTGTTCTCTCGTCTCTTTCCCCAGATTGCAGCAGACCTGGGAGGGCTGACGGGACCATTGACCTTTTCGGTCTCGGCACTTGGCAAGGGAGCAGGAGGATGGCGTTGGGCAATCTTGGTCGTGTCGATCGTCCTTCTTCTGGAAGTCATCGTGGCAATCAGTTCGGGCACGACAGGCCAGGTGTCTCGGGGCTGGCCGCACGCGGCGATCCTCCTCATTCTGACGAGCGCGAGTCTCGTCCTCGTTGTTGCGGCCTTCTTCAGTCCTCCTTATGGCGGGACAGCGGCTGGCTACCTCACGGTGGGTCACGGCGTTGGTGCCTACCTTGGGCTTCTCGGCGGGCTTGTCGCATGCGGGGGGGCTGTGGCGGGATTGGTCAAGAACTCTCCGGGCGCGGACACCCACTGACCCGCGAGCGGAGCGAGTTCGCCCCCTGGAAACGAGCGGAGAGGGGTTTGAACCAGGAGGCCTGGGATCAGGTCAGGCAGCTGATGAAGGCCCCTGATGAGCGTAGCTGAGCGCTTCCCGGAGCTGTGAGTTCGAGCCCCGGCAGGTGGAGGGATTGCGAGGCGTTGCAAACCCGGTCCGGATCAGTGCCCTCCTTGATCAACGCTCCTTCTCGCGACGCTGATCGGTCCTCGAGCCACACAGAACGCCATCAACTATGCGTACCACAGCGGCGGCACAAGTTCACCGTGTCCACGTCGCTATGTCGCGTCGCGACTGGCAGCGCGCTCGCCGCTCACGCGTCGCGGGTCACGACCATCCGGTAGGCCAATGCGACGAGGCCGGCGGCCAACACGACGAACACTCCCGTCTCGATTCCTTGGAAGGCCCAGAACCGATTCACCGGCTGGTAGGTGAGCAGAGTGCCATTCGATCCGACACTTGTAGGATTCGAAAGCAACCATGCGCCAGCTGGTAGCCCTTGAACGAGGGAAACCACTCTGGACACAGGGCTCATGAAGTGCGGCCGGACAAGTACGGCGATCACTACGCGCACGGCGACGAACGCTGCCAAGGTCGTCGCCATGGCAGGAAGGACTCGCCGGAACATCGAGCCCACGGCAATGCCGAGCACGACGGCAAACACCGAATACGCCACGGGCACGATCCCTTGGATGTCGAAGGGACCGGGGCCCAGCCGGGAACGACCAAGCGAGACCTCAGAGAGACTCCACCACGTGACGACTGCCGTGACTGCCGCACCCCACATCGTTGCAGCGAGGATCGCCCACATCAGATTGCTTCTCAACCAGCGGCGTCGCGTCACACCCTGGGTCCAGGCGAGGCCGTTCGTACCATCCTCGAACTCCTTGGCGAGAAGCGGCGCACCCCAGAACAGTCCGAGCAGCAGCGGCACGACGATGGTGACGTAGACGATCGCCTCGATGGCATGGTCGTCGCTCTTCGGGAGGATCAACAGCACGACGGTGAGGACGATCAAGGCACCCCCGGCGGTGAGCAGCTGGTTGCGGTGCAGGCGCCACACCAGGTAGTTCATTGCGCGTGTCCGATCTCGACCAGCTGACCGTTAGCCAGCTCTTCGTCTTGTTCCATGTAGGCGAGGACGATGTCCTCCAACCCCACCTCGGTCACCTCCCAGGACGGATCGAGGACCGGACCATCCACTCGAACGAGAAGGCGCGTTTGCCGAGGTGTCTGGGTCGCCTTGACGACCGTGAGGCGGGGTTCGATCTCGTTCACAGCCCGGCGCGGACCCACCAGCGTGCGATGTTCGGCGAGCACCTCGTCGATGTCGCCGCAGAGCTGAGTTCGCGAAGCGGCGAGAAGGATCAAGTGATCACAGACCCGCTCGAGATCGTGGAGCAGGTGCGACGACACGACGACTGAGAGACCCTCGTCGGCGACGGCCGCGGTGAGGGACGCTAAGAACTCTCGACGGGCCAACGGGTCCAACGCGGCCATCGGCTCGTCGAGCAGCAGGAGCTGGGGCCGCTTAGCCAAGACCAGGCTCAGTCCGACCTGGGCGCGCTGACCACCCGAGAGCGTCGCGACCGGTCGGTTCGTCGGGATCCTCAATGCGGCGAGTCGTGCCCTGGCGGCAGTGGCATCCCAGTCGCGATTGAGGCGCGCGCCGACCTCCAGATGATCGTCGGCGCTGAGCTGCTTGTAGAGGGGCACGTCTTGGGCCAGGTATCCGATGCTCGCCAAGAACTCCTCGCTCTGTTGAGGTACTCGGCCGAGCACCTCGGCTTCACCCGCGCTCGGGGCACACAATCCGACGAGGAGCTTGAGCAGGGTCGTCTTTCCCGCCCCGTTCGGTCCGACCAAGGCTGTGACATGACCGCGCGGCACCGACGCCGAGAAGTCCTGCAGTGCCCAGTTGGAGCCGTAGCGCTTGCCCAACCCGGTCGTGTGGATCGCCAGGACGTCGCGCACGTTCACGCTGTTCTCTCAACGCGCGAGCCGGACAGCGTTGCGCGCAGCATGGCCTCGATGGACTCGTCGTTCAGACCCTCGCTTCGCGCCGACTGCACCCACCGTTCGAGCCTTCGGGCCAAGCGTGCTTGGGTGTCGGGCGGTGGGCCTGAAGGACGCCGAGAGACAAACGTGCCCACACCTTGGTGGCCTTCCACGAGGCCTTCGTGTTCAAGCTGCCAGTAGGCCTTCATCACCGTGTTCGGGTTGATGGCCACCTCAGCCACCACCTCTTTTACCGTCGGCAGCTTGTCGCCAACGTCCAATATCCCCATCCGGATGGCCTGCTTGACCTGCTGTGCCAGCTGCAGATACGCGGGCACTCCGGAGTCCGGGTTCAGCTGGAAGCTGATCGATTGCCTCAGCACTTCTCTACTCATCTAGAGAAGTCTAGAAGTGGGTGCTGCGGGAAGTCAAACGCGTTGGCGATTGGCACGAGGAGCTGGGGGGACGTCTGAACCCCCTGTGCCGGAGCGATCGGAACAGGAACGGAACCTCCCATCTGCGTGGCCCGACAATTCGCTGAGTGACTACACGAGGCGCGTATCAGACGGATCTCGTGTCACACAGCGCAAGCTTTGGCATCGAGAGTGAGGGATATAGCGGGTTGAGCGTCTGTGCAGCTCGCTGATGAGTGCTGGATCGCTCCCGTGCCGGGTTCGAACATGAATCACTCACTGGAGGTACGAACGGACGCTGAAACTGCCCGCTGAACTCGAGCGACGTTGTGATTATGGCAACGAGCGGAGAGGGAGGGATTTGAACCCTCGGACCCGGTCTCCCAGGTCAACTCATTAGCAGTGAGTCCGATTCGGCCGCTCTCGCACCTCTCCACCAGGGATTTTGCGTTTCAACCAGGGACACGTTCCATGTTCCGTCCATAATTGCCGCGCGCAACCCGTGCCGGAGAGCATACGTGAACGCTCCCAGAGGTTTGGCAGGTGCGGATGAGTGACGCTGGACGGCTACGTCGAGGGAGCAAACCTTATCGACTTTATGTGAGTTTTACGAAGTCTGTTAAACTTCGTTCAGGTTGATAAGGAGGCAGAGTGGATCCTCGGGATAATCCATACACACCCAATGCCGGTGCCCAGCCCCCCGTTCTGGCTGGTCGGGAGGATGAGCTGACCAACTTCGACCTCCTCCTGGCTCGGCTCGAGCGCGGTGCCACAGAGCAGTCGATGATTATCACTGGGCTGCGCGGAGTCGGCAAGACCGTGTTGTTAGGAGCGTTTCGTTCGAAGGCTGAAGCCCGGCGATGGGCTACGGCCGAAGCCGAGATCACGAAGAACTCGGAGTTCGGGGCAAACATAGGCCAGCTCGCGCGTCGCGCCCTGCTCCAGATCGCGCCGCGCGCCCGCTGGGAGGACCGCGCCCGGCGCGCCGCCTCGGTGCTCAAGTCCTTCAGCCTTACGCTGCGTCCCGACGGGTCCCTGAACGCGGCGCTGGACATCGCCGCTGCGGAGGGGCTCGCCGACAGCGGAGACTTCGCCGAGGACCTTACGGACCTGTTCGTCGCTCTCGGAGAGGCAGCGCGGGCGCATGGTACCGGCGTCGTCTTCCTTCTTGACGAGGTGCAGTTCCTTGATGTCGCCCAGTTCGAGGCGTTGATAACTGCGCTTCACAAGACCGTCCAGAGAAGTCTGCCGATCACACTTGTCGCGGCAGGGCTGCCTCAGATCCCTAGGCTGGCTGGAGAGGCCAAGTCGTACGCAGAGCGCCTCTTCAAGCTCCCCGCGATCGGAAAGCTGGACGGTCCGGACGCCATCGCCGCCCTCGTCGCCCCGGCCGAGGCGTTGAGCGTCGCATACACCGACGAAGCCGTGGCGGCGATCGTCAGCTATACCGACGGATATCCCTACTTTCTCCAGGAGTACGGAAAGATCGCGTGGGACGAAGCCGCCGACTCACCCATCACCGAGCAGGACGTTATCGGGTCCCAGCCGCTCGTCGAGGAGAATCTTGACGGCAGCTTCTTTCGCGTAAGAGCTGAGCGCACGACCGAACTGGAGCTTGCCTACCTCCGTGCCATGGCCGAACTCGGGCCCAACCCGCAGACTGCCTCCCATGTCGCCGCGGTCTTGGGAAGGACCTCCGAACAGCTGGCCCCCATCCGGTCGCGGTTGGTCGAGAAGGGACTGCTGTACACGCCCGGTTACGGGCTGGCGGCCTTCACAGTTCCGCAGTTCGACCGGTACATGATCCGCAACCACCCGCTGATCGTGATCCCACCGAAGACGCGAAGACCACGGACGGTCCGATAATTGTGCAGGGTCACCTCCGCAAGAGTGAGTTCACCGACCTAGGTCTCGCGAGCGCGCACACCGAACCCTTGGGCGTGCTCCATCTGATAGGGCCCTACTACGGTCCGATCACCGGCCAGTTCCTGAGTATCGACCCCAAGGTGCGATTGGGCGGGATTTCAGAAGTGAAGGGATGACGTTCTGGCAAGCGTTCCTAGACCTCTTCACTCGGAGGTCCTGGGACCGAATCCTCTTGATACTGGCACTCGTCGGGGGAAGCGCAGCAGCCGTCGTCATAGGCGACCGATATGGAACCTGGGCCGGGGGGGCTGTCGGAATAGTCATTCTTCCGATCGTCATTGCAAGGCTTCCGAGAACTCGCGGCCGTCATAGTGGCCGTTCACGATAGAGGCACTTTCGGGTCGCTCTGCCAAAGCGGCGATTCAGAGTGGCCGAGTTCGGCACCTGCGTTCGCAGTCGCCACACTTACGTTGCGCGCGCAACTTCCATGGCCGAAAATGGCAGGCTGTCTCCAAGCAGAGGAAGGACAGGGCACACGCTGTTGCCCAGCGCCTGGGAGAGCCCAAGGGGCGGAGTCGAAGGAGCGTCGGCCAACTTGAGGAGCCAATCGTTCAAGAACCCCACAGGCTGTCTCTTCCCTGCTAGGGATTGGCGATTGGTAGCCGCACTTCGAAGCAAGACCCTTCGGCGAGAGTGGAAGTGACGACGCCAACCTCGCCGCCGTGGACCTCGACGATTCGCCGGACGATCGCCAGGCCTAGGCCCGATCCCGGCACCTTGCGGTCAGTGGAACCGCGATAGAACCGGTCGAAGATATACGGAAGATCCTCTGCCGCAATCCCCGGCCCCTTGTCGCTCACCGAGAGGACCGCCGTCGCCGAGTCAACGCTCAGCCTCACCTCGATCACGGCGCCTTCTGGGCTCCACTTCGCGGCGTTGCTCACGAGGTTCGCCACAACCCGAGTGAGGTCGTTGCGTACCCCGCGAACAAACACGGGAACGACACTGTCCTTGATGTTGACATGCGGGTCGCGCCGCATGTCTGCGAGGACGTCTGTGACGACATCGTGGAATGCAACGACGTCCGTGTGCCGGGATAGTTCGAGCGTTCCTTCCTGCCGGGCAAGCTCGATCAGATCGCCAACGAGGCGACCCAGCCCGTCTAGCTGCTCGACCACGTCCTCGAGGAGTTGCGTTCTCTCCTCGGAATCGATCTCGATACGGCCGGCCAGAATGTCGACGTTGGTCCGGAGACTCGTCAATGGTGTTCGCAACTCATGCGAGGCATCGGCGATGAGCTGGCGTTGAGCGAGCTGGGAGCTCTGAAGCGCCGCCAGGACCGTGTTGAGGCTGACTGCGAGCCTGCTGAGTTCGTCGCGGCCCTCAACCGGGATCCGCCTTCCGAAGTCTCTGGTTGTGGCGAGGCTCTCCGCTGCGGCGGTCAACCGTCGTACCGGTCTCAGAACAAGCCCCGCAATAGCGGTTCCGAGAAGCAGAGCGAGGACGACTCCGGCGGTTGCTGCAAGCGCGAGAGCGACGGCCAGCCGCTCGACCTCGTCGTCCCGCGCCGGTTGGACGAGTTCGAGAGCAAGGCCCTCGCCGAAGCCAGTCACCAGTTCGCGCACGGGTACCGAACCGACAGTCGTGCTCGTGAAATAGCCGCTGGCCTTGCCGGCCGCGACCGCGCGCACTTTCGCGGTCACGGGAAGTTGAGTTGAGCTGCGTGAGGGAGTGACGACCAGTCCATTGGCCTCGACGACCTGTTCAGCGGATTGGTTAGCGAGCAAGGATGGCGGGCTAAACAAGAGATCGAGCGCCGCGCGCAAGCCGCCGTGCGTGCGCATGCTGTTTAGCGTCTCGGCCTGGCTTGTGAGCGTGCCGTCGACCGTGTCAAGCAGGTCGTGGCGAAATACGAGATATGCACTAGCGGAAACCAAGATGACTGCGACAGAGACAGCGAGTGCGGTAATGAGCGCGACGCGCGAACGCACTTGAAGTCTCGCCGCTCGGTCCCCTCCGCCGAGCCAGCCTCCACGGGTCTCGAGGGGTCCCCCGCGGGGCGAACTCATTCCCGAAGGACGTAGCCGACGCCTCGGACTGTTTGAATAAGTCGGCCCTCGCCTTGTGACTCGATCTTCCTACGCAGGTAGCCGATGTAGACGTCGAGCGAATTCGAGGCCGGACCGAAGTCGTAGTCCCAGACGTTTGCGGAGATCACCTGGCGCGTGAGAACCCGACCAGGGTGCCTCAGGAACAGCTCAAGGAGAAGGAACTCCATGCGAGTGAGCACTATCTCTCGACCCGCCCGACAGACCTCCCTCGATCCGAGATCGAGGGAGAGGTCGCCATAGGACAAGACTTCGCTCGTCTCGGTCAGGCCCGCACGTCGGAGCAGTGCTCGAAGCCTCGCTAAGAGCTCCTCGAGGGCGAATGGCTTGACCAGATAGTCGTCTGCCCCGGCGTCGAGCCCGGCGACGCGGTCGTCGACTCCGTCGCGCGCGGTGAGCATGAGGACGGGTGTCCTGTCCCCCGCCTTGCGCAATCGGCGACAGACCTCAAGTCCGTCGACACCTGGCAGGGACACGTCGAGGACGACGACGTCCGGGGCCCGAGCCGTCAAAGAGTGGATGGCGGTCGTACCGTCCGCGGCCGTCTCCACGTCGTAGCCATTGATCACGAGTGCCCGTCCGACCGCTCGAAGAATTTCCTCTTCGTCGTCGACGACGAGCACTCGTGATCGTTGTTTGCTCATCTCACTTGTCCCGATGACACCATCTTGGCGCCTTAGCGGTGCAGATAGTTGGTTTAAGTTGTCACCTGCTCTCAGGACCCCGTGTAACCGCCTGATGCCAGGCCGATGACGCTGGCGTCGTAGTTGGCCCGGGCAAGCGCGATGTCAGCGGCCAGGAGCTGATGGTTCGCGTTAACGAAGACGTGCGTGTCACCGGGAAAGTCCTGTGGTAGCTGCGCGATCACAACTGTTGAGACGTGCGCGGAGTCGGCTGCAGCTAGGTTGACCTCAGCAACGTACGCGGTGTCATACTTGAGCGCATTTGCGTATCCCGGCTGACCCTGCAACGTGTCGATCTCCGCTAGCAACGCCGCCTCACCCGATTGCAAGGTCGCCGCTTGCGCGGTGACGGTATCGGCTTCTATTACCTCAAACACCTGTGGCGTCAGCACAGCAAAAACCCGGTTTCCCTGGATCATCGACTTCTGGGCCGCCTTGAGCTCAGCCATCGTCGTGTCCGTCTTCACCTGTGCAAGAAGGCTGGTGATGTTCCCGGTAGCCGCCGTGAGTCGAGCGGCAAGCGTGCTTGCGTCGCTCGGGGTAAGTGAGGTTGCCTTTGTCACGTCAGTGGAAAGAACCTGAAGCTGGTTCACGCGGTACGTGAGCTGTTGCTCCAGTTCCTGCTGGAACTGTGTGAACTTCGAGGATGGAGCGGATGCCGACGCTCCAGCCGACATGGCGAACAGAAAGCTGCCTGAAGCGATCACTGCCCCGGCAACAACAAGCCGGAGTGGGTGGCTGATTCTCATGATTCTCCTCCTACGGTTCATGTGACTGGACTAGTGACGATGCCGAAGGACGGCCCGCCACCAAGCATGTAACCAGGGGGAGATGAAAATCACATGAGATTTGGCGAAAATTATGCCAACATCAGCCTTCTGCGCGGTTGGGGCTGTCGCGTGACCACTGCCACTCTGCGCAAGGCGACATGTTGTCGTCAGTGCGCCTGTTTCTGATCACTGCGCAGCCGTGGTAGCGCCTGACACGGTCGTCAGGTAAACATGAATGGACTGGTCGGCAAGGCGGGTCGCAGTAGCGGCCCACTTTGACGCCACTAACGCTTCTCACGAGGCTCATCGTCGATCAGCTGGAGGCTCTTGCGGTGGAACGCGTCGCCGACTTGTTGGGATAGGTGGCAGGTCAGTTCCCAATCTACTGGGCTTCGTTTCCGGCACCGGTCGAGGAGGTGTCCGCGCAGGCGTTCACGGTCGACCATTGCATCCAGGATGGGAGGAGTGGCGGCGTGAGGCAACGCGACCCGGATCCACGAAGCGGTGAAGGCTCAACCGGCCACCGCTGACGCTTCATGTTCGGACAGCGCGCCAGGCGGTGGCGCGGGTCGAGAATTCGCAGAGGCGTTCTCCTCGATGCTCGTGTCCAATGCCCGAATCTTCAGCTGCCCTGCCTCAAGAACTGATTGTGCGGAGTCGATATAACCAGGGGCGCAGGAATAGGCCCAACGGCTTGGCGACAGGAAAGCACCGCTAAATGGATCTGGTCAGACCGCTCCGGCACTCGGAACCCCGCGCTCACCCCACCGGGCAGCCCCTTTCTTCGGGTCTCCACCGCCCGCCCCCCCGTGGCGCCGGTGGCCTTGCCGATCAGACGCTTTCTCACCTGACCAACCGCCTGCGATTCAGGAGCAGCGGGTGGAAGCTGTTTGTCGTCTTGGTACTGGTGTTGGGCGTGGCGATGTCAGCCGCCAGTGCCTCGGCGTGGTATGCCTACGTGAGCTCGCAACGCCGCCAGGCGGCGGCGTCTTCGCTGGGAAGCGTGAAGTCGATCCTGGCGTCGTCGTTGGAGCGTGACAGCGACCTGTTGGCCACCGTGAATGCCCTGGTGGCCACCCATCCTCAGCTCACCAACGGGTCGTTGGCGGCCATCTTGTCCAGGCTCGACCTCTCCCAGCACTACCCGGGGAGCATCGCCTTCGCCTACGTCGAGAGTGTGAGCCGCGCCGGGTTGCCCGAATTTGAAGCGGTGACCCAGCGGGACCCTCCTCTGGGCGTGGCCAGCTCGGCGCGGATCGTCAGGTCGTACAACGGGGCGCCGGATTATTGCCTGACCCGCCTGGCCGCTTTCGAGGTACTGCCCGGTCAGCAGTTCCTCAAGAACTTGTTGGTGTCTTGGGCCACCCCTTACCTCTCGGCGCGTTTGAACTACTGCGCCTCGACGTTCGAGAACATGCTCGACTCCTTGGCAGCGACCGGGAGGTCGTCGGTGGTGCCGGCCACCGCCCTGCTGGGCAGGCTCCCGCGCGGCATGCCGGCCCTCCCCCAGGTTCTCCTCGCCTTCGTCGCCCGTTTCCCCGTCTTCATCGAGTTCAGCCCGGTTTACGCCGAGCCTCAGGTACCCGCCACAACCCCAAGCCGCGCCAAGGCGCTGACCGGTTGGGCGATGGGCATCTTCGCCGCCGACGAGATCCTCGACCCCGCGTTGGCCAACGAGAAAGGCGTGTCTGTGGCGCTGGCCTATGCTTCGCCGGGAGCCAAGCCGACGGTACTGGCGCGTGCCGGGCAGCCCCAACCGGGGGTCGCCGGCAAGACCTTCACCTTCTCCGCCGACCCGGGATGGGTCCTCGACGTGGCAGTGGATCCCCGGGTCAGCGGGCCTTCTCCAGGCACCCAGGGGCTGGCGGTGTTGTTGGGCGCCTTGTTGCTCACGATCTTGTTGACCAGCTTGTTGCACCTGCTCATAGCCTCGCGCCGTTCAGCTTTGGAGCTGGTCGAGGAGCGCACCGCCGAGTTGCGCCACCAGGCCCTCCACGACTCGCTCACGGGGCTACCCAATCGCCTCTCGGTCGACCAGAGGGTGTACCAGTTCTTGGGCCGGGCCGGCAGTGAACGCCGGTCCATCGCCGTGTTCTTCATCGACCTCGACGACTTCAAGAGGGTGAACGACACCTTGGGCCACGGCACCGGCGACGAACTGCTGCGGGCCGTGGCGGCCCGGCTCTCAGCAACGGTGCGGGACTCCGACACCGTGGGACGGCTCGGCGGCGATGAGTTCGTGGTGCTGTCAGAGGGCCCGTTCTCAGAGGAAGGGCTCAACCTCGTGGCTGAGAGGCTCCTGACTGTCCTGCGGGAGCCCTTCAGGCTGGGGCACACCACTATGAGCCATTTGTCGATATCGGCCAGCATCGGCATCGCCTCCGGGCTACGCGACTACCCCGAAGAGCTGTTACGAGACGCAGATACCGCAATGTACAGGGCCAAAGAGATGGGTAAGAACTGCCATGTGATCTTCGCCCAGGAGATGCACGAGGTCGTCAAGAGGCAGATGGCGCTGGAGAGAGATCTGGCCGATGCCTTCGCCAACAGGGAATTCTTCATCGTCTACCAGCCGATCCTCAGCCTGGAGACGGGCTTGCCCAGAGACGTCGAGGCTCTTCTGCGTTGGCGCCACCCCAGCCGGGGGGTGGTCGGCCCTGTCGAGTTCATCCCCGTGCTGGAGACCTCCGACCTGATGATCGACGTCGGGCGCTTTGTCTTGATGGAAGCGTGCCGCCAGGTCAAGACCTGGCACGACCTGGGGTATCGGGTGGGCATATCGGTGAACGTGGCCGCCCGCCAGCTCCGCCACGACGTGCTCATCGACCACGTCCGCGAGGCCTTGGGAGCCGCCTCTCTGGACGCGAGTTACCTGACCCTCGAGGTCACCGAGTCGATGTTGATGATCGACTCCGAGACGACCGCACAGCGCTTGACGGCCCTGTCTGACCTCGGAGTGCGCATCGCCATCGACGACTTCGGGACCGGATACTCCTCGATCTCCTACCTGCGGGAGTTTCCTGCGGACATATTGAAGATCGACCAGTCCTTCGTCGCCCACCTGGACACCTCGGCTGGCACAAGCTTCCTCGATGCCCTGATCCAGCTGGGCAAGTCGCTCGGCCTCTTGACCATCGCAGAAGGGATTGAGCAGATGTCACAGCTGAAGCACCTCAAGCAGGCAGGCTGTGACTGGGGTCAGGGCTACTTGTTCTCCAAGCCACTGCTACCAGAGAAGCTCGAACAGATCTTCAGTTGGTGTCTGCCAACTGAAGGGATGATCCCCAATGCCGACTCTTGTCTATCAAGCTGAGCTGAGACACCTCAAGGATCCCGCCGACCCACAGGACGAGTGAGAACGAGATACGAGAAGACGGCGAGGGCAATCTCGTGGCGGGTCTGCCAACGACGACAGTCGAGCATCTCGAGCTGGAGCGCGCCAAACAAGCCCTCAGCCATGGAGTTGTCGTCGGCGTTGCCGATCGTGCCCATCGGCCCGAGCAGGCCGGCGCTGCGTACCTCGAGAGGCCGGTTGTTGCCAGCACCGTGATCGGAGAAGCGGTGGCTGCTTGCGGAGGAGCGCCCTCTCCGATACCCTATGGGGTATGTGTCGAGCAGTTACCTGTCGGAAGTGCGGCCGACCAACCTGGAAGGGATGCGGTGACCACGTTGAACAGGTGCTCCACAGCGTGCCGGTCGCTGAGCGGTGCCGCTGCAGCTCTGAGAAGACAACGAGACGAGCGGCCACAAAGCGCAAGTCCTGGCTCTCTCGTCGAGCGACGTTCAGTCAACAGCGAGCAGCAGCGGCCGCCGCGTCTGCTGGTGATCTCAAGAACGGGAGGTGATGATGATGGCTGAGACCCCGGCAACGACTCAGCTGGCAAAGACCATTGTGATCGTCGGGGGCGTCGCTGGAGGAATGTCGGCGGCCACTCGTCTTCGCCGTCTTGACGCCGATGCCAACATCATCGTCCTCGAACGCTCCGGTCACGTCTCGTCCGCCAACTGTGGTCTGCCGTACTTCGTCGGCGGGCTGATCGAGGAGGAGGAGGACCTCACGCTCCAGACTCCGGAGCAGGCCTTCGACAGGTTCCGGCTCGATGTCAGGGTCCATGACGAGGTCGTCGCCATCGACCGTGCAGGACACACCGTCACGACCCTGTCGACGCTCACGGGCGAGGAAGGTGTCGTTTCCTACGACAAACTCGTGCTCAGCATGGGCGCTGCCCCTGTGCGTCCGCCCATCCCCGGGTACGACCGGGTCCGCACGCTGCGGACCGTCGAGGATGCAGCACGACTCGCCTCCGACGTCGGAATCGCACCGGCGACGGCCGTCGTGATCGGGGCCGGGTTCATCGGACTCGAGATGGCCGAGAACCTCGTACGTCAAGGGATAGAAGTCACGATCGTCGAGGCCACCCCGCAGGTGCTCCCTCCGCTCGACGCGGAGCTTGCGATTCTCGTGTGCGACGAGCTCCTCGCCCACGGCGTCCATGTCGAGACCGGAGCGACCGTTTCATCCATGGACAAGACCACGGTGACCCTTGCCGATGGACGGATCCTCGCCGCTGATCTCGTCGTCGGTGCCATCGGCGTCCGGCCCGATGTGCGGCTCGCCGAGCTTGCGGGCCTGGAGCTGGGACCGAATGGCGGCATTGCGGTCAACGAAGCGAACCAGACGACCGACCCGGATATCTACGCAGTTGGCGATGCTGTCGAGAAGCCCGACGCCGTCTCGCATGCGACCTCTCTCATTGCGTTGGCGAACGTGGCCAATCGCCAGGGCCGTCGTGTCGCGGACCACATCGCCGGACGACCGTCGCACGCCGTCGCATCGCTCGGGACTGCCATCGTGAGGGTCTTCGATGTCGTCGCCGCAACCGTCGGATGGAATGAACGGCGCCTGCGAGCAGCGGGCCGACCGTTCAGAGCAATCCACTCGCACCCCTTCGACCATGCGACTTATTACCCCGGCGCAACCCGTATGGCTGCCAAGCTCATCTTCGACCCGGACGGGGGAACGATCCTTGGTGCCCAGATTGTTGGCCGGAACGGTGTGGACAAGAGGATCGACGTGATCGCGACTGCGATGTCGGCCGCCATGACTGCCGATCGCCTCGCAGACCTCGAGCTCGCGTACGCACCACCGTTTTCCTCGGCCAAGGACCCTGTCAACCTTCTCGGCTATATGGCGGAGAACGTTCTGAGCGGCGACTGCGACGTCGTGTACCCACACGAGATCGACTCGCTCGTCGAGCAGGGATGGATGCTTCTCGACGTGCGTACCCGAGAAGAACATGCGGCCGGCGCGATCACAGGATCGGTCAACGTGCCGATCGACTCGCTCCGGGATCACCTCGGCGCGCTCGGGGAGAGGCCCCTAATCGTCTATTGCGAGGTGGGTCAACGAGGGCACACAGCGACAGCCCTATTGCATGAGCTCGGGATCAACGCACGCAATCTCGACGGCGGCTACCAGACATGGTCAGCATCCCTCCGAGCTCAGACGCCGCCGACGGTTGCCTCGCCGACATCGTGAGGAGTCGCCGAGCCCAGACAGCGGGGCTTGCGGCCTAACCCGAACCACGCGTGCCACTCGACTCACTGTCGCCTCGTCGGGCAGCGCCGCGCACGGGGCCGGAAATGGTGGAGCTGGCTCACTGCCGGTGTGGCTGTCAAGGCGAAAAGGGGCCCCTGTCTCAACTCGCCGATCGTGTCCGGGTCCCGTCGCGGAAACGGCAGAACGCTGACAGATCCGGCCGAGCGGTCGGTTGCGGTCTCGGTGTCTGCCTTGGCAAGCACGAGATCGGGTTAGGCGACGGAGGCTGCCTTGAAGACAGGGGCGAGCGCGCAACACCAGCTGGCCGACTAACGACTCTTTTCGAGCCATTCGTACAGGAGCGCACGACATTGGAGGCAGACGAGGTCGCGAAGCAGCTCCCGCGCGCCCAGAGCCGTCGCCGGGTAGCAGGCTCCGACACTGTGCTCCGGAACGAGTAGCTCCCCAGGCAGTTCCGCGACAACTCCGTAGACGCGCTGACTCGACGATGCGCTGTCGACATCCCAGCCGGTGCGGTTCAGCTCTTCCTGGGACACGAAGAGATCACCGTCAGCCAATTTGAATTCCCGCCGGACGATCGCCTGGGCTGTCTCCCCGATCTTGCACGGATCCTCGAGCCTGCCGCCGGCAAAGTCGAGGGTCGCCCTACCCACACCTGGGCGGTAGGAGCGTGCCGGCAGGACCAGCCGACCATTCTGGATGGTGATCACCAAGAGCGAGTCGGGCTTCTCCACTCGCCAGTACTCGCGTTCGTGTCCCGTTGCGTCGCACAGCCGCTCGCCGATCATCGACAACCAGGGCGACCGGACCTCGACCATTCGTGACAAGAGCTGCCAGCGCTCCCCATCTGGCGTGGCAGTCATGACGGCTTGGGTGAGTAGAAGGACATGACAGGAGGGTACCGATGATGGCGGTGTCCACGCCTGCCTGACGGTGCGTCTCGGTCGCCGCGGTGGTTTGTGGCTGAAGTTGGTTACAGCAGCGCCCTGCGGGGCGGTCAGCCGGAGTCCGCACACTCCAGCGCCACCTCACCGGGGAGGTCAGCCGGCGGGACTCATCAGGTACGCCTCGGGCGCGGGGCGGGCAACCCGCGCGAACCAAAGCGGGCGACGCAGGTCGCCCGGGCCCGGAGCAGGGCGGCAGAGGCTCTTCCACCTCAAGTACACCTGGTGCGCCAGCGCTGTGTCGACGAAGACGTCGCCATAGCGGTCGTCCCCGCCAGCTTTCTCGACCTTGACCACCTGGTGCCAGCACTGCATGCCCGAGACCGGATCCGGGTGGACTGGGAAGGTCAGGTTCTGGTGGACTCCCGTGTCGGACCACCAGATCCTCTGGGAGTCGGGGTCCGAGCTGGTCCACGGCTGGGTCGCCTCTTTCACCCGGAGCATCCACTTGCCGGGCTCCGGCTCCTCGACGCTCACGACCGAGCTGCCCCAACGTTCGATCGCTTCGTCTCTGTCCCGGCGCCAGCGGCCTAGATGGTGCGAGCAGGCGACCACTCCTGGTTTGAGCCCCTCGGTGACCCAGAGCGAGATGACAAACCACCCGATCTCCGTGTGCACCTTGACGAGGTCACCGGTCCTCACCTGCAACCTCGAAGCGTCGGTGCTCGACATGAGGAGCGGGTTCTTGTGGGAGATCTCGAAAAGCCACTTGGCGTTGTTGTTGCGCGTGTGGATGAGCGTGGGCAACCGGTAGGTGGGCACCAGCACCAGGACGTCACCGCGAGCGTGCGTCGGCCACTCGACCCGCGGCATGCCATCCCCGCTCGGGCCAGCCGTCTCCCCGCCGGCGACGGCCAGAGCCGCTGGGCCGACGTGGCTCCGGATGTACTCGGGCAGAGCAAACTCCGGCCATTTCCAGTCGCGCATCGTGGTCGAGTAGAGCTCCAGTTTGCGGGAAGGGGTCTCGTATCCGACCACGGAACGGCCACCAACGAGCACGCCCACGGCTCGGCCGTCCTTGCTGAGCAGGTCGCCCTCCTGCGTGGTGGTGTCAGCGCCGCTCAGCGGGGCTTCGTTGACCGAGTACACGTCCCGGGCGACCTCGAAGGCACCGTACTTGCGCATGTACTGGAGCGGAGTCAGCCCCTCTCGGGCTGCAGCGGCGGGAAGGCCCGGGACCGAATGGTCGAAAATGTGCCCGTAGTACTCGTCCACGCTCACCGGCGTGCCGGGCTCGGTCTGCGATTCGAACCACTGGCGGATGCCCATCGAGCCGTCGGGGTCGATGTGCCAGGAAAGGCTTGTCCAGAACTCGTCCTCTTCCCAGACCTCTCCCGGGTTGGCTTCGTAGGTGTAGTGGACCCTCTCACCGTGCTCGAGTTCCCGAAACACCCTCACCACGGGCTGGCGGAACCCGATCCAGCTGCCGGCTTGGGTCTCCTGGCTCTGGACGTCGTGCCGTTCACAGGCCAGTCCCATCGGCAGCACGTAGTCGGCGAAAGCGGCAGTCTCGCTCCAGACCGGGGTGAGAGCGGCGTGCAGGCCGACTAGCCGCTCGTCGCGAAGCACCTCCATCCACGAGAAGCCATCGGGGTAAGTCCAGACAGGATTGAACACTCGGGTGAAGTACACGTCCAGCCGGCCGCGCCCCTCCTTCAGGAAGTGAGGCAGGAGCTGTGACATCTCGTGGTGGCTGAGCGGCCACTCGGGCGGGTAGAGCAGCTCATTCCAATGCTCTTGCGCAGGGGGCACCCGGAACGGCTCGGGCACGAACTTGTCCCAGCTGTTGGGCGAGAGACCGCCGCGTGTGCCCATCGAGCCGGTGAGGGCCTGCAGCAGCACGAGGGCACGCGCTGATTGCCAGCCTCCCAGGTTGCCCGCGGCAGAAGCGCGCCACACGTGCGATGCGAACCGGCTCCCGGCGTCCGCGACGTCTTGTGCCGCCTGGGCGATCGCCTCGGCCGGGACGCCGCTTTCCCGCTCGGCGAACTCGGGGGTATAGGGGGCGTAGTGAGTTCTCAGGGCGGTGACGAACTCCTCGAAGGTCTTCCCGCGAGCGACGAAACCGTCAGCCTCGTAGTCCTCCCAATTGACCCACTGGCGCATGAACCGGGCGTCGAACCGGCCAGAGTCAAGGATCACCTTGGCCATGGCCAAGAGCACTGCGGTCTCGGTGCCGGGATGCGGGGCAAGCCATGAGTCGGCGCACGAGGCCGTGTTCGAGAGCCTGGGGTCGACCACGATGAGCTTGGCACCGGCCATCTTGGCTTCGATGATCCGTTGCGCGTGCGGGTTGAAATAGTGGCCGGACTCTAGGTGGGCGGAGATGAGCAGGATGCAGCGGGCGTTCGCGTAGTCAGGTGAGGGCCGGTCTGCGCCCTGCCAGAGGAAGTACCCCAAGCGGGCTGCGGCCGAGCAGATGTTGACGTGGGAGTTGTGCCCATCTACCCCCCAGCCCTGCAGCACGCGCTCCATGTAACCGTCGTGCCCAGGGCGCCCCACGTGGTACATGACCTCCTCGCCCCGCCCCTCCCGGATTGCCCTTCGGATCCGCGCGCCGAATGTCTCGAGCACTTCGTCCCAGGTCGTGCGCTCCCACTGGTTGGAGCCGCGCGGGCCCTTGCGCTTCATCGGGTAGAGCACGCGGTCTGCGGACTGGAGCTGGTTCATTATCGCCAGGCCCTTGGCACAGAGGCGTCCGCGACTTGCAGGGTGCACGGGATTGCCCTCGACCTTGGCGATCTCACCCGTCTCCTTGTCGACGTAGGCGAGCAGCCCGCATGCCGCTTCGCAGTTGAAGCAGATCGTCGGGATGAGCCGGTAGTGGCGCTCAGCCTTCTCGGGCCAGGCTTGAGGGTCGTGCTCGACCCAGTCGGACCAGCTCTCTACGGGCGGATAGGAACGGAGCTGGTTCCTCGGCGGCTGGGGCTCGTCTTCCACTTGGGCCTCGCTTTCAGCTGTTGGCCACATCCTGGCCCGCCATGACGAAACACCACTCGAACGCCAGCAGGCCCGCGAGCGCGCCGGCCCCTGCGATCCCAACGACAAGTGGCGAGTTGCGACCGGCGGCGAGCAGCACAGCCGGCAGGAGCCAACCGGCCCCGATCGCGCCGATCCAGAAGGTGTCCCTCAGCGATCCGCGCGTGACGACCCTGACAGCCCGCCGGGCACTGTCGGTGGCGTGAGGCATGGCCAGCTCGCCGAGCACTATCAACCCGTGGGCGAGGAGCCCGACAGCCAGTCCCACCACCGCGGCATGGCGCAGCCTCGGGGTGACTCCGAGCGAGCCGGGGAGGAGCGTCAGGACGGCGCTGCTTGCCAGAACCCACTGGGCCACCAGGTGCGGCGGCAGGAAGCGCGTCTGCCAAAGGTCGCGCCCCTTGCACTGGCCGAAGAGGAACGCCGTATAGACAGCCGCCAGCAGGCCCGCCGACGCTGTGGGCCAGAACAGCGCTGAGGCCACGTTGCCGGCGCCGGCCCACGAGGACAAGAAGAAGCACGTGCAGAGAACGCCGTAGGCCAAGAGGAGGAACGCGCCGCGGGCGACCCAGGAGCGCGGCTGGGGGCGCATGAGTACCTGGAAGAAGCGCTCCGGGCGGGAGAGATCGGAGACCAGGAGGGCCGCAGTGAGCCCCATGAAGACGACCCCGGTCAGCCCGAGCACTGTTTCCAACCTTGGCCCGATCGCCAGCCCCTCTGCGGCGCGTGCCAGCGCCGGGAGGGCCAGGACGCCAGCCGAGACCGACTTGGTCCAGAAGTAGGCCGGTACCTGCCAGCCCCACGGCCGCAGGTGCTCCACGTCGTAGGACACGATCGCCGGCCCAGACGAGCGGCCAGGCTCGGCCTGCAGGGCTGCCCGGTGTGCCTTGGTGTTGACCGTGGCGAACAGATAGGTGCCGACGTTGCGCGCCTGGCCCGGGACGATCACCGCCGCCTCCGCCCCGACGTAGAAGAGCTTGGGCCGTGTCTGCTTCTCGGGCCTGCGCACCCTGACTGGTTCCCGGTCGATGAGCCGCGAGATCTCGCTCGTCGGGTCGTCTATGTCGCCGGCGACGATCGCCTGTTCGGGGCAGGCCACCACGCACGCTGGCTCCATGCCCGCATCGACCCGGTGAGCGCAGAAATGGCACTTGGCCGCCGTCCCGCGTTCGGGGTCCACGTAGATGGCGTCGTAGGGGCAGGCCTGCAGGCACGCCTTGCAGCCGATGCAGCGCGAGGGATCGAAGTCAACGATCCCGTTGCTGCGCTTGAACATCGCAGCCACGGGGCAGACGGCGACGCAGGGCGGGTTGTCGCAGTGGTTGCATCGAGTCACCTGGAAGTAGCGGCGCGTGTCGGGGAACTGCCCCTTGTCGACGCATCGGACCCAGGTCCGGAAAACACCCAGAGGTACCTGGTTCTCGGCTTTGCAGGCCACGGAGCAGGCGTGGCAACCGATGCACTTGCGGTTGTCGATCACGAATCCGTAGCGCACCGACTCCTACCTCTTCCCCGGGCGGTTCCTTCCAGTCATCCTGTCAGCTCTTCCCCGCGGCTGCCGCCACCGCCGTTTCCCGGCGAAGCAAGCCTGCGACCCGGGCCACGGCCGCGCTACCGTCGATGATGCAGTTGCGAATGGGCTTCACCCCTGCGGCACAGCCCGCGACAAGGATGCCCTCCCTCGTCGAGTCGTGCGGGTATCTGAACCACTCGCGGCTGGCGAAGAAGCCGTCCGGCGCCCGCCCGATCTGGAGCACGCCGGCAAGCTTGTCCACGTCGAGGCACGGCCGCATGCCAGTCGAGAGCGAGACCAGGTCAAAGCGATCCGAGAAGATCTTCTGGATGAGGGTGTTCTCGGCGCGGACAACTATGTCGCCGCCGGGTAGTTCCTTGCACCCCGACACGCGACCGCGGACGTAGCGGATCCCCCGCTCCTGGGCCAGCGAGTACATCTCTTCAAAGCCGCGGTCGTAGGTACGCACGTCCATGTAGAAACAGGTGACTTCAGCCTCCGGGTTGCGATCGAGCACGGTCAGAGCCTGCTTGGTGCTGTAGGAGCAGCAGATGCGTGAGCAGAACGGCGCCCCGATCCGCCGGTTGCGCGAGCCGACACAGAAGACGATCGCCATCCGGTCGACCGTCTTGCCGTCAGAAGGGCGCCTGATCTCTCCGTGAGTAGGGCCGCGCGGGTTGAGCAGCCACTCGAGCTCAGGTCCCGTCACGACGTTCGGGTAGCGGCTGTAGCCGTACTCCTCGAGGTCCGAAGGATCGAACGGCTCGAACCCGGTGGCGATGACGACGGCGCTCACCGACTCGCTGGTCTGGTCGCTCAAGATGGCCCGGAAATTGGGGAACTCACCTTCGAGGCTGGCGAGGGTCGTTTCCATGCGTACGTCCACACAGGGATGAGCCCTCATCTCGTCCTCGATCTGAGAGGTGAACTCGAGGCCGTCGTTGAAACCGTCGTCATCGAAGAACGGGAACGTGCGCGACAGCCGACGCACGCGGCCGCCAAGCTTCGACGTCTTCTCGAGGAGGATCGAGGCGTGCCCCAGTTCGCCGAGGGCCGTTGCCACGTGCATACCGGTGACGCCACCGCCGAGAACCAACACGGGGCCGTTCATCTCGCACCGGTTCCCAAGCTCACGCGGGCCACCGTTGCTGCTGGCTCCGCGTCGTCACGCAGGTACGCCGGCCGAGATGACTGGGGGATGCCTATCTGTTCCAGCAGCGGCTCCACCGGCACGGTGTGGCCCTGCAGCCCCACGACGTCGTACGGGTCCCAGCCGAGAAGCAGGCCTGCCAGCTCCGCGTAGTTGAGCACAGGGATCTGGAAGCTGGCGCCCGTCGTCTCGTTGACGGCCCACTGCTCGCGATCGAGGACAAGGCTGCAACCTGGGCAGTTGGTGATGATCAGGTCGGGGTCGAAAGGAGCCATGCTCTCGAACTTCTTGCGGGCACAGGCCACCGTGAAGCTGCGGTTCGGTCGGATCATGCACTGGCGGAACCCCATGCCGCAGCAATGCCTGCGTTCGGGGTAGTCGACCTCGTCCCCGCCCCACTCGCGGATCATCGCGGCCAAGACGTCGCAGTACTCGGTCCCGCCCACCGACTTGCCAGGGAAGATCTTGTTGTAGTGGCAGCCAACGTGGTCCACCACTTTCAGCGGCCGGCCCGTGGCCCCGTCGACGAGCCGGTATTTCATGAGCCCTGCGAGCTGGGCCCGGTACCGGTAGAAGATGTCGCTGCAGTGCACGATGTGGCTCGGCAGGATCAGCCGCCGCCCGCAGGCGTCGAAGAGGGCCTTGTCCACCTTCTCGGCCAGGCCTGGTTCCTTGTGGAGCAGCTCCAGGATCTCGTTGTGCATGGCGAACGACGTGACGCACACGGTCGTGATGTTCTCAAAACCTGCCTCGGCGCATACTGACCACAGTCTGGCAACTACCAGCAAGGAGCTTTCGACCGTGAAGACGTTGCCGTGGGTGACTATGCCTGAACAGCAAGTGTTCAGCGACGCCGGCCCGGTCCCGCCCATGGCCCAGCGCCGTCCGAGGAGGTCGTACACGCGTGCCACAAGGGGCTCGACGGCGGGGGCGAACGTTCCCATGACGCAGCTCGAGGTCAAGTAGAAGCCGTCGTCGGGGATGGGCTTGACATGGCGGCGGGTGATCACGGTCGCCTCACGCGGTTGTGGTGCCAGGCGGTTGGTGGTCCTGGCCGTGTTCATCGTGCTCATGGTGTTCAAGGCGTCATCCTTCGGTTCTGACCTTGTCGTAGTACTGGTCGAGGTCGAGCCCGAGCGAGGCGGCGTCTGTTGCGGCGTGCTCCTCGATCTTGTCCCAGAGGAAAAGGGCTCCCCCGGCGCGAATGCAGCTCCTCAGCTCAGCAAGGGTCTCCGGTGTCACTTTGCGCCCGGCAAAGGTCCCGTCCATGTCGGGCTGGCCGCCGACTCGGATGAACTGTTCCTCCAGCTCGGCCTGCCAGCGCGCGTATCGCGGCCCGAAGTCCGGGTGTACAGCCGGATCTCCGTTGCGGAAGTAAAGGCTGACGGCCCGGTTCCACAGGTTGGCGGCCCACAGGTGGCGGCCGGCGTACTGCTGCCTGCCCCGGACGCTCTCCAGGTGGTACCCCTTCAGTTGCGCCAGGCAGCGCAGCGACCCGACAAGGCCCATGATGTCGTTCTGCTCGGGACAGCGTGAGTTGCAGGAGCCGCACTGGGCGCAGTACCAGATGACGTCTGACTTGAGCAGATCGACGAGGCGGTCCTCGTCGCCCGAGAGCGCCGTGTCCACGATGCAACGCGGGTCGTACTCCTCGAAGTGCTCGGCTGCCGGGCAGACCGACGTGCACATGCCGCATGACAGGCAGGTCGTCAGCGCATGGCGGGCCACAAGATGGTTCTCGAGCCACCAGGTGCAGGGCTGCTCGGCCGCTTTCTCGTACCAAGCCTGCCACTCGGTCTTGTCCGGCTCTCCCACCAGGGCCCTGACCTCACGCCGGTCCTTCTCGCGCTCGAAGGCGCTGCCCGAGAGGCGCTTGATGTTCGGGTAGTAGCTTGCCTCCCCCCGCGGCTCGGCCTCATCGCGCAGCGAGTAGTAGGCCTTGATGATCTCGTCGTCCTCGTAGGAGGCAAGCTCCTCATGACCCATCCCTAGGAGATGCTCCGGAGTGACCGTCGGCGCTTCGAGCAGCTGCAGGCCACCTTGCCCGATGAGCTGCGTCGACACGAGTCGAGGCGCGGAACCGTTGCCCGTCGAGTGGGAGAGGCCGTGTCCTGCGCGCGAGGGCTCTGTGGCGAGGAGCACCTCGTATTCCCTGCCCGCGACAGCCAGCACGCGGTAGACGGCGTGAGCGAGCTTGGAATAGGGGAGAGTCACGGCCAACGCCAACACGACCATCAGGTGGACGAAGTACACCGGGTACGCCCAGGCGCGCTCGTCCGCCACGCGCAGCACCTCGGTGGCCACCCCAGTCACCCCGGCAAGCAGCACGTTCACCAGGAAAGCCCAGTCAAAGAAGGTGCTCCGGTAGCCCCGCGTGGCGTCGGTGATGCGCAACAGCAGGAAGTAGCCTGTGCCACCGATCAGCAACGCGGCAAAGACGTTGCTCAACACCTTGAGCGGGTTGCCCATCGACAACGGGTAGGGACGTCCCGCAAGCAGGAGCAGTGCCACCACGCCGGAGATGACCGCGAGGCCCAGGAAGGCGAAGAGGACCGCCCGATGGGCCCAAGGCCTGAGCCGGCGCTCTTTGCAGGTGGTGAACTTCCTGTGCGCGAGGATCTCGCCGACCGCTCTTTGCATCGAGCGCCCGAGGATCCGCGGCCTGGTTGCCCAGAGCGAGCCGTCGTACCACGCGTGCCACGCCCGGGCAGCGCCTATACCTATCGCGATCAGCGGCAGGACCGTGAGGACCGAGAAAACAGGGATAAGTGCCGAGTCGGGGAGCATCCCCGCGTAACGGAGAGGCCCGGGACCTGGTCTGAACGCACCGGTAGCGGCGATCATCGCGAAAAGGAAAGCGGCGGTGGCGACGTAGACCAGCCAGAAGAGGCGCTGGCTGTTGACCACGCGAGCCAGCACTCGCGGATACGCGTAGCGGTCCGTGGCGAACTGCCTGAGCGCGCTCATGATGCTCGCCGGCTTGGCGTTGGACGGGCACCGGGTGGAGCACTCGGTGCAGCCGTAGCAGTGCCAGATGTCCTGGTCGGCGGCGAGACGCTCCTGCAGCCCGAGCCGGACGAAGGTCACCTGCCGGCGGGGGAAGAGCCCTTCCTCACCGGCAAGGTCGCATGTCGCGGTGCATGCGCCGCACTGCAGGCACGACTGGAGGGTGGCGACGTCCAGGCAGTAGGGCTTGAGGAACGAGCCGTCTGGGTTGGCGGCGAGATCGAAGGACTTGTCCGACAGCATGCTGAGCGGCCTGCCGCCAAGGCGCCAGCCAAAGTCGTTCGGGCCGGTCTTCGGGAGCGTCGCGCCTCTCGAGCTCATCATCGGCCATGCTACCTCAAAACCGTGGAAATCAGCGAAGCAATAGAATTAGGTGTAAGAATCTCTGTATTCCCGAGCTGCATCCGTCTGCATGCCCCGGATCGGTGCCGGAGCGTCAGGTCAACGGGACCGGCGTCGAGAGATAGGAGGATCGTGACCAGGTTTCCTGTTCCGCTGGTCGGTGACGGGATGCTCGTGCCGTGCATCGACGGTCACGAACGCCCCTATGTCGCGCTCGACACGGCTGCGTCGTCGGGCGTGCTCGGGGCGGTGCTCCGCCGCGTCGAGGAGTTCCTCCCGTCGTACTCGGGCGTCCATCGTGGCTCCGGCTACAAGTCCCAGATCTCAACTGACGCGTATGAAAATGCGCGGCGCGTGGCGCTCTTGTTCGCGGGACGCGAAGGTCGCGACGACGTCGCGATCATCTGCCGTAATACGACCGAAGCCATCAACCACCTGGCCTACCGCCTGCGCCTGCGTCCCGACGACGTTGTCGTCACCTCCGTTGTCGAGCACCACTCCAATCTCCTGCCGTGGTCTCGCGTGGCCAAGCGCCGCTACGTCGAGTGCCGGAGCGACGGGACCTTCACAGCAGCCGAGGTCGCAGCCGAACTGGACCGGTTACCAAAGCCCCGGCTGCTCACCATCACCGGCGCCTCGAACGTCACCGGATGGATACCGCCGATCGAGGAGATCATCGACGCCTCCCACAGCCGAGAGATCCCCGTGGCGCTCGATTGCGCTCAGCTCGCGCCTCACCGTCCCCTGCCCCCGAGGGCCGACTTTGTCGCTTGGAGCGGCCACAAGATGTACGCGCCCTTCGGCTCGGGCGTGCTCATCGGGCCTCGCGAAGCCTTCGCGAACGGTGACCCGTTCCTGGCCGGCGGCGGTTCTGTCAACCTTGTCGATCTTGACGATGTCGCCTGGAACGACCCTCCTGATCGCGAGGAGGCGGGCTCTCCGAACGTGGTCGGGGCGGTGGCGTTGCACGCCGCGATCGACTGCTTGGCCGAGATGGGTTGGCCGGCGATCATCGCCCACGACCGCCACATCGGGCGCCTCTTGCGGGAAGGGCTGGCGGCCATCCCGGGAGTGTGCGTCCTCGGGCCGGATCTTCGGACCGACGCCCTGCCCGTCGTGTCCTTCACAGTGGAAGGTCTCTCGCACGGCCTCGTGGCTGCCCGACTGTCGGCCGAGGACGGGATCGGCGTACGGCACGGCTGCTTCTGCGCGCATCCCTACATGATGCGGCTGCTCGGCCTCAGCGGTGAGGAGATCACGGGCTTCCGGAGCGAGGTGCGCCAGGGTGACCGCACACGGATGCCCGGGGCGGTTCGGGCGAGCGGCGGGATCAACACGACCGAGGCTGACATCAGCCGTTTGATCATCGCAGTCGCACGGATCGCAGGCGGTGAGCCGGCGCCGGTCGCCTACGTTCAGGATCCGCGGACCGGTGACTTCATCCCCGACCACGACTTTGCGCCGTCGTTGGCGGGGACCCGGTTCTCCGGGTCTTCGTGCGCGCCGGTCTAGGACGGTGTCGCCCTCGAGGACCTAGCGGCCACGAGAAGCACGACAACGAGGCGGCCGAGCGCACTGCGCGCTCCTTCTGTTCCTGGCTTCTCGCTGGTCACGATACCCTAACGGGTATCATCTTGCTGGGCCTCTGCTGGCAATTGTTGCGCCAGAGCAGAGCGAGAGAAACGAGAACGATGACCGCAGAAGCACTTTCCCGCTCCGGAGGGCGGGAAACCACGAGAGGAGCTCGCGATGCAGCTTCCCGATGAGGTCGTGGATGATGTCCGCAAACGTCTGCACCGAGTTGTCGGCCAGGTCCAGGGAGTGGAACGCATGCTCGACGAGGGCCGCGAGTGCCGCGACGTCGTGACGCAGCTGTCCGCGGCCTCCAAGGCTCTGGAGCAGGCGGGCTTCCGGCTGGTCGCCGCCGGTCTCACCTATTGCGTGGAGCACCCTGAGCAAGCCGAGGCGGACGGCTATCCCCTTGACGCCGTGCAGAGAATGTTCATGAAGCTCGCCTGAGCAGCAGGCCGTCTCCTCGGGTCAGCTAGCCCGCACCGCCCGGACGAGCGCGTCGATGGCGGTCGCTTCACCGGCGTCGGTGACGACGTTGCGCGTGACCCGTTCCGCCCGCCCGATCTGAAGGTCGGAGAGGTCCTCGGCGATCTCCTCCGGCCCGAACAGGACCGCCGGGTCCTGTGGCCCACCGACTCCCCGCAGGAGGTTGGAGGTGTCATGGCCGACCACGAGCAGGACTCCTCCGGGCGCCAAGGCGGCTGCGCCGTGCGCGAGCACCTGGCGGCGTTGCTCCGCGGGAAGGTGCAGGTACATCACCACAACGGCGTCGAACGAGGACGCCGGGGGCTGCCACTCGACGACATCGGCCTCGACCCAGGCCACCTCCACCCCTCGCTCGGCCGCCAGCCGTTGTGCCTTGGCAAGCCCGGCGCGAGAGAAGTCCACGCCGGTGACGCGCCAACCCTTCGAGGCGAGCCATACCGCGTTGCGGCCCTCACCACAGGCAATGTCGAGTGCCCGGCCCGGGCAGAGCGCGCCCAGCTCCTCGACCAGAAAGCGGTTCGGGTCGGCCTTCCAGACCAGCTCCTCGGTTCCGTAGCGCTCATCCCAATGTTCGCGACTCACGAGAACCTCCCGGGCCGACTCCTGACGGAGCGTGACAACTGTGATCGAATATACCCCCAAGGGTACCAGTTGGAACTGGCGCGACCACTCGTCGCGACGGGCGGGTCCCTAGGGATGGTTCGACCATCGAACTACCTTGTCTAGACTGCCCCAGTGCCCAGCAGCAGGGACCCGCTTGCGGGCGCCGGCGCGTCCGGTAGCGGTCCGGTCCCGAACAGAACCGGCCCCGCGGCCCAGGCCCGGACCATCGAGGCGGTCCAGGCGCTCACGAGGGCGTCGAGGGTCATGGAGCGGGCCTCGGGCGGCCTGAGCCTCGCCCACTACCGTGTGCTGTCGGCCATCGCCGCCGGGGACGAGCGGGCCAGCCGGGTCGCCGTTCGCCTCGCGCTCGGCAAGCCCACCGTGAGCGCCTCGGTCGAGGCGCTTTGTTCTCGTGGGTTGCTGGTTCGCTCGGGCATCGTGGGCGACCAGCGGGCTGTCCAGCTCAGCCTCACCGAGGCGGGCGCCGGGACGCTCGAAAGGGCGCAGCTGGCGATGACGTCCCACCTGGAGGCGCTCGCGGCCCGTGCAGGACGCCGAGACGACGTGATCGACGCGCTGGTTGCGCTCGGCAGGGCGATCGACCAGGCGGCCGCGGAACGACGCCGGTGAGCCGCAGGACTGCGGTCGAGAAACAGGCCGAAGTACCAGCGGGCCGGGCGACCGACCGGGCGGCCGAGCCTCCCCGCGGCTGGGTGAGGCGCCTCGGCGGTTATGTGCTTGTTCACAAGCGCAATCTCGTCATCGCCTTCGCCGGTGCCATCGTCGGCGGCGTTGCCCAGGTGATCGTCCCGCTCATCGAGCGCCAGATCGTCGACAACGTGATCCTGAGGCACTCCTCGCCGCTGGCGCCCTGGCTCGCGGCGTTGCTGGGCCTCGGCGTCGTGACCTTCGTCGGTACCTACTTCCGCCGTTACCGAGGTGGCCGCGTGGCCCTCGACGTCCAGTACGACCTGCGCAACGCCATGCAGGACCACCTGCAGCGGCTCGACTTCGCCAACCTCGACCGCATGCCGACGGGCCAGCTGGTCGCCCGGGCGAACTCCGACTCCATGCTCGTGCAGGGCCTGCTCAGCTTCCTCCCGATCATGAGCGGCAACATCCTCATGCTTGTCCTTTCACTCGGGGTCATGGTCTACCTCTCCCCGCTGCTCGCGGTTGTGAGCGTGCTCGTTGCCCCGACGTTGTTGTTCATCTCCTACCGGATGCGGTGGCGGGTCTTTCCCGCCACCTGGGACGGCCAGCAGAGAGAAGGCGACGTCGCCCAGATCGTCGACGAGGACGTGAACGGGGTCCGCGTCGTGAAGGCCTACGGCCAGGAGCGCCGCGAGCTCGAGCGCGTGACGGCCGCCGCCACCAAGCTCTACGGCTCCCAGATGCGGGCCGTGCGCCTCGAGTCGCGTTACCAGCCCCTGCTTGAGGCCATCCCCAGTCTCGGCCAGGTCGGCGTTCTTGCGTTGGGCGGGTACCTCGCCATCCGCCATGAGATCTCGCTCGGGACCTTCCTCGCGTTCTCGACCTATCTGACCCAGCTCGTGGCCCCCGCTCGCATGCTCGCCGGCATCCTGACCATCGGTCAGCAGGCACGGGCCGGCGTCGAGCGGATCTTCCAGTTGCTCGACTTGAAGCCGGCGATCGTCGATCCCCCCGGTGCTGTCGAGCTGCCGCCGCTCACCGGTGAGATCGTCTTCGACGAGGTTGGCTTCTCCTACGACGACGGGCCACCGGTGCTGCGCGGAGTCAGCCTGCAGATCCAACCGGGCGAGACCGTGGCGTTCGTCGGCCCGAGCGGTAGTGGGAAGTCGACTTTGGCGAACATGGTGCCCCGTTTCTATGACGCGGTTTCCGGCGCCGTGAGAGTGGATGGGCACGATGTCCGCGACGTGGCGCTCGCGTCGCTGCGTCGCCAGATCGGCGTCGTCTTCGAGGAATGCTTCCTCTTCTCCGACACGGTGACGGCGAACATCGCCTACGGCAGGCCGGACGCCACCTTCGAGGAGATCGAGGCCGCCGCACGCGCTGCCGAGGCGCACGAGTTCATAGAACAGCTGCCGAGGGGCTACGACACCGTCGTCGGAGAGCGAGGGCTCACCTTGTCGGGCGGCCAGCGCCAACGGGTGGCGCTCGCCCGGGCGATCCTCTCCGACCCGCGCATCCTCATCCTCGACGACGCCACGAGCGCCATCGACGCCAAGGTGGAAGAGCGGATCCACTCCGCACTGCGCGTGATCATGCAGAGCCGCACGACGCTCCTGGTGGCCCACCGCCGCTCCACGTTGCACCTTGCCGATCGCATCGCTGTCCTCGAGGAGGGCCGCGTCGTCGACGTCGGCACGCACGAGGAGCTCGTCGAGCGAAGTGCCTTCTACCGCTCCCTTCTCTCGGGGCTCGAGGAGGAAGAGGCCAGAGCGGTTGGCGATCGCATCGAGGTCATCGCCGCCATGAGCCCGCTGGCGTCCGTCCCAGCTTCGCCACAGGTGCCGCCTGTGAAGTCCTTCCGCAGTGTCGGGGCGCCGAGCATGGGCCCGGGCCTGCGCACAGGCGGCGGATGGCGCCTGAACCTGGCACCCACTCCGGAGCTCCTGGCGAGGGTGGCCGCGCTCAGGCCGATCCGAGACTTTCCGAGTGTCGACCTCGAGGCCGAGACGCGCCGTGTGCGCCACTTCAGCCTCCGGACGCTGCTCAGCGAGTACCGCCGACCGCTCGGGCTCGGGCTGGTGCTCGTCGCTCTCGACGCCCTGGCGTCCCTGGCCGGGCCCATCCTCGTGAAAGAGGGCATCGACAACGGTGTCGCCACCGGCTCGAAGGCGGTGGTCCTGGTCGCGTCGGCGATCTATCTCGTCATCACGCTCGCCGACCTGATCGACGAGATCGGATCGACGTTCGTGACCGGACGCACCGCCCAGCGCGTCATGATGTCGTTGCGCATCCGGATCTGGGCGCACCTCCAGCGGCTGTCGCTCGACTACTACGAGCGGGAGATGGCGGGACGGATCATGACCCGGATGACCACCGACATCGACCAGTTCGAGTCGCTCATACAAAACGGCCTCCTCTCGGCCCTCGTGAGCATGTGCACCTTCGTCGGCGTCGGTGTCGCCCTTTTCGCGCTCAACCCGCGGCTTGCCCTGGTCACCCTGAGCGTGGTCGTCCCGCTGGCCTTCGCCACGGTCGTGTTCCGCCGCAAGGCGGCCCGGACCTACGAGCTCGCACGCGACCGCATCGCCGTGGTGAACGCCGACTTCCAAGAGAGCCTGTCGGGAGTTCGCGAGTCGCAGGCATTCGTGCACGAGGACCTGGCAAGGCGGCGCTTTCGTCACCTCGGCCAGCAGTACCTCGACGCCCGGGTGGCAGCCCAGCGGCTCGTCGGCACGTACTTCCCGTTTGTGGCGTTTCTCGGCGATGTCGCCGACGCCCTCGTCCTGGGTGTGGGGGCGGGCCTCATCGCCAGTGGCCACCTGACGACGGGCGCCCTCATCGCGTTCGTGCTCTACGTCGACTTGTTCTTCTCACCGATCCAGCAGCTGTCCCAGGTATTCGACTCCTGGCAGCAGACGCGAGTCTCGGTTGGGAGGATCGCCGAGCTGATGTCACTCGACACGCTCACCCCGGACGCGCCGGACGCCGAGAGGCCCGGGCGGCTGAGCGGGGCCTTGTGCCTCGACGCCGTGCGCTTCGCCTACCCCTCGGCTTTCAGGCGACCCGGGCCGAGGGCCGGCGCCCACCGGAGCGGCCCCGCCGACACGAGGCTTCTCGTGAGCGACGACGCCGACCATCGTCCCCTGCCGGAGGCCCTGAAGGGCATCGACCTCGAGATCGGTGCCGGCGAGACCGTGGCACTCGTTGGCGAGACCGGGGCCGGCAAGTCGACGGTGATGAAGCTGTTGGCCCGTTTCTACGATCCCGATCAGGGGGGCGTGCGGGCCGACGGCCGGGACCTGCGGTCGCTCGAACTTCACGACTACCGGTGCCAGCTCGGCTATGTGCCCCAGGAGGCGTTCCTGTTCACGGGCACGATCCGTGACAACATCGCTTACGGTCGACCCGAGGCCACCGATGACGAGGTCGAGGCAGCCGCCCTGTCTGTCGGTGCCCACGAGTTGATCGTTGGCCTCCCGGGCGGTTACGACCACGTCTTGTCCGAGCGGGGGCGGTCGCTCTCGGCGGGCCAGCGCCAACTGATCGCCCTGGCCAGGGCCGAGCTCGTCGATCCGGCGATCCTGCTTCTCGACGAGGCGACGTCGAACCTGGACCTTGCCACGGAAGCCCGGGTCACCGCCGCCATGCAGCTCGTCTCGCACGGCCGTACCACGGTCGTGATCGCGCACCGCCTGCAGACGGCGAGGACCGCCGACCGCATTGCGGTTCTCGACTCGGGTCGGGTTGTGGAGGTGGGCACGCACGAGGAGCTGCTCGCCCTCCAAGGACGGTACGCATCGATGTGGGAGGCCTTCGAGCTCATCGGCAAGGGCGCGGGTGCCCAAACCGTGGTTTGAACCTGCTTTCGTGGTTCAGAAAGCCTTTGGATTCCCCGGCTTCATCCTCGCCATGTTCTCACTACGCGACCGCGACCAATTTGCCGGCGAGGCTCACTCGCCGGCAAGCGTGGCGACCATCAGCGCCTTGATGGTGTGCAGCCGGTTCTCCGCCTGATCGAAGACGACAGAGGCGTGCGACTCGAACACCTCTTCGGTGACCTCCAGTGCCGATAGGCCCCGCTTCTCGAAGATCTGCCGCCCGACCTCGGTTTCGGTGTTGTGCAGCGCGGGAAGGCAGTGCATGAATTTGACGTCGGGGTTGCGCGTCGCTGCCATGAGCGGTCCGTTGACCTGGTAGGGGAGAAGCTGGTCGATGCGCGCGTCCCACTGGTCGACGGGTTCCCCCATCGACAGCCAAACATCGGTGTAGAGGAAGTCCGACCCGCGAACCGCCAGAGCGACGTCCTCGGTGAGCGTGATGCGAGCTCCCGACCGGGACGCAAGCCCGTGGGCCGTCGACTGGACTTCCGACGAGGGCCAGAGTGCCTCGGGCGCGGCGACCCGGACGTCCATGCCGAGCAGGGCGCCGGTGACGAGCAGGGAGTTCGCCGTGTTGTTACGGGCGTCGCCGAGGTAGCAGTACGCGACCTTGTCGAGCGGTTGGTTCGCGTGGTCACGCATCGTGAGGATGTCGGCCAGCATCTGGGTCGGGTGCCACTGGTCGGTGAGGCCGTTCCAGACCGGTACGCCTGCGTAGCGGCCGAGGGTCTCGACATTGGCGTGAGCAGAGCCGCGGTACTCGATCCCGTCGAACATCCGGCCGAGGACGCGGGCCGTGTCCGCCATGGACTCCTTGTGACCGATCTGCGACCCGGTGGGTCCCAGGTAGGTGACGTGCGCCCCTTGGTCGTAGGCGCCCACCTCGAAGGCGCACATGGTGCGCGTGGAGGCTTTCTCGAAGATGAGCGCGATGTTGCGACCGGCCAGGCACTGACGCTCGCGCCCGGCCCGCTTGTCTTCTCGGAGTCGGGCCCCGAAGTCCACGAGGTGGAGGAACTCCTCCCGGGTGAGGTCGGTCTCCTTCAACAGGTTGCGTCCGCGCAGGTTCGTCATGGCCCCATCTTGGTACGCCGGAGCCTTCGGGCTGCAATACGCAGGTTGTCGTCGCCCGAAGGGACCTGCCCGATGAAGGGCCTTCCGGCCTTCTCAGGTCATAGGGTGGTCGTGATGTCCGGCATATCTCCCGAGGTCGACCCATCGGATGTTGGCCTCGACCAGGCCCGGCTCGCTCGCATCGATCGGCACTTCGACCGGTACGTACAGGACCGGCGGATTCCGGGGTTCCTCGCCGTTGTCACCCGCGGCGGCAAGGTCGCCCATGTGGTCCAGCGCGGCCGTCGCGATCTGGAGAACGATGAAGCGGTCGAGGCCGACACGCGCTTTCGCATCTACTCGATGACCAAGCCCATCACGTCGGTCGCGGCGATGATCTGCTGTGAGGAGGGCCTGATCGCGCTCGATGACCCGTTGAGCAAGTTCATCCCGGAATTCGCCGAGACACGGGTCTTCGCCGGAGGTTCCTCGTTCCAGCCGGTCACGGTCCCGATGTTGGAGCCGATCAAGCTCTGGCACCTGATGACCCACACGGCGGGCCTCACCTACGGCTGGATGTACAACCATCCGGTCGACGCGATGTACCGCTCGGCCGGATTCGAGTGGGACGCGCCCGGAGATCTCGATCTGGCCGGCTGCTGCAGCCGACTGGCCGAGATTCCCCTGCGTTGCCAGCCGGGCACCGAGTGGAACTACTCGATGGCGACCGACGTGCTCGGCCGTGTCGTGGAGGTCGCGACGGGGCAGTCGCTCGACCGGTTCTTCGCCGAGCGTGTGCTCGGGCCGCTCGGGATGAAGGAGACGAGCTTCTACGTCGAGGGCGAAGGAGCCGAGAAGCTGGCCGTGCTCTACATGCCCGATCTCGTCACCGGTCGAGCGACGCGCGCCGTCCAGATGGGTGAGGCTGCACTGCACCGTCCGAGTGCGCCTAAGGGTGGCAACGGGCTGGTGTCGACGGCGGCGGATTATCACCGGTTCACCCAGATGCTGCTGCGTCACGGTGAGCTCGACGGCGTGAGGATCCTGGGCGCACGAACCGTCGCGTACATGACCCGCAACCACCTGCCCGGTGGTGCGGATCTGGCCCAGTTCGCCAGCTCGAGCGGAGAGCAGCAGCCCGGGCTCGGCTTCGGGCTCGGTTTCTCCGTCGTCATCGACCCTGCGGCGCAGAAGGTGACTTGCAGCGCCGGGGAGTACGCCTGGGGAGGCGCAGCGAGCACGGAGTTCTGGGTCGACCCGGCCGAGGAGCTGACGGCGCTGTTCTTCACCCAGCTGCTTCCGTCGAGCACCTATCCGATCCGCCGCGAGCTGAAGCAGCTCGTCTACTCGGCGATCGTCGACTAGAAGGCCCGCTCGACGAGCTCGTAGGGAATTCCAAGTGATTTCACAGGGTGGAGGAGCATTCTGACCGCCAGCGAGGGGTGGGCCGGCCAAACTCAGGGTCGTCCCATCCCTCTCCCGAAGCGTCAGAGACGAGAGTGCAAGATGGACGACCGGAACCCAGGACCTCAACAGGATCTCGGCGAAGCGACGACCGCGACACCGGCCGCGCGCGGCAGGCGTCGGCGGGGTTCGCTGAGCATGCGAGCCGCGGCGGCAACGGTTGTCGCGGGCGGTTTGGCCGCAGGCAGCTATGGCGTCGCCTCCGCTGCATCCAGCCACGGTGCGGCTACGGAGTCTGCCGGTCAGGCCCTCGCCACGGCATCGGGCCCGGCGACCCCATCGAAGCCCGCGCCGGGTCAGCCGCGGTTGGGTGGCCCGGGCGGCTTCGGGCAGTTCGGGTCCGGCGGCGGCCTCGGGCCCGGCAGCGGTTTCGGCCGGGGCGGCTGCTTAGGCCAGGGCGGCACAGTCAGGTTTGTGAGCCCGACAGCCATCACCGTTGATTCATTGTTCGGTCGCGCCATCACGGTGAAGACCAACTCATCGACGGTCTACCGCGAAGGTGGCAAGAAGGTCGCGCGCTCCGCGGTGGTGGTGGGCGAGCAGGTCATGTTCCTTCCGGCCGGTCGGCCGGGAGGAACGAGCCCGAGCAGCTCGAAGCTTGTGAAGCTCGTCGAGATCGTTCAGCCTCACGTCTCGGGCAAGGTTGTCAGCCTGAAGGGGTCCCAGGTCGTCGTCTCCGAACAGGACGGCTTGAACGTGACGGTGAACACTTCCTCGTCAACGACCTACGAGGAAGCCGGACAGCCGGCATCGGCTTCCGACCTGCAGGTCGGCACTGTCGTCTCCGTCACCGGCACGCTGTCGTCCGACCACGACCAGATCGACGCCACGACGGTCCAAGTCGTCTTGCCGTCCGTCGCGGGTCGGGTGACCGGCGTCTCCGGCACGACGATCACGATCACGAGCTTCGATGGAACGGCCGAGACCTTGACGACGGACTCGAGCACGGTCTTCCGCAACTCGAGCGGCACGACGACCATTGCCTCGGTGGCGAAGGGTGATCTCGTGGAGGCCTTTGGCACACCCGGCACCGACAGCAGTTTCGCCGCCCTGACGGTTTACGTCGGTTCGGACGTCTCCTTCGGCCCGGACGGCCCGAGCGCGCCAGGCGGCTTCGGCGGCCACGGTGGCTACGCCAGGGCGCCTGGCTGGGGCTCTTGGAGTGGCGCGACAGCGACCGCCGGCGGAGGACGCCCGGCAACGGACTGAGACATCTGCGTGAGGATCGTCGCGACGGTCCTGCGAGGTTGGAAGCTCACGAGCTCGAGAGTCACAGCGACAGGTGAGCACTCCGTCGGGTGGCCGGGAAACGACGTCCGTTGCGCACCTGCCGCCCTCGCACTCGCACATTCTTCGTCCGAGCAGATGACGCCAGGTGGGTCGGGTCGATCGTGTCGATGCCGGCCTAGCCGGGGGCTTGCCGGTGCCTGTGAGAAACTCTGAACCTCGTGGGGATGGTCCAAGCTCGGGCGGAGGGGGCGACCAGCGGGCGGGCTACCGCCCCGGCGCGTGCAGCGCGTCTTTCCCGAGCGGAACTGCTGCTGCTGATTGGGCTCACCGCGGCCTCGGCGGTGGTGAGTTTTCTCGACCTCTGGTCCCGGAGCCTTTGGAACGACGAGCTCCACAGCGCGTTGATCGCCGTTCACCACGGCATCAGCCTGTGGTCGGCCATCACGCTCGACGGCGGGAACATGATGTCGTACTACCTGTTGCTCCATGTCTTCGTGGCTTTGTTCGGAGGCGGGCAGCTTGCTCTGCGGGTTCCGTCGGCCTCGGCGGGCGTGGCGCTTACACCGGTCATCTTCTTCCTCAGCCGGCGGATGTTCGGGTTGCTGAGCGCCACGATCTCAGCCGCCGTCGTGGCCGTGGCCCCTGCACTGGTTGTGTGGAACCAGCAGGCCCGCGGCTACCCCCTGGGGACGTTGTTGATCGCGTTGAGCATTCTCGCCCTTCTTCGGGCCATCGAATGTCCGAGCGGGCGACGGTGGTGCGTGTACGCCGTCCTCGTCGTTCTCTCGATCTACACCCTCGCCTATGCCTCGATGTTCCTCGCCGCGCAGTGGTTAGTGCTCGCCTTCTGGCCCCAAGCCCGCCGACAGGCGAGACCGATTCTGACCGTTGTCGGCGTCACGACCCTGGCCTATGTGCCGCTCATCTTCCTCATGCTGCGAACTGGTGCCGCCGGCGTCCTGAGCACCAACGCACCTCCCTCCACAACCGAGGGAGTCCACATCCTCGAGGAGCTGACCTCGGCAGTTGCGCCGGACTTCTTTGCCGTCACGCTGATCTCAGGCATCGTCACGGTCATCGGGCTCCTCTGCTTTGTCGCGGCTGGTGCCGAACTGCTGTCCCGAGCACGGAGCGAGCCCGGTGAGATCGAGACCGCGTGCCTCGGGATCGTGTTGTCATGGCTCCTTGTGCCGTTGTTGCTCGATTCGGTCTTCTCGCTCGCCTATCGCTCCATCTTCAACTCGAGCTTCCTCCTTCAAAGTGTCCCTGCAGGAGCCATGGCCGTGGCCTTCGTCTTCTCGAAGCTGTTGCCAAGGGGTCTGTCCTACGCGCTCGCCATCGGGGTCGTGGCTCTGCTCGTGGCAGCCCTCGTTCCGACCTACGGGATCTCATATGAGCAGTGGGCTCCGGCGTCTCGCTACGTTCGCACAGACTCCCGACGGGGCGACTGCCTCACGGTCAACAAGCCCGCAGTCGCTTCGAACCTCGCGTACTACTTCTCCCTGGAAGCTGGCGCGAGGGCTGCACCACAGCTGGTGCTACCCGCACAGACATGGTCAGACGCGCTGGACCCGAGGTTTCCCGAGCCGGCCTCGAGCGAGCCGCTTGCGACCGTCGCGTCGCGGTGCAGACGATTGTGGATAGTCCTGAACCGCTTGAGCCCAGGCCAGTTCATGCTCATCAGCGGCGAGGTGAGATGGTTCTATAAGCACGGTTTCAATCGCGTCACCGTGTCGCATTTCGTCCCGCGGTCCGGCTTCTTCATCAATGTGGCCGTCCTGAGCCGGCAGGCGAGCCGTCGAGCGGGCGGCTGAAGGGCCCGTCGTAGGTTGGTCCTAGGGATCCTCGGGCGGCCTCGGCGCGGTGGGGGGCACAGTCGGGAGTTGGCTGGGGACCGGTGTGGCGCGCTCCAGGGCGCCCCATCCGGTGTCCTTCTCGTGCTCGACACGGTCCACGGCAGAACCGCCCCGGAAGCCGAACAGTCGATGCGCCCAGAGGAGGTACGCCATCACCGCGACGTTGAGCACGAGTGCCGCGATCTTCAGGTAGCTGATCTTGAGCGCGAGCTCGTAAATCTCCAGCGGCAGCAGCACTGTGACCTCGATGAAGGTGAGGTACTCGGCCCACCGTCTTTCGGTCCACAGCCCGACGGCCTCAACCGCGTTGATCGCTGCATAGGCTGCGAACGCGGAGCCCAGGAGATACAGCTTGGTGGTGGAAAGCGATACAAGGTGGGTGATCTCGCGAAAGAAGCCATTGCGGCTGGAGACGAAGCCGACGCTGGCCTGCAGTGCGTTCAAGATGTGGGTGTAGTCGCTGCTGAGCTGTTTCTTGTGGACGGCGAACAGGATGACGCCGGCTGCCAGGGCCGCGAGGACGAGGAAGTGGACCACCCGATCGAGCGCGATGAGCCGTAGCACGTACCGGTTCCTGAGCGGCCTGCCTCGCAGTGGCAGCTCGATCTCCTCACGCCCCGGCGGGAAACGGTTCGGTGGCGACTTGGGCAGGGCCAGCGGCAGCCACGAGTCGCACCTGAGGCAGCGGTACCACCGCAGGCCGTCCGCTTCCCGAACCAACAGGTGGTCCTCCAGGCGCACCTCCGCGGCGTCGGTGCCCACGAGTTCATGGCCGTGGAGGCCGCAGCCGATCAGCTCCCAGCGCAGCTTGGGGCGCAAGCGCCTGGTTCGCTCGGTGCCCGGCAACCGGGCCAGTTCCGGAGGCTCGCTCACACCTTGCCCCGAAGACGCTTGCGGCGGATCTGTCGCCGGGGTGTCACCGGTTGCCATACCGGTCGGTTTCGCAGCTGGAACGAGGATCGGGACGTATCGCGACCGTACCAAGTGCAGGCTCCATCCGCCTGAGCCTGGCGTGATCCCACGCACCGAGGGGCCGACGGTTGCGTCGTTCCGCCGGTTCGGAGGCCGGCTGGAGACGCGGGCTCCAAAGCCGTAACCTCGAAGCGGTGAGCCAATCTGTGATCGCGCCCGGCACGGGGTCCGACGGGTCCGCTTCTTCGCCCGCAGACCTCGTGATGCGTCGTGTTCTCCGTATCCCCGAAGGTCCGCCTTCAGCCGACGAGGCTTCTGCGCACCGGATCTTCAGCGCTTCGATCATGCTTTCCGGGCTCCGGTGCCTTCTCGGCTATGTCGTGCTGCCGATCCTGACGCCCGTGCTCGGGGTGGCGGCCGGCGCAGGGCCGGAGATCGGGCTTCCGATAGGCCTCATCGCCCTTGTCTTCGACGTGCGGGGGATCCGGCGGTTCTGGCTCGCGAACCACCGCTGGCGCTGGCCGATCACGGCGCTCTACAGCGTGGTGATCGTGCTTGTCACGACGCTTGTGATCTCCGACATCGTCCACATCGTCGGCTAGTGAGTGGGCGCCAGGAGCAATTGGAGAGCAGTTCTCGTCGCCACGGTCTGTGCTGCGGAGATCGCATTGGCCGTGTCCCTTCCAGCCCTGACAGCCGGGACTGCGGCCCGCCAGCGATCACCGGTTTGGGCTGGCGTTTCGTACGCACCACTTTCTGCCGCCGCCAAGAGCGAGGTGGGCGTCAGCCTTGAACCACTGCCGGACTCGCTCGCCTCGGCCGTCCAAGGTGACGGTTCCCGAGGCAATCTCGGCAGCTCGGGAGCGACTCGGCTTGACGGCGGCTGAGGCCAGCCACAACACCGTACCTGTGGGCAGCTTCACCGACGACGAGTACACGTCGACCAATGCCGCCGGCGCCAACGCCCTCGTCGCTGACAATCTGCCGGCGTACCTGGTGACGTTCTCCGGGTTGTCCGTTTCGTCTCTCGGTAGAGGAGGCGGCGTGCACACTCAGGAGAGCGTCGTAGTGAACGCGAGCAATGGTGATGTGGTCGAGGTGTACTCGATTCAGTGAAGCTTGTCCCGTGGAGCCGAAGCGGGGCCTTCGTGACCTACCCTTCGCCGACGGTCAGGTCCGGCCACATCGTCTGGACTGTTCTTGAGGACGACCTGGACGCTGCAGTCGCGTAAGTCGACATCCGCGTCAACTGGGCGAACGACCGGTCTCGCGACGTGCTCGCCCAGCGCGAGGCGAAGAGACGCGCGGACACGAGCACCGCAGGGTCGGCCTTCGAGCGCATCCGAGTGGCCCCGGGCGGGACTCGACGCGATCGAGTGGCGACGGCCGTCCGGCTGGGGCCGTGCTGGCTCTCCGAGCGCCCCGACGATCTCGCTCCCGGTTTGAGCCCGCTCGCGTACGGCTTGCTTCGCAAGGCATTGGAGCAGGGGATCTCCTGATGTGCGGCACGCGCACGTCTCGCCGACGATTTCGAGGACTTGGAAACTGTTCGCGTCCAGGGCTTGCGCGCGGAGCGTCTGTACCACGGGATCGTCAAACGCCTGCGCGCCGGTAACGGCGGGCGGGCCCTGGCGAGCGCCCCGGTTAGCCTGTCGAGGTGGCGAGCCGAGACAGCCGACCCGTCAGCGAGACCGTCGAGGTGTCGGGGCGCAGCGTCGAGATCTCGAACCCGGACAAGCTCTTCTTTCCCGGCATTGGGGCGACCAAGCTGGATGTCGTTGAGTACTACCTCGCCGTCGCCGAGCCGATCCTGCGCGCGACAGCCGGCCGGCCCGCCATGTTGCAGCGATTCCCGGACGGCGCGCTCGGGAAGTCGTTCTTCCAAAAGCGAATTCCGCCAGGTGCTCCGCAGTGGCTCCAGACCGTCGAGGTCTCGACGCCGAACGGCACGACCTCGAGGGCACTCGTCATCGCCGACCTGGCTCACATCGTGTGGGCGGTCAACCTGGGCTGTTTGGGGTTCCACCTCTGGCCGTTCCGTGTCGAAGATCCCACGCACGCCGATGAGCTGCGGATCGATCTCGACCCGCAGCCCGGTGTCGTGTTCGACCAGGTCCGGGAGGCCGCAACGTGCGTGAAGGCGCTTCTCGCCGAGTTCGGCATCCAGGCGTACCCGAAGACCAGCGGCAATCGCGGGTTGCACGTCTACGCCCGTCTCGAACCTCGCTGGGATTCGACCGAGGTCCGCGCGGGCGCGGTGGCGCTCGCGCGCGAGCTGGAGCGCCACCGGCCCGACCTTATGACGGCGAACTGGTGGAAGGAGGAGCGGGGCCGACGGGTCTTCGTGGACTTCAACCAGAACGCACCCCACAAGACGGTGTTCGGAGCCTGGTCGGCGCGCTCACGCACCGGTGCCCAGGTGTCGATGCCGCTTTCCTGGGACGAGGTCGCCTTGGTCGACCCCGACGAGCTGACCATCGCGACCGTGCCGGACCGGCTCCGGCGCCTGGGTGATCCGTGGGCCGCGATGCCCGGCCAGCCACAATCGCTCGAGCCGCTCCTGCAGTTGGCGGCGCGTGACCGCGCGGCGGGACTTCGCGACGCACCGTGGCCACCGCAGTACCCGAAACAGCCCGATGAACCCAGCCGGGTGGCGCCGAGCCGGGCAAAGAAGGACTGAGGGACCAAACCGGTGGGACCCGCCGAGGCGCTTCGCCGCATCGCCTACCTGCTCGAGCGTGACGGCGCCGAGACCCACAAGGTCCGCGCCTTCCGCCGGGCGGCGATCGCCGTCGAGGATGTCGGCCCCGACAGGCTCGAGCTGCTCGTGTCCTCGGGGCGTCTCAAGGATCTTGCGAACGTCGGGGACACGACGGCGCGTGTGATCGCCGAGGCCGCAGCAGGCGACGTGCCCAGCTATCTGGCACAGCTGGAGGCGGCCGAGCCAGAGTCGCTCAGCCCCGATGCGCTGGGGCTGAGGGCAGCGCTGAGGGGCGACTGCCACTGTCACTCGGAGTGGTCCGATGGTGGCAGCCCCATTCGCGAAATGGCAGAGGCGGCCGCTGGCCTCGGCCACGACTACCTCGCCATTACCGACCACAGTCCTCGTCTCACGGTGGCGCACGGGTTGAGCACCGAACGGCTCGGTCGCCAGCTGGAGGTCATCCGGAGTCTCAACGAGGAATTGGCGCCGTTCCGGCTGCTGACCGGCATCGAGGTCGACATCTTGGAGGACGGGTCACTCGACCAGGACGAAGCACTGCTCGCCCAGCTCGACGTCGTCGTCGCCAGCGTCCACTCCAGGCTCCGGATGGAGGCCCCGCAGATGACCTGGCGCCTGCTGGCTGCCGTGGAGAGCCCTCACAGCGACATCCTCGGCCATTGCACGGGCCGGCTAGTGACGGGAAAGGGGCGTGAGCCCTCGAGCTTTGACGCCGTGGCCGTTTTCAGTGCCTGTGCCAGGACCGGGACGGCAGTCGAGATCAACTCGCGCCCGGAAAGGCGGGACCCACCCGAGGAACTGCTGCGGCTCGCCGTCGAGCTCGGCTGTCGGGTCAGCATCGACACCGACGCCCATGCGCCCGGCCAGCTCGAATGGCTCGGGTTCGGCTGTAACCAGGCTGCACAAGCCGGGGTGCCTTCCGATTCGATCGTGAACTCGTGGCAGGCCGACAGGCTTCTCGAGTGGACGGCGGGCCACGAGACGTCGGAAACGACCTGACCGGTAGGATCCTCGGGTGCAGCTGCCGGTCATGCCGCCCGTCTCCCCGATGCTGGCAAAGCTCTGCCGGCAGATGCCGGAGGGTGGTGGCCTGCTCTACGAGCCCAAGTGGGACGGCTTTCGCTGTGTGGTGTTCCGTGACGGTCCGGAGGTGGAGCTCGGCAGCCGCAACGAGAGGCCGCTCACGCGCTACTTCCCCGAGCTCGTCGAGTCGTTGCTGGCGAATCTGCCGGAGCGTTGCGTCCTCGACGGCGAGATCGTGATCGTCCGCGAGTCGGGTCTCGACTTCGACGCGCTGCTGCAGCGGATCCACCCGGCCGCATCGCGGGTCAAGCTCCTCGCGTCGTCGGCGCCTTCTTCGTTCGTCGCCTTCGATCTGCTGGCCCTGGGTGACGACGACCTGCGCGACGAGCCCTTCGGATCGAGACGGCCGGCGCTCGAACAGGTGCTCGGCCGTGCCAGGCCGCCCATATACGTGACTCCGGCCACACATGATCCCGCCGTGGCCCGGGACTGGTTCGCGCGCTTCGAGGGCGCCGGGCTCGACGGCGTCGTCGCCAAGCCCGTGGGGCTCGGCTATCGGGAGGGCGAGCGCGTCATGTTGAAGGTGAAGCACGAACGCACGGCAGATTGCGTCGTGGGTGGCTTCAGGTGGCACAAGGACCGTGGGGGCGTCGGCTCGCTGCTTCTCGGCCTGTACGACGAGCACGGAGCGCTTCACCATGTCGGGGTGGCATCCGGTTTCGCGGTGACCTTGCGCGAGAGCCTCGTGGACGACCTCGCTTCCTACCGCCTGGGGGACCTCGGGGGTCATCCCTGGACGGCGCCGGCGGCCGGTGGAGACAGCCGCAGGCCAGGAGCGCCGAGCCGGTGGAACGCGAAGAAGGACCTCTCGTGGGAGGCCGTGGCGCCTGAGCTGGTGTGCGAGGTCGGCTACGACCATCTCCAGGGCGACCGGTTCCGTCACGCCACCTCGTTTCGCCGCTGGCGGCGCGATCGCGAACCGGGCTCGTGCACCTACGCCCAGCTGGAGGTTGCCGTGCCGGAGGAGCTTGCCCGGGTCTTCGGCGCCGGGAGTTAGGCAGACTCAGGAACCGCTGAGCGCCGCAACACGGTCGGCCAAGGACCGGTCACGGAGGTACCGGCACGTGTCCGCGAATCCCGGCCTCGGGCCCCGCCAGCACAGCTCGTCCACGTTGCTCAGCAGTGTCCGCTCGATCCGAAGGGTGGCAAGCACCCTGAACAAGACAGCCGACTCGCGCTCGACGGCCAGCCGGCCAGCGAGCCTGGGGGCGCTGCGCACCGCCCGGACGACCTCGGGGTCCCAGTTCGCGACATCGTCCGGAATGGAGTCGATGTGGCCGTAATGGGCGAGAACTGTCGACGCCGACTGGCGGCCCCAGCCGGAAAGTCCGGGGAACCCGTCGGCGCTGTCGCCGACGAGCGCGAGCCAGTCGGGTATCGACGCCGGGCCGACCCCGTAACGGGCCCAAACGCCGTCTTCGTCGGTGACGACCCCTGTGCGGCGGTCGAGCTGGACCACGCGCTTGGCGACGACGCTCTGGGCCAGGTCCTTGTCGGGCGTGCAGATGAATACCTGATCGACCCGAGGGTCTTCTTCGGCTACGGCCGCGGCCGACGCGAGGGCGTCGTCGGCCTCGAGATCGACCATGGGCCAGACCGTCACACCAAGTGAGCGGAGCGCCTCCTCCAGGAATGGGAACTGGGACCCGAGTTCGGGCGGTACCTCGGCACCGGTCTTGTAGCCGGCCCACAAGTCGTTGCGGAACGACTCGACGACGTGATCGGTCGCGACCCCGAGGTGAGTGACCCCCTGGGAGAGGAGCGAGGCCACCGACCAGATCACACCCCGGGTTGCCGCCATTTCGGTACCGTCGGCCGCTACGCTGGACGGTCGGCCGAAGAACTGGCGGAAGAGTTCGTAGGTGCCGTCGATCAGATAGACCTGCACGGTGTCAGCCTGCCAGGTGCGAGGGCCCAGGTCATGACGCAAGCTTGCCAGGACCGCTGCTGGAGGCCCGGCGGTGAGCCGGAGAGCCTGTCGATGACGTGTCATACCACAAAGAGTGGCCATATGCTCACGTAGGGCGCTATCATGTGTCACAGTGCAAAAACTCATTGATGAATTCCCTTGGCCTAGGAGCAAAGGTCGTGCCTACAAACGAACGGTTGGAAAATCGGCGTGTTGTCGCGGATGCCGGCGATGAGGGCTTCACTCTGATCGAACTTCTTGTGGTCCTCCTCATCATCGGAATCCTGCTCGCCATCGCGATCCCCACGTTCTTGTCTACGACGAAGACTGCGACCAACACCTCGGCGCAGGCGAATCTCAAGACGGCGCTCGCCGGGGCGGACACCTTCTTCACAACATTCGGCGCGCAGTCCTACGCGTACATCGACTCCTCTGCGGCAGGGACGTCGACGATCAGTTCGATCGGGACCGGCCTGACCTACGTCTCGGGCTCCACAGCCGCGGCCGCTTCGTCAGGTCCTCAGGTGATCAGCCTGTACGTGGCCAACAGCGGAAACGCCATCGTGCTGACCGCCTTGGCGCACGCCTCTATGGACTGCTGGGGGATCCTGGACATAAAGTCGCCGCTCGCCTCAGGGCTGGACAACGAAACGGCGACCGGGACCTACTACTTCGTGGTGAAGAACTCGAGCATGTCCACCTGCATTGCCCAGACCGTTGCGCCGACCGCCGCCAACATCTCGACGACCGCATTTCCGCACGGCTGACCGACCCGGTTCCAGTGCCGGCGCGTCCAGCGCTGATCGGTCACAGCCGATGGTGCCACGCGGCGTCTGCCGGGCCGCCCCGGAGACGACAGTGAGGTACCGATTCGCGTAAGAGTGATTCCTATCGGCCGGACGACCGAGCGTGGTCAAGGCACAACGGGAGGACAGATGATCGCGGCGTTCTCAGTAAGCCCTTCTGGCACGGAGGAAGTCGGTGCTGCGGTCGCGCAAGCCGTAAGGCTCGTTCGCGAGAGCGGGTTGCCGAACGAGACCAACGCCATGTTCACCAACGTCGAAGGCGAGTGGGACGAGGTGATGGCGCTCATCAAGTCGTGCGTGCTGCGCCTGGCGGAGGACTCCCCGCGCATATCGGTGGTCATCAAAGTCGACTACCGACCCGGCGTCACAGGCGCGCTGGTTTCCAAGGTCGAAACAGTCGAGCGCCACTTGGCCGAGCCACTGCAATAGCAGGCCGGCCGGTCGCGGCCTCAGGTCCGCGATGTCTGTACCCGAGCTGACCTGGCCGTAGCGAGACTCAAGGGCCGGAGGCGGGCTCGGCACCCTCGGCGTACTCGAGCGCCCAGAGCGCCGCCACCTCGGCGACGCGTTCCTCGGCCTCGCGGAGCCTGTGGACAAACGGTCCTCGCGGGTCCTCGATCACTTGATCGACCACTGCTTGGTAGTCGGCCGACGCGTCGCGAAGGGCTTGTTGGGCGGCTCGAGCCTTCTCGGAGAGGTTCACCATGGTTCGGTCATGATAGGCCGCCGCGTTGGCATCCAGCTGTCGCCGCCGTCGGCCGACTGGCTGCGACGGGGCGATGTACCCGGCTAGGGCAGACCCCGGCGGCGTCCGCCGAAGAGGCCACGTCTCTCGTTGGGAGCGTCGCCTCCAAATGGCCAGGTTCGCCGAGCGACTCTCTCGGCGATGAAGCTGGCCAGGTCTCCGACGCTCGTGTCGGTCGGCAACGTACCCGCGTTCCGCCAGATTGTGGGTTGAAGGCTTGACGGGCCCGGGTCCGGCCACCCGTAGTACCAGCACTCCGCGTCGAGCCAGAACCCGACGACGGTCCCGGGCGCGTACACCCGCAGAAGCTCCTCGTTGTCGGGGTCCCAGTCGACCGCTGTTGATTCGACGCGAAGGCCGATGAGGTCGCTGAGAAGCTGGACGAGAGACTTCTGGAAGGCCTTTGCACGTTTCTCGCCGTCGACGTCCTCGTCGTTGGCAATCAGCCTCGAGTGGTCTTCATCGATGAGCAGCTCGGCACTGAGATACCAGGCGATCTGCCGCGCCCGACCGGTCAGCAGGCCTGTCGTCGCAGAGACTTCCGCGTCGAGCTCGGCAGCCAAGCGGTCGTGCTCGTCGGTCTGGAGGTGGCTGCACCAGTCCCTCCACAGCAGAGGTCGAAGGTTCCCGAGCCGAACGCGGTCGGCGAAGTCAACCGAAGCGGCACCGACTGGCTCGGCTATCTCGCCCGGGTCCTGGAGCAGCCCCTCGATCCGCGCCTGGAGGTACTCACTCATCGGCGAATCGCCAAGGACCGCGCTCGTCGGCAACCTCGGCAACCTAGGCACTTGACCCGAGGTCGCGCCCGGGCCAGGCGCGGGCTGTGCGACCGTCGGCTGTTGCACCGCGGTCGGATCTGGTCCCGCCATCTTCTCTGTGAAGATGCCCTCGTCGAGGAGTTGGATCCACCGGCACCACCGGTAGCGCGACGCAGCGTTGAGCACGCTCTTGGCCACCGTGGCGAGCTTCAGCTCTTGAAACGTCGCAACTGGATGATTCGCCCGCTCCGGGAGATCGGGCCAGGAAGCGACCAGGTTGTGCCCGCTCGCGTCGCTGGTCACCTCGTATGTCGTCATCGTCGGCCCATCTGGCAGTAATGCGGCCGCACCGTCAGTCGGCGACGCCGACCTGGTCCCGTCCGCTGGCTTTCGCGAAGTACACCGCCTTGTCGGCACGTTCCACCAACCGAGCCGAAGCGCGGTCGGCTCCGGACAGGAGCACGACGAGCTCCTCGCTCCAGCAGGTGAACGTGGCACCGGATCTGGTCGCCAGGAAACAGCGCACCTGCCCACCAGACTCGCGGGGCCAACTCGACGGCGCGCGAAATGTCCAGGGGCACGGCTCCTATCATCCCACCTTTCGGTTTCAAGGTTCCCCTCCTGTATGGTCGTTCAACGATCGGGGTGCGCGAGAAGGAGGTTCTGTGCAAGTCCTCATTGCCTATGGGTCCAAGCGTGGAGGCACCGCCGGGCTCGCCGAGATGATCGGCGACGAGCTGGCAGCGGCCGGCCTGAAGACCGCCGTCAAGCCGGCTCGCGAGGTTCGCAGCCTCGATGGCTACGACTCCGTGGTGATCGCCGGAGCTCTGTACGCCACACGCTGGCACCGTGACGCCCGCCGTTTCGCCCGCCGGCACGCCGTGGCGTTGCGCGGGCGGCCGGTCTGGCTCGTGAGCAGCGGCCCGCTCGACGACTCCGCCGTCGCTGGCGCCATCCCGCCCGTCAAGCAGGTCGCTGCGGTGATGTCGCAGGTCGGCGCCCGCGGCCAGGTGACCTTCGGAGGCCGCCTCGAGTCCACCGCGAAAGGCTTCCCGGCCAGCGCGATGGCAAAGAGGAAGGCGGGTGACTGGCGCGACCCCACGCACGTGCGCACTTGGGCGTCGACGGTGGCCGAGGAGCTCGGCCAGCTCTGAGAGTCCGTCTGTGGTGACGACAGGCCGGCCGGACGGACGGAGATGACGCCGACCGGGACTACTCCTAGAATTCGGCTGTGACTGTTCTGCGATATGTGACGATCGATTGCAGCGACTCGAAGAGGCTCGCCGTGTTCTGGGCGGCGGTGCTCGGCTGGGCGGTGGTGTACGACGAGGCCGACGGCGCCCTGGTCGCCGACTCGGCCGGCGGCTATCCACAGCTTTACCTGCAGCCGGTCCCGGAGCCGAAGGCCGGGAAGAACCGCGCTCATGTGGACCTGGAAGCTGATGATCTCGAGCACGAGATCGAACGGCTCTGTGCCTTGGGAGCGACCGTGATCTCGAGGAGCTCACCGCCCGGCGGAGCCGAGGCCGCGGTCATGGGGGATCCGGAGGGAAACGAATTCTGCGTTGCCGAATCGAGAGGCCAATAGCCACGCGGCTTTGCTCGGCAGATAGCGTTCACTGAGTGTCAGACGGCTCGCTGGACCACGTCCGGGCCAATGCCGGGGCTTGGGAGGCGCGCCACGACGATCAGTTGAAGCTGGCGCGACGCCAATGGCTGGCGACCGAGCCAACCTGGGGCGTCTTCGGCGTCCCGGAGAGTGTCGCCGGCATACTGCCGGCGCATCTCGACGGTTCGAAGGTGGTGGAGCTCGGGTGCGGCACAGGGTACGTCTCCGCCTGGCTCGCGCGCCTGGGCGCGCTGCCCATAGGAGTCGATCCCACCACGGGGCAGCTGCGCATCGCGCGACAGTGCCAGGAAGAGTCCGGCCTGTGGTTTCCTCTCGTGCGCGCTGCCGGCGAGCAGGTTCCCCTGCGGGACGCGTCCTTCGATCTAGTCATCAGTGAATACGGCGCTGCCATCTGGGCTGATCCACATCGGTGGATCCCCGAGGCGGCACGCCTGCTGCGTCCCGGCGGTGAGCTCGTCTTTCTGGGCAACAGCACACTGCTGATGCTCTGCGCGCCCGACGAGGATGGCGTCGCGGCCACCGATCGCCTGCTTCGGCCTCAGTTCGGCATGCACCGCTTCGAGTGGCCCGACGACCCGACGGTCGAGTTCCATCTCGGTCATGGCGACTGGATCCGACTTCTACGCGCCAACCGGTTCGAGGTCGAGGATCTCATCGAGCTCCGGCCGCCCGCTGGCGCTACCAGTGACTGGCCTTTTGTCGACTCCGAATGGGCTAGGCGGTGGCCATGCGAGGAGTGCTGGCGAGCTCGGCGCAGATGAGCCTCGAGTTGCCGTCGCCTCGGCGAACCGCGTTGGCGCCACTTTCGACCGGCAGTCCGGCTCCCACGATCGCCCCCAGTCGCACCGGACGGCACCTTCACTGCTCATGCTCTCGAGAAACAGCCACGCCCAGGACTACCTCGACGCCTGTCGAGCGAACATCGGGAGGCAGGTTGGCGCGTACCGAGACCTGATCGCGGCAGCGGAAGCCGTCGATGCAAGCGGGAAGACACCCCTGGGTTCCGCGGTCGGCAAGTTCGAACCTCTCTTCTTCAACAACACGGTCGTCGTTCTCGACGCTCTTTCCTTTACCGAAGCAGGACGATGGAGGGCAAGGACGGGAATCCGCTCAACGAGCCGAGAGTCCTCCGCGACTCGTTGATGCTCCACGATGGTCGGCTCTGTGCACACAGGTCGATCAAGCTGAGCCCGGTCGCTTCGGTGCTGAAGCTGCAAGTCGGAGACGAAGTCGGCCTGAACGAGAACGACCATCGCGCGCCCCTGCGGACGCGTTGTTCGCCGAGATCGAAGCCACGTACGTCTTAGCAAGGATTGCTGTGGGTCCGAACCCCGATGCTCGGCTGAGGCTCTCGTCCTTGCACTGAACGCGGTGATGCGCCTGAGCTCCCGTCTCGTCGGGCAAAGCAGGGCCGGCCGGGTGTCGCCTGAGCTTCGCGGATCAATCTCGGGCAGTCACCGGGGGTCCCGCAGCAGCTCGTGCCAGCGCGGCGTCAGGACCGCCCCGCCACCATCCGAGCTTCTCGATCCACCATGTCAGCCCTACGTCGCCATAGGCCCCAGAGAGTCGATCCAGCTCCTCGGGGCCGTCGCTCATGCCTTCCATCACGACATCGAAATGGGGATCAGTGGAGCGATAACCCAGCACGTACTCGACGATCTGTCGAAGATCGGCGGGACTCATGAAGGAGTCGTGCCCATGGTCGGCATGGGTCGGCATCACGCCATCGAATCTGGCGGACCGCCGAAATGGAGCCTTGTTGGGCCAACGGCCGGCCACCCAGATCGGCGGATGCGGCTCCTGCACGGGCTTGGGCAGCAGCTCGATTCCATCCGCGGTGAAGAACTCTCCACGGTGATGAACGATTCCAGGAGCCCACAGCGACTGGATGAGACTGAGGGCCTCGTCGAGTCGACGGCCTCGCTCAGCAAGGGACTGGTTCTCTCCGAAGCCATCGTATTCCTCGGCTATGGACCCGAGCCCTGCTCCGAAGACACAACGACCGAGCGAGAGCAGATCGATCGTGGCCACCTGCTGTGCCAGCAAAGCGGGTCGGCGCCTAGGAACCGCAGTCACGAGCACGCCGATCCGCATCCGGCTCGTCACAGTCGCGACCGCGGCAAGGACACTCCACGGTTCCACGGCGCCAGCCCGTGGACTGTCGTAGAGGAGGTGATCCCAGACGAAGAAGCCATCCCAACCGGATGTTTCGGCGGCACTGGCGAGATCAACCAGCAAGCCAGGGTCGGCGAAGTCACCCACATTCGGAACACCCAACCCAAAGTTCATGCCTACATCCAATCAGCTTGCCCTTGTCAGGTCAGTGATGACGCACCGCCCGATGAAGCCGCAGGCGCCGATCATCGTCGTGCTTGGGTGCCACCTACCGCGTGATGACGCGCCGGAACCACAAGCGCTCGGGCCCTTGGAGGTGTCGTGACCGTACGCCGGGTCCGGGTCAGGAAAGCAGCTGGTCTCGGCTTCGGCCCGCCGCTTTCAGCACGGCGTTGACCCGGAGCCCGGTGTGTCAAGCGCTTGGGGCTCCCGGCTGGCCGGCTGGCCATTCGACTGGCAACCGCACCCCTCTTCCTGAGTGCCCGCTCGGACGATGCAAGCGTTCCCATGTCCTAGGCATGGACTCGAGGACCCGCCGCCTGAGCACCAGAGCGGGGATCGAGCAGAGGTTGCCGAGCGAAGACGATCCAGGGCAGGTGGGCGACCGCGTCGACGAAGAAGACGGCTCCGCTTCCCACCCAGACGCCACCGAGCACATCGGTCGGGTAGTGCCATCTGAGCACCAGCACAGCCCCGCCGACGGCAGCGACCACGAGTGCTCCGACCAGAGCGCTCAGTGGACGCAACAGGAGTGGAGAGACGAGAAACACTGCGGCGGCGAGCGCCGCGACAGCGGCAACCGTCCCCGATGGATAGGTGAAACTGCCCGCGCCAATCTCACGTCCAACCATGGGCTTCGCGATGTGCTCCACGACCTCGACGGCAACGATCGGAGCCGCAGCGCATGCGAACGCGCGGACCCAATCGCGCAAGACCGCGACGACAAGGATCACCCCGATGCCCACGAGCAGCACTGGCAGTGATCCGATCTTCACCAGCTCGTTCGCGAGATGGGAGTTCGGATCGGACGGCACATAGAAATACCCCGCAGCGTCCACACGATTTGGCCCCGGCCGCCTGGCGAGCAGCAAGCCGGCCAGTGCCGCTGCGCCGAGGAGGGCGACGCCCAACAGGAGCTCGATCGCGGTCCAAGCACGAGAAACCGCTGCCGGTCCCCTACCTGGCCGGCGCTGATCAGCCATCTTGTCCAACCTAATTCGTGCCGTTTCGCCCCGTGCATCGCGACCGGCACGATCCGAACCTGCGACACGCGGTTCAGGAGTGGAGTGCAGGGCTCTCAGGCCGGTCTACTCTCAGTGCGCCGATCGACCGAAGCAGACCTTGACCTGCTCGTCTGGCTGAGCCAACCTGGTGACCGCGTCCACAAACGCGGGGGTGTGCTGGCAATTCCAATCATCACCGTCGCGGTTACCCGCACCGGCACCGATGCCCGGACGGACCGACGAGGCTGACCTCATGCGGTGCACACAGCTTGGACTTTGCCGAAGAACAGTTCTTGGTGTGGGACGGTCGTGCAGTTGGTGGCTGTACCGTATTCGACTCGTGCGGCCTTCCGGCTTTCGAGGTTCTTCGATGCTTGGGCGACCTCAGCATCCGTGAGACCGATCAGGAGGAGTGGCCAGAAGATGGTGGCTGAGAATTATGCCGAGCTCTTCGTCCGCCAGCGAGCGGATGTCACCGACGGGCTGTTCTCGGCAATCCGCCGGCTGCGGTGGTCTGCGGACCGCCTCGCGGCTGACCGTGAGCGCCGACTTCGAGAGTTGCTGGCCTGGTCGGCCGAGCGGTCCCCGTTCCACGCCGAGCGCCTCGCCGACATCGACGTCCAAGGTTTCACTGAAGCGGACCTGCCGTCGTTGCCGATCATGACCAAGGCTGATCTGATGGACAACTTCGATCAGGTGGTCACCAACCCGGCGCTCACTCTCGAGGTGGTCAACGCCTACGTCGACAACCTCAGGGAGGACGACTACCTCCTTGACCAGTACCGGGTCGTCGCCACCAGTGGCACGACCGGTGCTCGAGGGCTGTTTGTCTACGGCTGGGAGGACTGGACCACGCTTGTGCTCATCGCCAACCGTTGGCGGGGCCGCAACGGTGACGACCTCCCGCTCGATGCCTCGGTCGGCACGCTGTTCGCGTCCGACGCCAAGTGCCTGTCCGGCGCTCTCCATGCGTTCTTGAGGGACTTGTCTGGCAACGAGGCCGTGCCGGTGGCGCATCTCCCGGCCTCGTTGCCTCTCCCCGAGATCGTGGCCGGTCTCAACTCCGCCCAGCCGGTGGTGCTGCAGGGCTATCCCAGTGCGGTGCATCTCCTAGCCCGCGAGGCTGAAGCCGGTCGCCTCAAGATCAGCCCCAAGCGGGTCTTGACGTGCGGTGAGCAATGCAGCGACCAGACACGGACGGTCGTCGCCGACGCCTGGGGAATCGAGATCTACGACTGCTGGGGGTGCTCGGAAGGGGTATATGCCTTCCCCTGTGAGGCTGGCGTCGCCATGCACCTGCCCGATGACCTCGCCATCATCGAGCCGGTCGACCGGTATGGCGACGTCGTCGCGCCCGGCCAACCGGCGGACAAGGTCCTCCTGACCAATCTCTACAATCGGACCCAGCCGCTCATTCGCTATGAGATCACGGATGCCATGACCGTCGTCGCCGGAACCTGCGAGTGCGGGTGCGCCCACCGCCGAATCACCGACTTGGCCGGGCGGACCAATGACGTCTTCACTTACGACGAAGGGGTGGTGGTCCACCGGTTGGGCATGGACACCGTGTTCTTGAGAGCCTCCGGAGTTGTCGAGTACCAGGTCACACAGACGCCTCGGGGAGCAGACGTCCATGTTGTCACCAGAGGAGAGTCCGAAATCGAAGGCCTTCGGCGAGGTCTTGTCGACTTGATGGCCAAGTCCGGGCTTGCGGACCCGCAGGTCACGATCCGGGAGGTGGATGCGTTGGACCGTCTATGGTCTGGCAAACTACGCCAATTCGAGCCATTAAGACCCCAGGGTTGAACCGCATATCGGAATGCTCCCTCGACGAAGGCCGGTGACGAGACGAGTGCCGGCGTGAGCCCCCACGAGCTGACACCATTCCCGAGCGTCTCGGGTCGAGATGGCTCGAAACGCCCGGCCTAGCCCATGCCGTGGATCTTGTCCGCGCTGATGGTGAGGATGACACGAGTTTGGCTACGGCCTCCGTACCACGGATAGGGACCACCTAGGTAGCGCTGGGCGAGGGCCTCGATGTGTTCCGCACCGCCTTCGGTGGTGATGCCCACTACCCGCCCGCGGACCGCGTAGTAGCGGAAGGGGTTGGACGGGTCGGAGACGGTCACGGCCACGCGTGGGTCGCGCTCGACGTTCTTCACCTTCTGGAAGCCTTGAACGGTGTTGATAATGATGTGCTCGCCGTCCGTGTCGACCCACGTCTGGGTCATCTGGGGTGAGCCATCTGGCATCAAGGTTGTGACGTAGCAGGGGCTCGGCTCGTGCAGCAGAGCGATGAGCTCCACGGGCAAGTTCACGTTTGATCGCTCCCGTCTGGTCCGCCGGGACTCGACGAACCACAAAGGATGCTATTCCCCGAGACCAACTCCGCCACGCCGTAGCGGGTTCCGACTCTCAGGAGGTCCAACGTGGTGGTGGCACAGGCCAGTTCCGGAGAGTGTGCCCACGGGATTGCACACCTAGTCGTGCAAGGTCCGGACCGTTGTACCGGTGAGATCTGTGATCTCACTGACCATCACCTTTCACGAGCCCTATTGGGTCGCGCCTTGAGCGCTCGATTCAGCCATATCCGCTGATGGCGGCGATTGACGAGGCTTCCAGGGCTTTCCGACCGCGCTTCTTCGCACCGAGGCGATCCTCGGCGTTCGGCCACCGGACGAGGTCGGCGGCGACAGGCACGATCGTCATCCAGTTCACACGAGCCAGCGCTGCTCGCGCTGCGGTCACCTCGTGAGCCAAGGCGGCAAGCCGGTGACTCGCGTCCACGCGGGTCGTTACTCGACAAGCCCTAAGTTTCTTGCAGGGCAACGCGATCGCTGCTCAGGATGCAGCCTCGAGGCGGAACTTGTGAAACTCAAACTTGACCTCCACGACATCTACAACCGCGGCGACGACATCGACCGCGCTTTGCTTGAAGTCATCGAAGAGGCGGTGCGGACCAAGGCGACTGTGGTGGAGATCACCCCTGGGAAGGGGTCGGGTCAACTGAAGAAACGGGTACTGCGTTTCCTGGAGCAAGAAGAAATCAAAGCCCGGTACCACCGCGTGCAGAAGGACCCGCGCAATTTCGGGCGGGTATTCGTCCACTTCCGCTGGAAATGAGGCCGGCGTCGCCGCCGCGTCGAACAGCCGTCATGGGCGCCCGGGCGAGACTCCATGTCACTCCTGCCGGGGCTGGTCCGGTGTCGTTCAACCCAGCGAAAGTGCGGCGTGGACCGTTCTGTCGGAGGACCGTCCAACACAGTTGCCGACTGGCGACCGGCTAGGTAGACGCGGTCTGGGGCACGAGTGCCGGTCGGCAGGTCTGCGATCGGCGATCACCATAACTTCTGCTTCCGCCGCTTCATGCACACTGCGGACTCGTCTGCAGGCTCTGACGCGCGGGTAGGGTCACGGCGGCGCAAGAACCCGTCAGCCTTCCTTGGAGCGGCAGCTCCGCCCCATTTGAGGACAAGTCAGTGACCTCGCGCTAAGCATTTTCGGCGAATCGGTCGATAGTACTCATCGATGAGAGCTGGACTTGCGGCAGTCAAGGCGAAGCTTCATCCAAAGGGGTGGCAGGAGAGCGAACCGCTGCGCGAGCTCAAGCTCACCTGCATCGACAACCTGCTGAACAGCACCGAGGAGCGCGTGTACTTCAAGGACGAGCAGAGCCGGTTCCTCCTGGTCAGCGAGGGCTGGATCGCCACGGTCACTCCGGGCCGTGGTGCGGAGGAGATAGTCGGGAAGACCGACTTCGACTTCTTCAGCGAGGAGCACGCCGCAGCTGCCTTCGAGGACGAGCAGCGGATCATCCGCACCGGCGAGCCGATCGTGGGGAAGCTGGAGCGGGAGACCTTCAGCGACGGGACCAGTCCCTGGGTCTCGACCACCAAGACGCCTCTTCGTGACGAGAACGGCCGGATCATCGGCACCTTCGGGATCTCCCGCGACGTCACTGCGCAGGTCAGGGCTGAGAACGCCCTGGCCTACCAGGTCCTGCACGACCCGGTGACCGGCCTGGCGAACCGGGCCGCCCTGATGGACCGGCTGTCCCAGGCTCTCGTCGCCCTGGAACGTCAGCCGAGCCGGCTCGCGGTGCTGTACGTCGACCTGGACCACTTCAAGGCGGTCAACGACTCGTTCGGCCACGAAGCCGGCGACCAGGTGCTCGCCGAGGTCGGGCGCAGGCTCTCGCTCCTGTCACGGCATGTCGACACCGTCGCCCGCCTCGGCGGCGACGAGTTCGTCGTGCTGTGCGGGGCCCTGCGCGACGACGAGGACGTCGGTCTCATCGCCGACCGCATCGTCGGGGGGATGCACGCCCCCTATGTGAACGACGGGCGCGACCTCTCCATCACCTGCAGCGTCGGCATAGTGGTCACAAACGATCCCCTCTCCGAGCCCGAGCAGCTGATCCGCGAGGCCGACGAGGCGATGTACGAGGCGAAGGAAGCAGGGCGGGACCGCTACCGGGCCTTCGACTCTTCCCGGCGCATCGGCACCGTGGCCAGCCGGCTCCAGGACGAGCTGGGCCGTGCGATCGAGGACTCGGAGCTGTTCCTGCTCTACCAGCCGCTGTTCTCCCTGGAGGACAGGTCACTGGTCGGCGTCGAGGCTCTCGTGCGCTGGCGCCATCCCGAGCGCGGGGTCGTGGCGCCCGACGACTTCATCCCCTTCGCCGAGCAGCACGGTCTGATCGGCAGGATCGACTCGTTCGTCCTGGACGAGGCCTGCCGCCAGCTCGCAGAGTGGACGACCCGCGACGGCTGGCCGAGCGGTTTCACCATGGCGGTCAACGTGTCGGGCGCCGAGCTGTCGGACCCCGAGTTCGCCGGGCGTGTCGCCGAGGTGATCGACCGCCACGGCATCGAGCCGTCGCTGCTGTGCCTGGAGATAACCGAGACCGCGCTCGTCGGCGAGTTCGGCGACGTCCAAGAGACACTGTCTGCCCTGCCGAAGCTCGGCGTGCGCCTGGCCCTCGACGACTTCGGAACCGGCTACTCGACGCTTTCCCACCTGCAGCGCCTGAAGGTCGACATCTTGAAGATCGACCGCAGCTTCGTGGCCCAGATCGGCCGGAGTCCCCGCGACCGCGAGCTCGTCGCTGCTGTGATGGCGATGTCCCACACGCTGGGCACAACCGTGGTCGGCGAGGGCATCGAGACCAGCAACCAGCTCGACGCGCTCGCCGGGCTGGACTGCGACCAGGGTCAGGGGTTCCTCTTCGCGCGCCCGCTGTCGCCGGAGGCAGTCGCCACGCTGGTGGCCTGAGCGTCGCCCAGTTGCGCTGCAACGAGCGAGTAGCCGGTCACAGCCGAACTCATCCGGAGCCGGCGCTGAGCGCGCCGCCCCGGCGGCTCGGGAACAGCGGATCGGACGACGTGCCGAGCTGCTCGCGCAGCCAGGACCTGAGGACGGTGATACTGCCGGTGGTGAGAAGGTGCCCCGTTCCTTGACATGCGGACCGGTGCCGAGGTGCGCGTCATCACAGCTGACCGCGAGGAGCGCATGGTCGCGCCGTCCTGTCCAGGTCCGAAGGTTCCGGCTCGCGAGAAGGGCGTGTTCGTGAGGAAGGTCACCGTAGCGCGTTGCGTGCGCGGCCCCGACGTCAGATGACGCTCGATCGTGACGAAGAGTGCCAGCTCAGCGGTCCGATCGGTCAATTGGTGCCCTTCAGCTATGAGCGCCCGGTGGCAAGTTGGGCCGGGGCGGGAACAGCAGGTCGTACTTCCGCTATTCGGGAACGAGCGGGGTGCAGCACGGAAACGGCCACGTGCGCGCACAAGTGCTGGCGGATGCTGCAACTGGGCGTCGGTCAGTGGACTGGTTGGCCTGTTGGTCTTGTTGGAGTGGGCGTCGACGGTGCCAGCCGCTGCCCCCACTTACTTGGCTCCCAGGCGAGCATTGGCGCCACCTCGCTGGCCGGTACGGCAGGTGAGAAGAGATATCCCTGGCCGACCCCACAGCCGAGGGCGCGGAGGCGCTCGAGCTGTTCTCGCGTCTCGATCCCCTCCAACCGGACTGTGTTTCGAGCGGAGCGGCACAGGCTTCGATCGGTGTACGCCTGTCCAGCCTCCACGCGCGTTCAAAGCAACGCCGTCATCCTCGCTGTTGTGGAGTGACACACCCAAATGTGAAGATAACCAAGACCAAAGGTGAAAATCTTCTGGCGCCCCGGCGGGTTAGCGACACAACACCCTGACAAGGGTCCTTTTCGACCTCCGCTTGATCCCGCCCCAGTTTCGCCTCGCCGGTTGCACATCAGCTGAGCAGTTCCTCCACTTCGCTCAAGCCGAGGACCTCGAGCCCTTTCACGAGCTGGCGCAGGCGTCGGTCGGCCATGTAGACGGTCGGGGGTCACTAGACGCTGATCAGGCTCAGGGAACCGACAACTGCACTGCCGAGATCAGATGGCGATCGGTGCGTGAACCGGTCCCACCGGTGAAACCGATGTAGACGGACTTCGGCAGGGTCACCGGCTGGGCGAGCACCGTGAAGCCGTCCACCGCAACGGTCATGACACCCTGGGACACGGTGACGGTCACATGAGTCGGGCGGGTGCGCAACGCCGGGATGTCGTTGGCGACCGTCCGCCATACGAGGGTCCGGGCCCCGCTGGTCGAGGTGACCACGCCGATGGCGTTGCTGCTCGGGTTCTGCGTGTTGGGGAAGGTCTGCAGGGCCACCGCCACCGCGCTCAGCCCGGCCAGGCCGAGGCCCGGTCCGTCCCGGCCGGGGCCGGTGGGGACCGCCTTCGCGCCCACGAGAGCAAACGTGAGCCCGTCGCCCCCGGTCCCGCCCGTCAAGGTGGCGGTGAACGACGCTCGTAGACCAGCAGGTGCGACCGCCGTCGTCCAGAACGCGGCCCCAGCCGCGTCAGGGGTGACCGAGGTCAGCTGCAGGTCCTGGTCGACCAGCGTCGCCCGTCCGCTCAGGTTCCACCCGGGCCGCAGGGGTGAGGGGATGATGTGCTCCCGGGCGCCGGTCCCGGTGAAGGTGATGGTCTGGACGCCCGAGCTGTCATCGCCGTTGATCACCCAGGTCGCCGAGGCCCGTCCCGCTTTTGCGGGCGTGAAGCGCACCGTCTCGGTTCTCAGCGCGTGCGGCGGGATCACCGTCGCCTCCTGCAGGGAGGTGACGGCCGTGAAGCCGCTTGCAGTCGGGGGTTTGGACTTGGTGATCGTCAACGGCGTGCCACCCCGGTTGCCGACGGTGAAGCTCACTATCCCGCTCTGGCCGATCGCCACGGTGCCGACGTCGAGCCTGAGGGAACTTATTGCGATCTGGGGAGGCGGCGCGGCCGACCCCTCGAGCGGGACGGTCGCCTCGCCGGCGTTGGTCGCGATCACTAGGTGGTCGTTGAAACTCTGGACGAAGTCCCCGGAGGTGCCCGGTGGGGTGAAGACCACCGGCACGCTCAGCGTTCCCTTGGCCGCGATGGCAGGGAGCGGGTCAGCAAGGACGCCGACGGAGAACGGCGCCGGCGAGCCGGACTCGATGTAGACCGAGTCGACCGTGACCGACGACGAGGACGTGTTCTGGAACGACACAGTGGCGCCGACGGCGTCCCCTCCGATCGGCTGGAGCCCGAAGTTCAGCGAGGGCGGTGTCGCGGTTATCGGGACACCCTCGGGTATCCCCCGGCCGCCGACCGGCACCGAGACGGTCCCGAGGTTGGTCGTCAGCGTCAAGGTGCCCTGCTGCCCGCCGACAAGCTGCGGGTCGAACGTCACATGCACGGCCAACTGGCCCCCCGAGGTAAGTGGCACCGGTGCCGCCAGCGGCGGGGTCGTGAAGGCGCCCGAGGCGCCCGAGGTTGACGTGCTGATCGACACGCCCGTGACGGTCACGTTGCCCGACGCTGTAAAGGTGGCCGTCCTCTCGGACGTGGTGCCGAGGACCGTGTCGTAGGCTTCGACGGCACCACCGGTCAGCGGTGGAGCACCGCTGCGAGGGCCGAAGGCCATGATCTGACCGTCGTAGTTGCCTACGTAGATGCGCCCGTCGTACGCGAGAGGCGGGTTGAACTTGGTCGAGTTGCCGATGCTGGCCTCCCACAGCACCGAGAGGTGCCCGGCTGGGTCGGCACTTGTGCCGGCCACCGGCACCGCTCCATACGCCACGAGGTTGGCTCCGATGCCCGAGCCAGTGCGCGCGATGTCCCAGACGACCCCGCTTCCGGCCAGGCTGCCGTCGGAGGTCACGATGGGCGCGCTGGAGCCGAACGGCATGGTCGGCACGTCACCGACCCAGTTGAGGGAGACCTGGCCGTTGCTGACGACCCGCTGGTAGATGTCCAGCTCGCCGGAGCTGTGGCGCGAGGTCCCGCCCGCGCTGGACGTCGTGATGTAGACGTAACCCCCGTCGCCGGCCCAGACCGCCGGATGGGACCACACGCCGCCGAGCGGACCCGTTTCGCTCACGACGTTGTCACCACCGTCCGGACCCTGGCCGAGACCCCCGAGGTTGTCCCGGTCGAGCAGGTACACCTCGCCTGATTTTCCAGCTTCGACGAGCAGGTCGGGATCCTTCGAGGTGCCGAACGACGCCGGCAGTCCGGTGGGCGAGCCGGACCCCAGGTCGCCGTCGTAGGAGTTGAGCTCATTCGCGTCCGAGGGGCAGAAGTAGTCGGCCAATTGCAGGTGCGCCCCGGACGTGGACAGCTTGACGACGCACTCGCCAAGGCCGCTGGGCTGGGGAACGCCGAGGCCCGGGCCGACCGGAGGCGCGCCGCCGTTGCCCGTCGCCACGTAAAGGTTGCCGGCGCTGTCGACGACGATCCCGCCGGGGCCCCAGATACCGGCACCTTCGCTGCTGCCGGTCTCGTCGACCCACATGTCGTTGAGCACACCACCCGAGGTCACGCCTGCGATCCAGCCGTACCAGGGCGACTGGTCGCAGTGGGAACCGAAGGCCGCGTACACCTCGCCATTGACCAGGGCGAGCCCGGGTCGCTGCATCTGATGGACGGGGTTGAAGATCTTGCTCGGCGCGTTGATCGCCGTCCCCTGGATCGCGACCGGGAAGTTCGCCACTTCATCGCCGGTCGAGAGCTCGACGGCCTGCATCTGCCACAGCGCCCCGCCGGTGGACGGGGTTGTGTCGGTGATGAAGTACGCGACGCCGGTCGCGGTGTCGACGACCGGGGTGCCGGTTATGCCGACATTGGGGGCGAGGTCGCCGCAGTTGATCGTGCTGGACTGCCACGCGGGGCCGAAATTGCGGGACCATACGACGGCTCCGGAGGTGGGGTCGACTCCGTAGGCGTTGTCGTTCTCCGTGGCCACGAGCAGCAAGCCGTCGGCCACGATGGGCTGGGCGTAGATCTGGCCTGGAGCGACGCCGTTCACCGAGGGAAGGGTGACGTCGAAAAGCTGCCCGAAGTCGTTGGTGTTGACCTGGGCCGGTGAGATCCCCGCGTTCGGATACCAGTTCGTGCCGAGCTGGTCTGCGTCGGCACCCACGACCGGCGATCCGCCAGTGGCGGGCCGCGCTGAGACCGAGCTGGCCGCGACCTGCGGCAGGACGACGAGCTGCACGGCCGCGACAATCGACATGACCAGTCCGGCCCGCCACCAGTGGCGGTGCCAGGCGGGCGGACGTGTCCCGTCCCCGGTGTTGTGATCGAGTGCGCGTCGCACTTGGTTGTGACCCCCCCATATGTTGGTGTGCCCTGCTAGTCCCCGGAGACTATAAAGGCCCTGCCCACAAGGTCGGGTCGGCCAAAGGTCGACCGATGTTCCTCGCGTTCAGCGGAGTCAGCTCGGTGGACTCGTACCGCAGCCGCACCGGCGTTGTGAAAGGCCCCTAGCTCGACAGGTCTGATACTGCCGACGGAGCTGTCTCGTTGTGCCGTGCCAGTTGCCGGTGCGCGCACCGCCCAGCTTGGCGTGCTTGGGACCGATACGCGAGCTGAGCTCGGCATCCAGCATCCGGTACAGGACGGCCAGCCCCGTTGCCGAGGCGAAAGACGCGCAATCTCACCGTTGCCATGCTCGCACGAAGCCGGGACAAACAGCTTCGCGTAGGCTTGGCGTTAGCTCGGCCCGGATCCGGACCTTGCCATGAGAGTGCTCCCAGGCATAGCTAGCCTTTCGCCACGGGGGGAGGAAGAGGTCGTCGTTCGCCGATGGCAGCAAGATCAAGGCACTCACCGCGACACTCCCGTGAGTGGCTCCTAGTGCCCTTGGTCGCCTTGTCCTTAGCGGCCGTCGGCTGTTCTCATGGCCTACTGCCGCCGACTTCCTTTAACTGGTCGGTGAGGTTGACGAGTATGCAAGGCGGACATTCAGAGCATTCCCGTTTGCCGGTGAGGCGCATCATCCCTCTCCCTACCCTCCTGTCCTGGCTGGCTGGCGCTGACGCCGTCCTGGCCGGATGGCTCCAACGCCGTCCTGGCCGGCTGGGCGCGCTGCCTACCTGGTTGGCTCTGAGTGCCCCGTCCTGGCTAGCTGGGGCGGCAGGTGGGCGGTGGGTCTTATTCGATCACTTGTCGGGCTAGCAGGTCGATGACCAACCGGTCACGCCAGGGCTCAGGAGGGTCCCATCTCGGCGGTGGCTCGAACGCGAGCACGAGGCGTGAGGCAGAGTCCGGGATGTGGCCACCGAGGTCTCGCGTCGCATGGGTAGCCGACCCACCCTGTGCCGGTCCCCTCGCTCCTCCATTGTCATCCCGGTACTGCGTTGCGACGTCGTCGGACACGTGGAGCATCCAGTACCAGAAGAAAGGATCCTCGTCGTCCTCTTGTTTCTCTAGGCCGGGTACGAACTCGTAGTGGAGCTGGGGTTCTGACAGGCGCGTTTCCACAACTTCCATGTCCTCGGCGGACAACGTCCTCATCGTGCTGGTGACCATAGGACTGTTCTCAGCCGGCCGGGCCTTTTCTCTCTCGGCCTCGAACTCTTGCTGCCATCTGTGGACGTTCACGCGTCGGGCGAGCTCTATGCCGCGAGCGACGACGTGATGACCCCTCACTAGCTCACCGAGGTCAACGTCAAACGAGATGTCCATCGAGCGCCCCATGCGCTCCAGGTGACGGTCCGTAGCGTTCCTGGGCGGAATCACGAACAAGAGTTTGACACGGGAATGCGGGCGAGCTGCCAGGCGGCCGGAGACACGAGATCCGTTCGGAACGCCCTGGGGAGAGGGGTTCAGGCGTTGCCCCCAAGGTGGGCGGAGTCGGTGCCGCGTGCAGGAGTGTCAAGTCGGCCGCCTGTCTCACCGCCGCCCCGGCGGCCTCTCAACGTGAGGGCGGGTCGTTCTCCCAGCTTGTCCGCCGTTTGTGCCCCGGTTACCCTCCCCCTCTCGTATCCCGTTCGCCGATGACCTGCGCCCCCGGCAGGACTCGAACCTGCGACACGCGGTTTAGGAAACCGCTGCTCTGTCCCCTGAGCTACGGGGGCTAGCTGGGACTAGCCGGGCTGGTTCGTACTTTACGATCGACTTGTGCCCGCGTCGCACATGCCACGACTCGTAGGCCCGGGCGCGAGCTGGAAGGCTGAGGGGATGCCGGCACACAGTGCAGGACTGCTGCCTTATCGCTTCGGTGAGGGCCGGACCCTCGAAGTGCTCGTCGTGCATCCCGGCGGCCCGTTCTGGGCCAACAAGGACGACGGAGCCTGGTCGATCGCAAAAGGCGAGTACCAGCCCGGTCAGGATCCTGAAGAGGCGGCGAACCGGGAATTCGCTGAGGAATTGGGCCAAGCGCCTCCCACGGGGCCCAGGATCGACCTTGGCGAGCTCCGCCAGCCGAGCGGCAAACTGGTCCGCGTGTGGGCGGTCGAAGGCGATCTCGATGTCGAGAGCGTCGTCAGCAACGAATTCGAGATGGAGTGGCCTCCGCGCTCTGGCGAGGTGGCGTCGTGGCCTGAGGTTGATCGCGCCGAGTGGATGCCGGTGACAACAGCCAAGCGCAAGCTTTCGAAGGGTCAGGTCGGCTTCGTGGACCGGCTCGTTGTGCAATTGCAGGAAACCCCGGGGAGCGGTTCCTCGCAAGGGATGTGATCGATCGGGTGGCGTGAGCGTCGTCGAAGCCTTTGCGCAACCGCCTGGCGTAGGTGAATGAGCAGGTACCGGCCAGGTGTGGATTACTCGACTCGCGAGCGCCACGCCGGCCGTAGGTCACCGCCGAGAGCGAGTACCTGCTCGAGAGCGAAGGCGATCCGTATGATAAGTGGCTCGCTCCAGGCAGTGCCGACCAGGCATAGCCCGACAGGAAGCCCGCTGACCTTGCCGACCGGCAGGCTGACAGCCGGGTAGCCGGCGACCGCCGCGGCCTGGTAGCCCGCACGGGTGTGTGAGTCGCCATTGACGTGGTCGATGCGCCAGGCCGGGCCCATGGTCGCAAAGGCGAGCACGTCGACGTTTGCGCTCTGCAGAGCAGAGTCGATCCCGTCCTGGCGCGCCCTTCGCCAGTTGCGCGCCCGAGCCTCGAGGTAGGCGGGACTGTCGAGACCACCGGCCTCGCAGGCAGCGATCAACAACTCCTGTCCGTAGAAGGCGAGCTCGTCGGCCGCATGGTCTTCGTTGAACGCGACTATCTCCGAGACGGTGCGGGGTTGAGCTTGACTTGCCGGCCTTGTCGCGAGGTAGGTCTCGAGGCCCGCCTTGAACTCGTGGAGCAGCACGGTCATCTCGTCGTCGCTCTGCGAGATGTCCTCGGCCGTCGCGACATCGGCGGGATCGATGATCACGGCCCCTGCATCTCGGGCGAGCTCCAAAGCAGCCTCGACGAGAGCGTCGGCCTTTGCGCTGTATCCGAAGTAGTGCTTGCGCGGGACGCCGATTCGTGTGCCGGAGAGCCCGTTGTGATCGCAAAACGCGGTGTAGTCAGTGGGCAGATCGGCCGGACGCGCCATCGTGGCGGGGTCGAGCGGGTCAGCACCTGCCGCGCCGCTCGCGAGGACGCCGAGAAGAGCTGCGGCATCGACGACACTTCGCGCGATGGGCCCGACGGTGTCCTGGCTCGACGAGACGGGGACGACTCCGGTCCGGCTCGTCAAGCCGACGGTCGGTTTGATTCCCACAACGCCGTTGAGCGCCGCTGGACAGAGGATCGAACCGTCGGTCTCGGTGCCAATTGCGATAGGGGCGAACCCGGCAGCCACACCAGCACCCGACCCTGAGCTCGAGCCCCCTGGCGACCGGTCGAGAGCATGCGGGTTGAGGCACTGACCGCCGGTGGCGCTCCAGCCACTCGAAGAGCACTTGCCACGGAAGTTGGCCCATTCCGAGAGGTTGGACTTGGCGATGACGATCACGCCGGCCGTTCGCATTCGCTGCACGATGACGGCGTCGTTCACGGGCCGGGTCATGGCGAGTGCGAGCGAGCCCGCCGTCGTGCCCTCGCTGCCTGCAGTGTCGATGTTGTCCTTCACGAGTGCCGGAATGCCATGCAGAGGGCCGCGGACCTTGCCCTGTTGGCGCTCGGCGTCCAGCTGGTGCGCAGTTTCGATGCCATCAGGGCAGATGGCCAGCACTGCACGCAGTCCGGGGCCTTCGCGGTCGGTCTCGGCTATGCGTCGCAGCAAGGTCTCCACGAGATTCACCGACGTCGTGCTGCCTCGCTCGAGGAGCTGACGAAGCTCTGCGACCGACTGGAAGCCGATCGCGGCCGTCGAGGGACTGGGATCGGTCACCACCTCAGTTTGTCCGACTCCGGGTCCGAGAGGTGGGACCGCGACCCAGCAAGTGACCGTACGGCGGCGCTCACGCCGTCGAGCTTGCGGCAGCCCGCTCGAGCACCGCGGGCACGATCTGCACGGCGCGAGCCCGGCGCGACCGGGGGAGGACGGCGATCGCAGCTACGGCCGCGGCGACGGCGACCGCACCCGCGACCCGGATACCGAGACCCATCGCAGTTGTGAAGCTCCCGTGTGCCGCTCGCACGATCTCGCCGCCGCGCGCGCCGCCGATGCTCTTGCCGACGGCGTCGGCAGCGGCAATCGAACCCGAGGCGATGTGCACGACGCCGCCGGGCGCGTGGTGGGCGGCGAGCTTGGCGCCGAGGCGGCTGCGGTAGACCGCAGAGGTGAGGCTGCCGACGACTGCCACACCCAAGGTTCCCCCCACCTCTCGGATCGTGTCGTTGACTGCGCTCCCCGCGCCCGCTTGGTGGGGTGGCACCGTCGTCATGATCGTCGAGCTCGCTGGAGCCATCACCAGGCCCATGCCCGCCCCCATGATCGCCACTGCGAGGGCCAGGGCAGGATAGCCCGTGTCGACCTGCACGCCCGACAGGTCGAGCAGGCCGAGACCCATGAGGGCGAGTCCCGCCGAGACGACCGTCCGATTGCCGAGACGCTTCGCCAATACGGCTGAGAGCGGCGAGAGCACCCCTATCGACAACGCGAACGGGAGGGCCCGGACTCCGGCAGAGAGCGGGCTGTAGCCGTGCACGAGTTGGAGGTACTGGGTGAAGACGAAGAGGCTGCCGAACAGAGCGAAGAAGGTCACGGTCACAGAGCCCGACGCCGCCGAGAACGCTCTGGAGGAGAAGATGCGCAGATCGATCAGCGGGAACTCGACCCGAAGTTCCCAAGAGACGAACATCGCGAGTGCCACGAGTCCTGCAGCCGCTTCGGCAAGCGTCCCGGAGCCGGTCCAGCCGCGAACCGGGGCTTCGATGATGGCGTCGACGATCGCCACGAGAGCTCCACCCACCAGCACCGTGCCGACGAGGTCGAGCGAGCGTCGCCCGGGCTCCGCTGTCTCGGGCACGACCCAGAGCACACCGGCGAGCGCAACCACGACGATGGGGACGTTCACGAGGAACACGCTTCCCCACCAGAAGTGCGCGAGGAGGAGGCCACCGAGCGTCGGGCCGATTACGACCCCGACACCTGTCACCGCCGACCAGGCCGCGATGGCCTGCGGACGCTCAGCCGGGGGGAAGACGGCATTCAGGATCGAGAGCGTTGCGGGCATGACGAATGCAGCGCCCAAGCCCATCAAGACCCGATCGGCGATCAGCACGCCGGCGCTCGGGGCGAAGGCCGCGGCCAGGCTGCCCAAGGCGAACACGGTCAGCCCGCCGAGGAGCGAGCGGCGGCGGCCGTAGCGATCGGCGAGCGCACCGGCGGGGATCAGCAATGCAGCGAAGCACAGCGTGTAAGCGTCCACGATCCACTGCAACGAGCTCGTGCCGGCGTGCAACACCCGCGCAAGGGTCGGGAGCGCGGTGTTGAGCACGGTGTTGTCGATCACGCCGGCCAGCAGGCTCAGGCAGAGCACGAGGAGTATCAGCCTGCGTCGCGGGTGGCCGCCCGGCCACTGCGAGTTCACCGCGCCACCGCTTGTCTGCGGGTCTGTCGATGGGGCAGAGGTGATGCTGGTCTCGGCGCGCATGCGGCCTCTCCTTCATTCTGGACTAACGGCTGTGGGCTTACGACTGTAAGGATAGACAGATGAGCTAACGGTTGTAAAGTAAGAACCGTGAGAAATCCTCGAGCCGACTCGATCATCCAGGTCAGAAGTGGCCGACAGCCTTCCGAGGGGCGGCCCAAGCGGCAGCGCAATGCTCGGGGACAAGGGGCGCGCCTGACCGAGGACATCGTTTCTGGCGCACTTGCGCTCATCGAGCGCGAAGGAACCGACGAGGCCGTGACACTTCGCGCGGTCGCCCGTGAGATCGGGATCGCCGCTCCGTCGATCTATGCGCACTTCCCGGATCGGGCCACGATCATGCTCGCAGTCGTCGCGCGCGTCTTCGACGAGCTGACCGAGGCAATCTTGCAGGCGCGTGCCGTTGCCGGCGACGATCCGGTCGAGCGCCTCGTTGCCTGCTGTGAGGGATATGTGTCCTTCGGTCTACGGGGGCCGGCCCGTTATCGGGTGCTGTTCTCCGAACGGCGACTGGGCCACGACGACTCTTGGAGGGACTATTGCAAGCCGGTCGAGATCGGTCCGAATGGATCTCCTGTGCTCGCGTTGGGGGCCGAGAGCTTTGCGCTTCTCGTGCAAGCGCTCTCAGAATGCATCGCGTCCGGTCGCTCGAGGAGCACCGACGTCATGGCCGACAGCACCGCGATCTGGGTTGCGTTGCACGGCACAGTCAGCCTCAAGACGGCGGCACCAGGGTTCCCCTGGCCCGAGCGGGATGACTTCGTCCGCCAGTTCGTCCTCCGCCTTGCCCGCATCACGCCGGAGCCGCCGACCTGAGCCTGGCCCGCATCACGGCGCCGCCGCCGGCTTGATGTCGTCCGGCATGTCCATTTCGCGTACCGTACGGGCCATGAGCACGTTGGAGGATGGATGAGCCCGCGCACCGTCGGCGACCGCAACAGGTTCGCACAGCGGCTGTTCGCGGACCTGCCTGCCCGTTATGACCGCCTCGCCGAGTGGCTGTCATTCGGACAGAACGCCAGGTGGCGTGCGGCGATGGTCGATCACATCGTGCCGGGTTCGCCCAGGCGGGTACTTGACGTGGCGTCGGGGACCGCAGGAGTCGCGCTCCAGCTCGCGGACCGCACAAGCTCGCATGTGGTGGGCGTCGACCTCAGCCGGAGCATGCTGAAGATCGGGCAGCGCAACGTGGCGAAGGCCCACCAGGTAAGGCGCGTCCAACTCGTGAACGGCCGAGCCGAGATGCTCCCGTTTCCCGATGCTGCCTTCGATGCGCTCACCTTCACGTACTTGTTCCGTTACGTGGACGACCCTCAGGCGACCTTGACCGAGTTGGCTCGTGTCGTCAAGCCGGGTGCCTCGGTGGCGAGTCTCGAGTTCATGGTGCCCCCCAGCCGTTTCTGGCGCGGATGGTGGTGGGGTTACACGCGCTTGGTGCTGCCGGTCGCCGGACTCGTGACGGGGGGGCCTCAGTGGTACCGGGTGGGACGTTTCCTCGGGCCGAGCATCTCGGAGCTGTACAGGAACTATCCCCTTGCCTGGACCGATGACGCCTGGCACCAGGCCGGATTCGAGGATGTCGGCATGAGAGTGATGAGCCTTGGCGGAGGACTGGTGATGTGGGGCCGGCGAGCCAGTGACTGACGAGCGTGCGAGCGTCCCGCCCGCCGGCGACTGCGTCCCGCCCGCCTTCTATGCCGTGGGGACCGGTGGCTGGCGGGACTGGTGGCTCCTCCTGCACCCGCCATATACGGCGTGGCACCTGTCGTACATCGTCGTCGGCGCCTGCCTGGCCCCGTACGTGAACACGACCCGTTTGCTGGCCACGCTGCTGGCCTTCTTCTTTGCCGTCGGCATCGCCGCGCACGCCCTCGACGAGTTGAACGGCCGGCCGCTGCGTACGCAGCTGCGTTCGGGGTATCTCGTTGCTGCGACCGTGATCGGCCTCGGGGCGGCCGTCGCTCTCGGCGCTGTCGGAGTGACGAAGACGGGGTGGGTCCTCGTGCCGTTCATAGTGGTCGGGCCGCTGACCGTGGTCGCATACAACGCCGAGCTCTTTGGCGGCGCCGTGCACAACGACGCCGGATTCGCGGCCGGCTGGGGAGCCTTCCCGGTCCTGACCGCGTACGTGGCCCAGACCAAGACCTTGGCCTTGGCCCCTGTGCTGGCGGCCTTGGGGGCCTTCGGGCTTTCGGTCGCTCAGCGGCGTCTGAGCATGCCGGCCCGAGTCCTGCGCCGCCGGACCGAGCGTGTCGAGGGCACCGTCACGACTTCCAGCGGCGAGGTCCACGCGATCGATCGGCGCTACCTGCTCGCCCCTCTCGAGGGCGCGCTCGGGGCCTTGGCGTGGGCGACGGTGCTGTTCGCAACCGCGCTCGCGGTCGCGCGACTGACTTGATCAAGGCCACCGTTTCGCAGCCTCCGGGCCTCTCATCCGCAGCTGCGGCGGCGCGAGTCACTTCGCGTCACGATCGGGAGGCCTGACTGCAGCGCATTCGCCCAGAGGTCGTCGATCAAGATTGGCGACGCGCCCCATCCAGACAGGAGCGAAGCCGCGGCCGCGGCTCGGAAGCCCGCACCGCAGTGGACCCAGACTTGCACCGTCGTCGGTACTTCAGGTTCGCGCCCGACGAGCTCTTGAAGCGGCAGGTGGCAGGCACCGTCGATGTGGCCGGCCTGCCACTCATGAGGGTGCCGGACGTCGAATACCTGCGGCCTGGACGCCGCGTGGCCGGACCATGCCTCCGCAAGATCCGAGAAACTTGCCACCGGATAACTGTTGAGCCGATTGCCGTCGGCGGGCTGTGTCCCGTCGAGCGCTGAGACCGCGGTCCCCCAAGGTGCCCAGCCCGCGAGGTCGTCGCGGCCGATACGGGCGATCAGCCGGCGCGCCTCGGCAATCTCGGCATCGTCGTCGGCGACCAGGACGAGCCCGCTCTCCCAGGGCACGATCCAGCCGAGGTAGGTCGTCAGGTCCACTCCGAGCTCGAGATTCAAGGAGCCGGGAAGGTGCCCGGCCGCGAACAGCCGTCGCTGACGCAGGTCGACTACCCAATCGGCGCCGCGGATCGCGTCGTAGAGGGCGTTCGTGTCGAGCTCCCGGACTGGCTCGAACGACGGCGCGACCGGGCCCTTCCTGTTCAAGCGAGCCATATGGCGGTAGTACGCCGGGATCGGCGGAAGGCTGGCGAGCGATGTGGCGACGAACTCCTCCTCGTCCAGCAGCGCTGCCGGGTTCTGCTCGAGCTCCTCACCGATCGTCGCGACCGCGGCGGCATCGCCACTCGTCGGCGTCGCGGAGCAGAAGCTGCCGAATCCGTGTGTCGGAAGGATCCGGGTGTGCTTGGGAAGCGTTGTCAGCAGCCGCCGGACCGAACGCCACTGGGAATGGGCGAGCGCCTCGGCGTGGGTGAGGCCGAGGAGGTCGGTTCGCCCGGTCGCACTGACCAGAAGCGAGCCACCTGTGCAGACGACGTGCTCTCGGGGCTCTTCACCGTCCCCATCCTTCGCGGGGTTGAACAGGTAGGCGAGGTGGTGGGCAGTGTGGCCCGCCGTCGCGATGGCGGTGACCTCGAGCCGTCCGGCCACGACGGTGTCGCCGTCGTCGAGAGCGCGGAACTCGTCCGGGAACGACACCGGCTCGCCTGCGGGGATCGCGTACGTGGCACCCGTCGCTCGCGCGAGTGCCAGGCCGCCGCTGACGTAGTCGTTGTGAATGTGGGTCTCGAGCACAGCGGTGATGCTGACGCCCAGGTTCCGCGCCGCTTGCAGACAAGGAAACGGGTCCCTCTGCGGGTCGACCACCACGCCCACCTCACCGTCGCTGATGAGGTAGCTGCGGTCGCCGAGGCCGGCAGCGTCGAAGGTCACAGTCGTCATGGAGTCGACTTCTCGGGCAGCCCCGCCTTTGACCATCCGGGCAGAGTACTACCAAGTCGCTAGAAACAATAGATCAGGCCCTTCCTTGGGCTCGACTGGGCGCATGGCTGCGGTCGGCTACCCGCCGAACAACGCGAGCCACTCCTCGGCACTGCGGGGGGCGAGAACGGGGTTCTTGCGTTTGGTGTCGCCGAGGGAAGCGGACCGATCGGGCGAGTAGAGATGCCCCGGATAGACGACGGTGTCGTCGGGAAGCCTCGCGAGGCGGTTGACCAGGCTGTCGTACATCGCCTCAGGGTCGCTTCCGGGGAGGTCTGTCCGCCCGCAGCCCTGGAGGAAGAGGGTGTCGCCTGCCACGAGACGGCCGTCGACTAGGAAGCACTGGCTTCCCGGAGTGTGGCCCGGCGTGTGCAGGAGACGGATCCCGATCTCGCCGACCAGGAGAACATCGTCGCTCGTGTGGGCCACGATGCTCTGACGCCCGACCCCGGTCGTACGCTCGATCCACGGGACCTCGTGTTGGTGGACGTGGATCGGGACCTCGATCTGCTCGAGGAGCTCGGCGATGCCCTGGACGTCCCGGCCGAAGAGGTCGCCACCGACGTGATCGGAGTGGTAGTGGGTGGCCAGCACGCCGCTGAGGCGCATCCCGTCGGCCTCGAGGATGCCGATGACCTCGCCGGGCGCGTAGGCAGGATCGACCGCGACAGCCTCGCCACTTGCACGGTCCCCGATGAGATACACGAGGTTCACCATCCGCCGGGCCAGGGGGTCGTCGCCCGCGAAGTCACGGCCGGCCAGCAGCTGGCGGAAGTACAGGCGGTCGCCGGTCACGCTTCGAACGGCTCGGGCGACCAGTCCCCCAGCTTGGCGAGCCGCAGGTCGTTGGAGAAGATCTCCACGATGGGAAGCCGGAGGCCGATGCGCCGCTGGAGGCGCTCGATGGCGAGCTCCTGGTCCCAGAGAACGAGCGTCACGGCCACGCCGCCCTCACCGGCTCGGGCCGTGCGACCTGACCGGTGCAGGTAAGCCTTGTGATCCTCGGGCGGGTCGTAGTGAACTACCACGTCGACCCCGTCGATGTCGAGGCCCCGGGCCGCGACATCGGTTGCGACGAGCGTTGGGAGCTTCCCGGTGGCGAAGTCCTCGAGCGCCTTCTCCCGCGCGGCCTGGCGGAGGTCGCCGTGGATCGCGGCAGCGCGCACTCCCTCACGGCGGAGGTCGGCGACGAGGCGGTCGGCGCCACGTTTTGTGCGGCAGAAGCACAATGCCTTGGTCGCCCCTGCGACGATGGCGGCGCACACCTTCGCCTTGTCGAGCTGGTGGACCTTCAAGAAACGGTGCTCCATCTCGTCGACCGTGACCTGTTTGGCCTGTACCTCGTGCAGCACGGGGTCTCGCAGGTGTCGGCGAACGACCTGGTCGACTGCCGAGTCCAGCGTTGCCGAGAAGAGCAGGGTCTGGCGCTCAGTGGGCATGAGCCGCAGCAACCACTCGACCTGTGGCAGGAAGCCCATGTCTGCCATGCGGTCTGCCTCGTCGACGACGAGGGTCGAGATCTTGTTGAGCCGGACCGCCTTGCGGTCGGCGAGGTCGATGAGCCGGCCCGGCGTCGCGACGACGATGTCGGTGCCAGCGGCGAGCTGGCGGGCCTGGTGATCGAGGTCGGTGCCCCCGTAGACCGCGAGAACCCGCCTCTCGACGGACTTTGCGAGGATCTCGAGCACCTCGGCGACCTGAACGGCGAGCTCGCGCGTGGGGACGAGGACGAGAGACCTCGGTGCGCCGGGCCCGGCACGGGGAGTTCGCATGAGCATCGGCAAGCCGAATGCGAGCGTCTTGCCCGAACCGGTCTTGGCCTTGCCGCACACGTCGCGGCCCGCCAGCGCGTCTTCGATCGTGAGTGCTTGAACGGGAAACGGGCTCCTGATGCCTTGAGTTTCCAGCGCCTCGACCAGTTCAGGCGCAACACCGAGACCCGCAAAGGTGGTCCCGATCTCCGTATCCGTCGTCATGCACTTCCTCGCTGTCGGCGACAAGGCTACTGGCGAGTCCAGCGCGCCAGGTTCATCGCCGTGGCGCGATCATGTCGGCATGACAACACTGGCCAAAGGCGACGTGGCCCCGTTGTTCTCCCTGCCCGATCAAGACGGTGCGATCGTCGGGCTCGGGGACTACGCGAGCCGCCGGGTCGTCGTCTACTTCTATCCCGCTGACGACACGCCCGGCTGCACCAAGGAAGCCTGTCAGTTCAGTGACCTCGCCGACGAGTATGCGGCCATGGGCGTCGAGGTTCTCGGCATTTCGCCCGATGGCGGATCCAAGCACCAGAGGTTCCGCGCGAAGCACGGGCTCCGGATCGCCTTGCTGAGCGATCCGGGCCACGAGGTGATGACGCGCTACGGCGCCTTCGGCCCCAAGACGCTCTACGGGCGCAAGACCGTGGGAGTCATCCGGTCGACGTTTCTCGTCGGTCAAGACGGGAGGATCGAACGCGCCTGGTACAACGTGCGCGCGGATGGTCACGCCGCCAAGGTGCTGGAGGCCCTCGCGGGCTGAAAGACCGCGGGCCAGCGCATCACGGCGGGAGACCGATATCGTGTCGGAGGGTCCGCTCGAGGAGGGCACGCGCAAGCTTGCGGCCCGGCGGAGCGCGCTCGGAAGAGCCGGCCGTGTGGGACGGCGCACCCTGACCGGGCGGATGACCAGGTCTTTCGGGAGGATTCCGCGGTAGTAGAGTCCGCTCATCGTGGCCACCGCCGCCCGCCCCAAGCTGGTCGTTGCCTACCACAGCACCTCGAACCCACCGTTCGAGATCGCCGAAGCCGCCCGGAACCTGTTCGACCTGACTTGGGTCTTCGATTTCACCGATCCGCTGCTCTCGCCGCTGCTGCCGCTGATACGACGCCTGGGCACGGTCGTCGACACCGCCGGTCTCAGCCATGCGGAGGTTGCGGCACGGGTTGCGCTGGATCACCCGGACGGAGTCATAGCGTTCTCATCAGAACCGATTCCGCTTGCTGCGGCGATCGCCGAGGAGTGCAACCTGCGCTTCCACAGCCGCCGTACCGCCGACCTGCTGACCAACAAGTACCGCCAGCGCCTCGCACTTGCTCGAGCGCGAGTGCCAGGCCCGGGGTTCTGGCCCGTGCCCGCAGACTCCGAGCCCACGGTGAGGTCGCACCTTGCAGCTGGCCTTAGCTACCCGGTAGTCCTCAAGCCTCAGGCTGGGAGCGGGAGCCGAAGCACCTACCGGGTAGCCGATGCCGAAGCCTTGCTGCGATTGCTCGGCGAGGCTCAGTGCCGAGCCGAGGACATGCTGGTTGAGGAGGTGCTTGCTGAAGCCCACCCTCGAGACGCCCAACGCTTTGGAGACGTGCTCATGGTGGACAGCCTCGTCTCGCAAGGCCGCATCGTCCACTTCGTGGTAGCCGGTCATTTCATCCCGGCTCCACCCTTCCGGGGCACCGGATCGTACATTCCGAGCCACTTGGACGATGGAGAGACCAGAGCCGTGCTCGAGGCGACCGAGGCTGCCGTGAAGGCCTTGGGCGTCGACAGTGGCTTTACCAACACCGACCTCATCCTCACGCCTGACGGTCCTCGAGTGCTGGAAGTGAACGGTCGCATCGGAGGTCAGATCCCGACGTTGCTCCAGCTGTTCGGGGCCCCTCCGTTGCTCCTAGAAGCGATGAGGTTTGCGGTGCGCGAGTCCGACGGGGATGTCGTGCCCCTGCAGAGTGAGCATGTGGCGTTCTGCGCGATGTACCAGCCCCCGATGGAGGCGCAACGCTTGGTCGAGCTGAGCGGTCTCGACGCCGTGGCCCTACTGCCGGGCGTGACTCAAGTCATTCCAGCCCGTCGCGTCGGGGACGCCGTCGACTGGCGGTGGGGAACCATGAGCCGCCTGCTCACGGTGTACGGCGTGGCCAAGGATCACGACCACCTCTACGAGCTGTACCGGCAGATTCAACGATCCATCGTCACCCGTTACGAGATGGCCGAGTCTGTGAGCTGATCTTCCCTCCGAGGTCGCCCCAAGGACGACGGAGCCGGTTCACCTCGGTGAACGGCCGGGTGGCTCGGCACCGGCCCGATGACGGGGAGGTGGCCCTTCTCCCTCGACCAGGCCCGGGTCGGCGGATCCCGCCGCCGGCTTACAGGCCGGTGCGAGAGCGGGTCCGAACCAGGAGCGCCGCCAGGAACGCGACGAGCATCGCGGCGGCCGTGCCGACCGCCAGCGCGGCAGGCCCACCGCCGGCGAGCAGTCCCCGTGCCGCGATGGCCCCATACGACAGCCCCGCGGAGCCTGCGGCGACGCCGAGCACCCAAGCCGGGTTCCAGCGCTCGACTCCCGGGCGGTGCTCAACGTGGCGTGGCTGATCGATCGTCCGGTTGGCGACCTCGGCGGCGCAGAACAGGACCGCTCCCGAAATGGCGAGGACGCTCGCGCGAATGGACACTGCCTCTCCGAGCGCGCCGACGACGGCGGCGGTGCCGACGAGCACCAGACCCGTGGCGATCGTGCGGTTGCGCATCGGCGCGAACGGGGCGGTCAGGGCGGCGGTGAACGTGGCGATGCCGGCGATTCCGGCCAAGGCCACGGCGGGTGCCAACCGCGTTGTCGTGTGCGCCAGCGCCCAAGCGGCGACTGCCGAGGTCACGACGACCGACAGGGTGGCTCCGGCGATCCGCGAGCGTCGCTCGGAATGCCTCATCTGGCGACACGCCCTCGTGCCCGGCGCCGCCAGGTGGCGAGCGCGCTGAGGGGTGCCTCGAGCGACTCGCCATCGTGCCAACCGACCACCGGAACCCCGCGGCGCCCGAAGTTGTCACGCATCTCGACGCGTTCGAGCTCGATGAGCCGGGCTGCAAGGTCGCCCGCGGCGGACACGGGCCTGTCCGGACGGCGGCAAACCGTCTCGATCACTGCAAGGTCGACGCCTCTCGCGCGGATGGTTGCGAGCGCGTTCACCACGCGAGGGTCCTCAAGCGGGCTGATCGCGATGACGAGCCCGGTCGGTGGCAGGGTACGTGAGGGTATGGCCTCGGCGCTCTTCCACGCGTACGAGTGGTGCCACTGCGTCGCTGTGAGCGCGGCGACGAGGCGCTCGAGCTGGGCTCGTCCCATGGCCGGCTCGACCCAGTGCAAGATGCCACCGAAGGCCACGAGCCCGACCCGGTCGTGGCGCGCCAGGTAGGCAGATGCCAGGCCTGCTGCTGCGCGCACCTGGCGAGGGAGCGCCGCAGCTGAGAAAGTGTCGACGAGCAGGATCAGGTCGGTGCTGCGCTCAGGGTGGTGGAGGTTGACGTACGGCGCGCCGTGGCGCGCCGTGGCTCGCCAATTGAGCCTCCCTGGGGTGCCCGCTGAGTAGGGCCTCACCTCGGCGAACTCGATGCCGTCGCCGGGCCGGCGCGCGAGCCGGTCGCCCGCGGTCGCGCGAACCTCGCGTGCGCGCACGAGTGTTCGCAATGCCTCGGCCTTCGGGCGCACCTCGAGCTCGACCCTGCCGCCGCTGACGCCCGATCTGTTGAGTAATCCGAATAGTCCTGGGACATTCGTCGTGGCGGGCCCGATCACGAACCGCCCGTAGCGCTCCGCGCTGATCGGCACCTCGATTAGGACGGGAGAATCGGAGTCCAGGCGGAGCGACCAGCCAGTCGGCCCTTCGGCTCTGAGGCCGTCAGGGACACCGAGCGCGACATCGCAGCGGGGCGTCGTTCCGGGCGCTGAGAGCTCGAGAGCAATCGTCGCCCGGCCGCCTTCGACGAGCTGGTATGCGTCGAGCTTGAGGCGAACCTCCGGCAGAGCGGCGACATGAGCCAAGAGGCCGATGACCAGAGCGAAGGCGAACGGCGCGGCGAGAGCGACGATGGCAACGTTGCCGAAGACGACGGCTGCCAGCAGACCGACACCGGTCAGCGTCGCGTAGGCCACGACCTTCGGAGTGGCTGCCGGCTCGCTCATGGATCGACAGCAACTGGTACCGGCACCGAGTCGAGGCATTGGACAACGAGATCCTCGGGTCGGCTGCCGCGGAGCCAGAGATCGGGCAGGAGCGTCAGCCGGTGGGCGAGACAACCGACAGCCAGCGCCTTGACGTCATCCGGCAGGACGAATTCCCGCCCCGCGAGAGCGGCGCGAACCCTGCTGGACAGCAGCAGCGCCAAAGCGCCGCGGGGGCTGGCCCCGACTTCGACGCCCACGACCGAGCGTGTGGCCCGGACCACGTCGACCAGGTAGCGCCCCACGGGCTCGCTGATCTCGACGCGCTCCACTGCCTCGCGCATGGCCAAGACGGTTCGAGCGTCGGAGATCTGGACAAGGTCCACCTCTTCACGCCCGCGCGCCGCTCGACGCCGGATCACGTCCCACTCGGCGTCCCGGTCGGGATAGCCGACAGGAACACGGAGAAGGAACCTGTCGAGTTGCGCTTCGGGAAGCGGGTATGTGCCCTCGTACTCGATCGGGTTCTGGGTCGCCACGACAGCGAACGGCGAGGGGAGCAGGTGCGTGACCCCGTCGACGGTCACCTGTCGTTCTTGCATCGCCTCGAGCAGCGCCGCTTGAGTCTTCGGCGGTGCGCGGTTGATCTCGTCCCCGAGCACGAGATTCGAGAACACTGGTCCAGGGCGGAAGATCAGCTCACCGCGGCCCTGGTCGAATACCCCCGAACCTGTGACGTCTGATGGCATGAGGTCGGGGGTGAATTGGATTCGGGAAGTTTCGAGGCCGAGGACCCGCGCGAGCGAGCGCACTATGAGGGTCTTGGCCAGCCCGGGCACGTCCTCCAAGAGCACGTGGCCCCCCGCCAGCACGCCTATCAGAACGAGCTCGATCGCCTCTCGCTTGCCGATGACCGCACGCTCGACCTCCGTGATGACGTCCTTGGCGATCTGAGCAACTTCGGCTGTGGTCAACGGCGTCTCCGCAGCGTCGGAGCGAGCGGTCACCGGTGGTCCCCGAGCGCCTCGAGCTTGTCGAGGAGACGCCGAACCTGCTCGAGGGGAACGCCAGGCCCGAAGCGGTCCGCCGGCGGTGCGCCATACGGGTCCACGAGCGTGTACGCGTCGATGCCGAGCAGTTCGATGGCGCGCTCCTTGTCGGACAGAGCCACTCCCTTGCGGACGAGGCGCGACTTCGCGAGCGGGACGAGCCTCGGGCGAACCTTCGCGTAGAAGTCGCCGGCCGTCCAGGTCCCGAACCGGAGTGAGCGCTCGAGTGCTACGAGGCCTTCCGTGGCCGCGTCGAGCGGCTCGTCGTCGAGTCGCCGCCGCCTCGGCCGCGCCGGCAGGCCGGCTTCGACTGCTTCCGAGAGAGCTTTCGACCCGGCTCCGAGCCCGAGCAGGCCGAAGGCACCCGCAGCCGCGCGCTCGATCGCTCCGGGGTCGGGTGCGCCGACCCAGAGCGCGATGCACAGCGCGATCGCGACGAGGACCGCCATCGTCAGGAAAGTGGCCCAGAGAGGTCGCGTCAACCGACCGCTCCTACCAGGAGATCATCTCGAAGAGCGCCGAGGGCGGCGATAGCGTCCGACCGCATCGACTCGTCGACGGGCTGTTCGCTGTAACGAGCCCGCTCGAACAGTCCCGTGAGCGAGGTCGCCGGTGCCGCGGCGGCTACGGTCGCCGCAAGCATTCTGCGCAGGTACTCGGTAGGCGTCTCGGTATGCCGGCGCTCGGGCCCGTGCCTCGCCGCGACCTCGAGCATCTGCAGGTAGCACCCGATGATTGCGCGACGCGGGTCCGGCTCAGCGTCCGGGTCCGCCACGGTCAAGCAAGTGAGCTGGATGCTCTGCGTCTCGAGCTGTGGTCGTCGGGCGTCTGTCTCGTCGGGCCCTGTGCCCGTGTCGGCCGCAGGCGAACCCCGCCTGCGCAAGACCCGGCGCCAGCCCACCGAGCGCACGAGCTTCACCACGACGAGCAGGACGATGACGCCAACGACGATGCCCGAGGTAGCAAGGGACGCGACCGCGTTGAACGGTAGGGAATTCGTCCCTGGACCGACGCGGAACACTGGTCTACCGCCCAGTCCCGTGAGGGATTGAAGGTGTCGCTGGCGGGCGGCGAGCGCGAGCAACCCCGACAGACAGGCGAAGATCGCCAAGGCCGCTCCCGCAACCAGGATGGGGGAGTGCCGATGTGGCGTCGAGCCGTCGAGGGTTCTCCGGTTCCTCGTGACGAGTCCCCAGAACAACAGCGCGAACGAGACAACCCCGGCCAGCCCGGCCAGAGTGACGAGCACGCTCAGCACGATCGACGCCGGCCCACGACGGAGCTGGGCGGCACCGGCTCCATGCTCAGCCGAAGCGCCTACAACCGCGAGCAGTATGAGAAGGCCCACGGCCGCGATCCCGAGAGCCAACCTCGTCGATCGACTCCCTGCTTGCTGCGACAGAGTGACGCTGCCCACGCTCGAGGACGACTGCACCGTCAACACTCTACGAGCCGTCTTGTGCCCTGGGCAGGAGGACTTCGGGCGTGGTCGTGACCGCGCGGAACCAGGCTCGGCTGGCCGGGTTCCCGCGCGGGTCAGGACGTCGATATCATCGAACTCAAGCTCGCCGAGCGGATGACGCGTTTTGGTTACAGGCTGTCTTGGTCGAGACTTGGCGGTGGCCTGGACCTCTGTGCACTTAGGCTCGGCCCAAGGCGACCGCTGCGAAGAAGGAGGGTTTCCCGATCACCGAAGAGATACGACGTGTGCTCGGCGAGTACGCGCGACTAGTTGTCGACGTGGCTGATCTGAGCGACGACGATGACCTTTTCCGATTGGGCATGACGTCTCATGCCAGCGTGAGCGTGATGCTCGCACTCGAGGATGCCTTCGGCGTGGAGTTTCCCGAGCACATGCTGCGAAAGAGCACTTTCGAGTCAATCAGCTCCATCCGGCAGGCCGTTACCGAGCTGCTCGAGACGACCTCAGGCGACTGAGGGTGTCCTTGGGCAGACCGGTGCCGGTCTGGTTCGGCCCTGAGGAGTCACCGCTCTTCGGCGTCCTCCACGTGCCCGACGGGCCAACGCGCGGCACGATCGTTCTCTGCCCGCCGCTCGGCCTCGAGTACGCGAACTCGTACTCGACCTTCATCCAGCTCGCAACCCGCTCGACGCAACTCGGTTTCGCCGCGCTCAGGTTCGATTACCGCTCGACCGGCGACTCCTTCGACCGAGCCGCCGACGGCTCGGACGAACGCGGGTTCGCAACCGACGTCGGGCTTGCCGTCGACTTCGCACGAACGACGGGGACCGCTCACGTCGGGATCGTGGGCATGAGGCTCGGGGCGAACCTGATATGCGTTCAGTGCGGCCTCGAACCGGTCGAAGCCGTCGTCCTGTGGGACCCGTGTCCGACCGGGCGATCGTTCCTACGCGAGCAGCGGGCGCTTGGCGCGTTCGCCGGCGCCTACGGCGCCGAGGAGAAAGCCGACGCCCTCGATCTCCCGAGATTCGAGCTGTCACCCGAGATGTGGGAGGAGATCTCGGGCCTGGACCTTGTGGCAGGCCCGCCCGGATCTGCCGAGGCGGGACGGCTCGCCGACAAGGTGCTGTTGCTCACGCGACCGGAACGCACCGCTGACTGCAAGCTTGCCGGGCGCTTTGACCCGACTCGCACCGAGCACCGGGAGGTGGCGGGGCAGGCCGAGCTCCTGGACGTCAGGTCGCCCGAGCAGACCGTCCCGGCCGAAGGGCTTGCGACGGTCGCGCAATGGCTGGACAAGGTGATGCCCACAAGCGGCCACAGGATCGCAACGCCGACCAGTCGTGAGGTTGTGGTCCGGATCTCCACCAACGGTCCGGGCTCGGAGGTGACACCCGGTGGCGGGACGACGCTTGTCCGAGAGCGTGCTGTCCGGCTGGGCCCGGCGGGACTCTTCGGGATCGAGACCGAGCGCGCTTCAGGTGGGTCCGGCCCGGCGTGCATCCTGGTGAGTGTCGCGAACGACCACAGGATCGGGCCCGGCCGCATCTGGGTGCAACTCGGTCGTCGGCTTGCGGCTGATGGGTTTCGATGTGTCAGGATCGACGTCAGCGGATTCGGCGACAGCCCGGCTCGCGACGGGTGGCCGGCCAACGGCGTGTACTCGATCTTCGGAGTCGACGACGTTCTCGACACCGCTCGGGCCATGTCACCGGACAACCCGCGTGACGTCTTGCTGTTCGGACTCTGCTCCAGCGGCTACCACATACTGGAAGCGGCGCTGACCCTCTGCCCGCGAGGCATTTGCCTGGTGAACCCGTGGCTCGTGTTCCAACCACCTGAGATGGCTTCGGGGGGGCCGATGGACGGCCGCCGCCGCTTCTGCCTGCCGCCAAACGCGCTGGTGACCGCCGCCCGGACACAGCCTTCCGTTCAGTGGCTACGAAGGCGATTTCCGACACTCATGTCGAGTCTCTACCGACCCATCCGGAAGGCGGCCTGGCGCTTGCGGAGCGTTGCCGGGCCCCGCCAGAGCCGGCCAGGAGAGCGCCTCGAAGATCTGGTCGAGAACGGCACCGAGGTGCTCTTGATCTGTGGTCCTCAGGAGATTTCGCCTTTCTCCGAGACGGGGCTCAAGCCTGCTCGTCGAGATCGACCGGAGGAACGCCTGCGGATCGAAGTGATTCCCAACCTCGACCACGGGCTGTATCCCTCGAGGGACCGGGAGCGAGTCACCGAGCTGATTGTCGACTTCGTCCTCACTCGCTTCCGCCGGCCGCCCGAGAGGTGACAGCGCTCCCCACCGTTCACCGACCCCCGGTTTCAGGCGAGCGTCTGGCTCACGGCCACAGGCGGGACCGCACTCCCGGCGGCCAGGTGTCGGGGTCGAGCCCGTGCGTGCGCAGCAACGCGAGGGTGATCCGCTCGACACCGAATCCGACGCACGCGGTGTGCGCCACATCGCCGTTCGCAGACTCGATCCCGAACCCGATCCCGAAATGATCGAGGTGATAGTTGGATGAGGAGATTGCTGTCGGCTGCGCGTCAGGGTCAATGGCGCAGACGATCTCGTACTTGAGCGTCTCGTCGCGTTGGTTCGAGGCGAGCATCCGTCCGGTTCGCCCGAAGAAGGGGTCGTTCGCGATGACCGCGTCGACGGCGAGGCCAAGCCCGGACAGCAGATCGGCGGACCTCTCGAGCCAGAGGTTGCGGTGCGCAATGGCACCGTCGGGATCACCCAGGTACACGAACTCGTGCTGGCGGAACGCCTGCATCCTGGCAGGATCGAGGCTCGGCTCATGGCGGAAGCAATGTCCGAACACCTCGAAGCGGCGACCTCCGGCAGGAAGGCGTCCGGAGCACGAGGGATAGAGGGGATGACAAGCAGCGGAGCACAGCGCCACATCGGAGGGTGTGAGCAACTCGGCCCAGTTCTCTCCGTGCTCGAGCCGTTCCAGCAGTCTGGCGTGCAGGTCGTCACCGCCTGCGAAGACGTTGACAGAGCCCAACAGGTCGGGGAAGGACCGCAGGTAACCGCTGCGCTCGAGGACTAGTCGCGGGGTGACAGCTGGGAAGTGGAGGACCGAAGCATGCTGATCTTCACCGGCCGAGGTCACGAGATCGTCGATGCCCCGAACCACTCTTTCGAACCTGCCCGAGCGGAGGTAGAGGCCATCGACGCCGGTGTCGACGAGCAGGCCGCTGGCGAGCAGCTCCGATCGGAAATCGGTGGTCACGGGTCGGTCCGCCCGAGCGCGAACACCACGGCTGCGGCAAGGTTCCCCTCGTGGCTGAGGCTGACGGCGAACTCGCTCAGGCGGGCTCGTCTGGCGAGCTCGGCTGCGTGGCCGCTGAGCAGCAGTGCGCACCGGCCGCTCTCATCCTGGCGGACCTCGATGCAACGCCAGGCTGGCAGCCGGTCGCTCGGCCCCAGGGCCTTCATCGTCGCCTCCTTCGCCGCAAAACGGGCAGCGAGGTGGCGAGCTCGCACCTGCTCCTCACCCGTCGCGCAGGCGAGTTCGTGGGCGGTGAACACGCGGCTGAGGTAACGGTCACCGAAGTGCGCAAGAGCTGCCTGCACCTCGTCGACGGCCACGAGATCGATGCCAACGGCGAGCTTCGGCCGGTCTCCGCCTCTCCTGCGGACCGCCTGGCCCTGGTCCACGTCGCTCACAGCGCAGCGCTCAGTGCCTGATCGATGTCATCGATGAGGTCGTCGACGTGCTCGATGCCGATCGACAGCCTGATCGTCTCAGGCGCCACACCCACCAGGGCGAGCGCTTCGGGAGACAGCTGGCGATGGGTGGTCGATGCGGGGTGGGCGACGAGCGACTTGGCGTCGCCCATGTTCACGAGCCGCTTGAAGAGCTTGACCGAGTCGAAGAAGCGGATCCCGGCGTCGTACCCGCCCGCGACGCCGAAGGTGACAATCGAGGGGCAGTGGCCCTTGAGGTAACGCTGGCCCAGGTCGTAGTAAGCGAACCCCGGGTCTCCGAGATAGCTCAGCCACTCGACGCGGGGGTCGGCGATCAGGTACTGCGCAATGGCGCGCGTGTTCGATTCGTGGCGTTCGAGCCGGACGGCCAGAGTCTCGAGGCCCTGGAGGAGGAGGAAGGCGCTGAGCGGGGAAAGGGTCGACCCGCTGTTGCGCAGGCTTACGGTGCGACACCGAACGGCATAGGGGGCCTCGGGGAACTGCTCGGCATACACCACTCCGTGGAAGGCCGGTTCGGGCCGGTTGAACATGGGGAACCTGTCGGGATGCTCAGCCCACGAGAAACGGCCGGCATCGACGATCGCGCCGCCGAGCGTGGTGCCGTGCCCGCCGACGAATTTCGTCAAGGAGTGCACGACCACGTCGGCGCCGTGGTCGATCGGCTTTAGGTACATGGGAGTCGCGATCGTGTTGTCGACGACGAGCGGGACGCCGTGACGATGAGCGAGGTCGCTGACTGCCTCGAGATCGACGACATTGAGCGCGGGGTTGCCCACGGACTCACAGAAGACCGCCTTGGTGTTGTCGTCGATAAGCGGCTCGATGCACTCCGGGCGGTCATCTTCGGCAAAGCGCACTTCAATACCCTGCCCCGGCAGTACATGGGCAAAGAGCGTGTAGGTGGACCCGTAGAGCTGTGGTGCGGTGACGATGTTGTCGTTGACCGAAGCAAGGTTCAAGATCGAGTAGTTGACGGCTGCGGCCCCCGAGCTCAAGACTACTGCGCCGGCCCCACCTTCCAATGCCGCCAGGCGCCGTTCGAGCACGGCATTCGTAGGGTTGTTGAGCCGGTTGTAGTGAAAGCCGGGAACCTCGAGGTCAAAGACGGCTCCCGCGTGCGCCGCGTCGTCGAATTCGTGGGCGATCGTCTGGTAGATGGGCACGGCGACCGCCCGGGTCGTGTCGGGTATGTAGCCGCCGTGGATCGCCACTGTCTCGTCATGCACCGTACTGCCTCCTGTGCTGGATGAGCCGAAGCCAATTGGCATACAGCCTCGCTCCTGAAAGCTGCCAGGTGTTGACGAGGCGCTGTGCCACAGGCTCGAGCGGGAAGCGTCTCATGAGCTCGGGATCGGTCGGCCTGGCGAGCACCTGAGCCTCGAAGCTCTCGAGAAGTCGGCGACTCTCGTCATCGACGTAGCCGACGGGGACAGCCGGGACGACCTTGCGCTCACCTCGGAGGAACCGCACGAGGTCCCGCCGGTACTCGCGCAGGAGACTGGTGGTCGAGTACTCCGGATGGCCTTGGACCAGGACGAAGGTGCAGGAGCCCCGGTCTTTCACGGCAACTGTCCACGTCATCTCCGGTGACTCGATCAGATTGGTGTAGCCGTCTGCCTGCAGGAGTGCCGACGGCAGGTCGTTGAGGCGCGAATGGGGCATGTGAACGACCTCACCGAGCCCTTCGGTGAGCGGATGGTCGGTTCTGATCGCTTGGACGAAGATGCCTGAGCACTTGGCGGGAAGTGTCTCACGCTCGATTCCGTCGAAGAGCAACGCGGCCGCATGTGCGGCGAGGCAGGAGAGCAAAGCAGACGCGACGGAGCCCTCGGCCCAACCGATGAGCTCTGCCAGGGCTCCCCAGTACGATTCGGTCCGGAGATCGTCGGTAAGGGGCTCGGTTCCGGTGACGATAAGACCGTCCGCCCGGCCGCCGTATAGGTGGTCAACCGGACGGTAGTCTCGAGCGCAGCGCCGTTCGATCGCCGCACTTCGCGCGAGACCCGGAAGCGTGTACCGGCTGAAGTGCACCTTGGTGCCGCCGATCTCATGGGCCGCGCTCTCCAGCAGGCCGATGAATTGCTGCTCGGTCTCCTCGAAGGCTGAGTCAGGCATGTTGTTGACGAACGCGATCTCGATAGGCGAGCCGTCCGGGTCCCGGCCGCGTCCATGTGCGGCCTCGTCACCTTCCGCAGCCCGAGTGTCGCCGCCGGGCGAGGCGATAACAAGTGAGATCGGATCTTCTCCAACTGTCAGGCCCTGTGGCCGCCTGCCGGACTACTCTATGGCCTGTCGAACAGCATCACCGACGCCTGCCGGCACCCTTTGAGCGCGCCCCATGACCTTGCGCTCCGGGGACCCGCCTGGTAAAGCCTTGCCGTGACACAAATGTCCGTTCACCGCCAGCAACCTCTCCTCGCGGTCCCTCACGGTCCTCTCTCAGTGCCCACACTGCAGATCGTCGAGGCGGCTTCAGGCCTTTGCGAGCTCCTATGGCTTGTCGACGAGAGCGTTCCGGGCAACGCTGTCACCACCCGGCTGTTGAGGAAAGTCGGGACTGTGGTGAACGTTGCCGACCAGTCGCTCGAAGAAACGGTGTCGGTGTTGCGCGAGCACGCTCCCGACGGGGTGGTGGCCTACCGTGACTCGGACATCCTCCTCGTCTCGTTGATAGCCGAAGAGCTGGGGCTCGACTATCACACCCCAGAAGTGGCCCGGCGCCTTTTGGACAAGCTCACCCAGCGCGAAACTCTCCGCAACGGCGGCCTGCCGTCGCCGCTTTGCTGGGAGGTCCCGGCCGACCTTGATCCGGCCGCAGTCGAAGCCTTCGCCACGGCGGTTCAATACCCGGCGGTGCTCAAGCCGCGCAGAAGCAGTGGCGGGCGGTACACGACGCCGGTCGCGGACGACGGCGATCTCGTCCGCCAGATTGCCATGCTCCCCCCGGAGGCCGGCGGCGAGATGGGGATGTTCGTCGAACAGTATCTTCCGAGCCTTACGGCAAGGCCGAGCGGGCGCTTCGGCGACTACGTATCGGTGGAGAGCCTGGTCGCGGCCGGCGAGATCAGCCACGTGGCGGTGACCGGGCGGTTCCCACTGGCCGAGCCGTTCCGGGAGACCGGGCTCTTCATCCCCGCTGAGATTTCACACGCGCAACTGCTGGCTGTGCTCGAGGTCGCCACGGCCGCCTTGGGCGCGCTCGGGGTGAGAACGGGTTGCCTCCACACCGAGATCAAGCTGACCCCGGACGGTCCGCGGGTACTCGAGGTGAACGGCAGGCTCGGGGGAGGAGTACCTGAGATGCTGTTCCAGGCAAGTGGCGTGTCGCTCGTCAAGCTGTCGATGCGTGTTGCCCTCGGTGAGCCGGTGGCGGTGGATGGTCCGATCCCGTGTGCCAGGGTCGGCTGGTGCTTGCTGTCCCAGCCCCCGACCTCTGCCCGCCGCGTTGTCAGCGTAGAAGGCCTCGACCGGCTTGCCGGGCGTCCCGGGGTCAACGAGGTCTTCGTGAATAGGGCGCCCGGCGACCGGGTCGACTCGCGCGCCGGAACCCGCCAGTACGTCTATTCGGTCTTCGGGGTGTCCGAGGACTACGACCGATTGCTGGAGATCAACCGTTTCCTACATGAGGAAGTGTCGATCGTCTACGACTAGACCGGTACGGAGCACGGGGCCGGGTAGGTCTCCCACCGGTCTTCCGGCAGCGCCTGGCAGGTCGTGGCGCGCCGCTTCAGCCCGTGACCTCCTCGACGCCGTTCTCGGGCATCCCAGGACCTTGCGTTCCGCGGACCCACCTGGTAGAGCCTTGCTGTGACACCAGTGTCCGCTGACCGCCGCCAACCTGTGCTCGTGGTCCCTCACGGTTCTCGCTCAGCGCCGCCGTTGCAGGTCGCGGAGGCGGCTTCAGGCACGTGCGAGATCCTCTGGCTCATCGACGAGAGCGTTCCCGAGAACGCCTTCACCAGCCGGCTGCTGAGGAAGCTCGGAACCGTGGTGGACCTTGCCGGCCAGTCACTCGAAGAGACCGTCTCGGTGCTGCGGGGGCATTCTCCAGACGGGGTCGTGGCCTACCGGGACGAGGACATCGTCCTTCTCGCCTCGATAGCCGAGGAGCTGGGACTCGACTACCACACCCCGGAGGTGGCCCGGCGGCTCGTGGACAAGCTCACCCAGCGCGAGGCGCTGCGCGAAGGCGGCGTGCCGACGCCGCTTTGCTGGCAGGTCCCGGCCGACCGTGACCCCGCCGCAGTCGAGGCCCTCGCCGCGGCGGTGCAGTTCCCGGCGGTGCTCAAGCCGCGCACCGGCAGCGGCGGTCGCTACACGACGCCCGTCGCGGATGCCGGCGACCTCGTGCGCCAGCTCGCCATGCTGCCTCCGCAGGCCGGCGACAAGACGGGGATGCTCGTCGAACAGTATCTCGCCGACCCTGTGACAGGGCCGAGCGAGCGCTTCGGCGACTACGTGTCGGTGGAGAGCCTCGTGGCCGCCGGCGAGATCAGCCATGTGGCGGTGACCGGGCGTTTCCCGCTGGCCGAGCCGTTCCGGGAGACGGGTTTCTTCATCCCCGCCGATCTTCCGCAAGCTCAGCTGGCGGCCGTGCTCGAGGTCGCCACTGCCGCTTTGCGCGCGCTCGGGGTGAGGACGGGCGACTGCCACACCGAGATCAAGCTGACCCCGGACGGCCCACGGGTGCTCGAGGTGAACGGCAGGCTCGGTGGGGGAGTCCCCGAGATGCTGTCCCAGGCAAGCGGCGTGTCGCTCTTCGATCTCTCGATCCGCGCCGCCCTCGGTGAGCGGGTGGTCGTGGACGGTCCGGTCCCTTGTGCCAGGGTCGGCTGGCGCTTCCTGTTCCAGCCGCCGACCTCTGCCCGCCGCGTTGTCAGCATCGAAGGCCTCGACCGGCTGGCCGAGCTGGCCGGGGTCAACGCGATCTTCGTGAATCGGTCACCCGGCGACCCGGTCGAGTGGCGCGAGGGAACTCGCCACTACATCTACTCGGCCTTCGGGGTGTCCGCCGACTACGACGGATTGCTGGAGGTCGACCGTTTCCTCCATGAGCAAGTGTCGATCCTCTACGACTGAGACCGGCCCATGGTGCGGGGGCATCCGCCAACTCGCCCGGCGGCTCATCTGCCAGCACCCGGCATGCCGCCGTGTGCCGCTTCAGCCCATGATCTCCTCGACGCAGTGTTGGGCGTCCAGGAACGCCCGCAGCCGGCTTCTTGGAGACGGGACGTAATGAGTGAAGTACCGCACCCCCTCGGTGAGCGAGCCGAACAGCCAGATCTTCTGCGCCGGCCGCCCCCAGGAATCGATCGGGTGGAATTCCTCGTTCAGGGCGACGCTGCCGACCTCTGTCTCGCCGTAACTGAGGGGTTGGAGCCGCCCGTCATGCCAGAGGTTCGTCAGCAGCCTGGAGGTCGAGCGGCAAACCGTCGGGTTCTCGAGGTGCCCGTGGATGAGCAGGTCCACCTGCTCGGAGTGCGGCTGCTCGAAGTGCCTCGAGCCCAGCACGAATCCCGTGGTCTCGGCGGGCTCGATTGACGGCAACGGCCCGAAGGGCACTGTGACGATGCCCGAGTCGATCAGCGCGAGCAGCTGCTTGGAACGCACCGCCGGCGGGCCGGCCACGAGGCGGTTGACCCTTGTCTTGATGTTGTCGCGGAAGTCGAGGTAGGACTCGAGCGTCAGGCCGCTGAACTCGATCACCGTTCGCATGAGGTCCCTCAGGTGGCGGAACACCTCATAGGCGGACTTCACCGGTGCCGAGCCTCCTCGGAGCGACTCGCGGAGATCGGCCTCGACCATCGAATAGATCTGCGACTCGTAGTCCTTGGACGAGGCACAGTCGCCGGAGGGGCCGAAGAAATGCAACGACGGGTCGAACTCGCCGTAGTGGCCGGCGAGGCCCGCCACCACGGTCTCATACGATCCGTCGTGCCAAGCCCGGCCAAGCCGGCTCGTCACCTCGTCTGATGCCGCGCGACCGTGCGCGAGCAGGGCCGACTGGGCGTAGTACCTGATCTGCATCTCTGCGAGGATCAGCGGCAGGACCGCTGAGCGAAAGTCGATCTGGCGCCGAGGCTGTCCCGTTGCTTGCCCGCCCTGGAGTGCCCCGATCGCGTCTTTGGTGCAGAGGGCGGCCTCGAACTCGTCGCTCTCGTCGACGGTAGCTGTCGCCTTCGAGCAGTAGGGGAACCCGCTACGGGAAAACAGCCGGAGCGTCGGCTCATCCCCCGAGCCGATATAGCGCAGCCGGTCGCCACTTTCGGCGAACGAGCCGCCTCTTCCCACCGTGAGGGCAATGACGACGTCGGTCGCGACGAGTCCCAAGCCTTCGACGGCGACCGTGGCTCCGCGTGGGATGGTCCCCACATAGCGATCGACCGGGTACGGTCTCGGCAGGAGCGCCGGGTTGGCATCCGGTTCGACATTGCCGGTGTGCCCCGAAGTCAAGATTACGTGATCGACCTCGAGGGACTCCCCGTTCGCCATCACGACGCGCTCGCGCCCGTCCCGCTGGCTCACGATGTTGATCGCTTCGGTCTGGTGCTGGACGATCTCCAGCTTCGCGGGTGCCGACGCGACGAGGGTCGCATAGAACCACTGCAGGTACTCGCCCATGACCCGGCGCGGGACGTAGTCGTCTCCGGTTATCTCGCGTCCGGAGCGACCGATCTGGCAGGTGTCGCCCACCCAGCGGTAGCCGGCGTTGCTGACCCACTCGTGCAAGCCCACGGCGTACGCGGGCGATGGACCTGCGTCCTGCCACGGATAGAGCGAGACCTGCCCACACGGAGTGTTGAGGATCAGATAGTCAGGCTGGTCCACTGCATAAACACCCGAGCCGGGCGTGCCGGGCTCGACGATGTGGACTCGCACCGGCCCCCACTGTGAGCGCGAACCGGTGACGATGCGTTCTAGGAAGCTCAGCCCCCACGAACCCAGCCCGATGATCGCGATCTCCATCAGAAGACGCTTCTCGGACACGAGAGCACGGCCCGAGGCTACTACCGCGCCCTTGCCCTTCTGGGCGAGCGCGCCCCGCGTTGACCAGCCATGACGTCGCTCGACTGCCACTCACACGAACCGGGCGCGCCCTCGTGGGGGAGGAGGAGCTCCCGCGGTGTCGGATTAGGATTATCGCTCATGTTGCGTCCTGAAAACTGGACCAGACCAGCGGGTGCAAGTCCCGCCCGGGTAAATGCCGGAACGCCCGGTAGCAGGCCCCGGTTCGTTGCCGAGAGGTGGCGGGCTGAGCGGGGTGTCAAGAGCCTCTACGGAGGGAGCAAGCGTGCGGGCCGTAGTGCCACACGGCGCGAGTCCTGCAGCCTCGTCAAATTCACAACGGAGGAGCCGAGCCGCTCATGTCACGGCGAAGGCAGCATTCGACCTACTGGCGATCCGGACATGCCCTTGGTCGAGTCCTTCCGGGGTAGGGGGAGCGGCACGCACGCACGGCTTGGTTCGGGACAGGAGAGGCCCGTCTGCGCAGCCTCGTCAGCAAAGACCGCTCGTATAAGCCAATGGTGAAGTCGAGCGGAGCGCAGCGGGAGTCCGACGGGGTCGTAGTACCGCTGATAGCCGTGAGCAACGCGGCAGGAGGGAAGGGCCCCGACTTCGGTCATGTCGGTCGAGGGGGTAAGCGTGAGGGCATGGCGGGGACCGCCCCGCCCAACTACCCCGAGGGGAGACATCTTCCCCCCGCCAAAGTGCGACAACTCCAGAACCGGCTATGGGCTGCGGCCAAGCAGTCCCCGGGTCGGCGTTTCCACGCCCTTTACGACCGCATCTACAGGTCTGACGTCCTGTCAGAGGCGTGGGAGCGGGTCCGAGCCAATCGTGGAGCCGCCGGGGTCGATGGTCTGACCCTTGCGGCGGTGGAGGACTACGGAGTCGAGCGCATGCTCGACGAGCTGTCCGCGGACCTCCGTGCAGGCATCTACCGCCCGGCACCAGTCCGCCGGGTGGAGATCCCAAAGCCCGACGGCCGGATGCGGCCGCTCGGCATCCCCACCGTTCGCGATCGAGTGTGCCAGCAGGCGGCCAAGATCGTCCTCGAACCGATCTTCGAGTCCGACTTCCTAACCTGCAGCTTCGGGTTCCGCCCGAAGCGCTCGGCCACCGATGCCCTAGAAGCCATCCGGGTGGCGTTCCCCAAAGGACGACAGTTCGTCTTCGAGGCCGACATCGAAAACTTCTTCGGCGAGATCGACCACGAGCGTCTGCTCGAAATGGTCGGAGAGCGCGTCTCGGACCGGCGGGTGCTGAAGCTGCTCGGTCAGTGGCTGCGTGCAGGGGTGCTGGAAGCTGGGGTTCTCTCCGAGACGGTCACGGGGACTCCCCAGGGCGGGGTCATCTCCCCGCTGCTAGCCAACATCTACCTGCACGCCTTCGACCGGGCCTGGGTCGAGCGTGGCGTGGGAGAAGTCGTCCGCTACGCGGACGACTTCGTCGTGCTGTGCTCGACGCAGGAACAGGCTGAGGAAGCCCAGCGGCGGGCGACCGCCATCCTGGGTGATCTCGGTCTTACCCTGCACCCGGACAAGACCCGTGTGGTCGACCTCCGGGGTGGCAAGCAGGGCTTTGACTTCCTCGGGTGCCATCTTCACGCCCGCATGTCGGGCAAGGTGTGGGAGCGGCAGCACGTCGTCCGCTACTACCTGCATCGCTGGCCCTCTCAGCGGTCGATGAAGCGTGCCCGGGCGAGGGTCAAGGCCCTGACCGCTCGAAGCCAGGTCGGACAGCAGTTGAAAGACGTCATCGGGCGCCTCAACCTGTTCCTTCGGGGATGGGGCAACTACTACCGCTCCGGGAATGCTGCGGCCAAGTTCGTCTCGCTCGACCGCTACGTTGCATGGCGACTAAAGCGCTTGCTCATCAAGAAGCGAGGTCGCAACCTTCGTGCCGGACAAGCAGACCGCTGGACCCGCACCTGGTTCCACGACCAGGGCCTGCACAAGCTCATGGGCACCATCCGATACCCGAAGGCGGCGTAACCATGTCCAGAAGACCGTCGTTAAGCCGTGTGCGGGAAAACCGCACGCACGGATTGAAAGGGGGATGGGGAACCGGGTCTGCTGTGCAGGCACCGCGCCCCTGACTACCAATGCCTCCCGAGAAGCTTCACTGGTCTCACCTCTATCAGGAGGTCGTGACCTCTGGTCTGTGCACGGGGTGCTCGGCCTGCGTGGTCGTGTGCCCCTATGACGTCCTCGGCTACGACGACCAGAACGGCGTGTACCGCCCGTTCCACGTCCCCGAGATGGGCGGGGCGGACAACTGCACCTACGGCGAGAGGGGCTGCACTCTCTGCACGAGAGCCTGCCCGCGGTTCCGGTCCTGGGAGCCTGAGGTGGACACGTTTCTCTTCGGTCGCGAACGCGAAGACAGCGAGGTCTATGGCATAGCGCAGGACGTGATCCTCGCCCGGGCCACCGACCCGGAGCTGTTGGCGGCGGGCCAGGATGGCGGCCTTGTCTCGGCGTTGCTGATCTGGGCGCTCGAGCATGACCTCATCGACGCGGCCCTCGTCTCGAACCTGGAAGGAGACGGGACGACCTGGAAGGCTGTGCCAGGCGTTGCCCGCACCAGAGCCGAGGTGCTCGCTGCGGCGGGCTCCCGCTACACCTATTCGGCCAACCCGATCGCCTACGCAGCCGCAACTGGCGAGGGTGCGGAGCGGATCGCTCTTGTCGGCATGGGCTGCCAGGCCTCGGCGCCGGCGATCATGTCTGCGCGCAGGGCCGGCAAGGTCGCGAGGCGTTTCGTGTTGACGATCGGCCTGTTGTGCTCGAAGTCCTTCGACGACGCGATCTTCCCCGAGCTGTTCGAAGCACGTTACGGACTGGCCCGTGAGGACATCGTGAAGATGAACATCAAGGGCATCTTCCAGGTCTGGACACGCGACGGCGTGCTGCACGAGGTCCCGCTCAAAGAGGCGTATCAGTGGACACGAGAGGGCTGCAACCACTGCCCCGACTTCGCTGCCGAGCACGCGGACGTCTCGACGGGCGGCATCGGCAAGTTCCCCAACTGGACGCTCACCCTGGTTCGCACCGACAAGGGTCGGGAGCTGATCTCGGCGATGCACGCCGCAGGCGCGATCGAAGTGCGTTCCGCTCCCGACGAAGACCCCGATGCGGTGGCGCTGCTTCGCAAGCTCTCTCGCGTGAGCCGTCGCCGCTGGCCCGAGGACGGCGAGCAAGCTCCGAGAAGGATCCCGGTCGCCAGCGCCTGAGGCCCAGGTCCTGAGCGGTCTATGCCCCGAGCTGGCGGGCACGCGCGAGCAGCTTGTCGAACATCTCGGCGGTGAGCAGCCCGGTGAAGACGTTGCGCTGGCTCGGGTGGTACGAGCACAGCAACGTACGGGGGGCCTGATCCCGGGCGCGGCCTCGCCCTTCGAGCCGCGGCGCCTGGAGAGGCGGCAGTGGCAGCTCGAGTCCATGAGCAAAACGCTCCCGTTTCTCTCCAGGTCCCCCTCCCGCCTCCGGCAGCCGCCACAGCGCCTCGTACGCGAAGGCTCCGAGGGCAAGCAGCACGCGAGCGCCGGCGAGCGCTCGCAGCTCGGAGGAGAGGTAGCCACTGCAGGTGTCGCGTTCGAGCGGGGTCGGCTTGTTGGCGGGCGGGGCGCAGCGCACCGCCGCGGTCACCCAGGCCCGGGACAACTCGAGGCCATCGTCGAGCGACCGGCTGAGCGGCTGGTTGGCGTAGCCCGCACGATGCAAGGCGGCGAAGAGGAAGTCACCGGAGCGATCCCCTGTGAACATTCGACCGGTCCGGTTGCCGCCGTGGGCCGCCGGGGCGAGGCCGACGACCACGAGACGGGCGTCGGGGTCGCCGAAGCCCGCAAGAGGACGCGCCCAGTATCTCTCGGACGCATGCGAGATCGGTGGGTGGGACGCTGCGTCCCGGCGCCAGGCCACGAGCCTCGGGCAAAGCGAGCATCCCGCCACCTCGCTGCCGATCCGCTCAAGGCTCCGGTCGGCCGATCGCACGAGCCAAAGACTACGGTGTCGGTCGTGCCGACAACTCGCCGCAAACCGCCCCGCCCCACGGTGGTGTGCTTTGTCCGACATGGGACTACGGCAACGACCGGAAAGGTGCTTCCGGGTCGTGCAAGGGGCCTGCACCTGTCTGACAAGGGTCTGGATGAGGCGGCGAAGGCCGGCGAGGCGCTCGCGCGAGCGTCGGTGTCGGCCGTCTATGCCTCGCCGCTCGAGCGCACGCGCGAGACGGCTTCGGCCATCTCCCGTCGTGTGGGAAAGCCCGTCGTCGCCGAACGCGGCCTCATCGAGTGCGACTTCGGGAGCTGGACTGGTGAGCCGCTTCCACAGCTGCGCAAGCTCCCGGAGTGGCAGGCCGTTCAGCAGTGGCCGTCGGGCTTTCGCTTCCCCGGGGGCGAGTCGTTCGTGGAGCTCCAGTCGCGCCTCGCCGACGCTGTCGGGAGGCTCTGCAAGTCCCATCCGGGCGAGGTCGTCGTTGCGGTGTCGCACGCGGACTGCATCAAAGTTGCGCTCGCGAGTGCGCTCGGCCTGCCGCTCGATCTGTTTCAACGGATCGTGGTCGCCCCTTGCTCGATCAGCACGGTCATGTACACCTCTGAGGGGCCGAAGGTGCTGGCCATGGGCTCGACCGGCATGCCGGCGAGTCCGGTTCTAGATCGTGAGAGATCGCGGTGACCGAGGACTTCGAGCTTGCGAGCCCCGATCGGGTGACGGTCGGGACGGTCGGCCCGGTGGGCGAGCGCGTGTTCCTGCTCCAGGTGCGTGAGGGCCCCACCTTGAAGACTCTCAAGCTCGAGAAGGCTCAGGTGTCGGCGCTGGCGCGTTTCCTCGGCCGGATGCTCGGTGAGCTCGAGCGCCCGGGTGAGCTGCCCTCCGGCGACGAGCTTGCTCTCGAGCCGTTCGGTGAGCCGGATTTCGTGGTTCGCTCGCTCGGCGTCAGCTATGACGACGATCTGGACCGCATCATCCTCGTGGCCGACGAGATCGATCGCTCCGAAGTCGAGACCGCCGTCGAGGCTCTGTTCGGCCTCGCCGACGACTTGGAGCCGGGAGCCGAGGCCGGGGAGAGCGTGCGGCTGTCGATGACTCGGGAGCAGGCCGCTGCGCTGGCCATACGTGGGACGGAGCTCGTCGAGGCGGGCCGGCCCCCCTGCCCGCTCTGCGGGTACCCGCTCGATGCGAGAGGCCACGTGTGCCCGAGGACGAACGGCCACCGCCCGCCCCTGACCTGAGCGGGCCCGCTTGGCTGGAGCTTCTCGCCAAAGGAGCGCTCGAGGTCCTGGGCAGGTTGCCGTGGAGCTCCAACTACTCGTTCCTCGCGGCGGTCCGCTTGCAGGGTTCTGAGCAGCGTGCCGTCTACAAGCCCGGGCGGGGCGAGCGCCCGCTGCGGGACTACCCGGGGGGCCTGTTCCGCCGTGAGGTCGCCGCCTACGAGCTCTCCAGCGCGCTCGGGCTCGGCATCGTGCCCGAGACGGTGCTGCGCCCGGACGGGCCGCACGGCAAGGGGTCGGTGCAGCGTTTTGTCGATGCGGACTTCGCCGAGCACTACTTCACGCTGCTGAACGAGCCACTCCACCACGCGCAGCTTCGGAGGATCGCAGCGTTCGATCTCCTCGTGAACAACGGCGACCGCAAGGGTGGCCATCTCCTCATCGACTGGGAGGGCCGGATCTGGGGGATCGACCACGGCCTGTGTTTCCACGTGGATGCAAAGCTCCGAACAGTGATGTGGGAATTCGCCGGCGAAGAGTTGCCGGCCGAGGTGGTCTCCGGCTGCGAGCTGGTTGCCGACGCGGTCCCAGATCTCGTCGCGGCGTTGCTGGAGCGCGAGGAATGCGACGCGCTCGCGCGGCAGGGCTGAAGCCCTGATCGCAAAGCCCCAGTTTCCCTCGCCGCGCGAAGACTACCGGTCCTATCCCTGGCCGCTCGTGTGAGCAAGGCGACGGTCACCGGGGCGGTAGGTGGAGAAGGAATGCCTTCGGCATTGTCGGCTCATGTCTACGGAGTGGGGCTCGTCACTGAGCTCGTGTGCCGCGAGTGATCGCGATCTGGGTGCGAGGGCCGTGTTCGCGGAGGCGGCCCGGTTCCACCGGACTGAGGCCACGAGGCTTGCAGGGGCGATCGGGCAACTCGGGCCGGAGATCGCCCGAAGGCTCTTGGGACAGGATTTCGAGCACCTCGCGGACTGTGTCACCACGCAACTGGCTCGGGTGCCAGCCGACGAACAGGTCAGTGTCGCGAAGCGAGTTGTGCTCGATTTTGCCGGAGAGGCCCGCGATATCGCCGACCTGCTCCACGCACAGGGACGCTACGCCATCGCTTACTCGCTCGAAGGCGTGGCGGGGCGGCTGATCGAGGCCCTCATCGTGCCTGAAGGGCCGCCGGCCGGGGCGCGCCATCCTCCTGCGATGAGAGACGAAGAGAGGCATCCGCCGGCTCGCCAGGGGGCCGGCGCCGTGCCGGCGACGCCCGCTTGACGCGCCGCCGCGCGTACAGATCGGCGTCGGCGACCGCCAGCAGCTCCGCGACGCCTGCACATCCCGTCGACATGTAGCTTGCGGTGCCCCAGCTGAAGGACGGGGCACCCAAGCGCACCGCCCTTGCGATGAGAACGGCCGCGTCATCCGGAGAGGTGTCTGCCAGCACAAGACCGAACTCGTCCCCACCGAGGCGGTAGACGCCGTCCATGCTCCGCAGGGCCTTGCGCAAGGTGTCGACGAGCAGCACCAGTTGCCGGTCACCGGCCGCGTGGCCCTCGGTGTCGTTGAAAGCCTTGAGACCGTCGAGGTCGATTGCCACGACGCTCAGGTCGAGCTCGGCACGGGCGCAACGGGCCAGTTCACGCTCGAAGTCGCGCTCGAAGGCCCGCCGGTTGGAGCACCCGGTCAGTGGGTCGCTGAAAGCCGCCCGTTGGAGCTCGTCAGTGGCCCCACGACAGGCGTTGACCATCGTGAGATCGATCAGGCGGGTGATCCCCCGCTCTCCCGGCTCAACCGCGACCAAGAGCCGAAGCTGCACGAGCTGTTCGACCACGAGAACTGGCGATCCGACCCGCGCTCCCCATCGCGTCGCGGCAGCGGCGAGGTTGCGACGCCGTTCGATCGGGACTGCCGGGCTCGTCGCGGCTGGCGGGCCGGTCGCGTCCGCCGGGCCGGTCGCGTCCGCAGGGCTCGTCGCATCCGCAGGGCCGGTCTTCGTCACGACTTCCGGCGACCTGGGATCCTCGCTGCGAGGATCTGCCTGCCCGAACAGCCGCGAGCGGCCACCCACGGCCGCCCCGAGCGCGCAGAGCAGGAGCTCGCGTTCGTCGGCGTCGGCACGACCAGATGCGCAGCGGCGAGCCTGGCACCTTTGCCACCACACCTCAGCCAGCGCCTTGGTCGCGGAAGCGCCTGGCATCACGCTGCTCGGCTCATGGGCTGATCCCTCGACGAAACGAACCTACCATCGGGGAAAGCCAGCGACGCGGATGCCGATGCTGCAGCCGGGTCCGCGGCACGAGCGGGATCGTCGGCAGCGGCTCGCCTACCTGGCAAGCTTGTACGCAACAGGAGGAGGTCGGCGATGTCGGCGGAGTCCTATCCCACTGCGCAGCACGAGTCGGTCTTCTCGGCGGGGCGTCCGACCGTCTCGATCATCCTCCCGGTCCTGAACGAGGAGGCCCAGCTCGAGCGCTGCCTTCGCGCCGTCGGCGAGCAGAGCTACCCCGCGATAATCGAGGTGGTCGTGGCCGACGGCGGCTCGACGGACGAGACCCGGCCGGCGGCGGCCAGATTCGCGAAGGTGCGCGTCGTGGAGAATCCGAGGCATATCCGCCCCGCCGGCCTGAACGCCGCGATTGCGGCCGCATCCGGCGAGATCATCGTGCGAGTCGACGCTCGCACCAAGCTCGCGCCCGACTACGTCGAGCACTGCGTCGCGGCCCTCGAGCGATCGGGGGCGGCCATCGTCGGCGGCCAGATGCGCTACGAGGCGCACGGCGCACGCCAGCGCGGCATCGTGGCGGCTATGACCTCCCGCTTTGGAGCCGGGCCCGCGGCCTTCCGGCGGGAAGGGGGAGAGCCACGGTATGTCGACACTGTCTACCTGGGTGCTTTCCGCTCCAGCACGATCCGCGACATGGGCGGCTACGACGAGTGGTCAGGAGGTAACGAGGACGCGGAGCTGGCTTGGCGAGCTCAGCTGTTCGGCGGGGTCTATCTCGACCCGTCGATAGAGTCCTTGTACCTCGGCCGCGACGGGCTTGGACCGCTCGCGTGCCAGTTCTACAGGTACGGCCGCAACCGCGCCCGCACCATCCGCAAGCATCCCAGCTCGCTTTCGTGGCGCCAGCTTGCCGTGCCCGCCCTGTTCCTCGGGCTCGCGAGCCCGTGGCGCCGGCAGGTGCTGGCGGTCTATGTGGCGATCGCGCTCGGACGGGGCGCAGTCGAGCTCACTCGCGACCCGCCGGCGGTGCCGACGCTGCTTGCAGCCTTCCCCACCATGCACGCAGCATGGGGGCTTGGCTTCGTGCGGGGCATCGTCGGCAAGATGGGACCGCGAGACGACCCTCGGCCTGGACCCTGAGGGACTGTCGCACGCTAGAGGACACAGGCCCATTTCGGGGACTGCTCTTCGACATGTGCGGTCTGATGGTCGTGAATCCTCGATGGGTCACCAACCCTTACGGGGTCGGATCACGGCGCTTGAACATCGCCACGAGCGTCTCGCGACCACTCCGTCCGAGCAGGAGGAACCCTACGAGGATGCTCGCCGCGCCGGCCACGCCGAGGCCGGAGGCGAGCCGGGCCCAACCAACCCCGAGAACGAGGATCGGCAGCATGGCAGCAGCGGCGACGGCGCCGCCGATCCCGCCGCAGGCGAGCCCGTTGCCGGCAATGCGCCACGACCTCATCGAACCGATCTCCTTCCGGACAAGGATGGGGAGCACAATGACGTTTGTCACGATGATCGTGACCAACGTCGCCAAAGCCGGTCCGATTGGCCCGATCACCACGGCGAACAAGACCGTGAGCGCGAGGTTGGCGATCGCCTCGGCGGCGACGAGCGGGATGAAGACACCTTGCCTCCCGCGGGCGATCAGCAACAGCATGAGTCCGTGGACGGGGATATTGACGAGCCAAACCCCACAGAAGACCAGGAGCACCTCTTCGGCAAGACCGGACTGGTGTCCTACGATGACGGTAACGACGTCGGCTCTAAGCAGCACCATCGCACAGAACGACGAACCGGCGACGTAACCGGCGACCCGAGTGAGAAAGAGCGTCGCTGCTTCCTGACCCGTTTCATCCTGGGTGCCCGCCAGGGAAGGGAAGACGGTGTCATAGCCGTTGAAGAGCCATGACACGGCTTGGCTCGGAGCAAGATTCCCGATCTTGTAGAAAGCTACTGCGGCCGCCGTGGCGACGGCGCCCACGACGACAAGGTCGGTGGCGGCGATCACCTGTCCGTAGACAGAGATAACGAGGAGCGGTATTGCGAAGCTCCCCACCCGCCGGACCTCGGTCCAGTGCGCTCGGCCCGGGAGGAGACGGAACCAGGGTTCGCGCATCTTCAGCCAGACCGCAGGGAAGGTTGCGCTGACCAGCGCATTCGCGAGCAGGCCGAGCCCCAGCGAGGGCAGACCTAGCATCCCGAGTGTCGGGACGACCACAGCGATGTTGGCGACCACGCCGAGGATCCCTGCGATGGCTGGGACGTGAAACTGCTGACGCCCCGTCGGTAGGCCCGTATACGCCGAGGTCGCGAGCGATAACCCGACAGACAGCCCGACCAGACCCACCGTGAGAGGGAGCGCGTAGGTGCCACCAACGTTCCGTGATTTGACGGCGACGAGCACGGGGATCGAAGCGACAGAGATGAGCAAGGCGATCGCGCCTATTACTCCGTAGGCGCTGTGCGCTACCTCGACGTCTCGTCTCGCTTGTGCCGACGCCTGCACGGAGAACGACGGGTTGTCGCGCGGCAGTAGCCCGGACCACCGACATGCTGAGTCCGAAATCGACCGTCCCGAGCAAGCCGAGGACCGTAACGACCAGGGCGTACGCCCCGTACGTGCTGGCGCCGAGCTTGCGGAATGCGAATCCGACCAGGAACAACCCGCCGGCGGCGGAGACGGCCTGGCATGAGTAGCGCCACGCAATACCCCGTCCCATACCGGAGACTCGCAGGAGGGGAGAGTCCTGTCCTGCTTCTGGGGACTGAGACTGGTCAGAAGTCACGCAGCGCCTCGAGTCATCTGCTGCCAGATCCTGCCACAGGCCCTCGTATCAGACCGCGATCTATGCCTCGTCATGCTGGTCGTGAAGCAGATTTTCGGGCACCGTGAGACGCTCTGACCGATGAGTCTCACTGCACCGGTCTGCTTGGGAATCCGGAACGGCGGGACGTATCGCAAGCGGCAACTCGAGAGCACGGGTTCCCAGACGAACTCGTCGTCGGTGTTTTCCTATGACTGATGCGTCCGCGCAGGCGTAACACTCGGTCGGGGCGCAACGGGAAGCTCGCTCCTCTCGTCCTCGATGGCTGACTCAGGCTACTTGCGGTCCGGTTCCCCAATCGGGAATTGTCTGGGTCGCCGCTCCGTCGTGAGGGCCCGTACTCGTCGATGATCACCACTTGGCGCCGGCACGCTGGGACTAGGGCGTCCATGAGGTCTTGGCCAGACCAACGGTTCTCCAGGCTTGGGCGCTCCTGAGCGCAGGCACAGATCGGTGGGGGATGAGAAGGCGTTTCCCATTGGATGTTGATGCTCCCTGCCGGCCGGCCCCCAGGGACCTCCGACCGCGCCGAGCGCACCAGAGCTTCGCTTTCTCACTCGCCATGGAGCGACGCACGAGGAAGTCTCGACTCTGGCTCTGCGGACCGAACAGCGAGCGTTGAGCCGCACGCTGTTCGACTCCATTGTTGGTGTTGGCTAGTACTTCAGGCCGACTCGATGAGCTCGACGAGCATCAGGTTGGGACGCATGCAAAATGCCACCCGTCGGCCACCGAAGGCGACGGCTGGCTTTGGCGGAGATACCAGCCGGGCCCCTGCTATGTCGAGTTGCTCGATGGTTGCCTCCAGATCTGAGACCTCGAAAGCAAGGTGATAGATCGCAAAGCCGCGCTGGAGCCACGGGGCCAGCTGGTCGGACCCCGGGAGGGCTTCGACCAGCTCGATGCGACCCTCTCCGCTGGTCAAAAAGCAGCCCCGTATCCCCTGGAGGGGGTCGGTGAAGATCTCGCCCTCAGGCTCGTAGCCGAGTGAGCCCGTGTACCACCGCTCCTCGTCCTCCAGGCGACGGCAGGCCACTCCGGTGTGGTGGTAGCGCACGGCTTGCTACGCGAGGAGGCCGACAGCCATCGTCCTCACCCGTTTGAGCCTAGCGGCCACGTCGGGCCAATTCGCGCGATCTACGGACTGCTCGGTAACGCCGTAGGTAACTCCCGCCAGAATGACCTGGCGGCTTTCGTCAGTGACCCTGAGCCCGCACGATCGGTGAAAGGAAACCACAGCCTTGTTGGCCGAGACGGTGCGGCAGTACACCCGGTCGAGGGCTAGGTCTTCGAAGCCGATCGCGTAGACCAGCAGAGCGCTCTCGGCAGCGGCGAGTGATCCGCGGCGGAGGATCCAACGTCCCATTTCCGCTGTGCCGGCAGTGTGATCCACGTCGTTGAGACCGATCGCCCCCTCCCGCTCGGCGGTGATCTCGTCGATCACAGAGAAGTAGTAGTCGTTTGGACGCTCGTAGTACGTTGCCAGCCACGCCCGCTGCGCGGCGGGATCGGGGGGCGTGGTGTGGATGTACCGGGAAAGCTCTGGGTCGATCCGCAGCCCGTGGAGGAAATCGGCGTCCTCGTCGGCCACCGGCCGGAGCCCGAAGCGTTCCCCCTTTCTCCACAGGGTGTGCCTACTCATGTTCCAGGGCTTCGACGATCGTTTCAAGGGACCTGAGAGTGTTGAGCTTGTCGGCAGGGAACCGGACCGAGAATTCCTCCTCAAGGGCGAAAAGGACCTCAACCTGTGCAAGGGAGTCCCATTCGGGCACGGTGTCACGTGAGGGGTTGTCGAGCTGGGTGGCGGAAGGGCCCAGGACTTCGCCGAGTACTGCCCGGACTCGGCCGACGACCATCGTGTCTGGGGCCGACATGGATGTGCCCTCCATCTCAGGTGGGTTGCCGTGGTGCGCGTGACCCGGAAGGTAGCCTCGCCCAGTGTAGGGAGAAAGGAGATCCTGTGCAGGAGTCAGCCACCGAGCCACTGTCCCCTGGCGTCTTGCACTCGCTCGATGCCCTTTCCTGGCAGAGCACTGTATTCGCCGAGACCTTGCGGCGCCAGGCACTGCGCCGACTGGAGCCGACCTGGCCCCGCCGTGATGTGCGGCTCCATGTGGTGCGCAATCAACCCTTCGAGTTCGTCGAAAACGCCCTCGGGGCGTTTCTGTCTTTTGCCAGGATTCAGGCCGGGCTTACCTTTGGGCCCTACGACGACTCGCTCGCCCAGCCGACGGCGGGCATGCCGGGGGACGTAGACGCCGTCATTGTCTGGCTCCGCTTCGACCACTACGGGGAACTCAGCCCCGAGGGGCTAGCCGATTGGCTGGCCGACCGAGTGGCCGCCATGCGGGCGGCGACGACAGTGCCAATCCTGGTGGCCAACTGGGCTTCGGGAGAGCGCGCCCGCCACTTCAACACCTGTCTGACCGAACGCCTCGCGCTCGAACCGGGCGTGCGGATCTGCGACCTCTGCGGGATCAGCCAGCGGCTTGGCGACGCCTACGAGGACACGCGGATGGAGCAGGTCAGCGGATCGCCTCTATCTGATCAGGCCACCCTGGAGGTGGCCCGCATGTTCGGCTTGGTATGGCTGCCAGCTGTCCTGCTGCCCCCCCTGAAGGCGGTGGTGTGCGATCTCGACGGCACGCTGTGGTCGGGGGTCCTGACCGAAGACGGCCCAATGGGGATCGTCGTGTCTGAGGGACACCAGCAACTTCAGCGGAGCCTGCTTGTCCTGCGGGAAAGGGGAGTGTTCTTGGCTCTCGCTTCCAAGAACGACCGCCCGACGGTCGAGCAGCTTTTCTCCAGTCGCGGCGATCTGTTGGTGAGCCTGGCCGACTTCTCCTCCATCGAGATCGGGTGGGTGTCGAAAGCGGAGTCGGTCGCCGCCATCGCCGACGACCTGCGCATCGGAGCGGACGCTCTGCTCTTCGTAGACGACAATCCGGGCGAGCTGGCTGAAGTGGCGATTTCGGTTCCCGGTGTCCATTTGCTGCTGGCAGGTGATCCCACCGATACCGAGCAAGGACTCCGCTATTACCCAGGGCTTGACCCGTGGGCGGAATCCCAAACTGCTGCCCAACGCATTGGCGACCTGGCAGCGGCTCGCACCCGCCAGGGGCATCTGGCGGTGACCAGGTCCGGCGCTGCGGGAGACGCGGCTGCATACCTGGCCCAACTCGGCACCGAGTTACGGGTTGGCGTCGACATTCAGGCTTCCATCAGACGTCTTGCCGACCTATCCGGCCGGGTCAACCAGTTCAACACCGCGTTCCGCCGCTTCGGGGAGGCGGAGGTCGCCGCCTACCTGGCAAACTCCGCTGCGTGCGCTGTGGCGGTCGACCTACGGGACCGCTTCTCCGACAGCGGTATCGTTGCCGGCGCCTTTGCCCAGCGAGGTGTGGGCGGTGAACTGGTGATGGATGAGATCGTTGTCAGTTGCCGCGCCCTCGGACGCGACCTCGAAGTGGTGATCCTTGCTGTGCTCCTGCGCGCCGCCCACCAGCGCCTGGGTGGCGAGCAGGTGCGGATCGAATTCGTCGCCGGGCCCCGCAACGCGCCGGCCCGGACCAGTCTCGAAGCCTTCGTCGGCCGACCGGTCCAAGACGACACGGCAGTGGAATGGGACTGGTCCGAGGAACACGTTGATGCGCTCCTCACTAGTTTTCCCGTCGAGGTCTTCGCCCTGTAGGGGGTCGTGACGGTAGCCTCATGCCCTGTCGCCGAAAGAGGCTCTCCAATTATTACCGAGGGCTGTCTATCAGGAAGAACGGTGACTTGTATCGACCATCTCGCGCGCCAGTTCCGGCCACGCTCACCTTGCTTGAAGGAGCTCAGAGGGCGCACCCCCATGACGTTCCCCACGTGCGCGTTGGACCAGTTGGAGTCAACTCTTCCTAGCGAACGAGGAAACGATCGCTGACCGGCCACCACCGGGACGGTATCAAGCTGTGGCCCCGTGGCCGGACGGGTAAGCGGCTCCGGAGCAGCAAGGCCCTCCCGCGTAGCAGCGCCCTTGCTAACAGCACCTGGCCTTTGAGGGAGCGGAGTTCGCCGCGGTGCGAAACGAGCATCTCGGCCACAGCGAGAGGTCCGTCGCGGCCTGTCGCGAGACTAACGACTTCCCGGTCGATGCAGGTGGTCATAAACTCCGCGGTGACCGCGGCCGATCCCTCCACGCGACTCACGGCCCCGAGTTGCTCGTACACCTCCTCAAGCCGCGCCAGCCACCGGTCGGCCGAGTGAGCCTCTCGAACCCGCGAGGCCAGACCAGCACCGACTTCTGCTCTGTACTCGGGCTCGGAGATGAGCTGAAGGAGCAGGCGCCGGTACTCGGCCGGATGCTGCGCGCGAAGTATCGCATCGACGACGAGGGGAGGGTCGCTCACGATGGGCGATTCAGGATCCCTCCCACCGGCGTACGCAAGACACGGCGTCCCGAGGGTGGCACTCTCGAGCAGCGAAGTGATCGACCCGCACGGAATCGAGTCGAGATAGATATCCGCAGCGTCGCGGTACGGCGTTGGATCAGGCAGCTCGCCGAGTGGTCGGACACGTCCGGCGGTCATCTTGTTCGCTTTGCGCCACTGACCGGAGCGGGTCGGTCCCACGGCGAGCAGGGTCGTCGACTTCTGATCTTCGATCACGGGAACGACGAGGTCCAAGAAGCCCGGAGGCCTCGGGCTTTCGAACTTGTACTCGGAAGCGACGCTCAGCAGCACGACATGGTCCGGAGCGATGCCGAGCGCCTGCTTGGCATCACCAATGCTCAATGTGCGCTGAAGAAGGACAAGAGGGAGCGGCAGATCGACGAGTCGACTCTCTTCGATGCCGCGCCTAGTGCGGGCGATCAGGTGGCCGGAGCGGCGGAAGCAAATGACAAGGTCCGCGACCGACGTGCCGAGCCAGAAGACGTGGTCTGCATGGTTGACGAACAGGACCCTTGGCCTTGGTCGGAGAGACGAGAACGCGATGGATGGCACGACGTCAAACGGGTGGACGTTGAGCACGACTGCGTCGTAGTTCTCCGCGAGCGCAGCCAACCGGCTCGCCGTTGCAAGCGGACCGAGGTCGTCGTGAACTGTTGCCACCGAGCCGCCTGATGCTTCCGCCGCGGCCCGCAGCTCCGCGGGAACCTCACCTCGCTGGCGTGTCGTCACAACAGAGTGCACTCGGCTCGAGTCGAGCGTCATCCACCGGGTTGCGAGCCGGGTGTGGCCCCCAATTTCGTAAGCCTCTGTAAAGACATGGAGTATGCGTTGGGGCGGAAGGCTCCTGAGAAGTGGCCCATCCGCGTTCGGAGTCTCGCCGTTGATGACCCTTCCGAGCGCCTGGGTAACGGCCTCCAGCTCCGGGGACGTGAAATATCCCGGGTGATGCAGCGAGGCGAATTGGGCAGCGACGCCAGCAAGAGCAGCTGCGTCGTCGAACTGCCGCCGCTCGAGCCGGAGCTGCACCACGCTGACCAACCGATCGAAGGACGTGCGGTGAGCCTGCAGGATCTTGTCCTCGACAGGCTGTCCACGCTTCGTCACGGCCGTGAGTTGCTCACGACAGTGCGAGAGCTGCCCGACGCACCGAGGCGACGACCGTCTCCTGTTCGTCGACCCGTAGGTGAGGGCCGAAGGGGAGTGCGAGGCTCGTGCTGGCGAACTCCTCTGCCACGGGGAAATCACCCCTCGTGTAGCCCAGCTCGGTATAGGCCGGTGACAAGTGCGGAGGCTCCGGGTAGTAAATCATGGTCCCAATTCCCTCTCGCTCCAACATGGATCGCAACTCGTCGCGCCGCTTGTAGCGAATGTTGAATATGTACCAGACTTGGGAACGATCCCCAGGTGGGGGCGCGGGGAGAGAAATCCCCGGCACATCCGCCAGTGCTTCGAGATACCGACGAGCGCACTCTGCCCGCAGGCGATTCGACTCCTCCAAGTGGATCAGCTTGATCCGAAGCAGGGCGGCCTGGAGCTCGTCAAGCCGGGAGTTACCTCCTTTGATCTCATGGCAGTACTTGACCGACGAACCGTAGTTACGTAGCAGGCGAAGAGACTCCGCCATGCGACAGTCGTTCGTCGTGACCGCCCCGCCGTCCCCGAGAGCGCCCAGGTTCTTGCTCGGATAGAAGCTGAAGGCCGCCGCGTCTCCGAGCCCTCCAACCGGCGCTCCTTTGACGCTCGCCCCGTGGGCCTGCGCGGCGTCCTCAAGGATCCGGACGGAGCGACCCTCAAGCGACCGCCGGATCGCCGGCACGTCGCTCGGCACTCCGAACAGGTGCACCGGGATGACCACCGCGGTGTTAGTCGTAGTCCGAGCGACGACGTTTCGGGGTTCGATCGTGAGCGTCCCAGGATCAGGATCGACGGGGACGGGGATCGCCCCACAGGCACTCACTGCGAGCCAGGTTGCGATGAACGTGTTCGCCGGGACGAGGACCTCGTCACCCTCGCCGATCCCCCAGGCACGCAATGCGAGCTCGAGGGCGTGCAGCCCGTTTCCCACCGTGACGCAGTTCTCCGTCCGCGCGAAGCTGGCGAACTCTTGCTCAAACAGACCGACCTCTTGCCCGAGAACGTACGAACCACTCCGGATGACTCGCTCGGCGGCGGCAAACAACTCGGCCCCGAGATAGTCGACCTCCCGGCAAAGATCAAGAAACGGGATGCCCACTTGAACTCTCGAGTTCGGCCATCCACTCGTCGTAGTCCCTGATGTAGTCGTCGGGGTCGTAACCGTGCGAGGCAGCGACGACGAGGACGGTGTCCGTCGTGAACTGGTACTGGGCAGTCCACACCATCGGAGCGATGTGCAAGCCCACCGTTAGGCTGTCGAGGGCGACCTCTCCGCGGTTCGTGCCGTCGTCGGCGAGCACACGGCAGCTGCCCGCGACACATACTATGAACTCGGCGCAAGTGCGATGAGCATGCTCACCTCGGACACGAGAGTTGGGGACGCCCCAGATGTAGAAGATGCGGGTCGGCGCGAACGGCAGCGCCTGGCCCAACTCTGACACCGTAAGGCTCCCCCGCATGTCGCGGAAATCGGGCAGTGTGACAATCTCCGCACCCTTCACGCCCCATCCGCCAGGAGCGAGCTGATCCCGTTTGCCGAGAACGGGATGGGATCGCGCCAACACCGATTCGACGTATCCGGCGATACGAGCCGGATTGCCCATGACGATCGCGAGTGGTGGCACGTCCCTCGTGACGACGGCACCGGCCCCCACCATCGCGTGCTTCCCGATAGTGACTCCGGGAAGGATGACTGCTCCTGCGCCGATGGAGGCTCCCTTGCAGATGGTCGTGCGGGCGAAAGACGACGGCCGCTGCTTGCTGCGTGGGAACCGGTCGTTCGTGAAGGTGGCGTTCGGACCGATGAAGGCGTCATCTTCGACGCGGAGCCCGTCCCACAACTGGACGCCCGACTTGATGGTCACGCGGTCGCCGACGACCACGTCGTTTTCGATGAAGACGTAGTCGCTGATATTGGTATCGGAACCGATGCGAGCCCCGCTGAGTACGTGAGCGAACGCCCAGACTCTCGATCTCGGACCGATGTGCCTGGTCTCAAGACGGGCGTCGGCGTGCACGAAGACCCCTTCAGATTGCAGGCTCTCATCGCTGGGTACGTCCGCCAGCGCACCCTCGTTGAGTTTGCCGGACTGTTGAGGAAAGCTGCCCACAGCTGTCAGGCTAATACCACGCTCGCCTTGGGATGAGTAGCCGGGGGAGTCTCACCCACCAGCTCTCGCAGAATCGGACGTGACGGTCTCCTGCCGTTACCTCCGGCCGGGGTGATGAACTTCTTCTTGCCACGTCCGCGCCGGAGGTCACGCTCGGCAACGTGGCCGAAGCGGTTCACTGTAGAGTGGGTCGGTAGAAGATTTGGCAACGCCCCCGCCCGACCCCGCAGAGGAGCACACCCCTGTGACTTTCGATATCGGCAGGGAGAGAGACGACATCGATCGCATCGCTGCCGACTCTTGGTACTCCAAGGGCGCCAATGCCGCCATGGTACGGTACTGTGCGCAAATCTGGCGGCGTGTGTGGCGCGGTACTTCTTGCCTGGAACTGGGGCCAGCCGAGGGTCTGATGACTGCCTCGTTGGCCGAGGTCTTCCCCGATCTCACGATCGTTGAAGGCTCCTCAACGTTCTGTGCTGAACTCAGTCGACGATATCCAACAGCGAAGGTTATTTGCTCTCTCTTCGAAGAGTTCCGCCCGCGTCGCCAGTTCGACGCAATCGTCATGGGACATGTTCTCGAGATGTCGCAGACCCACGTGCTCTGCTGTCCACTGCCCGCAATTGGCTTGCCGATGGCGCTCTCGTCTACGCCGCCGTACCCAATGCCCGATCGGTTCACCGGCAAGCTGCCGTGATCATGGGCCTTCTGCAAGAGGAACACGCCCTCAACGACTCGGACCGACACCAGGGCCACAGACGTGTCTATGACCCTGAGGGGCTCCGAGCTGACTTCTTGGCCGCGGGCTACCGCATCGATATCTTCGGCGGATACTGGATCAAGCCGATCTCGAACGCCCAGATCGATGCGCAATGGTCCGCGGAGATGCTTGACGCGTTCATGCAGCTCGGAGAGCGGTACCCCGACATCGCAGCGGAGATTTACGTGGTAGCAAGCTCCGACAGCGTGTCCCGGTCAAAGTCATGAGTGCCGTCGCAGTACTTGGTTCTTCTGGGAGCCTTGAGCGACAGTCCTGCAATGTCTGAGCAGGGGTTCTTGTGTGTCGCTGAAGCTTCATCTTGGAGGAGTGCGCCGATTGAGGAGAGGAGCTCATGTCTGTGGATGGGTCGCTTTCAAAGCTGAGGAGGTCTTGCGGGTCGGCTCGTTGCTGGGCGCGTAATCGGTCTTGAGCAGCGGCAGGAGGATTCGGGCGACTACCAGGTGAACTGGGAGGCGACGACCGTGTGCCTCTGCAACTGCAACGGAGGGCGCTGTCTGAAGGGCCTCCTCGACAGCCTCGCTGCACAGACACTGCTGCCAGCCGAGCTGCTCGGCGGTGATGACGGCTCGTCCGACGACGCGGCGGACAATCTTCGCGACTCTGTTGCCGACAAACCGACCCCAGCGGAGAACCTAGTGAACGAGCGACGTTTCGGTCACGCGCACAGTGGCCTCCGAGCCACGTCACAACGCAGCAGAACCCAGTCGATCCAGGCTATCAAGGTCGGCAGCACTTTGTCGTTGGCGGAAAACATGGCCCCGGATCTCGGCGGGTGGAAGCGCCACTCTTGCGCCTCGGGACTTGTGACCAGACCAGAATGTAGGATGCACGCTCATGAGGCCCTCTTCCCTATGGGCGGTTTGGCGTCGTCAGGGCACGCTGGGATTCATCCAATCCGTCACAGACCGACTCACCGGTACACGCTCGTCCCTGGTCAACGAGGCGCTGGCTGTAGCTGCTGGCGCCAAGGGAATCGAAATTGGCGGACCGAGTGACCGTTTCCAGTGGGACGGGATGCTCCCGCTCTATCCAGCAATGCGCGCAGTCGACAACGTTAACTTCTCTGCGCAAACGTTGTGGGAGAAAGCGCTGAAGGAAGGAACAGCCTACTTGCCAGCAGGAAGACCGGTAGGAATTCAGTTCCTCCGTGAGGCGAGTGACTTGCACGATATTCCCGACGACTCATACGACGTTGTGATATCATCACATTGTCTTGAGCATATAGCGAATCCGTTGCGAGCCCTAAGGGAATGGCGCAGGGTATGCAGACCGGGGGGTTATCTGTGCTTGATTGTACCACATCTGGATGGAACCTTTGATTGGAAGCGACCGGTGACGACGATTGGGCATTACCGGTCTGACCTCGAAAATGATGTCGGTGAGAGCGACTCGACTCATTTTGACGAAGTCATTCGATGCCATGATCTCAGCATGGATCCCGGCGTGAGTTCATTCGAAGAGCTGCGAAGCCGGGTCGCTAACAATCTGACGGTCAGATCAGTCCACCATCATGTGTTCGACCTCAGGAGTGCTGTGCTTCTAGTCAGCGAGGCTGGGTGGAGGCCGACGGCGGCCAAAGCCCGCCGTCCATGCGACATTATGGTCCTCGCGCAAGAGTCGACTGACCTGTCGGCCGGGCACAAGTCGAAGTCGATCCTGAGGGGAAGCCCGTTCAGGTCAGACCATTGGCGTCTGTTCCCAAGGAACTGGGGCGCTTCAGTCTTTGGCCACGCTCCAATACGTATCCGCCGGCACGGCAACGGGCCTAGCGTGAGTTTCCTGGCTAACTCAGCGGGTGATGACGCAGTCCCAGCTCAACAGGGGTAAGGCGGTGCTGGCCGCGTATCACCTAAGACCTCAGCTGTGGGGGCGTAGGCGGCCAGGCCGAGCAGCTCGTAGAGGCGGGCCTGGGTGGGGTCCATCTCGGTGATCATGCGCCTCGCACGGGGACGGCCACCGGTGGACGGGTAGATCATCAAGGTCTCCTCGATCCCCTTGAGGCCGGAGAGGAGCTCCCGGACGCTCGTGACCATGCCGGCGTTCTTGGCCTCTCGGGCCATCAGCCGGGCGACGGCGAGGGCGAGCACGCAGTATTGGGCGTGCACCCGGATCTTCTGCTCGGTCCAGTGGAACATGGGCGAGAAGCCGACCACCTTCGGGTCCTTCATCTGTCGGAAGTCCGCCTCGACCCCCGACTGGGAGCGGTAGGCAGCAACGACCTCGGCGATGGACCAGTTGTCGCGGTCGGTGAACAGCACCCGCTTTCCGAACAGCTCGGCTACGAGTGCCTTGCGGGCCTTGACCTCGATGCCGAAAGCAAGCCGGTAGCCCGCCGGAGAGTCACCGGTGAGCTCGAAGCTGACCGCTCTGTTGAGCCAGCGCGGGGCGAGGATCCTCGCGATCTCAGCTTCGAGCCCAGCCCGGTCCTTCTTGGCTTTGCCACCCTCGAGGCGTGCGGACAGTTCGGCGAGCTGTCCGCACGCCTTGGCCTTCAGTACCGGCGAGAGCGCCAGGTGTGGCGCCAAGGCATCTATTGTTCCTTCCTCGAAATGGAGGCCTCGGACCCACGCAACCACGCCAGCACGGCGATGCCGGGCGGTGGCAGCTGCAGGAGCCCATTCTTCGTCCCGGCCGCCAAAGATGCCCTTCTCAGTCTCAGTGTCCCCCGTGAGTAAGATCCTTGTCGTGTGTGATCCGAGTGATCCCATGATCGTGAGGGTCATTCTGCACGATGACTGTCCAGACTTCGCTGTTGAGAAGTGGATGGCGTGGAAAAGGCCGGCTGAGACAGTCGAGCTTGACTTGCGGTTGGGACGGCGTTGAGCTGGCGCGCTCGGATCGCCTGGTACGAGGGTAGGGAGCAGTTCACTTCGAGGGTCAGCTCGCTCGCGCGTAGGTGGTACTACACGAGCCTCAATCGAGCGACGGAGGGTCTAGCCCCGGACGGCACGGCTGATCCTGTGGGCGAGCGAGACGCCGTGTCGGGACTCCGAGGGGGCTCAAGAGCCGCGCGCGTCCTCGAGCTTGGGCGTCGGGTGACCTATGGTCGCCGCCGCCGCCGGTATCCACTGGACGCCGGGCAGGATCAAGTCGCCTACGAGCGGTGGCTCATCGAGCGGGGCGAACCGGTACGGTTGCCGGCACGATCCCTCGAGGACATCTTGGGTCGAGGTGCTGGCCGGGTGCGCCGGGATGAGCCCTTGTTCTCCATCGTCGTGCCCGTCTTCCGGCCTCCGCTTTGGAGTTTGGGACGTTGTGTCGCATCGGTGCTGGGTCAGCCTTTCGAGGACTTCGAGCTCAGGCTCTGTGACGACGGTGGCGGCGACCGAGAAGTCATCGGGCTGCTGCGCAGTTGCGAAGCAGCCGACAGCCGGCTCGAGCTCATCATCTCGGACGAGAACGGCGGGATCTCGGACGCGACCAACCAAGCTTTGGCACGGTCGACCGGTCGGTACGTGGTGTTCCTCGACCACGATGATGAGTTGGCCGACGACGCCCTCGGCATGATCGCCGCGGCGATCGAGGCTCACCCCGAGGCAGACGTGCTCTACAGCGACTCTGACAAGATCTCGCCCGAGGGGCACCGATTCACCCCCGCGCTGAAGCCCGCGTGGTCGCCTGACTTCTTGTGCTCGGGCATGTACATTGGCCACGTCCTCGTCGTTCGCCGCAGCCTGGTCGAGGAGGTCGGCGGCCTGCGGAGCGGCTACGACGGCAGCCAAGATCATGACCTCGCTCTGCGTGTGACCGAGGCTGCGGGATCGGTCATCCACATCCCCAGGATTCTCTACCATTGGCGGTCGGGCGCGGGCTCAGCGGCGGCCAACCCGCTGGCCAAACCCTGGGCTCGCGAAGCCGGGCGATCAGCGGTCGCCGACGCTCTGCGCCGGCGAGGAGAACATGCAACGGTAGAGCAGGACCCCCGGGCGACCGGGCGTTATCACTGCGCCCGTTGCTTGGCGGGCGGAACCACCGTGACGATCGCCCTGGTGGCACGAGACTCGGACGGGTATGCGGGCAGGAGGCGTGCCGGAGCTGACCGGGATGCACGTGTGCACGAGCTGGTCGCAACTGCAGGGATGTCGGTTGCCCGAGTGGACCTGTCGGGCGCCGGCGGCGAGTCTGGGCTCGACTGGTCGTCCAGCTCGGCAGCAGCTTTGCAGGCGGCCGGCACAGATCTTGTCGTTCTTCTCGATCCGGAACTGCTCCCGCTTTCCCGCCACTGGGCTCGTGACCTCGTCGCGCTCGTCGACCGCCCGGGCATCGGTGCCGTCGGTGGATGTGTGATCGCGGGGTCGCGGATCGTCCATGCCGGGCTCGTGGCTGGGCTCGGGGGCTCAGTCGGACCCGTCCTCTCGGGGCTTCCGGCGAGTCGTCCCGGTTACCAGGCGATGGCGCTCGTGCAACGGGAGGTCTCCGCTCTTGGCGCCGGGTGCATCGTGGTGAGGCGCGACGCGGCAGCGATCCTCGAGCGGCTCCCGGGCTCGCTCTCCGCAGACCTGGCCGCTGCGGCGCTTTGCCTCATGCTGCGCCGGAAAGGCCATCGAACGTTGTACGAACCAGCTGCTCGGTTCAAGCGCCCCAGGCGCTTCGGCCTGGGCTCAGCGGGCCCGTTCGACGAGATGACGCACACAAGCGGAGCCGACTGGTTCCGACGCGAGTTCGCAGCCGAGCTGGCGGAGGGAGACCGTTTCTATCATCCAGCTCTCTGTCTGGACGATCCCTACTGCCGTCTCGGCACGCCTGCTGCCGAGCTTCCGTTGGCCAGATGAGCGCGTCCGTCACCGTCTGTGTGTGCACCTGCAACGGAGCATCGCATCTCGCCCAGCAGCTCGCCTCCCTCGCTTCGCAGACCCGGCTGCCTGACGAGGTCGTCATCAGCGACGACGGATCGAAAGACGGCACGCTCGATCTGCTCGAGCGATGGGCTGCGTCGGCTCCGACGTCGGTGTTGATCGAACGGCGGGCGGATCCGGTGGGCCACGTTGCCAATCTCGAGGGTGCCCTCCGCCGGGCAGGTTCGGACCTCGTGTTCATCTGTGACCAGGACGACCGGTGGAATCCCGAGAAGGTGCAGCGCCTGGCTTTCGTTCTCGAAGACGCCCCGGCGGTCGCAGGCGCGTTCTGCGACTCCGCGCTCATCGACGAGGAAGGTGATCCGGTAAGAGGATCCTTGTGGCAGACACTGGGCTTTGCCGGTGCCGAGCAGGCGTCTGTCGCCGCGGGCCGGGGCCTCGAGGTGCTGCTCAGGAGAAACGTCGTCGCGGGCCACGCTCTCGCCCTCAGACGGGACAGGCTCGACCTGTTGCTGCCCTTCCCTGAGATCGACCACGCCGACTGGTGGCTTGGTCTCGGCCTGCTCCTCGACGGCGGCCTCGCGCCGTTGAACGACCAGCTCGTGGACTATCGCCTTCACAGCGGCAATACCGTTGGATTGAGAAGCCGGACGAGCGTCGCCTGGCGGATCGCGTCGACGAGCCCCAGAGCACGCTCGAATGGAGACGCTGCCCTTCTCGAGGACCTCGTACGCCGGTTCGACGACCTCCGCCCCGGCTCGCTGCGCGACGAGGACCGCGCCCTGGTGCGGGCCAAGATCGCCCACTCGTTGAGGAGGGGCTCGCTTGCTTCACGGAGGCTCACCCGGGTAGTACCCATCGCGAGGGGGCTCGCGAAAGGCGAGTACCGGCGCTACTCCAATGGGTGGAGAAGCGCGTTGATCGATCTCGCAGCCCCGAGCGCGATGAGCCGCACCCGCCTGGACGGCCAATCAACGCTCCACGATGTCGCCGCTGTCGTGGTGAACTACAACGCCGGACCGGCGCTCAGCGAATGCGTCGCGAGCTTGGAGCGCGAGGGAGTCCGAGCCGTCTTGGTCGTGGACAACGGATCGACCGACGACTCGCTCGCGTGCCTTGGAGCGAGGAACCCAGGCGTCAACGTGCTTCACACGGACCGGAACCTCGGCTTTGGGGGAGGTGTGAACTTCGGTGCCCGGCGGGTGGACGGGGAGCTGCTTCTCGTCTGCAACCCCGATCTCGTGTTGCAACCGGGGGCTCTGGGCGCGATGGCCGACCGCCTTGTGCGAGATCGGTCACTCGGGCTCGTCGGTCCGGCTCTCGTGACCCCCGCGGGAGACCTCCGGCCCTCTGGGCGAGCCTTCCCAACTCTTCGTCGCTCGAGCGTCCAAGCGGCCCTGGGGGTGCTGCTCCCCAGGAACGTGTACAGCCGGCGCTATCGAGAGGCGAATCGCGCGCGCGCCAGAACTGGGATTGTGGACTGGGTTACCGGCGCGTGCTTCCTGGTTCGCCGTGAGGCTTTCGATGCGGTCGGTGGTTTCGACGACCGCTATTTCATGTACGTCGAGGAGGTGGATCTTTGCTGGCGGCTCGCGAGAGCCGGATGGCGCACCGGCTATGAGTCATCGGCTCGTGTCCTCCATCTCGCCGGCGTCTCGACCGCTGCGGTTCCCTACCGGATGATCGCCGCTCATCACCTGTCGCTGTGGCGCTTCGCTCGCCGGACCGCTTGCGGTTCAGAGCGTGTCCTGCTGCCCTTGGTGGCGGCGGGCATCGTCGGGCGATGTGCGGCCGTGTGCCTTCGCCGCGTCGTTGCCCAACTCGGCCGGCGCGTGAGCCGACATCGGAGAGAGCCCAACCGCTAGCGGGCCTTGTCCTCGAAGACGGTTCGCAACGTCCGGCCGAGGATCCGCAGGTCCAGGCTCAGGCTCTGGTGGCGGAGGTAGAAGAACTCGTACTGTAGTTTCTCGAGGGCGTCGACATCGCTCGATCCGTAGTCGTAGTTGATCTGTGCCCAGCCGGTGATGCCCGGACGGACGAGATGTCGCAGTTCGTAGAAGGGGATGGTCTTGGCGAGCAGCTCGACGTAGTGCGGTTGCTCAGGCCGTGGCCCCACGATCGACAGATCGTGGCGGAGTACGTTCCACATCTGCGGGAGCTCGTCGACGTGGAGACGCCGGAGCATCCGGCCAACCTTGCCGAGGCGTGGGTCGTCTGCTGCGGTCCAGCTCGAGGAGGAGCCCCCAGGGCGCATCGTCCGGAACTTGTGGATCGTGAACACGACGCCGTCCTTGCCCACCCGGGGCTGGCTGTAGAACAGAGGGCCGCGATTGCCGAACAGGTCAACGACGGCCACAATCGGCACTGCCAGGGCAAGGGCCAGCATCCCGACCATTGCGATCACGAGGTCCGAGACCCTCTTGCTCCGCGCGTAGGCGGGTCTGTGGATCTCGTTGATGTCGAACAGGAGCGATATGCGCTCGAGCTCGGAGATCGGCAGCTTGCCCAGCCAGACGTCGTAGAAGAGCGAGAGCGTCCGGATCCGCACCCCCTTGGAGTGGAGTTCTGCGGCTTGGGAGACGATCTCCTCGCGTTGCTGCGAGTCCCGGTCGAGCACCAGGAGGTTCGCGTTGGTGGTCGTCACGAGCTGTGCCAGCGGCCTGGGTTGATCGGGCGTTGGCATCACGTCGTCGGGTCGCGCGACTGCGATCAGCTGGGCGGGTCGCTCGGTGAGTCCCTGGGTGTCGCGGGCTAAGCGGTCCGCCTCCTCACCAGCGACGACCGCGATCACTCGATCGAGGTTGGCGCGCCTGCGCTGGGTCGCGCTGGAGAGTCCAGACACGAGCACGAAGACCGGCACGAGGACCGCGGAGCTGACGAAGACGACGAAGCGCGGTAGGAGCTGAGCGCCTGTGAAGAGCTGGAGCACCGAGACGATGACGTCGGCGGTGACGAGCGCAGCGAAAGCCCTGGCGAAGCGACGCGACAGATGACCGCCCCAGTCCGGAAGCCCGGCCGCGTAACTGGTCGCCCAGATCAGGGCGATGAAGATCAGGATCCATCGGAAACGCGGCTCTTCAGTCAGCGAGTAAACATGCCGAGCTACGTAATGTGAATGAACCGCCTCGGTCGCGATGACGACGGCTAGCGTCAGTACGGGAAGGAGCCACTTGACCGGACGACTCATCACCGACCATTCAAGCCCAGAACTAGCTGTCGGCGGTGCCAATGATGTGGTCGCCGCACCTGGGCCCGAGATGCCAGGGTCGGGCGAGTTGCCAGCGCAGGACCGCTTCGGCGGTGTGAGCTACCTGGGCGTGTTCGCCGGCGTCGGAGCGGCCGTTCTCTGCCTTGCGTTCTCGCCCAAGGTGTACTCGTTGACCTTCACGCCCAAGTTCGCCGTACTGCTCCTTTTTGCCGCGGTCGGCATTGTGCCCCTGGCCCGTCTCGTCACGGCACGTTCACGGCTGCGTTGGCCGGCAAGAGCCGCTGTCGCATTCCTCGCCGTGGCGCTCGTGTCGGCACTGGTCTCCCCGTCTCCGAACCTGGGATTCTTCGGTCTCTACTATTGGGGCACCGGCTGGCTGTTCTGGCTCGGTGCTGCCGGCGCGTTCGCGATCGGGGCTTCGCTCGGCCCCAAGGACCGCCGATGGCTGTTGGCAGGGCTGCTTGTCGGCGCGGTTGGCAACGCGCTTGTTGCCGTGTTCCAGATCGTCAAGAACCTGCCGACTCCGGGTCTGAACCTGTACGACGGCAGCCAGGCGGACGGCTTCCTGGGCAACCCGATCCACCTGGAGGCCCTCCTGCTCGGCGGGCTCGCACTCGTATTGGGAAGGACGTGCCGGTCACCTTTGCGCTGGGGTGTTGTCGTCCTGGTGCTCGCGGTCGGGCTGGAGTTCTCATTCGAGCGCTTGGCCGTGGCGGTTCTCGCCGTGCTGGTCCTGTATGCGCTTTACACCTACGGCATTCGCCGCGGCGGCACCTTCGCATTGCTCATCGGGGTCGGGTACGGCATTGCCTACCTGAGTCGTGGCTCCGGCCTCGGCACGCGCGTGACCTCGGGCACCTCCGAGACCACCTTCGGTGTCCGGCTTAGAGTGTGGCTGCAGGGTGCGCGCTATGTGTTGCATCACCCTTTGCTGGGTGCCGGCCCAGGTCAGCTCCGAACTGCGATGGACTCGACCGCGACGCTTTCGTTCTACCAGCACGTGCTGGCCGGCAGGGTGCTGACCGACGGTCACGACATCTTCGTAGAGGTTGGCGTGACGACCGGTCTCTTGGGCCTGGCCTGCTTTGTTGTCTGGTTGCTCGCAACGGCTCGGACGGTTGCGCGTTGCAGCTTTCTCGGGTGTGCCGCGGCGATGGTCGCGGTCGAGCTTGTCGACCCGATCAACGTCGCCATCCTTCCGCTCGCGTTCTTGGCCTTCGGCGCGGCAACTGCAGTGCGTCTCAGGCCTGCTGGGGCAGAGGAAGACACCGCCGCCCGCCGACTGGCAGACCAGCAAACTGGGCAGGTTCACAGCCCACAGACCCGCCACCGCGCCACAGCTACCTGTGCCCCTATCACGACCATCGTCGCGCTCGCTCTAGCGCTCTTGCTCGGGGTGACGATGGTGAGCGGGGACGCCTACATGTTCCGTGGAACGAACTATGCCCCTGGCCGGCCGTTTAACCTCGCAGCCGCGAAGGACGCCAACCGTCTCCTGCCCTACTGGCCGGATTCGGCGCTGGAGGTCGCCCAGATCAAGGCTTTCGACAGCGTGAACAGCGAGTCCGCCGCTTCGGCCGACTTGGCCGCAGCGCGCCGATGGACGGCCGTCGCCGTGAACCGAGACTCCCGGAATCCAGACCTTTGGACGCTCCTGGCGGGCGCCGACGTCGAGTTCAAGGAGTACGGGCTTGCCCGCGCCGATTACTACCGTGCGCTCTCGTGCGACAAGTGGTACACGCAGGCACTTCAAGGTCTCGGGCAGTTGGATGGGATCGATCACGATTGGAGTGGCGCCGTCCATTTCTACCGCCTGGCTCTCACGACCGCCGTGCAGGACGTTGTGATGTCGGCGTCGTTGCGAGCGTTGCTCACCAGTGCGCAACGGCATGCCAGATCCGCTGGCGGCTGAGGGAGGAGGCGCTCCGGATTGGCTCCCGTGAGTCAGGACCCGACCGCGGGGGCGACGCGCATCGGACCAGCTCGCGCCGGGAGTTGCAGGCCGACCCACCGCGGCTCACGATGACACGCCAAATGCCAGAATTGAGCTAAAGTTCCCGCAGGTGTTGCCGATATTCACCTTGGTAGCAGTTTTCATTGACCCGAGGAGGAAGGCTTCATGAAACGTGTTCCTGAGAGGCTCCGTGCGCGGCGCCTCAGGTTAGAGGAGGCGGGAGAGGAGGGCTTCACGCTCATCGAGCTTCTGGTCGTCCTGCTCATCATCGGGATCCTGCTCGCGATCGCGATCCCGACGTTCCTGTCGGTGACCAAGACCGCCAACAACACTGCGGCGCAGGCCAACCTGCAGACGGCCCTTACGGGTGCCGACACCTTCTACACCGCCAACAACCAGACCTACAGCAACATCATGACCGCTGGTCAAGGCGTGTCGACCATCACGGCCATCGACACCGGCCTGTCGTTCGTCGCCGGTGCGTCGTCCAAGCCGAACATCGTTTCGCTCTCGGCCAGCGGCTCGTCGGGCTACTTGATCCTGGCGGTCTTCTCGCCGGGCACCAAGGACTGCTGGGTCGTCGTCGACCAGAAGGCGGCGCAGAGCGGAAATGTTGCCGGCAACGCGAACCACGCAACGGGCACCTATTACGGAGTGCTCAAGAACTCGACCACCACCGCGTGCACCGCTTCGTCGGTTACAGCAACCGGCTTCACCTCCAGCGGCTTCCCCTCCGGGTAATTGCTGTCGGCCAAGATCTGCCTCGGGAGCTAGTCGGTCTCCTCTAGGGCAGTTTCTGCGAGTGTGAAGGGCCTCCTGACTGCGGTCAGGGGGTCCTTTCGCGTTGGACGTTTCTGCTGGCCGCGGCCATCATCCACAGGCCCGGACAGACGGCCAGACGTTTGTGTCTCCGGAGTCCGGCCGTCGTGCGCGAAGCTGAGATGCCCCGATGGGGTCCGCGTCGAGACAAGCCGGCTCGTGCACCGACCGTCCGAGGAACAGTCCGTCGGTACAGAGTGTGCTCGAAAGACCCGGCAAGGCGCTGCTGTCGTGCACGACACCTGCCCGGCCGAGCGCGCATCTTGGGGTCACGGCCATCACCTGTCGGCCAGGGTCCACCGAAGGTCAGAACGCGTCTTGACGGGAGGAACTAGCCAGGGGCTCCTGCGAGCCCTCGTCGAGGCCTTCCAGGGGTTCTCTTGCAGGCTCGAGGCCGGTCAAGCCCCCGGCTAGCCACGCTTCAGGCCGGCCTGCCGCACGGACTCGCTCCTGTGGTGCAATGCGAGCAGCTGGAGGCTCGAGGAGAGGTCCCGTCGCCATGGCATCCTGAGCCGGCCATGGGGAGGCCGACATTCACCGTCCGCCTCGCGGGACACCGAAGACCCTCACGGTACGGCGACGTGGACCCTCTCCGGGGCTACTGCGCTCGCCCGGGCACAACGACTTCGATGTCTCGGGTGCCGGGCTGGCCCGAGGCGGGAGCGGGGTCACGCCGAGCCGCTGAGGCGGCAGCTCGCGTCCTGATGGTTGTTGCTCGGCAAGCCCCAAGAGGATGCGCTGACAGGCCGCGGCAGCGCGCAGCGAAGCCGGGTACCGGCATCTGGGACGGCCCAGGATCATTGGGCGTGACCGATGAGCGGCTTCGCTTGCCTCGACAGTTGATTCTCTTTGGGTTCTTGACCGTGCTACTCGGCCAAGTCATCTACGTGTCCGAGCTCCTGCCGTATCTGCGGATCGACCATGGAGTCGAGGCATCAAATTCCGTCGCTCCTACTGTCTCCGCCTTGTTGGCATGGGCATGGTGGTCCTCGCTGGGTTCCTTGAGAGTTCAGTTGAGCGGAATGCGTCGGCGACCGCTGACGGTGTTCGCACTCGCCTATGCCGTACTGGCAGCTGGCCAGGATGCCCTGGCACTGCAAGCGGACGCGTCTGCCACACCGCCGGTAGTGGTGGCGTTCTGGCTGTCCTTCGTCGGTTCGGGTCTTGCCGCCGCAGGGTTCCGGAAGGCAGCGGGAGTCTTTCCGTCTCGACCTGGCTCAGCCAGCCGGTGACGACTTGAGACGGCACCTACGAGCGATCGGAAACGCACCCCTGGCACTGAGGTTGTCGCCCAGCGGTCCGCGTAACCTCCAAGGCTGCCGCTCAGGGAGTCACAGAGTCGTGTAGGCCGTTGCGCTCACGCTCATGGAGTAGGCCTGTCCGTCATTCACGGCCAGGATGTTCGGGACCGAACCCCCCGGAGCGAGATTTACACTGTTGATTGTCATCAGCCGTGCCATGGTGTAGAAGTCAGTCAAGAACGCAAACAGATTCCTGTGGATTCCCGAGACCGTGAAGGAAACGGGCACAACTGAAAGGCCAGCGACGCCGCTCGGGCTCGGGCTGTTCGCCGGGGTGACAGACAGCAGGTCACAGCCCGTCTTGTTCGCGAGGGTGTTGAGCGAATCGACGATACCAGGAGGATCCTCGGTTGGCGGGATGGCCGTGGTCACCATCTTGAGATAGGGGAGCTCGTGCAACACGAGCTTCTTTTCCGCCTTGAGGGCTATGAGCTCCAGGTTCAGCCGAGTCACGGTTGTGGTGTCGCTGGCCACCTGCGCCTGGACGGTGGTGAGCTTGCTGCTCTCGGGCGTCATCCAGGCGAACCACCAGACGATGAGCAGGACGATCACGACGCCCGTGACGATGAGCACGACCTTGGACTTCAGCAAGGCGAAGTTGATACCCTGTATCCGATTCATTTTGGCACCTTGAACTTGTTGTGCCGGATTGACGTGACTTCCGCCGTGACTCCCACTGTGGCGGTGAAAGTGACCTGCTTGGTGCCAACCTGCGTGATCCCGCTGAATCCGTTAACAGTCAGCTTGCCCGAGCCGTTGATGGAGTAATACCAGCTGTGGAAGTACGTGTACCCGGTCGGCGACGAAAGAGAGATGCTGACTGTCGCGATCTGGATCTCGGCCGGTGTGAGCGGCGGTGTGCCGGATGTCGTCGTGGTCGGAGCCGTGCGAGGAACGGTGTCGGCGGCGAAACTGCCTATCGTGCCGCCCCGTGGTGTGGCCTGGGCCAGCGCCGCGAGCACACCCGGCCAGTACACCTCGTCGGTCACGATGGGAGTGCTGATGGCCTGAAGGCCGAGGATCGTGGCGTGTTCCTGTTCAACCTTGTTGTACTTGGGGAGCTGGGCATTGATGTTCACGATCTGTCCCTGGAGGCTTGCCACCTGATTCTCGGCGTTGCGCACCTTGAGGAAGCGGAGCACGCCGAGCCCGACCATCGCGAGAACCAGGACGATGCCCACAACGACGAGCGAGCGCTCCAGTCGTCTGCGCTTGCGCCCGAGGATCACTTCAGGTGGGAGCAGATCGAGCTCCTTGACATCCTTCAAGCCCGGCATCGCAAGGCCAACGACCACGGCGACTGCCGGGTCGAGACGGCCGAGCTCTTCAGAGGGCAGGTGAAGTCGCGAGCAGTCGACCCGACTCAGCACGCTCCCTTGCACTACAGGCAGCCGAAGCTGCTGTTGCAGCTGCTCGACGAAGCCGGAGAGGCGAGATCCGCCTCCGGTGACCACGACCCGGCGGACGGGACTACGACCGGTCAAGGTGGCGTAGTAGTCAATCGAGCTTCGTAGCTCACCGATCAGCGACATGGACGCATCTCGTGCAGCACCGAGCGCAACATGGATGTGGGGCACAGATCCGTCCAGGTTCTGCTTTATCGCCTCGGCATCGGCCACCGGCAAGTCGAGTGCGCCCGCGATCGCTGCGGTGACGGCGTCGCCGCCTTCTGCAATCGTCCGAACGAAGTGAGGAACCCCGTTCTCGTGAACGGCCACCTTCGTGAGCCCGCCACCGACCGCGACGATCGCTTCAGGGCCGGCGATCGCCGTCTCCGGGTCGAAAAGGGCCCGGATCATCGCCGAAGAGGTTGGTTCGACGCTGACCGGTGTCAGCCCGGCAGCCGCCACGATCTCGACAAGGGGATCCACGAGGTCGCGATGAGCCGCCGCCACAAGGACGCGACGTTCGGGCACGCCGCTGGCGCCGACGGTCTCCTCCAAGGGACGTGCGGAGATGAGCGCCTTGTCGATTGCGAACGGGATGACATCGAGCGCCTGCAGCCGGACTGCGGAGTCGATCTCCGAGTCGGGCACGAGCGGCATCTCGAGCTCGCGCGTTATCGCACGAAGCCCGGCGATCCCCAGGTGCACCTCTCCAGGCGAGAAGCCGCCTTCTTTGATGCAGCGCTCCAGCGCAGCACGGACCGCGCCGTGGTCGAGGATCACACCATCGACGACGGCCCGTGGAGGGAGACTGACTTGTCCAAGACGCAGGAGCTCAGGTTGTCCGCGCCCTACGACCACTTCGGCCATGCGGACCGCGCTGCTGCTTACTTGCACACTCACGCGTCGCGTAGGCATCAACGTGCTCCTGACACCGAGAATGAACCCACAGTGCTGCAGACTTCACGAAACATGCTAGCGGTTGGCCTCCCGGATGGCTGGCATTCAAAGCTCCTCGTATGCCGGCCGAAGCTTGCCGGGACAAGACAAGGCGTCCATAAGGTCTTTCATATCGGCTTTCTCGGGGCACTTCTTGAGCGTAAAGAGCACCGCTGCCCACGAAGGCACCGTTCTTGCTACCCACGATATGCCCAGGAGGTTATGCCCCCGGCTGCTGCAGCAGCTTGACGTAGTCGAACATCGGCAGGTACAGGCTTACGACGATGCACCCGATGCATGCACCCATGAACACGATGATCAACGGCTCGAGGATCGAGGTCAGGCTGTCGACGGTCGCGTTCACCTCGTTGTCGTAGAAGGTCGCGACTTTTTCGAGCATGTCGTCGAGCGCACCCGATTCCTCGCCGGTCTCGATCATCTGGGTCACCATGATCGGCATGACCGGGTACTTGGCGAGCGTGGTCGAGAGGTTCTTGCCCTCACGGACGCCCTCCTGGGCTCCGATGAGTGCGTCGGCGACAACCTGGTTGCCCGCGTTGACCGAGACGATGTCGAGCGCTTCGATGACCGGCACGCCGGCCGACAGCAGGGAGGCGAATGTAGTGCAGAACCGGGCAAGCGCGACCTTGTGGGCAAGGGGTCCGAACACCGGCGGGCGAAGCTTGAACGCGTCCCATCTCCTCCGGCCGCTCGGTGTCGCGATCCAGCGGCGCATCACAACCACGATCACGATGATGGTCCCTATGACCGCGAGCAACCAGACGCTGGCCACGATGTTGGAGATTCCGATGACGATCCGGGTCGGGAGGGGCAGCGTCCCGTTCAACGACGTGAACAGGTGCTTGAAGATCGGGACGATGAAGATCATCATCGCCGTGACGATCACGATCACAGCGCACATCACGATGGCGGGGTACGCCATTGCCGAACGCACCTTCTGACGGAGCTCGACCTGCTTCTCGAGGGTGGCCGAGAGCTTGAGGAGCACGGTGTCCAACTGGCCACCGACCTCTCCGGCTCGGACCATCGCGATGTAGAGCGGCGGGAATATCTTGGGGATCTTCTCCAGCGAGGTCGACAGAGACGAGCCTTGTTCGACGTCCTGGCGCACCTGGAGCATGGCATCGCGAAGCGGTTTGGACTCGATCTGGTCGGCGAGCACGCCCAGCGCCCTCACGAGGGTGAGCCCCGCCGCCACCATGGTCGCCAGCTGCCGGCTCATGAGCGCGACATCTTTCAGCGCGACGCGGTCGGTGATGCCAGGGATGTTTATCTCGCGGTTCAAGTTGATCGAAACGGGCTTGATCTCGACCGGCGCGTAGCCCATGTCCCGAAGGCGCGCTGCGACGAGGGGGATGCTGTCCGCCTCCAGCTGGCCCTTGACCAGCTTGCCGTCGGTGTCGCGGACCTTGTAGTCGAACGTCGTTGGCATCGCTCAGTCCTCCGAGAAAGGTGCGGTCGAAGTCATCGCTGCCTCATGTAGTCGCGAAGCTCGTTCGGATCGTGGCAGCGGTCGAAGGCCATCGCTTCTGTGATGGTGCCCTCTTGGACCGCCCGAGCGAGGCCCTGGTCCATGGTCTGCATTCCCGCCGCGGCCCCTGTCTGGATCAGGGAGTAGATCTGGTGCGTCTTGGAGCTCCGGATGAGGTTGCGGATCGCGGGGTTGCAGATCATCACCTCCGCGACCGGCGTGCGACCGTAGCCGCTGGCGCTCAGCACCAGTTGCTGGGTGACGACCGCCTCCAGGGAACCGGCAAGCTGGATCCGGATCTGGTCCTGCTGGCCGCTCGGGAAGACGTCGATGACCCGGTCCACCGTCTGGGGGGCGTCCTGGGTGTGCAAGGTCGCGAACACGAGGTGGCCGGTCTCGGCTGCCGTGAGAGCTGTGGCGATGGTCTCGGTGTCGCGCATCTCACCGATGAGGATCACGTCAGGGTCTTGGCGCAGCACGTGACGGAGCGCCTCCGGAAACGACTTCGTGTCGGAACCGACCTCGCGCTGGTTGACAATTGACCGGCTGTGCGTGTGGAGGAACTCGATCGGGTCCTCAATGGTCATGATGTGAAGGGGCTTCGACTGGTTGATGATGTTGACCAGTGACGCGAGAGTTGTCGACTTGCCCGATCCGGTCGGTCCCGTCACGAGCACGAGGCCACGGCGCAGCTCGGCCAGCGAGGGAACGATCTCTGGCAGACCAAGGGTGTCGAATGGCGGTATCTCGTGCGGAATTGCCCGCATGACGGCCCCGATCGAGCCTCGCTGCAAGAAGACATTGACCCGGAAACGGCCGACACCCATGATCGTGTGGGCGGTGTCGAGCTCTCGCTCGGCCTCGAACCGTTCACGGAGGCCCTGGGTCAGGATCCGGTACACCATCTCACGAATTTGCTCGTTGTCGACGCGAGCGAGGCCTTCGATCGGCCGCAGTGAGCCGTCGATGCGGATCGCGGGAGGGAGCTGGTTCGCGAGGTGGAGGTCCGAGGCGCCGTTGCGCACTGCGTAGGTAAGCAGTTCGTCGATGTCCAAGGTGCCGTCCGGGTTCAACGTCGGCGTGAGCGGCTCCATGTTCGGCCTGCCGCCCGAGGCCTCCGGCAGCGTCGCACGCCTGACGTCGGGCGCGTAGTCGCCCCGCCAGTCGTCCTCGTCGTAGCTCGGCTCTGGCGAGCCGTTGGAAGACACGTCGTGTGTGAGCTGGGCGGCGGCCATGGCGGGCGCGGGGACCTGCGCCGGCGCGTTCATCATCGAGCTGGTCACTTGTGCCCCGTCTGGCGCAGCGTTGGCCGCCGCCGCGGTCGTCGCCATCTTCTCGTCAGGGGACAGCTGGGGGTAAGCGGTGTTCATGAGATTCTCGATGGCGACCGGGTCTGCCAGTAGGCATCCGGCTACCTCGACGCCGAGGAACGCGGAGATCTCACGCTGTTGGGCGACGTCGATCGGCTCAGCGCACGCAAGAGTCAGGCGTTTGCCCTCGAGCTTGTACCCGATCGCGGTCAGCTCCCGAGCGAACAGCTCCGGCACCAGGCGGAACGCGTCATCCACGGGCCGCCTCTCGGAGATGTCCACTGACGGAATTCCGGAGATCCTGGCAAGCTCGGCGAGCGACACCGCGGACTCCACGAGTCCCCGGTCGGCCAGTACCGCAGCGACCGGCCGGCCGCGCGAGGCCGCCTCCGAAAGCATGGCGGTGGCGGTGGCGTCGGGAATAAGGCCGGCGCCGACGAGTGTCTCGGCAAGCCGCTTGGACCACTCGGTCGGAGATCGGCGCTCGGTACTCATACGACCACCCTCAGGATCTCTTCGACGCTTGTGATGCCGAGCGCTGCCTTGCGCAGTCCGTCGTGCCGCAATGGAACCATCCCCTGTTCGAGGGCTAGGCGTTGGATGTCGTCGTTGGAGCTGTGGGCAATGATCGCACGTTCCATTTCCTCGTCAACGAGCAGCAGCTCCTGAAGAGCGATGCGGCCGCGGTAGCCGGTCCGGCTGCAGGCCTGGCATCCGACCGCTCTGCGGAAGCGCGGACTCCCGTTCGGCGGCTCGTCCTCTTCGGTGAAGCCGATCAGCTCGAGATCCTCGACGGTCGGAGAATAGTCCTCCTGGCAGTTCTCGCAGAGTTGGCGGGAGAGTCGCTGGGCCAGGACGCAGTCAAGGGCGGAGCCGACGAGGAACGGCTCCACCCCCATCTCGACGAGTCGCATGGGTGTGCCGGCTGCATCGTTTGTGTGGAGGCTCGAGAGCACGAGGTGGCCGGTCAGCGCGGCCTCGATCGCGATGACCGCAGTCTCGCGGTCGCGGATCTCGCCCACGAGCACCACGTCCGGGTCGGAACGAAGGATGGAGCGCAGGGCATTCGCGAAGTGGAGACCGGCCTTGGGGTTCACCTGCACCTGGCTGACGCCACGGAGCTGGTACTCGACCGGGTCCTCGACCGTTATCAGGTTGCGCTCGGGCGAATTGAGTGCATTCAAGGTCGCGTACAGCGTCGTGGACTTGCCTGATCCGGTAGGTCCCGTGACGAGAATGGTCCCGTATGGCTTGCGATACGCGATTTGATAGCGCTTCTCGACAGAGGGCAGGAAGCCGAGTTCCGAGAGGTTGAGGGACGCGCTCGACTTGTCGAGCACTCGAAGCACGATCTTCTCCCCGTGCACCGTCGGGAGTGTCGCCACCCGCAGGTCGATCTCGCGCCGGCCCGCGGTGAGGGTGATGCGGCCGTCCTGGGGAACACGGTGCTCGGCGATGTCAAGGCTGGCCATGACCTTGAGGCGCGTGGTCACACCACCTTGTATCGCCTTTGGAGAACGGGTGATCTCGTGCAGCACGCCGTCGATCCGGAACCGAATTCGGAGGTCGTCGGCGCTTGGCTCGATGTGGACGTCCGAGGCGCGTTCTTGCAGGGCCTGGCGGAGGATCAGGTTGACGTACTTGACGATCGGAGCGTCCTCGACCACGGAGTGAAGATCTGTGATCTCGGTGACCCTGGTCTCGTCACCGGCCGAGGTCTGCGATGCCGCGGTCTGGGCGGCGAGGGTCGTCTCGCGGTCATGGCGGTAGACACGCGACAGGTACTCGGCTATCTGGCCTGCGCTGCAGACCACGATGTGCAGGTCGTTGCCGAGCAGGGTGCGTAGGTCGTCGACGGCGAACACGTCCGACGGGTTCGCCATGCCGATCACCGGTGTGTCGCCGCGGTAGCTGAGCGCGAGCACCCGGTGGCGGCGGGCAAGCGACTCGGGGATCAGCTTTGTCGCCTCGGGGTCGAGCGGCTGTTCGTTGAGATCGACGAACTCCAGGCCGGCCTCGGCGGCCCCGGCGCGGATCAGGTCCTCCTCGGAGACCAGGCCGAGCTCGCTCAGGATGTCGCCGAGAGACCTTCCCGTCGCCGCCCTCTCGCGCAACGCGGCTTCCATCTCCTCGCGGGTGACCTGGCCAGAGCTCACGAGCAGCTCGGAGAGCTCGGGCGTCGCCCGCTTCGGGGTTTCTACTCCCCCCTTGGACAGGCCGCCTGCTCCACCGTCGGTGGAAGCGCCGATGAAATCGGACACTGCCCTGAGGGCGGCGGCTGCGGCGGCTTCGGACCCCTCCTCTGCGGTCTCGCCCGGCTCAGATGGGTGCGGCGCGGGCGGGACCTCGGCAAGTATGTCCAGTTCCGGCACGAGCTCAAAGTCCGAGGCTGGATGAGGTGGCTTTGCGTCAGGTGTCGGCTGGACGGCGTCAGGCGCGGGCGGCACAGGGGGCGCAGGAGGTGAAGCAGGAGCCGCCGCAGCAGGCGCCGCAGGCTCCGCAGGCACTGACGGTGAAGCGGAGGGAGTCTTCATGGCGCTCTCGGAGGTGGCCCGCGTCGCGTGACCGTGGGTGGTGGCCGACCCCTCGGTCCGGGCGTACACGCGCTCGATGTAGGCGTCGATCTGGGATTCGCAGGCGACAACGGCGTGGATGTCCCGTCCGATGATCGTCCGGAGGTCGTCCATCACCATGATGTCGTCTGGACGCGACACCGCTACGACCGGTGTGCCGTACTTCCAGCCGACCGCGAGCGCATGGTGACGTCGGGAGGCCTGTTGGGGCAGCAAGGACGTCGCTGCCGCATTGAGCGGGTAGCGGTCCAGGTCCACATAGTCGAGACCGACCTCTTTCGAAAGGGCACGCGCCTCAGCAACCTCCGCCTTGGAGGGTGACACCTGCCGTCGGGCGGCGGTCGGCGTGCTCTGTTCGGTGGTACTCATCCCCTTATACCATCGGGCGCGCGCGGAGTTTTCTTTATCCGTTCATTCCGACGTCCGACCGGCATGCGCGTCATTCCCTCCCGGCGAGCTGCGCGCGGGCGCGCTGAGCGGTTGGGACCGCGCGCTACGCGTTCATTGTAGCTCGGATAGGGTACCCAAGACGTCGCCCCGGGACAACAAGCAGGGCAGGAGGAACGCCGTGCATGTGATTGCTGTGCTCGTGCCTGCGCGAGCCAGTCTTGAGGAGAAGGCCACCGAGCTCGGATGTCAGCGATCTTAGAGGCGGCGGCCGGCGTCTTCGGTCTTGTCATCGGCTCGTTCATCGGCGTGGTCGTCGACCGGCTCCCCCGCCAGGAGTCGATCGTGTCGCCCCCCTCCCACTGCGTCGCCTGTTCGGCACCCATCAGGGCTTACGACAACATCCCGGTCGTCTCCTATGTCGTGCTCCGAGGCCGCTGCCGGGCTTGTGGCACGCGCATCCCACCTCGTGACGCGCTGCTCGAGCTCGGGACGGGGATCCTGTTCGTACTGCTTGCCTGGCGGTTGACCTCGGTCTGGGCCCTGCCCGCGTACTGCGTGCTCGCAGCTGCAGTTGTCGGTATCTCAGCGATCGATGTCGAGCACATGAGGATTCCCTCGACGCTGGTGTACTGGACCGCTGTGCTCGGCGCACCGCTGCTCGTCCTCGCCTCGGCTGGCACCCACCGCTGGTCCGCGTTGCTGGGCGCGCTCATCGGAGGCGCAGCCGCGTTCGCCGCGTTCTTCGCGCTTTTTTTCGCGGTGCCCAAGGGCATCGGCTTCGGCGACGTGCGGCTGGCGGGCCTGTGCGGAGGATTCCTCGGATGGATGGGCTATCGCGAGGTGATCGTCGGCTTCCTGCTCAGCTTCATCGTGGCGGGGGTACCCGCTGCCGTCCTGCTCGCCATGCACAAGGTGAGTCGCCGAACGCAGATCCCCTTCGGTCCGTTCCTCGCCGCCGGAACCGTGATCACAGTGCTCTTCGGGGCGCCGGTCATCCACGCCTGGGCCAGCTTGTGACAGCCGTGTCAGACCGTGCGCGGGCCCGAGTGCTCACGAGGCTCCTTCACGGCTTGCCTGGTACCAGATTGCCGAGGCGGATGCGGTTCAGCTCCGGGTGACAGAACCGACCAGGCCGCGCTTTTGGAGAGCGACCCGGAGGTCGTGCGGGTTCGAGGCCGCTTGGGTCGCGGCACGCAAGTCGATCGTGCCCTGTTCGAGCAGGGCGACAAGCGCCTGGTCGAAGGTTTGCATCCCGTAGTACTCGCCTTCGCGGATGATCGAGGTGATGTCACCTTTGCCGGGCTCGATGATGCATTGCTGGATCCGCCCGTTGATGATCATGATCTCGAGCGCAGGCACCCTCCCCGAGCCGTCGGCAGTCGGGACGAGCCTTTGGCAGAGCGTCCCCTTCAGCGCTCCGGCGAGACTCAGGCGCGCCTGTCGCTGCTGGGCAGGCGCGAAGAAGTCGATGATCCGGTTGATGGTCTCCACGCAGTCGATGGTGTGAAGCGTCGCGAGCACGAGGTGCCCGGTCTCGGCCGCGCTGAGGGCGGTCTCAACGGTCTCGGTGTCGCGCATCTCGCCGACGAGAATCACGTCCGGGTCTGCCCGAAGCGCCCCGCGCAGAGCGACGAGGAAGCTCGCGGTGTCGAAGCCGACCTCTCGTTGGCTGACTGCGGACAGCTCGTCGTGGTGCAGAACCTCTATCGGGTCCTCGATCGTGACGATGTGGCACTCGCGCGTCCGGTTGATGTGGTCGACCATGGCGGCCTGTGTGGTGGTCTTGCCGCACCCGGTCGGTCCCGTCACGAGGATGAGGCCCCGTTGTTCGTCGGCGAGGCGCCGGACGGCGTCGGGCAGGTTCAAGTCAGCGAAGGACCGGGCATGAGAACGGACCAGCCGGAAGACCATCCCAATCGTGCTGCGCTGCCGATAGGCGTTGACCCGGAAGCGCCCCAGGTCCTGAATGGAATACGCGAAGTCGCCCTCGTTGGTCTCCTCGAAATGGTTCCAGGTCCGCGGCTGCATGACTTCCTTGGCGATCCGTACCATGTCGTCCGCCGTGATGACCGGCGCATCGGTGACGCGGGTGAGCTGGCCGTTGACCCGCATTCGCGGCGGGGACCCCACCTTCAGGTGCAGATCGGAGCCCTCAGCCGCAGTCAGGCGTTGCAGCAGTGAATCGAGATCGGAACGCTCCATACATACAGCGTCGCGCAACTCACGCAAAGTGGCAATCCGGAACGAGAAGACCCCGAACCATTTCTCCACGACTTTCGCTGCCGGACGACCGCCTGACTCCGGCGGGCATGGCTTTGTCTATCGAAGTTGCGCGGCCTCCGGCCCCTCCGGTGGCGTACCCGGCGCGCTATCGTGCGCTAGGGCTAATGACAGGCTTGTAGTTCGTCCACAGGCTGTGGACCGAGCCTGTGGACAGGGAGTGGGTAAGGAGTGGTCGAGGAGTCCGGGGGCACAGCACACAATGGCGCGTCGTTCGTCCATCTGCACACCCACACCGAGTACTCGATGCTCGACGGGGCGGCGCGGATCGCAGATCTGGTTGCCGCCGCGGTGGCCGACGGCCAGCCCTCTCTGGCGATCACCGATCACGGCAACATGTACGGGGTCCTCGAGTTCTACAAGGAGTGCCGGGACCGCGGCATAACGCCGATCATCGGCACCGAGGCCTACATGGCCGCGCAGTCCCGTTTCGAGCGCCCGGTGCGGCGCGGCCGCATCGACGACACCGGCGGCGAGGGGGAGCGCGGGGAGAGGCTCTATTACCACCTGACCGTCCTTGCCGAGACCACGCAGGGCTACCGGAACCTCATCAAGCTCTCTTCGGCCGCCTACCTCGAGGGTTACTACTACAAGCCCCGCGTGGACTGGGAGCTGCTGGAGCGCCATCACGACGGCCTCATTGCCACAACCGGGTGCCTAGGTGGCGTGGTGGCCCAAGCCCTCCTCGCCGAGGACTTCGACGCCGCGCTGGCCCTGGCCGGGCGCCTTCAGGACATCTTCGGCAGGCAGAACCTCTTCGTCGAGTTGCAGGATCATGGGCTCGATGCGCAGCGGAAGACGAATCCCGGCCTCATCCGCATCGCCCGGGCCATCGGCGCCCCGCTCATCGCCACCAACGACAGCCATTACTGCAGGCGCGAGGACGCGGTCGCTCATGACGCCCTGCTGTGCGTGCAGACCGGTGCCACGATCCACGACCCGAAGCGTTTCAAGTTCGAAGGCCAGGAGCACTATCTGAAGAGCGCGGAGGAGATGCGACGTCTCTTCGCCGAGGTGCCGGCCGCGTGCGACAACACGTTGTGGATAGCCGAGAGGGCGAAGGTCGAGCTCGAGCTGGGCAAGCCGGCGCTACCGCAATTCCCAATCCCTGAGGCCTTCCAACGGGACAGCTACGAGCAGTCGGCGGCCGGCTACCTGGCGTACTTGACCCACGAGGGCGCTGCGGCGCGTTATGGCCCGCGGATCCCTCCGGAAGTGGCCGAGCGGCTCGATTTCGAGCTGAGCGTGATCTCCGAGATGGGGTTCGCGGCCTACTTCCTCGTCGTCTGGGACATCATCCGCTACGCGAGGGAGGTGGGGATCCGCGTCGGCCCGGGTCGCGGCTCGGCGGCAGGATGTTGCGTCGCCTACTGCCTGCGCATCGTCGACCTCGACCCGATCCGCTATGACCTGCTCTTCGAGCGTTTCTTGAACCCGGGCCGAAAGCAGATGCCCGACATAGACATGGATTTCGACGAGCGCCACCGCGGCGAGATGATCCGGTACGTCGCCGAGCGTTACGGCTCGGACCACGTGGCCCAGATAGTCACGTTCTCGACGATCAAGGCCCGGGCGGCGGTGCGTGACGGCGCCCGGGTCCTCGGCTTTCCTTATGCCCTCGGCGACCGGATCGCGAAGGCGATGCCTCCGCTCGTCATGGGCCGCGACACCCCGTTGCGGGCCTGCCTCGAACGCGTCGAGGGTCACGAGGACGGTTACATGGCAGCAGCCGACCTTCGCGAGATGTACGAGCAGGATCCGGACGCCAAGCTCGTGATCGACGTCGCGAAGGGCCTCGAGGGGCTCCGGCGCCAAGACGGCATCCACGCCGCCGCCGTGGTGATCACCCACGAGCCGCTGACCGAGTACCTTCCCGTCCAGCGCAAGCCCGAGCCCGGCGCCGATCCGGGCGACGCCCCGATCGTCACGCAGTACGAGATGCACGGTGTCGAGGACCTGGGCCTCTTGAAGATGGACTTTCTCGGGCTGCGCAACCTCTCTGTGATCGAGATGGCCCTCGAGCTCATCGAAAAGAGGACCGGGTCCCGCCCCGACATAGACGCCGTGCCGCTCGACGACGAGACGACCTTCGAGATGCTGCGGCGAGGTGACTCCATCGGTGTGTTCCAGCTCGAAGGTGCCGCCATGCGCTCGACGCTGCGCTCGTTGGCTCCGACGAGCTTCGATGACGTCGCTGCGCTCGTCGCTTTGTACCGGCCGGGCCCGATGGCAGCCAATATGCACCGTGACTACCCCGACCTGAAGAACGGCCGCAAGCCCGTCACCTACCTCCACCCGGACATGGAAGCGATCCTCGGGGACACCTACGGCCTGATGCTCTACCAGGAATCGGTCATGCGGGTCGCGCAGAGGTTCTCCGGCTACTCCCTCGAGGAAGCCGACAATCTGCGGAAGGCATGTGGCAAGAAGAACCGCGAGCTGATCGCAGCGGAGCGGAAGAAGTTCATCGCCGGTTGTGTCCAGGAGGGTTACGACGAGGCACTGGGCAAGCAGTTGTTCGACATCATCGAGCCGTTCGCCGACTATGCCTTCAACAAGTCGCACTCGTACGGCTACGGCCTTGTCGTGTATCAGACGGCGTGGTTGAAGGCGAACCACCCCGTCGAGTACCTGGCCGCACTGTTGTCGTCGGTGAAGGGCGACAAGGACAAGACCGCCGTCTACCTTGCCGAGTGCCGCACGCTCGGGATCGAGGTTCGCGTGCCGGACGTGAATGCGTCGTCCTCGAACTTCACGACGATCCGCTCCACGGCTGAGGCCCCGGGCTCGAGCGGCGGTCAGGTGATCGTCTTCGGCCTTTCCGCGGTCCGCAACGTCGGGGAGGCCATTGTCGAGCACATCGTCGCCGCCCGCGAGCGTGGTGGCCCTTTCGTCGACTTCTACGACTTCTGCCGCCGGGTCGATTCGAGCGCGCTCAACAAGCGGGCTGTCGAGTCGCTCGTCAAGGCGGGAGCCTTCGACTCGCTCGGCCATCCGCGCAAGGGACTCTGTCTGGCCTTCGAGGGGATCGTCGAGCGGGCACTTGTCCGCCGGCGCGAACAGGAACAGGGGATCGCGACCCTGTTCTCGCTCTTTGAGGACCAAGGCGAGAACGCCGCGACCGGAGGTGGCTCGCAGGCAAGCCTCGACGGCACCTGGGTGGCGATCCCGGACCTCGAGTTCGACAAGGCCGAGCGGCTGGCCTTCGAGAAGGAGATGCTCGGCCTGTATGTGAGCGACCATCCTCTGATGGGGCTCGAGCGAGCGTTGCGCAACCTCACCGAGGTCACCATCCGTGACCTGCTCGACTCGGCCGCTCCGGGGGGAGACGCCACGGGAGCAGTTGACGGTGTCGCCGGCCCGGGAGGTTGGACCGAGAACGCCACGATCACCACCGGAGGCGTCGTCACCGCCCTCGTCCGGCGTTACACGCGCCGTGGCGAGCTCATGGCGACGTTCGTGCTCGAGGACCTCGAGGCGGCGGTCGAGGTGATGGTCTTCCCGAAGACGATGCTCGAGTACGGCGGTCTTCTCGAGCAGGACGCGATCGTCGCAGTGCGTGGTCGGCTCGACCTGCGTGAGGACCAGCCGAAGCTCATCTGCAGGGACTTGCGACGCCTCGAGCTCAGCGCGCCCGGCAGCGATCCCCCTGTCGAGGTCGTCCTGCCGCTGAACCGGCTGACCGACTCCCTCGTACGCCAGATCCGCGATCTCGTGAGCGAGCATCCCGGCACCTGCGCGGTCCACCTGCGCGTCGGAGAGAAGGTGCTGAGGCTCCCGCCGCAGTTCAATGTCGATCCCCGAGGCGGACTCGTCGGCGCCCTCAAGGAGCTCCTGGGCAGCTCAGCCGTCGCGCGCTGAGCCTCGGGCAGGGCACCACCTGGCAGGTCATCGGTCCGATCCCGTACACTGTTGATGGTCCGAGCCGGGACGTGTGCGCACAGCCGGCACGTTGAGGCTCGGCGTCGCCACGAGCGGCCAGTATCTGTCGGGTGCGGTCTCAAGCCGTGTCCCAGGTAGGCCGGGGCGGCACGGTGAGAGCGACGCACGGGAGCATGAGACGGTCATGGCCATCGACATCGAGGTCGCTACGAAGGACTGTACGGCGCTCACTGACGCGGAGCTCGCCGAAATGGCTGATCTCTCCGCGGCGGAGAGGGGCGGCTGGGAGGTCGGCTTCCTGTCCAAGCAGCGGGAGGACTGGGTGCTCGTCACCCAGGTTCGCGAGCAATCGAAGCTTCAGGGCTACGCGCTCTCGACCCTCGAGCGGATAGGCGGCACGCCGAGCCTGTTGGTCGGGGTGGCGGCGTTCACCCGGGGACCCAGCTCGGCCATTTCTCTCGATGCTGCGATGCGTGACCTTTATCGCCGCGCCGTCCTGGCTTTTCCCGATGAGGACGTCCTGGTGGGGACCAGGCTCGCCCGAGCCTCTGGCTTCCGCGCGTTCGCGGGGCTCGAAGATGTCGTCCCACGCCCCGACCATCGGGCGACAGGCGAGGAGCGTGCCTGGGGTCGCCGCCTCGCCAAGCGATTCGGCGCGGACAGGCATCTCGACGACAGGACGTTCGTGCTCAAGGGCAATGGCGACGCCGCTGGGCTCATCGATTACGACCCTCTCGAGCCGCCACGCGAGGCCGAGGCTCTCGCAGGCCTGTTCACTGCGGTGGACTGCCAGCGCCGCGACAGCCTCGTCGCGTTCGGCTGGGCGATGGCCGAGGCGCTCGCAGCCAGCACGCTTCCGCTCTGAGGCCCTGCCCGCCCTGCCCTTGACGGGCCGGGACGCACGTCGTTGCCGCCAGTCTTCGGCGCGGCCTGGTCGAGGCCGTCGTCAGGGCCGCGGAAGCACGCCGAGCACAAGCTTGGGCGCTTGTCCTCGACGCGGCGCCCCGAGCGCGACGACGAGGTACCTGGGGGCCCCGCCAATGGCCCTCGAGACGACATCGCTCGCGAGAGTGCCGCCCCGGGTCCCGCTGTCGGCCTCGAGGATGCGTTCGTCGACCACGGGCAGACGGTGCTTGCGGCCTCCGAGACTGAACTGGCACCAGGTGCCTGCCGCGTCGCAGGCGAAGACGGGCGCCCGGTCGGGGGCGACGACCGCGACCGAAGGCCGCGAGCCGTCGAGGTCCTCGTAGGAGATCGAGGGCCCCAGTGACCCGAGCAGCGGTCGTCTCGAGTCGACGGGGAGCAACTCGTCGATGATCCGGCGCACGGCCCGCCGCCGGGGGGTTCCGACACGTTCAGGTGCGTGCCGGACCATGACCGCCTCCGGGCGCGCCGGGTCGGGCGGTTCGTCGTCCTCTGCGAGCTCGATTTCGACGACATCCAGCTCCGGACCCGTGTGGGGTTTCTCCCCACCGCCGTCGGCGGACGCGCCGAGGCCAAGGCTCGAGTCCATTGCAACAACCGGCCAGCCAGAGGCCCGACTCCGCACCAGAGCGCCGGTGGAGACCTCGACGGCCACCCATTCCGGGCCTCGTGCGAGCAGGACGCATCGGAGCACGTCTCCGGTTCGGTTTGCCCGGGCCGCGCCCGGTCTGCGACCTCGACGCGAAGGGATCTTCACGCTGCGGCGGCTCACGGTGATCCGACCGCGCGGTCCAGGGCCGACAGCAGGGCGTCGAGGTTGTCGACCGGGGCGAGACATGCGCCGCGCCGACAGACATAGGCAAAGCCGTCCTCTCGATCTGCGAGAAGTGGGCTGCAAAAGGGCACGGCCGCGCCGAGGCCGGCAGGCAGCCTGGCTGCGGGCGGGCGCCACGCCAGCACAGCCCCGGGCAGGAAACGCCGGCGAGCCGCCCGGACAAGGTCCGCCCGCTCTCCGGTGACGACGATCTCGACCGGTCCGTCCTCGACCAATGCCGCAGCCAGGAGCATTTCTGCGAAGCTCGAGGGTGCGGCCTCTAGCTCAGCTTCCACCGTGTCGACGATCCGCTCGGCTGCTGCGGAGAGCTCGTCGTCACAGACGAGGGCGCCGAGTCGAGCGAGAGCCACGGCCGCGACCGAGGCCGCCGCAGGCGTCGCGCCGTCATGGAGATCACGAGGTCGCACGACCAACGGTGCCGCGTCGGCGCCCGTGGTGTACAGGCCTCCGTGTTCCTCGTCGGTGAAGAGCCGGAGGAGCTGCCGGGCGATGGTCACGGCCTCCGTCGTCCAGCGGGGGTTGCCGGTCAGCTCGCCGAGGCGAGTGCAGCAGTCGAGCAGCCACGCGTAGTCCGCGGCGTAACCGGGCAGGCTCGCACGCCCTTGGCACCAGGAGCGAAGCACCCTTCCATCGCCACGCCGTAGATGCTCCAGCAGAAACGTGGCGATCTGCTCCGCGGCGTGGGACCAGTCGTCCCTCTCGGTGGCGGCGGCAGCCTCGACGAGGGTGGAGCACATCATGGCGTTCCATTCGGTGATGATCTTGTCGTCGAGGCCCGGCCGGACGCGGCCGGCCCGCGCGGCGAACAGCTGCGACCGAGCCGTCTCGATCGGCGGAGGCCGGAGCAGCTCGCCGCGGCGAGCGCAGTGCAGGACCGTTCGGCCTTCGAAGTTCCCCTCCGGCGTGACGCCATAGAAGTCGGCCGCCTCCGCTCCCAGGGCGGGCCCGAGCACCGAGGTCAGCTCCTCGGCCGACCAGAGGTAGTAGCGGCCCTCCGCGCCCTGGCTGTCCGCGTCCTGTGCCGCGTACAGCCCGCCTTGCGGGTCGCGAAGTTCGCGCAGGACATACGAGAGCGTCTCGCCTAGCACCTGTAGCCAGCGGGGGTCGTCGTCCAGCTGCCAGGCGTGAAGGTAGACCCGGGCGATGAGGGCCTGGTCGTACAGCATCTTCTCGAAGTGCGGCACGTCCCAATGCTGGTCGACCGAGTAGCGGGCGAACCCGCCGCCGAGCTGGTCGTAGATGCCGCCTGAGGCCATGGCCTCGAGGCTGCGCTCGACGATGTCGAGCGACCCGCCCTTGCCCTTGCGGACGTGGTCTCGCAAGAGGAGGTCCAACAGCAGCGGTTGGGGGAACTTCGGGGCGGAGCCGAATCCGCCGTCGCGAGGATCGAAGAGCGACGCGAGTTGCTCGGCTGCCTGGTCGCACAGCACGTCGGCTCGCCGGGCGTCGTCTTGGCGGGTGGCGGACGGCTTCGACGGCTCGAGCCGGTTCGCGACCGCGGCCTTGAGGGCGCGCGCCTGCTCGAAGATGTCTTGGCGCCGCGTGTCCCAGGCCTCGACGACGCCGTCGAGCACCTCTCGGAACGACGGCATCCCATGGCGGGCGCGATCGGGGAAGTACGTGCCGGCGAGGAACGGGACCCCTTCCGGGGTGGCGAAGACGCTCATCGGCCAGCCGCCCCGACCGGTGGCAGCCTGCAGCGCCTCCATGTAGACAGCGTCGAGGTCGGGTCGCTCCTCCCGGTCGACTTTCACACTTACGAAATGCCGGTTCATCATCTCCGCAGTCGTCGGGTCCGCGAACGACTCGTGGCCCATGACGTGACACCAGTGGCACGACGAATAGCCGATCGAGACAAACAGTGGCCGGTCCAGCTCCTTTGCACTCGCGAGTGCCTCGTCGCCCCACGGGTACCAATCGACCGGATCGCCGGCGTGCTGGCGCAGGTAAGGGCTCGTCTGGCTACCGAGCCGGTTCACCCGGGGCCTCCGCCGGCGAGGCATCGGAACGCTTTCATGCTCCGGAATCTATGGTCTTCGGCCAGGGGACTGGGTCTCGCAGGCAGAGCGGCGCTCGTCACGGGCGGATCGCGCGGGACCGCCAAGGCGATCGCGACCCGGCTGACCGATGATCGGCCCGGCGGCGTCCGGCTGCTCCATCAGCCGATCCGTGCGCGAGGGCCGTCGAGTGCCGGCAGCTCGGCCCGGCTGAGCTTGCCGATCGCGGTGTGCGGAAGACGGGCCACGACGACGAGCTCGCGCGGAGCGGCGAACGAGGCCAGGTGCTCTCTCACCAGCTCGCGCAGCTCGGCGAGGATCACCGCCGGCGCGACGGCTTGCACGGCCGGTGAGGGCACCAGATAGGCGACGAGCCTGACGCCCCGTTCGGCGTCCGGCAGACCGCCGACCGCGACATCGCTCACCCAAGGGTGGCGCCGGAGCACGGCTTCCACCTGTGCCGGCCAGATGTTCTCGCCGCCCGAGATCACGGCTTCGTCCAGCCGGCCGTGGATCCGCAGCCTCCCATTCGCGTCGATCTCGCCGGCGTCGCCGGTCGCGAACCAGCCGTCGGGAGTCTTCGGGTCGGTCCCGTCCCGGTAGCAGCGCAGCAACATCGGGCAGCGGAGCCAGACCTCGCCGGAGCGCAGGCTCACCTCGACACCTTGGAGGGCGACTCCGTCGTAGACGACCCCGGAGCCCGTCTCGGTCATGCCGTAGGTGGCGACGGCGTTCGGCGGCCGGTCGGCGGGTACTTGCTGGCCGCCCACGACCACGGTGCGGAACAGGGCCGCCCCTTCCCGGCCGAGGCGGGCGAGGGCCGCGGGCACGAGGGAAACGAGCGTCGCGCCCCGGTCCACCGCCGCGCTCTTGGCGTCAGCCACGGAGAAACGAGGCTGGATCTCCACAGGCGTCCCGGTCACCATCGCCCTCGTCACGACCGAGAGGCCGCCGACGTGCGCCAGCGGCAGGCACGCGAGCCAGCGGTCCCGGGACGGATCGACACCCAGGCGGGCGCTCGTCGCCCGCGCCGACGCCTCGACGGCTCCATGTGTCAGTACCACGCCCTTCGGCTCGCCGGTCGTGCCGCTCGTCGCGACGACCAGAGCGTCGCTGCCCTCGACCGGTTCGCCGTCTGGAATTGAGGCCGGCCGGCCCGAGGCGTCCAGGATTGCCGAGGGTCGCAGTGCCTCGATGAGCCGCGCGATCGCTGGCGCCGAAAGGCGCATGTCGAGCGGCAGCACAGCGTCGTGGTCGTCCCAGCAGCGCCTCAGCGCGTCGGCGAACTGAGGGCCGCCGCCCATCGCGAGGGCCACGAGACGACGCACGCCCAGAGCGTAGGAGGACTACGGTCTGCCCCGCATTAACCTGCAGAGATGGCCTCCACCGACTGGACGAGGCACGGCGAGTTCGAGGACATCGCTTTCGAGACCTCAGACGGGATCGCGAAGCTCACCATCTGCCGGCCTGAGGTTCGCAACGCCTTCCGTCCACAGACGCTCTTCGAGCTCTCACGCGCCTTCGACGCGGCGCGCGACGACCCGGACGTCGGTGTGATCATCTTGACCGGTGAGGGCCCGGAAGCGTTCTGCTCAGGCGGCGACCAGCGGATACGGGGTGACGACGGCTATCTCGGTGACGACGCGGTAGCCGGGCGGGGCATCGGCCGGCTGAACGTCCTCGACCTTCAGATCCAGATCCGCCGGCTTCCCAAGCCTGTCATCGCCATGGTCGCGGGCTACGCGATCGGCGGTGGTCACGTGCTCCATCTGGTCTGCGACCTCACGATCGCCGCGGACAACGCACGCTTCGGTCAGACGGGGCCCAGAGTCGGAAGCTTCGACGGGGGCTATGGCGCAGGGCTGCTCGCGAGGACGGTCGGCCTCAAACGAGCCAAGGAGGTCTGGTTCCTCTGCCGCCAGTACGACGCTGCCCAGGCCCTCGACTGGGGCCTCGTCAACGCGGTCGTGCCCCTCGACCGCCTCGAGGCCGAGACCTTGGAGTGGTGCCGCGAGATGCTCGCGCTCTCGCCGATGGCGCTTCGCATGCTGAAGGCGAGCTTCAACGCCGCCGACGACGGCCTCGCCGGCATACAGCAGCTGGCGGGTGACGCGACGATGCTCTTCTACATGTCCGAAGAGGGCCAGGAGGGACGCAACGCCTATGTCGAGAAACGCCGCCCCGATTTCTCACGGTTCCCCAGGCGCCCCTGAGCGCGGCGGCGCGCAGAAGGTGACCACTGCCCGAGACTGGGTGGCCGGTGCCCGGCCCCGCACGCTGCCGGCCGCCGTGGTGCCCGTTGTCGTCGGGACTGCAGTGGCGGCTGCCGATGGCTCGGTGATCTGGTGGCGGTCGCTCTACGCGCTGGTCGTCGCGCTCGGGATCCAGATCGGCACGAACTACGCGAACGACTACGCCGACGGGGTCCGGGGGACCGACGCCGAACGTGTCGGTCCCGTGCGGATGGTGGCGGCGGGCATCGCGGTTCCGTGGGAGGTAAAGGCGGCGTCGTTCTGCGCCTTCGGCGTCGCTGGTGTGGCCGGTCTGGTGCTGGCCCTCGCCACGACGCCGTGGCTGCTGGTCGTGGGCGCAGCGTGCTTTGCCGCCGGGTGGTTCTATTCCGCCGGCCCCCGGCCATATGGGCACGCGGGCTTCGGCGAGATCTTCGTCTTCGTCTTCTTCGGCCTCGTCGCTGTGATCGGCACGGCCTATCTCAGTCTCGGGCGCATCACCGTCCTCGCCGTGACGGCCGCGATCCCCGTCGGGCTGCTCGCGACCGCACTGCTCGTGGTCAACAACCTCCGCGACATCGACAGCGATCGCCGGGCCGGCAAGAACACCTTGGCGGTGCGCACCGGGGCGCGGGCGACCCGCTGGTTCTACGCCACCTGCGTGGTCGCTGCGTTCGCCCTCGTGGTCGTCGTTGCCTTCTGGCGGCCCGTCGCCTTGATCGCCTTGCTCGCTGTGGTCCCCGCCCTGGCACCACTGCGCCGGGTGCTCGGGGGCGCCGAGGGTCGTGACCTCGTCACGGCGCTAGCCGGGACCGGAATGCTTCAACTGGCGTTCGGCGTCCTGCTTGCGGTGGGGATCGCGCTTTGAGCCCCGTCGAGGATCTTCGGCTACGCGCTGGGGCCGAGGAACTCCCTCACGAGCTCGACGAAGGCGCCAGGGCGCTCGAAGCCGACCGCGTGGCCCGCCCCGTCCACGACCGCCAGCCGGGCATTCCGCCCGATGGCCTCGACCGTACGCTGCGCCAGGGGCCTGAACCTGTCGTCGAGCGCGCCGACCACGACGAGGACCGGCATTTCGAGCTCGCCGAGACGATCCCAGAGCGGCCTCTGGGTGCCGGTCCCCACCGTTCGCAGCGACGCGGCCAGGCCGGCGGCAGAGTTGGCGAGGCGCGACGGCCGGTCAGCCTGCTCCTCGGTCAGGCGCGAGAAGAGTGGTCCTGCGAGCCATGTCTCGACGAACTCCGGCACGCTCGCGTCGCCGCCGCGTTCGAGCTCGGCTGCGCGCCGGTCGTCCTCGGCCCGGCGGAGCCGGCGACTCGGCTCGTCGGAGATGCCCGGGTGCGCTCCGACGATGACGAGACGCTCGACCAGCTGCGGCGCTTGGAGCGCCAGGTGCAGGCAGCACCGGCCTCCGAGCGAGTAGCCGACGTAGGTTGCCTTGCCGCATGCCTCGCCGAGAGCCCGGGCGGCTTGCTCGAGACCCGAGGACGGGTCGGGGATCGGAGAGCGGCCGTGACCGGGGAGATCAGGTGCCACGACCTCGAAGTCGCGTTCGAGCTCACGCGCGACGCGCGCCCACGAGATGCTCGTCTGGGTGAAACCGTGAACGAGCACGACCGTCGGTCCATGGCCCTGCCTGTTGGTGTGGAGCTCGAGCGGCCGACCGCAGGGCGGCCCTGTGGTCTCAAAGGACATCGCGCGTGACGGTAGCGGCTAGCTTCTCGGCCACGCTCGTCGACGAGTGGGTGCGCGCCGGGCTCACCGACGCCGTTGTGGCTCCCGGCTCGCGTTCGACCCCGCTCGTGGCAGCTCTTGCCCGTGAGAGCCGGATCGCGTTGCACGTGCGGTTGGACGAGCGGTCGGCGGCCTTCTTCGCGATCGGGATCGGGCTTGCGACCGGCAGGCCGGCGGTGCTCGTCACGACCAGCGGAACCGCCGCGGCCGGGGTTCACGCGGCTGTGGTGGAGGCCCATCTGTCTCGGGTGCCGCTCATCGTGTGCACTGCGGACCGCCCCCCGGAGCTCCATCATGTCGGCGCGCCGCAGACCATCGAGCAGGCCGGGTTGTTCGCCGGAGCTCTGCGGTGGTCGGTGGACCCTGGCGTGCCCGACGAGCGGGCCCGATCGAGCTGGCGATCGCTCGGTAGCCGCCTCGTCGCCGAGGCGACGGCCGGTCCGATGGGGCCGGGCCCGGTGCATGCGAACCTCGCCTTTCGAGAGCCGTTGCTCGCAACACCCGGCGAGCTGCCAGCGGGCCGCCGCAACGGCCAGCCGTGGCACCGGGTCGAACCCGTCCGAAAGGTGCTCGACCCGGGCTCGCTCGACGCCTTCGCAGGCCTCTTGCGCCCCGCGGCAAAGGGCCTGATCGTCGCCGGCGCGGGCGCGGGCCGCCCCGAAACCGTACGTCGCCTCGCCGCCGGTTTGGGCTGGCCCGTCCTCGCCGACCCGCGGTCGGGAGCCCGGGTCCCCGGCGTGCCGTCCTCACCGACGGTCGCAGCCGCCGATGCGCTGGTTCGCGTCGAGAGCTTCGCGAGCGAGCACGTGCCGGAGATCGTCCTGCGCCTCGGCCAGAGCTGGGCGTCGAAAGCCGTGGCCGACTGGCTGACGTCATGCGCCGAGGCCGGCACCATCGACGTGCTGGTCGACCCTCATTGGGCCTGGCAGGATCCCCGCCGCGAGGCCGACATCGTGGTGCCGGCTGATCCTGATCACGTGATGGAGGCCCTGATGCTGCGCTTGGCCGAAGCTGGCGGGTCCGGACGCTCGGCCTCGGCGGCGCCTTTGACCTGGTCGGACGGATGGGCGGAGGCCGAGGCGGCCGCCCAGCATGCGATCGAGCGTGCACTGGGCCGCCGCGCCGAGGCAACCGAGCCCGGCGTGGCGAGGGCGCTGTTCGCCTGGGCGCCGCCCGGGTCGACGGTCGTCGCATCGTCCTCGATGCCGGTGCGCGATCTCGAATGGTTCGCGGCCCCGCGCCCGGACCCACCACGTGTGCTCGCCAACCGGGGCGCCAACGGGATCGACGGTGTGACCTCCACGACGCTCGGCGTCACCGCGGCGTCGGCGGGCACAGGTGGTCCTGTTGTGGGACTGCTCGGTGATCTCGCTTTCCTGCACGACTCGACGGCTCTGGTCCGCGGCCGGAGGGAGCCCGCTCTTCCAGCGGTGCTGGTCGTGATCGACAACGGGGGCGGTGGCATCTTCTCGTTCCTGCCGCTGGCCTCCGGGCTCGACGAGGCGTACTTCGAGAGGCTGTTCAGCACGCCGCAGAGGATCGACGTCGCCGACCTCGCCCGGGCAGCGGGCTGCGACACGATCGAGGTGGGATCCCGCCAGGAGCTCCCGACGCAGCTCGACGCAGCGCTGCGCAACGCTGCGCGCCAGGGCCCAGCGGTCGTCGTCGTGCGTAGCGACCGAAAGGCGAACGTGGCGCTCCACGCCGAGCTCGAGGCCGAGGTCGCCCTCGCCTTGGCATGACCAGGCTCCGGCGTTCGCCCCGGCGCCGGCATCGTGGCACGCTTTGGGCATGTTGAAGATCTCGGACGACCTCGCCTTTCGCGGTCTCGTCCACCAGGTGAGCGACAGGGCGCTCTGGACGCTGCTCGACACGGGTGCGACGACTGTCTATGTCGGCTTCGATCCCACCTCCGACAGCCTTCACCACGGCAATCTTCTCGGGATCATCACCTTGCGCCGGCTTCAGGAGGCCGGCCACCGCCCAATCCTTCTCGCGGGCGGCGGCACCGGCCTGATCGGCGACCCGGGCGGCAGGTCGGAGGAGCGACCGCTGCTGTCGGCTGAGCAACTCTCGGCCAACCTCGAGGGGATCCGGGCTCAGCTCGCGGGCCTCCTCGATCTGTCGCCCGCGGCGGGTCAAGCCCGCGGACTCCTGCTCGACAACTCCGAGTGGCTGTGCGCCTACGGCTTCATCGAGTTCCTCCGCGACGTCGGCAAGCACTTCACCGTCAACCAGATGACCGCCAAGGAGTCTGTCAAGTCCCGGTTCGAGCGCCCGGACCAAGGCATCTCCTACACCGAGTTCAGCTACATGCTGCTCCAGGCCTACGACTACCTCTACTTGCACGACGCCTACGGCTGCCGTCTCCAGCTCGGCGGCAGCGACCAGTGGGGCAACATCACAATGGGCCTCGAGCTCATCCGCAAGGTGCGGGGATCCGAGGCGTTCGGTCTGACCTGGCCATTGATGCTGCGTGCCGACGGGACAAAGTTCGGCAAGAGCGAGTCCGGGGCGGTGTGGCTCGATGCGACCAAGTCGTCGCCCTACGAGCTGTACCAGTTCTTCGTGCGGACCCCCGACGACGAGGTGGGCCGCTTGCTGCGCTATTTCACGTTCCTCTCCCATGAGGAGATCGAGGCGCTCGACCTCGAGATCGCGGAGAGACCCGAACAGGCAAAGGCGCAGCGGGCTCTGGCGCGGGCGGTCTGCACCTTCGTGCACGGCGAGGCCGAGGCCGAACGTGCCAGGGCGGCCTCCCAAGCCCTGTTCTCCGAGGACCTAACCAAGCTCGACGAGGCACTGCTCCTGGAGGTGTTCGCGGACGCACCGTCGTCGCGCTTGGCGCGCTCGGGTCTCGATTCCGGGCTCCAGCTCGTCGACGTGCTCGTGTCAACGGGCCTTGTTTCCTCGAAGACCGCAGCGCGCGCCGCGCTCGCCCAGGGCGGCGTGTACGTGAACAACCGCCGGCGTGTAGACCCCGAGGCGTGCCTGTTGCGCGAAGACCTTCTTATCGACCGGTACGTCGTTCTGCGGAGGGGGCGGCGGGACTACCACCTGCTGCGTTTTGAGTGAGGGCGTGCTCGCGACGCCCGCTTCAGGCGGCGGCGGTCCTCGGCGCTGTGCTCCTGGCGCCGGTCGCGACGGCGGGATGCACGGGGTACTCCGGCACGCAAGCCAACCAGGTCTCCCAGTGGGCCTCGCAGTACGCCGTGGTCTCCAACGACCGGACCGTGATCTCAGACATCATGGCCATCAGGCGTTCGCTGCAGGCCAAGCGGTTGAAGGACGTCACGAGCAACTGCTCGGGGCTCGTGTACGACACGGGCACCGCGTACGGGGACCTGCCGACGCCGGACAATGTCTTGACCAACGAGCTGAATGTCGCCTACCAGGATTTCGCCAGTGGCGGCAGCACATGTGCCGCAGCCGGCAGCCTCCACTCCAGCCGGATCACCTCTGCGCTGACGACGATCGGCGAGGGGGTCGTCGCGCTGGACAAGGCGACCCGCCTGCTCGCCGCCGACGGGGTGCGCTGAGCGTGTGGTGCGCCTAGCCCATTGCGGTGTCGGGCAGCGCTGGTGCGCGGTCACCCCGTCGGCACGGCTACGGTTCGATCGTGAGCTCCCGCGCGGTCCCCGACGGCCCTTTCCCGGGTGAGCTCGGCGCGCCGGAGTACGACCGGTTACGCCGCCGTGTGCTCTGGAGGCTGCCGGCGGGCCTGTACATTCTCGGAAGCCGCGCCGGCCAGCGCCGGAACCTGATGACCCTGAACTGGGTGATGCAGGTGTCTCTCGACCCGAAACACGTCGCCGTCTCGGTCGAGCACTCTGCGGTCACCCACGGCCTGATCGTCGAAGGGGGCTGCTTTTCGGTCGCGCTCCTCGCCCGTGAGAACAGGGCGGTGGTGCGCAAGTTCGTCAAGCCGGCCGAACACGACGCGCAAGCCCACACGCTGGCCGGGATCGCGTATCGGGACGGGGTCAGCGGGGCGCCGATCCCGGAGATCGCGATCGGCTACTTGGACTGCGGGCTTCGCCACAGCCTGGACGTGGGCTCGCACTCGCTGTTTGTCGGGGAGGTCCTCGACGCAGGGTTCGCAATCGGCGGCGAGAATGCTCCGGTTCTTCGCATGGAAGACACCCGGATGAACTACGGCGGTTAGGGCCTTGGGACGCAGGGACGCCATGAGGGACCGGGAAGGCCGGACCACGGGCTCGGCCTTCCGCCGCTCGCAGGGAAGCGACGGCTCGAGCGCCGAAGCTCCCGAGTTTGCCTGGATCCGGGACCCCGTCAGCGGCGCCGACACCTTCGTGACGCGTCCGGGCGGCGTGGGTGACTACCGCTGGATCGGTGACGAGGTGGCCCTCGAAAGCCTCGTGGACGAGCTCGTGTCCTGCGATGTCTACGGGCTCGACACCGAGTTCCATCGGGAGAGGACCTACTTTCCGCATCTCGCCCTGCTCCAGCTCGCCTGGGAGGGCGGCATCGCCCTCGTCGACCCCCTGGCGATCGACGTCTCGCCTCTGGCGAGGGTGTTGGACGGCCCGGGTCTCGGGGTCCTGCATGCTGGGGAACAGGACCTCGAAGTCCTCGAACGGGTATGCGGGACGGTGCCGAGCAGGCTGTTCGACACGCAGGTCGCGGCCGGGTTCCTGGGTCAGGTGTCACCCTCGCTGGTCAAGCTCGTCGAGCGCATCCTCGGCGTCCGGCTGCTGAAGGGCGACCAGCTGACCGACTGGACACGCAGGCCCTTGTCGGCCGGTCAGCTCGCCTATGCCGCTGGCGACGTCGCTCACCTCCTGGCGCTGCGCGAGAGCATCGGCGCGCGCCTCGAGGACATGGGCAGGATGGGCTGGGCGGCTGAAGAGTTCGCCATCGTGCTGTCCAGGGACCGGTCACCCACCGAGCCGGAAGAGGCATGGTGGCGGCTCCCGCGCTCGCGGCAACTGCGAGGTCCGGCCCGCGGGGTCGCTCAGTGTGTCGCGGCTTGGCGTGAGCGCAGGGCTCAGCGAATGGACCTGCCGGTGCGTTTCGTAGTGCCCGACCTGGCCTTGCTGTCGATCGCCCAGCACCCAGCCCGCACGCACGACGATCTTCGGCGGACCCGGAGCCTCGACGGCCGCCATCTCGGTGGCGGCGCCGCCGACGAGCTGCTGGCCGCGATCGCCCAGGGCCTGGACCTCCCCCCGTCCGGGTTGCGGCTGCCGCCCGCCCACGAGCTCGACCAGCCCAACAGGGCCGTCACGACGCTCGCCACCGCTTATGTGGCCCAGCGGGCGGGCGAACTGGACCTTGACCCCGCGATCCTCGCCACGCGGGCCGATCTGGTCGAGTTCATGCAGGACCCCCCCCAAGGCCGGCTTGCCGGTGGCTGGCGCAACGACCTGGTCGGAGAAGGGCTGCGACGCCTTGCCGAGGGGCAGGCGTCGCTGTCGTTCGACGGGCGCGGTTCACTCGTGCTCGAGGAGCGCTCGTTCCTGCCCATCGACCGTTAGGACTCCGGAGCGGGTCGCAGGTCGATCGTCAGCGTCAAGATCCCGTCTTCGAGCGAGCCCACGGCGTCGCCCAGCATGGCGAAGTCCTGAAAGTCGAGCCGCATCTGGCGCAGGATCATTTGCCGCTCAGCTCCCTCGACCGGCGGCAGGCCGCGACGACGCACGGCTGCGGCCCGCTCCTTGAAGCGCGCGATCATCTCGTCGGCGTCGAATCCCTCCGTCATCGTCGCCACCATAACCTCAGCCGTGCCGCCTACGCGACCTGCCCGAATCGTGACCTGGGTGGATATGCTGTAATCAGGTGTCAGGCGACTTTGGGGACGCCAGGCGGCCAGCGTGGCATCGGCTCGGCCGGGCTACTTCATCGCCGCTGTCTGAGGCGGCATCCGCGAAATCTTGGGAGCAGCTCGTGAAAAAGGGACGTCATCGGCGTTTCGAAGAGGCGCGCAGCCTAAAGCGCGCAATCGAGGTAACTGCGGAGCCGTGCCCCGAGTGCGGGGCCGACCCCGAGGAGGAGCATGCCTCCTGGTGCCTTTACGAATCGGAGGAGCTGGACGAGCTCGGGGAGGTCGACGAGCCCGGTGCGGGCTCACAGATTGCGACCCCGGATGCAGAGCACAACTGAGTCCACGACCGCTTCGACCGAGGCGCTAGCGGCGGCCTGCCGGGTCAAAGGACTCCGCTCTCGGCGATAGGACCGGGGGGCCGCTTGCGAACGGTGGGATGCGCAAGTAGTGAGGCTCCTCGCCCTCGCCGCGCGGTTCGGCTCTCCAGGTACGAGGAGAGCAGGTCGTAGACATCCTGCCCGGCAATGGCGACGATCTCGTCCCGAAGCGAGCGGTTCACCGGGACGCGTGCGGAGAAGGCCTCGGGTGCTTCCGTGCACCACCAGCAGAATTCCTTGCCGCCCTCGCCCCAGTGTCGCCGTCCCCACTCACCCAGCGAGGTCGTCACGTGACCGCTCGCTGAGACCGTGTCCTCGCGCCGGAGCGGGAGTTGCCAGCAGACGTCGGGTTTGAGCTCCAGTGGTGGAATGCCCCGGTCGATGGCTGCGTGGTGCAGAGCGCATCCGGCACCGCCGGGGTGACCCGGGCGATTCAAGAAGATGCAGGCGCCGCCGACGAGCCGCGTGGTGATGACCCCCTTCGAGTCGCGTTTGAGCACTCCGGTTTTCCGCCGGCCCTTCGCGCGGAACTGCCACTGTCTGGCCGAAAGCGTCTCGGCGGCTGCCGAGACCCGTTCTGCGTCCGCCTCGTCGGTGAGGTGGGCGCCGTACGAACAGCAGCCCTCCATCCGTTCGGGCGTGGGTTCGGTGAGAACGCCCTGGCACCCCGCACCGTAGATGCATCGCCACGAGCTCGACAGGAACGTCACGTCGACGACCCAGGTCCGCTCCTCGGAGGGGTCCTCGAAGCTCACCCATTCATGGGCGTCGAAAGGCGCGTCCGCCGCAGCGACCATCCGGCCACGGTAGCCTGCCGATCGCGAGGAAAGGCCCGCCGGTTCCTGTCCTGTGCCGGTTGCGGACAGCTCCGCGGGGCGCCGGGGGTGACATCACGTGAGAGGTGAGACACAAAAGTGACCACGCAGAGCGGTCCCAAGGCCGGCGATGCACCAGGCGATGTGATCCGTGTGACGCCCGCGGCGGCAGAGATGGTGCGCTCGGTCCTCGCCAATGAGACCGAGCCGGAGCGTCTCGCTCTCTTCCTCGAGGTCAACGGCAGCGCGAACGGCGTCTACACCTACGACCTCTGGTTCGGGTCGAAGTCCGAGATCGGGCCAGGCGATGCCCAGCAATTGGAGGGCGACCTCCCGGTTGTCATACCTGCGCAGAGCGTCGATCGAGTTCGCGGGGCGGTGCTGGACGTCAACCAACAAGGTGGCGACGTGGGTTTGGTGGTCATCAACGCCAACACCCCTCCTCGGTCGTCCGCGCCGGTCGCGCCCCGTGGCGATCTCACGGGCCCGGTCGCACAACACGTGCTCGAGGTGCTCGCGCAGGACGTCAATCCGCAAATTGCCATGCACGGCGGACTTGCCACGTTGGTCGCGGTCGAAGGCTCGACTGCCTACGTCGAGATGTCGGGCGGCTGCCAGGGGTGCGGCATGGCCCGGGCGACGTTGAGCCAGGGCATCGCCGTCGCCATCACCGACGCCGTTGCGGAGATCAGCGAGGTCGTGGACGTGACTGATCACATGTCGGGCATGAGTCCCTACTTCGAGCCGGGACGGGTCTGAGGCGTCGCCCGAACCGCTCTCGGGCATCAGGGCAGGTGGGCGTCAAACCACTCGAGCGCACGGCCCCAGGCGTCACGTGCGGACGGCTCGTGGTACGACGCACGCTGATCGCAGTTGAAGCCGTGGCCGGCGTCCGGGTACCGGACGATGTCCCAGTCGACGGTCGCCCTCTCGGCGAGCGCGGAGCGCAGCTTCTCGACGTCATCGACCGGGATGGTCGCGTCGAGGTCTCCGAACAGGCCCAGCCAAGGTGTCTCGAGGTCCGGGATCTCGCCGATGAGCGCCGGCATCCTCTCGGACCTGGCGGTGACGATCCCGCCCCCGTAGAAGCTGACCGCGGCGGCCAAGTGCCGCCGGGCCGCCACGAGGAAGCCGGCCCGTCCTCCCATGCAGAACCCGACGACCCCTGTGCAGGCGTCGTCGAGTTGCGCCGCCTGGAGATGGTGGCGGACCGCGTCGAGGTCTTGGAGGATGCCGTCGTCGCTCAGTGCCACGAGGTGCTTCGCGACTTCGTCGAAGCGTTCGTAAGGGATGGTCGGGCTGTTCCCCGTTCGATGGAAGAGGGGAGGAGCCACGGCGTGGTAGCCCTGCGCGGCGAGCCGGCGGGTTATCTCCTGGATGTGGTTGTTCACGCCGAAGGCTTCCTGGATCACGATCATGCCGCGGCGATTGCCGTGGCCTTCGGGGAACGCTTCGTAGCACGGCATCGGGCCGTCGGGGGTCTCCAGCTCGATGATGCGCGTGATGAGAGGTGCGGCCTCTGGCGTCATCGGGGCTCCTTCGTAGGCTTCGGCCGCTTGGAACTCTCGCGGCGGTGTCATCGACGCTACCGGCGTGCTGCCGCCTGCGACAGGGCGCGGCGCGCACGGCCCCAACTACGGTGGTGGGGTGACGAGTCGGTGACCCGGTGAGCGGAGATGGGTGAACACGTGATGCTGGTCGGGATGATGGGGTCGGGCAAGTCGACGGTTGGTCGCATCGTGGCGGAGAGGATGCGGCGGCCCTTGCGAGACAGCGACGCCGACGTCGAGCGGCGCACTGGGCAGAGTGTTCCCGCGATCTTCGCGGCCAGAGGCGAGCCGGCATTTCGTGCCGAGGAGCGTGCCGCGCTCTACGGCGTGCTCACGTCCTTGGTGCGGTCGGTCATCGCCGTCGCAGGCGGCGCGGTGCTCGACCCGGAGACTCGACGCCGCCTGCGGTTGTCCGGCATCGTCGTATGGCTCGACGTGACGCCGCACGCCTTGGCCGCCCGGGTCGGCGCCGGCATCGGACGGCCCCTCCTCGAGGTCGATCCGGCCGGCACCCTTCAGCGCCTCGACGCGATCCGGCGACCTGTGTACCGGGGTCTCGCAGATGTCGTCGTGCAAACCGGCGGGCGGCGCCCCGAGGCGCTCGCAGGAATCGTGGTGAGCGCGGCCCGGGCACGGCTCTATGCGCCGAGCTGCGAGTGGTCGTCGTCGTGAGCGACCGCGCGCCCGGTGCGGCCCGGGCGCAGGACACTCAGGGGAGCCTCGAGCCGATCCGCGTCAGGGTCGAGCTCGCAGATCGGGGCTACGACGTGCTGGTGGGCCCAGGCGTACGGGCCGGGGTCTCCGGTTGCCTGCCTCCTGGCGCCAGCCGCGCGACCGTCGTGACCCAGGCGGGCATCGGGGTCGAGCTCGACCCGGGCGTGCCGTACCAGGTCGTGACGATCCCGGACGGCGAGCAGGCCAAGTCGCTCGCCACGGTCGAGGAGATATGCCGGTTCATGGCCCGCTCCAACATGCACCGCAGCGACGTCGTCGTGGCCGTCGGGGGTGGGGTCGTCACCGACGTGGCCGGTTACGCGGCGTCGAGCTATCACCGTGGCATCGCGGTCATCCACGTCCCGACCACGCTGCTCGGCCAGATCGATGCGGCGATCGGCGGGAAGACCGGCGTCAATCTGCCGGAAGGCAAGAATCTGGTCGGCTCGGTCTGGCAGCCGGTCGGGGTCTTCTGCGACACCGAGGTACTCCGCAGCCTTCCTGCCCGCGAATGGCGATCCGGCCACGGGGAGATGGCCAAGTACGCGTTCTTGGGCGTGGAGGACCTCGACAGCTTGAGTCTTGAAGAGCAGGTGGCCCGCTGCGTCGCGTGCAAGGCCGACGTCGTCGCCAGTGACGAAAGGGAAGGAGGTCGCCGGATGCGCCTGAACTACGGTCACACCTTGGGCCATGCCCTGGAGGGTGTCGGCCTTGCGGGCGAGGACGCGAGTTGTTCTCCGGCCGGGCTTCGCCACGGCGAAGCGGTTGGCATCGGCCTGGTGTTCGCTGCTGAGCTCGCGCAGCTCATGGGCAGGATCGGAACGTCGCGTGTCGAACGTCATCGCCAAGTCGTCGCCGGCTACGACCTGCCGGTCAACCTTCCGTGTAGCGCAGATCCCGCCGCTCTTGTCCGATTCATGACCCGCGACAAGAAGTCGGCCGGTGACCTCACCTTTGTGCTCGACGGACCTGACGGTGTCGAACCGGTCCACGGTGTTCGCCCCGAGCTCGTGCACGAGGCGCTCGAGGCACTTCGAGGCGACCGGTGAGCGTTGCGCGGAACGATCGCAGCGAGCCACGCCGCCCGATCCTCCTGCTCCTGTCCGGCCCGAACCTCGGCCTGCTCGGCGAGCGCCAGCCGGAGATCTACGGCGCCGCGACACTCGCCGACCACCTCGAACGGGCCGAGCGGGCGGCGAAGCGCGCAGGCCTGGACTTGAAACACCTGCAGAGCGAGCACGAGGCGGACCTCGTCACAGCAGTTCACGACGCGCGCGGCAGCGTCGACGCGATCGTGGTCAACGCGGGCGCCCTCTCGCACTCGAGCTGGGCGCTTCACGACGCGCTGGCGGCCTTCGACGGCGTTGTCGTCGAGCTTCACCTGTCCAACCCCGATGCCCGAGAACCCTGGCGTCGCCAGTCGGTGCTGGCTCCGGTGGCCGACGGAACGGTGGCCGGCTTCGGCGGGCTCGGCTATGAGCTAGCCGTCGAGGCGGCAGCGCGTCTTGTCGCCGGGCGCGCCGGCACCTCTCCCGGCGCGTAGCATCTGCGCTTATGCCAACCGGCTCCGATGGTCCCGACCTCGCCGCGATGGACGTCGCCGGCCGCCTTGCGCGGCTGACGGCGCGTTTCGCCGAGCTCGGCTGCGATGGCCTGCTCGTCACCGACCTGACCAACATCCGGTACCTGACCGGCTTCACGGGATCGGCAGGGCTGCTCCTTGTCCTGCCCGACGAAGCGCTCCTTGTGTCCGACGGCCGTTACCGGGACCAGGCCGTCGAGCAGGTCGCGGCGGCGGCGGCACCGGTGCAGATCGAGATCGGCCAGTCGGCTGCACAGTTGGAGTCCATTGAGCGGGCGGCGAAGGGCTTGCGACGCCTGGGGCTGGAGGCCGATGACATCAGCTGGGGCGCCCAGCAGCGTCTCGGAGCGTCGCTTCCAGCCGGCACCAAGCTCGTCTCTGTGGCCGCTGCGGTCGAGACCCTCCGCGCCGTCAAGGACGAGGGCGAACTTGCCCGGATCGAATGCGCGGCCGACATCGCGGACGTGGCTTTCGCTCAGGTGAAGGAGCTCCTCTGCGAGGCACCGACCGAGGAGGAGTTCGCGATCGCCCTCGACTTCGAGATGCGCCGGCGCGGGGCCGACGGGGTCGCGTTCGAGTCGATCGTCGCGAGCGGCCCGAACGGAGCGCTTCCTCATGTTCGACCGTCCCGTCGCCGTATCGAGAACGGCGAGCTCGTCGTGATCGATTTCGGGGCGATCATCGACGGGTACCGGTCGGACATGACACGCACCGTCTGCGTCGGTGCGCCGCGGCCCGACGAGCTTCGCGAGTTGCTCGAGGCGGTCATCACAGCACAGCGCGTCGGGGTACGGGCCGTCCGCGCCGGGGTGACCGGCGGTGAGGTCGACGCCGCGTGCCGTGAGTCGCTCGCGTCGGCCGGCCTGGAGGAGGCGTTCTCGCACGGGACCGGTCACGGCGTCGGCCTCGAGATCCACGAGGCCCCCTCGGTCTCGCCGGGCTCCGCTGATATCCTCGAGGTGGGTGCCGTCGTGACCGTGGAGCCCGGCGCCTACCGTTACCCAACCGGCGGCGCGCGCATCGAGGACACCTTGGTCGTCACGGCCGCCGGCGCTCGTCTGCTCACCAAGTCGACGAAGGACTACGTGCTCTGATGGCCTTTTCCACCAACGACCTCCGCAACGGAATGACCCTCGATCTTCCCGACGGACTGTTCACGGTGGTCGAGTTCCAGCACGTCAAGCCCGGCAAGGGCGGTGCCTTTGTCCGGACCAAGCTTCGCAACGCACGTACCAAGGCCGTGATCGAGCGCACCTTCAGGGCCGGAGAGCCCCTCGAGCAGGCAATGATCGACAAGAGGGAGATGCAGTACCTGTACCGGGACGGGCAGGAGTACGTCTTCATGGACAACGTCTCGTACGACCAGATCCACGTGAGCGAGTCGTCGCTCGCCGAGGTGGCGTCGTATCTCAAGGAAGGCGACTCGGCCGTCATGCAGATGTACGACAACGAGATCGTCGGCGTCGACCTGCCGGCGGCGGTCGAGCTCACGGTCACCGAGACCGAGCCCGGACTGCAGGGCGACCGGGTATCGGGTGCGCGCAAGCCGGCAACGCTCGAGACCGGCCTCGTGGTCCAGGTGCCGCTGTTCGTCAATCCCGGCGAACGCATCAAGGTCGACACCAGGACCGGTGAGTACATCACCAGGGCCTGAGGGTCCGTCGCGTCAGGTACTGACGGGCGCCAGGCGCCGGGCGCGTGAGCGGGCGCTCGAGCTGCTCTACGAGGCGGAGACCAAGGACTTGAGCCCCACCCAGTTGCTCGCCGAACTGCCGGTCGCGCCCGAGCAGTACGCCTCGCAGCTCGTCTCGGGAGTCGAGCGGCGAGCCGGGGAGGTGGACGGCCTGCTCGGACGCCACGCCATGGGCTGGACGGTGGAGAGAATGCCGATGGTCGACCGTTGCGTGCTCCGGATAGCGGCCTATGAGCTCCTGGACGAGCTCGACGTGCCGGTGGCCGTGGTGCTCGACGAAGCGGTCGAGCTCGCGAAGACCTATTCGACCGAGGACTCCGGCCGTTACGTGAACGGCGTCCTCTCCGCCGTGGCGGGCGAGGTTCGAGGAGACCAGGCGTGAGACCCGTCCGGCGAGGCCGAAAGGACGCTCCCGATCTCTTTGCAGTGCTGAAGACCGCCGCGGGTATCGCCGTTCACGGCGCCGCGCGGGGCTGAGACGGTGCCCGGCGAGGACCCGCCGAACGTGCGCGACCGTCTCGTGCTCGCGCTCGACGACACGAGCCTCGACGAGGCGGTCGACCTCGCCTCTCGCCTGCGGCCCTGGTTCTCGGTGGCCGAGGTCGGCCTGGAGCTCTTCGCGGCCGAGGGGCCACTGGCGGTCGACGCTCTCTTGGACGAGGGCTTCCGGGTGCTCCTCGACCTGAAGCTTCACGATCTCCCGGCCGCCGTCGGCGGAGCCGCCCGGAGAATCGCCTCCCTCGGCGTGTCGTACGTGACGGTGCACGCGGCCGGGGGCGAACAGATGTTGAGGGCCGCCGTGGAGGGCTTCGAAGAGGGATGGGCCGCCGCCGTCGCGGCCGGCCATCCCGAACCGGCCGGGGGGTCCGCCGGGGTCCTGGCGGTGACCGTGCTGACGAGCGACCCGGGCGCCAACACCGATCTCGTCTGCACGCGGGCGTCGCTTGCCGCGCGGACCGGCTGTCTCGGTGTGGTCTGCGCCCCGGAGGACCTCGCCGTCGTCGGATCGCGGGCGCCCGGACTTGTGAGGGTTGTTCCCGGGATCCGCCTTCCGGGATCGTCACCCGACGACACGGCTCGGGCTGCGGGAGGATTGTCGGCGATGGCCGCAGGTGCCGACCTGTTCGTGATCGGCAGGACCGTGACCGGCTCGGACGCCCCGGAATTGGCGGCTCGGCGGTTCTCGGCCGAGTTGTCGGCCGTTCTCGGCCCAGACCAAGGTCTTCCTGAGCGGTGACGCGGCGCCGATCCCAGGCTCAAGCTTGAGGATTGTCCTGTACGGAACATTACAGATGCGCTACGGTGATAGGGACGGTTCTCGCCCAGAGGGCGACAGCCCGCTTTTTCCAACCGTCCAACCAGCCAACAGTGCAGTTCGAGTCCAGGAGGTCCAGCACGATAATGATAAAGAAACGGAAGCTGAGCAAGCTCGCGGTCGTGGGAACGGCGGTTGCATGCGCGGCGTTCGTGCTCGCGATCGGTGCGACAAGTTTCGCGACCACGTCCAAGACCACTAGAACCCAGGTGACCCACATGGTCAGGGTCCCGGGCGGCACTTTGACTATCGCCGAAGGCGCGGCCGCCGGACCGAACTACATCTTCCCGATGATGAGCGGGCAGTACTTCAGCGTGTCGAACTTCGAGTTGATCTACCTGATGTACCGCCCCCTGTACTGGTTCGGCGTCGGGAGCACCCAGAGCCTGAACGAGCCGCTCTCGGTCGCCAAGATGCCGGCGTACTCGAACAACAACAAGACCGTCACCATCCAGTTGAAGGGTTACAAGTGGAGCAACGGCGAGACGGTGGACGCCCAGGACGTGGTGTTCTGGATGAACATGCTCAAGGCCAATGCCACCTCCTGGGCCGGCTACGCGCCGGGGCCGGGCCAGTTCCCCGGCGACATCACCAACGTCGTGGCCAACAACAAGACCGACACGGTCACCTTCTCGGTCGATGCGACCTACAGCTCGTACTGGTTCACCTACAACGAGCTGAGCCAGGTCTCGCCTCTCCCGATCGCGTGGGACATCACCTCGGCCGGTGCAAAGCCGGGCTCGGGGCACTGCTCGAGCGCCTCGTACGCCTCGGTGAAGACCTCGTTCTCGTCCAGCGGCGCGCTCGTTGACGACTCGGCCTCCGCCAAGGCTTGCGCTGCGGTGCTCACGTTCCTCACGGGCAAGACCGAGGCGGCCGATCTCGGCACCTACGCCACGAACCCGCTCTGGCAGGTCGTTGACGGGCCGTTCCACCTCACCAAGTACGACGCGACCGACAACGGCGCGACCGTGGTCCCGAACCCCAAGTACTCGGGCCCGGTCAAGTCGTCGCTCAAGGCGCTGGTGCTGGCCCCCTTCACGACCGACACGGCCGAGTACAACGTGCTGCTGAGCGGCAAGACGCTCCAGATCGGGGGCATCCCGCCACAGGACCTGCCGACCTACAAGGGCCCGGCCTTCTCCAAGAGCGGACAACCGCTCGCGGGGAAGAACAACGCTCAAGTCGCGGGCAATTACAACCTCGTGCCGGCCTACCCCTGGGGCGTCAACTACTTCGCCCTCAACTACACGAACCCGACCTCGGGCCCGATCTTCAAGCAGCTCTACATCCGTCAGGCGATGCAGTCGCTGATGAACCAGAGCCTGTGGATCCAGCTGTTCAACGCCGGCTACGGGGCGCCGAACTACGGTCCGGTTCCCGTCTTCCCGCCGACGGACCTGGTCAGCAAGGGGGAGAGCACCAACCCGTACCCCTACAGCCCTTCGCACGCGAAGTCGCTTCTCACCTCGCACGGCTGGAAGGTAGTCCCGGACGGTACGAGCACATGTGTGAAGCCGGGAACCAAGAGCGACGAGTGCGGAGCGGGGATCGCCAAGGGCGCCAAGCTGAGCTTCAACTACCTCTACGAGAACGGTGCGGTGGAATTCAGCAACCAGATCGCGGAGCTTCAGTCGACTTGGGCGCAAGTCGGCTTCAAGCTGCAGCTCTCGGCCAAGTCCTTCGGGGACGTCATCAGCACGGCCTTCACGCCATGCGTGCCCAAGAAGGCCTGCCCCTGGGACATCGCCAACTGGGGCGGTGGATGGATCTACTCGCCGGACTACTACCCGACCGGTGAGGAGATCTTCGCCACCGGTGCAGGGTCGAACTCTGGCGAGTACTCCAACCCGACGGCCGACAACCTCATCAAGCTGACGAACACCTCGTCGTCGCTGCAGGCCCTCTACAACTACGAGAACTTCATGGCGAAGAACCTCCCGGTCATCTGGCAGCCGGAGACGGCTCTGGCGTTCAACGAGGTCGCCAAGAACGTCTGCGGCTTCGCCCCCGAGAACCCGCTCTTCAGCTGGGTCGCCGAGGACTGGTACTTCTGCAAGGCCGCGAAGTAGCAGCCGGGCCCCGTCGTTCTTGACGGGGGACCGACGGCAGGTTTCCCCGGGCCACGACGGTTGTCGTGGCCCGGGGTGACCGTCGCCCAAGGCCCGGGCGAAGCCTCTCGAGGCTCGGGTTGGTCGGGACGTGGATGACAAAGTCGGTGCTGGGCCAGGCTGTTAGCATCGAGGCTCGGGGAACTGACAACGGCACAGCGTCCCGCTCGGGCAAGGAGTAGCGCATGGTCGGCTACCTCATTCGGAGGGTGATCCAGGCGGTCATCGTCATCATTGGCGTGTGCGCCATCACGTTCATCCTCTATCACCTGTTCCCCGGCGGGACGAACTCCGAGGCCCGGATCATCCTCGGGCCCCGGGCCACGCAGCCGCAGATCAATTTGTTCCTCGCCCAGAACGGGCTGAACAAGCCGATCTGGACGCAATTCGCGATCCTGGTCGGGCACGTGTTCACGTTCAATCTGGGTTACTCGTACAAGCTGAACGAGCCGGTGTCGACCATTGTGCTGCAGAAGCTGCCGAAGACGGTGCTCCTGGTCGGGCTGGCGATACTCCTCACGGTCATCGTCGCGATCCCGCTTGGCATCTTCCAGGTCCTGCGGCGCAACAAGCCCTCCGACTACGCGCTCACGACGATGTCGTTCGTCTTCTACGCGACGCCGACGTTCTTCCTCGGCATCGTGCTCATCGAGATCTTCGCCATCCACTGGCACGTCTTCCCGCCGGAGGCGCCGCAATCGGCCTCGGTCGGATCGATCCTCGCCGACTGGCGGGCCCTGGTGCTGCCGGTCGTCGCGCTCGCCGCGGTCTCCATAGCCGGCTTCAGCCGGTACATGCGCTCGTCGATGATGGAGGCGCTCACCGAGGACTACGTCCGCACCGCGCGGGCCAAGGGCCTTTCCACCCGCCGGGTCAACTACGTTCACGCCTTGCGCAATGCCCTCATCCCCATCATCACCCTGCTCGGGCTCACACTGCCGGCGATCGTGAGCGGCGCCCTCATAACCGAGGACGTCTTCAACTACCCGGGCATGGGGCTCGCCTTCTTCAATGCGGCCATCAACAACGACTTCCCGCTCCTCATCGGCACGGTGGTCGTCGCCGCCATGGCGACGGTCGTGGGATCACTTCTCGCCGACATCTTGTATGCGGTTCTCGATCCGAGGATCCGCTATGTGTAAAGCGCGAATCCCCGCTCGGCGCCAGATCCCGGCCGGGTGCCGATGATCCCGTTCGGTGGCGCAGCGACCGGCAAGGACACGGTCGTCTCGGAGGCCCAACGCATAGGCGGGGAGCTGACCGCGCCGGAGACGGAGGTCACCGAGGCGGGCGAGGCAGGCGGTATCGGCGGTCTCGGTAAGGTCATCTGGCGGGTCTTCGCCGAGAACAAGCTCGCGCTGGTCAGTGTCGGCGTGGTCGTGTTCATGTTCCTGTTCTGCTTCGTCGGGCCGCACATCTACGTCACCAACCAGACCTACCTCGTCATCACGAACGTGAACCAGGTCCTCGCCCACCCGAGCGCGCAGGACTGGTTGGGGACCGACCCAAACGGCTACGACACTGTCGGGCGGCTCATGGTGGGCGGCGCCACCGCGCTCGAGATCGCGTTGCTGGCGGCGGGGATCGCCACCGTCTTCGGCGTGTTCTTCGGGGCCATCTCCGGTTACGCCGGCGGCGCGGTGGACGCGGTCATGATGCGGATCGTCGACACGGTCCTGTCGGTGCCGACGCTGTTCCTGCTGATCGTCATCGCGGCCATCCTGCACCCCTCGTTCTGGCTGATCGTGTTCATCGTGGCGCTTGCTGCCTGGCTCGTGCCGGCGCGGCTCATCAGGGGCGAGACGCTGACCTTGCGGACGCGCGAGTACGTCCAGGCAGTCCGGGCAATGGGCGGCGGCGGCGGCCGGATCGTCGTACGCCACATAATCCCCAACGCCGTCGGGACGATCATCGTGAACGCGACGTTCCAGGTCGCGGACGCCATCGGCTTGCTGGCCGCGCTCGGCTTTCTCGGCTTCGGCGTGCCGGCCCCGGGCACGAGCTGGGGTCAGATGCTCTCCAACGGCATCAGCTACGCCCAGGAGGGCGCTTGGTGGCTCATCTACCCGGCGGGTATCTGCATCATTCTCATCACGGTCTCGTTCAACTACATCGGCGACGCGCTGCGCGATGCGTTCGAGGTGAGATTGCAGCGTCGTTGAGCGACGTGGCCGGCCCGAGGCGCGGGAGGCTAGGCGCCGGGCTGAGCCGCCGATCCCGTGGCGGCCATCGACGCGGCGCTGACGGGTTGCTGGAGCGGGAAGTGGCAAGCCGCCATGTGGTCGCCTCCGAAGGACTGCAGCAGCGGCTCCTCTGCCGCGCAGATCTCCTGTGCTTGCGGGCAGCGGGTGCGGAACCGGCAACCAGAAGGCGGTGTGAGGGCCGAGGGCAGCTCTCCTGAGATGTGGTGGCCGCGGCGGGCCGCGGCGAGCACGGGGTCCGGCACCGGGATGGTGTCGATCAGGCCCCGGGTGTAGGGATGCGCCGGCTGCTCATAGATCTGCTTGGCCGCTCCGATCTCGACGAGCTTGCCGAGATACATCACGCCGATGCGGTCGGAGAGGAACTTGAGCACCGCGAGGTCGTGTGAGATGACGATGTAGGTGAGCCGGTGGGTCTGCTGGAGCGCCTTCATCATGTTGAGGATCTGCGACTGGATGGACACGTCGAGGGCTGAGACTGGCTCGTCGGCGATGATGAGGCGCGGGTTCAGCGTGAGCGCACGGGCGAACCCGATCCGTTGGCGCTGACCTCCGGAGAACTCGTGCGGGTAGAGGTCGACCGCCTTCTGGGCGAGGCCGACCTCACGCAGCAGGGCGCCGACGCGTTCCCACTGCTCGGTTCTTGATCCGATGCCTTGGACCTTGAGCGGCTCGCGGAGGATGGTGCCGACGCGCATCCGCGGGTCGAGCGAGGCATACGGGTCCTGGAACATGATCTGGAAATCGCGACGGCTGCGCCTCAGGTCGCCGCGGTTCAGCTTGGTGACGTCGTTCCCGTCGAAACGGATCGCTCCCGAAGTGGGCTTCTCGAGCGCCACCACGAGCCGCCCGATCGTCGTCTTGCCACAGCCCGACTCGCCCACGAGGCCGAACGTCTCGCCCTCGCGAACGGAGAAGGACACGTTGGAGACGGCCTTGACACTGCCGACCTTGCGTTGCAGGACCGCTCCGGCCGTGACGGGGAATTCCTTCACGAGCTGGTCGACCTCGACGATCACCTTGCGGGAGGTGAGCTCGTCGACGCGTCCCAACGCCTGCCTTGACGCCTCGGCGGAGTCGATGACGCGGATCGCGCGCCTGGGCGCCGAGGCGCTGCCCACCGGATTGAAGCAAGCAACCAGGTGGCCTGACTGGTCGAGCAACGGCGGCTCCTCGACGCGGCATCGCTCCGTGGCGTTGCGGCACCGCGGCTCGAACCTGCAGCCGACGAACTCACCGCTCAGATCGGGCGGGGTTCCGGGGATGCTGTACAGCGGGACGCTCGCGTCCGCGTCCATCTTGGGGATGGAGTCGAGCAGCGCCTCGGAGTAGGGGTGGCGCATCTGTGAGAACAGGGTACGGGTCGGCGCGGTCTCGACGATCTTGCCGGCGTACATCACCATTACCCGGTCGCTGCGGCCGGCGATCACGCCCATGTCGTGGGTGATCAGGAGCACCGCCATCTTGAGACGGTCGCGCAGCTCGTCGATGAGGTCGAGGATCTGCGCCTGGATCGTCACGTCGAGAGCGGTCGTCGGCTCATCGGCTATGAGCAGCTTGGGTTCGCAGGAGAGCGCGATGGCGATCATGACGCGCTGGCGAAGGCCGCCGGAGAGCTGGTGCGGGTATGAAGCCATGCGTTCGGCCGGCCGCGGCATCCCGACGAGCTGGAGCACTTCGATCGCCCGCTCGGTTGCCTCCCGCTTGGAGACCTGCTTGTGGATCCGCACCGGCTCGGCGATCTGGCGGCCGACGGTCATCGTCGGGTTCAGCGAGGTCATCGGGTCCTGGAAGATCATGGCGACGTTGTTGCCGCGCACCTCGCGCATCTGCTTCTCGGGCATCTTCACGAGCTCTCTGTCGAGCAGCGTCACCGTGCCCCGTACGACGTGGCCGACGTTCGGCAACAGCTTCATGATCGACAGCCCGACCGTGCTCTTGCCGCACCCGGATTCCCCGACCAGGCCCAGGCATTCGCCTTCGGCCACGGAGAACGACACCCCGTCGACCGCCCCGACGTTCGCGGTACGAAGGTGGAACTCCGTTCGAAGGTCGACAACCTCGAGAACGTTGGCCATGGACGATTCACCCCTGTGATCTGCCGACCGGGGCGCCAGCCATGCTGTCGCCCGCCACGATTGTAACCCGATCCCTGGTCACCCGGCTTTAGCTGCGCTATCGTAACCGCCCATGCCCCAACCTCCTAGCCTCACGCCTGAGCAGCGCCATGCGGCGCTCGAAAAGGCGGCCCGGGCGCGCCGCGAGCGCGCCGAGATCAAGGACCATCTCAAGAGTGGTCGAGTCACCCTGCGAGAGCTGCTCGTCAAGGCGGAGTCGGACGAGATCGTCGGCAAGATGAAGGTGCTGGCGGTTCTCGAGGCGCTGCCGGGGACCGGCAAGGTCAAGGCTCGCCGCCTCATGGAGCACGTCGGCATCAGTGAGACCCGCCGGCTCCAGGGCCTCGGGGCCAAGCAGCGCGAGGCGCTGCTCGAGGCCGCAACCCGGCCCTGATCCTCGTCGTCTGCGGGCCCGGGGGAGTCGGCAAAGGGACGATCGTCCAACGCCTGGTCGCCGAGGACGGGCGACTCTGGCTGAGCCGTTCGTGGACCACGCGTGCCCGCCGTCCCGGTGAGCCCGAGGACGCCTATACCTTCGTCGACCGCGACACTTTCCTCAGCCGCGTGGCCGAGGGGGGCTTCCTCGAATGGGCGACGATCCTCGGTGAGTGCTACGGGACGCCGACGCCCGAGCCTCGAGAGGGCTGCGACGTCGTGCTGGAGATAGATGTCCAGGGCGCTCGCCAGGTGCTCGAGCGTCGTCCTGACGCGTACTGTGTGCTCATTCGTGCGCCTTCGCCCGACGTGCAGGAGGAGCGGCTCCGGTCAAGGGGCGACTCGGAGGAGAACATCGAGCGTCGCATGGCACTCGGCAGGCTGGAGGAGGCGGAGGGACTCGAGCTCGCGTCCCGTGTCGTCGTCAACGACGACCTCGGCGGGGCCGTGCGCGACCTCGCGGACATAGTGGAGGACTTCCGCCGCCAGGCGCACACGAGCTCCTGAAGGGCCCTTGAGCCCGGGCCACGACAACCGTCGTGGCCCGGGGAAACCTGCCGTCGGTCCCCCGTCAAGAACGACGGGGCCCGGCTGCTACTTCCCGGCCTTGCAGAAGTACCAGTCCTCGGCGACCCAGGTGAGGAGCGGGTTCTCTGGGGCGAAACCGCAGACGTTCTTGGCGACCTCGTTGAACGCCAGAGCCGTCTCCGGCTGCCAGATGCCCGGGAGGTTGCTCGCGAGGTAGTTCTCGTAGTTGTAGAGGGCCTGCAGCGACGAGGAGGTGTTCGTCAGCTTGATGAGGTTGTCGGCCGTCGTGTCGGAGTAGTCGCCGAAGTTCGACCCTGCACCGGTGGCGAAGATCTCCTCACCGGTCGGGTAGTAGTCCGGCGCGTAGACCCATCCACCGCCCCAGTTGGCGATGTCCCAGCTACAGGTCTTGCCGGCCACGCATGGCGTCGCAGCGATGCTGATGACGTCCCCGAAGGACTTCTCCGAGAGCTGCAACTTGATGCCGGCCAACGCCCAAGTCGACTGAAGCGCCGCGATCTGGTTATCAAACGCCGTTGCACCGCTCATGTAGAGATAGTTGAAGCTCAGCTTGGCGCCCTTGGCGATCCCCGCTCCGCACTCGTCGCTCTTGGTTCCAGGCTTCACACAGGTGCTCGTACCGTCCGGGACGACCTTCCAGCCGTGCGAGGTGAGAAGCGACTTCGCGTGCGAAGGGCTGTAGGGGTAGGGGTTGGTGCTCTCCTGGCTGGTGACCAGCTTCGTCGGCGGGAAGACGGGCACCGGACCGTAGGTCGGCGCCCCGTAGCCGGCGTTGAACAGCTGGATCCACAGGCTCTGGTTCATCAGCGACTGCATCGCCTGACGGACGTAGAGCTGCTTGAAGATCGGGCCCGAGGTCGGGTTCGTGAAGTTGAGGGAGAAGTAGTTGACGCCCCAGGGGTAGGCCGGCACGAGGTTGTACTTGCTCGCGACCGACGGGTTGTTCTTCCCCGCGAGCGGTTGTCCGCTCTTGGAGAAGGCCGGGCCCTTGTAGGTCGGCAGGTCCTGGGGCGGGATGGCCCCGATCTGGAGCGTCTTGCCGCTCAGCAGCACGTTGTACTCGGCCGTGTCGGTCGTGAAGGGGGCCAGCACCAGCGCCTTGAGAGACGACTTGACCGGGCCCGAGTACTTGGGGTTCGGGACCACGGTCGCGCCGTTGTCGGTCGCGTCGTACTGGGTGAGGCGGAACGGCCCGTCCACGACCTGCCAGAGCGGGTTCGTGGCGTAGGTGCCGAGATCGCCCGCCTCGGTCTTGCCCGTGAGGAACGAGTACACCGCAGCGCAAGCCTTGGCGGAGGCCGAGTCGTCAACGAGCGCGCCGCTGGACGAGAACGAGGTCTTCACCGAGGCGTACGAGGCGCTCGAGCAGTGCCCCGAGCCCGGCTTTGCACCGGCCGAGGTGATGTCCCACGCGATCGGGAGAGGCGTGATCTGGCTCAGCTCGTTGTAGGTGAACCAGTACGAGCTGTAGGTCCCATCGACCGAGAAGGTGACCGTGTCGGTCTTGTTGTTGGCCACGACGTTGGTGACGTCGCCGGGCAACTGGCCCGGCCCCGGCGCGTAGCCGGCCCAGGAGGTGGCATTGGCCTTGAGCATGTTCATCCAGAACACCACGTCCTGGGCGTCCACCGTCTCGCCGTTGCTCCACTTGTAACCCTTCATCTTGAATGTGACGGTCCTGTAGTGGTCCGAGTACACCGGCATCTTGGCGACCGAGAGCCCCTCGTTCAGGTCCGGGGTGCTCCCGACGCCGAACCAGTACAGCGGGCGGTACAACAGGTAGAGCAACTGGAAGGTCGCCACGCTGAAGTACGCCCCGCCCATCATCGGGAAGATGTAGTTCGGTCCGCCGGCAGGGGCTTCGGCGATCGTCAAAGTGCCGCCCGGGACCTTGACCATGTGGGTAGGTGCAGCCGGCTTGGTCGTGGTCGTGGTCGTGGAACTTGATCCACAGGCTGCGAGCACGAGCGCCGCGCACGCAACCGCCGTTCCCACGACCGCGAGCTTGCTCAGCTTCGGTTTCCCTATCAGCATCGTGCTGGACCTCCTGGACTCAAACTGCAGCTATTGGCTGGTTCGATGATCGACAAACGCAGGCCACCGCCACCTGGGCGGGAATCGGTCCACGTCACCGTGGTGCACCTGCAACATACGCACGCGCTCTTGGCGCGAGCCGATGCCCGGGCCTCGGGAGGGCCGCGGGATCGTGACCTTGACCGAGCCGTGCAAGACCTCGCGGATATAGTAGAGGAGACCCGCCCGAGGGGCATGAGTGCCCCCAGCGCGGTGTGCCGTCTCGACGAGGCGGTATTCAGCCGAGAAGGAGCCTCATGGCCGAGCCGCGCAGCACGATGATCGATCCACCGATCGAGGTCCTGCTTGACAAGGTCGACTCGAAATTCACATTGGTGACCCTGGCGGCCAAGCGGGGCCGCCAGGTCAACTCCTACTTCAGCCAGCTCGGTGAGGGCCTCGGGGCCATCGTGCCGCCACAGGTGGCATCCATCGCCCGCAAGCCGCTGTCGATAGCGCTCGAGGAGATCGCAGCCGGCAAGGTCGTCGCGGTCTGGCCCGCGGACGAGGAGACCGTCGATGCAGACCAAGGGCCAGCCGACCAGGCGAGCTATGCCCCCGACGGTGGAGAGGCGAGCTAGCCCACCGCCAGGCGCGCGAAGGCTGCGGCCGTGAGTGAAGCGGAGTCGGGATCGGACCGGGCTGGCGCCGTTGTCGGGCGCCGCGGGTCGCTCGTCGACGCCACAGTCGTGCTCGGCGTCAGTGGCGGGATCGCCGCCTACAAAGCCGTTGAGCTCTGCCGTCGCCTGGTCGACGCGGGATCCCACGTCGTGCCGGTCCTCACGGCGAGCGCGACGCGATTTGTCGGGGAGGCGACGTTTTCCGCGCTCGCTTCCGAGCCCGCCCGCCTGGCACTGTTCGCCGACGCTGCCCCGATCCCCCACACCGAGCTCGGGCGGCGCGCGGACCTTGTTCTGATCGCACCGGCGACCGCACGCGTGATCGGGGCGTACGCGGCTGGGATCTCCTCGGACCTGCTCGTGGCGACGCTGCTCGCCACGCGTGCCCCGGTGCTCGTCTGTCCGTCCATGCACACCGAGATGTGGCATCACGCCGCGGTCCAGGAGAATCTGGCGACGCTTCGCCGGCGCGGCGTTCACGTCCTCGAGCCGGAGACGGGCCGCTTGGCCGGCGGGGACCTTGGCGCGGGACGGCTTGCGGAGACCGACGCCATAGTCGAAGAGGCGGCCAGGATTCTCGCGGCGACCCGGGGCATGGCGCGACGTGTCCTTGCGCTTTCGGGCCGGCGCGTGCTCGTTACCGCAGGCGGCACCAGGGAGCCCATCGACCCGGTTCGCTATCTCTCGAACCGCTCCTCGGGAAGGCAGGGCCACGCTCTGGCCGAAGTCGCCGTCGAGCTCGGGGCGCAGGTCACTCTCGTGACCACCTCCGGCCTGCCGGCCGCACCCGGAGTCGAGGTGGTCGAGGTCGAGACCGCTGCCGAGATGGCTGACGCCGTGCTGTCCCGTGCCGAAGCGGCCGACCTTGTCGTCATGGCCGCGGCAGTCGCCGACTACCGGCCGGCTGTCGTGGCGACCTCGAAGCTCCACAAGGCCGACGGGATGCCGGAGATCCGTCTCGTCCCGACGCTCGACATCCTCGCCGAGCTGGGCCGGCGCCGGCGTCCAGGGCAGGTGCTGGTCGGCTTCGCCGCCGAGACCGACCGGCTTGTCGAGCGTGTGGCCGCCAAGCTCGAGGCAAAGGACGTGGATCTCATGGTGGGCAACGACGTGGCGGCGCAGGGAGTCGGTTTCGCGTACGAGACCAACGCGGTGACGATCTTTCACCGGGGAGGGGCCCGCACCGAGATCCCGCTCCAATCCAAGCGAGCCGTCGCGCAGGCCGTCCTCGCCGCCGCCCTCCCTTTGCTCTCGGGGGGAGCCCCGCTGCGCCCGGGCGACTCGCGTGGAGAGGTTCCGGACGCCGAGGCTGCGGTGGCTCCGGCACCGGTCCCACCGCCTGTCGCCGGCGGTAATCGAGAACGAGGAGCCTGACACCGTTGAGCAACTTCCATTTCACCTCTGAGTCGGTCACCGAGGGTCATCCCGACAAGATGGCGGACCAGATCTCCGACGCCATCCTCGACGCCATCCTCGAGGCGGATCCCCAAGGCCGCGTCGCATGCGAGACCCTGCTCACGACCGGGCTCGTGGTCGTGGCCGGCGAGATCTCGACAAGCGCGTACGTCGACATCGCCCGCCTCGTGCGCCAGACGATCTGTGAGATCGGCTACGACCGGGAAGAGCTGTGTTTCGACGGGAACTCCTGCGGCGTGATGGTCTCCATCGACGAGCAGTCGCCGGACATCGGCCGGGGAGTGTCGGCTGCGCTCGAGGTGCGCACCGGTGCCGCCGGTGAGGACGCGCTCAACGCTCAGGGAGCGGGCGACCAGGGGATGGTGTTCGGCTACGCGTGCGACGAGACCCCCGATCTCATGCCGCTTCCGATCTGGCTGGCGCACCGCCTCGCACGGCGGCTGGCCGATGTGCGCAAGGCCTGGACGATCCCCCATCTGGGTCCCGACGGAAAGACCCAGGTGAGCGTGCGCTACGAAGACGGCCGACCGGTCGAGCTCACGACGGTGCTCATCTCCACCCAGCACACAAAGGACGCCGACCTCGAGGGGTTGCCCGACGACTTGGTGCAGCACGTCATCACTCCGCTTCTCCCGACGGGGATAGAGACGGGCAGGTACCGTCTTCTGGCCAACCCCACCGGGCGTTTCGAGCTGGGTGGCCCCCGCGCCGACACGGGGCTCACGGGACGCAAGATCATCGTCGACACCTACGGCGGATCGGCCCGGCACGGCGGCGGCTCATTCTCGGGCAAGGACCCCTCGAAGGTGGACCGCTCGGGCGCCTACGCAGCTCGATGGGTGGCAAAGCACGTAGTTGCCTCCGGCGCGGCGTCCCGCTGCGAGATCCAGGTCGCCTACGCGATCGGCGTTGCCCACCCGATCTCGGTGATGATCGAGACCTTCGGCACCGAGACAGTGGCCCCGGACCGCATCGAAAAGGCCGTCGGGGAGATCTTCGACCTCCGCCCGGCTGCGATCGTGCGGGACCTCGACCTGTGCCGGCCGATCTACCGCCAAGTCGCGGCCTACGGCCACTTCGGGCGGTCGCCCGACGAAGCCTCCTGGGAAGCGACGCCGCGCGTCGGGGACCTACGCGCCACCCTCGGCCTCTAGCCGGGCACGCGGGGCTCGACGACCACGCCCTGCCCACTGCGGCGCTCTGCCCGGTCCGGGCGGGGGTCCGGCCTCGGCGCCAGCGCCGGGTTTGGCGCGACACCCAGGTGAGCGATGAACATGGTTGTTGAAGTCCTGCCTGACGTGAGCGGGATCGACCGCACGTTCGCCTACGACGTCCCTCAGGCGCTGGCCGGCAGCGTCAAGGTCGGCTGCATCGTCCGGGTGGTTCTCCACGGGCGGCGAGTCCGGGGATGGGTGGTCGCCGAGGCGTCCGTGGTTCCGCCCGATGTCGAGCTGCGCCCGGTGAGCGAGGTCGTGTCGCTCGGGCCACCGCAGTCGGTCGTCGAGCTCAGCCGGTGGGCGTCATGGCGCTACTCGGGTCGCCTGCGGCCGTTGTTGCTGGCAGCGTCACCGCCGCGCCTGGTTCGTGCACTACCGCCGGCGTCGGAACCCTGGGCGGGCTCGTCAGGCAGGACCGCAGGGCCGGCCGGGGACATCGAACCGGGCCGTGGCCTCGAGCGGGAGATCGCAGCGGCCACCTTCCAGGCACTTTCGTCCAGATCCGCGGTTCTGCGGCTTCCGCCGGCGGCGCCCAGGCTGGCGGCCGTCGAAGCGACCATCGAGGCGACAGCCGGCGTGCCCGGCGACGTGCTGGTCCTCGCGGCCTCGAGAACGGACGCGGTGACCCTTACGACTCGCCTGGAGCGGTCAGGTCATGCGCTTGCCCTTCAGCCAGACGCGTGGTCGGAGGCGGCATCGGGAGGTCGAGTCGTTGTCGGCACGCGCTCTGCGGTGCTGTCGCCGGTGGTCGATCTCCGCGCCGTGGTCGTCCTCGACGCTCACTCTGACTCCTACCAGGAAGAACGCGTTCCCACCTGGGAAGCCGCGGTGCTCGCGGAGGAGCGCGCCCGGCGCGCCGAGGTCCCGTGCCTTCTGGTGAGCGCCTGTCCGACCCTCGACATGCTGGTCGGTCGGCACCTCGTCACGTTGTCCCGTGGCGCCGAACGCGCCGGATGGGCGCCGATCGAGGTGATCGATGCCCGGGACGAAGACCCACGTGCAGGCGGATACCCGACTCGGCTGGCCTCGGTGATTCGAGCTGCAGCGGAGACACAGCCGCGCCGACCCGTCGTGGCGGTGCTCAACCGGAAGGGTCGCGCTCGACTGCTGGCCTGCGTGCGCTGTGGGAGCCTGCTGCGCTGCGAGGCTTGTGGCACGGCTCTGGTTCAGCTCGAACGACCCGCCCAAGGCGAGTTGGCACTGCTCCATTGCCCGAGGTGCTCGTCCTCGGGCCCGGTGTGCTGCGCCTCCTGCGGACCCACCCGATCACGGATCGTCCGGCCCGGTGTCGCCAGGGCGCGTGATGACCTTGCCGCACTCACCGGTCTGGAGGTGGCGGAGATCGGGCGCACGAGCACCGGACCCGGCGTGAGTCTTCCCGACGCGCCCGTGCTGATCGGGACCGAGGCGGTGCTGCACCGTGCGGTCTCGGCTTCGGTGGTCGTGTTCCTGGATTTCGACCAGGAGCTGCTTGCACCGCGCTATCGGGCCGGCGAGCAAGCGCTGGCTCTGCTGGCGCTTGCATCACGTGTCGTCGGCGGCCGGCGAAGGGAGGGGCGGGTCGTGGTCAGGACGCGGCTGCCGGACCACGAAGTCCTGGCCGCAGCCCTGCATGCCGACCCCGGTCGGCTCGTCTCTGCCGAGGGGCCGCGCCGGGCACTGCTCCGGCTTCCCCCCACAACCGCACTCGCGCTGGTGAGCGGGGACGGGGCCGACGAATTCGTCACGCGGTTGGCGTGCTCGGACCCGCCCGTCGAGGTGGGGAGCTTGGCCGCCGGCCGCTTCCTCGTCCGGGCGGCGGGATCCGAGGCGCTCGCCGACGCGCTCGGCGTCAGCCGGCCAACCCGCCCAGGGGACCCGTATAGAGGTCGACCCTCGCCACGTGTGAGCCGGTGTCCCTGGTGTCTCGCGGCGAACGACCTGCTATCGTGATCGGTGCCGGCCCAGGCCGGCGCGGTCTGGCGCGTGCGCCACGGCCGAGACTGTTACTCCTTTTTCCCTGCCGGATCGGCGTGGCCGGCCGGTACAGCTAGAAAGCACGCCACTCACGCATGTCCGACAAGACGGCCACGATCACCGAGCACCGGCTTCACGAGACCGACACCGGCTCGCCAGAGGTGCAGGTGGCGCTCCTCACCGAACGCATCAATCATCTCACCGACCACCTCAAGATCCACCGGGGAGATCACCACACCCGGCGGGGGCTCATGAAGCTCATCGGTCGCCGGCGCCGCCTGCTCGACTACGTGAAGGACAACGATGTCGAGCGGTACAGGTCGCTGATCTCCCGGCTCGGAATCAGGCGCTAGGAAGCTAGGAACGCCCGGTGGCCAAGCCGTTCCGGGTCGACATAGGGCGGCGGTCGGAGCCATCTTCGCCGGCGTGAGCCGCCCGTAATAAGACAAGCGGCGCCGCACGGCGCCAGCTGCCAGTCGCCGAATACCGGGTCCGGTCCACGAGGACGGCTCCGGTGCACGCCGACTGGGAACTGGCAAGCGGGGCGCCCCAATCACATAGGAGTGCCATGGCTGATGCCATCACCGTGTCGAGCCCCATCAGTGGGACGGACCGTACCCTGTCCCTGCAGACCGGCAAGCTCGCCGGGCAGGCCGACGGCGCCGTCGTCGCCCGCATCGGCGACACGGTCGTGCTCGCAACCGCGACGGCTGCTCGAAAAGTGCGTGAGGGCACCGACTTCTTCCCTCTCACCGTCGACATCGAAGAGCGGATGTACGCCGCCGGCAAGATCCCGGGGTCGTTCTTCCGCCGGGAAGGCAGGGCGAGCGACCAGGCGATCCTGACCTGCCGCCTCATCGACCGGCCGTTGCGGCCGTCGTTCCCGGAGGGCTTCCGCAACGAGGTCCACGTCGTCGGGACGATCCTCGGCGCCGACCAGCTGAACCCACACGACGTGCTGGCGATCAACGCGTCATCGGCAGCCCTCATGATCTCGGGCATTCCCTTCGAGGGGCCGGTCGGCGCGGTCCGCGTCGCGGTACTCGACCGATGGATCGTGGCTTCCGCATGCCACCTACCAGGAGGGCGACTCCTCGACGTTCGAGCTCGTCGTGGCCGGGCGTGCGCTCAGCGAGGAGCCGGGAGCCGACATAGCGATCGTCATGGTGGAGGCCGGAGGCACCGAGAAGGCGTTCGAGTACTTCGAACAGGGTGCGCCCCTGGTCACCGAGGACGTGATCGCAAACGGTCTCGAGGTCGCGAAGACCTGGATCCGCGAGTCGATCGAGCTCCAACGAGAGCTGGTCCGCAAGGCGGGTTCGAAGGACGCCGTCGACTTCGTGCTTTTCGTCGACTACGCCGACGCCGTCTACGAGCGTGTTGCTGCCGTCGGAGCCGATCGTCTGCAGACTGCGAACGCGATCACGACCAAGACCGAGCGCAAGGCCGCCCTCGACGAGGCGACCGATGCGATCGTCGCCGAGCTTGCCCCCGAGTTTCCCGAACGCGAGCGGGAAGTCCGCTCGGCTGCGCTCGCCTACATCAAGAAGATCGTCCGAAAGCGGATCGTCGAGGAAGCCCTCCGCATCGACGGGCGCGGCCCGACCGACATCCGGCCGCTTTCCGCCGAGGTCGGCCTGCTCCCGACTGCGCACGGCTCGGCGCTGTTCGAGCGCGGCGACACCCAGGTTCTCAATGTCTGCACCCTCGGCATGCCCCGGATGAACCAGATGTTGGACACCATCGGCATCGACGAGTCGAAGCGGTACATGCACCACTACAACTTCCCGCCGTTCTCCACGGGAGAGACCGGGTTCATGCGCGGGCCCAAGCGCCGCGAGATCGGGCACGGCCTGCTGGCCGAGCGCGCACTGCTGCCGGTGATCCCGGCGGAGAGCGAATTCCCCTACGTGCTCCGTCTGGTCTCGGACGTGCTCTCGTCGAACGGGTCGAGCTCGATGGCGTCGGTCTGCGGGTCCTCGCTCTCGCTCATGGACGCCGGAGTGCCGATCAAGGCGCCGGTCGCCGGCATCGCCATGGGGCTCGTCTTCGCCGAGGGCAAGTACACGACGCTGACCGACATCCTCGGTGCCGAGGACGCATTCGGCGACATGGACTTCAAGGTCGCCGGCACCGCTGAGGTCGTGACGGCGCTGCAGCTCGACACGAAGATCGCCGGCCTGCCGGCCGAGGTACTGGCACAGGCCCTGGGCCAAGCTCGTGAGGCGAGGCTCAAGGTCCTCGAGGTCATGCTGGCGGCGATTCCAGCTCCTCGGCCAGAGGTCGGAGAGAATGCGCCGAAGATCGTGAGCTTCGAGATCCCGGTCGACAAGATCGGTGAGGTCATCGGCCCGAAGGGCAAGGTCATCAATGCCATCCAGCAGGAGACCGGCGCGGATGTGAACGTCGACGACGACGGCACCGTCGGCATCGTCACCATCGGTGCCAAGCAGCGCTCGGTGGTCGACGAAGCCCGTCGCCGTATCGAATTGATCCTCGACCCGCCGACCCCGGACGTGGGAGCCGTCTACACCGGCAGGGTCGTCAACATCACCAAGTTCGGGGCGTTCATCAACATCCTCCCCGGTCGCGACGGTTTGGTCCACATCTCGAGGCTCGGCCAGGGCAAGAGGGTCGAGCGCGTCGAGGACGTCGTCACTCTCGGCCAGGAGGTCGAGGTCCGCGTCGACGAGATCGATCCGCAGGGCAAGGTGTCGCTGTCGCTCACGGGCGAGTTGTCTTCCGGTGACGCTCCCGGCAGCGGTGGCTCGACATCGGGCGAAGGCCGCTCGGAGGCCGACAGGAGCGGTGGGAGGCGTTCGGGCGCCAGCGCCGGAGCTGCCGCGAGCGGCGGAAGTGCCAACCGCGGCGCTGACGAGTCAAGCGGCGCGCGTCGCCGCGCCTCGTTCGAGGACGCGTTCGAGAGTGAGCTCGAGTCGGCGTTCGGCAATCTCGGTCCTGCCGACCTAGCCGGCGGGTCTCCGGCCGGCGGTGCGCGTCGCGCTTCGGAAGCCGGAGGAGGAGGCGGGGGCCGCCGTGGTCCCGGGGGTGGCTCAGGCGCGGCCCGGAGGCGCCCAAGGAGCGGGGGGCGCTGAGGCTGACGCTCGTGGGCAACTTCAAGTGGGCGACCATCTCTCGATGATCACGACCACCACGCTCGAGAGCGGCATCAGGCTTGTGACCGAGTCGATGCCGGAGGTCGCTTCGTTGAGCGTCGGCGTCTGGGTCGGGACCGGCTCACGCGACGAGACGCCCGAGCAGTCCGGAATCTCGCATTTCCTCGAGCACCTGCTTTTCAAGGGCACGCCCGAACGGACGGCGCGCGAGATCGCCGAGGAGGTCGACGCGGTCGGGGGCGACATGAACGCCTACACGACCAAGGAGTTCACGACCTTCTACGTGCGGGCGCTGGCAGAGCACGTCGAGCTCGGGCTGGACATACTTTGCGACATTCTCTGCCGGCCCGCGCTACGGCCTGAAGAGGTCGACGCCGAGCGGCAGGTGATCCTCGAAGAGGTCCTCATGCATCGTGACGAGCCCGCGGACGTGGTCCAAGAGCAATTCGCCGCTGCGATGTTCCCGGACCACCCACTCGGGCGCGAGGTTCTCGGTGAACCGGAAGTCGTCCGCAGGGTCACGGTGCCGGCGATCCGGTCGTTCTTCGACACGCACTACCTGCCGGGCAACCTCGTGATCGCCGCGGCGGGCGATCTCGATCATGATCGCCTCGCCGCTGGCATCGAGGCACGCTTTGCGGGCCGCCATGGTGGCCTTCCCCCCGTTCGCCATGCACCCTCAGCCTCCGCCAGTGCGCTGGTGGTCGAGTCGCGGGAGACCGAGCAGACGCAGCTTGTCTTCGGGGTGCGAGCGCCGGATCGACATTCGGCCGACCGCTTCGCCTTGGCCGTGCTCAACCACGTCCTCGGAGGAGGGCTGTCCAGCAGGCTCTTCCAGGAGATCCGGGAAGCACGGGGCCTCGCGTATTCGATCGGGTCCGACCGCAGCGCCTACGACGACGCTGGAACCCTTGCGGTCTCGGTTGGCACCGCACCCGAACATGTCCACGAGGTGCTCGACCTGCTTGGCGCCGAGCTCGACGGTCTCGGCGCCAAAGGGATCACTCCGCGGGAGCTCGAGGTGGCAAAGGGTCATCTCCGTGCTGACATGCTTCTTTCGCTCGAGGACTCCGGCTCGCGCATGTCGCGCATCGGTTCCGGCCTGCTGTTGTTCGGCACGGTGCTCACGACCGAGGAACTGCTCGGGCGCATCGAGGCCGTCACGGCGGACCAGGTTCGAGCCGTCGCCTCCCAGGTGCTGACGGGCCCGAGAACGCTCGCGGTCGTCGGGCCGTTCGCGGAGTCGGACTTCGCCTGAGGAGGGGCTCGTCGGTCTCCCGCGGCTTGGCCGCACCGCCGTGGCTCGTCCGGCTTCGCCCCGGCCGCCCTTGAGCGCACCGGCTACCGTGATGCGATGAAGCGTGTGGGAGTGTTCGGAGCTGCCGGGCGCATGGGAGCGGCAGTCTGCGCCGCAGTGCTCAGCGCAAGCGACCTCGAGCTTGTCGCTGCGGTTGATCCTGTCGCGGCGGGCCGCCCGCTCGACGAGGTTGCCGCCTTGCGCGGGAGCGGGCTCGAGATTGCCGCCTCACCTGACTCGGTGAGCGAGGCCGGAGCTGACGTGGTCGTGGACTTCACCGTCGCGACAGCGGCGCGTGAGCATCTCCGTTGGTGCGCGGACCGGGGCGTTCACGTCGTCTGTGGCACGACCGGCTTCGACGAGACCGACCTCAAGGCCATGCGGTCCTGGTTCTCCGGTCAAGCCCACGCGGTCGTGGCCGCGAACTTCTCCATCGGTGCGGCACTGATGATGCGATGCGCCGAGCTGTGCGCCCCGCTGGCAGGTGGCGCCGAGGTCGTCGAGCTCCACCACGACCGCAAGCGGGACGCACCCTCAGGGACGGCCCTCGAGACCATCCGCCGAATGCAGGCCTCACGTGACGCGGCCGGTGCGGGGGATTGGGCTGCCGATCCGACCGAGAGAGAGCTCGTCTCGGGGGCGCGAGGCGGACGGGCCGACGGCGGCGTGCACGTGCACTCGGTGCGGCTGCCCGGGCTGGTCGCGCACCAGGAAGTGATCTTCGGCCTGCAGGGCGAGACCCTGTTGATCAGGCACGACTCCTTGGACCGGGCCAGCTACATGCCCGGGGTGCTCCTGGCCGTTCGCCGGGTCGCCGACCTGGAGGGGCTGACCATCGGGATCGGGGATCTGCTCGAGCTCTGAGAGCCGGACGGAAGATCGCCCCGGATCTCCAGAGCTCGGGCTGCTCGGCTCGGGCGACGACCCGCTTTGGACCAAGTTGGGAGTTGATCCGGTTTCAAGCCAGCGTGCTGCTAGCTTTCGATCCGTGACAAGGTCGCGACCGTTGTGACTGCGCCCCGGCGAGCTGGGCGGTTCGGCACGGTGGTGACCGCGATGGCGACCCCGTTTGATGCCGAAGGGCGAGTCGACATCGACGGTGCCGTGGCTCTTGCCCGCTACCTGGTCGACAACGGGAGTGACGGGCTGCTCGTGACCGGCACCACCGGCGAAGGGCCGACCCTGAGCGACTCGGAGCGCACACAGCTCTGGGCAGCCGTGGCGCGCGCGGTCACGGTGCCGGTGATCGCCGGCTCGGGGACGAACGACACGGCCCACTCCGTGGAGCTCACGCGGGCGGCGACCGATGCCGGTGCGGCCGGGATTCTCGCCGTGACCCCTTACTACAACCGCCCGTCCCAACACGGTATCGCTGCGCACTTCGCCGCTGTGGCTGGCGCGACGACGCTCCCGGTCCTCGTCTACGACATCCCGGTCCGCACGGGACGCAAGCTCGCCCTCGAGACGATGCTGCAGCTTCTTCATGACATTCCAAATATCGTCGGCGTGAAGGACGCCTCCGGTGACCCGGCCGGCACAGCGCGCCTCGTGGCCAGGGCCGGAGCAGGGTTTGATTGTTACAGCGGCGACGACTCGCTGACCCTTCCGCTTCTCGCCGTGGGTGCGGTCGGCGTCGTGAGCGTGGCGTCGCACTGGGTTGGTCAGGAGCTGGGCGAGATGGTCAGGCGCTACCTCGGCGGTGAGGTCGAAGGCGCTAGGGAGCTGAATGCGGCCTTGCTCGATGCGGTCTCGTTCCAGTCCAGCGACGAGGCGCCGAACCCGCTTCCGGCCAAGGCCGTCCTCCGTGTGCTGGGCCTGCCCGCAGGCGAGTGCCGCCTTCCGATGGGACCTGCCCCGGACTGGCTGGAGCCGAAGGCTCGGTCCATGCTCGCCAACTTGGACTCATGGCGCACGAACCGCTCGGCCCGGAGCGCAGTGACGAGTCCGCATGCCTGAGGTCGTCCGGATCTCCTTCCTGGGCGGGCTGGGGGAGATCGGCCGCAACTGCGCGGTCGTCGAGCAGGCCGGCCGCCTGGTCGTCGTCGACTGCGGCGTGATGTTCCCGAACCCGGAGATGCCCGGCGTCGACTTGGTGCTGCCAGACTTCACCTTTCTCCGCGAGCGCGCGGAAGACGTCGACGGGATCGTGCTCACCCACGGGCACGAGGACCATGTCGGAGCGCTCGCTTATCTCATGCGCGACGTCGATGCCCCGATCTATGGCTCGGCCTTGACATTGGGCTTCGCGCGTACCCGGCTTGACGAAGCCGGCCTCGGCCAGAAGGCGCCGCTCGTGACAGTACGCGACGGCGAGCGGCGCAGGATCGGCCCGTTCGACGTGGAGTTCATCCCGGTGACGCACTCGGTGCCGAGTGGTTACGCGCTTGCTTTGCACACCGCACAGGGCGTTGTGCTCCACAGCGGTGACTTCAAGCTTGACCTGACACCGGTCGACGGGCGCCGGACGGACCTTGCCAGGATCGGGCAGATCGCCGCGACCGAAGGAATCCGCCTGCTGCTCGCGGACTCCACGAACGCGGAGCTGCCTGGCTACACCGGTAGCGAGAGCACGGTCGGCGAGTCGCTTCGCAGGATCTTCCTTGCGCAACGAGGTCGTCGAATCGTGGTGGCCTGTTTCGCGAGCCATGTGCACCGCATCCAACAGCTCGCCGACGCCGCGATCGCAAGCAACCGCAAGGTGGCGCTGCTCGGCCGCTCGATGCTGAAGAACGTCGGCATCGCCCTCGAGCTCGGGATGTTGACGATCCCGGACCGTTGCTTCGCCGACATCGACACGATCGGCGACCACAACCCAGGCGAGATCTGCGTCATCTCGACCGGTTCCCAGGGTGAGCCGATGTCGGCCCTGTCGCAGATGGCATCAGGCGAGAACCGGTGGCTGCGCATCGAGGAAGGCGACGTCGTCGTGCTGAGCTCGCACGCGATCCCCGGCAACGAGTGGGCGGTCGCGAAGGTGATGGACGGTCTGGCGCGCCGGGGGGCGGAGGTCATCCATGCCGGTGTCGCTCACGTGCACGAGAGCGGTCACGCCCACCAGGGCGAGCTGGCCACCCTGCTCTCCATCGCGCGGCCGCGCAGTTTTGTGCCCGTGCACGGCGAGTACCGGATGCTGGTGCGCCACTCTCGGCTCGCGATCGAGATGGGCGTCGCGCCCGACGAGGTCCTCATCTGCGAGGACGGCGACGTTGTGCAGCTCGGTGACGAGGGGATCGACTTCGCCGGCGAGGTGTCCGCCGCGCACGTCTTCGTCGACGGAATCGTCGGCGACGTCGGCGTCGGCGTGCTGCGCGACCGGCGTGTGCTCGCAGAAGAAGGCGTCGTCGTCGCCGTGGTCACCGTCGACGGGCGCTCGGGAGAGATCGTCGGCGTCCCGGAGATCGTGAGCCGTGGCTTTCTCGACGAGCCTGGCGGAGAGTCGGTGGTCGACGAGCTGCGCTCCGCTCTCGTGAAGGCGATCGAGGTCGCGGTGAGTGAGGGCGGACAGGACCCTGACGCGCTCCGCCGGGTGATCCGCCGGACGGTAGGGCGCATCGTGAGCGATCGCACCCGGCGCAGGCCGATGATCGTGCCGCTCGTACTCGAGGCCTGACCAGGCACTTCCCACACCGGGGCTGCTCCGGGGTCACAGTCACCAGGAGTGGCTGGTGTTAGCGTTGTGCCCATCGTGGCAGTGTCTCGACGTGTCGTCTCCAGCCAATCCGGGCCTTCCCGCGACGCTGTGACCAGGCGGAAGCCCGCCAAGCCCACGCGGGCCGCGGCCACGCCGAAGACGGTTGTGAGGCCGCGCCCTGCTGCCATCCCGGCCGCACGCAGAGGAACCGGCCGGGCGCGGCCCACACGACGGAAGACGACTTTGCTCGGACGCGCCGCCGGGCGGCTCGTCGAGCTCATCGCGGCGCCCTCGGAGGATGCCTGGGGCTGGGCGCTCCTGCTCGTCGGCATTCTTGCCGCACTGGGAATACATTTCAACCTGCTCGGGCCGGCGGGCCATCTGCTTCGGACGGGGAGTGCTCGGGCCTTCGGCTGGGGGGCTGACGTGGCGCCGGCGGCGCTGGTGCTCGGAGGAGTAGTCCTCCTCGCGGGCGCGCGAGACGCGGCCTGGGAGGAATTCTCGCGGCCTTCGTACTCCTGCTCGTCGTCTCTGCCGGCCTTGCGGACCTGGTGGCGGGCTCACCCCCGACCTCGGCGGCGTGGCCCCAGCTCGGGGGCGCCGGCGGCATCGTCGGTGCCGCCGTCGGCGGCGGGCTCTCGAAGCTCATCGGCGTTGCCGGAGCATCCGTCGTGCTCGGTGCCGTCTCCCTCGCGGCCATCTGCGGACTAGTCGGCATGCCTCTGCTCGCCGTCATGCGGGTGGTCGGCCGGGGTCTGGCCGCCGGCGCGCGCTGGACGGGCGGGCTCTTCGGCGCTTGGATCGCCGCGATGCGGGTTCAACCGCTCGAGCAGCGCTCACCCGCCGGGGGGCCCGGCATCTCCGACGGAGACGGCTTCGGCCCCTGGCCGGCCGATGGCGGTGGGGTCGCGCCCGGGACCGGTCACGTGTCGGTCCTCCCCGGAGGATCGGACGGCGACGAAGCTGGCAGTGCCCGAGAGGCTCCGGAGGCTGCCGCTGCTCAAGTTCGCGTGGGACCGGCAGATGCGGCGGTCGTTGGCGCAGAGCCGTCTGGTGGGGACGTGCTTCGCGCCGCGACGGTCGCAGGGAAGGCCGAGCAGCTCAGTCTGCTTGTTGCTCCGACATCCGGCTCGTGGAAGCTTCCGCCGCTCAAGCTTCTCAAGCGGAGCAAGGAACAGGATCTCGACCGGAAGGTGATCGAAGAGCGAGGTCGCGTGCTCGAGCGTGCCCTTGCCGCCCACGGGGTCGAGACACACCTGGTCGGCTACACGGTGGGGCCGACGGTGACCCGCTTCGAGCTGGAGCTCGGCGCAGGCGTGAAGGTGGCTCGGGTGACCACCCTCGCGAAGGACATCGCGTATGCCATGGCCTCACCTGACGTGCGCATCCTTGCCCCTATCCCGGGCCGCTCGGCGATCGGTGTCGAGGTGCCTAACCGTGACAGGCAGCTCGTCACCCTCGGCAGTGTGCTGCAGTCGATCGAGGCCCAGCGGTCGACCCATCCGCTCGAGGTCGCGTTCGGTAGGGACATCGCCGGGCGCCCCGTGATGGTGAACCTCGCCGAGATGCCACACCTGCTGATCGCGGGGGCCACCGGGGCCGGCAAGTCATCGTGCATCAATTCCGCCGTCACCTCGATCCTCATGAGAGCCACGCCCGACGAGGTCCGCCTCATCCTCGTGGACCCGAAACGGGTCGAGCTCGGCCATTACAACGGCCTTCCCCACCTGCTCACCCAGGTTGTGGTCAATCCCAAGCGCGCTGCCAACGCGCTCGCCTGGGCGGTGACCGAGATGGAGCGCCGCTACGACCTGCTCGCGGAGTGCGGCATGCGCGACATCACCGGCTACAACGCCGCGGTCGACCGCGGGGAGCTCGACCGCGGGCCGTTCCAGGGCTTTGGGAAGGCGACCACGGCCGACAGGCCAGCGCTCGCCGACAGGCCAACGCTCGCCGGCGCCGACCCTGCCGGGGCCGATCTCGACGGCTCCTACCCGGCCGATCTCGCCGAGACCGATCTCGCCGAGGGCGATCTCGCCAGCGCCGACCTCGCCGGGGCCGATCTCACCAGCGTCGACGCCGACCTCGGCGAGGCCGATCTCACCGGCGCCGATCTCGCCGAGGATGCCGTCCAATCGGACGACGAAACCGAGGGCGATGCGTGGCTGGCCGGCACCGAGGTGTCTTCGACGCCCGTCGTGGCTGGCGCCGGTCCTGGCGGCTCTCGCGGCGCAGGCTTGGGAGCCCGCCATGTCCGGTTGCCGTTCATCCTGATCGTGGTGGACGAGCTGAACGATCTCATGATGGTTGCCGCGCGCGATGTCGAGGAATCGATCTGCCGGATCGCGCAGATGGCACGTGCGGTGGGGATCCACCTCGTGATCGCGACACAACGACCCTCCGTCGACGTGATCACCGGCGTGATCAAGGCGAACATCCCCTCGCGGCTCGCATTCTCGGTGTCTTCTCTTGCCGACAGCCGCGTCATCCTCGACCAGCCGGGTGCAGAACGGCTTGTCGGCCGAGGTGACCTCCTCTTGCTCACCGCGTCCTCCAGCGTGCCGAGGCGGATCCAGGGTCCGTGGGTGGGTGAGGACGAGGTCCAGGCCGTTGTCGCCCACTGGCGCCGGCAGAGCGGCCCGCGTTACGTCGCAGGTGTGGAGGGCGAGGAGACCTCGGGGAGCCGGGCCGGCAGGGGAGTCGAGGACGACGACGACGAGTTCCTGCCTCTGGCACTGGAGTTGGTCGTCAGGTCACAGCTAGGCTCGACCTCGATGCTCCAGCGAAAGCTCCGGGTCGGCTTCGCTCGGGCCGGCCGGCTCATGGACCTTCTCGAGAGGCGCGGTGTGGTCGGCCCGTCCGAAGGTTCCAAGCCTCGCGCCGTCCTGATGACAGCCGAGGAGCTGGACGAGCTGTAGTTCCGGCGGCTGGGCCAGCGACGTGGTCAGCGCCATGTGGAGCGAAGGGGTCAGCTCGCCGTCCGTAACTTCGCCGCCGGAGGCCCCGCCCGCCCACGGCGGCACCTTGCCGGCCAAGGGCGGACGCCACCTGTCTCCGGCCAAGGCCCGCATGCGCCGGCTCTACTGGCGTCGGCGCTTGACAGTGCTGCTTGGCGTCGCCGTGGTCCTGTCAGGGATCGGATGGCTGGTCTCGGGGCCCGGATCACCCAAGCTCGTCACCTCCAGCGATCCGGGAACCTCGCGGCCGCGGCCCGTCCAGCTGCCTTCGCTCGTGCCGCTCGTGCCGGAGCTGACGAGACTCCCCGGGGCGCTGTCGCCACTGCCGATCCCCTCGACGGGTCAGTCCGCCGTGTTCGTCCAGGGGGTCGGGCTTCTCGGGGCCTCCGCGGACGAGAGATCGGTGCCGATGGCAAGCGTGACGAAGGTCATGACCGCCGTCATCGTGCTGCGGGACCATCCCCTCGGCCTGGGACAAGGGCCGATGTTCAAGATGACCGCTGCGGACCACGCGGCATGGATCCAGGATGTGGAGAACGGCGACTCCAGCCTCGAAGTCGTTGCCGGCGAGCGCCTCACCGAGCGCCAGTTGCTCGAGGCGCTCATGATCCCCTCGGCCTGCAACATCGCCGACTATCTCGCGCGCTGGGACGCGGGGAGCATCCGTGCCTTCGTGCGGAAGATGAACGTGATGGCGGCCGCGCTCGGCCTGAAGCACACGCACTACGCGGACGCGGGCGGCCTGAGCCCCGACTCCCGGAGCACAGCGATCGACCAGGCGGTCCTCGGTGCCTACGCGATCAGCGTCCCGGGGATGATCTCCGTCGAAGATCACACGACGATGAGGTTCCCGACGGGGCTGGTCGGCGGCTACAACCCGGCCCTAGGCCAGGACGGCGTGATCGGCCTCAAGTCGGGCTTCACCGACGCGGCACAAGTCTGCCTCGTGACAGCCGCATTTCGCAGGGTAAGGGGCCACAGAGTTCTCGTAGTGAGCTCCACCCTCGGCCAGCCCTCGAGCTTGGAGGAGGCAGCGGAGATCGACCTGCAACTTCTCGATGCCACCACTTCCGAGCTCCAGGCGCGCCCGGTCTTGCGTGCGCATCAGCCTGTCGCCAGGGTCGTTGCGGGCTGGACCCACGAGCGACCGAGCGCCGTTGTGCCAGTTCCGGTCACGGTCGTCGGCTGGGCGGGTCTGCTCGTGAAGACGGTAGTGAAGGCATCGATTCCCGTTAAGCCGGGCGCCGGGCGCGGCTGGAAGTCGGGCACCACGATGGCGTCTGTGGAGGTGTGGACGCCGGCAGGTGTGCAGTCGGTGACCCCTGCAAAGCTGAGCCGTTTCCTGCCGTCGGCTCCTCCAGGTTGGTCACCGTCATCCGCGGCCAGATCCGCCGCGGCCTCCACAAGGGTTGGCTGAGGGACCGCATTGCGCGCCCGCGCCCCGGCGTCCTCGGCCAATCTCGGCCCGGGCTTCGACGTCCTGGCCCTCGCCCTGGCCCTCTACGTGGAAGTCGAGATGGTCCCTGCAGACCGGTTCTCGCTGTGCAGCGAGGGTGAGGGCTCGGAGCTTTCCTGCGACGAGCGCCATCTTGCGGCGAGCGTGGCCTCGGCGGTATGCGGTCACGACCGTTTCGCGATCCGGGTTCGCTCCGAGATCCCGGTCGGGCGCGGGCTCGGCTCGTCTGCGGCCCTCACTGTCGCGGCCGCGGCCGCCGCCGGAGCGGCCGATCCCCTGAAGGTGGCCGTCGGCTTCGAGGGTCATGCCGAGAACGCGGCGGCGTCGGTCCGCGGCGGTCTCGTCTCCGCGGCTCTCCTCGACACCGGCCCGGTGGTCCGCCGGTTCCCGCTGGACCCGGCTCTCGCGTTCGTCGTCCTCGTAGCCGACCGAGAGCTGTTGACCGTCGAGGCAAGGTGCGCTCTGGACGCCAAGGTGCCGCACAGCGACGCCGTCTTCAACCTCTCGAGGATGGGCCTGCTCCTGGCCGGTCTCGCCGATCGCACCCTGCTGATCGGTGCCGCGGGCGAGGACCGCCTTCACCAGTCGCAGCGGTTGCACCTGTTTCCCGAGGCTTCCGAGTTGCTGGCGCGGCTGACGAAGGCCGGAGCCCTCGTGTCGTGCTGGTCCGGCGCCGGTCCGAGCCTGCTCGGGATCTGTGACGGCCCGACCGCGGCGGCGCGCGTCCGCGATGCGGGAGAGGCAGCACTCGAGTCCCTGGGGGTTCCCGGGAGGGCGATCATGCTCTCGCCGGACCTCGAGGGCCTGGTCGTCGAGCGCTGATCCTCCGGCGATCGAGACAGCGCCCCGCCCGTGCTCTTCGGGCCATTGGCTTCGGGCCGCCCAGTCGGGCGACAGCCTCTGGCGGCTCTGGACAATTCTTCTTCCCGATCGTGAGAGCGTGCCCGGCGCGCGCCTGGGCATGTGTCAACCTCGGCCGGCAACCGCACGGTCAGCTCCGGTCGAGGACTGCGCGTTCGGGCTATGAGCCGCCGCGGGCTCGGGCATGTGGCCGTCCGCGTCACAGATCGAGCTCGAAGACCAATTCCTCGTCGTCGCTCTCGTCGATCTGGACGCCGGTCTGTCGAAAGCCAAGCTTCTCGAGGACCGCGAGCGACGGGGCGTTGTCCGGCGACAACGGGCCCAGTCGACCAGACCTTGGGCGGCCTCGAGCGCATATCCCTGCCGGCGATGCGGCTGCAGCACCGTGTAGCCGATCTCGGCCCGTCCGAGGTCCTGCGGCGGCCCGTGAAACCCGCAGTGCCCGATGACGGCGCCGTCCTGTTCGCGGACGATGACCCGGGCGCACCAGCCCCGTCCCGAAGGCCAGGACGTCATCCGGTCGATCTGGATCCTCAGGAAGACGTCATCGGCCGTCTCGAACAAGTCGTCCGGCAGGCTCCCTGCCCTGAGCCCGCTCGACGGCGTCCTTGTCGTGAGAAGCGAGGGCCTCGAGAGTCTTGGGCTGCAACGGCCCAAGGCGCAGCCGCGCGGTGAGGATGGGAGCGGTGCCCGTCACAGCGGGCGCCTTGTGCCGGGTTCCGAGCGTTGAAGACCGTGGGCTGGCCGACCATCTGGCTCTTGCAGCACACGTTCTGTCGGTATCCCGTGTACCGGCTGTCGGCGAGCTTCAGTCGGCCGACGGCACGCCGGCCGCGATCTCGTCCAGCCCCTGGGCCAGAGCATTCCACGACAGCGTCGCGCACTTGATGCGAACCGGGAACTTGACCACCCCCTGGAGAGCGGCCAGCTCACCGAGGTCCTCGGGCCTCAGTATCTCGACCTCGCCCCGAGCGTCGCCCTCCTCGGCGTCCTCGGCGTCCTCCTCGCCGCCCAAGGACTGCTCGCGGATCGACATCATCGCCTTGAAGGAACGGATGAGCCTGCGTGCCTCCTCGACGGGGCGACCTTTCACCGTGGCGGACATCATCGACGCGGATGACTGACTGATGGAGCACCCCTGGCCGGCGATACGCAGGTCCGTGAGGGTGCCGTCGTCCACCTCGAGGTACACCACGACCTCGTCGCCGCAGAGCGGGTTGAACCCCTCGACGCGGTGCGCGGGCGGGACGGGCAGCTCGCCACGGTTACGCGGCGAGCGGTAGTGATCGAGGATGATCTCCCGGTAAAGGTCTTCGAGGCCGGCCATGGCGGTGTCGTGGCTCCTGTGTCGATTGGCGTGTCTCAGCCGAAGAATGCTGCAGCGACGTCGAGTGCGTCTGAGAGCGCTGCGATGTCGTCCTCACCGTTGTAAACGTAGAACGAAGCTCGTGCAGTCGCCGTGACGCCCAGTCGGCGCATCAACGGCTTCGCACAATGGTGCCCGGCACGTATGCAGATTCCCTCGGCGTCGAGGACCTGGGCGAGGTCATGAGCGTGAAGGTGGCGGAAGCCGAAAGACAGCACGCCGCCCCGGGCGCTCAGCTCAGCGGTCGGCCCGAAGATCTGCAGGTCGTCACCGTGCCGGTCTGTGAGCAGCTCGATCGCCCGTGCTGTGAGCCCGATCTCGTGCGCGGCGATCTTGTCCATCCCGACGGACTCGAGGAAACCGATCGCGGCGTGCAGGCCGATGGCCTCCGCGATCGGCGGCGTGCCGGCTTCGAACTTCCAGGGAAGATCGTTCGGGACGAAGCCGTCCAGGCGTACGTCACGGATCATCTCGCCGCCTCCCAGGAACGGCGGCATCCTCTCGAGCAGGTCCTCCCGCCCCCAGAGCACGCCGATGCCCGTGGGCCCAAGCATCTTGTGGCCCGTGAAGGCCAGGAAGTCGACTCCGAGCGCTCGTACATCGACGCCCCGCTGAGGAACGAGCTGGGAGCCGTCGGCGACGACGACCGCACCCACCGCGTGCGCCGCCTCGACGATGGGACCGAGGTCGATGACCGTGCCGAGCACGTTCGACATGCATGAGACGCCGACGAGGCCGACGCCGTCGACAAGCCGGTCGAGCTCGCTCAGGTCGAGCCGGTAGTCCTCGCCGACGGGAAGGTATCGGAGCTCGGCTCCGCTTTCGGCGGCGAGCATGAGCCAAGGCACGATGTTGGCGTGGTGCTCGAGCTCGGTGAGCAGGATCGCCTTGCCCTTGGGAAGAAGGTGCCGGCCGTAGGAGTGGGCGACGAGGTTGAGCGCCTCGGTGGCGTTCTTGGTGAACACGGTCTCGACATCCGGCCGCGGCGCATTGATGAACCGGCCTGTGGCCCTCCGAGCCATCTCGAACTGGCGGGTGGCCTCCTCTGCAATGGCGTAGACCCCGCGGTGAACGTTCGTGTGGGTGGTCTCGTAGTAGTGGTCCATCGCATCGAGCACGGCCCGGGGGCGTTGGGACGACGACGCAGAGTCGAGATATATGAGCCGCTTGCCGTGCGACTGTTGTTGGAGCAGAGGGAACTGTTTGCGAAGGGCGGCAACTTCGAGCCGGCCGGCCTCTACGGTGGAGGTCATGGGCGCAGGTCCTCGTAGCCTTCGCGGTCGAGGCGCTCCGCGAGCTCAGGGCCACCGCTTTCGACTATGCGCCCTTCCAACATCACGTGCACGCAGTCGGGACGCAACTCCTCCAGGATTCGGCGGTAGTGCGTCACGAGCAGGACGCCGAGCGCCGGGCGGACGCGACGGACCTCCTCGATTCCTCGGGCGACTATCCGCAACGCGTCCACGTCGAGACCGGAGTCGGTCTCATCGAGGATGGCGAAGTCGGGCTCGAGCATGGCCATCTGGAGGATCTCGTTGCGCTTCTTCTCGCCTCCGGAGAATCCCTCGTTCAGGTACCGGCCAGCGAAGGCAGGGTCCATGTCGAGACGTCGCATCCACTCCAGCAACGCGACGCGGACCTCGAGCACGGAGATCTCCACGCCGCGGCGAGCCGAGACGGCCTGGCGCAGGAACTGAGACACGGGCACCCCCGCAATCTCCTCCGGGTACTGGAATGCGAGAAACAGCCCCGCCCTGGCCCGGGCATCGGGCGCCCACATCGTGATCTCTTCGCCCCGCAGGACGATGCGTCCCCTCGAGACCCGGTAGCCAGGGTTGCCGGCTATGGCGTTGGCAAGTGTCGACTTTCCCGAGCCGTTGGGCCCCATGAGGGCATGAAGCTCGCCTTGGCCGACGACAAGGTCGACCCCACGAAGGATCTCGTGTCCGTCGACCTCGACGTGCAGATCCTCGATGGTCAGCACCCCGCCGCCGGCAACGCCCGTCCTGGTCAGCGAAGCAGTCCCGAGGCCCTCTGGGCCAGGCTGGGCCTCGGCGGTCACGGCTCCACTCGGCACACCGACCATGTTAGACGCTTCGTCGGATTACCACTACGTCCATAGGTGAAATACTCCGCGGCGTGGGTGCGGCCCCCGGTGCCGGAGCAAGCAGCGGGCGGTTGCCCTACCGGCTGGGACCGGGCCTCACCAGCCCCGCGCGACCCATTCTGCGAGGTGAGGACTCTCGGCACCGACCGTGGTGTCCAGTCCATGGCCCGGCATCACGATCGTCTCCGGCGCCAGAGTCGCGAAGATGCGTCTCTCGATCGACCCGATGATGGTCGGGAAGTCCCCGAGGTCGGTGGCCGTGTTGCCCGGTCCTCCCGGGAACAGCGTGTCGCCGGAGAGGAGAACCGGCGACCCTTCGACCAGGAAACACATGGATCCGGGCGTGTGGCCGGGGGTGTGCATCGTCCGTAGCCGTAGCCGGCCGACCTCGAGCAGTTCGTCGTCTTCGAGCAGGAGATCGTACGACGGGAGCATGGCGGCATCCTCGGCCCCGACCGCAACCTGGTAGCCGGCGTCCCGCAGCTGAGGGACCGCTTGGATGTGATCCCAATGGCCGTGGGTCTCCACGACCTTGCGTACCCCCAGACGCCGGCAGAGCTCGAGAAGCCGCTCGTGCTCGTTGGCTGCGTCGACGAGCACAGCGTCGCCACTCAGACGACATCGCACCACGAAGACGTTGTTGTCCAAAGGGCCGACGACGACCTTGTGGATCTCGACCTGCGCGTCCCGGTAGTGCATGGGCGGCCTCCTGTGCCTTCCTGTCCGGCGGGCGGGGACCCGCGACGAGCAGGGGATCGATCTGGATACAGAGTAAAGTTCGCCGGGAGCTGCGCCGGTCGTTCCGGCCGGCCGCGGCTGCCACCCCGCGCTTGGCGCCCAGACCGGGGAGGGGATCGTGAGTTTCGGCATCAGCGAGGAGCAAGAGGCCCGTCCTGTCACCACGAGAACCTGGCCCGGCGCGTCGGGACCTGATCCGATGCATCGTCCGGCGCGCTGGTGCAGGTGAGCCGGCGTGACCCCTGACAAGCCTGCCGACACCGGCGCCGGCGCAGGAGCCGAGGGCGGCCGGCCCACCGGGCCGCGGGCGTCGGACGCAGACCGGGAACGCTTCGCGGCGGAGCTGCATGAGCATTTCGCCGAGGGCCGGCTCAGCCTCGAGGAGCTCCAGCGTCGTCTCGACCTTGTCTTCGCGGCGCAAACACTTGTCGATCTGTACGAGCTGACGAGCGATCTGCCTCACCCGGGGCCACAGCTGCCACGCGGGCTCAGGGCCGGGTACGCCCGCCGGCCCGTTACCCGCAAGCGAGGCTGGTGGCCTTTCGGCTGAGCGGATTGCACACATCGGGGTGCAAGTCTCGATACATTAGGGGCCACCAGAGAAAGGAGGTGGTCCAATTCATGAGTAGCCAACGTCTTGGGACCCTGGAGGTGGCTGGCCGCTAGGCGGCACGCTGGACCACCTGGTGAAAACCATCCAGACACCCTCGGTTCCTCCGGTCGGGAGCTGGTCCCGCCCGATGCAGTCCGGAAGCCGAGCCTTTTTCAGCAGATGACTATGGCTGTGGGAGGTTCCCGCAGTCGCCTCGAGGGGCGCTCTGGCGCCCCTCGAGCGCGTGTGGGTGGACGACTCCGCCTCTCCGATCCCCTGCTCGAGCGCCCTGTCGTGTCTGTGGGGCCCGGATTCGGCGGACCGGCGAGACTTCAAGCCTGGGCGGGGCGTGCGAGTGCCTCGGCGGTGGCCTTGCGGCTGTTGATCGCGCGCCTGTGTTCGCGCATGGCGAGCAAGGCACCAGGGCTGTCGACGTCCGCCACGGACGCGAGCGATCCGACCTGGCCGAAGGGACCGGCGGCTTGCTCCCAGCCCTCCGGACGGATCCCGAGCCGCTTGCCGAGCAGCGCGACGAAGATCCGGGCTTTGCGCTCGCCGAAGCCGGGCAGCGCCCTCACACGCTTGAACAGTTCGTCCCCTGTCACAGCAGTGGTCCACACCCCAGCCGCGTTGCCGCCATATTCCTGGACCAGCAGGTGGCAGAGGTCCTGCACCCGGGCAGCCATCGAGCCCGGGAAGCGGTGGAGGGCCGGCCTCTCGGCGAACAGGGCAGCGAGCTCATCTGGGTCCATGGCGGCGATCTTCGCAGCGTCGAGACCGGTGCCCAGTCTCTGGCGCAGGACCCAAGGTCCCGCGAAAGCCCTCTCGAGCGGTACCTGCTGATCGAGGACCATGCCGATCAACAGCGCCAGGGGCTCGTCCAGGAGGTACTTGTCCGCACGGGGATCTCCGGTGAAGGGGAGACCCCCCGGCGTCTTTGCGGCTCGCGCCATTGCAGAAAGCCTAGGGCGTGCCACTCGCGGCGCTGCCTGCGCCGAACCCGCGCCGGGCGGGCGTCGCGGACCCCGTTGCGGCGTGAGCCGCGTCTCCATCACGTCGCGCTGACGCCCTCAGGTCCTGACGTGAGCACCTCAGTTCCGCGACTTCCCTGTTCATCGGCGGCCGGATCCTTCAGAGGTACTGGAGGCCCGAGCGGGCAAGCACCAGCCCGGCGGCATCGAGTGCCTCGACGGCCACACGGCTCGGATGTGTCGGCAGGGTGATCAGCGTCTCGAGGCCCATCTTGGGTGCCGTGCCGACCGCCTTCAGGCTGCCGGCCGACCCCGCGGCGAGCACACGCCAGCTGGCTACTCCGGTGGCGCCGTTCCAGCTCACGTAAAGGGCGGTCGTGTCGGGCAACCGTTCGGCCGCGAGCGCCGGAGGCTCTGACGGTTGACCCGACCAGGGCTGCTTGAACGCCCGGTAGGAGTACGCCAGGCCCTCTGTATCGAGACGAGCGTCGTAGAGAACCGCACCGGAGGGTTCGTACTCGGTGAAGTAGGTGGAGGTTCCCCAGCCCACAAAGACATGGCCGTTGGGGAGTATCTGCACGCTGCCGGCAGAATCCGACGTGACAGGCGGAGAGTGGTGGTACTGGTGCAGGAGCGTGGCGCGGCGCCGAGCCTCGTCGAGCTTGAGGACCAAGGCCCGGGAGGGAGGCCGCACGGAGGGCACCGACTCGTTGTCGAAGACGGTGTAGACGCCGCCGAGGTGTGGCGTGACGTCGTGCTGGAAGGCGAAACCGGTGCCGGGCCCCATCGAAAAGTCGCTCCGCTTGCCGCCGAGGCGCCACATGACCGCCCCGGTCTTGCGGTTCACCTTGTAGAACGCCCAGCAGTTGCGTGAGGAGATCACCAGGTTGCCGTCGCTCGGGTCGATGCCGACGGAGTTGATGTGGAAGTAGTCCCAGGTCTCTTGACCCTCGCTCGGGGGCGCCACGTAGGACTCCTGGAACTCGACGTGACGGTCGCTGCGCCAGGAGAAGAGCAGCTTCCCGGTCGTCACCTCCACTTCCTGCACTTCGCCGTAGAAGTAACTGCCTTCGTGCGCGCCCCCCAGCCCGGACAGGTCTGCGGTGCCGGACCCGTAGACGGTGAAGACCGCCGTGCCGCTCTCGGTGAGCAAGAACTCGTGGCAGTCCGCGATCATCCCGTCGGCTGCTTCCACGGTCGCCATCTGGCGGTATGAGGTGTCAAAGATCATGTAATGACCCAGGCCGCGATTGCCCACCACCGCTCCTTGGAACCAGGTGAGCACGGGTTTGCCCTGGAACTGCTGGACACGGAGATCGAACGCCCGCATTTCGGCTGTGCCATGGTCCGAGATAGGCAGGAACCACACGAGACCACCGTTGTCCCCGATAATTATCGGCCCCTGCTGGCCGGAGCCGTCGTGGCAGTCGGTCAGCACCACGCCTGGGGCGGTGCCCGGGTGGCGAACGTCTACGGTGACCGATGGCGGCCGGAAGTCCGGCAGGGACCGGTACACCGTGCTCGCGCTGGCGGTGAGGGAACCACGAGCGAGCGGCGCCGGTCCGTGCTTTGTTGACGAGCGTCCGCGAAAAGAGGCGACGACCCCAGCGCCCGCAAAGCTTGCCAGCCCTCGCAGGAGGCTTCGTCGGCTAATGGGCTGGTCCATTCCTTTCACCGTCCATCATTGTTGCCGGCTGCGATACGGTCAGATGGCAGGACCTAGCCCGCCGGTGGTTGGAGACGCTTCGAACTGCCGAGGAGCCTAACACCCCCGGCCATCGGACCAAAGGCTCGGCGCCTCGACGGGTTCTGAGCGGCGATGCCGAGGCAAGAGCGCGCCTGGGCGCCTTAGCCAGAGCGTGCGAGCAGGCCGGGACGCTCTGGCTCGTGCGTGGCGACTGCCACTCCCGCGACAGGAGCGCCGTGTTCGAACTTCGTGCCCACGGGCGCGCTCGCCGAGTCAGCTGACAAGTGTCCGCAGGTGCCGAACCCCGGCGAGCCTCACGTGTCGAGCTCGAACTGCGATGAGCTTGCGATCACCCGGTCAGTTGTGTCGAGCGCCTCGACTTTGAAGACCTTGTAGCTCGGGTCCACCTGGATCGCTGTCTCGAAGCCGGACTTTGCCCTGTTCGCCACCACGGCCAGGTGCTCAGTGCTCGTTCCTGCCAGAACCCGCCAGGCAACGACCCGGGTTGCGCCGTTCCAGCTCGCGTACACCGTGGTCTTGCCGTTGCCCCGCCTTGCGGCGCAACTGGGCGGGTAGTACGGAAGCCCAACCCAATGCGCGACCTCGATTGCCCGGTAGCTGATGTCGGGCGCCGGGAAGACCGCGTCCAAGAGCAGCTTGCCTGACCTGGAGTACTCGGAGAAGTAGGGCAGCTCACCCCAGCCGACGAAGACGTTGCCGTTCGCGAGGGGCTCGGTGCTGCCCATGTAGGCAGCAGAGATGCTGGCATGTCTGTACTGCGCGACAAGGGTCACCAGGTGGCGGGCCTGATTGAGCCGCAGCACGACAGCCCGAGAGGGCCCGGTCGCGGCGAGATAGGTGCCGGCACCGGTGATCTCGCAGCACTCGTCGTCGAACAAGGTGACTTCGGAGCTGTGGGCCAGCATCACGTCGTGCTGCCATTGGAACTCGGCATTCGAGCCGAACTTGAAGCTCGAGTGCTTGCCACCGAGGACCCACTCGATCCTGCCGGTCCCGGCATCGACCAGGTACGCGGCCCACGTGTTGCGCATGGAGACGAGGAAGGTGCCCTTGTCGGTGACGTCGATCGAGTTGACGTGATAGGCGTCCCAGGGGAACCCGTTGGTCGGCGGGGGCGCGTAGGAGTCGGCGAGCGGGATGTGGTCGAGCGCATCCCACGACTGGACCAGCTTGCCGGTCTCGAGGTCGTACTCCTGCACCGCTGAGTCCACGAGAGCGCCGTTCCTAGCGCCGCCGTAGCGGGTGAGGTCCATGGGTATGTTCTTGTTCGCGGTCACCCAGGCATCGTCGCCTCTGATCTGCAGCGAGTGCAGGGTGACGATCCAGCCGTCTACCCCTTTCAGCGTGGCAACGGTCTTGTAGTGCTGGTTGACCACGACGTCCTCGCCGCTCTCGGTTGCGCCGGTACTCGTGACAACGCCCTGCCACCAGGCGAGGGCCGGCTTGGCGTCATAGGTCTGCAGGCTGAGGTTCGCGGCGACGACGTTCGTGGGCACCGGCTCGAACCACACGGGCTGCAGGCTGTTGTCGAGGATCAGCGGCCCGCTCTGGCCGACCATCGGGGGAGAGGTCACGTCGTAGAAGTTCGTGACCAGGATATAACCGGGTGCCAGGTCGCTGGCGGTCGTCGGAACATCCGCGCGGATCTTGGGTGGGTGCAGCCCGGGTGCTGACACGAAGCTGTAGGTGCTCTTGGTGGTGTAGGTCCCAATGGGGGCGCCCGGAGCGCCCGAGCTCACGAGGTCTGTCGCGACGAAACACGCGATCACGGCCAGGACAGTGGCCGGCACGCGTAGACGTGACCGAAGCGATTGGGGGGCGGCGGTCGGCTTCGGAAGCATCTCGAGGGTGACCGCCGCCGCCAACGCGGCGAGGCCCGCTCCGATCAGGTACGCGAGCCGGAAGCCATCGGTCAGAGCTTCCGGCACGGATCGGTTCTCGCCGATCAGGTGACTCGTGTACTGGGTGGCGAGGGATATCAGGAGTGCAATCCCGAGCGCACCGCCCACTTGGCGGGCGGTGTTCACGAGACCTGAGGCGAGACCCGCCCGCGCCTGGCCAGCGCCCTGAGTGGCGGCGATCGTCGAGGGAACGACGGACAGGCCGATCCCGACCGCTACGAGCAGTCCGGGCAGGACGACGAACCCGATCGGGCTGCCGCTCGCCCCGATCCTCGCGAACAACAGCATCCCGCTCGCCATCATGACGAGCCCACTGGCGAGCACCGAACGCACACCGAAGCGGCTCACGAGCCGGCTGGCTCCTCTTGCCGACACCATGATTGTCAATGCCATCGGCAAGAACGTGAGACCGGCCTCGAGCGGTGAGAGGCCCAGCACCTGCTGCAGGTAAAGGGAGCTCACGTACCACATCGGGAACAGCGCCGCGCTGAACAGCAGCACAATCGCGTTCGCAACCCGAAGTGGCCCCGTGAAGGCCTTGGGCGGTACCAAGGGCGAGGACGTCAGGCGCGCCTCGATCAGCGGGAACAGTGCAAGGAGGGCACAACCGATGGCGATCGGGACGAGGGCGCCGGCGGCACCCCAGCCGAGGTAGCCGGCATTGACTATCCCATACACGAGCACCATCAGCCCGCCCGTCAGCGCAAGCGCACCGCCGAGGTCGAACCTGGCGCGAACCTCGCCTGTCGGGCGGTCGGTTGCCACTACGTAGGCCACGAGCGCTGCGGCGGTCCCGATCGGCACGTTGACTAAAAGGACCCACCGCCAGCCGAGCTCCTGGGTGATGATCCCGCCGAACAACGCCCCTGCCGCGCCGCCGGCCCCGTTCATCGCCCCCCACAGGCCGATCGCGCGATGACGCGCGGGCCCCTGCGGGAACGACGAGGTAATGGTCGCCAGCGACGCCGCCGCCATCAACGCGCCGCTGAGGCCCTGCACTGCGCGGGCGGCGACGAGCATCAGCTGGTCGAGCGCGCTACCGCCGGCCAGCGAGGCGAGCGCGAATGCGACCAGAGCGACGACCAGCGTGCGGCGCTGCCCGTAGTGATCAGCCGCGCGGCCGCCGAGCATCAAGAAGCCCGCGAAGACAATCGCATATGCGTCGACGACCCACTGCAGGTCGATCGCGGAGAAACCGAGGCTGGACTGGATCGAGGGCAGCGCGACGTTGACGATGGTCAGATCGAGGATCACCATGAACTGCGCCACGCAGCAGACGGCGAGTAACCACGCCTGTCTAGAGCCCAGCCCGGCCTCAGCCGGCCCTGATTCTCTCTCGGTTCGGCCTCGCGAAGCGCCTACGCGAGGGCTCATCCCGGTGCGGGTCGCGCCTGCTGGGTCTGCCACTCAGTCAGCGCCGCCAGACATCCCTCGACAATCCAGCCGGTGAACATCTCGGTATCGTTGACGCGCGGGAACGGGACCTGGGGTACAGACGCCCCCAGGAACCCGCACAGCGGCCCCCAGCCGTCGGCGGGTGACCACACGAGCAGCCGATCCGACGGCACGGTCTGTATGACTTCTTCGTTGTATCGCTCCATGACCTGCGCAAGCGCGCCCGGTTCGGTGGCCGCCTCCATAGTGGTGAGCAAGCCGGTCCTCTGCCACATCTCCGTCATGAGTTCGATATAGCCGCGCCACCCGGGATCGATCCTGACCCGGGCGGAGGAGAGGTCGCGTAACATCGTGTCGCCATAGAGCGCACCCCAGATCGTCTCTCTCATGCTGCGTGCCCAGGCATCACCGTCGCGAACGCTGAGCAGCACCTTGGCATCCGGGTAAACCTCGATCAGCTCTCTATAGAAGAAGGCGCCCGGCCAGTCGACCGTGGCCAGGCAGCCCTCGAAGATCTCGTCCCAGTCGACGTTGCCTTTGAGAGCCGCATCCCAGTGCTGCACGAGATCGAGGTTGTTCAGCACATTGGCCATGTGGTAGCAGGGACCGAGCCCGAGCATCTCCAGGGCAATCTTCTGTGAGAGCGTCGCCGTGCGCGGCAAGCCCGCACCGATCAACTCGAGCTGCGTCATCTACGCTCCTTGTTCGGCTCATGGAACTTCCACTCTGCCTTGTCCCGTGCAGCTGGGAAACCACCCAGGACTAGCTGTGAGATAGCTGTGAAATCCCCGCCATCATGACTTCCCTTTTCAAGGCTATCTCGCAAGGCGGGTCTGGCGCGAGTCTGCAGCTAAGTCACGACCCCGTGTCCTGCAATGTCACCCGTCCGTGAAACGTCCGGCGGCCGACCCTGAAGAGCCGCAAGCCATTCGCCCTCGTTGCCGACGCGACCACTTGCACAGGTTTGCAAGCTGAGCGAAGATTCGGTCAGCGTCGGCTCATGAGTGAAAGCTCGTGTCTGAACAGCCGCAGCGACTCCGATCCGAGCTGAAGGGCAGGCACCTGACAGAGCCAGCATCTTGCGAGGGTGCCGGGGAAGGCGAGCGATGAACGCCCAGCAGGGGGCACCGAGCCGAGAGAGTGACCGCGTCGTGCACGCCCTCGGCAGCGGGCTCGTCACTCGCAGGCGGTTCATGGCCAAGGCAGCCGGCGGACTGGCAGCCCTGGGGCTGGCCGGTCTCGCGGGCTACGAGTGGCCCCACACTGCAAAGCGATCGGTCCCGGATCAGCCGGACTATCAGGCGTTGTCCGAGGTCCAAGGCTTCGTCACCCGGCCGGACCTTCGGCCGCCCGCGGTGAGGGTCACCACGCTCCACGGTCATGGGAGCCGAGCGAGCGAGTACGACCGGCCACGCCACATCTTCGTCTCCCCGATAACCCTCACGAAGGCACCCAGCCAACCGGGGCTCATGGTTCTGGACCGGCGAGGCCGGCTGATCTGGTTCAAGCCCTTCACCACAATGAGCCCTTACGACTTCAACGCCCAGGACTACAAAGGTCAGCCCGTGCTCACCTGGTGGCAGGGAGAGCCCGTGACAGGCCACGGCAGCACCGGTGTCGGGGAGATGGCCAACAGCTCCTATGACACCGTCGGAGCGGTTCACGCCGGTGACGGCCTCAGGGAGGACTACCACGAGCTCAACCTCACCGCCGCGGGGACTGCCCTCATCACGGCCTACCAGAGCACCACGACCGACCTCTCGGCAGTAGGCGGGGCGCGCCGGGGCAACGTTGTCGCCGGCCATGCCCAGGAGATCGACCTTGCGACCGGGAAGGTCCTTTTCGATTGGGACAGCTTGAGCCATGTGGGAGTCGAGGAAAGCTACGTGACGCTGCCGTCCGAAAAGGGCAACGGCTACGACTACTTCCATATCAACTCCATATCGGAGGCGCCCGACGGCAACCTTCTCATCTCCGCCCGCGGCACCTGGGCGATCTACAAGGTCGACCGTTCGAGTGGGCAGGTCATCTGGCGGATGAACGGGAAACGATCGGACTTCACGATGGGTCCGGGGACCCATTTCTATTGGCAGCATGATGCCCGCATGCCGGGACCCGCGACCCTCACCCTCTTCGACAACGGCTCTGACGGCTCTTTACCGACCCAGGAGAAGCAGTCCCGGGCGCTGCTGCTGTCGGTGAGCACCAAGGCGATGGAAGTGAGCCTGGAACGCGCGTACGTGCACCCCGCCGGCCTTTCCGCCGCCAACCAGGGGAACACGCAATTGTTGCCCGATGGACGGGTCTTCGTCGGGTGGGGCAACGAGTCCTACTTCTCCGAGTTCGCCCCTGAGGGTACCCTGCTCCTCGACGGAGAGTTCCCCCCCGGAGTGCGCTCGTACCGTGCCTACACCCACGACTGGGTCGGGCATCCCACTGAGCCACCGAGCATCGCCGTGACCGTCACACCGGCGGGCCCGCTCGTCAGCGCAAGCTGGAACGGGGCCACGGAGATAGCTAGCTGGACCGTCCTAGCCGGCAAGGACAGGTCCTCGCTTCAGGCTGTGGGATCGCAGGAATGGACCAGCTTCGAGACAGCCATAGCGGTCAGTTCCGCAGGTCCGTGTTACGCCGTGTTGGCTCTGGACAAGAACGGCAAACAGCTGGGCCGTTCGCGCGTCGTGGAATTGGCCAAGAAGACCAACGCCCTGTGAACGGTGACGGGTCCGGCGCGGCCGCAGCGAGGTTTCCGTGCTCGGGTCCGATCCCGCCGTGCGGGGTTGGACCACTGCTGCGGGTGTCTCAGCTCAGCCGGGCACACGGGGGAACCACATCGATGGGCCACCAATACCGGGACATGGCTGAATCGAGCGCCAAGGGCGCGACTCAACAGGTTTCGTGAACCACGAGGGTCAGTAGCCCGGAATCTGGGTGGTCGTAGTGACGCTGCCGCTGCCTCCCGGCCCTGTGTTCGAACCACAGGCCGACGCGACGAGCGGTGTCGCGGCGAGGACGATGGTCACGACGAGCCTCCGGAGCCTGGGTATTCTCGACCCCGAGCGGACTGCGACTCGCTCCATCGTGCTCCCTTCAGAGAACGTGCCCGATCCCCAATCCCGCGCAGTCACGGTATATCAGAATCGAGCGCCCTGGCTTGTTGGCGTTCTTGGTGGGGCGAAACCTGTCCCACGCCTTTCACATCTCGGTCCCGAGCCGCCGGTGGATCATGTCCGCTTCGTCTGGCGGAATCTGCGGCTGCTGGCCAGTGGCAAGCTTCAGGCGGTCCGGGGGTCGGGTGCCTCGGGGTCAACTCCGTACTTCTCGATGGCCGAGGCGACCTCGCTCGGCCTGCCCTCACCGGCTGCAGCAAGCCCGGCCAGGACCGCTACGACAATGTGAGCGGCGTCGACCTCGAAATGCCTGCGAAGTGCGGCACGGGTATCGGAACGGCCGAATCCGTCGGTCCCGAGCGCGGTCAGGGGCGCCCCGACAAAACGCGCAACCTGATCCGGAACCGACTTCAAGAAGTCAGTGACGGCGACTATCGGACCCCGCACCCCTTCGAGAGCACGAGTCACGTAAGGCACTCGTGGTGCGCTTGCCGGATGGAGCCGGTTCCAGCGCTCGACCTCGAGAGCGTCCTCCCTGAGCGCTTTGTAGCTCGTGACGGACCACGCTTGTGCCGACACGCCCCAGTCCGAAGCAAGAAGCTCCCGTGCTTGCATCGCGGCCTGCCATGTCGGACCCGAGAAGAGGATCGTCGCCGAGCGGCCGGCAGCCCAGCCGCCATCGCCGCCGAGGCCACTCCCAGCCGCGGTCCCGCCCGGCCCGGCATAAAGGTAGATGCCGCGCAGTATCCCTTCTCTTATGCCCGCAGCCGCCGCCGCCTGCACAGCCTCGTCGCCCTCCGGCACCGGGAGCGCAGGCATCGGGTAGTTCTCGTTGTAGAGCGTCAGGTAGTAGATGCAGTCCTCGGCCTGGGGTCCGTACATGTGCTCGATCCCGTGCTCGACGATGGTCGCCACCTCGTAGGCGAAGGCCGGGTCGTAGGCGCGCACCGTCGGCACGACCGAGGCCAGGAGCAGGGAGTGACCGTCCTCGTGCTGGAGCCCCTCGCCGTTCAAAGTCGTCCGTCCCGCGGTGCAGCCGAGCAGGAAGCCACGCGCCCGCGCGTCGGCCGCCTGCCAGATCAGGTCGCCGATGCGTTGGAACCCGAACATCGAGTAGAAGAGATAGATCGGCAGCATCGGTGTGGACCACGTCGCGTACGACGTCCCGGCCGCCTGGAAGCTCGCCATGGCGCCGGCCTCGGTTATGCCCTCCTCCAGGATCTGGCCCGTGCGGTCCTCGGAGTACGAGAGCAGCAGGCCGGCGTCGACGGCCTTGTAGAGCTGGCCGTCCGGGGCGTAGATCTTCACCTCGCTGAAGAGCGCGTCGAGCCCGAACGTCCGCCCTTCGTCAGGGATGATGGGGACGATGTACTTGCCGACGCCCGGGTCCCGGAGCAGGTTGCGCAGCAGCCTGGCGAAGGCCATAGTCGTGGAGACCGCCTGGCCGCGGGAGCCGAGGGCGAACTCGGCGAAGACCGCCGGCGCGGGCGCGGGTAGCCCGAGGAGCCCGCGACCGCGAACGACGCGGTTGGGCAGGTGCCCTCCGAGCGCCCGGCTGCGAGCCGTCAGGTACTCGTGCACGGGCGATCCGGCAGGGGGGCGGTAGTAGGGCGGCTCCTCGGCGTCGAGGGCCTCATCGGGGATCTCCTCGTGCAGGTGCAACCGGTCGCGCAGCACCCGGAGCTGGTCCTTGGTCATCTTCTTGATCTGGTGGGTGGCGTTGCGGGCCTCGATCTCGGGCCCGAGCGTCCAACCCTTGATCGTCTTGGCGAGGATCGCCGTCGGTGCCCCGATCTCCTCGGTCGCCGCCTTGTAGGCGGCGTAGAGCTTTCGGTAGTCGTGCCCGCCACGGGGCAAGGTCTGCAGCTCAGCGTCCGACAGGTGTTCCACCAGCTTGCGCAGGCGGGGGTCGGGCCCGAAGAAGTGCTCGCGGATGTAAGCGCCGGACTCGGTGGCGAGGGTCTGGAAAGCGCCGTCGAGCGTCGTGTTCATCTTGTTCACGAGCACGCCGTCGACGTCACGCGCCAGCAGCTCGTCCCAGCGCCTGCCCCAGATGACCTTGATCACGTTCCAGCCGCAACCCCGGAGCAACGCCTCCAGCTCCTGGATGATCTTGCCGTTGCCCCTGACAGGCCCGTCGAGGCGCTGCAGGTTGCAGTTGACGACGAAGATGAGGTTGTCCAGGCGCTCACGGGCGGCAAGGCTGAGCGCGGCCCGCGTCTCCGGCTCGTCGAACTCGCCATCTCCGACGAAGGACCACACCCGCGACTGGGTCGTGTCGACAAGCTCCCGATGGACGAGATAACGGTTGAAGCGCGCCTGGTAGACGGCCGTCAGCGGGCCGAGACCCATCGAGACCGTCGGGAACTCCCACCAGTCGGGCATGAGGCGAGGGTGCGGGTAGCTCGCCAGACCCTCGCCGCCGACCTCGAAGCGGAAGTTGTTGAGCTCGGATTCTCCCAACCGGCCTTCGACATAGGCGCGGGCATAGATGCCGGGCGAAGCGTGACCCTGGAAGAACACCTGGTCTCCCGCCGTGCCGTTGGCCTTGCCCCGGAAGAAGTGGTTGAAGCCGACCTCGTAGAGCGAGGCGGAGCTCGCAAAGGTCGAGAGGTGGCCCCCGATGCCGGGATCGCGCATGTTCGCCCGTGTGACCATGACGGCCGCGTTCCAGCGAATGTAGCGGCGGACCCGGCGCTCGAGGTCCTCGTCTCCGGGGAACCAAGGCTCAGCGCGGGCCGGGATCGAGTTGATGTACGGGCTCGAGACGGTCGAGGGGAAACCGACCTGGCTGGCGCGAGCCCGCTCCAGCAGCTTCATCAGCAGGAACTGGGCGCGCGGCCTGCCTCCCGCCTCGACTACGGCATCGAAGGAGTCCAGCCATTCGGCGGTCTCCTCGGGGTCGGTGTCGGGAACCTGGTATGAGAAGCCATCGATGATCACCCGACCAGTCTCGCGCCCGCAGGGCGGTCTTCCGGTCGGCCGGCGAGAAGGCGTCCCGGGGCCCGACCGGACCAGGCAGAATGACTCCGTGACGCTGTTGGAGGACCCGAGTCCCGCCACTGTGGTGTTCACAGACGGCGCCTGCGTCGGCAACCCCGGTCCCGGTGGATGGGCGTGGGCGGTCTCAGCCGAGCGGTACGAGAGCGGCCACGCGGAGCGGACGACCAACCAGCGCATGGAGGTCACCGCGGTTCTCCGGGCTCTCGGCGCCATCAGCGGCCGCGTGCATGTCGTTAGCGACTCGACCTATGTCGTGAACTGCTTCAGGCAGCGGTGGTGGGTGGGATGGCGTGCGCGGGGGTGGAGGAACTCCCGTGGCGGGCCGGTTGCCAACCAGGACCTGTGGCGCCCGCTCGTCGACGAAGTCGTCGAGCGAAGACGCGGGGAGATCGAGCTGAGCTGGGTGAAGGGACACGCCGGCGACCCCATGAACGAGCTCGTCGACCGGCTGGCGGTCGAGGCCGCCCGTTTCCAGCGCGGCGCCCGCGCGCTGTGATCCGGCGGTCGGGCCCGACGTCGCCCTTGCGCCGTTGACGGCCGGTTCCCGTAGATTACGGCGGTGAAGATCAGCGGAGTGGGAGCACTGGTCTCGGGCGGCGCCTCAGGCCTCGGTGAGGCGACCGTACGGGCACTGGCCGCCAGAGGCGCCATTGTCACGGTCCTCGACCAGGACGCCTCCAGGGCAAGAGCGTTGGCCGAAGAGCTCTCAGGCGGTGCGTCGTACGTGTCGGGCGATGTCGGCGACCCCGAAGCCGTTCTCCGGGCCGTCGAGCGGGCGTCTGCGAGCGCTGAGCTACGGATCAACGTCAACTGCGCAGGCATCGGCTGGGCGCAGCGCACGACCGGCAGGCACGGCGAGCCGCACGATCTCGACGCGTTCAAGACGGTGGTCTCGGTCAATCTCGTCGGGACGTTCAACGTGATGAGGCTGGCGGCAGCGGCCATCTCCAGAACCGAGCCGCTCGATGACGGTGAGCGGGGAGTCGTCATCAACACCGCCTCGGTGGCCGCGTTCGAGGGCCAGACTGGCCAGGTCGCTTACTCGGCCTCCAAGGCAGGCATCGTGGGCATGACCCTGCCGGCGGCTCGCGACCTGTCGGCGGCCGGCATACGGGTCAACACGATCGCGCCCGGGGTCATGGACACGCCCCTGCTCGGACTACTCGCCGAGGAGAACCGCCGGGCGCTCGGAGGGGGTGTTCTCTTTCCGAGGCGACTCGGCAAAGCGCAGGAGTTCGCCGATCTCGTGGTCGCCGTCGTCGAGAACCGATACTTGAACGGCGAAACCATCCGCCTCGACGGTGGGCTCAGGATGCCGCCGAGGTAAGACGTGGGCAGGGCCCCCCCCGCCGCGCGCTTCGGGGCCCGGTACCCGGGCCGCGGGCCGGACCCGGCGCCCGAGGCCAGGGCTGCCGGTAGTGTCCAATGTGATGCGATATGTAGAAGTGGGCGGTGAACGGGTGTCGGCCATCGGCCTGGGCGCCTGGCAGTTCGGGTCGAGGGAATGGGGATACGGTTCCCATTACGCCGAGCACGACGCGGTCGACATCGTCCATCGTGCCCTCGATCTCGGCATGAACCTGATAGACACCGCGGAGATGTACGGTTACGGCCGCTCGGAGCGGATCGTCGGCCGTGCGATCGCGGACCGGCGGGCGGAGGTGTTCCTGGCCTCAAAGGTCCTCCCGATCCTTCCTCTGCGGGCGGTCGTCGCCCGGCGGGTGGCGGGGAGCATCCGTCGCCTCGGCGTCACCCAGTTGGACCTCTACCAGTTGCACTGGCCGAACCCGGCCATTTCCCTCACCGAGCAGATGGCGGCGATGCGGGCTCTGCAACGCAGCGGCGTGATCCGTCAGATAGGGGTGAGCAACTACTCCCTCAACCGCTGGCAGGCCGCGGAGGGCGCCCTCGGCGGCCCGGTCTGGTCCAATCAGGTCCGGTTCAGTCTCGTGGACCGCCGCCCACTCAAAGGCCTGACGCAGTGGGCGGCAGCCAACGGCCGGGTCGTCATCGCGTACAGCCCGCTCGCGCAGGGCCTGTTGTCGGCGCGCTACGACGCGGAGCACCGCCCGACGGCAATGCGCGCGAACTCGGCCGCCTTCCTGCCCGAGAACCTCGACCGCGCCCGACTGCTGTTCGACGCGCTGCGGGAGATAGCCGGCCGCCATGACGCTACGCCGGCTCAGGTGGCCCTGGCCTGGGTGATCAGCCATCCCAACGTCGTCGCGATCCCGGGTGCCAGCACGGTCGCGCAGCTCCAACGCAACGCCGAGGCCGGAGATCTGGAGCTCACCACCGAGGATGAGCACCGGCTTGCAGACGCCGCCGAGGCCTACCTTCCCCTCCGCGGCCTGGCGGCTGTGCCTTCGCTGGTCAGGATGCGGGCCGCGAGATCCGGGCGCAGACGGTAGCAACGCCGAGCCAGGGGCTCGAAGGGGGGCGTGGTGGACGAACAACTGACATGGATGGATGCGACCGCACAGGCCGGTCTCGTCCGACGCGGTGAGGCGTCCCCGCTCGAGCTCGTCGACGCGGCGATCGAGAGGATCGACCGGTGCGATCCCGGGTTGAACGCCGTCATCCACCGCCAGTTCGCCGCCGCCCGCACCCAGGCGGCCGGGCAGCTGCCCGACGGGCCGTTCAGGGGCGTGCCGATCCTGTTCAAGGACCTTGGCGCCCCACAGGCGGGGGAGCCCTACTGCGAAGGGACCGCCTTTGCGAAGGCCGCCGGCTACCGCGCCGCGCGGGACAGCTTCCTCGTGCAGCGGTTCAAGGAAGCGGGCTTTGTCGTGCTCGGCCGCACGAATACCCCCGAGCTCGGCACGGCGATCACCACCGAGCCGCTCGCGTTCGGGCCTACCCGCAACCCCTGGAACACCGAGCACTCGAGCGGAGGGTCCTCGGGTGGCTCCGCTGCAGCTGTCGCGTCCGGCATGGTCCCCGTAGCGCACGGCAACGACGGCGGCGGCTCGATACGGATCCCGGCGAGCTGCTGCGCGCTCTTCGGCCTCAAGCCGAGCCGGGGCCGCGTGAGCAAGGGGCCGGCAGGGGGTGAGTCCTGGAACGGCTTCTCCGCCGACCACGTTCTGGCGCGCACTGTTCGCGACTCGGCGACCGTGCTGGACCAGATCGCCGGCTACCGGCCGGGTGACACCTTCGTCGCACCGGTGCCAGCCCGGCCATTCGCACAAGAGGTGGGCGCCAACCCTGGCAGGCTGCGGATCGGCCTCCTCGATCACCCGGCGCAGGCCGCTCATCGTGCCGATCCGGAGTGTTCGCAGGCGGTACGGCTCGCCGGCCGGATGCTCGAGTCGCTCGGCCACCGGGTCGAGATCGCTCACCCGAGCTCGCTCGAAGAGCCCGAGATGTACCGCCACTTCCTCGTTGTCATCACGACTGCCGTCGCCTCGGCACTGACCGAATGGTCGCTGCTCCTCGGCAGGGAGGTCTCCGCTGAGGAGCTCGAGCCGGCCAACTCGCTGTTCGCGGCTCTCGGCAGGTCCATCTCCGCCCCGGACTATCTCGAGTCGGTCCTCTGGTTCGAGGGCTTCAGGCGCCGGACCATCGCCTTCTGGTCAGAGCAGGGCTTCGATCTGCTGTGCACCCCGGTCCTGGCGCAGCCCCCGGCCCGTCTCGGCGAGCTCTCCGACCCGATGACCGGCGAAGCCAAGGTGGTCGAGACCCTCCAGTTCACCGGCCAATTCAACGCGACCGGCCAGCCGGCCGCCTCGCTGCCGCTTCACTGGACGCCCGCAGGACTGCCGATCGGGGTCCAGCTCGTCGCCGACTACGGGCGAGAGGACGTTCTCATCCGCGTCTCCAGTCAGCTCGAGCAAGCGACTGCATGGGCGGACCGCCGGCCGAAGGTGCACGCGTGATCGCCACAATCGCGCCCGCCGCGAGGCGATTTCGCCTCCGGGCGCGAAATGGTGACTAGTCTGCCTACTCTCAATGGCTCACCGTCTCTCCCACCTCGACACGCTCGCGTCTGAAGCGATTCACATCATTCGTGAGGTGGTCGCCGAGTTCGAGCGTCCTGCGCTGCTGTTCTCCGGGGGCAAGGACTCTGCCGTGCTGCTCCATCTGGCCACGAAGGCCTGCTGGCCCCAGCGCGTCCCGTTCCCGATCGTGCACGTCGATACCGGGCACAACTTCCCCGAGGTACTCGAGTACCGCGATCAGCAGGTGAGCAAGCTCGGGGTTCGGCTCGTCGTCGGCTCGGTGCAGGAGGACATCGACAGCGGCTCGATCATCGAGCAGCCGGTACCCGGCGCCACCCGCAACCGGCTGCAGACCTTCACCCTGCTCAGGGTGCTGGAAGAGAACCGCTATGACGCGATCTTCGGGGGTGGCCGGCGCGACGAGGAGAAGGCGAGGGCCAAGGAGCGGGTGTTCTCCCTGCGTGACGAGTTCGGTCAGTGGGACCCTCGTGCGCAACGGCCGGAGCTGTGGAACCTCTACAACACGCGGCACCGGCCGGGGGAGCATTTCCGAGTCTTCCCGCTCTCGAACTGGGCCGAGCTCGACATCTGGCAGTACGTCGAGGAGCAGCATCTCGAGCTCCCGTCGATCTACTTCGCGCACCGGCGCACCGTCTTTCGCCATTCCGGCATGCTCCTCGCAGTCGGACCCTGGACCCAGCCGCGCGACGGCGTCGCGAACGAGCAGGCCTTCGAGACGACCGTGCGGTACCGGACGGTCGGTGACATGACCTGCACGGCGGCCGTGGAGTCAACGGCGAGCACTCCCGCCGAGGTCATCGTGGAGACGGCGGTGACCAGAGTGAGCGAGAGGGGCGCCACGCGCGCCGATGACCGCTTCTCCGACGCCGCCATGGAGGACCGCAAGCGGGAGGGCTACTTCTAGTGGAGCTGCTGCGTTTTGCGACCGGGGGTTCGGTCGACGACGGCAAGTCCACGCTGATCGGCCGTTTGCTATACGACTCGAAACAGATCTTCCAGGACCAGCTCGAAGCCGTCCAACGCACGAGCGTGGCCCGGGGCGACGACTACGTGAACCTTGCGCTGCTCACCGACGGGCTCCGGGCCGAGCGCGAGCAGGGCATAACCATCGACGTTGCCTACCGCTACTTCTCCACCCCGAAACGCAGGTTCATCATCGCCGACACCCCGGGCCACACCCAGCACACCCGCAACATGGTCACGGGCTGCTCGACGGCCGATCTCGTCCTGCTTCTGATCGATGCCCGCGCCGGGGCGACCGAGCAGACCCGACGCCACGCCATGATCGCGTCTTTGCTCGGCATCCATCACCTCGTGTTGTGCGTGAACAAGATGGACCTGGTCGGCTACTCGAAGGAGCGTTTCGAGGAGATCGTCGACGACTTCACCGGATTCGCCGAACGCCTCCAGGTCTACGACCTCACCTGCATCCCGATCTCGGCGCTGGCGGGTGACAACGTCGTGGACCGCTCGTCCGAGATGCCCTGGTACGGCGGGCTCTCGCTCCTGGACTACCTCGAGGGCGTCCACATCGGTTCTGACCGCAACCTCATCGACTTGAGGTTCCCCGTACAGCTCGTCATCCGGCCGATCTCGAACGAGTACCACGACTTCCGCGGCTATGCGGGCATCATCGCGAGCGGTGTGCTCGGCGTCGGTGACGAGGTGGTGGCTCTCCCTTCTGGATTCTCGAGCCACGTAGTGAGCATCGACGGCCCCGACGGCCCGCTCCAGGAGGCATTCCCGCCCCAGTCGGTCGTCGTCCGGCTCGAGGACGACCTCGACATCTCGCGCGGTGACATGCTCTGTCGGCCCAACAATCGTCCGAACGTAGGCCAGGACCTCTCGGCGATGATCTGTTGGATGGCCGAGGGGCCACTGCGGGCAGGTTCGACGTTCGCGATCAAGCAGACGACGCGGTGGGCGCGGGCGCTCGTGCGCTCGCTCCAGTACCGGCTGGACGTGAACGCTCTCCATCGCGACAGTCGAGCCAGCGAGCTCGAGCTGAACGACATCGGCCGGGTACACCTGCGCACGACCGCGCCGCTGTTCTACGACGAGTACCGGGACAACAAGGCGACCGGCAGCTTCGTACTGGTGGACGAGCAGACCAACGCCACGGTCGCTGCGGGCATGCTGCGCCGGCCGACGCTCTGACGGCTCGGACACCCAAGTGGCGGATCCCGATGCGCTCACGACCTCCGGCGGCACCGTGTGGCTCACCGGGCTCCCGGGATCCGGCAAGACGACCGTCGCGCAAGCGCTGCACGACCTGCTTCTCGAACACGGGTTGGGCAGCTACCTGCTCGACGGCGACGCGCTTCGCGACGGCCTGAACGCAGATCTCGGTTTCGACGAGAGCGACCGGATGGAGAACGTGCGGCGCTTGGGCGAGGTGGCGATCCTGTTGGCGCGCGTCGGTCACCTGTCGATCGTGAGCGCTATCAGCCCCTATGCCGCCGGCCGGAAGGCCGTCCGTGAACGCCACCTGGAGATGGCGGTGACCTTTGTCGAGGTGCACGTCGCGACCCCGCTCGAAGTGTGCGAAGCGCGTGATCCCAAAGGGCTCTATGCGCGTGCCCGGCGGGGCGAGCTGCTGTCGTTCACCGGGATCTCACACCCCTACGAGCCGCCGGAGTCGCCGGAGCTCTCGCTGAACACCGAGGGAAGCCCCGAGCAGTCGGCACTCGAAGTGTTCTCGGCCATGCGAGCAGCTGCGCTCATCGGCTGAGGCGATCGGCTCGGTATCGACCACAGCCGCGCGGTGACACGACCGACACGATGTTCGCAAGGCTTTAGGCTGAGCCCAATGGCGCCCGGCCGCTCGGGAGAGCACGCGCGTCCGGCTGGCGGGTGGCCGATCAAGCGGTCGAATCGTCGTTGAATCCAGGAGGTGGTCCGTCTGCCACAGAACCAGGCTGAGCCCGCGCCATACGATGTCGTTGTCATCGGTGGCGGCCCTGGCGGATACGCGGCGGCTCTGTACGCGGGCGCAGCGGGGCTGTCGGTGGCGGTGGTGGAGAAGGACAAGGTGGGCGGCACCTGCCTCCACCGAGGTTGCGTGCCCGCAAAGGAGTTCCTAGAGACCGCGACGGTGTTCCGAGGCGTCGAAGGGGCGAAGGAGTTCGGCATCCATGCCGGCCAACCTGTGGTCGAGTTCGCCGTCAGCCAGGATAGGAAGAACCAGATAGTCGATCAGCTATTCAGAGGGCTTTCGGGCCTGCTCAAGCAACGCAAGGTCGCGGTCTTCTCCGGTGTGGGGCGCCTGCTCCCCGGAAAGGTCGTCGAAGTCGCCGCAGCCGACGGAGCGGTGAGCCTGCTGGCAGGGACCAACGTCGTGCTCGCGTCAGGCTCGGTCCCCAGGACTCTTCCCGGCTTCGAAGTGGACGGCCGTTACGTTCAGACCTCGGACGAGCTGCTGTCTTTGCGCGAGCTTCCGAAATCGGTGGCCGTGATCGGCGGGGGGGCCATCGGTTGCGAGTTCGCCTCGATGCTGGCCGATCTCGGCGTGCGAGTCACAGTGCTGGAGGCCTTGCCCAAGATCCTTCCCGGTTGCGACCAGGACGTGGTCAACGTGATCCTCAGGTCGTTCGCCAAGCGCGGGATCACTGTGCGAACCGGTGTCGTTGTCACCGGACATGAGCCGGATGGCGACCACACCGCGGTGGTTCTCGGGGACGGGGACAAGCTCGAGGTCGAGACGATCTTGATGTCGATCGGCAGGCGACCGCTCTCCGACGCTTTGCTGGCCGAAGGCACGGGCGTCGAGATCGACGAGCGCGGCTATGTGCGCGTGGACGAGTGGATGCGCACCGGGGCGGCGGGGGTCTTCGCTGTCGGCGATCTCGTGGCGACGCCACAGCTGGCCCATGTCGGCTTCGCCGAGGCGATCCTGGCCGTGAAACAGATCCTCGGCGAGAGAGCCTTCCCGGTCGACTACGCCAGGGTCCCGTGGGCCATCTACTGTCATCCGGAGGTGGCCTTCGTGGGGATGACCGAACAGGACGCGCTCGACGCGGGCATAGAAACCGTCACGAAACGAGACCCGTTCGGCGGCAACAGCCGCGCCCGCATCCTGGGCGAGACGGACGGACTCGTCAAGGTGATCTGCGAGAAGCAGCCGGACGGACGCGCAGGACGCCTGCTCGGCGTGCACATGGCCGGCCCGTGGGTGACAGAGCAGCTCGGGCAGGCCTATCTGTCAGTGAACTGGGAGGCCACACCCGACGAGATCTCGCCGTTCGTGCAACCACATCCGTCGCTGTCGGAAACCTTTGGCGAGACTGTTCTGGCACTCACGGGAAGGGGTCTCCACCTTGCCTGACATCACCATGCCCCAGCTCGGCGAGACGGTCACCGAGGGGACGATCATCCGCTGGCTGAAGAAAGTGGGCGACGAGGTCGCCTACGACGAGCCCTTGTTCGAGGTCTCGACCGACAAGGTCGACTCCGAAGTCCCGTCGCCCGCGTCGGGTCACCTCGCCGAGATCCTCGTGGCTGAGGGTGCGACCGTGGATGTCGGCACAAAGCTCGCTGTCGTCGCCGACGAGGCGCCTTCGGGCGCTGTCCCGGCCGGCTCGCCCGAAGGCCCGGCGGTCGTCGCCGCGCCGCCCGACTCGCAGCCTGCGCCGGTGTCGCCCGTGCCAGCACCCGCGTCTGCGCCAGTGTCGCCCGGGCCTGCGCCTGCGCCGGTGCGCGAACAGGCAGCCGGATCTGTCGGGACCGAGCCGAACGGGAACGGACTGGTGCTGTCTCCCGTCGTCCGGCAGCTGGTCGGCGAGTACGGCATCGACCCGGCCTCTGTCCCAGGCACCGGCAAGGGTGGCCGGATCACCCGGGCAGACGTGCTCTCGTTCATCGACCGTCGCGCGACCGGAGGCGGGGCGGCTTCTGAACCAGCGACCCCACCGACTCCGGCCGGGCCGGCGGCGACCGCGCCACGGTCGGGAGCGGTGCCGGCTGGCCTGCCGGTGACCGGCTCAGAGATTGCCGCCGCCGGTTCGTACACGCCGGTCGCGGGAGCGCGCGACGAGGTCGTGCCCTTCACGAACATCCGGCGCCTCACCGCCGAGCACATGGTCCGGTCGAAAGCGACCTCGGCACACACCCTTGCAGTGATCGAGGCCGATTACGAGGGGATCGAGAGGGTTCGCAAGGCGCACAAGGACCGGTTCCGCGAGGAGGAGGGGATCGGTCTCACCTATCTATCCTTCATCGCCCGCGCCGTGGTCGAGACGTTGCGCGACTACCCGCAGTTGAACGCGTCGGTAGGCGACGACGCGCTTGTCATCCACCGGAACATCCACCTCGGCATCGCAGTCGACCTCGAGCAGCGCGGGGTCATCGTCCCCGTCGTCCGCAACACCGAGGGCCAGTCGCTCCGGGGGCTTGCTCGTGCCATGGGTGAGCTGGCCGACCGAGCCCGCAAGCGCAAGCTGTCGGCCGACGACGTCGTGGGTGGGACCTTCACGATCACGAACCCGGGCCCGTTCGGCACGTTCTTGACTGCGCCGATCATCAACCAGCCACAGGTGGCGATCCTCTCGACTGATGGGATCAAGCGCCGCCCTGTGGTGATCACCGCGCCCGACGGGACCGAGGCGATCGGGATTCATTCGGTGGGCCTGCTCGCCCTCTCGTTCGACCACCGCGCCGTCGACGGAGCGTACGCGTCGGCGTTCCTGCACGAGCTGGCCCGAGTCATCGAGTCGCGCGACTGGGAAGCCGAGATTTGAGCCAGGCCAGGCGAGAGCTGCGCGTCCGCTGGCTCGGGCGCGTCCGCTACCGGGACGCCCATGTCCTGCAGCAGGCCTTGTGCAGGGCAGGCGGAGCGGAGTACCTGCTCCTCCTGGAGCACCCACACGTGTACACCCTCGGCGTGCGCGCTGAAGGCCGAGCACGTCCTGGTGGACCCGGAGTCGGTCGGCGCGGAGCTCGTGCACGCCGACCGTGGCGGCGACGTCACCTACCACGGACCCGGTCAGCTCGTCGGCTACCCGATCCTCGACGTCCCGATGGGGCTGGGCGCCGTGCCTGCACATGTTCACGCGATCGAGCAGCTCGTCATCGACGCCATCGGTGATCTCGGGCTCGAGACGGCGGGCCGGCTACAGGGCTATCCCGGCGTCTGGGTGGATCCCGACGGTCCCCAACCGAGGAAGATCTGCGCCGTCGGGGTGAGGATCAACCGGGGACGGTCGATGCACGGCTTTGCCTTGAACATAGAGCCAGACCTTTCCATGTTCGGCCATATCGTCCCTTGCGGCTTGCATGACCTGGGGGTGACCTCGATCGCCGCTGAGGGCGTGAGGGTGACCATGCGCGAGGTTGTGGAGGCGATCGTGCGCCGAGCACCGGATGACCTCGCCCAGGGCGCGTCGATCGAACGCCAGGATGCGTCGTGGTGGCCGGGTCCTGCGCGCAACGCGCTGGCGGTCAAGACTGCCGACGGGGGGCCGCGCCCGACACGGGCACTCGATCGCAGGCTGGTCGAGGCTGGAGTGGATCCCGCCCACGGGGTGGCGCTCGCGAGCCCCAAGCCCGAGTGGGCGCGGGCTCAGGTCCGGATCGGCCCCGAGCTGGTTCGACTCCGCTCGACGATGCGCGAGCTCGACCTCGTGACGGTCTGCGAGGAAGCCAGCTGCCCGAACATCTTCGAGTGCTGGGCTGATGGCACGGCGACGTTCATGATCAACGGTGAGCGCTGCACGAGAGCCTGTGGCTTCTGCCTGATCGACACGAAGCGCCCGCTTCCGCTCGATCCAGGCGAGCCCGACCGTGTCGCCGAGGCGGTCGCCCGGATGAGGCTGTCACACGCCGTGGTCACCGCTGTCGCGCGAGACGACCTCGCCGACGGCGGGGCGCTGGCTTTCGCCGAGACGATCGCGGCGATCCGTCGCCGCAGTCCTGGTACCACCGTCGAGGTCCTCATCCCCGACTGCAAGGGTGACGAAGCTGCCCTCAACACCGTCTTCGATGCCCGCCCCGACGTGCTGAACCACAACCTCGAGACGGTGAACCGGCTGCAGCGGGCGGTCCGTCCCTCGGCCAGCTACGCGCGCAGCTTGTCGGTGCTCGCCCGCTCGGCCTCGGCAGGCTGCACGACGAAATCGGGCATCATCCTCGGCATGGGTGAGACCGTGACCGAGGTCGTGGCGGCGCTCGCCGATCTTCGTGCCGTGGGAGTCGAGATCGTGACGCTCGGCCAGTACCTGCGCCCGACAGCGGCACACCTGCCGGTGGCCCGCTGGTGGGCTCCGGCCGAGTTCGAGGAGCTGGCGGCGACGGCGCGGGCGATGGGCATCGCGCACGTCGAGGCGTCGCCCCTGACGCGCTCGAGCTACCACGCGAAGCGGGCGGTCGTCGCATCGAGTGGCGCCGTGGCTGCGACGAGGGGCGCGCAAGTGCCGTGAGCACCGATGGCTCGCCTGGGCGCCTGACCGACGCGTCGCTCGCCAGGGCGGCGCGCTTTATGCGCGTGCGAGACCGCATGAGGGAGCTGGAGGTCGATGCCCTGCTCCTCTCGCTCGGGGCCGACCTGCCGTGGCTGACGGGCTACAAGGCCATGGCGCTCGAGCGGTTGACGATGCTGGTGCTCCCGGCCGACGACCAGGCGACCCTGGTCGTTCCCGAGCTCGAGGCACCACGGGTGGACCACGATCCGCGTCTGTTCGACATGCGCCCTTTCCCGGAGCACGAGGATCCCACCGAAGTTGTGGCGGCACTGGTCGGCGGGAGAAGCCGGCTCGCCGTCTCGGACCGGTGCTGGGCTTCGCACCTGCTCGGACTGGAGCGCTCGATCCCGCAAGCGGACTGGCGCAGTGCGAGAGAGGTCGTCGGCCCGCTGCGGGCCGTGAAGGACGCTCACGAAGCTGCCGCGCTGCGCGCTGCGGGTTCGGCGGCGGACGGCGTGGCGGCAGCGTTGCTGAGTGGCGAGATCGGCCTTATCGGCAGGACCGAGGCCGAGGTCTCCGCTGAGATCTCCACACGGCTGTGCGATCTTGGCCATGACCGCGTGAATTTCGCAATCGTCGCAAGCGGTCCCAATTCCGCCAGCCCGCACCACGACCCGGGCCCGCGCGTGATCGGCCGTGGCGAGGTGGTCGTGTGCGACTTCGGAGGTTCTCTCCAGCTCGGCGACGGTGTCGGGTACTGCTCGGACATCACCCGCACCGTGGTCACCGGAGAGCCCGAAGCGCAGTTCGTCGAGCTGTTCGAGGTGCTGCGTCTCGCTCAGGCTGGCGCGATAGCCGCCGCGACGGTCGGGACGCCGTGCGAGCAGGTCGATCGTGCCGGGCGGGAACCGATCACGGCCGCCGGGTACGGACGAGCCTTCATCCACCGCATCGGCCATGGGATCGGGATCGAGGAGCACGAGGACCCCTACATGGTGGACGGGAACGCGACGCCGCTGGTCGCAGGCAACGCCTTCTCGGTCGAGCCGGGCATCTACCTGAGCGGTCGTTTCGGGGCACGCATCGAGGACATCGTGATAGCGGCCGACGACGGTCCGCTTGTTTGCAACCAAGCCGATCACCGCCTGGCTGTGGTCGAGGCCTGAGGCGTGGAGATGCGGTTGCCGGGTCCAGTTGCTCACATCGGACGGGTTGTCGGCCTGCTCGGCCGCCAGATAAGGAGAGGGAGCTGTCATGGATCTCGGTCTTGAGGGACGGGTCGCAGTCGTCGCGGCGTCGTCCAAGGGTCTGGGTCGCGCTGTTGCCGACGCCCTTGCAGGTGAGGGCGCCCGCCTTGTCATCTCCGCCCGGGGCGAGGAGGCGCTGGCCAGTGCCGAGGCGGCACTCAGGTCGAACGGCGCGGATGTCGTCGCCGTGCGGGCAGACGTGACCGGCCCGGGAACGCCTGAGCACCTCGTCTCGGTGGCAATCGACCGCTTCGGTCGTCTCGACATCGTCGTGCCGAACGCCGGCGGCCCACCGCCCGCGTGTGCGCTCGATCTCGATGACGATGCCATCTTGAGAGCGATCGAGGCGAACCTGCTCACGAGCATCCGGTTCGTTCGGGCGGCGTTGCCCCATCTGAGGCCAGCTGGGTGGGGCAGGATCTGTTGCATCGCCTCGGCGACCATCGTGCAGGCTGCTCCGAATCTCGCGCTTTCCAACACGGCTCGGACAGGTTTGTGGGCTTGGGCGAAGACTGCGGCCGCGGACCTGCGCGGCACGGGCGTCACGCTGAACCTCGCTTGTCCCGGGTTTCACGCCACGGATCGCATGATCGAGCTCGGCGCCGCCGGCAGCGGACGCCCGATGGGCGACCCGGCCGACTTCGGCCAGGTGGTGGCTTTCCTGTGCTCGCAGGCGGCGGCCAATGTGAACGGCGCGAGGATCGTCGTCGACGGTGGGGAGTCGCTCTCCCTCTAGGGCCGGTGCGGCCGTCATCCGACCGCCAGGAGCAGACCGGTAGCCTGCGGTTGTGAAAGGCATCGATTGGGAAGGAAACAGCAATGACTGTCCCGTCGTCCCTCTACCGGCTCACGGGTGAGCCGGCCCCGCCCTCTCCTGTGCTCGTGGTCGCGCTCGATGGATGGGTCGATGCAGGTCTTGCCGGTGCGACAGCCATGACGAGCCTGCTCGAGGCCGTCGAAACGCGGCCGTACGCGGTGTTCGACTCCGAGGAGCTGCTCGACCAGCGCGCCCGGAGGCCGAAGCTCAAGATCGTCGACGGGATCAACGAGGAGCTCGACTGGCCGCAGGTCACCCTCAGCGTCGGGGCCGACCGCCTCGGCTCGGGCGTCGCCATGCTCGCCGGTCCTGAGCCCGACATGCGCTGGCAATCGTTCTCGGACGCCGTCGCCGAGATCGCGACGGCGCTCGGGGTCCCGCTCTTGGTGGGCTTCGGTGGCTTTCCCGCCGGTGCTCCGCACACGCGGCCGGTGAAGCTGGCGGCGACGGCCTCGGACGGCCAGTTGGCTCAGCAGATCGGGTTCATCTCGGGGAGCATCGACGTCCCGGCAGGGATTCAGGCGGCCATCGAACGCGCCTGCTCGAACGTGGGCATCCCTTCGGTCGGATTGTGGGCACGGGTGCCGCACTATGTCGCTGCGATGCCGTTTCCTGCGGCGTCGGTCGCTTTGCTCAATGGTCTCGCGATCCTTTCCGGCCTCGTGATCGATTCCCACCTCCTCGCCGAAGCTGCCGAGGCCGCACGCAAGAAGATCGACGAGCTCATTGCTCAGAGCAGCGAGCATCAGGCGATGGTTCGCCAGCTCGAACAGCAGATCGACGAGCTCGAAGGAACACCGGCAGTGCTCGACGACCGGACGGTCCCCTCGGGGGACGAGATCGCAGCGGAGCTGGAGCGCTACCTGCGTGGCCGGTAGGCGAACACGTGCCCGAGCGGCGCGGCGGGCCTATGGGATGATGTTGACGAGCCGAGGGGGCCGCGCGACGACGCGTGTCGGTGGAGCGCCGCCCAGGATCTCCTGAATCTTCGGTGACGCCAGGGCCGTCTCGGCGGCGGCTTGTTCTGAGATGTCGCGCCCGACCTCGATACGGTCCTTCACCTTGCCACTCACCTGCACGACCATCGTCACCTTCTGCTCGGCGAGCAGGCGCACATCTGCGACCGGCCATGGCCGGGTGTGGACGTTGTCACCGCGACGGCGCTCGTAGGCCTCGGCGGCTAGGTGCGGGGCAAACGGGGCGAGAAGCTCCAGCAGGGTGTCGATCGACTCCTCGACGACGGCTCGGTCGGTACCTGACCGAGCGTGCCGGGAGATGGTGTTGGTCAGCTCCATGCACGCCGCGACAGCGGTGTTGAACGCGTAGCGCTCGATGTCGGCGGTCACGCGGGCGATGGTGTGATGGACGGCCCGCCTCAGTTCGTGACTATCGCCCCCCGTGTTGTCCTTGGCGGCGTGATCGGCACACCCGGAGGCGTCGGTCGCGAGACGCCAGACCCTGCCGAGGTAACGGGCGCAACCTTCGAGGATCTCATCGGTCTGCTCGGTCCAGTCGACATCGTCGACCGGAGGGCCGATGAAAAGGTGAAGCAGCCGCAACGAGTCGGCCCCGACCTTCGCGAAGTAATCATCGGGTGACACGACGTTGCCCTTGGATTTCGACATTGCCCGACCGCCGAGGCGGATCATGCCCTGGCAGAACAACTGGGCGAAAGGCTCTCGCACCTCCTTGGGTCCGAGGCCGGTGTCGGCCAAAGCCCGCGTGAAGAAACGGGCGTACAGCAAGTGCAAGATCGCGTGGGTGATCCCCCCGATGTACTGGTCGACCGGCATGAAGTGGCGAGCCGCTCCGATGTCGACAGGGCCCGCCTCCTCACGAGGATTGCAGTAACGCAGGAAGTACCACGACGAGTCCACGAAGGTGTCCATCGTGTCGGTCTCCCGGGTCGCGGGGCCACCGCAGATGGGACAGGTCGTCTGCAGGAACCCCTCGTCGAAGCGAAGTGGGGACTCGCCAGTTGGCCGGAACTCGACATCGTCGGGAAGCAGGACCGGGAGCTGTTCGGCGGGAACCGGCACGATCTCGTGAGTGGGGCAGTACATCACCGGGATCGGGCAGCCCCAATAGCGCTGCCGGCTGATGAGCCAGTCGCGCAAGCGGTAGTTGACCTTGCGGGAGCCGATGCCGCGCTCCTCGAGGAAGTCGGCGGCCGATCGCTTTGCCGCCGGCACGTCGAGCCCGTCGAGGAAGCCACTGTTGATCTTGAGCCCGTCACCGGTATAGGCGCCTCCGGCGAAGCCATGAGGGGGCTCGACCGTGCGCACCACCGGCAGGCCGTATGCCTCCGCAAATGCGAAGTCACGCTCATCCTCGGCAGGCACGGCCATGATGGCCCCGGTGCCGTAGCTCATGAGCACGTAGTCCGCGATGTAGATGGGCACGAGCTCATCGTTGAACGGGTTCACGCAGTAGCTGCCGGTGAAGGCGCCTCGCTTCTCGAGCGAACCTTCAGACGACTGGCGCTCGATGTCGGTGGCATGCCGGGCCCGAGCGCACAGCTCGGCAACCTCCACCTCGTGAGCATCGCTCACGAGCTCAGAGACCAGCGGGTGCTCTGGTGCGAGCACGGCGTAGGTCATGCCGAAGCTGGTGTCCGGGCGAGTGGTGAACACCTCGATCTCGATCTCCGGCCTGCCGGCAATGGCCAAGCGGAACTGGACGCCTTCGGATCGGCCAATCCAGTTCCGCTGCATTGTCTTGACACGCTCAGGCCAGTCCAGGCCGTCGAGAGCATCCAGCAGCTCCTCGGCGTACTGGGTGATCCTGAGGAACCACTGCGCGAGGTTGCGACGTTCGACGACGTCCCCGGATCGCTCGCAAGTGCCATCGGCGAGGACTTGCTCGTTGGCGAGGACGGTGTGGCATCCAGGACACCAGTTGACCGGCGCCTCGGCTCGGTAGGCGAGGCCCGCTCGGAGCATCTCGAGGAAGATGACCTGGTTCCACCGGATGTAGTCAGGATCATGACTGCGCAGCTCGCGTCGCCAGTCGTAGACCGCGCCCAGCCGTCTCACCGAAGCCTTGAGCTCGGCGATGCGTGCCTCGGTGTAAACGCGCGGGTGGTCACCACCTTTGATAGCGGCGTTCTCGGCAGGCAGGCCGAACGAGTCGAAGCCGAAGGGGCTCAGCACGGCGTGGCCCTGCATGGTGCGGTGCCGGACGAGCACGTCGCCGAAGGTGTAGTTGCGGATGTGCCCCTGGTGAGCGGGCCCGCTCGGGTAGGGATACATGCTCAGCACGTAGTAGGGCGGTCGCGGATCGTCGAGGTCGACCCGGTAAGTGCCGTCCTGGTCCCAACGCCGTTGCCAGCGCTCCTCAACCTCGCGAAAGTCGTATTCCGCCATGGGAACAGGTTAGTGGGCTGGTATGCGGCACTTCGGAAGGGCATGCGCAGGCGATCGTGGTGCGAACGGCAGGCCGGCGGCCGCCCGGTGCGCCTGCCAGAGCCGGAGGTGAACGACGCCAGGTCTTGGTGGGTGCATGCAGCGACCAACCGCGTGAGTTGTCTTCGGCCCAGGTCGGATAGAGTGCTGGCGTTCTTCGGGGGCGTAGCTCAGTTGGTAGAGCGCCTGACTGGCAGTCAGGAGGTTCGAGGGTTCGAGTCCCTTCGCCTCCACCCGGAGATTTTCACGTTTTACCTGGACTTATCTTCACATTTGGCTGTAACAGTCCCTCGTTGCTCGTCTCTTCTCAGTCTCCAAACGACGTTGCGGTAGGCGGGTTTGGAGCCTCGGTCCGGTATTGCCGGGAGCTCGAAGGCGGTTATGGAGATGTGCTCAAGGTCAGCCCGGCGAGGTCGCTGAGGCTCCGTCTGCGCCGCCGCCTTGTTCTCGTTCCGAGGCCGGCGTCCTTGCATATTTGTTCGTCCAACGCCCGCTCACTGAAGGCGTCGTCAACGGCGAGGTTGCGCACGGCAAGGGCACAGACGAGGAACAAGCTGATCGGCGCGAGCCCCATGAGACGGCACCAGCCTTTGGCGACGTCGATGCTGGCCGGGTCCTTCACCCTCGAGTTCGAGCGCTCGACAGCGGTCCGCCGTGCATAAGAGCGGCGGTGGGCCTTGGAAGGGTAGTCGTGCTTTTGGGCAGTCTTGGCGTTGACGCTCGGCGGCACCGTGAGGCTCATTTGCAGACAACATCTCGGGGCCGGGCTCGGGACGCTGAAGACCTCCGGACGGTCAAAGGAAAGCTCCATCGAGTCCTTGCGCACCGGGCAGCGGCACTTGTTCATGACCGCCGGGCACAAGACGCGGTGGTATCCGTCCGCGTCAGGCTTGGTGATCTTCCCGAGCTTGTAGCACGAAAGCTCGTCGGTCATCTTGTCGTGAGCCTCGATCACCGTCGATGACGCGTCACGAGCGAGCGGGCCGAGCTCGAAGAGCACTCTCGGGGTGGCCGGACAATAGAGGTTGCCGTTGTGCAGGATCGCACCGGCAAAGGTGCCCTGCGGGCCGCGGTCACCTGGATGCAGGTCCATGACGAGGTTCGCCCCGAGCGCCCGCATCGGCAGGGCAAAGGCTTCAGCCCTTCGGTGCGCGTAACCCGAGTCCACGAGCACGTCACCGATGGAAAGACCCTTGGTGCAAAGGTGCTCTAGGACCGCGACGATGATCGGCACCGGGTCGCGCCAACAAGAGCTGAGCGACATGGCGCGGACGAGCTCGGGGACAGCGGGGCTGCCCTCGTCGTTGACCATCGTCGCGAGCGAGAAGTAGTAGCCAAAGAACAGCTCGTCTTTCTGCCCCGGGCCTTTGCCGCGCCGGTGCCCCCAGGAGGCCTCGGGGTCGGCGCACTCGCCGCCTTTTTTGGGTGGTGGTTTGGAGAAGCTTTCGATATCGGACCAGTCGATGGCGAGCGAGCTCGAGAGCGTCTTGGCCCACTGCGGCACGCTTGCTTCCAAGAGCGCCCCTTGCAGGCCTTCGAGCAGTGCCGAGGCGCCCCCGTCGGGCACATCTTTTCCGAGCAGCGAACAGACAAGTGAGTTGGTGTACTCCACCTGGCGATAGCTGAGCAGGTGAAGCCCTTTTCGCGAAGACACGACGACACCTAAGCGCACGCGCTCCTCAGCTCCAAGAGCCAAGAGGGCGTCGTGCACCCGCGACAGGTGCGCCGGGCGGTCATCGGCCACGGCCAGCAACATGCCCAACAACAAGGTACGCACCGAGAGCTGGCGGGCTCGCACACCTTTGGGAAGCCTGTCTTCGATCGCTTCGGTGACCTCTTTGACAAACGGGTCGTCCAAGAGCGCCTCGAGACGAGAAGCTCCGATCACCGCACGGGCCCCCGGCAGAAAAGCGCCACGGCTTGTTCCTCGGTTGGGCTGGCCAGTCTCGCGACGAGATCGCCGAGGCGCTGCGAGCAGGTGATCCCGGCTGCGTCCATAAAGGCGCGAAGACCTATCTGGGCCGCCATGGCGACAAGAAAGCTCGAGCGCAGCCGGGAGAGATCGATCCGTCCGAGGTCGTCTCCACCGGCGAGGGAAGAAATGAGATTGCTCGTGACGTTGCGTCGTCTCGCATCGCTCCCCCCGATGATGTAGTCGCCAGCGGCAAAGCTCGCCGCTTCTATGAGGCGCTCTTGGAACGGGGAAAGGACCGGCACGGCCCGTGGCCTTTTCCCTTTGACCAAGACGAGCATGCCACCCGAGCGCACGACGACGTCTGTCCCCACCACGCCCCGCAGCTCGCCCGCATAGAGCCCGGCCCCGGCACAAAGACAGATGAGGGCCGAGGCCTTGTGGCGACGCGCCGGTGTCGGCTGGGCATCGGCGAGGACGAGGAACAAGGCGATCTCACCATCTGTGTAGGGGACCTTGGCGTGCTCACGGGGACAGAGCGTCAAAGCCGGCCCGTGCCCAGGCACATGGGAGGCGAGATAGCCGAGGTTGGTCTTCAACGTGCGCCGAGTCGGCGAGCTCATCGGCGCCTCGAGGACGAAGCGCTCGAGGAAAGAACGCGACAGCACCGTGTCCACCTCGAGGTCGACACCGAGACTTGAGGCGAACTCACCCAGTTTGGCGGCCGCGAACAACAAGGCCCTGGCCCGCTGTTTGCTCTTCGGCCCGACCGAGGTGACGACGCATCTCGAAAAGGCGGCGACGTCGTCGTCGAACAAGCGCGGCAGCCAGCCGGTGATCGTCTCCGCCACCTCGGCAGTAAGCACACCGTATATATACTGGGTGCTATCACCGAGGTGGTGGATGAGGCGTGGGAGGCTTGGGCGTGCCGATCAACTCAGCACAGCTTGCAGAACAGGCGCGTATCGCGGGCGCCCTCGCGAAGGTCGGCTTCGTGCTCCCGGGCAGCCTCACAGAGCGACGATCTGCTTGCACCCACTCGGGCTGTCACTGTCACGACGACCCACCGGTCCTGCACGGTCCCTATTTCCAATGGAGCCGCAAGGTGCAGGGAAAGACCGTCAGCAAGACCCTTTCTCCCGACCAGGTCGAGGACTACCGGCCCTTTTTGGAAAACGAGCGTCGTCTCAGATCGCTCGTGCACGAGCTCGAGGGCCTGGGCCTTTCCATCCTCGAGTCCGATCCGCGCACCCCGCGGAGGCCCTGAGCGAGCTTGCCTGTGGACAAGGCGCGGGCAAATGTTCCTTAGGCCGCGGGCAACCCAACGATCACAGCGTAAAGGGCCAGGTCCGGCCCAAACGTGAAGACCTCACCCGAAAGTCCTGGTCACAGCAGTGCGGCGGTGTGGCCAAGGCCGAGGATTCGGTCTGAATGTAGCCACGTTCAGCCGGGACCGGAGTTCGCAAACGAGAGCTGCTTGCTCTTCGCGTCGAGAGATGTCGACTCGAAGGCGCAAGAGATGCACGTAGCGTTTGCCATCGCCGACGGTGCCCCGGGTGTCGGTTTCGTGCGCAAGCCGACCAAGGAGTCGGACTGGCGTGGCGTTCCGCTGATTGATTCGATGAGGCAGTCATTCGAGCGCTAGCTCGCCTGAAGGCGCGAGCAAACTGGCCTGGAGCCTTCGTCGGGCGAGTACGTTTTCGCGGGCGACCCCAGCGGGACCAAGCCAATTCGGCCGGACTCGTCTTGACAGTCCTCTAGGTACTCTGTACCTTTAGGTACCAGGAGAGAGAGCTATGAGCGTCAATCAATCCCCGATAAAGGTCAGCCCACAAACCAAGGAGCGAATCCGCTACCTTGCCGCGCTCACCGACACCACTCAGACCCAACTCGTGGACCGTGCCATCGAGGAGTACACCGCTCGGCATGCCGATCTCATCGAGAAGGGCATCGACGCTGCCCGTTCCGTTCTTGCTATTGGCGATGTCGCCATCGCTGCACACCTGCTCGACGTCCCTGATGAAGCCGTACGACGGATCGCAGGTCCGCGTCACCAACGCTGACGTACTCCGAACCGCACAACCTCCCACCACTCGACGTCACCGCTCGGCCAGTCGTTGCGAGCCTCGAACATTACTGGCTGCAAGTGCCGCTCCAGCTCTGCAAAGAGCAGGTCTCGCTGTTTCTCTGAGACGAAGTTCCCATCGTTGCCACGGGTGCTGAGCGCACACCAGATCTCCTGAAGGCCGTCACCGCTTTGGACGCAAACTCGGCACGGTAGCCACTCGCCGAGGTCAGTTGTCAGTTCGTGTTGCGCATCGGCGAATGCTGCGTCAACGAGCATCAGCAGATCATTCGTCAGCGTCTTGTGGAACCGGAGGACTGCCTCGGCGTCATCCCTCAGCCTGTCGTCGTCTGTTGGGAGTAGCTGAGCGCTTCCGTGCAGTTCTGCAAACCAGGCGAAGGCGTCGTCGTCACAACCTTCCTTGCGGCGGTGCACTCCGCAGAGCCAGACGACATCGCGACTCTCATCAAGCCACGTAGCGCCGCGTTCATCGGAGACACGCAGTCGAAACACCATCGGACTTCCGATCGACAAGATGCGCTTTTGTCCCGTCGGAGAATGCGGTGCGATGCGCCGCAGCTCGTCGAGCCACGGATCGTCGACGTCGCCCAGGTCAACGTCAAGTGGCGGCAACTCCAGCCTGAGATCCTTCTTGAAGCACCGGAGTGTCGGTCGGCCGCGTCGCGGCGATGGTTCGTCAGGCGTGCACACATTCCATCAGACGAAGAAAGCCCCTCCCAGCGTGTGTAGGACACCAAAGTCTCGATCGTGCTGAAGGCGGTCAACAGACGTGAGCGAGAGCGTTGCAAGGCGGCCGAAACCGGCTCTGCTGCTACATCCGTGGGTGGGATCCACCACCTCGTGAAGCCGCTCGGACAAGATGCGTCAGGGTGGCGCATCGGAGGTGAGTGGTGGCGAAGCAGGGACGCAACGAGCGGTGCCGGTGCGGGAGTGGCCTGAAGGCAAAGTACTGCTGCGACTCACCTTGCGGGCCGTCGGCTGACGCCGCCGACCGGTCTTTCCTCGCTCGGGCGATCCGCGATTCGATCCCCGCACTCGTCGCCCTGCGGGCGAACGGGGGACCTTCGAACTACATCGATGACGTGCTTGAGCTCCCGGCGCACTTTCCCGAGCTCGTAGTGTCGCTGCCCGCCCTCGTCGACCCCGAGCTCGATGCGCTGCTCTTTGCCTGCGAGGTGGGCGATGGGCAAGCCATCCGCGACGTCATCGCGAAGGTCAGCCGTCGCTTCCACACGGTGGCCGAGCGCACCCGCCTCGCACGTGTGGTCGTGCGACTTCGGGACGAGCAATCGATTGACGAGATCGTCGCGGTCCTCGCACTCGTCGACCTCCGACGGGACGACGCCTCCGCACTCCTTGAGGCTGCCGTCCTACAGGCGGCGAGAATCCGAGCGGGTCGCGTGCGGACTCCGTCCGGGTTGCTCATTGCTTCGTAGCCGAAGCGACGCCTGAGCGTCGCTTCCGATGGCTCTCCGCGTCGGCGCGAGGGAAACGGTCAAGAGCGACCGAGCGGGAGCGAGGGAGTCCGAGGGACGCGGAGCAATCTTGACGGCGAGGGAGCGTTGACGCAGGCGTTGGGTCAGCGAGCGCGCCCTGGCAGTGGTGGGCAGCAACCGCCCGGTCGAGGAGTGCGAGGGCGATCAGGTGCTCGGGCTCCTTGAAACCGAAGGCCATCCGGTGCAGCACCCGCAGCTTGGTGTTGGTCGACTCGATCAAGGCGTTGCTCAAGTTGTTTGTCATCGCGGCCCCGATGCCGGGAAGGTGTCGACGGATCTTGCGCCCGAGCTCGACAAAGGCGGGGATGCGTGAGCGCGCTGCCCAGGCGAGCCACGCCTCGACCATGGTGAGCGAGAGCACGCCCTTGGTCGAAATCGCCATCCGGAGCTGCTCTTTCATCAGATAGGCGCGATACAGCCGCGTTTTGACCTTTGCGATGAAGGCGAGCTTTGCTTCTTGACGCGCGGTGAGGTCCTCGGGGTTCTTCCACAGCGCGTAGCGGCAGCCCTTCAGCTCTGCGGCGTCGCCGGTCATGCCCGAGCGCCGGGCGGTGTTCCAGACCTCGCGACGGACCTCGTCAAGGGCGTCGGTGGCCCACTTCACCACGTGGAAGCTGTCGATGCAGAGCGTGGCGTTCTTGGCCCGCTCGGCGACGACATTGCCAATCCACTCGGCCCCGTCGGCCGAGAGGAGGTTGATCTTGGCGCAACGCTCACTGCCGAGCAGGTCGAAGGATCCGTTTAGCGTCTTCTTGTCGCGGCCGACCGCCGCCCAGACGAGGCGCCCGGAGTCGTGGTCCACGACGACCGTCAAGTAGCGGTGCCCGCGCTTGTAGCTGATCTCGTCGATACCGATACGCGAGAGCCCGTAAAAGTTGTCATGGGCCGCGCGCCCGTCCGCGACGACGCGAGCGACGACCGAGCCCACCGTCCGCCAGGCGACGCGCATGAGCTCGCACACCGTCGACTTCGCGGTGTGCGTGACGAGCCAGGCGAGCTCGTCGTCGAAGTCGCGGGTGTGACCCGCCCCATGGCGGGCCCAGGGCACCTGGGCAACGGTCCGTCTGTGCTTCGGACAGCTCACCCTGGGCGAGTCGGCCTCGAGCAAGCACATCACCACTCCGAGGTCGAGGCATCGCCAGCGCCGGCGACCCTCGCCCTGGTCGTAGCCCGGCGCGCGGACCCCGCACCGTCCGCAGCGACGCTTGGTCACCTTGCGCGGGCGCACGCGCGACGACAGCGTTCGCCTCCTCGTCGATCCCCACCGACTCGATCACCGTCGCCTTGTCGACACCGAGCATCTGACGCCATACGTTGGCACCGAGCAACGCCGTTCTCCTCACCTCGTCTGGGAGCCAAGCGCCAACGGCGGCTTCACCGATCCGGGCGCCGTCTCCTGGTTGCCGCTGGGTGACATCTCTGCCCATAGCTTGGCCGGGCAGCGGGATGACCCGCGATCGCTCCTCTCGCTCTGCCGACGGCTCATTGCGATTCGCCGGCATTACATCAAGGGTCGCGGCGGCTCTTACGAGGAACTGGTTTCGGCGGAGCATCAATGGGTCTATCGGTCCGGCGATGTCTTGGTGGCGGCGAACTTCTCGGAGAACCCGCTGAGATGGGAGGAGTGACCGGGCCGGTACTGTCCTCGAGCCTCGGGGTGCTGTCGCGGGACGAGCCCGTCGCAGAGTCGCTTCGCCCGACTGGTTTCGAAGCGGTCGTCGTGAAGGGCAGCCCTTAGTCGTCCGTCGCGGGATTGATCTGGTGGAGCTTTAGCCTTCCGCGGCGCACCTTTTCGATGATGTCGTTGGCAGCCTTGTGCCAGATGAATGGCCTAGGGTCGTCGTTCCAGTGCTCGACCCAGATTTCGACCGCCTCGACGAGTGTCGGGAGGCCCCCTCTTCCAAGCCGACGATCTGTCAGCTCTTTGAACCATCGCTCGACCAGGTCGAGCCATGGACTCGAGGTGGGCGCGAAGTGCAGCCAGATCACCGACACGGCCGCGATGTGACGACACCGAAGAGCGCCGTCGCAGCGGCCTGATTGACGTACCGGTGCCCTTCATCTGCTATGCGAACGTACGCATGGGCGCCGGTGGGATGGGCTCAGTCGCCGAGCACGAGGGTCGCGTCGACCATTACCGCAGGTAGATGGGTAGTAGCTAACGCGGATATCGGGCCCCCGCCACTGAAGAAAGTCCAGGTGGAAAGGAGATTTCCGGGAGAATCGGGGGTTCTCTTCCCGGTTCTTCGGGGGCCAGTTTCTAATCCACCGTCCGGCACCCCGTGTCAGGGCTCGGCCTCGGACGTCAGCGGCGACTTCTGATGGAGGCGTTTGGCCGTAGCGATCGGCGCGACGCCGGTAGCCTGGTGACGTGACCGAAGTTGGGACGGTGAGCATTCGAGCGCTGGTCGATCAGCACCGCGACGAGGTACGTGCCGCGGCGAGACGATGCCGCGCACAACGAGTGCGCCTCTTCGGGTCGGGTGCGCGCGGAGAGGACCGCTCCGACAGTGACGTCGATATGCTCGTCGATTTCGAGCCCGGCAGTTCGCTGTTCGACGTGCTTCACCTCACCGCAGAGTTGGAGAGCCTGCTCGGTCGTCATGTGGATGTCGTGTCCGCCGGGGGATTGAAGCCTCGGGACAAGCACATCCTCGACGATGCGATCGACCTTTAGGGATGGATGAGCGAGACAACCAACGCGTCGCCGACATCCTCGACGCGGCCGGTGAGATTGCCGCGATTGTCGCCGGAGGCGAGGATGCCTTTCGCACCGACAGGGTTCGTCAGCTCGCCGTCGAGCGCCTGCTCGAGATCGTCGGTGAAGCGGCCCGAGCAATGTCCGAAGCGGGTCGTGCTGCCTATCCGGAGGTTCCGTGGTCGGACATCGTGGGCCTGCGCACGTTGCTTGCGCATCACTACCAACGCGTTGACCCCGCCCAGGTTTGGGTGATCGCGGCCCAGAGCGTTCCCGAGCTCGTGCGCTCTTTCGAGAGGGGTCGCTAGGTCGTGCCCGGCGACGGCTCGCCTGCTTCGAGCAGTCGCGAGAAAGCGCGCGCCGCGGGTCGAATCTAGCGACCCGGCCGAGGATGTCCGCCGGCGTTGACGGTCGGGGGCAATCGCCCCGGAACAATTCATCTCATCGATCGAGGGCGTCGACGTAGTTGCTAGCTTCACCGGGAAGCAAGCGCAGATGCACGACGGCACCGGCTGACTTGTCGACGAGATTGACTACCTCGACGATCGCCGGAGCAACGGCGGTGTCGACAGTGAAACCCTCACTGTTGGATCTGGCGAACCGCGATCGGCTCGCGGTGCGGTCGTCACCGCTGTCCGACTAGAAGCCCTCGGCGTTCCCGATCACAGCGTTAGCCGGAGGGTCGGAACGCAGTGGTGGCGAACTGCTCGAAACTGCGAGGTGGCCGACCGATGACGTGCTCGACGTCGGGCGTCACCCTGTCCTCGGCCCCAGCGGCGATGACCGCGTCGAGCTGGGCCAGTGCCTGCGCGAATGGCAGCGGGTAGGTGAGAGCGAGCCGCTCGACCAGCTCGGCCGGTGTCACCGGCTCGAAGGCCACAGGGCGACCGCGAGCCGCGCCGACGATTTCGGCCACGCGCCGGTAGCTCAGCGCCTCGGGTCCGGTCAGCACCAGCTCGGCCGCGGGTCTCGTCTTGTCGAGCAGCGCGTGCACGGCCACAGCGGCGATGTCGTCGGCGTCGACGAATCCGACTCGTCCCTCGCCGGTCGCGGTCACGATGCGGCCCTCGTCGCGGATCATCCGAGCCAGATGGTGCTCACCGGTCACGTTCTGCATGAACCAGGAGGGTCGCAGCACAACGAAGTCATCCGACCCGTTCTCCGCGAGGGCCTGGTGCACCACCCCGGCGGCCCAGCTGCCCATCGGGGTCACCGAGGTGCTGAGGAGCACCAGCCGCTCGACGCCGCTTCGGCGTGCCAGCTCGATGAAAGGCACCATCACGGGCGCGACGTCGATACCGGGGGGCGGGACGAGGTAGACGCGGTTACAGCCGTCGAGCGCCGACGGCCATGTGTCCGCGGCGTACCAGTCGAACAGGACGTCGCTGTTGTGCCGACTGGCGGTGCGCACCTCGGCTCCGGCCGAGCGTGCCGCTGCGGCGACGCGCGATCCGGTCGTCCCGGTCGCTCCGGTGACGAGCACTCCTAAGTTGCTCATGATGCCTCGGCTGCACCTGCCCGGTCGCTCAGGGCGAGCGGGTTCCAGTACTCGCGATACGACACCACGCGCCCGCTCTCCGCGCGAACAACGGCGACGTAGCGCCTCGGGTATGTCTGGCCGCTTTCGAGCAATCGAAGACCGATCGTCATCTCGGCGACGATGGTCCCGGCGACGTCGGTCTCGTAGACGACAAGGCTGGTGATCGAGTCGTAGGAGATGCGGGCGAGCAGCGGCTCGAGATAGCGGCGGAGGTTCTCGCGTCCGCGCAGCCGCTCGGGACGGCCGGGCGGGGCGAAGGGGAACTCGACCTCGACGTCATCGCTCAACAGCTCGAGATAACCGTCAAGGTCGCCGTCGCCGAAGCGCTCCAGTCCCGCCCGGAACAGGTCCGCGGCTTCCGACATTCTGTTCTCCTGTGTTCAGATACGGACTAATGGTCCGGATGACAGTTACACTATACGGACTGACAGTCCAATTGCCAAAGTAGGCTCCACGATGTGACACGCCCCCAGCGATCCGACGCCGCACGTAATCGCGCCGCTGTGCTCGCCGCCGCCGACGAGCTGTTCGCAACCGCGGCCGCGCCTGCAAGGGTTTCCATGGACGATGTGGCCGCAGGCGCCGGCGTTGGCAAGGGCACCTTGTTCCGCGCCTTCGGTAGCCGGGCCGCTTTGATCCAGGCCTTATGGGCACTTCGGACTGAGCCTCTCCGTCACGCGATCGAGAGCGGACCGCCGCCGCTCGGCCCGGGGGCCGATCCGCGCCGGCGCATCGTTGCCATTCTCGATGCCATCCTCGTTGTCAAACTCGACAACCGTCATCTGACCCTGGCGTTAGAGGAGCGTTCCGGCAGCGCGAGCCTTTACGAGCAGCCGCAGTACCAGCTCGTGCACCGGCTCCTCAGCGACCTGCTGCGGGACGCCGGCCGCGACGGCGGAAACGAGTTGCTAGCGCACCTGCTGCTAGCGGCCGTTCGGGCGGATCTACTCGACCACCTGACCGGTTCCCGTGGGATCTCGCGCCGCCAGCTGCGCGCAGGAGTCACCGGCGTGGTCGATCTCGTCCTGAACGGGTCCGGCGGCTGACCGCGCCCCCCGGGCACGTGCCAACATCAGGTTTCGACATTTAGGCTCGCGCCGGCGGGCAGCGGACCAGTTTCGAGGCATCTGCGCAGCGCAGCGTCGCCATCTGGACCAAACAGGAGGGCAGGTGACCAAGTACATCGAGGCCTACGCCCCTGAATCTGGTGCAAGCCGCGGCCGATCCCGATGAAGCCCCCGGTGACCGGCGCGCTAGCCCGGCAAGAACGCCGTCCCGGCTCGAGCCCTCTGTTTCGGCAGGGGGCTTTTGTTATGTCAGACGCAATGTCAGAAAATGTAGCCAAGTTGATAGCCATACTGGCTACGTTTAGCCGGACTGGACATAACCAGGCAGCATTTGACTTCAGCGGAAATGCCGATTGACATGGACTTACAGGTACTGAGTACCACCAGCCGGACGGCACAGTCACAGACTGGCAGTCAGGAGGTTCGAGGGTT
>CAWJBM010000001.1:0-331671 GCA_963841155.1 uncultured Acidimicrobiaceae bacterium | reverse complement strand
TCGTCGGCTCGCAGGCCGAACAGCCGGGCGCCCGCCAAGTGATCGGCGAGCGCGGGCGGGTCCGCGTTCGTGACGGTGCGGCTGGCGTCAGCAGACAGCCGGCCGATGGCGGCAGGGCTATGGCCGAGGAACACGACGGCGATCCCGAGGCGAGCCGAACCGCCCACCAGCGCCGCCCATCGCCCGATCGAGTCGTCAGGCACATCGTCGAGGAGCACGACGAGCAACGGCAGCGGGTTCTCGGGGTTCGCCTCCCGGTAGCTCACGGCATCTGGGGCTTCGGCCGCGTCGAGGCGTCGGGTGCGGGCGATCATCTCGGCCTCGACGGCCCGGACCAGATCATCTGAGGCCTTCGCTCGCCGTATCGCCGCATCTGGGCCGAGGCCGGGGAGCAGCCGCTCGACGAGCCTGACGCTGAGGAGGACCTCGGAGGCGCCGGGACCGGCCCGGACCAGCAGGCCGGCAACGAGCGCCCGGGCGATGTCGTCGGTCGCCTGTCCGCAGACGGCGATGCCCGACAGGTCGGTGATCTCGACGGTGACGGTCGCACCGTTGCGGGTACCGACCTCGAGGTGTCCGGGGTCCAAGCGGCGCTCGGTGTCGTCGAACGAGGCGATCGGGAACGCTCCGGGGTCACTCGTGTCCTCGTGGTCCGCGTCAGCACCAAAGGGATGGGCGAGGTGGCGCAGCGTCGGCCGCAACGGCTCGGGGGTGAGGTCCCGGCCGGGCTCGGGCGGCCGGTAGCGGTAGGCGTGGCGCCGGCGCAGGCGCCCGAGGGCGACGGCCGAGAGGACGCCCGCCGCGAACGAGCCGGCGACGACCGAGCCCGACGGCAACCGGACCGGCGCCCCGGTCGTGTCGGCCTGGTGGGCCGCGCGGCTCGTCGGGACCGGTGCGTGCGCTCCCGGTACGGAGGTCGCGGGTCGGGGCGCGGTCGATGGGCTCTGCGCAGTCGTTGGCGTGACGGCCGGTGGGGCGGGTGAGGTAGTCGGTCTCGTCGGCGTGGTCGTGACCGGGAGCCGGGTCGGCGCTGAGCTTGGTTGTGTTGGCGTTGGTCCTTCGGGCATGACGAGGGTCCAGCCGGGGTCGATCCAGTGCGGGTCGGTGAGGGCGCGCCCGTCGGGCTGGGGCCGGCCCTCGTTGAGCTGGTAGATCTCCGACCAATCGCAACGGGTCGCCGAGCTGTCGCTCGGCGATGCCCCAGAGCGTGTCGCCGCGCTGGACGACATAGGTGCGCGACGAGTTGGTGGAAGCTGTCGCGGCGTCGGGCGTGGCTGAGGGCTGCTGTGGCCGGTTTGGACGTGGCCAAGAGCGGCTGGGTGGCACCGGTGAGAACCAGCGTGGCGACTGGTTGGCGTCCGCTTGGCGTCGACAGGCCGCCGCCGAGCGATCCAAGTGCAGTCACTTGGGTCGGGCGAGGTGCGAGGGAGAGGGCGGCGACGATGACAGCGGCGACGAGCCGGCCGGTGACCGGTTGGAAGATCCCGGCGAGCGGGAGCCGGGGGGCGCGGCGCCCGGCGAGGGCGGCGGGGACCTCAACGGCGATGGAGGCGACGAGCACGGCCCAGGTGACCCAGACGGCGGCGGCGAGGGCGTCGATGAGGGCCTGGTCGGGGATGCCTCGCTGATCGAGGGCGTGGCCGAGCTGGGCCAGTGAAGGGACATGGTGCGGGAGGGGCCAACCGATGAAGTGCCAGAGTGCCCAGGGGATGCCGGCGGCGAGGGCGGCGAGGAGACCGAGAGCACAGAGGCCTTTGAGGATGCGCCCGACACGGGTCATTACGGCCCGCCGTTCTGTTCGGCGGTGGCCGTGCCCGTCCCGGTGACAGTGAGGTGATCGATGCCGCCGATGCTCAATATCTGCATGGGTTGGGTGATCGAGACGGTGACGGTGACCTGGTTGCCGTTCACGGTGACGGTGCCGCTGTGCCCGGCCGCGGCGAGGTAGTCCTCGGCGTCAGTGGTGGCTTGGGCGGGGTCGAGGGTGATCTGGCCGGTGGCCCGGTAGGTGGGGATGTCGATGGCCTGCGCCCCGGCACGTGCGGCGGCTTGGGCCTCGTCGATGGCCTGAACCTTGGCGGCGAGCGTCAGCCCGCCGTCGAGGACGAGGCCGGCCATGAGCAACAGCGCCAGGGTGAAGACGACGACGAAGGCGGTGACCATGCCTTCCTCCTCGCCCACCCGGGCACGCAGTCGCCCGAGCGTGCCGGTCATGTGGCGCTCCGGTAGGTGTCGACAACCTCGACGAAACGGCTCGAGATGGACTCCGAAGCCGGAAGGCGCAGCCCGGTGAGGTCGGAGAGGCTCACGGTGCAGGTGACGGTGACGGCTACCAATCCGCCGGGCTGGAACTGGGCGGTGTCGGTGCTGACGCTGAGCTGGGCGCAGGTGACGTTGTCGGATCCGAGCGCAGCGGTCGCGGTCTGTTGTGCCATGGCGGTCGCGGTGGCGGGGTCGCGGGCGATGGACGCGGCCCGGGCTGCTTGAGCAGCGGCGCCGTCGACGTCGATGCGCGCCCCGGCCAGGCGTCCGAGGGCGACGACGAAGAGCAGGACAAGGATGAGGAGCGGGGTCAGCAGCACCAGCTCGGCGGCGACGCCTCCGGTCTCGTCCCGCTTCAGACGGGCGGGAAAGGTCATGGCGCTTGAGCCGGGGCGGCGTAATCCTCGGTCGGCCCGGACGCGACGGCCTTGACCGGCAGTGAGAACAGGCCGAAGACGCTCTCGGCGTGACCGGTGACTACGACGGTGGTGGTCGTGGCGGTGCGAGTGGCGGTGATGTCGGGACCCACGAGCACGCCGGTGCCGAGCTGGTCGAGGACGCTTTGGGCTTCGACTTGGCCGGCGGCTGCGGTCTCGCCTTGGAGACGGCCGACGGCGAGGCCCTGTTGGGCGACGGCGTCGGCGACGTGGGTGGCGTGCTCCCAGAGGGCGAACTGGACGACGCCCATGATCAAGACCAACAACAGCGGCGTGGCGAGTACCAGCTCGGCCGAGACCGAGCCGCGCTCGTCACCTCTAAGGGCGCGACACCACCGACGCCGTCGCGGGCGCGCTGGCGTGCGCAGCCTCCGCAGCGCCATCGCGTCGGTCAGTTCCCGGTGTTGATGTTGTTCGCGGTGGTCAACACCTTGGAGGCGATGACCGCGACCGCTCCGATGGCGAGGGCTACCAACAAGGCGGTGATGACGACCGTCTCGGTCGAGTAGCCGGCCTCGGGGTCGGCTCTGAGCACCTGCCATCGGGCGTGCAGGATTTGGAACAGGTGGCTGAGGATGGTCAGTTCAGGGAACATGGCAGGTCGCCTTCTTTCTTTTTGTTGATGGTCAGAGCCCGTTGAGGACGCGTTCGACGGCCGGGAAGCCGATGAAGAACAGGAACCCGGCGAACAACATGACGATGGGGAGGCTCATCCGCTCTGTGGCGGCCTGGTCGGCGGTCTCGGCCTCGGCCAGCTCGTGGGTACGCAACGAGGCGGCCTTGGCAGCGAGTGACGCCCGGACCTTCGCGCCTTCGGTGCCGGCCAGGCTGACCGACGCGGCCAGCTCGGACAGCTCACCGACCCCGAGCTCGGTGCCCAGCCTCCCGAGTGCCGCCCACGGGGTCTCTCGGGCGAGGCGGGCGCCGTCGAGTGCCCGGCGCAGGTATGAGAACGCCCAGCTGTTTCCGATGCTCGCCGCGTCGCCGAGCGCGGTCTCGATCCCGCCACCGCCGGCCAACGCGACGACGACCAGGTCCAAGAACGAGCCGAGGGCGTGGCGGAAGTCCCGGCGACGGCGTCCCGCGTCGGCGCGGATGCCCACATCGGGCAGGACGAACCCGCCGACCATCAAGAAGAGTGACCCCCACAACGGCACGGTGAGGGAAAGGTGCGCCCCGCCCAGCAACAGAAGAGCCGAGATGGCCGGCGCGAACAGGAGGCCGACGAGGGCCAAGGTGAGCTTCTCGGCGAGGTGGCGTTCGGGGCTGCGGTCCAAGACCGCGAGGTCGCGGCGCACTCGTTGGGGGATCAGCCAGCCGGCACCGGATCGATTAAGGACACGGGCCGCAGGCCGGCCGAGTCGGGCGGCGAAACCGCTGTCGGCTTCGGGGGCGAGAACCGGGGCCGCTTCGGGCACCAGGCGTAGCTGAGCGAGGGCCTGCGCGAGCGAGGGCCTGGGCGGGTACAGGCCACGGAAGACGAAGAAGAGGCCGCCGCCTACCCCGGCGCCACAGCAGAGGGCGAGTATCACGATCGCGCCTCAAAGAGTCCGTCACGAGTCGTGATCGCCGGAGCTTTGGTGAGGAACCGTTCGGGCGTGGCGGCGCGGGTCATCTTCGACAGCCACACGAAGCTCGCCGCGAACAGGCCGCCCACCAATAACAGCACGAACTGGCCGAGGGCGGAGCCATACGGGGCGAGGTAGCCGCGATTGAGCACGGCGAGGCCCAAGGCGAGGCCGCCGGTGGCACCGACGATGACCTTGATCGAGGTGCGGGTCCGTGCCCGGCCTGCCTCCACTCGCAGTCGCATGGTGGCCTGGTCACGGGCGGCTTGGGCAAGTGAGCCCAGCAGCTCGCCGAGGCGCTGGGCCTGGTGCTCGGCGGCGAGCACCAAAGCCGCGACGACGAGATCGCAGGTCGGGTCGGCCACCTCGTCGGCAAAGGCGCGTAGTGCCGGGGCTAGGCGCTCGGATTCGAGGCGCACCGCCAAGGTGGCGACCTCGGCCCGGATCGGCAACGGCGCCACGGTGGCGGTGGCGACGATGGCCTGCTCCAGGCCGGCAGCGCCGGCCATGGTGTCACGGAGCATCTCTGACCACCCGGCCACCGCCTCGATCCGCCCGACCGCTTCGCCGCGTCCCTTCGCGCCGGCGAGCAGCCCGGGTGCGCCCCACCCGGCCAGGCCCGCCCACAGGGCGCCCACGGGCCAGCGCGTGGCCGCCCCGACCACCACGGCGGCACCGACCGCCAGTCCGATCCGGAGCGTGGCCCGTTCTGCCCGCGGGCGTCCGACGGACCTGACGGGGCGAGGCAGCTCGACGCCGCGGAGGCCCGCCACGATGATCACCAAGCCGAGGCCGACGATCGTTCCGCAAAGGGCGGCGAGCGCGGTCACTGCTCCCACCAGCCCTGGGGCCGATCCAGCAGGCCGGGGTCGAAGCCGACCGCGGCGAGCTGGTCGAGGGTGTCACTACGTAGCGGCACTCCGGAGACGGCCCGGCCGTCGGGGCCGGGGCGGAAGACCTCGTTGGAGACCACCATCTGTCCCTCGGCATCGATGACCTCGCGGACAGAGGAGACAAAGCGCCGGTCGCCGTCCTGGGCCAGGTGGATGACGAAGTGGACGGCGTTGGCCACTAAAAGGTTGGTCGCCTCGAGCGGGAGGCGTTCGGGAGCCTGCACCGCATAGGTGGCCAGCTTGGAGAACGCCCCCTTGGAGGACGAGGCATGCAGTGTGGCCATGGACCCGTCGGTGCCCTGGCTCATGGCGTTCAAGAGGGCGAGGACTTCCTCGCCGCGGGTCTCACCGACGATCACCCGGTCGGGTGACATGCGCAGCGCCCAGCGGACGAGCTCGGCGAGGCTCACGCCGCCCTCGCCCTCCAGGTTGGGTTCACGGGCCTCGAGGGCGACGACGTCGGGGTGCAGCTCGGGAAAGCGCTCGAGGCCCAGCTCCAAGGAGTCCTCGATGGTTATGAGCCGTTCTGTCGGAGGGATGTCGGCGGCCATCGCCCGGAGCAGGGTGGTCTTGCCGGCCCCGATGCCGCCGCAAATGATGCACGACTTGCGGGCCCGCATCGCCGCGCGGAGGAACTCGCGAAGCGCCACATCGAGTGTGCCCTTTTTGATGAGGTCGTCGGGCGTGACGCGCAGGTAGCGGTGCCGGCGGATCGACACGCACGGCTGGGCGGCCAGCGCCATGAGTGCGAACAGGCGCGAGCCGTCGGGCATCTGCAACGACAGGCTGGGCGAGCCGAGGTCGAAGCGGCGCTCTCCGATCCCCATGCGGGCCGCCGCGGTGCGCAGCATCTCGACCAGCTCTTCGTTCGAGTCCGCGATCGGCCCGACTTGTTCCCGCCGGCCATCCGCATAGCGGACCCACACGACGTCACAGCCGTTGGCGTTGATGTTCTCGATCTCGGGGTCGTCCAACAGCCGCTGCAGCCGGTTCAGGCGGAACAGCGCGTCGAAGGTCGCACGGGCCAGGTCGTCCTCCTCCTCGCCTGTCATGACCGGGGACCCGAGGGTGAGGGCCTCCCGGGCGCGGCGCTCCAACGCTTCGGCGATCAACTGCCGCCCGAGCGCCTGCTCGTCTCCGACTCCGAGTCCCGGCCGGCCGCCGTCGTGCAAGGCACGCTCCTGGTCTGACAGGCCTGCCAGCACCTCGGACCGTAGGCCGGCCACGAGGCCGGCATCGCTCGTCACCGAGACACCTCCTCGGGTGCCGAGCCGTTGGTTGAGTGGATCGCCGGCTCGGCTCGCCAGGCCCGCAGTACCCGAACGCGCAATGGGGAGACTGGCAGCCCGGGTTCGACGCTTTCGCTCGGGACGGTCCCCGTTGCGGGTTCGCCGCTCAGCTGGTCGGCCAGAGTCCTCGCGGCTCGCACGAGCGGCGCGACTCGCAGCTCCCGAGCCGAGGCCGGGACTGATACCAGCGACGTCGCCGCTTCGGGGTCCCAGGGCAGCCGGGCCGCTACCTCGACGCCGAGCGCCTCGGCCACCTCTTGGTCCGGATAGGGGCCGTCGCCCACCAGCACAAGGCACGGGTCTTGTCGGAGGATTGGGTTGGTCTCGAGAAAGCTCGCCAGTGCGTGCAGGTCGGCGAGGCGCGGTCGGACCGCCAACACCACCTGATCGGCAGTCGAAAGCACAGGGTTCGGAGATGCACCGGCCAACCGGCCGCAGTCAACGAGCACGTCGGCGCTCAACTCACCGAGGCGACCCAGAAGACCGGTGAGCATCCCGAGGGCGCTACGGGCCTGGTCCGCCGAGCCCGGCCCGGCCAGCACCGCCGTCCCGTCCGCCAGCTCGTGGCAGTGCTCCCACACGAGCTCGGGGTCACTGCCCCGCCGCGCCGCGGCAGCCAGGCTCACGAGTCCTGGCTCGGGTGGCCAGCCCGACGCGGCAGCAAGCGTCCCGCCCGCAGGGTCCAGCTCCGCCAGCAGCACCCGCCGGCTCGACGGCCACGTAGCGGCCAATGCCAATGCCAGGGTCGTCACCCCACACGAGCGGACCGCTCCAAGCGCCACGACGCTCACCGGAGTCTCACCTCACCCGGCACCAGAGCCGAGCTGAATAAGGCTCGCCTCGTTGGCAGCTGCGAGCGCCGCCACCTCGTCCGCTTCACCCCTCGATACCTCAAGGGAGAACACGGTCGGGCTGTCGGATTCAACCGACGCCACGTCGACGGCCAGCACCGTGGCCGAAACCGGACTCCCGGTCGGGGTGAGCGAGGATGACGATGGCGAAGTGACCGGGACGACCTGGACCCGGTCTCCGGGCGCGAGGTCTGGGGGGTACTGGCCGGCCTTCAACCCCACCGCCACCACGTCCGATCCGGACGCCACCGGAGCGGTCGAGCCCACCTCGGCGCGAGTCAAAAGCGCCCCGGCAACGAGCGGCACCGCCACGGCGGCACCGACCACGCTCGCCTCGTCGCCGGCCGGGACCACCTGCAGGCCGGTACCGGTCGAGACGCGCACCGTCTCCAGGTCGCTCGACGTGATGACCTGGCCCGCAGCGAGGGGCTCGGAGACAACCAGCACCTCCTCTCGGCTGCCGAGGTGCAACGAGGCGTCCGCGAACGCCAGGGCACCGCCGATCACCAGCAGCACCCCGACCACTACGAGCGGGAGCTGGCGACGGCGAGCGGCCGGCCGAGCGCGCGCACCGGCGGGCCGGGCACCGCTTGGTGCCTTGGTGCCGTTGGTCCGGGTTGGCGCGGTCACGTTCGGCATCGGTCGGCCTTTGTCAGTTCCCGCCAGAGATCGGCGTGTTGATCGCCTGAGACTCGGTCACCCGCACCGCCATCTGGGATGGCGGGCCGGGCTTGAGACCAATGTTCCCGCCGCCCGGGGCGCCCACCGATGTCCAAGAGACGGACCAGTAGATGGTCGCGGTCACCTGGTAGCTCCCCGCCTGAGTCCATGTGTAAGAGCAGCCGGTCGTCGCGGTCGGGTCGTTCGGGTCGTACGGGGTACCCGGGCCGTCACAGGTAACAGTGCTGCCGTCGCCCATGTCCCAGATGACCTTGGTCGGGGTCGCGGTCGCCGTCGTGGTGACCGTCCCGGCGCTCGCTGTCGCGGTGAGTGTCTGCCAGGCGCCCGGCTCGATCCAGAGCCAGGTGGCTACCCCGACCAACTGCTCTGAGCCGGCCGGCGGAGCCATCTTGATTGTCGCTGAGCTGAGCGGCAGCTGTTGGATGGTTTGATCGGCCACCACCACCGGATCGACTTGGCCCGCGCCCGCAACGGGCTGCGCATTGGTGACCCAGATCGGCGGCATCGGGTTGATCGTCCCGGGGCCGGCGCAGGTTGGGATCACCCACTGGCCGGGCGTCGGCCCGCCGGCGCCGAGCAGCTGCGTCCCGCTCGGCCCGAGGGCCTGGTAGGTGCAGTCGTAGGGTTGGTTCGGGTCCGGCTTGCCCGGCGACGGGTCGCTGTCGGTCTGCTTGGCCCAACTCGAGCCCGCCGGCGGGGTCCAGTAGGTCCCTCCGGCCTGTACCGTGAGCTGTCCCCCGTTCGCCGTCGCCCCAGCCCAGTTGTACTGCCCGTCGGGGTCGCCCGCCCACGCCCGGCCCGGGCCGATCAACACGCACACCGAGGCCACCACGACAGTGGCAGGGATCACGAACCGGGCGCGCATGTCCCGTCCGTCACTGTCTGCTTGGACACCTTCCAAGTCGAGCCCGACAGCACCAAGGTGGCGCGCACCCCGTCGTACTCCGGGTGCGTAACCGGCGGCACCGGCTTGCCGGTCGTCGCGTAGAGGAGCTCGGCCCTGCTGTAGGCGCAGTCGACCACAGTCGCCGTCGTGGCCGACAAGGCCGTGATCTTCGGATGCAACGTGGTCGTGCCTCGGCCAACCATCCCCGCTCTCTTGTCGGCGAAGAGATTGGCCTTGACGCTCTGCAACTGGGGCTCGACCATCGTCGCTGCCAGCTCCGGGTCGCTCGGGTTCGCCGTCGTGAGCGCCCGCTCGAACGCCGCCCATCCAGCTCGGTAGGCGTTTAGCACGGCGGCAGACGTTGGGCCGAGGGTTGTAGTCGTGGTCGTAGTCGTTGCGGGGATGCTCGTCGAGGCAATCGGTGCCTTGGTGCCCGTAGTTGAGGGAGCGCCGCTGCGTGTGCTGCCGCAAGCTGACAAGGCGAGCGACAGGCTCAAGGTAGCGGCAATCGATGCCGATCGAATACCTCGCCAGCCAGATTGCATAGGTGCAGACCTCCTTTCGACCGATGGTCCTCGCTAACCCAGGATCAGCTGGTCGAGGACCCCCTGATCCGACAATCTCCAGCAATACACCAGGGGAAATGGCACTTCAAAGAGAGCTGGCTTACCTCGAAGTACCCGTTCGCACTGCGGCGTGAGAGGAGTCGGACTGGTCTGATCGGACCTTGTGGCTTCGTCGGTCCCATGAGAGCCGGGCATCCTCGATAGAGCGCCAGCTCGAATCAACCCATCGGCCGAGCGCACCGAGCGGCTCATCGAGGGAACGGCCGAGGTCCGTGAGTTGGTACAGCGTCGCGGTCTGGACCCGCCCGAAATCGAGTTGGCGACTTATCAGCCCGTCCCGCTCCGCGCGCCGCAACGTGTCGGTGAGGACCTTGTGGGAGATCCCGTCCAAGGCGTCATAGATGTCCCGGTAGCGTCGACCGCCATCGGCGAGCTCGGCGAGCTCGGCGAGCACGGCAAGAGTCCAACGGCCACCTAGGACGCGGACCAAGCGGTGCGGTTGCTGCCAGCGGTCAGTCACGTCGGACCTTGCATGTCGTGTGTCGCGGTGCGGACGGCCCCTTTGTTCGGCCCATTTGTCGGGATCGGCGGGGTGCAGCGGGAGGCGCTGAGACGCGGACTTTGCGGTGACAGCTGGCTGGGCACAAGGAGCCAGAAGGTCTTTACGTACTCCGATCGCGGATCGCGGCCGACCTCGTCGATCAGGTCGTCGAGCCAGGGCTCAACGCGAGGACAGGGCCTGTCTACGGCACCGGCTCGGATCGGCTTGTCGGTTCTGGGCGTGGCACTCTCTTCACGTTGCGAGAGCATCTGCGGACCTCCGTCATGGGTGGACTGTGCGATCGCCCAGACGCTGCCGCCTGTGACTACCGCCTTACCTACCGTTCCTCGCAAATGGTCCGTACCGGAGCCGCGAAAACCAAGCAGTGCTGTGAGCACATGATCAGTGCGACGACCACACGGGAGTTATCCACAGGTCTCGATGAGTCCAGGTAAAACTCACATCGCGTGAACTAGCGAGTGTAACCGCTGGCGTCGCAGGTTCAGGCCCGATGGACGCTCGGCACAAACACACGACGCTGCGGGCGCCGAGCGAGATGGTGGCATGGTGGACGCCAGAGCGCCGCCTCCTGGGGCCTGTGGGTACCGGAAACCTCGTTCGCTCCGTCAGCCTGGACTTTCGTTGGCGTGACCTTGCTGACGAAGATTGAGTGTGGCGCTCTCCTTCGGCCCTCATTCGTCTACTCCAGTCGGTCCGGCTCTCCTGGGGCACACAACAGGCGTTGGCCATAAAGGTCGTCATGCCTTCGCATCGAGGTCTCCGTATCTCGCCGGCGGGTCGCTCGCCCGGTGCTGCAGCCATCGGACAGAACAAAGCAGTGCTCGCCGGTGTGAGCTGGCTCTCTCGCCTGCTCGCACACCAGCAGTCTCTCGCCCTCGGCGAGCATGCGAATGATCTGCTCGGGGCTGTGCCTGCGTCGCTTTATGTCATGTGGTCCTCCCTACCCCATGATGGGGTCTCGGACTCGCACAACGGGTCAGTTCAAGGGATCCGGTCATCGCAACCCGGTCCCATGCAACGGCGCCACCGCCAACCGCGCCCCGATGCCTCACATCGATCCCCGTTCGCCGCACAGCCTCCCGAATCCACTGTCTCAAGCGCGGCTTCTGTAGCATCGCATCGTGAACAAGGCTCCGATCGCCAGGCAGTCCTCGGAGGCGGGAAGAGCCGAGCCCTCGCGGCCTGAGCCGTCGCCCTCGCGGCCTGAGCCGTCGTCTCCTGCAGTGAGTCGGCGGATGAGCTTGGTGCGGACCAACGGCACCGCTCCCGAGCTACGTCTTCGCTGTCTCCTGCATGCTCGTGGGCTCCGTTACCGCGTCAACCGAACCCCACTCGCGTCGACCCGTTGTCAGCCAGACGTCGTCTTTGGTCCCGCCAGGGTCGCAGTGTTCGTCGATGGCTGCTTCTGGCACGGATGTCCCGACCATGCCAGCTGGCCCAAAGCGAACGGCGAGTGGTGGCGCGCCAAGATCGAACAAACCCGGGAGCGTGACGAGCGGATCTCGTCAGCTCTCGTCGGAGCGGGTTGGCTTGTGATGCGATTCTGGGAACACGACGATCCCACGGCGATCGCCGACACCGTCGAGAACGCAGTGCTGGGCCGCCGAGCCCGGACGGCGCGGTAGATGGCCACGCCCGCCAACCAATCCCTGAGTTCGCGCCACAAGCCTGACTCCTCCGGCGAGACGGTTATGTCACCAGGCGTCGCCGGAAGCACGCGGCGGTACCCGACCGCCATCGACCTGTTCTCGGGTGCCGGCGGCCTGACCCTAGGACTCCGATGGGCACGCTTCAAGGTGCTTGGGGCTGTCGAAATCGATCCTGTCGCCGCCGAGACCTATCGATCCAATTTTCCCGGGGTCAAGCTTTGGGAGACTGACATTAGGAGTCTGGCCATCGCACGAGTTCGTCGCGAGCTGAACCTTCGACCCGGAGCGCTTGATCTTCTGGCTGGCTGTCCACCGTGTCAGGGTTTTTCGACCCTGCGGTCGATGAACGGCCACCGAGTTGTCGATGACGACCGGAATGACCTCGTCACGGAGTTCGAACGGTTCGTTCGCGGGCTCAGACCACGGGCAGTGATGCTTGAGAATGTCCCCGGGCTGGTCACCGACGGGAGACTCGAACGATTGCGCACCAACCTGGAGGATGACGGCTACTCCGTCACGGTGCGTGTCCTCGACGCAGCCCGGTACGGAGTGGCCCAACGGCGGCGACGGATGATCCTGGTGGCGGGCCTTCGAAGATCAATTCCGCTCGCCGCGTCCGACACGGTGGTGCACACCGTGCGCGAGGTGATCGGAGAGCTACCCGATGTGGGAAGCAGCGGTGACCCTCTCCACGACCTCGAAGAACATCGCTCCAAGAGAATCGCCGACCTCATCGCCCGGATTCCAAAGGACGGAGGCAGCCGCGGCGACCTCGGGCCACGAGAACAACTCGCCTGCCACCGCCGTTGCGACGGCTTTCACGACATCTACGGCCGGATGGCCTGGGATGACGTCTCCCCGACGATCACCAGCGGCTGCGTGAATCCGTCCAAGGGTCGCTTTCTCCATCCCGATCGAAATCGGGCCATCACACTGCGCGAAGCAGCACTGCTTCAGGGATTTCCTGACCGATACAAGTTCTCTCTCAGTCATGGCAAGTACGTGGCCGCCGAAATGATCGGCAATGCACTGCCGCCCGAATTCGTCCGGCGACACGCCGCCGAGATTCGACGCCAACTGGTGCACTCGGCGAAGGGACAACGGAGCTGACCGACCTTGACGATGTGCTCAGGGCCGAGCTGACCGAGGCGCAGCGAGCTGCCGTCCTCGACCCGTCGCCGGAGATTCTTGCCATCGCGTGCGCCGGGTCCGGCAAGTCGCGAACCCTCGCATACCGCATCGCCCGCCTGGTGGCCGAAGGCACCAACCCGCGCGGTATCGTCGCGTTCACCTTCACCGAGAAGGCGGCGGAGTCCATCAAACTACGGGTGGCACAGGCCCTTGCCAGCATCGGCATCGATCCAACGCTCCTGGGATCGATGTACATCGGAACCATCCACGCGTACTGCAAGGACCTGCTCGGCGCCATGGACGCCACATATCGCCAGTACGAAGTTCTCGATGAGAATCGCCTGAAGCTGTACCTGATCTCCCGGTACCCGCAGCTTGCCATCAAGCAGCTACGCGACGCTCGTGGCGGTCAAAACATGAAGTACTTCAAGCTCATCGGCGAGGTGGCCGATGCGTGGACCATCGCGAACGAAGAGATGCTCGATCTCGACGAGATCACCCGACGAGACGCACCTCTCGGCACCGTGCTGACCAACATCTCGGCACGGCTCGACGAAGATCGCTTCATCGACTTCACGCTGATGATCCGTCGGACGGTCGAGGCGTTGATGGCACGTCAACCCGGCGTGGAGAACGTCGTGTCGACCATCACGCACCTGATGGTGGACGAGTATCAGGACGTCAACGCGATTCAAGAACGACTCATCGATGAGTTTCATGACCGAGGCGTCAACCTCTTCGTCGCCGGAGACGACGACCAATCCATCTTTGCCTTCAGAGGTTGCGATGTCAGTTACATCCGCGACTTCCACAACCGCTACGTCGACTGTGCACGCCACGACCTGACGCACAACTTCCGCAGCACGGAGGCGATCGTGCAGACCGCGGAGCGGTTCGCCGCGGCGGAGCTGGGCGCAACGCGTCTTGCCAAGAATCCCACCGCCACCACTGCCGACGGTCCACGTGATTATCGCGTCCTGTGGTTCCCCAATCGGCCGAGCGAGGCCGCGTGGGTGGCGGACAGGATCGAGCGGCTGCTCGGCAGCAGGTATGTAGATGGCGATGGTTCCGTGCGGGGGTTGACGCCCGCCGACTTTGCCATCCTGATGCGCTCCACCCGAATGCCGGAGGGAAACGAAGAACCACGGCATCGTGCCTTCACATCCGCGCTCGAAGCCGCGCAAGGCGGTGCGGGTATCCCGTTCAGTCTTGAGGCGGCCGGCGGGATCTTCGATCGGCCACACGTATCGGTCCTTCGGGACGCATTCGAACTGTTGCGCGATGGCAACCCGACAAGAGACGAGGCGCGATCACTCTTCGACAGCGAGATCGTGCAGGACTTTCCTCACGCTCGTTTCGAGGATTTCGCCCGCGTGCTGACCGAGTGGGGGAGACTGATCCACACGCCAGCCGGTGGCACCCGCCGCAGGGTGTACCCGCAGCGACTGCTTCAAGACCTGCTAAACGCCTTCGCCCTTCCCGAAACTGATTTCGACGACGGGAGAATGCATGATCTCGGAGTCTTCAGCCGCATTCTCCAGGATGTCGAAACCGTTTATCTAAGCATCGACTCGGCCACGCGATTTACGGAGTTGCTCAACTTTCTCTCGAACGTCGCCGAAGGCGGGTACGACGCGGCCACCGCTGACGTTCTCCGACGCCCCGACGCGGTGACGGTCGCGACCGTCCACAAGATGAAGGGTCTGGAGTTCCCCGTCGTCTTCATCGTCGACGTCGAAGCCAACCGATTTCCGAAGGCCAGAAGCTCCTACCGCGGTTGGCTGCCGCCCGACATGTTGCAGGTACCGATCGCCAGAGGTGCCTACCACACCACGCGGGATGAGGAGGCGCGCCTTTTCTACACGGCGATGACCCGCGCCGAGCGCTATCTGTATGTTTCCGGCTGCGCCAACCTGCCGGCCGGCCGACAGGTCCGTCAACCGTCGTCGTTTTCGCTCCGGCTAGTCAATCCGGAGATCTCGGATGATCCCGCCGGGCTGCCCACAGGCCTGACGCCGCACCCTCCCGTTCGTCGGATCGACGAGACGATCGTGCCGACGACCTATTCGGAGATTCGCTATTACCTCCGCTGTCCTCGCGACTTCCGCTTTCGCAAATCCTTCGGGTTCAGTCCACCCATCACCGAAATGTTCGGCTTCGGAAGCACGATTCATGCTGCCGTCGGGAGGTTGCATCAGCGTTTCGGAGATTCGATTCCGTCCGAGGACGACGCGGAGGCGGTACTCCGTCAGATGTTCCATCTGAAGCACATCCCGCCGAGTCGCGATCCGGTCAACCGGCCTGGCGGCTACGAAAACGCAAGGGAGAGTGGCGCCGAGATTCTCCGGGGATACGCGGTGGAGTATTCCGAGGACTTCACCCACGAGCGGCAGGTGGAGGTGCGATTCGAGGTTCCCGCCGCCCAGGCGGTCATCACCGGCTCGATCGACCTCTTGTTGCGATATGACCAACAGGAGAACATAGTGGATGCCTGGGTCGTCGACTTCAAGACGATGGAAGGAGGACCGAACCCCGAGGACAACGAAGAGCTGGACTGGACCGAGATGTCGTTGCAGGTCCAGCTCTACGCCAAAGCCGCGGTGGAGGTGCTCGGCGAGAACGCCCGCACGGGTGCCGTCCACCTGTTGAAGGACGGTCAGCGCGTACAGGTTCCCGTCGGTGACGATGCCGTCGAGGCCGCCATCCGGAATGTCGAGTGGGCCGTCGACCGCATTCTCGACACGGACTTTCCGATGCGCCCACACCCCGACAAGTGCGAGAAGTGTGACTTTCAGGCGTTGTGTCCGCAGGTGCCGGAAGACTTCAACGTGGACACAACTCCTCCACCGATTCACCTGCCCGAAGAACTCGGCGAGAGTCCGGCCCGCGCTTTCAGTCAGTACCGGCCATGATGGCCGCCGATGTGGTGGCCAACCTCGCCGCGAGGTCGGTCAATGTCTCGCTTCCGTCGGCAACCGCTCTTTCGAAGGGCCGTTGGGGTACGAAGAGGTGGCGCCACACACCGTTGCCGCTCCTTGTCATTCGGTCGCACCACAACTCCGCCGCCTGTCGCTTGAGTTCCGTGTTCGTCCGGATCTCACCCTTGGTCTCGGCGATGTACCAGCAGTTGGTGCCATCCCCGCTTCGGACGAGCACTATGAAGTCCGGATAGTACTGACGGGCACGGTTGTTCTCGTAGTACGTAACCGAGAAGCCGAGGCGCTCGTTCTTCAGATACCGGACGACGTCGCCAGCGTTGTCAAGGAAGTCGGCGAATTCCCGTTCGAGGTCCGTATGACACGGCACCCTCGTGAGATGGCACTTCCGACCGCGCGCGATGATCCCGGTCCATCCGAACGGGCGGATGCGGCCGCTCTCCAGTTGCTCGGGATCACCGAAAAGGGGCACGGTCGTCGTGCCGCCGGGAGCGCCCTGCACCGCCGTCTCCAGAATGTCCAAGGCCCTGCGCGTCCAGAAGTACATGCCGATGTCGGCCTTGACGCTGGATCCGTCGACGCGCACGCGCCGGTCCACGTACGCGGTGACCAGGTCGAGCACCTCCTCGAACATGGGGCCGACCTCCAGAGCCTGCACACCTGCCGGATGCGTGGTCTCGTACAGCTCCCTCGCCAGGATGAACGTCGAACGAAGCAGTGGAAACTCGGCCCTGAAGTCGTCGAGGGTCATCAGTTCTTCGGGCTGTCCGCCGACCACCGGACGGACCCGCACCTCCGTCGGCGTGTCGCGGGAGTTGATGACCAGCTCTTCCAGTGAGTCGACGTCGATCACGTCGACCAACGGCTCCGTCGTGGTGAGAGCCCACGACCTGACGTTGGGGACCCACACCGAGAATCGGATCTTCTTCGGATCGGGTTCGATAGGAGTCGGCGTTTGTCCCCACTTGCCCGCTTTGGGACGCTTTCTGCGTTCAACCGGAAAACCGACGAACGGGATGCCGAAGGCATCCACCGTTTCCTCGTCGGGTCGGTTGACATTCGCCAACCGCTCCTCGATCGGCTGGTTCAACACCGTGTAATCGGTTCTGCGCAATCCCCGACCGATGACCTGCTCCGTCAGAAGCGGCGAGCCGAACGCGCGCAGGCCGATGATGTGGGTGACGTTCTTGACGTCCCACCCTTCCGACAGCATGTTCACGCTGACAACGCACCGCACATGCTCACCCGGCTTTCCGGGGCGCCCGACTGTGTTGACCATCTCCCGTAATACCGCCTCGTTACCCTTGTCCGCGTCGAAGACCTTCGAGTCGACCTGGATCGTGAACCACGTCGTCGGATCATCGTCGTCGGGATTTGCGAGTAGGTCTGGGAAGTTCGTGCTCAGGTGCTCGAACAGCCACCGCGCCCGCGTCGCATCGTTGGCGACCACCAACATGACCGGCGGCGGACCGAACCGCAGGCCCGGCAAGCGCGAGGACCACTCCAGATACTCTTTCTTCCACCCTGAGTAGATGTGCTCGATCGCGCCGCGCGATGCCCGGAGATACTCTTCCTTCACCTTGGCCTGCTTGACCAGATCCCACAGGTCCAGGTACACGCGACCCGCTTCGTCGGGGTCGGGCAGCCGCACGACCTTGACCAATCCCGACTCGAAGGCGTCGTAGACGGAGAAGTCGCTGACGAGCCACTCGAAAAGCGTCCCCTCGGGCTTCGGGGAGCCGGAGCCGTACCAGGGCGTCGCCGACAGATCCACCACCAGCGAGATCGACGCCGTCGCCGCCACCTCGTGAATGATGCGGCTCCACTTGATGAAGCCCGGGTCCTCGCCCTTTGGAGTCCGCTTCTCGCCGTATACATGGTGTGCCTCGTCGTTGATGACGACCAGATCACGCCAACCGCCCAAGAACCGTCGCACTGGTGCGGCCGGGTCGCGGCCGCGCCGCTTCTGCAGGGCCGCCAGGACCGAGGCGGGGACGAATCTGCCATCCCCGATCACCTCGTCTTCGGCGATCCAGTCGTCTCGCTTCTCGGCAAGCGGAATCGCGTGCCAGTTGGTCACCGTGATGTTGGGTCGGAAGTCCTCCCGGTACTCCGGCGGAACCATGTCGAAATCGTCGTACAGGTTCTCGGGACTCGTCGGGTCCAGACCGGCACCGGTGACGCCGCCCGTCCGCTCGTCGATGCCCCGAAGCCTGTCGCGCACCGTGAGGTTGGGCGCGAGCACAAGAAAGTTCGCCGATAGCGTCGATGCCGCAACCTTCCTCTTGTGCAGGCTGGACCACACGACCAGAAGCGCCATGACGACGGTCTTGCCCGTTCCCGTCGCCAACTTGAGTGCGTAGCGAAGGAGATCACCCGTCTCGGGCATCCGCCGACGGCTATTCACTTCGTACAGGTAGATGACCGTTTCCACGGCCTCCTGCTGACAGAAGAAGAAACGCTGATGGTTCGCGAGGCGCTCCTCGTCACGGTCGAACCACCATCGAAGGAGTGTCCCGGTGACGATGGCGGTCCCGGGCCAACCCGCCTCACGCCACTCGCGAACCTCGTTCCGCAGCTCGTTGACCACATCGTTCAGTTGCTCGTCGGCCGCGAGCATGTCCGCGAAGAGACCCGCCTCCTTTCCGACAACGCCGGCGATGCCACCCTTGACTTGGCGCGCCGAGGCTCGATATCGGAGCGACGGTCGCCGGCCCTCCTTCAGGCGCGAGCGTGCGCCGGGTAGCAGTTCGTAATGCCGCTCGGGCTCGCGAAACGCATCACAGATGACGACACGATCGACGACATAGCCGGCCGCCCCCGATCGGAGAAGTTCTTCGTCGCCGGAGACCGTGCCCGTCACGATGACGCCAGCGGTTTCACCGTGGTCGACTCATTACCGAAAACATCGACCACCTTGATCGCGACCCGGCGGTATGTCCCTCCCTCGAACGGATCCGACTCCGTCCGTAGCGTCCATTCCTCGGGCTCGACTTCGATTCCCAGCGAACGTTCGATCGCCGGTTTCTTTTTGAAGTCGAAGAACATCTGGCAGTCGACGAAACAATCACCGTCGTAGTCCTCGTCGAGGTACCACGCGGCGACATAGCCCGAGCCGGCATGCATGTATTCGGTGATTCTCCGCTTCCGGTCGAAGACGGCAACGCCCTTGAGCCGCACAACCTGCCCGTCGGCGTCGGGCACGATCTCGACATCGGGAATGGCCAGCGGCGAGAATAACTGCTCCGGCTGCGTGGCCTTCAATCCTTCGGCCAGTGTGTCGGGCCGGATCATCATCAGTCGGACGGCCACGTCGTTCTCTGCCTCCAACTTGGCGGTCAACTCGTTGGCATTCGTCTCGAACGCCCAGCCGAGAACGTGCACCTCGTTCAGCCCCGCCTGGCGGGCCTCGATGACGGCCTCATGGATCTGGCGGGCTGTCACGCGTCCCGAGATCGGACCGACGGAGATTCCGATCGAGTTGCCTTCGTCCTCGATCACCCCATGGATCAGGCCACCGGACGGTGGAAGCGACACGCTCTTGCGGTACAGCCGGCAAATCACCGCGATGTAGTTCTCCAGCTTCCCGGCGTCGGCACCCTCGCCGACCACGTATCCTTTCCAGTCTTCGATGGAATACCGGCCCAGGGTCGAAACCTCGAACGGTCCGGTGACCCGCACGGCGTCGGGATCGACGACGGGACGGTCGACGAGGTCCACCTTCTCCGCTTCCATGTCATACGCCAGGCTTTTCAGGGTCGCGTGATCCACCACCTCGTAGGCGAAGCCTCCCGAGACGGTGCCGTTGCGTGTGCAGTAGTGGTCGAACACCGTCGAGAGCAGACGCCGACGCGCGATGTTGATGGCAACCCTCGACGTATCGCACGTGACCCAGCGTCGGCCGAGCTTCTCGGCGGCTATCGCCGTGGTGCCCGAGCCACACGTGGGATCAAACACGAGATCGCCCGGGTCGGAGGTCATGGCGATGCAGCGCTCGACGACCTTCGTGTTTGTCTGCACCGCGTACACCTTCGGTTCCGTGAAGGATCCGGTCCCCGTGTCCATCCAAACGTTGGCGATCGGAGAAACGGGCATGTCGTCGTAGAACCGCACGTACGCGAGACTTTTGCCGGAAATCTCGATCCGCCGCTTTGCGGCCAGTTGATCGAGGCCGGTGGTCGTCGTCTTCCAATGGCTGTTGGGGCTCGGGTGAAACGTCTGGTTTTCGAAAACGAACGGCTGCGGCTCCCGTGCCGCTCCCTGCGAGCAGAGGTTGTCCAGGCGGTACACACGCCAATCCGCCGGAAGGTCGTCCATGTTCTGCAACTCATCCCGCCCGAGCTTCCGGCGTTCACCGGACGGAAGCTCGACTCGCGTGTAGACACCGGCGCCCTCCAGCCCGATTCCCTTCTTCTGGTACAGCTGTCGATACTTCAGTTGAGATATGTCCTTGGCGTACCAGACGAGCAGGTCGTACACGGATGAGAGACGCTGCGTGGTGAAGCCCGTCGTCTTGTTGAACGCGATGGATGCGTAGTAGTTGGTGGCCCCGAAGACCTCGTCCATTAAGGAGCGCACAAGGTGCTCGTTCTCCACGTTGATCTGAACGAAGATGCTGCCCGACTCGGCGAGCAGTTCCCGTGCCAGGTACATCCGCTCCTGTAGGTACGACAGATACGAGTGGATACCCAGTGCCCACGTATCCCGGAAGGCCTTGATGGTCACGACATCGTCCGCATGATCCCGCTGATCGTTCTCGGCGGTGTCGATGCGCTGCTGAAAGTTGGCGTCGTACTTGATCCCGTACGGAGGATCGACGTAAATCATCTGCACCCGTCCCCGAAGACCCTCGTACTCCAGAAGCGACTCCATCGCAGTGAGTGAGTCTCCACAGATCAGCTTGTTCTTCCACCCCTCGTCGTGGGTGTAGAACTCGACCCGCTTCTCTTTGTCGCCTTCCCGTAGTTCCTTCTCCAGTTCCGCGAACAGCGACTCCTGCGTGAATGCTTGCGTCTGCGAAGCAGCCTGCCGCGCTCGGTCGACGATCCGAGCGATGCGTGACTCGGCGACAACCTCGTTGCGCTGCAACGGTAGGACCGGTACGTCTCGACGGTTACGTTTACCGCACCACAGCAGGACCGGATCCACTGCGGGATCCATATCGACAACGACAAGGTGATCCTCATTCTCCGGAACGCGTTGAAGATCCAGCGACTTGGACCAGGCGCGACCATCCAACGGGAGGGTGACGACATGCTCATCGCCGAGGAGCGGCGTGTGACCCGTCTCGGGCGTGCGGGGCTCCGTCACCTCCGGATAGTCGTACCGGGTTACCTTCTTCTGCGGCCGCCCGGCGCCTCTCACCTTGCCAGCCATCGACTTTCTCCCTTGCCATGCATCGAGATCTCGGACCAGACGGTAACCCATGGCGACCACGCATGACTGAGGAACACCATCACGCGCGCGGTCCGTCCCACGCGAGCTGGTGTGACGGCTACCGGTTGCTCCGACGACGGCGGCGCCAGAGGAATGCGAGGTGGGCGTCCACGCTCACCAGAGCGCGGAGAACCAGCAGCGGGTGCCGAAGGAACACGATTCCTTCGGCGAGAACCACGCCAGTTCTGGCGGGCGAGCTTGACCTGCTCCAACGAGAGCGTCCGGGGCCATCCGCCGACCCGGCCCCTTGCCCTCGCGGCAGCCAATCCCTCGAGCGACGCCTCACGAAGCTGCTCTCGCTGGAGCTGCGCGGCCGCGCCGAGGACGGCGAAGACCATCCGTCCGCCGGGCGTAGTCGTATCAATGGATTCGATCAGGCTCTTTAGTCCTACACCCATGGTTTGCAAGCGCTCCGACAAAGCAAGCAGATCGCGCAGGTTTCTCGAAAGCCGCGACAGGGAGTACACCACCACGACATCTCCCGGGCGGAGGTGTTCGAGCATGGCGTCGGGGCTTGTTCGCGAGGCCTTTGCACCTGTGACTTAGCTTGTAACTAAACCTTCAACTCTGCTCAGGCGGCCTTTTTGATGGCCGGATAGCGAGTTTTCGGCGGTTTTCGGGTCCCTTTCGGTCGCCCCGGGCCAGGTGTTTTGGATTTCGGTGGACTGGCCGGAGTGCCAAGCGTTGCACGAAGTCGACGAAACCCCCGTCGCACACGCGCCGGCGTAAGTCGTGCGGGGTCCTGAGGCTTCTCCCAGGGCAGGCGAAGGTCGCCGGCGAGGCCGCGCGCGAGGCGAAGCTCGGTGAGCACCGCGGCGACGATGAAGCTCCACCGGTCAGCCTGTTCCGGCGTCTGGACCTTCGGGGTCGTCCAACCGAGGGTCTGCTTCGCGAACCGGAACGTGTGCTCAATGTCGAAGCGACGGAGATAGGCGCGAACGCACCGGCCGAGTTCAGGCTTGCCGCTGCCCGACCACCACAGCCACAGCGTCTTCTTCGCGCGAGAGGTCGGTTTCGGGAGATGCTCGACCTCGACGCGGATCACGCTGCCGCGCACGATCGGCGGTCGTGCGAACCCCGCCCAGTGTCCGCGTCCGGATAGGCGCGGATGCATGTCGTGCCAGGCAGTGACGGTGAGCCGTCCGTAGCGGGGATCCGACGTGACGAGGTTGGCGTCGGGCTCCGGCCAGGTCTCGGGGTCGGAGCACTTCCACCGCCTTCCGTGCCGGGGTGGCCGCCCTCCGGTCTCGGGCGGTCGGTTCGCACGCGCTGGCGCGTCGGTGTGAAAGACGCGATCGTCGCGGAGCCGGCAGACCACCTCGCATCGTTCGGTCGCGAGGTCGTGGCTGATCCCGATCGGGTCGTAGCCGGCGTCGAGCACGAACATCGGCACCTCGCCGTCGGGGGGAAGGAGCGCGACGAGTCGGCGGAGCTGGGTGACCGTGGCGGTGGTCGGGTCCTCTGCCGGCGGGATCCGACAGATGTCGACCGGTGCGGTCCAGCTGTCGGGAGCCCACGACAGCTGGCAGATCCACTGGTAGTGCCACCCTGCGACGATCGGCTGGCCGGCCGAGTGCTTGGACGCCGAGTAGTAGAAGCCGCGTTCGGGACTGCACTCGGCGTCGCACCGCTCGACGGTCGGCGCGTCGACAGCGAAGACGGCCGGCCACTTAACAGGGCGATTTGCAACGAGCAGCGAGCGGAGCGCGTCTGCGTCGATCGCTCCCTTGGCGAGGGACCTGTAGAGACTGCCGTGGCTTCTTCGGAACTCCGGCTCGATCGAGAGCTGGGGCAACGAAGTGACCGGACCGGACGCGCACAGCACGGCGTCGGTGAGCTCGAAGAAGGCGTCGCCCCACGACCGGAAGGTCGCATAGAGATCGCGACGGAACGCCACGAGCGGCTCCTTCTCGGTGGAAGCCATGGCCGATAGTCTGGCTACTATCGGATAGTGCGTGGTGGATCCCCTTCCCGCGGGAGAATGCATAAGTGGCACGAGCAACGAAGACATCAACGCTCACCGGGCACGAGCGGCGCTATCGCGAGTTGCTCGCCCAGATCACCGAGATCGGCTTCATCCGCTCGGGCAGCGTCGCTCCTCGCCTCAACTACTGCGGAAAGCCCAACTGCCGCTGCCACGCCGATCCGCCGCAGCCACACGGGCCGTACTGGCAGTGGACCGCGAAAGTCGGCGGCAAGACCGTGAACCGACGCCTGAGCGCTCGGGAAGCCGAGCTGTATCAGGAGTGGATCGGCAACGACCGAAGGCTCCGTGCGCTCATCGACGAGCTGCGCGAGGTGGCCGAAGCAGCGACGAACCTCATCCTCGAGGCAGAGGTGAAGGTTTAGTTACAAGCTTAGTCCTCGAAGATCCGGTGCAACCTGCCGTCTCGAGAGCGTCGCGCTGCCCGAGTGTCCCCTGGTCGCTCGTGGAGACCCTGCAGCAGCCGATGAGTTCGCTCATGGGGGCGATTCTTCCGGAGGGGTGTGTCAGTAGCCGCTCTGAGAAGTCGACCCGCGTCCTGGCAAGCGCGCAGGACTTTAGTCCTTGGAGAATGGTCCGAAGGAACTCCTCCGCTCCGTGGGTCACGATCCTTCGTTTTCGCGCAAGGGAGCGACCAGCGCTGCAGGGCATCATGGTGGAGTGCCGAGAGGAACGCCACGCAGAATCGCCGAGCTGAAGCGCAACGCTCGCAAGCAGCTCAAGACGTTCACCAACCCCAAGCTTCACTACGCATTCAGGACCTACGACCAGGCTGCTGTCCACCAGGGCAAGCTCACGGCGGCCGACGTGCTCATGGCCAATCTGTTGAGCCTCCGCTTGGGCTGGACGGACGTAATACCCCTCTTCGCAGCAGGGAACACCCCGTTCACGAAGCTCCGCCAGGCGCTCGACGATGCTCTCGACGAATGTCGTTCCCTCCCGGATTTGGAGCGCTGCACTGACGACGAGCTTGCGATGCCAGCCCTGGCGAGAGCGAACGAGCTAACGACTGACGTCTCGAACTGGAGCAACGTGACTGTCTCGAAGGTCCTGCACCGGCTCGCTCCCGTCGTCCCCGTGATCGACAGCAGTGTCCGAGTATTCTTCCATACGACGCAGCCGTATCGGGTTCGGTTCCTTCTATGCGAGGAACTTCGGGAGAACGAGACCTGGTTGCGCCCGTTGGCTGATCTCTACCCGCGGGGCGAGGACAGACCACTCTCGCTCGCGCGAGCAGCGGATATCCTCATCTGGATGGACAGCAAGAGCGGCTGAGCGCGGATCTCTGCACTGTGAGTTTGGCGGACTACGCGGACCGAGGCGCGCTCATCGGCGACATGTGCGGCGCGCTCAAGGGGGCGCGAGCGCCGGAGACGGAGGAGTCACGACGCTACGGACTTGACCGAAAGACACGACGCCTTGTGGATCGGCTCGCGCGCCGACTTAGCGAACACCTGTACTTCGAGCATCGAGAGCAAAAGGACCTCGCTGATGAGCTGTTCCGCGCCGTCAACGGTTACAAACGCAGGCTCGACGAATCGCCACGGCCCAAGCCCAAGGTCCTGGCGGCCGAAGTCCTGGACAGCCTCGCTCAGCCCCCTTTGAACTGGCAAGGCTTCCTGGGTCTCAGGCACTTGGACCTGCCGAGCGGCACCGTTGTCGGCCAGGTGCGTTTCCTTCATGCTGACGAGGAAGAGGGTCTTGCCGAGACCTTCAGCCGCTTCGGCGAGAATGCCCCGTGGACGGTCTGCACCGTCTCGGTAGTCGCGGGCACCGACGACATCGCTCTTGAGCGGGCGCGCCGCGACGCGGAGAGCGCTCTGGCACTCGTCCGACAGAAGGTCCTGCACGGGTTCGGGGCCAAGATGTATCCGGAGCAGATCGCCTTCAGTCTGACAGGTCACTGGGCGTGGAAACAGGACGGCCGATTCGACCGGAGCGGTTGGTGGCTCGTTGATCGCCGCCCGATGGAGATGGATCTGTCTGGTCAGCCGGAGTGGTTGAGCGGATTGCTCGAAATGTCGGAGCGCCGCGAATCACTTAGCGCGAGTCTCCGGGAGCGAGTGGACACGGGGCTAGACTGGCTCGATACTTCGGCTCGCACCGAGACCTGGCGCATCAAGTTACCGGCGGTCTACAGCGCGATGGAGTCGCTGCTCGTGCCCGAGGATTCCGGGCGGAAGGCTGGAGCAGTGACGGTTCGGAGCGTTGCGGTCCACGCGGCTCTGGAAGAGGGCTTCTTCAATCCGTTCGAGACCGTGCAGGGCTATCGCTGGAGAAACCAGCTGATTCACGGAACGCCAACGCGAGACGTCAACGAGACGGAACTCGTGGCGCTCGCCGAGGACCGGGAGCGATGGGCGTTCCGAGTCTTCGCGGACTACCTGCGGCTCGCCGAGCGACACGGATTCGAGAGCGTCGGCAAGCTCGTCTCTCATCTTGACAAGGAGTTTGGAGACCAGGTGTGCGACTGGCTCGTCCAATACGGCGGCCAGAAAGTGGTGGACGAGTACCAGGAGATGCTGTCGGGCGGCAAGAAGAAGTAGGGGCCTGCCGGTCCCGAGATCGGCAGCAATCCGCGCTTCGCGGGCATGCCGATCTTTGTTCAGGCAAGCGAACTCGAGCTTGCACACGGCGAGCGCTACACGCTCCCGGCACTCGTCGATTTCCGTGCCGACGCCGGGCCACACCGACGGCCGCCAGTCCCGTGTCGTTCGCTGCGGAACGGAACCGTCATCTCTCGCTGGCCAAGCGCACGACTTCGCGAAGGAGATGGCGAGTGATGACAACGCCGAGTTCCTCTTTCGACGATGCTTTGACAGACCGCTCCTGTGCGATGTTTGACGAACGTACGTTCGCTTTCGTCTGATATCGTGGCGGGCACTTGCAATTCGCAGTCGACAGAGAGTGGCAACAAAGGAACCAACCGATGACAAGTGACGGGAGGGGCAGATCGGAACCGACAGCCGAGCGATCTGCTCGTAGCGGGTCGGTTGCCGGGCGGGGGTATCGCTATCAGGACGGGGTGGCGGGCTATGTAGCCGTGCTGGCCGTCACAGGTGAGCTTCCCGTCGACGACATCTACTGCGAGGGGCTAGAGGATGTCAACTTTCACATCGATGGTTCTGCGGTTCGCGCACAGATCAAGTCCCGACGGCCAGACCTGGAACCCCGTAGCTGCGTGGACGTGGCCACCGATGTCGCCGCACTTCTGCGGCGCCACCGGGACGAGCTAGCCGATGACACTGGGAGTCGCGTCGCTCTGGTATCCGAGTCGCTTCCAGCCGGTCTCACCGAGACAGGCTGGCATCACGCTCTGACGCCCGGTGAGGAGTCCTACGTTCGGCTCACGGAGGCGTTCGCTGCCATGGCGCACGGACCTGACCCGCAACAGTTGCGCCGCGTTTCGCTAGTCCACGTTCCGCATCCAGAGATGCAGGCAGTCGAGAGACTCACAGGGACCGCGAACCTGTTGCCCGTTGCTGCACAACTCGTCTTTCTCCGACTGCGGCAAGCGCTCGCCGACTCGGCGGATGAGAACCACGACGGCGTGGTCTTGAAGTACAGCAGGACAGATCTCGAAGGTCTGCGAGTCTCCTCCCTTGAGGCTGTCAATGTGGAGGCTCTCGAAGTGGCGATCAGTCAGGGGATGGTGGAACCCCTGGACCTGACGACACCTCTGGAGGAGAGCGGTTTCTATCTCGGTGTGGATGTTCAACCTGGTCACCTCGTGGCTGGCTACCTGATCCCGAGGCCGGACGAAACCGCGAAGATCGTCCAGGGACTCCACGATCGACGCGCAGTACTCGTCGCCGGACCTTCTGGGGCTGGAAAGTCGGCCTTGACCTGGCTTGCCGCGGCCGAGACCGCCGGGGAGGTGACATGGTACCGCGTGAAGCGATTGACCGCTGACGCCGTCGAGCCGATTGCTCGTCTGGCTCGCGCTCTTGGAGAGGGGAATGCCGGCTGTCGAATCGGGCTGATCGTGGACGACGTGGGACGAACGCCTGGTCCGTGGGACGAGCTGACTGCATTCGCGGCCGGGCGACCCGGCGTCGTCCTTCTTGGCTCTATCCGAGAGGAAGACCTGCCGCTCGTGACTGGTCTGCAGCACGTGGAGGTTGAGAGACCGTACCTCGACGAGAAGCTCGCCGAGTCGATCTACAACCGCATTCGCGAGAAGGACCGCACAACTTGGTCTGGCTGGCGGGAGCCCTTCGAGGCCTCCAACGGCCTGTTGATGGAATACGTTCACATCCTGACTGCTGGATCACGGCTTGAGGACACGATCGCCCGCCAGGTGCAGGCACGGCTTTCCAATGCCACGAGGCACGACGAACTGGCGGTACTCCGACTCGTGGCGATGGCTCACACGTACGGATGCAATGTGGGGATCCCCAGCGTGCGTCGGTACCTCAATCTGACTGACGATCAGATAGGCAGTGCACTGCAACGGCTGTACGACGAGCATCTCGTACGGAAAGCCGGCGCAGGCATGATCGGAGGACTCCATCAGTTGCGATCAGATGCAATCGTTCGTACGACTCATGCGATGAATTCGCCGACCCGGGAGGAGACCGCACGTCGCCTTCTGGTCGTCCTGGAGGGTATCGACATCACGGTATTCATCGCCGCCGCGCTCGAACCGTCGCCCAGCTCGGGAAATGACCCTCTGCGCTCGATCGGAATGGCCGATACGGCGGCAGCGTCGCTGCTGGATGTGGACGTCGTGAAAGCTGACCTTCGGGAGCGCTTGCAAGCCAGGCCCGACGTTTCACTTGTGACCGCAGTGCTTCAAGGGCTCCGGATCGCCGGGTTCCGCCGCACCGCCAGGGAGTGGTGGCAAATCATGGACGACGCCGGCACGCCGATACCACTGCGTCAAGTCCTGACGAACTTCGCGCTCACGAACTCCGACCTGTCGGGGAGTTCTTTTCCGGCACTGCTGGTGTCCCTGGTTCGGCGGCTCCGTGAACACCCGGTGACGGACTTGCGACAGGGTATGGAGGACGCAGTGAGCCGAGCGCTGGAGCCCGGACCGGTTTCCGTTACTGCAAGAGAACTCGAAGGCCTGCTGCTCGCGGCAGCGCAATGGGCTGGCGGCGAGGACGTGGTGCATGCGGCGGCAGTCGAAAAGGCTTCGCGCCTATCGGATGTGCCGCTGACCGTCGCCATCGACGTCTTGAAGGCAGCCGCCACGCACTCCACAGCGACAGCTGCATCCGTGGCAGACGGTCTCGGCGGAGAGGCTGATCTGCTTGCGCGCTACGCCGCGGAACAGCCATGGCTCTATGACGTGGGACGAGAGACGGACGAGAGTGGTGTCCTCGCCATCCGTGCACGATGGCTCTTCATCGACACGCCGTTTGCGCACGGAGATCCCACGACGCTGAGTGCTAGTGATGCCGACAACGTGAACGACGCTGTGGTCGAGTGTTGTCGTGATCTCCTTGCGCTTCAGCCAAGCGCTGCCGTGGCAAAGGTGGCGGCGGTCGATGCCACGGGACAACCGGCCGGGTTCGGGGGGCACATCATCGCCGACAAGGCGATTCCGCGCGAGAACCTGCCCACGACAGGCGCAGTCGTGTGGAACCGGATCAGACTGGTCACTGCCGACACCCTTGCATGGGCGACCACGACGACGACCGATCGGCTCGTCGCGGAAGCAGACCTCCTTCGCAGGCTTGCCGAGGCCATGAAGGCATTCGCGAGCCATTGGATTGTTGGGACTTACTCGCGTCGCCCTGTCTCGGAAGACGCTCGACTGGCATTGAGCGAACTGGATGATGCGGGCGAGATGGGTACGACGCTGCCGTCACCGTCGTCGCCGGTGAGTGTTGGGGTGGTGCTGAGAACTTTGGCAGACCCGCGGGTGATGCCCGAGTTGCCCACGTCGAACGCCACCGCCGATGTTGTGACGTCGATCGTGACCAACCTGGTGCCGCGCCTTGTGGAGAGCAGCCCCACGGATCAATCGATAGGCGCCTACATCGGAAATTCGATCCTTCCGGCGCTGGAAAGGCTGGGACGCGATGTCCAGTGGCGGCTCGTCGAGACGGATGTGGCTGAATCCGTCTCGGCTCTTCTTGAGGTATTGCACGACCTCCACGACTTTCTTGAAGCGAGAAAGGGTCGTTCTGAACGCGACGCCCGGCGCCTGCAGAACGACGTGACCGGGCGCCCGTCACCCCTGGCGCTCGCAGCGCAGGTGGTACGTGACTCAGCGGCAACTGAGGCAAGCCAGATCGCCCAAAGGCTTCGCGATCGGCTTCAATCGAGTATCGGTGCTGCAGGACACGTCGAGGTTGTCGTCCGTGCGCACGGTGATCGGTACGGTCCCATCTGGCCGCCGCACGACTTCGGCGTTCTGGTTCACAGCGACGATCCGCTGATCCTTGGCAAGAGTGAAGCCGATCTGAGGGCGGCTAAGGACCTTCTCCCTATCGTGGCCGAGATGACGGCAGTGCCTGTGATCCGTGACCTCGTTATCGCCCCGCTCGCCATCAAGGTCTTCTCGGGCATCACCCTCCCGAGCCCGGAATCCGGAGTCGACGCGGCGGCGAGCGCAGGACTGCCCGTGCTGGAGTCGAAGTCTTACGAGGCGGCCTCCGGTGTGGTGGCGGCGTTGGTTGCGATGTCGGCAGTCCTCATGCTCCGTGCGCGGAGAGGCAACCGACCGATCGAGGAGGAAATCTATGCACGCGCAGAGGCCAAGTTCTTAGACGGGGTGCTCGTCATCCACCAGGGAGCATCGATCGCTGCAGGCGAGGAACCGGCAGAGGATCTGGAGGCGATGGGGCCAATGACCTTGGCGGCCAGAGCGACAATACCTGGAGAGGCACTGTCACTGATCATGCAGTGGGCCGGTCGCGTAGAAGCTGAACAGACGGCGGTAATTACGCCGGGCGGTGACGCGGCGTCGGGTGGCGACTTCGCTGCAACCGTCGCACGGATGATGCGCGGCCAGGAACCGGAGATGCTCGGGATGATGGCCGGTGTCAATGTGTTGTTGTTGCTGTACGACCTCGACCCCATGCTTGCGGCAGAGTTCCTCGAGTCGTTGTAGACGCCGTGGTGTGGAGGAGTTCGCCTTCCGGGGTCGGGTGTTCGGAGATGCCGGTCACCCACAGCAGGTTCCGGCCGTGGTCTCGACGGTGGCGACTTCCGGTTCCAGGACCCCGACCATGGCGCTTCGGGTCAACCTTCAGCCACGGCCGGTCTCAGGTACTGCGTGATCCTAGTCTTCAGGTATGGGCGCTCTGCCTGCAGGTTCGACCGTCTGGTTCCGAGTACGAGACAGCGACGAGAGGTCCGGTTCGTCGTGGTCGATCGAGACGGCACGCCACTCGGGCGACGTGTACCTGTCCCATCGGGAGGGTGCTCGTTGGGTCAAGACGTCCTTCCACGAATCCGGGCAGTGGCACTACGCCGTCACCGCGACGGGACAGTCGCTGGGCCCCGACGTTCCGGCCTACCTCGGAGTGATCACGGAGCACGGCGAGATCGGTCCGGGTTGGCTGCACGCCATGCGGATCACCGTGGACCGCGCTCGAATTGCGATCTGAGTGGGTCGAGCAAGTCCGGGATCGCCAGGTCGTCGACGTCCCCGCCGATGCGTCCTTCGACGCCGTGTCGATCGACGTGCTTCTCGGTGCCGCCGGTGCCGCCACCATTCGGATCGACCACGCATTCCTGGTCGGAGAGCTCGCCCGGGGCGACGACGGCTCGGCCGTCGTCGTCGCTCGACAAATGAATATCGACGCGCCCGTGCGCGTCACTCTCGCGCCGCAGATTCATGAAGCAACTGAGGGGCTGCGCGCCTACGGCTGGGACGGCTCCACTGCGAGCCGGCTGGTCATCTTCGGCGGCGATACCGACGGCTACCTACGGCAGGTGGAGATCGCGGTTGATCCCGCGTGAACATACTCTGTCCGGCGGCTTGGCGTACTGGCGCCCCACCTCACCTTCTACGCCTGCTTCGATCCCGACCCGGCTGGTATCCGGATTGCCCGTGCTGGAAGGACGGGCTGGCGTCGCTCTTGATCCTGCTGGAATGCAGTCGCGTTTCCTCGCGGAGGCGGACCATCAGCATGAGTTGACCGACTGGGACCGCGACCAGCTCTGGATGCTCACGGGACGAGCAGGCGCATTCGAGCCACTGCGGCGTTATATCGAGCAGGCCGGTCACAAAGGTGAGCAGGAGACCTATCAGAGGCGGCTACGAGTGCTATTTGAGTCAATGTCCTGACAGTCTTCGTTCGCGGCACCGAGAACGTTGTCATCGGCGAGGTAGCCGACCTCGTTGCGCTCAACGCAATTACGTTCATCGACTTCTTCCACAACCAGCCCGGCCCACCCGACTGGACTTTGGCGGGTCAATCGCGTAAGTCCAGGTAGATAGGGGCGCGCGGAGAAGGTGTTTCCACTACGCGGGACCTGTTCGCCCAGGTCAGGCGATTGCAGCCTTTCCCCAGCCGGAGGTGTCCACGCCGAAGGCTTGAAGCACCTTGGCCTGGAGTGGAGTCGGCCTGCTTATGAGCTCGATGTTGCGCTCACCGGCGCTCACGAGCTCGAGGCGTACCTCGGCCAGTTCGGCGAGCGCCCGGCGAGGTGTCATGTGCTGGAAGCCAAGGTCCGGGTCCATCACCTTGGCGGCTGCGAGGTCTTTGGCCATGACGGCCTCGATCGTCGCCGCCAGTATGCACAGGGCGACATGGCCCCTCACGCGGTCCTCGGTCCAATGAAAGACAGGTCGCAGCGCCAGGAAGTCCTTGGTGACCCTGAACCTGGCTTCGACGTTCTGCAAGCTCCGGTAGTAGCGCAGCACCTGGGCGCAGCCGACCTCGCAGACGTCGAGCGATGTCGTGATCACATAGCGCCCGCACAACAGCTCCTCGTCGTAGCGTCTTGCGTTCTCGTCGAAGTCCCAGGAGAAGTGGCCCCTCTTCACCGTCGTGGTGAAGCAGCGTCCCACTCCCGAGTCACGGAGGACTCGGTCGGCGACAGCACCGATCTTGGCCGGGTCGCTAAGACGGCCAGAGCGCACCCTTGCCTCCAGTGCTATGAGGCCGTCCTCGACCTTGGCGCACAAAGCCCGGTGCCGCGCACGGTCTCTCAAGTAACGGGTGGGCGAGAACACCACCACAAAGCGCCGGCCGCCGTGGGCGACCTCGGCTGCGAAGCTGCGCGCCTCTGGAACCGCCACCCAGGAGCTGTCCGGGGCGTTCGCCTTTTCCAGCACTGCGGCCACGTCCTCGTCGTGGTGCAACCGTGTCGCCAATACGTGGTCAAAGCCGTGGGCCTCGACCAGGGCGAGGTTGTCCTCCGAGATGAGGCCGCGATCGGCGACAAGGGCGATGCGGCCGACGCCGAAGCGCTGCTGCAGGTCCTCCATGATCGACGGCAGAGTCGAGACGTCCGAGGTGTTGCCCGAAAAGACGTGGTGGGCGATCGGGATGCCGTCGCCGGTGACCAACAGGCCGATCACGACCTGGGGGCGGTCACCCCTGTGGTCCCGGCTGTAGCCGTAGGCGAGCGAGGTGAACCTCGGACCGCCCGGTCCCTCGGTCTCGAAGTAGCAGGAAGTCAGGTCGTAACAGACCAGGCGCAGGTCCAGGTTCGTGAAGTCGCAGAGCTTGGAGTAAAGGTGCGCCTCGGTCGACTCCTTGGAGGCGGCCAACGCGTCGATCGCCCGGTAGCAACGGTCGAGGCTCGGTGCATCGACGCCCTTCGGCAAAGCGACGCTCGACAGCCACTCCTTGATCGTGCGTCTCTTGGACCTCGGTTCGGTCAGGCGGTTGGCCAGCATCACGAACACGGCGTCCTTGAGCGACAAGGACTTGCGTGCCTTGCCGACCGTGTCGAAATGGGAATCGAGACCAAGGCGCGTGAACAAGGCGTGGCAGGCGGCCACCCCTCCGAGGCTCGGGCCACCTTCGCCCGACAGCTCGCCGGCCTCGAACCAGTTCCCCTCGGCGTAGGTGCGCAGCGCCTTGATGATGCGGTCGAGCTGGCCCGAGGCACGAAGCTCGGTCACCTCGCCCAAGCGCAACAGGGTCCGGTGGGTGTTCTTGCCGTCCTCGCGCACGGCTTCGACGAGCGACAGGTATTCGTAGCGCTTGTCGCCCCGCCTCCTCACCGTCTTCTTGATGAACATTCCACCATCCTACACCGGTATAAGCATCAAGTGGTGGATATGTCGCCCCTACATCCAGGCTTGAAACCGCCTGCTTATCCACAGCAGGTCCTGGTCAGAGCATCGCGGAATCAAGAAATCGCCGCTGACCCGCCAAAGTCCAGCCCGAAGGCCGTCGTCGCCGAACATCTGGGGTTCGAAGTCCGACCTCGGAGCGAGATCACAGTACGCGGCCGGCTGCATCCCACCGGACGTACGCACCCTGACATGGCTTCGGCGTAGCCTTGCACACGCGATCGAGGACGGAGGTTCGCTTTGGGCGTTCGATTCCCGCACACTTCGGATTGGCAGTTTGGGATGACCCGAGCGTTCCTCCCAGCTGAATCTCAGACCCGATACACCGCCGACCAATTGAAAGTAATACGGGCTTTGGCTCGAATCGCTGTGGACAAGGACTGTGCTTTCGTGGTGGTTGCCGGCGACGTATCCGGCCAAGAGAGTGGCTGTGAGAGAAGTGCTCCAAAGGCCGAACTGTTCCGCTTCCGTCAGGTGACACCTCTATGAAGCGAATCGCAGCAGAGGCTTACCAAGCCCTCCGTGAAGCACTGGCAGTCATTGTCTGGAACAAGCGTCCTTTCGAGTCATACGTGAAGGCAGCGCTTCGAGAATCTCCGGAACTCCTAGCGGGACTCCCATTCGGAGAACCCAAGCGGGTGGTTGCAGATGTTCTTGTCGATCGCCTGATTGAGAACGAGCGAACCTACCAGGAGGTCTCGCTAAATCTCATGCTCGAAATCGCGAGCATGACGGCATTCCCGAACATCGAGCTCATCAAGGACGATCAGGATCGGGCCATGCGCTTGGAGTCGGCGCAACGCGCAGTTGCCCACCTCCGCGACTTGACGCAGAAGTACTCGGATCTGGTTACTGACCGGGAGAGGATCGTGGCCGAGCGTGAGGCTCGACGCGCTCAGGCTGAGGCACAACGTACCTTCGCTGACGAGGTGGAGCAGCTTCGAAGAAGGTTCCTTACGCTCCAGGAAGAGTCTAATCACCAGAAGCGAGGCAAGGCCTTAGAGCCGTTGCTAACGGACCTGTTCTTACTTTTCGATATGGAACCCCGCCTTTCGTACGACCTCGATCGCGAGCAGATTGACGGGTCCCTGAGCTTCGACACTGACGACTACATCGTGGAAGCACGGTGGCGCGCTGAAGCAGCGAGTCGCGGCGACGCGGACATATTCGCGGCCAAGGTCCGCAGGAAAGGCAAGAACGCACTTGGACTCTTTGTGAGTATCGCGGGGCTTTCCAAGGACGCGCTCGACCAGTACAGCGAGTCAACGCCTTTCATGGCCATGGACGGGTCTGACCTGTATTTGGTACTCGACCAGAGAATCAGATTGGAGGATCTGCTGAAGTTGAAGAAACGCCATGCCAACGAAACTGGCGGTTGCTACCTGCCGGCTTCGGCCGTCTTGTAGGCCGGGTATGAGCGGGACGGCTGGGGGCCCTCACGGGTCCGTTGGTCAGCCAGCAGGGGCGAAAGCGCGGGCCGCGTACCGAACGGCGCCCGGTGGTCCTGCAGGCACGAGGCGACCCTGTCGCGCCCGCTGGCTCCTGGCATCACGGTTGCCATGGCTCCCTGTCCCTTCTGCGGTCGTTCGGGCATCCTCGGTCAACACGTGAACGGCCGATTCTTGTCCTTCTCTGAGTGATCTCGCGCGATCATCCCGCGTATCCTGGTGTTAGCGGACGTAGCCTCACATGCCCGTGGATCTTTCCGACTTCGCGCTTGAAAGCCATGACTCTCGTGCCAGCGTTTCACACCGACACCGATCCGGAAGACCCCGTCTACCATGACCAAGCTGAGTGCCCATACGGCAGGGAGATCAAGGGCAACGGGAACGATCATCCCGGCCCGGCCGGTCGCCGCTGCGACTGGTGCACGGCCAACCGGTAAGCACCGTGACTGAGCAACCAATTCGAGTCCTCGCCGAACTCGCGGTCGAACGAATCGAGATCACGAACGAGATCGCCGGCTCAACTAGCCGGGAGGACCAGACGCGTCTCGACCTCGATCACAAGCTGACAGCACTCGAGAGCCGGATCGAGGAGCAAGTCAAAGCCGCCCTGCCGAACCACAATTGGTTCGAGATCGGTGCGGCACTCCGGATGGACGAGGATTCTGTTCGAAGACGCTACGTCGATGGTGTGGGTTCGTCGAACTCCCCGGGTGAGCCGGGGGGCAAGGGCGAAGCAGTGAGTCCGACGCGTACGCCTTCGAGTAGCCCGCCCCTAGACAGCACCCTCATTCGCGAGCACACTGGCGGTCGTGGCCATCTCCCGGCCAAGCCCGCGGGTCTCCGAGGCCTGGTTCAGCGATGACCGTTCGCCGACCCGGCGGCTCCACATCTCCTGGCACGGGGCCGAGCGCATCATCGTACTGAGCATCTGGCACGAGAACCGGTGCACTGCGAGCTTCCGCATGCCGGTTCAGGACGCGGGAAGGATGATCGCCGCTATTGCGGACGCGATGACTCGGGCGATCAGCCTGCCAAGCAGTGACACGGAGCAGGTCCAGATGCCGCGTTGGCGAACGACACTTCAGCACGTTCAGAGGTTGCTCCGGCATCGAGTCGGGATGGAGCGCGAGAGGCCATCAGGCACCGGGATCCGGGGCATGCGGATAGTGGATGAGTCGGGCTCGATCTCCCAAGCAACGGAGCCGAGTCGACGCTCGGCCGACGACAGCCGGTTGGATAGGTTCGCTTAGACACCGGGCTAGGGGCCGCTTGGGAATCCGACATCATTCACAACTTGGCTGAGGGTGCTCGATGATTGGTTCGAGGGCTTCGACCATCGCGAGAGACAGTCGTCAGATGCCGGGGCATGTCTACGCCGACAAGCTCCGCTAGCGCCGCCCACGTTGACACGTGTGGCGTCTACTTCCTACGCCTGATGTCGGAACCGTAGGCCTTCGAGCGAGGTTGTCCGGCTCCGTTTGGGTGCGGAGTCGGGGACCTTCTGCGACCAACCGGCCTCCGTGGCGAGGCTTGCTCAACACAGCCGACCCAAGAGGGGGCCGCGACCCTCACTCGTGAAAACAATGGCTCACCAGCCGCGATCGGCGTAAAAAGTTCCGCAAATGTGGTGCAAATGTGGTGCACGGCGCCCCTCGACGCGTCACGAGGGGCCGATTTCAGCCCCTCACACGGCCGTGACCTGGACTTTCTTTGGAGCGGACGACGGGATTCGAACCCGCGACCCTCACCTTGGCAAGGTGTTGAAATCCGTCCATCCGGTGTTGGCCCGTCCGTCGACGTGGGCTCCGTCCGTCTGGTTGTCCGGGCAGTGCTGCCAAGTCCGCCCCGTAGCAACACGCGTTACTACGGGGAGATGGCCCCCACGTGCAACCGCGCCAACCGCAACGACGCGTCAACGAATGGAACATAAATGTTCGATGCCCGGACATATGAACCCCGTGCAGAGACTCGAAGGAGTCATCCCGGAGCTAGGGGTCGACTCCTGGCGGCTCTTGCTCGCGTGGAAGCGGAAGTACGGTCTCCGCTCTCGTCAGCATCGCAGGACCCTCGCTACGAGGAACCGAGGACGCGTATCACGAGAGCGCTCAATCTCGTAAAGCGTTCATCAGCGGCTTCCGCCGAGAGACGCTGCTCTTCGACCAAGGCTGTCATCCCGAGACCATCCCGGAGCGAGAAGATGCTGCGAATGCGATTCACGCTCCTCTCCGGTATCTCGCCCTCGAAGTCATCCGGAGTGATCCCGGCGGCGAGTCCGACCTCCAGGCACCGCCAAAGATCGACAAAATCGGTGCCCTTTGTCCTCACCTCAGTCGCCAGGCCCTTCAGCACAAGCGCACTCACCTCGTCAGGAAAACACAGCTCAACATTCAAGACCTCACCATTCAAACGATGGAGTTCAAGTCCCATCGTCACCGGGTCACGCATCTGTCCGTGGCCATGAAAAAGTACCCGCGTGTGGCCAGGACGAGGTACCCACTCGTGGCCATGTAGAGGTACCCACCCCTCACTGAACATCCACCGTTCGTGCCCTCCGGCCGGACACGGTGGCGGTGCCAACCAAACACCGCTCCGACCGGAGGACAGAACCATGAAATCAGTGAGGCAGACAATGGACATCATCGCCGCCTACCGAGAGGTGGGCAGCTACCGGGGCGCCGCAGCAATCTGCAACACGACGCACCGGACCGTGAAGCGTGCAGTGCTCAAACGCGAAGAACGGGACGCGACATCAAGACAAGGCGGCCGAGCGCAAGAGGAACTACGACGTCGTCGCGGGCATCGTGGCCACCAAGGTGAGAAAGACGAGCGGGCGCATCTCGGCCAAGCGTCTCCTGCCCGAGGCACGCGCCGCCGGCTACACCGGCTCGGCCCGCAACTTCCGACGTCTTGTCGCCAGGACAAAGAGCGACTGGCGCGACGAGCACCACCGGGGACGGCGCCCGGCGATCTGGAGCCCGGGCGAGACACTCGTCATCGACTGGGGCTCGGAGTTCGGCCTGCACGTGTTCTGTGCGGTGTCGGCCTGGAGCCGGTGGCGCTTTGTGCGCTTTTCGGACAACGAGCGCTCCGACACGACGCTTTCGATGCTGATCGATTGCTTCGAGCTCCTGGGCGGGGTGCCGAAGGTGGTGCTGGCCGATCGCATGGGTTGCCTCAAAGCAGGCGTGGTGGCCAACCTCGTCGTGGCGACACCGGCCTACGTCCGCTTCGCCGCCCACTATCGCTTCCGGCCGGATTTCTGCGAGGCCAACGACCCGGAGTCGAAGGGACTGGTCGAGAACCTCGTGGGCTACGCCAAGGCCGACCTCATGGTCCCGCAGGTCCCGTTCTTCGACCTCGCCTCGGCCAATGTCGCCGCGGCCGCGTGGTGCGAGGAGGTCAACTGCGTCGAGCACTCGGAGATCTGTGCGATTCCCACCGAGCGGCTCAGGGTCGAAGCACCGCTGTTCTCCCCGTTGCCGTCGCTGCGCCCCCGCGTCGCAAAGGCGGTCATCCGAAAGGTGGACAAGCTCAGCTGCGTGCGCTTCGGCTCGGCCCGTTACTCGGTCCCGATGCGCCTCATCGGAAAGCAGGTCGAGGTGGAGGTCGCCGGCGGCAAGCTCGCCGTCGTGCATCTCGGCGTCGAGATGGCCTTGCACGATCTCGTGGCACCGGGTGAGACGTCCATCAACGACGACCACTATGGCGGTCCGCGGCCTCTACCGCAGCGGGCGCCCCGGCCTCGTACCGCGGCCGAGCACGCCATGGTCGGTCTCGGCGAGGTGGGCATGGCGTTCTTGAAGGCCGCGGCGGCGGGCGGTGCGAGCAAGCTCGGCGGCGAGCTCGGGGCCATCGTGGCCCTCGAGAGCGCCTACGGACGCGACGCGCTTATCTGTGCACTCGAGCGGGCGACCACCTACTCGCGCTTTTCCCTCGCCGATGTGCGCTCCATCCTCGATGCCGGCGCGGGTGTGCCCCGCCTGCAGGCGGTCGGCGAGCCGCTCAGTGCCGCCTTCCCCGAAGTTCCCACCAGGCCCCTGTCCGCCTACGGCTTCGGAGAGCTCCGATGACCCCGCCGCAGGGAAGCTCCGGGCTTGATCCGAACGAGGAGGGCGTCGAGCATGTCGATGGCCCCGAAAGCTCGAAGGTGCTCGCACCCGAGGAGAGATACGAGTGCGCCGAGATGCTCGAGTTCGTGGCCGGCTGGTTGAAGGCCGAGCCCCGACTCATGCACGCGGCCATGCAGGCATATGCCCCCGGCTACGGCGTGTGCGAGCTTCGCTCGGCACTTTTGCACTTCGCCCGCCGGCTCATGGAGACCACCTCATGAGCGCCCCGCCGGCCGAGCTGCCCGCCGATCTCGTGGCAGGCCTGCGGCGTCTCAAGCTCGCCACCATGCGCCGCATCGGGCCCGATGTCCTCGCCGTCGCCAAGACCCAGCGCTGGGCGCCGGTGGAGCTGCTGCGGACCCTCGTCGAAGCCGAGATCGAGAGCAGGGACGCCTCCAACGCGATGGCGAGGTTGAAACAAGCACGCTTTCCCGTCTCGAAGTCGCTCGAGGACTTCGACGTGCACGCTTCCTCGATCCCACGGGGGACCTTTGACTACCTGGCATCGCTCGAGTGGATCGATGCCCGGGAGAACCCGTGCCTTGTGGGGCCGGCCGGCACCGGCAAGAGCCACATCCTCATCGCCCTCGGCCATGCCGCCGTCGAAGCGGGAAAGCGGGTGCGCTACTTCACCGCGGCCGAGCTCGTCGAGACGCTGTATCGAGGGCTCGCAGACAACTCCGTCGGCAAGGTGATCGAGCAGATCCTCCGTGCGGACGCCGTGATCGTCGACGAGCTTGGCTTCGCCCCGCTCGATGACGCCGGTGCACAGCTGCTGTTCCGGTTCGTGGCAGCGGCCTACGAGCGCGTCTCGCTCGGGATCGGCAGCCACTGGCCCTTCGACCAGTGGGGCCGGTTCCTGCCCGAGCACACGACGGCGGTCAGCATGCTCGACCGACTCCTGCATCACGGAATCGTCGTTGTCACCGACGGCGAGTCGTTCCGCATGAAAGAGGCACGCCAGCGATCTGCCGGGGCGAAACTGCCGCGCGGAGCGCCGACGACGGAGACGGCTGCAAAGGAGGTGAGCGACAGCATCTGAGAGCTCGCTGGTGTTGCGGTCAGCCCGAGATCGAAGGGTTGGCCGCTCGCCGGCACAGACGATCTGAATCAAGGAAATGAACCGCGATCGTCAAAGCAAAGCACCAAGAGGGGTGGGTACTTTTGCTGGCCACCAGTGGGTACCACAAACTGGCCGTTGACAGCATCAGCGCCGTTGGCAATCCAGGTACCTCTGTCGTGTAGAGCTCACCAACCTTGTGATTCGTGCGCGGCCTACTTGTGTACGCCCCAACAAGAACATCAATCGTTGCCAACCGCGCCGATTCTCCGTCACCAGAAATCCTGACAGGAACGTCGGTGAGCCTTCTCGCGAATCGATTACCCTCCACTTGCTCATATCCCAAACCCTTGAGCCCGTTGATGAGAATTCCATTTTGGATGACGATCGGTGGCACACCAATGTCGGTGTCGTCAGTTTCTCGGTAAAGCTCGGCGCCAAGGTTCCAGCGAGCAACCAAAGCGGTAACCATGTGCCCACCGATCACCCGGTAGTCGGCGTCCTTACCGAACACGTGCGCCAAATCGGCCAGGGCAACGTAACCGAGGTCATCCGCGACTGATGTTGCCCGCAATACCAGTCGACTCAGGGGCGCGTCAGTAGCCATTCCCGCAATTCTCCAGCGGCCTCGAGCCGATCGGCACCACCCAGATCTTGTAGATCCCAGATCATCTGCGTCGGATCGGCCATGTATACCTCCGCGTCGTTGACGGTCCCAACGAAGTCCGGTGTCGGAAAGACCGATCTGTCGTGGGGAGCACGGACGATGACGTTCGCGTCATGCTGGCCTTGAGCCGGCACGACGCCGAGAGCGGAAATCGAGAAGTCGTCTTTCGCATAGAGCACGGCAACACTCGGTCGGCGCCATGGGACGATCAAGTCCGGACCGACGTCTGCCGACACCACCACTGGGTGTTGACGACTATGGAATGAGCTCGCGCGAACGGCAACTTGAGAGGGCGAGTCGAGGCTGTAGAAATGGCGCTCCGATCCGCCTGGTCCTCCATACTCGGCCAGGAAACGATCGAGGAGCGCCTCGCGGTGGGGTCGCCACCTCCCACGAGCTGACTTGTCGATGAGCTGCAGCTCGTGGAGCTGAGTGAGCACTTGTGATACCCGAGGCTGACTCACTTTGGCATGTGAAGCCAGCAAACCCGCGTTTGCCTCCTCTTCTTCTCCTGTTCCGAAGCTGATGAGGGCGCGGATTATTGCGAAGCTCCCAGCGCCCCGCGGCAATCCTTTTCGTTCCGCTCTCGGAGTCGACGCGATGCGCCGCTGCTTGAGAAGCAGTCCGGGGGCGCGCAGATCGAAGTTGTCTTGGTCATCGGCCCACGACCAACCTGACTCGGCTAGTGCAACCCCGAGCGTTTCGGAGACGAATGGCACGACGAGCAGCGCTGAGCCAACGCTCTCCAGGACCTCACGCCGAAGGGCAAGGCGGGGAAGCTCATTGGGATACGGCGCGCGTTGCTTTTCCTCTACCGCAAACCGTCTTTCGGCGCCCTCGGTCAGAATGCGAATGACGGCGTCGGGTTGGTCGCTGAGTTCGGGGGTTGCGACCTCCAGTTGCTCAACCGCAACCCCCGATGCCCGCAGGCTCTCCAGAACTGTCATAAGCACAACACGATTATAAGCACAGTGCTTAAGTTAGTCAACTACTTACGGCAACTGATCAGGTTGCGATGGTTACCGCGCCCAAGTAAAGGGCATCGCATCGGAGCGCCCCGAGTCATCCGACTCGAAGCCGAGGTCATGAAACACGGGTAGGCGCTTCGCGTGCATCCGCTGCAGCACGGCCGTCCCGACGTCCACGTAGTCATGGACCTCCACAACCGACTTCCCCTCGGCAACGCGCATAACTCGACCGACGTACTGGACAAGACGGCCCTTGTAGGCAATCGGGAAAGCGAGAAAGAGAGTGTCGAGCTGCGGGCAGTCGAATCCCTCGCCCAGGTAGCCACCGGTCGCGACGAGCACCTGTCCGCCAGCGGGTTCTAACTCGGCAAGCTGATCGATCACAGCTGCACGTGCCTTCTTGCCCATGCCGCCTCGGAGTACGAGGCACGTGACGCCACGCTGAGCGAGACCATCCGCGATCCGCTCAAGATGTTCCGTCCACTGGGTCAAAACAAGCGTATTACGGCCCCGAGCCTGCGCTTCGACGACGTCAGCGCAGACCTGAGCCGTGCGATCATCGTCGTGAACGATCCGGCGGAAGGTCTCTTGAATACCGAGGTCCAAGCCATCGAGTTCAGCGTGGTCCGTCTGGTGCACAATCAGGTCGAGTCGGAACGTCTTTCCTCGAGAGTCTTGTTTCGTCGCGTCGTATCGGATGGGGCCGCAGTACATCGAGATCATGCCCTGCAGTCCATCCCGGCGATACGGGGTCGCAGTCAGACCGAGCCATCGTCTTGCTGGAATCTGTCGAACGCATCGCTCGAATGTGACGGCCGGCACGTGATGACACTCGTCGACCACCACGAATCCGTATTCGGCGGTCAGCTCCTCGAGATCGTCTCGGCGGGCGAGACTTTGAACCATAGCGAGATCGACTTTGCCAACCTGACGGTTCCGACCGCCGCCCAACTGACCGATTGCCTTCGTAGGCAGGCCGAGGTGGGTAGAGAGTCGATCTCGCCACTGATCGATGAGCGGTTTGCGATCAACAATCACGAGCGTCGACACATCGTGATGGGCGATCATCGCGCAGGCGAGCACCGTCTTTCCCGCGCCAGGTGGCGCGACAAACACGCCAAGGTCCTCTCCGGCGAGTGATTCAAAGGCTCGTTGCTGTTCGAGCGATAGTTCCACCTTGGACTCGAACGCTTGAGACGGCAGTCGGCGCTCATCCTTACGGACATCAAGGTGGCTTCCCGCTGCGCGAACAATCGCGCTGGCCTGCTCTTCGAGGCCTCGTGGCAACAGCAACTCGCCCAGGCTTTCCCGATAGCAACGGACGAAGCGGGGAGTGTCGTGGTTCGAGAATCGAAGTCGCTCGTTCTCGTAGAACTTTGGATTGTGGAGCGACGCGAGATGCTTCAGCGAGGCGACAAGCGCAGGAGGGAGGCCAATGCGGTCCACCGCGAGCATGGCGCCAACGCTTGCCATAACGCGGCTCGGCGGCTTCGTGTCGCCTACACTGGCTACACGCGACTGACGGTATGTGGCTGCTCCCGGTCCAGCTCGGATCTCCTCGAGATGTCCGGCAAGCGAGCTCACCGCGTCGGCAGACATCAACTCGAGCGACGAGAGGAATGCCCACTGGTCCGAGTAGGGCTCAAGGCTCTTCGGATCCAGAAACACCGTCGTGTTCGTCCGTCTCCGCTTGCCCTGGAGCGGCAATGCGATGAGATTCCCGAACGTGCCCCTCGGAAGGAGGTCCTGGGCGGGAAAGAAGCGGTCATAGCTGGCCAGATCGAGCTCTGCACGGGCGGCCATCGCTTCACGCAGCAGGTGGAATCCGATCCGACGCGCGTCCGCGGCAAGAACCGGCTCGGTAAAGAAGATCCACACGTGTGCGCCTTCGCCTGATCGGGAGCGCTCGAGAGCAGCTGGTATTCCAGATGCCCGCGCGGCGTCGTGCAAGGCCAGCGCGTCGAGCACCCAGCTGGCACCGTCAAAGTCGCAGGCAAGGAATGCACAGCGGTCATCCCTCAACAGCGGGTACATCCCAAGCTCTATCTCGCCCTCGAGATGTGAGGTGACGACATCGTCGGTCAGCACGAGCAACTCGCGGTCTGGCTTGCGAGCGTTTGCCGCTCCGCCGCGTATCGCTGGACTCCAACCACTCTTTCCGGTACGGGGGTTCTCCCACCACATGGCGTAGACGTCATCGCGACCCCTAAAGAGTCTGCGAAAAAGCGCGACCTTGTCCGACGGCGGCGAGGTGTGATCAACCGAGGGACGTCGCGTAGCCGACTCCGGCGCGAGATCGATGAGGCGCGGGCTCGAGGTTGCTATGGATTCTGCGCGCTCGGGCCGGTCGAGGCCGAGAAGCTCCCTCATCCGCGCGTTCTCATTCTCCAACTCAGCCACTCGATGTCGTAGCAGCGCAGCCTCATCGGCTCTGAAGTCACCATGGCCATCTCGCCCCGCCGTCACCCCAACATTCTCGCTCGGCACCGCTGGCAGGGTGAGTAGACAGTCATGAGTGGGTCTCCGGCATCGGAGTTCAATCACTCCGGGCGCAACCATCACATCGACGTAGTGATGATTTCCAGTGAGACGCCCAGGTCAGCGGGAATTGCCTAGCATCGCGCTAGGCTTCGGTCCAACCACTCAAGAGTCGAAAAACATAGTCTGAACTGGGGCTTTGGAGCGGACGACGGGACTCGAACCCACGACCCTCACCTTGGCAAGTAGATACTGGCGAAAACTGGCGAATGCCAGCGGCCGATAGTGCAGGAAAATACTGGCTTCTATACGTCAGCGAACCCACCCGAATGGCAGCGCCCGCGCGATAGACGCGCGATAGCCTCCCCGTCGTCAGACATCATCGACCGTGGCGTAAGGTCACTTTCTCCACCAATTGGCGGGACGCTGCCCTGTTTGTGGCCAAAGTGGAACCGATGACGCTTTCGGGTAACGGTCGTCAGGCCGTCGGCTCGCAACGAGCCGCTTCGGAACGGCTCAGAACCAGTGAAGGTACGGATGCCCGAAGCGCCACACGATGACAAAGACCTTACCGACGACGTAGGACGCAGGCACTGTGCCCCACGCCCGGCTGTCGTCGGAGTATCCACGGCAGTCCCCCATCATGAAGTAGTGGCTGGGAGGAATCTTCGTCGTCGGAATGTTCTCGGCGGTCTCCGCGCATTTCCCTATCAGGCGCGGCAGCCACGGTTCGGTGAGTGGCTTGCCGTTGATGAGCACCGTGGCCCCGCGAGACGAAATGGTCTCCCCCGGCAACCCGATGACCCTCTTGACAAGGACTGGATCTGTGGTGCTGGTGTCGGCTGGAGTGCGACGGAAGACGATGATGTCGCCTCGGTGAATCGTGTAGGCGACCTTCGTGACCATGATGCGGTCCCCGAGCTGCAGCGTCGGCAACATCGAGCCACTGGGTACGAAGAACGACTGCACCACGAATGTCCGCAGTCCTCCCGCGATGAGCACCGCTGTCAGGACCACGGCCACCCATTCGAGGATGCGCCTTGACCGGTCAGCAGGCACGACCGTGGGCTGACCTGTCGTGTCGGGCGTGGCTTCGTCAGGTACTGAGCCGTCCGGAGGCAATCCGATTTCCGAGGTTTGCGTTGCCAGCCCGGGCTGTGATTCGGGGGGTTGGTACGCGTTCGTGGGCGCGATTGGGAGGTCGGTCACCGGGATCACAGCCCCTAGTTCTTTTTGGTGGTCCTGTGTTTCAACGTGGTGTGGCCCGGCACCTTGTAGTTCAGTCGCCCATCCGCCGGCTCGGGAGCTGGTTTGCCAGGTTTTATGCCATATCCAACAAGGACCAGCGCCCTCCCGGCGTAGTGCAGCGGCAAGGCGACCCCGTCAATGCATCCCGGGGCTCCAGTGATACATGGACCTCGTATCTCACGTAGGACGCCAGTCTCGCCATCTCGCACCGGGATGTCGACGGCCAAGATCGAGCCATCCCGGCTTGGAGGTGACGGTACCCCCAGGACGCGGATTTTGAAGTGGTGCAACTTGAACACGGACTCCAACTGCTCAACCGCATGTTGGTGGCTCGAGATCATGGCTACGACCTCGTTGCCGGAAGCGGCGCTGGCTGGCGTCGAAGAATCCAATAGCACGAGCGGGACTCCGATCAGGCTTGCGCCGACCAGCAACGCACCCACCGCCGGAAGGAGTCGCCGACTTGGCCGCGTGATCAGTCGCTCTCTGGCTGCGCCCTTCAGATAGCTCACGACGACGAACAGGGCTGGCACACCGTCGCTGACGAGCAACTGGGCAATCTCTATTGCCTCATCACCGTGGTGATCGCGCCATCTTCGCGGATAACACCGGAGTGCGACCTCAATCATCCGGGTGCGCGGAGTTCCGGGCATCAGACGCCCCCGAGTCCTAGTCGCAATCGACCCACAGCACTCACCCGCTCCAGTGAGTCCAGGTGGTGACGAAGTGCCATCGCTCCCACGGAGGTGATCCGATACGGGTGTCGCCGGTCCTCGGCAGGAAGAGACTCGATCAACCCGAGGCCCTCTAGCCTGTCAAGTGCTCCATAGAGGGTCCCTGGTCCGAGCCGTAATCCGGCGAACTCCTTGATGTCCAAGAGCAAGGCGTATCCGTGTTTTGGGCCATCGGCGAGGCTCGTCAGGATCAGAACCGAGGAGTCGCCCGCCCGTCGCAAGACATCTTGCTCATAGCCACCATGGGGTTCGCGTCCGGTAGCCGCCACATCCCTCTCCTAGTCCGACGACCAATATATCAGTCACCGTAATAGCACGCTCTGCTTCGAACGGTCAACAGTCGGATGGATCTACCAAAACGCCGTTCCGGGCGAGACGGTCTGTCGTGCCCGTGCTCGTAGGAACCGCCAGCTTGTCACCTGACCTCGGCTATGTCGTCCCGGCCGGGGAACAGACCTCCCAGACGCCGAGGCGCTCATCAAGGAGGCGCGCCAGCGACAACGCAGACGCCGTCTGCTCGTGGGCATCGTCCTGTTCCTCGCCATCTGGCTCGCCCTAAACAGAGCGCATTGCCACTCACGTTGACGCTTGCCGAGAACGGTACCGAAACACTGAACCGGGCCGCCAGCGTCCGTCCATCTGTCAACGGCGTGAGCCCAGGCTCCGATGTCCGAACGCGAGTATGTCGGCAGAGGTTGAGCGCTCAGCGACGAACCGCGCTCAGGAGGTCGGTCGTGTAGGGCACTGTGAAGTGAGGTCCGAGCTTGCCGAGAGCTTGCTCCAGGGCGGTGAGAAGCGGGGCACGCACCGCCGGATCCAGGGTCACGTGGTCACTGGCCGTTGCCACATGGTCAACCCACTGGCGAGGCGTGTACTCGACCGTCCAGTGGTACTTCTTTCGTTGCCCGGCGACGACGTCGGTGAAAGGTCCTGCGGCGAGCGAGGCACCCTCAAGATCGTGTTCGGCGTCAATGGTCTCCCTGACGCCCAGCGCAAAGCTCGTTGTCAGGAGCTCCGGAGCGTGGGCACCGTACACGTCCGCCCAAACCGCCAGCATCTCAGCAGTGTGCTCCTCTGCGTTCCAGAAGGCGGCAAACAGGCCTCCTGGCTTCAGTACCTTCGCGGCCTTCTCGGCCCCAAGCGTCGGGTCGACCCAGTGCCAGGCTTGACCGGAGATGAGAAGTTCGAACTGGCGGCCAGCATCGTCCCACGTCTCGAAGGGAGCGACCTCAACTTCAATGCCGCGGCCCCGTGCGACGGCCGCCATGCGTGCGTCGGGTTCAACGCCGAGGACGCGCCGGCCACCGCCTGCGAACAGCCGCGCCGCCTTTCCTGTGCCGCATCCCACGTCCAGGACCTCAGCCGGGCTGTCCTTCAACAGGTCAGCGACTAGCTCCGGCGGGTAGGTTGGGCGGGCGCGGTCGTACTGCTCGGCGAGCGCGCCGAAGCCGCGCCCAGGCACCTCGGCGGCGGTCGTGTCCCCCACGCCTCAGATGCTACGCGGGCTCACACGGGCAACCAACCGGCCCGTGACGGGCCTGTGTTCCTCAGCGTGCCCTGAAGCGGCGGCGGACTGAAGGAGCCTTCAGATGAGTCGGCACAGCTCATGAGCGCAGGAGCTTCACAGTGCGTAATGCCATGCATATCCATAGATACGCGCCATGCTGGAAAAGCCGTTCTGCTCCAATGGAAAAGGCGTATCGACGGATCTTGTCCGTTCCTGGCGCGTTCCTACCGAGTCGGTAGCGGGTCGGGAGTGCCGGCCAGGTGCCGTCGGCTGTGGTTATGTACGCCTGTGCGCGTGGTGGTCGTTGGTCCCGGAGGGGCGGGCAAGAGCACCTTCGCGCGCCAGCTTGCCGCCGCCACCGGGGCACAGTGGATCGAGATCGACAAGATGTTCTGGCAGGCTGGGTTGACGCCCCTCGCCGCTGAAGAATGGGAGGCGCTGCAAGAAGAGACGTTCGGAGGTGACGGCTGGATCGCTGACGGTGACTTGGGTCCCTTCGACGCACTTTCGGCGCGGCTGCGACTCGCCGATACCGTAGCGATGCTTGACGTGCCTCTGTGGAGGTGCGTGTGGCGCTCGCTGCGGCGGTCGCGTGAGCGGCTGGACTATTGGAGGTGGCTGCTGAGCTGGCGCAGGCGGTACCGCCCTCGTCTGCTCGAGGCAGTCGCCGCCTGTCCCGACGTCGAGCTACTCGTGGTCCGTACGCCTGCTGACCAACAAGAGGTGATCGGCGCGCTCGCAGCCTCGGTGTAGGTGGCGTGGCGCATCCAATGCGGTTGCCAGCGGAACCGATGGCACGACCCGCCTTTCACTTGATCGCTGGGTCTAGCACCTGGGCGCTCTGGCGCCAGCAGGCTGAGGCCTCGACGCCGAGCAGAGAGTCTTATCTGCGCTGCCAGAGGTGATAACGACGGCTCGGTTCGCTGGTTCTGATCGGCCCCCGGCACCCCTGGTTTCCTCCGGTGTCATTGGTAGCCTGCGCATGAAGCACGATTGAGGCACAAGGAAGGGGTGAGCGGCAGGACCGACCTTGGGGCACGTCTCAGGACCTGCGCTGACGGCTTGCATCGGCGTCACAACAAGGGGCGTCCGGGCGTCACACGGTATGCACATTGGGTGCCAGAAGGGCGACGACGCCGGGCGCGGACGTTCGAGCGTTGCGACACTTACGATCGCACCGTGTTCGCGGAGCGTAGTAACTCACGAGGACCTTCCGTCGCTCGACACCGAGCTTAGAGCTGGATTCAGGCCGTCGCCTTGTCGACCATCCTCCACTCCGCTCCGAGGGCGTCGGCGAGACGAAGGAGCGTCTTCTCGTTCGGGAAGATCGAGCCACGCTCGATCCTGCTGATGTCGCCCTGGTCGATGCCGGTCCTCCCGGCGAGCTCGGTCTGGGTCAGGCCGAGGAGCTCCCGCCGCTCCATCACCTGAACAGCGAGCCGGTAGGTCTGTTCGAAGACCGCCCCGTCGCTCCGCGCCTCGACGGGCAGGCGCGCACGGCGGGTCGCCGAAGCCTCCTCATAGTTGCGAGCCATATCGCCTCCTCGGATCATTATGGGCTTTCGCCCATAGCACGCCAAACGTGACCACGGCACGATGATCCCAGAAGGCGTGCACCGCTTCCTCGGGCCCCGCTGACAACCCGATCCCGAGCCGGCGTCGCTCCGACCACGCCCTGCCATTCACAGGGCTGTGAGCTGGGTCTGTGAGTGTTGCTGTGAGTGTTGCTGTGAGTGTTGCTGTGAGTGTTGCTGTGAGTGTTGCTGTGAGTGTTGCTGTGAGTGTTGCTGTGAGTGTTGCTGTGAGTTGCCGAAGCGCGCAGACCCTTCCACAGGGTTTGGTCGAACCGAAGATCGTCCCGCGGGCTCGTCTGTGAGCACTGCTGTGAGTGTTGCTGTGAGAAGTGCTGTGAGTCGATCGGCGCATCATCGCGCCATGATTCGGCTCCGCTCCACCCATGACGATCGCCCGACGTCGGCGTCACCGCGAACGACCCGGCACGCCGCCACACCGTCGAGGGTGTCGACCGTCGGCATCAAGACGACCGACGAGGCACGGGTCCTCTTGGCGGATGCGCCGAACCCGCGACCACCGGAAGAGCACTGAGGTGGCGACGAGCGACAGCGAGCGAACGGCCGCGTCAACTGTTCGCTTCCTCCGGGTCGACGAGGCGGCAAGGATCCTGCGAATCGGACGAAGCGCCGCCTACGAGCAGGCGAATCGGTGGATCGCGACCAATGGCCAGTGTGGGCTTCCCGCCGTCAAGATCGGGCGGATGATTCGCATCCCAGCCGCGGTGCTCGAGGCATGGGCGACGACCGGGAGCGACGCCTAGTCGATATCGGAAAGCCAGTAGGCCCGCGGGAGCTAGCCCAGCGTCCGCCGCAACGCCTTCACGGCATCGCGCTTTCCGGTGTCGGTACGACCGTCGTAGTGGAGCCGCAGCGTGACCTCGCTATTGCCGAGCAGGTCCGCGACGGTCCTGTACGGCACGCCGGCATCGAGCATGGTCGTAGCGACGTAGTGGCGCAGGTCCTGGAGCGTCACGTTCGAGTCGCCGCGCGCTTCGGCGAGCCGGTCGCTAAGCGAGTCCGGCCGGATTGGCTTCGTCCCGTCGGGGTCACTCGCGAAGACGTACTCGTTCGGCCGAGGCTCCCGGCCAGTTAGCTCGTGCCTGCGTGCGAGCTGGCGCTCGAAAGCCTCCCTCACCGAGTCGATTAGCGGAACGTCTCGCCAGTCCGACTCCTTCGTCGGCTTGCGCACGAGACCGACCCCTGGGCCGCCGTCGGCGATGGCTAACGCGACGTGCATCTCTTGCGCCTTCAAGTCGACATCCTCGACAAGCAGCGCAAGCAGCTCTCCTTTGCGGACTCCCGTCCCGGCGACGATCTCGACGATGTCGGAGAGCTCGGCGGCCTCTGCGGCCTCGACGGGATCGTCGATCTGCTCGCTCCTTTTCCGCAACGTCTCGGTCAGCGCGTCGACAACAGCGGGTGGCGGGGAGTACGGCTTGGAGCGAGTCGTCCGCGGACGGGTCGCCTCCTGGCAAGGGTTGGAGTCGACGACGTCGCGCTTCTTTGCGTACTCGAGGGACCGATTGAGCACGGTGGCACACCGACGGATCCAGTCGACGCCCAACCCACTTCGCCTCATCGTGGCATAGAGGTCCTCGATGTCCGCCCACATGAGGCGATCGGGCCGCGCCTCACCGAACAGGCGACCGTCACTCAACCGCTGCTTACACATGGCGTTGGCGGCCGACTTCGAAGTCACCTGCGTCTTCACCGCGAGCTCGATCCGCCCGTCCTTCGCATCGCGTAGGTAGAGATCGAAGACCGCCCTCATAGAACGCCGATCGGCGCGCCGGACCGGCTGGCGCTGCCGGGAGGCGGCGAGTTTCAGGTTCGCGAGCGCAAGCTCCGCATCCTCACGAGTGCCATAGACGACGCGAGTGACTCGTCGACGCTGGCCAGTCTCGGGGTTCCGCGGTGTCTCGGTGCTGAGGCGCCACACACCGTCGCGGACGGGCAGCACCCCGCCGGTCCCTTGCGGCCGACGAAGCCGATCGGACTTGCGTGCGGAACGACCAGTTTTCGGCGACCGCCGTGGAGCCTTCTCGCTCCGGGGTGAAGGGTCGCGGCGAGCCCCATTCGCGTCGGGGCCTGCAACATCAGGCATTCGCTCCACGACTCCTGCCCGAGACTCGTCCGCCCTCGCCGATTCCAAGGTGCCCGATGAGAGCGCCGGGCCGTATTCCTCGAGAGCACGTTCGGCGTCGTCACGAGTGCCATAGATCAGCCGAGATCTGCGTCGCCGTCGCCCCGTCGCCAGGTCGCGCGGAGCCTCGACGTCGATCCGCCAGACCCCGGCCCGGACCTCGATGACCCCGCCAGTGCCTCGACGACGAAGAGTCGTGTCGAGCGCGTAAGGCAGGCTCGCCGTCACCACCACTGGCCTTCCCATAGTGGGCAACTCGCTCCGCCCAGACGCACCAGACACACCTCCTACGGTGCTTCAGAGGTCGTAGACCGATGTCGTAGACCACCCATCAGTAACACGGATAGTAACGCGCCGATCTACCAACGCGAATCAGGGACCCTTTACGGGCCCCTGACCTGCACTTGTTTGGAGCGGACGACGGGATTCGAACCCGCGACCCTCACCTTGGCAAGGTGATGCTCTACCACTGAGCCACGTCCGCGTGCCGCCGAATCTTACCAAGCCTCTCGCAGGTTCTCACTCACCGCCGGCCTGGCTTGAGCGGGACTGGCCTGGCCTCCTGGTCACGAGAGCTCCTGATCGGCGTCGGCTCGGCGCCGCGGCCGGACGATGGCCAGGAGCTCGTCGAGGCTCTCGACGATCATCCTCGGAAGGGCCGCGATGTCGGGCACGGTCTCCCTGCAGCCGCTGAGCCCGAAGCACGCAGTGCCGCAGTAGCTCATCACTGTCATGTTGAGCCCTGCGCCGTCGATGACCGGCCCGAGGGGATACATCCCGACCACACGCGCTCCGGCCAGGAACAAAGGAAACCGAGGTCCGGGGATATTCGAGATCGTGACATTGAACATCGGCCGTATGCGATCGAACACCCGCGTCGAGGAAATCAGGCGGGCCGCACGGCCGACGAGAGCGGGAAACGTGAACTCCGTCCAGTCGGTCAGCACGTCCATCCCGATCAGAGACTCCTGAGCCTTCGCCTCAGCCATCGCGGCAGAGATCACACGCAAGCGCTCGACCGGATCAGCAATGTCGGTCGCGAGCGAGGTGAGCATGGCCGAGAGCCGATTCCCGCCGCTCAGCCTCTCCTCGTCGGCTCTCACCGACATCGGCACGAAACCGACGAGCGGCTCTTCGGGAAGCTCGTCCTGGGCAAGCAGATACCGTCTTAGTGCACCAGCGCAAAGTGCCAGCACGACATCGTTAACCGTGCACTTGAAGTGGTCCTTGACCGCCTTCAGGTCATCGAGTGCCACCTCGCCGAAGGCGACGCGTCTGTGGGAGGTGATCGCCTGGTTGAACGACGTCCTCGGTGCGCTGAAGGGCGACGGAGGAGGCGGGATTCCCGAGTCGCGGTTGTGCTCTGAGACGAGCAGCGCAGCCTCTGCCCAACGCCCTGCCGCTCTCACCGCTTTGACAGGGTTGGAGGCGAGTTGTGCCCACGTCGAAACCAGGAGGTCAATCTCGTTGGGAACGCGCTCGGGCCGCCAGTGGTCCTCGTCGTCGAGCTCAGGCGGCGGATCTGGCTCCGGGTCGAGCCAGGAAGCGGTGAGCTCGGCCCCCGAGATTCCGTCGATCGCCGCGTGGTGCATCTTCACAACGATCGCCTGGAGGCCGCCTTCGAGGCCTTCCACAAGGCATATCTCCCACAAGGGACGCTGCCGGTCCAGAGGTTGCCCAACCATCTGACCCACGAACTCCTCGAGCTCCGACTGACCACCGGGCGACGGTAGGCAGCCCCGGCGCACGTGGTAATCGAGGTCGAATTCCGGATCCTCGATCCACACCGGGTGCGCGAGGCGAAACGGCATCTCGACAAGACGACGCCGGAACGGCGCCGCGCGGTGCAGGCGCCGCGCCACCATGGCTCGCACTTTGGCGAAGGAGAAGCCCGCTGGCGCAGTCGCCGGGTCGAGCAGGAACACCCCGGTCAGGTGCATGTGGTTGGTGGGCGTCTCTATGTAGACGAACATGGAATCGACCCCGCTCAGCCGTTGCACCACACCTCGCTCTTCTCGTCCGAGAACCGGTTCAACTGTCGCCCTCCTGGCCGCAGAGTTGGCGGCGCCCCGGTGTTCCGAGCCGACCGCGAGCCTTCACCGGCCGCTGTGACCGAGACCTCCCGCGCCGCGTTCGCTCGTTCCGAGGTGATCCACCGCCACGAAACGAGCCTCCTCCACCCGACAGATCACCAGCTGGGCGATCCGATCTCCGCGGTGGACCTCGTAAGGCGCGGTGGGATCCGTGTTCACAAGTATGACCGCGACTTCGCCGCGGTAGCCAGGGTCGATCAAGCCCGGCGCGTTCAGGCACGCGACCCCGTGCCGGGCAGCAAGCCCGCTCCGCGCCAGCACGAGGCCGGCATAGCCCTCGGGGATCCCGAGCGCTATCCCGGTGGCGATCGTGGCACGCCCACCACCCGGGGCGAGCACCGTGCCGACTCTGGCGACCAGGTCGCAACCCGCGTCACCGAGCCGCGCGTAGCTCGGGACCGGAAGGTCCACGTCGAGTCTGACCAGTGAAATCTCGAGCATGACAGCGCACCGTAGTGGAGCAGACCCGGTTCCAGGTACGATGCGGCTCGGTGCTCGCCTGGATGGATCTCGAGATGACCGGACTCGACCCAGCACGCAACGTCATTGTCGAGATCGCCACGATCGTCACCGACGACGAGCTGAACATCGTCGCAGAAGGTCCCGACCTCGTCATCGGTGCGACGCCTGAGCAGCTCGCGGACATGGAAGACGTCGTGCGCAGGATGCACACGACAAGTGGGCTGCTCACCGCGATCGGAAGATCCACCCTGACGGTGGACTATGCCGCCGCGGCCACGCTCGAGTTCGTCAAGTCACACGTCCCCGCGCCGGGCACAGTTCCGTTGTGCGGGAATTCGATCGCGATGGACCGTCGTTTCCTGAGGCACTACATGCCGGCCCTCGACGAGTACTTCCACTACCGCACAATCGACGTCTCCACCGTGAAGGAGCTCTGCAAGCGCTGGTATCACGACCTGTACGCGGCGCGACCCCAGAAGATGACCACGCACCGAGCGCTCGATGACATCCGCGAGAGCGTCGCCGAGCTCGTCTACTACCGCGACCACCTCTTACGCACGCCGGCGGAGGTGCAAGCGCTCGTCGCGGTCGCGGGTGCAGGCGCGAGCACCGGGACCGAAGCATCCTCAGCCGGAGAGCCGTCCTAGCCCGCTGCGGGGCGGCATGCGCTCGCACCTGCGACCGGCGCCACCGACTACTCAGTGTTGTCGACCACCTCCCCGTCGATGCAACCATTGGCGTCGCGCTCGGCTGCCGGGAAGATAGCCGGCAGCGCAGCCGAGGCGAGGACGGCTTCGAAACCTCTACATTCGCTCTCGTGGGCGTCCCTTCGGGTTTCATGATCCCCGACCTCCCGCCAGGCGTCGCGCCACGGCGGTCGGCCCGCGGGCAGACCGAGGACGCTCCGGTTCGTGCGCTCGGCCGGCGGGCTCGCGAACGGGTCCGGCGACCTCAAGATCGCGGCGATGGACGAGACCTGGTCCGGACCCCGTTTCCCTGTTGTCTCGAACCGGCCGGAGCGCGCCGGGCCCGGTTCTGAGCGCTAGGCCTCCGCCATGAGCGATCACCACGGGACAGCTGTGCGGGTACTTCGTGTGTTCACCGACGAGAGCGGCCGCCACGGCAACGCACTCGGGGTGATCGACGGTGCGCTGGTCGGCCAGGACGACCGACAACGCGTCGCGCGCGAGCTCGGGTTCAGCGAGACGATATTCATCGACGACTACGCGACCGGCGAGCTACGTATCTTCACGCCGGCTGCCGAGCTCCCGCTCGCTGGCCATCCGCTCGTCGGCGCCGCCTGGCTCCTCCTGGGCGAGCCCGGCGCCCCAACAATGCTCGAGCTGCGGCCTCCGGGCGGCCTGGTGCGCTCTTGGGCCGATGCGAACGACAGAACATGGATCGAGGCGCCACTCGGCACCTTGCCGGACTGGACGCTCGTCCGGCTGGGCTCGCCGGCCGCGATTGAAGGCCTCGCCGGGCCCCTGCATCCCGACCACGATCACGTCGTGTACTGGGCCTTCATCGAGACCACGGTCCTGCGGGTGCGCTGCTTCGCACCCCGTCTTGGGATCGTCGAGGACGAAGCAACCGGTTCGGCGGCTCTCCTGCTCACGACACTGCTCCGACAGTCGATCGAGATCCGCCAGGGCAACGGCTCTGTGTTGTTCGCACGCCCGGTTGACGCCAGCCGGGCGGCCGTTGGTGGCTCGGTCGTCGAAGACGAGCCGCTCCACCTCGTGACACAGTCACTGGCTGACTGACGACAGCCAAACTGCCTGTTTATGAATTGTTAACGGTTCGCGCCGGGAAATTTACGCCCTGTTGATACGGCCCGCAGGATGCTGGCCGCATGGCTGATTTCCTCGCAGTGCTGGGCACGGTCGCTTTCGTGCTCGTCTTCTTCGGTTTCATCTGGGCACTGGACAGAATATGAACGCCGTCCAGGTCGTGCTGCTCATCGTCTCGGTGCTGACGTTCATCTACGTCGGCATCGCCATGTTCAAACCGGAGTGGTTCTGATGCAGTTCTTCTGGACGATCGTCGCCCTCGTTGTGGTGCTGGGCCTCGCGTGGCGCTTCCTCGGCTCGTACATGGCCTCTGTCTTCGAGGGCCGCGTGCACTGGCTCGGGTTCATCGAGCGGCCCGTCTACTGGGCTCTCGGCACCAGCCCCGAACAGGAACAGAGTTGGAAGCGTTACGCCGGCTCCCTGATCGTGTTCTCCGCGGTGTCGATCCTGCTCACCTACTTGCTCATCCGGATCCAGGGGTCGCTTCCCCTCAACCCACAGCACCTCGGGGCCGTGTCTCCCGCGTTGTCGTGGAACACAGCAACCTCGTTCGTGACGAACACGAACTGGCAGAACTATGACGGCGAGTCGACGATGTCGTACCTGTCGCAGATGGCCGCTCTCACCGTTCAGCAATTCGTGAGCATGGCTGTCGGGGTCGCGGTGGCCATCGCCCTCGTGCGCGGCTTCTCACGCCGCAGCTCTCGTACGATCGGGAACTTCTGGGTGGACATCACGCGCTGCATGCTCTACATCGAGCTGCCCATCGCCTTCGTCTTCGGGCTCATCTTCGTCGCGCAGGGCGCGGCGCAGACCCTTAGCGGCCCAGTGCACATCCACGACGTCTTGAACAACATGACCCAGGTCATCGCCGTCGGCCCCGTGGGTTTCATGGAGGCCATCAAGCAGCTCGGCACCAACGGTGGCGGCTTCTTCAACGCAAACGGCGCGGACCCCTTCGAGAACCCGACCGGGCTCACCAACTTCCTCTCGTTCTGCTTGCTGCTGAGCGTCGGCTTCGCGCTCACCTACACCTTCGGCAAGATGGTGGGGAGCATCCGCCAGGGCGTCGCCCTGCTGGCCGCCATGCTTATTCTCTTCGGCGCCTGGGTTGGCTTCGGTTCCTACGCTGAGCACGTCGGAAACCCCGCCGTTGCCGCCGCCGGCATCAAGAGCCAGCCAACAGGCAACATGGAGGGCAAGGAGGTCCGCTTCGGCGATACCCAGTCGGCCCTCTACGACATCGCGTCGACGCAGACCTCGACCGGCAGCGTCGACGGGTCCAACGACTCCTACACCGCAATGGGGGGATTCGCGCTCCTGACGGGCATGATGCTCGGCGAGGTCACCCCCGGAGGAACCGGCAGCGGCCTGTACACGATCCTCCTTTACGCCATCCTCGCCGTGTTCATCGGTGGGTTGATGATCGGGCGAACACCGGAGTACATACGCAAGAAAATTCAAGCCAAAGAAGTGAAGCTGGCCGGACTCGGGTCGCTCGTGATGCCGATGATCGTGCTCATCCTCACCGGGATCGCCGTCTCGGTCGCCGAGGGCCGGGCAGGGCCGCTCAATCACGGACCGCACGGCTTCACCGAGATCCTCTACGCCCTCACCTCTCAGGGCAACAACAATGGCTCGGCATTCGCGGGGCTCAGCGGCAACACCCAGTTCTACAACGTCATCGGGAGCATCGACATGCTCCTAGGACGCTTCGGCATCATGGTCCCGGCACTGGCACTAGCAGGATCGCTGGCAGCCAAGGGAACCGTCGCCGAGTCGATCGGCACCTTCAGGACCGACAACGGCATGTTCGTCGGGCTCGTGATCGGCGTCATCCTCATCATCGGTGGACTCACATTCTTCCCTGCCGTCTCGCTCGGCCCGGTCGTCGAACAACTCATCCACAGCAAGTTCTTTTGATGGAGCCCTCCCACATGAACGACTCAACCGAACCTCTCGGCGGCGCCGCCTCCGCCACAGCCGTCGCGACTGGGAACGCGCCCCCGAACGCACCGCACGGTGTAGCCCAGGCGCGGAGCCTCTTCGACCGCCAGATTCTCGGCCAGGCGATCATCGACTCGTTCAAGAAGCTCGATCCCCGCGTGCAGGTCCGCAACCCGGTGATGTTCGTTGTTCTCATCGGCACGGTGATCACCTTCATCGAGTCGGTCGCGCATCCGGGCCTGTTCGACTGGTCCATCACCGCATGGCTGTTCCTGACCCTCATCTTCGCCAACTTCGCCGAGGCGATGGCCGAAGGCCGGGGCAAGGCGCAGGCCGACACGCTGCGCAAGATGCGCTCGGAGACCGAAGCGCGCCGGCTGTTGCCCGATAGCACCGAGCAGTTGGTCGCCGCCGCCGCGCTCGCCAAGGGTGACCTCGTGGTCTGCGAGGCCGGTGACCTGATCCCCTCCGACGGCGAGATCACCGAAGGCATCGCATCGGTCGACGAGTCGGCGATCACCGGCGAGTCGGCTCCGGTCATCCGGGAGTCCGGCGGTGACCGATCGGCGGTGACCGGCGGCACCAAAGTGCTGTCCGACCGGATCGTGGTCAGGGTCACTGCGGAACCAGGGCACACCTTCCTGGATCGCATGATCACCCTGGTGGAGGGAGCCAACCGCCAGAAGACTCCAAACGAGCTCGCCCTGACGATCCTCCTGGCCGTGCTCACAATCATCTTCGTGCCGGTGGTGGTGGTCCTCCAGCCTTTCGGCCATTACGCGGGGGCGACGGTATCGGTGGTGATCCTCGTTTCGCTGCTGGTCTGCCTGATACCGACGACGATCGGGGCCCTCTTGTCGGCGATCGGCATCGCCGGCATGGACCGGCTCGTGCAGCGCAACGTGCTGGCAATGAGCGGCCGGGCCGTGGAAGCCGCCGGAGACACACAGACACTGCTGCTGGACAAGACCGGCACGATCACGCTCGGCAACCGCATGGCATCGGCCTTCTATCCCGTCGGCGGCCACACCGAGCAGGAGGTGGCCGACGCCGCGCAGTTGGCGTCGCTCGCCGACGAGACCCCGGAGGGACGCTCGATCGTCGTGCTCGCCAAGGAACGCTTCAACATCCGCGCCCGGGAGCTCGGCACGAGCCACACCTTCGTCCCCTTCACGGCCACGACCCGGATGTCCGGCCTCGATCTCGGTGACCGGCACATCCGCAAGGGCGCCGGCGACTCGGTCAAGCGGTGGGTCACCGAGCTGGGCGGGTCAGTCCCCGACGACCTCGACGCGGTAACCGAGCGCATCTCGAGGGCCGGGTCGACGCCGCTCGCGGTCGCCGACGGTCAGCAGATCATCGGCGTCATCGAGTTGAAGGACGTCGTCAAACAAGGAATACGTGAGCGGTTCGATGAGATGCGTGCCATAGGCATACGCACTGTCATGGTCACCGGCGACAATCCCCTCACCGCCGCAGCCATCGCTCAGGAGGCCGGAGTCGACGACTACCTCGCCGAGGCGACACCCGAGACGAAGTTGGCCCTGATCAAGTCAGAACAGGAGGGCGGCAAGCTCATCGCGATGACCGGCGACGGCACCAACGACGCCCCGGCGCTCGCACAAGCTGACGTCGGCGTGGCGATGAACTCGGGCACGACCGCCGCCAAAGAAGCGGGCAACATGGTCGACCTCGACTCCAACCCGACCAAGCTCCTCGAGATCGTCGAGATCGGCAAGCAGCTCCTCATCACCCGTGGGGCGCTCACGACCTTCTCGATCGCGAACGACGTGGCGAAGTACTTCGCCATCATCCCGGCATTGTTCGTCGCGACCTACCCGCAGCTCAAAGCGCTCAACATCATGAGGCTGCACAGCCCGCAAAGTGCGGTGTTGTCCGCGGTGATCTTCAACGCGCTCGTCATCATCGCCCTCATCCCCCTTGCACTGCGCGGGGTGAAGTTCCGGGCCGCCAGCGCGGCTGCGATCCTGCGGCGCAACGTCTACATCTACGCAGTGGGCGGCATCATCTGCCCCTTCATCTTCATCAAGCTGATCGACCTGATCCTGACCGTACTAAAGGCGTACTGATGATCACTCACCTACGACGTTCAGTTGTCCTCGCCCTCTTCTGCCTCGTGTTCTTCGGCCTGCTGTACCCCTTGGTCGGGACCGGCCTCTCCCAGGTCCTGTTCAAGCACCAGGCCGACGGCTCGATCACGGCGAACGGCTCGACGCTGATCGGTCAGAACTGGACCAGCCCGAAGTTCTTCCACGGCCGCCCAGACGATTTCGGGCCGTACGCGGGCACCGGGGACAACCCGCTCGTCGCCAACGGCAAGGCCGGCGACTCGGGCGCTACCAACCTCGGCCCCCGGTCCAGGAAGCTCGAGACCTACACCGAAGAACTGATCGCCTATTGGCACAAGATGGGCGTCAACCCGACGCCGGACCTGGTCACGACCTCGGGGAGCGGGCTCGACCCCGATATCACGCCGGCCGATGCCTATGCCGAAGTGCCCATGGTGTCCAAGGCCACGGGACTTTCTCCGAAGGTGCTGGACCAGCTCATCACCCGTGAGACCAACTCCGCCCAGTTCGGCTTCCTGGGCTCGGACTACATCGACGTCCTCCAGTTGAACGAGGCCCTCGCCAAGATGGAGTAAACGCTGCGGCGTGAACGCGTCGGCCCTGCGGCCGGAACTTCAGCTTCGCCTGAGCCTGCCAAAGCTAGCCTCGTCAGCCAGGGACCCCGATGGAAATGAGGGTGAGGCAGTGGGGATCGAACGGTGAGTAGGGACGCCGAATACAGCGACACGACCCAAAAAGCCGATCAAGGTGTCGAGCCGACAGGGAGGTTCCGCGTCTACTTCGGAGCTGTAGCCGGCGTCGGCAAGACCTGGGCCATGCTCGACGAGGGCTGGCGGCGCTACAAGCGAGGCTCGGACGTCGTCATCGGATTCGTCGAGACCCATGGCCGGGAGCACACGGCTCAGCAGATACGCGACCTCCCGATCGTCCCTCGCAAGGTCGTCGAGTATCGGGGCACGACCTTTGAGGAGATGGACCTCGGGGCGGTCCTTGCCCGCAAGCCCGAAGTCGCTCTCATCGACGAGCTCGCCCACACGAACGTGCCGGGCTCCGGGCCGCATCCCAAGCGCTGGCAGGACGTGCTCGAGATCCTCGACTCGGGGATCGGGGTGGTCAGCACGGTAAACGTCCAACACCTCGAAAGCGTTGCGGACGCGGTGCAGCAGATCACCGGAGTGGCTGTCCGCGAGCGGGTTCCCGACTGGGTGGTGCGCAGGGCCGACCAGCTCGAGTTGATCGACTCGTCCCCCGAGCAGCTGCGCCGCCGCATGCTGCACGGCAACGTATACCCTCCCGAGAAGATCCCCGGTGCGCTCACCAGCTTCTTCCGCTATCAGAACCTCGTGGCCTTGCGCGAGCTCGCGCTCCGCTTTGTCGCCGATGAGACCGAAGAGGAGCTGCTCGGCTACCTCGTCTCCCGGCACCCCGACATCGTCTGGGACACCGCCGAGCGCATCATGGTGGTCGTCACCGCAGCACCGGGAACTGACGCGGTCCTCCGGCGCGCGGCCCGGATCGCGTTGCGGGCGCACGCCGACCTGCAGGCTGTCTACGTGGTCGGCGACGACGGCTCGCGCCAGGTGTCCAAGCAGGCGCTCGAGGGGTTCAAGCACCTCTCAACGGACTTGGGGGCGACCTGGCACGACATCGTCGCGGACGACCCAGCCCCGGCGCTGGTCCAATTCGCCAAGGAGAACCAGATCACCCAGATCGTGCTGGGCGCGCCCCGCAGATCCAGATGGGACCAGCTCACGAGCAGGACCTCGGGCATCCGGCGTGTGCTGCGGTTCGCGCGCCAGTCGGGTGTCGACGTTCACGTCATCAACCGGTACGGCGAGAACGCTCCACCGGGCACCGCCCCAACTCCCGAGGATGGAGGCGGGTGAGCTCACGGCGCGCAGTCCACGGTGCGCGGCCACATGGGAATTCTCCACGAAGCGGGAGTCGTGACGGGGATCCGCCGCGGCACCCGCCTCGAGCTCGAAGCACCGACAGATGCCGCGAACGAGTTGCTCGACGAGCCGAAAGCCCACCTCAACCGGTCCCGCAGGCCAGACGATCGTCCCGGGTGACCTGCGGCTGTCCGCGAGACGAAATGGCCTTGCTCGCGGCGTAGTCTCGGGCCGCAAGGGCCTACTCAGAAGCGCCCGGCTATCCGCGGGACCCGCAGGGGCATACAATCCCCAACGCCGGAGATTTCGGCAGGCACTTGTCAAAAGCGAGCTCGAGGAGCAGTCGCTCGGCCAACAGACCCCGGTTGGATTCCTGCGGGGTACAGCTTCATCACAGCAAAGGACACGACATGGGAAGTCTCACAGTGAACCCGGCCAAGGACTGTGCCCTCGTGGAGGAGCTCGCCGGCCCGGCGGCCAGCTTGTTCAACCGCCATCTCTCTGTCTCCAAGGAGTGGTACCCGTTCGAGGACATCCCGTGGGACGACGCCACCGACTTCGCCGAGGAGGCCTGGAACGCTCAGCAATACCCCCTCTCTCAAGGTGTGCAAAGCGCGATCATCGTCAACGTCCTCACTGAGGACAACCTCCCCTACTACACCCACACCCTCCTGTCGCCGTTCAAGAAGGACCATCCGCTTCGGGAGTGGAGCCGGCGCTGGACCGCGGAGGAATGGCGCCACTCGGCGGCCATCCGGGACTGGATCCTCGCCACGCGGGCGATCGATCCCTACCGCTTGGAGGACGACCGGATGGCCCAGATGTCCAAAGGTCAGGTCCCCCAGAGCGACAGCGTGGCAGAGATGATCGCCTACGTGAGCTTTCAGGAGCTCGCCACCCAGGTCGCCCATCGCAACACCGGCCAAGCCTTGGACAAGACCCGGCGGGGCAAGAAGATCATGTCCAAGATCGCCGGCGACGAGGGCCTCCACCATGCCTTCTACCGCGATCTCGTCCTCGCGGCCCTCGAGATCGACCCGTCGACGATGGTGACGGCGATCCAAAGCGAGCTCCGCAACTTCAAGATGCCGGGGACGGGCATCCCCGGCTTCACCCGGCACGAAGAGGCCATCGCCCTCGCGGGTATCTTCGGGGCGCAACAGTTCCTCGACGCAGTCGTGAAGCCGACGCTCAGCTATTGGCGAATCTTCGACCTCGAGGGTCTGAGCGCCGAGGCCGACCAGGCACGCGAGAAGATGAGCAGGAACCTCGCAGGGCTCACGCGCCTCGCGGCTGCTCAGCAGGCACGTATCGCCGCCATACAGGCCTGAGGGCGGGCCTGCCAGGCTCACTGTCGGTCAGCCCCAGTATCCGGCAAAGACCTTGAGTGCCTCGTCGACCAGTTCCGGCCCGAGAACCTCGACGCTGCGCTGGCCACTGGCAAAGACCTCCCGGCAGGGCAGGTCCATCGTCGGGTTGTCCGGGTGGTTGCCAGTGAGACCCTTCAGGTCGTGCTCGCTCAGCCCGAAGACCACGCGCCCGATCCCGGCCCAGTAGATGGCGCCCGCGCACATGGCGCAGGGCTCCGCGCTCACGTACAGAGTGAAATTCGCCAACGCTTGCGGCTCGTAGCGCCGGGCGGCTCGCCTGGCGGCCACCGCCTCTGCATGCGCGGTCGCGTCCCGCAACGGAACCAGACCCATGTTCCCCTGCTCGATCACGACATTGCCGGCATCGTCGACCAGGACGCACCCAAAGGGGAGGTTGCCCTCCGCTCGCGCACGGGTGGCGACCTCGAAGGCAGCTCGCAAGTGGCGTGCATCGGCTTCGCCCAGTGCTGTCACGGCCCCATCCTTCCAAGCTGACGAGCCCGGGCGCCATCGCCCCGCCCGGTCCGGCCTCACTGGCAAGCGTCAAGCTCAGCTCGGACTTCGGAGACCAGCGCGCCCTCCGCGACAATCCGCGCCTCGTCCGCGTCGCGCCGCTTCAGCTCGATGCCGCCCGCTTTGAGCGAGCGCTCGCTGACGGTCAGGCGCACAGGAAGCCCGATGAGGTCCGCGTCGGCGAACTGGACACCGGGACGCTCGCCCCGGTCGTCGAAGAGCACGCCGATGCCGGCAGCCTCGATCAAGCCGTAGACCCTCTCGGCCACTTCGCCGGCCGCCGAGTCCGATCCCCGCAACACCGTCAGGTGCACCGGATACGGGGCGATGGAGACCGGGAGCCGCAGACCCCGTTCGTCATGGTGCTCTTCGGCGATGCAAGCGAGGAGGCGGCCCACGCCGATCCCGTACGAGCCCATCACTATCGGCTTGGCGTTCCCGTCCGGGTCGAGATAGGTCGCCCCGAAAGCATCCGCGTACCGGGTGCCGAGCTTGAAGATGTTGCCGACCTCGACACCGCGCTCGGTGCGCAACGGACTCCCGCACACCGAGCACCCGTCGCCGTCGTCGGCGGCAACGATGTCGGCCACGACGTCGGGCCGCCAGTCCCGTCCCGCGTTGGTGTCGAGGAGGTGCCAGCCCTCCTCGTTCGCTCCGGCTACCAGGTTCGGCGACGACATCACGAGCTCGTCGGCAATAACCTCGCCGCCGGTCAGCCCGATCGGCGAAGCGAACCCGGCGGCGGCGCCAATGGCTGCGATCTCGTCGAGAGTCATCGGACGCAGCTCGGCCCCCCCGAGAAGGTTGGCGAGCTTGGCCTCGTTCAGGTCGGTGTCGCCCCGGACGACCGCCACGATCAGGCGAAGGACGGGATTGCCGTCCTCGCTGCGGTGCTCCGCCGCGAGAAACACGATCTTCGCCGTCCGGGCCCTGGCCACCCCCAGCAGCGCCGCGAGCTCCTCGATGGTCGTCGCGTGCGGCGTCTCGACCCTACGGACCTCGCGAAGCTCCTCCGGCTCTGCCGCCGCCTTACGAGAGGTCGCCACCTGACGGTTCTGCGCGTACCCGCAGCTGTCGCACAGCACGAGCGTGTCCTCGCCGAGCGGCGTCAAGTACATGAACTCGTACGCCCCGCTACCACCCATGATGCCGACGTCAGCGCCGACGGCGACCACTGGCAAGCCGCATCGGGTGAAGATCTTGAAGTACGCCTCGTAGTGCGCCCGGTACTGGGTGTCCAGGCCCGCCTCGTCGAGATCGAGGCTGTAGGAGTCCTTCATCGTGAACTCACGGGCGCGAATCATTCCGGCCCGCGGACGGGGATCGTCGCGCCACTTGATCTGGATCTGGAAGACGAGCCTCGGGAGCTGGCGGTATGAGCTGATCTCGCCCGCGGCAAGGCTGGCGACCACCTCCTCATGGGTCATGGCGAGCACCATGTCCCTGTCCCGCCGGTCCTGAAAGCGCGTGAGCTCGGCGCCGATCTTCTGATACCTGCCGCTCTGCTGCCAGAGCTCTGCAGGATGCACGACGGGCAGCGACACCTCCACGCCTCCGATGGCCGTGAGCTCCTCGCGCAGGATCTGCTCGATGTGCATCATTGCCTGCCAGCCGAGCGGGAGGTAAGAGAAGATGCCCTGCCCAAGCTGGCGGACGTAGCCCGCCCGCAGGAGGAACTGGTGACCGGGCGACTCGATCCCGGCTGGTGCCTCCCGCAACGTCTCACCGAACAGCCTCGACATCCGCACCGCAACCGCCTCCTCGTGAACTTGTTGGCAGAAGCTACTCGGATGCCGTGCTCCATCGCCGCGGACACCGGAATTGCCCCTTGCGCGACCGACCACATGACGTGTTAGTATCAGCTAACGTAATATCGTGCCCGATCTGGTGGCGATCATTGCCGAACCCAACCGGCGGCGGCTCCTCGAGTTGCTGTTGGCAGGCGAGCAGCCGGTGAGCTGGCTCGCAACTCAGTTCGGAGTCACGCGGTCGGCCATTTCGCAGCATCTGGGGGTGTTGTCCGATGCAGGGCTGGTACAAGCTCGCCAAGAGGGCCGGTTCCGCTACTACCGGCTCGATCCGGAGGGAATGGCTGCGCTGCACGACGCGCTCGACGTGTTCTGGACCCACGAGCTCGAGCAGCTCGCCGCTGCCCGCCCACCTGAAAAAGGAGATGACAGCATGACCGCAGAGAAGTCCGTGCTGGTGCCACTAGACCCAGACGAGACCTTCGCTCTGTTGACCGAGCCGGAACGCCTGCGACGGTGGCAAGCGGTCACAGCCCGCATCGAGTTGCGGGCAGGCGGCCAGTACCGCTGGACGATCACTCCCGGGCACACCGCGTCCGGCACGATCACCGAGCTCGAGCCCGGCAAGCGTATCGTGTTCACCTGGGGCTGGGAGGATTCCGAAGACCTGGCACCGGGCGCCTCGACGGTGACGATCACTCTCGAACCGGCAGAGGGTGGGACAAAGGTGCGCCTGGTCCACAGTGGCTTGACCCCCGAGCAGGCTGCAGGCCACCTCGAAGGCTGGAACCACTACGGCGAACGCCTCCTCGCAGCAGCAGAGCGCGGCGACGCGGGTGCCGACGAATGGGCCGCCTCAGAACCGAGTGACCCTCTCACAGCGGCCGAGGCCTCACTCGCCGTCTGCCAGGCTGTTCTCCGCGGGCTCGGGCCCGAGCATGGGAGCGCTCAAACGCCGTGCGTCAAGTTCACCGTCGATGATCTCGTGGAGCACTTGGTCGGGTCGCTCGGCTCCCTCGGCGCGGCCGCCGGCGCGACCATGCCGGACTCCGAAGCCGGACCCGCCGAGGTCCGGGTCGCGGATGCCGCTCAAGCGACGCTCGAGGCCTGGCGCAGGCGGGGCCTGGACGGCACCGTCAATCTCGGCCGATCCGAGATGCCGGCCGCGGCCGCGGCTGACATCCTCTCTATGGAGTTCCTCGTGCATGCCTGGGACTTCGCCCAGGCCACAGCCCAGGCTGTGGCAGTCGACGACAGGCTGAGCGGTTATGTCCTCGAGCGCGGGCGTTCGTTGATCACGCCGCAGATGCGCGACGGCGACAATTTCGCAGCCGAGCTCGACGCCGGACCGGACGCCGACAACCTGGCCCGCCTCGTGGCCTTCACCGGACGCGAAGCCTGACCGCACCGCTCACGACACAGATTCTTCCTCCCGTACGCAACAGGCTCCGCATCCCTGAGCTCTGAAGAATCAGGAAAGATACGCACGATGATTGGGGTGGACATTAGCGATGACTGGCCGAAGATCCAGGCCGAACGCGAGGCCTGCGCGGACCTGTTCGAAGCGCTCACGCCCGAGCAATGGGCAAGCTCCACGTGGTGCGGACACTGGACGGTGCGCGACGTCGCCGGTCACCTCGTTGCCTCGACCCGCCAGTCGCCGGTCATGTTCTTCAGCGCTCTCGCCAAGGCCGGTTTCGGCTTCGACAGGATGGTCGAGGCCGCGGCCAAGCGCATCGGCGCAAGCGACCCGGCCAGCCTCGCGGCCGAGATGCGCTCTGGTGCACTCAGGCGCAACCACCCGCCGGGACCCGTGACGGCGATGCTCGGTGAAGCCGTCGTCCACGGAGAGGACATCCGCCGCCCCCTCGGGCTGCACCGCGACATCCCCGAGGAGACGCTCGTCACCGTCGCCGAGTTCTACAAGGGCTCCAATCTCATCATCGGCACCAAACGACGCATCTCCGGGCTGCGCCTGAGAGCCACCGACGCCTCCTGGGCGAGCGGTGAGGGCCCGGAGGTCACCGGGCCGCTGGGTTCGTTGGTCGTGGCCATGACCGGCCGGCGCCAGGCGTACGCGGACCTGTCGGGCGAGGGCGTGGCGATCCTCGCCGCGCGTCCGTGATCGCCGGGCACCGAGAGGACCAGCTCGACTCCTAGAGCGCCCGCACCCAGGCGGCGACGATAGCCGCCACCTCTTCGTCACGTCGGCGAAGCCCGTGGTCGCCGTTGTCGACAAGAACATGGGTCACCGGTCCCGTGATGGCAGCTGTCGCGGCCTCGAGCTCGGCGGGCGTGCCGAACTGGTCGCGGGTCCCCGAGAGGAAGAGGCAGGGCACCTTGATCGCACCGAAATGCTCGACACGGAGCTTGTCCGGCTTGCCCGGCGGGTGCAGCGGATAGCTGACTAGGACGAGCGCGGCCGCCGGCAGGCCCTCGGCCACGGCGATCGAGCACATGCGCCCGCCCATCGAGCGGCCCCCGAGGGCGACCCGGTCCTGGGCCAGGCCGAGACCGCCCGCGAGCCGCCGCGCGGCGGCCACGACACTGGCTACGAGTGCCGGTTGGCGATCAGGTGCCCGCCGGCCGGCAAGACGGTGCGGGAAGTCGATGCGCTCGACGTGTATGCCCTGGGCCGCCACCGCTTCGTCGATCGCGACGAGCGCGCTCTGGTCCTTGCCGGCGCTCGCGCCGGGCGCGAGCAACAGGGCAGAGACGGCCTTGCGCTCACCGCTCACGTCTGCTTGTTCGCCTTCCGTCCAGGCCCCCCAGCTCTGCTGCGGCGCAACACCCGGGCTGCGGTGGGCTTCACCCCTGTCAGCGGCGCGAAGAGGTCGCCCACCGACTCGACCCTCTCGAGGACCTGCGGAGCCAGGAAACGAAGCCCCTCTCCCCCGCCGTCGGCGCCCTGTTGCACTTCGTCCCAGGTCAACGGCGTCGAGACGCTCGGCATCGGGAGGGCCCGGAGCGAGTACGGCGCGATCGTCGTCTTGGCGGCGTGATTCTGGCTCCAATCGATGAGCACCTTGTTCTGGCGCAGGTCGCGGCGCATGTTCGACAGCACGCGATCGGGGTGCTCGCGCTCCATGAGCCGGGCGATCTCGCGTGCTTCAGTGTGGGCCTGCTCCCACGGCCTCGGTGGGTCGAGCCGGGCGTAGAGCTGGAGGCCTTTCGAGCCGCTGGTCTTGGGGAAGGCCACGAGCCCCCGAAGCTCGAGCTCGGCGCGCAGCCAGCCGGCGACGACACAGCACTCCACGACGGTCGCCGGAGCCCCGGGGTCGAGGTCGAACACGATCAGGTCGACCGGGCCGTATGTCCCGTCGGAGACCGCCCGCCACTGCGGCACGTGCAGCTCCAGGGCGGCGAGATTGGCGACCCAGACGAGAGTGGCCAGGTCGTCGACCACGACCTGCTCGATGAACTCCGAGCCGTTGGCCCGACTGGACTTGGGCACACGGGCGCGATGAGCCCACTCGGGCGCCTTGCGAGCGCTGTGCTTCTCGAAGAAGGACTCGTGTCCGACCCCGTCGGGGTAGCGGGTCATCGTCAAGGGACGTCCCGCGAGATGCGGCAAGAGGACGGGGGCGACGTGCACGTAGTACGAGATGACGTCGGCTTTGGTGAACCCTGCCTCGGGGTAGAGGACCTTGTCGAGGTTCGAGATGCTCATCGTCCTGCCCTCGACCTCGATGAGGGTGCGTTGATCAGGCCTCGACGACAACATCCACCGCTCGCTGATCGGGGCGCAGCCCGCGCCACGCGGGCTGGCGCAGCCGGCCCGAACGGGTCCACTCTGTGAACCGGACTTCACCCACCAGCCGGGGTTCGACCCAGGTTACCCCGGCCGCCTCCGAGCGGGGGACGATCCCGAGGAAGGGGGATGTGCCGCGCTCCAGGCCGGACAACCGCGTCAGCAGCGCACTGCGCTGGGCGGCACTGAACCCGGTGCCGACGCGGCCGACGTACGCCAGACCGCCGGCCCCCGGGATTCCGAGCAGGAGTGCTCCGAGGTCTCCCTCGAGGTGACCTTGGCCGGTCGCCCATCCTCCGACGACAACCGACTGGGTGCGGAAGTGCTTCACCTTCCGCCAGCTGGGGTCCCGAACTCCGGGACGGTAGGGGCTGTCGAGTCGTTTCGCGACGATGCCCTCCAGTCCGGCGTCCCTCGACGCCTCGAGCATGACTGCTCCGCCGCCCGACTCCGAGGGAGAAGTCACCCAGTGGGGCCCGGTGAGCTCGAGGCTCTCTAGCAGCCGGCGGCGCTCCAGGTAGGCGATCGAGAGCGCCGAGTGGCCGTCGAGATGCATGAGGTCGAAGATCATGTAAGTGACCGGGACCGTCTCGGCGAGTCGTCGGACGCGGCTCGGCACGACGACGTTCATGCGGGGCTGCAGGGCCTCGAAGCTCGGCCTGCCCTCGGCGTCGAGCGCCACGATCTCGCCATCGAGGACGGCCGCGAACGACCCGAGTGCCTCGCCGAGGCCTCTCAGCTCCGGATACGACGCCGTCACGTCACGGTCGTTCCTCGACAGGGCCCGAACCCGTCCACTGTCGGCGTAGAGGATCGCACGCACGCCGTCCCACTTGAACTCGTAGGCCCAGTCATCATCGTCGTCGGGGAGCGAGTCGGCGGGTGTCGCGAGCATGGGTCGGACGAGGTCCGGAAGCCGCTCCCAGCCCGGCGGGGCCGGGTCGATCCGGTGGACCATCCAGTTGTCGCCGTCTGTCCTGAACAGGCCGTAGCGACCCTGCACTCGGGTGCCGTTCAGGCGGACCTTGACCTCGTCTTGGCTCCATTCCGTGCACTCGTAGGTCCCACTGTCCCAGATCGCGACGTCGCCCGCGCCGTACTCGTGATCCGGAATGTGCCCCGCGAAGCTGGCGTACTCAAGGGGATGGTCCTCAACGTGAACGCCGAGATGGTTGACGCCGCGGTCCATCGGCAAGCCCTTGGGGACCGCCCAGGAAACGAGCACGCCATCGCGCTCGAGCCTGAAGTCCCAGTGGAGCGAACGCGCGTGGTGCTCCTGGATGACGAAGGACGACCCGCCGGGGATCGAACCGGCGGGCGGCTCACCGGACGGGACCGGCTCAGGAGTCCGACTCGGGTCACGCTTGGCGCGGTAGCGCTCGAGCGGGGTCATCGGCCCGCGATGCTCCTGCGCCCCGTGCGAGGGTCAGTTCGAGCGCAACAGCCCCACGGCCGCATCGGCGGCCTGTCCTGGTGTGACCCCGAGCACTCCCGCCGCGCGACCGAGCAGTCCCTCGACATACACAGCCAAGTTCAGCACGAACACGGCGCGATCGGTGACGCGCAGCGGCACCGGCTCGCTCGCCTCATCGAGCCCCGACACCGACACCAGTGCAGAGCGGAGCCGGAGGATGGCGTCGACCGTCTCGTCGAGGCCGACGCCGTAGCGCTTCATCCAGGCACTCAGGCCGAAGCAAAGGCCCAGCGAACCTTCGAGGGGTCCCCCTGCACACAACTGGGCGATGCAGTGCAAGATCTCGTCCGCGAAGTCGACTCCTATCCGTCCAGTTTCGATTGCAGGTCCTGGTTCGGTCACAGGTTCGCTCCAATGATCGGGTCTGGTTTCTCGCGGCCAGTGTCGCAAGTGGGTGTATCGGTGTGGTGGATCCCCTGACTGACGACGCAATTGAGCGCGACCACTGTTCAAGACGACCGCGACATGATTCACTGGAGGTCTTTCCTAAGGGGGGAATCAAGATGGCCAAGGCGATCTGGACCGGGTCGCTCAGCTTCGGTCTCGTCAACGTGCCGGTCGGCCTGTACTCGGCGACCGAAGACCGGTCGATCCACTTCAACCAATTCCGCGCCGGCAGTTCGGAACGCATCCGAAACAAGCGCGTCAGTGAGCAGACCGGCGAGGAGGTCGCGTACTCCGACATCGTCAAGGGCTACGACCTCGGAGGTGGGGAGTATGTGATCCTCACGCCCGAGGAGCTCAATTCGGTCGCCCCGGGCCCGTCGCGCACCATCGAGGTCACAGACTTCGTGGAGCTCTCTGAGATCGATCCGGTCTACTTCGACAAGCCTTACTTCCTTGCGCCGCACGGCAAGAACGGCGACCGCGCTTACGAGCTGCTGCGCAAGGTGATGGCCGAGACGCACAGGGTGGCGATCGGGACCTTCGTGATGCGGGAGAAGCAATACCTCGTCGCTGTCAGGCCGGAGAAGTCAGCGCTGGTGCTCGAGACGCTTCTGTTCGCCGACCAAGTACGCGACCCCGTGAAGGAGATCGATGTGCTGCCGGTCCAGGCGTCGTTCGAAGATCGCGAGATCGAGATGGCCAAGCTGCTCATCGACTCGATGGCCACGGCGTGGGAGCCAGAGAGTTATCGCGACACTTACCGCGAGCGCGTCGAGGATCTGATCGAACAAAAACGCCAGGGAGCCGTCATCGTGGCCGACGGTCCCCGTGCCGAGCCCGCCCCCGTGGTCGACCTGCTCGCAGCACTGCAGGCGAGCGTGAGCGCCGTCAGGGGACGCTCGGCCACCCCGGCATCCGTGCCCGCCCAGCGAGCCCAGAAACCGCCGGCGGTGGCGGCTCGCCCTCGAGGGGTAGCCAAAGCTGCCCAGACGCGCCCCGCGAGCCGGACCGAGCTGATTCGGCAAGCAGCCGATCTGGGCATTGCCGGGCGATCGAAGATGAGCCGCGACGAGCTCGAGCAAGCTGTCGCCGAGGTGTCGGTTTCCCGGCGCCGCAAGGCATCCTGACGACCACGCCGGGGCGTCGGTCACTTACCGGCGACAGGCACGCTTCGAGAAGACCGGCCGCCGGGCAATCGCCGCCGGCCGGCACCGCGCAACCCAGCGCCCGATAGGCTCCCGACAGAGGGGACGTACGTAGCTCACCAGTGAGGCGGCATTGTGAGAAGGGGGCGATCGAACATCAGGCGGCCGGCAGGTTGGGCTCGATGAAGGCCGTCCCGGTCGCGATCTCGCCTCGGCGCCCGCCGCTCTCGATGCCGACGACCGGTCCGCTCATCGACTCGTTCGGTCGCGTCCACAACGACCTGCGGATCTCGGTGACCGACCGTTGCAACCTCCGTTGCGTCTACTGCATGCCAGAAGAGGGAGTCGCCTGGGTGCCCCGGTCCGAGATCCTCACCTTCGAGGAGATCGAGCGGATTGCCCTGGTCGCGTACGGTCTCGGAGTCGACTCTGTGCGCCTGACTGGGGGCGAGCCGCTCGTGCGGGCCAGTGTGACCGACCTCGTCACCCGGCTCGGCAGCATCGGATTCTCAGATCTGTCCATGACAACGAACGGCTCCGGCCTCGCCCGGCTGGCACCGGCGCTGCGCGCGGCCGGTCTCAGGCGCGTCAACATCAGCTGTGACTCGTTGAAACCGGAACGTTTCGCGGCGATTCGTCGTCGCGGTGTTCTCGGGACCGTGCTCGAGGCGATGGATGCCGCCGAGCAGGCGGGCCTCGCGCCCGTAAAGGTCAACGTGGTCGTGATGGCCGGGGTCAACGACGACGAAGTCGTCGATTTTGCCGCCTTGGCCCGCGACACCGGCCGCGTCGTGCGGTTCATCGAGTTCATGCCCCTGGACGCCGACGAGATATGGGAACGCGCGAAGGTCGTGCCCGGCGAACAGATCCTGGCGCGCATCAACGCGGTCTGGCCTCTCGAGCCTGCAAGTGAACGGGCCGACGACGCGGCCCCGGCGGATCGCTACCGGTTCGTCGACGGCTGCGGCGAGATCGGTGTCATCACGAGCGTGACCCGGGCGTTTTGTGGCTCGTGCAACCGCCTCCGGCTCACTGCGGACGGGGCCATCCGCAACTGCTTGTTCGCCAACGAGGAGCACCCGGTACGGGACCTCCTGCGGTCGGGCGGCAGCGACGCCGATATCGCCCTGCTGCTTCGACAAGCAGTATGGGCCAAGCGCGCCGGGCACGGCATCAACGACCCTTCCTTCCTGCGCCCCGCCCGGTCGATGTCGATGATCGGCGGCTGAAAGCGTCGCGCGTGGTCGTTTCGGTGCGACTCGCCGGTGTCCCGCGACGGTGCAGGGATTTCGGGCCGCTGTCAGATGCGGAACGGGGAGAGCGATTCGCTCGCGGCTGACACGTAGATCTCGACTCGCCGTTGCTCGAGGGCTGAACGCACGACTTTTCTCAGGCTGGAGACAAGTGCCTGAGCCTGGCGAGGACCGGAAAGTATGGCCCCCTGCACGTGGACCGCCGGGTGCGCCGCCGCGAGTCCTTGCACCAACGTGCCGGTGAAGTCCAACCTCACGGTCGAGCTCATCCCGGTTGGGGCTGGAACTGCGTCACCGTTGGCACTCACCCGGACAACCAACAGGTCCTCGTCGAGTGGAGGTGCGCAGGTCCATGACCAGTGCCCGATAGCCGGGACCGCTGGCGTCGGCGTGGGCCTGACGATGCGGTCCACGACGTCATGGAGCCCGTCCGCAAGGGCGGCTGCATCGTCGATCTTGAGCACCGCGATCTCCTGTCGCCGTGGCACTTGATCATCCACTTCCGCCTCCTGGACGCCGACACCACTCATCACGATCCGCGCAAAAGCCGTCTTCTCGCCGCCAATATCGGCTTTGCCGCCTTGGACCGAGAGAGCCTTGACGATGATGTCGTCGCGCGAGCGGGGGACGACCGGGGGCGACTCCACAACTGCGCTTGTGGCTTGAGGTTGGAGAGATCTCACCATCACCGTTCCCCCTGCTCGAAGGCCCTGGGTCACCTGTAGCACGAGCGGGGACGGGTTCGCTGTTGGCTCCGCCCGGCTCAAACAACCACACGCAGGCTGTCTTCGACGCTCCCCCCGCGCAGGCCAAGACACTGGCATGAGAACACAGCACACGTCAAGGGCGCGCCAAGAGTCAGAGCCCCCCGTAAGGGCGATCATCGAGCACTCATGCAGGTTGCGGCGGTCCGACGAGCCGCGATCCAGGGCCGACTCCTGTCAGGAAAGACGCGTCAGGCAACTGCCTTCGCCGCTCATATGGGCTCCCACTCCCTCAGCAGTGTCGAGCCCGGCATGGTCGCCTCAGCCGCTAGGGCCGAAACGTTCGACGCGAATGCGCTCGTCGGGGAAGCCGAGGCGGGCAAGAAGGCTCGTCACATGGTCGGCGAAGCCCGAGGACCCGCAGACGTACGCAATGGCGTCTGGAAGAAGCGCTCGGCGGAGGTCGTCTTCCCCGAGTCGGCCGGGTGGCCGGTCGCACGGCGGCGGCGCCTCACGTGTGAACACCACCGTCGCCTCCCTCCCCGGGAGCTCGTTCGCGTAGTAGAGCTCACAGGGGCTGCGGACCGAGACCACGAGATGGACGAGCTCGGAACGTCCCGATCGCCTGGCCAGGCGCAGCATCGACATGAGGGGCACGAGGCCCGATCCGCCGGCCACGAGCAAGGCCGGTGTGTCGCCACGCCACACGAACCAGCCCCCGATCGGGCCACGCACCTCGAGTTCGTCACCGGGAACGACGACCTCGTGCAGGTATGAGGACACCTCGCCGTGCTCCAGTCGCTCGACGGTGATCTCGATCTCACCGGAGTCATCCGGTGGCGACGCAATCGAATACGAGCGCGAGGCCGTGTAACCGTCCTCGGCTGTGAGACGCACCACGTAATGTTGGCCGGCGAGGTGACGCGAGGGCGTGGAGAGGCGGAGGCGAAATGTCTTCGCGCGCTGGGTCTCCTTGCTGACTTCTTCGACCATCGCAACCTGCCATGGGCCGAGCGTCGGCAGGTCCACCTCAGTCGCCCTGATAGCGCTGTTCGAGCCAGGGGTCACCCCGGTCGTGATAGCCGTTGACCTCCCAGAACCCCGGCTCATCGTGGTCCAAGAGCCGCAGCCCGGCCACCCATTTCGCGCTCTTCCAGAAGTACAGGTGTGGCACGAGCAGCCGAGCCGGACCGCCGTGGGCGACCTCGAGCGGGCGCCCGTCGTACTCCCAGACCACCCATGCCTTGTTGCCGGTGATGTCACCAAGCGGCAGGTTCGTCGTATAGCCCGTGTGCGAGTAGGCCACGACATGGCTGGCTGACGGAAGTGGCACCGCCACGGCCAAAAGGGTGTCGACCGAGACGCCACCGAAGCTCACGCCGAGCTTCGACCACGTCGTCACGCAATGGATGTCGCCCTCGTAGGTCGCAGGCTCCAAGGCCTGGATCTCGTCCCAGGTCCACGTCAGCGGGTTCCGGACCAGCCCCTCGATCGCGAATGTCCACTCCGCGGTCGCTAGGTCCGGCGTCGCTTCCGCGCTGAGAACCGGCCAGTCCGAACCGATGTCGTACTGGCCCGGTGGCAGCTTCGGATCGCGTCCTGCACCCCCGCGGCCTTTGAACTCGCGTGTGAACTTCACGACGGCCTGCCGTGGCGTTGAAAGATGGTCTCCCCTTTGTCATCGATCGACCTGTTCGCAGTGTGCCGCATGACCTCGTCGGGCTCAAGTGCCTTTTCTGGAAGCATCATCGCTCCTAACCGCCTGCCGGCTTTGGCGCGGGTGCCACGAGCACCGGCACGTCGTGCCGGCGCCGCAGGCCGTGGATTGTCCGCGTGGCTGCATGAACGGGAGGACCGATGGCACAGAGACCTCCGGGTCTGCCGAGGCGCGTGGGTGCTTTCGGCACAGTCGTCGAAGAACGGACCCTCAAGACCATTCAGGACTTCAATGACCCGCGTCAGGAACGGCGCCGGCTCTTCTCAGAGGTACTGGGTATCTTCTTCCTCGTGCTCGTCGCCGCCGGCGGCGGGATGACGGGGCGGGCGTTGCCCGACACCATCAGCCGAGGCGACGCAGTCGTCGCGCCCCCCATGGTGCTCGCGATCATCCTTTTTCATGGGCAAGGTCTCCGGCGCCCGTCTCAATCCGGCCGTGAGCATCGCCTTTGCGCTCCGGGGTGATTTCCCCTGGCAACGGGTGCCCGAATACATAGTGACCCAAATGGGCGGTGCGGCCCTGGCGGTCTGGTTCCTCCAGGCCGTCATCCACGTTTCGGCCCTGCACGGCTCGAACCACCCGGCGGCGAATCACTCCGGGGTACACGCGTTCTTGTTGGAGGCCGTACTCACCCTCGGGCTCGTGAGCGTGATCTTGGGCACGGCATCGGGAGCCCGGAATGTGGGCCTTTTCGGGGCCTTCGGCGTGGGTGGCTATATCGCCCTGGCCGGCCTGTGGGCAAGCCCGATCTCAGGGGCATCGATGAACCCGGCCCGAACCCTCGGTCCCGACGTCTTGAGCGCCCACTACGGCCATTGCTGGGTGTAGCTCGCAGGTCCGTTGGCAAGTGCGATCTTGGCGGTCGCAGTTGCCTACGTGCTGAGAGGACCCGGCGGGGGCGTCTCCGGTTCGACGGCTGTCCAAGGCGCCCTGTTCACAGATGTCCGGCGTCCAGATGCGGCCGGGCACGACTCGTTCTCGTCAGATCAGCCGACGGGCGGCTGAGGTCCCAGGTAGACGAACTCATCGAGCACGACGTCGTCCCCGTATCGGGATGTGACCTGACCGGCGCGCGTCCAGCCGCCCTTTTCGTTCAGGGCGATGGCCGCGTGCTGGTACGTCACTACGTCGAGGATCGGCCACAGTCCGCGGGAGTGTGCTTCCTCGCACGCGACCTCGAGTAGAGCTCGAGCGACACCCTGGCGTCTCGCGCGGGGGACACGAGCAGGCGGGCAACGACACCGAGGCGATCGGGCGGCACTCGGAGGGCCTCGACGGCCATTGCGAGAACAGCCGCCGAGCTGCTCGAACGAAGGGCCACGTGACCGATGACCTCGCCGTCCAGCTCAGCCACCCACGCCGCCAACGCATCGGGCACCACAATGAACCTGTGGAGATCGTCCGGGAGAAACATCGGATACCGGTCGAGCTCGTGGGTCATCCGCGCCAGTCGCACACAAGCGTCGAGAGCCGCGTCGACTCTCTCTCGCGTCAGCATCGAGAAACGATCGCACAGATCAGGCCGGCGCCTGCGGACAACTACGAGGTCGTCAGACCAGGCTTTAGCATCAGAGCCCATGCGCTGGGAGAGGTGGCTGGGCGCCCTTCGCGAACGCAACTTCCGCCTTTACTTCCTCGGCCAGTTGACGTCCGCGATCGGCACCGGCATGACGCCTGTGGCGCTGTCGTTCGCTGTGCTGGCGCTACGCCATGGGTCTGCATCCGACGTCGGCGCAGTGCTGACGGCCCAGACCATTCCCCTCGTGGTCCTCCTGCTCGTCGGTGGCGTCGCGGCCGACAGGTTCGGCCGGCGGCGCGTGATGCTCAGTGCCGACGTCCTGCGCGCCTCGGCGGAAACCGCTCTCGGCGCCTGGATCGTCTTCGGCCACCCACCTTTTTGGGGCTTCCTCCTCCTTCCGGCGCTTGTCGGAACAGGCACGGCCTTTTTCATGCCGGCGCTCACCGGGCTCATTCCCCAGATCGTCTCAAGCGAGCGGCTGACCCAAGCCAACGCGCTGAACGGACTGACGTTCTCGATCGGCGCGATCATCGGGCCGTCGGTCGCTGGTGTCATCGTCGCGACCGCCAGTCCCGGTTGGGCGATCCTCGCAGACGCGCTCTCGTACGCCTTGAGCGTCTGCTCGCTCGCAGCTCTTCGCCTCGGGCCGGTCACAGAGGCGACGCCGGACTCCTTCTATTCCCAGCTCCGGCGCGGGTGGCACGAGTTCTGGGCGCGAACCTGGCTTTGGGCGATCGTGGCGGCGTTTTCGGTCGCCAACATGGCCATGATGGCGCCATACCTCGTCCTCGGCGCCGTGATCTCCAAGGAGTCGCTCGGCGGCGCGACCGCCTGGGGGACGATCCTCGGTGCTGAAGGCGCCGGCGCTGTGATCGGTGGTGTCGCGATGCTGCGTCTGCGCTTCAGCCGACCGCTTGTCGCCGCGGCACTCTCGTTGCTCGTCTGGCCCTATCCCCTTCTCTCGCTTGCCTACCGCGCGCCGGTGCCCGTCATCGTGATCGGCTCGTTCTTAGGTGGGGCAGCCTTCGCGATCTTCGACACACAGTGGCAAACGACGATGCAACGGGAGATCCCCACCGAGGTGCTGTCTCGTGTGAGCGCCTACGACTGGTTCGGCTCGCTCGTCCTGCTGCCGCTCGGCTATGCGATCGTCGGGCCCGTCGCGTCAGTTCTCGGGATCCACGCGGTCTTCATCATCGGGAGCGCCTACTTGCTCATGGCGGTGGCGCTCATCCTCCTCATCCCGTCGGTGCGACAGATGCGCGCGGGCACCGGCGGGACCTAGGGCCTCGAACTTCGGACCGGACCTCGCCTGACCTCGCCGGCGACGTTGTCGGACACGGCGCCGCGTGAGGTCACCCGCTTGGCCGAGCCTCACAGGGTTCTCACAGACGCGGCGGCTTTACTGGTGCAACAAGTCACGCCACGATGGAGTCTCATATGGTGTTCCGCTACGGCTACGGGTTTCACCAGGGCCCGGGTGTCTTCGGTTGGCTCTTCCTCGCACTGGTGATCGCAGCGCTGGCACTCGGTGTCGTCGCCCTGGTCCGGATGTGGAGGTTCCCGGGCTCGCGCTCTCAGAACAGATCGTGGCCCGCCTCCGACCCGCGACTCGACCCGGCGCTAACCGAGCTGCGCATCCGGTACGCGCGCGGCGAGCTCAGCTGGGAGGAGTACGCGCAACGGGCAGCGAACCTGGGTTTCTCGGTCAAGCCCGGTTACGGGCCGTTCATGGACCCGAACCAGCCGCCCCCGGCCCCGTAGCAGACCGCAGCCACCACGACTCACTTCGCGGGACAGTCGAGGAACTGCCCGGCCATGCCCCGGTCGTCAACGCATCGAAGTCGAACGGCGCTGCTCCGCCACAGCGATCGTGCCCTGCCCAACGTGCGTCCCGATGACAGGACCGAGCCAACCGACACTGATGCGTTCCCTCGGGAACGAGGCTGCGAGAAGCTCGACGAACGAGTCGACGTCGGAGGCGGCGGCGTGCACGACGACGAGGCGCTCGAGATCTCCCGCCTCGCGCGCCTTCGAGACGAGGTACTCAAAGGAGCGAGAACGGGTCCGAGGGCGGGACTCGAGCTCGAGGGCGCCGTCTCGGATCTCGAGAACCGGCTTTATGTCGAGAAGACCGCCGAGCAGTGCCTGGGCCGATCCGAGGCGTCCGCCCTTTCGCAGGTTGTCCAGGGAGTCGATTGCACCGTAGAGCCGCACCCGATCACGGCTCGCCATCGCCGCTGCCGCGACGGCCTCGAGGTCCCCGCCCGCTTCGGCGGCTGTGACGGCATCGAGCACGACGAGCCCCTCGGCCATCGTCGCCAACAGCGAGTCGACGACACGAACCCGGGTCCGATCGGCCACGCCGTCGGCCCCGATGACGGCAGCCTGGTAGGTCGCGGACAGCTTCGACGACAGCGTCACGCACACGATCCCTTCAGCGCCGTCGTCTGCCAGGGCAGAGAACGTCTCCTTGAAAGCCCCAGGCGATGGTGCCGAGGTCTCGGGCAACTCCACGATTTCGGCAGATCTATTCCAGAACTCCTGGGGCGACCAAGTCGAGGTGACATCCGGTCCGAAGTCGCCGAGCCGGACGTCGAGGTGCACAACGCTCACCCCGTGGTCGGCGGCCACTGCTTTGTCGAGGTCGGCAGCGCTGTCGGTGACGACCCGGATCCGAGTCACAGGGCTCCCCCCTTGAGGCGGGACGCCGCCTCCGCCCACACCTCGAGGCCGATCGGTAGCTGGCACTTCTTCCGTCATTCCTCAAGCTCCATTCCGAGCACCCGACGCGATACGTTCTTAAGCGGAGGTGGTACTCCACTTGCATTGGAAGGCTAACACGGAACTGGAGGCTGTCCTCCGCTTACCGGTAGGCTGAAGCCGTGATCAAAACGTCGAACCGTGGCCGTTCGCACGCAAGCACGGAGCCGGCCACGGGAGCCGAGGCTGAGGACCAGCCGACCTTGCGGGCCGACGCCGAACGAAATCGGGAACGGATCGTCACCGCAGCCCAAGAGGTGTTTGCCGAGTGGGGCCTGAACGCGGCCCTCGAGAAGATCGCCCGGCGAGCCGGTGTGGGCATCGCCACGCTCTACCGGCGCTTCCCCTCCAGGGCCAACCTCATCGCGGCCAGCTTCGAGCGAAAGATGGCCGACTACGCCGCCGCAGCCGAGCACGCGCTGGACAACCCGGACCCGTGGACAGGCTTCTGCTGGCTCATCAACAAGATCTGTGCGATGCAGGCCGCCGACGCCGGGCTGAAGGACCTGATCGCCATGAGGGTCCCTGTCTCCTCCGCGGTCGACGAACTCCGGAATCGAGCCCTGCAGAACCTGGAGCACCTCATCCAGCGGGCACAACGGCAAGGCACACTGCGTTCCGACTTCGTCTCCGCCGACGTTCCCATGCTGCTGTTCGCCAACGCCGGAATTGTGACTGCAACTCGCGACGAGGCGCCCGACACCTGGCGGCGGTTCACCGCCTACATGATCGACGCCTTTCGCGCCGACTCGTCAAAGCCGCCCGGAGGATCTACGCCGTCACGCGAACAACTCCAGGCTCGGGTGCGAGGCCCGCGACGGGCAACGCAGCCGGCCTAGCCGGCACGAGGAGCGCCGCGACAGCCGGCGCGAGCGCGGCCGGGCCGAGCGTGCCACCGGTCTGGCGCGAAGTGTTGACGAGACCCGGGGCGAACAGGCCGGCGGCAAGCCCGAGGGCGACTCGGGCTCGGCTCTCTTACAGGAGCGACCGTCCAGCAAGGATGCTCACGATCCCGACGGGGATGTCGATGAAGAGGATCCAGCGCCACGACAGCTCCTCGGTGAGAATCCCACCGGGGAGGAGGAAACATGCGAACCTCAGTGTGTATCTGCAACCAGGCTCGCCGAAGCTTTCGCGAGCGCCAAGGGCAGGCATCGGCTGCTCGAGTGACCGCGGCCCTCGTGATCTCGTCGCTCCGGAACGAAGAACCCCGGTGATCAGATCTCGCTACCGTGGGCAGATGGTCGTGACTGGACGGTCAAGGAGATGAAGGGCGCTCGCGAGCACAACTGGACGATCGGGATCCTCGCTGGCGTCATCGCGTCGGCCGCTCTCGTGGGCGGCTCGGAGTTCGGCAACGTCCACGCCTGGGCGCTTCACCCAAAGCTCGTCGCGTGGATCAGCGCAGCCGTGCTTCTCGCCTCGGGCGTCGTCGCGACTCGGCGAATCGCCGCCGGCCTTGGCCACCTCGTCACACTGCGATCGATCGCGACCGCCGGGGCCGCGGTGCGGCTGCTCGCAACCGGCATCGGCTATGTCGTTGTCGTCTTCGCCGTGTTCGCGGTGCTCGAAGTGTCTATCGATCATCTTCTCGTGGGCGCAGGACTCGCCGGAGTCGTGCTTGGCATTGCGGCACAGCAAAGCCTTGGAAACGTCTTTGCCGCGCTCGTGCTCCTCCTCGCGAGGCCTTTCAAGATCGGCGACCATGTTCGGGTTCGCTCAGGAGCGCTCGGCGGGATATTCGACGCCTGGGTACTCGAGGTCAGCCTGACCTACGTGACGGTGCTCACCGACGACGGAGAGCTCAAGATACCCAACTCGGCCATGCTCGCCGCTGGCGTCGGCCAACTCCCGGACGCCGCGAGGGACCCGGTCACGCCGAGGACCGACATCAGCCAACCACCGGACGTCGAAAGGCCAGGTCCTGAACGCCAAGTGCCGTAGGCTCTTGCTTGGCAGGAGGCGGCGCGGCCTCTTCAGGGCTGAACAACTGAATCGTGGTGGAGCGAGATGACCTTCGGCCGATCTGTGGAGCTGGACGGCTTGCCGGAGGAGTTCTCGGCGGCGCAGCTCCTCGCAGCCGTCGTTGACTCGAGTGAAGACGCGATCGCCGCGGTCCGCCTCGACGGCAAGATCGTGAGCTGGAACCCCGCAGCCGAACGCCTGTGGGGCTGGACGGCGGCCGAGACCATCGGCCAGCACATCAAGATGATCCTGCCCGAGGCCCGGAGGGATGAGTTCTCGACGATCACGGCCCGACTCGCCCGGGGTGAGCGTATCGACCGCCTCGAGACGGCGCGGGCTCACAAGGACGGCTCCGAGGTGCACGTGTCGCTGACGATGTCACCGATTCGCTCCTCCGATGGGCTCGTCGTCGGGTCTTTGAGCGTCGTTCACGACATCACGAGTCGGCGACGCTCGGAGGAGATTCAAGGACTGCTCGCCTCGATCGTGGAGAGCGCTGAGGACGCCATCGTGAGCATCGACCTTGACGGGTGCGTGACGAGCTGGAACCGAGGCGCCGAACGCCTCTACGGCTACAGCGCCGCCGAGATGGTTGGTCGCCCCTATCGCGAGATCCTCAATCCAGAAGCTCTCGAGGACCACGGGTGGGTGTTCGCCAAGGGGGTGGCTGGGGAGCGTTTGAGCCGCCACGAGACGGTGCGCACAAGGCGCGACGGCACGAATGTCGAAGTATCGATGAGCCTGTCGCCGATCCTCGCCCCGGACGGCTCGATCGTCGGGGAGGCGGGGATCCTGCACGACATCACAGAGCGCAGGCAGCGCGAACGCGAGCTCGTGCAGAGCCGGACACTGCTCGAACAAGCCCAGCGCGTCGGGCAGATCGGTGGGTGGACCTGCGGGATCGCCCCGAACGCACCACTCCTCTGCACGAGAGAGACGTTCCGGATCCTCGGAACCGTCGAGCGTCCCGACCTGACGATGGCGGACTACTTCGAACGTGTCCACCCTGACGATCTCGAGCGCGTGCGAACGGCAATGCTCTCAGCGATCGCCCAAGAGGGCCACTACGAGCTCGAGCACCGGATCGTGCGCCCGGACGGCACGCAACGTTGGGTTGTCGGAGCGGCGGACGTCCTCGCCGACGCGAGCGGGGTGCCTGTCGAGGCGATCGGCGTCGTGCAGGACATCACGGACCGCCGCGAGGCCGAAATGAAGGCACAGGGCGTCGAGAGCCAGCTCCGCCTGCTCGCCGAGAACTCGCAGGACCTCATATTCCGCTACCGGATCGCCGATCCCGGCTTCGAGTTCGTGAGCCCGGCATCGCTCGCCATCACCGGGTACACCCCGGACGAGTTCTACGCCCAACCCGAGCTCTTCGACCGTCTGATCGATTCCGCCGCTCGTGACCTCTGGCTGGCGCGGCTGCTTTCGGGCCATGACAGGGCGGCGGTTGACATCGAGCTCGTGCGCAAGGACGGCTCCAGAGTCTGGGTCAGCCAGCGCCTCGACGTCGTGCGTGGCGCGGGCGGGGAGATCCTCGGAGTGGATGGCATCACTCGTGACATCAGCGACCGGAAGGCAGCCGAACTGCGCCTCGAGCACGAGGTCCTCCACGATCCCCTCACCGCGCTGCCCAACCGGGTGCTGGCAATGGACCGGATCGAGAACGGGCTGTTACGCGCTGCCCGTGAACATCGGCTGGTTGCGGTGCTCTTCGTGGACCTGGACCGGTTCAAGGTCTTCAACGACACGCGGGGCCACGGTTTTGGCGATTCGGTGCTGATGGCCGTCGCCAACAGACTGGTGGAAGGCTCGCGCGCCGAGGACACCGTGAGCCGTTTCAGCGGCGATGAGTTCGTCGTCGTGTGCGAGAAGCTCCTCGTCGCCGCCGATGCGATCAAGATCGCCGACCACATCCTGAGCTTGTTCACCGCCCCGTTCGATATCGATGGCGAAGATGTGCACGTGACGGCGTCGATCGGGATCGCCACCGGCACGCAAGCCGACAACGCCGACAAGCTGCTGCGCGACGCCGACCTCGCTATGTACCGCGCCAAGGATCGGGGCAGGGCACGCCTGGAGGTGTTCGACGACACTTTGCGGGCCGAGGCCGAACGGCGCTCCGCCGCCGAGGCAGGCCTGCGTCGCGCACTCGACAACCACGAATTCGCGCTCGTCTTCCAGCCCGTGTGGTCGATTGCCGAAAAGCGTTTCGTCGGAGGCGAAGCACTCCTGCGCTGGCACGACCCCGATCGCGGGACGATCGGCCCAGCGGAGTTCATCCCGGTTGCCGAGGAGTGCGGGCTGATCGTCCCGATCGGCGAATGGGTGCTCGAACAGGCATGCACATCACTTGCAGGTCGGAGCCGGCCGGGAACTGGACAGGCAGCCTGCACAATGTCGGTCAACGTCTCCGCCGTGCAACTGCGGTCCCACGAGTTCACTCACGCCCTGGAGAGACTGATTTCGGCGACCGGCATCGAACCGAAGCTGCTCTGCCTGGAGATCACCGAGTCCGTGCTGATGGAAGACGTCGACTATTTCTCCAAGGTGCTCCTTGAGCTGCAAGCCATCGGGATGCGCCTTTCGATCGACGACTTCGGTACCGGGTATTCCTCGCTTGCCTACCTGCGTCGATTCCCGGTCGACGAGCTCAAGATCGACCGGTCATTCATCACCAACCTGGACTCTGACCCCTACGATGCCACCCTCGTGGCAGCCGTGATCGCGATCGGTGACGCGCTCGGTCTCCGGGTCGTCGCCGAGGGCGTCGAGACCACCGAGGAACTCGCGGCACTGCGTGAGCTCGGGTGCCAGTACGCACAGGGGTACTTGTTCGCTCGCCCGTGCGGCTTCGACCAGTACCTCGAGTTCCTCAAGGGCGGCCTCCTGGCTCCTGGTGACTGAATGAACCGCCAGGTCTGCCACCTGCGCGTCCACGGGTTCATGATCTGGCCATCAATGCCTTGAGCCGTCAGCTCAGCTCGAGGTGCTCCGGCGGATTCGCGGCGATTGTCACGATGGCGTCGCAGCTGGGTCACGGCCGGTCGCCGCGAACAACGTCACGCCTTGGCGACCGGTTCGTTTCGACTCGTACATCGCGCTGTCGGCCTGAGCGAGAAAGTCGTCGGCGCCGAGGGCTCCGTCAGTCCACGCGACCCCGACGCTTGTCCGCAGCTCGACTACATCGGGCCCGATGTCGACCGTGGCCGTCGTCGCCGCCGCGACGCGCTCAGCGATCCTGACTGCTTGAGCCGAGCTTTCGACTCGCGGGCAGATCACAAGGAACTCGTCGCCACCGACGCGGCCGACGGCATCGCCTCTTCGCGCGGCACCACGAAGGCGGTCACCGGCCGCGGCCAGAAGGCGGTCACCGGCCGCGTGACCGAACCGGTCGTTCACGGACTTGAATCGATCGAGGTCGACGAAGATGACCGCGCTACCTTCACCGGGCGCTCTTGGGGCAGTGGTCATCTGCTCGACTAGCTCGAGCGACGCTTCTCGGTTCAGACAGGAAGTGAGCTTGTCGACCGACGCCCTCATCTCGAGCTCGCGGTGCAGTTGAGCACGGTCGGTCACATCGCTGAGACATCCGACGGCGCCAGTCACGACACCGGAGGTGTCGCTGAGCGCGCGCAGGCTCAGCGCGCACACCCGCTCGGTGCCGGAAGCCGCTGGCGCATCCGCTCCGGGAAAGCGAAGCCGTACTTCGACGTCATCGACCGGCTCATCGCCAAGTACCGTGGCGAACGCTGACTCGAAAAGCGCTCGGTCCTCTGCAACAACAGACGCCGTCAGAGCTTCCACGGTCCCTGCGGACAGGTCGCCCACGATCGTGTGCATGAGATCGTTGGTGAAGGCGACGTGGCCGGCCAAGTCGATCTCGAACAGGCCAATCGGCAGCGCTTCGGACAACCGGCTCAGCAGTTGCTCGCGAGACAAGAGCCTCGATATCTCCTGCTCGGCGATCCTCTGCTCTGTGACGTCCCGAACCAAGAGGCAGATCCTTTTCGAAGAGCCTTCCGGCCCGGCGATCGGAGCGAGCCTGCCTTGGAACCACCGCAAGCCTGCCGGAACCTCGAGGCAGTACTCCCAGATCTGCGGGCAACCCGTCGCGATGACCTGGCCGATGACTTTGGTCAAACCGAGGCCGATCTCCTCACTCACGGCCTCACTGTGAGTCCGGCCGAGCAGTTCGCTCCGGGGCGCTGCGAGCAGGGCGTCATTGGTGGTCCAGATCCCGAGGTAGGTGCCATTCTCGTCGAGCTCGAACACAAGGTCATCGAGAGAGGAAAGAAGCGCATCAAGGCGGGCCTCTGTTTCCCGCAGAGCCTCAACGGCCCGCCGAGATTCGCTCATGTCGCTTACCACGCCCCGCCAGAACCGAGAAGCGCCATTGCTCCCACACTCGAGCATCGCCTGGTCGTACGCGCACGGCATAAGGCCGTCTGCGGCCACGATGCGCCACCAGGCCGAGCCCGGTCGGGACTGTCTGGCGTAGGTTCCTCGCTCTCGCGGCCGAAGACGGCTGTGCGTCGCCGACTCCAACGAACGCACAGCTTCGCGTTGGCGTCACTTCGCACAGGCGGGTTGTACACCGAATTGACCACTATCTAAGTATCGGCTCTGGGGCCAAGGCGATTGAGCGAGTGTGCTGACGGTCGTGGGAATTGCGGCGATTCCCACATCCGAGGCGCTCGAGAGTGCTAGTCCGCCACAGCTAGAGCGAAGTGCTCGAAGTTGCCGAGGAACCTGTCAATGTCGGAGTCGTCGTGCTGGACCGAGATGAGCCACTGTTCGGTCTTTCCCCAGGGAGGGAGGAACACCCCGCCGTTGTGCTGGAACAGCCAGTGGGCGTGGTTGTACCGGTCGTCGATCTCAAGGAACTCCCGGTAGTCGCGCACCGGCTCGGTCGAGAACGTCACACAACCCTTCGCCCCGACAGACACCACATGGGCGGGTAGGCCGGCTCGGGCGATCGCAGCCGTGAGTGCTTGGTCGGTCCGCTCCCGGAGGGCGCCGATCTTCTCGTAGGCCTCTTCGGTGGCGACCTGTTCCAGCATGGCCCGGCCCACAGCGACCGACAGCGCGTTGCCGTTGAATGTCCCGACCATGTTGTAGACGCCGTTGGCCACGTAGCTCATGACCTCGTGGGTGCCTCCGACGGCACCGAAGACCAGGCCGCCGCCAATCGCCTTCGCCAGGCAGACGATGTCCGGCGTGATCCCGAAATATCCCGTTGCCCCACCGGGACCGACGGTGAGGCCGGTCTTGACCTCGTCGAAGGTGAGCAGTGCCCCGTGCTCGTGGAGCACCTCTTTCAAGCCGGCCAGATAGCCCTCGACCGGCAGGATTATGCCGGCGTTCATCATGATCGGCTCGATTATCATGCCGGCGACCTGGCCAGGGTTCTCCTCGAGCAGGCGCCGGACGCTGTCGACGCTGTTGAACGACGCGATCTTTGTGAGCGAAAGGACGGCCTCGGGGATGCCCGTGCTGGCGGGTGCCCCCACAGGCCGGTCCGCTGGGCCAATCTCGTCGGCCTCGGGTGTGACCGACACCTGCACCGAGTCGTGGTGGCCGTGGTAACAGCCTTCGACCTTGATGATCAAGTCCCGACCGGTGATCGCCCGCATGAGATGGACGGCGTCCATGGTCGACTCCGTGCCCGAGTTGGTGAAGCGCCACAAGGGCAGGCCGAAGCGTTTGCTCAGATCCTCGGCCACGATGATGGCGTCCTCGGTCGGCTGGGCAAAGTGGGTGCCCCGGACGACCCGGCGGCACACCGCCTCGACGATCGCCGGATGGGCGTGTCCGGCGAGGCTCGCGCCGTAGCCGCCGTGCATGTCGACGTATTCGGTGCCATCAACGTCGTAGACCTTCGAACCGGCACCGTGGCTGATCCAGACCGCCTGGGGGCGTGTTATCTGCCAGCTCGAGGTCACTCCGCCCGCGAGGACGCGCTTGGCACGGCCGCTCAGCTGCCGCGAACGGGGCTGGCGGTCAACGAAGATCCGCTCCTGTTCGGCGACGACGGCTTCCAGCCGTCTGTTCACCTCCTCGCTGGTCGCTCGGGTGGCCTTGGGCACCTGGATTGCCATGGATATCTCTCCGTTCGGGCGACACCGGTGTCCGTCCGGTCCGTCGCCTCTCCGCTCCCTTGCCTGAAGGCTCAGTCAATGAGCTTGGATTACCTGATAGTGGGTAATTCTAGGCCGCCGCGGACACTGACGAGGTGGGCCGCCTCGTCACCTCCGACGCAGGCTGGCGCGACGGCACGCCGACCCGGCGCGGGCCGGTCAGCCAGTCCCGAACCAGTGCTCCCGCAAGGGGAACAAGTAGCGGTCCGTCACCGCGTTCAGCACCCTCCGGGCGTCCCTGAAGTGCTCGGCCATATGGCCTGCGACGGCCAAGGTGGCGGTCACGGGGCTCCCGGCGGCCGTGGCCGAGGCCACCGCCGCCGCGTACCAGCGGGCACCGAGGAGCTCAAGGAGGGCTTGGGCGCCAAGCTCTCCGGCACAGTCGCTTTGCAGGCCCGACACCCGTAGCAGCCGGTCGGTGGCCGCCCCGCTGCCGAGCTTTGGCGGGTGGTCGGGAAACACGCCCAGCAGGAACAGGGCCAGGTCGCCCAGTCGCCGGTAGATCCCCGGGCGCTCGCCGGCTTCGACGACCTCGAGCAGCTCGGCCAGGCGCCCCGGGTCCAGCTCGCTGAAGCGTCGGCGGCGCCACCCGCGGGCGGTGCGGGTCCAGGTGACCCCGCTGGCAACTCTGGTGTAGGACGCCAGCAGCTCGACAAGGAAGTAGCGCCGCGCCGGCTCTGAGAGCAGCGCCCGCAACTCCACCACGTCGAACACCGGGATCCGTAGGCGCGGCGCCCATCTTTCCTCGACGAACGTGACCGTCTCCAGCGCCGCCGCCGTGCGGTGAACGGCAGTGGCGAAGGCCAGGAACGGCGAGACCCCCACTGACACCCGGGCGCGCTCGTCGGGACCGAAGACCACCGCCTCCACCGCTGGTGAGCCGAACGCGACGCTCACCGGGACGTCGCCACCGGCGGCGGTGCGCAACAGTCGCCGGTCTGCGTCGCTCAGGTGCTGGAGGTAAAGAAGTTCGAGATCGGCCATCTCCGACACCGAGACTACCGACGAGGCGGGACCGGCTGGATCGGTTGTCACTGCCGGAGGTACGGTCCTGTCCTGGTCTTGCGACCGGTCTCCTGTCGTCAGGAAGCCAAGGTCTTGCCACCGCTTGGTTCAGCTGCGCTCGGAATCGGCTGGGCCACGATCGGCGAGTTTCCGGAGGACTCCCGCTGTGGGTGCGCGTAGACCTGGCTCACGTAGTCATCGATCATGCGCGTCGCGCAGTACTTCGGGCCGAGGGTTCGCATGGACGCGCGTACCCGTTGCAGCCAGAGCTTGGGAATCCCACGATCGTCGCGCTCGTGGAACGACGGCTTCACCTCACCCTCGAGCACGGTGTAGAGGGTTGCGGCATCACGCTCGTCCTGTGCGGCTTCATCAGGGTCGACCTCGCCATCGATACCCCAGCCGTTCGTCCCGTCGAAGCCCTCCATCCACCAGCCGTCGAGGACGCTCACGTTGAGGCAGCCGTTGAGAGCGGCCTTCATGCCGCTCGTGCCGCTCGCCTCGAGCGGGGGGCGTGGCAGGTTGAGCCAGACGTCGCAGCCGGCGATCAGGATGCCGGCGACGCTCAAGTCGTAGTCCTCGATGAAGACCGCCCGATTGTCCACCCCGGGCGAGCGCTTCAGGGCGAACATGCGCTGTGCGATCGCTTTCGCTGCGTCGTCGAGGGGATGAGCCTTGCCTGCAAAGACGAATTGCGCCGGTTGGCCATGATCGAGCAGATTCATGGCCCGGGCCGGATCGTGCAGGATCAAGTTGAGCCGCTTGTAGGTCGCCAGACGGCGGGCGAACCCGATCGTGAGGAATGAAGGGTCGAACGCGTCGGCTCCGGCCTGCACATAGTCGATGTCCTCGCCACGTGCGAGGCGATCGACCACGACCTTCCTCCGTATCATCGTGACCAGATCGCGTCGCTGTTCGCAACGGACCTCCCAGAGCTCCTCGTCCGGGATCGCCTCGACGCCGGCCCAGACCGCCGGGTCGGATGCATGCCGCTCCCAGCCCTCGCCAAAGTGGCGGGTCAGTAACGCCCGCATCGGCGGGGCCATCCAGGTCGGGAGGTGGACGGCGTTGGTGACGTGACCGATCGGCACCTGGTCGGTCGTGCCGAGCGGGAACATCTCGTGCCACATGCCGCGCGCGACTGACTCATGGCGCGCGCTCACTGCGTTCGTCGAGCGGGCCGCATGGATCGCCAGAGGTGTGAGGCCGCTGGCCTCGCCCGCATCGGCCGGGTGCACGCGGCCGAGCTCCACCAGCGCTTCGCGGTCGAAATGCAGATCGTCGGCCAGCGATCCGAGCACCGCGAGGACCTCCTCGCGGGTATAGGTCTCGTTACCAGCCTGCACGGGGGTGTGAGTCGTGAACACGAAGCGCTCGCGGCCGCTCTCGAGCGCGGTCGCCAGGTCATCGATGTTGTGGTTCGAAAGGCCGGCCGTTCGCGACGCGACAGCCAGGCTGGCCAGGGCGGCATGGCCCTCGTTGAGGTGGAACAGGGCGGGTGTGATCGACATCGCGTCGAGTGCACGGACCGCACCCACTCCCAGGAGGGCGTACTGAGCGAGGCGGATCGCGCGGTTGCCCTCGTACAGGCGTGCGCTGACCCAACGCTGCAGGGGGGTGTTCTCCGCGACATCTGCGTCAAGGAGGTAAAGCGGCACGCGGCCGACATCGGTTCGCCACACGTGCGCGGCGAGGAGACCGTCCCAGACAGGGATCCTGACCGTGAGCGGCGAACCGTCGGAGCTACTGACGCGAACCGCGGGCAGCATCTCGGGATCGGCTTCGATCCAGTACTCCTGTTGCCATCCTGTCCGGTCGACGCGCTGGTGCAGGTATCCGCGGCGATAGAGCAGTCCGACGCCGACGAGCGGCAACCCCTGATCGGAAGCCTCCTTCAGCAGGTCACCGGCGAGCACCCCGAGCCCTCCCGAATACACCGGCAGCGACCGGTGCACGCCGAACTCGGCGCACAAGAACGCGACCGGTCCACTACCGAGGTCCGTGCGAAGCGGGCGAGCGAGGTCGGCGTCGAGCACTTTGGCGACCATGTCGACACGGGCGAGGTACTCGTCGTCGGTTGCGGCCTCGAGCAGCGAACGCTCGGAGAGGTCTCGGAGGAAGCGAACGGGATTCTCACCGCTCAGAGAGAAGCGGTGGGCCCCGAACTGCCGGAAGAGCTCTCGGCCGCCCGGTGTCCACGACCAGCGGTAGTTGTATGCGATCCGAGCCAGCGGGTGCAGCGGTTCCGGCAGCCGACGTGCCAGGCGGTCGACGGCTAGGGCCAGGTCGCTCGTGCCGTCGAGGTGGGGATTGCGATCGCCAGGCACGGTCATCGGTGTGTGAACCTAATGGGTCGGCGGGACGAGCTCACATCCGACGAGGGTACTCGGCCACTCGACCGACGCCGCCTTGGCCAGGGAGCTGAGCGCGCCCAGTGCCACGACCGTCTCGCTCGACACCGAAGCGTCGCGCAGCACAGCTAGGGCGGCACCCATCGTGTCGATATCGCGAGACTGCAGTGGAGCCGCGGCAGCGACGAGCGCTGCAAGCACCGCTGCGTCATCGACCTCTGCTGGACGTGTCCGCAGGCTCGCCGTGAGACAGCAGAGGGCGAGGAGCGGGTCGGTGTCGGCACTTCCGGTCAGGCGGGCGGCGCCGACGCGCGCAATGACGTCGGAGCCGGCTTCAGCCAGGCTCGTGTCGCGCCAACGATCTTCCCCGCTGACACGGCTGCGGGCGACGGCACCCACGGCCCCGGTCCACTCGGCTTGGACCTCGACCACGGCGCGCCGCAGTGTCGGCGCGTGCTCGACTATGATCGCGCCACTTGCCCGGCCGGCGGCCACCTGGACGTCCCTGGAGGTGACAATCCATGCTCCGCGCCGCGCCGAGGAACCAACCTTCCCGGCTACCAGCTCGAGCGCGAACGCCCCGGCGATCGCCGTCGCGTCGACTCGGTGAGGCTTGACCGAGCGGGCCCAGAGATCGCGGCCGGTGAGAGTCGGATCCAGGTTCGATCTCACGCCGTCGAGGCGCTCGAGGAAGCCTCCAGTGACGTCGAGGTCGAGCACCCGCTCGGCGGTATCGAGCACGACGGCCGCGTGCTGCAGTGACAACAGGGTCTCGACTCCGGTGACCTCGGCAAAGAACCACGCGCAGCTCGTGAAGGCCGAAAGAAGGTGGCTCTGCAGTTCGAGCAGCTCGAGCGCGCGCGTCGTTTCGGCATCTGAACAGGGTCGGCCCGCCTGTCGCGACACGAATGCTTCGGGCGCCTCTGTGCCCGCCAGCACGACGCCGTAATCGACAAGCGCGGCGAGGGGGTCGCCCAACAGGGGACGCAATGCATCCGCGACCGGCTCCGCGAGGGTCGCCCGTAGCCAGTCGAGCGCCTCGCGAAGCGGCGCACGCCAGGACTGGTCCCATCCGGGCTGCGAACCCGTCGTGCAGCCGCAGTCCGCGCGCCACCTCTCCACGCCGTGCGCGCAGCTCCACGAGGACGGCGTGACCAGCTCGACCTCCCAGGTCGGCGGATGGTCCTCCAGCCACGAGCCGATGTTGGCGACCTCCACGCTCTCGGACCGCAGTTCACGGGCCGCCCAAGCCAGCGCCATCTCGCCGAACTGCTGGTGATGCCCGTACGTCTCCCCGTCGGAAACGATCGCTATCAGCTCGTCGGCGTCGCCTGCCGAAGCGGCAGCCCGAATGGCGGCCGTGAACGCGGCGCCATCGCGCAACAGTCCTCCGAACGCGACGCCACGCGACAGCGGCCCGTGCCCGAACACCACCGTCATCGACCCACCGTCGGGCAACGCCACCAGGTAAGGGCGGGTCGGGTCGATCTGTTCCCCGCTCACCTCGAGCCAGTCGCCCCCGGGCGCGCGCACGCGACGCGCCTGCTGCGGCATGAGAACGGTGAAGCCAATGCCGTGACGGGCGAGAGCGGCGAGGGTGTCAAGGTCAACCGCGGTCTCCGGCAGCCACATGCCCTCGGGCGGAGAACCGAAGCGCGCCTCGAAGTCGGCGACGCCCCAGGCGACGAGCACATCCCGATCCTCGGGCGAGGCCAGCGGGAGGATCACGTGGATCGCCGGTGCCGCCAGCGCCGCGCCACTTGGCCGCCCGTCCGCTCGCCGAGCCGCGGCGCGCACGACGGTGTCGACATCGGGCGCATTGCTCGCCAGCCAACTGTGGAGCGTCCCCACCACATCGAAGCTCGCGATCGCAAAATTGTCACAGGACGCATGCAGGCGTCGGTCGGGCGCCAGCACTGCGGCGGCGGTGTTGGGCCGGTAGCACTCAGCTGTGACCCGCTGGTTCCAGTCGTGATACGGGAACGCACTGAGCTCAGGTTCCACTACGTCGAGCCAGGCGTCGGCGCGCGGTGGCTGGTAACAGTGGAGATGGAAGCAAACCGCGAGCGTCATCGCCGCTCACACGCTCGAGCGCAGGACGACAAGTGCGAGCGGCGGCAGCACGAGCAAGGCACTGTGGTCGCGGCCGTGCCAGGGCGTCTCTGTCGTGTCGACCGAGTCGGGCACCGGGTAGCCGCTGCCGCCGAACTCCGACGCGTCGCTGTTGACAAGCAGCTTCCAACGGCCGGCATGCGGCATGCCGACGCGGTAGTCCTCCCGCGGGACCGGGGTGAAGTTGGCGACGACCACGAGCACGCCGGCGCCGCCGTCGCGCCGTTCGTAGCACAGCACGCTCTGGGCCCTGTCTTCGCAGTCGATCCAAGCAAAGCCACTGTCGGCAAGGTCGTCCCGGTACAGGGACGCTTCGGAGCGGTACAGCTCGTTGAGCCGGCGTACCCAGGCGGAGACGCCTTCGTGGGCGGGCGAGTCGAGCAAATGCCAGTCCAGGCTCGTATCGTGGCTCCACTCTGATCGCTGGCCGAACTCGCCGCCCATGAAGAGCAGCTTCTTGCCCGGTTGGGTGAACTGGTAGCCGTACAGGAGCCGGAGATTCGCGAGCTGCTGCCACTCGTCGCCGGCCATGCGGCTGAGCAGTGATCCCTTGCCGTGCACGACCTCGTCGTGCGACAACGGCAGGACGAAATGCTCGCTGTTGGCATAGACCGACCGGAATGTCAACGTGTCGTGATGCCAAGGCCGGTGAATGGGATCACGGGAAAAATAGTCAAGCGTGTCATGCATCCAGCCCATGTCCCACTTGAAGCCGAAGCCGAGCCCGCCTGCGTCGACCGGCCGGGAGACCCCCGGCCACGCTGTGGACTCTTCCGCGATAGTCATGGCATCGGGAAACGACCTGTACACCTCGGTGTTGCAGGCTTGGAGCATCTCGATCGCCTCGAGGTTCTCGTTGCCGCCGAATCGGTTCGCGACCCACTCCCCGCCCTGGCGTGAGTAGTCGAGATACAGCATCGAAGCCACCCCGTCCATGCGCAGCCCGTCGGCGTGGAACCGGTCGAGCCAGAAACACGCGCTTGAGATCAGGAAGCTGCGGACCTCACTGCGGCCGAAGTTGAAGATCCAGCTGTTCCAGTCGGGGTGCACCCGCTGGCGGATGTCGGCGTGCTCGTAGAGATGAGTGCCGTCGAAGCTCCCCAACGCGAAGGCGTCGGAGGGGAAGTGCGACGGCACCCAGTCGAGGATCACGCCGATGCCGGCCTGGTGGAGCGCGTCGATGAACGCGGCAAAGTCGTCCGGCGTGCCATAGCGGGCGCTCGGGGCGAAGTAGCCCGTGATCTGGTACCCCCATGAGCCGTAGAAGGGATGCTCCATGACCGGCATGATCTCGACGTGGGTGAATCCGTGGTGCTGGACATGGTCGATGAGCCGAGGAGCAAGCTCCGCGTAGCTGAGCAAGCGGCCGGGCTCCTCGGGCACGCGTCGCCACGAACCGAGATGCACTTCGTAGGTCGACATCGGCTCGTCAAGGCGCTGGAGTCGGCCGCGGTTGCCCATCCACTCGGCGTCGAGCCATTCATGGCAAGGTTCCCAGACCACCGATGCGGTCTTCGGCGGCTCCTCGTTGGCGAACGCGATGGGATCCGCCTTGTCGAACTCGCCACCACCGAGACGCGACAGCAATCGGTACTTGTAGCGCATCCCGGCGGTGACGCCGGGAAGGAAGCCTTCCCAGACCCCCGACTCACCGTGCGTCGAAAGTGGGTGTCGCGTGCCGTTCCAGTCGTTGAAGTCTCCGACCACGGCAACTCGTTCGGCATTCGGGGCCCACACGCCGAAGAAGACTCCGGACACGCCGCCGACGGTCATCGGGTGGGCACCGAGCTTCTCGTACAGGCGGAAGTGTCGCCCCTCGTTGAACAGGTAGGCATCGGTGGAGTCGAGCCCGCCGACCCCCATCACGGTCTCGGCCGAGCGCGCCAGGCGACCGACGGAGTCAGACGAGACCCGCCCGCGCTGGCCCCGAAGCGGTGCCAACGCGTCGTGCACCGATGGATCATCCACGATCTGCTCCAAGGTGGCGCTCGTCCGGCGCTGCCAGTTGGGTCGTTCTGTGCTCGTCCCCGGCAGGTTGGCCGATTCCGGTTCGCCGAGCAGGTCGTCAAGCTGCACCAACACAAGTCCGGCGTCGCTGCGAGCCAGCGCGGCATGGACGGCGGCGAGTACAGCGACGGACGTACCGGCGCCGTCGGACGCGTCATGTTCGCCTGACGGGAACTCCTCTTGAGCCAGCAGGGAAAGCCGCTCACGCAAGTGCGCCCGTTCGGTACGCGCCTCGCCTGCCGAGGTCGCGCCCAACTGGCCGCACTCGACGCGCTCGTCGATGTCACGACCGCTCCACCAGCCGGCGAATGTGGGCAGGTCGTGGGTCGAGAAGGCGGCGACACTACCAGCCGGCGGTGCCTCCAAAACCGGCTCTCCGGCGCCGCGAATGGAGAACTGCGCGACGTACGAGCGCCGAATGCCGCTGCGCTGCATCCCCTCCCGCACCTCGTCGTCGACCGTGCCCAGGTCCTCGCCGATGATGTCCGCGTGGTGGCGCTGGGCCTCGATCGCAACGACGGCGAGCTGCTCTTCGAATGGCATCTTCACGTAGACGCCGTCGGCCGGCTCGGCGCCGTCGGGTATCCAGAACAGCCGTTGCAAGCCCATCACGTGGTCGATGCGCAACATCCCAGCGATGCGCAAGTGGTGCGCGAGCGCGGCGCGGAGCTCCGAGTGACCGTTGCTCCGGAGCGCCTCGGGACGTGTGGGAGGGAACCCCCACGACTGGCCTTGCGCGAAGAAGCCGTCCGGCGGCGCGCCGACCGACATGCCCGCCGCGTACTGGTCGCGATGGCGCCAGACGTCGTAGCCGTAGGGGTGGATGCCCACGGGCAGGTCGAGCGCGAGGACTTGGCCACGCTGCGCAAGCCGCTGCGACAGCTCCGCCATCTGCTCGTGAGCAATCCACTGGGCGTAAGTGTGACAACGCTCACTGACCGGATCGACGTCGCTCCACCTCAGCAGACCGCCTCGCAGCGGCCCTGGCCATCTGTGCCAGTTGACTCCGAAGCGATCGGTCGCCGCACGAAAGCGCGCGTAGTCGACGAGCTCGGGGCGCTCGAACAGGAAATGGCGTAGCGCTGTCTCGCGACCGGTGTGCGAGCGCCCAACGGCAGTCGAGAGCGCTCTCAGGACCTTGCGCTTGGCTGCGGTCACGGCGGCACCGTCCACGACCGAGCCGTGCACCCAGGCGGCGCGCTGCTCTGCCGCATGTGGGCCGGAGACGAGTGCGTGCGCTGCCGGAGACCAAGCGAACTCTGGCACGCGTTCCACGTCGATCCAGCGTTCGTGCCAGAAGTGGCGGCTCACCGGCAGGTAGGGACTCGCCTCGAACGACTCCGGCCCGAACCCGGCGAGCAGCGGGAGTGTCGCGACCACGCTCGCTTGCTCCCCGGCGGCCAAGCGCGCGAGCTCGTCAAGGTCACCGAGGTCGCCCGATCCCCAGCTGTGAGCGGAGTGCAGCGAGAACAGCGGCGCAATGATCCCGAAGGCTCGCCAGTCCTCGGCAAAGCGCCCGCGGGCGCCTGCCACCGGTGCCACGATGACCGTTGCGGTACCTGTGCGGCCTCGTACACGGACGGTGAAGCTGTGGTAGCCGGACTCCAGGATGGCAGGTAGCGGCACGGCGCCCCGGTACACGTTCCGACCGTCGATGCGCTCACTCGACAACGAGGCGAGATCCTCGCGCCGGACACGCCATTCGACACGGCCGCCCTCTTCGGATTCGATCGCGCACTCCAGGTCTGTGTCGGCCTCCCTCAGCCTGACGGGGATCTCGCCGCGGCACGCGTCGCTGAGGACGGCGACCGGTTCCACGATCTGCTCGACGCGCGCGCTGCGACGGCTGCGGAGCAGACGGGCCGCGTCGCTGGCCTGCCCGATCGGCGTGCCGAGCGCGTCCAGCACCGCGAAGAGCACCTCCGGATCGGCACTGCGACGCACGCCGGCGCCGTCCAGGTACTCGAGCACCACGCCGGAGTCGGCAGCCAGGGCCCGCAACGTCGCCGGGATCTTGTGAGCCGTTGCCACGGTCGGTGTCAGTCCGACCAGGTGATGAGGTTGGGGACGCACGGGTCGGCAAGGGCAGGATGGCAAGGCAGGACACGGGCAACGAGATCGGCGTCGGTTCCGGTCTCTTGCGGCACCTGCACGCTATAGCGGGCGACGCCGCCGCGCCATTCTTCGAAGCGGGTGGCCAGCGGGCGGGCCTCGCCGAGATTCGGCGCGACCCAGAGCTGCACGGTCACATCGGAGGGCTCGAGGGAACCGAGGTCTGCGACGATCTTGGCCCGCATTGCACCACCTGGAGCGACCGTGACGTCCTCGATGGAGACGCGAATGGCGGGCCAGCCGCTGCGTAGTCGCTCAAGAGCCAACGCAAGCTCGCGGGCACGGGCGCCGCGGTTTGCCGCGAGCCAGCGCGCGCGGTGCGAGCCCGGCAGGTAGAAGGACTCGACGTAATCGCGCACCATCCGGTGCACGCTCCAGGTCGGGGCCAGGCTCGCCATCGACTGGCGGATCGAGGCCAGCCATGCACGGGGCAAGCCCTGGGCATCGCGGTCGTAGAAGCTCGGAATGATCTCGTGCTCGAGCGAGTCGTACAGCGACTCGGCATCGCTAGCGTCCTGTGCGTCGAGGTCCTCGTAACGCTTGCCCGTCCCGATGCACCAGCCGATCGGCGCCGCGGCCGGATCGGCGTCGTTCCAGACCTCGTCCCACCAGCCATCGAGCGTGCTGAGGTTCAGCGAACCATTCTCACCGGCCTTCATGCCGCCAACACCGCAGGCCTCCAGCGGTCGCCTCGGAGTGTTCAGCCACAGGTCGACGCCCTGCGCAAGAGCCCTGTCCATCGTGAGGTCGAAGTCCTCGATGAACACGACCCGATGCTCGAATCGGTGTCGCTGCGCGAACTCGACGACTTCGCGCAGCAGCTGCTTGCCGAACTCGTCGCGGGGATGGGCCTTGCCGCCGAAGATGATCTGAACGGGACGGTCCGGATCGCCGAGGATGCGCGCGAGGCGGTCGGGGTCACGCAGGAACAGCGTGGGGCGCTTGTACGCGACGAATCGGCCGACGAAGCCAATGGTGAGCGCATCGGCGTCAAGGAGCGCACTGGCGGCCTCAAGGCGCTTTGCGCCGGCGCCGCGGCGGGCAAGCTGTTCTTTGCGGCGGACCCGGGTGAACTCGATGAGCCGGGCGCGCGCGCTGCACCTTGCACTCCACAACGCCTTGTCGTCGACCTCGATCAGCGGCTTCCACGAGGCCGGTGAGCCAGGCAGGGTCCGCCAGTGCGAACCGAGCTGACGGTCGAGAAGCTCCTCGATCTCGGTGGATATCCAGGATCTGAAGTGGACACCGTCGGTGACGTGGCCGATCGGCACCTCGTTCAACGGCAGCCTTGGCCAAAGACCGCCCCACTGATCCCGAGTCACCCTGCCGTGCAACCGGCTCACTCCGTTGGCGGCGCCCGCGAGCCGCAGCGCGAGCACCGTCGGACAGAACGAGTCAAGTGGGTCATCAGGCCGGTAACGGCCGAGTGAGCTGAGCGTCTCGAGATCGATGCCGAGCAGTGGGGCGTAGGGAGCGAGGTACCGATTGGCCAGCTCGGCTGGGAAGTAGTCATGCCCAGCAGCGACCGGGGTATGCGTCGTGAACAGCAGTCCTGGTGCCGCGGCGAGGCGCGCTTCGGCGAATGAGAGCCCGTCGCGTGCCATCACCAGACGAATTCGCTCCAGCGCGGCGAAGGCGGTGTGACCCTCGTTGAGGTGTGCCATTTCGGGATCGTGGCCAAGCGCCTGAAGTGCACGGACACCGCCGATACCGAGAACGATCTCTTGTTGGATACGCGTCTCCTGGTCACCGCCGTAGAGCCTCGCGGTGATCTCGCGGTCGGTTCGCCGATTCTGTCTGACGTCGGTGTCGAGCAGGTACAGCCGGACCCGTCCGACAAGCACGGTCCACACCTGGGCAACTACGTTGCGCCCCGGCAGCGGAACCTTTACCCGCACCGGACGGCCCGTTGCGTCGCATGCCAGCTCGACGGGCAGCTGCGCGAAATCGAGAACCTCCCACGACTCTTGCTGCAGCCCGCGATCGTCCAGCCACTGGTGCGAGGTCTCGCGGTAGAGCAGACCAACTCCAACGACCGGAACGCCAAGTGCGCTCGACGACTTGAGGAACTCGCCGGCCACTGTACCCAGGCCGCCTGCGAACACCGGTAGTGAGTCTGTGAGGGCGAACTCCGCGGCAAAGTATGCAACCTCGAACTGGCGGTCCTTCCGATGCGTCTGCTGGAACCAAGTTCTGGTGCGCCTCGCCTCGTAACGGGCCGCGCCTTCGACGACAACCGCTGCGCGCTGGGCGAGGTCCGGGTCGGACGCAAGTCGCTCCTCTACAGCGGCGCGTCCGAGACCGATCAGCAGGCGACGAGGCCATTCGAGCGCAGAAGGCCCGGCTGTCGGATCGAGGCACGCAAAAAGGGCGCGCGTGCGCGCGTGCCAAGTCCATCCCAGGTTCGTCGCCACAGCAAGGAGGTCATCGAACCCCACGACTTGGCGTCGCGATCTTTTCAGAGTGGACCGACGAGCCGTGACCACGCACCTCCTTCACGCCATGATCGCACGGGAAGATCTGGCGTGCTGGCGTGCACGCAATGCCGGTTTTGTCGCCTGGTCGCCTTGCTGGGCACCCCGGCTAAGCGGACTGATCCGGTCCGGCCACGTCGATTGTTGGAGAGCCAAGCCTTTCGAGCCGAACCGAGGCGAGCCGGTGCCGGGAGAGCAGCGCCCCGCCGGCGGCGGCCACCAAGCAGGACAGTGCGCCCACAACCATGCCGATGCGGGCGTCGGACTCCTCGATCACCAATCCGATCACCGGCCCTCCGATCGGCGTGGTTCCCTGAAAGCCGAGCTGCCAGAGCGACAACACTCGGCCGCGCATGTTGGGAGCCGCCGAGAGCTGGATCGTCGAGTTCCCGATGGACACGAACGACACGCTCGCCCAGCCGACAAAGAGCAGCCCGATGTAGGAGATCCAAAGTACAGGAGCCAGGGCGGTGAAGCCGATCGCGAGCCCGAAACCGAGTGCCGAGATGATCATCGGCCTGATCCCGGTCCGGCCCCGGGCGGCGGTCAGCAGGCCGCCGGCGACCGCCCCGAGGCCCATTGCCGCGGTCATGAAGCCGTAGGCCTCCGAGCCGCCGTGGAAGGTGACCTTCGCCAGGACCGGGAGCGAGACCTGGAACTCGTAGGCGAGCATGCCGACAAGTCCCATCATCACGAGCGGCACGGCTATGTCTGTGGTGTGGGCGGCGTAGGCGAAGCCTTCCCGCAGCTGGCCCTTGGCCCGGGGTTCCGGCTGGCTCGGGCGCAAGGCCGAGCGGTTCATGACGAGCAGTGAGGTGACGACTGCCGCGAAGCTCGCCGAGTTGGCCAGGAAGCAGACCCCGTCGCCGACGGTGGCGATGAGGATCCCGGCGATCGCCGGCCCGATCATACGGGCGGCGTTGTTGGTCACCGAGTTCAAGGTGACGGCGTTGCGCAGCTCCTCTCGTCCCACCATCTCCCGGACGAAGGCCTGTCGGGAGGGGTTCTCGAAGGTGTTGTTCAGGCCCAGTACGACAGCGAGGATGCAGACCTCCCACAAGTGCACGATGCCGAGCACGGTGAGGAGCCCGAGCGTGAGCGCCTGGAGGCCCATGCAGGTCTGCAGCAGGACCATGAGCCGGCGCTTGTCCACGCGGTCGGCGATGACGCCGCCGTAGGAGGCAAATACCAGGACGGGAAGGGTCTGGAGTGCGACGACGTAGCCGAGGTCGATGGCCGAGTGGGTGAGGGTGAGCACCAGCCACGCCTGGGCGGTCGTCTGCATCCAGGTTCCCACGAGGGAGATCGACTGCCCAGTGAAGTAGAGACGGTAGTTGTGGACCTTGAGCGACGAGAAGGTCTTCCGGCCGAGCCGGCTCAGACGGCGTCTCAAGGGCGACTGCCTTTGAGCTGCTCGGCGATTGCCTCGAGCACCGGCAGGCCGGCACGCAGCGCCGCCTGCTCGCCGGCAGGGAGCTTGGCGAGCAGCGCGCTCAGCGAGTCGCTGCGCTCCGCACGGATCCGCTCGTGCAGCCGCTTGCCGGCCGGGGTGGCCGCGACGAGTGCCGCCCGGCGGTCATCCGGGTCGGTCCGCCGGACGATGAGGCCGGAATCCTCGAGGTTTCGGATGACGCGGGAGAGCATGCTCGGGTTCATCCCCTCCGCCCGGGCGAGATCAGACAGGCCCACCGGTCCGCGCCGGACGGTGGTGGCAAGCACGGTCGTCTCCACGGAGGTCAGCGCTGCACCCGCCCTGGTCCGCTCGAGCCGTCGGAAGAGCCGGGCGGTGACCATGCGGAGGCGGACGGACACGTCCTGTTCGGCTGCCGTCGCCTCGAGCTCCGGCCGGAGCTTGATCGTGCCGCTCTCTGCTGGCATCCTCCGCACCCTTCCCGTTGCCGTTCCCAACCCGATGGGCCACAGCCTTGCTTGCCGGACAGCAACCATTATACGGCGCGAGCCCACCGGCGGCGCGTTGGTGTGGAAGAGCTGGAGGGCTGCGCGGAGCTTGGTTCAGGTGCAGTCGTGCTGTTCGGCTGGGCTCGGCGGTACCGAATCCCGTCAGCTGATCATCGAGCAGCCGCTGCGGTGACGGCCGCACGCGTCGGTGTCCACGGCAGTCTCGTCGTCGGAACCCGCTTCTATCCCCAGTTCTCGTGCGGCCATAGCACCGTTGCCGCCGGGGTCACCTCGAACGCGTTCTGGAGCAGCGCAACCTGGCCCGCCCCGGTGACGACCTGCACCGCGACGACCCCGGCAACCTCCGGCACGATCACCTCCAGTTGGGTGTCGGTAACTACTGCGTCGGGAGCCAGGTGGGCCGTCAATTTGCCAACCGTGACAGTCGGAGGGGTCGCAGGGTCCGTGCCACCACCCAGATTGGAACCGTAAATGGTGATCCTCTCGCCCGGAGGACCCTTCTGCGGGGTGACCGCCGTCACAGTCAGCGGAGCCGAGCTACCGGCTTTCTTCGCAACGTAGGCCGCGGCCGAGGCCGACGTCAGCCCCACGAGCGTGTCGGGCAGAACGGGAAGCTTGACGGGGTTGTGGACGAAGGCGACGAAGAAGGCCAGCAGCGCCACGAGGTTGAAGACGAAGTACTGGGCGTCCCCAAGGTCCAGGTTGTCCTTGTCGTCGGATATGACCTCCTTCAGCGCCTCCCTCAGTTTCTTTCGTGGCGAGCCGGCGGGAGTCTTCGCACTGGTCCCGTTTGTCACCTGGCCCGACGTGATGGCCTTCGAGCCGACCGCCGCACCCGCCGGAAAGCCGAGGAGGAGGAGGTAACGCGGATCGAGTGTGCTCTGTGGGTAGGTGAAATCGTGGAAGACGATAACCAGCAATGCGAAGGCGAGCGCTACGGTCCACAGCGCGAACTGAACCTTGGATGTCGACACACGATCGTCCGAGCCGAGGACGGCATACCAGAATCGCCTGACCTTCTTCCCGTGGTCGTTCTTGTTCTTCGTGCCGCAGAGCTGGTAGAGCAGGCCCAGGAACGCGAGCAGGCAGACAGCCGCCAGACCGTACGACCACGCCAGGTCGAGTCCCTGGGGTGCCACGCCGAAGATCACAGCTCAGATTCTCGGCCACCGTGGTGCCCCTGTCCAGGGTCGAGCCACGCCGCGTCGTCAACCGGTCGCGCGACAACATTCCGCCGTCGCGATCTTCGGCACGACATCACTGCTCGCGGCTGTCGGGCGCGGCACGACCGGAGTCTCCGCGACGCCGACACGGCTCGGTTCGGCTTCTAGCGGAAGTTCAACGCGAGCGGAGCTGAACCTGGGTGACAGGCGGTCCAAGTCAGCCCTTCCGGCCAGGCGACGACATCAGGTGAGGCCGGAACGGGGGCTCCGGTCGCTGAACCGCCTTGGTAGAACGCAATGGGCTCGACCGACACGTGACTTGACAGCCCGAGCGCGTCCGTCATTTCGATCGAGATCGTGTTGACACCGTCGCTGTTGATGCGCCGGCAGTCATAGGTTCCGAACCGAAGGCTGATCTCGAGGCCTGAATGCGCCCGCACGAGAGCCTCTCCGCCCCAGCTCGCTGACGTCGGCCCATTTGCCGAGCTCGATTTCGTGAACAAATAGCTCGGGTTGCCGAGACCGGCCACATGATCGCCGATACCAGTGATCGTGGCTTGAAACCACCCGTTGTTCCGCACAAGGAAGGACAGGCTCGGACCTGATCGGCCGTGCGCTTCGGTCCACTCCACCCCTGCGGCGGCGGCGCTGAGCCGCGGGGTGAAAAGCCCACTCGGGGGGAGGATTGCAACAGCGCACAGGACGGCCAAGATGGCCAGCGCGACGAGCAGCATTCTCACCCTCGTGCGGGGTCGGGGAACCAACAGGTCGACCGGATCCGACGGTTCAGTCGGTGAGGCTTGCGCGGCGGGCACGATCGTCATACTGTCATGAGACAATGTGACAGTCAAGGGAGGCTCGTTGCCCTTCGTCGTGCTTGGCCTGTTGGCCGTTCTCGCGGTGCTGTTGGTCAGAAGCCGTGTGCGAAACCTCTCGCAGGCGGATGGCGCCTTCTGCGCAGTTCATGGCGTGCCCGTTACCGACAGCTCACTGCGCCTTGTCGACCGCTATCTCGGTCGATCTGCCAGATTCCGGTCAGGCTGGACTTGGATCGGGATCGCTCTCTGGGCGGTGCTGAGCTTCGCATGGGGTCCGACAGCAGGTCGAACGGTCGGGTTCGCGGCCTACCCGCCGACTTCCAACATCTTGTTGATGGGTCTTGCTGGCTGGTTCATCGGTCTGGTTCGCTGCGAGACCTACAACCTTCGCCCGCTCCTTCATGGACCGAGAGAAGCCTCCCTCATGCCCAGACCGGTCGAGCGATACGCACCGAGACGCCTCCTGATCCACAACCGCACCGGAGTCGTCGTGAGTTGGCTTGTCGTCGCGCTCGACCTGGTGCTTCCGGGTCCGCGAGAGCACTTCGGCGCGGTCGTCGCCTTTGCCGCCCTGTCGGTCGTCACCCTCGTCGTGGGCGAGCTGTGCCAGCGCGGGATCGCCGTGCGCGCTCGTCCCGCGCTCGGTGCCGACCTCCTGGCCGCGGACGAAGCGATCCGGACCGTGGCGGCTCGTTCGGTGGGCTACGGCACGGCAGGCCTGGAGGCGCTGCTGGTCGGACTACAGAGCCGGCTCCTCGCTCAAGCTCCCCCGGCCGTCGCGACAACCCCGGTTCGCACGTCGCTCGGCTGGGTCGGATTCGCCTTGATCATCTGGGCGGCTGCGCTGGCCCTGAACGCCCGACGTCAGATGCAGCCCTGGCGCGACTGGAGCGTCGCCCGCTTGCAGCACCATGGGCCCGTGCCGATCCGATGATCGTCCGAATCGACCCCGAGTCTGCGGTACCGGTCTACGAACAGATCCGCGCCCAGATCGTGCTGATGGTCGCATCCGGGACGCTCGTGCCCGGAACACAGCTCCCCACCATCCGTCAGCTAGCAAGTGACCTCGGCCTCGCCAAAGGGACTGTCAGCAAGGCCTACGAGGCACTGGTGAGCGAAGGCGCCGTCGAAAGCAACGGCAGGCATGGCACAGTCGTTGCTCCGCACAGCTCGAAAGTCAACCCGGCAGTCGCCGAGCACCGGCTGCGAGAGAGCGCCCTCCAGCTCGCGGTCACAGCGCAACAGGTCGGGGCGTCCAAGACCGAGGTGCGGCGGTGGCTCAACGAGGCGATGGGCCAGGTTCGCGGCGCAAGCACGTAGTGGCCTCCACCGTCGGGAGGAGCACGCATCGCGTTGCCTGTCACTCCTCCAGGCCACCGTCGGACACAGTCGTGTGCAGCGGCCTTGGAGGAACCGGAGACGAACCGACGCTTGTCTTCGAAGGCCAGACATCACTCGAGCCTTGCAGCGAGGCGACTGACCTCCTCGACGATGGCATCGACGTCGGCCCGAGTCGTCCTCAGATCCGTGAAGCAGGCTCGTAGGCATACGCTTCCTCCGACTTGGGCGGGTTCGACAAGAGTCTCCGCGTTCTGTGCATCGTCCAGATTGCGAACGCGGAAACAGACCCCGTGAGGGCCCCAGCCGTTCCTCTCTGCAGTAGGCGACCAGCTCTTCAAGGGCTGTATGGCTCCCGTCGTGATCGTTCAGCCACGGTTACGACGCAAAACGGCACTCTTCCTGCGGATCGATCTGCGGCCACAGCCTCCCGTAACAACTCGAGGCGGATCCGGAACCTGTCATTGGTTGGGATGCGCACCACGTTGTCGAGACCGAGGCCGACGAGCGCTGCAGCCTTGTCGATGGAGTTGTGGGCTTCCTCGGATGTGCAGGGCACAATCGGCGCGCCGCCGCCTTGCAGACCCTGGGAGCGGGAGACGGCGAGCTCTCGTGAGTCCCGGGCAGCGACAAGGGCGAAGAGGTTCGCCATCGAGCCGCCGCTGGTGATGGTGCCCCCGCCTCCCCGGATGGCGAAGAGCTCGCTGAACCAAGAGAGCACCTTCTGTTCGATGGCATTGGCGGCAGGCGAGAGCGTCCACAGGTTGCAGTTCTGGTTGAGCACGGCGGCGGCCGCTTCGGCAAAGGGAGCGACGCGGAGAGGCGAATACATGGGCGAGAAAACGCGGATGGGCGATCTGCGTCGAGTTTGCAGTGATGTCGGCGCCGAGCTCGGCAAAGAGATCCTCGATGGAGCAACCCTCTGCGGGGCAACGGCGCGTCAAGGAGGCGCCGGATGACAGCGCGGTCGAGCACAGGAAAGACCGGCCGGGAAGCGATCCCCTCCTGGCGGCGAAGAACTCTCCGAGGTGGAGACCTGCCGCCCGGAGCTCGTCGGAGTCAGACAGAAGTCCGTTCACGTCAGTCGCTCCTGGTCGGTCGTTGCCCGGTTGAGGCGGGTGCAACGGGAAACCCTGCCTGGCGCGGCGGACCGGACCCTAGGCGGACTCGTGAGCGGTAGGACTCCCCGCGATGCTGTGCTCCGCCTGGGCCAGCAGCTCGACGACGTGGCGCCCGAAGTGGACGTCGCACGGGTGCCTGCACTCTCCGGTCGCCGCGCACTCGACGAGCTCCTGCAGCGCCACGCAGAGCGCGTCCTCGGGCGAGGTCGAGCCCGGCGGCATCGTCGACAGCCCCGAAGCACCCCACAGGGTCACCTCGACGTGGCCCGCCTCGGGCGGCGCCCCGAGCGTCATCGAGACCGTGCTCGTGGCACCGCCCTGGTGGTGGAGCACGAGGTGGACGAGGTCCCCGGCACCGGCATCGGCGGTCACGCCCACCACGCTTCCGAGCGCAGGAGAGAGAACCGACAGGGCGTGGGGACCGACGTCCCACAGTGCCCCCTTCTCCCGCCGCCAAGCCGATGCACCATAGGGGCTACCCGGTGCAAAGGCGGAGGCTATCCACAGCGCCCATCCGCCACGCCAGCCACCCGTTCGTGCGGCATCGGCAAGCCATTCCCGATGGGACTGGGAGAAACGGGTCGTGAAGAAGACGACCGAGGCGACTCCTTCCTCTTCGACGGCAGCTTCGAGACACCGAGCAGCTGAGGGCGAAGTCGCTATCGGCTTCTCGAGGAGCAGGTGCCTGCCAGCCCTTGCCGCCCGGACGGCCAGATCGGCCTGGACGTCCGGTGGCACGGAAAGAGCGACCGCCTCGACGTCCTCGAGCATCGACCCGTACTCGGCATACGACCGAACTCCGAATTCCTCGGCAAGCACTGCAGCCCGGACGGGATCTCGCCCCCACACGCCCGCGAAGTCGACGACCGGCTCCCGGGAAAGGGCTGCCGCGTGCGTGACCCAAGCCCAGTAGCCCGTCCCCGCCAGCCCGAACCTCATGGCGCGTTCCGCCTGTGCGCGAGTTGGCCACTCGAGCACGACCTCGTCGGCGGGCGGCGCGGCGTCTGGTCGGGATGCAGCAGCGTCATCGTGACAACCTACCGGTCTTTGACCCGCTCGACTTGTGTGCCGCCATGGCCTCCTCCGAGCTTCACTGTGGCCCCAGCGAGCTGTGCAGGGGCGAGTTGCCACCCGTCACTGCGATCTCGATGACGTGGGCGATGTCGGCAGACGAGCGTCCGATGCGGACTTGGTAAGCACCGGAATCGACGTACCAGCCCGGCTCGGACCGGTGCAGCGACGCCGGCATAGGACCGTGGTGGAACACGGTCGTCGGGACCCGGGCCCGAAGCGACGCCCAGTCCGTGTCAGCGATGTCGTAGTAGGCGAACGATCGTTCGTTGAGCTCGAACGACACCGTCGTCGTCTCGCCCGGGTCGAGCCACACCTTGGCGAAGGCTCGCAGTTCCTTCACAGGGCGGAAGCGACCACCTGGCCGAGACCGGCCCCCTTCTGGCGGTGCGACGTAGAGCTGGACGACCTCGGCACCCCGGCGCCGCCCGATGTTAGTCACCGGCACATCGATGTTCAGGCGGCCGCCCGGTTCCAAGCTCGCGCCGGACGCGCTCGGTGCGCCGATCTCGAAGCTCGTGTAAGAGAGCCCGTGGCCGAAAGCGAAGCGCACCGGGAGCCGGCGTGTCTCGTACCACCGATAACCGACGAGCAGGCTCTCGCTATAGCGGACCGTGCTCGACTCCCCGGGGAAGCTCCCGAACGCCGGCGTGTGCTCGATACACATCGGCAGCGTCGTTGGCAGTCGCCCGGCTGGCTCGCTGTCGCCGAGCAGCACGTCGACGATGGCATTCGCCAGCTCCTGACCACCGAACCAGGTCTGTACGACCGCCGCCGCACTATCCGCCCACGTGAGACTGATCGGGGAGCCGGAGTTGACGACGACGACGCTGCGAGGATGCACGGCGAGCACCCGCCTCACCAGCTCGTCCTGATTGCGCGGGAGCTCCATCGTCTCGCGGTCGTGGCCTTCGCTCTCCCAGACACTGTCGGTCCCGACGATGAGAACGACGGCATCGGCTCCCTCGACCGCGCTGACCGCCGCTTCGATGCTTGGCGCATCTGCGACACCGTCGCTTGCGACCCCGGGCGCGTAAGTGATCTCGACTGCGCTCCCCAGTCGCTCGCGAAGCACGCTCAGAGGCGACAGCACGTAGTAGGGAAGAACGCGGGCGCTCCCACCGCCCATGATCGCGAGCCGCTCCGCATTCGGTCCGACGACCGCGATGCGACCAAGCCCAGCCGGATCGAGGGGGAGGAGGCCATCGTTTGCGAGAAGAACGATCCCCTCGGCCGCGGCTCGGCGAACAAAGGCCCGATCCTCCTCCCGGTCCTCGGGATGCTCGTCCAGCGCCACGTCGTCGAGCGCGCCGAACCTGTCAAAGACCGTGAGCATGCGTTGAACCATCTCGTCGAGCCTCGTCTCGTCCAACTGGCCCGAACGGACGGCATCGGCGAGTGCCGGGCCGAACGCGCGCGCCGGGGCCGGCATCTCCAGATCGAGCCCTGCGGTAGCTGCCGCGACCGTCGCTGCGATGCCGCTCCAGTCGGTCATCACGAATCCTGCAAACCCCCATTCCTTGCGAAGGATGTCGTCGAGAAGGCGGGCGTCGTCGGGGACGTAGCGACCGTTGACCCGGTTGTAGGAGGTCATGACCGCCAGCACGCCGGCGATTCGGACCCCGTACTCGAAAGGCAGGAGATACAGCTCTCGCAGGGCCCGCTCGTCGATCTCCGACGAGGAGGTATTGCGCTCGTGCTCGACCTCGTTCCCGACGAAGTGCTTTATCGTCGCAACGACTCCGTTGTTCTGTACACCATCGATGAACGCGACCGCCAGCTTCCCGGTCAGTACAGGATCCTCCGAGAAGCACTCGAAGTTCCGACCCCACAGGGGGTGACGGTGCAGGTTCACCGTTGGGGCGAGGAGTACCCGGGCGCCTTTCTCGAGGGCCTGCCGTGCCACGATCGCGCTCGCCTGTTGGACGACCGTGGGGTCCCAGGTCGCGCCGAGCGAGGTCGCCGACGGAATACATACAGAGGGCGTGATGCTCTCGCCACCGAGGGTGGCCCCCCGGGCGCCGTTCGGCCCGTCGGTCGTCCTGACCGACGGAATGCCGAGTCGAGGAACGCTCGCAGTCCGCCAGTTGTCGATCCCAACGGTCAGCGCGGCCTTCTCATCGAGGCTGAGGGCGCCCGTCAGCACTGCGATATCACGCGACAAGCCGACTGTGGCATTGGGATCAGGTGCTGGCATGGCGTGCGTTCCTCTGATCGGACGAAACCCGGCCCTATACGAACGGGACGCGGGAACCTGGCGCCCGCGCCCCGGAGAGTCGATCGTAGAGGGACGAGCCCGCCGGCGTGGCGATCGGAGGCCTCCCCTCGAGATACCGGCGACCCGGCCTCGGGACCCGAGCCGGCTTCGGTAGCCGCACGCCTGGCACTTCCGGTTCTCCAAAAGGTGTTCGAGTGCTCCGGCGGACCCGTGATGAAGGCTCAGTGACACGCCACCGTGGCTCTCGCCAGGGCCGTCGCCTAGGCGAATGACCAGGAAACTCCGTCGCCCAGCTGGTCGCCCAGTGGAGGTAGGAGGGAGCGAACCGTGACGCCGCAGGCTACCGTTGTCGGTGCATCGAAACAGACAAGCAGGGAGGACGTGCGGTGGCACTGCGAAGAATCCTGGCGACGGCCGTTGTGGGCGCGATCGCCCTTACAAGCTGCTCGTCGACGACATCTACAACGACGACAACCACCACTCCACCGGCCAGGAATCTGGCGGTCACCAGTGCGGTACGCACCCAGCTGATCAAGGCTGGGGCCGCTTTGAACAGCCTCCCGGCCTCGGATTACACCGGGCTGGCTCCGGGCCTCACCTACTACGCCTACGACCCGGCCACCAAGACCTATTGGGCCGGTGCAGCTCTTGTTGCCAGCCGCTCCTCGCAACGAGCCGAAGTCTCCGTCCAGGACGACGGCAGCTATGTCCTGTTCAAGCGACCGGCAAGCGGAGCGTGGAAGGCGGCGGACGTGGGGATGACCGGGATCGGTGGTTCCAAGTGCAAGACGGCCGTCCCCGCTTCGGTCCTGAAACTGTGGCATTGGGCGGCTGGCACGTGCCGACCGCGCGCCTCCTAGAGCCGATCTACCTCCCGCCTCGACCGTCGAGATGGGCGTGCTCGCTGACGCCATCGGTGGCCCTTGCGAGCAATGGTGCCAATAGGTTGACCTAGCCCGGCGGGGACGCCACCGGAGTCATGCCGGGGCTTCATCAGCGAGGGACATCGGTCGGCAACAGCCTCCCGGACCAGCCGTTCGGAGATCCTTGCAGCGCATTGGGCCGTTCACGCGTGTCTAGAGGTATGAAGTGCAGCAGGGCGAGGAGCACGACTTGGGCGATCCGACCGCGAAGTGCGAATACGAACGGTTCTTCGAAGTCGCAAGAGGCTCGTTGATGGGACAGGCCTTCCTGCTCACAGGCGACGTTGAGGAGTCGCGGGACCTCGTCCAAGAGGTACTGCTGCGCGTCTGGAAGGAGTGGCCCCGAGTCAGCGCGTTCGACGATCCCCAGGCCTGGGCCCGCCGTGTGCTGCACAACCTCATCATCGGTCGCTGGAGGCACGACCGATTCCGCCGAAAGCCCCAGGTCGTGCCGGCCTCGATGACGACGCCGGGTCCCGGCGTGGGCCATCTTGACGTCATCAACGCACTCCACCGCCTTCCCGCGAAACAGCGACGGGCTCTCGTGCTGCACGACGTCGTCGGCTTGAGCGTTGCCGAGGTCGCTGCAGACCTCGGCGCGCCAGAAGGAACGGTCCGCTCGTGGTTGTCACGGGGAAGGGCCCTTATCGCGGTCGACATCGGTCTTGCGTCGGCGCCGACAGCTGAGAGAGCCGAGCTATGACAGCGAACTCGGAGCAGCCGTCATCCTTCGAGGCCGAAGTCGCCACTCGGCTTCGCAGTGCCGCCGAGGAGGCTGCCGCTCAGCAATGGTCTTTCAGCGCACACGATGTGTTCGCCGCCACGTCCATCGACCCAAGTGCTCGCCACCCATACCGACTGCCCCGGTCCCGCGTCGTGCGAGTGGTCACTTCATTGCTTGTGGCCGCGGTCATCGCGGTCATCTTCTTCGCTCCGTGGCCACCGTTTCATCTGTTCGGTTCCAGCCCTGTCCGACCGACAAGTGGCCATCACCCGTCTACGAGCACAACAGTTCCGGGTTGGCCTCATCCCCCGCAGATCAAGTTCGCGACGGGGGATGTGAGTCCAGTCGTGCTCAGTTTCTCCGATCCCGCGCACGGACTACTGCTCGTGCAAGGGTGCAAGGAATCAATCTGTTATTCCTGGGTCGAAACCTCAACCGACGGTGGCGAGCACTGGCAATCACAGTCGACGTTCGTCGCTTATCCGGCGACCGACTACATCAAGGTGCAGGGCGTTGCGATCGAGAACCCGGCGCCGAACCCGAACCGATTCGGCGTTGACGCCCTCGCCTTCGCTTCAGCGCGCGACGGCTGGGCCTACGGTCCGGGGCTGTTCGTCACCCACGACGGAGGACAGCAGTTCCGTCGTGTGAAGGTGAGCGCAGACGTGCTCGCGGTCGCGGCCTCCGCAGGCCGGGTCTGGGTTCTCGAGCAGCGGTGCTCCCCCGTGACGAAGGCAGGCACAACGGTCAACGCCTGCACCCCGCCGGTCCTGCTCACCGGTCCCGCAGACGGCGACACGCTGAGCCCCGTCGTAAACCAACCGCCGGGCTTTTCCTTGGAAGGCGGCGGTTACGAGGGCAGCCAGTTTCCGACCGAGATCGTGTACGCGGACTCCAACCTTGAGGTCCTGGCGGGGGTCTCCGGCCTGGACGTCACCACCGACGGCGGGAGGACGTGGCGGCAATCCCGCTACCCGTGCCGGAACTCGTACGCCACCTCCGACGGCCAGCCTGGCTCGGTCGCCGTCGACCCGAGTGGGTCACTCTGGCTCATCTGTTCTGAGGGACCGACCGCTGGCTTCCAGCCCAAACAGCTCTGGCGCTCCTTTGACGCTGGCCAGAGCTGGCTCGGTCCACACCAGCTCGCGTCGCTCGGCTACGCCGACACCGTGGTCCCCGTCAGCTCGACGGAGGCCTGGGACTACGGGAGCCGGGCCCCAAATTTTCACTCAACCGACAGCGGGCACAGCTGGAAGACGATGCTTGCGAGCCGCTTCTCGAACACCGGCGGTCCGCAGGGCTTCAGTGCCATCGGAGCTGACGATGCCTGGATTGTCGCTCCACCGGGGAGCACGCCGTTTCCGACTGAGCTGCTGCGAACGACAAATGGCGGCAGCACCTGGTCTGTGGTTCAGCTGCAGACCCCTACGACGCAAACCGAGACGCACCTTCAGGGTTCGATTGCCGGGACTCTCCTCCGGGTCGGAGGTCCAGAGCCCGGGTCCGCCGTCCCGGTGAGAGGTCAAGTGACTGCCGAGAGCTCCGCTGGCGTCAAGTTCACCGTGACCGTGGGCAACAACGGCCGGTTCGTGCTGTCGCTGCCAGCGGGGGCGTACCAACTGACCGGGCACAGTCCGACGGTCCTTTCCAACCGAGTCGAGATGACCTGCGTTGCGACGCACCCTGTGCGAGTCAGGGTTGGACATGAGGCACGGGGCGTCGAGGTCGTTTGTTCGATCAGCTGAGCCGCCCGGATCGTCGGGGGGTCCGCCCTCTCGCTGGTGTCGCACGCGAAACGCCAGCGAAGGCGCTTCCTGGGGCGAGAGCAAGCTCCGCTGGATCGCGATGGTGCTAGCCGGGAAGCGGCGGGCCGCCCTACGAGGTCGGGCAGCTTCAGCCGATGTCGGTCGCCCGCGCTGCGCGGCTCGCCTGGACCGTGGCGACGCCGAGCCAGGCAAGGAGCCATCCGTTGCCGATACGGAACAGAACAGTCTCGGCGTCGCGACCCGGGCTCTTGGCCGCAACAATGACCGCTACCACAACCGGGCCGAAGCCCGCAGCCGTCAACGCCGAAGCGGCGGCCCGATGCCCTGCACGCCAGGCCTCGTCGCTGCGCAACGTCGACGGGAGGCGGATTCCGGCAAAGAGGTTTCTTGGCAACCGCCCCGCCGCCGCCATGCGTCCCAGGCCGACCACGACTACGCCGCCGAACCCGAACCGGATCGCCTTCAACACGAATGCCAGACTACGACAGTTCGCACGCGCAAGGACGATGGGTCCTGAGCGGTCCCATGGCTTGGCGCCTGCCTACCGACGAGCGCGCGATCGTCTAGCCTCGATGTCTCCGCGAGTTGTCGGCGCCGCCGTCGGGTTCTGCTTCGGCCGTTTGTCAGCCAATCCGCAGCAAATCGGCCACGCGCTCGCACGCGAACTCTCCGGCTGACGCAACGCCCGGGTCGGGCAGTACCGGGTCATCTGCTGGATCGACGAAAACGAGCTGATTGTCCACGTCGACCGGGTTGATCACCGAAGCGACGTCTACTGTCCGAGATAGGCCGGCCCAACCTCGCGTGCCAACGCCGCCTGGGTGGTTACCACGCGACCGAGTCTGAGACAATCAACTTTCTAGCCACGGCGACCTGAAGGCAGAAAGCCCGGAGGCGAGTGGAAACTGTGCGGACCCCAAGGAGTTGATCATGGTCTTTGTAGCCATTCTCAAGAGAACATTGAAAGATGGCCGCACGTATGAAGACTTTCGTCGGGCCTGGTACCACAAGGTCGGCTTCGGCACGGAGAACAGGATGTTCACTGTGCTGAATGCAGCCGATCCACGCGAGATAATCGTCATCGCCCTGACTGAGACAACCCTAGAACTGGCGAGTCGGTTGCTCTCGATAGATGCCAACGAGCGCCAGGACAGTCCCATGGCTGATGTCATTGAGCCAGAGATTGATCGCACCTTCGGCATTCTCATTTCCGAGGACGATTTCTCGGCAACGGGTTCCATCGAATACAAGCCGGCCACAGTCAACGGCAGAGAGATCGACATCTCAGAGGTCGCCAGATTCATCCAGGAGGGCACGAAGTTGCTAACTGATTCTTTGCGCGATGAGAACTAGAAGCTCCTCGAACGGTGGGACGTGACCATTGCGAGCGGGTCCCAGTCTGGTCTCCGGGCATAGAACAAGACCGCTGCGCCTCGGGCCGCTTCCGCATTCAGACCCTCTTCCGTGAGTCCGCCAACCTTGGTCTGCTCACTGAGCACTTATGGTGATGCCTTCCGACTCCCCACTTCATTTGCACCCAGGCATGCTGCCCGGTAGGTCAGGACAATGCTGACGAGAACGTTATGCAGCAGACCCCATGAATCCCTCGCCGCGAGCGCGAGGCAAGGCTTGCGCGAACGCACCGGGAGAGGGCACCCACCTCATGGCGATGGCACCAGTGGCACGCACCCGGCGCCAGAACTCTTCCGGGTGAGCCCGATGAGATCCTTTGGGCCTTCGGTGCCGAGCCGAACCTCAAGCGGCACAGCCTCGATGTTGTATCTCGTGAGGAATCATGGGGGATGCCGCACACGTCGTCAGTCACCACCCGATGCCGGCCACCGCTTCCTCCGGATTGACTCCTTGGAGCCAGATGGGGATCGTCGACTTCGCCTCCTGGGTCCGTGAGATTGTTCAGTCGAGCCGCCGGGAGGCGACTTGTACGCCAGGGCCTTGAGCACCAGCCGCAGACGTGCCCCTGCCGGCCGGTGAGGTCTCCTTCCACGAGGGTGGGATCTCGTGCCCCGGGCACAGTAGAGCCTTGTCATTCACGGCTTCATAGTCATCGATCTGTGCCGGCTCTCGCTAACGTCTTCAGCATGACGATCAAGACCCGCACCCTCGGACGCACCGGAACAGACGTGACCATCCTCGGCTACGGCGCCATGGAATTGCGAGGCCAGCCGTGGGGACCGGCGATCGAGGACGAGGACGCAGGCCGGCTCCTCAATGCCGTGCTTGACGAGGGCGTCAACTTGATCGACACCTCGATCGACTACGGACGCAGCGAGGAGCTGATCGGGCAGTACCTGGCCAATCGCCGAGACGAGTACTTCCTCGCGTCAAAGTGCGGATGCCTCCTCGCCGACCCGCCCGCTGGTGCGACACCGCCGTTCCCGCACGACTACAGCGTGGGCAACATCCGGGCGGGGCTCGAGCAGAGCCTTCGCAGGCTCAAGACCGACCGCCTCGATCTCCTGCAGGTCCACATGTCGCCGAGCCGAGCCCAGATGGAGTCTGACGAGACCATCGCGACGCTCATGGCGCTTCGGGGCGAAGGCAAGATCCGTTTCCTCGGCATGTCCGGAACGCTTCCCAACCTGGCTGACCACATCGCCATGGGTGTCTTCGACGTCTTCCAGATCCCCTACTCTGCACTCCAGCGCGAGCACGAGGCTCTCATCACCGAGGCGGTGGCGGCAGGGGCGGGCACTCTCATCCGGGGCGGCGTGGCCCGCGGCGCCCCTGCGGAGGACAAGGGCTGGCGTCAGGGACCGCTCGGGCTTGCCGAGGGTGAGGGCAAGCGCCGCTGGGAGCTTTCCGGAGTAGAGGGCCTTCTCGGCGAGATGAGCGGGCTCGAGTTCGTCCTGCGCTTCACGCTCAGCCACCCAGCCCTGTCGAGCACAATCGTCGGTACGTCCGACATCAACCACCTCCGCTCCAACGTGGCTATCGCCGAGAGGGGTCCGCTGCCCGCTGCCCTCTACGAGGAGGCCAAAGGGCTCCTGGACGTGGCGAGCTCGTAGCCTTGCCTCGCACCGGCTACCTCATGGTCGTGGCCGACATCGCCACGACATCTCGAGGCGTGTCGTCGACTGCCCCTATCGATCTGGCGAACCGATGAACAAGTGGGAGCGAGCTACGAGTGCCCGGCAATCGCGTGGGGCTCGTAGGGCGTCTCGAGCTGTTCGATCTCATCGGTGGTCAGGTCCACTTCGACTGACGCCAGCGCGTCCTCAAGCTGTGCAAGCTTGGTCACCCCGACGATCGGCGCGGTCACGACCGACTTGGCGTGCAGCCATGCCAGCGCGACCTGCGCGCGGCTGATGCCGCGCTCGGCGGCAATCACAGTCACTTTCTCGACAATTGGCCGGTCGCGTTCGGAGTACAGCTGCTTTCCGAACTCGTCGGTGCCGCTGCGTTCGGTGACATCATCCCAGTCGCGAGTCAGCCGGCCGCGCGCGAGCGGACTCCAGGGAATGACGCCAATGCCTTCGTCCTGGCACAGCGGCAGCATCTCGCGCTCCTCTTCTCTGTAGAGGAGGTTGTAGTGATCTTGCATCGAGACGAACCGTGTCCAGCCGTTCTGCTCTGCGGCGTGAAGCATCTTGGCGAACTTCCACGCGTACATCGAAGAGGCTCCGAGGTAGCGGGCCTTCCCGGATCTCACCACGTCATGGAGCGCCGCGACGGTCTCTTCGACCGGCGTCGCCGGATCGAAACGGTGGATCTGGTAGAGATCGACGTAGTCGGTCCCGAGCCGCGTGAGGCTCTTGTCGATCTCGCTCATGATCGCCTTGCGGGACAGCCCGCCTCCGTTCGGTCCGGGGCGCATCGGAAAGTAGACCTTCGTCGCGAGCACGATCTCGTCGCGTGAACTGAAATCAGCGAGCGCCCGGCCGACGATCTCCTCACTGCTGCCGTCGGAGTACATATTTGCGGTGTCGAGGAAGTTGATGCCCGCCTCGAGAGCACGGCGAATGATCACCCTCGCGTCGTCCTCGCCGAGGCTCCAAGGATCGAGGCCGCGCTCCGGCTCTCCGAAGCTCATACAGCCGAGGCAGATCCTCGAGACCTCCAGCCCTGTCGAGCCGAGCCTCACGTAGTCCATCCAGGTCGCCTCCTCGATCGGGCAGCTGCGCGGGAGAGCGTCTACACGCCCGCGAGGATCACCCTAACGGCGGCGGTTCACTCCGGACCACCGCACGATCGTGGCTGTACGGAACCGTTCGTGTGCAGGCCGGCCGGTGGGATCGCCTGCCGGGTCCGGCCTGCATCATTCGTGAGTGCTGCTTTACGGTCTTGACCAGATTGCAACGCTCTGGCGTACCTCTTGAGCACGTCATCGTCGTTGCGACCACGGCAATAACGCAAGGGTGACGGCAGTGTCACAGGGCCGCTGTAGCGTCCTCTGCCATCGGATCACGTCGTGATCCCCTCCTGACCGCCAGCTCCAGACAGTACCGGGGGTGCTGGTGTGGACTCTCGCCCCTGGCATGGGGCCGCTGTGTGTATCGCGCCCTGCCAGAGCCTCGTCCTGAGGTCTGTAAGCCCTGAAACTCTCCGGACTGCGTCCCTCGGGGCTACTCCGCTCGGCTCTCTCTGACTGACCAGGTGCACCCATCGGCACCACACGGAGGACTCAGGAATGATGACCAAGAACAACCGCCCGGAACTCGTCGCCCAGCTGACCGAGGGGATCAGTACCCTCACGTCGTCCGAGGAATGGCAGCGCTACCTCAACTTCCAGAGCCGCTTTCACCACTACAGCTTTGGGAACGTTCTCCTCATCGCCGCGCAGTGCCACGAGGCAACTCGGGTGGCAGGCTTCAACGCCTGGCGGAAGCTCAATCGCTTCGTCCGCAAGGGTGAGAAGGCTATCTGGGTTCTCGCCCCCATGGTCTACAAGAAAGCCGACGCCGAGGACGGCGAGAACGATCGGGTCATCCGAGGCTTCAAGTTCGTGCCTGTATTCGACATCGCTCAAACCGACGGCGAAGAGCTGCCGTCCATCTGCAACCGGCTCGAAGGTGACGATCCCAAAGGTCGCTACGCCCAGCTCGTGGCGGTCGCTCAGTCCATCGGTTTCAGAGTCGAGGACCACGAATTCAACGGGAGCGCGAATGGCGACTGCTGCCACGCCGAGCACCGCATACGGGTCGAGACGACCAACACACCCGCGCAGCGGGTGAAGACGCTCGCACACGAACTAGCCCACGCCCTGCTCCACGAGAGCTACGACAACCGAGCGCTTGCCGAGTTGGAGGCTGAGTCCACGGCATACGTCGTCTCCCAGATGCTTGGGATCGACTCCAGTGACTACTCCTTCGGGTACCTCGCAACCTGGGCCGGTGATGGCGAGCATGCGATCGCCGGGATCAAGGCATCCTGTGAGCGCATTCAGAAGAGCGCAGCCGCCATCCTGCAGGCTTTCGAGCCTGCGACCGACGATGAGGCCGCATGAGCCGCTTTCCTCCGGCAGTGGCTGTACTGGGTACTGCCCGCCTGCGTCTGGACGTACGACTTCGCGGTCAGGTTGACCTCGGCCGGCTGGCGCGGCGACATCGACGGGCGCGCCCCGCTGCTGCACCACAAGCGGGCCCTGATCCTGACCCCTACGACCTTTGTCACGGACGCCTACGACGCTGGTGTCCGTGACGGCATGGGAGGGCCATCGACTGGGGCTTCAGGTTCCCCGGTATGCGAGACGTCGAGCGCGTCCATTTCTACGCGGCCACGTCCGCCACGCCCGAGCTGGTCCGGCAGTACTCTCGGCCGTCCTGCTTATCGTCGCCAGCTTCGACTGGGCCCGGCAGGCTCACGGAAGGCCAGGCGTCGGAGGGCGGCGCGCAAGCGCCTTGGGGGCTCGCACCTGTTCCGGGTCCCAGCCATGGCTGCGGCCCGGTCGTTGCCGTTGTCGTCCTGGCCGCAGCACCGTCCGCGCTTGCGGGCCGAGGGACTAACTACTATCGTCGATAAACGATGATAGTGGACCGGGACCGGGCAGAGCTCTTTGCGGGCTGGTTCCGCTGCCTCGCCGATCCAACCCGCATCCAGATCCTGAGCGTGCTGGCGAGCGAACACCGCCCCATGACAGTCGGCGAGATCGTCGCCGCCATGGACGTGGGCCAGTCGACCGTGTCCGAGCACCTGCGCCGGCTGGCAGAGACCTGTTTCGTCCACGTCGAGCACCGCGGTACGGCGAGCTTGTTCTTGATCAACGACCGTTGCATCGAGTGTCTGCCCTCGGCGGCCGAGCTGGTGATGGGCAACGTGGAAACGGGGGTGTTGCCGCCGCCACGGCCAGGCGCGACCAGCCGGCGCGCCCGCCGGGAGGCCCGCAACCAAGCCATCAGCACCTGAACCTCACGAGGGGCCCACAACAGGGCCAGGAAAGGACGAAGAATGGCGACATCTGAGACCAACGCCGACGAGCTACGCGAGAGTGTCCGCCGGCACTATGCGGGATCGGCTCTGGCGGTGATGAGGACGGCGGCCCCCTGCTGCGGGAGCGAGAACGCGGGGAGCCAGGCCCTGGCAAGCGAAGGCGGGGCCGCGTTCTACGACGCCCTGCAGCGCGAAGCCCTGCCTGACGCGGCGGTGCTGGCGTCGCTCGGTTGCGGTAATCCCACCGCGGTGGCCGATCTCCGGGAAGGAGAAACGGTCCTCGACCTCGGCTCCGGCGGTGGCATCGACGTGATCCTGTCCGCCAAGCGGGTCGGCCCGACCGGCATGGCCTACGGGCTCGACATGACCGACGAGATGCTGGCGCTCGCCCGGGACAACGCGGTTAAGGCCGGGGTGGCCAACGTCAAATTCCTGAAAGGGCGTGATCGAGGACATCCCGCTGCCGGCGGGCTCGGTCGATGTCGTGATCTCCAACTGTGTCATCAACCTGTCCACCGACAAGGCGGCTGTCTTCGCCGAGACAGCGCGGGTGCTAAGGCCAGGGGGCCGCCTCGGCGTGAGCGATATCGTCGCCGAGGACCGTCTTTCAGCTGCCGAGCGAGCCGAACGCGGCTCCTACGCCGATTGTGTCGCCGGCGCGCTCTCACAGAGCGAGTACATCGCCGGCCTGGAGGGGGCCGGGTTCGAGGAGGTCTCGGTGCGCTTCACCCATGAGTTCGCCGATGGCATGCACGCAGCCATAGTGCAGGCGAACAGGCCCGCAAAGCTCGCGGACAGCCATGAGCCGGCACAGGAGGCGGGCGCTCGCTGATGTCAGCCGCCGCTCCCGTGACCGGTATCGAGGAGCTCGGACCAGGGCATTGGCCCGCGGTGGCCCGCATATACGGCGAGGGCATCGCGACCGGTAACGCAACGTTCGAGACGGAACTGCCCTCCTGGGAAGTCTGGGACAGGTCCCATCTGGCGGCGCACCGCTTCGTCGGGTCCCTCGACGGCGAGGAGGTCGGCTGGGTCGCGGTAAGCCTGCGGATTCCGAGCCATTCCGTACACCCGTTCCGATCGAATCCGTACACCGATTCCGACGTTTTCGTACACCCGGTGAGGAGACTCTCCTAGCAGCTGGCGCGAGGTAGCCCCTGCTCGGCAGGCTCCTCGGACAACCCGTCCGAGGAGCAACCGTTGACCAGACCCCGTGTCGCCATGCGCAAGATCCGAGATGTCCTCCGGCTGAGCTTCGGTGAAAAGCTCAGCCGCCGCCAGGTGAGTGCCTCGCTCGGCATTCCCGTCACCACCGTGTCCGACCACGTCATGCGTGCTGTGGCGGCGGGCTTGTCCTGGCCGCTCCCCGACGAGCTCGACGACCACGGCCTCGAGCAGTTGTTGTTCCCGCCAGTGGTGCCGTCGGGCATCGTCCGGCCCACTCCGGACTGGAAGTACGTCCACCTCGAGCTGCGGCGAAAGGGCGTGACGTTGCAGCTTCTCTGGCTCGAGTACCGCGAGGACCATCCCGACGGCTACGGCTACAGCCAGTTCGCCAACCTGTACCGGGCCTTTAGGGGACAAGTCGACGTCGTCATGCGCCAGGAGCACCGGGCGGGCGAGAAGCTCTTCGTCGACTTCGCGGGCCAGACGATCCCGATCTACGACCGGCGAACCGGCGAGGTGACACTGCAAGCCGAGCTGTTCGTCGCCGTCGCCGGGGCGTCGAGCTACCTCTACGCCGAGGCCTTCGCCTCCCAGGAGCTCCTGTACTGGGTGACCGCCCACACCCACGCCTTCGAGTTCATGGGGGGATGCCACGAGATCGTGGTCTGCGACAACTTGAGATCGGGCGTCACCCGGCCGCACCGTTACGAGCCGGACGTGAACGCCACCTTCCAGGAGATGGCGGCCCATTACGGCGTCGCGGTCATCCCGACTCGGACCTACAAGGCCCGGGACAAGGCCAAGGCCGAAGCCGGAGTGCTCTTGGCCGAGCGCTGGATAATTGCCCGGCTGCGACACAGGCACTTCACCTCGCTCGGCGAGGCCAACGCCGCCATCGCCGAGTGCGTGGAAACCATCAACTCTCGCCCGTTCAAGAAGCTGGACGGCTCACGCAAGATCCTGTTCGAGGCTTTGGACCGCCCGGCGCTCAGGCCACTTCCGCCAGAGCGTTATGAGTTCGCCACCTGGAGGCAGGCCAAGGTCAACATCGACTACCACATCGAGGCCGACCACCACTACTACTCGGTTCCCTACCAGCTCGTCGGCAAGGTCGTCTACGTGCGCAGCTCCGCTACGACCATCGAGGCCCTCTACAGCTCAAAGCGTGTCGCCTCGCACCCCCGCAGCTTCAAGCGTGGGCAGTTCACGACCGATCCGGCCCACATGCCCGAGTCGCACCGGCGCTACGCGCAATGGACCCCGAGCCGCATCATCAACTGGGCGAGCGCCACGGGCCCCTCGGCCGCGAAGCTCGTCGAGGCGATCATCAGATCCCGGCCCCATCCCGAACAGGGCTTCCGCTCCGCGCTCGGCATCATCCGCCTCGCCGATCGCTACGGCACCGAACGCGTCGAGGCGGCGTGTGGCCGGGCACTGCACCTTCGCGCCTACTCGTATCGAAGCGTGCAGTCGATCCTTGTCCACTCACTCGACAAACAACCCTTGCCCGAGGCGCGCCCGAATCGTCCCCATCCCCGCCACCACAACGTGCGCGGGGCGACCTACTACCAATGAAAGGAAGACACGTGCTCTCCAACACGACCATCGAGGGCCTGCACACCCTTCGGCTCCAGGCCATGGCCTCAGGTGTCATCGAACAGCGCGAGCAGCCCGACTACGCCGCTCTCGGCTTCGAGGACCGCCTCGGCCTGCTCGTCGACCGGGAGCTCCTCGCCCGGAGCAATAGGCGACTGACACGCATGCTCAAGTCCGCGAAGCTCAAGCTGCCCGCGGTGATCGAGGACCTCGACTTCCGCCGTCCCCGTGGGCTCGAGCGCCAGACGGTGCTGCACCTCGCCGAGTGCCACTGGGTGAATGAGCACCAGGCGGTTCTCGTCGTGGGCCCGACCGGGGTCGGAAAGACATACCTCGCCTGTGCGCTCGCGCACTGCGCGATCCGTCACGGGCACACGGCGCTCTACCTGCGAGCCCCACGGATGTTCGACGAGCTCGCAATCGCACGCGCGGACGGCCGTCTGTCACGGCTCATGGCCAGCTGGGCACGCATTGACGTCCTCGTCATCGACGATTTCCTGATTCGTCCGCTCAACTCCGACCAGGCGGCCGATCTGCTCGAGGTGATCGAAGACCGTGCCCAGCTGCACTCGACGGTCGTCACGAGCCAGCTCCCGGTCGCTCACTGGCACGAAGGCATAGGCGACGCCACGATCGCCGACGCCGTGCTGGACCGGCTGTTGGAGAGGGCCAACCGCATCGAGCTCGTCGGCGAGTCCCTGCGCCGGAGCGAGACGGCGACCGCCGCCAAGCCGAGGAACGCCAAGTGACCGTCCGAGGATGTTCCACGGTTCGCGTCAGCCCGCCGACGTCCTTCGTCACGCCGGAGTGCCTTCTACGAGGTTCACCTCCAAGCCGAGGTGTATGGCCGTCCGCGCAGCTATGAACGAACGTCGCGACCACTACCTCGCCCCCGCCACAGACAACGACACCGAGTCGGTGCTCGACGAGGCGATCGACTCGCTCGCGAGGTTGCGTGCCATGGGAGGGCGGGGCAACGCTGGCGTCGATCTTCACCTCCTCACCAGCTTGATCGACGAGGCGACGAGACGGCTACGCGGCGCCGTTGCCCGAGCGCGCGGCCAGGACTACTCATGGGCGGAGATCGCCGATCTTCTCGGAGTCACCCGGGCGAGTGCGTGGCAGCGCTACGCCGGGCGAACCGACGACGACCCGACGCCGGTCGAGGACAGGCCATGAACGGCGGGGTGAAGCTATTCCTCGTGAGCGAAGTCGAGCCGGATCAGCGCGAGATTTCGACGCGTTCGACGGCGAGCTTCAGTGCCTGCAAACTATCGATCAAGCACCGCGAAGGAGGTGAGCTAACGGGATAGGCCCCCAAGCGTCGGCCGCTGCGCGGCCTCCGACGCCCGCGTCCGAAAACGTCGGACTGGGTGTACGGAATCATCGGAATACGCAGTAAGCCCCGTCTCGGACCGCTGCGCCTATGCGGGCGTCGTCGAGGACAGCGTCTATGTCGCCAGCGAAGCGCGCCACCAAGGTGTTGGGCGCTTGCTCCTAGAACGGCTGGTCCGCTCGACCGAGGCGGCCGGCATCTGGACCATCCAAACAGGGATCTTCCCCGAGAACGAAGCCAGTGTGCACCTGCACGAGCGCGCTGGCTTCAAGGTGGTGGGGCGCAGAGAGCGTCTCGGGAGGCTGAACGGTGCCTGGCGGGACGTGTTGTTGCTGGAACGGCGAAGCAAGGTCGTGGGCCAAGACAAGACATCAACATACGGCTCTCGGGCACCCGAGCCGGGATCGTGCACTCATCTTCGTTGATCTTTGCTTGCTGGAAGAGGAGCGCCGGAGTCGGCGACATCAGTGCGATCTCCGCACCGCGTGCCCCACCCGGCCTTCACTAGCTGCGTCTGCTCCCGGCCCAGGGTCCAGGTCAGCTGGGCTAAGGGGTTTGAACTACGAAACGAACGGCAGCGATCGCAGACGCAGCACGGCCCAGGCCAGCGTTGATGCTGGGCACGGGTTGCACGCCATCCCGCGTCGCGTTGTTCCTGAACAAACACACAGAGTCGGCCGATCCGCGAACTGATTTCGCGGTTCGAGAGTCGCCCCATCATCTCCACCGGTTGTCAGAGAGAAAACATTCTCCCTGTTGGCGGCCGCCTCTCCTGTCCGATTCGGACGCGAGCAAACCACGGAGCTATCGCCCAGGCGGCAAAGCCAACTAGTTTCAGAAACCAGACGACGATGCGAAATGACCTGGACTGACCACCTCACCGGCGACCCCCTGCCCTGGCTGCTCGCAGACGATGCGCCAGCGGTCAGGGCCGCGACGCTCCAGCGCCTGTGCGACCTGCCCCACGACGACGCCGAGGTCGTCACAGCCCGGGCGGCAGCTACGCGCACCGAGCCCATCCGGTCGATTCTGAACGCCCAAGCCGCCGAGGGATGGTGGGTCAAGCCGGGCGCCGGATACGCCCCCAAGTACACCGGCACCGTGTGGGAGTTGATCTTCTTGGACCAACTGGGCGCCGATCCCGCCGATCCTCGCATCCGCCGCGCCTGCGACTACGTGCTGTGCCACACCCGGGCCACTTCTGGTGGCTTCGGCTCTTCTGGGGCCAATGATGACGCCCCTCCCCCACAGTCGAGGGTCATTCACTGCCTCAACGGCAACCTCATCCGAGCCCTGATCGGCTTCGGCTGTTGGGGAGACCCCCGGCTGAGCGCCTCGGTGGACTGGGCGGCACGAGCGATCACCGGCGACGACGCTGACCGCTACTACCAGTCGGGGACGAGCGGGCCGGCTTTCGCGTGCGCCGCGAACGATCACAACCCGTGCGCATGGGGAGCCGTAAAGGAGCTCCTCGGCCTCGCCCGAGTCCCACCCGACGAACGCAGCCGCATCGTTCGCAGGGCCATTGACCAAGGCGTTGAGTTCTTGCTGTCACGCGATCCCGCCGTCGCCGACTACCCGATGCCGTCACGGGACACCAAGCCGTCCGGCTCCTGGTACAAGCTCGGGTTTCCCTCCGGGTACGTCACCGATGTGCTCCAGAACCTCGAGGTTCTCGCCGAGCTCGGCCATGCCCGCAACCCGAATCTTGCCAGTGCCTTGCGCTGGGTCGAATCCCAACAGGACCAGGGACGATGGACAAACCGGTACGCCTACAACGGCAAGACCATTGTCGACATCGAACGACAGGGCCAATCTTCAAAGTGGGTCACCCTGCGCGCCTGCAGCGTCCTCAAAGCCGCCTGGCAATAGGTACCCATCAATCCAGGGCAGTTCAAAGCGATTGTGGCGCCAACGCGGGCGGAAGTGGTGGCCGACAACTAGCCCGATCGCGAGATGCGGTTCTCGCTACGACTGGCCTCGGGCTTCAGCAAAGGACCTGCCTAATGCAGCGGTTGGGCTCGAGAAGCGGTCGAATTTCAGAACCTGCGCCCGGGACAGGGCGTAACGCACATACAGTCTCCGTCGGATATCGCCATTCGTTATCGGATACGGTTCTTCTGATGCGGGAGTTCCTGAGGGGGCTGGTGAGGCTCCACATCCTCCACCACGCTGCGCGCGGCGAGATCCACGGAGCGCGGATGTCAGAGGAGCTCGCTCATCACGGCTACCGGATAAGTCCAGGCTCCCTCCGTCCGACGCTTCACAAGATGGAATCTGAGGGGCTGTTGCCTTCCCGCACGCAGATCGTCGAGGGTAGATCGCGACGCTCGTATTCCATCACACACTCGGGCCAGCGCGTCTTGAAGGAGACCATCGTGAAGGTGCGAAAACTCGCTGACGAGGTGCTCGGAGTGCAGGGCTCGTGAGCACGAACGGGCAGAGTGACGGGTCGGTCGGTACGACGAAGGTGTCGCTTTGGACGATTGCTCGTGAATGGACACGTCTCGGTTGCATCGGGTTCGGCGGGCCACCCTCCCACATTGCTCTGCTCCGGCACATGTGCGTCGAAGAGCGGAAGTGGATCGAAGCAGCGGAGTTCGAGGACGCCATCGCGTCAGTGAACCTCCTGCCCGGCCCGGCATCTACGCAACTTGCGATCTTCTGCGCCTGGCGATTGCGAAGAACGGTAGGTGCGATCCTCGGTGGGATCTGTTTCGTCTTCCCAGGACTCGTACTGATCCTGCTTCTCTCGGCGGTCTTCCTTGCGCACTACCCACCTCTCTGGATCCTCGGAGCGGCGGCAGGCGCAGGTGCGGCCGTTCCGGCGGTGGCACTTAGCGCTGCAAGCGGGTTCGTGCCGGCGAGCTGGAAGCGCGCCGGAACTTCGAGGGGCAAGCGAACTCGCTGGCTCCTCTATGGTCTGATCGGAGGCACCGCCGCCGCCGCCATCGGTCCATACCTGGTACTCGTACTCCTTACCTGCGGACTGTTCGAGATCGTCATTCGACGCGAGGGCAGCGCGTCATCAAGTTCCGCCCGGACTGTCGTTGGGGCGGTCGCCGCGCACGCCATCGCTCTCGGCGGATTTGGCGCGCTCGCTTGGGTCGCGTTCAAAGTGGGCGCTCTCTCCTACGGTGGCGGATTCGTCATCGTTCCGCTAATGCAGCACGACGCAGTGACAACCTTCCACTGGATGACCGGTGCACAGTTCCTAAATGCCGTGGCGCTCGGCCAGGTCACGCCGGGTCCCGTGGTGCTCACCATCGCGGTCGTCGGTTATGCAGCGGGGGGCATCCGAGGCGGACTCTTTGCCACTTTTGTCGCCTTTACGCCGTCATTCTTGTTCATTCTCTTTGGTGCCCCGCGCTTTGATCGGATCCGAACGAACCTCATGATCCAGTCGTTCCTCAGCGGCGCTGGACCGGCTGTCATAGGAGCAATCGCTGGGTCGGCGATACCGCTCGGTCTCGCGTTCCAACATCTTTGGCAGGTCCCGGTTCTGGCCGGCGCGTTGGTTTGGTTCTTCGTCCTTCGCCGTGGCGTCGTGAGCGGACTGCTTGTCGCCGGGGGAGTCGGTGTCGTGCTCGCGCTAACTGGAGTGCCCGTTTAGCGCACATTCTCCACGAAACGGCGATCGCGCTTGGAACGGTCCGTGGCACGTGCCAAGCGGACATATCCTGGCCGATTACCGCTCGAGCATGCTCGCGCTACCTCTGGTCTCGCTGTCGGTGAGCCTTGACAATCTCGGAGCGGCGACGGCCATAGCCGTCTCCGGAGTCGACCGGAAGCTGCGGCTCCGCGTCGCACTGATCTTCGGCCTGTTCGAGGGCGTCATGTTGGTCGAGTAGGGGTCATGAGCCGACGCACGCGCCCACAGACCTGTCACAATCTCACGCGCACAGAACGACTCCCTTGTGCCTGTGCCCGTCAATGGGAGCACCGCGCTGGATAATAGCTATAGGACGCACGCATCACCGTCGATCGGGCGCCGTCTGAATTCCGTAAGCTCGGACGTTCTGGGCGTGCGTTCGGCGCTGACCCTGATCGACACGTATATGGTCACCCGAGCCGATCTGTCCGTAGGATCTTGGAATGGCTCATGCGCGCTACTTGCTCGACAATCAACAGAGCGAGGCGGGCCAGCGCTTCGATGCTCTCGGGACGCTCTTCAACCCGTCGACCTTCCGGCACATGGGGTCGATCGGCCTGTCACTCGGGTGGCGAGTGTGGGAGGTTGGGGCCGGAGGTACAAGCGTGCCTGCCTGGATTGCCGAACAGACCAAGGCCGATGTGTTGGCCACCGATATCGACACCACCTGGCTGGAAGCCGAGGATGACCGCTTCGCAGTGAAACGGCACGACATCGGAACCGAGCCCGCACCGGGCGATTCGTTCGACCTCGTCCACGCTCGACTTGTGCTCGTCCACGTCCCTCAGCGGTCCAAAGCCCTGGCCACGATGATTGACGCCCTCAAACCTGATGGATGGCTCCTGGTCGAAGAAGCTGACCCTGGTTTGCAGCCTCTTGCATGTCCCGACGACCACGGCGCGGCAGAGAAACTCGCCAACAAGTTGAAGGTGGCGTTTCGTGCCCTGATGGTCGAACGAGGTGTGGATCTGTCATTCGGTCGCAAACTTCCAAGACTTCTCAGAGCTGCGGGACTTGTGGACGTGCAGTCGGATGCCTACTTTCCGATAGGCGGACCTGCGGTAGACCGGCTGGAGCGTGCAACAGTGGAACAGATCCGGCAGCGCCTGATCGCCACGGAACTGGCGACTGAGGACGAGATCGAACAGCACCTATCCAACGTCGCTACAGGTCAGCTCGACTTGGCAACCTCGCCCATGGTGTCCGCCTGGGGCAGGAAGCCCAGTTGACCGACAGTTAGCAGCGCCTCGCCAAGCGCCCGCCCCTGATCGCCGGGTGGCGGCGACACCGGCTACTCCTCCCCGGAGAAGCGCTCCCATGCCGACTGGCGCGTCATTCCGAGTGCTTCACCGATGCGTGCCCAACTGACGCCTCGCGCTCTGAGCGCGGCGACGTGGTGAGCGACCGCACGGTCGACGTTCTGATGAGCAGCGTGAGCTCGCACCATCTCAGCGAGCAGGTCCTCGTCAGATAACGCCCCCCAGGCCTTCAGGGTCTGTGGAATCTGCGACTTGGTCGAAGGAATCGCGTCACCTGCCCGATGTCCCTTGAGATCGAGTGCCTCAGCGATTACCTGAGTGCAGAGGTCTACGCACTCATTGCAGATGTAAACACCGGGACCGGCGACCAGCTTGACGACGTCGAACTGGCTCTTGGCACAAAACGAACAGCTCAACGCCTCCTTGCTTGAAGTTCGCAACGTTCGTCTCCTCTTCTCGACCACAGCAAGTAAGGATAAGCCTGACTGAACCGCCAGGGTAAGCCTGACGAGCTCGACAAGACCGAGCCAAGAGAGTCCCACAACCACGGATCGTGGGCGTCCAGAAACGACGCGGATCTGGTTGGTCATTCGACACGCAGAGTCGGCAGGGAGCGCCTATCGGGCGGGTCACCGGAACCTCGTTACGCGCTGCGTAACCAGTAATGGTGGCTGTCGCTCGGTGGAGCGTTTTGTCTCCAACAGTTGACGGAGGGGCATGCTGGCGGTCACGCAGGTTCCCAAGAGCAGCGCCGCTGGCTCGTCAGAATCAGTGAGAACGTGGACCTCGCGGACGTCTGAGAGGTCGTCGAGTTCACCGATCTCACCCAACAGGAAGGCGAAACGCGCCCGTCGGCGGTGGGCGCAGCGACAGGGCTAGTCCGTCGGGCCCAGGCGTCGACAGACGACATGACATTCAATCTCGCGTCCGAGCCCCCGGCCTGCTTTGGTGACAAATGGTCGGCAGGTGCTCGGCGCTGATCGACCACCGCGCCCGTAGCCGTCGATCTAGCGCGTCTCGACCCCTGCCATGGGAGTCTTGCGGGGCGTTGTTATACCCCGCCATCGTTGACGTCGATACCGAGCGGCCTACCCGAGCCCAGGCTCCCCGGTACTCGCATCGGTTGCCCGATCGACACCGGCACCTATGTGCGGGTACGCCGTAGTGGCATCAGCGCTAGCCTCGATTATTCGCGCGATAGCGGCATGAGGCTGCCAGTATCCGCGTAAAAGGCCTCCCCAGCTGGGAGAATGGCTGTGTTCCAAAGCAGCTCTCCAACCCAGGAGGAGGCCTCCTTGAAGGTGCATCGTAGCCGCTCGGTCCGCCGGGTCGAGGTAACCACCGACGGGCGCAACCTCGTCTCGCACGCGGGCACCGCGTTGTTGTGCGAACTGGCCGATCGCACAGGGTTGACACACGGGTTGTCCGAGGCGATGGCCGACTGTGGCATCTCGTGGAACACCCACGACCCGGGCGTCGTGCTCACGCATCTCGCCGTCGCCATCGCCGACGGGGCCGACTGCCTCAAAGACATCGACGCACTTCGCAAGCAGTCCGAGCTGTTCGGAGAGGTCGCGTCGATCTCGACCGCGTGGAGGGCGGTGAAGGCCACGACCGCCCCAGAGGAGGTTGACCCGCTGGTCGTGGAACTTCGTGACGGCCTCCTGATGGATCATACGGTCACGTTGTAGCAACGATGAGGTCGTTGATGGCGACAGGCTCGTCGCAGTGGGGACAGGTTCCGCCTGGCCCAATGCGACGACAGAAGCCTCGGCAGTCGCTGCAGTACTGCTCGCCGAGGTAGCGGGCCTCGCAGGCGGGGCACTCGTACACGGTGATCTCTCGTGTGGGCCGTGGCGGGGGCACAAGCGCGACCTCGGGCGCCGCCGGGGCCGGGTGACGGCGCCGCCAACCAGCTTGGCGGCACGCGTCAGAACACCACTGGCGCCGACCCGTGGGGACGAACGGCTGGCCGCAGGCCGGGCAGGGGGCGACCCTATCGTTACGGCTGTCGTTACGCGACGGCATCTTCGCTCCCGGTTGATTGCTTGGCGTCGGATCCGACGGCGTGGCGAAGCTCTGCGGCGAGCCTCGGCAACTGCCGGTAGCCCTTCACCCGGCGGAACTGCTTGGAGGCCTCTAACATGCCGGCGGCCGCCCAGCGCAGCCTCATGTCGCCCGGCTGCCAGCGCTTCACGTTGCGTGCGTGGTCGCGCACGATCTCGATCATGGACTCCATCGGATTGGTCCCCATCACGGTCTTCAACAACGAACCCGTGACGCCGAGTCGGGTGACCGTCAGCGTCTCGACGAGCCCCTCGCGAAGGCTCGCCGCGGCATCGGGGTTCACCTTGTCGAGCTGGGAAGCGAGCGCCCGAAGCGCCGCCTCGGCCTCCGCCGCGTCCGGGTTCGCCCAGGCCGCCCGGAGCTTTCGGCGCACCCAGGGTCGTTCGGCTTGTACCAGGTAGTCCATGACGTTTCTCTCTTTGTGGAGCCTGCACCGGGCGATGACGGCGTTGTCGCCGAAGACGTCCCGCACCGCCTTGTGAAGCGCTTTGGCGCCGTCGAGCACGAACAAGATCCCGTCGGTGGCGTCGAGTCCCCGGTCGCGAAGCGAAGAGACGAGGCCTCTCACGACAGTCGCGTTCTCCGTCGAGCCCTCCGCGAGGCCGATCGGGACCTTCGTGCCGTCGGCCGTGACGCCGAGCGCCCCGACCATGGTGTGCTCGGCGAAGTCGAAGCCGTCGATGAAGCAGACGAGCCAGCGTTGTGCGTCGAGGGGCCGGGTCCTGAACTCGGCGAGGCGTTCGCCGGTCACGGTGACAAAGCGCCGTGATACCGAGGACTGCTTGGTTCCCGATGCCGTCTGTTCGATCTCGGAGCCGACGGGTTCGAGGGCGGCCTCATAACGCCGACCCGACAGCCCGGCCATCAGGCACTCGACCATGTGGCCAGCGAGCAGGTCGACTTTCGCGAAGGTGTCGTAAGACTCGAGGCGCACCTCGTGGTCCTGGCCGTTCTCGTCGTCAGCCACGGTCCGAACCCGCGGGCGGACGACAGGGACCCGCCGGCCGCCGAGGGTCACCTTGCCCGCCTCGGTGCCGTGGCGATAGGCGGAGCGACCGGGGTCGTGCTTTCCCTTCGGCCCGGCGGCATCGGTCACCTCGGCATCGATGAGCTCGTCCATGACCTCGAGGCCGATCGCCACCGACGCGGCGAGCAGACCCTGTCGCATGCGACAGGCGAACAGCTCGAGCTGCTCGTTCAGCTTTCCCGCCAGGCGTTCTTCGAGCGTCGTATCGGCCAGGTCGACGAGGCCGAGCTCTGGTATGAGACGCGGGCGGCTCGCGGCGCGCGGCTGGTTGTGTGATGCTTGACTCACTGGTGGTCCTCCGTTCCTCAACTTGGTTGGTTGACACCCCGAGCCTGCCTCACGGCGGGGCCGAGGCGGAGGACCGCCACTCAAACTTCTACGACACCTGGGTCAACCTCCCCCAGAGCTGCGCGCGATCAGAGAGGCCGTGGCAAAGTCACGGGAGATCGTCTGGGCCGCAGCGCCGCCGGGCGACATCACGATCGACTTCGACGCCACGCTTGTCACTGCGTTCTCCGACAAGCAGGACGCCGCACCGACCTACAAGCACGGTTATGGCTTTTACCCACTCGGCGCCTGGTGCGACACGACCGTAGAGCCGCTCGGGGCGATGCTCCGTCCGGGTAACGCCGGCTCGAACGACGCCGACGATCACCTCGAGCTGTTGGACCAGGTGATCGGTGCCCTCCCGCCGGAGTACCAGGTAGGCCACCAGCCCGGCGACGACCCGGGCCTTCTCCGACACCACATTCTCGTGAGGGCCGACTCGGCCGGGGCGAGCCACGACTTTGTCTCTGGCCTTGTGGAGGCCAACATCGAGTACTCGATCGGCCACCCTGTCGACGCAGGTGTCAGGGAGGCCTTGTTGTTGTTCCAAGAAGAGGACTCCTCGAAGCGCTCGAGGCGGACGGGACCGACCGGGACGGAGCATGGGTGGCCGAGCTCACAGATCTCATGGACTTGTCCACCTGGGGTGAAGACGCACGGCTCATCTGCCGGCGAGAACGTCCTCACCCCGGGGCCCAGCTCAGCTTGTTCGACACCTCGGAGGGTTTTAGGTACATGTGTTTCATCACGAACGCGAGTGCCCTCGAGATCGACGCCGCGGCACTCGAGCTTCGCCACCGCGGCCATGCCCGCGTCGAGGACAGGGTCCGGTGCTGGAAGGACTGCGGGTTACAGAACCTGCCGTTCGCGAGCTTCACCCAGAACCTCGCCTGGGTGGCCACCAGTCTCATCGCCGGGGCGCTTATCGCCTGGGCGCAGATGACCTGCCTCGACGGCGAGCTCGCAAAGGCCGAGCCGAAGACGATCCGCTACCGGCTGTTGCACGTCGCCGCCGTCCTCGTGCGCCGTGGGCACCGGCTCATCTTGCGCCTGGACGAGACATGGCCGTGGGCAGCACCGCTCAGGCGAGCATTCCTGAAGTTGCGGACCGCGTTCCCCTGACGAACAGGGTCCCGGCGCCCGACCCGGCAACGGTGAGTCTCCCGAGGGCGTGACATCCGACAAGAGCACGAAACTCTGACTCGTCGCGCTCTGCCACGACCGGGCGCCCTCACCGTCACCCCATCGTCACGACTCGACCGCTCGCCGTCAGCTTCCCGAGGCAAGATGAATTCTCGAGGTTAACTGGGCGGCCTCACTGAGCGGGTACCTCCCGATCTCCCGTAACGGTGAGAGGATTGGACTGTTGACTCAGGTTTATGCCAATGAGCCATCCGGCATGACTGTGCAAGCCGAGAGGTCAGGAGTAAGGCCATGAAACGAGCGCTCACCGTTGGGTTGCTGGTTGTCGGGGTCGGTTTCTTGATACTCGTAGTTGTCTTCTGGGCTGATTCAGCTCACTGGTTCCTGCGTTACACCGGTGCGGATGCCGAGTCGGGTACTTGGTATGGATTCTGGTCCGGCTTCGGTGGTGCGATTCCTGACTTCCTAATCCTCGGCAGCATCATCACCGTCTACCGCCACCACAACTGCCACGTCAAAGGATGTCTACGACTTGGGAAGCCAGTGGAAGGCACCCCATATCTTGCTTGCCCGGCGCACCATCCGGCACATGAAGGAAACAGGCGATCAGTGACAGAGGACGTCATCAGGCTCGCTCACAAGGCTCACCTCGAGCGCGAGGCATCATGATTGCGGAGACCTTGTACACAGAGTCTGGCTGGCCGAGGTGGCCGCCGGCCTAAGCTTGTAACTAAACCTTCACCTTTGCCTCGAGGATGAGGTTCGTCGCTGCTTCGGCCACCTCGCGCAGCTCGGCGATGAGCGCACGGAGCCTTCGGTCGTTGCCGATCCACTCCTGATACAGCTCGGCTTCCCGAGCGCTCAGGCGTCGGTTCACGGTCTTGCCGCCGACCTTCGCGGTCCACTGCCAATACGGCCCGTGTGGCTGCGGCGGATCGGCGTGGCAGCGGCAGTTGGGCTTTCCGCAGTAGTTGAGGCGAGGAGCGACACTGCCCGAGCGGATGAAGCCGATCTCGGTGATCTGGGCGAGCAACTCGCGATAGCGCCGCTCGTGCCCGGTGAGCGTCGATGTCTTCGTTGCTCGTGCCACTGATGCATTCTCCCGCGGGAAGGGGATCCACCACGCACTATCCGATAGTAGATAGACTATCGGCCATGGCTTCCACCGAGAAGGAGCCGCTCGTGGCGTTCCGTCGCGATCTCTATGCGACCTTCCGGTCGTGGGGCGACGCCTTCTTCGAGCTCACCGACGCCGTGCTGTGCGCGTCCGGTCCGGTCACTTCATTGCCCCAGCTCTCGCTCGAGCCGGAGTTCCGAAGAAGCCACGGCTACTGCTGAGGATGCCGACGCCGAGTCCTCGGGCGGCGAGGTCGGCGATGGAGTCGGCTGCGGCAGCTTGGATCACGATCGTCGGTCGGAGACTGCGGGCGGCGCAGGCCTGGTCGAGCACGGCGCGCAGCCCCGTACCGGTTGGCATGCACACGATCGGGTGTCTCGCCACCTGCGCGAGGGTGGTGGTTTTGCGACAGGCCAGCTCGTGGCCAGATCGAACGACGGCCCGGTTCTCCAGCTCGCCGCTCGCTTCAACATCCACCGCACCACGGTGCTCGCTCATCTCGAGCGTAACGGCTAGTCGGCCATGCCGACGTTATGGAAAAGACCTACGCCGGTGGGACCGACAGGTGAACAGGGTCTTTCGGGCTTCGTGGTATCGCTTCAGCGCAACCTTCCGGCACAAGTGGGGCTCGTACCTCACGATCTCGCTGCTCCTCGGTCTGATCGGGGGCCTGGCAATGGGCTCGCTGGCGGCAGCCCGCAGAACCCAACCCGATCATTCGCGGCTGGTCGGCCTACTACCGGACGGTTGTGTCCAGCCAGCTGTTTGCAAGGCTGGACAACTACATGTGGGTGCTCACCTACAAGTGGGCCAAGTACACGGGAACAAGCCGACGGGCTGGATTGTCGCCCGGTACTTCGGCCAGTTCAACAGGTCCCGGCGCAACCGGTGGGTCTTTGGCGACCGCAGTAGCGGCGCCTACCTGCTTAAGTTCGCCTGGACCAGGATCGTCCGGCACCAGATGGCCCCAGGGACGGCGTCACCTGATGACCCGGCCCTGACCGAGTACTGGGCCAGGCGGCGACGGCGAGCCACACCACCACTCGATGGCATCAGCCCGGTGCTCTTTAGAGCACAGGCCGGTCGTTGTCCCGTGTGCGGCGGGCTATTGCTGTTTGCCGATCATGAGCCAACCGGTCTCTCCGAGTGGGAGCAGTGGCTCACGGTGACCCGCAAAGCGGTCCGCAAGAAACCGATCACCGCCGAGCGGGGACCTGGCATGCCAGGAGGTCCCATCGCACTTCACCTCGTGCACGCACACTGTCGACAACGGCGCCTCGCCGCTTTCAATGTGCCCGGCGCTTCTGTTCGTCCGTGACCCAGTGGGCTTGCTTGAGCCCGGTGCGGTGAAAGCCGCACGCCGGGGTTCTTAGGGGGGCCCCGCCGCAGCAATGCGCCGGGGCTACCCGACGGAAGGCGGCACGAGGAGAGCCAACCCCGCGCCCGGCGAGTGCTGCGACTCAGTCCGCATCGAAAGTACCGGTCTCCTTGACAGTGCGCGCCTTTATGGTCACACTTATAGTCATGTCAATGTTAGAGCAGCTCTCTCTCGCGGAAGCCAAGGCACACCTATCGGAGGTCGTCGAGGGTGTCGAAACCGAGCACCGACGAGTCGTGATCACCAAACACGGCCGCCCGAGCGTCGTTGTCCTCGCCGTGGCCGACCTCGAGGCGCTCGAGGAGACGCTCGACGTGCTGTCGGACCCCGAGGCGATGGCCGATCTTCGAGAAGCTGAAGCTGCTCGGCGATCAGGCGCATCTGTGGAACTGACCAAGGACGAGGCGCTCGCCCGCTGGTCTCGTGGATGACTATCGGCTGCATTGGTCACCCCCGGCCGTTCGACAGCTGGATCGGCTTGCTTCGACATCACCTCGAGTCGTAGGCGCCGTAGTCGAGTTCTGCTTCGGGCGTCTGATCGCCAACCCACAGAAGATTGGCCACGCACTCGGGCGCGAGCTAGCAGGCTGGCGCAGCGCGCGGGTCGGGCCATATCGCGTCATCTACTGGATCGACGAAGATGAGCGGATCGTGTACGTCGACCGGGTTGACCACCGACGCGACGTATACCGGCCGAGGTGAGCGCCCAAGCCGACCGCCGTGAAGCAGGATGGTCATTCTCTACTTCGACCTTCGGGTTCCGCCCCGATGGCTGCAAGATCACACGTGGTCCGATGGCAACCAAGTGACAATCACATCGAGATTGGCCTGACAAGAACGGTGCGTTGAGCATCGCGACAGCTGAGAGAAGAACCAGCCCGCACCGAGAGCACGGGCAGCGGGCGCAAGCCGATAGGCCTTCTCTGCTCCTCGTGTTCAGCGACTATGGCCGCCCGCCTGGCAGCGCACACAGCGAAGTGCCCACGTGATCGCCTCTAGGAGCGTGAGTCAGAACCGGCCAGGTGGCCAGCTCCGACGCGCGCGATCGTCCATCTCGCCCTGATCAGGTTCTGTTCGGGCAGGAAACCGGCCGCCGAGTCGAGTCCAAGGCGGCCAAGGAGCGGCCTTAGGGCCTCATGCGAACGCGAGCGCCGCGCTTCCGCCTGCGTTCTGCAGCTTGCGCAGGTTGTGGCAGAGCATGTGGAGTGTCCACTCGCCCTGCGCACCGGCGAGGCCGCGCAGGCGGAGCTGGCCGGCGTGCTGACGGACCTTCACCTGTCCGAAGACCGGCTCGACGATCGCCTTTCTGCGGGCGTAGTCGGCACGGCCCTTCTTCGTCCGCAGCCGCCGGGCCATCTTCTCGCGTCTCGTGGCGTTCTTCGGGATCGGTCCGCGGGGTGTCTTTTGGAACTTCTCGCCGTGGCGTTGCCGTCCGGTGGCACAAAGGACGTCGGGGTTGAGGCCCTCGGCCGCCTCGAGGTTCTCCTCCGAGCAGTAGCCGGCATCGGTGAGAAGCGTCCTCGGGGAGCCGGAGATCCCGGCTCCGACGAGGTTCTCTTCGGTCTTTTCGGTCATCGGTACCAACTGGTCGACGTCGCCGGCCTCTTGGGTGACCTCTGCCGCGAGCACGACCTGGCTCTGCTCGTCGACCACCGCCTGGGCGTTGAACGCGTAGTCAAAGCCGTGGTTCGTCTTCATCATCCGGCTCTCGGGGTCGGTGAAGTTGCGCTGGGCGGAGAGCTTCGGCTTCGCCTTCCCCGCTGCGGCCACACCGGTGGCGGTGACCTCCCCCTCGGACTTGCCGGCCGTCTCGGCCTTGTTTCGCGCCGCCGCCTCGGCCTTGTCGCGCGCCTCGGCTTCGATCGCCTCCTTCGCCGCCCGCAGCTTTTGCAGGCGGCTCTCACGCCGGGCGAGCTCGGGAGCGACCTCGTCGCCCCGGTGGTCGGCTCCATAGGCCTCGTCCTCGGCCTCATCGACCGCTTCTGCCTCGGCGAGCATGGCGTCGACCTCGGCTTGCAGCTGTTCGATCTTCGGCACGATGTGGTCATAGCTCATCGCCTTGTGGCGCGACGCGTTGGCGACGAGCTTGGTGCCGTCGAGAGCGACGCGCCCGAGTCGCACGAGCCCTGCTTTCGCGCACAGGCCGAGCACCTGGAGGAAGAGTGGCCGGAGCGCGTCGAGGTGGCGGCGGCGAAAGCGGCTGATCGAGCGGTAGTCGGGCGCCTCGTTCGCCGCCAGCCATCGAAAGGCGATGTCGCGCTTGCAGCGGCGCTCGATCTCGCGCGAGGAGGTGACCCCGGTCGCGTAACCGTAGAGCAACAGCTTCAACATCATCCGCGGCTCATAGGGCGGGGCGCCCGAGGCGGACTCATAGGAGGCGTAGACCGCGGTGAGGTCGAGGAGGTTCTCCACTACTTCGGAGACAAAGCGCGCCTCGTCGTCCTCGTCGAGCCAGTCATCGAGCGAGGGTGGCAACAAGAAGCACTGGCTCTGGTCGTAGCGGCGGAAGGTCTTCGCCTCGCCGACCGGAGTCGCCTTCGGGGCTTCCGCCTCGCCCATCTCCACTTCGAAGAGCTGGTCATCGGAGAGCACGGAGGTCATGAGACGATGTTCACAGCTACGAACGGGTCAGTGGTGGATTCTGACCCACGCTCCTAGGCGATCTTCGCCGATCGGCTGCCCACACTCGTCACAGATTCCGTAGGTGTCCTCCTGGATCTTCTCGAGAGCACGGTCGATGTCGGCCGCAACCTGTTGCAACTGGCCGGCGGTCATGGTCCTCTGCATCTGCAAGACGGCATCGGCGGTGTGGTCGCCGGCGCGCTTTCCGAACTGCATCTGGACTCCGGGGGCGCGCACAGGCTCGGCCAACTCGCGAAGCTGCACCGCAAGTTCGTCACGGTGCGCCCTCAACTGCGCTATCAGCTCGTCTCGTTCCAAGGTCAGTGTTCAATGGTACGGCTCGACGTCGCGAGCTCTGCGCTGGCAAATTGAACGACCCGATTCGGCCAGACGTTCATCCGAAAGGTGCGCAGTGACGGCCAACCACGTCCACCAGTTCTTCGCAGCGCTCGCCCCTTGGAGCCAATAACGTGCTCTCAGCTTGGGAAGGGCGGTCAGGCGTACGGCGACGAATCGAGGCGACCTACCAGGGCAGGTCATCGTGCTAGCCGCACGTTGAAGAACCGCCGTGAACGGCGACGTCCGCGGGTATTCGCGGGATTAGTGACTGCCCTAGCTCGGGCTGGGCACATCCGAAATGGTCTCTACAGCGATCTCGACGTAGCTCCGGTGGTCGCCGTCTGACGCCTCGAGCATCGTGAGCGCGCTGGCGCAGCCGGCCCGTCTAGAACCAACTCGACCGAAACGGTCGACGAGGAGGACGTTGCGACTGGCAACTCGGACCAGCTCGGGTGCACGCGACATCGATGCTCGCGCTCTGTGCAAGCTCGTTCTCAATCCTCTCCCACATTGCGACGTCCCACTCGTCCGCTTGAGCGCGCGGAAACTTGGCGATGGCGAGTGTCCCGTCAGTCTTGGCCTTAGCCCGGAACCACCATGCAGATAGGCCTTTGATGGCTTGACCATTCGGGAAAAAGGGTGCCGTGAACAGGGAGAATTGGACTCGACAAAGAACCAATTCACCAGATCCGAAAGGCGACACTTGACTACGTGATCGCCGCGCGGGCGACGACGATTCGAAATGGCTCGGGATCAGTATCGACTAGATTCTCCAGCGCTGGGACAGCCACCCCGACAGAAAGGGCTGCCCGATGACAAGCCCGGTGTGGCGACCGAGCCGCTTGGCACCTTCCTGTCTTGTCGCGGTTGCTGTCGGCGCGTCTTTGGTTCTCCTCGGAGGGATGCCGGCCGTCGCTGGCATAGGCGCCGTGGCGCCCGGGCCGGACCTCGTCGTGGACGCTACGGGCCCGGGCGGTCACGCCATCTCTTCCGACATCTACGGGGTCAACTTCGTACCCGCCAAGCTGGGACGCCAGATCGACGTTCCGGTCGACCGGTGGGGTGGCGACAGCGCCGAGACCTACAACTGGCTGATAGGAGCGGACAACTCCGGCGCCGACTGGTACTTCGAGGACATATCCGACTGCTGGACCGCCACGTACGCATACTGCTCAGGACACAAGACCAACAACGTGCGCGCCTACGTGCAACAGATCGAGCTAGACCGCTCCCTGGGTGCTACGACCCTCCTGCAACTCCCGATGGCAGGAGGGGTCGCCAGGTTCGCCCCGGTGGCCCAGCCGCTGCCATGCGCCTACCCGAAATCGGTGTACCCGCACCAGGACGCCTTCGACTCCTATGACCCCAACTGCGGGGACGGCCTCGACCACGGCAAACGCCTGACGGGCATCCTCTCCAGGGTCGAGACCCCCATCAACGCCGCTTGGGACCGGCGTTGGGTGCAGTCTTTGGTAAAGCAGTTCGGTCCAGCCGCCAAGGGCGGCGTGGGAATCTATGAGCTCGGCAACGAGCCGTCCCTATGGGGTCAGACCCACGCCGACATCCAGCCACGGCCAGAGACGGCGAAGGAGCTCATCACCAAGTCCATCGCTCTGGCCAGCGCGGTCAAGCAGGTCGACCCCTCCGCCGCCGTCCTCGGGTTCTCGGAGTGGGGCTGGATCGGGTACTTCTGCAGCGAAGCTGACACCTACGGGAGCGGGTGCAGCTCCACCGCCTGTACGACATCGGCCGACTGCGCCAACCACGGCCACCTGCCGATGGCCGAGTGGTACCTCCAGCAGTTCGCCCGCTACGACGCGAAGACGCATTTACGTCATCTCGACTACTTCGACGTCCACTACTACGCCCAAGGCGGTAACTCCACGGAGGTGACCCGCTCGCTGTGGGACCCGACCTACACCGACCCAAGCTGGATCGACGAGAAGATCGCGCTGATCCCCCGCCTTCGCTGCTGGGTGGATGGCCACGTACCCGGGCTGTGCCCGAACGCCGACGGCTACTACCCGGGCACGAAGATCTCTATCAGCGAGTACGACCTGTCCCTCGCCGGGGTCGGAGCACAGGCAAATGCGATCATCGAAGCGGACACGCTAGGAATCTTCGCCCGCGAGAACGTGTCCCTGGCATGCCATTGGGCGCAGCCCGTCGACGGGGACGAGCTTGATGATGCCTTCTTGATGTACCGCGACTATGACGGCCACGGGTCCGAGTTCGGTGACGAGTGGGTCGACTCAACCAGCGCCGACCAGGCCGAGATCTCCGTCTACGGCGCCCGCCGTTCCAGTGACGGTGTCTACACAGTTATGGTCATCAACAAAAGCTCCCAAGCGCTGCAGAGCACCTTGCAGCTCAAGGGTGACATCAGCGGGGCGGTACACGCCTGGCAATGGGACGGCGGGCCGATCAAACAGGTTGCCACACCGTCCCGTGCCGGCAACGCGCTCACCACCACCTACCCGCCGTTGTCTATGACCCTCTATGTGGTCGGCTAATTGCAGGCAGCCGCACCCGGCAAACCGCTGCCATCACCTGCAACCGCCAAGCGGCCCCGGGGCGTATTTTGGCGAACTACAGCGATGTCTTACAGCAGGTCAGACAGTTATCCTCACATCCCGAAGTCCAACGGGAAACGGCGCCCGCTCGGGATACCCGTGATCTTTGACCGGGCTCTCCAAGCCCAGGTGGTCAACGCTCTCGAACCCGAGTGGGAGGCACGCTTCGAGCCAAAGTCGTATGGCTTTCGGCCCGGGCGTGGCTGCCACGACGCCATCGAGTCCATTTTCAACACCCTGAGCGGCAAGTCTGCTCGGCGGTGCTGGATACTCGATGCGGACCTGGCGGCAGCGTTCGACCGGATCGACCATTCACACCTGCTGGCCGCCCTCGGCAGCTTCCCCGCAAAGGGACTTGTCGCGCGGTGGCTGAAAGCTGGTGTGGTCGAACACGGTCGGCTCGCCCCGAGCGAGGAGGGGACCCCCCAAGGTGGTCTCCCCTTTGCTGTTGAACGTGGCGCTTCACGGGATGGAGGAGGCCGCCGGGGTCCGATACCAGAACACCGGCCCACGGGCTGGTGCGACGGTGCGGAAAAGCCCCGTGGTGGTTCGATACGCGGATGACCTCGTGGCGATGTGCACCAGCGCCGAGCAGGCCGAAGAGGTCAAGGCTCGTCTGAGCACATGGCTGGCACCAAGGGGTCTGGCGTTCAACGAGGAGAAGACGCGAGTCGTCCACCTCGATGAGGGCTTCGACTTCCTCGGGTTCAATGTCCGCCGCCACAAAGGAAAGCTGCTGATCAAGCCATCAAAGGCGGCCGTGCGACGGCTCCGGGCAAGGCTCGCCGCCGAGATGAAGGCCCTGCGAGGGGCCAACGCTCCGGCGGTGCTCAAACGGCTGAACCCGATCATTCGCGGCTGGTCGGCCTACTACCGGACGGTTGTGTCCAGCCAGCTGTTTGCAAGGCTGGACAACTACATGTGGGTGCTCACCTACAAGTGGGCCAAGTACACGGGAACAAGCCGACGGGCTGGATTGTCGCCCGGTACTTCGGCCAGTTCAACAGGTCCCGGCGCAACCGGTGGGTCTTTGGCGACCGCAGTAGCGGCGCCTACCTGCTTAAGTTCGCCTGGACCAGGATCGTCCGGCACCAGATGGCCCCAGGGACGGCGTCACCTGATGACCCGGCCCTGACCGAGTACTGGGCCAGGCGGCGACGGCGAGCCACACCACCACTCGATGGCATCAGCCCGGTGCTCTTTAGAGCACAGGCCGGTCGTTGTCCCGTGTGCGGCGGGCTATTGCTGTTTGCCGATCATGAGCCAACCGGTCTCTCCGAGTGGGAGCAGTGGCTCACGGTGACCCGCAAAGCGGTCCGCAAGAAACCGATCACCGCCGAGCGGGGACCTGGCATGCCAGGAGGTCCCATCGCACTTCACCTCGTGCACGCACACTGTCGACAACGGCGCCTCGCCGCTTTCAATGTGCCCGGCGCTTCTGTTCGTCCGTGACCCAGTGGGCTTGCTTGAGCCCGGTGCGGTGAAAGCCGCACGCCGGGGTTCTTAGGGGGGCCCCGCCGCAGCAATGCGCCGGGGCTACCCGACGGAAGCTCTTTAGGGCGCTCTCCGAGCACCCTCGTGACTCGGATTTCTAGGCTCTGAGCAGGTAATTCTTCTGGTGGGCGCTGACGGACTTGAACCGCCGACCTGCTCGTTGTAAGCGAGCTGCTCTAACCACCTGAGCTAAGCGCCCCGTTGCCTCGAAACCCACCCGACCGTGTCCATGGCGACAATGGATCCTCTCGCCAGCGTCATCCTCCCACGGCGTTGCGGCAATGGCGCGTTCGACTGATCCACCCTCAGGCCGACTGCAGCGCGCTCGCCCGGACGATCGCCGACACGGATATCGTCGGCCCCCCGCACGCGGTGAACGTTTCTTTCACCATCAAGTACGACGCAATTCCCGGCAGTTTGACCGAGATCGAGCTGACGACCGGGCACGTCTGCTCCCCGTCGGAGGGGACATCACTCGACTGCACCAGGAAACCGACGGCAGCGACACCGCCGACAGGCAGTGTCAACATTGACGGCCCGATGGCAAATGCCGACCCCTGCCCTGTGGTTCGAACCGTTGTCAGCAGTGGCGCCGGCTGAGCGCCTTGCACTCCTCCGATCAGCGTGATGCCGGGCCGGCCATCGAGAGAACAGGCCGTGGTTGACATGTTCACCACCTCGACGGGGTTGAAGTTCGAGCCGGCGGCTCCGGTGCCCTCCAGCGCGAGAAGTCTTAGCTGGCTTGCAACGCAAGGAGAAGGTGGTCCTGTCTGGGTGGAAGTCGTCGTCGTGGAGGAGGATGCGCTCGTCGTTGTCGTCGTGGGTGCAAGGGTGGTCGAGGTCGATGTGGGAGCCGTCGTGGTCGAGGTCGATGTGGCCGTCGTGGTCGGGGTCGTGGTCGGGACCGGAGTCGCAGCGTGAGAGCAGCCCGCGACCACGACGGCCGAGCAGAGGATCGTCACGAACCGACCGGCAACTGATGATCTCGAACGGCGCATGAGCCTCCTGGCTACAGGAACGACCTCGCGGGCGCAAACTCGCGAAGCGCCACCCGAAGCAACACCGATGCCCAAGTATGACGGCCAGCCGCACCCGGCTGGCGTCAACTGCCCGGCAGGCCTCTCAGGCGCGCTCCTTCGGCGGCGTCGTACTTCCAGAACCGGGGCAGCGCGGCCGCCAGCACGGCCGTCCCTACGACGCACAGCACGCCCCCCGAGACGATGGAGGCGCGCAAACCAGCAATAGTCTCGACAAGGCCGGCCTCGACGTTGCCGAGCGACGGGCCCGACGAGTAGCTGAGCATCTCGATGCCTGCGAGGCGTCCTCGCAGCGAGTCCGGGATCGACTGATTCCACATCGTCGTCCTGCATAGGCCACTTACCATGTCGGCTCCCCCCGCCACGACGAGCCCGGCGATCGCCACCGGGAACGACCTCGCAAGGCCGAAGCCGATGATCCCAAGTCCCCATAACCCGGCAGCGAACGCCACGGCGCGGCCATGGCGCCGCACACGGCGTGCCCACCCGCTCGTCAAGGTCACCAGTAGCGAGCCAGCCGACGGTGCCGCGTAGAGGACGCCGAGCACGGCCGCCCCACCGAAGTGGGTTGCGACCTGTGGGAACAGTGCGGTCGGAATCCCGAAGAACATGGCGTTCATGTCGACGAGATACGAACCGACCAAGTCCTGGCGGTTCTTTGCATACCGGAGCCCGTCGGCGATCGCCCGAAATGAGAGCCCTTCGGACTCATGCGGCGCAGGCACGGCTCGCATCAGTGCAAGCGCGACTAGCGACACGGAGAACGTCGCGACGTCAACGCCGTAGGTGATCGGCAACCCGACCCCGACGATGAGCACGCCCGCGACCGGAGGCCCCGCCACCATGCCGAGTGTGCCCTTGAGCGACGAAAGTGCGGCGGCTGCCGGAAGCTCCTCGGTCGAGACCAGCCTCGGCACCATTGCATCGAGCGAGGGCCGCTGCATGCCGTCGACGCCGGCCGCGGCCACAGCGACAGCGAAGAGCACCGACAACCGCGGGTGAGCCGAGAGCGAATTCACGACCAGCGCGCCGGTCACCAGGCACATCGCGCTCTCAGTGAGTCGGACCATCCGGCGACGGTCAACGGCGTCTGCGAGGGCTCCCCCGACGAACGCCGTGATGAGCAATGGGATCAGCTCGGCGAGACTGAGCAATCCCACGATGAGTGATGAATGGCTTATGCGGTACGCCTGGTAGGGCAGGGCGACGTAGGTCACCATGCTCCCGAAGAAGGACACCCCCTGGCCGACGAAGAGCAGCCGGAACTCCCTCGAGCGCCGCAGCGGCGCAACGTCGACCCGGAGCATCGAGGCAAAGCCACGGCCGCGGCTCGCCCTTTCGGCATACTCCGCCACCTGCTCGGGAACCGCAACCGATTCCGGCAGCTCCGGTAACGGCCCGGCGCGCGAGCCCTCTGGCGCCGGATGGGAGCGATCCATGCCGTCCAGTCTGTCCGCCGGCGCTGCTCACCAACGACTGGCAGCGCTCAACGATCGGCCGGACCTCAAGGAAACAGGCCCCTCACCTCCATCGCCTCCCCCACCCGCTCGAGCGCTACCGCCACAGCGCCGCGCCGCGGGGTCACTTTCAGCTCGCGCGACCGGCGCCACACCGCGTCGAAGGCGGCCGACATGACGCGCCGGAGGCGCTCGGCGACAAGGTCCCCCTCCCATGTGAAGCCCTGACGGCTCTGGGCCCACTCGAAGTAGGAAGCGGTGACCCCGCCGGCGTTCGCCAGGATGTCCGGGATCACGACGATGTCGCGTCGTTCGAGGATCGCGTCCGCCTCGGGCAAGGTGGGCCCGTTGGCCGCCTCCACGATCAGCCGAGCCCCCGTCCGCTCGGCCACCTCGGCAGTGATGACTCCCGCAAGTGCCGCGGGGACGGCGAGCTCGCACTCGAGCTCCCAGATCCGCTCGGGCTCGAGCGGGTCGGCAAGCTCGAACCCGGCGACGCTGCCCGTCCGTTCGACGTGACGAGCCAGCGAGGCCGCGTCCAAGCCCGCCTGGTTGTAGACGCCCCCTCCGGCGTCGGTCACGGCTACCACGCGCATGCCGGCCGAGGACAACATGTACACGAGCGGACCTCCGACCTTGCCGTGGCCCTGGATCACCGCCCGCGCCCCGGTCATCGAGAGGCCGAGCTCGTGAAAGGCGGCCCGTGTGCAGAGGAGCACGCCCTGAGACGTGGCGCCGACATGGCCGCGGCTACCTCCTATCGACAGCGGCTTGCCGGTCACGACGCCGGTCATGGCCTCTCCGCTCACCATCGAGATCGTGTCCATCAGCCACGCCATCACATTCGCGTCCGTGTTGACATCTGGCGCCGGGATGTCCCGGTCCGGGCCGATCATCGAGGCGATACCCATCGCGTACCGACGCGTGAGGCGCTCGAGCTCGCTCGCCGACAGCGTCGTCGGGTCGACCTGAACGCCGCCTTTGGCACCGCCGAACGGCACGTCGACCACGGCGCACTTGAGGGTCATGTCGGCGGCGAGCGCCATGACCTCGTGCGCAGTCACGGACTGGTGGAAGCGGATCCCGCCCTTGCCGGGGCCTCGGGCACTGTTGTGGTGCACCCTCCACCCGCGAAACACTTCAATCTTCCCGTTGTCCCGGCGGATCGGAACGGCGACTTCGAGTACTCGCTCGGGCAGCAAGAGCATGCATAGGGTGTCCGCGTCGAGCCCGATCAGAGAAGCCCCGTCCTCGATACGCTCGAGGATTGCCTCCCACGGGTCGGATCCGGACATTGCTCAGCCTCCAAGGTTGGATCTTCACTTCAAGCTACCGTCGGGAACCACTCTGCCGTCGCAAGCCCCACACCGGCTAGTGCTGCGCGAGCGCCTCGGCAAAACCGGCACCGGTGTCGGGCTCAGCGCCCTCGAGCATCGTCTGCTCGGTGGCGGCCAGGAGGTGCCACGACCTGCGGTGCTCCTCGCAAGGACCCTTCTCGAGCAGCGCCGCGCGGTGCTCCGGTGCCGCGTAGCCCTTGTTCGCGTGCCAGCCGTACCAGGGATACGAACGGGCGAGCTCGACCATGAGCCGGTCGCGCGCCACTTTCGCGATGACGCTGGCGGCAGCCACCGAAGCGCACGTCACGTCGGCCTTCACTTTGAGCGTGACCTGCTCCGGCTCGACCACGGCCGGCGAGGACGTTGAACGCTCCGGACGCGTGAACCAGTCGTAATTGCCGTCTAGAAGGACGAGATCGGGACGGGTCGGAAGAAGAGCGACTGCCCGCTCACCCGCCAGGCGGAGGGCTCGCAGGATCCCTATCTCGTCGATCTCGGCCGCGCTCGCATGACCGATCGCCCAGCAGCACGACCAGGATTCGATCCTTGGGACGAGGGACTCACGCACCGCAGGTGCCAGGAGCTTGCTGTCTCGCAGACCCGCGGGAGGCCGGCGCGTCGTGGCATCGACGACGACGATGCCCACCGACACCGGGCCCCCGAGCGAGCCCCGCCCCACCTCGTCGCATCCGGCAACGGCGAGTCTGCCCGCAGCGAGCAGGTCGCGTTCGATCTTCAGATTGGGAGCGCGTCCCGCGGTCATGCCGGCTCTCCCTCCGAACTGGCCGCGCTGCGCACGCAAACGACCGTAGCTCTCGCTGCACCACGGGCGTAGGCTTGTGAATGACGTCGGTATAACTTGCGTAATGTCAGTTATGCTTGCGCATATGACCATCTCATCGCGTCTTCGTGTCGCCGCTGTCGCCTCGGCGGCTGTCGTCGCAGTAGCCACCTCAGGCTCAGCGGCGGCCGCCACCGCGGCCAAGCCGGCGACAGCGCCCATGTCAACGCCGGCCTCGGCCAAGACGGCGCACGGAACCGCCAGCGTCGCCTACGCCGGCTCTCTCGAGCTGTGGGCCGCGACCGATCTCGGCCCCAAGTTCGAGGCCGCGACCGGCGACAGCTTCCAGGGCCGCGCGGCGGGCTCAAGCACGCTCGCCTCGGAGATCCTCGCGAACGAGATCTCGCCCGGGGTCTTCATGTCGGTCGGCAAGAAGAACATCAAGAGGCTCTGGCCGGCCAAGAGGTCGAAGTTCGTCATCCAGCTCGCAACCGACCCGCTCGTGGTGGCCTACAACCCGAATGGCAGGTTCGCGAAGCAGTTCAACGCCATCGCGAACCACAAAGCGTCGTTCTCGTCGCTTTTCACGCTGATGAGCTCACCGGGGATCCGCATCGGGCGCACCGACCCGAACGCCGACCCTCAAGGCGTCTACTTCATCTTGATGATGGAGCTCGCCCAGTCCACGCTCCACCTGTCGTACGATCCCGCGACCACGGTGCTCGGCGTGACCAAGACCACGCCGTTCGGACTGCCGGCACAGATGGTCGATGAGGACTCGCTCATCACCGACCTCCAGGCCGGTGAGTTCGATGCCTCGAGTGCGTATCTGACCCAGGCGATCCAGTACCACTTGCACTACATCGCGCTGCCACCCAGCTTGAACTTCGGGGTCAGCTCGGAGGCGGCCCACTACTCAAAGGTCAGCATCAGGCTCACCGACGGGACCGTCGACCAGGGCGACCTGATCACCTTGAACATCACCCTTGTCCTACCCGCCAACGCAAAGAGCGGTCCCTCGATGGCCAACCAGGCCGCAGACGACGCCTTCGTCGCTTGGATGCTTTCTTCAGCAGGGCGAGCCCAGCTGAACAGGGGCGGCTACCCCCTCACCCACCCGGTCTACATCGGTGCCACGAGCGCGGACACTGCCGCTAAGACATTGCCCAGCGATGTGCTGAGCGCGTTCCGCTCCGCGGGTGGCACAACCTCGTCCTGATGAGAACTCCCGCCCCGGCAGGCAATCTGGCCGCGACTGGGGTGGTGCCAGGGTTCCCTACTGCCGGGCGCATCGTCGCCCGTGGCTCGACGGTGCTGGCGCTGTTCGGCGCGCTGGTCATCTGGCTGGCACTTCTTGGCCCTTTCGCCGCGCTGATACAGCACCTCTCGTTTCATTCCATCCGGGCGGCACTGGGGCCGCCCGGCGCCCTCGATCCGCTCTGGGTCTCGCTCGGGGCGAGCGCGATCGCACTCGGCGCCATGGTGTTGTTCGGCACGCCGCTTGCCTACCTGCTCGCCCGCGGCCGCCTACCTCTGGCGAGGATCGTCGAACTCGGCATCATGCTCCCCCTCATGATGCCGCCGCTGGTGATCGGGTTGCTGCTCATATTCCTAATCGGCCCTGAAGGCACGCTGGGCAACCTCCTCGCCGACATCCATCTGACGGGAGTGAACACCTTCTTCGCTCTCATCGTCGCCGAGTTCTACGAGGCTGCTCCGTTCTACGTGCTCGGCGCGCACGCCGCGTTCGCTTCTGTCGACCCCCGGATCGAGCAGGACGCGGCATTGCTCGGCGACCGCTCGTTACAGGCATTCCGTCGCATCACGCTTCCTCTGGCGGCCCCCGGACTCGCGACCGGCCTCGCGACCGCCTGGGCCCGCGCCATGGGCGCGTTCGGGGCTGTCATCATCGTCGCCTATTACCCTCGCGGGCTTCCGAACCAGATCTTCATCGCCTTCCAGGAATTCGGCCTGTCTGGTGCGCTCCCGTTCGCGCTGCTGCTCGTCGTCGCCGCGCTCCCCCTGCCGGCCCTCGCCTACCTGTGGAGCGCCCGGAACCGCTCGCGTGTCGCCGGGGCCGAAGCGCCGTGAACGCCGCGCCCTCACCGCTCCTAGAGGTTGACTTGGAGGTGGAACGCAGACAGCTCACCGTCCAAGTCGGCTTCGGGCTCGAAGCGGGAGAGCGGCTCGCCATCTTCGGCACCTCGGGGGCGGGAAAGACGACGATCCTCGAGTCGATCGCAGGTCTCACCCGCTTGAGTCGCGGCATTGTCAGGATCGACGGCAAGCTCGTCGCCGGCAGGTCGAAGGGCGAGACGGCATTGGAGCCTCGCGACAGGCAAGTCGCCCTCGTCCGCCAGCCTACGACGCTGTTCCCGCACCTCACCGTCGAGCAGAACGTGACCTACGGGATCCGCCGCTCCCCCGCCCGGGGCCGTGTCACCGAACTGCTCGAGCGGCTCGGTCTCAGCGTGCTGGCCCGTGCGCGGGGCGCAGCTTTGTCTGGAGGCCAGCGCCAGCGCGTGGCACTCGGAAGGGCGCTCGCGAGCTCGTTTCGCGTGCTTCTGCTCGACGAGCCGCTCTCGGCCGTCGACGTAGCGGCACGCGAAGCTCTCCGCCTGCTGACCATCGAGATCTCCGTCGAGCGTGGCGCAACCGGCATCCTCGTCACTCATGACCTCACCGAGGCGCAGGCTTTCAGCGACCGGCTCGGGATCATCGACAACGGCCGGCTGCTGCAAATGGGCGGCGCTCTCGAGGTGGTGCTCTCCCCGGTCACCCGTCGCGTGGCCGAGCTGGTCGGTTACGGCGGCTTCGTCCCGGCTCCGGGCGCTGCGAACCGCTGGTACGCGATTCACCCAGATCGGGTCCTGCTCGGCTCAGCCGGAGAGCGCGGCGTCGTGCTCACCGGAAGCATCCTGTCGACACGCCCGTTCGGGTCGCGCTACGAATGCACCGTGGCTGAGCGCTCCGGCGGGCAATTCACTATCCACCTCGATGAGCCTCCTGCCGCCGGTGTCGTTTGCGCTCTCACCGTGCTCGATCCGCCGGTGGTCCATGCCTGAGACAGCGGTGTCCGGATGACCGCCAGCAGCCAGAGGATCGACGACCGCTTCCGTCTCGCACGCCTTGCCCGGGGCTTGTCGCAGGGAGCGCTCGCCGACAGGGCCGGTGTGACCCGCCAGTCGATCTCGGGGATCGAGTCGGGCCGGTGGTCGCCCTCGCTTGAGGTCGCGCTCGCACTCGCTGCGGCGCTCGGCACGAGCATCGAGGACCTCTTCGGCGCAACGCCTGAGCTCCCCGCCCTCAGTGCACGGCTCGCCGCTCCGGCGCTCGCTTCCGCTCGCCTACTGCTGTCGGAGGTCAATGGTGCTCCGGTGGCGTTTCCTCTCGTCGGCGACTCCGGGTTCGTCCCGGGATTCAGGCCCGCCATAGCCCATGCGACCAGCACGCGGGCCGAGCCCGCTGGTTCACTCGTCGCCACCCAGCCGATGGCCGCGTTGGGCCCCACCCTGGCCGTTGCCGGCTGCGACCCCGCTCTCGCCCTCTTGGCGGGGCCACTCGAACGCCACCGCCCGCCGACCGGCCTGGTGTGGTGGTCGTGCAACAACACGGCCGGACGCCGCCTGCTCGAGGCCGGCACGGTGCACGCAGCAGCCGTCCACCGGCGCGCCGATGAGCGGCCGCGGCGTTCAGCGGCACATGAGATCGTCGGCTTTGCCGCCTGGCGCGAGGGCCTTGTCGTCTGTTCCAAATACGCCAGAACGGTGCACTCCCTCGCCGACGCGCTCGAACTCGGTGCCCGCCTCGTGAACCGCGAGCCCGGCTCGGAAGCCCGCAGACTGCTCGACGAGGCGCTCGGTGAGCTCGGCGTGGAGCCAAACGCACTCTCCGGCTACGACACCGCCTGTAGCGCCCACCTCCTCGTGGCGTCCTCGATCGCGGGTGGCCTGGCCGACATCGGGGTCGCAAGTGAGCCCGCCGCCTTGGCGTACGGGCTCGGCTTCGTGCCGTGGCAGGAGGAGATCTGCGAGCTCCACATCCCGCAGGCACTTCTCGGCACAGCAGAGATCCGCGCCCTTCTTGACGTACTTGCCGGCAGGGAGCTCCCCTCTCAGCTGGCTGCGATCGCCGGCTACGACGCCGGTCCCTGCGGCAAGGTATCCGAGGCGTAGCCTGCACAACATGGCCGGCCGGACCGAGGACCGCGGGGGTCCGCCCGAGACCCCCCGCTATGGCACAGCGCGTCGCAGGGTCAACGTCGTCCCTCACACGCACTGGGACCGCGAGTGGTATTCACCGTTCCGGACCTTCCAGCTCCGTCTGGTCGATCTCGTGGACAAGCTTCTCGAGCTGATGGAGTCCGACGCTTCCTATGCCCATTATCTCTTCGACGGGCAGATGGCGGCCGTCGAGGACTACCTCGAGGTTCGCCCCGAGAATCGGGGCCGTCTCCAGCGTCTGGCGGCTTCAGGGCGGATCAGCTTCGGCCCCTGGTACGTCCTCATGGACGAGTTCCTCGTCTCCGGTGAGACCATCGTGCGCAACCTGCAGCTCGGACTCGAACGCGTGGCCGAGTTCGGGGGGGGCATGGAAGTCGGCTATCTCCCCGACATGTTCGGCCATGTCGGCCAGATGCCCCAGATCCTGCGCGGGGCGGGCTTTGCCGACGCCGTCGTGTGGCGCGGCGTGCCGTCGGTTGTCGACAAGACCGCCTTTGTGTGGGCCGCTCCCGACGGCTCGCAGGTGCGCGCCGAGTACCTTCCCAGCGGCTACTCGATCGGTGCCTCGGTGGGAGACGACGCGAAAGCCCTCCTGCGGCGTCTCCAAGCTTTCGAGGAGGAGCACTCGGACTTCCTGATCGGGCCCGACGCGGCGATCTTGTTCCCGAACGGGACGGATCACCAAGAGCCCCAGCGGTGGCTCGGCAGGGTCGTCGCAGAGGCGAACGCGATCCAGGACCGTTTCGAGATCGTGATCTCGTCGCTGCCCGAGGCAGTCGCCCGGGCTCCCGAATCCGGCTTGCCGAGCTGGCAGGGCGAGCTCCGCTCCGGCGCCCGGGCGAACATCTTGATGGGCGTCGCGTCAAACCGCGTGGACGTCAAGCAGGCCGCCGCCCGCGCCGAGCGATCCCTCGAGCGGCTCGCCGAGCCACTGGCGGCTCTGCTCTCGGAGCCTGGGGGCTACCCCGAAGCGGTGCTCCAGATCGCATGGCGCGAGGTCGTGCGGAATTCGGCCCACGACTCGATCTGCGCCTGCTCGCACGACGAGGTCTGCGCCGCCGTGCTCCACCGCTACGCCGAGGCGACACGGATCGCCGAGGGAGTCGCAGAGCGCGCCCTCAAGAAGCTCGCTTCGTCGTTGTCGGAGCCCTGCCATGTCGCCGTGAACCCGCTGGCCCGGTCCCGTTCGGGAGTCGTCGAGCTGATCATCGGTGAAAAAGGACCCATCGAGGGCGCTCAGGTCCTCGACGAACGGTTCGGGCTCGCGGCCGATCTCGTGCTGACCACGGCCGAAGTGCGTGGCGTCCTGTCCCAGCTCGGCGGGCAGGACCAGATGGGCGAGGGCGCCTACCTCGCCGGCGTAGACGTCGAGGAGGACGACACCGGCATCGACGTCGCGGTCCGCTTGCGCCCAGAGCGCTCGAACGACTTGCAAGTCGAACAGATAAGGAACGACCTGCTCGCCCGATTCGCTCTCCGGCCGGACGCCCAGGTCAGGGTCAACCTCGACCAGGCGTCGTCCCGTCGAGTGCTGGTCCGCGTCGCCGACGTCCCGGGCTTTGGTTGGAAGGCCTGGCAAAGCGCGCCGCTCGATGACCCGGTAACCGCCGCCAAGGAGGCCGACGGCGGCCTTGTGCTCGCCAACTCGCTCGTGAGTGTGACGCTCTCGCCGAGCGACGGCACGTTCTCTGTCAACGGCATACCGGGTTTCAACCGGCTCGTCGACTCCGGAGATTTCGGCGACACCTACAACTACTCGCCCCCCGAGCACGATCTCGTCGTCGACGCGCCTGAGCGGGTCACCCTGACGTTGGTCGAATCCGGCCCCGTCCGGGCCGTGGCCGTCGCCGAACGGATGTACCGCTGGCCCGAGAAGATCGACGAAGGCCGGCGGTCCCGAACCGGCGAGCAGGAGGTCGTGGTCAGCTCCCGGATCGACGTCCGCGCCGGCGAGGCAATGGTCCGGGTCACGACGAGCTTCGACAACGTCTGCCGGGACCACCGGCTCCGTGCGTGGTTCCCGCTGCCGCAGCCCGCGGACCACTCGAACGCCGAATGCGCGTTCGCCGTGGTGGAACGTGGCCTGCTGGCCGAAGGCGGCCCAAGCGAGCGGGCGCTTGCGACCTATCCCTCCCGGCGCTTCGTGAAGGCCGGCGGGCTGACCGTCTGCCACGAGGGGCTCTGCGAGTACGAGCTCGTCGATATCGCCGAGGCCGGCGCAGGGGCCGCTCTGCAGGCGCACGGCTTGGCACTGACCCTGCTCCGGGCAACCGGCATGCTCTCTCGGCTCACCATGGCGAACCGCCCTCTGCCGGCCGGGCCGGTCGACCATCTCGAGGGCCCACAGCTGCAAGGGCCACGCACGCTGCGTTATGCCGTGGCCGTCGGCGTTGCGGACGGTTACGCGCTCGCCGACGACGCTTTCAGTGACCTGCCGGTCGTGTCGAGTCTGGGTGGAGGCCGGGTTGCGCTCGAAGCCTCGATGCTCTCGGTGGCCGGTGCGGAACTGAGCGCGCTGCGCCGGGCCGCGGGAGGCGCGCTCGAGATCCGGGTGTTCAACCCCGGAGGCACTCCGACCAAGGTCGAGCTGCGCAGCGGTACCGCAGGCCCCGACAACCCCCGGGCCTCAGAGGCGATGCTTCGCGGGCAGCTCGTCGACCTGCGTGGTCGCTACGTCGCCAGCTTTGAAGGCTCCTTCGAGCTCGGGCCGTACCGCATCGCCACGGCGAGGCTCGCCGAAGACGATGCCTGAGCTGACCGCGCGCGCCGTGCTCGTCCCGGTGAAGTCGTTTCATGCCGCGAAGCTGCGACTTGCAACGGTCCTGGACGCACCCGCCCGTGAGGCGCTCGCCCGTGAGCTGGCTTCCAGAATTATCAGTGCTGCCGCTCCCCTTCCCGTCCTGGTGGTGTGTGACGACAACGAGGTCGCGACTTGGGCCACCGAGCACGGCGCACGGGTGGCGTGGACGCCGGGCCTCGGCTTGTCAGCGGCGGTCATGGCAGGTGTCGACCAGCTCGCCGCCGAAGGGGTCGGCCTGGCGGTCGTGGCCCATGCGGACCTCCCTTTCGCCGTGGGGCTGGCAACGCTCGGTATGACCGGCACCGTGACACTCGTGCCCGATCGCCGTCGTGACGGGACAAACGTGGCCGTAGTGCCCACGAACGCAGGATTCTGTTTTCAGTATGGGGCGGGGAGCTTCGAGCGCCACCGCACAGAAGCGGCCCGGCTCGGCCTGCCTTGTCAGATCGTGTACGACCGCCGGCTCGCGATCGACATCGACCTGCCCGAGGACCTGGCCCTCGTCAAGGTGGCAACCTGACCCGATGGAATCGAACCTGCCCATACCCAACCGGGCGCTGGCTGTGGCCGCGCACCCTGACGACGCCGAGTTCGGCTGCGGCGGCACGCTCGCGAAATGGGCCGCCAACGGCTGCGAGATCTTCCACCTCGTCTGCACCGATGGTTCCAAGGGGACCTGGGACCCCGCACACGACCCGGCCGAGCTCGTCGTCACACGGCGCAACGAACAGCGGGCCGCGTCCGTGGCGCTCGGTGGCAAGGGCGAGGTGGTCTTCCTCGGATGGCCCGACGGCGAGCTCGAGGCGGGGCTCCGCCAGCGTTTCGAGGTCGCGGCCTGTATCCGCAGGATCAGGCCCGATGTCATCCTCGGTCATGACCCGTGGAAGCGCTACCGCCTGCATCCAGACCACCGCAATGCGGGCTTTCTCGTGACCGACGCGATAGTCGCCGCCCGCGACCCCCTCTTCTTCCCGGAGCTCGACGCCCTGCCCCACCGGCCGAAGACGCTGCTGTTGTTCGAAGCCGACGAGCCTGACCATCTCGAGGACGTGACTCAGTTCGTCGACGCGAAGCTCGCCGCGCTCTTGGAGCACCGAAGCCAGCTGCGCTCGACGATGGGTATCGCCGAGCCGGGCGCTGTCGAGGACTGCGAGCACCCCGAAGTCGTGGAGTTCAAGCGCCGTGTCACCGATCGGCTCGCCGAGCACGGGCGCAAGGGCGGGTTCGCCGCGGCCGAAGCCTTCAAGCGCATCGACGACGCCTGAGGGCGCCTTCGCCAAGCCCTTCGGACCCTCATGGCCGGCCCTTTGCTTGCTCTCCGAGCAGCGAGGCGCACCGTGCCCGGCGCCCGAACAGACACGAGGAGGCCTCGCGACATGTTCGTGCCGCGAGGCCTCCTCGATAAGTGTGTTATTGCAGGCCTGCGGCCTTCCTAGCGACCAGCCCTCTTGGCAGGGGCCTTCTTGACCGGAGCCTTCTTGACCGGAGCCTTCTTGACCGGAGCGGCCTTGACCGGAGCCTTCTTGACCGGGGCGGCCTTGACCGCAGCCTTCTTCGCAGGCGCCTTCTTGACCGGGGCCTTCTTGACCGGAACAGCCTTGCGAACCGGCACGGCCTTCTTGGCCGGAACGGCCTTGCGAGCCGGAACGACCTTGGCGGCGCTCGGCTTGACAACTGCAAGTGATGCCGGCTTGGCCAACGGGCCGCGCGAGTTCAAGTCCTTCTTCAGCTGCGCACCGGCCGCGAAACCGATGCCCTTGGTCGCCTTGATCTTCACGGGCGCTCCTGTCTGTGGGTTGCGGCCGCGTCGGGCCGCACGGTCACGGGCCTTCAAGGTTGCAAATCCCGTGATCCGAACTGGCTCGTTTGCACGTACCGCCGACGTGATCGCGTAGATGACTGAATCCACAGCCTTTTCCGCGTCATGCTTTGTCAGCGCGGCAAGCTCGCTCACCTTGCCGACAAGTTCTGTCCTGTTCAATTTCGCCTCCTGGCATATTGTCCAACCTTCCGCAATACAAGGTGATTTTCCCGCGGAAATCAAGCATTCTCGGAACAGGGCCGCGTGACGCCTTTATTCTATGGCCTGTTCCGGACTGCAGCTCCGACTCCCCGACGTCGAAGCGGCCCACTTATGCCTGTAAATATAAGGCTTTTGATCGGATGCCACGCTCTTGCGACCGGTCAGGGACCTTCAGCGGACCCATCGTTGCCAACCTTGGCCGCAGTGGCACGACGCCAGAATTTCCTGAGGCTTGGCTGCCGCCGTTCGATCAAGGTGGTCGCGAAGCCGATTTCGCTTCGGACCTCCAGAGCGCGCCAGGTCGGCCCGGCCGGGCCCCCTGGTCTGCAGTTCTGTCGCCTCGCTGCCACAATAAGCTGGAGACGGCCGCCGCGATCGTCTCGCCCCCGGCGGCGCTGGTCCACCATGATGTCGGCTGGTAGGCGCCTCGGCTACGACTCGATTGTGGCCGCGCCGAACCTCGATCCCCTAGCTCTGGTGCTCGCGACCTCGCAGCTGCACGGCCACGGCATCTATCTCGGCTGTGCGCTCGGGGCTCGAGGAGTCCCCGTCTTCGCCCGCCCGCAGGACGGAGTGCTCCTGTTGGGCCCACCACGTTCGGGAAAGACCGCTGCCGTCGCCGTTCCCAACGTTCTCGCGGCTTGCGGCCCGGTGATCGCAGCCTCCACCAAGGCCGACCTCCTCGCCTCGACCTGGGCGGCACGGTCCCGTGTCGGCCCTGTGCTGCTCTACGACCCGAGTGGCACCGTACCTTGTCCGCCAGGCGTCGAGACTGTGGGCTGGTCACCGCTCGGTCTTGCAGCTAGCTGGGACGGAGCGGTTCTCGTCGCCGAGTCCATGGTCCGAGCCGCGCGCCCGGGCACCGATCGTGGCGAGGCCTCTCACTGGAGCGAACGCGCAGGAGCTCTGCTTGCCGTCGTGCTCCACGCAGGAGCGCTGGAACATCGGCCGGTTCCCGAGGTGCTGGCAGGCGTCGACAGGCACGATCCCGACGAGGCGCGGGCCTCCCTGGCGCGTCATGGAGCCGACCGGGCACTCGATCTCCTGGAGGGCATCCTCGCCACCGAAGGGCGCGAGCAGAGCGGGATCTGGTCCACGGCCTCGGGCGTGCTCGCCGGTTATCGGACCGAAGCCGCCCTCGCCTCGACCCAAGGTCGGATCCTCGACGCCGCCGAGCTAGTGGACAGCCGGGCGACACTGTATGTCTGCGCCGACAGCGATCATCAGCGACACGCCGCTCCCCTCGTCGCGGGGCTGATTCGCGAGGTGCGCTCGGCCGCCTATCAGCGTTCGCGGACCGCGACCGTGGCAGGGTCCGGCGATGCCGGTGATGCCCGGACGGGAGCGTCCCGGCCAGTGTCGAGGCCCCCACTTCTTCTCGTCCTCGACGAACTGGCGAACATCGCGCCCCTGCACGACCTCCCGACGCTCGTTGCCGAGGGTGGCAGCCAGGGTGTCGTGACGTTGGCCTGCCTGCAGGACCTCGCACAGGCCCGGGCACGGTGGGATCGCGAGGCGGACGGGTTCCTGTCGCTGTTCGGGACCAAGCTCGTGCTTGCCGGGATCGGTGACACCCGGACCCTCGAGGCGGTCTCTCTCCTCGCCGGCGAGCACGAGGTGCCCACCATCTCGGTCACCCGCGGGCCGCGTCGGCGCGGGCTCGCCGCTTTGGGGCGGGGCACGACCCAGACCTTGTCCATGCGCAAGGAACGCGTTCTGCCTGTCGACGCCATCGCCAGGGGACATCCTGGATGCATGCTCGGCATCGAGGGCGCCGAGCCTGGTTTCCTGCGGATGACGCCGTGGTACTCGAGCTCGCCCTGGCGCGAAGCGGTCATGGACGGCCGGTGGCGCGCCCGCGAACGGCACAGGGTGATGATGCCGGCCGGACCGCTCCGTGCAGTCACGTCAGGTCGCGACCGGACAGTCGGCCTGCGTTGAGCACCCGACGCTCGACTCCCGCTTGGCCGGGACCAGAGCAGGCGCTCGATTCGCGCGGCGAGGCCCAGGCGCGCCTCAGCGGGACCGGCCCGGCGCCTCCAAACTGTGACGACCCATCGCCGGCGTCGACCGGAACGCCTGTCGGATCTCGAGCCTCGTCTCGGCCGCGTCGCCGAGAGCTGCGATACCCAGGGATCGCAGCGTGCTCCGATCGCCAACGGCATGCTCGCGATCGTCGATCGACCAGCGCCGGCGGAAGGCCTCGATCGCCGTTGCACCCGCGCGCCACGCTGAGCGATCTGGGCCGCCCGACCGGATCGCCCCGAGCTCCGAAACGAGATAGCGCGGTCGTGCGACTTCTGCCGCCCGCCCGAGCCGTTCGGCAGCGGAACACCGCGACGCGACGATCGCTACGTGGACGCATTCACCCGCCAAGGCGTCCCTGACACCGGTTGGCAAAGCACCCAGGACGACGAGTTGACCCTCGAGGCCTGACCCGACTTGCCGGCCTGCCAGCCGGCCCGCCAGCCGGCGCGCCTCGACGACCTCGTCGGGCGAACCACCGGCGTCTTCGACCGAGTCGCGCAACGAGTGGACGACCGCGTCGTCGCTGGCCACCACGAGCGGGCGCCGCCCTGATGCCCGGCCCCGTTGCCAACTCGTCAGCAGCGCTTGGCGCGCCGCGGGGCCGTCGGCGACGACAAGGACCTCACGCCCAGCAAAACAGTGCCTTTCCGGCACACCGGCCCCACTCCCCGCGACAATCGGTGCATAAGGGCGACTCCCGGGCTCCAACCGGGCCAGGTGGGGTGCGAGGATCGCGGCCGTGCCGAACCGGGCCTCGAGTGCAGCCCAGGGCGCGAACAGCACGACGCGGCCTCGGCCGGCCAACGAGGACTCGACCACCGAGGAGAGCTCCCACGGGCCCAGGCACTGCGCCTCGGCCACCACGACGCTGCCCGTCCCCGGCCAGCCCGCCGGCACCTCGGCGATCGCGGTCGTCTCTAAGCCTGTCACCGCTTCGAAGGAAGCCGCTGCGCTGCGACCGGGTGCCACTGCGGTGACAGTCGCGTCCGGGCGGGACAAGATCTCGCCGATCGCGTCGAGCGCCGCCAGCCGTCTGCCGGGGAGGTAGGCGACAAGCCGGACCGCTTCGGGGTGCTCGCGCACGAGTTGCGTGAGCCGTTCGTGGATCTCGAGGATCGCAGGCGTCGTGTACAACGGCTCGCTGACACCTCCTGGGATCGATCGACCGGAGCCGCCCTTGAGAAGCCGGCCGGACGGGCGGGAGGCCAGTGAGACCTGGGTGACACGGCCTTCGGCCAGGAGAGCTTCCACATCGCGCTCCACCTCCGCGACCGGGGCGCCACATGGCAGCGAGGCGCACCGCGACCGGACGAGATCGCCTCGCCGGCACGTGCCGTCCCGCGCGGCGACGCCGTGCTCGCCCAGTGCTCGCTCGACCCACCGCTCGGCACGCCCGCCCTCCGGTTCGGGCCGGGCGACCCGTGCGGCGGAAGCCGCCTGCGATCGCCCGGCAACGGAGGCAAGCCGGGCATCGGAGACGCCGAGGCGGTACGAGCGTTCGCGCCAGCCTGCCACGAGCTCGTCGTAGGCGGTCCCCAGGTCCTTGCCGGGCCTGGTCCTGACCGAAGCGATGCGCGCCGCACCCGGACCGGAGCGACCCGCTTGCTCGAGGGCCATCTCGATGTCGGCCGAACGGCGCGAGAAGGCCCGGCTCAGGCCCGGATCGATGCCGGCAAGGTCGGCCCAGGCACCCTGGAGCCCGCGCCAGGAGACACCGAGCCGGCACGTGAGCTCGGAACGCAACTGCGTTTCGTAGAGGTCGCGAGCGGTACCGAGTTCGAGGAACAGCCCACGGGCGTCGAGCGCCGACCAACGACCATCCGGTCCCGGCGCCAGGTTCGCGACAAGCACGTGAGTGTGAAGGTGAGGATCAGGCGCGCGGCTGGTCCGGTGGAGAAACGCGGCTGCGACCAGGCCGCCGGCCGGGAGCGACGACGCTGCCTCGCCGCGTGCCAAGCTGCGCCGGACGCGGGCGCCACGGCGCTCCAGGTAGCCGAACGCGGCCTCGGCTGCTTCCTCGTGGCCAGCACGCACGTGGGTTCGAACCTCCTCAGGACCTAGCGCATGCAGCACGCTCACCGACTTCGGCGTCGAGTAGGTGCAGTCGTAGGCGGCGACGCGAACCCTGTCGTGGCACGCCGAGAGCACCTCGCCCGTAGCGGGGTCGACGCCGGCGAGCAGAGCATGCAGCGCAGCGCCGTCCACCGTCCCCACCAGGCCGAGGCTCGCCGCCGCCTGCCCGAGCCAGTGCCCTTCGGCTTCGACGAGGGCACCGGCGTCCTCTCGGCCGGAGGCCACTGTTTCCAGGTAGTACCCCTCCCTGCCCCGTGTCAGCTTGGCGACGCTCAGCACCGACCCTGGTTACGCGCCGTGCCGACCGCACGACCTACCGCTGCGGACGCGACCTCTACCGGCTGTAGCGATCCAAGGCTCGACTGGCAGCCCTCGCGCCAACGTCCACGAGGGAGGGCGGGTCGATCACCTCGGCCTTCGGTCCGAGCAGCAGGAGCAGGCGGCCGAACCACCCTTCTGCATCGCTGACGGGGATGGTCGCCACCAATCGGCCGTCGCCAAGTTCCTCGAGGCCACTGGTGACGAGTCCCTCCACGGCAAAACGCGCCTCGGACGGCAACACGACCGTCGCCATCACGGCCTCGGATGCGCCAAGGAAGGCTTCGGGCCTGGACAGCGCCTCACGCTCTGTTTCGGAGAGCGAAGTGACCTCCCCGGCGATCCGGCCCGTCGGACGTACGGCTTGCACGCGGGCGACCTGGAAGCGCCTCAGGCCGCTTGCCCGGTGGCACCACCCGTCCAGATACCACTTGCCCTCCCGGACGACGACCTGACATGGGTCGACGACACGAGTCGAGGGCTCCGTCGCCGACGCGCCAAAGTAGTCGATCTCGACCTGCTCGCCGGAGGCGGCCGCCGCCCGGAGCGGGCCGAGCGCTGGCGACGAGTCGACCTCCACTGCAAGACGCGAGGATCCGAGCACTGTCTCGAGCTTGGCGAGCGCTCCGGCGAGGTCCCCGTGGTCGTCGGCCCCTGGCACGGCGAGCAGGGCTCGGGCGGCTGCGGCAAGGGCGAAGCCCTCCTCGGGCGTAAACCGGCGGGGATGTGCGAGCTCCCGCAGGCCCTCGGCAACGACACGGTCCTCGTCGACCAACAGGTCGATCAGCTGGTCGGGAGTGTACGGCGGCACGCCGCAACAGGCGGCGAGCTCGAGGTCATGGAGAAGCTCTGTTTCGCTCACGGAGAACCGGGCGGCCAGATCCACGAGCCGGGCCTCGCCCACTCTGGCGAGGTACACGAGTATGGCGAAGAGCCGGTTCAGCCGGTCACCGGCCGTCGCGTGTGGGGGGGGCAGTGTGCGCCGATGTGACAGAGCGTCGTCGGCCGCCGGGCCGGCCTCCGTCGGGGCCGGCGACACCGGTGGGGCCGCGGGCAGGTTCGGCGTCGACCGGGGCACATTCGCCAGGTCCGTTGCCTGGCGCGGACGTGCGGCCAGATCTGCGAGTTGTCCGATGACGGCCGCGCGCAGACCAGGGGGACCGAGCACCTCGGCCGTGTCGCCGAGACCGACGACCCAGTCTACGAACGCGCTCTGCTCGGGGACGACGATCCGCAGGCGCACGACGCCAGAGGGCTCCCAGGCCTCCACGGACCCGGCGCCAAGTGTGGCGACCACACTCCGGGCAAGCCGCGCGTCCACGACCATCGTCACCTCCGCCGGCGGGGGCACACAACCCTCTGCCTCGTCACCACCTGGGCCTGCTGGCCTGCCTCCGACCCTCCAGGGAAGGAAACGCACGGCTTCGCGCAAATCGAATCCCGCCGGCAGCTCGAAGGCTGCCGGCTTCCCGAGGCCCGGCGTGTCCTCGAAACGGTCGACCCGGAACGTGCGCAGCCCTGCGTCGGGCGCAGTCCTGTCGCGTCCGACGAGGTACCAGGCCGTCGACTTGAACGTGAGCCCGTACGGCTCCACCTCGCGGCGCCGTCCGTGGTAGCCGAAGTGCACGAGCGCCCGGTCACGCACGGCTTGGTGAAGAGGGCCGAGAGCGGGCAGCGACGGCAGGACGGCGATCGGCGGGAGGCCGGGTTCGGGAACTTCTCCAGTTGCGCCGAGCTTGGCCACCGCATCCCGGCCTGCCGCGCCTCCGAGCTGCACGGCGGCGACCGCGAAGCTCAGAGCCTGCTCCTCATCCGGGTCGAGCTGAAGCTCGGGAAGGTAGTAGTCCTCCGGGTGAATGCGGTAACCGAGCTGTTCGTCGCCCGCCAACGGCTCCACGCTTATCGGGATCCCGAGCTCGCGAAGCGCCCGTTTGTCCCGTTCGAATGCCTGGCGGCTTGCCTCCTTGCCCTCCGGATAGCCCTCCACCGTCGAGGCGATCTCCCGCAAGGAGACCAGGCGCGGCGTCTCGAGGAGAACCAGGACCAGGTTCGTCATCCGTTCGAGCCGGTCTGCTCTACCTGCTGGCGCCATCTGCTGCATGGTAGGCCGCCACCGCCAAGCGAACTAGCGTCCCACCTCCCGTTCCGCGGCACGGGTCGCGACGATCCGAGCGGTGAAGTGCTCGAGGGCGTGCACGAAATGAACCGTCCGCGGTGACCAGAAGTTGTCGAAGGCGTGTTGGGTGAGCGGCAGCTCTGCATAGGCCACTGGCCCGGTGCCGCGGGCCCGGAGCGCTCTTACGAAGGCGCGGGCACTCTCGACGGGGACGAGAACGTCGTTGCGTCCGTGGACGACAAAGAACGGGGGCGCTGACTCACCCACCCTCGAGATCGGCGAGGCCGCGACGAACGCCTCGGCTGCGGCCTGCTCGAACACGCGCCTTTCCAAGATGGACGTGAGGTTGGCGTTGCCGATCCTGTCGGGATCGACGAAGTCGTAGACGCCGTACATCGGGATGCAAGCGGCGACTGTGGTGTCCTCGTGTTCGAAACCGGGCTGCCACACCGGGTCGTTGGCGGTGAGCGCGAGCAGCGCCGCAAGATGGCCGCCGGCCGAGCCACCCGACAAGAACACGAGACCGGGGTCGCCTCCGTAGTCGGCGATGTGCTGCTTCACCCAGGCGAGTGCCAGCTTGCAGTCGAGGACATGGCGCGGCCACCTCGCCTTCGGGCTCAGTGCGTAGTTGGCGCTGACGCACACATAGCCCCTCTCCGCGAGATGCTCGAGCATCGGGATGCCCTGCTCGCGCTTGTCCCCCATCACCCAGGCACCGCCGTGGAAGTACAAGAGCACCGGCGCCGCGGCCGGCCTTTCAGGCCCGGCTCTGCGATAGACGTCGAGGCGATGGGCGCGGCTGGCGTCGTCCGCATAGGAGATATCGCGGAGCTGCTCGACGCTTCGTGGCCGGATCGGCAGGGCCACAACGACACGCCGGGAGTCTTGCGGGCTCCAGCTCCACCGCGGTGCGAGCTGGCCCGCCTCGGCAAGTGCCACCTCGAAGTGCCCACGGGAGCGCAGGCCGGAGGCGAACTGTGCCGCTAGGCCCGTGCACGCGATTGCCGCCAACGCCAAGCCGGCCCAAGCCGGCCAACTCCCCAAACCACCCGCAAGCCCGCAGCCGATCATGACCACGACAACGACAGCTGCGAGATGCAGCGGCGCCTCGCCGACGATCCAGCTGGGCACGAAGGAGAGGCCCGAACCTACCGGTCCGCGCAGCGGCAGAAGGGAGGTCAGAGAAAGTACGACCGCCACCAAACCAACCGCGAAGCACGCCCAATTCACCTTGGCATGTTATCGATGAGCACAGTAGGGACTTTCGGCCCTAGGGTTCATGGCGCGCCGCAGCCAAGATGCGGTGGGGAGGTGAGGCTCGTGAGCCACACGTCAGTTGCGGGTGGAATGAACTTGCTCGCAGCACTTGTGCACCTAGGGGGAACCGGCAAGTACATCAGCTGGGGAGTCGTGCAGATCTCGCTGGCGAACCTGATCGTCATCGCGGTCATGATCGTCATGCTCGTCGCCGCGATTGTGCTGCCATTTCCCAGGCATGAGACGAGACGGAAGTGAGCGCGTCCGCGGTCGATACCTTTACCGTCAGCCCCGACAAGGGAACCTGGACTGGCAAGCTCCGCGAAAAGGCAGTCGAGGCCTTCCCGCCGGACCGCCTGCTGCCGGACCGCCAGCCCGCCTACGTGGCGTCGTGGACCTACGTCTTTGGGGCTTTGACGATCGGGGCTTTCATCGTCGTGCTGCTGTCGGGCGCCGTGCTCGCCGTCGAGGGCCCGGCGTGGTGGCACAAGTCCCATGCCGGGCTGTTCGTGAACTCGGTGCACCTGTGGGCCACCGAGTTCTTCTTCGTGTTCATGGTCGTGCACCTGTGGGTCAAGTTCCTCATGGCGGCGTGGCGCGGCCGGCGCAAGGCGACCTGGGTAACCGGCGTGATCGCGTTCGCAATCTCCATCGCGACGGCCTTCACGGGTTATCTCTCGCAGCAGAACTTCGACTCGGAATGGATCAGCACCCAGGCCAAGGACGGCATCAACGCCACGGGTGCCGGCGCCTTCTGGAACGTTCTCAACTTCGGCCAGATGCTGATGTGGCACATCGTGCTGCTTCCGCTGCTCGTGGCGCTCCTGATCGGGCTTCACGTCCTGCTCGTCAGGCGCCACGGCGTCGTTCCGCCGTTCGCTCCGACCGAGGCTCAGCTCGCCAAGGCCGGCCTCAGCCTCACCACGACCGTCACGGCCGCGACGTCTCTGCTTGTGCCACAAGAACTGGCTGAGCCCTCGCCACAAGAGCAACCCTTGCTGCAGGAGCCGGCACCGGAGCCCGCCTCGGAGCAGCCGCCGGCGCAGGAGCCCACTTGGCAGGAGCCGCCGGCACAAGAGCCGCCGGCGCAGGCGCCCACATCGGAGCAGCCGTTGTGGAAGCTGCCGGAGGACCAGTCATGAGCGCGACCAGCGCATCCGACACCTCCGGCGCCCACCGGGCTCGCCGCTTCAAGCCGGACCGTGACGTCGTCGAGTGGCAGGGGGACTACCGGCGCTATGACGTGGCGAAGGAGGTCCTCATCTCCTTCCTGGTCGTCCTTGTTCTGGTGGTCGCCTGTGCCATCGTGTTCTCATCGCCCGATGATCCCCCGGTTACGGTGAGATCCTGGTCGAACGCCGCGCCAGTGGACTTCGCGCAGACCGCGATGACCGAGCTCGACGGAACGAGCGGCGTCGCGACCTACGGGCCGCCCTACACGAGCGCGGCGGGTGTCGCCCAGAAGCTGGGCCCGATCTCGCTCGAGCAGGCCGTCGGGGTCAGGATCCCGATCAACACCGCCCAGGACTTCGTGCTGAAGCCGCTTGCGACACTGCCGAACCGCCCAGCTCTTGATGCCGCGCTTGCGCAGTACCAAGGCGCTGTCCGCGGCGCAACGGGCGAAATGGGACGCCGCCTACGAGACAGTCGTCGCAAACGCGACCTTCTCCAATGGCCAGCTCGTGGTGAAGGTCGGCCCTTACGGCCCGGTTGGCGTTCTCATCAGCAACCTCGAGTCGATGGCACGAACCGGAGCCCTTGACGGCGCGCTTCTTGCGACGCCCCAGCTGTACGCGACCAACTACACCAACCCGCTGCTGTTTATCGCGGACGGCACGTATCTGGCCGATCAAGCGAGCCTGCGTCATCTCCAGGGAAGCCAATGGGGAATGATGAACGAGACCGGGAACTTCCCCGGGCAGGCCTGGCTCTGGCTCTACACCATGTGGTACCAGGTTCCCCCGATGAACACCTCCCACAACGGTGACATCGAGGTCTGGGCGATCATGATGGTGCTCACGCTGCTGCTGGTCCTGGTGCCGTTCATACCGGGCTTGAGGTCCATCCCGCGGCGGATCGGCGTCTATCGCCTCATCTGGCGCCAGCACTACCGCTCGCTCGGTCCCGACGTGCTCTCACAGATGCCTCCCGGTCCCACGGCGTCCCGCCGGTAAGGTCGAAGGGAACCGACGGAGGGCTCGGATGGCTTTACGGGTGTTTTTGGTCGACGATCACGAGGTCGTCCGAAGTGGCTTGCGGGACATTCTGGAAGCCGACGGTGACATCGAGGTCGTCGGTGAGGCGGCCACCGCTGCGGAGGCGACCACCCGTGGTATCGCTCTCGGTCCGGACGTAGCGGTGCTCGACATCCGGCTTCCTGACGGCGACGGCATCGAAGTGTGTCGCGAGCTGCGCTCACGACTGCCAGGTGTCCAGTGCCTGATGTTGACGTCGTTCGCCGACGACGAGGCCCTCTTCGCCGCCATCATGGCGGGAGCGTCCGGGTATGTGCTGAAGCAGATCCGTGGCAGCGATCTGTTGGACGCAGTGCGTCGGGTCGGACGGGGCGAGTCCCTCATCGACCCGTCGATGACAAAGCGCGTCTTCGACCGACTTCGGGGCGGACCCGCCCGCGACGAACGCCTCGACCGGCTTTCGGATCAGGAACGGCGTGTCCTCGACCTCGTCGCCGAGGGCCTGACGAACCGGCAGATCGCCGATCGCCTCTACCTGGCGGAGAAGACCGTCAAGAACTACGTCTCGAGCATGCTCTCCAAACTCGGGATGGACCGGCGCAGCGAGGCTGCCGCCTACGCCGCGCGACTTTCCGAGCGTCAGAGTGCCAGGCAAGCGGCCAGGCGAGCCGATGGCGGCGGCTTCGGGTCTGCTTCCTGACAGCGTCGCCCACGCAGGCCGCCCCTAGAGGCCGGCGACAACAATCGGCGCTCACGCGCTGGGCGAAGCCCTAGATCCCCAGGCTGGCTCCGCGCACGATCTGTTGTGCCTCCTCCGCGCCGCTCAGCGAGACTCTCGCGACCTGACCCCGGCCGGAGAGGAACAGCACGAGCTCCTGGGCACTTCCGCTCAGCACCGCACGGGGTTCCCCCCTGCGAGCGACGATCCGCTCACCTCCAGGCCGCTCGAGCTCGAGCCCGGCACCCCGGACCTTGCGGGTCAGCACCCGGGACATGCGACCGAGAGTGACCCAGAGGGCTGCATCGAGCTGCGGCTCGTTTCTCGGCTCCCATGTCGGCGCCGCTCGGCGTACGTCTTCGCCGTGCACGAAGTACTCGACCAGGTTGACGAGACCGTCAATCGGCCGCCACAACAGCGGAGGTCCGGAGCGCACTCTGGCCACGAGGCCCGCGTATCCGTGGCTCCTCAGCGCAGATGCCATCGAGCTGTCGGTGAGCTTGGGAAAGGGTCCGCCAAGCACGATGCCGGCCATCGCGAGCGGGCGACGCTCGCGCACGAACAGGTGAGCTGCGAGGTCCCTGGTCAACCACCCCGCGCACAGTGTGGGCGCGTCCGGTCCGGCCTCGGCCAGCACATCGCACAGACGGGCGCGCTCTGACCCGGCGAGGTGAGAGTTGGGCATGTGGGCTCCTTCCGAGGTTGCGCCCTGTGACGGTACCCGGACACCATCAAGGTTCGGGCCTCAGCGTGGCGGCGCTGCGAGGGGCCCGGCAACCGCTGCCTCGTGCTGCAACAGCCACTGCTTCATCCAAAGCCCGCCGCCGTAGCCGACGAGGCTGCCGTTGGACCCGATGACACGGTGGCACGGGAGCACGATCGCAAGCGGGTTCTTGTTGTTCGCCATGCCGACCGCCCGGCTCGCCTTCGGGCGACCGATCCGGGCCGCCACGGACCCGTAGCTCTCGGTCTTGGCATACGGGATGTCCGCCAGCGCCCACCAGACCTGAAGCTGGAAGGCCGTGCCCTTGGGGACAAGCGTGAGATCGAACCGCGTCAGCTCACCGGCAAAGTACGCCCCGAGCTGCTCGGCGGCCTTGGCCAGATGAGCGCCGGCAGGAGGTGAGGCCCGAGAGTCGTCGCGAGCGGCGAAGCAACCGGGAAGGTGCAGCTCGCGAAGGCCTGTGTCGTCGGCGACGAGAAGGATCTCGCCGATCGGTGCTCGGTAGGTGCTCCAGTAGGTGGCCAGCGCCTCCTTGGCAACGAGCGTCATGCTGCTTGCTCCTTTCTTCCCGTCTGTGGGCTGTTGCCCGTGTCGGCTCCAGGACGCATCGGAGTGGACCACAGGTACTGCAACGCGTACGAGCGCCACGGGCGCCACGCCTCGGCCGTCGCGCTGGCGCTTCGGGGATCACCCGGAAGCCCACGGGCCTCGAGGGCTCGGCGGACCCCGAGATCGCTGGGCAGGAAGGCGTCGGGATCACCGAGGCCACGCAGGCGGATGTAGGCCACGGTCCACGGCCCGATCCCGTCAATGGCGAGCAGCCGCCCGGCGACGGCGTCCCTGTCGGCACCAGCGTCGAGGATCACTTCTCCCGATGCGAGGGCCGACGCGAGCCTGATAGCAGCTCTCGCCCGGCCCGACGGCATCGGCAATTGCTCAGGCGCAAGCGCCGCGATCACCCGTGCGCTCGGGAACAAGCGCGTGAGCGAACCGGACGCCTCGCCCAGCCTGAGCCCGTGATCAGCGGCAAGGCGACCTGCGACCGTCCGGGCACCGGCCACGCTCACGTGCTGGCCGAGGACCGCCCGGAACGCGAGCTCGTCACCGTCGACGTGCCCCGGCGCCCGCAAACCCGGCATCGCCGTGACCGACGGACCGAGAACGGGGTCGGCTCCGAGCGCCTCGAGGACTGCTACCGGGTCGGCATCGAGATCGAACAGCCGTCGCAGACGGCGGACCGCGGCTGTGAGATCGCGCAGGTCCCCGAGGGCGAGCACGCATCGCAGGCAGCTGTGAACACCGGCGTCGACGCTGACCTCGGCGATACCGGTCCCGTGCGGCAGGGACAGAGTCCGGCGGTAACGCCCCGCATCACCTTCCTCGACCCCGGGGATCGCCCGCGCGGCCAGGAACCCGAAGAGCTGCTCAACCTGAAGCGGGGGTCGGTACGCGAGCCTGAGGGCGACGGTGCCGGGCGCGGGCCACGACACACCGAGCGACCCACCCCTAGCGGTCGAGCGCGCCCTGAGCGCCATCGGGGCGACGGCGAAGACCTCCTTGATCGTCTCGTTGAATTGCCGCACGCTCGAGAAGCCGGCCGCGAAGGCGATCTCTGCGGCACGGAGCTCTGTCGTCTCGAGCAGGATCCGCGCCGTCTGGGCGCGCTGGGCCCGGGCGAGCGCCAGCGGACCCGCCCCTACCTCGGCGACCAGCAGCCTGTGGAGATGTCGCTCGCTGTATCCGAGCCGGCGGGCCAGTCCCGGCACGCCGTCCCGGTCGACGACGCCGTCGGCGATGAGGCGCATCGCGCGCCCGACCGCGTCGGCGCGGCGGTCCCATTCAGGTGAGCCGGGGGTCGCGTCCGGCCTGCACCGCTTGCACGCGCGAAAGCCCGCCCGCTGCGCTGCTGCGGCGGTCGGGAAGAAGCACACCCTCGTCGGCCGGGCAGGCGGCGACGGGCAGCTCGGCCGGCAGTAGATCCCCGTCGAGGTGACAGCGACGAAGAACCACCCGTCGAAACGGGCGTCGCGGCTGCGCACCGCCAAGTACCGTGCGTCGTCGTCGAGCAGTGCCGGCACGGCGGCCCTCGCCGGTCCCCTCCCGATCGTCATTTCGCCCATGTATGGAGTCTGTCAGGCGCCCCAGCCAGAATCTGGCGGAAATCGGACAAAGGCGTCCGACCACGGCCGGGCCCGGCCCCTACTGTTGGACACGACGAGGAGGTCCAACCGTGCCACTTCACCCTCACACGCCTGACGCCGACAACTACGACGAGTTGAGCTTTCGGCCGCAGTTCTCCCAACACGGGGAAGTCGGCGAGGTCCCACGCCTGCGACTTGCGGACAAGGGCATGCCTCCCCGGATCGCCTTCCAGATCATCCACGACGAGCTGATGCTGGACGGCAACGCCCGGCTCAACCTCGCGACGTTCGTGACGACCTGGATGGAGCCCGAAGCCGAGCTGCTCATGGCCGAATGCGCCTCGAAGAACATGATCGACAAGGACGAGTACCCGCAGACGGCCGAGATCGAGCGGCGATGCGTGAACATCCTCGCACGCCTCTGGCACGCCGAAGGCTCCGGCGCGACGGGTTGCTCGACCACCGGGTCGAGCGAGGCGTGCATGCTCGGTGGCCTTGCCCTCAAGTGGCGCTGGCGGCAGCGCCGCGCGCCCGCCGGGCTCCCGGTGGACCGGCCGAATCTCGTCATGGGCGCGAACGTCCAGGTCTGCTGGGAGAAGTTCTGCCGCTACTTCGACGTCGAGGCTCGCCTGGTCCCCGTGGGGCCGGAGACGGCCCATCTCACTGCGGAGAACGCCGTCAAAGCCTGCGACGACAACACGATCGGAGTCGTGGCCGTCCTCGGATCGACCTACGACGGGGCTTACGAGCCTGTGGCCGAGATCGCCGCCGCGCTCGATGCCCTCGCGGCCGGGGGTGGCCCTGACGTGCCGATGCACGTGGACGGGGCGTCTGGTGGGCTGGTGGCCCCATTTCTCGACAAGAGACTCAGATGGGACTTCCGGGTGCCGCGGGTCCAGTCCATCAACGTTTCCGGCCATAAATTCGGGCTCGTCTATCCCGGCGTCGGCTGGATCCTGTGGCGTGACGCCAAGGCCCTGCCGGACGACCTCGTGTTCAAGGTCAACTACCTCGGTGGCGAGATGCCGACGTTCGCCCTGAACTTCTCCCGGCCGGGGGCCCAGGTCGTGGCGCAGTACTACAACTTCTTGCGCCTCGGGGCCGACGGCTACGGCGAGGTCCAGGCGGCCTGCCGGGACACGGCGCAGTGGCTCGCCGGTGAGATCGAGCGGCTCGGCCCGTTCTCTCTGGTCTCGAGAGCCGAAGGGATCCCCGTGTTCGCGTTCCGGCTGACAGACACCTTGCCTTACAGCGTCTACGACATCTCCGAATCGCTCCGCTCGTTCGGTTGGCTCGTTCCCGCGTACAGCTTGCCGCCGGCGCTCGACGACGTGTCGGTGCTGCGCGTCGTCGTGCGCAACGGCTTCAGCCGTGATCTCGCGAGGATGCTCCTAGAGGACCTGCAGACGGTGCTGAAGAGGCTGGCGACCTCGGCCGGGCCGAATCGGGGGCCGACGGAGAACAAGGCGAGCTTTCACCATTGATGACCTGAGGATCCCCGGCCGACGGCTGCCCAAGGCGTGCGATCCGCTTCGCCCAGGGCTGCCAGGAGTGCTGGTCACCGGCGTTCTTCCTGCCTCGCGCCGGCCGCCCCTCGACCGCACCTGGGTCATCCCCCGGGCGCGAACACCCCCTCGTTACCATCGAGGCACGCCCGATGGGAAAAGGGGAGTCCAATGGACCCGAACGTCACACCTGAGGTGGAGATCCGCGCGAGTGCCCGGCGCCGCAAGACCGGCGTTGCCTTCTGGGAGGCGGGGCACGTGGTCGTCGTCGTGCCAGAGCGCATGTCGCGCGCCGCACGGGACAGTTTCGTTGAGCAACTGGTCAAGCAGTTGCTCCAGCACACCGGCCGCCGCCACGCCTCAGATGCCGGGCTCGCCGCGCGTGCCGCCGTCCTGGCGGACCAGTACCTCGATGACATCCGTCCATCCTCGATCCGATGGTCCACGCGCCAACAACGGCGTTGGGGATCATGCTCTGTCCACTCCCGGGAGATCCGCATCGCATCCCGCCTCCAGACGGTCCCGGAGTGGGTACTCGACGGGGTGATCGTCCACGAGCTCACGCATCTCCTTGAAGCCGGCCACACGGCCCGCTTCCACCAGCTTGCCAACAGGTACCCGCGCCAGGTCGACGCACACACCTATCTCGACGGCTTCGGCCACGGCCTCACGACCGCCGGGTTCCCACTCAGCACCGAGGAGGACGACATGGCCGGAGAGGTGGGCAGCGATGGCGTCGCCGCCTGTGCCTGGTAACTGAGCAAGGTCGACGTCGGTCCATTACAACACCGTTGCACAACGGCTCAGCCCGACATTCAGAGCGGTCGAGTTACTACGATCCGGGTTTCGATCGTCCAAGTGATCCAATGCTGAAAGTACGCGATCGTCCTGATCGGTCCCGCCATGAGCGGCTGGAGGAGTCAAGCCATACACTCAGGCACAAGAGGACTCTCGAAAGGAGCTCGTGCCCATCGGCTGTGTCCAATCAGTCGGCTGTGAGGCCGCGGCCGTGGGATGGCGGTTGCCCGCGATCGCGCCGAGCCGGTCCGCCTGATGTTCCACACCTCAGCGAGCGGTCAAGGCCCGTTCGCCCGTGTGGTGTCGCGCACCCACGAGGCCATGGAGCCGATCCTCGCTGATGACGCCGAGATCTCCTCGGCTCGAGGGAGCCCTGCGGAGATAGGGCTCCATCTGAGCGCGGTGCGTCGACGGCTCGGCCTGGCGACCCTGTTGCTCGTGCTGTTCCTGACCTTCATGGACAACACGGTGATCAGCGTCACCTTGGCGAACGTGCAGTCGACCCTTCATACCGGGATCACCCAGCTGCAGTGGGTGATCAACGGCTATGCCCTCGTCTTTGCGAGCTTCATGCTGATCTTCGGCTCGCTCGGTGACCAGCTCGGCCGGAAGAAGGTGATGCTCTCGGGCGTCATCTTGTTCTGCTGTGGTTCGGTCGCCGCCGCGGTGGCGGCGAACGCCGATGTCCTGATCACCGGCCGGGTCATCATGGGACTCGGGGCGGCGGCATCCGAGCCGGGCACGCTCTCGATGATCCGCCACCTCTACCCAGAGCGGCGATCGCGTGCGAAGGCGCTCGGGATATGGGCAGCCGTGTCCGGGCTTGCGCTCGCCATGGGACCCTTGATCGGTGGCGTGCTGGTGGGCGTGTACTCGTTCCGGGCAGTCTTCTGGTTCAACCTGTTCTTCGGCTTGGTCGCACTCAGCGGCGCGGCGCTGATCCTGCCCGAGAGCGTCAACACGCTTCGCCGTCGTTTGGACTTCCCAGGCTTTCTTCTCGGCGCCGGAGCTCTCGCCGCTGTGTCCTTCGCCGTCATTCAGGGCGAGTCGTCGGGCTACAGGAACTTCAGGATCGACGAGCTGTTCGCTGCCTCGTTCGTTCTCGCGATCTTCTTCGTGCTCTACGAACGCACGGCGACTAACCCGATCCTCGACGTCTCGTTCTTCAGGCGTTCAGCCTTTGCCGGTTGCAACATCGTTGCGTTCTGCACGTACTTCGGTACCTTCTCCATCTTCTTCTTCGTGGCTCTGTATCTCCAGGACGTGGGCACGAGCTCGGGCTACGGAACCGCGCTCGACTTCGCTCCGATGGCAGCCGCGATGATCATCGCTTCGCTCCTGACCGGGCGTTGGGTGGCGCGATCCGGACCGAGGCTGCCGATGACCGTCGGTTGCGCACTCGCGGGAATCGGAATCATCCTGACCGAGGTCGTCTTGACTCCCAGCTCGGGCCTGTCGACCATCGGCTGGACGCTCCCCATAGCCGGTGTGGGGTTCGGCATCGCAATGGTCCCGGTGACCTCCACTGCCCTCTCATCTCTCCCCGCCGAGCACTCGGGCATGGCGGCGTCCGCCACGAACACCAGCCGCGAGCTCGGTGCCGTCGCCGGCGTGGCGATCCTCGGATCGATGGTGAACGGCCAGCTGATCACAAGCCTCGTTCGTCAGCTCAACCTGATCGGTATCCCGAAGCACTTCCAGGACACGGTCATAGCGGCGGTCACGACCGGCACGTTCAACTCACAGGCCAAGCAATTCAAGGGAACACCGGCGATCACGAAGATCGTGAGGGAGGTGACCCAGGCTGCGTACGTAGCGTTCGGCCACGGTCTGAACGCCGCGCTCTCGGCTGCCGGGGCGATGATGCTCGTGTGTGCGATCGTCGCCGCCTTCACGATGCGTGCGCGGATGCGGGCGTCCGCCGAGTTGCACACCCGCTCACACGACTGAGGCGTTGCCTCTGCTCCCGACCACAGGTGGCACCCAGGAACCAGCCGCGCCGGCTCCTCGCAGACCACGCCCCTGAGTGCATCACCGGCCCTGCCGAGAAGAACATCGGGCGCTCCGGCGTGGCCGGTCATAGCATCCACGGCGAAAGGGCAATACTCGGTCCGAGCATTCACACCGGGCCTGCGCGTGCTACGGAGAAGGGAGGCGCTGGGGTCATGTTGAACAGGACTCGCCAGACGGGCGTCGTCGTGAGCCTGGCGGCAGGGCTGTTAGCCGCTTGGGCAGCCTGCGGCCCCGCATCAGCGTCGCAGGCCGCCCCGAGGGCGGCCAGCATGTCATCCGCCGGGACGACCGCCCAGCCAGCGCGGGGGCCCACCGGGGCGTCTCTCGGCACCTTGTCGTTGCCGGCCGGCCGGCTGGTCCGCAACATAGGCCCAGGGCCCGCGAGGAAGGCTTCGCTCTACTATCCGACCGGCGTGGCCGTGAACGCCCGCGGGGACCTGTTCATCGCCGACATGGACAACTACGTCGTGGAGGAGGTCACCCCCGCCGGGAGGCTGTCGGTGGTGGCGGGGGACGGAAAGGAAGGAACGCCGACGCCGGGCCGCGCCACGAGATCAAGGCTTGTCGGGCCGTACGCGGTGGCGGTGGACGCCCACGGGGACCTGTTCGTCGTCGATACCTACGTCGTGGAGAAGGTCACCCCCGCCGGGAGGCTGTCGGTGGTGGCCGGGAACGGCAACCAGGGGCCGCCGAAACCCGGACCTGCCACCAAGTCGGACCTTTACCAACCGCACGGGGTGGCCGTGAACGCCCATGGGGACCTGTTCATCGCCGACGAGTGGAACGACGTCGTGGAGGAGGTCACCCCCTCCGGGAGGCTGTCGGTGGTGGCCGGGGTCGCCGACAAGCAAGGGCGGCCGACGCCGGGCCGGGCCGCCAGGTCGAAGCTCTACTTGCCCACCGCGGTGGCGGTGGACACCCACGGGGACCTGTTCGTCTCCGACTCGGGCAACTACGTCGTGGAGAAGATCACCCCCGCCGGGAAGCTGTCGGTGGTGGCCGGGATGGCAGGCAGGCGGGGGCCGCCGACGCTGGGCCCTGCCACCAGGTCGGAGCTCAACGCGCCGTACGGGTTGGCGTTGGATGCCCGCGGTGACCTGTTCATCGCCGACCCCAACAGCGAGCTCGTGGAGGAGGTCACCTCCGCCGGGAGGCTGTCCTGGGTCGCGGGGAGGGGCCAAGCCGGACCGCCGATGCCCGGCCCTGCCATCGCCTCGGACCTCGACGGGCCGGAAGGGGTGGCCGTCAACGCCCACGGGGACCTGTTCATCGCCGACACGGACAACAACCTCGTGGAGGAGGTAACCCCCGCCGGGAAGCTGTCGGTGTTCGCGGGGATCGGCCGGTAAGAGCCGCCGACGCCGGCCCTACCGCCAGGCCGCGGCTTTACTGGCCGATATCAGGCGACCGGTGTCGGGCCAGGCCCGCCACCGAGCATCTACGCTTGACAACCGACGTTGCACGGTTTCGCCGTTAGCCCAGGCGATACGTACCGGTTGGAGGATGTCTGGCTGAGCTAGGCGGCCGAGCTGAGCTCGGCGAAAAAGAGCCCACGACCGCCCTTGCAGGCGGCTCGGCGGCCGGTTCCGGTTCTCCCGAGCGCGGATGGCCTCCCACGCCACGGTTTCTCACCAGCCCCGGCTGGCGCTATGTCGTACGCCGGGTCCTCCTCTCAATTCCGGTGGTGCTCGGCGTGGTCGTCGTCACGTTCCTGCTCTTGAGGCTTATCCCCGGCGACCCGGCCCGTATGGTTCTCGGCCCGCACGCGCCGGCGTCGGCGGTCGCGGCGCTTCGGCGGCAGCTCGGCTTGAACCTGCCGATCTGGCGCCAGTTCTGGGCCTACCTGTACGCCCTTGCCCATGGCAATCTCGGCGCCTCGATCTACTACAAGGCTCCGGTCGCCTCGCTCATCGCCCCCCGCCTTGCGTTGACCGGATCGCTCGTACTGGTCGCGACGTTCTTCGCGATCGTGATCACGGTGCCGCTGGCAGCCTTCGCCGCCACACGCCAGGACCGGCCCGGCGACCACGCCGTGCGGCTGTTCTCGCTGATGGGCCTCGGGATGCCCAAGTTCTGGCTGGGCATCATCATGATCATCTTCTTCTCGCTCGACCTGCACTGGTTCCCGGTCGGCGGCTACGGCACGACCTTCTGGCAACACCTGCACTCGCTGATATTGCCCGGGCTGTGCGCAGCCTTCGCCATCGTCCCGGTGCTCATCCGGAGCTTGCGGGTCGGCATGCTAGAAGTGCTCGGAGCCGACTACGTGGCGACCGCCCGCGCAAAGGGGCTGCGCTCGTCCCGTGTCACCTTCGTGCACGTCGCCCGGAACGCGCTCGTCCCGACCGTCACCTTGCTCGGCATCAACATCGCCTACCTGATCGGGGGCACTGTGGTGATCGAGCGAGTCTTCTCCTTGAGCGGGCTCGGCGACTTGATGCTGTCGTCAATCGGCGTCAACGACTTCCCGGTCGTGCAGGGCGTCACGCTCGTCTACGCGCTCGGCGTGATCGTCGTGATCTTGATAACCGATCTCGTCACCGCACGGCTCGACCCGAGGATAAGGATCAAGTGAGCGCGGCAATCACGGCATCGGTGGCGCTGATCGAGCCGGAGCCCGAGGTAGCTCGCCGGCCTTCCTTCAAGTCGCGAGCGCTCCACAACCGGACCTTCATGGCGGGCGCCGTCATGACCACCACCATCGTCGCCCTCGTGCTGCTGGCCCCGGTCATCGGTCGATACAGCCCGGTGGGACAAGACCTCCTGCACACGCTCTCGGGCCCGAGCGCGCTCCACTGGCTGGGAACCGACGAGCTTGGTCGCGATACCTGGTCGCGCCTGCTGTACGGGGGGCGCACCGACCTGCAAGTCGGCGTGCTCGCGGTGGTCTTCCCCTTCTGCTTCGGCGTGTTCATCGGCACGGTGTGCGGCTACCTCGGCGGACGCCTCGACTCGATCGTCATGCGGGTCGTAGACGTCGTGCTGGCGTTCCCCTTCTACGTCTTGATCATCGCCCTGGTCTTCTTCGTCGGTGTGGGCACCCACGGCATCTACATCGCGTTCGCGCTGACCGATTGGGTCGTCTACGCCCGAATGACGCGAAGCGGGACGATGGTCGCCCGCACCCTCGACTGGGTGGCCGCCGCGGAAGGTGGCGGCCTTTCGAGAGCCCGCGTGCTGTGGAGGCACATCTTGCCCAACACGGTCACCCAGGCGATCGTCTACTCGATGTCCGACATCGTGATCGTGATCCTGGCCGTCGTCACGCTCGGCTACCTCGGCCTGGGGATCCAGCCTCCCGCGCCGGACTGGGGATCGATGATCACCGACGGCCAGAACTTCCTCCAGAGCGACCAGTGGATGGCCATCATGCCGGGACTGGCCGTGGTGTTCACAGGAATCTCCCTGTCGCTGCTCGGCGACGGGCTCGCGGACATATTGCGGCCCGAATGACTCCCATCTTGGAGGTCGAGGGGCTCGTCGTCGAGATGACGCGCCACGGTGTGGCATTTCGCGCAGTAGACGACGCCTCGTTCTCGCTGGAACGTGGCGGCGCGCTCGCGATCGTCGGAGAATCGGGATGTGGCAAGAGCCTCACGCTGCGGGCGATCATGGGACTGTTGCCGAGTGGGGGGCGCGTCGCCTCGGGTCGGGTGGTCGTCGACGGCGTGACTCTCGACACGGCCGCGGGGGGCCGGGGACGCGGCCACAGCCAGCGCCAGCGCATGTCGATCGTCTTCCAGGACGCCCTCAGTGCCCTCAACCCGGTCGCGACCGTCGGGAACCAGATCGCCGAGGCCCCACGGCACGTGCTCGGCTTCGGCCGCAGCGCCTCGCGACAGAGAGCGCTCGAGCTGTTGCGCCTGGTGGGGATCCCCGATCCCGAGCGTCGCTACCGTGCCTATCCGCACGAGTTGTCGGGAGGCACACGCCAGCGGGTCATGATCGCGATCGCATTGTCGTCGGACCCGGCGATCCTGTTGTGCGACGAGCCGACGACCGCCCTCGACGTCACCATCCAGACCCAGATCCTTGCGCTGCTGGCAGAGCTTCGCGCCGAGCGCGGCCTGTCGCTCGTCTTGGTCACCCACGACCTCGGCGTCGTCAGCCAGGTCGCAGAGCGGCTCGCGGTCATGTACACAGGTCGCCTCGTCGAGACCGGACCCACCGGTGCCGTACTCGCCACGCCGAGGCACCCCTATACCGCCGGCCTGCTCGCGGCAGCGCCAAACGTGGACGCCCCAGAGTACGAGCCGCTCGCGATCCCGGGCTCGCTGCCGGACCCGCTCCGGCTTCCGAGTGGTTGCACGTTCCATCCCCGCTGTCGGTTCGCGACGCCCGAGTGCGCCACGACCGACGTCCGCCTGGAGCCTGTCGGTCCCGATCACGAGGCGGCATGCCTGCACTCAGACGAGCTCGCGACGACAAGAGCGGCCGGCAACCGTGGCTGACGCGCTCATCGAGGTCGAGAACCTCTGCGTGAGCTTCGCTGCCGAGCACGGCCGCCTGCTGCGAGCCGTCGACGACGTCACGTTCCAGGTCGCCGAAGGCGAGGTCGTCGGCCTCGTGGGTGAGTCCGGGTGCGGCAAGACCACCATCGCGAAGTGCATCGCGGGCCGGGTCGCCCCGAGCGCGGGGACGGTGCGCTTCGAGGGTCGCCAGCTCGGCCTGAAGCGAGCCACAAAGGACAGGCGTGCGATACAGATGGTGTTCCAGGACCCTTATTCATCGCTCAACCCCCGCATGACCATCCGTCAGGTCCTCAGCGAGCTGCTGCGGGTCCACCGGCTCGTCGCCCGCGCCGACCTCGAGGAGCGGTGCGTTCAGCTCATGGCACTCGTCGGCCTCCCGTCTGACGCGCTTGACGGCCTGCCAAGCCAGTTCTCCGGGGGTCAGCGACAGCGGATCGCGATCGCACGGGCACTCGCTGTCGAGCCGCGCGTCATCATTGCCGACGAGCCCGTCTCGGCACTGGACGTCTCCGTGCAGACCACGATCCTCCGGCTCTTCGAGGACCTGCGCAGCCGCCTTGGCCTGACCGTCTTGTTCATCTCGCACAACCTGGCCGTCGTGCGCCACCTGAGCGACCGCGTCGCGGTCATGTACCTCGGGCGAATCGTGGAGGAGGGCGATCGCGAGTCGGTCTTTCGCGACCCGCGCCATCCCTACACCCGCGCGTTGCTCGCGTCCGCGCCGCGCCTGCACCAGATCGAGCTCGTCCGACCGACGGTGAAAGGCGAGCCGCCAAGCCCGATCGACATCCCGACCGGCTGCTCGTTCCATCCCCGCTGCCCGCGCGCCACAGAGGTGTGCACCAGCGACACACCCCGTCTCGAACGCGTCCGCACTAGCGCGGTGCACTTCGCGGCGTGCCACTTCCGCGACGAGACATCTCCCGAGGCTGTCCAGGGCCCGTGACCAACCCGCTGTTGGACCCGCAGCCCGTCTCACCCGCCCGTCTCCAGCGGCTCGAGGCCACCATCGCCTCGCTGCTCCAAACCCGCCTTGATGTCGTCCTGGCCCAGGGCGAGGCAGTCCTCCCGCTCGAAGCGGCTGCGCGCGCAGTCGGCCGGATCGGCGTGGTCGCGCTCAACCTCACCACGGGCCCATACGGTGCCGCGATCGGGCGTTGGCTTTGCGAAGCGGGAGCGACGGTCATCGGGATCGAGGCCGAGCCTCGCAAGGCTGTCGAGCCGGAGGAGGTCGAGCGAACGCTTAGGACCCATCCCGAGATCTCGGTGGTGAGCTTTGTCCACGTCGAGGCTGCGAGCGGTGTCCGCAACGATGCCGAGGCCATCGCCGGGCTCGCCCGCGAGAGCGGCGCCCTCGTCGTGCTCGACGTCGTCGCCTCGGTCGGGGCGCACGAGGTTCGCCTCGACGACTGGGGCATCGACATCGCCGTCATCGGACCACAGAAGGCACTGGCCGGGCCGAGCGGCATTTCGATTGCCGCGCTCAGCGGCCGCGCCTGGCAAACGATGCGCGACAATCCCGGCGCACCCCGAGGCTCGGTGCTCTCGCTGCTCGACTGGAAAGACCGATGGGTCGGCTCGGCCAGGAGCACCGTCCCCCGAACGCCGTCGCCGCTGGAGATCCTCGCCCTCGAAGCTGCGGTCGAGCGCGTCCTTGCCGAGGGCCTGCAAAGCGTGCAACGACGCCATCGCGCGGTCCGCGACAGCAAGTCGCTGCGGTGCACGCGCCCTCGGGCTGGCTCCCTTCGTCAGCGACGCCGACGCGGCAGTCGTCGCAACGACGCTCGCCGCGCCGCCTGGCATCGATGCACGCTCCCTCGTCGAACGCGCCCGGGCGGATCGCCCTGTCGCCGTCTCGTCGGGCTTCGGCGAGCTAGCCAGGACGGTCGTACGGATCGACCACACCGGCCAGCGCGCCCGCCTCAGCGTCGTGCTTGAAGCGCTCGAAGCGCTGGGGACTGCCCTGAGCGGCTCGTCCCAACTGCACGGTTCGATCCCGTCTGCCCTCGCCACAGCAGAACGAGCCTGGTCAGCCGAGGAAGCCCGCTCCTTGCCCTGAGCTCGGCCGAGCCGGCGTCACGACCGGCAGCCGCGCCCGTCGTGATCCCGTTCAGCCCGCGCCGTCATCGGCGGTCGGCGTCGACGAGGCGGGCACCGTCCGTCCGGCGGGCGTCCTGCTCGAGAGGCCTGCCATAGGCGGCCGAGCGCTCCGCAACGTCGAAGACCTCGGCATGCCAGCCATGAGAGGCAAGCCACTCGATCGCCTCTGCGGGAGGGGCGGAGCGCCAAAGCGCGACGTAGTCGCCCGGCCCGCCCGTACCGTCGGGGTGGGCCTCGCGCCACGCCTGAAGACGCCGGGAACTGGCCAAGGTGAGACCCAGGCGGCTTGTCGGCACCGACAACTCCGCGGCACGGACAACAAGCGAGTTGCTGGCCTGCGGGGACAGGTAGGCGAGCACGCCCTCGGCCAGCCAGGCGACCGGCGCGCCCGCGTCGAAGCCTGCGTCGCCGAGTGGACGGGTCCAGTCCTCGGAAAGATCGACCGGCACGGTGATGCGCTCGCAGGAAGGCCGCCAAGCTTCGGCCCGGACCACCTGCTCCTTGAACTCCAGCACGCCAGCGAGGTCGAGCTCGAAGACCCGGAGCCCGTCCGGCCAAGCCAACCGGAAGGCACGCGCGTCCAGGCCGGCACCAAGAATCACCACCTGCCGACATCCGCCTGCGCAGGCGTCCAGCACGAGATCGTCGAGAAAACGGGTCCGCACGGTGACCCAGGCGACCAAGGAAGCAGACCGGCGGCGACGCTCGGCCCCGTCCGGCCGGCGAGTACTCGGTCCCGCGGCTCGTACGAAGCTGGCCGCGAACCGATCCGCGAAAAGCCGATCGGGTCGGCTCGTCTCAGCGGCCCGGACGGCCGCGACACCTACCGCAGTCACCCCGACAGCAGGAAGGACAGGCGCACGACGAGTCATCGAGTCAGCATACGGACGCGGGCGTCTCGCAGCCTCGGGGACGCCGGGCTGACCGATCGGCCGACTCGACCTCTTGAGAAGGCGACGACGAACCGTCCGTCAAAGGCCGTACGCAGTCGGGTGCTTCGGCTCGTAGAGCATCATCTCGCCCGCGCCAGGCACTTCCAGGGTGGCCGTCAGCCCGAAGCCGTCGTCCCTGATCTCGCGTGTGAGCTTGGCACCCCTCGCCCCCAGCTCTGCCACGGTCAGCGCGATGTCGTCGCACATGAGAGAGATCTCGTGGTGCTGGTGGGTCGAGCACACTTCCCCACCGTGCTGTTTCGAAGTCGGATGCACCCCGAGCTCCGAAGGACCCGTCTTGAAGATGAGCCAACCGTCGTGGGCGTCGACATGCGGCCAGTCGAGAACGTCCCGAAAGAACGCTCGAGCCGCCTCGGGGTCGTCCGAGTAGACCAATGTGTGGACCGCTGTGATCATGGTCGCCAGGTTAGATCCTGCCCCCTGCGCTGGACGTGGTCCGGGACCGGGCCGAAGCGTGTCCAGCTCGTCGGCTCCGCATCAAGTCCTGTGCAGGCAGTGATCCTCGAGGCCAACGGCATGTCCGACATCGACTTCACCGGCCTGAAGGCCCTGCGGGACCTAGCCGGTGAGTTCAGCCAGCGGGGAGTAACCATCGAGATCGCCCGGGCGTCGCACCTGGCCCATCACGACCTCAAGCACGGCGCGCTCCTCCAACAGTTCGGCCCCGATCATCTCTTCGCCTCTGTCGAACAGGCCGTCTCCGCCAATCAGCGCCGGCCCTGATCGTCAGGCGTGAGGTCATCTCGGAATCGGCTCGGATCGGGAACGAAACTGGAGCCTTCGGTGTTCTTGCTCTAGGTTCCCGGAGTGGAATCAGGAAGGGGGCTCGAACCGAAGCGTGCGAGACGAATTCCTATGCATCCCCGAGGCTGACCAGAAGCCCGGCGGCGCCTCGTAGGAGGGTTGTACCTACTGAGGTTGGCACTCAGGACTGACGGTGACGGCAATGCGCCATCAAGGCCATTACGCAGCGGCCAGAGCGCACAAAGCTCGCCTGAGGCCTCAAGACCCCGGAGACTCCACGGCTTTCCCGGGATGCAGACAACTGAACAGATGGGTGCCCGCTCCCCGATCGGGGGCGGGCACTATCGCGCAAAGCGGCTCTAGAAGTCCTCAGGCGCCGGGTTGGCCTGGCGAAGCTGGACGGCTGCCCTTTGGCACGTAGTCGAAAAACCGATGCGTTTCGCCGTTGCCGGTCCACTCCGCGCGCAGGCGGGTCCGGCGTTCGACGCGACGCAGAGCAGACAACAAGAAACGGTTGAGGGAGCGGGCGTCGGCTCCTCTCATGCGGGCGTCGACGTGGAAGCCTTCGGGTGTTGCGGTGACGGTGCCCCCGACGAGCTGTTCGAGCAAAGGTCCAATCGCGCCGGGGCTGTCCGAGCTGACCTCGGCAACGAGACGAAAGTCGATATCGGTCACAATGTCAGTTTCTCAGCTGCACGTCCGGCGCCGAGCGCCGCGGTCCACCACAGGAGGTCCGCGACCATCGCCTCGAGCCGTTGGTCCAACGAGCTGAACACCTCGGGAGAGAACGGATCGGCGCGCATGGCGGCGATCATCAGCTCCGGAAGTATGTGGATGGCATGGCGGAGTGGAGCCATTTCGAATTCCACCGCGACGAGGCGTAACTGCTCGATTGCCCGGGCCCCGCCGACATTGCCGTAACCGACGAACGCCACTGGTTTCCGATTGAATTCGGGGAACACGTGGTCCATCGCGTTCTTGAGCGATGCCGGGTAACCATGGTTGTACTCGCTGGTGACGATGATGAAACCCTCAGCGCGTTCGATGGCTCGGCCCAGGCGGCCCACGTCCTCGTCGGGGTAGTCCCGTAGTGAGCGAGCCGGCGGGACGGCACGGTCGTAGAGCGGCAGCGGGTGGTCCCGGAGATCCAAGATCTCGAGGTCGAAGCCGTCCCGACGCCCGAGTCGATCCGCCAACCATGCAACAGGCTTGTCCGCGAAGCGGCCCCGACGTGTGCTGCCGACAATCACCTGGATGAGCGGCACCAGGCAGAGCCTATCGAGGAAGCGGGCTCTGCATTCCACTCGGCGCAGATCGATGCCGGGGAGGTTTTCGGCGGGCCGAACGTGAAACCGGCGTCAGGCGACACGACCCGGAAGTGAACGCGATCACTCTCGCGCGCGATGATCACTGTCCGGTGAGCCGGTGACCCTGGCGGCGGTGAACGCTGCGCATCGGCCTCCTGAGACCGTTCCCGGGCCCGGCGAAAGATGATAGGAACCTCAATATGAGCATGTTGCAATGGTCTCTCTGGTCGGAGGACTCGTTCCTTTCGATCGGATCCAACCGCTCCGTCCTCTCGATCGGCTCGATCGGCTCGGCCTGCTCGATCGGCTCGATCGGCTCGGCCTGCTCGATCGGCTCGATCGGCTCGGCCTGCTCGATCGGGAGCCTTCTCTCCGCTTTTTCGGTTCTTTCCGCCGGATCTCTCTTCTCGGTCCTGTCCAGCTTGTCGCGGCGTTCGACGATGTCGCACCGGTCCCGCAACCGGCACGGCCGATGGCCGGGAGCTTTGCAGGGCATACAGCGAGCACTTTCTCTTGGAGCGGGGTGCGCGGCTAGCCTCACCCGAACGTGAGCGCATGAACCAATGACTACTCGACAGGCCGCCAATGAAGCCGCGCCCGAACCGAGCGCCCCGTCAGGGCTTCGCGCCGACGCTCCGCTCCTCGACGGCTATCTGAGCTTCCGCGAGTCCAAGGCGACCCCTTTCACCACGCCGGGCCACAAGGGCCGTGCGTTCAAGCTCGACGAGGACCTCGGCGCGGTGGTCGCAGGCGATGTTCCCCTCTACGGCGGCGTCGACACGGTCAAGTCGGCGGGCGGTCTCCTCGCGGCAGCCGAGGGACGCTCTGCGCGATGGTACGACGCAGACTGGTGCCGTTACTCGACGGGAGGCTCAACGCACTGCAACCAGGCACTCTGCCTCGCGGTCGGCCAGCCGGGCGACAAGGTCGTGGTGACGCGCTCGCTGCACCGGTCCCTACTGCTGGGCATGGTGCTGGCGGACCTGGAGCCGTGTTGGCTGCCGACGGCGATCGACGCCGCCACGGGCATGCCGCTCGGAGTCGCCGTCGAAGACGTCGAGGCTACGCTCGCCGCTAATCCGGACGCTCGCGCTGTGCTAATCACTGAGCCGGGCTATCTCGGCACGCTCTCCGACGTCGGGCGCATCATCGAAGTCGCCCACCACTACGACGTGCCCGTCATAGTGGACCAGGCTTGGGGAGCACACCTCGGTCACCACCCGCAACTGCCGGCACATGCCATGGCGCTCGGAGCGGACGCGATGGTCACGAGCATCCACAAGCTCCTCCCTGGTTACACCCAAGCGAGTCTGGTATGCGCCCGCACCCAGCGCCTGGACCGTGACCGCCTCGAACGGGGTTTCGAGGCAAGCCACTCGACGAGCTCTGCTGGATCGGTGCTCGCGAGCATCGACGGATGTCGTGCACTGATGGAGGCCCGCGGTCCCGAGCTGCTGGAACGCGTCATCCCGATTGTCACAAACGCCCGGCAACGCCTACGCGAAGAGGTCCCGGGACTCGAGGTCCCCGACGAGAGCTCCTTCCCGGCGGGCTGTTTCGACCCGATGCGCCTCGTGCTCTTGATGTCGCGTGTGGGAGCGAACGGCATCGAGGTTGAGCGCATGCTCATCGACCAGGGACTTCCCTTGGAGCTGGCCGACCGCGACACCATCGTGGCGATTGTGACCGTCGCCGACGACCAGGCCACGCTGGACAAGCTCGTCAACGCACTCGTTCCAGCAATTCACGCGACATCGGGTCCGCCGCGATCGCCGTCGATCGCTGTGAGCTGGCAGGTCCGGCCCATGAACGTTATGAGCCCGCGGGCGGCGTTCTTCTCCGCTCACGAGTCGGTCGCTGCGGACCTCGCCGTCGGACGCGTCTCTGCTGAGCTCATCGCTCCCTACCCGCCGGGCATCCCGGTACTGGCGCCCGGCGAGCTGGTTACCGAGGACCTCCTCGCCGGTCTCCGAGCGGTCGCGGCTGACGGAGTGCGCGTCGCGTACGCGGCTGACCCAACTCTCTCAACGCTCGAGGTTGTGCGAGCCTGAACCCGACAAGTGCCTTATTCCCGAGGTCGTTCAAGCTCTGGCCGCACCGCTGTCCGCGGGCCCCAACCCACGACGTCATGATCCGAGCGGCCGGTCAGTCACCTTGCGAGGTGCCGGGCAGCGTGACCCCACCGATGTCGGCGCAACTCGCGAGCAGATCTTCCTGAAATCGGTGGTCGTGCACCGAGGGGTGCGTCCCACAGGGACGCTGGTGGTAGAAGAAGGCGCCGGACACCAGCGCCCCGGCATCGTCACCGACGGCCAGCCACGCCTGGGTGACCGAACCCAGGGCCAGGTCGTCGGGTGCGCCGGCCCCTCCCATCTTCGTGGCCACCCAGCCGGGGTCGACGGCATTCGACCGGACGTCGGGTCGGTGGCGTGCGACTGCCGCGGCGAGCACGGCGACGAAAAGCTTGCTGTCGGAGTACGCCTGCGAGCCGTCCCAGCGGCGGTGCGACCACTGCAAGTCGTCCATGGATGGGCTCCCTCCGCGGTGCATGCCCGAGCTGAGATAGATCAGCCGGCTCGGCATCTCGACCTGGGCGGTGAGAACGTAGGGGGCAAGGACGTTGATGGCAAACACGTGGCTCAGGCCGTCTGCGGTGACGATCCGGCGAGGTTCGCTTGAACCGACGGCGGCGTTGTGAATGACTGCGTCGAATCGGCCCGTCGCGTTGGCCGCCTCCGCGACCTGACGCATGCCGGCGATGGTGGCGATGTCTCCCACCACGACAGCGGATGCCTCGGGCAATGCCATTCGCGCGTCGAGGGCGCGGCGCTCGTTGCGAGCGTGCAACACGACCTCGTGATGCTGGCGCGCCAAGAGCTGCGCTGCCATGAGGCCGAGCCCGTCGGAAGAGCCGGTGATCAGTATGCGGGCCATTGGGCGCCTTTCGTTATCGGGATCTGGCTTTCCCGGTCCGGCTCAAAGGGCGGGCAGGAGCGGGGCAAGGACCTCGAGTGCTCCGGCATCGATACCTCCGCCGTGGGCGAGCGGCTGCACGCAGACGTGGTCGGCGCCGGCCTCGAGGTGGGCACGGACCCGGCTCACGACTTGTTCGGGGCTCCCTTGGACGACGACGGCGTCGACGAGGCGGTCGCTCCCCTGCTCGGCCAGGTCCTCCGCGCCGTAACCGAGGCGCTCGAGGTTCACCCGGTAGTTGGGCAGGCTCAGGTAGCGCGCGAGGTAGGCCCTTGCTGTGGCCCGTGCCTGCCGCGGCTCGTCTCCGAGGACGAACGCCTGCTCGGGCGCGAGCAGGGGCGCCTCGCCGAGAACCTGACGGGCGAGCTCGGTGTGCTCGGGCGGCGTGAGGTAGGGATGGGCTCCGGCGGACCGGTCCCGGGAAAGCTCCAGCATCCGCTGTCCGAGCGCGGCTAGAACCCTTGGCGGAGGTGGCCCGCCCCTGGCGTCGGCGTCGTTGTCCTCGGCGGCGTCCAGCCCGCCGAGGAACCCGGCCATGGCCTTCAGCGGGTGCTCGTAGCGATGGCCGAGGCCCTCGACGAGAGGCGCGTGGCTCACGCCGAGCCCGAGAACGAAGCGGCCGGGGTACGCGGCCCCGAGCGCAGCGACCCGCCGAGCGAGCGCAGCGGGCTCCCAGGCCCAGATGTTGGTTATCCCGGTCGCTACCACGAGCCGACGCGTTTGGGAGAGGGCCCGCTCGAGCAAGTCGAAGGCACGCCCGTCAGGGCTGCCGCCGCCCACCCAAAGGGCGCCATAACCGAGGCGCTCGACCCGGACGGCAAAGCCACCGGGATCCTGCTCAACAGCTCCGGCACCGACCCAGACCCCCACCTGTCCTAGTGATTTCCGCCAAGCGGCCGTACCCGCTCCCGAGCTGCTCATCGCCAGTCCTCCGTCTCGCTGACCCCCGGCACACTCTTCATCGCTGGCGCGTGCCGGCGCCGGCCGAGGCTCGCCGTACTTCCTGAGCGTTCCAACCCGTGATCACTCAACTGCGATCGGCCAGTGACCCGGCGCCTACGAGTCACCGGGGACGGGACGGGGCTCTCCGCGATATGTGCCAAACGACCACCGGTTGCCTTCGGGGTCGCGCACGGCGAAGTCCCGGGATCCATAATCGGTATCGTGCAGGCCGGCGGCGATCTCGGCGCCCGCAGCCACGGCTCGGGCGTGCAGTAGGTCAGGATTGTCCGTCACCACGTAGGCACCGAACGAGCCAGGCTGCAGTGGCCATGGGTCGTTCTCGTCCCGGCTGGCGCTGCCAAGCATGATGCCCCCGCCAAGGGGCCAGGACAGCTCCGCGTGGTCCACCCGCTCACCCTCGCCATAGACGGCCACCTCTTCGAAACCGAAGGCCTCGACAAGGAACCTGATGAGGCCCCTGGCGTCGCGTGCCCGCAAGGTGGGCCAGACCTGCGCAGGAGGAAGGTTCTCGCTCATGCTCACATTCTCGCATTGCCAAGGAGGCGATCAGGGTGCGCCCGGGCGCTCAGGGCTCCAGTTCGGGGATCTGTGTCGAGAGGCAGAACGGATGACCGGCTGGGTCCAGTAGCACCAAGTAACGGTCCGGGGCGGGCTGGGTTGCAGACCGCACCGCTCCGAGCCTGAGAGCCTCCATCTCCGCTGCGGCCAGGTCGTCCACCGCAAGGTCGAGGTGCATCTGTTTGGGAAGGCCGCCCTCGGGCCACGAAGGCGCCTCGTAGTCGGGTGTGCGAACGGCTGCAAGCCACACCCTGTCCGTCTTCACTGCCACGAACTCGTTGCTCACGAACACGATCTCCCCGCCAAGAAGCGCCGCCCAGAAGGACCCGAGAGCTGCCGGGTCGGCACAGTCCAACGCGACCGAACCCAATCGTGCAATGGCCATAGGCAAAAGGCTAGTCGGGCCGACGAGGCGGATCGGCAGGCCGGGCCTCCGGCGGGACCGCTCCGGCGAACGCCACCGCCTCTTAGGTCTGCCTGACTGCTTTCGGTGATCGCGTCGAGGGGCCCCAGGGGCAAGCCCGTCGATCGATGCTACGAGCGGGGATCCGCGTCGGAAGGCCGATGGCGAGGATCTCAGACTGCAACTCGGATCTGGTGCGTGTACGGGGGAGGAGGCGAAGGTCACCGATACGACGTTCGGGGTCATACCGCGGCCTGGGCGAGCTCGACGTCGCTGCCGTCGCGCTCAGCGGCTCGAGCCTGCGCCTAGCGCTTGCGGTTTATGGCGATAACTATCGAGGCAGCGGCGACCACGAGCACCACGGCTACGACCAATGCCTTGCCCCCGCGCCCGGAACCTTGACGGCGACTGCCCCGAAGAACAGAGCCATGAGGACGAGCGAAACCGCAACAAACGTGAGGAATGCGGTGCTGAACCGTTGTCGACCACGGAGAGCTGACCAGACACCAGGTTTACGATGAGAGGCGAGGAGTCTCTGAGCGCGGGCGTTCTGTTTCTCGAACTTGCGTCTGTAGCGCTTGTTTGTGGCGACTCGAGTCCCGAGGCGCCGCGGAAGTGGCCTGAGGCGATTTGGTCTTGATCGCACTAGAGGCCTCGGTCCGGCAGAGCCGGACTCTTGAGTCAAGTTCTTGCTTTTGAGGTTGTGTTATGCGGCGATTCCTGATCGGGCGGCGAGATCGGCCAAGTACTGAAAGCCTATGGATTCGACGTTCTCGCGGGCCGCTGGTGATCGGGAATCGAGGTGGGCGGCATCAAGGAACGCCACGGCCCCAACAGTCCACCCGCCCCGGCGGCGCAACGCGACTCCTAGGTTGTTTGTGGCCGCGTAGCTTCTGGAATCGATCGCAAGGTCCCGGCGGGCGGCAACCCAGGTTGCGGCCCAGTTTCGGGCCTTGATCGCTACCCAGCTTGCTGATGACCAGGTTCTTGCGAGGTGAGGTGCGAGTTCCAGGGCCTTCCTGATGGCCTGGTCGTCTTGCTTGAGGTTGCCGGCTGAGGCCCACGCTTCTACCAGGGCGACGTGGCTTGCCGAGTCGGCGGGGGCCCAGACGCACTGACGTGCGAGCAGCGTCAACGGCTTTCAGGCCTCGACTCCTCGCGAGGCCAGGCTTCTCTAGGAGCGCGACAGCAAGGAGCCGGTAGGCGTCGGCCCATTGAGGAGCAAGCGACACGGCTTCAGACGTGGCTTCAACGGCCTTGTCATAGCGGGCCAACTCAATCAAAGCCCGACCGACAAGTGCGAGTGCGCTCGGATTGACCGGCTGGATGGTGACAGCTCGGCGAGCCAGTTGAAGGGCTTGGTCGAACTTGCGCGCGTCCATGAGCCCGTCGCCGCTTGTTAGGAGATCCTGAACCTCGGAGCTGGTCATCGGTCTCGCTTGCCTCGGGCCTGCAGGTAGCTGATCAGTTCGTCGTACTCGCCAGCTTCTCGGCACCCACGGCGTCGCCGATCCGCACCGTCGTCGTGCACCTGCCAGCCCCACAGCGCTCGACGGCGAAACCCGCCAAGCTGCGGTGCGGGACCTCTATCCCGCGGCGACGAAGCACTATCCCGATCTTGACGACGGTGAGGCCGTCGTCCAGCTACGTGATGATCTGGTCTCTCTGGGCGAGCAGCACCCGCCACGCCTCTCCGTGCCCGTCGCGCCGGTGCGGGCGAACCCGTTCCACGATCTGGCCGATCCGCTCTTCGGTGAGCTGCTCCTCGCCACCTGACTGATCAAGGCCGAGCGCCATCGCAGCTCCGATGTACCGCCTCGCCGTCTTGCCGTCGATGCCGGTTCACGAGGTAACTATAATCGAGCTCTCGCAGGCTATGGAGGTAATGAGTGACAGGCCGGATAGAGTTCCCCACACTATCTGAATATCGAAGTACGTTCGGCTTCGGTAGCTCGCGCTGTTCCGTGCGGATCCCCCAGCTCAGTTGCGCTTCAGTGAGCAAGCTAGTGGGCTTCAGTGAGCAAACTAGTGGGCTTCAGTGAGCAAACCGCTCGAGGGTTCGGTAGCTGTCGTTACTGGTGCCAGTTCGGGCATTGGTTTGGCTATCGCGCGCGACCTTTGCCGGCAAGGAGCACTTGTGATGCTCACGGCTCGGTCCGCGGGTCGCTTGCAGGCGGTAGTGGCGAAGTTGCCTGGTCCGTCGCGCGCGGTAACAGCCGACGTCACCGATCCAGACGCGATCAGCTCGGTCATGGAAACTGCCGCCAAGGAGTTCGGTCCCGTCAACATAGTTGTCGCAAATGCAGGTGTCTATATGGCCAATAAGTTCTGGCTAAATAGTCCTGCCGAAATCGAGTCGCTCATTTCAACTAATGTCACTGGGGTGATGCACACCGTACACGCTGCTATCACTGCGATGTTGCCCCGCGGCGTGGGTGACATTGTAGTTACCAACTCCGTGTCGGGATATCAGTCGATCTACTGGGAGCCAGTCTATTCAGCCTCAAAGCATGCCCTTCGCGCGTTCGTGGAAGGTGTACGACGGCAACTTGTTGGCACGGGAGTACGCTTGGGGACTATTGCACCCGGCGTAGTGCACACGGAGCTTTGGTCGGTGGTCGATGAGGCGACCATCCACGACCAAATCGGGAAAACAACCGGCATCCGGCCCGAGGACGTAGCAGAGGCGGTAATTTTCATGCTAACGCGACCCCGTCATGTCACGATCCGTGATCTGGTCGTCTTGCCATCAGACCAAGCAATTTGACGACGGAGTTGATGAGTACCTGGGGAAATAGATGGGACCATGAGTCGGCTTAGCAAGCGGGAGAGTCTTGTCGGCGCGTTCTGCCGATTCTCACAGCCTGGACTGAAGTCCCCTGACCCGTAGGGGCGTATGCCCGAGCCCTAAGAGCGACGGACCCGGGCCACCGAGCCAAATGCCTGTCCGTGCAACTCTGAGCGGCGCGATCGAGCTTCTGGTACCCCACAGCGAACGAACCGGAGCCCTGCGCTTCGGGGATCAACGCGCCTTGGCCCTGGCCGGTGCACTCTGCCTCGTCGTCAACACCGTCACCGGCTTCACTAACAGAAGCCTTCGCGGGCAGGCGGTCGGAGTCCTCGGCAAGAACCACGGCTCTACGCAGATGAGCTGCGAGCTGCGACGCTCACGTTTACAGGGTTGGTCGTCCAAGCGGGAACCAACTCCTATACCGCCACTCCAGAGGGGATCCGAGTCGCCATTCCTTACAACAAGCTGCACGCTCGCCTGCTCCGTCCGCTCCTCGACACCGACCAACCCCGTGCACGTATCGAGCTTTGCCGGGCTCTCGCCACATGTCGAGCACGTGCTTGGCGACTACGTTACGAACGCGCGACTTGGAGCCACTGCCTGAAATTTCCCACAAAGGCCAAAGGCCAGTGGACCAAGAAGAACCGGCCTCAGGCGGGACGGACGTTCGCACCGCCTCACGAGCAGGAGCGTCAGGTTACCAAGACAGTGTTTGTCAGAATCAGCGGTAATCTCGGTCGGCTACGACGAGGATCTTGACCTCGCCACCGGCATTGATGGCGGCAAAGGCTTCCGCTGCTCTGGGGAGGGGGAAGGTGGCTGTGATGAACCGATTGGCGTCGAAGTCATCACTGGCGATGATGTCGACGGCATCGTCGAAATCCTCCCAGCGGTAGGTGGTCGCTCCTTGGATGCGAATTTGGAACTCCTGGATCACCGGCATGTCGAGGGTCGCCGGCTTGCGCGATCCTCCCAGCACCACCACGGTGCCCCCTTTGATGGCCATCTTGGTCGCCTCTCCGAGGGTTGCCTGGATGGCCACGCAGTCAAAGACGACGTCAGCGCTTTCACCGAGCTCTCTTCGGACCACTCCGGCCAGGTCGTCAACTGCTGCGTCGACCACGGCGTCGGCGCCCATGGCCAGAGCCAGATCCCGCTTGGTTGCCAAGGTGTCGGTGCTCACAATCTTGGGCGCCCCGGCACGGCGGACGGCGGTCAGAGTCAACAGCCCTATGGTGCCAGCGCCGAGTATGGCCACCGCCTTGCCAGTCAGATCCCCGGCCAGCCGCACAGCGTGCACCGGCGTCGCCAACGGCTCGATGAGTGCCGCCTGGTAGTCGCTGAAGGTCTTGGGAATCTTGTACAGCCGTGCTGCCGGCGCCAAGAAGACATCGGCCATCCCACCTTCTCGGTACCCACAACCGAAGAACTCCAGGTTCTCACACAGGTTCTCCGCTTGGTGCAGACATGGTTTGCAGTGACCGCACACCAGGCTCGGCTCGATCGTCACCCGGTCTCCGACTTCGACGCTGTCCACGCCGTCGGCGACGGCGACCACTACCCCAACCACCTCATGTCCGAGGTAGTAGGGGGGTTTCACAAAGAAGTGTTCGCCGTGGACGCCGGCCTTGTCCGAGCCGCACAGGCCCGAGACCGACATCTCGACCAGCGCCTCGCCAGGCTCGAGAGGCGGTATGGCTTCGGTGATCACTTCGACAACGTCGGTGCTGCTGACAATGACACGTCTCCGAGTCAGTTCTTCGCTCATGGCATCTCCTATGGCTGTTGAGTGGTGCTTGCTTGATCGTTCGCAGCTGGCATTGGGCGGCTTGTTGGGGTAGTCATCGCGGGCCCGAGACGGACCGCCGCTCCCACGGCTCTCGTTGCACCGCACGCCGTCGCGTGAATTCGAACCCGCGACCCCTCACCTTGGCAAGGTGCTCAGAAACGTCCAGCCAGAAGGCTCGAGGCCCGTCACGTGGTCTTCTGTCCACAAGACCGTCCATCGCATCCGTCTGGTGATCCCGGTGACGACCGGATCGCGTGGCCTTGAGGGGGCCGGTGTCGCAGTCAGGGGCATGATTGGAGATGAACCGGCGCAGCCGGTTCTCGGACGCTGCTCGTGGTCGCGAGCGGAGGCGAACGCCTATCGGATGTAGCCCTCGATCACGGGCGCGACCACCGAGACAAGCTCTTCGTTGCTTGCCCGGGCCACGGCGTCGGACCTCACCACGTGGCGAAGCATGGCGATGCCGATCAGCTGCGCAACCACGAGCGATGCCCGGAGCTGGCGGTCGGGCCGGTCGATAAGCGAGCTCAGGGATGTGAGCATCTCCTTGGTCAGGAACTCACGCAGCATCGTTGCTGCCCGCTCGCTGGACACTGCCGAACGCACAAGACCGAGGACCACGTCCCGCGTCGGCCCTTGATCGAGCATGAGCAGGTACCGACCGACGATCAGTTCGGCCGCCTCGGGCACTTCGAGGGCGTCGAGGCCGCTGAACAGCCCGAACGGGCCAAGCGTCATCTCGAGCCCGGCGCGGAACAGTCCCTCTTTGGAGCCGAAGTAATGGACGAGGAGAGCCGGATCGACGTGGACCTGCTTGGCGATGCTCCGCAGCGACGTGGCCTCGTAGCCGCGGGCGGCGAATGCCCGACGCGCCGCAACCAGGATGTCTTCGCGGGTATCCGGTGCCCCCGGGCGCCTCCCGGTACGGCTCACCGTCGCGACTCTCCTGAGGCGACGCTGACGAACGCTTCCTCGAGGTTGGCCGGCACGGTTGCCACCGCCCCTCGCAGGTCGTGCCGGGCCAGCAGAGCCTCGACTTGCTTTGGTGAACCGGGGACCCGGAGCACGTCGCCCTGGGCCTGTACGACAAGGCCCTCCGCGTCGAGCACTGCGAAAGCTCTCCGCCAGTCGTCGCATGTGACCTGGACCACCGTGCGGCTTCCGATCACCTCGGCCACGGTGCCCTCTGCCGCCACGCGCCCGCCGACCATCACGACAAGCCGGTCGCACTGCTCGGCTTCTTCCATGTTGTGCGTGGTCACCAGGGCGCCAGCGCCGTGCTCGGCGCTCTCGCGGATGTCCTGCCACAGCCTGGCCCGGCTCAATGGCCCGACCCCGGAAGTGGGCTCGTCGAGCACCAAGAGGTCGGGCTTGTGGGAGAAGGCCACCGCGAAGGCCACTCGCCGTTGCAGGCCGAGCGGCAGAGTTCCCACAAGCTCTTTCCTCGAACCACTGATGCCCGCCGGCATGCACGCACGAGCTGAGCCGAACGCAGCGGCGGTAAAGGTCCAGTTCTCCTGAACCGTCATGTCGTCATACAGTCCGAGCGTCTGCGGCACATATCCCAACCGGCGACGGGTGCTCATCGACGGGAGAGCCCCGAAGAGGAGTGCCTCGCCACTCCAAGGGCGCAACAGCCCGAGCAGGAGCCGGATGAGAGTGGTCTTCCCTGCGCCGTTCGCACCGAGGAGCCCGACGACCTCGCCGCTGTTCACGGACAGGTCCACGGAGTCGACGGCGGTGAGAGCCCCGAAGCGCATGGTCAGGCTCCGGACCTGAGCAAGCATGGCCATCGAGCTACACCTTCTGCTCGTCGGCCAGGGCGGCAATGATGACGGCATCCTCGAACTCGGGTTGCCGCGGCTCGGCTCCCTCGGGCAAGTCGTCGCACGGAGCCCACACTCGCCACGTCGTGCCCCAACGCCACGAGAGACCTTCGGGCTGTGACGTCGATCGAACAACGCCCAGCTTGCCCGGGACGGCAGCAATGATGTCGGAGGGGGAACCGGTCGCGATCGACCGGCCCTGTTCCAACAGCATCACCGTTGATGCGCGGTGGGCCTCACCCACATATGTCGTCGTCGCGACGACGGCGGTGCCGTCGGCTGCCGCCGCGGAGACGAGGCGCCACAGCTCGGCACGGCTCACGGGATCGACACCGGTGGTCGGCTCGTCCAGAACCAGCAGGGCAGGACGGTGGAGAAGCCCTATCCCGACCGCGAGCTTCCGCCGCATCCCTCCCGAGAGCTGCCCACCAAGACGGGTCCGTGCATCCGCCAGGCCGATGCGTTCGAGCAGCTCAGTCGACCTCTTGACGAGCGCGGAGCCGACCACCCCGTAGGCGCGGCCGGAGAAGGCCAGGTTCTCGTCAACAGTGAGGTCGACATACAGCCCGGCCGTGGCCGGGACGTAGCCGATCTCCCTCTTGGAGGGCCGCCGGGCGATGCCGCTGCTCAGCCGGACGAGCCCGACGAGCGCCCGCAAGAGCGTGGACTTCCCAGCGCCGTCACCGCCGACGACGACGCTCACGGTTGAGGACTCCGCTCTCAGGCTCACGTGGTCGAGCGCTGTTCGCGACCCGAATCGGACGCTCGCGGACTCGAGACCCCACGTCATGGCGACACCGGCTCGGGTTCCGGCGCAATGACCCGCCTGCGTCGGGCGCTCGGTGCAAGGTCACGCCGGAACCGGAGCATCGCGAGTCCGAGGACGGCGACCGCCATCGCTGCCAACACCACAAGCGGCTCCCAGAGCGCCGTGATCGGGGTGTCCTTCAACATCACACCACGGCTGATATCGATGTACCACGAGAGCGGTAGCACGTAAGCGATCCATCGGACACCTGCGGCCATCGACGCGATCGGGAAGATCAGGCCGGACAACAGGATCTGGGGTACCACGAACATGATGGCGAGTTGGATGGCCTGGCCCTGGTTCTGCGAAACAGTGGAGATCAGGACGCCCATGCCCAGTGTGACCAGCAGGAACAGCATCGCGCCAAGGGCGAAGATCCCGACATTTCCCGCGAACGGCACGCCAAACAGCAGCATGCCGACAACAACGATCACCGTGAGGTCCAAAGCCGCGAGAAGCAGATAGGGGACGATCTTCCCGAGGATGACATCCCACGGCCTGAACGGCATGACTGCAAGCTGTTCAATGGTGCCGGATTGTCGTTCCCGCACGATGCCGAGGCTTGTGATCAGGCCTCCGACGAACAGAAGGATCAGCCCGGTCAGACCCGGGATCATGATCCACGAGGTGGCGAGATTCGGGTTGTAGAGGATATGGACGGTGACCGCCGGCGCCGTCGCCCCAATGGCCTTGGCGGCCTGGGCCATGCGCGCGAGCGCGCCCTCTGCGGCTTGCACCGAAAAAAGCTGGGTTCCGTCCATCAGGGCGAGAATCGGGCTTCGGCCGGTGACCACGCCGACCACTGCCCTTCCGTCCTGCAGTCGTGACTCGACTAACGACCTGCCGGCGCTGGGGTCGACCTCGACGACTTGGAACGGGGCGTGGAGTTGACTGGCAACCAGCTCGGCTTGTGGTCCCACGACGACGGTCGGAATGCTCGACACCTCGAACCTGGCCGCGTAGCCGAAGATCACGAGCAGCAGCACGGGCAGAACGATCAACATCGCCAACGTTCGCCTGTCCCGTTTGAGCTGCCGGAACTCCTTGACGATCATCGCCCACATGGCCGGCCTCCTAATTCAATGACCGTTGAACTCTACGCTCGTTGAATTATCGCGTCAACGACCTGGCCGAACTCGTCACTCGGGTCTCGGCTCACCGATCGTGCGGGCGCGGGCGATCACCTCAACGCCGTCAACCGGGCCGTCCAACCGGCTGAAACGCGCGGGAGGCTGCGCGTGGAGCCGGTACAGCTCGGCGTGGGTATGGGCAAGCACATTGCCGAGGTCCTGAAGGGCCTCGCAGAGTTCAGTGGCGTCACCCTCGGCGAAATCATTGAGAAAGTCGTCTTGCATTCCGTTGAGCCGGCAGAAACTCAAGAGGCGGAGGCGTGCAGGTCCTCGTGGCAAGGCGGCCCAAACCGCGAGCATCGATCTCGAGCGGATCCATGGAACGGACTCCGAGGTCCGTGCCACCCGCCGTCTTGAAAGCGACGGCGACGAATCGCCCGGCTGACGCGCCGACCGAACATTGTCAACCGGCGCTCGCCAGTGATTGGGACCGCCCACGCCGTGGGCTCCACACCTCAGGCTCGGAGAGCCAGGTATTGATCACAGATCTCGAGCAATCGCTCACGCCCGAAGCTTCTTTCGTGGCCGCCGTGGACGATCCTCACCGGCAGTTCACGAAGTCGTCGCATTGTCGCGACGTATGCATCGATGTCCGAGCCGTCGAGCTCGTCGAGCAGGGGGCCGTCGTAGACCGCGTCTCCCGAAAAGAGGATCCCCGTCGCCCTCTCCCACAGTCCGATGCTCCCGGGCGAATGTCCGGGCAGGTGCAGGACTTCGAGACGGCGGTCTCCGAGGTCGATGATGTCGCCGTTGTGGAGCGCGCGCGTCGCCCGAACGGCGTCACGCTCGAAGTTCGACGTTTCCAGTCCCCCGGCCGGCACCGCGTCGACGAGCAGGTCGGGAATCTCGTAGCCGGCGCGCCGGTAGGGGCCGAGCACCGTCTCACCGAAGGGGGCGGACTCGAGGCATAGCCGCACCGGTTTGGCGAGCTCGTCGACCTCTAGGTGATGAATGGACCGATGGGGGAATTCACCCAAGCCTCCTATGTGGTCGCTGTGGAAATGCGTGGCGACCGCGAACAGTCCCTTCTCTCGCCCGTTCTCGACCAGGTCACGAAAGGGTGCGAGCCCGAGGGACGTATCGACCACGAGATCGGCGTCGCGACCGCGAACGTGCCAGATGTTGCAGCGGAGGAGGGGGTGCACGTGTGGCTCGGTGATGAGTGTCACGCCTTCGTCCGCGTCCTCGCAAACAAACCATGGATCGGCGACGGGCAGTTCGATCACCTGATCGACGCTACAGATCCGTGCAGTGACAATCCACGTTGATCAGCCAGATTCGGTGAACGCGCGGCCTTCACGATGGCGGTTCAGACAATGCCACCAGCCCTTGGGAGCCACAGCTCACAAGGGACAACCCGCTCACCGTCGGCGAGGAACTCGCCGAGCCGGAGATGACGTCCAGGTGTCTCCCTCAGGACTCGCGAGCAGGCGCTCCAAGTCGGTGCCACCATTGCTCTTCAACAACAGCTGCACGTTCTTCGAACTTGGTGGCGTCGGCGACGCAGCGGGTACACACCCCGGCGAAGGATGGGATGGATCAAGGCAGCGCCCGAAGCCGTCCCCCGTAGTCCACGAGCCGCGTGCCTGTAGGTGGAGACGACGATGGACTCCGGCCGCAGGTTCACGGTGATGATGATCGGTCAGAGGCTCCAGGAAGCTCAGCACGGTTCGGATCCATCCCGGCGCTCAAAGGTGGGGAGATTCGCTGATCATCCCTGGGAGTTTCAGAAGTCGCGGCATTGGGGTGGGGAGCCTCGGGGCAGGCACGTCCGCTCCCACATTCGCCCATGCTGTGCCATGGTGCTCCCACTCTATAGTTGCCCCGACTGTGGAGGTCCGGTGACCAACCCTACCCACGCGCACTGCGAAGCTTGCAATGAAGCGGGCCTTGGACTTTCTGTCGCCGTGCAACGGAGCCGAGACCGGGCTGTCGTCCGCTCGCGAGCCCGGCTGTCGGCGACAGGGGCAAGGCTGGACTGAGCACCGATTAGCCACGATGAAAGGAAGGTAATGCTCAACAAGAGAATCCTTGCCATCCCGGCCATCGTCGGGGTGCTCGTACTCGCAGGCGCGGGGCTCGTTGCCGCATCTGCGAAAGCCCCCACCTACAAGGTGTGCGTCAAGCTCGGCCTCGTCTACGGAGCGAATGCCAATGGTGGCTGCCCGGCAGGCACCAAGGCCGTGCTGATCAACTCGCAGGGACCAATTGGGCCTCAGGGTGCGACCGGTGCGACTGGTGCGACTGGGCCCGCCGGGCCGAAGGGTGCGACCGGAGCGACCGGTGCGACTGGGCCCGCCGGGCCGAAGGGTACGACCGGAGCGACCGGTGCGACTGGACCCGCTGGGCCGAAGGGTACGACCGGAGCGACCGGTGCGACTGGACCCGCTGGGCCGAAGGGTGCGACCGGTGCGACCGGAACGACCGGGCCGAAGGGTGCGAGCGTCCTCACCAGCACAGGTGTCCCAACCGGTGCCTGCACGACCGGTGACACCGATATCGACGTGGCGACGGGTGAGGTCTACAGCTGCGCTTCGGGTGGCTGGGAGGACACCGGCAAGAGCATCACACACGGCTGTTCGGCGACTCCCTACGCAGGGATCGACCTCTCTCAGTGCAACCTCACGAGTGCCCACATGGACAGCGACGACCTGGTTGGCGCCAACCTGGTCGACACGTGGCTGGTCAGTGCCTTCCTGGACAATGCCTTCCTGGACGGCGCAAACCTGACCCTCGCAAACCTGACCAGCGCCGACCTGCCCTACGCCGACTTGGACGGAGCAAACCTGACCGACGCCAACCTGGCCAGTGCCGACCTGTACGACGCCGACCTGACCGACGCCAACCTCACCAACGTGAACTGGTCAAGCACCTACTGTCCGGACGGTACGAACAGCGACAACGACGGCCACACGTGCGTCGGCCACCTCGGCTGACCGGTACGCAACTTGCTGTACGCGAGCGTCCCTCGGTTCCGACCGGGGGACGTTGCGCGTCAGGACCGCAGCCAGTAGGTCACGCCGTTGCCGCCGTCCTGGCTCCCTCAGCGCCCGCACGGGTTGACCGAGGATCGCAAGAGCCGGGGCCTGGGCCAGTTTGGAGCTTGCGGCCAACCACGCGCGAGCGAGGGGGGCCTTCCCACCTCGGCGCCTGACGGTGCCCGCTCGGTCCCTCATGTTTGCCGATGTGAGGGCGGCGACGGATCGGGTGCTCGTCACCCATCAACGGCAAGCCGTACAACGACAAGGCAGCAGCTCTTCACTTGGCGACCGTGAGGGTTTCCTTCGCCGAAGCCGAGGAGTCGAAGCTCGTGCCTCCGCCGTAGGCGACGACGAGGCTACAGGTTGCCCAGCGGAAGCTTCTCGGCCGCCAGCGTGCACAAGCCCTTGGCAGCCGAGGCCTCGAGAGCGGTCTTGGAGGTTGCCTTGGCGACAGGAGAGAGGACAAGTGACCAGATAGTGGTCGTATTGCCCATGCCGGTGGCGAAGCAGTCGCCCGTCGAGGCGCACGACACGCCGCAGAGCTCGCTCGCCCTGCTGACCGGTGAGCCCCGAAACCTCAAGGGGAACATCCTCCCGAGGATCGAGGCTATTCATAGGCGATCGACACTTGCTCGTGGAGGAAACGGTTGATCTCGAGAACTTCGTCGTAGCCAGAGGCCACGCCGTAGACCGAGTAGATGTACTGGAAGATCCCTCGCGCCAGTCGACCGGGTCGCCAGGCCGTCGATTCAAGAGGACCCTGTTCACTCCCGGACGCTCGGCCAGCCGGTCGAGGCCTTCGATGCTGACAAAACGGCGGGCAGAGGTCGGCGGCTGGGGCAGGAAGCACCAGCCGACCCTGGCACAAGGGACCGGACCGTCGACGACCACCCGCTCACCGAGGGCAACGCGCATCGAGAGCCGCATGATGGACACGCCGCTCGCCTGGGACAGCATCTCAGGGACTCCCCCACCGAGCCTGCCGTTCACCTCGAGCACCCGTGGGCCGTCCGGGGTCAGCTTGATCTCGGTGTGGAAGCCGCCCGTCCTCACCCCGAGGGCGCGCAAAGCGGCGGTGGCGACCTCGAGCACGGCCGCCAGCTGAGCGTGTGGAAGCTCGGCGGGGATGAAGAAACCCGTCTCCCGGAACGGCTCGGCCAGCGGGAAACGCCCGGTCACCGCCACATGGCTGATCTCGCCGGCGGCCACGAGGCTCTCCACCGACACGTAGTCGCCGAAGCGCTCGCTCGGCCCTGTCACAGGGTCGGCGAGATACTGTTCGACGAACATCCCCGTCTTGTCGCCGGCCTGCGGAGGCAGCATGGCGAGCTGGCGCACGAGGTCGCCGGCGTCCGCGACGGGCGTCGTGTAGCGACCGCCGCTGCCGGTGCGCGGCTTGAGCACCGCCGGGAACTGCACCGCCGCGGCGAGGGCCTCGACTGCGGCGGGGTCCCGGTCGACCGGGACCTGCCAGCAAAGCGGCGTCGGCACGCCGCCTTCGCGCAGCGCCTCGCGCTGGGTGAGCTTGTCCACAAGCCGCCGGGCCACCTCCGGGGTGTGGTAGTCGAGTCCCAGCTCCTCGGCTATCGAGGCGAGAAGGACGATGTCCTCGTCCCGGTAGGCCACGACCCCGTCGGGAGAATGCCCCCGCAGCACCGAGACGGTCTCTTCGAGTGACTGGCCGGCAAGGTCCACCACGGTTCCGAGCTTCCTCAGCAGCCGGCTGGTGAAGGCGTTCTCGGGAACGCTCTCGTCGATGAGCCAGAGGATCTCGCACGTGCCTGAAGCCGCCTCCGCGACCTGCAACGGCGGCGCTGAGCGAGAACCGTGAGGGACCACGAGCACAGGTTGGCGGCGGTCAGCGGCCACTGGTGTCACAGCAAGGCTCTACCAGGTGGGTCCCCGGAACGCAAGGTCAGGAGATGCCCGGGCCTCCGCCTAGAGCGGCTTGGCAGGCTCTACAGGGCTTGAAAGTTCGGGAAGAACCGATGCCACTTGTCATCGCCCCACCCGGTGGCGGCAGAGCCCGGCGACGGCAACGGCAAGACTGGAGGCGTAGATCCCCCCGGGCCACAGGCCCATCGCCAGTGATGTCGAGCTCATCGCCTGGCCCATTCGAATCGCCTCGATACCGCCGTCGGCCGCCCGGCGAGCAGCCCGCCATCGACCTGAAGCGTCGCGCCGTTGACATAGGCAGCGTCATCTGAGCACAGCCAAAGCACAGCCGGTGCGACGTCGTCGGGTAGGCCCGTCCGGCGCAGCGGGATCGTACTGGTCACGCGTTCGCGAACCTCCGGGTCGGACAGGTACTTGCGATTGAGCCCCGTCTCGATCCAGCCCGGCTGAACGACGTTCGTCCTCACGCCCAGTGGCCCCCACTCCCAGGCCATGCACATGGCGAGCATCTGCAATCCCGCCTTCGAGGCACAGTAGAGGCTCTGCCCGTCGTAGGCGTCCTCGGCTCCGGGCGACCCGATTACGACGATCGAACCGCCGCCCTGCGCCACCATCTGGCGCGCCACCGGCTGGCCGCAGTGGAACAACGCCCACTCGTTCACACGCTGCGCCTGCTCCCACATCTCCTGGGTCATCTCAAGCAGGGGCACGACCGGACTGATCGCGGAGTTGTTGACAAGCACGTCAAGGCGGCCGTGACGCTCGACGATCTCGGCGATCAGCGCCTGCGCGGCGGAGGAGTCGCCGACGTCGGCGACGGCGGTCTCGGCGGACCCGCCGGCCGCCACGATCGCCTCCACCGTCTCGGTCGCCCGCTCTTCCGCCCGGCTGTTGACCAGGACAAGCGCGCCCTGCTCGCCGAAGGCGAGCGCTATCCCGCGCCCGATGCCGCGACTGGCGCCCGTCACAAGGACAACCTTGTCGGCGAGGGACTCATAGCGAAGCGCCGTCATAAGAAGTGACCTCCCCAGGCATCGTAGTCAGCGTCGAGGAAGACCGTTCCGCCGTCTACGACCCTCCCCCCCGCAGATGCACTACAACGGCTCTGGGTATATCGAGAGCAACTCTTTCCTTCTGACACAACGACTTCTGGGCGACCACGAAACCGCGAGACGCGCCCGATGATCTCGAGGCCGCTTCCTAACTTCGGGGCGCCGAGACTTACGACTGCCAGATCATGAGGCTTGGAGACGTCTCGGTGACATCGTTTCGCGCCGTCCGAATCGGTGTTTCGCGAGAGGCTGGGAACCGATGACGCGCGACGAGCGACAGAAGGTAATCAGGGCGATGGCTGACGAGGAGCTCGTGGGAGAGATCGCGTTCGGGAACGAGGAAGCGTTGGCGGCTTTGTATCGCCGTCACGCCGGTTGGCTGTCCGGCCGCATCTGGACGGCCACCGCGTCTCGTGAGCTCGCCGAGGAGGTGCTCCAGGACACTTTCCTGGGCGTCTGGCGATCGGCCGCCTCGTTCCGGGGTGAAGGCGAGGTCGGGGCCTGGCTGTGGGGTATCGCCAGGCGGAGGCTTGTGAGCGCGGCGCGCCGAGAGCGACGCCACATCGTCATTCCACTCGAATGGGACAGTGGACGAGGGACAGAAGCCACCGACGATCCCTCGTGGGTGGTCGAGTCGATGGACGAGGCCGGTCGGCTCCGTCGAGCGGTTGCGGGGCTCCCCACCGACCAGCGGACCGTTGTCGAGGCGGTCCACTTCGACGGCATGTCGGTCTCCCGCGCAGCGCAGGTGGCTCAGGTGGCGCCCGGCACGGTGAAGAGCCGACTGTTCCGGGCCCGGGCTCGGTTGCGCGCGGAAATGGGTGACCGGTGAGCTGCCACCCGGACCCCACCCTCCATCCGTTGGAGGCGCTCAGCGGGGTGCGCGCAGGCGTCGTCCCGGCTCCGCAAGCGATGGAACATCTCGCTCGGTGCGCTGCCTGCGAGCAGTTCGTGGCCCAGGAGCTTCCCCTCGATCTCGACCGGGTGTTCGCGGGCGTGCTGGCCGAGCTGCATGCACCTCGGACGACCCTGCTCGAGCGGGCACTCTGTCGACTTCGCCTGCCCATCTGGCTGGCACGTTCGGTCACGGCCACCCCGGCGCTTCAAGGGTCGTGGCTCGCGTGCTCGGTAGTCGTCATCTCGCTCGCCGCCCTCGTCGGCGGCCTGCACGGTGGTAGCGGCAACGCCGTCCCTCCCTTGTTGGTGCTGGCACCTTGCGTCGTCGCGGCGGCCGTTGCCTTCTGCTACGGCCCTCGTGTCGACCCGCTCTTCGAGCTGACCCAGGTGACGCCTGCATCCAGGACTGTTGCGCTGCTCGCCCGGATGGGAGCGGTGGTCGGTGTGAACTCGGTGGTGATCGCCGTAGCCTCGGGCCTCGCCGGCGGCCCGGTAGCCGCCTTCGCCTGGTTCCCCTCCATGGCCGCCGTCTCTCTGCTCTCCGCCGTGATCGCCGCCCGCACTCGACCGGTCGTCGGGGTCGGTGCCGGCCTGGTCATCTGGACCAGCGCAGTCCTCGCCGTGAGCAGCAGTGGCCTGCGGGCGACGTCCGCTCTGTGGGGCGCCCCGGCCCAGCTCTGCTACGGAGTCGCCGCTCTCGGCTGTGGCGCGCTCCTCGTCCACTGGATTCGGCACGAGCGCGTCTTCCTTCTTCCGTGGGCCGGGTTGTGATGACGCCTGACAAGGGGGTAATGCCGCGATGAGAGTGGTCGTCGAGAACCTCTCCCGCTCGTTCGGCTCCTCGAAGGTCCTTCGCGACCTCGACCTCACCCTCGAGCCGGGCATCACGGGCATACTCGGCCCGAACGGTGCCGGGAAGACGACGCTGCTCCGCATCCTGTCCACCGCGCTCGCCCCCTCGAAGGGCAGCATCAAGGTGGGGGGCTGGGACCTGTCGACTCCCCACGGGCGTACCGGAGCCCGCCGGCGCCTCGGCTACCTCCCCCAAGAGGTCGGCTACTACCCGCGCTTCACCGTCTTCCAGCTCGTCGACTACATCGCTGTCTTGAAAGAGCTGGACGACCGGGCGGAGCGGCACCGTCGTGTGCGAGCCGCCATCGACGCCGTCCGGCTCTCCGAGGTTGCCGGGAAGAGGATCAAGACCCTGTCGGGCGGGATGCGCCGACGTGTCGGCATCGCACAGGCGATCGTCGCCGACCCAGAGCTGTTGCTGCTCGACGAGCCTACGGGTGGGCTCGATCCCGAGCAGAGGATGAGGTTCCGCCAGCTCGTCACAAGCCTGGCGGCGGACCGCACAGTCGTGCTCAGCACACACCTCGTAGAGGACATCGCCGCGGTCTGCACGAACGTGGTGGTTCTCTGGCAAGGCCAAGTGCTCTTCCAAGGCCAACCGGCGAAGCTGCGCGAGCAGGCCGACGGCATGGTCTGGCTCGCGGACGTGGTGCCCGATTCGGCCCTGCTTTCCTGGCGGACCGAGGAGGGGGTCTTGCGGGTCATCGGTCCCCGTCCCAGCGCGGCCGCCGTGGCCATAGAGCCGACGCTCGAGGACGCCTACCTTCTGGTGACCAACTGCGCACCGACGGACACACAGCTGCGATGAGCACGCTCAGAACCGAGCTCCCGGCGCTCCACCAGGCCCAGCCGCCTTCACGTGGTCGCGTTCTCACGACGCTCACACGGGTCGAGTCCGCCAAGCTGGGAACCTCTGCGGTGCTGTGGCTTGGCGTTATAGGCGGCACGCTGGTCTCGCTCGGGGCAGCGAGCTCTGTGTGGCCGCTGCTCACCGGTTCGGCAGGTCTCACCTACCGGCAGGCGAACATCGGGATCGGCAACCTCCCCGTCGGCGGGCTCCGCATTGATTTCCTGAGTTTTCTCCTGATGCCGAGCGGATGGCTCGTGCTCGCCGGCTTCGCCATGTTGGCGGGGACCTGGCTCGGGCGCCGCGACCGCCGCTGCGGAGCCGAGGAGCTGCTCGTGGTCACCCCGACCGGTCGTGCCGGGATCCGGGCGGCGCGACTCGGCGCCCTGGTGCTCGCCTCGTCGATCGCAATCGCCTTCGTGTTCGGTGTCGTGCTTGTCGTGCAGGCGACCTCGGGTGCCCGTGGGTCAATCGATTGGCTGATCCTCCTCGACGGCTGTTTGGGCACGACGCTGGCGTCGTGGATCGGCTATGGCGTGGGGAGCTCGCTGCCGGCTGCGTTCTCGCTCTTCGTCCCGATTCTCTACGTCGGTGGCAGCTTCTATCTGTCCGTGTGGCAAGGCACGAGCGTCCTCAGCTCGTCGATCGAGTGGCTGCTGCCCACGCCACCGGCTCCGAGCTGGTCGGCCGATCTCGGGTTCCTGCCGAACATCTTCCCCGAGCACGTCGTGTACCTGGTGGCGCTGCTGCTGCTGACTGGCGGCGCCGTAGTCGGGCTGCCGCTTCGACGTGGGCCCGAGCAGCCCGAGCGCCACCGCGTGGCGCTTGGCATCGGCGTCCTCGGGCTGGCCGCGGCGATGAGCATAGGTGCGGGGCTCCAGGCCAAGCCCGACAGTTACGCCGTCGCGAGCCCGAGCCGCGCAACTTGGGCGCCGGAGCGCTACTCGGTTCCGGACAACATCGGCTTCGACTGCTCGTGGGTAGGCAACTCCCCTCTCGCCAACTCCCCACGAGGGGCCGCGTCGTGCGACGTATCGGCCTGGTTCCACGATCACGTCCCTGTTTCGTGCGCGGCGGATCGCTCGCTCAGCGTCTGCGTCTACCGGGACTACGGAGCGGTGGCCGCCCGTCGTTTGTTGGCCGCCATGCGATTGCAGGCCCCCGTGCTCGCAGGGCTTTTCGGCCGGCCGGTCACCGTCCGCATGGTCCCGGTCAACGCGAGCTCCTGCTATGTGGGACCCGGGAAGATTGCCGTCGATGAGTCCATGATCGCCTACGGCGAGCAGTTCGTTCCCGCGTACCTCATGTCATGTGCCTTTCCAAGCCCGGAGAGGGAAGGCCTCCCCGTCGATGACCCATCCATCGGCGGCGTCACGGTCTGGCTGGCGATCCGCTCCGGGCTCGTCACCGCAAGTGCCGCGAAAGCCGCGCTCGTTTCGGAACCGGACGGGGTGACCTGCTTCGCGAACCTTGCCTGCGACCCCCAGTCGGGCGGAGTCCTGTCCCCCACCGATAGCGGCCTGTCCTGGACGCGAGCGGATATCCGAGTCGGATTGTTCCTCGAGCGATATCGGCAATCGCAAGTCGTGGCAGCTCTGCGTCCGCTGCTCCCCCGGCTGATCGATGCCACGCTGGCTCCGAGCGCTCTCGAGCACGCGCTCGGATGACCATGCTGCGCTACAGGCTCCGTCCGATCCCGTGGCCGCTCCTGGGAGCGATAGCCGCCTGCTGGCTCGCCGTCACCGATCGTTTCGGCCCTCGCTTTGGCGCGAGCACGGATATCGACTTCATGCAGGTCGCGGCCGCAGTCCTCGGAGTGCAGTTTGCCTGGCTCGTCTCCGACGACGTCGATCCACCGCTAACGCTGCTCGTCACGACACCGCGCACCTACCGCCGGGCAGCTGCCCAGCGTGTCCTCATATGGCTGGTCATCAGCACCGGCGCCCTGATTGTGACTGCCCAGTACTGGCCCGGTGGCACGCCGCGGCCCGTCCTCGAAGCAGCTCTCGCCGTCCTCGTGCTCGCAGCCGGCGTCTCGTTCACGACCGCTGCCTGGCTGGGCAGCCATCTCGGCGGGGCGGTCGCTCTTGGGGTCCTTCTGACAGGAGGCCTGCTCGTGGCGGTCGTCCACACCGGGCGCGCGGTTGCCGCGGCCAGCCCCGATCCCGCCGCGCACGCAGCGTGGGAACTGATTGCCGGACTCGTGTTGATCTGCGTGAGCCTCGTCAGACTTCAGCGCTGGAGCGTGCCACGACGAGTGGGCATGACAAAGTAGCTCCCCGGCTGGCAGTCACACACGCGACCCTCGGAGACCATGCCGGGGACCACGAGCGAAATCGCAGCCCCGCACGAGCGTGTCCTTCGCGGCACGGCGCGATGCAAACGGACGCGAACAGGCGTCACGGTTGTGGCCGAAGTCGCGATTTGCCTCGTGAGTTTCACCAAGGCCCCGAGGCCCCTGCAGCAACATCGGCCGACCGTAGCGTGCACCTCTTCAGCCGGCACGATGGCGCGCCTTCGAACGCGGCGCACACGACGCTTCACCCGCGCCGGTAGGCATGCGCTGGATGATCACCATGACCGGCACTAGGTTCGGGTGACTGCCACCGCCGGGGGGATCGCCGCGGTGCCTGCGATCATCGATCCGTTAGGCCGACACCTAGGAGACCTTGCCGTGCCCACCGATTCCCGTGCCGGACAGCCTGCCGAGCGTTGCGACCTCGTCGACGTAGCTCGCCTCGTCACCGCGTACTACAGCGAGCATCCCGACCCGTCTGTCGCCGACCAGCGGGTGTCGTTCGGGACCTCCGGGCACCGAGGGTCGAGCCTGCGGGCCAGCTTCAACGACGACCACATCGGCGCCGCCACCCAGGCGATCTGCGACTACCGGGCCGGGGCCGGTACCGACGGGCCGCTGTTCCTCGCCCGTGACACCCATGCCCTGTCGGAGCCGGCGTGGGTGACCGCGGTGGAGGTGCTGGCGGCTAACGAGGTGACAGTCCTGGTCGACGCTCGCGACGGTTACACGCCGACGCCGGCCCTGTCCCACGCAGTGCTGGCCCACAACCGCACGGTCGGGCACCGGGGCGGGGCCGCGGACGGGATCGTCATTACTCCGTCGCACAATCCGCCATCTGATGGCGGGTTCAAGTACAACCCACCCGACGGCGGTCCGGCCGGCACCGATGTGACCGCGGTGATCCAGGACCGGGCCAACGCCCTTCTTGCCGGTGGGCTGCGCGGGGTTCACCGGATTCCGATCGCCCGAGCCCGCGCCGCGGCTACCACCCACACCTATGACTTCCTCGACGCCTATGTGTCCGACCTCCCCTCCGCCATCGACCTGGCAGCCATCGCAGCTGCCGGGGTGCGCATCGGCGCTGACCCGCTCGGCGGGGCGAGCGTTGCGTACTGGGGGGTCATCGGGGAGCGCTACGGCCTGGACCTGACCGTCGTGAACCCCGACGTCGACCCGACATGGCGGTTCATGACTCTCGACTGGGATGGGAAGATCCGCATGGATTGCTCGTCGCCGTACGCAATGGCTTCGCTGATCAAAGAGCGCGACGAGTTCCAGGTCGCGACCGGCAACGACGCAGACGCCGACCGGCACGGCATCGTCACTCCCGACGACGGGTTGATGGCCCCCAACCACTTCCTCGCCGTGGCCGTCGACTACCTCTTCGGTCACCGCCCGGGATGGCCGGCCTTCGCCGCTGTCGGCAAGACACTTGTGTCGTCGAGCATGATCGACCGGGTCGCCGAGGGCCTCGGCCGTCGCCTCATCGAGGTCCCCGTCGGGTTCAAGTGGTTCGTGGCCGGGCTGCTCGACGGGACCATCGGATTTGGCGGGGAGGAGAGCGCCGGGGCGTCGTTCCTGCGCCGGGACGGCTCGGCATGGACAACCGACAAGGACGGCATCCTGTTGTGCCTGCTCGCCTCGGAAATCATTGCGGCGACAGGGAGCACGCCGAGTGAGCGCTACCGGGCCATCACCGACCGCTTTGGCAGCCCCGCTTACGCCCGCGTCGACGCGCCAGCCACCCGGCAAGACAAGGCGGTGCTCGCAAATCTGCGCCCCGAGCAGGTGAGTGCCACCGAGCTCGCCGGCGAGCCGATCATCGCCAAACTGACCACCGCCCCCGGCAACGGCGCCCCGATAGGCGGGCTGAAGGTGACGACCGCCTCGGGCTGGTTCGCGGCCCGCCCTTCGGGGACCGAGGACGTCTACAAGATCTACGCCGAGTCCTTCAAGGGGGCCGACCACCTGGCCCGCATCCAGGATGAGGCCCGCCACGTGGTCGCCGACGCCCTCCGTGGGGCCTCCAGCCCAACCCCTGGCTCACAGGACCCCTCCGGCCCGGCGATCGAGCGGCACGGCTAGGTGTGGCCCATCCCGGCGCCGACCAGTGACAGCACCGCGAGTTGGTTCACCGCTGCCAGAGAATGGCATTGACTTCCAAAGGTACAGCAACGCCGGCAAAGTACGGTACGACTCGCGCCGTATAGTCCGTTGCGGGACGCGCCGCCAGGATCGATGCGCGATAGGTCTCCCCAAGTGCATTGCCAGTCGGCGTCCGGTCCCGCTCCATTTCCTGCCCGGTACTGTCCCGGCCGTCCTCCGCGTAGAGCTCGACCCTCACCGCCTCGGGATCGAGGTCGTTCAGGAACAGCTCAACCTCGAATACGTGGTACCCCCCACGAGTCTCCACTTGCAGCTTGCCGAAATGCAGCGTGGGCCATTTCTCTTCCAAACCTTGCTGCCAGTAGACCATCTGCCTGGCGATCGCGCATTCATCGGCCATGCGCACACGGTAGGCGGCAGCAGCTGGGAGATAGCGCTGCTCGGTGTACTCGCGCACGGTGCGATTGGCGGAGAAGCGCGGTGTCAGCTGCGCCATGCTTTCCCGCATCCGCGTCACCCAGGCTCTAGGAACACCCTGTTCGTCGCGGGCATAGAAGTCAGGGACTACTTCCCGTTCGAGCCGCTCGTAAAGCATTGTGGCTTCGGCTGCGTCCCAGGCGGGGTCGTCGCCGTGCTCCCGCCCGTCCCCCAAGGCCCAACCGACCTCAGGTGTGTACGCCTCAGCCCACCAGCCGTCCAGTTCCGAGATGTTCACGCCTCCATTCACCAGCACCTTCATGCCGCTCGTGCCACTGGCCTCCCAGGGACGTCGTGGTGTGTTGAGCCACACGTCCACGCCCTGCACCAGATGTTCGGTCAACTGCATGTCGTAGTCGCTGAGGAACATGACATGGGGCCTGGCCTCGGGTCGACGGATGAAATGCATCCATTCCTGGATCAAGGCCTGACCCGCCTGGTCTGCCGGATGGGCCTTGCCGGCAAGGATTAGCTGCACCGGGCGCTGCGGGTTGGTCAACAGACCAAGCAACCGCTCGGGGTCGTGCAGCAACAGGTTTGGCCTCTTGTAGGTCGCGAAGCGCCGCGCGAAGCCCAGTGTCAACGCATCGGGATCAAACAGGTGCTCCGCCTCACAGATCGCTTCGGGCGGAGCGCCGGAGGCGGTCAGCTGCCTGGACAACCGCCCGCGAGCGTATTCGACAAGAGACTTGGTGCTGGCGGTGCGCAACTGCCAGAGCCTGGCGTCGGAGAGGCGGCGGATGTCGCGCTCCAGGTGTTCCGTCGACCCCAGCCAGCGCTCTTTGCCACAGGCCTCGGTCCAGAGGTCGTCGGCTGCGGCCGAGTCCCAGCTTGGCACGTGAACCCCGTTGGTCACGTGCCCGACGGGCACTTCGTCCGCCGGCCAGCGGGGGAACAGGGGCTCAAAGAGGCGCCGGCTGACCTCCCCATGCAATCGGCTCACGCCGTTCACTGCCCCGCTCCCCCGGATTGCCAGATAGGCCATGTTGAAAGGCTCCGAGGGATCAGCCGGGTTCAGCCGACCCAGCGCGAGTAGATCGTGGAGCCTTATGTCGAGCCTCTCCTCGGCATAACGACGCAGGTATTGCTCGATGAGATCCGGAGCGAAACGGTCGAAGCCGGCTGCCACCGCCGTGTGGGTGGTGAAGAGGTTCCCGGCCCGCGTGGCGGCCAGCGCGACCTCGAAGGGCTGCGAGGTGTCTTGCATGAAACAGCGGGCGCGTTCCAGCACGGCAAAGGCCGCATGCCCGTCGTTCAGGTGGCAGACTTCCGGTTGGATGCCGAGCGCGACCAGGAGCCGCCAGCCACCAATCCCGAGAAGGACCTCTTGGGTGAGGCGCAGCTCCGGCCCACCCCCGTAAAGCTCGCTGGTGATCCCTCGGCGAGCCGGGACGTTGGCCGCGTCGTTACTGTCCAGCAAGTAGAGCTTCACGCGACCAACCTGGACCTGCCAGGCGCGCAGCCAAACCGAGTAACCCGGCAAAGCGATCTCGAGCCTCAGCCACTCGCCGTTCTGTTGGCGTAACGGCGTAATCGGCAGTTGTCCGGGATCGTTATAGGGGAAGAGGGCCTGTTGCGCGCCGTCGTTGTCGATGACCTGGCGAAAATAGCCTTGTTGGTAGAGCAGGCCTACGCCGACGACCGGCACACCCAGGTCACTGGCGGCTTTGAGCTGATCGCCGGCCACGTTGCCGAGCCCGCCGGAATAGATGGGCAGAGCTTCGCTCAACATGAACTCCATACTGAAATACGCTGCGCATGTCAGGGGCGCCTGCGCATGATGTTGCTGAAACCACGCCTCCGTCTCCGTCGCGTGACGCTTGGCTCGAAGAAGGGCAGAGATGTTCTCACGGAAGGAGGGGTCCGCCAGCTCTTGCTCAAGTTTGTCCCGCGAGACCGTCTGCAGGACAACCCAAGGGTTTTGCGTAAGCTCCCAAAGCTCAGGATCCAGCAGCCGCCACACTTCGTCGCCGGCATGGTTCCACGAAGAGCGCATATCCAGGGCGAGCTCAGCAAGAGAATCGATGCCTTCGACGTCCGTAGGTAGAAGGCTGTATATCGGGTGGTTGGCTCGCGTTTGTTTGCTCATGTGAGCTACCAGAGCTCCCGTCGCTTGTGAAAATCCTCGAGCCGGTACACCCGACCCGTGTCCTGGGTCCAGGCGACGGCCCCCCAATCCTTCAGCTGCTCAAGCGCCGAGGTCAGACTCGAGGTGTCGACGCCGTTGGCGGAAAGGGCCGAGGCGATCTGCTCGGTGCGGACCTGCACCTGGTAGCGCCCCTTCGCCGCGACGAGCACGGCGAGGATCGCTCCGTAGAGCGGGGCCGACGGCACGGTCGCAGCCCTGAGCACATGCAGTTGGTCTCGCTCGTCTGGGGAGAGAGCCCGCTCTAGGAGCGACGCGCGCCCCGACTTCGCTTCGGCCACGAAGCGATGGTAGAGGACGGCTGTAACAGGCAACAGGACCGCACGCCGATGGGCTCAGTTCCACGTCGACCTGGCGCGAACCGATCTCCACATGACCGGCGCGCCCGAGGAGATGCCGGCGCTGGCGCGCGTAGCGATGCCCGAGGTTGCATGGTTACTGCGTCTGCCACTTGTCGATCATGTGGCCGACAAGGTGGCAGCGATCATCGAGCGTCATGGGGAAGGCGACCGCGCGTCCACCCGCGTCAAGGACCTTGTGGACCTCGTCGCTATCGTCACCGAGACCTCAGTGGACGCTGAACTCCAGAGGACGGCCCTGGAGTCGGAAGCGAAACGACGAGGCATCAGCCTCCCGGGAAACTTCGATGTGCCGGACCGCCTGCTGTGGCAGACGGGCTACGCGAGCGAGGCCGGTCGCTCGCTTCTGCCGGTCGCACACACGCTCGACGAGGCGCTCGGAATCGTGCGCCCTTACCTTGATCCGATTCTCGACGGAACCGCCACCGGTCGGTGGGATCCGAAGGCACTGCGATGGGTGCGACGTGGACCTAAGAAAGCAGTCACCTAGGTCAGGCTTCTCGCACATCAGGTTGGCCGTGACGATGGCGTCCCGCCGTCGACGCCTGCTCCCGACAACCCGGGAACGTGACTTTCTTCGAACGCGATAGGGGCGACGCGCAGGGAACCAGCCGACAAGAGCTCCGGATAGGACTGACCCGGGGCGCACTTTGTCGAGCGCCTTCGGGATTTCGCTTCGGGTTCGGGCCCGATCTCGGCCTTTCTGACGCGAAGATTCTCTGGGGTCTGTTGGCGTCGGCTCCAGCCGTCTGACGGACTGACCTCGTAAAGGTCGCTCACTCGGTCCAAGATCCCGTCCACCCCATCGGTGAGGTGTCGATCAGCGGTCAAGGGTCGCTCGGGGTCGTAAAGGGCCGGGCCGGGAATATGGTCAGCTCTGGCAGCCCTCGCCACAGAGGTGTGCTGGCATGACCCCCGGTCAGTGACTGGCGAAGTGGTGCGCCACCGCGGCGAACGCCTCCTTGGGCTCCCAGGCCATGTCCGGGTAGACGATCCCGTGGCGCCCGTCGGGCAAGGCCTTCACGAGTGACATGGAGTCCATGTCGAGGTCGTAGCGAGGATCGTCGTCGGTGTGGGACCCGGGCGTCACGAAGGTCGACAGCAGGGCGCCGGCCACCCCTGAGCGTTCGAGCTCGTCGAGGGTATCGGCGAGCTCGCGAGCCTGCATGGCTTCGTCACGCTGGAACACCCCCTTCAGGCGGGGCCGGACGAAACGCCCGATCACCGGTCGCGTGTGAAGCCACAGCCGGGTGGTGTCGGTGACCCCGAACCCCAGGGTGCCGGAGCTCTCGGCACCACGGTAGGTGCGCATCCCGAACTCGGTGACGATCACAGGCTTGCCCGTTGACAGCAAGGGTTGGAGCATCTCTACGTAGCGGTCCTTGGTCCGGGCCTCGCGGTAGTGATCGACGCCCACGTAGTCGAAAGGCCCCCAGTCCACCTGCTCGAAGGTGAGCGAGGCGTAGGTGAGCGGGCCATCGAACACAGCGCGCAATCTGGGCACCAGGGCAGCCAGGTACTCATCGAGCTTCCCGTTGCTGAGCAGCGCCGGCTCTCCCTTGAGGCGTTGCAGGCGCTCGGTCACGCTTTTGCCGACGATTAGCCCGGGTGTGAAGAGCGTGAGCTCGCTGCCGGCGACGAATACCACACGCCCCGGATGGGCCCTGTGCAGCGGTCCGGCCGCCTCGGCTGCTGCGACCAGCCGGGCCCCGGTTTCCTCCAGCGAGTACTCGAAGAACCACGGGGAGAACCACACCTCGAGCCCGAGCCCGAGCGCGATCTCAGCGACAACCGTCATCGGTCCGAGGTCACTGCCCACGATCCGCACGGCGTTGGCGTGCAGGTCGTCCCGGATGATCTCGAGCTCGCGCCGCACCACCGACATGTCGAGTGCCGTCGGGCGCGTTGAGATGGCATAGCCCGGGCCGCGGAACACGGTTCCCGTGTCGTAGTGGAGTCCCTGGTGCTGCATGTCGCCTCGATCCTCGCGCCGAGCCGCCCTTTATAAGGGATTTGCCTGCCCAGGTTGCCCGGAGGGGTCACTCCGAGGCCCATTTCCGTTCCCTGGTTGCTTCCCGATCCAACACACGGCCATATTTATGCCCTACAGTTGCTTTTGATGACCGATAACCCTTCTCCAGTTGCTGGATCTGCCTCAGATCGGCTCGATAATGGTACGTCTGTTGCTCGGGCGCACCCGCACCCGGCCGGTCGGGTGGTCGTCGCCACCCCGCAGACCAAGGCCGGCCTGTCCCGTCAGGCCAAGGCCGGCACCGTCTTCCGGGTGGCGCCCAACGTCTACATCGTCGGTGCCACCCTGGCACCGGCGCAGGCCGTCGCCCATCACCGCACCGCCATCATCAGCGTGTTCTGGCCGGGCGCAGTCTTGAGCGATCGCACCGCCCTGACCAGTGGGATGCCCTTCGAGGGGTGGATCTTCATCGCCCACCCGGATCCCGCTCGCCGCTCCGACCTGGAGCTACCCGGGGTCACCGTCTCACCGCGGGTAGGCCCTGGTCCCCTGCCGGGCGATATGCCCATGCCGGACGGACTCCATATCTCGGGTCCGGCGCGTCGACTCGTCGAGAACGTCAGCATCGCCGGGCGACCACCCCGCGGGCGCCCGAGTCGCCAAGCGGGCACCGGAGCGGTGGAAGACGAGATCGACAAGCTGGCCCGCCAAGGTGGTGCCGGCGCGATCCAAAGCGTCCTCAGCCAGCTCGACGCCCTCGCTGGCCAGCTCCCGCCACGTCCGTTCGAGGTGGTCCGGAGCCTCCTCGCCGGTGTCTTGGGGTCCTTTAGCGGATCGAACCCCACGTCCGAGCGCCTGGCCGCGCGATTGTCCGGCGAGCCGTATGACGAGCGTCGTCTCTCGATGTTCCGCTCCCTCGCCGAGCTGCTCGGCGATACGGCTCCCGAACCCCGTCCCACCCTCGGCTCGCCTGAGCGGTGGACGTGGGAGCCGTTCTTCGAGGCGTACTTCTCGAACTTCATCGAAGGAACCGAGTTCGGTGTGGACGAGGCCCGCGAGATCGCCATCAATGGTGTCGTGCCTGCTGAACGACCGGCCGACGCGCACGATGTCAGTGCCACCTTCCGAATCGTCTCCGACCCGGCTTTGCGTTCGCTCGCGCCAACGAACGCCGACGAACTCCTGGACGAACTGCGGGACCTGCACCGCGTCCTCATGGCGGCGCGGCCCGAGAAACGACCCGGCGAGTTCAAGGTCCGGCCCAACTACGCCGGTGGCTATGCGTTTGTGGAGCCTGATCTCGTCGTGGGCACCCTGCGACGAGGGTTCGATATGCGGCTCTTCTCAATGAACTGGGGCGCGTGAACAACTGACCGCGCTCCGATAGGTATCCACCGGCGCGGCCAGGGGCCCCGCCATTCTCGTGGTTGTTCGACGACCGAGAGAACTGGAGGACCCCTGACAATGGGCGACGGTACCGAATTCGATGACGCGCTGTTGGGACTGCGCGGGTTCCGGGTGGTGGCGGTGACCGAAGACGGCGATGAGCTGCTCGTCGGCGTCGAGACGATCCGCCGGGCGGCCGGGTGTCCGAGCTGTGGCGTGATCGCCAGAACCAAGGACCGCCTCCGGGTGATCATCAGAGACCTGCCGGCCTTCGACCGGCGCGTGCGCCTCGTGTGGTCCAAGCGACGGTTCTCTTGCCCGGAGCCGGACTGCCCGGTCCAGACCTGGACCGAACACTGCGACGAGCTCCCCGACCGCCGCGTGCTGTCCGCGCGTGCGGGACGTGAGTGCACGCGAGCGGTTGGCGAAGAAGCGCGTTCAGTCGCCTCGCTCGCACGTTGGCTCGGTGTCTCCTGGGCGACGGTGATGACGGCCGTGCGCGACTACGGGACACCGCTTGTGGACGACCCGGGCCGGGTCGAGGAGGTGAGCTCGCTCGGCATCGACGAGACGGCGTTTCTGAAGGCGAACGCCGAGCACCCGACGATGTACGTCACCGGTCTTGTCGACCTCGAGCAACGAGTGCTCATCGACATGATCGAGGGAAACCGGGCGATCGACGTCTCGCGTTGGCTCTCGAGCAAGGACGAGGCCTTCCTGGCCGGCATTACGACCGTCGCCTGCGACCTGCACGAGGGCTACCGGTCCGGGCTGCACCCGCATCTCGACCATGCCCGCCAGGTGGCCGATCCGTTCCACGTGGTGGCAGCCGCGAACCGCTGCGTCGATGAGGTGCGCCGCAGGGTGCAAAACGAGCTGTTGGGACATCGCGGTCGAAAGGATGACCCGCTCTACAAGATCCGCCGGGTGCTGCTCACCGGTTCGGAGCGCCTCAACCAGAGAGGCGTAGACCGCATGGCTCTTGGTCTTCGTCTCGGCGATCCCGACGACGAAGTCCTCGGAGCGTGGCTCGCCAAGGAGTACCTGCGCGACGTCTATCTCACCGCTGATCCGAACGAGGCCGCAGTGCTCTTGGACCGGGTGATCGCAGGTTGCCTCGCGGATGAGGTCGATGAGATCGTCTCTCTCGGCAACACCTTGAAGCACTGGCGCACCCAGATCCTCGCTCACCATCTCACCGGCGCTTCGAACGGGCCGACCGAGGCGATGAACCTGCTCGTCAAGAAGATCAAGCGTTGCGGGCACGGCTTCAAGAGTTTTAGGAACTACCGCCTACGCGTCCTTTTGCACTGCGGTGGGATCCAATGGAAGGCTCATCCCGCTACGACAATGCGGGCTCGCTCATCCCAGTTGGTCGCGTAGAGCCCCTTTGCTCACGCTCCTGAACGGCGCGCTTGTGTCAGGCACCCCTGAAAGGTCAGCCTGACGCGCGCGAAAAGGACCGGTCAGGGAGAAGCAGCGGCTGGCAGCTCAGACGGAGGCGGTGCCAAGACTCGGCCCATTACCGCAGCGGCGGCCCGGTCTCGCTCCTCCAGCGCATGGCTGTACACGCGCAGGGTCATCGAGGGATCTGTGTGTCCGAGACGTCCGGCGACCGTGCGGACATCGACGCCAGCGCCGATCAGCTGCGTGGCCGTGAAGTGCCTCAGGTCATGTAGCCGCACGTCCGGGAGGTTGAGCTCGTCTCTGACCCTGATGAAGAAGTTGGTCACGTTGTCTGGTCGGAACGGCAGTGAGCCGTCGACGTAAGGGGAGAAGATGAAGGCATCGGGCCTCAGTTCCTCGTCGGCGATACGTGCCCACTCTTCGACTCGTGCCCGGTGAGTCCTCAGCACGGTGAGTCCCACCTCGTCGAGCGCCACACGCCGCGTCCGGTTCGTCTTCGTCGTCTTCTCTCCGAGTCCGCCCGGGACGAGTACGACCGATCGCCCTACCTCTATCTGACCCTCGTCGAGATTGAGGTCGGACCAGCGGAGGGCACATAGCTCACCGCGGCACATCCCAGTCAGCGCTGCCATCATCAGCAACGGCGCCAAGCGCGGATCACGCGCTTCGGCAGCAACCACGATCTGTCGGACGGCGTCAACCGAAGGCGGCCGGACGACATGCTGCGTGACACGTGGCGGTTTGGCCATCTCAGCCACGTTTCGCCGGACCCATCCCCACCGCACGGCCTGGTGCAGTGCAGCCGCGAGGATCGCGTGGTGATTGCGGACGGTCTTGGGCGACAAGCCCTTTGCCTTGATCGCTCGATATAGGTCGTCGAGGTCCTTCGCCCCCAAGCGTTGGACCTTGATCGAGCCCAGGGCTGGTCGGATCGTGCGCTCTATCTGTGCCCTGTAGACACGCAGGGTCGTGGGTGACAGATCCATGCGCTCGCACTCTGACAACCAGGCGTCGAGGAGCTGGCCGATCGTGGCCCCTGCGCCATCGGAGCGCCCGGGAACCTGCTGCTCGATCAGGTCGCGCAGAGCCTCGTCCGCCTCACGGGCTGTCCCGTGAAAGGTCTTCGACACCTGCTTGGGATTACCGGTACCAGGATCGCGCCCGACGTAGGCCCGCAGCTCCCAGACTCCCTCGCCCCGCTCTCTCTTGGTCCCACGCATGGTCCCAAACCCTAGCCACAAATCTTGAGAGTAGGGATAGGACTAGGGATGACAGCGGAAAAACGAGAAGAGCCGGTGCTCTCGCACCGGCTCTGACCTGCACTTTCTTTGGTGGCGGGGGAAGGATTTGAACCTTCGACCTTCGGGTTATGAGTGGGTCGCGGTACGTGTGAGCCCGTGAGGTCTAAGACGGATCCGTGCACGATAACTGGGGTATTTGCGAACGGGTCATGCGGTCTCGTGTGGTGTTTAGTGGGGCCGTTTGCGCGGGTTTTGATGACAGATTTGATGACATGGATGCCTTGGTTGCGGGGCCGGGACTCGAACCCGGGGCCTATTGGTTATGGCCAATCGAGCTGCCGCTGCTCCACCCCGCGTCGATACACCCCCTGCTGCTCTAACATGATTATACGATATCTCGTATATGCATGCAATGCATCAACATTCCACTTACCGCGGCATCGATAACTCCTGGGTTCGAGTCCGATCATGTGGAGATGATGGGACGACTCTCGAACCACGAGGTCAGTGCACGGATCGATCAACTTTATGCCCTTGTCCAGGGAGAATGCCCCGACGCTGACGTGTGATATCGGGATCGACGACGCCCGGTGAGGGGTTTGAGAGTGCTTCGAGCGGCGCGCCGAGAGCCGAGCCCCCTGCCCTGCACGGCCACCCACTCATCACGCCGATTACGCGCTTGAGCGCCTGCATCGTAGTTACCAGCGGAAGCACCCAGATCACCTGACCTGTGGCGTCCGTGTCGTGAACCGGCATGAGCACGAGGCAAGGCAGTCACAGGGTTTCCGTAGACTCCTTGCCGATGCCCGGGCCCCGTGACTACAGAAGCGGAACGGAGAAAGCTCTCTTCGCCCTCTCGCAGGGCACCTGCTACTACCCCGGATGCCATCGACCGGTGATCGAGTTCGCGGAGGGTGTCCCGGTCGTCAACGTGCACATCTCGCACATCCGGGGTGCGAAGCCGAACTCCGCTCGGTACGACCCCAATATGTCAGATGAGAAACGAGCCGCCTACGCAAACGTGGTGCTGCTCTGCAAGCCCCACCACGACCTCGTCGATCGCATCAGACCTCACGACTACCCGCCGGAGACATTGCAAAAGTGGAAGTCGGACCACGAGCGTACAGGTCTCGGAGCGTTGGCTGATCTACACGGACTGACTGAGGAACGACTCACAGAGTTGATCGAGTCGGTTGTCGTCGCGATGGGACCTGTTCGTGAGGTCATTCTTGAGCTAACCGGGGGCATCTGCGTTGCGACCGGCGGAGTGTTGTCCGTACCCATCGAGAAGTGGCGGGCGCTACTGGAGCACAACCAAGAGGGCTTGTCGGGCGAGCAGGTCATCGTCGCGACAGCCCTGAACACTGGGCACCTTCGAGCGACTGTCGAGGCCGTCGACATCTACGTCAGCGCTACGTCCGGCCACGGCGAGGTTCCGATGACGCTGATGGGTCGCAACGACTTTCCCTATGTCAACCCTCCGCTCCCTGCCCCGCTTGAGGTGGGAGCTTGCCTTCGGTGGCTCACCGACCTGGCCACGGTGAGGTGGATGATCACCAACATAGAAGACTCGTCCATGTCTGCCACCGAACTCTGGGCCGTGACAAGGTTAGGCTCAGGTGAGTCGATCGAGTCGAAGCGCTACTCGATCGCGGATCTACCGACTGTCTGAGGTGGGAGGCAATGGACGCCGGTGAAATCTGGACTGACACGCAGGGTGAGCCGAGCCTGATAATCGGATCTCGAACTGAGGCGATGCTCAACGTTGAATTGATCGACACTGCACCTCGATGTCGTTGGAACCAGAGCATGGCATCAAAGTTCTGGATTATCGCGGTGCCCGTTACTCCGACGACTGGCTTGTGAGAGCGGTTCGATGTACTGCCCCGCCGGCGATCCTTCGGGTATCCGGCGAGCCGTTGCCCTGAGCGTTGTCGATCTTCTGGTGCGAGCGATCTGATGGCGCACGGACCCAACCCACGAGTCGGCGTAGTCCACTGGGGGACGACAGCACCAAGCGAGCTCGTGCTTCCGCTCACCGACGGCGTCGCCGCCGCGCCATCGTCGAGTTCCACGCCCACGGCCCTGAGGGCGACCGTAGGGGGAGCTGCCGATCGGTGCGAGCGGCCGCCGCCGGACACGTGTCCAGATTTAGTGGACATAGGTGTAAGATACGCCAGTGGGTCCACGCGAGAACACTCTCCGGTCGCTGCTCAGCGACATCGAGTTCCAGGCGCTTCAGACCCTCGCGACTTCATCGGGTCTCGTCACGGGCCGGTCCATCGCGCGAACGCTCGGAGTGTCGCCCACCACGGCCTCAGCAGCGCTCGCCAAGCTCCTCGAGGCCGGTTTCTCGATTCGAGAGCAAGTCGGCAAGGCATTCCTGTGGCAGGTCAACCGCCTGGACCCGACGATCGCCGATTGGCTACTCGAGTCGCGAACTGACCAACCGGTCGATGATCGACCGCGGATGAAGGCCCTGATTCTCACTGCACTGCCCGGGGAGTACGCGGCCGTCGCCGATCACCTGAAATTCGACGGCGTGACGCACATCAGCGAGATCCGGTTCGAGCGTGGCACGTTCGAGGGCGAGAACATCACCTGGGAGCTGTACGCAGCCGAGATCGGCATGGGCAATGTGACTGCATCGATCGTGCTCACGGCCGCCGACTACCAGCTCCATCCGGATCTCGTTCTGTTCGTCGGCGTCGCAGGTTCGGTCAAGCCAAAGGACCTCTGCCGTGGTGACGTGGTCGTCCCTGAGCGTGTGTACCAGCTCGGAGGCGGAAAGGAAGTCTTCAAGGAGGCCGAGGGGTCCGTGCTTCTTGCGCGCCCGATCTCCTTCGAAGCCCAAGTCGCGATCGTTCAACTAGCACGGTCGATCGCGCGCGCTGACTGGATGGCCGAACAGACTCAGGTCCGGCCCGATATCGAGGCGCGCAACGCCCAGGGCTCGGCTCCACGCGCGGTGATCCGTCCGGTTGCCGCGGGAGAACGAGTGCTCGCCGATGATCAGTCTGACTTGGTCCGCGGATTGCGCGATCACTTCAACGATGTTGTAGCCGTCGACATGGAGAGCCGCGGCATCTATGAAGCGGCCAAATACCAGCGGACTCCCGCTTTGTCAATACGCGGCATCTCCGACCATCTTGGCGACAAGGCTCCGGAAACCGACGAGGAGTGGCACCCAATCGCGGCATCGCACGCCGCCTCGTTCGCCTTCGCGCTCTTGCGCAGGGCAGGTACACAGGACATCGCCGGACGCGACCGGCCTCCTCAAGAGGAGCCCCCGACCGAGACCGGCGCGATCCCGCTCCGGGAGGCGTTGTTCAGCCTGCCGCCGAATGTCGCTGTCGCGCACTCGTGGGCGACTCGCGCGGGAACGGCTGGGCGGGATCAGCTCGTCGCAGACCTGAACGAACAGCGCGAAGACCCGGCCGGTTGGCTTGAGCGGCTGACATCCAGGGAGCTCCCTCTATCACTGCGGTCGCCCGAGTCGACACCACTCCTCTTTATGGTCGCGATGTTCGCCGAGGCCCACGAGCACAGTTCAGCGGCCTCGTTCTTCGAGAAGGCTGCAGAACGCTCGAGTCATGCCGATGTCGCCGCGCCTCTACTCGGCCGAGCCGCTTGGGCGGCACGTCGACACGAAGCGACTGAACATTCCGACCAACTCCTGCTGCGTGCACGAGAAGCCCAGCCCGAGGCGGAGAGTCTGTGGCGTTTCTACGACCTCGCATTCGAGAACGAGCCGTCGGCGGTGCTCGACAGCTCGCTCTCGATCGCGCAAGCGCTCGGGCTGCGCCTTCCCCAGATCCGAGGTCGCGCCGCGGAACCCGACCACCGCCTCGAAGCACTTTCGCGACAGTGGGAAACGGAGTGCCCCGAACTCCTAGACCTTCTTCGATTTCAAGTTGCGCTAGTGCTCGCGGATGCGCTCCGACGACTGGGGGAATACCCGAACGCACTTGAAGTGTACGAATCACTGAGCGACCCAGACGTCGGCCCGCAGACTCGCCAGGCGGTGTGGCGCTCGCTTGTCGGCCCTCGCAATTCAGTCGTTCCGTTGGAGATGGCCCGCACTATTTGTATGCGAGTCGGGTCGAATGCCCCCGAACCGGGCCTAGATGTCGACCTTGCGTTGGCCGGGGCGGTCGAGCTCGCTCTAACCGCTAGAGATCGCAGGCTCGACTGGAACGGACCAACGAGCGATCCACTCGCACTCGCAGCCGAGGCGAAGGCGAGGGCGGGAGATCCGCGCGGGGCGCTCCGGCTGCTGCTCCCGCCCCCGCGGGGTTGCGCTCGGCCTGCCGAAGCGGCGGCCCCCCAAGTCATCGACATGGCGCCTGGCATCGCCTTCATCACAGGCGACGTGGAACTCACGCTAGAACTCGCGCGCAAGGTCACTGACCCGTTGGAACGCCGTCTCATCGGAGCACTCGCCCTTGCTCGGCGCCCCGACTCTCATCCCGAGGCCGCAACCGAGTTCCGGGCTGTTCTGTCGGACCCCAACATCCTTAGCCGAGACGACCAGCGCATTCGGGCATTGCTCGGTTTGACGATGGTCGCTGAATTGACCCCGGAGGACGAACAACACCTGGTCGGGCTCGACGAAGAAACGCGGAACCTCATCCGTGCTCAGTCAATGATCAGCGCGGGCCAAGGGACCGAGGCGCAGATTTTGATGCGGCAGTACGACAAGACCGTCACTGGCCTTCAGATCAATGTGGAAGTTCTCGTCAGCCAGGGACGAATGGAGGAGGCGGTGGCTGCGCTCGAGGAGTACGCGACGCGCCACGGCGAGGAACGACTTCTTCTTCAAGGTGCCGGCCTCGCAATGTCGGCCGGTCTTCTCACGGAGGCGGAGCGACTCGCGGCACGAGTGTCCGCCAGTCATGACATCGCACGCCGGCGGATAAGCCTCGAGATTCTGATTGACATCGCGCAACAACGAGGCGACTGGCCGAGAGTGATCACCGAGACCCGCAGGCTCCTGTCAGATGCTGAGAGAGACAACGACGACCCCGACTGGGAAGCTGCGAGCCTCAGGTACCGCTGGGCTCGTGTCAATGCTCTCTTCCAGGAGCGAGACGCTGAAGGCGCCTATACGGAGCTCGACAGCGATCCGCCCCTCGAAGCCACGACGACCTCACAGGCGATGCTCATCATCGCGGTCTTGCGGCTGATCGCCCCCCTCGTTCCGGAGGACGGCTCGGGACCGCTCGTAGCGGGACGAGCGATCACCCAGAGAGACGTTCTTCGGCGGGCGTCGACGATCGCAAAGCGATTTCCGGACGAGGAAAAGGTCGTCGCCGCTGCCCTGACCACCTCTCTCTCGATGCCTGTTCATGGTCCAATTGATCCCGAGGAGCTCATCGAGGCCCGGAGTCTTCAGGAACAATTTTTCAACCGATTTCCTGAGAGCAAGATCATCAGGAGAGTCAGCGTCCCCGACTCACCCGAGGAGCTCGCCACACTTGTTGGCGAACAACTTGCGGTCTCGGCGGGACCCCTCGATCAAGTTCGCAAGGCCACGTTTGTCGGACGGGTCCCCCTCAGCTCATACGCGGCCGCTGCTCAGCGCAGCTACGCCCAGGGGTTGATCCAAAATGCCGCGGGCGCCTATGTCGTCGCCAGTGTCGATCCGGAAGTCAACGCGACCGAAGTCCTCGCGGCCAAAGCAGCGTTCAACGGAGAGGTCGTGGTGGACACTTCGGCGCTCTTCCATGCAGGACGGGTGCTTGGAGATCCGCGCGAGATGCGAAAGCACTTCAAGCGCCTGGTACTGCCCGCACCACTTCGAGATGATGTTCTGTCCGCTCGGGCACAGTTGACGCTACGAAGCGTCGGTTCGTTTGGGTGGGATCCTGTCGAACAGACACCTTTGATGAGCTTTCATGACGAGACCCTCACGGACCGCTGGGCGGAAGAGGCAAATCGGCTGGCGGGCCTGATTCCACTCTGCGATGTCCTGCCTGACGCGCCGTTCGACGGCGACCCACGCAATCGCGCTTGGAGTTCGGCGATCCGGCTAGCGCAGCTGCGAGCCGTTCCCTTGTTGGCAGACGATGTCGCATTGCGTCACGTCGCCCGAGTCGAGAATGTCCCGGCCTTTGGGACGCTTCAACTTCTCACGGCGCTCGTTGAGAACAGCCAACTTCCGCCGTCGGCACTCGAGGAAGCGATCGAACGACTGCAGCAAGTTGCTGCCGCCGACCTTCCATTGCTCGACCGAATCCAGGAAATGGCTGCTCACGACGAGTGGCGGCCGACGGGCTACGCGGCGTTCTTGCTGACGCGGCCCGTTGCCTGGACGCCGCCGTCAAAAGGTCTCGAGATCTACATGAAGCTCATGCAGATCATGCCAAACCGGCAGATCGAGACCATCGCGGATTGGTGTGCCGCTGCTGCGTACGGCATGGCCCTTGCGGTCCCGCCACCGTTGGCCTTGGCCTCACTTGGAAGCCTCGTCGCTTGGACCACGCTCGACTGGAAAGGACCTGAGGCGTTGCCGTTGCTCCTTGCGAGGACGCGACGCGTCGCTGCTGAGTTCGCGCCTGGAGCTGATCTGCTTCGCGACGTGATTCAACGGCTCACAACCACCCTGCGCCATATCGTTCCCGGCGAACTTGTTCCGAAGGTCGTGCTGCAACTCCTCGAGAATTTGGAAGAAGACGTTCGACTTAAAGCAGTCGAATACTTCCTCGCGACTCCATAGACAGAAGCTGATCGGCCCCGGTCGATGAGTTCCGCAACACCAAGCATCCGTTCCCAGCCGACGCAGGTCCCCCTACTCGAAGATCATCTCGAACGGTAGAAGGTTACTGGCTGGGCGCCGGACAGCATTTTCCCAAGAAGCCTTAAGCGGACGCTGTCCGCACCGGAACCGAGTAGTGGCTGACAATCGATGTTCCGTCCAGGTGATGATGCCGAAGCTGAGTTCCAATCTGATCAGGCACGGACCAGGTACCAGCGTCGGCTAGAGCAACGACGGTCGCTCGAACAGCTGATCGCAGCTGTTCGAGCTTTTCCGCCGTGATGACTCGGGTGCCGAGTGGAGCCGTGGCATTCGTTTCGAGGAACTTCGTTCTGTGAATCATGACGGGCACCGCGGCACAGGAGTGGTCGTACTCCTGGTCGAACCAGTTCATGGAGTGAGCGAGCTGCTCGACGTCACGGCGCCAAATGCGGTCGGAGACCGCTCCGCTCTTGCATTCGATCACGAGGTAGCGGAGCGACCCGACGGCCCAGAGTACGTCGGGGCCGTTATGGATATCGCGCTCGGGACGTTGGGAACCGAAGCCGAGGTGGAGTGCCAGACTATCGACGGCATCTTCGAACTCGTCCGTGTGTTCGGGTTCCAGGACCAAGTCGTCCAGTAGGGCGTCCACGCCGACGAGTAGAGCGTTGCGGTCTGCGTAGCTGGCACGCAGGTACTCAGCTGCTGCGTAAGCCTGATCCGCGACAATCGAGAGTCTGGTATAGCTCACTCCTTCCATGGGATGAGTCACTCTCGGATTGTGCTTTAGCGCCCCAGCCAGCACTTGTTGAGCGCCGGCTGGGTTCGTCTGATGCACGTAACAGGCGAGTTGCTCCTGCAGCCATCCCTTCACTCGAGGGTCTTCGGTCGAATTGATCGCGGCGCTCACTTCCGCGCTCGCGTCGCTGTACTGGCGAATCGCCGCAGCGTTGAATGCCTTCCGCAGGTGCAACGCGATCGGATCAACGTTGGCGGTCCCATAGTTGACTCCAGCTAGCGCGTTGCGGCTTGCGGCAAGCCAACCTGGGTCTCGGTCCAGGGACTGTCGCACTGTGCCAACGATGTCAGCAAGGTCAGCCCCTTCGAGCTGTCGGGCAACGTCGCGCGACAGCTCCAGCTGCGCTCGCGTAGTCGGTCCGAGTCTCGTGAAGTTGTCAGGATCAGCTATCAATTGCGTAAGCCGTGATCCAAGGAGCAGGACGGCGCAGTAGTCCTCGGCGCTACGCACGCCCCGGCCCATTCCTTGCTCGATCCGCTGCAGCTGTCTGCCGACCATGGCATCGCTTTCGCCCAGAAGCACCGCGTCACGCCTGTCGATGCCGCCGTAAGCCTCCGGTAGGCCGTCGATGACGAGCACTCGGCAGGCCTCGTCTGGCAGGTCGATACCGTCGTACTTGTTGACGAGGACGACGAGCCCGACGTGGCCCGATTGCAACTTCTCAACCGCATCAGCGATCCCCTCGCCCGCCGTCACGATGTCGGCCATGTTCGCCCAGTCGGCGCTTCGCCGGTGGCTTGGTACGAGGACGACAGTGTTGACGCTGTTGGCTAGCTCACGGACTGCAACGCGAATGGTGTCGTCGCGGAAGTCCGGATTGATCTCCCGCGGGGCCAGGATCATCCGATCGCCTAGATCAGCGGCGGAGGAGGGCGTAATTGGCTGTTGGACGCTCGCCGGATTGGCATCGAAGTGCGTTACAAGCACACTGTCGTCGGCAAGCGTCGCAGTTAGGTACACGCGGCGCTTAGCCGTCGCGAAGGACTCGATCCAGCTTGTCGGGGGACAAGGTGGCTTTATCTCGAGCGCGTCCTTGGTGAACACGGCCTGACAGATAGGCAGGATCGTTATCACGAACGGAGCTGTGAACTTCAGGTCGTCGTCAGACCGGTGATCGTGCAGTACTCGACCGACCTCGGCCGATTTGTCAGCCCAGGCCCAGAACGGCACGCGCAGTGTCGCTGCGGGCTCGCCCGACTCGATGTCCAGGAGAGCGTTGCTGTTCTGCCGCTCAAGATCGCCATGGAATTTGCTCAGCAATTTGGCGTAGGCCGGGTGATCAGACGGGATGCGGACGGTGCACTGGGCGTCGGTCGTGGCGAGCGAGGCGTGGGCGTCGTCGACAACGACGCTTCCAATCTTGAGGGGCCTTGGTCTGCTGCTTGCCGGTCCGCCGAACACCGAGAGTCCATTGATGAGCTTATGGATTGTTACGACAGCGATGGACTGACCGGACAGGTAGGACGTCGCCTCAGGATCGTCTACCGTTGCCAGTCCAAGGCGATCTGCCTGCTTGCGGACCTGACGGGCAAGGTAGTTGTCCGGAGTCACGTATAGCGCCGGGCCAGCGGCCTCGTTCAGAGCGCTTCGAAGGATCAGAAGACCGACGATCGTCTTTCCGGTACCCGTGTTCATTTTGATGGAAAGATCTCGGTCCGTGTCGCGGCGCAGCATCCATGCGTCGAGCACTTGGCCTTGAACATCACGCAGGTAGCCGTAACCAGCAGCGCGGGCGGGAAGTGAGGCGAAGACGTCGCGTGGTGAAATGAGGGGAGGTTGGTCTCTCCCACCCAATTTGGAAAAGTCTGTCGGCACGATGGTCCTCTTCAGACACGCGACTGGATCGTGACCGGAGTCTACGTACCTGTTATGAGTGCGCACAGACTGTTTCGGCGACGTCCGCTGAGATTGCAACGCCCTAGATGACTCCGCAACGTGGCTTCGGATGTCATGCGCAAGATTCCTGGCCGGGAGGACAAGACGGTGTTCGCCCGTTGAGGGGGATAAGGCCTTCGGGGAGCGAACCACTGGGTGTATAGCTGGAGCCAGGTCCGCTGATTGCAGTTACGCCGTTGGCGTTTACACCCCCGTTCAGATCTAGGACGACGTTGGCAAGGACCGTCGGGTCGCCGGTCGGAGTGTCGGGGGTGTCGTAACCGGAGACGATCAGGTAGGCGTAGACGTAGGGTGCACTGGCTCCGGCCGGGACCGGCGAGCTGCCCGGACAAGCCTCGATCGCTGTCGCCCGCCGGCGCGCGGCCGACTTCTCTGCCAGCTTCGGCCGGCGGCTCCCCTCCGCCGTGGCCTGCTTGAACGAGGACCTGGCCGGCCTGTTCGCCTACCTGCTCTTCCCCGTCGAGCACCACAAGCGCCTCCGCCACTCCAACTTCATCGAGCGCACCTTTGGCGAGACCCGCCGGCGGGTCAAGATGATCGACCGGCTCCCAGGCGAACGCTCCTGCCTGTCTCTCGTACGGGCCGTCCTCGACCGAGCCAGCCGAGGCTGGCGAGGGGTGACCATGACCCCCGCCACCGTGCGCCAACTACAAGAGCTCCGCCGTGAACTGCTCGGCAGAGACGCCGGCACGTAGGCCGCCGCGAGAGGTACCGAAGCCGTTACAGCTGCCGCCCAACATCATCGGCAAGGAGCCTGCGCTCGTCTCGATTTCCACCGTAACTGGGACGCCACCCCGACACCGAGCGCGAGACTCATCGGATGAGCGATTCCTCACCGCTCGGCCCGAGAGTATCGAAACCGAGGTGCCGCGATTATTCGCGCCGCTGACTGTCGACCAGCAGCGAATCATCGACCTGACCGCGCATGCCTTCTTCGTGAGTGATCGGCGGTAACCCATTTTCTAGCATATCGAGGTAGAGCTCGACCGGGAGGGTCTTGACGCTAAGGCCGTGCTCTCGACGTTTCCGCTCTTTGTCGGTTCGGTTCGCTACGGCGCGTTCAGCGCGCTGTCCTAGTGGGGCCAACGCTCGGCGAGTGCCTACACGGTGGCAACCGCATAACGGGCGCGTGATCCGTAGCGAGCCCAGATCAAGCGGCTGATTCAACGATTCGATTCGCCATGGTGATACTCCGACACAACCCTCCTGAGTCGGACACCATCCCACACGACGACGTCATCCTCGACCTTGGTCATGGCTCGAACGTCACCGTCCTGGGAAACCACGAATCCGACGCTTCCGGGCCAAGAGTCGCAATAGCGCATCATGGAACGGTGACGAGTCCCGAAGTCGTCGTACGATAGCGGCACTCGTCGAGTTGGGTCGGCCACGTCGTCTCGGGCTGCGAAAAGAGATCTTGGTGCGTCCTCGACAGCGATCATCGTTCCGAAGCCCCTAACCGAGAGGTCCGGGCCCATCAATACGAGACCATCGACTCGCGAGAGACACGCTATGAACCAGAGAACCCCATCAATTTCGCTTTCCGCCCGCTCCTCCTCGTCCCGGGCGACAGATTCCTCCAGGCAACAATCCAGGTCTATTTGGGATTCTTCGGCTTCCAGTGCCACCATAATCAAGTCGCTTGCGTGAGTGCTCGCTATACGGGCAAGTCCCGAACGATGTAGAGCTTGGGGCAGTCGCGGATAGACAATCTTGTACTTCACATCGAGTCCAGTTCCGGATTTATCCGGCGTTATGAGAACGGCTCCACCATGTCCCATCCCTCGGATGCGCAACAGGACTCGCGCAAGGGTCTGCATCCACTGAGATTCAAGACTCAAATCCCAATGATCTCGATCCTCGTAGACCTCGGTTGCGACCACCGCCCTCACCGCGGCTACATGATTCTCAAAGCCTGGTCGAAGGGCTTCGAAGATCGGACCGCTGCCAAGCGGATCGAGACTGCTCCCAGAGAGGCGATCGATGCGAAGTTCTGCAATGGGCTCGTACTCGATACTGACTCCCAGGTGACCAACGCCAAGCGCACTGGCCTGAAACAGCCCGGGCCGGTCCTGACCTGAATCGGAGTCGAACCGCATGAAATCGTATGGACGATTGCCTTGGTCGACCATTCCCCAGATGAAGGGCGACCCGTTCCCCGATCTGTAAATGGCAAACGATGACGTGCGAGGGTCAGTTGCTTTCGCTGCCTTCACGAGAGCGCGGGTACTGAGCGGGATCGGTGATGTGAACGGAACTGCTGTCCACCGATCGGCAGCTAGCCGTTCTGGTGGAAGCGGATCGGGATTGTCTGGATCGATCCACGTCACCTCGAAGGTGATCGCCTGACCCTCTTCGGTTGCCATGCTGGCTGCGTACATCGCCTGGAACACGATGGTGAGCGTGTCGGTTCCGGGAGACGGACGATAATGTGCCTCAAGTTGATCATGAGTGAGCGCGGCCAGCTCCGCGACCGTTGCGTGCTGTTCCTCAGACTCGCGCGCCATGCGCGCAACGATAGGTCTCACGGCGCACGCAGGGCTGTTGGGGCACCGACCGGAGTTTGGCGCGACTTTCGCGTCATCCCAGGTGGATGCGGGCGCGGCGAATACTTTTTCTCCCTACGTGTGACCTGAACGTCCTGCTCAGGCGATTTCGGCCTTGGACCAGGTAGAGGTGTCGACTTGGAGGGCTTTCAGCACCTTGGCCTGGAGAACGTTGCGCTGGTTCACGAGCTTGATCTGCTTGTTGGCGACAGCGAGATGCTGGATGCGCACCTCCTTCAACAGGGCGAGTGCTCGGCGAGGGGTCATCGACTGGAACGGGAGGTCGGGGTCCATGACCTTCGCCTTCACGAGGTCTTGTGCCATGACGGCCTCGATGGTGGTCGCCAGCACGCAGAGCGCCACATGTCCGCGCACCCGGGCCTCGGTCCAGTGGAACATGGGCCGCAACGACAAGAAGTCCTTCATCACCCGGAAGGAGGTAGTCCCGACTTTTGTGGGTTTTGGTGGCGGTCCCCCGCCTGACGTCTATCAGCTGGTAGACGTTCTGGCGTCCAACCAAAGACACCGAACCAGGAAGGGGACCACCACCGATGTCCAAGAGAAAGGTACCGCTCGCCGCGGCGACGCGGCGTGACCTCGAGGCCGAGCGGCTCGCTCGGCTGTGCGGGTCGGCGACACTCACCCTCGGCGAGCTCGCCGGCTCGATCAAAGACGGCCTGATGGCCTTTTGCTGCACGGCGGGGCTGCTCGTCGTCGACCAGCTGATGGAGGAGGAGCTGACCGAACGGATCGGTCCCCGGGGCCGCCACGACCCGGACCGGATCGCGACTCGTAACGGCACCGCCTCCGGCTTCGCCGTGCTCGGCGGGCGCACCGTGCCGATCCGTCGTCCGCGGGCGAGCCGCGCCGGTGGCGGCGAGGTGCACCTCGACTCCTACGAAGTGCTCTCCTCGACAGACCTCATGACCGAGATCGCCCTCGAACGGATGCTCGCAGGCGTGGCGACGAGGCGTCACTGCCTCGTCTCGGACCCGATCGGGGAGGAGCTCGAGGCAATCGCCAGGGGCGACTCGCGCGCCGCGGTCTCGCGCCGGTTCGTCAGCGCCACCGCCGCTCGTCTCGCGGAGCTGTTAGGCCGGGACCTCTCCGGCCTCGAGGTCGCCGTGCTCATGATCGACGGCATCGTCTTTGCGAAGTGCTGCTGCGTCGTGGCGCTCGTTGTCACGACCGACGGCACCAAGGTGCCCGTGGGGCTGTGGGACGGCGACACCGAGAACGCCACGGTCGTGAAGGACCTGCTCGCCGACCTCGTCGCCCGGGACCTCTCTTACGAGGAGGGAATCCTCTGCGTGCTCGACGGCTCGAAGGCACTCGCGTCCGGCGTCCGGCGTGTGTTCGGCAAGCACGCCGTGATCCAAAGGTGCACACTTCACAAGAGAAGGAATCTCGGCGACTACCTGCCGAAGGATCTTGCCAAGGCGACGGACAACAAGCTCGCCCGGGCGTTCAACGACGACGACTGGCGTCGTGGCCTGCGTGTCGCCAAGGGCATCGCCTCCCAGCTCGAGCAGGAGCACCCGTCGGCCGCCGGGAGCCTTCGCGAGGGGCTCGAGGAGATGTTCACCGTCCGCCGCCTCGGCGTCCCCGACCGCCTGGCGCGCACGATGAGCTGCACGAACAGCATCGAGTCGATGATCTCGGTAGTCCGCGACCTCTCGGGCCGGGTGAAGAACTGGCGCGACGCGACGATGGTGCGCAGGTGGGTCGGTACCGGGATGCTCGAGGCAGAGCGCTCCTTCCGCCGGGTGCGGGGCTGCAAGGACATGGCCGTCCTCGTCAAAGCGGTCCGCGCAGAGGTGGCCACCCGTCTCGAGGCAAGCTCGGAGGAGGCCGGCCATGCCGTCGCGTAACGTTGGCGTAACGGCACGCTGTGCGGCCTGCGGCGAGCCGCTGCCGGACGGCCGGGCGAGGCGGTGGTGCTCGGACGCCTGCCGCCAGGCTGCCTGGCGCCGTCGCCACCAGCCCGAGCTGGCACCGCCGCAGCTCCCCGCCGCCAGGCCGCGCAAGACGGGAACGGTCTACGAGTGCCCCGAGTGCGAGACACGGCTCCTCGGGGCCCAGTTCTGCGAGGACTGCCGGTGCTTCATGCGCCGGCTTGGGCCAGGCGGGAACTGCCCGTGCTGCGACGAACCCATCACCTTCGAGGAGCTCGTCCATGGCTGAGACCACGGTCCGACGGACGCCCCAAGCAGCCGCCGCGTATGATCAAGACGCCTGACCAACCAGTGGGGCCGTCATCGAAAACCCACAATCAACGGGACATCGTCCCCGGAAGCGACGCTCGACGTTCTGCAAACTCTTGTAGTAGCGCAGCACCTGTGCTGCAGAGGCCTCCGATGCCGTCAGCGACGTCGTGATGACAAAGCGCCCGCACAGGAGCTGCTCGTCGTATCTGCGCGCCTTGTCGTCGAAGTCCCAGGAGAAGAAGCCCTTCCGGATCGTTGTGACAAAGCAGCGCCCGACCGGCGAGGAGCGAAGGACGCGGTCGGTCGCGGCACCGATCTTGGCCGGGTCTACGAGCCTTCCCGCCCGCACTCTTTCCTCGATGGCGATGAGGCCGTCCTCGATGCGGGCGCACAGGGTGAGGTGACGATGCTTGTCCCGGAAGTAGCGCACGGGCGAGAAGACGACGACGAAGCGCCGATCCTCATGGGTGAGATCGGCGCAGAAGCTGCGCGCCTCGGGGACCGCTTCCCACGACGTGGTGGGCGCGTTCGCCTGCTCAAGCACGACTGCGACGTCGTCGTCGTGGTGAAGGCGCGTGGCCAGCACGTGGTCGAAGCCATGGGAAACGACATCGGCCAGGTTGTCCTCTGAGATGAGGCCCCGGTCGGCGACAAGGGCGATCCGGCCGACGCCGAAGCGGGACCTCAGGTCCTCCATCACCCCCGGCAGCGTCGAGACGTCGGCTGTGTTGCCCGCAAAGACGTGATGGGCGATCGGGATGCCGTCGGAGGTGACGAGGAGGCCGATCATGATCTGGGGACGGTCTGATCGGTGATCACGGCTGTAGCCGAAGGCGAGGGAGGGGAAGGCTCGCCTCCCGACAGCGACCGTCTCGAAGTAGCTCGAGGTGAGGTCGTAACAGACCAGGCGCAGGTCCAGGTTCGCGAGGTTGCACAGCTTTGAGTAGAGATGCGCCTCGGTGGCTTCCTTGTGCTCGGCGAGGGCGTCGATCGCCCGGTAGCACTGGTCGAGGCTCGGGGCGGTGACCCCGGCGGGAAGCACCACCGAGGCGAGCCACTCCTTGATCGTCCGGCGCTTGGAGAACGGATCTGTTAGCCGGTTGGCCACCATCGCAAAGACCGTGTCGGAGAGAACCCGTGAGCGACGGCCGTCGCCCACGGAGGAGAAGTGCTCCTCGAGGCCGAGCCGGCGAAAGTACGACCAAGCCGCCGCTACCGCACCAAAGCTCGGCGAGCCGAGGCCCTCGAGCTCACCTGCCTCGAGATAAGTGCCCTTGGCGTAAGCGGCCAGGGCCCTGACGATGCGGTCCAGCTGGCCGGACTCGCGCAGCTCGGACACCTCGCCCAGGCGGAACAGCGTCCGCTGCGTGAGCTTGCCCTCGCGGCGGACGGCCTCGACAAGGGTCAAGTACTCGTACGCGGTTTCGCCATAGCGCTTCACAGTCAGCTTCACGAACATACCGACATCCTACAGCGCTGTAAGTCACCAGTGGTGGATCATTTCGCCACTACATCTTGTCAGAAATACCCCTACTCCGGGACTATCCGCGCAGGTCAGGGACTTGCGATGTCTCTGCGGGGGTCAACTCGCGCCAAAGTTCGGACCGACCGTCCGATCCGATCGTTTCGGGGCCTGGCGGTCGTGGCAGACGCAGCGAACCGGACATCCTGACGTAACTGTGCGTGCAGGACTGGAGCGTCACCAGTTCCTTTGACTGGCGTCGTGGCATCGCGTCTCCGGCCCGGTGGGGCGCGATCGGCCCGTGTTGATGACGGTTCGCTTCCACGAGCTGTCGACGGGCGCGCAGGACCGGCTCTGCACGTTGGCTACAGCTACCAATCTGCCCGTCGCCATGCACCGTCCAGACGATGCGACTCCGGTGGAAGCGCTAAGAACGGTCACGGTGGGGTTCAAGAAGCTCAACCTTCCTCCCTCCCTGGCAGCACTCTTAGAACTCTTGCCGTTACGACTCTCACGGAGTACTCATGGGCTGAAATGCACGGCATTTTGCCGACCGCCGGAACCCAGGCAATGCTCGCCACGTGTAACATCGCGGCGGCTGCCGCCGCAACCGCGGAATCATTACTCCATATCGAATGCGAGAGTACTGCAATGAATAACGACCCAGCTTCCTACTTTCTTGAGACTGCCAAGATTGCCAGCGAAATGCCGGTCGCACAAATTGGCGCTGTGATCGACACCTTATTTGGCGCTTGGCAAAGGCGCGCTCGAATCTTTACTGTGGGTAATGGCGGTTCTGCTTCCACTGCTAGTCACTGGGCGGTCGACCTACTCAAGATCGGAGCGGAGGAGGACTCGCCACCAGTTCGGGCAATCTGTCTTGCAGATAGTGTCGCGATGATAACTGCGATCACCAATGATTTCGCGGCCGATGATGTATTCGAGGTGCAACTGCGGGCACTTGGAAGCCCCGGTGATATTCTCATTGCCATAAGTGTCCACGGCAGTGAAGGATTCGGGAGTAAGCACGCTTGGTCACAGAACCTTGTACAAGCGCTGGTCGCTGGACGCGAACTCGGCCTGACAACGATAGGCGTAACTGGATTCGACGGCGGCCGCTTCAAGGAGTTGTGTGATATCTGTGTGACGGTGCCGGCGCGTACCATCTCTCACGTCGAGGACTTTCACGTGTGCATCAATCACCTGGTAGCGTCCGAGCTCTTGCAAAGGATTCGACGATCAACCCTTCGCGCTTAGTGGAGAACTGCTAGAGCTACGAGTGCACCTACGATTGCTACGCAGACGAGCAGTAGTGAACCGAATAGGATGTCAATGTGCTTGAGAAAAGAGTGCCTGGTAGTCTTCGCCGTAAGCCACGCGTCTAGATCGGTAGGCACAGAATTGAGTCCTGTCCCGTATTTGGGGTCGAGGTGCCTCTGCTCGTAGATGTATGGTGTACCCAACAGCCAAGCATTGAGCGGTTCTACCTCAGAATGAAGTCCTAGCAACTTCTCAATCTGGTACATCGAGAACTCGACGGAGTACTGAAGGCGAGCTTCTCGGCTTATACTGCCCCTAACCCACCACCAGAGCGTACCTGCCGCGAGTAAGAGACCCACTGAGGCCGCGCCATAGGCCTCCCACGGAACAGCGCCGCGAGAGAGGAGTCCGCCCACGACTGCAAGTACGCCGAGGAAGAAGACTGAACCTGTTCGGATAATCTCCCACTTCCGCACGCTGTAGTCGATGCGCTCATTGCTCAGGGCGGTGTACATAGCTATCAAAGTGTCCTTGTCAAAGGACCTTGAGAAGCTCTGCCCCCGAGTGCCCTCCATCCAGCGCTCGCCTCCTGACCTGGCTAGCTGCACTCTAGCGTGAGTACAAGGGCGGTGAGAGTGCGGATTCCGAGCCATTCCGTACACCCGTTCCGATCGAATCCGTACACCGATTCCGACGTTTTCGTACACCCGGTGAGGAGACTCTCCTAGCAGCTGGCGCGAGGTAGCCCCTGCTCGGCAGGCTCCTCGGACAACCCGTCCGAGGAGCAACCGTTGACCAGACCCCGTGTCGCCATGCGCAAGATCCGAGATGTCCTCCGGCTGAGCTTCGGTGAAAAGCTCAGCCGCCGCCAGGTGAGTGCCTCGCTCGGCATTCCCGTCACCACCGTGTCCGACCACGTCATGCGTGCTGTGGCGGCGGGCTTGTCCTGGCCGCTCCCCGACGAGCTCGACGACCACGGCCTCGAGCAGTTGTTGTTCCCGCCAGTGGTGCCGTCGGGCATCGTCCGGCCCACTCCGGACTGGAAGTACGTCCACCTCGAGCTGCGGCGAAAGGGCGTGACGTTGCAGCTTCTCTGGCTCGAGTACCGCGAGGACCATCCCGACGGCTACGGCTACAGCCAGTTCGCCAACCTGTACCGGGCCTTTAGGGGACAAGTCGACGTCGTCATGCGCCAGGAGCACCGGGCGGGCGAGAAGCTCTTCGTCGACTTCGCGGGCCAGACGATCCCGATCTACGACCGGCGAACCGGCGAGGTGACACTGCAAGCCGAGCTGTTCGTCGCCGTCGCCGGGGCGTCGAGCTACCTCTACGCCGAGGCCTTCGCCTCCCAGGAGCTCCTGTACTGGGTGACCGCCCACACCCACGCCTTCGAGTTCATGGGGGGATGCCACGAGATCGTGGTCTGCGACAACTTGAGATCGGGCGTCACCCGGCCGCACCGTTACGAGCCGGACGTGAACGCCACCTTCCAGGAGATGGCGGCCCATTACGGCGTCGCGGTCATCCCGACTCGGACCTACAAGGCCCGGGACAAGGCCAAGGCCGAAGCCGGAGTGCTCTTGGCCGAGCGCTGGATAATTGCCCGGCTGCGACACAGGCACTTCACCTCGCTCGGCGAGGCCAACGCCGCCATCGCCGAGTGCGTGGAAGCCATCAACTCTCGCCCGTTCAAGAAGCTGGACGGCTCACGCAAGATCCTGTTCGAGGCTTTGGACCGCCCGGCGCTCAGGCCACTTCCGCCAGAGCGTTATGAGTTCGCCACCTGGAGGCAGGCCAAGGTCAACATCGACTACCACATCGAGGCCGACCACCACTACTACTCGGTTCCCTACCAGCTCGTCGGCAAGGTCGTCTACGTGCGCAGCTCCGCTACGACCATCGAGGCCCTCTACAGCTCAAAGCGTGTCGCCTCGCACCCCCGCAGCTTCAAGCGTGGGCAGTTCACGACCGATCCGGCCCACATGCCCGAGTCGCACCGGCGCTACGCGCAATGGACCCCGAGCCGCATCATCAACTGGGCGAGCGCCACGGGCCCCTCGGCCGCGAAGCTCGTCGAGGCGATCATCAGATCCCGGCCCCATCCCGAACAGGGCTTCCGCTCCGCGCTCGGCATCATCCGCCTCGCCGATCGCTACGGCACCGAACGCGTCGAGGCGGCGTGTGGCCGGGCACTGCACCTTCGCGCCTACTCGTATCGAAGCGTGCAGTCGATCCTTGTCCACTCACTCGACAAACAACCCTTGCCCGAGGCGCGCCCGAATCGTCCCCATCCCCGCCACCACAACGTGCGCGGGGCGACCTACTACCAATGAAAGGAAGACACGTGCTCTCCAACACGACCATCGAGGGCCTGCACACCCTTCGGCTCCAGGCCATGGCCTCAGGTGTCATCGAACAGCGCGAGCAGCCCGACTACGCCGCTCTCGGCTTCGAGGACCGCCTCGGCCTGCTCGTCGACCGGGAGCTCCTCGCCCGGAGCAATAGGCGACTGACACGCATGCTCAAGTCCGCGAAGCTCAAGCTGCCCGCGGTGATCGAGGACCTCGACTTCCGCCGTCCCCGTGGGCTCGAGCGCCAGACGGTGCTGCACCTCGCCGAGTGCCACTGGGTGAATGAGCACCAGGCGGTTCTCGTCGTGGGCCCGACCGGGGTCGGAAAGACATACCTCGCCTGTGCGCTCGCGCACTGCGCGATCCGTCACGGGCACACGGCGCTCTACCTGCGAGCCCCACGGATGTTCGACGAGCTCGCAATCGCACGCGCGGACGGCCGTCTGTCACGGCTCATGGCCAGCTGGGCACGCATTGACGTCCTCGTCATCGACGATTTCCTGATCCGTCCGCTCAACTCCGACCAGGCGGCCGATCTGCTCGAGGTGATCGAAGACCGTGCCCAGCTGCACTCGACGGTCGTCACGAGCCAGCTCCCGGTCGCTCACTGGCACGAAGGCATAGGCGACGCCACGATCGCCGACGCCGTGCTGGACCGGCTGTTGGAGAGGGCCAACCGCATCGAGCTCGTCGGCGAGTCCCTGCGCCGGAGCGAGACGGCGACCGCCGCCAAGCCGAGGAACGCCAAGTGATCGTCCGAGGATGTTCCACGGTTCGCGTCAGCCCGCCGACGTCCTTCGTCACGCCGGAGTGCCTTCTACGAGGTTCACCTCCAAGCCGAGGTGTATGGCCGTCCGCGCAGCTATGAACGAACGTCGCGACCACTACCTCGCCCCCGCCACAGACAACGACACCGAGTCGGTGCTCGACGAGGCGATCGACTCGCTCGCGAGGTTGCGTGCCATGGGAGGGCGGGGCAACGCTGGCGTCGATCTTCACCTCCTCACCAGCTTGATCGACGAGGCGACGAGACGGCTACGCGGCGCCGTTGCCCGAGCGCGCGGCCAGGACTACTCATGGGCGGAGATCGCCGATCTTCTCGGAGTCACCCGGGCGAGTGCGTGGCAGCGCTACGCCGGGCGAACCGACGACGACCCGACGCCGGTCGAGGACAGGCCATGAACGGCGGGGTGAAGCTATTCCTCGTGAGCGAAGTCGAGCCGGATCAGCGCGAGATTTCGACGCGTTCGACGGCGAGCTTCAGTGCCTGCAAACTATCGATCAAGCACCGCGAAGGAGGTGAGCTAACGGGATAGGCCCCCAAGCGTCGGCCGCTGCGCGGCCTCCGACGCCCGCGTCCGAAAACGTCGGACTGGGTGTACGGAATCATCGGAATACGCAGTGAGAGCACAGCTCAGGCGACGTCTGTACGTCGGCAAACGCGACTGCCGTACCGGGCGAGAGCGTCAGCGTAGGGCGCCCATCCGTTACGATCTGACGAGGTGCGCAACCTCCTTGGTGATTCGCGCACCGGAAACTTCAGCCTGAGCACGCCTCTAACGGGTGCGAAGGAGCGAGAGACTCAGGCCGGCGCCGGCGTGCTCAAGACGGCGGGACTTGGGTCAACGACGACTCCGTCCCGAAGCGACCGCGACGCTCTCGGCAGCGTCTGGACCCGTCCTGACTGCGCCGGAGCCGTCACGAACCACGGCCAGGTTGAACGAACCGAGCGGGCCGCAGGTCGAGGTGCGCGGGTCCACGGCCCGGCCCCAGTCAGCCTCGTCGACTTCGTGAGCCAGTACGCGAACGTCGTCCGGCTGTCCTGTTTCTGGCGCATCGTCGCGTCCGAGCGAATCGCGCCTGTCGACGCGACCAAATTGGTTCGCGAAATACTCGGATGGGTCGAACTGGCCGACGAGCTCAGCCCGGAGCTGTGGCCTCAGCTGGTCGACGTGGCGCTCGACAAGCTGACGGCGACGTACTGCCGACAAGAGCCTGGTTCGCCGACCGTGGCGACCTCCGCCGCGTGGCCTCGGGTCGATCATTTCCGATCGACTCCTTCCCTACGCGCTCGCGGACCTCATTGCTACCAACCTGCTCCCCGCAAGGACCCTGACGTCGCCTCTGCGCGGGCCCGAGGGACCGGAGAGGGCAACAGGGGCTCCGGGCGGTGCGGAAACGCCGCAATCAAGGTGATCTCATGGACGGCGCTCAGACGCGAGCCGGACCGCGACCGTTACTGAGGTTGCCCGACGGGTCGGCATGGATCGTGCCGGACTCTCGGCCTGCTTGCGGGCTCGATCACCGCGGACCGACCGCCGCGATCGAAGGAATACTCACGACCGCCCTTGCGGTGTTCGTCGCGGATGGAATAGCGCGGCGGCGCGCCAATGGATGTATTTCGTGGGCGAGCTCCGCTCCCTTCCGTCACGTGCTCAGGTCGGCATCGCAGGTGCTTGCGTCGATGGCCCTGACGAAAGCGGGCCAAGGCGCGGACGGTTAGCCTGAACACCGTGGTCGAGAGACGATTCGTAATCATCACTGGCGCTGGTGCTAGCACCGCACTTGGAGCCGGGTCACCTCTACCGATGATGGCCGAGTGGTCGAGTGATGTGCGAGGCCGAATCAACGGCATTGAGCAAGGACTCGCTGAGACCATCGGCCTTCAAGCCGACATGCTGGGTGACGTGTTCGAGGACAGGTTGGGTCTTTTCCTTGAGTGGAAGGCGACTCTGCCTCTCGTTAGGAAGTTTGAGGGATTCGGAGGTTCGCCGCCGGGATCGACCAACCAACAGGTGCAGCAATGGCTGTCGCGCAACGAGCAGCGAGCTAGCGCCATTTTGGAGACGATCCACTTAAGTCTGTATGAGAACTTCAACGCGAGCAGACTTGATCACGACGCGGTTACGAACGCGTACAGCTCCCTGTTGAAGTCAATCATGCGATTTCCCGAGGAGGAAATCGTCTTCGCCACGACCAACTATGACACCGCAATCGAAATCGCACTGGAGGCGCTGAAGATCGAAGTTCGCGATGGCTTCGAACGCGCTACTGATTGGGCAACGCCTTCTTTACGGCCTGACGGAGTTGTCGCCCTTTGCCGGGAGATGTCAACCAGCAAGGCGTGTGCAGTATTGCACCTCCATGGTGCTGTCGGATGGTACCGAGCATCAGACGACCGCATCGTGTTTCACCACCCAGACATGTCGTACAACGCCTCGCTCGGAATACCTGCACTGCTATTGCCGGACCCCAACAAGGATCCGTCTCGCCATGTTGGCGTTGATGCGATCTGGGCGGAACTGGACGGAGCACTCGAAACAGCGACTCACATCCTGGTGATTGGACACTCCCTCAACGATCGGCATCTCGTTAGCAAGCTTCGAGCTAATTCGGTTCACGCGAGGCTCGCTGTCGGAGTTCTTTCGCCAGCCGAAAGCGAGAAGGCTGTAATGAAACAGCTTCCGGGTGCACGCGTCGTGAAACTAGAGTTTGCATCGCCCATCAGCGCTGACATGAAGACACTGAGTGACTGGGCTGAGGGCGTAGCCTGATGCTTCGGAACGCCGCGAATCAGCGAACTACGTAGCGGCTTGGAAGGCGCTTGTGACGAACGAGATCCCGGCATCGAGTGTACAGCCGCGGAGACCGCTGGATTCAGATGACTACTGCGGCGCCGACGCTCACAGGTTCAGTTGACAAAAAGAGTCTGACCCTCCGACTGGTCCGTTTGCCACCACGCAATCACCCACGACCTAGGCGACGGTCGCATATACGCTGCCATACCGCCGGCCACAGTGACCTCCCCCCGGATACCAACGCGGTTGTCCAACTTGGCGACCACGTCGAACACCGGATTGAGTTCCTTGATGTCCGATTGGAGGGTCAGGCCGTAGCGTCTCGCCCCCGCAGTCCACGTGACCCGGTAGGCAGTTCCAATTCGACGCTTCTCTTGAAGTACACCCCATGCCGAAGCCTGAGGACATCCCTCCAGAACGCGGCGCGCCGCCACGATAAGCGAGGTGTTAGTTGTCCGGGCAAGCGCCTCGATGCCCGACAAAGCTGAGGACGCTCCGCTCATGGCTGCACGTGCCGCCAAGAACTGCTTCTCTGGGATCAACAACCGGCCTGCGAAATCGTCGCAGACGCCTTCGAGTGCCCAGTATTGAGAGCGCCGCAGGGGCCGCAGGCGGAGTTGATCATCGACTATCGCATGAGCCAACTCGTGAGCCACTGTGAATCGCTCTCGCGGCACCAGGGGTCGCGAACTTTGCTTCGAGCGGTACACGATCGGGTACCAGCGATCCTGCAGCTTCCGCAAGCCGCCATGCATATCCGTGCCTTGTTCCACCATCGGCTGACCGAGTCCGAACGATTCAAGCACATCGCCGAGAGATACTGGTACCGAGGCATCGATGGGCAACGCAGCCTGGAGGATCTGCCTGGCTTGACCCAACGCCGAGCTAAAGCTGAGATCACCCCCCGAGATCTGCTCAGCCACCTGGCCGCACCATCAGGCTGGAGAGCGTTCGGGCGCCCGTCGGGTATGTAGTCAGGTTGGTGGCAGTGCGGGCGTGAGTGTCGCCCGCCATGGCAAGCACTCTGTCGCCTGTATCGAAGTCGATGTTGGCGAGAAGTCTCTTTGCCAGCTCAACGGCAATGTCGTCAGGCTTCGACGAACCCCGGTGTGCCTTGAGCACGAGACACTCGATCGTTGCCTCGAACTCCGACAAGACGTGCTCTCGGCGCAGCTGTTTGAATGCCTCGTCGGACACGGATACTTGCACTCGCCAGAGTCCCTCGAAACGTTTTCTCTGCGCCGTGAGGAGGCCACAAGTCCCTGCCGGATCGTTGGGCTCCTCGTCGAGGTTGGCAAGTTTTTCTACCTGGCCATGGATAAGCACCTGCACGTTGGCGATCTTCGCGTGGGGAGCCTTGGCCGGGCAGTACATCGCCACACTCCCACCTGGGAGGTGGAAATCGATCTCCAGGTTGCGGCATGTCGCAAGTCTCGCCGCCTTTCCTCTTGCTCCGCCGAGTCTCTGTCGTACGAAGGGCAGCGAGCTGGGCAGTTCGAACGACTTGAAGGCCATGACCTGCTCGTAGAGCTGACGGTACCGGAGGGCGCGTCCAATGCCAAGCACGCCTCGGACTCGTTTGGCGGCTTCTTTGCCGCGACGAACAGCAACCTCCTCCCCGAGACGAATGAGGAGCTCGATCATCTCCTCGTCGCTGCATTCGAAAAGCCTATCGAGCTGTCCTGCGAACCAGTCGGCGTCAAGTGCAGCATCAGCAATTTCAGCAACTAAGCGCTCCAGCATCGCGGTTGCGATCAGCTTTGTGCGATGAAACAGCGCTATCTCGCCGAGCTGGTAGCGACTCTCGAGGAGTTCGAAGATCGCTGTCACAGCGTCGGCTCGGACCTCGGATCCCTCTCGTAAGTACACGACAAGCCTGGCGTCTCCGGGGTCGTCCATGTTCTCGCGAATTTCGAAGTAATCGAGAAGCCGGCTGTCAAACGGGAACTCCTTGCCAAGGTGGTGCCAATCGCGTTGCAGGTAATCAATGAGATCCGCGCAGATTGTGTTACCTACAATGTCCCGACAGACCTGGGCCCTAAAGCCCGAGATCGAAGTCGAGGCCAATAGTTGAGACCGGGCGGTGGTTAGTGTCTTACTGACCAGTATCAGGAAGATTTCGCTCGGCGAGAGGCCGAGGCCTGTGGCTGCGGCGGCGGCTGCGTACTCAGAGTCGACGAGCTCGCGGAGTGTCTCTGACTCGGCTACTCCCCGCCATGTCCTACGGTCGAGAACGTAGTTGAGCCGGTCGTCATCATCGTGCTTATCGAGTAATCCAAGCTCATCTTCGAAGGTGTGTCCAGCCGCCAAGTGACCGACGTCATGCAACAGGGCCGCGAGCCGGATGAACGCGACCTCGTGCGGGTACAGAGCTGGTCCACGTCGCCACGTGCCGGAAACAGGATCCTGCCCCTTGGAGTCGGCTTCCCGATGATTCCGCTCCAGGGCTGACGCGATCACTTGTGCTGCTTGCACAGTACCCAGAGCATGCTCCCAGCGCTTGTGCGTCGCTCCCCGGTAAACCAAGTAGGTCTGGCCCAATTGATAGATATCGCTGAGCCGACTGAACGCCGGATGGTTGACAAGGCGGACTTCCGACGAGCTCAACCGAACCTGTCCCCAGACAGGTACGAAGAACTCCTGAAGCAGCTCCGGAAGTGTGTAGGAGTCCGAACGCTCGGGCAGCGGAGTAGAGCTTCCATGATCGGAGGCTGGCTGGTCGACGGGAACGATATGACTCTGGTTAGGTACCGGACCCATTTCAAAACCGGGCAGCGCCGGCTCGGGAGCCTCGCTCATCACTCCTAGGGTACCTCGCCCACACCCCGCCCCCCACAGGAACCTCATGGGCAGACGTCCCCCTCTGTGCCCACGACAGAACTGGATCGCCGGGAGAAGCGCAAGTCTGCTGACGCAGCGTTGGTACCGTCGCCGCCAGACCGAGTGCGAGGCCCGCTCGATGATCTCGTGCAGTTTGTGAACCGAGACGACTTACCAGCAGCTGCGCAGGCCGCCACAGCGGACGCTCAGTTCGAAACCACGCCTTTGGGGACGACTACGGCCGTACCGGCCGCTGTCTTGTCCACGTCATCCTCCGTCGCTGCGCTCTGACTTTGCTGTTCGAGCCGCCCATTAGCGTTGTCCTGGCAGGCTGCGCGCCCAGATACGCGCCGGCTTAGCCGACCTCCGAGAGGGCCGCGTCGACAATTGGATCGGTGCGTTCGTCGATGCGGTGACAGCCTCAGCCGGCGCGGCACGATCGCTCTGCGAACACATCGACGCCTTGCTCGCTGAGCTGATTCAAACGGGCGGGCAATCCCCGGCGCTGGCTCTGTTGTCCGCAGGATCCTCGCAGGAGTGCCGGCCCAGCCGAATCGTGAGCGTCGACATCGCAACTGACCGGTACCACGTCACCCCCAGAGCCGACGATGTCCCGTTGATTGTGGGTTTTCGATGACGGCCCCACTGGTTGGTCAGGCGTCTTGATCATACGCGGCGGCTGCTTGGGGCGTCCGTCGGACCGTGGTCTCAGCCATGGACGAGCTCCTCGAAGGTGATGGGTTCGTCGCAGCACGGGCAGTTCCCGCCTGGCCCAAGCCGGCGCATGAAGCACCGGCAGTCCTCGCAGAACTGGGCCCCGAGGAGCCGTGTCTCGCACTCGGGGCACTCGTAGACCGTTCCCGTCTTGCGCGGCCTGGCGGCGGGGAGCTGCGGCGGTGCCAGCTCGGGCTGGTGGCGACGGCGCCAGGCAGCCTGGCGGCAGGCGTCCGAGCACCACCGCCTCGCCCGGCCGTCCGGCAGCGGCTCGCCGCAGGCCGCACAGCGTGCCGTTACGCCAACGTTACGCGACGGCATGGCCGGCCTCCTCCGAGCTTGCCTCGAGACGGGTGGCCACCTCTGCGCGGACCGCTTTGACGAGGACGGCCATGTCCTTGCAGCCCCGCACCCGGCGGAAGGAGCGCTCTGCCTCGAGCATCCCGGTACCGACCCACCTGCGCACCATCGTCGCGTCGCGCCAGTTCTTCACCCGGCCCGAGAGGTCGCGGACTACCGAGATCATCGACTCGATGCTGTTCGTGCAGCTCATCGTGCGCGCCAGGCGGTCGGGGACGCCGAGGCGGCGGACGGTGAACATCTCCTCGAGCCCCTCGCGAAGGCTCCCGGCGGCCGACGGGTGCTCCTGCTCGAGCTGGGAGGCGATGCCCTTGGCGACACGCAGGCCACGACGCCAGTCGTCGTCGTTGAACGCCCGGGCGAGCTTGTTGTCCGTCGCCTTGGCAAGATCCTTCGGCAGGTAGTCGCCGAGATTCCTTCTCTTGTGAAGTGTGCACCTTTGGATCACGGCGTGCTTGCCGAACACACGCCGGACGCCGGACGCGAGTGCCTTCGAGCCGTCGAGCACGCAGAGGATTCCCTCCTCGTAAGAGAGGTCCCGGGCGACGAGGTCGGCGAGCAGGTCCTTCACGACCGTGGCGTTCTCGGTGTCGCCGTCCCACAGCCCCACGGGCACCTTGGTGCCGTCGGTCGTGACAACGAGCGCCACGACGCAGCAGCACTTCGCAAAGACGATGCCGTCGATCATGAGCACGGCGACCTCGAGGCCGGAGAGGTCCCGGCCTAACAGCTCCGCGAGACGAGCGGCGGTGGCGCTGACGAACCGGCGCGAGACCGCGGCGCGCGAGTCGCCCCTGGCGATTGCCTCGAGCTCCTCCCCGATCGGGTCCGAGACGAGGCAGTGACGCCTCGTCGCCACGCCTGCGAGCATCCGTTCGAGGGCGATCTCGGTCATGAGGTCTGTCGAGGAGAGCACTTCGTAGGAGTCGAGGTGCACCTCGCCGCCACCGGCGCGGCTCGCCCGCGGACGACGGATCGGCACGGTGCGCCCGCCGAGCACGGCGAAGCCGGAGGCGGTGCCGTTACGAGTCGCGATCCGGTCCGGGTCGTGGCGGCCCCGGGGACCGATCCGTTCGGTCAGCTCCTCCTCCATCAGCTGGTCGACGACGAGCAGCCCCGCCGTGCAGCAAAAGGCCATCAGGCCGTCTTTGATCGAGCCGGCGAGCTCGCCGAGGGTGAGTGTCGCCGACCCGCACAGCCGAGCGAGCCGCTCGGCCTCGAGGTCACGCCGCGTCGCCGCGGCGAGCGGTACCTTTCTCTTGGACATCGGTGGTGGTCCCCTTCCTGGTTCGGTGTCTTTGGTTGGACGCCAGAACGTCTACCAGCTGATAGACGTCAGGCGGGGGACCGCCACCAAAACCCACAAAAGTCGGGACTACCTCCCAGAGCCGGCCCGGGCGGCGCTCAACCGGTTGCAAGAACAAGCCGTGCTTTGTTCCTACCCGGGTCGGGCGCCAGCGGGGCCGTGAGTGGACGAGCGACGAGCTACTCCAACTCCTCAAGAACTTCGAGTACGACATCGCTCACCGCCGTCCTCGCTGTTCACGACGCTTCCGTCTGAAATTCGAACCAGGGTAGCTAGTTCCTCCCGGCGTCAGGAGCAGTGAATTTCAGGCCGCGTCCGTCTCGGGGTGTCGCTCGTTGTAGCCAAGAACCCTATGGCTCCTCTCTCACGGTGAAGTCGTTCCCGAAGTGGGCGGCCGGCGAAAGAGCCGAGCCGGGGCCACGACCGATGAGGTCTTGTTCAAACTGTCGGTGTTGCCGCGCAACACTTGTCCCATGATTGCGGCCGCCGCCCGGTCCCGCTCCTCGATGAGATGGCTGTAGACGCGCAATGTCAACGACGGATCGGAATGGCCGAGCCGGCCGGCCACAGTTCTGACATCGACCCCGGCCCCAATGAGCTGGGTGGCCGTGAAGTGCCTCAGGTCATGGAGCCTTACCGTCGGCGCGCCAACGGAGTCACGCACTCTGATGAAGAAGGAAGTCACGTTGTCCGGCCGGAACGGCGTCGCCGCCTCGAGGAACGGGGAGAACACGAAAGCATCTGGTCTCACCCCGACGCCGGCCTGTTCTGCCCATGCCGTGACACGCTCCCGGTGCGCGATGAGGACCGCCACGCCGACCTCGTCGAGCGCAACATGACGGGAGCGATCAGTCTTCGTGCCTTTCTCGGCGAGGCCTCCTGGTACAACGACTAACGAGCGCTCGACGTCAATCGTCCCCATAGACAGATCGACATCTGACCACCGAAGGGCGCAGAGCTCGCCGCGGCGCATACCGGTGAGCGCGGCCAGCATCAGCAGCGGCGACAGCCGAGGATCTCGCTCCTCGGCGGCCTCGATGACTTGTCGCACGACATCAACCGAAGGCGCGTGAATCCGACGTTGCGAGACCCGGGGCGGCTTAGCCATCTCGGCGACATTGGTCCTGACCCAGCCCCAGCGGACGGCCTGGTGCAGAGCAGCCGAGATAGCGGCATGGTGGTTCCGAATGGTCTTTGGCGAGCTGCCGGCGTCCTTCATCGACCCGTAGAGGTCATCGAGGTGTTTCGCGCTTAGTCGGCTAATCGGCACCTTGCCGAGCCGAGGTCGGATCGTCTTTTTGACCTCGGCCCGGTACGACCGAAGGGTCGTCGGCGATAGGTCAAGGCGCTCGCACTCCTCGAGCCACTGGTCGAGAAGCTGGCCAAAAGTCGCTCCGACACCGTCGGTCCGTGGTGCCTGCTTTTCGATCAAGTCACGAAGGGCGGTGTCTGCGTCTCGCGCACTGCCGTGGAACCTCTTGGAGACCTGACCGTACTTGCCAGTCACTGCGTCCTTCCCGGTCGAGACACGCAGCTCCCAGACGCCCTTCTTGATTTCGCGCTTCGATCCACGCATGAGGGCAGCATACTCGAAGATTCTGGGGTGGCTTTTGGGTTACGCCCCCAGACAACGAAAGAGCCGGTGCTCTCGCACCGGCTCTGACCTGCACTTTCTTTGGTGGCGGGGGAAGGATTTGAACCTTCGACCTTCGGGTTATGAGCCCGACGAGCTACCTGACTGCTCCACCCCGCGGCGGCAACGCGAGACTTTATCAGCCCTGTCAGCCCTGTCGCCTCCGTCGGCTCACCGAGCCCGTCCTCCGAGTGCTAGGCGGAGGAGCTCGCGGCCTTGACGGCCGTCGCTGCGGCCGGCTTCTTGGTCTGCCTCAACTCGGACTCCGCCTCGGCAACGAGATTGCCGACGATCGTCATGTCCGCCGAATAGGTCGTCAAGTCCTCGTGCTTCAAAGCCGCGAGCCCCTGGTTGTAGTAGCTCTGCGCACTCTTGATGAGGGCCCGGACCGAGGCCGGGATCTGGCCCGTACCGCCCCCGATGTTGCTCGTCGCTGCGCCGAAGACGTCTGCCAGAGCGGCACCGAGGGTTTCCTCCATGGAGACCTGGTTGCCGTAGACGACGATGTAACGGGTCAACTGGGGGTACGCGTTCTGCGACGAGCTCACATAGAGCGGCCGCACGTAAACCACTGAGTCGTCGATCGGGATGATGAGCGTGGTGCCGAGCGAGACCGTCGAACCGGCTCGACCCACCAGCGTCACGTACTGGGAGACCGTCGAGTTCGACTGGATCTTCGAGTTGACGACAGCGGGGCCTGCTGTCGCGTTCCTCGTCGGAGTCACATATGCGGTGATCTGCCCGTATGTCTGGTAGTTACAAGAGGCGGTCATCAGCGCGGCCAAGGTCTGGATCCGGTCGCCCTGTGACAGTGGATCGAGCGGCTCGATGGTCGTGAACCCCGGGTCGGTGGCTCCGGGGAGCTGCAGGATCTCGTACTCGGGCACGAAACGCAGCGTGTTCCCATTCGAATCGACGGGCAACGGTTGGTCCGGTGACCCGGTGCCCGACGTCGGTGCGAGCTCCCAGGCGTTGTTGGCGATGTAGAAGGAAGAGGGATTGGTCAAGTGATAGCGGCCGTACATGGTGGCCTGCACCATCAAGAGAGCCTGTGGGTAGCGCAGGTGCGCCCTGAGCACGGGGCCCATGTCGCTGAGCGGCTTGAACATGTTCGGGAATATCGATTCCCATGTGTTGAGGATCGGGTCGGTGTTGTTCACGGCGTAGAACGTCATGTCACCCGTGTAGGCGTTTACGACCACTTTCACCGAGTTGCGAATGTAGTTGAAGGCTCCCGAGAGACCGGTCCCGGCAGGAAGCTCCGAGGTCTGGTCCTGTTGGGCATACGGGTAGTAGCTCGTAGTCGTGTAGGCGTCGACGATCCAGTCGATTTGGCCGTTATCGATCACCGGATACGGGTTGCCGTCGACCTTGAGGAAGGGTGCCACCTTGGCGACCCGGACACGGATGTCCTGGTTGAACATCAGCCGGGCGCTCTTGGTGACGAGGTTCGAGATGAGCAAGTTGAGGTCGTGGAACCTGAGCGCGAAGGCCGCCTTCACCCAGAACGAGCCGATAGGCACGCCGCCGGTGCCCGAGTAGTGGCTGGAGATCACGTTCCCATTCGTGTTCGAATAGTCGACTTCGCTCTGGGCAGTATCCGCGACCACGTAGCCCGACTGGCTAACGCCGAAGTAGACCGCCGGCTGGGTGATCTTCGGAGCACCGGGGCTCGAGACGGGCGGTACGCCCGAGATGTCGAAGTCAGGGTTCCCTCCGGTCTGCTGGTTTGCCGGTGAGAGGATCGCACCGTAGCCGTGGGTGTACTGGAGGTGAGTGTTGACCCACGACTGCGTCGGCAGGTCTGCGGCATTGACCTGCCGTACGCCGATGACGAACGGGGTCAGGGTGCCACCGATCCGGTAACGGTCGAGGGAGAGACCCGAAATGGTGAAGCCGGTGCCGTTCTGCTGGAGCTTCTGGTAGGTCGCAGACGTGATCGAGGGCTCCCAGAGCGGGAGGTTGTCCAACGTCGACGCGGCCCCAGCGACCACTCCGCCCGTCAGGTTCGAGACGCCCGCGAACGCACGCTCGTCGATGCTCGAGAGCCCTGTTGCCTTGCGTGTCGCTTCTATGTTCCGGCCTATATAGGGAAGCTCGAGCTTGCTCTGGGCAGGCGTGACCTTGAACCTTTGCACGACCGCAGGGACGATCACGGCGGCGGTCAGGCCGACAAGGAGCCACAGCCCGACACCGATCGCGGGCAGCGCTAAGTTTCGCTGGTAGACGTTGAACACCATCAGCACGAACACCGCCAGCGCCACGACCGCGAGCAACTCGATCGCCGGTAGGCGCACGTGCACGTCGGTGTAGCCGGCACCGCCCACGACGCCGTCCTTCGCGAGCACGAGGTTGTAGCGGTCGACGTAGAAGTACCCCGCCGCGCGGACCAGCGCCATTGCCGCAAGGATCACCGATATATGCGCGGTGACGCGCGGGTCGACCCGGGGCGACGGGCCCTGGAACCTGAGCCCTCCGTTGAGGTAGTGGCCAATGCTCGTGATTATCAGGACCACCAGGAGCGCCACGAGGGTCCAGTCGACCAGGAAGGACAGGAACGGCAGTTTGAACACATAGAAACCGACCGCCTTGTGGAACTGCGGATCGGTCGCCCCGAAGGACTTGCCGCTGCGGAACATCAGCCAGTGCTGCCACTGGCTGTTCGTCGACGCCCCGACGATCAGGGCAAAGATCAAGGACACGACCGTGCGCACGGCCAAGGTGTGCCTGCCGACGATCTGCTGGTATCGGCGGACGATCTCGAGCTCCGGCGAGACGAGCAGCGCTCGCGGGGCGATGCGGTCGACCACCCACAAGCTGACCCAGCACGCGACGAAGAACACGCCCATGAACGTCCCGGCAAGTTCAAGCTTGGTCTCGATCATGAGACGCCAGACTGCCGTGAAGCTGACCGAGCGGTACCAGAGATAGTTCGTGTAGAAGTTGGCCAATCCCTGGATCACGATCAGCGCCACGATGATGAGGACCACTGCTCCCAGGATCCAGACCTGGTACCGCTGGACCGGGCGCGACCGGGACGGCAGATCCGTGGGAACTCGCACCGGCGGAGCCTACGACCGAACGGGAACGAGAAGACAGCGGCAGCCCGGGTGCACAGGTGGGTGCGAATGCCCGGTCGGGAACGCGGAGCCTGGTGGCTGTGGGCCGGCGAGCGAGTTGTCGTCGCAATCGGGGCATGAGCCGCCGCCATCGTCGTCCTCGACGGCCCAACGCACTAACGGCACCTCGCCCTTGCCGAGCGAGTCCAGCACCGCGAGCTCGCCGACCGCGAAGGCCCGGGTAGTGAAGTCGCCGGCAAGCCCTTCGACCCGGGTGCCCTTCCACTCGCGATACGCAACCCCGGCCGCGTCTGTGGAGCCCTCCAAGCCTTCGCCGAGCTCGGAAAGCGCCTCGTCGATCCTTTGGCGCAACATGGTGCACAGGTCGTCCGCCAGCTCGGCGGCGAGCAGAGCCCCGGCCTCGGCGGCGACAAGCTCGCTCGGTGCCGGTGCTGTCACGCAGGGCCCTTCCACGGCGTCACCCGCCACGAGGAAGGCGGCACCCGCCCCGTAGGCTCTGGCCAGTTGGTCGCTGGCCGCCGTGACGAACCTCTCGCGCTGGACCTTCGGCGGAATCAGCACGTCCAGCACGGGTTTGCGTGAGACTTGGCGCAACGCGTTCAGGAGGTCGTTCTGGTCGTCTTGGAGCGCTCTCTTCAGCGCCCGGCCGAGCTTGGCCGTGATGGTCGCGAGAAGGTTGTCACGCCGGGCCAACGACTCGACGTCCGGCTCGGCGATCGCCGCGGCCCCGGCCGCCGACTCGGCCCCTGACTCCCTCTCGGCGGCCCCCGCGATCCCGGGTTCGACCGCGACATCCGCGGTCCCTGCGATCTCCTCGAGTTCGCCCGCCACCACTTGCGCGCTGTTGTTGGCTTCGCCGGCCTCGGGGGAGATCTGGCTCATGAGACCCGCGGCCTCGGGGACCGTGAGCGCTTCCTCGGCGAGCTCCGCGGCTTGTTCGGACCCGGCAGCAACGACCAAAGGTGCCGTCACGCCGGCAGCTGCCTCCTCCGCCGCGCGGCTGGCGCGGATGCGGGCGAAGAGCTCGTCGACACTTCGGCGGCTCGCAATCGACCCATCCTGATCCTGCCCGCCTTCGGCGTAGCTCTCCCTGCAGGCATCGCGCCTGTCCTGCTCTCGCCCGCGGCCTTGTCGTCGATCGCTGACGCGACGCCACCCGAGGCCTCCTCGAACCTGCGGTACTCCGCAGCTGCCAGACCGCTGCCGGCCGCGGCAAGCTCCGCGTCGAGCTCGACTAGGTCACCCTGGGCGCTCTCCTGCGCAACGCGATCGCCCGCTTGTGCCGCCGCGACGCGCGCCTCGTCCTCGGCGGAGGCGAGCCGCTCGCGCAGCTCATCGACTGATGTGGCGACGACTTCTACGTCGCTCAGCAGCGAGTCCTTCCCGCTGCGGAGCTCCTCGAGCTGGATGCGCAAGACGCGTCGACGTGCCACGAGATCCGCGAGCGTGCGGTTTCGCAGCTCGCGCGCCTCTGCCACCATGCGACGGCACTCTTCCTTGGTGGCGTCGAGAAGCTCGACCGCGTCTGCATGTGCCACCTCGGTCAGGGAGTCGGCTTCCGCCTGAGCCCGACTCGTGTACTCGCCGGCTTCCTGCTCGGCTGCGGCACGGATCTCGAGCGCCTCGGCATCGGAGGCCGCGACCTGCTCGGCGAGAACTTGCTCGGCCTCGGCGATCAGCTCGGCCGCGCGCTGCTCGGCCTTGGTGACGAGGTTGCTGGCCGCGTCATGCGCGGTCTGAAGAATCTTGGCCGTTTCGATGCCAATTGCCCGCGTGAGCGTCGCCTCGTCGAGCTCCGGGGCGTTCGCTCGCCGTTCCGCTTCGGCGAGGCACCCGCGCAGAATCGCTTCGCGCTCCAACGCGCCGCGGAGCTCGGCGGCCACCTTGTCGAGGAACGTTCGCACGGCTTGGCCGTCAAGGCCCCTGCGCGCTGGGGGAAAAGACTTCTGTGCGATCTCGTCAGGACTGAGCGGCGCACTTGAGGAGATCGAGACTGCCTGGGGATCCTCCGACATTGGCAACAGCCTACGACGCTGCTAGCGGCCGGCGGTGGTCCGCACAAGACGGCCCCCGAGAGACTCGAGAACGCGAATCGCCTGAGCGATGGTGCGCACGGCGTAAACCTTGAGATGCGGACCTGCGTGGGCCTTTGCGACCGAGTACTCCTGCGGGGGCACGAAGAACACGTTCGCTCCCGCCGCGCGCACCGCGATCGTCTTCTGGGCGACCCCACCGACGTCTCCGACTGTTCCGTCCATCGACATCGTCCCGGTCGCGGCGACCTTCCGCCCGCCCGTCAGGTCGGCCGGGTCGAGCTCCTGCATGAGTCCGAGCGTGAAAGCCAGGCCGGCCGACGGGCCGACGATCCCCTCGGAGGACAGGTCGACCTTCACCGGCAGCGAACCGACTGTGAAGGCGGTCCCGTCAACTGCGGGACCGCCACTGCCCTGCGGGTAGATGCCGAGGCAGGCAATGGGATGAGGCTTCCCGCCGGCGACTGTCGCGTGCTGCCAGATCTCGAACCTGGTCCCGTCGCCCTCGGAGAAGCACGCGAGCGTCGCGTTGTCGCCACTGCCTTGGATGCGAAAAACGCCCAGCCTGGAGGTCACCGTTCGTGACTTGCCTGCCGGGTAGGCGCTCACCACCAGGTGGATGGTCGCGCCCGGGGTGAGCCCTTCGAGCTTGGTCTCGAGACTCAGGTACGTGCGCACCTTCGAACCGTTCACCTTGCTGATTACGTCACCAACCTGGAGAAAGGAGGCCGCCGGTGACCCGGGAAGGATGCCGTAGACGAGGGCCCCGCGTGCCACGACCGGGACGTTGTAGCCGAGATGGGAGAGAGCGACCACCGTGGCGGCCTGTTGGGCCGTCGACATGTCGATCTCGCCCTCGGTCGCGTACTGCGCAGTGGTCTCGCCGCCGAGGATCGAGCCGCTGGGGTAGATGGTGGCGTTCGGGTCCAGCCGGAAGAACAGGTAGTCGAGCGCACGCAAGGGGGTGAGCTCGACGTACACGAGGAGCACCGAGCCCCGGTGCGAGTGCCGGTGCGCCGATGGGACCTTGATGAGACTGCTCACATCGGGAGCCGAGCCGGGCGTCAGTGCGTAGTAGGGCACCTGGATGAACCACGCGATGACCGCCGCTGCCAGGATGACGGCGAGGATCGAGACCAAGGTGTGACGCGTCCCCCAACGAAACGGGACCCCACTGCCGAGACGCCCGCGTGCAGCACCGACCCCGGCGCCGGAGACCTCGGCCACCTCGCCGGGCGCATCGTCCGGATACCCGCCCTCTACGCTCGATCCATCGTGTTCAACGTCCACCAAGCCTTAGCCTGCCATGGCGTGGCACTGCGCGGGCACCACACGTGACCGAACCCGGCAACCAGGCATCGATCGACACGGCTCGCAGGCGGGGAGAAGCTGCTCTGGCCGGTCATGCCGGCGACGAGCCGGCAGCCCGCTCGTTCCTCGGCGATCCGGACCCCGAGGTGCGCGCCACAGCGCTCGGGGCGCTCGTGCGAATGAGCCGTGCGACGCCGGAAGACGCCGCGGCCGGCATCGGGGACCCCGATCCCCGGGCGCGCAGGCACGCCTGTGAGCTGGGCGCAGCCTTGCCGGGTGCGGACTTCGCAAGCCTGCTCGAGGATCACGACGGCCCGGTGGTGGAGGCGGCGTGCTACGCCGTGGGCGAAGTGCGCGATGCGCTGGCTGTCCCGGCCCTCGTCCGGATCGCTTCGACGCACACCGATGCGCTCTGCCGGGAGTCAGCCGTGGCCGCCCTCGGGGCCATCGGCGATCCAGAGGGCCTCCCCGCGGTCCTCGCCGGCTTGAAGGACAGGCCGCAGATACGGCGTCGGTCCGTGATCGCGCTCGCCGCGTTCGAAAGCCCGCAGTGCACTGCCGCGCTGCGGCGGTGCCTGAGCGACCGCGACTGGCAGGTTCGTCAAGCAGCCGAGGACTTGCTCGGCGTCACCACCGGCGACGACTGACGGATTCGGTATGGCCCAACGTTGCCATGCACAAGAGGGCCCCGGCGACGGCGCAACGTTCCGGATCCTCGACGAGGTGGACCGGGATCCCCGTCGCGGACGCAAGTCGCTTGCCGAAGCCGGTGAGCAGAGCGCCGCCCCCGGCAAGGTAGAGCCCCCGGTTCAACAGGTCATTCGCGAGATCGGGTGGTGCCGAAGTGATGCAGGACACGGCGGCGCCAAGGATGTTCTCCACGCGTGGCGCCATCGCGTCGGCCACATCGGTCCGGGAGATGACCACCGATCGCACGACGCCGCTGGAGACGTCGCGGCCTCGGACCTCGACCTTGTCATCCTCTTCCACCCACGCGCTCCCGATGGCGTGCTTGATGCCTTCAGCGGTCGCCGAGTCGATTGCGAGTTCGAAGTCGCGCGCACAAAACCGTTGAATTGCTTCGTCGAAGTCCCCTCCACCGATGGGAACCGACGCGTGGGTCACCAGGCCGCCGAGGGCGAGCACCCCGATCTCGGTCATTCCGGCGCCGACATCCACGACCATCGAGGCGACCGGTTCCTCGATCCGCAGCCCGGAGCCGAGCGCTACCGCCACTTGCTGCTCCACAAAGCGAACACTCCCAGCGCCCGCTCCCCTGAACGCCTGGTCGAGCGCGCGCCGTTGGACGCTTGTCGCCGCGCCCGACACGCAGCACAGCACCATCGGCTGACCTACCGACCAGGTCCGTGCGAGGCGCAGCAGCTCCTTGGCCACCGCCGAGGTAAGGTCGAGATCGGCCAACTGGCCGTGGCAGACCGGCCGGACGATGGCCACCTCACCAGCACAACGGCCGCGCAAGCCGACTGCCTCAGTGCCGAAGGCCAAGAGGCGGTTCCGCCCGAGATCGACAGCGGCGATCGTCGGCTCGTCGACCACGACGCCGCGACCGGCGACTGCCACGAGCGTGCGCGCCGTCCCGAAGTCGACCGCGAGGTCGGCGCTCACTGCCGGCCGGCCCTGGGCGCCGGCTCGACGGGCCGGGCTGCCGGGCTCCAGTCGGTCCCGCCTTCCCAGGTCTCCCGCTTCCAGATGGGAGTGGTCGCCTTCAAAGTGTCGATCACGTACCTGCAGGCCTCGAAGGCCTCCGCCCGGTGCGGCGTCGAAACGGCCACGACGACCGACACCTCGCCCAGCTCGACTCTTCCGACCCTGTGCCAGACGACGATCCGCGCGAGGTCGGGCCAACGCTCCCGCGCCGAGGACGCGATCGCCTCGAACCGGGGCAGTACCTGCGACGTATAGGCCTCGTAGTCGATGACTTGCACGCCCGTCCGCCCTTCGGCGTGGTCACGCACCGTCCCGACGAAACAAGCCACCGCGCCGCACGACGGCCTTTGCGCCCATGCAAGCGCGCGCTCGGCCCCAAGAGGCTCGGTGGTCAACTCGAGCCAGTTGTCACCTTCCGCCGACGCGAGCACGTGGGTCATGGTATGCGACTCGTCGAAGCCAGGAGGGCTCGCCAGAGGGGGCCGACACCCCGGGCGGACCCGCCTTCGGTATCCTCGAGGACGGTGGTCGAACTTGGAGGCGAATTCGACGACGTCCGGGACGAAGGTTGGTGCGGTCCCCTTCTGCCCCCGGAGGATCGTCTCTGGCGACACCCGTCCGAGCTCGGTGAGCACAGTCTTCCGGTCACCGCAGAGGCACTTTCCGCGCGTCGCAGCTGGATGGCTGCGACGCCATCTCGGGCCGGGGCCTGGTCGGCTGGCATCGTCGGAGCGTTGCTCGCGGCCGGCGTCGTGCTCGTCGGTGGTCACCTTACACACCTGCTCTCCTCGCCTTCGGCAAGGACGGCGGCCCCGGTGACCCAGGGGACCTCTGGCTCGTCGAAGACCTCGGTGCCTGTGTCAACCATTGGCGTGCGCATCTCCACCACGACCTCAGAGGTGCTGGGCGTCGAGCCCGGCCTGTACAAGCTGGCGTCCCGGGTGGCGGCAGCGATGCCAGTCGTTCTCGACGGCAGCGCGAGCGGCGTCGGAGTCGTCGTGAGCTCGAAGGGCTACGTTCTCGTGCCCGCCTCGCTCGTCACTGACAGCGACGACATGTCGGTTGTCATCGACGGCCAGCAACTCGTCGCAACGCTGGTCGGAGTCGACCCCGGCACCGGGCTCGCCGTCGTGCGCGTGCACGACCCGGATACCCTCACGGCGGCACGTTTCGTGTCGGGCGCGGCGATCGGATACGGCTCGTTCGTGGCCCTTGTCTGGGTCGCCAACAACGGCCCCCACACCTGCTGGGGCACAGTCAGCGAACTCGATGTCCAGCTAGCGGAGGCCAGCGACAGTCCGCCGCTTCTCGACTCTTTGACGACGCTCGATCCACTCCAGGCGGTGGTGACCGGTGGCGTCGTCATCGATGGTGCCGGACGCCTGATCGGGATAGTCACCAGCGTCGCGGGAAGGACCTTGGTCGCCGCGCCCGGGTGGCTGGCCGACAGGGTCTCGACGGACCTCATCTCGAACGGGCGGGTCGTCCACGGCTGGCTCGGGATCACCGGTGAGACCGCCTTAGTGTCGGCTCGGAAGACCGCGGTCCAGGTTCTGTCGGTCAACCGGGGTGGCGCGGCCGCCAAAGCCGGTGTAGAGCCGGGCGATCTCATCGAGGCGGTGAACGGCGAGCCGGTCAGAACGATGTCGGACATCGCGGCGGCGACGTACTCGCTGCCACCCGACAGGGCGATCGTGCTGGATATCGTCCGGCGCGGTCACTCCTGGGACGCCCGCGCTCGGCTCACGCCCGCAGCCTGAGCCCTTCGCTCTCGCAGGCCTGAGCGGTCCCGACCCTGCCCGAACGACGCCCGCCGTAGCATCGGAGAGGTGAGCGACCCTCTCGCACCGGGCGGCGGCGACTTCCTTCGTAACATGCTGGGCGACCTCCTGCGGCTCATCCGAACCGAGGGACCGCTGCAGTGGGAGCTTGCCTTTCAATTGGCCACAAGCGTGGCCGCAGGGGACGAGCCCGATCCCAACCCCGACCCGATCGCCAGAATTCGTCTCGAGGAGTTGAGCGCGATCGCCGAGTTGCACGTGGCCGATGTCACCGGCATGGTCCTCGGATCAGGCGGCTCGGGCCTCAAGCTGGTTCCGACGACGCGGGTCGAATGGGCTCGACGGAGCCTGGAGGCATGGCGCCCGCTGCTCGACCGCCTCGCCGCGGCATTGACGACCACAACCGGAACCACGAGCCCGGGCTCAGGTTCGAGCGCGCCCGGGCCAATCGCTGCAACGGGTCGTCCCACAGCTGACGAGGAGGTGATGCCGCTAGATCCATTCCTCGAGGATGCAGACGTCCTGAAGGGTGGGACGCCTGCTGGCGGTCCGGACGCCGACGAGGTGGACCTCGCCGGGATGATCAGCCGATGGACCTCGGCCGTGGCTCCTGCCATGGCGGCGATGCAGGTCGGCTCGGTGGTAGGCCACCTCGCACGGCGTTCTCTCGGACAGTACGACCTGCCGTTGCCGCGCACTTCTTCGAGCGAGATCGTCGTCGTCGTCGGCAACCTGGACCGAGTCGCAGAGGAGTGGAGCCTCCCGACTGACGACCTGCGGCTATGGCTCTGCGCGCACGAGATGGCGTTTCACGCCGTGCTCGTCCGGCCGCACGTTGCAAAGCGGCTCGAGGAGCTCGTGGTCGCTCACGTCCGGCTTGTCCGCCCCGATCCGCGAGACCTCGAAGGGCTGCTGCAGGGCATTGACCCCGGGGCCATCCCCGGTCTTTCCCAGATCATCGGTGACCCGTCGCTCCTCGGTGAAGCCGACTACGGACCGTCTCCCGAGCTCGAAAGGGTGCGCGCTCAGCTTGCCGCGCTGACAGCCGCGATCGCCGGTTACGCGGAGTACGTCACTTCCGTCGTCGCCTCCCGCCTCATCGGTGGCCACGCGCCGATCGGCGAGGCGATGCGCCGGCGCCGAGTCGGCCGCGGCGAGGGCGAGCGCGTCGCAGAGTCCCTTTTCGGTCTGCGTTTGGATCAAGGAGATGTCGATCGTGGCGCGGCCTTTGTGCAAGGCGTGCTCGAGCGTTCCGGTGAGCTCGACCTGGCGCGGTTGTGGATCGATGAGGAGCACCTGCCAACGCCGGCCGAGGTCGACGCCCCCGGGCTGTGGCTCGCCCGCATCGACCTGGAGGCGAGCGGCGCCTAGCGCCCGGCGCCCGCGGAGGGCATCTCCATACCCGAGGCGCGCCGACCGCCGATCATCGGGCAGGGCAAGCGTAAGGCCCGCTCGGTCAGGCGAGCACCACCTCTTCCTCGGGCACGCCGAAGTCCCACTCCAGAATGAGGTTCTCTCGCTCCGCGTCACGGACGATGCGCTCACGATTCCTGCGAAACTGCGGATCGTGCGGCGGCAGTAGCACGAGGCGTGCGAGCGCTCGCAGGCGGAATTCCTCGATGACAGCACGATCGCCGAACTCCGACTCCACCTCCCAGTGGGGCGCGACAGGACCGAGATAGACCATCCGTACGTGCCCCCGCGGGGGCTCGGTCGGCTGGTGATCTTCCGGGTTGATCAAGCTCATCGTCTCTCCTTGGCGGCAGAACCGGCCGAAGTGTACCGGCCGTTGCGACTGCGAGGTCTCCAGCAAGCCCTGGGTTGGCGGGTCAAGGCAGGCCGGCATGTCGGAGGATCTGCGCCACGATGGCACGAATCTCGTCGACCGCGATCGCGAAGCCGACGTTCTGTGCTGGCGCATTGCCCTGCGAGCTCGTGGCTACCGCTGTGTTCATCCCGACGACCTGTCCTGACGAATTGACCAGCGGGCCCCCCGAGTTGCCCGGGTTGATGGGAGCGTCGGTCTGGATCAAGCCCGTCAGGTTCTCGGTCGTGCCGTTTTCAGTCGAAGCGGTGAGCGATCGGTTCAACGCCGACACGATGCCTTCGGTCACCGTTGGACCACCGGCCAGTGCGAGCGCGTTGCCGATGGCCAATACCCCGTCACCTTGTCGGGCTCCGTTGGAGTTCCCGAGCCGGACAGTCGGCAGCGAGTCTCCCGCACCTTGGACCTGCACGAGCGCGATGTCCCTTGAGGCATCAGCTCCGATGACCTTGGCGGAGAACCGCTTGACTTGCCCGTAGAGCGTGACCGTGACCGTCTGAGCCCCGGCGATTACGTGGTCGTTGGTGAGGATGACGCCGCTCGTCTGGATGATCATGCCGGTGCCCGCACCTTGCACATAGGAGCCGAGGTCGCCGACGCCCCGGAAGCTGCTCGTGTCGATCGAGACCACGGCTGGAAGAACAGATGCAAGGATCGACTGGACGTCGCCGACTTGCACCTTCCCGCCTTTGGTCGGGAAGTACTCCCGGACGATCGTCTGCGGAGCCCGGCTCGTGAACACAGCGACGAGGCTGCCGCCGACCAGTGCTCCGACCAGCGCCGCCACAAGCGCCACGCCGAACCATCCGGGCGTCGTCTGCGGAGGACGCCTCGGCACCTTAGGGCTCGGCGGTTCGCGGTAGCTCCACTGGTCCGGCCACTGCCTTGGCGCGTACTCCGGCCCGGGCCAGAGAGGTTGGCTGTACTGCACCGGTCCGTGCCCTTCCTGCAGGTACGGATTCTGCGGATCTCCAGGCCAGCCGATCTCCGGAGGCCCCCAGCCAGGCTCACCGTCGTTCGTCTGGCCGTACGCGGTCTGGCTGCCGGCGGCCGTTTCGCCCTCAGGGGCAACAGTCCCACCGCTCATGCCATGGCCCTCCGCCGCCTCGGCGAGGTCGCGACCTTCGAAAGCATCGCCCTCCGACGAACTGTCGCTCCCGTGCTCAGGCCCGCCCCGACTCGGCAGCTGACCCAGCGGGTCGGTGCCGACAACGTCGTCGCCACCCGGGCTTCCTGGCACCATGACAATCTACCTGTCACTCAGAGCTCGAACCTCCGCCAGAGTGTTCTCGACCGCCTGAGCAGGACCTCGATCGAAATCTTAGAATTTCCTGCGAATGTGCTCGATCCCATGGCGTTGTGACCCTGAAGAAGTCACAATGGTGCGGTGGACACTTCGTGGATGGGGCGGGGAAAGTGCCGGGAGATGCCTCCGGACACCTTCTTCCCGAGTGACGGTGTGGGGGTAGAAGTGGCGCGGCGGATCTGCGCCGATTGCCCGGTCAAAGAGCCGTGCCTTGAATACGCCATGGTCAACCACATAGACCATGGCGTCTGGGGCGGCACTTCAGAGCGCGAACGTAGGCGGATCGCCCGCCATCGTCGGCTCATCACAGTTCGCTCGAGTTGAGAAACTGAGCGTACCCGGCCACGCCTCGGAGGCCGGGACTCGACCTGAGCAAAGACTGGACGATCGGGGCGTGCCTCGCAAACCGGGGTGCGGCGCTCCAGGACCAGGCTCAGGAAGCTGTATTGGCCGCATGGGCGACGACGCGCGCCCGGCGGACCCTGCGACGCTCCCGTTCGCTCATGCCGCCCCAGATTCCGAACTTCTCACCGTTGGCGATCGCGAACTCGAGGCAGTCCTCACGGACAACGCAACCTCGGCAAACCTCCTTGGCCTCCCGGGTCGACGCGCCCCGCTCGGGGAAGAACAGCTCCGGATCGACGCCCATGCAGTTCGCACGACCCTGCCAGGTCCGATCGAGGCCACTTTCAAACAACGCTTGGAGTGCCATCCTTGGCGCCCCCTCCCCTAACAACTCGCAACCGTGTAGTTACAAGATGGTGATTATCATGAACCCTCGCGCGATCCGATGCAAGAGGGAAATTCGGCACGCCCGTCAAATGGGCGGGACACGGCCATGGGGAAACGGACCGGTGGGGATCGTTACTGATCTCCGAACCCTCGACGACAGGCAGTCACCAGGGCGGATCTCCTCCCTGACGGGCACGGAGCACCGCCCCCGAACACGCAGCTGCCCGAGTGCCGGCACACCGATGAGCGGGCAGGCCTACGAACTCGCAGCGCGTGCAGCCCCGGTGCAATGATGGGTCCCACGTCGCACGGACGCGGTGAGGATGTGGCCGGCCTACAGTCGGGCGGAGTCGATCCCCACGGAGGCAATTGATGAGCGTCATCGAGGACGTAGCATTGCCAGCCCCTCGACCTCAGCCGATCCCTGTCCGGATAGGCGCGCCAAGAGCTGGCCCCTCGAGGGCGGTGGTGCTCCGCAAGGATCGCTGGTGGGTGCAGCCGCTGGTCACAGGGCTCGGGCTGTTCGCGTTCGTCGTCTACGCGACGTGGGCCGCGTTCCGCAACGGGCACTACTTCGTCGGCCTCGACCAGGCGCGTAACTACCTGTCACCGCTCTATTCGCCGTGCCTGGCCCCAAGCTGCCCATCTGCGGTGCGATGGGGCCCTGTGATACCGGCGAGCTGGACGGTTTCCCCGGCGATCTTGATCCTGATCTTCCCGCTTGCCTTCCGCCTCACCTGCTACTACTACCGCAAGACCTACTACCGGGCCTTTTGGCTCTCACCACCGGCGTGTGCCGTCGCGGATGCCGGTTCGGTCTCGACCAAGCCCAACGGGTTCCGCAAGCGCTACACCGGCGAGACGCGATTCCCGCTGGTCCTGCAGAACATTCACCGCTACACCTGGTACTTCACGTTCATCTTCGCCGTGCTGTTGACCTATGACGCGATCGAGGCGTTTCGCTTCCCCGGACGGATCGGGATGGGGCTCGGCACCGTGATCCTCGTCGCGAACTCCGTGCTCATCTGGGCCTACCAACTCGGGTGTCATGCGTGCCGCCACTTGAGCGGTGGGAATCTGAAGAAGTTCTCGAAGGCGCCGGTCCGGCAGTGGATCTGGACCAACCTGACTACGCCGTTGAACAAGCACCACCAGCTGTTCGCCTGGTTGTCCCTGATGACCATCGTCGTGTCGGACTTCTACATCTACCTTGTCTCCTCCGGCGCCTTCACAGACCCGAGGATCTTCTGATGACAGACACCGAGCGGTACGACTTCGACGTCGTGGTCATCGGCGCCGGCGGTGCGGGGCTCCGGGCTGCTATCGAGGCACGCGAGATGGGCGCTCGCACGGCACTGGTGTGCAAGTCGCTTCTCGGCAAGGCCCACACCGTGATGGCAGAAGGTGGCATCGCCGCGGCGCTCGGCAACGTCTGGCCGGAGGACAACTGGGAGGTCCACTTCCGCGACACCATGCGCGGCGGCAAGATGCTGAACAACTGGCGCATGGCTCAGATCCACGCCCTCGAATCGCCCGACCGGGTCCTCGAGCTCGAGGAGTGGGGGGCGCTGTTCGACCGCACCTCGGACGGCCGGATCCTGCAGCGGGACTTCGGAGGCCATCGCTACGCTCGCCTCGCCCACGTCGGCGACCGCACGGGTCTCGAGATGATCAGGGCCTTGCAGCACCGCGCGGTGTCAATCGGCATCGACGTCTTCATGGAGTGCAAGATCGTCCGTCTCCTGCAGGACGGCGCGGGGGCCGTGAACGGAGCGGTGGGGTTCTGGCGGGAAACGGGTCGTTTCGTGACCTTCGGCGCCAAGGCGGTAGTGCTCGCGACCGGCGGATGTGGCAAGGCGTGGAAGTTCACGACGAATTCGTGGGAATGCACCGGTGACGGCATGGCCCTTGCGCTATGGGCCGGCGCCGATCTCATCGACATGGAAGCCATTCAGTTCCACCCGACGGGGATGGTCTGGCCACCCTCGGCGCGCGGCCTGCTCGTGACCGAGGGCGTGCGGGGTGATGGCGGGGTCCTCGAGAACCGGGACGGCGAGCGCTTCATGTTCAACTACATCTCGCCCTTCTTCGCAGCCGAGACGGCCGCGACCATCGAGGAGGCCGACCAGTGGTACTCCAACAAGAAGGACTTCCGCCGTCCGCCTGAGCTGCTTCCCCGCGACGAGGTCGCCCGGGCGATCAACTCGGAGGTGAAGGAGGGTCGCGGAAGCCCGCACGGCGGCGTCTTCCTCGACATCGCGAGCCGCCGTACCCCAGAGGAGATCCGCCGCCTGCTGCCCTCGATGTACCACCAGTTCAAGGAGCTGGCAGACATCGACATCACGACGACCCCGATGGAAGTGGGCCCGACGTGCCATTACGCCATGGGAGGCGTGCGGGTCGAAGCCGACACCGAGGCCACGACGGTCACAGGGCTGTACGCCGCCGGCGAGTGCGCCGGGGGCATGCACGGCTCCAATCGGCTCGGGGGCAACTCGCTTTCGGACCTGGTCGTGTTCGGCCGCCGGGCCGGAATGGCAGCCGCCGAGCGAGCCCTCGAGATCCCCGGAGCTCCGGAGGTTTCCGAGGCTCAGATCGCCGACGTGACAAGAAGTGCGACCTCCTACTTCGACAACGTGGGCACCGAGGACGCCTATGCCGTGCACCGCGCCCTCCAAGAGACGATGCAGTCACTCGTCGGCATAATCCGAGTCGAGAACGAGCTGTTGGAGGCGAAGGGCAAGCTTGCCGAGCTCGAGGAGCGCGCCTCGCACTGTGTCGTCGAAGGAAACATAAGTTTCAACCCCGGTTGGCACCTCGCCCTGGACCTGGAGTCGATGCTCGCCGTCTCCAACTGCACGACGTTGAGCGCGATCGAGCGCCGTGAGAGCAGAGGGGGCCATACGCGTGACGACTACCCGGGCTTCAGGCCGGAGTTCGAGAACGTCAACATGGTCACCCGCCTCGTCGACAGCCACTACGTCGTGGCGCAAGAGCCCAAGCCCCAGATGCCCGGCGAGTTGGCAAGGCTCTTCGAGGAGGAGGTGCACTGATGGCGATCGACACCGGGCCGGCCGCCTCCACGCCTCCCGAGCCGTCGTCGGACGCACCGCCGCAGGACCTCGTGATGCGCCTGTGGCGCGGGGACGCGAGCGGCGGCCGATTCCAGGACTACCGAATTGCGCCTCAGGAGGGCGAAGTCGTGCTCGACGTCGTCCACCGTATCCAGGCGACCCAGGCGCCCGACCTCGCGGTCCGGTGGAACTGCAAAGCAGGAAAGTGTGGTTCTTGCAGCGCCGAGGTGAACGGGCACCCTGTCTTGATGTGCATGACGCGAATGAGCACCCTGCCGCTCGACGAGCCCATCACGATCTCGCCCATGCGCGCTTTCCCGATAATGCGCGACCTGGTGACCGACGTCTCCTACAACTTCGAGGTCGCGAAGCTCATCCCCGCTTTCAGGCCCCGGCCAAGGGATCCTGACGGCCTGTACCGGATGGCTCAGGTCGACATCGACCGCGGCCAGGAGTTCCACAAGTGCATCGAGTGCTTCCTCTGTCAGAACGTCTGCCATGTCATCCGGGACCACGAGGAGAACAAGCCGCGGTACGCGGGGCCTCGTTTCCTGGTGCGCCTGGCAGAGCTCGAGATGCATCCTCTCGACACCTTGGACCGGCGCGACTACATCCGTCGGGACATGGGCATCGGCTACTGCAACATCACCAAGTGCTGCACCGAGGTGTGCCCCGAGGAGATCCACATCACCGACAACGCCATCATTCCGTTGAAGGAGCGTCTCGTCGACGCGCACTATGACCCGATCGCGTGGATCGGGCGCAAGATCACAAGACGTCCGGCGCCACTGCCAGCCTCGGAGGCCCGCAGGCACACGGGCGCGGTGCACGCACAGCCCGGACCCGGCGGCCCCGGCCCCGGCAACTCCGACCGGCCCGCCACCCGGCCGGGCCTCGCCGACGACACCGGTTCCGCTGCGCCAGAGCCCGGCAACGGTGCCTGAGTTCCTGAGCGAGGCGTGGTTCGAGGCATTCGCCGCGGCTCTGAAAGGGCTCCCGGTTTCGGCCGTAGCGGCGGATGCGGCCGTAGCGGCGGATACGGCCACCGGCGGGCTCGCCCTCGGCCAGATCATCACCGGAGTGCCCGAGGAGGCTGGTGCTGCAGGAGTGCAGGCCGGCGAGCTTCGTTACACGGTCGTGCTGCGCCAAGACGGCTCGGCATCGCTGGTGCGCGACTCGACCGAACCGGCAGACGTGATCCTCGTCGAAGACTGGTCCACCGCAGAGGCAATCGTCTCGGGCAGGTCTTCCCTGCCGGACCTGCTGACTGCCGGGAAGATCAAACTGAGGGGCGACTCGCGTGCCCTGGTCTCGGCCGGGGACATCCTCACACGAGTCGCGCCACTTCTCGCTGCCGCACTCGCCAACGCCCGTACTTCCTAGCCTGTTGGCCCCTCAGCCCGGCGGCGGCCGGGTGCGGCCGTTGGCGCTCGATAGTCGGCGTCCTCGGCGCCGGCGCTCTGGCAGGATGGACGAATGCAGCTGCCATCAGGCTCTCCCGGGTGGCTCGAGGCCTTCACCGCCGCGGAGAGGCCCGAGCTCTGGGAGCTGGCTCGAGAACAGCGGCTCTTCGACAACCTCTGGCCGGAGTACAACCTCCACGGCAACAACAGCGGCTACTTCGACTCCTTGGTCCCCCGCCACGCACGCTTTCAGGTGGTTCTTCTCGACCGACGCTCGGAGCGCCTGATCGCCCGGGCCAGGACCGTCCCCTTCCGTTGGGACGGGACCCTCGAGGACCTTCCGGCCGGGATCGACGCCGTAGGCCTGCGTGCAGTGGGCAACCGGGGCCGGCCAACGGCCCTGTCGGCCCTCGCCGCGGAGGTCGATCGGGACTACCAAGGCTGTGGTCTGAGTGGGCTGCTCGTCCGAGCCATGGGTGCCGTCGCCCGGGATGCCGACCTGACTCCGCTGCTGGCTCCCGTCCGGCCCTCCTGGAAGCACCGCTACCCGTTGATCCCAATCGAGCGCTACGCAGCTTGGCGGCGGGACGACGGTCTTCCCTTCGACCCCTGGATGCGTGTCCACGCCCGTCTGGGGGCCCGAATAGTCCGCGCCGAGCCCTGCTCGCTCCAGATCTCTGCTCCGGTCCAGGACTGGGAGGCCTGGACGGAAATGTCATTCCCCGATGACGGCCAGTACATCTTCCCCGGGGGCCTGGCCCCGCTGACAGCCACCGGAGACGTCGGCGATTACTGGGAGCCCAACGTCTGGATGCTGCACGATGTGTAGACGGGCGAGAGCCGATGCCTGCTGATCCTGCGTAATCGACCTTCCTGAGAAGCCGGCCTTTCGGAACTGGGGTTGGCCAAGCCCCTAGTCTTCGGTCCATGGACGACGCGTTCGCAGCCGGGGACCGCTTCTTGCTGAACGAGGCACGCCTGCTTGAACGGCGACTGTTCGCCGCGTGCTTCCTTGGTGCACCCGCGGTCGGGGTTGTTGATGCGCTGCGCGGCTATCAGAACCAAGACGGTGGCTTCGGCCAGGCCCTCGAACCCGACACGCGCTGTCCGGCCAGTCTCCCGATCTACGTCGAGACCGCCTTCCAAGCGCTCGCCACAGCTGCCACCGTTGACCGATCGATGGTCCTTCGGGCCTGCGATTTCCTGGCCCGTTCGGCTGCCGAAGCCGGCGGCGGGGGTGCCGTCCCACTTGCGTTCCCGATCATCGAGTCCTTCCCTCGAGCCGGGCATTGGACGGAGTGGACCTACGAGCCCGGTCTCAATCCGACCGCCGGGCTGGTGGGATTGCTGTACCAGCTCGACGTCGAGCACCCCTGGAGGGAACAGGCGGCCCGGTACTGCTGGGAACGACTCGAAGCCGGCGAGCTGCCGGACAGCGCACACACGCTCTCGGAAGCGCTCGTCTTCCTCGAGCACGTGCCCGAGCACGACCGGGCTGACAGATGTGTGGCGGAAATTGCCGGCCATTTCGACGAGGTTTCCGGGCTCCATCTCGACCCCGAAACGCCCGGTTACGGGCTGTCGCCCTTGCACTTCGCGCCAACTGCAGGCTCACGCTGGCGCAGGCTCTTCACCGATGCACAGATCAGCGCCAACCTCGACCACCTGGCGCGACACCAGCAGCCCGACGGCGGATGGCCGATTGCCTGGGAGCCGCCCAGTGAGGCTGCGACCCTTGAGTGGCGAGGGGTCGTCACACTCCAAGCCCTGCGAACTCTCACGTCCTACGGCCGCATCACCGCTGAATCCTGAACGGCGCTCCCCTGCTCGCCGGCACGGCACTCTCCGACGGGTACCGACCGCTCCCGCCTGCGTGCCGCTTGCATGACTGCTTGCACGCCCAAGCTGATCGCCGTTGCGTAGCGCGGCGGGGCGGTAGGGCAGCCGTGGAGGTAGCCGGGCGCTGCGGGCAACTGTGGGCTGCCTGCACCTTCTCACCCGCGGCGTGAGGTCCGGCTCACACCGGGCGCACGCCTGACTGAAACCCTTGCAACCTTTCTGCGAGGCTGAGCGTCATAGAGAGTGTGAGCATCGCCAGCGACATCGTCGGGGCGTCGCCTGCCAAAGTCCTCGGCGGAATCTCCGCTGAGGAACTGGAGGCTCTGTATCGTTCGGAGCGGGACCGGATGGTTCGGATGGCACTGTTGCTTGTCGGTTCCGCAGCAGACGCAGAGGAACTGGTTCAGGAGTCCTTTGTTCGTGTCGCCAGAGCGAGGCGACCCATAGACAATCCCCCGGCCTATCTCCGGACGACCGTGATCAACCTCAGCCGCAGCCACCTTCGCCATCTTCGAGTGCAGAGGCGCCAGCCTGCGACTCCCCCACGCTTGATTGAAGACCCCGAGCTCGACGGGACCTGGGGAGCTGTCTGTCGGCTTCCTTTCCGTCAACGCGCCGTCGTTGTTCTCCGTTACTACCAAGACCTCTCGGAAGCAGAGATTGCACGGCTCCTTGATTGCAGGCTGGGCACCGTCAAATCGAATCTGCATCGCGGATTGGCAAGGCTGCGAAAGGAGCTGCCGTGAAGAGCCTGGACAACGATGTACTTGAGACAAGGTTGCGAGAGACGCTTCGCGTCGTGGCGGCAGGTCCAATCGGCCCAGGTCAGATGCCAGCGCTAGCTGACCCACGCCGACCTCGCATCGTCGGCCGGGTCGCGGCTGTGCTCATGGCCGCCGCCATCCTGGTGGTGTTCTTCGTACCTCTGCCGCACGTGAGCCTGTTCAAGAGTCTTGTCGCCCCTGCGAAGGTAGCGACCCCATCCCCCGTCGGCGTCGTGAGCGGAATTGCCGCTCTTTCTTCTCTCGAAAGGCAGGAACTGGCCGCAGCGAACAAGGCATGGGCGGGGGTCGGCAGTTCCAGCCTTCCCGTCCTGGTCGGTGCGTCCGTCCAGATGAGCCCGAACGCCGGCTTTACGAACGGCGACACGAAGCTCGCCTTTGGCCTCGGTCGTATCACGCCGCCCACGCGGTTCCCCTCGTCTCCGGTTCGTGACGGACGGTGGACCATCATGTCGGCACAGAGAGCGCTTCATCTTCTGAAGACGCCAACGCCGCCGGTCCACCCGGTGTACACGGGACCGCCTGACAAGGTTCTCCGCGTGCACCTTGGCACGGACACCTGGGAGACCGCCCACGGGAGCCTGCGCCTTCCGTCATGGCTGTTCAGCGTCTCGGGACTGAGGGGAAGCGCGTCGGTGCTCGCCCTCGCGCCTTCGGAGCTGTTCCAGCCGCGCCACGTCTCTGAGCCGTCGCCTGGACCCAACGTGTCAGTCAGCACGGCGAGTATCGGGCGTGGGGGCCGCACGATAACCATCGGATTCGTCGGCGGAATCGTTGGCACGACGGGGTGTGACGATACCTACAAGGCCCGCGTCGTTCAGGAGAAGGCCATCGTCGTGGTGTTCGTCGTGGAGACGAGGGTCATCCCTTCAGGCCTGCTCTGCTTGGCGGTCGGATACCGGGACCACTTGTCGGTCAAGCTCACCAGGCCGATCGGAAGCCGGGTCCTCGTCGATGGCGTCTCCGCAAGTGCCGTGCCCGTTCCGACGAGCCGCGCGGTTCCGCCCACGACCAAGCCGCTCCCAGTCGTTGAGCTCTCGGCCACACCGGCCGGGTGGGTGCCGGTCGCCTACGACGATGCCCAGGTATCGGTGCCCGCGTCGTTCTCGGTCTTCTATCCGGGCCAGAACCCGTGCGAGTCGTTCTCGACGCCCGGCGCGCTCTTTCTCGCACCGGTCTCCGTCAAGATGCTCTGTATCGCGCCTGGACATCCTCGGGCCACTCTCGTGCGTCTCGTTCCCTATGGCGGGGTCCCCCCGAAGACCGCAGGTGAGAAGCTCATCATTGTCAACGGCGTGCCCGTCTACTTCGTGCCTCCCAGCAACGCGAAGCCGTTCATCAGCTACTTCGTGCCGTCCCTGGCCGTCTTGGTCGCGGGGTCCGGTCCGATGGCGCGCCGAGTGCTCGACACCCTGACGAGGTCACCGCGCTCAGTCGTGCTCGCCAAAGGACCAGCGTCGAGCGTCCCGTCGTCATGGCGTTCTGTCACCTTCGCCGGGCTGTGGCTATCGGTTCCAGCCACCTGGCCTGTCCAGCGCACCAAGACGTGGAACCTCTGTGGGCCAGTTCAGATCGCACTCGCACAAGGAGTGACCCTCGACACCGACAAGGCGTTCCTGGCGTTGCCCTGTCCGGCTCCCTCGCCGTTCGCGGTCAAGTCATCGGACGGCGTGCGCGTCGACACAGGGGAGAGTCACAGCCTCAGCGAACTCATCGGGTCCTTCTCGCCAGAGGCCAACTGCCTTCACACCCGCGGTCTCACGGCGTGTCCGAGCCGCACACCGGACTACAGCATCCTGTTGCTTCGAGTGAAAGTGCCAGGGCGCGTCAAGCCCGTCTTCGTGTCCATCGGGCTTGCCGGCAACGGCATGGTCGCCAGGACGATCCTGTTCTCGTTGCGGGCGGCGCCTCCGAGCGAGGCCCGCGGTTCGCTCTCGGGAACTCTCGTCCGTGTTGGCGGTCCAGCCCCTGGCTCCGCCGTTGCGCTGCCTGGCCAAGTGACAGCCGAGAACTCATTCGGGCACAAGTTCACGGTCACGGTCGGCAAGAGCGGGCAGTTCGTACTGTCCCTGCCAGCCGGGGTATACAGACTGACCGGGCGCAGTCCGATGGTCACCGTCGACGGAGCGGAGATGACCTGCGCGGCGACGCAGCCTGTGCGTGTCAAGTCCGGGCAGGAGATGCGGGGCGTTGAGGTCATCTGCTCGATTAGCTGACCCGTGTCGACTGTCGGCTTGCCCATGGCCCCGCGGGCGTCGTACACGAACCCACCCCGTCTGCGCTTCATGGGAGCATGACATCAGTGAGACTGCGCGTCCTGTCGATGGTGGTTCTGGCGCTAACCTTCGCCGCCTGCACTAGCTCGCAGGCGGTCCGTTCGATGACCGCGGCGCTAGACATCGGCCTTCGCCCGCCACTGCCCGTCGTCGACCTGGCGGCGACACCGGCCGGATGGGTACCGGTCGCCTACGGCGATGCCCAGGTATCGGTGCCCGCGTCGTTCTCGGTCTTCTATCCGGGCCTGCGCCCGTGCGAGCCGTTCTCGACGCCCGGCGCGATCTATGTCGCACCGATCCCCGCCAAGATGAACTGTCCCCCGCCTGGACATCCTCGGGCCACTCTGGTGCGCCTCGTTCCCAATGGGGGGGTCCCCCCGAAGATTGCAGGTGAGAAGCTCATCAGCGTCAACGGCGTGCCCGTCTACTTCGTCCCTCCCAGCAGCGCGAGGCCCTTCATCAGGTACTTCGTGCCGTCCCTGGGCGTCTTGGTCACCGGGTCTGGCCCGATGGCGCGCCGAGTGCTCGACACCCTGACCTGCTCACCTCGCGCCGTGGCTCTCGCCTCAGGCGCCGCAGCGGCAGTCCCGTCGTCATGGCGTTCCGTGGCCTTTGCAGGCTTGCGGTTCTCGGTTCCAGCCAGTTGGCCCGTCCAGAGAACCAGGCTGTGGAACGTGTGCGGGCCGGTTCAGATCGCGGTCGCTGAGAGTGTCACCCTGGACACCGACCAAGTGTTCCAGGCACTGCCTTGCCCATTTCCAGGGCCGTACGCGGTCGTCCCCTCAAACGGCGTGCGCGTTGACACCGGACGGAGTCACAGCCTCAGCGAACTGATCGGGCCCTTCTCACCAGGGGGCCCCTGCCTTCTCACCGGAGGTCTGAGGGCGTGTCCGAGCCGCACACCGCACTACAGCGTCTTGTTGCTCCACGTCAGGGTGCCAGGGCGGGCCGCTCCGGTCTTCGTCTCAATCGGTCTGGCCGGGAGCGGCATGATCGCCAGGACGATCCTGTACTCGTTGGCGGCGGCGTGATGCGCACGGTCCGGCACTTCGTCACGACCCTGGTCGTGGCCGTGCCCGCAGTCATCGGAGTCGGCGCCCCTGACACTCCTCTGTCTGCAGCGGCCTGAATCCCTTTCTGTCCCGCGCCAGGGACCCCCGACTGGTCACGAAATCGTCACGCAAGTGCGATCCGCCGCGCGAGCGCGTGGGGGTACGCTGCTGCAACGGCCGTCACGAAGGGAGACGAAGAATGACCTTGACAGGCGTGGTCGACGATCACATGCTGAGCCAGTATCGCGTGCTGCTCGATCGGGAAGATGAAGCCTTCGACGAACTCGAGCATGCCTTCGAGGACGGAGACAGTGATCACTTCGAGGCCGACTACCACGACTGGATCCAGGCCATGAGCCGTCGGCTCGCCTATCTGAAGCGTCTCGGCATCGAGGTCAGCCTCTGACGCTCCCGCCTTGCAGTCCGCAGCACAGGTGACCGGTCCCGCTCCGGCGCTACGCGAGCAGCGGTTGGTATTCGGAGAGGTCGCGCACACATACGACTGGCAGCGCCCTTCGTACCCGTCACAGTTCATCGACGCCGTCCTGGCATTCGCGGGTCTCGACCAGGACGTCACCCCGCCCGCCGCCGAAGTCGGTGCCGGTACCGGCAAGGCGAGCGCCCTGTTCGCCGCACGCGCCATCCCGCTGACATGCCTCGAACCGAGCCCTGCCATGGCCGCCGTCGCCCGGCTCAACCTCGCCAGGTTCCGTGACGCCGCGGTCCAGGAGACCTCCTTCGAGGACTGGCAACCCACCGCCCACAGCTACGGCCTGCTCTTCGCTGCCCAGTCCTGGCACTGGGTCTCGCCCGAAGTCCGCTATGTCAAGGCCTGCCGCGCTCTGCGGCCGCATGGCACCCTCGCCGTGTTCTGGAACGTCATGGTCAGTCGCGGAGGCGGCGGCCTCGAGAGGGACCTGAACATCGCATACGGCGATCTCGCAGTGGGTAAGGGGCGACCGGGCCGGGCCGAACGCGTCGGGGCCAACGACTGGGTCCTCGGCGAGATGGAGGCGTCCGGGCTCTTCGAGCCAGGCCCCGCCACGGTGCTGCGCGAGCCGTGGCTCTGCACCTACGGGACAAAGAGCTGGCTCCGGCTCCTCTCCACCCATTCGGACCATCGGATGCTCGACGAAGACACCCGGGCCCGGCTATTGGACCGGATACGGGCCGCAGTCGATGCCAACGGCGGACGCGTCGAGGTCGGCTACGTCACGGTCGGCTACCTCGCGCGAACCCGTGAGCGACTCGGCGAACGGGACGACGCGTGAGGCCTGCCAGCTACGTCCCCATAGGCGTGGACGTCCCGCTTGCCAGTTGGGGCTACCGCGCGATCGGGGCCATCGCCGACGCCGTCATCGTCGGCATCGCGACCTATCTCATCGATCTCGCCGCCGGCGTCCGTACCCACACCGGCTACGTGTACCTCGACCTGGCCGTGAGCTTCGTGTACTCGTTCGCCCTGGTCGGGTTCTGGGGTCGCACGCTCGGCATGGCGTGGATGAGACTCGAGGCCGTCGACGCCGTCGAGGGGCGCACTCCGATCGGTCCCCTCAAGGCGGCGATCCGTTCGCTCGCCGCCGGCGTGCTGACGATCATCCCGATCGCGCCTTTCCTCGACCTGCTCTGGCCGCTGTGGGACCTCCGCAACCAGACGCTGCACGACAAGGCTGCCGGGACCCTCGTCCTGCGCCACTAGGTGCTCGATCTAGCCTCCGAGCAACCCCGCCACCTCGGCCCGCTCCTCGAGCAGCTCGGCGATCGTCGCCCGGATTCGCTCGGTCGCGAACTCACTGTGCCGCTGGCCGGTCACCACCTCCAACGAGGTCCCGTCCGATCGCACGGGAAACCCGAACTGCAGCCCCACCGGCACCCCGTACTCTCCCTGGGACACCACCGCGACCGACACGAAGCCGCCGGGCGGCGTCGGGCGCAGGATGCTGACCACAGAGTCGATGACGGCGTTCGCGGCGCTCGCAGCCGACGACAAGCCCCGCGCCTCGATGATCGCGGTGCCGCGTCGCTTCGCGGTCTCCAGGAACTCGCCTTCCAGCCACACCTGGTCCTGTATGACCTCGACCGCCGGCCGGCCCCCGATCAGCGCGTTCTCATAGTCAGGAAACTGCGTCGAGGAATGGTTCCCGTACACCGCCAGATTCGTCACCTGCTCATTGGACACGCGCGCCCGCTTCGCCAGCAGGCTCTGGGCGCGGTTCTGGTCGAGGCGCATCATGGCGAACCAGCGATCCGCCGGTATCTCCGGCGCGTTCGACCGGGCGATGAGGCAGTTGGTGTTGCAGGGATTCCCGAGCACGAGCACCCGCACGTCCGATGCCGCGTGCTCGGCGATGGCCCGGCCCTGCGGCTTGAAGGTCCCGCCGTTGACGCCCAGCAAGTCCTTGCGCTCCATGCCGGCCTTGCGGGGAACCGCCCCGATGAGCAGTGCGAACGAGGTCCCGTTAAAGGCACTCGCAAGGTCGCTCGTCGCCTCGATGCCGGCGAGAAGAGGAAACGCACAGTCCTCGAGCTCCATCACGACACCCTCGAGCACCTTCATCGCCGACTCGATCTCGAGCAGCCGGAGCACCACGGGCTGCCCGACTCCGAACATCTCGCCGGCTGCGATGCGGAAGAGCAGCGCGTAGCCGACCTGGCCTGCGGCGCCAGTGACTGTGACTTGGATCGGACGGGGCATCGTTGCGGTCCTGGCAGCTGTGGGGGAAGCGGTGTCGATCACGGCAAAGCAGACTAACCCCGCCGCGGGCCCACCTGACCCCGGGCGCGCGCCCTTCCCCCCGGGCCGGACCGCCAGGCCCCAGCCGATCTGCCGGGCTCAGAGGCGCTCGACGATAGCGTCGGCGAACTGGCTGCAACGGACCTCGTGCGCGCCCTGCATCAAACGGGCGAAGTCGTAGGTCACGATTCTGTCGGCGATCGTCGCCTCGAGCGCCGCGACGATGTCCGCGGCGGCCTCCTGCCATCCAAGGTGCTCGAACATGAGCGCGCCGGACAGGAGCAACGAGCCTGGATTGACCTTGTCCTGACCCGCGTACTTCGGCGCGGTGCCATGGGTCGCCTCGAAGACGCCGTGCCCGGTCACGTAGTTGATGTTGCCGCCGGGAGCGATCCCGATGCCCCCGACCTGCGCCGCCAGCGCATCGGACAGGTAGTCCCCATTCAGGTTCGTGGCCGCGATCACGTCGAACTCGTCGGGCCGGGTGAGGACTTGCTGGAAGGTTATGTCCGCTATCGCGTCCTTCACCAGGATCTTGTCGCCGGGTTGGCCACCGCAGTCCTCCCAGCTGACCGCCACATCGGAGAACTCGTCACGGGCGACCTCGTAACCCCAGTTACGGAACGCCCCCTCGGTGAACTTCTGGATGTTCCCCTTGTGCACGAGCGTGACGCTCCGGCGGTGGTGCCGCACGGCGTACCGCAGGGCGGCGCGCACGAGGCGCTTCGAACCCGCCTCTGATATCGGCTTGATGCCGACTCCCGAGTCGGCGCGTATCGTCCACCCGAATTGCTCCTGCAGATAGGCGATGAGCCGGCGGGCTTCCTCGGTGCCCTCCTGCAGCTCGAGCCCCGCGTACACGTCCTCGGTGTTCTCCCGGAATATCACCATGTCGACCTTCTCGGGGTGGACGACCGGCGAGGGCACTCCGGCGAACCAACGCACCGGCCGCAAGCACACGTAGAGGTCGAGCAGCTGGCGCAGCGCCACGTTGAGCGACCGCAAGCCGCCGCCGACCGGTGTCGTGAGTGGGCCTTTGATGCCGATGAGATAGTCCCGGAACGCCTCAACCGTCTCCTCCGGCAGCCACTGCCCGGTCTGCTTGAAAGCCTTCTCGCCGGCGAGCACCTCCTTCCAACAGACGCGCCTGCCGTGTTTGGCCGCGGCAGCGTCGAGCACGTGTTGCGCGGCCGGCCAGATGTCAACCCCGGTCCCGTCCCCTTCGATATAGGGAATTATGGGTTCATCCGGCACCTGGAGCGCGCCCGTCTGTGCCATCGTGATCTTGGTCGGCATACCAGCGAGCCTACTTAGAACCACGCCTGTCGACGCCAACCCGCAGTGCTCCAGCCCTCGTGCACCGAAAGCGGCGCCCGCTTCAGGGACGTTGTCCGTGCAGCTGCCCGGCTACTTGCCTCCGCCCAGCGCGGCAGCCCGTCGCTCGGCGGCGAGCACGGCGTTGCGCAGGAGCATGGCCCGGGTCATCGGACCGACCCCGCCAATCCGCGGCGTTATCCAGCCTGCGATCTCCGCGACCGATTCCTCGACGTCAGAAAGCAGCCGCTTGCCTTCGCGCGAGACCCCGGCGCCCACTACTGCCGCACCAGGCCTGACCATGTCGCGGGTCACCAGGTCCGCCCGGCCCGCCGCCGCGACGACGATGTCGCCCTGGCGGACATACTGGCCGAGGTTCGCCACACCGGTGTGGACGACCGTCACAGCCGCGTTCAGGCCCGGCCTCTTCAGCGCCAGCAGGAGAGCGAGCGGCCGGCCAATGGTCAACCCCCGGCCGACGATCACGACGTGTTGCCCGCTCACAGGCACGTCGTACGCGTGGAGCAGTTCGACGATCCCCGCCGGCGTGCACGGAAGCGGTCCGGGCGCGCCCATCACGAGACGCCCGAGGTTCACCGGGTGAAGCCCGTCGACGTCCTTGTCGGGGTCCACCGCCAGCAGAGCCCGCTCCTCGTTCAAGTGCCCCGGCAACGGCAGCTGGATGAGCAGCGCGTCGACTGCGGGATTCGCGCTGAGCGAGTGGACAACCGACTCGAGGTGCTCCTGTGTCACGTCCCCGGACAGTTCCTCGTGCACGGACTCGACGCCGATCTCGGCGCAGTCCTGATGCTTCATCGCCACGTACCGGGCGCTCGGACCGTCGTCGCCGACCAGGACCGTCCCAAGCCCGGGGGTGACGCCGGCCGCCTTCAGCACGGCGACCCGCTTGGACAGCTCGGCCCGTTCCCGAGCTGCGAGCGCTTCCCCGTCCAGCAGGATCGCGGCCATCAGTGGCGGAAATGGCGCTCGCCGGTGAGCACCATCGAGATTCCACGCTCGTCAGCGGCCGCGATCACTTCCTGGTCGCGCAGCGACCCGCCCGGCTGCACGACAGCAGTGACGCCGGCGTCGATCACTGCGTCCAGCCCGTCACGAAATGGGAAGTATGCGTCACTGGCTCCTGCTCCTCCTTGCGCTCGACCGCCAGCCTTGCGAGCGGCGATCCCGGCCGCGTCCACGCGGTTCTGCTGTCCGCACCCGATACCCACCACCTGCCCACCGTGAGCCAAGACGATGGCGTTGGACGAAGTCAGACCGCACACCCTCCAGGCAAGCTCGAGATCGCGCCACTGCTGATCGGTCGGCGCGAGCTTCGTCGCCACCCGCCAGGTCTCGGGCGCCGATCCGAAGCGATCGCATTCCTGAACAAGAAACCCCCCGTTGGCCTGGCGAAGGCTGAACTCCAGGCGCGACGGGAAAGGCGCTGCGATCGCCCGCATGTTCTTTCGCTTGGCGGCGAAGCGGGCGAGGGCGGCGGCGTCGAACGCGGGCGCGACAAGGACGTCGGCGAGCGGGCCCTCGACGATCTGTTCCGCGAGCGCATCGTCGACGGGGCCGCTCAGGGCCACGATCCCGCCGAAGGCCGAGACCGGATCTCCCGCCAGGGCCTGTCCGTAAGCGGTGGCGAGGTCCTCGGCGACGGCAACCCCGCACGGGTTCGTGTGCTTCACGATCACCGCAGCGGCAAGACCCCCGGCGAAGCTGAGGCCATCGGGGCCGACGAGCTGGTACGCAAGCTGCCACGCCGCCTCGGCGTCGAGCAGGTTCAGGTACGACAGCTCCCGGCCGCCGTGCTGGACAAAGCCCTCCCACCAGCCGGCGGGATTGCCGCGCTCACGGTAGCGCGCGGCCCGCTGATGCGGGTTCTCCCCGTAACGGAGCTCCTTGGCACGCTCGAGGACGACGTGCAACGTCGGCGGCAACAAGTCGGCGCTCTCCGGGTCACCGCGCCCGGTCTCATCCAGCCAGTGAACGATCGCGGCGTCATAAGCGGCCGTATGGGCAAATGCGGCACGTGCCAGCCTGCGGCGCGTGAAATCGCTCATCACTCCGTCCCTGCGCAGCTCGTCGAGGACGGGCCCGTACTCGCCGGGATCCACGATGACGGTGACGTGTGCCCAATTCTTCGCGGCAGCCCGGATCATCGTCGGACCCCCGACGTCCATCGTCTCGATGGAAGGGTGCGACTCGAACGGATAGAGGTTGCAGGCAACGAGGTCGATCGCGGTGATGTCCTGGGCGGCGAGGTCATCGAGATGGGACTGGATCGACCGGTCGGCCAGGATGCCCGCATGGATGGCCGGGTGCAGGGTCTTGACGCGCCCGCCCAGCATCTCGGGCACGCCGGTGATCTGGGCAACTTCGGTGTGGTCAATCCCAGCGGCCTCGAGGACCTTGGCCGTGCCCCCGCTCGCGACGAGGTCGACGCCGAGGGCGGTCAGGCCAGCAGCGAACTCCACGAGTCCCGTCTTGTCGTAAACAGAGAGAAGCGCGCGCACAAGCGAGGACGCTACCAGGACGGTGCCGACACAGGCCGGACCGCCGGCGCATCGGACACGCGGCGAATCGCGCCCGTGTGAGCGTCCGGCGAGGTTCCGAACTTTCAGTCAAGTTTCGACGCCAAGACGGGTACTATTTGCGTACAGACCGGTCGGAGGGCAGCTGATAGTGGTCACGACCGCGGCCTTGCGAGCGTGGGACGCACCATCGGAACGGCGGGTCCCGGTCTTATGGTCAGACCCCGCAGACTTCCTGCAAGGTCTGCTGCTATGGCTTTTCACTCGCTACGCTCCATCGATACATCTCGGGACAGATCAGGAGTACTTTGAGCGACCAGCTCCAGGGCGACAAAGGGTCGTCCGCGTCTGACAGTAGGTGGTACCCACCGGGCTCCAATACGGTCGCGCGCCTTTCTTTATCCGATGAACAGGACCGCATCGCGGCCCTCCTCGATGCCGCGATCGGCGTGGCTCGAGTCGGGGAGACGGTCGTTGCTCAGGTCCGCGGCACGCGCAGGACCGGGTATTCATTCGCCCGCGACGCCAACAGCGCACACCTCGGCGCGCAACGTGGGAGTGCAGCCAATCCAAGCTCCGAGCGGGAGACCGGAGCGCACCGCGGGATGGAACCCCAGCCGCGCTTCAGAGCTCCAGATACGCCGAACTGGCCGTTCGGGGCACGGCATGGGGCAAGGAACCCCTCGGCGCCGCTCACACCGAGGACCGAGACCAAGTGGAGACCTGGCACCCGGGAGAGGGTGGACACCACCAGACGGCCACCGTCTCGGTCGCTTTCTGGGCCCGTCCGCCCCGCTCCCACGCCGCCCACTCCGGCGCCGCCCGCTCGCGCAACAGTTCCGCCTGCTCCACCGGTACCCCGCTGGAAGCCCGAGACGAGGTTCGAGCCCGCCCGTCCGCCCGATCGAGTCACATCCTTCGCACCTGCGCTGACAGAACCTGAGGCCGCGCCCCTGCCGCCCGCACCGGCGCCTCTGCATGTCGAGCCCGAGCCCCCGCAGGTCGCTCCCGCGCCCCTGCCGGCCAGCGCTCGGCGGCGTCCTTCCGCAGTCCGGCCCCCCTCGGACCTTCGTGACGCTGTGGCCGGCGCGGTCGCTCGTGCTGCAGCTCAGGGGCCGCTGCTTCCCCGGGGACCAGAGGAGCCGGGCGCCGTGACGCCTCAGGCGTCGGAGCCCTCAGCGCTGTGGCCGGACAACGGCCCAGCGACACCTCCGCCCGTGGAGGCCTCCTCGGCTCTGGTCGCTCCAGTCGAGGTCGCAGTCCACGGCCAACCGACCACCGTTGCGGAGGTTCCGGCCGACGCCTGGCCAAACGCGCCTGGCCCCTACGAGGAGCTCCCCAGACTGGCAGGTCAGCGCGCCCCGGCCGGTGCCTCCCCGAGGCGGCACAACAGTCGTGTGTCGACCCGGCCCGCTGCCGGGTTCCCCCCTGGCGCTGCGGCGCCTTCTGACCCACATTCAGCCCAACCAGGCCAAGCTGGTTCTGAGTCGGCTCCGTCGGACCCGAGGTCCCTCGACGTCACGACTTCTGCCACTGGCGACCAGGAGCTGGGCGTCCCTGAGCTGTCCGATGACAAGGGGCCATCTTGGCCTGTCGGCGAACGACGCTCTGCTGCCCGACAGGCCCGCAGCCCACTGCCCGCGGCGCTCCAGGCGGCGGTCGCATCTGAGGTTGCGCAGGTCGATGCCGGCGAATCGGCGTCACAGCCGCTCGCGTCGGGACAACCCCCGGAACGTACCGATCCCCTGCAGGCTGCAACGCGGCATGGGTACCGGCACCCTCAACGAGTCCGCCACCGCCAGGGGACCCGGCATCATCCACCGTTACGGCTCGGCCATCGCCATCGTCCTCCTCTTCATCGCGGCAGGCGGCGCTGCCGCCGGCATCGCCGCCTTCCGCGGCCCGGTCAATCGGCCCCGGCCTCCGACTCCGGCCCAGGACCGAGCAAGGGCGAACAGCGTCGTGCTCAGGGCGAGCGACTTCCCAGGCTCGTGGCACGTGTCCGGCGCCGGAGCCGTCGCCGGCTCGTACGGGGTCGGATCAGTGCTCGTCAGGCCCGCGACCGTTCGCTCCTGGCTCGCCTCACATCTGGCGTGCACGACAGACCTCAACAGCCTCGGCGCCGCCATGACGCCGTCTGCTGGCGGCGCAACCGCAGTGGCCTCCACGCAGGCAACCGCCGTCGAGGCTCCGGGCGGCTCTTGGCAGATCGCGGACACTGTCGCTTTCCACTCCAGCCCTGCTCAGGCGAGCACAGATCTGACCGCGGTGCGCTCGCTCATCCGAGAGCCGAGCGCGAGAGCCTGCATCATCCATTTCTGGGCGGCAGCCCTGCTGGCCGAGCTGCCGCCCGGTTCGCACGTCGCGATGACCGTGTGGCAGCCGCGACTTCCGGCCCTGGCCGGGAACCCGATCGTATGGGCCATGTCGATGAGCGGCACGGCTACCGCCCGGCACCTAGCGGTCCCGATCCGTTTCGAGGTCACGTCGTTCACGGTCGGTCGCGCGCGGGTGTCACTCGCTGCGTCGTCCCGGCTCGCTCCGCTCCCCGCCAACCTCTATGGGGCGCTGCTCGTCACCCTGGCGACACGAGCCGATCAGCACGCCTCCTGAGCCAGCCGCCCTTCCCGTCGCCTACGAGCCGGATCTCACGCCAGGTAGCGGTACAGCGGCATCTCGCTCGTAAGCTCGGCGACCCGCTCGGCAAGGGATCCGCCCGGATCCTCTCCGCCGTTTGCCAATGCGTCCACGAGGATGTCTGCGACCTCCGCGAACTGCTCACGCCCAAAGCCCCGGCAGGCGAGCGCCATCGCCCCGAAGCGCAACCCTGAGCAAGCCGGCTCTGCCCGCGGATCGTAGGCCAGCGCGATCGCGTTGGCGGAGATCCCGATCTTGTTGAGCCGTCCGAGTGTCGCCCAGGCCTCGCGCCCGCCCGGTGTCAGATCGACGAGCAGTTGGTGAACGTCGGTGCCTCCCGTGACCACATGTGCCTTGGTCCGATCTTCGGCCTCGACGAGAACTTCGGCCATCGTTCGGGCCCCTTCCAAGGTGCGCTCCATCCGCTCGCGGAACGCGTCGGTCCCCGCGAGCTTGAAAGTCACCGCCTTGGCGGCGGTCACGTTCGCAAGCGGGCAGCCTTGTTCGCCGGGGTAGACGGCGGCGTCGACCCGCTCGGCGATCTCCCGGCGGCACAGGATGGTCCCACCCCGAGCGCCCCCAAGAGTCTTGTGGACCGTCATCGTGCAGGCGTCCGCAAACGGAACCGGGTCGGGGTGCACCTTGGCGGCAACCAAGCCGGCGAAGTGAGCCATGTCGACCACCAGGGCGGCGCCCACCTCGTCGGCGATCTCGCGGAACCGTGCGAATTCCAGGTGCCGGCTGTAGCACGACCAACCGGCAAACAGAACCTTCGGGCGGTGCCGGCGGGCGAGCGTCTCAACCTCGTCCATGTCCACGAGCCGGTTGTCACGTCGCACGTGATACGCCAGCGCCCGGTAATTGCGCCCCGCGAAGGTCGCGGCCGCGTAGTGGGTCGGGTGTCCTCCGTGCGCGAAGTCGAAGCCGAGCACGACGTCGCCAGGCTCGCACAAGGCGTGAAGCACCGCGGCGTTGGCGCTTGAGCCCGAATAGGGCTGGACATTGGCGTGATCTGCACCGAACAGCGCCTTCGCGCGCTCGGTCGCCAGGCACTCGATCTCGTCGATCCACTCGCAGGTGTCGTAGTCACGGCTACCTGGGTAGCCGTCCGCGTACTTCGCCGTCAGGATCGACCCCTGTGCCTCCAGCACCGCGCGGGGCGGCACGCTCTCGGAAGCGACCAGGTCGAGCGTGGACCGCTGTCGGGCGAGCTCCCCGCCGATGGCGGCGCTCACCTCCGGGTCGAGGTCCTCGAGGACCCTCTCGAACAGGCCCGGATCAGCCCTGGACAGCGCCATTGGAACAAGCTACCGGGCAGCAACCACGGGCGCTGAGACCTGGACCGTCGCAGGCCCGGACAGTCCGTACGCAGAGCCTCGCGCTCGGCCGGCGAGATGCCGAGCAGCCCTGGTTCCGACCTGCTCGTTCAGCTGGCCGCCTGACTGACCGGCCGCACATCGAAGCCGGCGTCCCTCGCCGCGTCCAGCACCGCCTTGGCATGTTCCCGGTTCCGCGTCTCGAGCACGATGTGGACCGCGGTCTCGCGCACGGACAGGTCGTAGCCCTCGCGAAGGTGCTCAACGGTGACCAGGTTCGCGCCGCTCAGCCCGATGCAGGTGAGCAAGCGGGCGAGGCTGCCGGGCCGGTCCGTGATCCGGGCGAAGAGCACCACCCTCCGGCCGGCGTTGGTCTCGTGGCGCCGTATGACCGGTGAAAGCAGGCCGGTGTCGATGTTGCCTCCGGACAACACCACAACTGTCGTACCGGACGCCGGCGGGGTGATCTGGCCCCCCATCAGCGCGGCTGCGCCGACGGCGCCGGCCCCTTCCACGACAAGCTTGGAACGCATGAGCAGCATCACGATCGCGTCGGCGATCTCGTTCTCGCCAACTGCCACGATCTCGTCGACGTGCCGCTCGATCAGGTCAAGGGTTATCCCACTCGGTCGTTTCACGGCGATCCCGTCCGCCAGCGTCGAGCCACCCGTGACAGCAGTGGGCCCGGCGAGCGCGTGCGAAGCAAGAAAGGGGGCACAGACCGCAGCCTGCACAGCCACGACCTGCACCTTCGGCGCTAGCGCGTCGATCGCGCAGGCGATCCCGGACACCAGCCCGCCGCCCCCAAGAGGCACGATCACCATGGCGAGGTCGTCAATGTCCTCGACGAGCTCGAGACCGATGGTGCCCTGGCCAGCCACGATCGCCGGGTCGTCAAAGGGATGAACGAAGTGCAGACCGGTCTCCAGGGCGCGAGCCTCGGCCAGGACAACGCAGTCGTCGAGCGAGTCGCCTTCGAGATGTACCGAGGCGCCGTAGCCGATCGTCGCGTCGGCCTTGGAGATCGACGCCTCCGCCGGCATGTACACCTCGCAGGGCACGCCCGCCGAACGTGCCGCGTAAGCGGCTGCCTGTGCGTGATTACCAGCCGAGGCGACAACTATGCCGGGCCAGGCTCCCTCGCCGAGAGCAGCGAGCTTTGCCGTCGCCCCGCGGATCTTGAAAGAGCCGGTTCGTTGGAGGTTCTCGGTCTTCAGGATGACGCGTGAACCGGTCAGCTCGCTCATGACGCGGCAGTCGTAAAGCGGCGTGCGCACCGCGACGCGCTGCACCGCGGCCCGGGTGGCCTCGATCGCCTCGAGCCCGATCTCCAAAGGTGCCGAGGCCCCCACCGTCACCAGGTCGTCCTCACAGCGCCCGCACGAGCTCCACCATGAGCTCGCCGGCCTCCGTGGGGTTCTTCGCCACGATCACGCCTGCGGCCGACAGGGCTTCCATCTTGGCCTTGGCCGTTCCTTTGGAGCCTGAGATGATCGCGCCGGCATGTCCCATCTTCCGACCCGCGGGTGCTGTCACGCCCGCGATGTACGCCACGACGGGCTTGTCCATCGACGATGCGATGAAGTCCGCGGCCCGTTCCTCGCCGTCGCCCCCTATCTCTCCGATCATCAGCACCGCCCGCGTGTCCGGGTCATCCTCGAAGGCGGTCAGCACATCGACGAAACTCGAGCCCGGCACCGGGTCGCCGCCGAGGCCCACGCAGGTGGTCTGGCCGACGCCCTGCTGAGACAGCTCGTGCAGGGCCTGGTAGGTCAAGGTGCCCGAACGGCTGACGACCCCGACCGGGCCTCCCGGCAAGGCGATGTCCCCTGATGTAATGCCGATGTTGCACTTTCCCGGCGAGATGATGCCCGGGCAGTTCGGGCCGATCAGCCGCGTGGCGGGGTAGTCGCGGCTGAGACGGGCGTTCACGAGCGCCTCGTCCTTGGCCGGGATGTGCTCGGTGATGCACACCACGACGCGAATACCGGCCGCCGCGGCGTCGATGATCGCTGCCGGAGCCCCGCGGGGCGGCACGGCGATGAAGCTCGCGGTGGCTCCGGTGGCAGCGACCGCCTCGGCGACCGAGTCGAAGACCGGGATGCCCTCCACGTCTTGGCCTCCCTTGCCGGGCGTGACACCGGCGACCACCTTGGTGCCGTAGTCGCGGTTGCGCAAGCCGTGAAAGCGACCCTGACTCCCAGTGAGTCCTTGGACGACCACGCGGGTCGTCTCATCGACGAAGATGCTCACAGCTCCGAACCTCCTTGTGACCTGGGCACACGCGCGAGCTCGACCACGCGCCGCGCGGCACCCAGCATGGTCCGCTCGCTGATGATCTTCTCCGAGGCGCGCTCGTCAATGATCCTGTGGGCCTCGGCCGCGTTGGTTCCGTCGAGTCGAAGGACGATCTGCGAGGCGATGTCCACCTGCTCGAGCGCGCTGACGATGCCGCGCGCGACGTCGTCGCACCGCACGATCCCGCCGAAGATGTTCACGAGGATCGCCCGGACGTTCGGATCGAGGTTGATCACCTCGAGCGCGTTCGCCATGACATCCGCGTCGGCCCCGCCACCGACGTCGAGGAAGTTCGCCGCGCTGCCGCCGACTTGGCTCACCATGTCGACGGTGCTCATCGCCAGACCGGCTCCATTCGCGATGATTCCCACCGAGCCGTCGAGTGCGATGTACGACAGCCCCTTCGACTTGGCGAGGCGCTCGCGCTCGGTGGAATCGCCCAGATCGTCTATCTCTGCCCATTCCGGATGGCGAAACGCCGCGTCGTCGTCGAGGGTCACCTTCGCATCGAGCACACGCACCTCACCATCGGTCGTGAGCACGAGCGGGTTGATCTCCACGAGGTCGGCGTCGCCTTCGATATAGCAGTCGTAGAGCTTCAGGAGGATCTCGGCGGCACCCTCTCGAGCCTGCAGATCGAGCCGCGCGCGCTCGACCAGCTCCCGCGCCGCCGCCAGCGTCAAGCCGTCAAGCGGGTTGACATGCAGTCGCGCGATCGCGTCCGGATCCTCCTCCACGACCTGCTCGATGTCGACCCCCCCGCGGGCCGAGACCATCGCTAGATGCAGCTTGGCCGACCGGTCGAGCGTGAAGCTCGCGTAGTACTCCTTGGCGATGTCCGTCGCCCCCTCGATCCACAGGCGGCGCACGACATGGCCCTTGATGTCCATGTCAAGGATGTTGCCCGCGTGCTCTGTGACCTCCGCCCTGGAGCTGGCGAGCTTCACCCCGCCTGCTTTGCCGCGGCCTCCTACTTGCACTTGGGCCTTCACGACCACGGGATAGCCGAGCCGTTCGGCGGCGGCTTCGGCTTCGGCCACGGTATCCGCGGCTTCCCCGGGCGGTATGGGCAGGCCATAACGCGCGAAGTACTGCTTGCCCTGGTACTCAACTAGATCCACCGGTCACCTTCCTGTCGGTCGCTTCGGTCGCTTCAGTCGCTGCTAACCCCCGGCAGCCCCGCACTCGCCCGCTCGCGTGCGTCCAAGGCTTCCTCCAGCCAGGAGGCGATCTGACGGAGATGGGCGCCGGGCGTGAACACGGCACTCACGCCTGCGGACTTCAACGCGTCGACGTCGCGCTCGGGGATGATCCCGCCCACGACAACGATCACGTCTGCGAGCCCTTCGGCCCGTAAGCCTTCGACGACTCGCGGGACCAACGTCAGGTGGGCCCCAGACAGCAACGAGAGCCCCACCGCGTCCGCGTCCTCCTGCATAGCGGTGCGGACCACCTGCTCGGGGGTCTGGTGGAGGCCTGTGTAGATGACCTCGAAGCCGGAGTCTCGCAAGGCGCGGGCGATCACCTTGGCGCCTCGGTCGTGGCCATCGAGACCCGGTTTGGCCACGACGATGCGGTAGCGACGGTCCATTCCCTGGCGATACTAGGCAGCACTGGGCACCAAGGGACCAATCGGCCGCAAAGGAGCCCTCAGGACTTCACAGCGGGCAGCAGGACGAAGGCGACCAGGCTGAGGTGCAAGGCCGCGGCCAGCACGACACATGAGTGGAAGATCTCGTGATACCCGTAGACGGCCGGCCACGGATCAGGACGCCTGCGGGCATACACGACAGCACCGGTCGTGTACAGCAGTCCGCCTCCGAGCATCAACGCAAAGCCCAGCACGCCCAGGTAGTGGAAGAACTCCGGCATGGCCCCCACGGCGATCCATCCGGCTGCGATGTAGGGCAGTGCGACGGCCCACTTCGGCGCGTCCAGCCACGTAAAGCGCATCACGATCCCGACGACCGATGCTCCCCAAACCAGGCCGAGGACGATCGACGCGTCGGTGTCGGGAAGCGAGAGACCGGCAACCGCGGTATAGCTCCCCGCGATGCAGACAAAGATCATGGAGTGGTCGGCACGACGCATCCCGCGGCGTGCACTCGGCGACCAGGCACCCCGGTGGTACAGGGCGCTCGTCGTCAGCATTGCCGTCACCGAGAAACAGACGACCGCAGCGCACACTTCGGCCTTGGTCCCGTCTGCCTCGAGACCGATGACCGGGCCGACAACGAGCATCGCTATGGCGCCAACCTCGTGAAGCCATCCGCGCAGGAGTGGCTTGGGTCCCTCCGTCGCCGGTACCTTCGCCTGGGCAACCCGCGCCACAGGCGCACTCTACCTACCGGTCGGTAGGCACACCAGCCGGAGGAGAGCCCGCACCGGCCTGCGGCCGTTCGAGCGGGCTGAGCGCCAGGAGGAAGCGTTTCTCACCATGGTCCGGGAAGCAGATCGTCGCTCGGGCGTCCTCGCCCTCGCCCAGCACCTCGACGACCACCCCCTGACCGTAACGGGCATGCACCACGGCGTCGCCGGGCGCGAGACCGAGGCGTTCGGCACCGCTGGCGGCGCCCGCAGCCGGCACCGCAGGGTGCCGGCTGCCGCCTCCCCCGCCCTTCGAGATGCCGCCTCCCCCGCCGATCACGGCTCCGTCGCCGACATCCTCGACCAGCTCCTCGGGGATCTCCTTCAGGAACCGGCTCGGGAAGCTCTGCTGGATGCTGCCGAACAGCAGGCGGCTCCAGGTGTGCGTTATGTACAGCCGTTCGCGGGCACGGGTCACGCCGACATAGCAGAGTCGCCGCTCCTCCTCGAGCTCGTCGGGCTCGCTCAAGCTCTGGGAGTGCGGGAAGATCCCCTCTTCCATCCCGGTGAGGAACACGACGCGGAACTCCAGGCCCTTCGCCGAGTGCAGCGTCATGAGCGACACGCTCGCTCCATCGTCGACGACGTCAGTCGCGGCGACGAGTGCCGTGGACTCGAGGAAGGACTCCAAGTCGGTGTGCTCGGACGCCACGTTCATGAGCTCGGTCAGGTTCTCGACGCGGCCCTCGGCGTCGATGGCACGGCTACCGCCTATGGCGATCTCGGCCTCGAGCACTTCCCTGTAGCCAGTCCGTTCCAGAACGATCTCGATCAACCGGCCCGGCTGGCGCGCGAGCAGATCTCCGGACCGGAGCTCTTCGAGCAGGTTGAGGAAGCTCCGGACCCCGGCCAACGCCTTTCCCGACACGCCGGCCTCCTCGGCACGCTCGAGCGCCGAGGCAAACCCGACGCCACGCTCGGTGCAAAAGGCGATCAGGCGCGCCACGGTCGTGTCGCCGATGCCGCGGCGCGGCGTGTTGAGGATCCGGCGGAGGGACACCTCGTCGCCGGGATTGGCGAGGGCGCGAAGGTAAGCGAGCACGTCGCGGATCTCGCGCCGGTCGAAGAAACGGGTCCCCCCGATCACCGTGTAGGCGATCCCACGATCGGCCAGCGCGGTCTCGAGGGCGCGGCTTTGGGCATTTGTGCGGTAGAAGACGGCGATCTCGCCATAACCGACACCCTCGTCTCGGTTGAGCGCGGCGATCTCGCTCGTCACGAACGAAGCTTCGTCCCGGTCGTCGCCGGCACGGTAGCGCCGGATCCGGTCACCTTTGCCGAGCGCGCTCCACAGGTCCTTCTCCTGGCGGACCAGGTTGTTGCCTATCACGGCGTTGGCAGCATCAAGGATCGTCTGGCTGGACCGGTAGTTCTGATCGAGCACGATCATCCGGGCGTCGGGGAACGCACGCTCGAACTCGAGCAGGTTGCGCATCTCGGCGCCCCGGAATCGGTAGATGCTCTGGTCTGTGTCGCCGACGACACAGACGTTGCGATGAGCCTGTCCGAGCAGGATCACCAGCTCGTTCTGCGCAAGGTTCGTGTCCTGGTACTCGTCCACGAGCACGTGCTCGAAGCGTTGCGCATAGTGCTCGAGCACGTCGTGATGTTCGCGGAACATCCGCACCGTGCGGACCAGCAGGTCGTCGAAGTCCATCGCGTTCGCCGCGACGAGGCGCCGCTCGTACTCGGCATAAGCCTGCGCGATCCGCCGCTCGTAGATTGTTCCGGCGCGCTCGCCGAACGACGGCGCGTCGACCAGGTCCGACTTGGCCGAGCTGATGACACCGAGGACAGCGCGGGGCGGGAATCGCCGCTGGTCGACGCCGAGGTCGTCGAGGACGTGCTCGACGAGCCGGCGGCTGTCGCCGTCGTCGTAGATCGAGAAGCCGGGCCGGTATCCGATCTGCTCGGCGTTGCGGCGCAGCATTCGGGCGCACGCGGCGTGGAACGTGGACACCCACATCCTCTCGGAGTCGGCGCCGACGAGCTCCACGACGCGCCTTCGCATCTCGTCCGCGGCCTTGTTGGTGAAGGTGATGGCGAGGATGCGCCACGGCGGCACACCCGAAACCACAAGGCGGGCAATGCGGCGAGTCAGCACGCGGGTCTTGCCGGAGCCGGCGCCGGCCACCACGACAAGCGGGCTCCCCTCGTGCAGGACCGCTTCACGCTGTGGAGGGTTCAGGTCGCCGACGAGGTCTCCGACCGCGCACGCCACAGACGCCGCGGCCCGCGCCTCGTCCTCGGGCTCGGCCTCGGGCTCGGGCTCGACCCTCGGTACCACGATCCGGCCGCGGAACGGGGGCAAGTCCCCGAGAAGATCCCACTCGTCGTCCCCCCATGTACCTGGAGTTCGCGGGGGCAGAGACGACATCACGCCCGACACTACCGGCGCTCAGACACACTCCACGGGCCACAGCCCCGCGGCCGTGTCGGTCTCACTCCCACTCGATGGTTCCCGGGGGCTTGGACGTCACGTCGTAGGCGACACGGTTCACGCCCCGCACCTCGTTGATGACTCGGCTCGAGATCCGCTCGAGGACTTCGTAGGGCAGGCGAGCCCAGTCGGCAGTCATGGCGTCCTCGCTCGTGACCGCACGGATGACGATCGGGTAGGCATAGGTCCGCTCGTCACCCATCACGCCGACCGAACGCACCGCCGGCAGCACGGCGAACCACTGCCACAGCTGCTCGCCCAGTCCAGCGCGCCGGATCTCCTCGAGAACTATCGCATCAGCCGCCCGTAGGATCTCGACGCGTTCGGGGGTCACCTCACCGACCACCCGCACCGCGAGCCCCGGCCCAGGAAACGGCTGACGCCACACGATCTCGGCCGGCAGCCCCAGCTCCTCGCCGATCGCCCTGACCTCGTCCTTGAACAAGAGCCGGAGCGGCTCGACAAGCTCGAGGTCCATCTCCTCGGGCAGCCCGCCGACGTTGTGATGAGACTTGATCGTCGCGGCGTCGACGGTGCCCGACTCGATCACGTCCGGGTACAACGTGCCCTGGACCAGGTACCTGGCGTCTCCTCGCTCGAGCGCGACCTCTTCGAAAAGGCGAATGAACAGCTGGCCAACGGCTTTGCGTTTCGCCTCGGGATCTGTCAGGCCCGCCAGAGCATGAAAGAACCGGTCCGAAGCCCTGACGTGCACGAGGTCGAGCGCGAACTGCTTCAGGAATGTCGCTTCGACCTGTTCTCCCTCGCCTGAGCGCATCAGCCCGGTGTCGACGAACACCGCCGTGAGCTGGTCGCCGACGGCCTTGTGGACGAGCGCGGCCGCGACGGCCGAGTCGACGCCCCCCGAGAGAGCACACAGCACATGGCCCGCACCGACCTGTGCGCGGACGGCCTCGACCTGCGACTCGATCACCGACGCGTGGGTCCAGGACGGCCGGCACTCGCAAACCTCGAACAGGAACCGCCTGAGCAGCTCCTGTCCCCGCTTAGTGTGCACCACCTCGGGGTGGAATTGGACGCCGTAGAGACCCCGTGCCGGGTCCTCGAAGGCAGCGACCGCGACCTCGGCGGTAGCCGCAGTGACCGTGAACCCCGCGGGTGCGCCCACGATCGAGTCCGCGTGGCTCATCCACACCTCGGTCGACGGGTCCCAGCGGTCCATGAGCACCGAAGCGGCCCGTGCCAGCAGCGGAGTCCGGCCGAATTCGGCGGCGCCGGTCCGGGCCACCTCACCGCCGAGCAGCCGGGTGAGGAGCTGGGCGCCGTAGCAGATGCCGAGCACCGGCACGCCCGACGCGAACAATCCGCCGTCGACCGATGGGGCCGACGGCGCGTAGACGGACTTCGGGCCACCCGAGAGGATCACACCCTTGGGTTTGCGGGCGAGCATCTCACTCGCGGTCATCGAAGCGGGCACAATCTCGGAGTAGACGTGCGCTTCGCGCACTCGCCGCGCGATGAGCTGGGCGTACTGGGCTCCGAAATCGACCACGAGCACCGTGTCGTAGTCGGCCGCCATCTCCTGACGCTACCAGCGGCGCAGAGCGCGTCAGCGCCTGCGCCGCAGGCCCTGGCCGGTCGTCCCGGTCAGCTCGCTGTCAACTCTCCTGGTCAGCTCCACATGCCCACCGACTGGGCCCTCTGAAGCTGCTTGCCCTCGGTCTGCAACGCCGGGGCCACCATGACCTCCACCTTGTGGAACTCGCGGATGGTCTCGTAGCCGCACGTCGCCATCGAGGTGCGAAGCGCGCCGAACAGGTTCATGCGCCCATTGTTCTCATGCGCCGGCCCGAGGAGGATCTCGCGGATCGTCCCGCGGGGCTCGACCTTCACCCGGGCGCCCCTCGGCAACGTCGGGTGGAAGGTGGCCATGCCCCAGTGGTAGCCGTGACCCGGCGCCTCGTAAGCCGCCGCGAGCGGCGACCCGATCATCACCGCGTCCGCCCCACAGGCGATCGCCTTTGCGATGTCGCCGCCGCGGGACATCCCACCGTCGGCGATCACTTGCACGTAGACGCCGGTCTCCTCGAGATGGCGAGACCTGGCACCCGCCGCGTCGGCGATCGCGGTCGCCTGCGGCACGCCGATCCCGAGCACACCTCGGGTGGTGCAAGCGTTGCCGGGGCCGACGCCCACGAGCACACCCGCCGCGCCGGTCCGCATGAGGTGCAACGCCGCGGGGTAGGACGCGCACCCCCCGACGACGACCGGGATGTCGAGCTCGCGGATGAACCGGTTCAAGTTGAGTGGCTCGCCGTTCTTCGAGACGTGCTCGGCGGAGACCACCGTGCCCTGGACCACGAGCAGGTCGAGCTCGGCCTCGAGCACTGCGGACGCGAGCTGTGCCGCTCGCGGAGGCGTGACCGAGCCACAGGTGGTGACGCCGGCCGCCTTGATCTCCCGGATGCGCAGGCTGACGAGCTCGGGCTTCAAGGCCTCGAGGTAGATCTGCTGCATACGGGCGGTCGCCTTCTCCGGGGAGAGCTCCGCAATCTCGGCCAGCATTGGTTCAGGGTCCTCGTAGCGGGTCCAGAGCCCCTCGAGGTTGAGCACGCCCACGCCACCGAGGCGGCCGATCGCTATGGCCGTCGCAGGGCTCACGACGCCGTCCATCGCAGAAGCCATCAAAGGCAGCTCGAAACCGAACGCGTCGATCTCCCAAGAGATGTCCACGTCCTCGGGATCGCGGGTGCGCCTCGAGGGGACGATCGCGATGTCGTCCAAGCCGTATGCCTGCCGTCCCGACTTCCCGATCCCGATCTCGATCTCGCCCACGCTCGGCCTCCCGTTTCGCTCCCACCAGTGCTCTCAACCTAACGCGCCCCCTGCTGGCGCCGAATTCGCCCGAGGCGCCGCAGGGCCGGCTCGTGACGGTTCAGATCCCCGTGCGAAGCTTCGCGAGCACGCTCGAGGCTAGTTCGAGACCGGTGTGCCCACCTATGGGATCGACGCTGACGACGGAGAGCTTGTCGGCTGTCCAAAGAGCGACCAAGCTCCATTGAGGACGGTGGTACGACCACCACCGGATGCCGGACCACTTGCGTTCGTTGTAGATGCCGGCGGCGATCTCTTGGGTACGGGTACGGTTCCGGACCACGACATCGGTCGGGCGGATACCGCGTTCTGCAAGCACGTGCGCGTCGTCCAAGTCGATGAGCGGGTTCGCCTCCTCGTCGAACCGGTAGACGCCGAGGCGCCGCTGCGAGCCCGGAAGCCCGGGGAACACCAGCATGGCAGGAGTCCAGGTGACCAGATTGCCGAATGCTTCCCCAATCGCAGCCTCGGGGCTCGTGGCCAGATAGCAGGTGCGGTACAGCGAAGGGTTGTCCCACCTCCCTCCGCCTTGAACCGGGTGCACGTGGAGCGCGTGGCCTGGATCGCCCTCCCCGGCGTCGTCCAGGTAGGGAAACACCCGATAGAGCAGCACCTATGCGTAGGCTCCTGCTGTTTCGGCCTCGATCGCCTCGATCACCTCGGTGGACCCGCGACTGACCAGGACGTCGATCGGCCGGGCACCGTCGAGAAAGGCGTTGGCCCCGGTCAGCCAGTCGCCGATCACGGACTTGTCCCAGACCAACAGGAGCCGGCCGACAATGTGGTCGAGGTCGACCAATACAGGGGCCACCCGAGGCGAAGGGACCTCCTCCGCTCGCCTCCAGCGGCTCGGCTGGCTTTCTGTGACCCTGAGAAGGCTTGCTATGAGCTTGTTCCCGAGCGTGTCGACGAGGAACTCGGCACGCCGGCTCGGTTGCCAGGCCGGACCGACCTGAGCGGGCCCACCGGCGCTTGCGCCAGGCGTGGCGCGCACCGGTTTCACTTGGTGACGCGCCGCCTTGGTTGCGGCGACGGTCCTGGTTGCGGCGACGGTCCTGGTTGCGGCTTTGGGCGTCTTCGGGTTGGGAGCCACACTTACAGGATAGCGCCCAACGAATCTCTTGGGCGCGCCCACGGCCCCGGCGACCCGGTGGCCGCCGGATCAGCGCACGACCAAGCGCGCGGCAATGGCGAAGGGAAGCGCGGCCAGGACGAGGACGACGATCCTCAGCCACAGCGGCGAGCCGGCGCTCGCGAAGAGGGCCTCGTGCAGGGCGGTGACCGGGACATTGGGAAGTGTGCTGTGGCTGGCGAGGATTCGCGGGAGGAACGAGGTTGCGATCAGCGCTGCAAGTGCCGCCAATGGCGCGGCAACGAGCGGCCCCGTCGCGACCACGCCGATCCCGGCGGCGGCGAAGGCCAGCGCGGCGACGCCAATGGCGGTGCCGTGAGGCAGGTAGAAAAAGGCCGCGACACCGAGGGCGGCCAGGAGCAATCCGATCACTGCACGCAGGCGCAGCGTGCCGCGGGCAGCGTAGATGAGAAGGAGCGCCGTCACGCCGGGCACGAGCACGGCGAGAAGCGCCGTGACCCCGTCGACAACGCGCCGGGAGGCGCCGTGGCTGGCGGCGGAGTGGACCAGCGTGAGCCCTGCAGTGCCGACGAGTCGCTGAGCGGTGTCTGATAGCGACGTCGCCGCGCCGGCGAAGTAGGCGAGCTTGCCGACCCCGACGGCAATCCCCGCAACGACCCCGACAACAAGCCAGATCCTGCCTTTCACTGGCTTCACACGGGGCAAGCTGCCTCCTCGGCTCGAAACGATACGGCACGATTGTGTCAGGCCGGCGCGTGGCCGGACCTGCCGACGCGTGAGTGGTCGATACTCTCACGAAGCAGCTCGCCGTGTCAGTCGTGGTGCGGGTACTCGCCGGTCATGTGCAAGTACGCCATGGGTGGCCAGGCCTTCCCCGCCGACGCCGAAGGTGTGGTCAAGGGCCATGCCGGCGACCGCCTCGTCCGCGCAGCACCACCCGCGCGCAGTCCTCCGACGGCGGCTCGGCTTCGACGGGACGGATGTGATCGAAGTCGGGATCCTTGCCGAGAGAAGGGTCGAACACGGTTCAATGACCCCGCCGGCCGCGCGTCGAGGGGGCCAGACGCGTTCAGCACCCGGCGTCTCGGCCCACGCCGGACCGGTGCGTGCCATACAGGGCGCGGGTAGGGTCGACGTGTCGTCGACACTCAAGATCGAACTGCACGGCCGGATCCGCCGTGCCGCCACGTGGAGGTCAGGGCCATGCGGGTCACGCGTTTTGGATTGCAGATCCCGAATTTCACGTTCCCCGGCGTCGAGGACGGGGAGCTCTTCGACCGGATCGCCCAGATAGCGGTGGCCGCCGAGGAATCGGGGTTCGACTCGGTGTGGGTAATGGACCACTTCTACCAGATCACCGGCGTCGGGCCCCGCACCGACCCGATGCTCGAGTCCTACACGCTTCTTGGAGCGATCGCCGCTCGCACAACGCGTGCCGGCCTCGGCACCATGGTGACCGGCGTCACCTACCGCAACCCCGCCTACTTGGCCAAGATTGTGACGACGCTCGACGTCATCTCCTCGGGTCGTGCCATTCTCGGCATCGGCGCGGCATGGAACCAGGACGAGCATGCAGGCTACGGCTTCGGTTTCCCGCCGGTCGCTGAGCGCATGGAACGCCTGGAAGAGGCCCTGCAGATCTGCCGGGCCATGTTCAGCGAGGAGGCCCCCAGCTTCGCCGGCCGGCACTACGCCATCGCGGGCGCGCTGAACCTGCCTCGGCCGATCCGGCCCGGGGGCATTCCGATCCTCGTCGGCGGTAGCGGCGAACGCAAGACCTTGCGACTGGTGGCGATGTACGCCGACGCCTGCAACCTCTTCGGCGACGTGGCGACGATCCGCCGCAAGCTCGAGGTGCTGAACCGCCACTGCGAGGCGATCGGCCGGGATCCGGCCGAGATAACCAAGACCCGTCTCGGCGGCCTGGTCATCGCCGACACCAATGCCGAGGCCGATCGCAGGGCACGCCAGATGGCCGAGGCGCGTGGAATGGACGCGGCCCGCATGCGCGAATACTTGGCGGTGGGCGACCCGGACACGGTGTGCGAGCAGCTGGCGAAGTACCTCGAAGCCGGTCTCGACGGGATGATCTTCAACATGCACGATGCCCAGGACCTCGGCCCGGTCCGCTTGGCCGGCAAGACCCTCAGCACCGCATTCGGTTGAGCACGCGCCCCGAGGCGACCCTCAAGCAGAACCTGCCGGCATCAACAGGTCGCGGGCCGCGTCCCTCACCAGGGCTCCTAGCTCGGCGGCGGGGACGTCGGGGAACAGGTTTCCCGAGAGCACGAGCGCGCCCATGACCGCCCCCAGGGCACATGCCATCCGGACGCGGTCGCGCAGGGCGAGCGCCTGGTTGGAGAGAACCTGCCGGAACAGGGCTTCCACGTCCTCGTGCGCGGCGTCATGGCGCAGCCGGTGCAACTCGTCCAGGGCGACCTGGTTGCGCTCGAACAGGACGAAGAGCGGCCGGTGCCCCAGTATCTGGTCGATGAGCTGATCCAGGATCTGGGCCGCCAGCTCGGTAGACATCTCCGCCGGGTCGATCCCGCTCAGGGCGCCGCGCCCGAACTCGTGCAGCCGGAGATGGAGCTCGATCAAGATGTCTTCCTTGCTGGCGAAGTGGTAGTAGATCGCCGCTTTGGAGAAACCCAGCCGCTCCGCGATCTGACGCAATGAGGTCTTGTCATAACCCTGCTCAGTGAACAGTTGCAGGGCGATGTCGAGAATCCGTTCCCGCGTGCTGTTTTCTTCGGCGAGCTCCGGTGCTGGGTCCTGTTCGCGCCCCTCACCGGTCCCGGTCTGCGACATGATCTCCATCATCACCGTGATTCTACTTGACAGCCGGTAAGTATCACACTTACCATGCGGCAAGTTAGTAATCCCCACAAGAAGACTGGATCAGGCCATGCTGACCGACTCCATGATCCGAGCCGAAGGCTTGAAGAAGCACTACGGCGAGACGGTCGCTCTGGCCGGGATCGATCTCGAGGTGCCCGCGGGCGCAATTCTCGGCATGCTGGGACCCAACGGTGCGGGAAAGACGACCGCCGTTCGCATCCTGACGACTTTGGCTCTCCCCGACGGGGGTCATGCGCGCGTCGCCGGCTACGACGTCGTCGCGGAGGCGCCCCAGGTCCGGCTCAACATCGGCGTCACCGCGCAGGACGCGACGCTCGACGAAATGCTGACCGGTCGGCAGAACCTCGTCATGATCGGGCGCCTGAGCGGGCTGCACCGGGCTGAGGCACGCGTGAGGGCGCGCGACCTGCTCGAGCAGTTCGACCTCGCCGATGCCGGCGACCGGATCTTGAAGGGGTACTCGGGGGGAATGCGCAGGCGACTCGACCTGGCAGCGGGCCTGGTGACCCACCCGCCGGTGCTGTTCCTCGACGAGCCGACCACTGGTCTCGACCCGACCAGCCGCGTGCGCATGTGGGGCATCATTCGCGAGCTCGTCGCCGACGGCGTCACGCTTCTGCTCACCACGCAGTACCTCGACGAGGCCGACGAGCTTGCCGACCGGATCGTCGTCGTCGATCACGGCCGCGTGATCGCGGCCGGCACAGCCTCGGAGTTGAAGACGAGGATCGGAGGGGCGCGCCTGGAGGTGACGCTCAACGCGCCCGATCCGGCAGCGACCGGGGCGCTTGGGCCATACGTCTCTGGAACGATTCAGGTCAGCCACGACGGCCGGCGTCTGCGCGCACCGGTCCGCAGCGGTGACGGACTGGCGACCACGATCGTTCGTGCCCTCGACCAGGCCGGCATAACCGTCGACGACGTCGCCCTCCACCAGCCCTCTCTCGACGACGTGTTCTTCGCCCTTACCGGCCACCCGATGTCAGATCGTGCAAGCGGCGAACAAGCCGGGGCGCAAGCGTCCCCCGCCGACATGGAGGCGACGCTGACATGACCGTGATCACCGCACGACTCGCGCCGGCCATCGCGCCATCGCGCCCGCACCGACTGGTTCGCCAGCTCAGCAACGTCGCCGTGCTCACCGGGCGCAATTTGGTGCACATCGCCCGCGAGCCGTTGCAGTTGTCGGACGTCACGATCCAACCCGTGCTGTTCACCGCCTTGTTCGTCTACGTGTTCGGGGCCGGGGTGGTCCTTCCCCACGGAGGCACCTACGCGAGCTTCGCGATCGCCGGCATGCTCGCGCTCAACCTGACGACTTCGGCGATGGGAACGGCGGTCGGGCTCAGCGACGACCTCAACGGTGGCATCATCGACCGCTTCCGATCGCTGCCGATGTGGCGGCCGGCAGTGCTCGTCGGACGGTCCGTCACGGACCTGTTTACGGCTGTGATCTGCGCGTTCTTCGTCGGCATGACGGGCCTGCTGGTCGGCTGGCGCCCCGAGGGCAGCGTGGCGTCGACAGTTGGCGGCTTCGCCATCTTCCTGTTCTTCAGCTACTCGCTCTCGTGGGGCTGTGCGTGCCTCGGCATCGTCTCCAAGGGCCCCGAGTCGGCTCAGGGAATCGGGCTCGTCGTCCTGTTCCCTCTGGCCGTGGTCTCCAACGCGTTGGTCCCGACCGAGCGTATGCCGACGGTGCTGCGTGCCGTCGCCAACTGGAACCCGATAAGCGCGGTGACCGCCGCGTGCCGCCAGCTCTTCGCCAATCCCAACCCTTCGGCGACAGTGAGCTCGTGGCCCATGCAGCACCCCGTTGTCACCTCGTTGCTGTGGTCCGTCGGGATGCTCGCTGTATTCGCCCCCTTGGCTGCCCATCTGTTCGTCCGGCGCACACGCGGCTGAGCAAACCCGTCAGGGCAGAACCGGCCGGCTCACGCACCGCCCCAGCAGGCGCAGGAGCAGGGCGTGGAGCATCTGGGCCGTCGCGCCCCAGATCACGTCCTCACCCAGGTCGAAAAAGTGCATCGTCCAAGCCGGAGCTCCGGCGCGGTCCCATCGCTCCTGCCAGTAGCGGCCTGGGGCGACGAGCTCTGCGAGCGGCACGACCAGGACACAGTCGACCTCGTCGGGGTTCGCCTCGAGAGCCGGGTGAGCCAACGCGGCGGCCACGAACGCAAGGATGGGAGCCGAGCGCAGGGGACGGCCCAGGCTCGAGAGCTCGCCCAGCACCTCCACGGCGTCCGCGGACAGGGCCACCTCCTCCTCCGCTTCCCGCAGCGCTGCGGCGAGCGGCGCCTCACCCGGCTCGATACGGCCGCCCGGGAAGGCGATCTCACCCGGGTTCGCACGCAAGTGTGCCGCCCTGCGGATGAGAACGACCGAGACGGCCGGGTCGCCGGCGCCCTCGTCGCAGGGCACCAGAGCGATGAGCACGGCCGCAGCGACCGCACCAAGTTCGCCGGTCGCGGCCGCCACGCGCGAAGTGCACGGGGTAACTGCCCCGGCGGCGAAGGCTTCCCGCACGGCACCCATCGTGAGCTCCATGCTCGGATCCGCGAAGTCGAGCCCATCCACCGGAGGGTCGATCCGCCTGGCCCAAGGCGGCCGGGGGATCGTTTGTCGGGACACCCGCGCAGTGTAAGTCAGCGCCTGAACACGCCGGCAGCCGGGCACCTGGCCCGGCTGCCGAAGTCGCGTCTTTGAGGCCGCTGCGCCAGTGGCTACATCATCCCCATGCCGCCGCCTGCGCCTGCCATCGCAGCAGCCGCGTTGGCGTCGGCCTTCTCCGGCTTGTCGGCGATGAGCGCCTCTGTGGTGAGCAGGAGGGCCGCGATCGACGCCGCGTTCTGCAACGCCGAGCGGGTCACCTTCGCCGGGTCGATGATGCCTGCCTTGACGAGGTCCTCGAGCTCGCCTGTGAGAGCGTTGAAGCCCGTCGTGCCCTTTGCACGCTCGACCTCTCGCACCATCACGGCGCCCTCGTAGCCCGCGTTGATGGCGATCCACTTGAGCGGCTCGGCGAGCGCACGCCCGACGATCGCCGCACCGGTGGCTTCGTCGCCGGCCAGGCTCGCGACCACCTTGTTAACGGCCGCACGGCTCCGGACGAGGGCGGTGCCGCCACCGGCGACGATGCCCTCCTCGATCGCTGCACGAGTCGCTGAGAGCGCGTCCTCGATACGGTGCTTCTTCTCCTTGAGCTCGATCTCGGTCGCCGCGCCCACCTTGACCACGGCGACGCCGCCGGCGAGCTTGGCCAGCCGCTCTTGGAGCTTCTCGCGGTCCCAGTCCGAGTCAGTTTCCTCGATCTCCCGTTTGATCTGAGAGATCCGGCCCTTCACCTCGTCCTCGGAGCCTGCGCCGTCGACAATCGTCGTGTCGTCCTTGGTGACCACGATGCGCCGCGCCCGACCCAGCAGGTCGAGCGACGTGTTCTCGAGCTTGAGCCCAACCTCCTCGGAGATGAGCTGGGCGCCCGTGAGGACGGCGATGTCACCGAGCATGGCCTTGCGGCGCTCGCCAAAGCCGGGTGCCTTCACCGCGACGGACTGGAACAGGCCGCGGATCTTGTTCACCACGAGAGTGGCGAGAGCCTCGCCCTCCACGTCCTCGGAGACGATCAGCAGGGGCTTGCCCGACTGCATGACCTTCTCGAGCACGGGGACCAGGTCGTGGACCGAGGAGATCTTGCTGTTCGCGATGAGCAGGTAGGCGTCCTCCAAGACAGCCTCCTGGCGCTCGGGATCGGTCACGAAGTACGGCGAGAGGAAGCCCTTGTCGAACTGCATGCCCTCGGTGAACTCGAGTTCGAGCCCGAAGGTGTTGGACTCCTCGACCGTGACGGTTCCGTCCTTGCCGACCTTGTCGATCGCGTCGGCCAACACCTCGCCGATGGAGGCGTCCGCCGCCGAGATGGCCGCGACCTGCGCGATCTCCTGACGACCCTCGATCTCCTTGGCCTGGCGCTGGATCGACTGGACGACCGCGACAACAGCCTTCTCGATGCCCCGCTTGAGCGACATCGGGTTCGCTCCTGCAGCCACGTTGCGAAGACCCTCGCGCACCAGCGCCTGGGCGAGCACCGTCGCGGTGGTCGTCCCGTCGCCTGCCACGTCATTGGTCTTCGTCGCGACTTCCTTCACGAGCTGGGCACCCATGTTCTCGAAATGGTCCTCGAGCTCGATATCGCGGGCGATCGTGACGCCGTCGTTGGTGATCGTCGGCGCGCCGAACTTCTTGTCGAGCACGACGTTGCGGCCCTTCGGGCCGAGCGTCACCTTGACAGTGTCGGCGAGCTTGTTGACCCCGGTCTCGAGCTGGCGCCTCGCATGATCGTCAAAAACTAGCGCTTTGGCCATCAGGCACTGACCTTTGCCAGCACGTCACGGCTCGAGAGGATGAGAAGCTCCTCGCCGTCGTGGGTGATCTCAGTACCTCCATACTTCGAGTAGACGACCTTGTCGCCGACGGCCACGTCCAACGGGACGAGCTCGCCGGTGCTCTCGGTACGCCGACCCGGGCCTACCGCGAGAACTTCACCCTGTTGGGGCTTCTCCTTCGCCGTGTCGGGGATGACTAGGCCGGATGCGGTCGTCTCTTCTGACTCGCTCGGCCGAACGACGATGCGGTCGTCCAGGGGCTGCAACTTCATTTCAGGGGCCTCCTGTCTGGCTCCGTTAGCACTCTCGACTTACGAGTGCTAACGATACCGCCAGTCGGCGCCGCTGGCAACCTCGCAGGCAGAGTGCTACTTCGAGCCGCGAAGCTGCAGGTCAGGGACCGCGCCGGCATCGAGCGAGGTCGGGCCGGACCGCTGGAGCTGGAAGTAGCCGGCGGCCGCGATCATGGCTGCGTTGTCGGTGCACATCGCGTGGCTCGGGAGATAGGACACCAGCCCTCGTGCCGCGAACGACTCGGCAAAGCGCTTCCGCAGCAATGAATTTGCCGCGACTCCCCCGGCCAGGCAGGCGCCCCGTGCCCCGATCTCCTCGGCCGCCGCGACTGTCCTAGCGACCAGCACGTCGACAACCGCCTCCTGGAACGAGGCCGCCACGTCCGCATTGGTCACTTCCGGATGGGCCCGGACGTAGCTGACGACCGCCGTCTTGAGCCCCGAGAACGAGAAGTCGAGGACCCGCGCGGTCGACGCCCTGGGGAAACGGATCGAGGCGGCGTCGCCCGAGACGGCCAACCGGTCGATCTCCGGACCGCCCGGGTAACCGAGCCCGAGATAGCGGGCGACCTTGTCGAACGCCTCGCCCGCCGCGTCGTCGACCGTGGCTCCGAGCACCCGGTAGCTGCCCGGCGCGTCCAGCGCGACCAGCAGCGTATGGCCACCGGACACCAGGAGAACAACAACGGGCAGCTCGACCTCGGGTGCCTCCAGCATGGCCGCGTACAGGTGACCTTCAAGATGGTTGACCCCGACGAAGGGCACGCCCCAGGCGAGGGCGAGCGCTTTGGCCGTGCTGACGCCGACGAGCAGAGCCCCGATGAGCCCCGGGCCGATCGTCGCCGCCACGGCATCGATCGCGACCGCGCCACCCGGGTCCGTAAAGCTCCGCCCACGGCGGTCGAGGCCGGCACCGGCCAGGGCGTCTGTCACCACCGGCAGCGTGAGCTCGATGTGCGCACGTCCCGCCAGCTCAGGCACGACGCCCCCGTATCGGGCGTGCAGGTCCACCTGGCTCGAGACGACTGAGGAGACCACCGTCCGCCCGAGCTCGACGACTGCCGCAGCCGTCTCGTCACACGAGGTCTCGATGCCGAGGACCCGACCGCGGTCTGTCACTTCTCGGGCGGACCCGGACCGCGGACTGGCCGCAAGCGAGCTTCGATCCCGTCAAGGCGCAGGCCGTACCCGTCGGCGTCGATGTCGTGCGCCCACATGATAAGTGCGTCCTCGTTAACCTCGGAGTAGTAGTTCTTGCGGACACCCGCAGGCACGAAACCGAACTCGTGGTAGAGGGCCTGAGCCCCCACATTCGACACCCGCACCTCCAAGGTCAGATGCTGAGCCGAACGTTGCCGCGCCTCCCGGGCGAGCTGGAGCAACAGCCGGCGCCCGACACCGTGGCGCTGCCATTCCGGGGCGACGCCGATGTTGGTCACGTGCGCCTCGCCGACGACCATCATCATGCCTGCGTAGCCGACAACCTCTGGCCCGACAACTGCCACGTCAGTAGGCGCGCGTCGTCGGCTGGGAGATCTCGCTCAAGTAGAGCCCTAGCGACCATGGGCTGGGAAAGATGCGCCTCTCGATCGCGATCACACCCTTAAGGTGCCGTCGCCGCATCGGCAGCACCTCGATCACGACGCCGCCGGCGTCGTCTGCGGCCGTTGACTTCCTCAAGACGTTGCCCGCCCGGCCGGAGTGCAGGTGGAACATGGAGCGCACGCTCGTCAATCAGCTCACCGCCTCACGACCTTGGCGGGAGCTCCAGTTGATCCGCGCGTCGGCCTCCCGCCCGTAGAAGGGAGTCACGGCGGCAGGATCGCAGCAACGCCCGTCCTTCATCGCCGCGATCGCCAGCACGGCCAGCGAGGATACCGGCGGAGCGGCCAGCTCGATGCCGCCGAAGACAGGCGCCGGCGCCGAGGTGCTGCCGAGCAGTTCGCGATGGCGCAGCGCGCCGTCGCCGACGAGGAGCACCGGTCCAAGGTTCCCGGCCGCCGAGGCAGACGCCCTTGCCAGTTCGGCCAGCTCGGCCGCGAGCTCGGCCGGGGTTCCGACGCGAACCGTCGAGGCAGGGCTTGTCGGCATCAGCCACGCAACCTCACCGCGACGCATGTCCACGACGGGTATCACGGCGCCAGGGCCCGGCGGGCAGGCCGCTATCAGCACCTCGAGGCTCATTGCCGTGACAACCGGGAGCCCGAGCCCACCGGCGAGCGCTTTCGCCGCGGCGACGCCGACACGAAGACCGGTGAACAGCCCCGGACCGATGTCGACTGCGATCGCGTCGAGCTCCGCCGGTGTGATCCGCGCGATCCGGCAAACGTCCGCGATCGCGGGATGCAGCGTCTCGGCCTGGCGGCGGCCGGGACGAGCCGTGACGCTCGCCAACGGGCCGGTCTCGTCGGCGAGCGCCACTCCCACCTCGATGGTCGCGGTTTCGATGGCGAGGATCCTCACTCTTCACCCACCGTTGCCTCGCCCAGTGTCGCGGCCGGCGCCTGCCGCCTCGCGTAATCCGGCGGCCCGTGAGCTCCAGGACGCTCCTCGGGCCTCCATGGCGATGGTCCTCTCGTCGTCGGCCCGGCCCCAGCCCAGACGCACCACGAGCGCGTCATCACCGTAGAGCGGCTCGGCGGCTTCTCCCCACTCGACGATGACGACGCCGCCGTCGTCGAGCTCCTCCTCCAGGGCGAGGTCCACCACCTCCTGCAGGTGCCCGAGGCGCCACAGGTCGACATGGGTCACCGGTGGTGAAGTCAGGTACCTGTGGGCGAGCGTGAAGGTAGGGCTCGTGACGGGCTCGCGGCCCCCGAGCGCCGCCACCAGGCCCTGGGCGAGCGTGGTCTTCCCGGCGCCGAGCGGGCCGACGAGCAGCACCACGTCGCCCGCGCCCAACAGTGGTGCGATACCGGCACCGATCGCCCGGGTCTGTGCTGGTGTCGTGGTCGAGGTCGTCGCCTGGCTCTCCATCAAAGGGCCCAGATCTTTGTCTGTGCCGGCCTCACAGGAGGTACTTCTTTGCCCGTATGAGATCGGCCCGCATCTCTGCGACCACCACGCCGCCACCCCGAAGCGCATAGGCGGGATGGAACGTCGGGACCAGCACCGTTGAGTGATAGGGGTAGGCCCTGCCGCGCAAGGAAGTCACGCCTTCGGTGACCCCGAGGAGCGTGCGGCTCGCGAAGTTGCCGAGCGAGACGATCACCTTCGGTGCCACGAGCTCGACCTGGGACTCGAGGAAATGGCGACAGGTGGCGACCTCGACTGGGTCCGGGTCCCTGTTGCCGGGAGGTCTGCACTTGACGACGTTGGCGATGTAGCAGCTGGTCCGGTCGATGCCCAGCTCCTCGGCGAGCAGCCGGTCGAGCAGCTGACCGGATCGCCCGACAAAAGGCTCCCCGGCGAGGTCCTCCTCCCGGCCCGGTGCTTCACCGACCAACATGAGATCGGCGACGGGGTTACCCGCCGAGAAGACCACCTTGGTCCGCCCGGATGCAAGGGGGCAGGCGACGCAGCCAAGCGCCACCTGCTCTAGCTCGGCGAGGGTCGTCACTAGCCGATGATCGTAGCTACGACAGCCTGAGCGAGGCGTGGGGCCACGGCGCTAGGTTGCTCCCGAGCCGGCGAGGGTCGGAAAGGGGTCTGGTGCAGGCACTGCTGTTCCAACACAACCTCGCGAGGGAGGCCGCGGCCGCGATCGGCGGCCGGGTCGACAAGCGGGCCTACGTTTCGAGGTATGCGCCGATCCGGCTGGAGGAGGTCCCCGAGCCAGTCCCGCCTGCCGCCGGCTGGGTCAAGTGCGAGACGGTCATAAGCGGCATCTGCGGGTCGGACGCGAAGCAGATCTTCCTGAACGGCCGGCGAGACAACGCTCTCACTGCGCTCGTCTCGTTCCCCCACGTCCTCGGCCACGAGGCCGTGGCGCGCAGGACCGATACCGGACGCCGCGTCGTGCTCAACCCCTGGCTGTCGTGCGGGCCGCGCGGCATCGAACCACCGTGCGAAGCCTGCGCTGCGGGGCGCTATCCCTGGTGCCGGAACTTCCGCAACGGCAACCTCCCCGTTGCCATCCACCTCGGCAACTGTGCGGGCGCGGCCGGCGTGCATGCGGAGCGCTTCTGCGCCCACCACAGTCAGCTGTTCGACGTGCCCGAGACCATGAGTGACGAGGCCGCCATCTTGTCCGACCCGATAAGCGTCTCGCTCCGCTCGATCCTGCTCAGCCCCCCGGACGCCCGCATGCCCGTGTTGGTGTACGGGTCAGGCACGCTCGCGTTGGCGGCGATCGGGCTGCTTCGCCACCTCCACCCGCAGCTCGAGATCTGGGCGGCCACCCGGCCGGGTTTCCGGTCCTCGCTGGCTTCCAAGCTCGGCGCCGACGCCGTGCTGAGCTCCAAGCCCGACAACCTCGTAGGTGAGGTGTCCCGGCGGACCGGCAAGACCGCGCTCAGGCCGTGGAGCGGCAAGGACTGGCTGCAGGACGGACCTGGTGTCGTCTACGACACGATCGGCAGCACCGAGACCGTCGAGACGTCCCTGCGCCTGCTGAACACTGGCGGCACGCTCGTGGTCAGTGGCGTCGAGCCGCCCAGGCGCTTCGAGTGGACACCCATGTACTTCAAGGAGCTTCGGGTCATCGGCTCGAACGGCTTCGGCATCGAGGAGGTCGCCGGCGTCCGCAAGCACGCCTTCGAGCACTACTTCGACTTCGCCCGGGCCGGCTTGGACCTCACGGCGGTGGTGACCCACCGCTACCCGTTGGCGCGCTGGCGCGAGGCGGTGCTCACCCTGGCGGACTCCCGGCGCACCGGGGCCGTCAAGGTGCTCCTCGAGCCGTGAAATTCAGCTGGCGACCGCACGGGCCGACAGCGCGTCGAGAAGGTCGTCGATCTCCTCGCGCCGCTCGTACATGAGCATGTGGCCCGCTCCGGCGTACTCCTTCAGGCTGGAGCGCTCGAAGCTCGCCACCAGCCGGCGCGCGAAACGAGGCGGCGTGAGGCGGTCGCTGGTGCCGACGGCGACGACCACGGGCACCTCCACGTTGCGAAACGCCGCCCTCTCCTCGAAACCGAGCACCTCTCCGACAAGCTTCGTGGACACCTGCGGCTCGGTCGCCCGGAGCATCCGGAGTGTCGCGGCGACCTCCGCCGGGCGCGGCTGGCGCCCGAAGCCGAGGCGCGACGCAAGGTAGCCGGCGTCGCCGGTTGGCATCGTCGCTCGACCCGGGCGCCAGATGCCCGCTCCGGCACCGGCCGCGCGGCTGACCGCGCCTGCAAGCCGGTTCCAGCTGGGGACCGGCAGGCCGACCCCACCGCTGGTCGCTATCAACGCGATGGCGCCGATCCGCGTGCCGAGCAGGTCCGGGTGCCGCCGGGTCAAGCGCAGGCACACCATGCCGCCCATGGAGTGGCCCGCGAGCACGGCATGCTCGAGATCGAGCGCCGCCAGCACCTCGGCGACGTCGCGGGCCATCGCCGAGATGGTCACGCCCTCGACGCCCGCGGTCGAGCGCCCGTGCCCTCTGAGGTCGAGCGCGATGACGCGGTGAGACAAAGCGAGGTCCCGCAGCTGATAGCTCCACACCTCTGCTGACAGGCTTGCGCCGTGCAGCAACAGCAAGGGTGGGCCGTCGCCGCTCTCGATCAGGTGCGACTCGCCCCCGTCGCGCATGACCAACACTCGGTGCACTATGTCGTCGGGCGCCAGGAGATCCGGATCGTCGGGCACAGCTGAACGCCGGAGCCGCCCCGAGTACTTGTGCGACAGTGCGTAGGCGACCCCCGCCGCGCTGAACGCCCCGGCGGCCACGTACGCGACGGCCCGCTTGCCGCTGGGTGCCACTAGAGCGGCCCAGCCCCGCCGCGGACGTGCCTGCGCGGCAGGCGAGGCCCGATCCGGCAGAGGATCTCGTAGGAGATCGTGCCGAGGCGTTCGGCCCATTCCTGGGCGGTGACGGTCTCGGCGCCCTGGGAGCCGATGAGCACGACCTCGTCACCAGGCTTCACTCCAGAGTCTGGGCCGCAGTCGACCAGCAGCTGGTCCATGGTCACCGTGCCGGCCACCGGTCGCCGGCGGCCTCCGACGAGCAATTCGCAGCCGGAACCGAACAGCCCTCTCGGGACCCCGTCGGCGTAGCCGACCGGCACCGTCGCTATGTCTGCCCTGTCCTTGAGCGCGTATGCCAGGCCGTAGCTCGTCCGCTCTCCTGCGGCCAGCTCCCGCACCAGGCTGACCTGGGTCTTCCATGTCAGTGCCGGGCGGAGTGGGCCACATCCGACCACCTCTACCAGCCCTGGGGAGATGGCGGCCGAAGGCAGGTACCCATACAGGGAGATCCCGCAGCGCACGATGTCGTAGCGCGACGACGCGTGCGCGATCGCTCCCGCCGAGTTTGCGGCATGAAGCCGGGCTGGTGCGGGAAGCCCGGCCGCTTCCAAGCTCGAGCGAAGAGCGTCGAAACGCGACAGTTGCTCGCCGGTGAAGCGATCCGCGGGCTCGTCTGCGACCGCCAGATGGGTCCAGAGCCCCGCGTAGCGCAGTTCCGGTGCCCGGACGACCTGCTCCACCAGCCCACGTACCTTGCCGAGGTCCGCGCCCACCCGGTGCATGCCGGTGTCGACCTTCACCTCGACGTCGACCCGGCGTGATGCCCTGGCCGCCGCGCGCCGGATCGCGTCCAGGCCGGCGGGGGTGTAGACGGTCGGGACGAGATCGCGTGCGACCACTTCCCCCATGGCCTCAGCGGCGGGCTCGGAAAGGAGCAGTATCGGTGCCTCCAGTCCCGCCTCGCGCAAGACAACGCCTTCTTCGACCAACGCGACGGCCAGTGAGGTCGCACCACCTGCGAGCGCAGCAGCAGCGACGGGGACCGCCCCGTGGCCGTACCCGTCCGCCTTCACCACGGCGCACACCGCCGCGGGGGAGGCGACGGCCCTGAGCACGCCCGCGTTCCAGGCGATGGCATCGAGGTCCACCTCGGCCCAGGCGCGACGTTGCCAGATCTCAGCCACGGGCGCTCGAGATCACCATCGCGACCAGCTCGGGCAGGTCACCGGCAACCAGACCCTCCGCGAACCCGAGGCCGGCTGCGCGCCCGTGCACGTGCGCAGCCAGGCCGGCAGCGCGCAAGGGATCGACGCCCCTGGCCAGAAAGGCGCCGACGACTCCGGACAGTACGTCACCGGTCCCGGCCGTCGCGAGGCGGGCCGACCCGGCGGTGACCAGGAGGCCCTCGCCATCAGGTGCGGCAACTGTGGTTGTCGAGCCCTTCAGGAGCACGATGGCGCCGAGGCTGCACGCGAGGGACCGGGCCGCTGAAAGACGGTCACCACCCGGGCGGTGGTCCCCGCCCGATGCCGTGGCGGCAAGCCGCTCGTACTCGCCGTCGTGGGGTGTGAGCACCGCCGGCACGGCGCGCCCCGCCAGTACCTCGCGGGCTCGCTCGAGAGGACCGAGCGCCCCCAGCCCGTCGGCGTCGACGATGACCGGGACCTCGGCTTGTGCGACCAGGCGACGCACCGACGCGACGACCCCCGGCCCTGATCCGATCCCGGGGCCGATCACCAGCGCCCGGCATCGGTGCAGCTCGCTCAGCACCGCGTCCGCGAAGTCGGTCGCCGGCACCGAAAGCGCCACCGCCTCCGAGGCCGGCAACGCGTCCGGCGCCACACCAGGCACGCACCAGCGAACCATGCCGGCTCCTGCCCGTTGGGCGGCGCCGGCGGAGAAACGGGCGGCTCCGATCATCCCGGGGGAGCCGGCGACCACCACACATGCCGAGCGCCACTTGTTGGTCTCAGGCTCTCGAGCCGGCAGCCAGCTCGCAATGTCCGAGTCCTCGACGAGCCACGCCCTGCCCGGCACCACGGCGATCCCGATCGGTGCCACCGTCACCTTCCCGGCCAGCGCCGGACCGTCGCCCATCAACAGCCCGGGCTTGAGCGCCGCCATGGTGACGGTTTCGGTGGCGGAAACGGCGCCCTCACAGGCGAGACCGGTGTCCGCGTCGAGGCCGGACGGGATGTCGATCGCGAGCACGGGCGTGCCGGCCGGCACCGCCGGAGCACGGTACTCGCCCCTGAACCCGGTCCCGTAGGCGGCGTCGACCACGAGCTCGCAAGCCGGCAGCACCGCGGGCAGCGCGCCCGGATCGAGCACCGCGACCCGCACGCCGCGGCGAGCCAGCATGGAGGCGGCAACACGCCCGTCGTCGCCGTTATGGCCCCGGCCCGCGACCACGACGACTCGTTTGCCGTAAGCGCTGCCGATCAGCCTCATCGCGGCGCTGGCCACGGCCGCGCCGGCGCGGGCGACGAGGGTCTCGAGGCCGACCTCGGCGATGGCCGCCTGGTCGGCCGCCCTCAGCTCCTCCCGGGTATGAACCGGTTGCACGCGGTGCTCCCCTCAGTCCGCCACGACGACTGCGGCCGCGACCGAGTCGGTATGGGTAAGCGACACGTGCCAGCGGCGGATGCCGAGCGCTTCGGCGCGGCTGGCCGCAAGTCCGGAGATCTCGAGGTGAGGCGCGCCCGATTTGCCGCCGACAACCTCCACCTCGGCGAACCTCACGCCGCCGAGGCCAGTGCCGAGCGCCTTCATCGTGGCCTCCTTGGCGGCAAAGCGAGCGGCAAGGCCCGGCACCGGATCGAGCCGCGCGGACAAGAAGGACCGCTCCGCATCGGTGAAGATGCGCTGCGCGAGACTGGGTCGCCGAGCCAGGAGCTGGCGGAAACGCTCGACGTCGACCGCGTCAACACCCATCCCGATCACCTGCCTGCCCCGTTCCAGCCGCCTGCCCTGGCACACCAGCCTGCCCTGTTCACTCGACAGTGACGACCTTGGCGAGGTTGCGCGGCCGGTCGACGTCATTGCCGCGCGCGCGCGCGACCCCGTACGCGAGGGCCTGAAGGGGCACGATCGCCACGGCCGGCGACAACAGCTCGGGCACGGCGGGGATCTCGAGGGCGTGATCCGCTACCGCCATGGTCGCCTCGTCGTGCTCGTCGCAGACCACCACGACCGTTGCGCCACGGGCCTTGACCTCGGCGATATTGGCCATCACCTTCTCCAGCAGGCGGCCTCGAGTGGCAATGGCGACCACGACGGCACCTTCGTCGATCAAAGCGATCGGGCCGTGCTTCATCTCACCGGCCGGATACGCCTCCGCCCGGACGTACGCGAGCTCCTTCAGCTTGAGCGCGCCTTCGAGCGCGACTCCGTAGCCCACATGACGACCGAGGAAGTAGACGTCCTGCACCTCGGCAAGTCGGCTCGCCACCGAGAAGTAGTCCTCCAACCGCGCGATCGCGCGGCTGACGAGCCCTGGCAGAGCTAGGAGCCTGCTGGCGAGCTCCCGTCCTTGTTCCGGCTCGACCGTTCCGCGTTGGCACGCGAGGTGGAGCGCGAAGAGCTGGAGCAAGGCGATTTGGGTGGCGTGGCACTTGGTGGACGCAACGCCGATCTCAGGGCCGGCTCTTGTGTAAAGCACGCCGTTTGCCTCACGTGCCAGCAGCGAGTCGACCACGTTGGTCAGGGCAATGGTCTTGGCACCGCGGCGCTGTGCCTCGCGCAGCGCGTGGAGCGTGTCGACGGTCTCCCCGGACTGGCTGACGGCCACGACGAGCGTCTGCTCGCCGAGAACCGCGTCCCGGTAGCGGAACTCGCTCGCGATCTCGACCTCAGCCGGCATCCGGGCCCAGCGCTCGAGGGCTATCCGACCGCTCAGGCAAGCGTAGAAGGCCGAGCCGCAGCCGATCAGCACCACCCGCTCGATCCCGTCGAGCTCGGCCTTGGTGAGCCGGAGGTCCTCGAGCTCGGTCGTGCCGTCGGCGTGAATCCTCCCCATGAGGGTGTCTGCGAGTGCTCTCGGCTGCTCATGGATCTCTTTCGACATGAAGTCGTCATATCCGTCGCGTCGCGCGGCGACGAGATCCCATCCGACCCGGAGGGCCTTGAGCTCACGCTCTCGGCCGTCGAGACCGACGACCGAGATCGAACCGGGCCGGACCTCGGCGATCTCGTCATCCGCGAGCTGGTACAGCGTCCGGGTAGTCCCGAGGAGTGCCGCTATGTCGGACGCGACAAGGCCTATCCCATCGACCTGTCCCAAGATGAGTGGCGACGTCCGTCTTGCCGCCGCGATCACTTGAGGCTCGTGGGTGCTCACGGCCGCGAGCGCGAAGTCACCGCGAAGCTCGGCCACGCAGCGTCGCAGCGCCTCGGCGAGGCCGGCCCCATTTGCGAGCTCCCGCTCGAGCAGGTGGGCGACGACCTCGGTATCGGTCTCGGAGGACCGTGTGTGGCCCTCGACGGCCAGCTTCTCCCAGAGCTCCTGGTAGTTCTCGATGATGCCGTTGTGCACGACCGCCACGCGGCCGGTGCAGTCGCAATGCGGGTGGGCGTTGCGCTCGACCGCGGCCCCATGGGTCGCCCAGCGCGTATGACCTATGCCGGAGCTCATGTGAGTCGGCGCGCCGGGGGCTGCCTGCCTCAGTGTCTCCAGCGAGTGGCCCCGCACGGCGTCGCGCTTTCGCCACAAGCGGTTGTCGCCGACGAGGACGACCCCCGCCGAGTCATAGCCGCGGTACTCCAGGAGAGCCAGGGCGTCCAACATCACCTGCAGCGGGTCGGCCGCGCCGGTGACCCCGATGATTCCGCACATGCCTGAAGGCTACGACCTGTTGGCGCTGCCGGTGGCATCGAGCTCGCGTAGGACGACCCTGACGAGCCGGTCGACCACCTCGCACGCCAGCTCGTGCGTCGGCGCCTCGGCCATGACCCGCACGAGCGCCTCGGTCCCCGACGCCCGCAACAGCACGCGGCCGCTGTCACCGAGCTCGGACTCCACGGCCGACACTTCCTCCCAGATCCCCCTTGCCAGAGGGAGGCGTGCCGGGTCGGCAACGCGCACGTTGCGGAGCACCTGAGGCAGTCGCGTCATCGCTTCGGCTGCCAGCTCTGCGAGCGGGCGCCCGCGCCGGGCTACGAGCTCGAAGAGAAGCAGCGAGGTCAATATCCCGTCTCCCGTCAAGCCGTGCTGGCGAAAGACCAGATGGCCGGACTGCTCGCCACCGAGCTGCAGTCTGTTGGCCTCGATGGCATCGCTGACGTACCGGTCCCCGACCGGGGTCTCGACCACCCCGATCCCGCGTGCCGCGAGCGCTCGGCGAAGTCCCAGATTGCTCATGACGGTTACGACTATCGACCCACCGGTCAGCAGGCCACGCTCCATGAGGTCGAAGGCGAACATGGCGAGCAGCTGGTCCCCGTCCACGAGCTGCCCGGTGTGGTCCACCGCGAGCACCCGGTCGGCGTCGCCGTCGAGTGCGACACCGAGCGCCGCTCCACAGGCCACAACGGCCTCCTGCAGCGGCCGGAGGTCGGTCGAGCCGCAACCGGCGTTGATGTTCACGCCGTTCGGCTCTGCCGAGAGAACCCTGTGGCGGATCCCGAGGCGCTCGAGCACCGCCGGCGCGACAGCGCTCGCGGCACCGTTTGCGCAGTCGATCACCACCTCGAGGCCAAGATGGGCACCACCGTCGACGGCACTGAAGAGGTGCTGGGCATAGGTCCAGAGAGCGTCCGGATCCGCCCACACTGCACCGAGCTCGGCCCCCTTGGGCTCCTGGCCGCGCGGCAACCCGGCGTGGTGAACACCTCCAAGGTCGGCCGCCCCATGGGTCAACTCTGGCGAGGACAGCTGATCGAGCTCTTCTTGGATGGCGATCTCGAGCTCGGTGGCGAGCTTGGTGCCGCCGGCACCGAGAAGCTTGATGCCGTTGTCGCCGAAGGGGTTGTGCGAAGCGGAGACCATCGCAGCCGGGAGCCCGCGGTCAGCCGCGAGCCAGGCAAGACCGGGGGTCGGGATGACCCCGGCATCGACGACGTCGGCACCCTCGGCGGCGATGCCGGCCGCAAGCGCCGATTGGATCATCGTCCCTGAACGCCGGGTGTCGCGTCCGAGGAGGAAGGGCGAGCCCGGCACGATCCGGGCTGCCGCCCGCCCGAGCGCCAGGGCGAGCTCCGGTGTCAGGTCGGCACCGGCGACGCCTCGGATCCCGTCGGTGCCGAACCGCGGCGCCATCGGTTCTCAGCGCTTCGAGTACTGAGGGGCCTTACGGGCTTTCTTCAAGCCGTACTTCTTGCTCTCCTTCTCCCGCGCGTCGCGGGTAAGCATGCCCGCCTTCTTGAGGTTGCCACGAAGCTCGCCCTCGAGCTCGATGAGGCCCCGGGCGATGCCGAGGCGGAGAGCGCCTGCCTGACCCGCGATCCCGCCGCCGTCGATCGTCGCGTCCACGTCGTAACGGTCGGCGGCACCGGCTATGCGCAGCGGCTCGGTTGCAAGTGTCCGGTGGGTCTCCGAGGGGAAGTACTCCTCGAACGCCCGCTTGTTGATCGTGATGGCACCTTCACCGGTGCGCAGGCGAACACGCGCGACCGCGCGCTTGCGGCGGCCGGTCGACTGGACGAGTGGCTTTGCCATAAGACCGCGGTCCTTCGGGGCTAGGAAGCCCGCCGAGCGGCGGGCAGATCGAGCGGGATGGGCATCTGTGCGGCGTGCGGGTGGTCGGGCCCGGCGTAAACCTTCAGCTTCCCGAGCATCTTGTGCCCTAGTGCGCCCCTGGGAAGCATGCCTTTGACCGCGCGCCGGACAACCTCTTCGGGCCTGGTCTCGAGCTGCTGTGCATAGCTGATCGCGCGCAACCCGCCGGGATAGCCGCTGTGACGGTACGAGAACGCCCGGTCGCTCTTGCCGGCAGTCATGACGACCTTGGCGGCATTCACGACGATCACGTGGTCACCGGTGTCGATGTGGGGAGCAAAGATCGGGCGGTGCTTGCCGCGAAGCACGCGGGCGACCTCGCTCGAGAGACGGCCGAGAACCAGGCCGTCGGCATCCACGACGCGCCAGACGCGCTGCAGCTCGCTCGGCTTGGGGGAATACGTGCGCACAGCCATCCTTTTTCCCTAGAGACCAACTCTGCTGCCCGCCCGGAGCATCTCGCGATCACCTGTCAAAGGGCGCGAACCTCAAGCTCAGCGGGCAAGAGCCAGCAGACAACGATAGAAGACGCCGGGGCCCTCGGCAAGCCGGGAGCTCACCGGTCCGGGCCGGCCCAGTCGCCACCTCCGGGCTCCCAAGTCCCTCCGGGTACCAACCTCTCCGGGTATCGCACGCCCACCAGGCACAGCCCTCGGGACGGCGCCGGCTGGCCGCTACGCGACCGGTCGCCGCTTTGCACGATCGAGAGCAGCTCGCCGGCTCGGATGCGCCCTTGCCCCACAGCCACCAGCGTCCCGACCATCGAGCGGACCATCTGGTGGCAGAACGCGTTCGCCTCGATCTGGAACACCCACAGCTGGTCGTCGCCCGGGGCCGACGACCAGCTGGTGGACAGCACGCGCCGGGTGATCGGCGCCGACTCACCGCGCGCAAGCCGGCAGAAGGCCGAGAAGTCGTGTTCGCCCAGCAGGGCGTCAGCACCTATGCGCATCGCGGCGAGATCGAGCTCGCCGGGCACGTGCCACGACCGATGGTGGAGCAGTGGATCGGGCCACGGCGTGCGGAGCAGGTTGTAGCGGTAGCGGCGGGCGATCGCCGAGTGGCGGGCGTCGAAGCCGTCGGGAGCGACTCGAGCCTCGATCACCGCAACGGCCGGTCCCACCTGGTGGCTGAGCGACCGCCCGAGCCGCTCCAACAGCATCCCTGGACCCGGCTCGTGCTCTGCCCACTTCGCGACGATTGCCTCCTCCAGATCGGTGTGCACGACCTGCCCCTGCGCGTGCACACCCGCGTCGGTCCGCCCGGCGCAGGTCAGTGAAACCTCGTGACCGGCCATCGAGCCCAACGTCGCTGCGAGCAAGCCCCCGACCGTGTGCTGTCCCGGCTGGGCGGCAAAGCCGTGGAACGAACTTCCGTCATAGGCGACAAGCAGCATTACGCGACGAAGCGGCCCGCGTGGGGCCGCTTCACTCCCAGGCTCGAAAAGCCTCACACGAGCTCGACGCGCGCCATGGGAGCATTGTCGCCCTGACGCGGCCCGAGCTTGAGGATCCGGACGTAGCCGCCGGGTCGATCCACATAGCGTGGGCCGATCTCTGAGAACAGCTTGTGAGCCATGTCCTTGTCACGGATAAAGGCCACGACCTGGCGCTGGTTGTGAACGCCGCCTTTTCGCGCCTTGGTGATCAGCTTCTCGGCGACGGGCCGCATCGCCTTCGCCTTGGCCTCTGTCGTGACGATCCATCGCGGGTCTGCCGCGATGAGCGACGCGATGAGGTTGCCCAGCATGGCCTTCTGATGCGCCGCGTCACCGCCGAGGCGGCGCCCCTTCTTCGGCGTGGCGGGCATCTCAGACGCCTGCCTCGCGCAGCGACAGGCCCCTCTCGTCCAGACGCTCGAGCACCTCGTCGAGCGACTTCTGGCCGAAGTTGGTGATGGCCAGCAGGTCCTCCTGCGTGCGCTCGATGAGCTCGCCGACTGTGTTGATCTGCGCGCGTTTGAGGCAATTGCGCGGGCGCTCCGGCAGCTCGAGGTCCTCGATGGGCAGGTCCAGGTCCGGCGAACCGGTGACGGCGACGCCAACCTCGCCGAGCTCCAAGCCCCGGCCCTCACCGGCGAGCTGCGCCACTATCGAAAGCAGGCCCCGCAGTGTCTGGCCTGCCGACGCGAGCGCCTCTCGGGGTGAGATCGAACCGTCGGTCTCGATGTCCATGACGATCCGGTCGAAGTCGGTGGAAACCTCCACCCGGGTGGGCTCGACCACGAACGCGACTCGGCGGACCGGCGAGAAGATCGCGTCGACCGGGATGACACCGATGGTGGATGCCGCCTGCTTGCGCTCCGCCGGGGCGTACCCCTTGCCCCTCTCGACGGTCACGTCGATCGCCAGACGTCCCTTGGCGTTCACCGTCGCGATGTGCGCCTCGGAGTTGAGAACCTCGACGTCCGAGGTCGCCCGCAGGTCCGCGCCGGTCACGTCCGCCGGGCCGCGCACGTCGATGCGCATGGTGACCGGCGTGTCCGACTCGCTTCGCAGAACCAGGTCCTTCAGGTTCAGAATGATGTCGCTCACGTCCTCCTTCACCCCGGGAAGGAACGTGAATTCGTGGAGCGCGTCGTCGAAACGCACCTGGGTGACCGCCGCCCCGGGGATCGACGACAACAGTGTGCGCCGCAGCGACGCCCCGAGGGTGTGCCCGAAGCCGGGATCGAGCGGGCCGATCGCGAAACGCTGATGGAACTGGTCCGGCTCGCCGATCGCCTCGACGGTGGGACGCTGAATGATGAGCATCTGGTTATCGGACTCCTATGTGGATTGCCGCGCTGGCTACTTGGAGTACAGCTCGACAATGAGCTGTTCGCGCACCTGGGTGTCGATCTGTTCCCTGAGCGGGAGTGAGAGCACGCTGACCGCACCGCCGCCGTCCTCGACCTCGAGCCACGCGGGGGGTCGTCGGTCGATGGTGTCGAGATTGTGACGGACCACGATGAAGTCGCGCGCCTTGTCGCTGAGCTCGACACGGTCGCTCTGGCGTACTCGGTAGCTCGGAATTGTCACACGCTGTCCGCTCACGCGCACATGGCCGTGACGCACCAGCTGCCGGGCCTGGCTGCGGCTGGCCCCCCACCCGGCGCGGAACACGACGTTGTCGAGGCGGGACTCCAGCATCCGGAGCAGGTTGTCGCCCGTGACGCCGGACTGGCGGTTCGCCTCCTCGTACATGTTGCGGAACTGGGTCTCGAGCACGCCGTAGATACGGCGGGCCTTCTGCTTCTCGCGAAGCTGGGTGTTGTATTCGGAGGGCTGGCGCAGACGGTCGCGCCCGTGCTCACCCGGCGGGCTCGGGCGTCGCTCCATCGGGCAGCGGACCGTCTCGCACTTGGGGCCTTTCAGGAAGAGCTTGACCTTCTCGCGCCTGCAGAGGCGGCAGACGGGTCCGGTGTATCGCGCCATCGTCGTCTCCCTGCCTAGACCCGGCGCCGCTTCTTCGGGCGGCACCCGTTGTGGGGAATCGGCGTGACGTCCTTGATGCCGGTGACCTCGATGCCAGCACTCGAGAGCGAGCGGATGGCGGTCTCGCGTCCTGAGCCGGGACCGCGAACAAGCACGTCGACGCGCCGCACACCGTGCTCCATCGCCCGGCGCGCGCACTGCTCGGCCGCCATCTGGGCCGCGTACGGCGTCGACTTGCGAGACCCCTTGAACCCGACGTTGCCCGCTGAGGCCCAGGAGATGACGTTGCCGTCCTGATCGGTGATCGAAACGATCGTGTTGTTGAACGAGCTCTTGATGTGGGCGACGCCGTAGGTGACGTTCTTGCGCTCCTTGCGGCGTGGCCGCCGACCGCCAGGCTTGGTCGTCTTTGCCATCAGCGGTGGCCCTTGGCTCTGTCGGACTCGGGACACGCCGGAGCGTGGTGGACGCCATGACCCGGGACGGAAACTGAGCGACTGATCGTGAGGAGGGCCATGGCTACTTGCGCACCTTCTTCTTCCCGGCGACGGTCTTCTTCGGCCCCTTGCGCGTGCGGGCATTGGTGTGGGTGCGCTGACCGTGGACCGGAAGTCCCTTGCGGTGGCGAATCCCCTGGTAGCAGCCGATCTCCATCTTCCGCTTGATGTCCTGAGCGACGTCTCGGCGGAGATCGCCCTCGACCTTGAAGTTGGCGTCGACCCAGGTCCTCAGACGGGCAACCTCCTCGTCGGTCAGGTCACGCACCCGGGTGTCCGGGCTGATCCCGGTCGCGGCGCAGGTCTGCTGTGCCCTCGTCTGGCCGATGCCGTAGATGTATGTCAGCGCGATCTCGAGACGTTTCTCGCGCGGGATGTCGACCCCGGAAATTCGGGCCACGGGCTAACCCTGTCTCTGCTTGTGTCGTGGGTTGGCACAGATCACCATCACGCGCCCGTGCCGGCGGATGATCTTGCACTTCTCGCACATCGTCTTGACACTCGGTCGGACCTTCACTATCTCGTGCTCCACTCGACAGGGCCGGCGCCGCCGACCCGCTCCCGCCTTGGCAGCGCTTGCCGCCCGGCTCCTACGATCCCGCCCTCTCCCGGGCCCGGCATCTGCCGGCACCCTCCTTCACTTGTAGCGATACGTGATCCGCCCCCGCGCGAGGTCGTAAGGCGTGATCTCGACCTGGACGCGATCGCCCGGCAAGATGCGAATCCGGTGCATCCGCATCTTGCCCGAGCTGTGCGCGAGCACCTTGTGCCCGTTCTCGAGTTCGACACGGAACATGGCATTCGGGAGCGGCTCGACAACCGTTCCCTCCAGCACGATCGCATCCTCTTTGGGCTTAGGCAGGTGAACCTCCTACGACTCGTTCGACTTCTTCGGCACCGACGCGACAAACGCCCCTCAGCAGGACTTTGCGACGGGTTTTCGTATGAATGCCACGTGCTGCCCACCGGCTCATGGCACACGAAAGCATAGCCGCGGGCCACTAGACCCGAGGCGGGAGCCATGATAGCCGCTCAGGCTTGCGTCAGCACCTCCGGACCAGCCTCGGTGACCGCGACGGTGTGCTCGAAGTGCGCAGAGAGGCTCCCGTCCGCGGTGAGGACGCTCCAGCCGTCGTCGAGCTCGATCGTGTCGGGGGTCCCGATGTTCACCATCGGCTCGATCGCGAAGACGTTCCCGACCTTGAGCCTCGGGCCTGGCGTCCCGGGCCAGTAGTTGGGTACTTGTGGGTCCTCGTGCATCGAGGTGCCGATGGCGTGCCCGACGTACTTGCGGACGACCGAGTAGCCCGCGGCCTCGGCCACCTTCTGGACCGCCTGACCGACGTCGTGAAGACGGTTGCCGTCCCGGAGCTGGTCGATCCCTGCCCACAGGCTCCGCTCGGTCACCTCGAGCAGGCGCTCGGCCGCTTGGGAGATCTCGCCGACCGCAGCGGTGTAGGCGGCATCGCCGTGGTAGCCCTCGACGATCGCCCCGCAGTCGATCGAGATCACGTCGCCTTCCTCGAGCACGCGGTCGCCCGGGATGCCGTGCACGATCATGTTGTTCGGCGAGGTGCAGATCACAGCGGGGAAGCCGTGGTAGCCGAGGAAGTTCGACCTGGCGCCGCGGCGCTCGAGCACGTCCCGGGCGACGCGGTCGAGGTGCCGGGTCGTCACGCCCGGCTTGATCGCAAGCCGCGTCTCGGAGAGCATCTCGGCGACCACCTTGCCGGCTCGGCGCATCTTCGCGATCTCTTCGGGCGAACGTCTCATGACTGTTCCCCGGTGCCCAATGGTGGCTCTCGCAACGGCCTGCTGGCTTCCAGCGGCTGCGCCCGGGCCGGTGTGGGCGGGAGGAACCCACCACCGTGCTGGTAGGCGTCGATCGCGGCAGTCAGGGAGTTGGTGACCTCGTCAGGGCTCCCGACGCCCCACACCTCGACCAGCTTGCCGAGGGCGGCATAGCGCTCGACGAGCGGAGCGGTCGAGGAGTCGTAGAGATCGAGGCGGTTCTTGATCGCCTCCTCGGTGTCGTCCTCGCGCTGGACAACCTCGCCTCCGCAGATGTCACAGGACCAGTTCAGCTTGGGCGGTGCCGACGTCGAGTAGATCGCACCGCAGTCCTCGCAGACCCGCCGGCTCACAAGACGCCCCAGCACCATCCCGGTAGGCACCACGAGGTTGAGAACCAGGTCTATGGCTACGGGCTTCAACAGCTCGTCCAAGCCGTCCGCCTGGGCGACTGTCCGCGGGAAGCCGTCGAGCACGAAACCACGCGTCCTGGTGTCATCCTGGTCGAGGCGTGCGGCCACCATGGCCAGCACGACCTCGTCGGGAATGAGGTCGCCCGCGTCGAGATAGCGACGCGCCTGGAGGCCGAGCGGAGTTCCAGACTTCACCGCCACCCGCAACATGTCCCCGGTGGAGATGTGAGGAACCACGTAGCGGTGCGACAGCCGCACGCACTGAGTGCCCTTCCCAGCTCCTTGCTTGCCGAGAACGATGAGCCTCGCGCCCGGTACCACTTACTGGAGGAATCCCTCGTAGTTGCGCATCATCAACTGGCTGTCGATCTGCTTCATGGTCTCCAGCGCCACACCGACGCTGATCAGAAGCGTCGTGCCCGCGAACGGAATGGTGGTGATGTTCCAGACCGACAGGAAGATCGACGGCGTCAGCGCCACCGCCGCCAGGAACAAGCTCCCCGGAAGCGTGATCCTGTTCAGGATGTGTGCCAGGTAGTGCTCAGTCGGGGGCCCGGGCCTGAAGCCGGGGATGTAGCCACCCTGCTTGCGAATCGTGTCGGCCTGTTGGTAGGGGTCGAAGGTCACATGCACGTAGAAGAACGTGAACAGGACGATGAACAAGCCGTAGAAGACGATGTACCAGCCATCGGTCGGGTTCAACAGGTTGTGTTGCGTCCAGTTGTGGACCGCCGTCCAGGGCATGACGTTCGACAGCAGGACAGGGATGTACAACAGGGAGCTGGCGAAGATGATCGGGATCACGCCCGCCTGGTTGACCTTGAGCGGGATGTAGGTGCTCTGGCCGCCGTACATGCGGCGCCCCTGAACCCGTTTTGCGAAGGTGACCGGGATGCGCCGCTGGCCCTGCTCGACGAAAACGATGGCGACGAGGAGGGCGAGAACGAGCGCGATGATCACCCCGAGCCCGAACCAGCCCTTGTCGGCCTTGATCTCCTCGCCGTAGATCGGCATCGCCGCGACCACGTTGGAGAAGATCAGGATCGACATCCCGTTGCCGATTCCCCGCTGGGTGATGAGCTCGGCGAGCCACATCACCACGGCCGTGCCGGCAGTGAACACCAGGATGATGAACAACACGCGCTCAGCGGTGAAGTCCGGAATGAGGTTGATGTTGCTGCCACTGCCGAAAAGCTGACCACTGTGGAACAAGAACACCAGGCCCGAGCTCTGCATGACAGCCAGCGCGACTGTGAGGTAACGGGTGGCCTGGGTGAGCTTGCGCTGGCCGACGGCTCCTTGCTCGCGCCACTGCTCGAACTTCGGGATCACCGTCTGGAGCAGCTGGATGATGATCGAGGACGTGATGTAGGGCATGATCCCGAGCCCGAATATGGCGGCCCGGGCGAGCGCGCCCCCGGAGAACAGGTTGAGAAAGCCGAGCACACCGCCGGACTTCGAAGCGGTGCTGATCTTCTGGATCTCGGCGAAATTGACCCCGGGCACAACGATGTTCGCGCCCAGCAGATAAATGCCGATGATGAGCAAGGTGAACAGGACCTTGTTGCGGAGGTCCGGGACTTTGAACATGTTCCGCAGACTTGAGAGCATCAGATCCTTTCCTCACTCGGCGCGCTCGCAAGCGCGCGGTTGCCGGCGAAGCCTCGACGCCGCCGAAAAACCCTAGCGGTTGGCGAGGGCATTTCCCTTGACGGGTGGCCGCCGGTCGCCGTACGGAGGCGGGACGACGGTCACGGACCCCCCCGCTGCCTCGATGGCCGCCACGGCCGAGCGCGAGAAGGCGTGCGCCGTCACCTTCACTGCCCGGTGCAGCTCGCCACCGCCGAGGACCTTCACGAGGCCCTTGTGGTGGACAATGCCCCCGGCCTCCAAGCTCTCCGGCGTTACCTCCTCGAGCCCCAGTTCGTCCAGGATGCCGAGGTTGACGACGTTGTACTCCACTCGAAACGGGTTCGCGAAGCCGCGCAGCTTCGGGATCCGCTGGGTCAGCGGCAGCTGGCCGCCTTCGAACCCTGGCTTGATGTTGTTGCGGGCCTTCTGGCCCTTGGTCCCCCGGCCGGCGGTCTTGCCGCCCTTGCCGCCTGTGCCCCTGCCGACGCGGCGCTTGGGACGATTCGAGCCGGGCGAGGGCGAGAGCTCGTGCAGCTTCATCTGGTCTGCTCCTCGGAGACGGTGACGAGGTGAGGGACGCGGGCGATCATCCCGCGAATCTCGGGCCGGTCGGGGAGCTCGTTCGACTTGCCGATGCGGCCGAGCCCGAGTGCCCGCAGAGTCCCTCGGTGCTTCGGCTTGGTGCCAATCGAGGACCGGACCTGGGTGACGACAAGCCTCCGTTCCACCTTGGCGGCGCCACCGGGAGCCTTCGTGCTGCGGCGAGCTGGCATGTTCAGCTCACCTCCCCTGCGGCGTGCCCGAGGCGGCGTCGCTCCTCGTAGGCTCGCAGCACGCCGGTCGGCGTGACCTCCTCGGCAGTCTTGCCGCGCAGGCGGGCGACCTCGTCGGGACGGCGCAGGCTGCTCAAGCCGTTGATGGTCGCGTGCGCGACGTTGATCGCGTTCGAGGTGCCGAGCGACTTGGCCACGACGTCGCGGATGCCGGCCATCTCGAAGATGGCCCGCGCTGCTCCGCCTGCGATGACGCCGGTGCCCGGAGCGGCCGGCTTCAAGATGATCCGGCCCGCACCGGCGTGGCCCAGCACAGGATGGACGATCGTCGAGCCCGCGAGTGGGACGTCGAACATGTTCTTGCGCGCCTCTTCGATCCCCTTTTGGACGGCGAGTCCGGCTTCCTTGGCCTTGCCGTACCCAAGGCCGACCCGGCCATTGCCGTCACCGATCACCATGAGCGCGGTGAACGAGAAACGTCGCCCACCCTTCACGACCTTCGAGACGCGGTTGACCTTGATAGTGCGCTCTTCGTACTGCGACTCGACCATCACAGCTCCAATCCGGCTTCACGTGCGGCCTCGGCGAGCGCCGCGACCCTACCGTGGTACCGGGACGAGCCCCGGTCGAACACGACCTTGGTCACTCCCTTGGAGATCGCGCGGCTCGCCACAAGCTTGCCGATCTCGGTGGCAGCCGCGATGTTGCCGGTGGCGCCGCGGCGTTGGGCCGCCTCGAGCGTGGAGGCGGAGACCAAGGTGCGGCCGGCGTCGTCGTCGATTATCTGGGCCACGATGTGCTTGTTCGAGCGGAACACGCTGAGGCGCGGCCGTTCGGCCGTGCCGATCACGTGTCGGCGGACACGGCGGTGACGCCGGGCGCGCAGCTCGTGGGTCCGTAGTGTCTTGCTCATGGCTACTTCGCCGCCTTCCCGGCCTTGCGTTGCACGACTTCGCCGGCGTACCTGACGCCCTTGCCCTTGTAGGGCTCGGGCTTGCGGACCCTGCGGATGTCGGCCGCGACCTGGCCGACCGCTTCCTTGTCGATGCCCTTGACGACTATGCGAAGCGGGGTCGGGACTTCGAACGAGATACCTTCGGGCGCGTCGACGAAGACCGGGTGGCTGAACCCGAGCGCCAGCTCGAGCTGCTGTGGGCTCTTGAGCGTGGCGCGGTAACCGACGCCCACGATCTCCAGCTCCTTGGTGTAACCGGCAGTGACGCCGGTCACCATGTTCTGGATGAGGCTGCGCGTCAACCCGTGCAGCGCCCGGCTGCTCCGCAGGTCATCGGGCCGCTCGACGAGGAGAACGGCGTCCACGCGGCGGACGGTGATGTTCCCGGGCAGGTCGCGCTGCAGGGTTCCCTGCGGACCGGACACCGCCACGTTGCGGTCCTGCAGCGTCACCTCGACGCCAGAGGGCACCTCGATCGGGTTCCTTCCGACTCGGGACATCAGCTCGTCACCTCGGGGTCACCAGACATAACAGAGAACCTCACCGCCGACACGCTGCTGGCGCGCTTCGCGGTCGGTCATGAGACCCTTGCTCGTCGAGAGCACTGCCACCCCGAGGCCGCCGAGGACGCGTGGCAACCCGTCGGCACGGCAGTAGATCCGCAGGCCGGGCTTGGAGACACGCTTGAGCCCGCCGATAACCCGTGTGCGGTCGGCCGTGTACTTGAGCGAGATCTCGAGCACTTCACCGCGGCGGTCCTCTCGTGCGATCGTGGTGAATCCCGCGATGTAGCCCTCGCGCTCGAGAATGACAGCGAGCGCCTCCTTGAGCCTCGAGCTGGGCATACGGACCGTGTCGTGCATTGCCACGTTCGCGTTGCGAACGCGGGTCAGCATGTCCGCGATGGGGTCAGTCATGGTCATGAACGGTCCCCTCCTCTCACCAGCTGGCCTTGGTCACACCGGGCACCTCGCCCGCGTGCACGAGCTCGCGCAGGCAGATACGGCAGAGCCCGAACTTGCGGTAGACCGCTCTCGGACGCCCACACCGCCTGCACCTGGTGTAGCCGCGCACCTTGAACTTGGGCTTGGCCTGTTGCTTCTGGATCAATGCCTTCTTAGCCATGGGTCGGCTCTACTGCCCTTCACGTCGGAACGGGAACCCGAAGGCGGCGAGCAGCGCTCGGCCTTCGGCATCGGTGCGGCCGGTGGTCACTATCGTGATGTCCATGCCGCGAGGGGTGTCGACCTTGTCGTAGTCGATCTCGGGAAAGATCAGCTGCTCGGTGACGCCAAAGGTGTAGTTGCCCCGGCCGTCGAACGACTTCGGCGACAGGCCCCGGAAGTCACGGATGCGCGGGATCGCCAGGCTGATGAGGCGATCGAAGAATTCCCACATGCGATCGCCGCGCAGGGTGACCATGCAGCCGATCGACATGCCCTCGCGGAGCTTGAAGGCGGCTATCGAGCGCCGCGCCTTGGTGACGACCGGCCGCTGACCGGCGATCAGCTTGAGGTCACCGACGGCGCCCTCGAGAAGTGACTGCTGCTGGGTGGCCTTGCCGACGCCCATGTTGATGACGATCTTGGAGAGACGCGGCACCTCCATCACGTTGGAAAGGCCGAGCTCGGCGGCGAGCGACGCCCGGACCTCGGTCTCGTAACGCTGGCGGAGACGAGGACGCTCGATGACTGGCGCGCTCACAGCACACCTCCGCACTTGCGGCAGATCCGGATCTTTCGACCCTGGTCATCGTCCCGAACCCCGATGCGCGTGGGCCCGCACTCCGAGCAGATCACCGCCACCGTCGAGGCGTGCACCGGCATGTCCTTGTCGATGATGCCGCCCTGCATGGTTCCCCGCTTCGCCCTGGTGGAACGCTTGGCGGCGTTGACACCGTCGACGATCACGCGGTCGCGTGCGGGGATGACCCGCATGACCTCGCCGGTCTTGCCCCGGTCCTTGCCGGTGAGCACCCTTACTCGATCCCCTTTTCGAATACGCACCTAGATCACCTCTGGGGCCAGCGAGACGATGCGCATGAAGCGCTTCTCGCGCAGTTCGCGTCCCACCGGGCCGAAGATGCGGGTACCGCGTGGCTGCAGCTGGTCGTTGATCAGCACTGCCGCGTTCTCGTCGAAACGGATATAGCTACCGTCGGACCTGCGGTTCTCCTTCTTCGTCCGCACGACCACGCAGCGCACCACGTCGCCCTTCTTGACGGCCGCGCCAGGCACGGCGTCCTTGACTGTCGCAATGAACACGTCACCGATCCCCGCGTAACGACGACGGGTCCCGCCGAGCACCTTGATGCAGAGCACCTCTTTGGCGCCTGAGTTGTCGGCGACACGCAGGCGTGTCTCTTGCTGGATCACCTTGCACGCTCCACGACCTCGACCAGCCTCCAGCGCTTCAGTTTGGAGAATGGGCGCGTCTCGGCAACGCGGACACGGTCCCCAGTGGCGGCCTCGTTCCGTTCGTCGTGCACGTACAGATGCCGAGTCCGCTGCACGGTCTTGGCATACTTGGCGTGCCGGACGCGTTCCACCACCGCGACGACCGCGGTCTTGTCCATACGGTTCTCGATGACGGTGCCCTCGCGGATCCTGCGCCGGTTGACGCGCACTTGCGCATCGGTCGTCGGCGTACCGTTCGAAGTGCCCTCCTGGGCCAGGTTCTCGGCCATCACAGCTCCTTCGTACCTGCGTCGCCAGAAGCCACGGCCGCCTCTGCCGACTCGGCGAGCTCGATCTCGCGTGCGCGCTGCACCGTCAGCATCCGCGCGATTTCCCTGCGGACCTGCGAAACGCGTGCGTTGTTGTCCAGTCTGCCGGTAGCCGCCTGGAACCGGAGGTTGAAGAGCTCCTTGCGGGCTTCAACCAGTTTGCTCTCGAGCTCCTCGTCATCGAGCTCACGCATCTCGGCCGCTGTCGGCATCAGACCAGCACCTCCGCGTTGGAACCCAGCCCGGGCCGTGCGATGACGCGTGCTTTCATCGGCAGCTTCTGGATCGCACGCTCCAAGGCCGAATGGGCGAGCGCCTCGTCCACGCCCGCCAGCTCGAAGAGGACCCTCCCTGGACGGACCACGGCGACCCAGTGCTCGGGATTGCCCTTGCCCGATCCCATTCGCGTCTCGGCCGGCTTCTGGGTGACCGGCTTGTCGGGGAACACCCGGATCCAGACCTTTCCGCCACGCTTGATGTGCCTGGTCATGGCGATTCGGGCGGCCTCTATCTGGCGGGCCGTGAGCCACGCCGGCTCGAGCGCCTGAATCCCGAAGTCGCCGAAGTTGATGGTCTCGCCACCCTTCGTCATTCCGGACATCCGCCCGCGCTGTTGCTTGCGGTGCTTGACCTTGCGAGGCATGAGCATGGTCAGTCGTTCTCCCTGCGGAAGTGCGGTATGTCGTGATGCTGCTCGCGGGTCCGGCGCTCGATGTCCTCTTCCTCGGCGAGAAGCTTCTCGAGCGCGTCTTCGGCGACGGCCGGGACCGTGGGTGCCGGGGGCTCTTCGGGGACAGGCTCGGTCGGCACTTCGGCTTCGACCTCGGGTGGCACGTCCGCCACGACCGAGCCCGGCTCGCCGAGCTCGGGCCTGCGACGGCCGCCACCAGCGGTGACGATGCGCTTGGGACGTGCCTGGCCGGACGTCTCTCCGACCGCCATAGCGGCCTCCCGCGAGATCTTCTCTTCCGCCGATGTCTTGTAGGGCAGGATGTCGCCCTTGTAGATCCAGACCTTGATCCCGATCCGGCCGGTCGAGGTCTTCGCCTCGCGAAAGCCGTAGTCGATATCGGCGCGGAGCGTGTGCAACGGGACGCGGCCTTCGCGATAGGACTCCTTGCGTGCCATCTCCGAACCGCCGAGGCGGCCGGAGCATTGGACGCGCACTCCCTGGGCGCCCGCCTTCTGGACCGTCTGAATCGCACGCTTCATGGCGCGGCGGAAGCTGATCCGGCGCTGCAGCTGGTCGACGATGCCCTGCGCGATCAAGGCGGCGTCGAGCTCGGGTTGCTTGATCTCCTGGATGTTGAGCTGCACGTTGGCGTTGTGGGTGATTCGAGCAAGCTGACGCCGTAGCCGGTCGGCTTCGGCACCGCGGCGGCCGATCACGATGCCGGGTCGCGCGGTGTGCACGTCGATTCGAAGGCGGTCCCGGGTGCGCTCGATCTCGATCCGGCTCACGGCGGCAGCCTCGAGCTGGGTCATGAGGTAGTCGCGGACCTTCCAGTCCTCAACCACCGAATCCTGATAGTTGCGGTCGTCGAACCAGCGTGACTTCCAGTCGGTCGTGACACCGAGGCGGAAGCCGTATGGATTGACCTTCTGACCCATCAGTCGCTCGTTTCCTCGTCGCCGGCAGCGTCGTGATCGCCATCGGCTTGCTCGTCCTCGTCGCCGGCAGCGTCGTGATCGCCATCGGCTTGCTCGTCCTCGTCGCCGGCGAGCGCCTGCTCGACCGCAGCCTCGACATCGGTCGTCTCGGCCGTGTCGCCCGCCGCCACGATCCCGAGAACCTGCTCGTCGACTGCGGGCGCCTCGGACGTCTCGCCTTTGGCGGCTGCGCTCGCCCGTCCCTGACGGCGCGCCCCGGCCACCCGGCGCGCCCGGCGGTCAGCTTGCTCGGCTGCGACGTGGGCGCGTCGCCGGTTCAGCTCTTCCTCGGACATCCGCGAAACGATCACCGTCACATGACAGGTCCGCTTGCGGATGCGGGTGGCACGCCCACGGGCGCGGGGACGCCACCGCTTCAGCGTCGCGCCCTCATCCGCGAAGCAGGCGGACACGAACAGTTCTTCCGCCTCGATGCCGTCGTTGTGGAACGCGTTCGCGGCCGCCGAGTGCAGGACCTTGCCGATCACCGTCGCCACTTCCCGGTCGCAGTACTCGAGGATTTCCGACGCCCGCTGATAGTCCTTGCCACGGATCAGGTCGAGCACCTCGCGCGCCTTGTAGGCGGACACGCCCGAATGCTTGAGGACGGCGCGGGTCCCAGGCCGCTCGTTGGTCTTGACACCGGTCACGTCAACGCCTCGCTGCCCGTTCCTGGCCGGCGTGGTAGCGGAACGTCCGGGTGGGAGCGAATTCTCCGAGCTTGTGGCCGACCATCGACTCGGTCACGTACACAGGCACGTGCTTGCGGCCGTCGTGAACCGCGATCGTGTGGCCGACCATGTCCGGGATGACCGTCGAGCGACGCGACCAGGTCTTGATGACACGCTTCTCATTGGAGAAGTTGAGCGCGTCGACCTTGCGAAGCAGATGATCGTCGACAAAGGGTCCTTTTTTCAGGCTGCGAGGCATGATGTCTCCGCTCGGCGGTCAGCGGCGGGCGCCGCGAGTGCGGCGACGACGGATGATGAGCTGGTCGGATCGCTTGTGTCGCGGACGGGTCCGACCCTCGGCTTGCCCCCAGGGCGACACCGGATGGCGGCCACCCGAGGTCTTCCCCTCGCCACCGCCGAGAGGGTGGTCGACCGGGTTCATCGCGACCCCGCGGGTCTGGGGCCTGATGCCCTTCCAGCGGTTACGGCCCGCCTTGCCTATGGAGACGAGCTCGGCCTCCGAGTTGCCGACCTCGCCGAGGGTCCCACGGCAATCGATCGGGACCCTCCTCATCTCGGTCGACGGGAGCCGCAAGGTGGCGAACATCCCCTCTTTGGCGACGAGCTGCACGCTCATGCCGGCACCTCGGGCGAGCTTGCCCCCGCCGCCGGGACGGAGCTCCACGTTGTGGATCACCGAGCCGACAGGGATGTAACGGAGCGGGAGGGCATTACCCGGGCGGATTTCGGCGCTGGGCCCGGACTGGAGAAGGTCGCCGACCTCGACACGCGCCGGCGCGAGGATGTAGCGCTTCTCGCCATCGAGATAGTGCAGGAGGGCGATGCGGGCGTTGCGGTTGGGGTCGTACTCGATCGCCGCCACCTTGGCGGGGATGCCGTCCTTGTCCCGGTGGAAGTCGACCAGGCGGTACTGCTGCTTGTGACCCGCGCCGCGGTGGCGGGCGGTCTTGCGGCCGAGGTTGTTCCGGCCGCCGGTGCCCGCCTGGGGTACGAGGAGCGTCTTCTCGGGCCTGGTCTTGGTGATCTCGGAGAAGTCCGAGACCGATTGGAATCGCCGCCCCGGGCTGGTCGGCTTGCGCTTGCGGAGTGCCATGACGATGCTCCTCAGCCCTCGAACAGCTCGATACGGTCATCGCCGACAAGTCGGACGATGGCACGCTTGGTGTCGGGTCGCTTCCCGTAGGCGGCAACGCGTCTTTGTCGCTTGCGCTTTCCCTTGCGCACAAGGGTGTTCACGCTGAAGACGCGTACTCCGAAGGCCTCTTCCACCGCGGCGCGGATCTCGACCTTGCTCGCCCTTGGGTCGACGACGAACACGTAGGTGTGTTCGTCCATCAGCGCGTAGGACTTCTCGGAGATGACGGGGCGCAACAGGATCGAACGGCCGGCGCTCACTTGTCCTCTTCCCCATCGTCGGGCTCGGCGGCCTCGTCGTCGGGCTCGGTGACCTCGTCGTCGGGCTCGGTGGCCTCGTCAACGGCCCCCTCACCAGCCTCATCGGCCTGGTCAACAGCCGGTGCGGGCACGTCCGCCGCTTCGTCTGTGGCGCCCGGCTCCCCAGCTTGCAGTACCTCGCCCACTTCAACCTCGTCGCTCTCCTCGGTCTCGTCCACGACCTCAGAAGTGACCGGCCTCGCCGAGTTCAAGACGACAGTGCCCTCAGGCGCGTCACTCACCTGGCCCGGCACCGTCTCGTCGGTGAAGACCACCCAGTCGGACGCGACCACGTCATAGGCCGTGAGCTGCCCGACCTCGACGATGTGGACATGCGGCAGGTTTCCGAACGAGCGCTCTGCGACCACGTCCTGGGTTCCGATCACCACGAGCACGCTGCCGTCGAGTCCGAGGGCCTGAAGCGAGGCGACGGCCTCTTTGGTCTTGGGCACCTCGAAGGACCAGCGGTCGACGAGACAAACACGGCCTTCAGCAGCACGGTCCGAAAGGGCTGCCCGCAACGCCTGGCGAACCATCTTGCGAGGCGTGCTCTGGGAGTAGTCGCGGGGCTTGGGCCCAAAGGCGATGCCTCCGCCGGCGAACTGCGGTGCCCGTGTCGTGCCCTGTCGGGCACGGCCAGTGCCCTTCTGGCGGTAGGGCTTGGCACCGCCACCGGCAACCTCGGCACGCGTCTTGGTGCTGTGGGTGCCAGAGCGCTTGGCTGCCAGCTGCGCGGTCACGACCTGGTACAGGAGAGGCACGTTGACCAGAGCAGCGAAGTACTCCTGGTCGAGCTGGACGACCCCGAGGAGCTCGCCAGAGTCGTTGCAGCGCTCCACGTACACCGGCGGGAGGGTTTCGACCATCGTGCTCGCCATCACTTGGCGGCTTTCACGGCGTCGCGGATGAGAACCATTCCACCTCGCGGTCCCGGCACGGCGCCCTTCACGAGGATGATCTCGCGTTCGGGGTCGGCCACCACGACCTCGAGGTTCAGCGTGGTCACCCGCTCAGAGCCCATGCGACCTGCCATCCCGGTCCCCTTGAACACCCGGGCCGGTGTGGCGCAGGCCCCGATCGAGCCCGGGGCCCGATGCTTCTTGTGGTTGCCGTGCGCGCCACCCTGGCCCTTGAAGTTGTGGCGCTTCATCGCGCCGGCGAATCCTTTGCCCTTGCTGACGGCGGTCACGTCGATCTTGTCCCCTGCCGCCAGGATGCCCGCATCGATCTCCTGGCCGACCGTGTACCCGCTCGTGTCGTCGAGCCGCAGCTCTACCAGGCGGACACCGGGCTCTACGCCCGCGCTCGCGAAATGACCGGCCT